>NZ_OZ409878.1:0-3674048 GCF_979258745.1 Curtobacterium sp. AC268 | reverse complement strand
GACGATGAGCCCGACGCAGATGGCGCACGCGGTGCAGATCAACTCGGACCCGGACCACTACGCGAAGTCGTGGCCGCAGGCGAAGGCGATCGTCGAGGAGCTCACCGGCCAGGACGTGCCGGACGCCGCGCCCCAGGGCTGACCACTCACGAGGCCACCGGCTGCGTGTCCTCGTCGAACTCGACGATCGCGGCTCCGCCGGAGTGCACGACGACCTGGGCGCGGAGCCGGATCGTGTGCTCGTCGAGGGCGCACGCACAGGCGTCGACCCACTCCCAGTCCACCGGGTAGAGCCGGTCCGCGTCGGGGCGCTCCCACACGAGCACGACGTCGACGGCCCCGAGCTGCGCCACGATGTCCGCGATCAGGGCCGCGAAGTCGTCGACGTGTTCGTCCGGGGAGTACGGCAGGTCGGCGATCGGCAGCAGGAACGGGATCGACATCCCACGGTCGTCGAGGAACAGCACCCAGCACTGCCGGCGCAGCGGTCGTTCGACGACGGCTTCGACGAGTCGGACGACGTCGTCGTCGGTACGGACGGGTTCACGGATCAGGCGGTCGAGCATCTCGGTGTCAGGCATGGCTCCAGCGTGTCGGTCCGACCGCCGCCACCGAGGCGCACGCCGGCTTCTGTGGAGAGACGCCCGGCACTCCCCCGCCTGTGGAGGAAGAAGCGCCTAGATGCCGTGCGTGACCGAGCTGTCGACGAGCAACAGCGAGGCGAAGAACACCGCCACGATCGCCGCCATGCCGACGAGCACCACCGGCCAGGTCAGCCGCCGCCGCACGAGCCGCAGCACACAGACCGTGATCGTCGCGACCAGGACCGCCGCCACGACGATCGGCCCCACGACGACGACCGAGTCCCCCAGCGTCTCGTTGCACGTGTTGCCCGGCGCCCCGCACGACACGAACGCGAGCGACATCAGCCGGATCCCCCACCCCGCTGCCAACGCGCCGACCGTCAGCACGACGAGCAGGGCGGTGGAGGCGACCAGGTCCGCGACGCGGCTGCGACCTGCCAGGGGGTGGCGGGCCTCCCGACCGAAGCGTGACGGGCCGGACCCGAGCGGATCCGGACCCGCGCCGGGGGCCGGGCCACTCTGGCGCGCGGGCGCGCCCATCAGGAGCGCCGGCCGCGCGTCGACCAGAGGGCGAGCGCGATGAGGACGGGCTGACCGAACAGGCGGACGAAGCGCTTCTCGTCGCTGTCCAGACCGAAGGCGTCGCGACGGTTCACCCACTGCGACAGGTTGCCGGGGAAGATGACCGTGAAGAACAGGGCCGCGACCGAGCCGACGAAGCGGCGGGCCGGCTTCGGAGCGAGCACCAGGGCCGAGCCGAGCGTGATCTCCGCGACCCCGGACGCGAGCACCGTCGTGTCGTCGTCCAGGGGGACGAAGTCGGGCACCTGCGCCGTGAACTCCTTGCGCGCGAAGGTGAGGTGGCTCGTGCCCGCGACGACGAGGGCCAGGCCGAGCAGGACGCGGAAGAAGGAACGCATGCCTCCATGGTGCCCGTTCCCGCGATCGGGTGCCCGCGCTGCGCGACCTGGACGTGCTCGAAGCGAGGTTCACTCGCTAACATGCGGTCCATGGGAGCAGTTGCTCGTGACCACGAACCGCCGGCAGCCCCGGCGACCTTCGCGGTGCTGCTCGGACCGGTCGCGTTCTACCTCGGCATCATCGTGCCCGCGCAGTCCACCGTGCGGCACGTGCTGCTCGGTGCGGTGTTCGGGCTCGTGTGCGTGCTGAGCGGCTGGCGGGCGATCCGGATCGCCGGGCGTCGGCGCGCGGTGCAGGTGTGGTCGTGGATCGGCATCGTGATCGGGACCGCCGGGCTCGTCATGCTCGTCTGGCAGGTGCTCGTGATCGTGACCGGGGGCGCGTTCCCGCCGCCGTTCTGGTCGCCGTACGCCAGCCGCTGACGCGGGGTCACCAGCCGAGCGTGCCGGGCGCGCCCTTGAACGGTCCGACGATGTCCGCCGTGATCCAGCCGCCGTAGAAGTCGCCGTCCTGCGCCTGGACCCGTTCGCCACCGACCTCGCACGAGTCCATCGCCGACGGGTAGATCGCCACGCGTTCCCGCAGCGACTCGTAGCCGGGCACGGGCGTCGGGTAGTTCCAGGCGGCACGGCTCGCGACCGTCCCGTCGCCGCCGACGACGTCGAAGTAGCGCGCCAGGCCCTTGAACTCGCACATGCTCGAGCCGGGTGCCTTCACGAGCGCACCCTCGGCCAGGTCGGCCATCGGCAGGTAGTAGACCGGCGGGTGCGAGGTCTCGAGCACGCGGACGGCGTCGGTCGTGTCGGCGACGACCGTGCCGCCCAGACGGACGACGACGCGGGCGGTGACCCGCTCGACGGCGGGTGGGCGGGGGTAGTCCCAGACGGACTCCTGGCCGGGGCCGGGCTCGGTCCTCTTCGGGTGGCGCATGCTCCAGGTCTACGCCCGGTGTCTGCGGTGCAGCCGCGTGCGTGCCTCGCGCCCCCGACCTTTCGCGCTGAGCGACAGCTCACGGGCTCGGCGGCGCGAGAAGTGTCGTCCAGCGCGAAACTCCGCCCGGCCCCACCGCCGCGCACGCGCGCAACCAGCCGCCCGCGCCCCGCCCCCACCCGTGCGCACGACCGCCTCCGGGTGCACCATGGGCGGGTGACGACGACGACACGCACCCTGTTCCGACGGAAGCCCATCGACACGATCGATGACGAGGCCGGGGGCGAGGGCGGCCTGAAACGGCACCTCGGCCTGTGGCAGCTCACCGCGATCGGCATCGGCGGCATCATCGGTGCCGGCATCTTCACCCTCGCCGGCACCGTCGCGAACGGCGTCGCCGGGCCCGCGGTGCTGATCAGCTTCCTGGTCGCCGGGGTCGCGAGCGCCGCCGCAGCACTGTCGTACGCCGAGTTCGCCGGGCTCATCCCGAAGGCCGGCAGCGCGTACACGTACGGCTACGCGGTGCTCGGCGAGATCGTCGGGTGGTTCATCGGCTGGGACCTGCTGCTCGAGTACACGGCGATCGTGGCGGTGGTCGCGATCGGCATCTCCGGCTACGTGGGGTTCCTGGTCGGCCAGTTCGGCATCGACCTGCCCGCGTGGATGCTCGGCGCCCCGGGCACCGGTGACGGGCACGTGATCGACGTCTTCGCGATCGCCCTGTGCCTGCTCACCGCGTTCGTGCTCACGCGCGGCATCCGCAGCGCCGCGCGGTTCGAGTTCGTCGCCGTCGGCATCAAGGTGGCGCTCGTCGTGCTCATCGTCGTGCTCGGCGTGTTCCACATCAACAGCGCGAACTACTCCCCGTACTTCCCGTTCGGCTTCGGCGGTGTGATGACCGGTGCCGCGACGGTGTTCTTCGCGGTGTTCGGTTACGACGCGATGTCCACCGCGGCCGAGGAGTCCACCGACGCCCGCAAGCACATGCCGAAGGCGATCCTGCTGTCCCTCGGCATCTCGATGGTGCTGTACGTCCTGGCGACGCTCGTGCTCACGGGGATGCAGAAGTACACCGACATCGACCCGGCGTCGGGCTTCTCGTCGGCGTTCGCGTCGGTCGGGCTCGGTGGTGTCGCCAACGTCATCGCGATCGGTGCCATCGTCGGCATCGTCACGGTGCTCGTGACGTTCATGCTCGGAGCCTCGCGCGTCTGGTTCTCGATGAGCCGCGACGGCCTGATGCCGAAGTGGTTCGCGAAGACCGACCCCAAGCGGCACGTGCCGACCCGGGTGACCTGGATCCTCGGCATCGCGTCGGCGATCCTGGCCGGGGTGCTGCCGATCGGCGTGGTCGCCGAGCTCACGAACATCGGCATCCTGCTCGCGTTCGTGGTGGTGTGCTCGGCCGTGGTGGTGCTGCGCTACCGGCAGCCCGACCTGGACCGCCAGTTCCGGCTGCCGTTCATGCCGGTCATCCCGATCATCGGCGTCATCGCGTCGCTGTGGCTCGTGACGTTCCTGCAGTGGGAGACGTGGGTGCGGTTCGCGATCTGGTTCGCGATCGGACTCGGCGTGTACTTCGGGTACTCGCGGAAGCACAGCAAGCTCGCCGAGCCGGAAAAGCGCTGAGCGCCCCTCAGCGCCGCAACGTCTCCCGCGGGTACTCCCCGAAGCGGTTCGCGTACACCGAGGCGAACCGCCCCATGTGCGCGAAGCCCCACCGCCGGGCGACGTCCGCCACCGAGGTCGCCTGCGGGTCGAGGATCCGCAGTTCCTCGTGCACGCGTCCGAGCCGCACCTCGCGCAGGTACGTCATCGGCGAGCGCTCGAACGCCCGCTGGAACGACTCCTGGATCCCCCGGATGCTGAGCCCCGCGGCCTGCGCGATGTCGGCGACGGTGAGCGGTTCGTGGGCGTGCGCCTGGATGAACTCGACCGCGGCCCGGAGTCGTCCGTCGCTGCGGGCGCCGTAGCCCGCGGGGAACCGCTCGGCCTGCAGCGGGTACATGCGGAACAGTGCCCGGGCGACGTCGCGCTGCGCCTCGTGCCAGGCGAGGGACTCCTCGCCCTCCTCGCGCAGCGCACGGAGCGCGCCGGACACCGCGGTCCGCCACTGGCCCAGGGCTACGGCGTCAGGAGTCGTCGTGGTGTCGAACGCCATGGCGCCGTCGACCAGGTGGTCCTCGGCGGCGACGTCGAGCACCAGGTCACGGCGCAGGTGCACCAGGCGCTGGTCCCAGTCCTGGTACTCCATCTCGAACCGGCGCTCGACGGGGAACAGTGTCGGGACGCCGGGCTGCATGCGGACCTCGTCGCGGCCGACGTCGACGCGGGCCTCGCCGCGTTCGAGCCACTGGACGACGACCTCACCCTCGGTGGCGACGTCACCCCGCAGGTACCCGTGCATCTGGGAACGGCGGACACTCAGCCGTTCGTCACCGACACCGACGTACTTGAACCAGTAGTCCTGGTCGAGGGCTCGCGAGTACCAGGCCTTGCCCGCGTACATGCCGGCGAGCGAGCTGATGGCCTCGTCGGTGTCCTGACCGGCCACGGCGACGAGCGAACGCGGCGAGGTGGGGCGTGCAGCAGGATCGGAACCCGGAGCGGGCGCCTGCGACTCGGTCGTGTCGGTCATCGGAACACCTCTCTCTCCTGGAGCAGAGCGGTGTGGTCACCTCCGGGTGGACCCCGGCCTGCCCTCTCACGCTAGGGAGCAGCGGGTAGACGTACAACCGGGTTGCGCTCTGCGGCCTAACGGCCGGTCCAGCGAACCCAGCCGTGCACCTGAGCGGCCGCGCTCTCGAAGGATGAGTGCCCGCCGGTCAGCGAGTGGTCCGGGGAATCGACGGTGTACGTGTCGGTCCGGGTGATGTCGCACACGACCTCGGCGTCGATCCACCCGTTCCAGTGGTCGGCTGAGTCGCGTACCCACCGCAGTCGGTCCGGCATGAGGTTCCAATCGATTCCGTGGACCGCTGTCGTCGCGCTCCGAGTTGGACGGTAGTCCTGCCAGATGTCCGTCGCACAGGGTGGCGGCGGGGATCGTCGGTGGCGACTGGCACGATGGTCCCGTGCCTGCTGCCCCGATGATCGACGCCGTCGACGTCATCCGCTTCGTCGGGCCGCAGACCTTCGGCCGCGCACGCGACGTCGTCCGCGCCGGCCTGGTCGACGACGCCACCTGGCACGACGACGACGGCACGGTCACCGCGGTCGTGTCCGGCACCGCCGACGACCCGTACGAACTCCGCGTCGACACCACCCCCGCGCGCGGCGACTTCGTCCGCCCGGTCCGCAGCACCTGCAGCTGCCCGCTCGGCGGCGACTGCAAGCACGTCGCGGCCGCGCTCCTCACCATCAACGCCCGCGCCCTCGCCGCGAACGCCGGCCCACGTCCGGAAACGCCGGCTCCGCCGCCCTCGGACTGGAGGCACGACCTCGCCCGCCTCGCCGGTGACGACGAGCGGGTGCCCACCCCGCAGGGCACCCGGATGGGACTGCAGTTCGAGTTGCGTGACGCGGTCCCCGCCAAGCTCGCCTCGCGAGCCCGTGCGGCCGGCCGTGCCCTGCCCGCGCCGTCCCGCAGCGTGCGGCTCGGGGTCCGTCCGGTGACCCGCAGCGACGCCGGCAACTGGGTGCGCGGGCAGCTGACCTGGGGCACGCTCCCCTACTCGCAGAACCGGCTCGGCGTCGGAGCCGAGCAGCACGCCTGGTTCCTGCAGCTCGCCGCCCTGCACCGCGCCGGCCAGCTCGCGGGCCTGCCCGGTGAGAGCGACTGGCTGCACCTCGACGACTTCCGGAGCCCCCTGCTCTGGCCGCTCCTGCAGCAGGCCGCGGCGCTCGACATCGCGTTCGTCACCGGCAAGCGCGAGGGCGGTGCGGTGCTCGGCACGCACGCCCAGGTGCTGCTCGACGTCGCCCGGCACGACGACGCCGTGGTGATCGGCGCGAGTGCCGTGCTGGACGGCCGGCCCGTGGTGCCCGGAGCAGCGCGGATGATCGGCGACCACGGCGTCTACGTGTTCCGCGAGAGCCCCGAGTTCACGGTCGCCGTCGCCCCGACCCCGGCACCGGTGCCCGAGGACCAGCGCCGCATGCTCGTCGAGGGCACCCGGATCACCGTGCCGACCGCCGAGGTCGACGAGTTCCTGGCCGACTGGTCACCCCGGCTGCGCGGTGCCCTCGGACTCGTCAGCTCCGACGGCTCGGTGGAGCTGCCCGAGCGCACCCCGCCGGAGCTCGTCCTCACCGCGACCTTCGAGCCGGCCCGGGCGCCGCGCACCGACGACCGCGTGCACCTGCACTGGCGCTGGCACGTCGACGGCCGGAAGGACCCGGTGTCCCTGCACGGCCCGCTCCCCGACCTGTCCGGGCTCCGTGCCGCCGACGATCCGGCCGGCACCGACGGCCCGGACAGCACCGACGTTCCGGCCAGTACCAACGGCGCCCTCGTGGCGGACCCGGCCGCGGCCGTGGAACCGACCACGGCGACGACGTCGGACGACGACGCGACGCAGGCCGGGCCTCCCGTCCGCCCTGCCGGACCCGGTGGCGGACTGGACTGGTTCCAGGACGGCACCATCGACGGGGCCGACGTCGCGGTGTTCGCGAACGAGTTCCTGCCCGAGCTGCCGTCGCTCGGCGTCCGCACCGTCGTGCAGGGCGAGCGGCTCGACTACGAGCGGCTGAGCGGGCGGCCGCACATCCGGGTCACGACGATGCCGTCGGACAAGCACGACTGGTTCGACCTCGGCATCATCGTCAGCGTCAACGGCAAGCAGATCCCCTTCACGCCGCTGCTCACCGCGCTGGCGGGTCGGCAGCGACGGCTCAAGCTCGTCGACAACTCGTACCTGTCGCTGGCCGACCCCGCGTTCGACCGGCTCAAGGAGCTCATCGACGAGGCCCGCGACCTGGACGAGTGGGAGCCCGACCAGCCGATCGCCGTCACGCCCCTGCACGCCGGGCTGTGGTCGGAGTTCGACCTGCTGGCCGACGAGACCTCACACGACGAGCGGTGGCAGGCGATCGCCTCGGGGCTGCTCGGGGCGACTCCCCCGGGCGACGTCCCCGTGCCGGACACCGTGCACGCCGACCTGCGGCCGTACCAGCACGCCGGGTACGCGTGGCTGTCGTTCCTGGTGACGCACGGCATCGGCGGGGTGCTCGCCGACGACATGGGGCTCGGCAAGACGCTGCAGGTGCTCGCGATGGTCGCCGCCCGCCGTGCCGCGGAGCCCGACGCGCCCCCGTTCCTGGTCGTCGCACCGACGTCGGTCGTCGGCAACTGGGCCGCCGAGGCCGCCAAGTTCGTGCCGTCGCTGCGGGTCGCGACGGTGACCTCG
The DNA here is from genome assembly GCF_979258745.1 of Curtobacterium sp. AC268. Taxonomy (NCBI): domain Bacteria; kingdom Bacillati; phylum Actinomycetota; class Actinomycetes; order Micrococcales; family Microbacteriaceae; genus Curtobacterium; species Curtobacterium sp. AC268. Next base: position 3,666,265 of record NZ_OZ409878.1, on the reverse strand, counting down.
ACGTCGTTGAAGGACCCCGGGCTCGTCGCGCGGACCGCCGCTGCGTCGGACATCGTCGTCACCTCGTACGCGCTGCTCCGGCTCGACGCCCGCGCCTGGACCGACCTGCCGTGGTCGGCGCTGGTGCTCGACGAGGCCCAGTTCGTGAAGAACCCGCAGTCCCAGACCCACCGTGTGGCCTCGGAGCTGCAGGCACCGGTGAAGTTCGCGATCACCGGCACCCCGCTCGAGAACGGCCTGACGGACCTGTGGGCACTGTTCCACATCGTCGCGCCCGGGCTGCTGTCCACCTGGACCCGGTTCGGCGACGACTACGTGAAGCCCCTCGCCTCGCCCGAGCTCCGCGGCGAGGCCCGGCAGGAACTCACCGGGCGGCTGCGCCGACGGATCCGGCCACTCATGCTCCGCCGCACCAAGGAAGCCGTCGCGGCCGACCTGCCCCCGAAGCAGGAACAGGTCGTCCGGGTCACGCTCGACCCCGCGCACCGGGAGCTGTACGAGCGCACCCTGAACCGGGAGCGCCTGAAGGTCCTCGACCTGATCGACGACCTGTCGAAGAACCGGATGATCGTGTTCCGGTCGCTGACGCTGCTGCGGATGCTCGCGCTGTCGCCGACGCTGGTGTCGTCCGGGGCGTCTTCGTCAGACTCGGACGTCACGTCGGGATCGACCCCGATCCCCTCCGCCAAGCTCGACCTGCTGCTCGACGAACTCGAGCAGCTCGCAGCAGAGGGCCGTCGCGCCCTGGTGTTCAGCCAGTTCACCTCGTTCCTGCGGATGGTGTCCGACGCCCTCGACGCCCGGGGCATCGGCTACGAGTACCTCGACGGCTCCACCCGCAAGCGCCCGGAGGTCATCGAGCGCTTCCGGCAGGGCACCGCCCCGGCGTTCCTCATCTCGTTGAAGGCCGGCGGGTTCGGGCTCACCCTGACCGAGGCGGACACCGTGTTCGTGCTCGACCCGTGGTGGAACCCCGCCGCCGAGTCCCAGGCCGTCGACCGCACGCACCGCATCGGGCAGACCCGGTCGGTCAGCGTCCAACGGTTCATCGCCGAGGACACCATCGAGGAGAAGGTCCTCGCCCTCGCCGCCCGCAAGGCCGAGCTGTTCGCCACGATGATCGACGACGACGCCCTGTTCGCCGACGACCTGACCGCCGACGACATCCGCTCCCTGCTGACCTGATCCGCTGCGCACACCGCCGCACCACCGTTCCGCCCGCACCACCGTTCCGCCCCGCACCACCTGGAGTCCCACCGCATGACGTCCCGCCGACGCCGCAGCCGCATCACCCTGACCTCCGTCCTCGTCGTCCTGGCCCTCGCCGTCGGCGGGTACGCGTTCGATGCGTCCGGCGTCCTCGGGCCGGACGCCGACGCGGCGGGCACGACCGCGGCGGGCGGCCCCACGGCCGGGGAGACGACCACCATCGGACCGCAGCAGGGTTCGTCGGGGGCGACCCCCGCCTCCAGTCCGACCGTGAGCCGCGGAACCGACGCCGACGCGGTCCGCGCACGCACCCAGCTCGCCGACCTGCCCGTCAAGGGCAAGGCAGCCAGCACCGGCTACGACCGCACCGGCGACTTCGGCAGCGCCTGGCTCGACGTCGACCACAACGGGTGCGACACCCGGAACGACGTCCTCGCCCGCGACCTCGCCGACATCACCCGCGAGGGCCGCTGCAAGGTCCTCACGGGCACCCTCGTCTCCCCGTACACCGGTGCGACGGTGGACTTCGTGCGCGGCAACAAGACCTCGACGCTCGTGCAGATCGACCACGTCGTCGCGCTCGAGAACGCCTGGCGCACCGGTGCCCAGCGGCTCACCGAGACCGAACGGCAGGCGCTGGCGAACGACCCGGTGAACCTGTTCGCCGTCGACGGCCGGTCCAACTCGCAGAAGGGCTCCGGCGACGCGGCGACCTGGCTCCCCGCCAACAAGGCGTTCCGCTGCACCTACGTCGAGCACCAGGTCACGGTGAAGGCGAAGTACCGCCTGTGGGTGGCCCCGGCGGAGCGGGACGCGATGGTGCGGGTGCTGGACGCCTGCTGACGTCGAGCGGTCCGGCGCCGCTGGGTGTCGGCTCGGAGGCCCGGCGCACCTCCGCCCCGCGTGGCAGGCTGCGGGCATGGCTGAGCAACTCACGGTCCCACAGGCGTTCGCGCTCCTGCAGGTCGAGCCCGACGGACGCCACGCGCTCGATGGTTCGACGCTCGACACCGGTCTCGCGGGAGCGGTCCTCGCCGACCTCGCGCTGCGCGGTGCCGTCTCGCTGCAGGACGGACTCGTCACCGTCGTGAACGGCGCCGCAACGGGCGACCCCGTGCTCGACGGCGTGGTCGGCTCCATCGCGGCGGCCGGTGCACCACGCAAGGCGAAGTGGTGGGTGAGCCGACTCGGCAAGCGCCAGCTGCGCGACGACGTGTTCGCCGGACTCGTCGAGCGCGGCGTCATCAGCATCGAGCAGGGGAAGGTGCTCGGCCTCTTCCCCACCACGAAGCACCCGGAGCGGGACGGAGCCCCGGAGGCGCTGCTGCGATCCGGCATCGGGGACGTGCTGGCCGGCCGCGCAGGACCCACGCCGTTCTCCGCCGCGGTCATCGGCCTGCTCGACGCGACGTACACCCTGCGGAAGCAGTTCGGCGCCGTCGACAAGGACCTGGTCAAGCAGATCACCTCGGGCTCCTGGGCGAGCCCGGCGGTGAAGGCGGTACTCGAGGAGATCGAGGCCGCGACGATGGTCGTGATCATGGCGGCGACCATGGCAACGACGACCTCGATCGTCACGAGCTGAGGTCGGCAGCGTGATGGTGCGGGTGCTGAACGCCATCTGACCCGGCCGTTAAACGACAGGTGTAGTCTAGGTCTCTCGATGCAGATGCATCGATCGGACTCGCTGCCCCACCGCGGACCCCGAGCCCTTCACCGTCGAAGACCTCAGGAGGCCTCCCCCATGCCCGAAACCAGCACCGTCACCACCCGCTTCGCCGACCGCGTCGTCCTCATCACCGGCGGCGGCTCCGGCCTCGGCCGCGCGACCGCCGTCCGCCTGGCCGCCGAGGGCGCCGCGCTCTCCCTGGTCGACGTCTCCGAGCAGGGACTCGAGGCGACGAAGACCGCCGTGCTCGAGGCCACCCCCGACGCGCAGGTCCTGACGACCGTCGCCGACGTGTCCGACGAGGCCCAGGTCGACGCCTACGTCACCGCCACGACCGAGCGCTTCGGCCGCATCGACGGCTTCTTCAACAACGCCGGCATCGAGGGCAAGCAGAACCCCACCGAGTCGTTCACCGCCGCCGAGTTCGACCGTGTCGTGTCGATCAACCTGCGCGGCGTCTTCCTCGGGCTCGAGAAGGTGCTCAAGGTCATGCGCGAGCAGGGCTCCGGCATGGTCGTGAACACCGCGAGCGTCGGCGGCATCCGCGGCATCGGCAACCAGTCCGGGTACGCGGCAGCCAAGCACGGCGTCGTCGGCCTCACCCGCAACTCGGCCGTCGAGTACGGCCGTTACGGCATCCGCATCAACGCCATCGCCCCCGGAGCCATCTGGACGCCCATGGTCGAGAACTCGATGAAGCAGCTCGACGCGGAGAACCCGCGCAAGGCCGCCGAGGAGTTCATCCAGGTCAACCCGACGAAGCGCTACGGCGAGGCCCCCGAGATCGCCGCCGTCGTCGCCTTCCTGCTGTCGGACGACGCGTCCTACGTCAACGCGACGGTCGTCCCGATCGACGGCGGACAGTCGGCCGCGTACTGAGACGGTCGCCTCCGACGCCCGTCGCACGTCCGCGTGCGCCGGGCATCGGCCTGGAGGCGCGGCTCGGCCCCGCCGTGTCCGCCGACCGTGACAGCATGGCTGGCGTGAGTACCGATGACACGAACGGATCAGCCTTCGGCCGAGGCGTCGACAAGGCCCCGCCGACCGCGGCCGCCGAACTGCGACGGAGGATGGCCGCCTCGCCCGCGGGCTTCCTGCGGAGCGCGGCGTGGGTCCCCTGGAAGGCTGCGGGCACTCCGGAGGCCGGCAGCGTCGCCCACGTCATGATCCGCGACAAGCCGTTCGTGCCCGTCTTCACCGACCCGGACGAACTCGCCGCCGGGCTTCCCGAGGCCGAGGGGCGCCCGGTGCCGATGTCGGAGCTCGTGTCCGCGCTCCCCGATCAGTTCGGCATCGTGGTCGACCCCACGAGTGCGGCCGAGGCGAACTTCCTGCATGCCGACGTCCTCGCCGAGATGCGGGCGCAGATGCAGGGTGGCGTCACGACCAGCGACGGCTGACCCGCTCCGTCGGAGGCTCAGACCGTTCGTCGTCAAGCAGCCGCCATCGCGGCGGCAGCGACAGCCCACCAGTAGCCGAGCAGACCACCCGCCGGAACAGCCAAGACCGCGAGGACCCGAGCTCGACGCATCAGGCTGCGGCGGGAGCGCGCGTCAGCGATCTCACGCTCGAGTCGCTCGAAGCGCTGGACGTGGCGGAGTGTGTCGTTGATGACGACGGCGTCGACGTGCCATGTGCCCCGTTCCTCCGCCAGCATCGACAGGAAGCGCACGGCTTCGTCGGAATGCGCACGCGGAAGACCGCGGATCCAGCTCCCCACGCGCTCGGGCTCGAGGATCACGGCTGCCGGCGACTTCTTGCCGAACCGGAGCTCGGCGGCCGCGACCACCAGGATCGGCTGCACGAGGATCGGGCCGCCCGCTGCGGCCGACAACAGTGCGGTCGCCCGCTCCCCCTCGGCCAGCGCGCGGTGCAGGTGCGGCGTCCGCTGGCCGTTCACCATCAGTGTGCGTCCGCCCGCCCACACCGAGTGACCGGAGTGGTTCTTCGTGTTGATCGAGAAGACGCCGGTCGGACCGACGACGACGTGGTCGATGTCCGTGCTGCCCGCCCCGACCGGGACGGCGTGCAGGACCGTGAAGTCCGGGCCGAGCTCCTCGAGCTGTGCCGCGACCTGCCGCTCGCCGATCGCGCCCTTGAACCACGAACGGGCTTCGGGCCGCAGCGGGTCGTGCCCCCAGAACCGCTGCCAGGCAGTCCGCACAGGGCCGCCGGACTGGATGGCGAGACACTGCTGCATCACGGCGTACCCGGGCTTGCGAGCGCGGAGTGTCAGCGGTGCCGTTCCCTTCGGGCTCGGGCGGTCCGCGGTGATCGTGTGCTCCCCCATGCCTCCACCGTTCCAGGACGACCGCTGGTCCGGCCAGCCCTCGTTCTGGCGTCATCGCGCGGCGGGTGGGGTCGAGGTTCCGCATCGTTGACGGTTCTGGTTCGCGATCCTCGGGGATGGCGAACCAGAACCGTCATGCATCCGGAGTTGTCCTCCCGTTCAGCGGACTCACCCGCCGGCTCAGCGGGGGTGGACGAGCTCGATGAAGCGGGACAACAGGGACAAGCCCGCGATCGACGGGGGCAGCCCGGTGGTCAGCGCCGGTGAGTGCACGAGGTACGCCGCCCACTTCGCCCGCGAGATCGCCACGTTCAACCGGTTCGGCATGAGCAGGAAGTCGAGGCCGCGCGGGATGTCCGCCGCACTCGACGCCGCCAGGGACACGATCGACACGACGGCCTCTCGGCCCTGGAACAGGTCGACCGTGCCGACCTGGGTGCCGGTGAAGCCCGCGCGGTCGAGCTCCTGCCGGATCAGTGCCCCCTGCGCGTTGTACGGCGCCACCACGATGACGTCCTCGTCGGTCAGCGCTCGGGTGTCGGAACCGTCGGTCCAGGTGCGGCCGACGACGTCACCGACGAGCGCGACGACCCGGGCGGCCTCTTCAGCCGAGGACGTCGTGTTGCCCGCGTGCACGATCGGCACGGGGTGCACACCCGCGTCGATACCGTCGAGGTGCCGGCCGGAGACCATCGAGGCGAGCTGCCCGTCGTAGGACAGGGACGAGACGGATTCGGTCAGCGCGGGCTCCATGCGGCGGGTGCTGGCGAGGAAGTACCCGAACTCGGGCGGTAGGACGTGTTGTCTGTCGGCGAGCCAGCCGAGCGCGGACTCGTCAACGGGCTCGGGGTGCGAGCCCTGCGACACCTGGGGCAGCTGCTGGGGGTCCCCGAGCAGCAGGAGCCGTGTCGCAGCGACCGACGAAGCGATGGTCGGGGCGAGGGAGAACTGTCCGGCCTCGTCGACCACGAGCAGGTCGAGGGAACGGCGCTCGATCGTGGACTCGTTCGCGAACGTCCACGCCGTGCCACCGACGACACCGCCAGTGCCCGAGGCCTTGCACGAGGACAGGAACGCGGCGACCGCGGCACCGTTCTTCACGGGGGTCCAGGCTGCGGCGTCGAGCTCGTCCTCGGTCGCGCCGGACTTCGGCACCTTCACGACCCGGTCCGCGGGGACGCCGGCGTTCACGACCGAGGTCAGGAAGTTCTCCGACGTCGCGTGGGACTGCCCGACGACCCCGACGCGCCAGCCGTACTCGCGGACGAGTCGGGCGACGACGTTCGAGCCGACGTAGGTCTTGCCCGTTCCGGGAGGACCCTGGATCGCCAGGTACGAGCGGTCGAGGTCGAGCAGGGTCGAGACGACGGCCGACACCGTGTCGTCGCCCTGCACCGGGACGATCGGGCCACGCGGGGTCACCCGGCGCAGCAGGTCGAGAGCCGGGTCGGGCAGCATCTCGGGCAGCTCGTCGAGTACGGCCTGACCCCACCACGCGATCGCCTCGGGCTGCGGCTTCGCTCGGGGCGGTGCCGACGGGGCCAGGGCCACGGGGAACTCGTGGTGCGGCTCGCCGCCGACGGGCAGTCCCTCTTTCACGAGGACCTCGACGGCATCGCCGTCGTCCCGGACGTCCACGATCACGGCGCGCGACGAAGCACCCTTCGACCCGGGGCCCGGGGAGGCGACAGAGGGCGGAAGTGGGTCGTCGTAAACAAGGTGGGGCGTGCCTCCAGGCCGGAGCCGCGAACCGGGCGCGAGCATCCCTGACAACCGGAGTTCCCGCGACTGCGACCGGGCACGCGGCAGCGTGTCCCAGTCGCGCTCGACGGACGCACGCTCCACGACCAGGACGTCACGCGTGTCGGCCCAGTCGTCGACCGGGTTCCGCAGGCGGTCGAAGTGGTCCTGCCAGAAGGTCTTGGCCTCGCGGCGGTGGTAGTCGATCGCGGCCGCGGCGAGCGCCAACGCGGTCTGGTCCGGGCTGCGGTCGAGGGCGTCGACGTCCTCGAGCTGCGCGGCCAGCGCGACGGACACCGGGTTCGGCTCGCGCTCGACGGGGATCGGTGGGACCTCGAGCTCGAGCGCCGGGTCGGCCGCATCGAGGTCGTCGGTGCGCAGCGAGCGGAGCCAGTCGCGCAGGCGCAGGGTCGAGCGGCAGTCGTAGGCGTTGTAGTCGGCGACCTGGTCGAGCATCCGCTGCCCCTCGACAGCGTCGCCGTTCCGGAGCTCCTCGATCGCGTCGACGTAGGCGGTGATGCTGTCCGCGGCGTTCGTGACGTCGCTCTCGCGCAGGTCCGACCCCATGTACAGCGGTTCGAGCTTCTTGATCGAGTAGCTGTGGCTGCCGACGACCAGGGCCTTGCGGACGATCGGGTACAGGTCGACCAGGACCCCGGCGCGCAGCAGGTCGTCGACGGCCTCTTCACCCACCCCGTGCCGGGCTGCGAGCGACAGCAGGTGGGTCCGCTCGTACGCCGCGTAGTGGTAGATGTGCATGCCCGGGTACTGCTGCCGCCGGGCTTCGATGAACGCGAGGAACTGCTCCAGCGCAACTCGTTCGTCGCGGATGGTGTGCGCCCAGAACGCGGTGAACTCGGTGCGGTCGTCGACCAGGCCGAACAGGTAGTCGAGGCCCCAGTGCTCGCCGTCCTCGGTGTGCAGCGGGTCGCCTTCGAAGTCGAAGAACACGTCGCCCGGGTCGGGTGCCGGGATCGCGTCGAGCGCGCGGGCGTCGAGGACCTCGAAGCGCGGCTTCACGGGCTGGCCCGGCCCGTCGGCGCCCTTCCGTCGGGCGTCTTCCGACTCGATCTGGAGGCTCGCCTGACGTACCAGCCGATCCTGCGTCGCGCGGGACAAGCCCGGCACTGCCCGGGTGCGGACCGCCAGGTCGTCGATCGTCCGCACCTCGTGCTTGATCAGCTTCGCCCGTTGGTCGAGGCGCACGCCCGCGACGAGGACGAGATCACGGTGCTCGGCGACCTGTGTGGAGCAAACGTCGCATCGGCCACAGCTCGAGTAGCGCGGGTCGCCCCACCGCAACGGTTCGTCTGCCGCGATGCGCTCGGCGATGACCCGCTGCAGTTCGGCGCGCTGCGTGCGGTACACCGGCGCGATGTCGGCGAGGTCGTGCGTGGTCGTCGTCCGGTCGCCGAGCACCAGGTGCACCTGCTCACCGGTGGGGATGCCGTGCGCCTGCATCTGCTCGGCGTACGCGGCGAGCTGCAGCAGGGCGCTGATCTTGGCGTGGCGGGCGAGCTTGGTGTCGTAGACCTCGTACTCGCCGCGGTCGTTGCGGATGATGAAGTCCGCGAAGCCGATGAACCCGGGCTCGTCGGCCGTCGGTGCTGCGTGGAACGTCGGCTGGTACAGCACGTCGGCACCGTCGGCGAAGGCCTGTCGTGCTTCGGCTGCGGCGCGTGCGTAGTCCGGCGGGGCGGGGCGGTCGAACTCGACGACGTTGCGGGTCTGCTTGAGGATGTCGAGGTAGTCGAGCTCGTGCTGGTCCCCCAGCCGAGCCGTGCGCTCGAGCATGTCGTCGTGCACGTCCGGCAGGGCTTCCCCGCGACCGAGCTTGGCGTCGAGGCGGCGGAGGAACGCCCACTCGCAGGCCGACCACGTGCTCAGGTCACTCGGGCTGAGCAGCACGTGCCCGTCGACGCCGATCTGCATGCGCTCCCCCTTGCTCTCCGGTGCGCTGAAAGCCTAGGGGCGAGCGCCGACACCGGTTGCTCGGGCTGTCAGCCGGCAACCGGGACGAACCGCGGCCCGTCGTACGTGTCACGTGTCACGTGCGCGGTGAAGTCGGCGAGCGTGCGAACCCAGTGCCCCCGCTCGCCGTACAGCGCCTGGTACACGACCACCGGCTCCTCGGTCTCGACGTCACGAGCGACGAGCAGCACCTCGTAGTCGTTGCCCTTGAAGTGCCGGTAGCGGCCCGCGGTCACGTCGTCAGTCACCCGACCGAGGGTACGGCCCGAGCGGTGGGACCATGACCGCGCGTTCTGCTTGACTGAGCAGCACGGGGAACGAGCACCACGGGGGAACGACATGACCGCACTGAGCACTCGCGAGCGGGACCGTCGCGCACAGCGTGTCTTCTTCGTCGTCATGGCGGTCGTCCTGGCGGTCGCGGACGTCTGGCTGCACTTCCACGCCGGCGTCATCCGCCCCTCGGCCTTTTGGGTCCCCACGGTCGTCGGACTCCTGTACGGCGCCGTGGTGTGGCCGCTCGGCCTGCGTCAGGAGTCGAGGTGGTGGCCGAACCTGGTCGCGGCGGGGTTCCTGGGTGGCTTCCTCGTCCTCATCGCGACGAAGACGTTCTCGCCGTACGCATGGTTCCTGGCGGTGGTGATCGGGACGTTGCTGTTCCAGGCCGCCCTCCCGCCGAAACGACCCGCAGCGCGGGTCGCCGCCAGGCTCCCCCTGACCGACGTGCGACCGTGGACCGGCTCGGGAGTCACGGCCACGGCCGTCGAGCGCCCCTTCGGCAAGAGTCGGACGAAGCCGACCGTCGCTCTCACCACGCAGGACGGGGCCACCGCGTTCCTGGTGATGGAGCTCGCCTCGTTCTTCGACGGTGATGCGGCGATCGCAGAATCGGCGAACGGCGAACAGCTGACCTTCCTCACCAGGAAGGGCGTCGCGGCGAAGTCGTCCGTCCTCGACGACGCGACGACGGGGATGGCCGACGGCACGCTGTTCCTGCACTCGGCGAAGGACGAGTCGCGGCCTGCCGCCGTCTTCAGCGACGACGACGCCGCCGCGTTCGAGCAGTGGGTCCGCACGCTCCCCGAGGACTGAGCCCCCGCCGAGCCCGGCGCGACGCGCACAGCTCCGCGTCACATCCGGTCACGTTCGACAGCAGTTCGTCGGCTGCGCGTACCGTCGCCGTGTGACCTTCGGAACCGCAGTGGCCGTGCTCGTGGGGGTCCTCGCGCTCGCGACGGTCCTCGGTCTCCTGCTCCGCCACCGGACCGGTCGAGCCCGGTCGGCGGGCAGCGCCGCGTCGACGAGGCAGGACGCAGACGGCCTCGCGCTCGACACCGATTACGGCACCGCCGCCACGTTCGTCCAGTTCTCCACGCCGACTTGTGCGCGGTGCCCGGCGACCCGGCGCCAGCTCGCCTCCGTCGCCGATCAACACGAGGGCGTCCGACGCATCGAGATCGACCTCGCCGAGCACCCCGAACTCGCTCGCCGCTTCGACGTGATGCAGACGCCGACGGTCCTGCTCCTCGACGCCAACCGGACCGTTCGCACCCGCTTCGGAGGCCCACCCCGCCCACCCGAGCTCACCGCAGCCCTCGACGCCGTCCTGACCGCAGGCAGAACAGACACCACACGCGGCACAGGCACCCCAGGAACCACCGGCACCCAGGAGTCCCGATGACCACCCCGAACGACCCCGACCGCGGCATCGACCCGCGCTCCCCACGCTTCGGCGCCGCCATCACCACGGTGCTCCTCGCCGCGACGATCGTCCTCACGCTGATCCCCGAGACGTGGGTCGCCGGCATCGTGCTGCTCGCGGTCATCGTCGTGCTGTTCGCCGTCGGAGGCATCGCGGGCATCCGCCGACACCCCTACGGCGCGCTCTTCCGACGGGTCGTCCGCCCACGCCTTGCCCCGCCCGCCGAACTCGAGGCTCCAGAGCCCCCGACCTTCGCCCAGCGGGTCGGCCTGTTCGTGACCGCGGTCGCCCTGCTCCTCGCACTGCTCGGCGTGCCGTACGCCGCACCGATCGGTGCCGCGGTCGCCCTGGTCGCCGCGTTCCTCAACGCCGTCTTCGACGTCTGCATCGGCTGCCTGCTCTACGTGTGGCTGGTCCGCGCGGGGGTCTTCCGTCCGCGACGCGGCGTCGCCTGACGGCGTCCGGCCTGGAGGCCCGCCTCGCCTCCGCCCCGCCGCCCGCGCCGCGAGTTCGGTCGCGCCCACCGCCCGGCGAACAACCAAAGTCACCTCGCGCCGCGCAATTCCACGGTTCGAGGTGACTTTGGGTTTGCGACGGCGGAAGCTCGATGCCCAAACTGACCGCGACGGCCACGAAGCGGGCGGACCAGCCGGGGAAGCCAGCGACGCGGTACCGGCGGGGGTGACAGGGCCGGCCAGCCGCAGGCGCGACCGACCGGCGACGCCGGCTCAGTAGGACTGGCGCACCGTCGTCACCGACAGACGCAACGCCGGCTCGTACGACGCCCCGTTGAGCGCCGAGATCGTCCAGTGGTAGCGGTCCGGCCGGGTCATCACACCCCAGTCACTCCTGCCACACGTGTTGACCTTCGTGCCCATGCTCTTGTCCGGCAGAAGACCTCGTTCGTCGTAGAGCCTCACAGACGCGGACTTGAAGCCACTCGCATTGCCAGAGATCCGGCAGCCGGCGAACGCCGTCGCGGTCCGGACCCTGTCCTTGTGCGAGTCCTGCCAGCTTCGTGAGTTCTTGCCGATGGCGACGCCGGTCAGCTTCGACGACCACGCGCCCTCAGCGAATGCCGGCGACGCCGCGAGCACTGTAGCGAGCACGACTCCCCCGGAGACGATTGCGGCCGCACGACGACTGATGTTGATCATCTTGATTCCCCCTTGAGTAGTGGCGCGGAAGGTCCGAGCCGATCGAACGCTAATGTACGGTGAAACATCAATGCAAGGTTCCAGGGGGTTGTCTTGGCCGTTCAGATCGATGAGCTCGCTTTCGGGTACCGACGAGACCACCATGTCTTCGCGTCCCTGTCAGCGGTGTTCCCGAGCGGCGGCAGCGTCTTGCTCGGGCCGAACGGGGCCGGTAAGTCGACGCTGCTCAGCCTCGTCGCTGACGCCCTTCGACCGAGTTCGGGGACGATCCGTGTCGACGGTCTGGGCAGACCTAGCGATCGTGCGAGCCGACGGAGGTACCGCCGAGGGGTGGCTTGGCTTCCGCAGCGGAGTGGTGCCTTCCCCGGGCTCTCCGCTCGAGAGCACGTCGCCTACTGCGGCTGGTTGAAGGGACTCTCGCGCAGAGATGCCTGGGACGGTGCCGTGGCAGCCTTGACCGCGGTCGATCTCTCCACCCGATCCGATGTACGGGCCAGCACCCTGTCGGGCGGGCAGATCCGCCGTCTCGGCGTCGCCGGTGCGCTGGTCTCGGGAGCGCAGTGGATCCTGCTCGACGAACCCACCGCGGGGCTGGACCCAGCGCAACGCGCACGATTCGCGCAGGTGATGCAGAACCTGCCGCGCGAGATCTCCGTGATCGTCTCGACGCACCAGACCGAGGACGTTGCTGCGACGTACGACCACGTGACCGTGCTCGTGGACGGACACGTCCCGTTTTCCGGTTCCGTCGACGCTTTCACGGAACCGTTCCCGGGACTCTCCCCCGCAGATGCGATCACCGCCTCGTACGCACGGTTCACGAGCGAGGACGACTGATGCGCCCGATCGTCCCGTGGCGCAGTCGCGCAGCAGTGTGGCTCCTCGCGCCTGGACTGCTCGGCGTGGTCGCGTACAGCGTGCAGTTCTCGTCTGAGACGTCCGTCTCGGGGTACTGGCCGGCCGCGGTCGCCGGCGCCGCGATCTTCTTGGTCTTCTCCTGCGGTGTCGCTGCGACTGCCGCGGCGTGGGAGGGGAAGCGCTACCGCGCCGGCACAGCATTCATCCAGACCAGCAGTCGATCGAGTGCGACGATCTTCGCCGATCATCTGTGGACACCACTCGCTGCCGGCATCCTGCTCCAGGCCGTCGCCGTCGTGCTCATGAGCCGCGACACCTGGGGCGCTCCGGGTACCCCGTCGCCGCTCGTAGGACTGACGTTCGCGAGCATCCTGTTCTTCCACACGTGCATCGGGTTCGCCATCGGTCGCTGGCTCCCGCCGGTCGCGTCGCTGCCGCTCAGCCTGCTCGCGTCGTACAGCTGGCTCGGCTTCTCGTGGTCCGTGGACTACTTTCCGCTGCGCTACCTCGCCGGCCTCGTGATGTCAGACTGTTGCTCTGTCGAGACGTCGTTGGATCCACGGGCGCCGATCATCGCAACCGCCTTCAGCGCATTCGCGGGAGTCGGTCTGCTGATCATCGCGGTCGCTCGACGCACGAGTGGCGATCGGCTCCACCGCTTCGGGGTCCAGATCGGCGCCAGTTTGTTCGTGGTCGTCACGGTCGTCGCGCTCGTGTCCGGTTCGGGGCTGGGCGCCGCGCCGATCATCGAGCGCCCGCAGGCCGAATCGATCTGCAGCGGCAACCGTCCGACGATCTGCTTGTTCCCAGAGCAGCGCGCCGACGGCGACTCAGAGGCCGTGATCCGGAAGGCCGCCGAGAACCTCAGCCACTCGGGTATCACGATCCAGCCGACGATCCGGGCGAGCAACGCACCCTCGTCTCCGGACGACCTGAACATGATCGTGCAGGTGCGGATGACGAACGCCGACCTCGTGCACAGCCTCACCACCTCGGTCCTGGGCGACGCAGAGGTCGCCTACTGCGAGTCCGAACCAGACGACACCGAGCGACTCAACGACGCCGCCGTCGCGAACCGCTGGCTCGTCGACGTGGCTGCCCGCGGGATCGTCGATGCGGATCGCGTGGAACCCGCGCTGGAGATGAACGACCCCTCGGCACTCCGAGAACTGCGGAAAGCCCCGGTGCCGGCGCAGGCAGCGTGGGTCACCGCGACGGTCCACCGCCTGATCGACTGCTCGATCGGCCACATCGCAGTGCCGGCCGCATGACCTGGTGGCTGCGTGTGCACCGCACGGTGGCCCTCCTCGGGCTCACGACCTCCGTCACGGTGCTCACGATCAGCCTCGGACCGATCGGCATGCTGTTCCCGTCGTTCGGCGGTGGCGCTCCCTTCGCGATGATCCCCGTCGCTGCGGTCGGACCGCTGGTGCTCGCGATCGCGGCGGGTGCATCGATCAGTCGCGCACCGTTCCCCGCTCCGACCCGACGGACCGACCTGCTCGAGCTGAGCACCGTCCTGGTGGTGATCGGACTGGTGTGCGCGATCGGTACCGTCGGCCTCATCCTCGGCGCGCATCCCGCTGTCTCGCTCGCCACCATCCGGAACACCATCGCGTTCTGTGCGCTCGCGGTGGCCAGCCGCGCGGTGCTCGGTGATCGCTACCAATCCGTGCCGGGCGTCCTGTACTTGCTCGTCGCAGGGCTGTTCGGACGCGGAACGCCGGATCGCCCTGCCGTCTGGGCCAGCATCGTCACGACGAACACCGAGCTGACCTACTGGCTGTTCATTGCGCCGATCGTCATCGTCGCGGCCGTCGTCACCGTCGGGCGATCCGCTCCTAGGGTGGGGGCATGGGGGAACTCGAACTGACAGCACGTCGCGCCTGGCGGCGGACGACCTTCCTTGCGCTGATCGGAGCCGTCGTGGGCGCCGTCATCGGCTGGCAGCTGGCCACGACCGAGTCGGGCGCCGTCGCAGTCCTCACCGTCGTCGGCTTCGGCGCGTCCGTCGGCGGCCTGACCGGTACCTTCTCGATGCTCGCAACGACGATCGGGATGTCGACCGCGATGCAGGCCACGACGGCGGGGCTCTCCCCTGTCGGCAAGCGCATGGTGACGCAAGCGATCAAGACCGGCAGCACGATCCAGCCGCACGAGTCCGATCTCGCCCTCCGAGCACACGAGCACGCACGACTGCTCTCCACCTACCAGCCGCTCGCCCTCGCCCAGTTCCTGCTGCTCCACGTCGGCATCGCCGGCATCCAGTTCCCGAGGCTCGCGGACGACGACGTCTTCGGCTCGGCGTTCGCCCGGTTCCTCTGCGCGGCACTGCTCATCACCGCACTGACCATGACGCCGATCCTGCTGCGAGCGGTTCGTCGATCGCGACGGTACCTGCAGGCGTCGACCGTCGTGGCATCCCCGACCCCGCAGACCTGACGAACACGACCGCTCGCACAACCAAAGTGCGTCCGAGCCGCCCGATCCCGCGGCGCGGGCGAACTTCGGTTGCGCGAAGCCGAACCGCACCGCCGACCCGCACCCCGTAAAACGCAATTTACTTTCAGCACTGGCGCTCGCTCACAAAAGGCGCTTTCATGGCGGGATGACGATCACCGAGCGGTCCGAGCGCGCCGACGCCTTCGCCCTCGTCCGCACCCAGTCGGCGAGCATGCCGTCGAGCATGCGCGCCATCGCCGACGCCGTCCTCGACGACCCGGCAGCCGCGGCCACCACGAACGCCACCGACCTCGCCGGCCGAGCCGGGGTCTCCCCCGCCACGGTCTCCCGGTTCGCCCAGCACCTGGGTTTCGCGAACTTCGCCGCCCTGCAGCGCAGCATGACCCGGGCGGTCGAACGCGGGATCCACGAGCGTGAGTCGACCGAGATCCACGCCGGGGTCGCGGTCGACGACGACGTCGCCACCGTGATCGCGAAGGTCACCGAGGACGTCCGCGCGGTGATGGCCGACACCCGCGCCGCACTCGACCCGCACGCACTCGACGAATCAGCACGGAAACTCGCCAACGCCCGCCGCGTCGTCCTGTACGGCGTCGGCGCGAGCGGCATCGTCGCCCGCGACCTGCACCTCAAGCTCGAACGCATCGGCATCGTGAGCTCCATCGCCGACGACCCGCACAACGCCCTGACACTGGCGAGCGTCATCGGCGAGCACGACGTCCTGGTGCTCGTCAGCCACTCGGGCTCCACCGTCGAGACCCTCGAGGTCGCCCACGCCGCCCGAGCCCAACACGCCACGATCGTCGCGATCACCGGCCACGCCTCCGCTCCGCTCGCCACCACCGCCGACCACGTCCTGCTCGGTGTCGCCGGTGCCGAGAGTGCCCTGCGCCCCGCGGCCATGGGTAGCCGGATGAGCCAGCTCGCCATCGTCGACACCCTGTTCATCGTCGTCGCGCAGCGCACCGACGAGCGCTCCCAGCCGCTCCTCGCCCGCAGCCGCGATGCCGTCCGCACCCACCACCGGAACTGAGCACCACCATGAACCAGACGCACGAAACCCACGACGCCCTCCGCGACGAACTCGCCGCCCTCACCACCGAGGCGACCGACCACTCGCTGGACGACATCGACACGATCTCCACGCTGGAAGCTGCCCAGCGCATGAACGCCGGAGACCGCAGCGTGCCTGCGGCACTGGAGCCGTGCCTCCCGGCCATCGCCCTGGCGGCAGACTCGATCGCCGCAGCGTTCGCGCGTGGCGGCCGACTCGTCTACGTCGGCGCCGGCACGCCTGGCCGGCTCGGCGTCCTCGACGCCAGCGAGTGCCCGCCCACCTTCGGCACCGATCCGAGCCAGGTGGTCGGCGTGATCGCCGGCGGCGACCCCGCCCTGACCACCGCGGTGGAGGGCGCCGAGGACGACGAAGCGGCCGCCGTCCGCGACCTCGACGCGCTCGGCCTGACGGCCGACGACGTGGTCGTCGGGATCAGCGCGTCCGGCAGGACGCCCTACGTCATCGCGGCCATCCTGGAGGCCCGGCGCCGCTCCGCCCTGTCGGTCTCCGTCGCGTGCAACCCCGACTCGGCCGCGGGGCGGGAGGCGGACATCGCCATCGACGTCGTCGTCGGCCCCGAGTTCATCGCCGGGTCGACCCGCCTGAAGGCGGGCACCGCGCAGAAGCTCGTGCTCAACATGCTCACCACGCTCGCGATGGTGCGCAGCCACAAGACGTACGGCAACCGCATGGTCGACGTGCGGGCGACGAACGCGAAGCTCGTCGCCCGGGCGTTCTCGCTCGTGCAGGACGTCACCGGCGCTCCTTCGGCCGAGGTCCAGGCGGCGCTCGACGCCTCGGACGGGGAGGTGAAGACCGCCATCGCCGTGATCCTGACCGGCGCCTCCGCTGCTTCGGCCCGCGAGCGCCTCGATGCTGCTGCTGGCTCGTTGCGCGCCGTGCTGTAGACCCCGTTTCCCCGTTCGTTTCCCCTCCCCCGAGGAGCACAGCAATGCCCGATGCACAGCAACTCGCCCAGCAGATCCTCGACGCCGTCGGCGGTTCCGCGAACATCGCGGACGTCGAGAACTGCATGACCCGCCTGCGGGTCGAGGTCGTGTCCGACTCCTCCGTCGCGCTCGAAGACCTCAAGGCCACCGACGGCGTCATGGCCGCGATCGCGGCCGGCTCGAACCTGCAGATCGTGCTCGGTCCGGGTCTCGTCGACCGCGTGGCCGACGATCTGGAGGCCCTGCGCGCGGCCGCCCCGTCGGCTGCGGCTGGCGGGCCTGGTGCGTCGCCCGAGGAGCTCGCTGCTCGCGGTGCGTCCATCAAGGCGACCGCGCGGTCCCGTTCCGACGGCCGCACGATGCGCGCGATCCGGAAGATCTCCGCGATCTTCATCCCGCTCATCCCCGCGCTGATCGCCTGCGGGCTGATCGCCGGGATCAACGGCATCTTGACGAACCTGGGGTGGGTGCCCGGGGTGACGCCGTTCCTCGGCGTGCTCTCGTCCGGCTTCCTGTCGCTGCTCGCCGTGTTCGTCGGGATGAACGCCGCGAAGGAGTTCGGCGGCACGCCCGTCCTCGGCGGTGCGGTCGGCGGCATCATCGTCGCGGCCGGTGTCGCGAACGTCACCGTGTTCGGCGAGACCCTGGCCCCCGGGCAGGGCGGTGTGCTCGGCGCGTTGGCCGGTGGCATCCTCGCCGCCTACGTCGAGCGCTTCATGCGCCGGGTCACGCCGGACGTCATCGCACTCATCGTCGTGCCGACCGTCACCGTGCTCGTTGCCGGTTCGGTGACGCTGGGGATCCTGATGTCCGTCGCCGGTGTCGTCTCCGTCGCGATCGGGACCGCGGCGACCTGGCTGCTCGCGAACGGTGGGGCCTTTGCCGGCTTCGTGCTCGGAGGCCTGTTCCTGCCCCTCGTCATGACCGGGATGCACCAGGGACTCATCCCGATCCACACCACGCTGATCGACCAGACCGGGTGGACCGTGCTGTTGCCCGTCCTGGCGATGGGTGGTGCCGGGCAGATCGGTGCGTGCATCGCGCTGTGGGTGCGGTTCCGCTCGAACGCCTCGCTGGTGCGGACCATCCGCGGGGCGCTGCCGGCCGGGTTCCTCGGTGTCGGCGAGCCCCTGATCTACGGCGTGACGCTCCCCCTCGGTCGGCCGTTCATCACCGCGTGCATCGGCGGAGCCTTCGGCGGCGGTGTCGTCGGGCTGTTCGACCAGCTCGGGCACTCCGTCGGGGCGATCGCCATCGGCGCCTCGGACCTGTCGCTGATCCCGCTACTGAACGGGTCCTCTGGCTACGGATGGGCGCTGCTCGGGTACGGGTCGGGGCTCATCGTGGCGTACGTCGTGGGGTTAGTGGCAACGTTGTTGTTCGGGGTCTCCGCGTCGGTGCGGGCTGATCTGGAGGCGCAGTCGGCAACTTCGTCGGGGGGCCCAGTCAGTCCAGCGGCGCCGCTCGAAGTCGTCGCGTCGGCCCAGCCCGGTTATGCGACCGATGCACCGGTGGCTGCTGGTCCTGGAGCCGGAGTTTCATCCTGCTCCGGGCCTCGGGCGTCGCGCTGATGCGGTTCGGTGCGAGCGCTCACTTGGTAAATGGTCCACTGACTGGGCCGATCTGCCAGGCAACAGCCGCGAATCGTCTCGCTCGCGCCGATACGGTGGGATTATTTCAGCACTGACATTATCCCCGGTCACTCGATTCTTGGTCCGCCTGCTTCCTGAAGGCCGCCGAGCTCGCTGAAGGCCGTCAAGCTCGCTGAAGGCCGTCAACCTCGATAATGCTCCCGTGTGCCTCATTCGTGGCCGCCGATCCCTCATCGATGACCACCTCGAAGTGTGCGGCAGCACCGAGCTCGAGGTACTTCTCGAGCAGGAACTGCCGCCGATACGCGATGTTCGCAGCGTCAACGACTCACTCGAGTGTCACCCAGTTGAACGCGCTTACAGGCACGATCCCGGCCGCCGGGGATCCCCGCAGCAGCTGAGGGCCCGCACTGGGCGGGCTCCGCCCCCTTCAACGAGGCAGCCGCGGTGGGTCATCTGAGCCTGAATGCACGGTGACCATCGGGCAGTTGCTGCCAGGGACGACATATACGCAACTCATCGGCCGACGTGGCCCCCTTTCGCGAGCCAGGCAAGGTCGTCATACGCGGATTCCGTCGAGTGATCGTGCGTGCAAACGAAGTGGTTCACCCGGATGTCGTCTGCGACCGCATCGACTTTTGACTTGATGGCGGACACCAGGGTCGGGTTCACCGGGTCGTTGGTGCTCTTGCCCTGGTCATCGAGGTTCAGGATCTGGATGCGGTCGGCGTTGCCCCCGGTGAGCTGCTCGTATCCCAGGGCGTAGATCGACAGCTGGTCTTTCGTGACGCTCTCCGCCTGCGAGTCCTGCGTCGACTTGAAGTCAACGATCGCGGTCTCGCCCGTCTCAAGCGACTTGATCAGGTCGATGCGGCCGTTCACGGTGACACCGGGCGAGATCTCAACCTCAATCACCTTTTCCGAGTGGACGGTCCGGGTGAGGTCCCCGCCGTGCCGGTCGAAGTAGCGGTTAATTGCGGTGATCGCCGACTTGCGCAGCTGTTCCCGCAGCACGGGATACGCGTACGGCGTGTGAAGGTGCCGGTCGACGAGAGTTTCCGTCTCCACCTTCGTCGGAATGTCGCCGGCGAGTGCCCGTTTGTGCATCTCGGCAAGCACGTCGTGGAGTCCCTTGCCGTAGCCGAGCGCCTCGTGAATCGGAGGGTTGAACCCGTACATGAACCGGAGTTTGAACTGGTACGGGCAGTCGATCAAGTACTTGAGCTCCGAAAAGGAGATCGTGACGTTCGGAAGCTCCTGCTTGGCCATCGGCGGGAGGCGGTCAACGTCGGGCAGTCCTTCGTCGGTCGTGGACATCCAGGATGACGCTGAGCAGTGCAGGTAGAAGTCAGACGATTTCTTGTAGAGCCTCGAGTCTCCCGGCGAGTAAGAGACGTAGAGGTACTTCTGGGCGCGAGTCACCGCGACGTAGAACAGCCTTGTCTCGTCCGAGCGGTTGGTCTTGTATCTGTCGCCGTTCGGCACAGCTTCGATGGGGACGAGGTGCGGAACCGTCTGAGTTCCACCTTGCGCCTTCATCGGGAACCGGTTGGCGCGCAACATCGGCACGAATACGGCCGGCCACTGCAGACCCTTGGATCGGTGGATCGTTGAGATGACGACGGCGTCGGGCGCGACGTACCCGGCATCGTCGTCCGCTTCCTCGTAGACGCCGGGAGCCTGGAACGTCAGGAAGCCGACAAACGCTTCGTACTTGCGTTCCGGACTCGAGGCGAAATGGATGGTCTCGAAATCGGAAATGACCTGCGAGAACTTGCCTAGCGTGTACATCACGAGTTCCGCGCGACGCCCGTCGCCGGGAATCGTTTCCTCGTGCAGATCGAGGGTCTCCAGCACCTTCAGGAACAGGCGTTGAATGTTGTAGACGCCCCAGCGCTGGCTGGCCGTGAAGTCGGCGCCCTCGTCGAGTACTCGGACCGTCTCCGCCCACTTTGCCCCGTCCGGAATCAGCCGTGCAGCGTCCCATTTCGCCCGCAGATCCTGCGCGGTAATCTCACCCGTCATGTACCGGAATAGAGCGACGCACGCTTGGATCTCGGCCGTGTCGAAGAGCCGGGAGAGCCCCTTAATTATGAACGGTATGTCGCGCCGCTTGAACTCATCAACAAGCTTTGTGGCGTCCTTGACGGACCGGAACAGCACCGCGCAGTCGGACCACGAGAGGCCGCGCGGGTCGGCACCGGGGCGGTCGACGAACGGCATGCCCTGCAGCTCGCCGATGCGATCGGCAACCCATTCGGCCTCCTCGAGATCGTCCCCGAACTGGAGCGTGAGCATGTCGCCGCGCTCCCAGGTCTGATGCCCGGCGGCGGTCATCTTTTTGGGAAGCCGCTCGATCGAGTCGAGACGTTCCGCCACCGACCGTCCGAGCTCGACGATCCCCCTCGAGGAACGGAAGTTTTCCTCCAGCCGGATGGGCCGCACGTCCGCGTACCGTTGATCGAAGGTAAGGATGTTCTGCACGTCCGAGCCGCGCCACTGGTAGATAGTCTGGTCGTCGTCACCCACGACGCACAGATTCGCTCCGAAGTGAACGAGGCGCTCGACCAGGCGCTCCTGGATTGGGTTCACGTCCTGGTACTCGTCGACGATCACGTACTTCACGTCATGCTCAACGTGATCGCGTAGTGACTGCTCTGCCGTGTCCAGGGTCGTGGCGGTCTGGGAGCGCTCAAGAAAGCCGACGGCATCGACCATCATCGAGGTGTAGTCGAAGTACTTCTTGTCGCGCAGGAAGCTTTTGTAAGTGGCGAGACTCGTGGTCGTCGCGGTCGGCACGAGCCCAAAGTCGACTGCGTCCTCCTGCAGCACCGAGAGTGCTCCTTTGAACACGCGGGTGTCTTGGTAGCGCTTCAACCTCTGCGGCACGCCTTGGACGACCTTGACGGCTGTATTGAAACCTGACTTGTTCGTTTCCCGGTCGATCAGCAGCTGCTGAGTGATGTCGGTGAGCACCCCATACTTAAATGTCTCGGGGATGTATGTCTGCAACAGGTCTAGACAGTAGCCGTGCATCGTTCCGACGTACATCTCGGCGAGGCCGACGATGCCGGGGGTCTTCGCCATGACCGTACGGTGCACGCGCTCTTTTAGTTCGGCCGCGGCCTTATCGGTGAAGGTGAACGCGATCACGTTGGCGGGCTTCACGCCCGGCTGCGCCAGGATGTTCGCGATGCGCTGCGCGAGCACCTCCGTCTTCCCTGAGCCAGCGCACGCGATCAGCTGGAGCGGCTTGACGAGCTCCGCGATCGCCGCCTGCTGGTTCGGCGTGAAGCCGAGAGCTGTCTCGCTCACGCGAACTTCACCGCCAGCTCGCCAGCGAACAGCTCGGCCGCCGACTTCTTGCTGGTGAGAACCTCTTCCCGGATGGCCTCGTTCTTCATGTCCAGCACCCGGAGCTCGCCGCTGTGAGCGACCGCATCGATGCGGTGGAATACCGCGCCATGTGCCTGCGCGTAGCGGGCAAGCCCCTGCAGTTTCACAAGTGCGTCATCGAGGTGGGTTCCATGCGGGTCGACGATCGACGGCTTCACCGCACCTCCCACCTCATTGAAAACGATGAAGTCCGGGTGCATCGCCCTCCAGTTCGCGGTAACGCCATCGCGGAACGTTATCCCAAGAGAGTCGGCCGAGGACACGGACGGATTCCGGTACCAGCCCACGCAGTCGAGCCTGCTTGTCTCCCTATGTACGACTATCTTCTCCCAGTCATTCAGGCCCGTCGTCGGGTACCAGCCGTCCACGTCCGACATGAGGTGCTTGCCGACCAGATCCGCCGCCCGCTCCTGCTCCCCGTCCAGTTCCTTGAAATCGGCCATCCGGGTGCGCGGGCGCTGAAGCGGCCGCAGCTGTGGCTGAACCGCCTGAGCGCGAATATCCTCATACGCATCGCGTCGCTCGTCGGAGAGACTTCGCATCGCGACCCGGTAATCGGCGAACAACTCGTCGACGAGGCCCTTCGCGTCGTCGTCCAGCTTGTCGCGCACGGCGCCGACGGTGGCAAGGGCCGCTGCCTGCACGTATGCGCCGCGGAGGCCGTCGTCGTCGGCGTCGGGGTCGTCCTCGCCGGCTAGATAGTTGACATACGACTGGGCGATATCCGCACCGAAGGCACGCTTGGCGTCCTCGAAAGCGACGCGGATTGCTCGGTCATCGGCGCGCAGCGCGAAGTCGGCGTAGGAAAGCTTTGTCCCGCCGAAGCTGGCCGCGATCGACATGCCACGCACCGTCCGCACCTCGATCTCCGCGCTGCGCAGCTGCCCGTCGTAGCGTGCCGCGAGCCCGTCAAGGGCCAGGTGCATCTGCTTCTCGACCGACTTGAGGGCGCCGGCTTTAAGCCCGTCGGCGGCGAGAGCCTGTGCTAGAGAGACGAGCTGCTTAACCGGTCGCGCGCCGCGCTGAGGTACCACCAGGCTCGGCAGCTTATCAAAGCAGTCCCAGACCTCGGCGGGCACGTTCGGGTTCACACCGAGTTCTCGGCCGTCCAGGAGGACCTGGATCGTACCGCCGCCGGGCATTTCATCGATGAGGCCGGTCAAAAACCGTGCCACGTTGCCGGCGGTGGTGCGGTCGAAGTGCGGGAGAATACAGTCGACTGAGTTCAGCCGCTCGTCGCCCGGGACCCGCCGGGCAAGTGGCGTGCGTACCATGCGGCCGAGCAGCTGAGTGATGTGGTCGTGGTCGCGTGCGGGCCGGAAAGACAGCAGGACTTCCGCGCGCGGGCAGTCCCAGCCGGTCGAGATCGCTTCCTTGGCGATGACGATCCGAACTTCGTTCGTCTCCTGGATCCGCTGCGGCTCTATCCACTCAACGTCCCAGGACCCGAACGTACGAGCCGAGTGGTCCCCGAGCACATGTCGGACGTGATTCGAGGTGAGGTCGCCGAGCACGCCTTGCACGGTGTCGAGCCACAAGCCGACTGCGTCCTGGTCCTCCGTGTTCGGGATCTGCACCACGAGTAGCGGCGTGACGGCAGCAGGCGCCTTTTCGCCAGGCATCCGAGCCTGGTCAGCGAGGTACCTCTCCCAGCGACGCGAAGAGTCCTGTAACTTCTGCGCGGCGTGGGTAGCCAGTGCCGTCTCGAGGTTCCCCGGTTCGGCTGGGATGTCCAAGACGATTTTGTCTTTGATGAGTCCGGACGCCTGGACACGTGCGGGGTCGACACTAACCGCAGGCAATGCTTCGCGCGCGCGCCCGTCGATCTGAGCCGCATTCATCGCCTCCGTGAAGTGCGAGATTGTCGCCGAAATACCCCACACGACCGGCATCGGATAGCCGGTCGCTACCCCATCGACGAGGCGCTTGACGATCGTCGACTTGTCGCGGGTCGATTTCGTGTTGAATCCGCGATGCGCCTCATCGACGACCAAGTAGACAGTCAGCCCGCTGTCATCGATCGTCTCGGCGAGCGTCTCCCAGATAGTCCACGCCATGTCGTCAGCTGAAATCAAGGAGGCCTGCCCCGTTTCAACGGTCGCCTTGCGCCGCGCCGCCTCCATCGTCAGCCGTGAGGTCGCGGTGAGCTTCTGAGTGTTGAGGAAGTACACCTTCCCCGCATCCAGCTGCGGCACCGAAAACGGGTACTCGACGGTGACCAGCCGGTCAAACGTGAGCTTCTCCGACGCCTGCATTAGGCGCAACCGTGTCTGATCGTTCAGGTTCGGGTCATCTGAGAACCATATGACAACCGCACCAGGATCCGGGTCAAAATCGAACTCGTCGTTGCCATAGAAGAGCGCCTCAATTGCGGCAGCGGCCATGACGGTCTTGCCGGCACCAGTCGTCGCGGTGAGCGTGAATGACGTTTCACGATTGTCGTCGTGGTACTTCTTTCGGGACCGCTCAAGATTGTCGAGCACCTGGATGACAGCATCTCGCTGGTAATCCTTTAGTGTGAATTTCATCGCACGCTCCGCATCGCGTCAATCTCGAAGTTACGCAAGTATGCCTCGTACATCCGCACCGGCTCGACTCCCTCGGGTAGATCATGGACGACGGCCTCGAACAGCCTGTCCTCGTCTGTCACGATAAACGCAACCTTCGCCCCGGGCTTCGCTGCAAGCGCTGCAATGAACGCTTCCGTCTGGTCGAGGTCCGAGATCACGCCGTAGGCGTCCGCAACATCCCACCCCGTCTCGACCGAGTCGATTCTGCGGCCGCGCGATCCGGCACGCAGCCACAGGAACGGTGCGATGCGCGCGAACTCGCGATTCGATTGCACCCGCATCGGCGCCTCGTACGTGAGCGTAAAAAATTCCACGTTCTCGTCAAAACCATCGGCTATCGGGAAAGCGTCCGTGAACTTGTAATCACCCTTGATCGCGTGGCCATCCGGCGTCACTCCGGTGATCGCCGCCCGGATTCGCGGCTTGGTGATGTAGTCGCAGATGCCCCATTGTTCCCAACCAGCCTCGCCAGGGCGGAGACCCTGCTTGCGAAGATTCTTCTGCTCGTCGGCGCCCACCTCGTTGTTCGTCACCGAGATCGAAACACGACGCCCGCCGTCCTGTTTGTTAAGGCGCATGACCGCGTGGGCTGTCGTACCCGAGCCCGCGAAGAAGTCGACGATCGTTGCGCTCGGCTTGTCGACGACGAAAAAACGAAGCGTATCTTCGACCGCGAAGACCGACTTGGGGAACGGAAAGCGGCGCCCTGGAAGCAGAGCGCTGACAATGTTTGTGCCACTGGTCTCTGCGTTGTGCGACGGCATGTTCCAGACTCTCTTGGGAATAACCCCCTTCGCTGACCGGTAAATCGCGATAACAGCACCATCCTCGGCGGTGCTGGTGACTTCGATGTCGCCGCCTTCGATCGCGGCGACGGTTCCACTCGGGAGGTACTGGACCGCGACGTACCCAGTTGAGGGCTTGTAGTTGCGCGATCGGAGATACCCGCCTGCAAGATAGGTACGTGCTGTCTCCGGCGTGATGCCCCAGAGCCCTTCCGTGCCGTTGGGCAGGAGCGGCCAAACCGCGAAGGTTCCGTCGGGAGCGGTCACAGTCAGGCGATCCACTTCGTTCGTGAGAGGGTCGCCAATCGAGTGAACATAACCTGTCGCTTCGTCTACAAAAATGGCGTAGAACTGTTTGGGTCGTGCGCCACGACGCGCAGACGGTTCACGTCGACGAAGGCCCAGCCACTCGACAGGTCTTCCAACTCGCGCGGATGCGGAACGGGTTTCGTCGAGCATGTTGCTCTCACCGAGGCCAACCTCCTGCGAACCGAACCGAACCACGAAGAGGTACTCTTCCACTCTCGAGAACTGACCAAAGCGCGCTACACCCTTCGCGCTGATGATTGACGTGACCATCTCGATCGTCGCCTCTGGGAACGTCTGCTCCAGCAGCAGCCCCAGTCGCAGGTACTCCTTCTCGTCGATTGTGACGATGAGGACTGAGTCTTCAGGGTTGAGGAGCTCTTTCGCCAGCAGCAGTCGCCGCTCCATGTACGCAAGCCACTTCGAGTGGCGGTACAAGTCATCGCTCTCGACGTAGTCGTTGTTGTACTTCCAGTCGCGAGCGCCCGAGTTGTACGGCGGGTCGATGTAGATCGCGTCCACCTTGCCGCGATGTGTGAATAGCAATGCCTGCAGGGCGTGAAAGTTCTCCGCGTTGATGACCGCGTGGTAAGGCTTGTCGCCTGGGTCGTCGAGCGTGCCACTGCCGCGCTCGACCTTGCCGGTCGACACGAGTCCCGGATGGATGGGGTCGCGGAACTCGGCAACGAAGACTAAATCGTCGGCATCTACAAGCTCGGTCGCACCGCCAGCGGCTGCACCCTCGAGCTCGGCGCCAAGAGGCGCGATGCTCGCCATGCGCCGGCCGTCGCGTCGCTCGATCGATACCACCCGATACAGCGCGCGACCCGTTGCGGTCGGCTTCTCGCCACGCAGGGGCTGGGTCCGCACCTTGTCGCCGGTGCGGATCTTCCGGCCGGGCAGCTCGACCGCTTCCGGGGCGTGCCGTTCAAAGTTGAGACCGAAAGAGCGCCGGTCGGACAGAGCGTCCACCTCACGCTCGATGTCGGCTGCCAGAGCGGGCGAAGTCGCCCGCAACTGTGTCAAAAGTTCGTGAATCCGCGCCACTATTCGTCCCCTCCGGCCAAGCAATCCACTCCTAAATCTAGCGAGCCGCGGGATAATCCCATACTCGCCGAGCCAGCGAGCCCTACCCCTGTTCGGGGTAGATGAGCCGCCTATGCAGCGAAGACGAGGGATGGCGCTCCCCGTGAGACGACGCTCAGCAGCGCATCTACCAGCCCTCGCGAGGATGTGAGCCGTGTCGCACACGGCAGCTGCCCCACGGCGCAACCTGCCGCCACCGTTTCCGCCGGTATAGCGATTTTATATCAGCTTACTCGATGCGACGACGACGACGAACAGCGCGCTGCTCGCTCGCGATGCGGTCCGTGCGGTGCCGCTCAAGCGGTACGACGCGGTCATCGTGGACGAGGCGCAGGACCTGTCCTGCGCGATGGTCGCGCTGGTGCACCAGCTCGTGGGTGATCGGACCGACGGCCTGACGCTCATCGGCGACGGCCAGCAGACGATCTACCGCGGCGGGTACGCTCGGCGAGGTCGGCATCAACCTGTCAGGCTGGGGCGTCGTGCTCAACGTCAACCACCGGAACAGAGCCGAGATCCTCGATTTCGCGTAGGAGATGGTGGCGGACGACCAGTTCGTGGACATCGAGGGTGTCGACGGGGTCGGTGACGCGGTGCCCGATGTCTCACGCTCCGGTGCTGCTCCGACGATGACGCGGTTCACCAGTCGTGCCGGCCACGACCTGGTGATGCTCGACCGGCTGACTGAGGTTCTTCGGCTGGTCGGGACCGGTCACGGTGACGTCGGCATCCTCACGGCGACGAACCGGCAGGCGGACGACGTCATGGGGGCGCTCGGAAGTGCGGGCATCCCGAGCGTCTCCTTGCAGAAGTACTCGGGACGGAGCTCCGACGCGGTCCGCGTGGGGACCGTGAAGCGCGCGAAGGGCCTCGATTTCAAGCAGGTGCTCCTGGCGCACGTCGATCCCCGGCTGCTCGATGCTGCTCCGGACAACCCGTCGGAGACCGAGCGGGGCGGCGGGAGCGGCGGGAGCGGGGCGGCGGGAGCGGGGCGGCGGGAGCGGGGGCAGCGGGAGCGGGGCGCCGCGAACTCTACGCGGGGATGACCCGGGCCCGGGACGGCCTGTGGGTGGGCGTCCGGAGCGGAGCAGCGCGCGGTCGCTGGAACGACGATGGTTTGTCGGTTGAGCACACACCGATATCGTCGGCGACTGATGAGACAACACAGAGCGACAGCTGCCCTGACTGCGGTCGGCGCTCTCTCGCTGCTCACCGGGTGCGCGAACGACCAAGACGACAGAGCGATGGACGCCGCTCAGGTCCGAGACGACATGGTCGCGATGGTCCAGCACACCATCGATGCCGCTGGCGGCGGCTGGAATCTGCTCTCGAACGAGCCCGCATTGTCGGAGTGCTCGACCGCTGAAGGCAGTGCAGGCGTCACGTACTCCTGGGACCAGGAGCGTGCCGGCACTTGAGACCCGGAATCACCCATCCGCACGGTCGCGACGACGTGGAAGCAGGCCGACTACGACGTGAGCATTCGCCAGGACACGATCGACGACGGGCGGCCGCTCTGGTCAGCTGTCACCACCGGACACGCGGTCGAGTCGATCTCGATAAACGCAAGCCCTCGACGGGTGTCAATCGAGGTGCAGTCGAACTGTGGCACGGGGAACATTGCAGACTTCGAGTGACTGCAAGCGCGCGCGTGGTGACCGGGCGATGCTTTTCAAGCGGGATCGTCGAGCCGATCGAACGCCGCCGCGATCGCCTCTGTCACCTCCTGACCGGCAGAGGCAACTTGTCGGACGAGCACAGCAGACGAGTTGGTGTGTTCTACACGCCGGCCAAGACTCTGCACTTCAGCACCGGACAGCTCCCGAGCCCAGATGATGTCGTACGTCCGTGCGTCGAAGAGTACGAACAGCGCAGCTTCGAACGACCAGGACCGGAACGCCGAGAACTGCTGGCTGCGTCGGTCAGTCGGGGCGACGAGCCGGGCCTTCACCTGGATGCGCCGGCCGTCATCGGCGAGGAGGTCGTAGCTCTTCTCGGAGTTCGGAGCCAGTACTCCACCGTAGGCCCGGAGCGCGATCGACTCCGCGGGGTCGCCGAGCGGTGAGTTCCGCGTGCGGACCAATCCACGATGCAGCAGCTCCTCGATCACCGCGACGGACGTGGCGAGCAGCTGCCGGACGGACAGCGCTGACGGATCGAACGGCAAGCCAGGCGTGTTCACCAGTGCACTGTACGGCTGCGGTCAGCGGATTGCTGTCTGGACGGGCACGAGCCGGAGCAGGCACTGGTCCGAGTCGTAGGTGGCGACTTTCGCGGTCACAGCAACATTCGTTCCCTCGCCAATGGTGTCGGGCACGTCGCCGACGTAGTGCAGATCGAGCGTCGTATTGACGTCCTCGAACTGAAAGGCCGGACCTCGGCCCTCGCTCGCAGTGGGATCGTCTGCCCCGATAAGGATGTCGTACCGAGTGGCGTAGCTGCCGTGATTGTTCATCTTTAGGATCGAGCCGTCGAAAGCAACTGTGCGACCCTTGTAGTCGTTTGCGAACGCGCTGATCGAGGAATCGCAGTACTCCCCGAGCTGTAACAGCGAAGCGAACTGCGGGGTATTCGCGGCAGTGATGACCGCGGGGTCAGCGCTCGTTTCCGCCGCAGGAGTTGGAGCGGAGGACTGCGTCGGCGTCCTCGAAGGAGCCGTCGCTGTCGTCGAAACACCTCCCGCTCGGGTGTCGTTCTCGCTGCTGTCGCTCCCGAAGACTCCGGTCGCCCCGAGGACAATCACGACGACGAGTGCTGACGCGACGCCGCCACCGATGACGAGAGCACGCCGAGAGATCTTCCGCATCGGCCGCCGAATCTCGAGCTCAGACTGAAGGCGTCCCTGCTTCTGAGAAACAACCTCCCACCCGTCCTGCTCCCAGCGTGCCGCTGTGCGAGATTCCATCCCCCGGACGCACTTGACCGTGCGTGTCTGGTACCGAACAGCCTCGTCGGCCATGCTCTCCCCGTTTCTTCTGCGCAGGCGCGCCACCGGCACTTAGTCGGCCCGCAGGAGCCTATGGGAACGCGCATCCCTCCATCGACCAGTGCGGCAACGCCTGCGCCAAAACTGCGATATCCCTTCGGGATCACGCAAGAGCGACACCGACGAGCCGCGCGCCATCGACGGTTGCGTGCGCTCGCTCTCGTGATCGGCCCGTCCAACCGCTGGCCGCGGGCAATGCCTAGGATTTCTTCATGAGCTCTGACTCTCTCGAGGTCCATCTGGACGATGCGAAGCAGGCCCTGAGAGCCGACCCATTCCCGGTCACGTCGGCCGAGCGGATGCCGACCGGTCCGGGTCTCTATGCGGTCTGGTCTGATGAAGAAACCTGGTCAGAACTCGGAATCGAGTGGCGGGGGCCGCTCACTCCGCTCTACGTCGGCAAGGCCGAGAACAGCCTTCGCAAACGCGAGATCGACACGCACTTTGCCGCGGGGAGTAGTTCGGCCTCGAAGACGGGTTCGTCCACGGTGCGCCGCTCCTTCGCAGCACTCCTGGCACCGTCGTTGGGCTTCCGGGCCATCCCGAGGAACGTCGAGAAGCCCGGGCACTTCTCGAACTACGCTCTGCGCTCGGACGATGACCTCCGTCTGACCACGTGGATGCACAAACACCTCCTGCTGTCCGCGTCGGCAAAGCCCGCGGAGTTGGCTGCGCCTCTCCGCTCGCTAGAGGCGCTCATCATCCGCGAATGGGATCCGCCGATCAACATTCAGGGGGCCGCGAGCTCTCGCGCTGCGCTCAGAGCCGCACGCTCGGTGCTGAGCGCACAGGCGCGGTCTTGGTCGGACTGACCTCCACAGGAGCCCACACGCTCTGACTGTCTTGTCGGGCCGCCTGCCGGTTGAGCATCTACTCGACGTGGGCGAAGCACGAGAGCCTCGCCGCCGAACGACGGAAGGCGCGGCACCAACCGGCACCGCGCCTCCCGTCCATCACCGCGTCATCAACTCACCACGTCAACACAAACCGCCCCCGCGTCCCCCCGGCCTCCAACCGTTCATGCGCCTCCACAGCCCGCGCAGCCGGCAGCACCTCGGCGACCCGCGGCGTCAACGTCCCGCTCTCCACCGCGTGCCGCAGCTGCTCGAGCTTGTCGAACGACCGGTACTCCGAGAACACCATCACCTGCACGAACTCGATCCCCCGAGCCCCGTTCCCCTGCCACCCCCGCACGTCGAAGAACACTCCCCCGTCCCGAACGGCGTCCACCACCTCATCGCGCTGCACGGCAGCATCGGCGAGCGCGTCGACCCCGTCCGGCACGAGCTCACGGACAGCGGAGGCGAAGGAAGCACCTCGCGGCACCACGTGGTCCGGCCCGAGCGACCGGACGAGTGCTTCGTCGGCCGGAGCAGCATCCGCGATCACCGTCAGCCCGGCGGCCTTCGCCAGCTGCACCACGTAGTTCCCGAGCAGCCCAGCGGCTCCAGTCACGGCGAGCGTCTGCCCCGGCGCGAGCGAGGCGTGCGACAGGATCTGCAACGCCGTCAACCCGTTCATGGGCACGGTCGCCGCGGCGTCGATCGACGTCCCGCGAGGGATCCGCACGAACGACCCCACCGGCGCGACGAGCTCCTGCACGTAGGCGCCACCGTGGGCACTGAGCGGCAACGCCATCGCCATGACCTCGTCGCCGACCTGCCATCCGGTGACGTCGGGCCCGACCTCGTCGATGACGCCGGCGGCGTCCATCCCCGGCACGTACGGCGGCGAGGCCTGCGAGCTGTCCCGCTGCCCGGCACGCACCCCCGTGTCGGTCGGGTTCACGGCGAACGCCTGCACCCGGATCCGCACGGACCCCGCACCGGCGTGCGGCTCCGGCACCTCGTGGACGGCGAGGGCCTCGGGCCCTCCGAACTGTTCGACTCCGACGACCTGCATCCTCCCGGTCTACGCGCACGTTGCTTGACGCAACCTGACGCGACCAGGGGCCGGACGATTCAGTAGCCGATGAGCAAGACCGCGGCGAATGGAAGGCGCAGGCGGCGGGATGCGTAGATCGCGGACAACTGATCTCTGGTCTTCGCAAACGCCTCAGTCATCAGGACGCGGCCGCTGGACTGGTACCGGTACTCGATCGGCATCATCAGGACGAAGTAGTTTGCATCGAGAAGCAGAGAGGTCCTGATGATGTCGCGGTAAGCAGCGTTGCTCATGGCACCTCGCCCCGCCTCGACTTCGACCGCGATACCGAGCTCATCGTGAAACGCGTCAATCTCGTACTTCACTTCGGGTCGACCGTTGTCTCCGAAGAGCACGGGTCGCTCAATCCGTTGACCTCGGGATTTCCCCGACTCGACCTTGAAGCCGAGCTCCTCCATCGCAGGACGCAAGACCTCGAGAACGGCGTCACTCGTCAATTTGGTGACGCTCTCGCTCGATACCTCGGTCGTATCGAGCGTCGAGCGGTTTCGCTCGACGCTCTCGACAAGTCCGAGCGCCCATTCCTCGGGTCTGGCGTTCCGGGGGAAGTAACTCCACATGGGGTACGGCACACCTCGATTATGCATGCAACTGCGATGCGAATGAGATCCGGTGAAGCGGAGCGATCGGCATCTGTTGGTTCCTGCAACGAGGTCAGCCGTGGCCGTCGACGCCTTGGCCAGTTTCGATACAGCTGCAGACACGAGATGGCCAAGGTCAAGACAAAGCGCTCACATCGCACCATCCCCCGATCGGACGATGCCGAGACCACCGCCCCGGCCGATCCCCCACGGCGCCACGGCGGCGAAGCTGGACCCATGCCCGAGTCCCCCGCCATCGAGGTCCAGCACCTCGGCAAGCAGTACGCCACCGGCAAACGCGCCGTGGACGACGTCTCCTTCACGATCGAACGTGGCGAGACCTTCGCTCTGCTCGGCCCGAACGGTGCCGGCAAGTCCACGACGGTCGAGATCCTCGAGGGGTACCGCTCCCGCAGCGCCGGCGAGGTCCGCGTCCTCGGCCACGACCCCGCCCGGACGAGCCGTAGCCACAACGCACGCATCGGCATCGTCCTGCAGACCAGCGCGGAGTCCCCGAACGTCACCGTCGCCGAGCAGCTGAACCACTTCGCGACGCTCTACCCGAAGCACCGCAGCACCGAGGAACTCCTCACCGCGACGGGGCTCGAGACGCAGCGCAACACCCGCATCAGCGGACTGTCCGGAGGCCAGCGCCGCCGCGTCGACGTCGCGCTCGGCATCATCGGCCGACCCGAGGTCCTGTTCCTCGACGAACCGACCACGGGCTTCGACCCCGAGGCCCGCCGGCAGTTCTGGGACCTCCTGCGCCAGGTGCAGCACGAGGGCACGACGATCCTGCTCACCACGCACTACCTCGACGAAGCCGCGCAGCTCTCCGACCGGGCCGCGGTCATCGCCGACGGGAAGCTCCTCGACCTCGCACCCATCGACGAGATCGGCGGCGCCGAGGCCCGCACGCCCCGGGTCCGCTGGCGTGACGACGACGGCGGACACCACGACGAGCGCACGACCGACCCGACGGCGCTCATCCGCAGCAGCACCACACCCATGCACGACCTCGAAGTCATCCGTCCGTCCCTCGAGGACGTCTACCTCGACA
Source organism: Curtobacterium sp. AC268 (assembly GCF_979258745.1). NCBI lineage: Bacteria > Bacillati > Actinomycetota > Actinomycetes > Micrococcales > Microbacteriaceae > Curtobacterium > Curtobacterium sp. AC268. Next base: position 3,632,893 of record NZ_OZ409878.1, on the reverse strand, counting down.
TGGTGGGACAGAAATGAAGACAGCAACCAGCCGCATCTCGTACGAGATCCGCACCTACTTCCGTGCTCCCGACGCGGTCTTCTTCACGTTCCTGTTCCCGATCATCATGCTGGCGCTGTTCTCGGTGGCGTTCTCCGGCGCCGCCGACATCCAGGCCGGCCCCGACGTCAGCGTCGACTACGCCACCTACTACCTGCCCGGCCTGGTCGCGACGGGCATCCTGCTCTCCGGCACGCAGTCGCTCGGCGTCGACATCGCCGGCGAGCGCAGCGACGGCACGTTGAAGCGCCTCGGCGGCACACCGCTGCCCGTCCTGTCGTACTTCGTCGGCAAGATCGGCATGGTCCTCGTCACCACGCTTGTGCAGACCGCCCTGCTGCTGGCGATCGCGAGCCTGGTGTTCGGCGTCGACCTGCCGACCGACGCGAGCAACTGGGGTGTCTTCGCCGGGGTGATCGTCCTCGGCATCGCCACCAGCTGCGTCCTCGGCATCGCGGTCTCGGCGCTCCCCCGCGAGGGCCGGCGCGCCACCGCCACCATCGTCCCGATCGTGCTGGTGCTGCAGTTCATCTCCGGCGTCTACCTGCCCTTCACGCAGCTCCCCACCTGGTTGCAGGACGTCGCCTCCGTCTTCCCCCTGCGCTGGATGGCGTCCGGCATGCGGTCCGTCTTCCTGCCGGGTGCGTTCGAGTCGGGTGAGCCGGGAGGCGCGTGGCACCTCGGCCTCGGAGCCCTCGTGTTGGCAGCGTGGCTGGTCCTGGGCACGGTGGCCTGCCTGCTGACGTTCCGGTGGAACCGCAAGGACGCCTGATGACGCCCCGCTGGTGGGATGCTGGGCACATGAACGGCGAGACGTGGATGCGCAACCGGTGGTTGCACGTCTTCTTCGCGGGCACGATGCTCCTCACCGCCGTGATCACCGTGTTCGGGTGGTCGCCGTGGGGTACCCGCTGGCCCGCCTACACCGCGGTCGTGGTGCTCGTCGTCGCCTACGCCGTGTTCGGCCACCGCGGCTACGACAGCCCCCGTGCCGCCGCGGCCTTCCTGCCGCTGGTCCTCGTCGCCGCCCTGGTGCTGCCCGCCGTCGTGCCGAGCACCGCGTTCGTGCAGTGCATCGCGTTCCCGCTCGTCTGGGTGCAGTCCGAACGGGTCCGCACCGCCGTCCTGCTCTCGGTCGCGGTCGGCATCGCGAGCGGCATCGGCCTGCAGGTCTCCGGCGGCCCGGACGCCCTCGTCAGCACCGTGCTCATCGAGGGCATCAGCGTCATCGGTGCCTGCGCGATGGGCGTGTGGATCTCGAGCGTCGCCGGCCTGTCCGAGGAGCGCCGCCAGCTCCTCGACGAACTCCGCGCCACGCAGCAGTCCCTCGCCGATGCCCACCGCAGCGCGGGCGTCGCGAGCGAACGGGAGCGCCTGGCCCGCGAGATCCACGACACCGTCGCGCAGAACCTCGCCGGCATCGTCATGCTCACCGAACGTGCCCGCAAGGACCTGGCGAACGACCGCGGTGCCGCGCTCGACGAACGGCTGGCGGTCCTCGAGGAGTCGGCGCGAGCGGCGCTCGAGGACTCCCGCGCCCTCATCGCCGCCGGGGTCGCCGGTGCCACGAGCGGCAGCCTGGCCGGGGCCCTGCACCGCCTGGCCGAGCGCTACACCCGCGAGACCGGCACGCCCGTTGCCGTGGACGCGACCGACGGCCCGCTCGACCGCGATGCCCAGGTCGTGCTGCTCCGGGTCGTCCAGGAGTCCCTCGCGAACATCCGTGCCCACGCCGACGCCGGCTCCGTCCGCATCGTCCTGCAGCACGCGCCCGAACGGGTCGGCGTCCGTGTGACCGACGACGGCGTCGGCTTCGACACCGGCGTCCCGACGGCCGGGCACGGTCTCCGGGGCCTCCACGAACGGTTGGCGCTCTCCGGCGGTACCTGCACGATCACGAGCAGCCCTGGCGGCGGCACCGTCGTCGACGCGAGCCTGCCCACCGGACCCGAGCCGAGCCTCCCGTCCGCCGATCGTCACCCCGTCGCGGAGGTGACCCGGTGATCCGCGTCGTGGTCGCCGACGACCACCCGATCGTCCGGTCGGGCATCGTGGCCCTGCTGCAGGACGCCGACGACGTCGAGGTCGTCGGTCAAGCGAGCGACGGCCGCGCGGCGGTGACGGTGGCGCTGGCCGAACGCCCCGACGTCGTGCTCATGGACCTCCGGATGCCCGTGCTCGACGGCGATGCGGCGACTGCGGAGATCCTCGCCGCCGACCCCGGCGTCCGCGTCCTGATCCTGACCACGTACGAGTCCGACGACCAGATCCTCGCTGCCATCGAGGCCGGCGCCACCGGCTACCTGCTCAAGGCCGCCCCCGAGTCCGAGATCCTCGCCGGCGTCCGGGCGACCGCACGGGGCGAGACCGCGCTCGCGCCCTCTGCGGCCGCGGCGCTCGTCCGCCGGGCGACGGGCACGCTCCCCGCCGCGGCCGGCCCGTCGCTCACCCCGCGCGAACTCGACGTCCTGCGCCTCGTCGCCCAGGGCAACAGCAACCCGGCGATCGGCCGCGCGCTGTTCCTCAGCGAGGCCACGGTGAAGACCCACCTCGGCCACGTCTTCGAGAAGCTCGGCGTGAACGACCGCACCCGTGCCGTGACCCGCGCGATGGAGCTCCAGCTCCTGCCGTGAGTCCCCGGTCCGCCGGTCATCGGAAGCGGGTGTACCGTCAGGTCGTCAGCATGCTGATCATCTGAGAGGAACCACCGGAATGCGCGCTCCCGCCGCAGCACCACCCACCACGCCGGACCGTCGTCGTTGGCTCGGCCTGGTCGTGATCAGCCTCGCCGTGGCGCTCATCATCGTCGACTCCACGATCGTCAACGTCGCGATCCCGAGCATCGTCGCCGACCTCGACATCGGCTCGACCCTGGTGCAGTGGGTGCAGGAGAGCTACACGCTCGTGTTCGCCGCCCTGCTGCTCGTCTTCGGGTCCGTGGCCGACCGGTTCGGCCGCCGACGCCTGCTCACCACCGGCGTCATCGTGTTCGCGGTGGCGTCGGTGCTCGCCGCGCTCTCGCCGACCGGTGAGCTCCTCGTCGTGTCCCGCGTGCTGCAGGGCATCGGCGGCGCGATGGTCCTGCCCACCACGCTCTCGATCCTCAACGCGACGTTCACCGGCCGGGAGCGCGGCATCGCGTTCGCCGTGTGGGGCTCGACGATCGGCGGCATGGTCGCGGTCGGCCCGTTGCTCGGCGGCTGGCTGACGACGGACTTCTCGTGGCGGTGGGCCTTCGGCATCAACGTCCCGATCGTCGCGGTCATCCTCGTCGGGCTCGCCGTCGCCGTGCGGGAGTCGCGGGATGCCCGGCACACCGGCCGCATCGACCTCGTCGGAGCGCTGCTGTCCGTGGTCGCGAGTGCCGCCCTGGTGTTCGGGCTCATCGAGGGCCGCACCTACGGCTGGTGGACCCCGTCGTCGACGCCGCTCACCATCGGCTCGTGGTCGTGGGACGGCCCGGTCTCCCCGATCCCGGTCGCGTTCGTGATCGCGGTCGCTGCCGGAACCGCCTTCGTGGTCCGTTCCCTGCGCCGGCAGCGAGCCGGACGCTCGACCCTGATCGCACTCGACCTGTTCCGCATCGGCTCGTTCCGGAACGGTTCCGTCGCCGCGCTCATCGTGTCGCTCGGCGAGTTCGGCATCATCCTGTCGCTGCCGCTCTGGCTGCAGAACGTGCTCGGGTACTCCGCCCTGCAGACCGGCTTCGTGCTGCTCGCACTGGCGATCGGGTCGTTCGTCGCGAGTGGGTTCGCCGCGACGGTCGGGCAACGCGTCGGAGCACTGCCGATCGTCCGGATGAGCATCGGCGCCGAGGTCGTCGGGGTCGCCGCGATCGGGTTCGTCGTGACGTCGTCGACGCCGTGGTGGGCGATCGTGCCGTGCCTGTTCGTCTACGGGTTCGGCGTCGGGCTCGCGACGGCCCAGCTCACCGGTGTGGTGCTGCAGGACGTCCCGGTCGAACGCAGCGGTGAGGCGTCCGGTGCCCAGAGCACCGCGCGCCAGATCGGCTCGGCGCTCGGCATCGCCGTCCTCGGCACCGTCCTGTTCACCTCGACCGGCAGCATCCTGGAGCACCGTCTGCAGGACGCGGGCACCCCGGCCGCCACCGCGACGAAGATCGCCGACGCCGTGGTGCAGTCCTCCGGCGGAGCCATCTCCGGCCTCGACGGGGCCACGCGTGCCGACGCCGCCGACGCGTTCTCCGACGGCACCCGCGCTGCCGCGTTCTCCGCCGCCGGCTTCCTGGTCATCGGCCTCGGCGCCACCCTGCGCCTCCGCGCTCCGCGACGCCCCGACGACGAGGACCAGGCCTGACCGGAGACCCCGTTCTGCAGCGCTCCTGACGGTTCGGGTTCACGATCCCCGAGGATCCTGAACCAGAACCGTCACCGCGCGGACACGAACCCGCGTCCCGCGCGCCGTGGACGCGACCACCGACGAAACGGGAGGCACGGTGCCTGCCCGCACCGTGCCTCCCGTCCGCTCCAGCGCGCGCCCTGCCATCGCGACGCGCGCCCGCTCAGGCCCCCGCGTCCGCCTCCTGCGACCGGACGCGGAGCACCCGCGCCGTGGGGGTCGATCCGCCGTTCGCGACCTCGAGCGAGCCCGAAGCGGCGTCCCACGCCACGGACCACGACCCGAGTGCCGTCGGGAAGAGTGGCTCGACGACCACCCCCTGCCCGGCGAACGCCGGCAGCGGCAACGACACCGACGCCGACGCACCGGGCAGCGACCACACCGACAGGTACAGATCGCCCGAGGCGGCGTGCAGGCCGAGCGCGACCCACGGGTCCTCCCAGGCGGGCAGCCCGAGGGGCCAGACCGGGACCGACGCCTCGACGACGTCCAGCACCTGCCGGTGTGCCGCGATGGCGTCACCGACCACCGCCCGCTGCGACGACGACATCTCGTTCAGGTACCCCGACAGGTACATCCGCCCGAGCACCCCGTTCACGAGCGACAGCGTGAACAGCTCCGGGTCCATCGTCGGCGCCGGGTAGGCCCAGTTCCCCGCCTGCTCGGGCAGCATCGCGGCGGGAGCAGCGGCGGCGATCGTGGCGGACAACACCGGGTCCTGCTGGTCCGACGTCGACTGCATGTGCAGGCGGGACAACACGGCCCAGTCGGCGCGCATCGCTCCCGAGGCGCAGTTCTCGACGAGCAGTGCCGGGTACCGCTCCTGCACCGCGTCGAGCCAGTCGAGCAGCGCACGCTGGTGGTCGAGCATCCCGGCGAACGGCCCCGTCATGGTGTTGTTGTCCATCTTGAAGAACGTCACCCCGAGCTCCCCGACGAGCCGGTCGACCACCGCGTCGAGGTGTGCGCGGGCCTCCGGCGAGCGCAGGTCGAGCAGGTGCCGCCCGTGCTCCGCGACCCGGACCCCGTGGTGCTCGACGAACGCGGACGGTGGCAGGGTCGAGGCCAGCGGCGAGTGGATGCCGATGACCTCGGGTTCGAGCCAGAGGCCGGCCTGCATGCCGCGCGCACGGATGTGGTTGATGACGGCCTCGAGCCCCGTCGGGAACCGCGACGCCGCTTCCTCCCACGCTCCGACGGTGTCCCACCAGTGCCCCTCGGCGTACCAGCCGGCGTCGATGCAGAACAGGTCCGCTCCGGCGTCGGCGGCCGCGTCGATGAGCGGCAGGAGCTTCTCGGTGGTCGGGTCGCCCATGAGCGTGTTCATGTAGTCGTTGAACACCAGGGGCAGGGCACGGTCGGCCTCCCGCACGTGCCGGAACGCCCGACGCTGCCGGGTGAGCACCACGAAGGCGTCGTCGATCGACCCGGCGATCCCGACGGACACCGGCACCGAGGTGAACGGCTGCTCGGGCGTGACGACGGTGGTCCACTGGTGTTCCTGGTCGGTGGGGCCGCTCAGCAGCAGGTACGCGTGCCGCCGGGTCTCCCCGAGCTCGTACAGCCACGGCCCGTTGTGCTCGACCTGCCAGACGAGCGCGTACGGAAGCGACACAGCGTCCTCCGCCCGCAGCACCCCGATCGGCAGCGCCTCACCGGTCGACCACGAGCCGCGGTTCTGCACGACGGCGCGGCTGCGGGGAGGGTGGTGCTGGGCCTCCCGGTCGATGCGCGCAAGCCCGATGTCACGCAGCGGATCGGTCCGCCACCGGCTCTCCGCTGCCCAGTCGTTGTCGGCGTGCACGAGGGCGAGCTCGTCGACGCTGGCGCCCGAGTCGGTCAGGAACGCCCCGGTCGCGAACGACGACACGGAGTCGACGACGTGCTCGCCGTGCTCGGCCGACACCTCGGTCCACGTCTGGAACGCCGGTACGCCGGCGCGCGCCCGGAACACCGACTCGGCCTGGAGGCCCGTGGCCGCGTCCACCTGCACGATCCGGAACCACAGGTCGGTCCCGTCGTCGTGCGCGTGGTGCGACACGGGGCGCAGTCGCGCCCCGATGGTGGAGTCCACGTGCCGGAACCCGCCCGGGAACCGCCCGTGCCCGATCGTCGTCAGCTCGACGAGTGGCTGCGGGTCGTCCGGCCCGTCGGCGAGCGTGCCGCCGGCGAGCGCTCCGCCAGCCGGCACGAACGACACGAGCGCCGCGGGCTGGTCCGCACCGACCCGGAACCGTGCGGCGAACCCGTCGGTGACCCAGTCGACGAACGTCAACCCGTCGCTCATCGCGCCCCGACCGGTGCGGGCTCGCTCGACACCCAGTCCCCGACCGTGTGGTCGTAGCAGGTGGTGTTGTCGATCTTCGTCCGGTCGAGCGGCGGCCCCGCGGTGATCCGGCGCTCGGTGCGCTCCGGGTCGGGGGCGGCCTCGGCGAGCAGCCGGGTGTAGTCGTGGTGCGGGTCGAGGATGACGGCGTCCGACGGTCCCCGCTCGACGACCCGGCCTCGGTAGAGCACCAGGATCTCGTCGGAGAAGTGCCGCGCGGTCGCCAGGTCGTGCGTGATGTAGAGCACGGCGAGTTCGTCCTCGCGCTGCAGCCGGCCGAGCAGGTTGAGCACGCTCAGGCGGATCGAGACGTCGAGCATCGACACGGGTTCGTCGGCGATGAGCACCTGGGCGCCCGGAGCGAGTGCGCGGGCGATGGCGACGCGCTGCCGCTGCCCGCCGGAGAGCTCGTGCGGCCGCCGCGACGCGAAGTCCTCGTCGAGGTTCACCCGGCCGAGCAGTTCCCGCACCTTGTCGGCGGTCTCGTCGGCGCCGCGGGCCCGGTGGTGCAACTGCAGCGGCCGGGCGATGTGGTGCTCGATCGAGTGGAACGGGTTGAGCGAGGCGAACGGGTCCTGGAACACCATCTGCACGTGCCGCCGGTACATGCTGCCCTCGACGGGGGTGCCGTCCTCGAGCCGCACGTCGATCGAGCCGCGCGTCCTGGTCTCGAGCTTGGCGAGCATCCGCGCGATGGTGGACTTGCCCGAGCCGGACTCCCCCACCAGCGCGACGGTCCGGCCGGGCAGCAGGTCGAACGACACGTCGTCGACGGCCCGCAGGGTGGTGCGCTTCAGGCCCTTGCGGGTGTGGAAGTCCTTGCCGAGGTGGCTGACGGTCACACTGGTCATCGGTCCGTCTCCTGTGCTGCCTGGACCACGACGGCCCGGGTGTCGGTCTCGGGTTCGGCGCCGTCCTCGACCCCGGTGCGGATGAACGCGCCGCGGGCTCCGGACAGGCTCGGGAACGACTGCAGCAGCTTCCGCGTGTACGGGTGCTGCGGGTCGTGCTGGATCACGCTGGCACGGTCGCACTCGACGACCTCGCCGCGGAGCATGATCGCGATCCGGTCGCTGATCTCGAGCAGCAGCGGCAGGTCGTGGGTGATGAACACGACGGCGAACCCGAGCTCGTCCCGCAGTCGGACGATCTCGCGCAGGATCTCCCGCTGCACCACGACGTCGAGCGCGGTGGTCGGCTCGTCCATGATCATGATCTGCGGTTCGAGCAGCATCGCCATGGCGATCATCACGCGCTGCCGCATGCCGCCCGACAGTTCGTGCGGGTACGCGGTGATGCGGGACGGGTCGACGCCGACGCGGCGCAGGGCGTCCTCGGCGATGGCCCGACGTTCCTTGCGGGGCATGCCCTTGCGGTGTTCGACCAGGGCGTCGTCGAGCTGGGCGCGGATGGTGGTGACCGGGTTGAGCGCGTTCATCGCCCCCTGGAACACCATCGACAGCTTCGACCACCGCACGGCCCGGAGTTGCTCGTGCGGCAGACCGAGCAGGTCGACGTCGGTGCCGTCGCGGTCGTGGAACGTGATGCTGCCCGACGTGACCTTCGCCGGCGGCCGGTGCAGCCGGGTGATGGCGTACGCCAGGGTCGTCTTGCCGCAGCCCGACTCCCCCGCGAGCCCGAGGATCTCGCCGGGCGCCAGGGTGAGCGAGACGTCCTTGACGGCGTGCACGGGGTGCTCGGTCTCGTAGACGACGTCGAGGTGGTCGATGGTCAGCACGGCCGGCCGGCGGCCGTCGCCCGTGGCGTCGGAGGTGACCGGTCGTGCGGTGTCGGTGGCGCTCATCGGGCGACCCCCTTCGTGTCGTGACCGGCGGTGGCGACGCGGGTCGGGCCTCCCGAGCGGGCCGCACGCTTCGCACGACGGTCGCGCCGTCGCTGCGCACGCACGTTCGCGAGTCGCGGGTTGATGACCTCGTCGATCGAGAAGTTCACCAGGGACAGGCCCATGCCGAGCAGGGCGATGAGCAGGCCCGGCGGCACGAACCACCACCAGGCGCCGTTCGCCAGCGCGAAGCCGTTCTGGGCGTAGAAGAGCATCGTGCCGAGCGTCGACGAGTTCGACGCCCCGAGCCCGAGGAACGACAGCCCCGCCTCCCCGAGGATCGCGGCGATCACCGCGAACACGAACTGCGACGCGAGCACCGGCAGCAGGTTCGGCAGGATCTCGACGGCGATGACCCGCCAGGGCCGTTCGCCGGCGACCCGGGCGGCGGACACGTAGTCGCGGTTGCGGATCGACATCGTCTGCGCCCGCAGCACCCGCGCGGACCCGGCCCACGACGTGATCGCCAGGACGACCGCGATGGTCCAGAGCCCGCGGGCCTCACGCGGCACCAGGCCGGAGATGACGATGACGAGCGGCAGGCCGGGGATGACGAGGAACACGTTCGAGAACAGCGAGAACGCCTCGTCCATGATCCCGCCCAGGTAGGCGCCGAGGATGCCGAAGAACGCGGACAGCACCGTGGCGAGGACGCCGACGATGAGCCCGATCTGCAGGCTGCCCCGGGTGGCGAAGGCGAGCTGCGCCAGGACGTCCTGACCGGTCTGGGTGGTGCCGAGGACGTTCGAGCCGCTCGGCCCCTGCAGCCCGGTGTCGCGGATGGTGGTCGGGTCGCCGACGAGCAGCGGTCCGATCACCCCGAACAGCGTGACGCCGGCGACGAGCGCGATGCCCGTGACGAGCCACGGGGTGAGGGTCGGGAGGAACCGACGGATGCCGCCCTTCGACGCGCGCCGGGTGGCGATCGACGTGGTGCTGTCGGCCTCCTCGGTCAGCGCGCCGATGGTGGGCTCGGTCTCCTGCTGGATGTTGGTCATGGTCGTCTCCTCCCCTAGCTCCGGGCCCGCGTGCGCGGGTCGATCAGTCCGTACAGCAGGTCGACGACGAGGTTCGCGCCGAGGACCGCCAGGGTGATGAACAGGAAGATGCCCTGCATGAGCGCGTAGTCGTTGTTCGTCACGGCGGACAGCAGCTTCGACCCGATGCCCGGGTACGAGAACACCTGCTCGGTGACGACGGAGCCGGACACGATGAACCCGAGGGAGATCGCGAACCCGGCGACGGACGGCAGCACGGCGTTCCGGGCGGCGTAGTTCCGCAGGATCTTGCCGTCGGACAGCCCCTTGGCCTGCGCGGTGGTGATGTAGTCCTCGGACAGCGTCGACACCATCATGTTGCGCATGCCGAGCAGCCAGCCGCCGAGCGACGCGAGCACGATCGTCACCGCCGGCAGAACGCCGTACTGCACCGCCGAGACGATGAAGTCCCAGTTGAACCCGGGCGTCAGGATGACGTCGTAGCCGCCCTGTGCCGGGAACAGGTGGAGTCCGGTGGCGAAGAAGTACACCAGGATCAGCGCGAGCCAGAAGTACGGCACCGCGGCGAGCAGGGTGGTGGCCGGCACGAACGAGTCGAGCCAGGTGCCGGGCCGCCACCCGACGAAGGCCCCGAGGCCGACGCCGATGATCGCGGCCACGATGGTGGCGATGCCGACCAGGGCGATGGTCCACGGCAGCGAACTACCGATCACCTCGGTGACGGGTGCCGGGAAGTAACTGACGGACACGCCGAGGTCACCGCGGAACACGTTGACCAGGTAGTGGCCGTACTGGGAGATGAGCGGCTCCGAGGAATCGCCACCGAGGAGCAGCTCGTACGCCTCCCGGGTCGCCGGGGTCACCTGCCCGCCGCGCTGCTGGAGCTTGGCGAGCAGGATGTCCACCGGGTTGCCGGGCAGGAGCCTGGGGATGATGAAGTTCAGCGTCAGGGCCGCCCACAGTGCGACGACGTAGAAGCCGATCTTGCGCAGGAAGTAGGTCATCGTCGAGTGCCCCTCGGTCGCGATCCCATCGGTGTCAGCCCTTCGCCGGCTTGAGCGCCTTGAAGATCTCGGCGTTGTCCGGGCTCGCCCAGACCGCCGGGAACGCGTACAGGTCGTCCTTCGTCGGCCAGCCGGTGAACTTCGCCGCGTGGAACTCGCTCGTCGTACCGCCGGTCATCACGGGGATGTAGGGCAGGTCCTCGACGATGTGCTCCTGGATCGTGTCGAGCTCGGGCTGGGTCGCCGCGGTGTCCTCGGGGTTGATCGTGGCGAGCTTCGCGATGGCCTTGTCGACGTCGGGGTTGCTGTACCGCGAGATGTTCATCGGGGCCGCTTCACCGACCTTCGCGGTGTTGGCCGTCGTGAAGTAGTTGTTGTACAGGTAGTACGGGTTCGCCGTCGGGCCCTGGCCGAGCGAGTCGATCGCGAGCTCGAAGTTGCCCTTGGTCTTCTTGTCGGTCCACTCGTTCCACGACGACTGCTGCGCCTTGAGCTCGATACCCGCGGCCTTGAGCTGCTGCGTCATCGTGTCGATCGCGGTGATGTAGTCGGTCCACCCGGTGACGACCTCGACCGTCAGGGACAGCTTCTTGCCGTCCTTGGCGTAGATGCCGTCGGAGCCCTTCTCCCACCCGGCGTCCTCGAGGGTCGAGGCGGCCGCGTCGGTGTCGGCGGTCTCCGGCATCACGGCCGGCTCGATGTCCTTCGAGATGGTGTCCTTCTGCGTCGTGGTGAGCGCGAAGGTCGGCGAGATCTCGCTCGCGGTGTTCTCGAACGCCAGCGAGTTGAGCTGCTTGCGGTTGATGGCGTCGGCGATCGCGTGGCGGACCGCCGGGTCGGTCTGCGGGCCGGCGCACCCCAGGTCGGTGTTCGAGCAGGTCAGCAGGGCCATCTGGTTCTGGCCGACGGTGATGCCGTCGTAGCCGTTGTAGTTGGCGGGGATGTCGTCCATGTTCGGCACCGGGCCGGTCTGCCAGTCGATCGACCCCTGCTTCAGTGCGTCGGCGCCGGCGGTGTTGCCGGAGAGCGACAGGTAGCGGATGGTCTTCACGGCCGGGGCGCCGTCCCAGTACTTCTTGTTCGCCTCGAGGGTGAACGCCTGCGCCTTGAAGGTGCCGAGCGTGTACGGGCCGGTGCCGACGGGCTCGCGCACGACGTCGGTGGTCGGGTCGATGTCCTTCCACAGGTGCTCGGGCACGATCCAGGTCTTGCCGAGCAGGTTCGGGCCGAGCACGAACGACGGCTTGTCGAACGAGACGACGACCTTGTCGTCACCCTCGGCCTTCGCGGTGCCGTCGTAGCCGATCGAGTTCAGGGCCTTCTGCTTCTTGAGCATGTCGAGCGTGAACACGACGTCCTTCGAGGTGAAGGGTTCGCCGTCGCTCCAGGTGGCCCCGTCGCGCAGCGTGATGGTGAGCTGCGTGCCGTCCTCGTTCCACTCGTAGGACTTGCCGAGCAGCGGCTTCGGGTCCTTCGTGTTGACGTTGGTGATGAAGAAGAGCGACTCGTAGATCGTGCCGACGCCGCCGATGTTGGACGGTGACCACGGGTTGAAGTTGATCTGGTAGTCGCCGGACTGGCCGGTGTACGCCACCAGGGTCGAGGCAGCGGCGTCGTTCGTGCTGGCGGTGCCGCTGGAGCTGCAGCCGCTGAGCGCGAGGCCGGCTGCGAGGAGAACGGCGCCGCCGATGGCGAGCCGTGAACGGGTTGGGTTGAACATCGTTGTCCTCTCGGTCTGCGTCGTCGCAGGGTCCACGTTGTGAGCGTGATTGTTACACGCGTAAACTAAGGTGGTCAAGGGGTCGGGTCACGGCCCCGTAACGATGAGGAGACGCAATGGAGCGGACCACCCTGGACGGCACGTGGACCCTCGAGGCGGTGACCGGTCCCGAGCAGTCGGCGGAGCACCGCGAACCGGTCGAGGCGCAGGTCCCCGGCTGCGTGCACACCGACCTGCTGCGGGCCGGCCGGATCCCCGACCCGTTCGACGGCGACGGCGAGGCCGCCACCCAGTGGATCGGCGACACCGTCTGGCGCTACCGCCGCACGTTCGACTGGGCAGCGCCAGACGAGACCCGCCACGACCTCGTCGCCGAGGGCCTCGACACCCTCGCCACGATCGAGCTCAACGGCATCGTCGTCGCGACCACCGCCAACCAGCACCGTTCGTACCGGTTCCCCGTCGGGCATCTGCTCCGATCGGGCACAAACGAGCTCGTCGTCACGTTCGACGCGCCCGTCCCCGCAGCCGAGCGTCTGTCCGCACTGCACGGCGGCGAGCTGCCCCACGTCAACCACCACCCCTACAACGCGCTCCGCAAGAACGCGTCGAACTTCGGGTGGGACTGGGGCGTCGACGTCGCCACGAGCGGCATCTGGAAGTCGGTCGGCATCGAGTCCTGGAGCGGCGTCCGCATCGCGGCCGTCCGCCCGCTCGTCGACCTCGACGGCACCACCGGGGTGCTGACGGCCCACGTCGACGTCGAGCATGCCGGGTCCACCGGCTCCTTCTCGCAGGCGATCGGCAGCGCGCCCGTCGCGTCCGCGGACGGTTCCGCTGGCAGCGGTCTGGAGGCCCGGATCACCCTGGCCCCGCACCACGCGTCCGCAGGGCACCCGGGTTCCGACACCGAGCCTCCCGTCCGTCCCGGTGACACCCCGGACACCGTCGGCCGGGTCGTCGGCGCGCGCCCCGTCCTCGACGGCGCCGCGACCGTCCGCCTCGAGGTCCCCGACGTTGCCGTCTGGTGGCCCCGCGGCGAGGGCGACCAGCCGCTGTACGACGTCCGGGTCGAGGTCGGCGACGACGTGTGGACCGGCCGCGTGGGCTTCCGCACGGTCACGCTCGACACCGCTGCCGACGCCGGCGGCGCGCCGTTCCTGCTCCGCGTCAACGGCCGTCCGGTGATGGTGCGCGGGGCGAACTGGATCCCCGACCACGCCTACCTGACCGAGATGACACCCGAGCGGTACGCGGACCGGATCCAGGACGCGATCGACGCGAACATGAACCTGCTCCGCATCTGGGGCGGCGGCATCTACGAGTCCGACGACCTGTACGACCGGTGCGACGAGCTCGGCGTCCTGGTGTGGCAGGACTTCCTGTTCGCCTGTGCCGCCTACGCCGAGGAGCCCTGGCTCGCCGACGAGGTCGAGCCCGAGGTCCGCGAGGCCGTCACCCGCCTCAGCCCGCACCCCTCGCTCGTGGTGTGGAACGGCAACAACGAGAACCTCGTCGCCTACGCCGAGTGGGGCTGGCGGCCGTCGCTCGTCGGCCGGACCTGGGGCAACGGCTACTACCGTTCCCTGCTGCCGTCGGTCGTCTCCGAGCTGGACCCGACCCGGCCGTACACGCCGGGCAGCCCGTTCTCGTTCGACGAGTACCTGACGCCGAACGACCAGCGGAACGGCAGCGTGCACATCTGGGACGTCTGGAACCGGCTCGACTACCGCGCCTACGCCGACTGGGAGCCGCGGTTCGTCGCCGAGTTCGGGTTCCAGGGCCCGCCGGCGTGGTCGACCCTGACCGCGGTGGTGCACGACGAGCCCCTCGACCCGGACGGCCACGAGATGCTCGTGCACCAGAAGGCCGACCAGGGCAACCGGAAGCTCGCCGACGGCATGCGCGGCCACCTGCCCGAGCCGGCCTCGATCGAGGACTGGCACTTCGCCGCGCAGCTCAACCAGGCGCACGCGATCCGCTTCGGCATGGAGTGGTTCCGCTCCCGCACGCCCGACAACACCGGCATGGTCGTCTGGCAGCTGAACGACGACTGGCCCGTGGTGTCCTGGGCGCTCGTCGACCACGCCGGCATCCGGAAGCCCGTCTGGTACGCCGTCCGGCAGGCCTACCAGCCCGTGCTGCTCACCGTGCAGCTGTCGTCCGGTGGCCAGGGTGGGCTCGACGTCGTCCTCGTCAACGCGTCCGGGGCGTCGGTCGCCGACGAGGTCACGGTCTCCCGCGTCGCCTTCGACGGCACCGTACTCGAGTCGTCGTCGTTCACGCTCGCGGCCGACCCCGCCGATGCCGCCCGGGTGCAGCTGCCGTCGTCGCTCGCGGTACCGGGCGACCCCGGTTCCGAGGTCCTCGTCGTCACGGGAGCCGGCACCCGCACGGTGCACGACTTCGCCGAGGTCGTCGACCAGGCGCTCGAGCCCTCGCCCCTGTCCACGGTCGTGTCGGCGACGGACGACGGCGCGGCGGTCACCGTGACGGCGACGGCCTACGCGCGTGACGTCTCGCTGTTCCCCGACCGCGTGGATGCGGCCGCCCGCGTCGACGACGGGTTGGTGTCCCTGCTCCCCGGCGAGTCGGTGACCTTCACGGTGACGGGTGCGCCGGGCATCGCTGCACAGGAGCTCGTCCACCCGCTCGTCCTCCGCCACGCGGGTTCGCTCCTGCCCTGACCGGGGCGTCGCGCTGACGGTTCCGGTTCACGATCCCCCGGGTTCGCGAACCGGAACCGTCGGTCGAACGTGCTCAGTCGAGGGCGCGGAGCTCCAGCACGATCGCGGTCGCGGGGGCGAGCAGCGGGAGCCGTGCGCCGACGTCCTCGAACACGGCGCCGGTCAGTTCCAGGTGCCCGCGCACGAGCCACTCCGGCGGCACCATGTCGAGCCCGTGCGGCACGGCGAGCCCGGCCACCGGGGCGAGCCGGTAGCGCCGCGACCGGTCGAGTCCGCGCACCCGGAGCGGCACCGGCAACGACCTCGGCCCCGTCTCCGTCCGCGCCACCCGCACCAGCGCCCGCGAACGGTCGGTGGCCACGACCGACGTCGCCACCGTCCCCGGGTCCCCGAGGTCCAGGTGCCGCAGCCGCCCGGAGTGCAGCAGCCCGCGCTCCCGTCGGTACAGCGCCGTCCAGGCCCGGAGCCGGTCGAGCTCCTCGGGTGACAGCTTCGTGATGTCGGTCTCGATGCCGGCCGAGCCGAACAGCGACACCGCCATCCGGAAGTCCAGGTCGAGGTGCCGGCCCGTGGTGTGCGAGATCTCCGGCCCGACGTGCGAACCGATCAGCTCGAGCGGGAGCAGCGCCTCGGTCCAGCGCTGGATCGGCAGTCGCTCGAAGGCGTCGTTCGAGTCCGACGGCCACACCCGGTCGGTCCGCTCGAGCACGCCGAGATCGATCCGGGCACCGCCGCTCGCGCACGCCTCGATCTCGAGCCACGGGTGCCGCGCACGCAGCTCGTCCATCAAGGCGTACACGCCGCGGGTGTGCGCGTCGATGCCGGCGCGGCCCGCGTGCACCGCGTGCACGATGTCCCGGTTCTGGTCCCACTTCACGAAGTCGACGTGGTGCGCACCGATCACGCGGGACATGCTCTCGAGCACGTGGTGCCGGGCCAGCGGGTTCGCCATGTCGAGCACGTACTGGTTCCGCCACGTGCGGACGTCGTCCTCGGGACGCTGGAGCATCCACTCGGGGTGCGCCTCCGCCAGCTCGGAGACCGGGCTGACCATCTCGGGCTCGAACCACAGGCCGAACTCCATGCCGAGCGCACGCACCCGGTCGACGAGCGGTGCCAGCCCGTCCGGCCACACCGTCGGGTCGACGCGCCAGTCCCCGAGCGAGGTCGAGTCCGACCGCCGGCCGAGGAACCACCCGTCGTCGAGCACGAACCGCTCGACGCCGATGTCCGCCGCCGTCTCCGCCAGTGCCACCAGGGGCTCGAGCTCCTGCCGGTAGTAGACGGCCTCCCACGTGTTCAGCACCACGGGCCGGGGTCGTCGCGGGTGCCCCGGACGGCTGCGCAACGAGTCGTGCAGGCGGTCGGACAGCCCGTCGATCCCGGTGTCGCTCCAGACGAACACGGCGTCGGGGGCGGTGAACGACTCCCCCTCGCCGAGCACGACCTCGCCGGCGCGCAGCAGTTCCCCGGCGCCGAGCAGCGGTCGCGCCTCGGCGAGCTGGTCGTACCGGTACACGGAGTCGGCGCTCCAGGCCAGGTGCACCGCCCACAGCTCGCCCTCGGCATCCGAGAACCCGGGCGTCCCGAGCACGAGCAACGTCGGCGAGTCGTGTCCGGTCCGCCCGCGACGGCTCTCGCGCGCGTGGCTCCCGGCGGTCGCTGCCCGGCGCTGCGGGGTGCGCTCACGGGTCCACCGTCCGCCCAGGTCGAGCACCTCGGTGATCCGCTCCCCCACCGGCAGCGTCGCCTCGAGCGCCTGCACGTGCACGGGTTCGGCGCGCGTGTTCGTCACCGTGTGCCGCACCCGCAGCACCCCGGCGGTGTCGAGCGCGAACTCGCTCCGGAGCGCCAACGAGTCCGACTCCGCGGTCACGACGATCCGCTGTTCGTCCGCGACGGAGACGACAGCCGTGGCGACGTCACGCCACCGCGGCACGAGCGGCAGCCCGTCCACGTGCCCGGCGATCCCCGGTCGGCCCTCCCACCCGTCGCGCTCGGTCGGCAGCACCGTGAGCGGCCACCGCGCGTCGAGCGCACTCGGTCCGAGCGGCCGGCCGAGTGCGAGCAGCAGGTCGGCCGTGTCGTCCGGCGCGACGGGCCCGACGTCCCGACCCCAGTGCAGCACCTCGGGCAGCCCGTCCGCCGCGGAGGCCAGCACCAGCGACACCCCGGCTGATCGCAGCACGTGCACCCGTCGATCGCCTGCACCGACGGCTGTCGACTCGCGCTCCACGACGGTCACGAGGCCCGCTCCTCGCGTAGCACGCGGACGCGTCCGGCCGGCACGACGGTGTCCGGCCCGTGGCCGGACCCGTCGAGCAGGTCCGTCCCGGACGCGACGACCGTGACGTCGTCAGGACGGTGGTTGACGAGGAACAGGAAGGCGGAACCGTCGTCGCCGACGCGACGCACCGCCTCCAGGCCGGGAGGCCCGGTGACCGTCCGCAGGATCCCCCGCTCCGCGATCACCCCGTCCACGAGCCGTTGGATGCTGTCGTGCGCGAGCATCGCGGACACGTACCAGGCGCCGCCGCCGACGGCGCGGCGCGTGACGGCGGGCCGGCCCGCGAGCGGGCCGTCGGTGTACCGGAGCACGGACTCGGCGTCCTCGAGCACGACCGCTTCGGCCCAGTCGGTGACGACCTCGCCGTCGTCGAGCGTCCAGCGTTCGTCGCGCTGCAGCGGGGTGAACTCCTCGCTCCAGGCGCCGAGCACCTGGCGGAACGCTCCCGGGTAGCCCCCGGTGCGGATGCGCGCGGTCTCGTCGGCGACGCCGGACAGGTACGTGACGATCAGGGTGGCGCCGCGATCCACCACGGCGGACAACCGCGCGGCGGTCGCGTCGTCGACGATGAGCATCGTCGGCACGACGACCACGTCGTAGCCGTCCAGGTCGGCGTCGGCGGGGACCACGTCCGTGAGCACCTGCCGGTCGTGGAACGCGCGGTGCCAGGCGCGGAGCTCCCGGCCGTAGCGCAGGCCCCGATGCGGCTTGAGCCCCGACTGCACGGCCCACCCGGAGGCCTCGTCCACGACGATCGCGACCCGGGCCGGCTCGACTCGGGTGCCCTGCACGGGTGCGAGGTCCTGCAGCGCCCGGCCGAGGGCGAGCACCTCGCGCCAGATGCGTGTGCGGGTGCCGGCGTGCGGGAGCATCGCCGAGTGGAACTGCTCCGCACCCGCGGTGGAGGCCCGCCACTGGAAGAACAGCGCCCCGTCGGACCCGTGCGCGACGTGCGCCAGGGCGTTCCGGACGAGCTCCGCGGGTTCCTTGGCGCGGTTGCGCTGCTGCCAGCTCGGGCCACCCGTCGAGTGCTCCATGAGCAGCCAGGGACGGCGGTCCGCCGACATCCCGCGCATCCGGTCGCCGGCCAGCGCGAGGTCCTGCTCGCGGCGGGCGTCGTCGACGAGCGTGTAGTGGTCGTTCGCGACGATCGCCACGTGCTTCGCCCACCCGGCGTAGTCGACGACCTGTGACCCGGCACCCACCATGAAGTTCGTGGTGACCGGCACGTCCGAGTGCTGCTCGATGACCTCCTTCTCGGCGTCGTACTGGCGGAGCAGGGCATCGGACGAGTACCGCTCGAAGTCCAGCGCGAGCCCGGGGTTCGGCGCGCCGCCGACACCGCGCGGCGGCGAGACCTCGTCGAACGAGGTGTAGGTGTGCCCCCAGAAGGCCGTGCCCCACGCGTCGTTCGCGGCCTCGACGTGGCCGTACTCCGCGACGAGCCAGTGCCGGAAGTCCGCTGCCGACTCCTCGCAGTAGCACCGGCCGTTGCCGCCGCCGAGCTCGTTGCTCACGTGCCAGAGCCGCACCGCGGGGTGTCGGCCGTACCGCTCGGCCAGCGCGTCGACCATGCGGAGCGCGTGTTCCCGGAACAGCTCGGAGGCCGGGCACCACCCGAGTCGCCCACCCGGTCGTTCCCGCCGCTCCGTGGCGTCCACGGGCAGGATCTCCGGGTGTGCGGTCAGCAGCCAGTTCGGTGGGGCAGCGGTCGGCGTCGCGAGGTCCACCGCGATGCCGTGCTCGTGCAGCAGCGCGAGCACGTCGTCGAGCCACTCCCACGTGAAGTCCCCCGGCGACCGCTCGAGCAGCGCCCACGAGAACACCCCGACGGTGACCAGGTTCACCCCGGCCTCGCGCATCAGTCGGACGTCCTCGAGCCAGGTCTCCCGGGGCCACTGTTCGGGGCTGTAGTCGCCGCCGAACGACAGGCCGTCGGTCGGCCACGGGACGGTGGGGGCAGCGGTCACGGCATCTCCTTCGATGGTGTGGACCGCTCAAGCCTCCCGTCTGCGTCGGCGTTTGTCAACGTGCGTAACTAACGCATCGAGACCTCTGCCTGATCCCTCGACCGCTCACTCCCCCAGCAGCCGTCGGATGGCGAGGACCGCCCCTGCACGTGCCCACTCCGAGAACTCGAACGGCTGTACCTCTACCGTGACCGGCTCGGTGTACGGCGCCAGGGCGGCCCGCATCGACTCGTCGACGGTCGCCCGCGCCAGGTCGTACACGGGCAGCCCGTCGCCCGTCAGCACGATCGCTGCGGGGTCGGCGATGTGCACCGCGGTGGCGAGCAGGACCCCGAGGGCACGGCCGGCATCCTCGAACGCCGCGAGGGCTGCCTCGTCGCCGTCCCGGGCGAGCTCGACCACCTGGTCGTAGGTCTTCCCCTCGTGGCCGGCGTTCCGCACGATGACCGGGCTGGGCAGGTAGCTCGAGGCGCACCCGGCGTGACCGAGGCCGCAGTCCGGACCGCCTCCGAGGACCGGCAGGTGCCCGATGCGCCCCAGCCGTCCGTGCTCCCCGGTGGAGACCTGCCCGTTCGCGATGAGCCCGAGGCCCAGGCCCTCACCGACCGTCACGAGCACCATGGACCCGCGACCGGCACCCGCACCGAACCAGTGCTCCTTCGCCGTGAGCGCGTGGACGTCGTTCGCCGTGAACGTGGCGATGCCCGTCCGCTCCTCGAGCATCCGGGCGAACGGCACCTCGTGCCACCCGAGGAACACCGACGCCGCGACGACGGACTCCCCGGCGCGGACCATGACATCGCCGGGCAGCGAGACCCCGATCGCGCAGATGGCTGGATGCGCAGCACGGAGTCGGCCGAGCACCGCCGTGATCTGCTCCGCGAGCGACTCGGCGGCGGTGTCGTCGATGCCTTCTTCGTGCAGGGCGAGGACCCGTCCACCCAGGTCCGTGACCGCGGCGTACAGGCGGTCCTTCGTGAGCTTGATGCCGAGGAACTCCCACTGCCCGCTGCTCACCTGCAGGAGCTCCGACGGGCGGCCGGTGGCACCACGCACATCAGTGCCGACCTCGACCACGAGCCGCTGTGACACGAGGATGCGCATCGCCCGCGTGAGGCTCGCCCGTGAGAGCCCGAGTGACCGAGCGATCTCGGCGCGGGAGAGCACCCCGTGGATGAGGATCTCCCGCAGCGCCAGTCGGGAGCCGTCGGGCAGGGCCGGCCAGGCTTCGGTCATCGTTCCTCCGTCGTCGGCTGATCCTACGGCCTGACCGGGCCCCGTCGACAAGGACCCAGAACGGGCCTGAACGCAGAAAACCCCTGACCACGAATGGTCAGGGGTTCCCTGGTTCTTCTACGTTAAGTCCGGCGGCGTCCTACTCTCCCACAAGGTCCCCCTTGCAGTACCATCGGCGCTGAGAGGCTTAGCTTCCGGGTTCGGAATGTGACCGGGCGTTTCCCTCTCGCTATGACCACCGGAACACTCTCGACCAGATCATACTTGGTCTCAAAGCTGTCCCGACTGCTGCCCCCGGTGAAGAGGGCAGAGCGGTGTATTCAGTTTCGATTCCCGATCGTCTGTCGGGAACCACAAAGTGGACGCGAGCCCGTGCAACAAGTGCACGGAAATCAGTGTGTTATCAAGTCTTCGGCTTATTAGTACCGGTCAGCTCCACGGGTCGTTAGTCCCCGCTTCCACATCCGGCCTATCAACCCAGTAGTCTGCTGGGAGCCTCTCACACTCAAGGTGCATGGAAATCTCATCTCGAAGACGGCTTCCCGCTTAGATGCTTTCAGCGGTTATCCGGTCCGAACGTAGCTAATCAGCGGTGCCCTTGGCAGAACAACTGACACACCAGAGGTTCGTCCATCCCGGTCCTCTCGTACTAGGGATAGATCTTCTCAAATTTCCAACGCGCGCAGCGGATAGGGACCGAACTGTCTCACGACGTTCTAAACCCAGCTCGCGTACCGCTTTAATGGGCGAACAGCCCAACCCTTGGGACCTACTCCAGCCCCAGGATGCGACGAGCCGACATCGAGGTGCCAAACCATGCCGTCGATATGGACTCTTGGGCAAGATCAGCCTGTTATCCCCGAGGTACCTTTTATCCGTTGAGCGACAGCGCTTCCACAAGCCACTGCCGGATCACTAGTCCCGACTTTCGTCCCTGCTCGACCTGTCAGTCTCACAGTCAAGCTCCCTTGTGCACTTACACTCGCCACCTGATTGCCAACCAGGTTGAGGGAACCTTTGGGCGCCTCCGTTACTCTTTGGGAGGCAACCGCCCCAGTTAAACTACCCATCAGGCACTGTCCATGAACCCGATCAGGGTCCTACGTTAGACATCCAAAGTGACCAGAGTGGTATTTCAACAATGACTCCACGAACACTAGCGTGCCCGCTTCACAGTCTCCCACCTATCCTACACAAGCCACTCCGAACACCAATACCAAACTGTAGTAAAGGTCACGGGGTCTTTCCGTCCTGCTGCGCGTAACGAGCATCTTTACTCGTAGTGCAATTTCGCCGAGTTCGCGGTTGAGACAGCTGGGAAGTCGTTACGCCATTCGTGCAGGTCGGAACTTACCCGACAAGGAATTTCGCTACCTTAGGATGGTTATAGTTACCACCGCCGTTTACTGGGGCTTAAATTCAGAGCTTCGCCCAAAGGCTAACCCTTCCTCTTAACCTTCCAGCACCGGGCAGGCGTCAGTCCGTATACATCGTCTTGCGACTTCGCACGGACCTGTGTTTTTAGTAAACAGTCGCTTCCCACTGGTCTCTGCGGCCTTCAACGCTCACGGAGTAAATCCGGTCACGTGTCCGGCCCCCCTTCTCCCGAAGTTACGGGGGCATTTTGCCGAGTTCCTTAACCACGATTCTCTCGATCTCCTTGGTATTCTCTACCTGACCACCTGAGTCGGTTTCGGGTACGGGCGGCTGCAACCTCGCGTCGATGCTTTTCTCGGCAGCATAGGATCACTGATTTCCCCTTACGGGTACGCGTCGGATCTCAGGCACACAGACGACGGATTTGCCTATCGTCAGCCCTACATCCTTACACCAGGTTCACCTTACGGATACCATCGCCTGGCTCAGCTACCTTCCTGCGTCACACCTGTTCATACGCTAACCGCACCAGCATGGGGTCGAGCGTTAGACCGGCCACCATCACCCCGAAGGGATCCGGTTGTACCGGGTTAGGACTCTTAGCACCACTGGATTAGCTTGGGCGGTTGTTCGCCGGTACGGGAATATCAACCCGTTGTCCATCGACTACGCCTGTCGGCCTCGCCTTAGGTCCCGACTTACCCAGGGCGGATTAACCTGGCCCTGGAACCCTTGGTCTTTCGGAGGACGGGTTTCTCACCCGTCTTTCGCTACTCATGCCTGCATTCTCACTCGTGTAGCGTCCACGGCTGGATCACTCCGCCGCTTCACTCGCCACACGACGCTCTCCTACCACTCCGCACGACTGAACCACGAAGGCTTGTCTATAGTGCGAAATCTACAACTTCGGTGGTGTGCTTGAGCCCCGTTACATTGTCGGCGCGGAATCACTTGACCAGTGAGCTATTACGCACTCTTTCAAGGGTGGCTGCTTCTAAGCCAACCTCCTGGTTGTCTGTGCAACTCCACATCCTTTCCCACTTAGCACACGCTTAGGGACCTTAGTTGGTAGTCTGGGTTGTTTCCCTCTCGACGATGAAGCTTATCCCCCACCGTCTCACTGCTGCGCTCTCACTCACCGGCATTCGGAGTTTGGCTGACGTCAGTAACCTGTTGAGGCCCATCGGCCATCCAGTAGCTCTACCTCCGGCGAGAAACACGCAACGCTGCACCTAAATGCATTTCGGAGAGAACCAGCTATCACGAAGTTTGATTGGCCTTTCACCCCTATCCACAGCTCATCCCCTCCATTTTCAACTGAAGTGGGTTCGGTCCTCCACGACGTCTTACCGTCGCTTCAACCTGGCCATGGATAGATCACTTCGCTTCGGGTCTAGAACATGCGACTCAAACGCCCTATTCAGACTCGCTTTCGCTACGGCTGCCCCTCACGGGTTAACCTCGCCACATATCACTAACTCGCAGGCTCATTCTTCAAAAGGCACGCCGTCACCCCTACTAAGGAGGCTCCGACGGTTTGTAAGCAAACGGTTTCAGGTACTATTTCACTCCCCTCCCGGGGTACTTTTCACCTTTCCCTCACGGTACTTGTCCGCTATCGGTCATCTGGGAGTATTTAGGCTTATCAGGTGGTCCTGACAGATTCACACGGGATTTCTCGGGCCCCGTGCTACTTGGGATACACATCCGGCCATAACACCATTTCGTCTACGGGGCTGGCACCCACTACGGCCCGGCTTTCAAACCGGTTCGACTATGATGCGCTGTAACCGTCCCAGTCCGGCAGAACTGAGTGACGTGTCCCACAACCCCGACCATGCAACGCCCGCCGGCTATCACACATGATCGGTTTAGCCTCATCCGCTTTCGCTCGCCACTACTCACGGAATCACATGTTGTTTTCTCTTCCTGTGGGTACTGAGATGTTTCACTTCCCCACGTTCCCTCTACCCGCCCTATATATTCAGGCGGGAGTCACCAGGTCGCAAAACGCCTGGCGGGGTTTCCCCATTCGGAAATCCTCGGATCGAGGCTCGATTATCAGCTCCCCGAGGCTTATCGCAGATTTCTACGTCCTTCATCGGCTCCAGATGCCAAGGCATCCACCGTTTGCTCTTAGAAACTTGACCACAAAGATTAAAATTGCGATCCAACGTCACCACACCAACCCGAAGGCTGATCATGGATGACGCGAATCAAAGATGCTCGCGTCCACTGTGTAGTTCTCAACATACGATCGGCACCAGCACTCCCCCACCACAACGGTAGGTTCACCCTGGCCCGACGAAGGACCCGTAGGCCCAACCCCCACCACCACTCACGTGACGACAGGAAGCCTGGTCCCTCAGGACCCAACAACGTGCACCAGCCAGTCACTCCACCCCCGACCCGTCCCAACCCTGCAAGCAGAGCGTACTGAGGTCGGAAGCATCACTCCCAACTGCACTGTCAATGTTCCACCCATGAGCTACCCGTCGGACACGTTCGGTCCGAATCAGGCGCCTGGACACCGCAAGCGATGCCAGATGCTCCTTAGAAAGGAGGTGATCCAGCCGCACCTTCCGGTACGGCTACCTTGTTACGACTTAGTCCTAATCACCGATCCCACCTTCGACGGCTCCTTCCACAAGGGTTAGGCCACCGGCTTCGGGTGTTACCGACTTTCATGACTTGACGGGCGGTGTGTACAAGGCCCGGGAACGTATTCACCGCAGCGTTGCTGATCTGCGATTACTAGCGACTCCGACTTCATGAGGTCGAGTTGCAGACCTCAATCCGAACTGAGACCGGCTTTTTGGGATTCGCTCCACCTTACGGTATCGCAGCCCTTTGTACCGGCCATTGTAGCATGCGTGAAGCCCAAGACATAAGGGGCATGATGATTTGACGTCATCCCCACCTTCCTCCGAGTTGACCCCGGCAGTCTCCTATGAGTCCCCGGCATAACCCGCTGGCAACATAGAACGAGGGTTGCGCTCGTTGCGGGACTTAACCCAACATCTCACGACACGAGCTGACGACAACCATGCACCACCTGTACACCGACCACAAGGGGGCGACCATCTCTGGCCGTTTCCGGTGTATGTCAAGCCTTGGTAAGGTTCTTCGCGTTGCATCGAATTAATCCGCATGCTCCGCCGCTTGTGCGGGCCCCCGTCAATTCCTTTGAGTTTTAGCCTTGCGGCCGTACTCCCCAGGCGGGGCGCTTAATGCGTTAGCTACGACACAGAAACCGTGGAAAGGTCCCTACATCTAGCGCCCAACGTTTACGGCATGGACTACCAGGGTATCTAATCCTGTTCGCTCCCCATGCTTTCGCTCCTCAGCGTCAGTTACGGCCCAGAGATCTGCCTTCGCCATCGGTGTTCCTCCTGATATCTGCGCATTCCACCGCTACACCAGGAATTCCAATCTCCCCTACCGCACTCTAGTCTGCCCGTACCCACTGCAAGCCCGAGGTTGAGCCTCGGGATTTCACAGCAGACGCGACAAACCGCCTACGAGCTCTTTACGCCCAATAATTCCGGACAACGCTTGCACCCTACGTATTACCGCGGCTGCTGGCACGTAGTTAGCCGGTGCTTTTTCTGCAGGTACCGTCACTTTCGCTTCTTCCCTACTAAAAGAGGTTTACAACCCGAAGGCCGTCATCCCTCACGCGGCGTTGCTGCATCAGGCTTTCGCCCATTGTGCAATATTCCCCACTGCTGCCTCCCGTAGGAGTCTGGGCCGTGTCTCAGTCCCAGTGTGGCCGGTCACCCTCTCAGGCCGGCTACCCGTCGTCGCCTTGGTGAGCCATTACCTCACCAACAAGCTGATAGGCCGCGAGTCCATCCCCAACCAAAAAATCTTTCCACCACCAGACCATGCGGCCAGTGATCATATCCAGTATTAGACGTCGTTTCCAACGCTTATCCCAGAGTCAGGGGCAGGTTACTCACGTGTTACTCACCCGTTCGCCACTAATCCACCCAGCAAGCTGGGCATCATCGTTCGACTTGCATGTGTTAAGCACGCCGCCAGCGTTCGTCCTGAGCCAGGATCAAACTCTCCGTAAAAAAATACAGACCCAACACCCGAAGGCATCAGACCGAGTTGATTCTGACTGTTGACTGTCTACTGACAATCTTCAATCCAAAAGGAATTGCTTCATGACCCGGTCAGCAAGCCGACCAGGCACGAGGTCAATCAATAAATTGGCATTGACAATGTGCACGCTGTTGAGTTCTCAAGGACCAGACGCACTCCCCGCTCGACCCATCACAGGTTCCGCCAGAGAGGCATTCGTCTTGTTCCACCGTCAGACACGTCGAATCACTTCGACTTCTTCGGGGGATGTTGCCTGAGCGGGACCCCGTCCGGACTGCGCATCCAGGGCTTGCACCCTGTGACCGTCTCGGCCGTTCCGTTCTCCGCCTCAGCGGCAACGAGTGATTACTTTACACACGCCCCGGGGGCCCTGCCAACCGTCGTCCCTCCCGGGCGTGTCGCAGTCGGGTGAACGGCACGTGTCCCCCGATTTTCCGGGGATCGACGGGGTGGGCGCGACCCCGGGAACGACGGAAGGCACGGTGCGAACCCGCACCGTGCCTCCCGAACGAACGAACCGGACCGACCTACTCGGCCGCTGCCAACTGCCCGCATGCCCCGTCGATCTCCTTGCCGCGGGTGTCGCGCAGGGTCGTCGGGATGCCGGCGGCGTTGAGTCGGCGGACGAACTCGTCCTGCACGTGCACCTCGGACGAGGTCCACACGGAGCCCGGCGTCGGGTTGAGCGGGATCGGGTTGACGTGCACCCAGCCCTTGCCGCGCTTGTTGAGCTTCTCGGCGAGCAGGTCGGCTCGCCAGGCGTGGTCGTTCATGTCCTTGATGAGCGCGTACTCGATCGAGACACGACGGCCGGTCTTGACGTAGTAGTTGTGGGCGGCGTCGATCGCCTCGTCGGCCTTCCAACGCGAGTTCACCGGGATGAGCTCGTCGCGGAGCTCGTCATCGGGTGCGTGCAGGGACAGCGCGAAGGTGAGCGGGATCCCTTCGTCCGCGAGCTTGATCATCGCCGGCACCAGGCCGACGGTCGACACCGTGATGCCGCGGGCACTCATGCCGAGACCGTTCGGCTGCGGTGCGACCATCAACCGCACGGCGTCCATCACCCGCTTGTAGTTCGCGAGCGGCTCCCCCATCCCCATGAACACGATGTTCGTCACGCGTTCGGCGTCGACGCGGTCGTAGCCGCCCTTGCGGGGATCGCCCCCGAGCTCACCGGCGGCGATCGCGGCGTTGGCTCGGACGATCTGCTCGATGATCTCGGCGGTGGACATGTTGCGGGTCAGCCCCGCCTGGCCGGTGGCGCAGAACGGGCAGTTCATGCCGCACCCGGCCTGGGACGAGACGCACAGGGTGATGCGGCCCGGGTAGCGCATGAGGACCGACTCGACCAGGGCGCCGTCGTGCAGCTTCCAGAGGAACTTGATCGTGTCGCCGTTGTCCGTCGCCAGCCGCCGGGTCTCGGTGAGGAGCGGCGGCAGCATCCCGGCGACGAGCTGCTCCCGCTGGGCGGCGGGCAGGTCGGTCATCTTGGCCGGGTCGGACGTGTAGTGCTGGAAGTAGTGGGTCGCGAGCTGCTTGGCGCGGAACCCGGGCAGGCCGAGTTCCTTCACGCGGGCCTCGCGTTCCTCGGCCGTCAGGTCGGCCAGGTGCACGGGCGGCTTGCCACGCTTCGGGGACGCGAACTGCAGCAGCGGGCGACCGTCGGTGTCGGTGGCCTGCTTCCAGCCCTCGGTGCGCGGACGCACCTGCGGACGAGCAGACTGCTGCTGTTCGAACGGGGTGCGGGTGTCGGAAGCCATCACTCCAGGATACGGGAGGCCCGTGATCGGTGGGGACGCCCCGTCCGGGTGGTCCTGCTGGTCACCACCACGGCTGCACCACCGCTGGTCGGCTCAGCTGCCGGCGGGCAGGACGCGCGCGAAGTGGTGCGCCGCCGAGTACATCGGGACGATGTCGACGACCTCGTCCGGGTGCGGTGCCTGCAGGACCAGCCCCTGGCCGAGGTACAGGCCGACGTGGTCCTCGTCGTCGTACACGACGAGGTCGCCCGGCAGTGCCTCGGACTCGGGGATCGTGGTGGCGACGGCGTCCTGCGTCGGCACGTAGTGCACGAGCTGGATCCCCACCGCCTGGTAGGCGACCATCGTGAGCCCGGAGCAGTCGATGCCCTCGTGGCTCGCGCCGCCCTCGACGTACGGGTCCCCCATGTACTGCAGGGCGGTCTGCACGATCGTGGCCCGGTCGCCCCCGGCCGAGAGTGCGGCGGACAACGCGGACTGTGCCTGCGCGGTCGTCACCCCGAAGCGGAGGTCGAGCGTCGGGTAGGACACGATCGTCGTCGTGGTGGTCATGCCGTCGGTGGAGACCACGGGGACCTGGACGTCGTGCGCCACCGTGAAGGTCTGGGCGTTCTGTGCCGTGGTCGTGCCGGAACGGGTGTCCGCGGGCAGGGTGTCGGCGTTCGCGGGCAGGGCGAGCGTCAGGCTCGAGGTCACCGCGATCGCGGGGGCGAGCAGGATGGCCGCGCGCTTCGCGTTGGCGGAACGGCGGATGTGCCGCGGGTCGACGGCGCGCTCGGCACGCAGGGTGGCGGTCCGGCTCAGCACCGCGCTGCCGGCCGACGACGCGACGGGGGCGGGACGCGGCTGCATCCGCACGGTCCGGGCCGGCTTCGGGTGCTCGACGAAGGTGGAGCGGGCGGCCGCGGGGCCGAGGGCCGAGCGGCGACCACGGGGACGGGACTGCTGCGTGTCCGGCGTCAGCGGCGCGGGGTCGACCGCGGGGTGCGTGTGCGTTCGCGCGGGCTGACGGTCGTCGGCTGCTGCAGGCAGGGCGTGGCGTCCCATGGGTCCTTCCGGGTCGGGACCACTCGGCGGTCCGGAAAGTAACGTATTGGTCACGACGGTGCCCGCGGCTGGGCAGCGCCGGAGTGTTCCTGCAGCTGGTCACAGGAACGAGCACCGCTCGCAGGCCACTCCGACGGCGCGCACGGGCGTTCCGGAGCCGGCCCGCGGCGGTGGACCCGGGTTCAGACCGGCGTGACCCGCATGACGGCGGCGATCCGGGCCTCCCGGTCGGCCGCCAGGCGGTCGAGGCGAGCCGACAGTGCGACGACCGAGGCGTCCACCGGGCTGTCCCCCGAGATGTCCCCCGGGATCGGGACCCCGGCGCGGACCGCGAGTGGCAGCACGCCCGCCCAGACGGTGTGGTCCTCACCGTCCGCCGGGTCCTCGCCGACTCCGTGGGCTCGGACCTTGACGCTCGCGCGGTCGAGGGGCAGCTGGAGGACCTGGGTGGCGCGGACCTCCTTCGCGGTCATCTCGCGCACCTCGGCCCGGCGGCCAGGCATGAGGTGGTCGGCCACCTGCCAGAGGGCTTCGGTGCGCAGGTCGGTCGGCACCACGGTGGCGCGGCCGGCGACCATCGCGCTGCGGTAGTTCGCCGAACTGTCGTTGGTGGAGCGTGCGAAGACGAGACCGTCCAGGTGGGTGACGGTGGCGGCGACCGGCACGCCCTCCGCCCCGGCGTCGAGGAACAGCCCACCACCGGTCGAGCCGTGCAGCAGCAGGACCGGGCCGTCGCCGAGGTCCCCGACGGCGCAGAGGAACGGCAGGACGACGGGCTGGCCACCGCGGACGATGCCGACGTGGGCGACGTGGGCCTCGGCGAGGATCGCGTGCAGGACGGCGGGGTCGTCGGACTGGCGGTCGCGCAGGCGGCGGACGCGGAGCGAAGGGCCGTCGGTGGGCGGTTCCGGTTCGGGGCTCGAGGTGGTCATGTCGTCACGCTAGGGTCGCCAGTGGTCCGGTGCCTGGACCAGATCGGGGCGATCACGGTGGACCAGTCGAGCAAGGTGTCCGGTGTGGTGGCACGGGTGCGCGGGATGGTGCACGACGGCACCCTGCGCGAGGGCGATCCGCTGCCGTCGACGCGGGCGCTGGCGGCGGAGCTCGGGGTGGCCCGGGGAACCGTCGTCGCGGCGTACGAGCAGCTCGACGGCGAGGGGTACCTGCGGACGCGGCACGGTGCCCTCGCACGGGTCGCGGCGGACCTGCACGGTCGGACCACGGGTGCGCCGTCGGCCGTCGGGACGGACACCGCCGGTTCCGGCGCGGTCGGCGTCGAGGCCGCTCCGCCGTCCGCTCCGCTCATCGACTGCCGTCCGGGCATCCCCGCCGTCACCGCCATCCCGCAGCGGGACTGGCGGGCAGCCTGGCGCGCAGCGGCCTCGGCCCCGCTCCGGAACGCGATCGCGGACCCGCTCGGCTCCCTCGACCTGCGGGCACAGGTCGTCGCCCAGCTCGGCCTGACCCGCGGGTTCGCGGCGACGATCGACCGGGTGCTCGTGACCGCGGGGACCTCGGAAGCGCTGTCGCTCGTCACCGAGGCGCTGCGGGGGCTGCTGGGTCGCGCTCCCGTCGTCGCCGTCGAGGACCCCGGCTACCGCACCGGACACCGTGCGATCACGAGCGCTGGTGGATCCCTGGTGGGCGTCCCGGTCGGCGAGGACGGCCTCGACCTCGACGCGCTCGAGGCCGCCGGACCGGTCGACGCCGTCCTGGTCAGCCCGACGCACCAGTACCCGCTCGGGTCGGTGATGCCCGTCGCCCGGCGCCGGCGGCTGCTCACCTGGGCCGCCACCACCGGCACCGTGGTGGTGGAGGACGACTACGACTCCGAGTTCCGGCACCGTGGCGCTCCCGTGCCCGCACTGGCCGCGCTCGACGCCGAGGGCGTGGTGCTGCACGTCGGCGGCTTCTCGAAGACGCTCGACCCCCGGCTGCGCTGCGCGTACGTCGTGCTGCCGACGGTCGCAGCGACGGGTTCCCCGGTGACGGAGGCGGTGCTCGCCGCTCGTCGGGCTCGTGGCGCGGTCGTCGCCGAACCGGTGCAGGCCGCGCTCGTGCAGCTGCTGCGGACGGGTGGGCTGCGGCGGCACCTGGGTCGGGTGCGTCGCGACTACACGCACCGCCGGGCCCGGATCGCGGCTCGGCTCGGCGACGTCGGTGGCCTGGAGGCCCGTGCCCTGAACGGCGGACTGCACGCGGTGGTCACGTGGTCGGGTCCGACCACGGGGGCACAGATCGCGCGTCTGCTGGCGGACGCCGGGGTGCTCGTCGCGACGCTCGAGGAGTACGGGCTCGCGCCGGGCAGCACGCCGCCGGGCATCGTGTTCGGCTACGGCGCCGTGACGATGCCGGAGCTCGACCGCGCGCTCGACGCGCTCGTGACGGCGGTCACGGGACCCTGATCAGGGTCGTCAGCCGCCGTACTGGGCGGTGCCCACGACGTTCGACCCGGCACCCCGGCACGCGGTGGTCAGGGTCCGCCCGACGAGTTCCCATTCGGGGGTCATCTCGAGCGCCGGCCCGGACTTCGGTGCGGGGTGCGCGTCGAGGTACTCGTGCGCGTAGTCGATCGCGTCGTCGAGCTCCTCGTCGCTGCTCGACAGGTGCTCGTAGCCGAAGCGTTCCGCCGCGATCAGTGCCTGGTACTGCGCCTCGGAGAGATCGCCCTGGCTTCGCCCGACCGTCGCGTTCAGCGAGATCGTCGTCAGCGCAGTGATCTGGCCGCAGATCGCCGCAGCACTCCGGTCTTCCTCCATCGGGTCCGTCGCGCCGCCCGCGGGCTGGGCGTCCGAGGTCTCCGAGGTCGGGGTCGGGGTCGACGTCGGCCGCGCCGCTGCGTCGGCGTCGGCCGAGCAGCCGGCGAGCGAGCCGGACACGAGGACCGCGCTCACGACGACCAGGGGCAGTGCGGACCGGAAGGAGACCATGGACGTCATCGTGACAGCACCCTCGTGCTGCTCGCGTCGTCGTGTCCCGATCGAGACCTGGTCGAGACCGGATCGTGAGCTTGCGTCAGCGGGACTCGGCGGTGCCGTTCTTCCGGGCGTTCACCAGGTCGGCCAGGGACGGCTCACCGGCGTCGCCGGGCAGTGCGTGTCCGCGGCGGGCGGCCTTGCGGACCTGTCGGTAGGTGGTGACGTGCAGGGGGTCCACACCGTCGGCGGACTCGTAGTTCGACGGGGCAGTGGTGGTGGGTGATTCGGTCATCGCGACGGACGGTACGCGTGCCGGGAGCCGCCGAACCGCGTGCTGCGTTCCGCGGCCAAACGTCGGGCGTGGGAGGGTCCGGCGCGGCGCACCGAGCCTCCGAGACGGGTCAGAGGCTCGTCATGCCGCCGTCGACGCGGAACTCCGCTCCGGTGGCGTAGGACGACTCCCCGCTGGCCAGGTAGACCATGATCCCGGTGACGTCGTCGGGGGTGCCCGGGCGGCCGAGGGGCGTGCGGGCGACGATCGCGGCTCGGGCCTCGGGGTCACCGGAGATCGCCGACACGAGGCCGGTCTCGGTGTAGCCCGGCACGACCGTGTTCACCCGGATGCCGTCCCGCGCGTAGGCCATCGCGGTCGCCCGGACGAGTGCGTGGATGCCGCCCTTGGTCGAGGAGTACGCCGCGAAGTCGGCGCCCTCGCCGTTCAGGCCGGTCGGCGACCCCGTGGCGATGACCGACCCGCCGGCGCCGCTCGCGAGCATCGCCCGGACGGCGTGCTTGATCGTCAGGAACGTGCCGGTGAGGTTGACCGCGACCGTGAGGTCCCAGGTCTCCAGCGACAGGTCGGCGACCTTCGCGTCGTGGCCGAACAGCTGCACACCGGCGTTCGCGACCACCACGTCGGGGCTCGCACCACGGTCGGTCAGTCCGGCGAACCCCGCGGCCACGCTCGCCTCGTCGGCGATGTCCATGGTCAGGCCGATCGCGGTCGGGCCGGCTGCGGCGGCGGCACCGGCGGCCGCATCGGTGTCGCGGTCGGCGTAGACGACGGTGGCCCCCTCGGCCACGAAGCGGTCGGCGATCGCGCGGCCGATGCCGGACCCCGCTCCCGTGACGAGTGCGGTCCGGCCGTCGAGTCGTGCGGTCATGTGGGACTCCGTCCTCGGAGCAGCGCTGCTCCGTCGCCCCCATCATTGCCCAACCGGTTGACCGGTGCTAGGCATGCACCATGACTGCGACGTCGAACGACGAGATCGTGTCCGTCGGGCCCTGGCGTCTGGCCCTGCGCGGAGCCGAACTCGCCGACGTCACGTTCCGGGGCACGCTCGTCCTGCGCGCCGTCCGGTTCGTCGTCCGCGACCACGACTGGCGCACCGCCGACGACACCGTGCTGACACGCACGGTGGACGGTGACGACGGGTGGATCCGCCTCGAGATCAGCGCACGGTACGACGGCGTCGAGGCCGTCCGCACCGTCCTCGAGGTCACACTCGACGACGACACCCTGCAGGTCGCCGCGGTCGCGACGGTCCCACGGGCCTTCCGCCGCAACCGCATCGGGCTCGTCGTCCTGCACCCGCCGACCCTGGCCGGGCAGCCACTGACGGTGCGGCACCCGTCCGGTGGCAGCACCGCGACGGCGTTCCCGTTCTGGATCGCGCCGCACCAACCGGCCGTCGACGTCGCCGGACTCGACTGGGCTGCGGGTCCGGTCGCACTGGCGCTCGACCTGACCGGCGACGTGTTCGAGACCGAGGACCAGCGGAACTGGACCGACGCCTCGTTCAAGACGTACTCGACGCCGCTCGCCGAGCCGTTCCCGGTCGCGATCACGCCGGGGACGACGGTCCGGCAGGGGCTCACCCTGCGTGCGACGGCGGGCGGTCCAGCAGGTGGTCCGGGCACCCGGCCGGGAGGCGCGGCCTCCCCCGCCCCGGACCTCGCGGCGCTCGACGGGCCGGCTCCCGGTGCCGTGGTCACGACGCCGCCGACGCTCCAGCTGCTCGCGGGTTCGGCACCGGTCGCTGCGCGCCCGGACGACGCCGACCTGCTCCGCGGGTTCCCGATCCTGGTCGAGCCGACCCTCGGGGCCCCGGGCGTCGAGGCGGTGCTCGCCTCGGCCCGGCGGGACGCGGGTGGCGCTCCCCTGGACGTCCGGTTCGTCACCGACGACCCGGTGCTGCTGCGCGCGGCGATCGACGCGGTGCTCGAGGGCGGGCCGGTGGCACGCGTCGGGGCGTTCGACCCGGTGTCGCACGTGACGACGCCGGCGCTGCAGCGGGCACTGCGCGAAGCGGTGGCGGCGGTCGGCGCACTGGAGGTCGTCGCCGGTACCCGGGCCCACTTCACCGAGCTGAACCGCTCGATCGCGGTGTTCTCGGGCTGGGACGGCCCCCTGACCTGCAGCGTGACGCCGCAGATGCACGACCGGTCGCCCGAACAGGTGACCGAGTCGATCCGGATGCAGCGCTGGGTGGTGAGCAGCGCCTCCAGGCTGGTCGCCGGCAGGGCGCTGCACGTCGGACCGGTGACGCTGCGGCCACGGTGGAACGCGGTGGCGACGGCGCCGACCCGGGTCGTGACGGACGCGACCGTGGAGCACGGGTACGGCCCGGAGACCGTTCCGGACGCGACCGACCCGGCGCAGCACACCCCGGCCGCCGCGCGGTGGTTCGCCGACACGGTGCGGGCGCTGACCGTGCCGGGCGTGGCCTCGATCACGCTGGCCGAGGCGTGGGGGCCGCGGGGGTTCGTGGCCGCCGACGGCACGGGGAACGCCCCGCCGGAAGGGGGTCGGCGGGGCGTTCCGGTCCGGGCGCGCTGACGGGTCGGCGCGGTGGTCGGTGGCGGTCCGGCTCAGCGCCGGACTGCGTCGATCTTGAGCATCTTCGCGATGACCGAGTCGAGCTCGCTGTCGTCGAAGACCTGCTTCCAGTCCTCCTTGATGAGCTTCTCGCGGCCGTAGCCCATCGCGATGTGGCAGGCGTCGGAGAACGGGTTCGAGCCGCGCAGGCCGTTGGTCAGCGCGATCCAGGTGTGGCCGTAGAGCATGGCGCGGGCGGCCTCGCGGGGCACGCCGACACCGGTGACCGTTTCCTCGAGGGCGTCGTTGAGGAAGTCGCCGATCATGCAGGCGATCGTCTCGACCAGGGTCGGCTCGAGCACGGCCAGCTGCTTCACCGTGACCCAGTGCACCTGGATGACGGGGGCGTACATCGTGGTGATGACGGCCTCGGCGACGGCCTTGGCGCGGTCGCCCTCGTCGCCGAGCGATTCCGAGGCGTCGAAGGCCGCGATGACCTCCTGCGGGGCGGCGATGCCACCGAAGGTGTCGTCCCACTCGGCCTTGGTGGTGCGCTCGAGGAACACCGACGGGTGGCACGGGTGCGCCACGGCGTAGTGGATGTCCTCGCGATTGGCGAGGAGACCCGCGTAGGCGGCGGCCGGGTCGAGCGTCAGGATGCTGGCGCCTGACTTCATGACGGGGACGAGCTGCTCCGAGATGGTGCCGAGCAGGACATCCGGGACGGCGAGGATGACGACGTCGGCGGCCTTCGCAGCGTCGAGGCTGTCGGTGATCTCGCGGCCGAGGGCCCGGATGCGCTCCTGGCCGGCGGGCGAGGCCTCGCTGTAGAGGGTGGTGTACTCGCTCTTCGCGAAGTTGTTCGAGACGCGGGTGCCCATCTTGCCGCCGGCACCGATCACGGCGACGGTGACGTCGGCCGTGCCGGATCCGGCAGCGACGGTGTGGGGGGTGGTGACGGTGTCGGTCATGATTCCTTGCTCCTGATGTACTCGATGGTGTGTTCGGTCCACGCCGCTTCGATGCGGGTGGTGGTCTGTGCGGGGGTCTCCCCCGGCAGCGGTTCGGCGCCCGCGTGCGCGTCCTGCCACGGCAGCCAGAACTCGATGACGCGGTTGATCCCCCGTGGGTCCGGCTCGACCGCGGCCCGGACGGCGGTGTAGTCGAGGATCCCGGTGCCCGTGCGGACGCCGGTGTACTGGAAGCCGACCCAGCCCGGTGAACGGGTGAAGGCGGCGTCCTTGACGTGCCAGTTGACGACGTGCGGGGCGGTCATCGCCACGACGTCCCCCGGGTGTTCGAGCCGGGCGACGGTGTTCGCCGGGTCGAGGCAGATGCCGAGGTTGTCGGAACCGATCGCCCGGACGACCGCGACGAGGTCGGCGGTGGCGACGACCTCGTAGGTCTCCAGCGCGAGGGTCACGCCCGCGCGCTCGTAGGCGGGGAGCGCCTGCCGCAGGCGTCGTTCGGTCTCGGCCGCGTCGGGTTGGTCGTCGCCGCTCGTCCACATGCTCCGCACGAGCGTTGCGCCGAGCTGCTGCGCGACGTGCAGGTACCGGGCGAGGTGCTCCGGCCGGGTGCCGCGGGTACCGACCTCGAGCGTGAGACCGAGTTGGACGGCCAGGGACCGGATCGAGGCCAGGCGCTCGTCGGTCGCGGTGTCGAGCGGCAGGTGGTCGCAGATCTGGAACAGGTCGACGCCGTCGTGCGACGCGGCGTCGCGCAGGGCGTCGTCGAGGGACATCGGCGACGGGACGCGGTCGGACATGCGCCAGAAGTAGGCGTAGGTGGAGAGACCGAGCAGGGAGGTCATGCCGGTGCTCCGTCCTGCGTCGCGGCCAGCGCCTCGGCTTCGTCGAGGATCGTGCGGATCGCCTCGGGGTCGTGGGCGAAGCGGCCGAGGAACAGGCCGCCGATGCGTCCGGCACCCCGGGTCAGCAGGCCCGGACCGGCACTGCCGCCGTAGATCGCGACGGAGCCGGCGAGCTCCGGCCGGGTCGCCAGGTGCTGCTCGATGCCGGCCAGGACCGCGACGATGTGCCCGTCGGGCGCGGGCTGCGGGGCACCGATCGCCCACACCGGCTCGTACGCGGCGATGAGCGGTCCGGCGATGCCGTCGGCGGTCGCGGTCGCCAGGAACCGGTCGAGCTGCGCGGTGACCTCGGCGATCGCGGCCGCGGGGTCGCCGTCGGCAGCGCGCTCGGTCTCGCCGATGCAGACCAGGGGCCGCAGGTGGTTGCGGTACGCCGCGTGCACCTTGCCGGCGATCTCGTCGTCCGTCTCGTGGAACAGTTCGCGTCGCTCGGCATGTGCGATCTCGACGAGGTCGACCCCGATCTCACGGAGTTCGGAGCCGGAGACCTCGCCGGTGAAGGCACCCTCGTCGGCCCAGGCGAGGTCCTGGGCACCGAGCAGCACCGGAGCGCCTGACCCGGTCAGGATCGCCCGGACGGGGACGAGCGACGGGAACGTCGGCACCACGAAGAGCTCGACCGCGCCGGACCGCACCGCCGGGTGGCTCCGGGCGATCTCGGCCACGGCGGCCGCCCACTCGAGCGTCCGGGCATGGCTGAAGTACATCTTGAGCGACACCCCGATCGTCACCGGGGCGGCCGCCGTGGTCGCGGGCATCAGGCGTCGGTCCCGACCGGGGCAGAGCCGTCGTAGGCACAGATCGCGTCGACCTTCTCGGCGCTCGCGCTCGTCCGGTCGAAGGTGTAGCCGAGCCACTCCTTCGCCATCCGGCGCGCGACCTCGACCCCGACGACGCGCTGGCCCATGCAGAGCACCTGGGCGTCGTTCGACAGGATCGAGCGCTCCACCGAGAACGAATCGTGCGCGGTCACGGCGCGGATGCCGGGGACCTTGTTCGCTGCGATCGCGACGCCGAGGCCGGTGCCGCAGATCAGGATCGCGCGGTCGGCCTCGCCGTTCGCCACCAGACGGGCGGCGTCGACGGCGACGTGCGGGTAGGCCGTGTGGCCGTCGGCGTCCACGCCCACGTCGACCACGGAGGCCACGCGGGGGTCGTTCGCCAGGTCGGCCTTGATGACCTCCTTGTAGTCGAAGCCGGCGTCGTCCGAACCGACGACGATGCGGAACTGCTGCTCACTCATGCGGGTGTGCCTTTCGTGGTGGTGGTCAGGCGGGGACGGCGATGGTCGCCAAGACCGCGGCGGTGATGAGCGCGAACGAGATCGCGCCGGCGTCCGGGGTGCCGACGGCGTCCTCGCCGTGGGTGCGGGCACGGCCCATCCGGGGCAACAGGTCGGCCGTGGCGTCCGCCGCGGTCTGTGCTGCGGCCGAGGCGGCCGACCAGGCGTCGACGAGTTCGTCGCCGGCGTCGACCCGGGCGGAGAAGACCTGGTCGAACGGCACGAGCGCGTCGACCATCGTCTTGTCGCCGGGGACCGCGCCGAAAGCCAGGACGGCTTCGGCGGCGGCGTGCACCGCGCTCTGGACGGTGGCGGGTGTCGGACGGGACTCGTCCCCGAGGACGCGACCCAGGGCCTCCAGGGCGGCACCCCAGATCGCACCGGACGTCCCACCGGCCTTGTCGGACCAGGCGTCGCCGGCGATCGCGAGGACCGAACCGGCGCCGGCACCACGGGCGGCGGCGTCCTGTGCCGCACGGTCGGCGGCGGTGGAGCCGCGCTGCATCCCGATGCCGTGGTCGCCGTCACCGGCGACGGCGTCGATGCGGCCGAGCTCGTCGGCGTGGTCGTCGATGGTGGCGCGGATCGCGGTGATCGCGGCCGCGACGCGGGCGGCCGAGGCCTGGGACTCCTCACTGCCGGGTGTGACGGGCACGACCACGCCGGCTTCGAGCACCTCGACCGGCACCGGCTGCTGCGGGACGGCGCCGCCCTTGCGGTACGCGGGGGCGTCGGCGGGGGCGGCCCAGAGTTCCTCGAGTTCGTCGTCGAGCCAGAACAGGGTGAGCGAGACGCCGGCCATGTCGAAGCTCGTGACGAGTTCGCCGACCTCAGGCTCGACGACGACGATGCCGGCGTCGGTGAGCTTCCGCTGGACGGCGCCGAAGACGACGAAGAGTTCCTCGTACTTGACCGAGCCGAGGCCGTTGAGGATCGGGACGACGCGGGGGCCGGCGGGTGCTGTTGCGGTTTCTGGTGCGGTGCCGTGTGTTGTGGTGCCGGTGCCGTCGGGTCGCTCGGTGAGGAGCTTGTCGACGAGCAGGTCGGCCAGGCCGTCCGCGGTGGGGACGTCGGCCTCGGCGATGCCGCGTTCGCCGTGGATGCCCATGCCGATGGCCATGCGCCCCTCGGGGACGGTGAAGAGCGGCTCGTCGGCGCCGGGCAGGGAGCAGCCCGAGAACGCGACGCCGAAGCTGCGGGTGCGGTCGTTGGCCCGGGTCGCGATCGCGGTGACCGCGTCGAGGTCGTCGCCGCGTTCCGCGGCCG
This sequence comes from Curtobacterium sp. AC268, assembly GCF_979258745.1. Lineage (NCBI taxonomy): Bacteria > Bacillati > Actinomycetota > Actinomycetes > Micrococcales > Microbacteriaceae > Curtobacterium > Curtobacterium sp. AC268. Next base: position 3,593,973 of record NZ_OZ409878.1, on the reverse strand, counting down.
CGCCCGCCACCTTGAACACGCAGAGGTCCCCCGCGATCCCGCGGCGCTTGTGTGCCTGGTCGGCGGGCGCGGACGCGACGTCGTCGGTCACGCGGACCGTGCGGACGTCGATGCCCTGCGCTTCGAGTGCCCGTGCCGCGGCGTCGAAGTTGAGGACGTCACCCGCGTAGTTGCCGTAGCTCAGCAGTACGCCGCCGCCGTGCTCGGACGCCCTCGCGACCGCGGTGACCTGCTGGGCACTCGGGCTGGCGAACAGGTTGCCCATCGCGGCACCGGCCGCCAGGCCGTGTCCGACGAGGCCACCGAAGGCCGGGTAGTGGCCGGAGCCACCGCCGACGACGAGCGCGACGGTGCCCTCGGGGCTGGTGGTGGAGCGGGCGACCCCGCCGTGCACCTTGCGCACCCGGGCGTGGTTGGCGGCGACGAAGCCGTCCACCATCTCGTCGGCGAAGTCCGCCGGGTCGTTGAACAGGCGGGTCATGCGCCGGCCTCCTTCGCGATCGCGGTCGGTCCGTCCGTGGCGGAGACCGCGGTGTCGGCTCCGGATGCCGCGGCGGCCGCTTCGTTGCGCTTGGTGTTCCGGCCGAGCACGAACATCAGCACGCTCGACAGCACCATGAAGAACCCGACGATGAACATCGGCACCTGGTACCCGCCGGTCCACTCGCTGACCGCACCCGTGATGTACGGGGCGGCGAACCCACCGAGGTTGCCGACGGTGTTGATGAGGGCGACCCCCGCGGCTGCGGCGGCACCGGTCAGGAACTGCGTCGGGACCGTCCAGAAGTTCGGCAGGGCCGCGAAGATCGCACACGCGGTGATCGCGATGACCGCGACGGTGGCGGCCGGGCTGTTCATGTAGAGCGCGACCGGGATGCTCAGGCCACCGACCAGGGCCGGGACGGCGATGTGCCAGACCCGGACGCCACGACGGAAGGCGTCACGCGACCAGAAGTACAAGACCACCGCGGCCGGCACGTACGGGATGGCCGTGATCAGGCCCTTCTGGAACAGGTCGAACGTGGTGCCGAACTGCTCCTGGAAGCCGTCGATGATCGTCGGCAGGAAGAAGCTGAGCGCGTAGAGGCCGTAGATGAAGCCGAAGTACACCGCGGCGAGCATCCAGACGCGGCCGGAGCCGAAGGCCGCCCGCAGGCCGCCCTTGCCGTGACCGTCCCCGCCGCCCTTCGCGGCGCTCTCGGCAGCGAGCGTCGTCTCCAGCCAGACCTTCTCGTCCTCGTCGAGCCACTTCGCCTGCGACGGCTTGTCCTTGAGGACGAAGAGGCACAGGACGCCGACGATGATCGCCGGGATCGAGACGCAGAGGAACATGAAGCGCCATCCGGCCAGGCCGCCCAGGATCCCCTCGTGGGTCATCAGCCAGCCCGCGAGCGGGGAACCGATGACGCTCGTGAGCGGCTGCGCCAGGTAGAAGAGCGCGAGCATCTTGCCGCGGTGACGGGCCGGGACCCAGGTCGACAGGAACAGGATCGCGCCGGGGAAGAAGCCGGCCTCGGCGATGCCGAGCAGGAAGCGCAGGCCGACGAGCTGCGGGTAGTTCTGCACCCACGTGAAGAGCAGGGACACGATGCCCCACGTGATCATGATGCGGGCGAGCCAGATCCGGGCGCCGAACTTGTGCAGCGCCAGGTTGGACGGCACCTCGAGCACGAGGTAGCCGATGAAGAACACACCGGACGCGAAGCCGAACTGGGCGGCGGTCAGGCCGAGGTCGGCCTCCATGCCGTTGGGGGCGGCGAAGGAGATCGCGGTGCGGTCGAGGAAGTTGATGAAGAACATCAGTGCCACGAACGGCACGATGCGGATCGCGATCTTGCGGATGGCCGTCTTCTCGACGACCGAGGTGGGGATGCCTCGCGTGGCGGGGATGTCCACGATGACTCCTGCTCGGTGGGGGTGGTACGACTCCCGTCCTGGCGGCTGCGCCGGGACGCTCCTGGCGGCTACGCCGGGACCTTCCGATCGGCTTTCGCCGGGACGCTCCGTGCTGCTGCGCGGATCGAGAGCGGGCGCATCGGTGCGCCTGATCCAGTGTGCGTCGCGGTCGGGCAACTTGTCAACCGGTTGACCATTTCGCGCGCTCGGCGCTGCTTGTTGCACGGTGTCGGTGGCCACGGCGCTGCCCCCGCCGCAACCGGTTGACCGACCGGTACGCTCACTGCATGCCCGCGTTCAGCCCGGACGACCCCCTCAACATCCGACTCGAACTCGAGTCCGTGCCCGTCGGGTCCCCCGCCTCGGTGGTCGCCCGACAGCTCGTCTCGCTGCTCACCGCCGGCGAACTGGCCCCCGGCTCACGGCTGCCCTCGGAGCGGATACTGTCCGAGCGGCTCGGCGTCGGACGCTCGGCCGTCCGTGAGGCCCTCGCCGCCCTCGAGATCCTGGGCATCGTGCAGATCCGCCCCGGTTCGGGCACCTACCTGCGCGGAGGCACCTCGGACCTGCTCCCGACGACCCTGTCGTGGGGTCTCATGCTCGCGTCGAACCGCACCCGCGAGCTGCTCGAGATCCGGTCCTCACTGGAGCGCACGGCCGCGATCCTCGCCGCGCAGCGCGCCACCGACGAGCAGATCACCGAGCTCGGCGAGTACCTGGTCCGGCAAGAGGCGACGCTCGACGACCCGCAGGCCTTCATCGACGCCGACGTCCGGTTCCACGTCCTGCTGGCGCGGGCGTCGGGCAACGACGTGCTCGCCGACCTGCTGCAGAGCCTGCGCTCGATGCTGAGCGTCTGGGTCGCGCGGCGCGTGCAGACCCGGCAGGCGACCGAGGCCGCCTTCCACGAGCACCGCGCCGTCTTCGAGGCGTTGCGTGCCCGCGACGTGCCAGCCGTGCAGCGCGCGATGGACGCGCACATGGCCACGGCGAGCGCACGCATCGAGCACGCCGAGCCGCTGCCCGCCGACGAGTAGCGGGCGCGCGCGGTCGCTCGCTCGCTCGCTCGTTTCGCTCGCTTCGTGAGCAGGAATGGTCGGGTTCGTCGAGCCGACCCGACACCTTCTGCTCACGATCGGGGCGGACGGGAGGCCCGGCGTGTGCCCGCCTCGCACGGTGCGGTGTTGCCGGGTCGGCAACACCGCTTGGGTCCGGCCCGGCACGTGCGCTGGAGTAGCTGCATGCACACCCACCACGACGGCTCCGCCGCCGGATCTGCCACCGATGCCACTGCCGCGCCCTCCGCCCGGGACTGGTGGGAGGCCCGCTACGCCGAGCGCGACGGCATCTGGTCCGGCCGGGTGAACGCCGTGCTCGCCTCGGTGACGTGGGGATTTCCGGTGGGGCGGGCGCTCGACCTCGGCTGCGGTGAGGGCGGCGACGTGGTGTGGCTCGCCGAGCAGGGCTGGGACGTGACGGGCATCGACCTGTCCGTGACGGCGCTCCGGCGTGGTTCGCGGGCTGCCGTCGCCACCGGAGTCCAGGAGCGGACGGCGTTCGTCGCCGCGGACCTCGGCCGGTGGGACACCGCCGCGCGGTTCGACCTGGTGACGGCGTCGTTCCTGCAGTCGTGGCCGGTGGAGATCCCCCGAGCCGACATCCTGCGTCGGGCCGCCGGCTTCGTCGACGTCGGTGGGCACCTGCTCGTCACCGCACACGCCGCTCCCCCGCACGACGACCTGCCGCCCGAGCTGCGGGAGTACCGGTTCCCTGCGCCGGCCGACGACCTCGCCGCCCTGCAGCTCGACGACCGGTGGGAGGTCCTGGTCGCCGAGGTCCGGCCGCGCACCGCGACGACGCCCGAGGGTGATCCACACGAGGTGCTCGACAGCGTCGTGCTCGCCCGGCTGATGCGCGGGTAGCGTCGGTGGCGTGAGCACCGACGACGGCATCCGCGCACTCGTCGTGGACGGTGTCGAGGTCGCCGTCGAAGGCAGCGGCGCCGGCACGATCGCCACGTCGTCCCCTCGGCCGTACCTGCACCCGGTCCGGACCCTCGGCGGCACCGTCGTCAGCGCGCACCACCCCGGCGACCACGACTGGCACTGCGGTGTCGGCGTCGCGATCCCGGACGTCGACGGCGTGAACTGCTGGGGCGGCCGGACCTACGTCGAGGGGCTCGGCTACGTGTGGCGCGACGACCATGGCTCGGTCGATGTCGTGCACGCGGAGCAGCACGACACGATGTCCGCCGAGGCACTCGTCTGGCGGGGTCCGGACCGCACGGTGGTCCTGCGCGAGGACCGCACCCTCGGCTGGCGCGCGGTCACCAGCGGGTGGGAACTGTCCTGGTCGTCGTCGTTCCGCACCCCGGGTGACACTCCGGTGCACCTCGGGGGCCCGGGCAGCAACGGCCGGACCGGAGCCGGCTACGGCGGCTTCTTCTGGCGGTTCCCCGAGTGCACGGGGGTCGCCGTCCGGACCGCCGACGCCGAGGGCGAGACCGCCGTGCACGGCTCGGTCACACCCTGGATCACCTGGTCGGCGGTGTTCGACGGCGTTCCGGCGACGATCCGGATCGAGGCCGTCGACCACCACGACCCCTGGTTCGTCCGCGCCGAGGAGTACCCCGCCATCGGCTCGGCGCTGGCGTGGGACACCCCCGCCGTCGTGCAGCCCGGCGAACCGCTGGTCCGCTCGTTCCGCGCGACGATCACCGACGGCGCTACGCTCGCTGGATGAGCACAGGGGACTGGGAGTCACGCGTCGCGGCGCTGTGGGACGACGAGACGATCGACGACCAGCAGCGGATCGAGCGGATGCGCGACCTCGCCGCCGACGCTCCGCACGCAGCGCTCGGCGCGTTCGAGCTCGGGGGTGCCTTCGACTCAGGCGGACACGAGGCCGATGCCGACGTGCAGTACGCCGCCGCGACCGCAGCCGGCCTGGACTCCGTCGACCCGGACCGAGCCGCCCGGATGGTCGTCCAGCACGCCTCGACCCTGCGGAACCTCGGCCGGATCGACGCGGCCATCGCGATGCTCCGCGACGCGCCGGAGCACCCTGCCACCGGGGCGGCACCGCGGGTGTTCCTCGCGCTCGCCCTGCACAGCGCGGGACGCTCCGCCGAGGCGCTGCGCGTCGCGATCGAGGCCGTCGAGCCGACGCTCCCGCGGTACCACCGGTCCGTCCGTGCCTACGCGGCGGCCCTCACCGAGGACTGACGCGCCTCAGGCGATCGCGACCTCACCCCGTGCGAGCAGTGCACGGGCCCGACCGGCGTCGGCAGCCGGTGGTCGGCCGTGCAGCGCGCGGTAGTCACGCGAGAAGTGCGAGGCGCTCCGGTACCCCACCGCCGCCGCAGCCTGGGCGGCGGTGTCGCCGAGCACGATCATCCGCCGCCGGGCCTCCCCCAGACGCAGCCGCCGCAGGTACTGCACGGGGCTCATGCCGGTGACCTGCCGGAAGCGTGCGAACAGTGTCGACTCGCTCGTCCGGACCGCCGCGGCCAGGCCCGCCACCGACCACGGGTCCGCCAGCCGTTCAGTGAGCAGGGCGGTTGCCGCGGCGACGACGTCGCCGTCCCGGTTGCCGATCGCGGCCAGGATGCGCGGTGCCTGGTCCGTCTGCAGCAGCCGGAGCACCACCTCGCGGGTGACGAGCGGGGCGAGGACGGCCATGTCCTCCGGAGCATCGAGCAGTCCGACGAGTCGGGCGAACGCGTCCGCCAGGGGCGGGGTCCAGCTGCCGAGTCGTGCCGGCGGCGCCTCGTCCTGGTGCGGGCGGGACATCGCCGTCGCGACCTCGGCCACCACCGCGGGGTCGAGCTGCCAGACGACCGCGACGAACCCCGCGGGTGGTTCGACCTCGACCACCCCGGCGATCACGGGCAGGTCGACGGGCGTGATGATCAAGCGTTCGCGACCCCAGAGCTGGTCGTCGTCCCCCACTATCGAGCGCTTCCGTCCGGCGAGCACCACCGACACCGACGGCGTGTAGCGCTGGTACCCGAGGTCGGTCGGACGGTTCACCCGGGCCAGGCGGAGGCCGAGCCGTCCGGCGCGCTCCGTGTCGTCGAGGTGGGCGAGGACGCTCTGCAGCGCACGGTCCAGCCGGTCCGAGGTGACGTCGTCCATGTGCCCATTCTGTCGAGGCATCCGACGCGAGGAGTGCCCGTGCGGGATCCGGCAAGCACTCCGGAGTCCTGGGCAATCACCGCCGGGCCCGTCGGACCGAGCATCGGAGCATGCAGACCAACGAAGCACTCCTCGACTCCCTGACCACCGACGACCGACTGGCGGGCCGCACCGCGCTGGTGACCGGCGCCTCGAGCGGCATCGGCGAAGCCGTCGCCCGTGTCCTCGCCGCCTCCGGCGCCACCGTCGCAGTGGCGGGCCGCGACCCGGAGCGCACGCAGGCCGTGGTGGACACCATCACCGCGTCCGGAGGCACCGCCGTGGCCGTGATCGGCGACCTGAACACCCACCCCGACGCGGTCCGTGACCTCGCCGCCCGCGCCACCGAGGCCCTCGGCGGCCGGGTCGACGTCCTCGTCAACAACGCCGGCGTCTACCCGGTCGGCCCCACCGCGCTGCTCGCCGACGACGACGCCGAAGCCCTCTGGGCCACGAACGTCCGCGCGCCGCACGTGCTGGTCGGAGCGCTGGCCCCTGCGATGGTCGAACGCGGATCGGGCGTCGTCGTGAACATCGGCTCGTGGATGTCCCGCGTCGGCGTCCCGTTCACGGCGCTCTACCCGGCGACGAAGGCCGCGGTCGAGCAGCTGACCCGCGCCTGGGCAGCCGAGCTCGGACCGCGCGGCGTCCGGGTGTCGACCGTGTCGGCCGGGGCCACCGCGACACCGGGCAACGCGGACTCGCACGACGTCCTCGCGCAGATGACGGCGGGCACCCCCGCCGGAGCACCCGTCCGCCCCGTCGACGTCGCCTTCGCCGTGCGCTGGGTGGCCTCCGACGAGGCGACCTTCGTTCACGGCGCCACGATCGACGTGGACGGCGGCCTGGCCGCGACCCGCCTCGGCTGAGCGCGCCCCGCGCGAGCGGGCGGAACACCCGGGTCGGCACGCGGAGGCACCCCGACATTTCGCCCGCTCGGCAGCCCCAAACGTCGCGGGAGAACCCCCACCACCACGAACGGGCGGAACACCCGGGTCGACACACGGACGCACCCCGGCATTCCGCCCGCTCGGCAGCGCCAGCCGACGCGCACGAACCCCCACCACCACGAACGGGCGGAACACCCGGGTCGGCACGCGGAGGCACCCGGGCATTTCGCCCGCTCGGCAGCGCCGACCGACGCCACTGAACCCCCACCACCACGAACGGGCGGAACACCCGGGTCGGCACACGGACGCACCCGGGCATTTCGCCCGCTCGGCGGGAGTCGGTCAGCCGGGCATCGGATCCGCGAGTGGTCATGACGCACCGCTGGCAGGTGGTCGAGCGGTCACGGACCGTCGCGCGGGAGCGCGCCAGGCGACGGATCGTGACCGCTCGCCGGACTGCGTCGGCGCGGGAGCGCGCCGGGCGACGGATGGTGACCGCTCGGCGGACGGCGTGGGCGCGGCGGTGGGCGCGACCACCACGCGGTCGGGAGGCGCGGTGCGGGCTGGCACCGGGCCTCCCGTCAGGCGGTGTGGTCGCCGACCACCCGTGGGACCGGCAGCGAGTCGCTGGTCGTCCGCAGGGACTCCTGGCGGATCTCGAGCTGCGAGACGGCGAGCGCCGCCAGGTCGCGGAGGTTCGCGAGGTCGTCCTCGGTGGCCTGCCGCGGGCGGGTGTCGAGGACGGCGAGGGTCCCGATCGGTGCGCCGTCGTGCTTCACGAGCGGGACGCTGACGTAGAAGCGGATGCCGAGCGGGCCGGTGACCAGGGGGCTGTTCCGCATCTCGGGGTGCGCGGAGCCGTCCGGGATCACGACGGGGACGGGGACCGGGGCGAAGCCGTTGCGGAAGCTGATGCTGCGGGCTGCCTCGTCGATGCCCTCGGCGATGTACGACTGGGACCACTCGCGGTCCTCGTCGAGGACCTCGACCAGGGCGATCGGTGCGTCGAAGAGCCGTGCGGCCATCGCCGTGGTGCGCTGCAGCGACTCGTCGGGCAGGCTGTCGAGGGTCGCCGGGCGGTCCGTCTCGGGGCGCGTCGGTACCTGGGCCGTCTCGTCGGTCGGCTCGACCACGTGGTCGCTCGTGGCGGTCTCCGCGATCACGACGTCACGGAGCATCGTGACCAGCTCGGCGCCGAGCGGACGGGCCGCGGGGTCCTGCGCGGTCATGGCACGGAGCAGGTGCTTCCAGTGCTCGGGCAGGGGTTCGGGGACCACGGGGTCGCGGGACAGCCGGGCGACGGCCGACTCGACGAGCGAGCCCGGGAACTCGCGGCGGCGGGTGAAGCACTGCAGCAGCACGAGGCCGAGCGAGTACACGTCACTGGGCGGACCGACCTCGCCGCCGCGCGCCTGCTCCGGGCTGAGGTACGCGGCGGTGCCGGTGGTCACACCGTCGGCGGTGAGGCGTTCGACGCCGGCGGCGAGCGCGATGCCGAAGTCGGTCAGGCGAGCTCGTGCCCGGTCGGAACCGTTGCCGTAGTCGACGAGCAGGATGTTCGACGGCTTGATGTCGCGGTGCACGACGCCGTGGGCGTGGATGTAGTCGAGGGCCTCGGCCATGTCGTAGCCGATCTCGGCGATGTGCCGCGAGGCGAGCGGGCCGACGGCCAGGCGCTCCTCGAGGTCCTGCCCGACGACGAGCGACATCACGATGTAGCGCTGCTGCGTGCCGTCCTGCCCGGTGACGACACCGGCGTCGAGCAGGCTGACGAGGTTGTGGTGCTCGAGCGAGGCCAGCACGCCGAGTTCGGCCTCCTGCCGGGCGATGTCGACGATGCCCGCGTGGAAGAGCTTGATCGCGACCGGGCGGTGCAGGCTCTCGTCCACACCCCGGTAGACGACGGACATGCCGCCCTGGCCGATCGCTTGCTCCACGCGGTACCGACCGTCGAGCAGCGGCGCGCTCGCGTCGTGTTCTTCCGTCGGGATCATCCAACCCTCGTTCTCGGCTCCGGCACCAACGATGCATCTTCGCATCCCGACGGGTATCTCGTTGACGGGCGACGTTTCGCGGCTGAACGGGGCCGTGCGGCGGCGCGGCCGTGCGGCGCGGCCGTGCGGCGGCGGCGCCGTGCGGCTTGCACGACACCGGTGTTCGCGGGTCGAACACGCGCAGACCGCGGTTCAGCCTGCGAACACCGGTGTTTTGCGCACCCACCCCGTCAGCGACGCGTCGCGACCGTGCTCACGCGGAGGTCCTCGAAGGTGCTGGTGAAGCCGGAGCCTCCGAGCGAGATGAGCCCGACGCGGGGGGCACTGCCGAGGTCCGCCGTCCAGGTCCCGCCCCGGACGAAGTGCCGCCCGTCCAGGCTGGTGTACGCCGTGTACCGGTCCTCGCCCCGGACCTCGCGGTGGACGATCCGGAGCGTGGTGGTGTCCCCGACCGGACCGACGACCATGTTCCCGTAGCTCGGCGCCCCGGCCGGTTGCCCGGACACCTGCTTGCCGAACTCGGTCTGGCGCGTGTTGAAGATCGAGTTCGACGTGAGCCGGACGTAGTTGCCGTCGTCACCCCAGACGATCAGGCCGCCCTGCACGTAGTTCAGGCCGTCGCCGGTGGCCGGAGTGTCCACCCCGACCGTGGTCTGGAGCACGTAGTCCCCACGGGGCGCCGGTTCGGACAACACCGATGCGAGCGGCGTCGCCGGCGGGTGGATGTCGGCGTCCTGCGTCTGCCAGCGGAACGTGCCGTCGGCGACGGTCCAGGTGGACGGGTCGGGCGCACGCGTCCACGTGAGCGCGGCGGGCAGCGCCCCGGGCTCCGCCCCCGGCAGCGCGGCACCGTCGAACGAGGTCGACAGGGCGCGGATCGTCCGACCCGGCACGTCGACCGGGGCGGTGGACGCCCGGTAGGTCGGCCGTTGCCCGGGCTGCGCGACCGGCCCCGGCTGCACCGTGTCGGACGGCCCGGCACCACCGCGGACGACCGGCCAGCCGCCCTGCCAGTCGAGGGGGTCGATCAGCGCCGGCCGCTTCGTGTAGGTCGGCTGCCCCGCGTAGTACGGATCGTTGCGGTCGGCCGCGTGGTAGATGATCCAGTCCTGGCCGGCGAAGTCGGTGACCACGGTGTTGTGCCCCGTCCCCACCCAGCGGTTGCCGTTCTGCGCGAGCAGGGGCGTGCCGCCGACCCGGGTGCTCGTGATCGACACACCGTCGCGGTCCGTGAACGGCCCGAGCGGGCTCCGTGACCGGGCGACGAAGACGCCGTAGCCGGTGAGGGCACCGTTGCAGCAGTTCGTGGCGGAGCCCATGAAGTACCACCAGCCGCCGTGCCGCATCAGGTACGCACCCTCGTAGCGGTTGTCGATCGCGATCTGCCGCTCGGTCGACGGGTCGGAGCGCAGGCCGTCCGCGCTGAGCCGTCGGACGTTCACGCCGCCGAAGTAGCTGCCGAAGTACAGGTAGGTCGTGCCGCCGTCCGTGATGACCTCGGGGTCGAACGCCCACCGCGCGCCGTCGCCGTTCGGTGCGGTCTGTGGTGCCACGACCGGGCCGCCGGAGTCCTTCCACGGACCCGTCGGGCTCGAGCTCGTCGCCACCCCGACCGCGGAGCCGCCGCCGCTCGGCCCCGTCGCCGACGGGGTGTCCGACGCCGCGTAGTACAGGTACCAGGTGCCGGCCCGGCCACGGTCCCCGGCGCGGTACACGACGTCCGGCGCCCAGATCCCGTTCGCGTCGCCCACCCAGGAGGGCTTCGTCGGGAACGCGTCGTTCACGTACGTCCAGTGGGTCAGGTCGGTCGACCGGTACGTGGGGACGGCGTGCTGCACGAGTGACCCGTCCGGGTTCTGCTCCGTCGCGGTGAGCGCGTCGGTGGTGCAGTAGAGGTACCAGTTGCGGTCGCGTCCGGCTCCGTGGATCACGGTCGGGTCCGCGCAGCTCGCGGCCGTCTGCCCGTCGGGCAGGCTGAGCGCGACCGGGTTCTGGTGGTTGGGTGCCGTGCGGCCGTGCCGGCTGGCGGCGCTCGACGCCGCGGTCGTGGTGGTGGTCGCCCGGGTGGTCCCGCCCGGCACCGCGGACGCATCCGCTGGTGCAGCCTGGAGGCCCGTGGTCGCGACGCCGAGGAACGTCACGGCGGCGAGGAGTGCGGTGGACGATCGGCGCATGCCTGACCTGCTCTCGTCGTTGAGGGAGGTGCTGCTGGAGGGACTGCGGGTGTCGACGGGCGACGTGCGCGAGCGTACGCTCGGCTCGACGAAGGAGTCATGACATGCCCGCGAGGTTCGTCTACTGGATCAACGTCTCCGTCGACGGGTTCGTCGAACGGGCCCCCGGCGAGCACGACGGCCTGGACGGACCCGACTGGATCCGGATCGACGAACCGCTGCACCGCGAGTTCAACGCCCGCGCCGCCGCGATGACCCTGTCGGTCGAGGGCCGGGTGGTGCGCGACATGATGGACCCGTTCTGGCCCGACGCCCGGCACGACGAGTCGATGCCGCAGTACCTGCGCGAGTACGGCGAGATCTGGACCGCGCAGCCGAAGGTCCTCGTGTCCCGCACCAGGACCACCGCCGACCACGACACCCGGGTCATCGGTGGCGACGGCGACGCGATCACCGAGCTGGCCGCGATCCGTGCCTCCGGCGACGGCGACATCGGAGTGGGCGGACCGAGCATCGCGAGTCAGCTGCTCGATGCCGCGCTGCTCGACGAGGTCATGCTCTTCACACACCCGTCGGTGCTCGGCGCCGGTCGGCCGCTGTTCGATCCGCCGCGCTCGGGGCACCGCCCGCTCGTGCAGCTCGACCTGCTCGAGCAGCAGCGCTACGACAACGGCGTCACCCTGCACCGGTACGACGTCCGGCGGTGCTGAGCGCTCGGTCAGTCCTCGACGGGCTCTGCGCCGATCACGCGGACGTTCCAGGCGCTGTCGCGGTCGCTGTCGAACCCGTTGAAGGAGATGCTGTCGACGTCGGCACGCCAGGTCCGCCGCAGGTCGATGCGTTGCGCTCCGTCGCCGCAGGGCATCGACTCGGCGATGTCGTTCCGCGACGTGCTCCCGGAGACGACCGTGACGGAACCGCTCATGTGCCCGTCACCGAAGCACGAGAACTCGAGGTGGTCGACCGTTTCCGGGTGCGCGAACGTGATCGTGATGCCACGGTCGATCTCGTCGTCGTTCCCCGTCGCGCTCTGCCCGGCGGATTCCGGGGCGTACATCGCACCGAGATCCCGGTCCGAGTCGGTGGCCATCTGGCGCTTCTCCCAGGCGTGCAGCGCAGCCTCGTCGACGGGCGGCGGCCCGGCGCAGCCGGCCAGCAGGAGCACGCCCGCGATCGCGGGCAGGAGCAGGGCGGGGACGGAACGCACGCTGTGAGCCTAGTGACGCGGTGGACCCGCACCGCGGAACGACGGGAGGCGCGGTGCCGGCTGGCACCGCGCCTCCCGGCCGTGGGGTGGTCGCGTCAGACGTCGCGACGGCGCGCGAGTGTCAGGGCGAGGCCACCGATGACCAGGACCTCGGCCGCGAGGACGCCGAAACCGCCCCATCCGTTGAGCACGACCCCGCTGTTGTCGGCCTCGCTCGCGCCGTCGTACGCGTAGGCGTACAGCTGACCGCCGGCCATGTCCGGCAGGAACGCGGCGATGTTCGTCGGCCACTCGACGTTCATCAGCCCGGCCATCAGGCCCAGCACCACCGGCAGGACCAACAGGATGCCGAGCGTGATCGCGATGCCGCCGGCGCTCGAGCGGACGAGCAGACCGATGCCGTAGGCGAGGAGCGCCAGCAGGGTCAGGAAGACCGACGAACCGAGGATCGGCATGAAGACCGACGGGTCACCGATCTCCGGCTCGACACCGTTGCCGGCGAGCAGCGGGAGCGAGATGAGGACGCCGATCCAGGTGGCGACGGCGCTGACCACGAACGTCGTGACGGCGAGGACGGTGGCCTTCGCCAGGATCACGCCGGTGCGACGGGGGTCGGCGGTGAAGGTCGAGCGGACCTGGCCCGTGCCGTACTCACCGGTGATGATGAGGACGCCGAGCACGCCGACGACGAGCGACGAGAGCAGGACGCCGACGGTGTTGGCGTTGACGAACGTGCCGTTGGCGATGTCCGTCGGCAGGTCCTGCCCGCCGCTGTTCGTGTTCGCTCCGACCAGCGCGGCCATGCCGATCGTGACGACGACCAGGATCGCGTAGCACCAGAACGTGGACCGGATGCTGCGCAGCTTGATCCACTCGCTCCGCACCAGGTGCGGGAACGACAGGCGGGTCGAGCCGCTCATCCGGGTCGACGGCGAGGTGGGCGAGGTGGTGGCGCTCATCGGGTGCCCTCCGATCGGTACTCGACGTCGTCGCGGGTGAGGGCCATGTAGGCCTCTTCCAGGCTCGCGCCGGTCGGGGTGAGTTCGTGCAGGGGGACGCCGGCCTGCGCGGCGATGTTGCCGACCGTCGGGGCGTCGGGCCCGACGACGAGGAACGATCCGTCCTCGCGCTGGGTGACCGCGGCGTTCGGGCCGATGGCGGTGAACAGGCCGTTCGGGTCCGGCGTGCGGACGATGACGCGGCTGACGGCGGCATCGGTGCCGGCAGCGGCGCCACCACCGGCGACGAACTCGGCGATCGGGGCGTCGGCGAGGACCTTGCCCCGGCCGAGCACGACCACGCGGTCGGCGGTCTGTGCCATCTCGCTCATCAGGTGGCTGGAGAGGAACACCGTGCGGCCGTCGGCGGCCATGCGGCGGGCGAGCTGACGCACCCAGAGCACGCCGTCGGGGTCGAGGCCGTTGACGGGCTCGTCGAGGATCAGGGTCTTCGGGTCACCGAGCAGTGCGGCAGCGATTCCCAGGCGCTGCCCCATGCCGAGCGAGAACCCGCCGACGCGCTTCTTCGCGACGGAGTCGAGGCCGGTCATGTCGATGACCTCGTGCACGCGGGACTTCGGGATGCCGTGGGTCGCCGCGAGGGAGAGCAGGTGGTTGTAGGCGCTGCGCCCCGAGTGCACGGCCTTCGCCTCGAGCAGGGCGCCGACCTGCCGGAGCGGGTCGCGGAAGCTCGTGTAGGACTGGCCGTTCACGGTGGCGCTGCCCGATGTGGGCCGGTCGAGCCCCATGATCATGCGCATCGTGGTGGACTTCCCGGCGCCGTTGGGCCCGAGGAAGCCGGTCACACTGCCGGGACGCACGACGAAGGAGACGTCGTCCACGGCGGTCTTCGGACCGTACTGTTTGGTGAGATGGCTGACTTCGATCACGGCCTCGACGCTACGGGAGTGCGCGGCGTCGCCGCGTCCGCCGCTGGGGGGAGATGTGTGCTCCCACAGGGTGACGCGGGGGCGGGCGGGGTCGCGCGGGGTGCGGGCGGGGCGCGCGGGTTTTCGCGCTGGGCGACAGTTCACGCGCGCAGCCGGCCGTGAGGTGTCGCTGGACGCGAAGTGATCAGGCGGGGTGGTGCGCCGGGCGCTCGTCGCCAGGGTCGCGAGCGAACGCGAGGCTCTCCTCGATGATCGACAGCACGACCGCGAGTTCCTCGACGTTGCGCGGGCCGTGGACCATGAACTCGGTCCCGTGGTCCTCGTACTGGTGCGGGATCGCCCAGCCGAGCTCGGTCAGTTCGGCTCCCCGTGCGACCGGGAGGCAGAGGTGGACCGAGGTGTCCTCGACGCCGTGCAGGTGCACGGGCTCGAGTCGTCCGTCCGGCGCCAGTGACGTCCACGGGACGACGTGGTCGCGCTGATCGCGCAGGAACAACGCGCGTGACGACGCCGGCGACACCTGGCTGTACCCCTCTTCGACGCCGGGCAGCGCGACGGCGCTCCCGACGAGCGCTCCCCACAGTTCCGGCGTCGCGCGGTCGGTGAGCTGACGCTGGGGACCGGCGTCGGACACGGCGGGCCGTTCGCCGCGGCGGATGGACCTGATCATTGCTCGACGATACAGTCTCGGCCGGGCTGCATCGCTCCTGTTCGCGCCCTCACGAGGACGGGGAAGCGTCCGCGTCGACCTCGTACGCCTCGAACCGGGCATCGGCGAGGATCGCGTCGACGAGCGACCGCGACCCGGCGACGATCGTCGAGTCCCAGTCGATCTCGGTGGCGAGCACCCACTCGTGCCCCTCGGGCCAGAGCATCTGCGGGGTGTGCCCGAAGCCGACGTACGTGCCGACGCGGGCGTCGTCCGTCCAGGACGGGTCGCTGAGCTGCGGCAGGGACATGGAGAGCAGGAAGCACTCGCGGGCCGGCCACAGGAAGCGCGGACCCGCGAGCGACTCCCGGAGCGCAGCCTGCTCCCGCCGGTGCTGCGCCTGCCTCCGGTCGATGTGCGCCTGCATCTCCACGCGCTCGGCCGCCGTCGGCTCGCCGCTCCCCTGCCACCCGAAGCCCAATGTCGACGTCCCGTTCAGGTCGCCCCATCCGTCCCAGATCGCCCCGACCAGGTCGTCCGGGGTCGACGTCGCCTCGGCGAGGAGCTCGGTGAGCGCGGCGAGTTGCCTCGGCTCGTACCAGCCCTCTTCGGGTGGATGGACGACCCAGCCGTCGTCGAAGGGCAGGTCCGACTCGTCGTCCCGACCGCTGAGCGTCTGCCACGACACGAGCGGGTCGATCGTCCGACGGGTGCGCTCGGCGACGTCGGCCCAGCGCCACTCGGCCGACTCGAGGACCGGGTGCTCGTCGTACTCGTCCACGGTCGTCCGGTCCTCGCGATCCGCTCGGAGCGGGTGCAGGATCCGGGCGTAGGCCTCGAACCCGGTGCCCGCGACGCCGCCGAACGAGGCGAACGAGCCGGCCCGGGCCAGCAACCAGTCGCCGCGTGAGGCGTCCTCGATCAGTTCCACGTGTCGAGCCCAGGGTGCCCGTGCGGGTCAGCTCGCCTGCGGGCGGGGCGCGCGGAGGCCGGGGAACTCGTCGTCGCGCCACTCCCCCTCGGCGCGCGTGCCGTTGCTCACCGACTGCTCCTCGCGCTCCCGGAGCTCCACGCGGCGGATCTTGCCCGAGATGGTCTTCGGGAGCTCCGCGAACTCGACGCGGCGGACGCGCGCGTAGGCGGGCAGAGCCGTGCGTGCGTACTCCAGGACCTGCCTGGCGGTCTCGGCCGACGCCTCCCATCCGGTGGCCAACGTGACGTACGCCTTGACGACGTTGAGACGGGCGTCGTCGGGGGCCGGGACGACCGCGCTCTCGGCCACGGCCGGGTGCTCCAGCAGGGCGCTCTCCACCTCGAACGGCGACACCTTGTAGTCCGAGGACTTGAAGACGTCGTCGGTGCGGCCGATGAAGGTCAGCTCACCGTCGGCGTCGCGGACGGCGATGTCGCCGGTGTGGAAGAAGCCGTCGCGCATGGACGAGGCCGTGCGGTCGGGGTCGCCGAGGTACTCGGCCATCAGGTTGACGGGCCGCTCGGTGAGGTCGAGGCAGACCTCACCCTCGTCGCCCGGTTCGCCGGACACGGGGTCGAGCAGCGTCACGGTCACGCCGGGGAGCGGCTTGCCCATCGCGCCGGGCGTCACGGCGGCACCCGGGGCGTTGCCGATGATCGCCGTCGTCTCGGTCTGCCCGTACCCGTCGCGGATGGTGAGGCCCCACGCCGCTTCGACCCGGCCGATGACCTCGGGGTTGAGCGGCTCGCCGGCCGAGATGAGCTCGCGGAGCGCCCGCGGCTTCACGCCGAGGTCGGACTGCAGCATCATCCGCCACGCGGTCGGCGGCGCGCAGAACGTGTTGACCTCGGCCCGCTCGAGCTGCGCGAGGAGCGCAGCGGGGTCGAAGCGCGCCGTGTTGTGGATGAACACGGTGGCCTCGGCGATCCACGGCGCGAAGAAGCAGCTCCAGGCGTGCTTGCCCCACCCGGGCGAGCTGATCGTCAGGTGCACGTCACCGGGCCGGACGCCGAGCCAGTACATCGTGCTGAGGTGCCCGACCGGGTACGACGTCTGGGTGTGCACGACCATCTTCGGCTTCGACGTCGTGCCGGACGTGAAGTAGACCAGGCACGGGTCGGTCGTGCGGGTGACGACGTGGGGACGGACCTCGTCGGCAGGAGCGGGCTCGCCCAGGTCGCTCGGGTACTCCGTCCACCTGTCAGCGGGACCGCCGATCACGATGCGCGTGAAGGACCCGCGGACGTCGTCGTACTTGTGCGTCTCGCTCCGGTTCGTGACGACGTGCGCCACGGAGCCCCGGTCGACGCGGTCCTGCAGGTCCGCGGTGTCGAGCATGGTCGACGTCGGCAGGATGACCGCACCGAGCTTGATCACGGCGAGCATCGTCTCCCAGAGCTCGAGCTGGTTGCCGAGCATGACGAGGACGTGGTCGCCCTGCTGCACGCCGAAGCTGTGCAGGCGCGCGGCGAGCCGATCGGATCGTGCGGCCATCTCGGCGTAGCTGAGCCGCTGCTCACGACCGTCCTCCTCGACGATCCAAAGCGCAGTGCGGCTGTTGTCGGTCGCGATGACGTCGAACCAGTCGGTCGCCCAGTTGAACGTGTCGCCGACGTCCGGCCAGCGGAACCCGGCGTGTGCCGCTTCGGGAGAGTCCGCGGCGAGGAGCTGGTCGCGGGCGGCACGGTACGCGGCGGTCGGGTTCACATCAGGCACGGACCGATCATGCCGCATCCATCTCAGAGCCGATCGATCAGGCGAGTTCCCGGAGCCAGCGGTCGAGCCAGGGAATAATGCGCGAGAGGTCGTCCGCGTCGATCGCGTCACTCGCGGCCGCACGTGCCGCCGGACCCGCGTTGAGCGCCAACGCACTGGGGAGCGCCTGGAAGAGCGGGATGTCCGAGCGGCTGTCGCCGATGGCGCAGCAGTGTTCGATCGGCACACTGAGGTCGCGAGCGAGCGCGAGCGCCCGGTCCCGTTTGTCGAACTCGTCGAAGTGCTCGGCGACGGTGCCGTCGTGGATGCCGCGGTGCTCCCCCACGCGGGGCCCGCCGTTCGGGACGAACCCGAACCGCCGCGCGAGGGAACGGGTCACGGGCTGCCACGCGAGCGACGCCAGTACGGGTTCGACGCCGTGGGCGCGGCACCACGCGACGACGGTCTCGGTTCCGTGCAACACCGGGAGGTCGTCGAGCCACCGGTCGATCGTCGCCGTGGTCGTCCCACGCCACGCCAGCGCGTCGACCTCGCTCACCTGTTGATTGGTGAGGGCGCCGGCGGCGTAGCGGGCTTCGGCCTCGTCGAGCGCGTCCTGGTGTCCGAACCGAGCGGCCAGGAAGCTGCTGCTGGAACCGGGGCCGACGAGGGTTCCGTCGATGTCGAAGAACACGATGCCGACGGTCATGCCCGGCCGCTCCCCCGCACGACCGCACCGAGCACCCGGATCGTCTCGTCGGTGTCGACGTGCAGGTGCGCCCCGATGCCGAGCGCACGTGCGGCCTCGATGTTCTCGGGCACGTCGTCCACGAAGAACACCTCGTCCGGATCCGCCCCGAGGCGCTCGAGGGTGATGCGGAACGCCCCTGGTTCGGGCTTGTTCACGCCGATCTCGTGGGAGTAGCAGATCGGGTCGAACACCGCCGAGAACCGGAAGCGCCGCTCCTCTTCCTCTCGAGCGCCGTCGCCCGAGTTCGACAGGATCGCCAGGCCGATCGTGCCGCGGAGTCCGGCGAGGAAGTCGTACAACGGCTGGTTCAGGGTTCCGCAGTACGCATCCCAGAAGTCGGCCCGCATCACGGCGAGCTGATCGGCCCCGAGTTCGAGCGCTGTCCCGATCGCACCCCAGTAGCGGTCGACGACGCCGGTCTGACGGGAGGCGTCGGGCAGGTCGGCCGCGACGAGGCGAGCGGAGAAGTCGTCCGTCGTCATCCCGAGACGCTCGGCCCACCGCGCCCGGAAGCGTCCGGGCCAGACGGCGTCGTCGACGAGCTCGAGGACGCCGCCCACGTCGGACAGCAGCCACCGCACGACGGGCCCGGCAGCCCCGGCCGTCCCGCCGCTCACAGCGATCCCCGCAGCTGCCGGATCATCTCGATCTCGAGTTCGCTCGGATCGAGGACGTACGCCTCGGTCGCCCCCGTCGGCTCGTAGCCACGTCGAGCGTAGAAGGCCTGTGCACGGGTGTTCCCCTCGTGCACGTGCAGCCGCAGTGCCGATCCGTGTGCAGCCGCCCACACCTCGATCTCGTCGAGCAGCGCATCGGCGATACCGGCGGGACGACCACGGTGCGACGGTGCGACGTAGACGCCGACGAGGAGCGGCCCGACCCGGGGGCCGGGCACGAACACCCCCATCGTCCCGACCCACTGGCCGTCGGCGTCGATGGCGGCGAGGGTGGTCCCGCCGACGTCGTGCTCACGGCGGCCGCGTCGGCGCCAGTCACGCTCCTGCATGCGCTCCGCGTCGGCGAGTCGCTCCCCGTACGCCTTCGGGGTGTCCCGGAGCATCTCGAGCCGCAGTGCCCGCACGGACTCCCAGTCGTCCTCCGTGGTCGGTCGGATCGTCGTTCCCCGCATGCCCCGAGCCTAGGGGCGACAGGCCCGGAGAAGTCGTTCCAATCCGACTGGCGGACGACGCCGAATCACCTGCAACGACCGGGAAACACCCGGAGCGCTCACCAGCCGCACATCGCTGGTTCTCCACCCCACCAAGGGTGTGTTCGGCGCGCACACAGCAGCCGCGCCGAGCGCGACAACAGCAAAGGACTGATCACGATGCGTAAGAGCCTCAAGACCTCCATCACCCTCGCCACGACCGGCGCCCTCGTCCTCGGCGGTGCCGCGTTCGGGATCTCCTCCGCCCAGGCCGCGACCCCGAACGTGCACACGGTGTCCTCGTCGTCCGAGTCGAAGATCCCCGCACCCGTCGCCTCGGTCCCCGAGGTCCTCGGTGGCTCCACCGCCGTGAAGCTCGACTCCGGCTTCACCGACGCCCTCACCGCCCTGAAGCTCACCCCCGGCGTCTCGGGCGATGCGACCCTGGCTGACGGGTCGGTGTCGTTCCCGATCACCGCCGGGTCGGTCACCTACTGGTCCCCCGACGGCAACTACCGCCCGTACGTGCAGGGCCTGCTGAACCACGACGACTCGGGTCTGACCCTGAAGGCCGGCGACACCACCGTCACGCTGGAGAACTTCGTCGTGAACCCGGGCTCGTCCAAGCTCTACGGCGACGTCCTCGTCAACGGCAAGGTCGCCGCGGCCAACGCGTTCCTGTTCGAGCTGCACGGCGGCTCCCTCAAGCCCCTCCAGCTCGAGGGCGACAACGCCATCCTCACCGGCACCACCGTCCACATCAGCGAAGACGCCGCCGGCCTGCTGAACAAGACCTTCGGCACCGACGCCGTCAAGCGCGGCCTGCTCGTCGGCACCGCCACCATCACCGCGCAGATCAAGTAACACCCCGCACCACCACAGTCGGCCCGGACCACGCACCAGCGCGGTCCGGGCCGACGTTTTTGCGTCGGCTGCGGTGGACGTGAGGAACGACGGACTGGAGGCGCGGTGCCAGACCGCACCGCGCCTCCAGTCCGTCTCGTCGGCGCTTCCACAGCCCCACCGCGTGCGGTGGCGACCGCTGCTAGGGTCGTTGCAGGCCACGGGAGGGGTCACCGATGGGGGATCTGCAGGTCGACGAGACGACGCTCGATGCGCTGACGAACGCCTTGACGCCGGTACCGCAGGCGGTCCGGCTCGACCGGGCCTTCAGCGATCCGCGAGAGGACGCACTCGGGTCGGCCGAGGTCGCAGACGCACTGGGGACGGCCGGCACCGCCATCACCGACCGTGCCGAAGTGCTCGCGCAGTCCCTCAGCGCCATCGGGCAGTACCCGCGCGACGTGGCAACGAAGATCTCCGCGGTCGAGGACGACCTCGCGGGCCGGTCTGGCGGTCGCTGATGTCCTGGACGACCACCGACCCCGGAGCTGGCGACACCGCCGCCCTCGCGACGCTGGCGACTGCGCGACGCACGAAGGCTGATGACCTGCAGGACGTCGAGCGGACCCTGCGTGACATCGCGAGCGACGGCCAGAGCGCCGACTGGAAGGGACGCGCGAAGGAACCGTTCCTGTCGAACATCGGCGATTTCAGCGCGGACACGATGATGCTCCGGGCTGCGCTCGTCGAGCAGGCGTCCGCTCTGGAGCGGTACGCGATGGACCTCGAGGCGGTGCAGCAGGAGCAACAGCGGCTCGAGACCGCCCGGGCTTCGGCCGCAACGGCTCTCGCGTCCGCCCAGACTGCGTCCGAAACGGCTCGCGACGCAGCACGCTCGGCTGCGAAGGACGCCACCACGACCCCCGAGGCGGGCGCTGGACTGCAGTCCACCGCGAACCGGGCCGACGACCAGCTGTCCCACGCAGTCGCGACGACCCGGTCCCTCGACATGGAGTGGGACGCCCTCGTCGAGCAGCGTCGTGCGGCCGACCGGCGGTGCATCGACGCGCTCTCGGCCCGTCAGGCGAACGGACTTCCCCAGAAGCTGAGTGGGTCCGACATCGCGAGTGCGACCCCGTTGACGCTGCTCGCCCTGCTCCAGAGCATGAGCGCTGACGAAGCA
This sequence comes from Curtobacterium sp. AC268, assembly GCF_979258745.1. Lineage (NCBI taxonomy): Bacteria > Bacillati > Actinomycetota > Actinomycetes > Micrococcales > Microbacteriaceae > Curtobacterium > Curtobacterium sp. AC268. The sequence goes on along the minus strand of NZ_OZ409878.1, from coordinate 3,572,508 downwards.
GCAGCGTTCCTGAAGGCCCACCCCGAAGTCGTCGAGACCATCCAGCAGGCCGACCCCGGCGCGGCGCGTGCGTGGTGGCAGTCGCTCGGGAACGGCGACGACGGAACCCTGTCCCCCGAGCAGCAGGCACTCATCGCAGCAGTGCCGTCGGTGCTCGGCGGACTGAACGGCCTCCCGCCCGCGGCGCGCGTCGCGGCGAACAAGAACCTCGCGGGGAACCGCCTCTCGGCCGTGCAGTCTCGGCTCCAGGCGCTCCGACTGGCTCTCGCCTGGTCCGAGGCGCTCTCCGGTCGGACCGACAAGTCGACCAAGGACGAGATCGACCGGCTGGCGCTCGAGGAGAAGTACCTGCTCCGGGTCACGGCCGAGCCGCCGAAGACCCAGCTGTACCTGTACGACCCGGAGGACCATCGGATCATCGAGATGATCGGCACGCCGTCGCCGGACACGGAGCACGTGATCACGTACGTGCCGGGGACCTTCAGCAACGTCGAGTCCTTCTACAACGGCAGCGTGCAACAGGTGCCCGAATACCTCCAGGGGTACTCCCCCGACGACACGGTCGTCTTCGTCGCGAAGGACGGCGTCTTCCCTGGCGAGGAGACAGCCGGCGCCGCTGGGGTCGCGGAAGCCAACGACCCCGACTTCGCTCTCGCTCCCGCAGAACGACTCCGGCAGTTGTCGGCAGGGCTCGACGTGGACCCCAACCTGACGGACGCGCAGACGACGGCGATCGGGCACAGCTGGGGCCTGGCGAACATCACGACCTCGGAGACCCTCGGTGCACAGTACGACCAGGTCGCGTCGCTTTCCGGAGCCGGTATGCCGGAGACGTGGCAGCCCAACCGACAGACCACCTACACGGACTACTCCTACGTCGACATCCTGCAGGTCGGGCAAGCGACGGGCGGGGTGTGGGACGGGAACAATCCTCGCCGGAACCCGGCGTTCGGCCACGGCGAGTACTACGGGCCGCCGCCCGAGGACGTGAACCCGTACGATTTCGGGTACCTCATGGACCAGCACAACAAGGTTGCTCGGATCGAAGGAAACCAGGACGTCCTCGACGACCTCGTGGAGGAGATCTTCCCGTGACAAAACACCCGGCCATCTCATCCGCCATCGGGGCGATCATCGCCCTCGCACTGACCGCATGCACCGGAGGGCAACCCATGCCGGCATCACCGACGACATCATCGGGTTCCGATCAAGCGGAGACCCGCGCTGCTGCCGAGGAGCGCACGGGTGCCGTGCAACGAAAGATCGCCGACACGTTCAACGCCGAGAAGCTTTCGTCTGAGATGACTCGGAAGTGGGTGCTGCTCGCATGTTCTGACTCAGAGGTGCAGTCTGCCGGCGGCATCACCCTGCGGCTGACGAAGTCAGAAGCAGTGGATCCCGCGTACGGCAAGATCCGGTCCGAGTTCTCAACGGACCCCTCGTTCACTGTCGAGACAGACCGGACCGGCAAGGGCCTCGAACGGCTCGCGCTCAGCCGCGGCACCGGCGAGCGATACCTGGTCACTGTCGACAACGAGTCGCTGACCGTCCGGATCGCCTCGTTCTCGCCCTGCTATCGGGGTTCCTTGTCCGACCGTTGAGCACACCGATGCGCTGGAGGACCGTGGTGCCGGGACCGCAGGTCTCGACGAGGCCTGCGGTGATCCGGGCAAGTGAACGCCCAGCGCGTTCCGGGCGTGAGCAACACCTCACGGGGTCCGAGGGGCGTGAGCTGTCGTTGGTCGCTGAACCACGGCCCAAGACCATGGACGAGACGGACAAGGTCGCACGCATCGAGGGCAATCGTGCCGCCCTCGACCAACTCGCCGAGGAGATCTTCGAGTGACCACCCGCTCCGCTTGGTTCGTCGCGGGTCTCGTGACGACGTTCGCACTGTCCATCACTGCCTGCGCTGGAGGACCATCGGGCAAGGAACAACACGAGCCGGGCGCACGCGCCTCGGTGTCCCGGACAACTGCTGAACGTCGCACGACGGGGGTCCAGGACCGGCTGATCGGTGCGATCCCGGACGACGCGGTCGCCAGCAGCCGCACGATCGACTGGACGCTGCTGGCCTGCTCGGACACCGCTGTCTCGGCAGCGGGCGGCGCCGCCATCACCCTGGCGCGCCCAGTTGACGTCGATGAGACCTACGACGCGATCACCGCCGCTGTCCGGGACGACGGGTACACGGCCGCCACTGACACGACCGGCAGGGGCGCGAAGCGACTGACGCTCACCGGGACGAACGACGACCAGTACCTCATCACGATCTACAACGACGCCAAGAAGGTCCGGTTGTCGTCGTTCTCGCAGTGTTTCCCGGGTTCGTTGCACGACGACTGAGTGAACGCCCGCCTCGTTTCGGGCTGAGCGACACCTTGCGTGGTTCACCGGGCGTGGGCTGTCGTTCGGCGCGAGATCACGGCCCGAGCTCGTGGTGCGCAGGGCCGGAGCCCCTGCCGAGACTCGGTTCCGCGGACACGTTGCGGATGCCGGGACCCGCTAGCTGTCCGGCAGGGCGAGACTCCGTCGACCGCGGCCACTCCCGCAGCGACGAGCAACGCCCCGACCGGAACGGTCGGGGCGTTGCTCGTGGTGGTGCCGATCAGTGGATGATCGAGATGTTGTCCGCCTGCGGGCCCTTCTTGCCTGGTCCGATCTCGTACTGGACGTGGTCGTCCTGGGCGAGCGGCCGGGAGCCGGTCGCCGCGACGATGCTGGAGAAGTGTGCGAACAGGTCTTGGGACCCGTCGTCGGGGTGGATGAAGCCGTACCCCTTGCTGTGGTCGAACCACTTGACGGTGCCCGTCGGCATGGCGGTCAGCATGGCGTCAGTGGATGCGCAGCTGCGCGACCATCGGGCACGCGAAGGGGTCGCGGGCGGCGAGGCCGACGCGGTTGAGGTACCGGACGACGATGCCGTAGGAACGCAGCAGCGTGGTCTCGGTGTAGGGCACGTCGAGGGTGTCGCAGTGGTCACGGACGAGCAGGCGGGCCTGCTTCAGCGCCGGCCGCGGCATCGACGGGAACAGGTGGTGCTCGACCTGGTAGTTCAGCCCACCCATCAGGAACGACACCCACCAGCCGCCACGGATGTTGCGCGAGGTGCGCACCTGACGGGAGAAGAAGTCGACCTTGGCGTCGTGCGCGATGGTCGGCATGCCCTTGTGGTTCGGGGCGAACGAGGCGCCCATCATCACGCCGAACACGGCCAGCTGCACGCCGAGGAACGCACACGCCATCCCGAACGGCAGGAACCAGAACACAACCGTCAGGTAGATCGCGAAACGCGCCACCAGCAGGGCGCCCTCGATGAGGCGGTGCTTCTTGTCGGCCTTGGTGCCGTTGCCGGTGACGATCGACATCACTGCGTAGCGGTGCAGGTTCAGGCCCTCGAGCGTGAGGAGGGGGAAGAAGAGCCACCCCTGGAAGCGCATGAAGGTCTTCATCGCGCCGCCCTTGACGGCGGCGGCGTCCTCCGGCAGGAACCGGATGCCGTCGGGGGCGATGTCGGGGTCCTTGCCGACGGTGTTGGGGTTGCCGTGGTGGCGCGTGTGCTTGTTCATCCACCACGAGTAGCTGAGGCCCACAAGGAACGTGCCGAGCCAGCGGCCCGCGCGGTCGTTCCACTTCTGGGACTCGAACACCTGGCGGTGGGCGGCTTCGTGCGACAGGAACGCGAACTGTGTGAACAGCACGCCCAGCGCGCCGGCCACGATGAGCTGGAACCACGAGTCGCCGAGGAACGCGAACGCGACCCAGGCGAGGGCGAGGCTGCCGACGAGTGCGCCGAACAGTGCCCAGTAGAAACCGGTACGACGGCGCAGGAGGCCGTTCTCCTTCACCTGCGCCAGGAGCGCGGAGTAGGTCGAGGTGCCCTTGCGGGCCCCCGTAGCGGGACGAGTGCGGGTGTAACCCGGAGCGAGCGGAGTGGTGGTCATGTGGACCGCCTTCCGGTACGGATCGGTCCTTCAACCGGTTCGAGGGAGTTCACGCGATTGCGCTTGCGGCGACCCTAGGGGCCGAACTTGCGTGTTCACCGTGGTGTCCGGAACACGTTGCGCGGTGCACGAACTCAGCCGGCGTGACGCTCCGGACCGTCTGCGCACCGGCCGGACGATGCACGCAAAGTCTGCCCCGGATACTCCCCGAACCGGCGGAAGTACGTGCCCGAGAACCGCCCCAGGTGCCGGAAGCCCCAGGCCATCGCGGCCTCGCTGACGCTGGTCTCGTGCCGGCTGCCGGACTCCAGCGCGGCGTGCACCCGGTCGAGCCGCATCCGCAGCAGGAACGTCATCGGCGAGACACCGTGCTCCCGCATGAACGCCGTCTGCAGGGTCCGCGGACTCACGCCCACGGCGTCGCAGATGTCGGCGAGGCAGAGCACCTGATCGCAGTGTCCGTCGAGGTAGGCCTCGGCCAGCTCGACCGTCGACGGCATCGCCGCACGGCGGAGGACGGCGGCCGTCCGGACGCCGAAGGCTCCGAGCACGGCTTCGACCAGCGCGACCTGCGCGGCGTTCCGGGTGCCCGAGGTGAACCCGTCGCGCGTCGCCGTGACCGCCACCTGCTCGACGCACCGGCGCAGGTGTTCGAGCGCCGCGACGGCGGGCTCGGCTCCCAGGGCCGGCAGCGCCGGCGCTGCGGCTCCCAGCGACGAGCACACCTGGTCGAGGAGCGCCCGGTCGATGCTCACGAGCTGCACCGTGCCCTTCGGGGCGCGCACCGAGAACTCCCCGGACGTCGGCATCAGGACGGGCGTGCCCGGGCGGGTCTCGAGGACGACGCCGTCCTCGACGGCGATGTGGACACCGCCGGTGCTCGACCACCCGACGACGATGCGGTCGACGGGCTCGAAGACCCCGGAGAAGCCGGAGGTCGTCGACGCTGTGACGAGGCTCACGCAACCGTCGCGGCGGGTCCGGTAGCGGAACCGGAACGGCAGCCGGAAGGCGTCGTCGTCGACGTCGAAGCGCACGTCACGACCGTGCCCGGCCTGGGCGAGCACGCGTGCGGCGAAGGTCCGGTCGGTACCGGATCGTTCGGTGCGGCGTCGCTGCGCGTCGATCCTCGCGGTGACGGTCCGGGCGGCGTCGGTCCCGTGAACCGCGGTCAGCACGGTGCCTCGTCGACGTGCTGTCCGCAGCGGCGCTCGAACCAGGCACGGGCATCCTGCATGCTCGCGCGCCGGTCCTGCTCGTGCAGCGCCGCCATGAGCGTGCAGTCGAAACCCTCCACCGTGCGCTCGATGAAGCCGAGGAGCATGTCCGGGTCCCCCCAGGCGGCCGCAGCGTCGACGACCCGCCAGCAGCCGGAGTCGACCGGCTGGACGCGGATGTCCGTCGGGTCCGTCGCGGCGAGCGCACGGATCCGGTCTGTGTGGACGACCTGCTGCCAGACGGCCGAGTCGGTCACCGTGCTCGAGGTTCCCTGTGCGTGTCCCATCGCGCCTCCCTGTCGGTTCGATGTGGCGCATCGCTTCGACCGCGATGCACGAGACACTTTCAGTATCGACAGGACGATTCCAGTCATGTCAGGGGTTGACTTCGTACCGCGCAAGGTGGACCCTCCGCGGCCTCGATCGGAGCCCTGGGAGCGCGCCGTCGGCGGGTCCCGTACGGTCGGCACATGAGCGACGGGAGCAGCGCGACCCAGGACGGCCCGCCCCGACTCTCGCGTGCGGTCCGGGATGCGATGCGGTTCGTCCACGAGCGGGCGGCGACGCACATCACCGTCGCCGACGTCGCCGCGGCCGTGCAGCTGTCGCCGCGGAGCCTGCAGAAGCGGTTCCAGGCCGAGATCGGGCAGTCCCCGGGAACCTTCCTGCGCGCCGTGCGCCTCGAGGGGGTCCGTCGCGACCTGCAGGCAGCGTCCGGTGCGCCGGACCGCCGGACCATCGCGGAGATCGCCGAGCGCTGGCAGTTCAGCAACGCGGGCCGGATGGCTGCGGCGTTCCGCGCGGCGTACGGCATCGCACCGTCGTCGGCGCTGCGGTCCTTCGTGCCCGAGGACGACGAGGACGGCGCACCGAGCCTGTCGGACCGGAGCCAGCGACGCTTCCGCCTGGTGCTCGACTGCGAGGTCGATGTCGACGACGCGAAGGCGGTGCTCGCCGGTGCCCTGCAACGCGCGGGGGCCGGTCCGTGGCGCGATTACCGACCGGATGGGGGCAGCGAGGACCTGATGGCGTTCCTGCTCGGCAACGCGGTGCGGACGGCGGTGCGTGAGACCCCGGGTGTGAGCCTCGTCGCGCTCGATGCGATGCTCCGGGTGCAGGACGAGCAGGGGTCGTACCCGCCCGCAGAGCTGCCGGCCTGGCGCGCCGGCCCACCGCCGAACCTGCCTGCGCCGTCCGGATCGTCCGACACCGACCAGCGCGTAGGATCGAGAGACGGCAGGGAAGGCGCCCATGGATGACGCATTCGAGCGTGCACTCCGTGCGCTCCGGTCGGCAGAGATCGCCGACGACGAACTCAGTCGGCCGTTCGCGCTCGCACTGCCGATGGGCGGTGTCTCGATCTCGACCTTCGGTGAGCTGTGCCCGAGCGAGACCGTTTCCGCGACCGACGAGGTCGCCACCCGGATCGACGAGATCCAGCTCGACCTGTCCGAGGGACCGTGCTGGACCGCGCTCGCGACCGATGCCCCTGTGCTGGAGACGGATCTCGTGCAGCGTCCGAACGCCGCGTGGCCCGCCTTCAACGATGCCGTCCGGAGCGAACCCGTCGGCGCGGTCTTCGCGTTCCCGGTCGCCTTCGGGCCGTTCCCGCTCGGCGCGATCGACGTGTACGTGACGGAGCCCGCGACGATCGAGGACGACACCGTGCGGCAGGCGATGACCCTCGCCTCGGCCGTCAGCCGCCGGGTCCTGCGCCGGGCACTCCGCTCCATCGCGGACGAGGACGACGCCCTGCTCGATCGGAGCCCGTCGTCGCGGCGCGTGGTGCACCAGGCCACCGGGGTCGTGCTCGCGCAGCTCGACATCAGCCCCGAGGACGCCTACCTGCTGCTGCAGGGCCACGCATTCGCCCGTCGGACGACGATGCGGCGCGTGGCGGAGGAGATCCTCGACGGCACGGTCCGGTTCGAGAAGCGAGGCGACCTGATCGAGGAGGTCCAGTGACGACGGCAGGCCGAGAAGCCCGGATCCTCGAGACGTTCACGTCGCTCACCGACACACTGGTGGACGCCTACGACGTCGTGGAACTGCTGCAGACCCTGGTCGAGACGTGCGCCGACGTGCTCGGCATCGACGCCGCGGGCATCCTGCTTGCGAACGACGACCAGGAGCTCGAGGTCGTGGCCTCCACCTCCGAGGCGACCCGGCTCGTCGAGGTGCTGCAACTCGATGCCGAGGCCGGCCCCTGCATGACCTCGTTCGCGACCGGACGGGTCGTGACGTGCCCGGACATCGAGATGGCTCCGGCGGAGTGGGCGATGTTCCGCACGGGAGCACTCGAACTCGGGTTCCGGTCGGTGCACGCCGTCCCGCTCCGGCTGGGGAGCAACGTCATCGGCACGCTCAACCTGTTCGGTGCCGGCGTCGGTGCCCTCGCGGAGTCGGACCTGCGCGTCGCCCGGGCACTGGCCGACGTGGCGACGATCGGCATCCTGCACGAACGATCCCTGCGCGAGCACGAGGTCGTCCGCGCGCAGCTGCAGCGGACCATCGGATCACGCGAGGTCATCGAGCAGGCCAAGGGCGTCGTGTCGTACCTGCGCGGCGTCTCGATCGAGGACGCCTTCGCGGTGATCCGCGGGTACGCGCTCGAGCACCACGAGCCGCTCTCCGAGGTCGCCCGCGCGATCGTGCAGCGCCGACTCGTCCCCTGACGACCACGAGCGAGCACGGCCCGGCCGGTCCGACGCGTCCAGCGAGTCCCGCCCGCTACGGTGAGCGGATGGGCAAGGTCACGCTGCAGGACGTCGCCGCGCACGCCGGCGTCTCGATGAAGACCGTGTCCAACGTCGTCCGCGGCTACCAGCACGTCAGCGACCCGATGCGCAGCCGGGTGCAGGCCGCGATCGACGAGCTGGGCTACCGCCCGAACGTCTCGGGCCGGTCCCTGGCGACCGGACGCTCGAACATGCTCGCCTTCGCCTTCCCCGACCTGCGGCGTCCGTACTTCGCCGAACTCGCCCACGTGTTCTCGCGGGTGTGCGCCGACCGCGGCTACCAGCTCCTGCTCGAGGAGACCGGCGGCGACCCCGACGGTGAACGCTCAGCGGTGCGGGGACGTGAGGCCGGTGTGGTCGACGGGGTCGTGATCCACCCGCAGGTGCTCACACCCGAGGCCATCGACCGGATCCGCGGGGACACCGCCGTGGTGTTCCTCGGCGAGGACGTCCGGCCCCCGCACGCCGACCAGGTCGTCATCGACAACGCCGGGGCCGCCACCGAGGCCGTCGCGCACCTCGTCGCACTCGGCTGCCGCCGCATCGGGTTCTTCGGGCACGAAACCGGCCCGTCGTCGCGCACGTCCGGACTGCGTCTGGACGGCTACCGCGCCGGACTCGTCGCCGCGGGCCTGCCGCTCGACGATGCGTTGCTGGTCCCCCGCGAGGTCGGTGACGCCGCCGGTGCCGAGGTCGCCTTCGGCGCTGCGCTCGACGCCGGACTCCGCGTGGACGGTCTGCTCTGCCGCGACGACCTGGCCGCGCTCGGGGCGCTCCGGGCGATGCGCCTGCGCGGCCTGGACGCCCCCGGTGACGTCGCCGTCGTCGGGTGGGATGCGGTCGGACTCGGGTCGAGCCTGGTGCCGAGCCTGACCTCCGTCGCACCCGACACGGTGGCCCTCGCCGACACCGCGCTCGACCTGCTGGTCGAGCGGATGGACGGCTCCGACGTGCCCGGCCGGTTGGTCACGGTCGGCCACCGCCTGCTCGTCGGCGAGAGCGCGCCGTACGCGGACGGCACGTCCGACCGGGCGGCGCACCAGCGCGCGTGAACGGCGGACGGGAGGCCCGTGGCGGTGCCGCCACGCGCCTCCCGTCCGCCTTTCCCCCGTCGACTGCCGTCAGCGGCCTGCGGGAGCCGACTCCCCCGGGTGCACGCTGCCGAGCAGCTCGACGACGACGTCCCGCAGGGCGTCGGGCAGCCCGACGGTGCCGAGCTCGACGATGCGGTCCGCACGCGGCAGGTCCTTCGCGACGACCTCCCACGCCTCGAGCTTCTCCGGGTTGCCGGCCTGCGCGCCCTCGAGGACCCGCCGCGCGGCCTCCCGCGCGTCGACGCCGACGACCGGAGCGCCGACCAGCGTGACCGATCCGCCCGACGCCGAGTCGACGGACAGGTCGACCGAGAACCGGTCGGCCGCACGTGCCGACGTCGGTTGCCCGTCGGCCGGCGCAGCGAGGAACGTGATCCGCCAGTCGCGGTGGGCGGGAACGACGTCGAGGGCGCCGGTGGTGGCGTGCACCCGGAACGCGGCGTGCGCTGGGTCCCAGGTCAGGCGGGTCCGGGCGGTGCGGCTGCCCTCGCCCTCGTGGTCCTCGACCAGGGTGAACTCGCCGGGCGCACCCGGCGCGACGAGGACCTCGAACGCCGTCGGGTTGACGGTGGCGTCGAGCTGGTCGGCCGCCGCGAGCGGCAGGATCCCACCGGCGCGCAGCAGGACCGGCACCGTGTCGAGCGTGCGGTGCAGGTCCACGAACCGGTCGCCTGCGTACACCGTGCCGGTGAAGACGTCGGTCCAGGTGCCGGGCGGCAGCCAGGCCCGGGCGACCCCGTGCCGGCTGACCGGGTCGCGCGGCGCCACGATCGGCGCGACGAGCAGCTCCGAGCCGAACGCGTAGGTGTTCGGCACCCGGTACGCCTCGTCGCGGCGCGGCTCCAGGTGGTAGAGCGGCCGGACCAGTGCGGTGCCCTCGGCGGTGCCGTGGTTCATGGTGTGCAGGTACGGCACCAGGCGGTGACGGAAACGGAGCGCCTCGCCCATCGCGGCTCGGGCCTCGGCGGGGAACGCCCACGGCTCCTTGCGGATGAACGGGTTGTTCGCGGAGTGCAGGCGCATGATCGGCGAGAACACCCCGAACTGCACCCAGCGGGTGGCGAGCTCGTCGTCGCGGACGCCGCGGGTGTGGCCACCGATGTCGTGGCTCCACCAGGGGTAGCCGATGTTCGCGGCGGTGGCGGTGAACTCGGGCTGGAACGCCAGGGACGCCCACGACACGACGGCATCACCGGAGAACCCGACGGCGTACCGGTGGCTGCCGGGGCCGGCGTAGCGCGAGAAGGTCATGCCGTCGACGGGGTCTGCTGTTGCGTCGTCGTCTGGAGCCGTGTCCGCGCCGCCGTCAGGCCTTGCGTCGGCGTCACCCGATGCCGCGTGTCGCGCTGAGTCGAGCAGGTGGAAGTGGTTGAGCAGCCACAGCGGGTCGACCCCGGGCAGCCCGGTCTCACGACCCTGCTGCCAGTCGATCCACCAGAAGTCGACGCCCTGCTCCTCGAGCGGGCGGTGCAGCTGTTCGAAGTAGGCCTGCAGGAACCGCCGGTCCGTCGGGTCGAACGCGATCGGCTGCTCGGTCTCCGGGTCGACGCCCATCGCCCGCGCCACCGCGGCGTAGGCGTCCTCGAACGCCCGCACGCCGTCGGCCGGGTGCAGGTTCAGCGTCGTGCGCATCCCCCGGCGGTGGAGCTCTGCGAGGAAGGCTTCGGGGTCCGGGAAGAGCGACGGCTCCCACGAGTACCCCGTCCAGCCGTTGCCGAAGCGCGGCGGGACGGAGTCCACCCGGTGCCAGTCCATGTCGATGACGGCGACCGAGAACGGCAGGTGTTCGTCGGCGAAGCGGTCCAGCAGCTCGAGGTACGAGGTGTCGCTGTACGGGTGGTACCGGCTCCACCAGTTGCCGAGTGCCCACCGCGGCATCCGCGACGGCGGCCCGGAGACGGCGTGGTAGGTGCGGAGCGCAGCGTCGTAGTCGCGGCCGTACGCGAAGACCGTGACGTCGCGGCGCCCGGGGACCCGCGTGCCGATCCAGCCGTCGTCGGCGAACAGGAACGACTCGCTGTCGTCGAGCGCGGTGATGCCGTCGCGGGCCAGGATCCCCGGTTCGAGCGGCATCCGGCCGTCGACGTCGTCGAGGGTCCGGCCGGTGCCGCCGAGGTCGCGCGGCTCCTGCCCCCAGCGCCAGCGGTTGGCGTCCGGGCCGGTGGTCTCGACCACCAGGCCGCTCGGGCTGAAGGGGCGGCCGTCGTAGCGCAGGCGGGCGCGGTCGGTGGTGACGACGACGCCGGCGGCGGTGCCGGTGCCGGTGCCGTCGGCCGCGGCCGTCCGCTCCACGGTGAACGTCGGCACGGGCAGGCGGCGGCGCATCGCGAAGGTCGACGCCCGGTCCTCGAACCCGCCGTCGTCGCTCCACTCGATGCGGAACGCCCCGGCGTCGAGCACGGTGATGCGCCAGTGGTCGCCGGTGACGACGGCTGCGGGGTCGGCGACGGGGTCCGAACCCGGGAACGGACGGATGGTGGGGAGGACCGCGCCCGTGGTGCCCGTGGTGCCCGTGGTGCCCGTGCCGGTGGTGCTGCTGCTGCTCACGAGGTGCCTCTCAGCTCTTGACCGCGCCCTGCGTCACGCCGCTGATGACCCAGCGCTGCGCGAACAGGTAGACGATGATCGTGGGCGCCATCGCCATCAGGTACGAAGCGAAGGCGACGTTGTAGTTGGTGCCGAACTGACTCTGGAAGATGTTCTGCACCACGGGCAGGGTCTGCAACCCCGGATCCGCCGTGATGAGCGACGGCATCATGAAGTCGTTCCACGATGCCAGGAACGCGAAGATGCCGACCGTCGCGTTCATCGGGCCGAGGAGCGGCAGGATGATCCGCCAGAAGATCTGCCACGTGGACGCCCCGTCGATGCGGGCGCTCTCCTCGAGTTCGACCGGGATCGACCGCAGGTACGCCGAGTAGAGCAGCACGCTGAACGACAGTTGGAACATGGCGTGCAGGATCCCGACGCCGATCGGGTTGTCGAGGCCGATCTCGGCGGTCAGCTTGATCTGCGGCAGCGCCACCACCGGGAACGGCAGGAACATCGCCGCGAGCAGGTAGACGAACGAGTACCGGAAGAACCGCTTGTGCCAGTTCCGGACGATCGCGTACGAGGCGAACGAGCTGAGCAGCAGCGTCGCGACGACGGTGAGCGCCGCGACGCCCAGGGACACCGAGAAGGACACCGGGAACCGGGTCAGCTGCCAGGCCTCGGCGAACGAGCCGGGGTTGAACGGGAACGGCAGCGAGAGCGCGTTGCCGTCGACGGACTGCTCGGTGGTCTTGAACGCCATCGAGAGCGTCACGTACAGCGGGATGAGCACGGTCAGCGACGCGAGTCCGAGGACCACGGTCAGCGTCCAGTTCGTGCCGCCCAGTCGTCGGCGGTGGCCGCGGCCAGAGCGACCGCCGCCGCCGGTGGTCACGGCGCGGGTGTCGGTCGGGGGTCGTGTGTCGATGGCGGTCATGCGAGTCGCAGGTTCCTTCCGCGGGTCGCCGCGAGCTGCAGCACGGAGATGAGGACGGTGATGATGAAGAACACGGTCGCGTTCGCCATCTGGTAGGCGTAGTCGCCGCCGGTGAAGCCGCCGAAGATGGTCATCGCGACGCTGCTCGTCGCGCTGCCGGGGCCGCCGTTGGTCAGACCGACGATCACGTCGTAGGCGCCGAGGTAGCCCTTCACGCCGAGCACGGTGTTGATGACGATGAAGCCGCCGAGCAGCGGGAGCGTGATCGAGCGGAGCTGCTTCCAGCCGGTCGCACCGTCGAGCGCACTGGCCTCGTACAGCTCCTCGGGGATGGACGTCAGGCCCGCCGTGTAGATGAGGAGCGCGCCGGGGACGGTCTGCCAGGCGGACACGATCACGATCGCGAGCCAGGCGAGGTTCGGGTCGCCGAGGATGCTCTGCTCGAGCGGGCCGAAACCGACGCTCGTGGCCAGGGCCGGCACGGTGTTCGAGAACAGGAAGTTGAACACGTAGGCGACGATGATCCCCGAGATCACCATCGGGATGACGAACACCGACCGCAACCCGGCGGCGAACCGGATCTTCTTCGCCAGCGCGATCGCCAGGGACAGCGCCACGACCTGCGTGACGACGACGGTGACGGCCGCGAAGCCGAGCGTGAAGCCGTACGACGCCAGGATCGCCGGGTCGGAGACGAGCGCCCTGTAGTTCTCGACGCCGATGAAGTCCCACTGCCCGAACCCCAGGTAGTCGGTGAAGCTGTAGAAGACGCCGACGCAGGCGGGGGCGACGACGAACGCCGTGAACAGCACGAGGGCCGGCACGAGGAACAGGTAGTACATGCCCTCCGTCCGGTGGAGGGAACCCACACGCCGGTGCGTACGGGACGCCGCAGTCGCCGGTCCGGACGTTGCCGGGTCGGTGTCGCGGGAGAGCGGGGTCTGCATGGTCATGGTGACTCCTGTGTCCTGGTCCGGCTCAGACCGTCGCGGAACGGCCGGCGAGCCGCCGCCAGTCCGAGTCGAGCCGCTGCAGCATCGAGGTGAAGTCCCCGCTCCGGATCGCCGACTGCAGGTAGTTGCCGAGCGGGATCGACGTGGGGATGAAGGTGCCGGCGCCCTGGTAGAACGCGGCGTCGTCGACGTACTGCTGCAGGCCGGCGAGGCGCTCGTCCTGCTGCGGTGGTGCGTCGATGCGGGGCGAGTACGCCAGGTTGTCGCGGTTGTAGGCGTCGATGACGTCGGGCTGCATGAGGAACTCGACGAGCTCCTTCGCCTGCTCCGGGTGCTCGGACGCCGTGGGGATCCAGAGCCCGAGGTCGATGTTGACCCGGGCCTTGCGGTCGGCCGGGTCGTTCGACACCGGCAGGGCGAAGGTGCCGACGGGCAGCTCGTCGTCGATCAGCGCGATCTGCCCGAGCGCCCACGGGCCCTGCAGGTACATCGCGGCCTCGCCCTTGCCGAACGCCAGGTTGCCGTCGGCGTAGGCCCGGGTGGCGTGGTCGCGGTTGAAGAACGACGAGATGGTCTTCGCGCGCTCCATCGGCACCGCGAAGTCCTTCTCGAACGACACCTCGGAGTCGGGGCCGACGTCGGCGCCGAGGGCCTTCATCTTGCGGAAGAACGAGCCGGTGTCGACGAGGCTGCCCACCGAGTAGTCGAACAGGCCCTGCCAGAGCGTCCAGGTGTCCCGGTCGGTGGCGTAGATCGGCGTGATGCCGGCCTTCTGCAGCGCCCGGCAGACCTCGACGAACTCGTCCCACGTCGTCGGGACCGGCAGGTCGTGCTCGGCGAAGATCCGCTTGTTGTAGATCACCCCGGCCGCCGCGAGCGAGTACGGCAGCACGCTCGTGCGGTCCTCGAACTTCGCGTACTGGTTCGTCAGGGTGTCGATGTCGGGTCGGACCCGCGCTGCCGACGGCAGGTCGCTGAGGTCACTGAGCACGCCGCGCGAGATGTACCGGGCGAGCTCGAGGTTGTCGTTGAAGCACCCGACGTCCGCCGGTTCGCCGCGGACGAACTGCGGGGCGATGGCCGCCGTGCTGTCGTGCACGACCGACATGCCGGTGTGCTCCCCCTCAAACCTCCGCAGCAGCTTGTCGAAGTACGCGATGACCTCCTGCTTCTGCTCGTAGAAGCGGAGCGTCGTGGCACCACCGGCGGCACGCCCCGGGGTCGCGCACCCGGCGAGCGCCATCGTGCCGAGTGCGATGCCACCGGCCGCGCCCGCGAGGAACCCCCGCCGGCTCACCGCCGCCTGGAGTGTTGCGGTCCTGCTTCCCACCATCGGGTCTCTCCCTCGTTGCGCATCGTCGCGCAGGCTCCTGTTTACAGCGCTGTAAAGCGTACGTCAACGTTGTAATCGCATGTGGCGGTGGTCGGTGCGCCCCACGGACGGGAGGCACGGTGCCAGCCCGCCCCGCGCCTCCCGGCCGCCGCGCAGCGCGTCCGCTGCCGCACGCCGCCGCCTGGTGCGAGGTTGCGCACTCCGTGCGCGACCGCAGCGCCGCACGGAGCGTGGAACCTCGCACCGGGCACGCCCCGGCACCCTCACGACACGCCTGGGCGAACACACAGGATCGCGAGCAGGCACCATGGAGAGATGGCAAGCACCACTCCTCCCCTGCCCGGACCCGTGACCACGACGCCGCAGTTGCGGCGGTGGGTGTTCTGGCCCGCCGCCGTCATCGTGCTGGGGTTCGTGGCCTTCACCCTGATCTCCCCCTCCACCGCCGAGGCGCTGTTCCTCGGTCTGCAGGACGGCATCGTCAAGAACTTCAGCTGGTACTACGTGCTGATCGCCGCGTTCTTCGTCGGCTTCTCGCTGTTCGTCGGCTTCAGCCGCTTCGGTGACATCAAGCTCGGCAAGGACCAGGACGAGCCCGAGTTCTCGACCGGTTCGTGGTTCGCACTGCTCTTCGCCGCCGGCATGGGCATCGGCCTCGTCTTCTACGGGGTCTCCGAGCCCCTCAGCCACTTCGCTTCCCCGCGCCCCGGCGTCACCGGCACCGAGAAGGAGCTCGCGCAGCAGGCACTGACCCAGACGTTCCTGCACTGGGGCCTGCACGCGTGGGCGATCTACGTCGTCCTCGGCCTGGCCCTGGCGTACGCGATCCACCGCCGGGGTCGTCCGGTGTCGATCCGCTGGGCCCTCGAACCGCTGCTCGGCAACCGCGTGCGCGGCGGCTGGGGCAACCTGATCGACGTGATCGCCCTGGTCGGCACGCTCTTCGGCGTCGCGACCTCGCTCGGCCTCGGCGTCATCCAGATCGGCGCCGGGCTCGAGAGCGCCGGCATCGCCGACAGCAGCATCGTCAGCCAGATCGCCATCATCGCGGTGATCACCGCCGTCACGATCGTCTCGCTCGTCACCGGCGTGACCAAGGGCATGAAGATCCTGTCGAACTTCAACCTGCTGCTCGCCGCTGCGCTACTGCTCTTCGTGCTCATCGTCGGCCCGACGCAGTTCCTGCTCCGCGACTTCGTGCAGTCGATCGGCTCCTACCTGCAGAACATCGTCGGCCTGTCGTTCAACGTCACCGCCCAGCAGGGCGCCGAGGGCGAGGCCTGGCAGGGCGCCTGGACCACCTTCTACTGGGGCTGGTGGATGTCGTGGGCGCCGTTCGTCGGTGTCTTCATCGCCCGCATCTCCAAGGGCCGCACCGTCCGACAGTTCGTGTTCGGCGTCCTGCTGGTGCCGACCGCGCTCACGTTCCTGTGGTTCGCCGTCCTGGGCGGCACCGCGATCCACCGCCAGACCGACGGTTCGGGCGGCCTGATCGGCTCGGACGGCTCGGTCGACATCGAGGGGTCGCTGTTCGCGGTCCTCGGTGACCTCCCCGCCGGCATGGTCCTGACCTACGGCGCGATCCTGCTGATCGGCGTGTTCTTCGTGACCTCGTCGGACTCCGGGTCGCTCGTGATGGCGATGATCGCGTCGGGCGGTGACATCGAGCCGAAGAACTGGCTGCGGGTCTTCTTCGCCGGTGTCGCTGCGCTGCTCGCCGTCGCCCTGCTGCTCAGCGGTGGACTGAACGCGCTGAAGACGGCGGCGATCACGACCGCGCTGCCGTTCAGCATCGTCCTGCTGCTCACCTGTTGGTCGACGATCATCGCCTTCACCCGCGAGCGCCGTGCGTACGACAAGGCCGAGCGCGAGGTCCTGCTCGAGCACGTCGGCGCCTACTACGGCCTCGAGGTCGAGGCACCGACCGAGCGTCCGGCGCGGTCCGGGCTCGGCCGTCCGTGGGCCGCGGTGAAGAACCGCGTCCGCGGCGGTCGCGGAACCACGTCCCCGACGGTGGAGGCCGGTGCGCTCGAGGACTTCCCCGTGCGGCCGTCGTCGATCTCGGCGGACCCGGCGGTCGACCCGAGCCTCGACGCACGTCCGGCGTCGGCCGACGGGCACGCGACGGAGCAGCCCGAGCGCTGACGGGCGGTCGACGCGACCACCTGACGGACGGGAGGCACGGTGCCAGCTGGCACCGTGCCTCCCGTCCGTCGTCCGTCAGGTGTCGGTCCGTGCGGACGCCACCTCGAGGGTCACGACGACCGCCACCACGGCGAGCGCCGTGACCGGCAGCGACACCGCCGGCACCGCGATCGACGCGAGGGCCACGAGCACCAGGGCCACCACGACCGCGTTGGCCCGGGCCGACAGCGACGGCCGGATCGCGAGCGCCCAGATCGAGAGCACGAACACGGCGACCGGCACCGCGACGGTCGCGGCGACCGAGGCGGACGACAGTGCGACGTGTCCGGCGTCGGCGCTGACCGCGACCTCGATGCCGGCCGGCAGGGCACCGGCGGCGGCGAAGACGAAGTAGTGGCCGTAACCGAACACGAGCGCGGTGGGCAGCGAGCGGATGTGCGCATGCTGCTCGCGGGAGAAGTAGATCCACCACATGCCGACGGTGATCACGAGCCCGCAGCCGGCGAGCGCCAGCAGGGCTCCGAGGTGCTCGGTGTGCGCGACGGCGTCGATCACCGCGCCGGCCGAGGCCACCAGCCCCTCGCCGAGGACGATGAGGGTGAACAGGGAGAACCTCTCCGCCAGGTGCCGGGTGTGCCACGGGGCCGTCCCCGTCGAGGTCTGCGCCCAGATCGGCACGGACAGCTCGGCGAGCACGAGGAACGGTGCCGCGTAGGACCAGACGTCGTCGGGCAGGGCCAGGGAGACCACCCAGAGCACCTGCACGACCGTGATGCCGACGGCGTGCAGGGTGGCGGTCCGGCGGTGGCGGGTGGAGGACGCGGCGGCGCGGATCCACTGCCCGACCAGGGCCAGCCGCATGACGACGTAGCCGATGACGCCGATCGTGAAGTCGTTCTCGACCATGGCCGCGTGCACCCCGGCGGCGAGGACGAGCACCCCGGCCATCTGCACGAAGGTCATCACGCGGTAGAGCCAGTCGTCGGTGTCGAACGACGTTGCGAACCACGTGAAGTTCATCCACGCCCACCAGATCGAGAAGAACACCAGCCCGTAGGCCAGGACGGCGGAGGCGACGTGTCCCTCGAGCTCGATCTCGTGCAGGTTCGTCGCGGCGAAGCCCACCGCGACGACGAACACCAGGTCGAACAGGAGCTCCAGGGGGCTCGCCGCCCGGTGTTGCTGGTCGGGGTCGCGCGGCACCATCCGGCGCAGTCCGATGGTCGGCATGGGGCCAACGGTAGGGCCCGGCCCGACGCCGTGCCAACGCGCGTGTGGCGGGTCGGTCGAATCCCGTCGGGTCGGGCCGCGTCCGGCCGACGATCCGTCGCAGCGAACCCGTGTTTGCCACACACTTGACCGAACAGCCGACAACCGACGGAGACACGATGTCGCAACCGCTCGAATCGCTCATGCACGCCAACCTGTTCGAGGTGTTCGGGGAACGGGACCCGGAGCGCCGCCGCGCCGCGATCGAGCGGACCTACGCCCCGGACGTCGTGTTCCTGGACCCGGACGAGGTCGTCACCGGGCACGAGGCCCTGCACGCCAAGGCGCAGCGCCTGCTCGACGAGGCTCCCGGGTTCGTGTTCTCGGCGGCCGGCCCGGTCTACGAGAACCACGGGATGGGGTACCTCGCCTGGCACTTCGGCCCCGAGGGAGCACCGCCCGTCGTGTCCGGCATGGACATCTGCTTCATCGAGGGCGACGTCATCGCGAAGGTCTACACGATCCTGACCGCCTGACCGCCACCTCCCGCAGGTGGTGGCGATCGTCGGGCGCGAGCGATGCGGTCACCGTGAGCGGCTGACGGACTGGAGGCCCGGTGCCAGCTGGCACCGGGCCTCCAGTCCGCCTGTCGGTACGGTCGAGTCGTTGCCGGATCGAGACACCGGTGCGGCCCGGCGTGCGGCATGGTTGAGCGACCGATGGCGAACAGGACGGAGCGCACGGTGGAACGAGCGGTGGGGTGGGCCACGAACGCGGTGGACGTCCGATGACGAGCACGGGCCCTGCGGCGAGTCAGCGTCCCTGGACGCTGATCGCCGTCGTGGTGCTGGTGGGCTGGGCGATCGTGACGGCGCTGCTGTTCCCGGTCACCGGGGTCGACGAGCACGAGGGGCCCGGCGACCAGGTCTGGCGGACCTCGTCGAGCGCGCTCGGCGTGCCGCTCTCACCCGAGTGGGACGTCCTCGTCTGGCTCGCCGCGCTCGCGCTGGTGCCGGTCGTCGTCGTCGGTCTCGCGTTCCTGCTCCGCCGCCGACGACCGCACACCGCGCCCGTCAGTCCGTCGCCGGGTGGCCCTGTCCGCTGAGGTGTGCGCGGAGCACGTCACGGACGCTCGTCCACGACTGCACGCCGTAGCGATCGTTGTCGACGTGGTGCAGCTGGGCCTGCCCGCTGAACATGCTCACGAAGTACTGCATCCCCTGCCATGCCGGGAACGTCTCGTCGGGGTCCTTCGACAGGCGCCGGCCGACGGCGCTCATCGCGGACAGGGTGCCGGTGGTGCCGGCCCACTGCAGCCGGAAGCGCTCCCCCGTCAGCTCGCTCATGGTGCGTGCGACGTCGCGGGCGGTGACCTGGTCGCCCGCCATCTCGATCACCCGCGGAGCATCGTCGTCCAGGGCGGCGAGGGCCGTGACCCGGGCGACGTCGTCCTTCGTGGTGAAGTCGAGCACTTGGTCCGCCGACGACCAGAACAGCACGAGCCGACGGCCGGACAGGATCATCGGGGCCTCGCCGGTCAGCAGGTCGGTGAACATGCCGGTCAGGATCGAGGTCGCCTGCACCGGGGCCGCATCGAGGTCGGCGGCGAACTCGCGCCGCAGCTCGAAGTTGCGGTTGGTGCCGGGTGCGATCCGCCGGTAGTCGGCCGAGTAGTCGGACGGGATGAACCGCCGGACGCCCGCCGCCACGGTCGCGGCGAGCAGCGCGCGCTGGGCGTCGACGATCACCGGACGTGTCCCGCTCACGGCGGAGACCACGACGTCGGCCCCGCTGACGGCCCGGGTCAGGGCGTCGTGGTCGCCGTACTCGGCGGCGACGACGTCGACACGGGCGTCGTCGCCGAAGCGTTCTGCGGCGGTCCTGCTGCCGGGCCGGGTGAGGACCCGGACCCGCACGTCGTGCTGGGTGAGCTCGCGGACGATGCGGTGCCCGAGGTCGCCGGTGGCACCGGCGACGAGGATGGTGGTGGTCATGGGCGGGGCCTCACTGCAGTGGTGGTCGACGTGGTCGTCGCGGTGCGCCGTCGAGATCGCTCCGGGACGGCGAGGGGGTGTTGGAACGTGGGGTCCGCCTGGTCCGGTCCGGCGGTGCCGAGCCCGGCGGTGAGCGCGACGCGGGCCAGCAGCCGGCGCAGCGTCGTCTGCTCGTCGTCGTCGAGGTGCCGCATGAGCACGCCCTCGGCGCCGCGCAGGGCGGACCGTGTCCGGGCGAGCAGGGCACGGCCGGCGTCGGTGGGGTGGACCTGCCGCACCCGCCGGTCCGTCGGGGCGGGGCGACGTTCGACGAACCCGCCCGCCTCGAGCGCGTCGACGATGTAGGTCATCTGGGTCTTGTCGATCCCGAGGCGCTGCGCGAGTCCGAGTTGTGACGACGGTTCCTCGGTGGTGGTCGCGACGAGCACCTGGTAGCCACGGGGACCACCCGGCACGTCAGCGACCGCCTCACTGCCCAGCCGAGTGAAGCCCTGGAGCGCCAGCGGCAGCGCCCACCCGAGTTCGGATTCGATGCCCTCGGCACCCCAGTCGATCTCGGGGAGTGCATCGGTCGGCGTCGGACTGTCCATACCGTAGACCGTACCGGAACAAGATCGTCTTGTGCAAAGATCATCTGCGATCAAGACGGACAACCGCCAGGACGCCGAGCAGCCGAGGACCCCATGTCGGACACCGCAGCCATCACCCCGTTCACCCTCGACGTCACCCAGGCGGAGCTCGACGACCTGCACAGTCGCCTGCTGGCCACCCGCTGGCCCGATGCCGAGACCGTCGAGGACACCTCGCAAGGACCCCGACTCGAGAAGGTCCGCGCCCTCGTCGAGCACTGGACGACGGAGTACGACTGGCGCCGGACCGAGGCACTGCTGAACGGCTGGGGCCAGCACACGACCCGGATCGACGGGCTCGAGGTCCACTTCCTGCACGTCCGGTCCGCCGTCCCCGGCGCCCGTCCACTCCTGCTCACCCACGGCTGGCCCGGTTCCGTCCTGGAGTTCCGCCACGCGATGGGTCCGCTCACCGACCCGGAGGCGCACGGCGGCGACGCGGCGGACGCGTTCCACGTCGTGATCCCGAGCCTGCCCGGGTTCGGCTTCTCCGGGAAGCCGACGACCACCGGGTGGAACACCGCCCGGACAGCGAGGGCCTGGTCGGTGCTGATGTCCCGGCTCGGGTACACGGACTGGTTCGCCCAGGGCGGTGACCTCGGCGCCACCGTCACCGCGGAGCTCGCCGCCCTGCAGGCCGCCGGGGACATCGGGCTCGCCGGGATCCACCTCAACATGGCGCTGTTCATGCCGACGGACGACGAAGCCCGGAACGCCTCCCCTGACGAGCGGGTCATGCTGCAGGAGAGCGGCCACTACTGGCGGGAGCTGTCGGCCTACTCGCAGCAGATGTCGACCCGCCCACAGACCATCGGGTACTCGTTGGCGGACTCCCCCGTCGGGCTGGCGTCGTGGATCTACGCGATGTTCCAGGACGTCGGCGGCTCGCACGACGAACACGGCGATGCCGAGCGGCTCTTCCCGCTCGACGAGATCCTCGACGACGTCATGCTGTACTGGCTGCCGAACACCGCCGCGTCCGCGGCGCGCATCTACTGGGAGGCGACCCGCACCGGCTGGGCCAGCCCGGGCACCGTCGAGGAGCCGCTGACCCTGCCCGTCGGCCTGAGCATCATGCCGGGCGAGTACGTCCGCCGGTCGCGCCGCTGGGCAGCGCGCCGGTACACCGACCTGGTGTTCTTCAACGAGGTCGCGCGCGGCGGGCACTTCGCGATGCTCGAACAGCCGGAGCTGCTCGTCGACGACGTCCGTGCGACCTTCCGGAACCTGCGCTGATGCCTTGTGGAGAGCGAGCGGATACCGCTACTCTCCGATAGTGCGAATATCTGAACTTGCCCGAGCGGCGTCCACGCCGGTCACCGCCGTCAAGTACTACCAACGCGAAGGCCTCCTGCCCCCCGGCGAGAAGTCGGCGCCGAACCAGACCGCCTACGACGACCGGCACGTCGAACGAGTCCGGCTCGTCCGGGCACTCCTGGAGACCGGCGGGCTCTCGGTCGCCGTGACGAAGCAGGTCCTGGCCGTGCTCGACGCCGAGACCGCACCGCTGGCCGAGGTCTTCGCCGTCGCCCAGTACGCCATGACCACCCCGCGCTCCCCCGAGTCCGAGGCGACCCCGGAGGCCCGCGCCCGGATCGAGGAACGGGTGTCGGCCGCCGGCTGGTGCGCGACGTCGGACAACCCGGGACTCGAGACCGCGGCCCGGGCGCTCGACGGACTGCGCACCATCGGGTTCGACGCTCCGGACGACTACCTCGACGCCTACGTGTCGGCAGCGGCGAGCGCGGCACGGGCCGACGTCACCGCACTGCAGGACCGCGACGGCCGGACCGCGATGGCGGAGCTGATGGTGATCGGCACCGTCCTCGGCGATCCTCTCTTCGCGGGACTCCGGCGTCTGGCGCAGCAGGACGCCACCCACGACCTGTTCCCCGTCGCCGACACGGACGAGGCCGGCGCATGACCGTTCCGCTGCACGTCGTCCTGGGCGGCAACGGTGTCGTCGGGCGCGAGACACTCCGTGCACTGCGTGAGCACGACGTCGCCGCCGTGTCCGTCGGCCGGCGCCCGTCGACAACAGCAACGGCAGGCAACAGCGAGAGCGAGAGCGGCAACGCCCGCACCGACCACGTCATCGCCGACCTGCTCGACCCCACCGCCGTGCGCCGCGCGCTGCACGGCGCCGACGTCGCGTACCTCGTCGCCGGCCTGCCGTACTCGTCTGGGGTCTGGGCGGACCAGTGGCCGAGGATCGTCGACAACACCGTCGGAGCAGCCCTGGCCGAGGGCACTCACCTGGTGTACCTCGACAACGTCTACGCCTACGGCCGCGTGTCCGGGCCGATGACCGAGGCGACCCCGATCAACCCGTCCGGTCGGAAAAGTGCGGTGCGCGCGGCCGCCCTCGAGCAGCTGCGGACCGCGGCCGACCGCGGACTGGCCGTCACCGTCGGGCGGAGCGCCGACTTCACCGGCCCCGGCGCGACGACGAGCGTGTTCAACGGTTTCGTCGTCGACCGGATCGCCGCCGGCAAGCGCCCGACCTGGCTGCTCGACGCCGACCAACCGCACTCCCTCACCGCCACGACCGACATCGGCGACGCACTCGTGACCCTCGGTACCGACGACCGTGCGACGGGCCGGACCTGGCACCTGCCGACCGCTCCAGCGCTGACCGGTCGGCAGTACGTCGAGCTCGCCGGGGTCCCCGCCGCCGACACCGCCGTGATGTCGTCGGCCACGCTGCGCCTCGGTGCACTGTTCGCCACGTCCGCCCGGGAGACGCTCGAGCTGCGGTACCAGTACACCGACCCCTACGTGTTCGACTCGTCGGCGTTCGAGCAGACGTTCGGCGTGCACCCGACCCCCACCGCCGACGTCGTGGCCGCCGCCCTGCTGCACGCCCGGAGCGTGACCCGGTGATCGCCGCCGTCCGTCGAGCGGTCGCGTGGCACCCGGCACTCATGGCCGTGGCCGGCCTGATGGTCGTGTCCACCGCGGTCTGTCTCGTCGGACTCGTCGTGGATCCCCGGACCATCCTCGGGGCACCGGCGTGGATGAAGCCCCTGAAGTTCTCGCTGTCGATCCTGCTCTACGCCGTCACCTGGGCGTGGCTCATCGCCCACCTGCCGAAGTGGCGGACGCTCGCTCGCCGACTCGGCACCGTGGTGGCCGTGGCCCTGGTGGTCGAACAGGTGCTCATCGTGTGGGCCGCCGCGACCGGCACGACGAGTCACTTCAACGTGTCGAACAGCGTGCACGTGGTGGTGTGGGCGGTGATGGCGGTCGCGATCACGACGCTCTACCTCTGCACCTTCGTCACCTCGATCGCACTGTTCTTCCTGCGCCTGCCCACCCCGGCACTGACGGTCGCCGTCCGCGCCGGTGCCGTCATCGCGCTCCTCGGCATCGGGGTTGCGTTCCTGATGACCGGCCCGACCTCCACCCAGCTCACCGCCCCGGACGGGATCGTCGGCGCCCACACGGTGGGGATCGCGGACGGCGGACCCGGGGTGCCACTGCTCGGGTGGAGCACCGTCGGCGGTGACTACCGGGTCGCCCACTTCGTCGGCATGCACGCCCTGCAGGTGCTCCCGCTGGTGGCACTCCTCGTCGCCGCCGCGGGTCGGCACCTGCCGTGGCTGGCACACCCGACCACGCAGGTCCGGATCGTGGTCGTCGTCGCGGTCGCGTGGGCGGCGGGCACCGTGCTCCTCACCGTGCAGGCCGCGGTCGGACAGTCGGTGGTCCACCCCGCGGGCACGGTGGCCGCGGTGGCGTGGTCACTCGTCGTACTGGCTGCGGCCGCGAGTGTGGCCGTCCTGCTCCGCGCCCACACCACTCCGGTGGCGCGACCGCGCTGACGGATCAGCGGGCCTGGAGTCCGCGGGAGACCAGGTCGGCGGCAGCACGGGCTTCCGTCGCCCACCCGGGGCGATCGATCCCGGCCCCGATGCCGTGCAGCAGCATGAGCACCGTCCCGGGGGCGACGTCGGACCGGATGGCCCCGTCAGCGGCCGCGCGAGCCATCAACTCGGCGAGTGTCCGCTCCAGGTCTCCCCCGCCCTCGGCCCGCGTGGTGGCGTCGACCACGGCGGCGAGGGTGCGGGCGAGCGCCGCGTGGTCGACCACGTACTCCACGAACCCGCGCAGGAAGTCGTCGAGGCTCTCCGCCGCGGGCCGCGTCGATTCACGAGCACGGCGGCAGAGGACGTCGACCTCACCCCGGTAGACCGCCGCCGCCAGCGCTTCACGTGTCGGGAAGTGTCGGTAGAGCGTGCCGACACCGACGCCGGCGCGTCCGGCGAAGTCGTCGAAGCGCAGCTGCTCGTCACGCTCGAACGCCGTCCGGGCAGCGGCCACGATCGCGTCGCGGTTCCGACGGGCGTCGGCGCGCATCGGCTTCGCGGCAGGCAGGGGTTCCTCGACCGGCACGGCGCTCCTTGACAAGTGGAAACAATCTCCATATCTTCCAAGTGGAGATCGTCTCCAGACTAGCGGACAGGTGCCTGATGCGGATCCTCATGCTCGGACGGGGCGTCATCGCCACGATCTACGGCCACGCCTTCCAGCGCTCCGGGCACCAGGTCGACCACCTGGTGCGACCCGGGCGCGCTGCCGAGTACGGCGACACCGTGCAGACCGACGTCATCGACGGCCGCCGCGGACCCCTGGGTCGGCGGACCCGATCGACGTCGCCGACGCGACTGGTCGAGTCGATCGACACAGACGACGCGTACGACCTCGTCGTCCTCAGCGTCGGCCACCACCGACTGCAGGAGGCCGTGGCCACCCTGGCACCCCACATCGGTGACGCCACGGTGCTGGTCCTCGGCAACGTGTGGGACGAACCCCTCGCCGCGGTCGCACCGCTCGCCGCGGACCGGGTGCTGTTCGGGTTCCCTGGAGCCGGCGGCGGGTTCGACGCCGACGGGGTCCTGCACGGTGCCGTCCTCCGTTCGGTCCGGCTCGGGACGACGGGCGCGGCTCCGGACCGGCGGGAGCTGGTGCGGTCGGTGTTCCAGCGGGCGGGGTTCACCGTGCAGGACGAGGACGACATCCGCGGATGGCTGTGGCTGCACTTCGTGCTCGACGCCGGCATGTTCGCACAGGCACTGCAGAGCGGTGGCCTGGCGACGATGGTCGGGGATCGGCAGGCGCTCCGCGAGGCGTTCCTGATCGGTCGGGAACTCCTCCCGGTCCTGCAGGCACGGGGCGTCGACCTCTCCCGACACCGCTCCACGACCATGCCCGTCCGGCTGCCGGGGACGACGGCAACGCTCGTCGCCGCGGCCACGGCGCTCGTCCCGATCGCGCGTGCGAGCCTCGCCGCGCACGACGACCCGACCGCCGCGGAACCCTTGGCGGTCCTCGAGGACGTCCGGCGCACCGCCGAGACCCTGGGCATCCCGACCCCGCGCCTCGACCGCGCTGCGCGACGCGTCTGACGGCGGGTGCGGGCCCTGGACCGGACCGCCCACGGCCTGGAGGCCCGGCGCCAGCTGGCACCGTGCCTCCAGGCCGTCACGGCGAGCGTTCCGGACCCGCCCGTTACGCTGTCCCCGTGTCAGAGCCGCGCCGCAGTCCGGGGAACCAAGCTTCACTGCGTGAAGCCAACCGGGGTCGGGTCGTCAGCGCGGTGAAGCGGCACGGCGGGCTGACGCAGGTCGAGCTCGCCGGGGTGACCGGACTCTCCCCCGCGACCGTCTCGAACATCGTCAAGGAACTCGTCGCGACCGGTGCCCTGCACGCGACGCCGAGCACCTCGAGCGGCCGCCGGGCGCTCCGCGTGACCCTGCCGCACGGCCTCGGGCTGGTCGCCGGGGTGCACGTCTCGCCGCGGCACCTGCGGTTGGCGCTGTCGGACCTGAACGGCGCCGTCCTGGCCGAGCGGCACATGCCCCTGGCCCGTGACCACCGCGCCGACGCCGAGCTCGACAAGACCGCGCTGCTCGTGCTGGACATGGTGGAGTCGATCGAGTCGTCGATGGACGAGGTGCTCGCAGTCGGCCTCGCCGTGGCCGCCCCGATCGACGCCCGCACCGGGATGACGGCCCGCGGCGGGATCCTGCGGGGTTGGGACGGCATCGCGCTCGGCCAGTCGCTCGCCCGGCGGATGGACAAGCCCGTGCAGGTCGACAACTCGGCCAACCTCGCCGCCCTGGCGGAACACCGGAGCGGGGCGGCCCGCGGCCGCGACACCGTGGTGACGCTCGACGTCGGCAACGGCATCGGCGCCGGACTCGTGCTGGGCGGGCACCTGTTCCGCGGGCACCACGGCATCGCCGGCGAGTTCGGGCACACCCCCGTCCTGCCGAACGGACCCCTGTGCCGGTGCGGCAACCGTGGGTGCCTCGAGGCGATCGCCGGCGCGCCCGCCGTGCTCGAGGGTGTCCGCGACGAGGTCGGCACCCTGAAGCTGGCGGACCTGATCCTGCGCGCGATGGGCGGCGACCAGGTCTGCATGCGCGCCGTGGCCGACGCCGGGCGGGCGATCGGCTCGGCGGCGGTGGGGCTCTGCAACGTCCTCGATCCGGAGCGGGTCGTGGTCACGGGCGAGTTCGCACGGGCCGGGGAACTCCTGCTCGGCCCGATGCGGCACGCCCTCGAGTCGTCGTTGATCGTCGACGTGGACGGCACGCCGGACGTGGTGCAGGGGCAGCTCGGCGAGAAGGCCTCGGTGACCGGCGCGCTGGCCCTGGCGATCGAAGCCGTGGATGTGACGCGCGCACGCTGAGCGGAGGCGCTCCCTGCCGGGCCGCACGCGCCCGCCGACGTGGCCACCCCGCGCCCACCGGATAACGTTTTCGTCACGGCGCGCGGTCCTTGCGTTCAACTCTTGCAGCCAAGAACGCTCGCTGTCACACTCAGGGCACCGCCGATGGGGGCGGTCCACTGTTGGAGGACGTTTCAATGAAGAAATCCACCACACGAGCGATGCTGGGCGTCAGCGCCCTGCTGCTCGCGATCACCACCCTGGCGGGCTGTTCCAACGGCGCGGACGCCGGGACCGGTTCCGGCGGAGGCGGCGGGGACGCGTCGAAGGCCAAGATCGGCCTGCTCCTGCCCGACTCCGTCACCGCCCGCTACGCCAGCGCCGACCGCCCGCTCTTCACCGCCGAGGTGAAGAAGCAGTGCAGCGGCTGCTCGGTCATCTACGCGAACGCCGACGGCGACGCGTCGAAGCAGCTGCAGCAGGCCCAGTCGATGCTCACGCAGGGCGTCAAGGTCCTGGTCCTCGACCCGTTCGACGGCGAGGCCGCAGCGTCCATCGTCCAGCAGGCGAAGGCCAAGAAGGTGCCGGTGATCTCCTACGACCGGCTCATCAACAGCCCCGACCTGAGCTACTACATCTCGTTCGACAACGAGAAGGTCGGCGAGCTGCAGGGCCAGGCCCTGGTCGACGCCCTCAAGGCGAAGAAGGTCCCGGAGGGCTCGGGCATCATCATGGTGAACGGGTCCCCCACCGACAACAATGCCTCGCAGTTCAAGAAGGGCGCGCACTCGGTCATCGACGACAGCGGCTACAAGGTGCTCGCCGAGTACGACACCCCCGGATGGGACCCCGCCAAGGCGCAGGACTGGGCAGCCGGCCAGATCAGCAAGCTCGGCAAGGACAAGATCACCGGCGTCTACGCGGCGAACGACGACACCGGCGGCGGCGTCATCGCGGCCCTGAAGTCGGCCGGTGTCACCGAGCTCCCGCCCGTCACCGGGCAGGACGCCTCACTCGCGGGCATCCAGCGGATCCTCGCCGGTGAGCAGTACATGACCGTCTACAAGGCCTTCAAGCCCGAGGCGTCGAAGGCCGCCGACCTGGCGATCCAGTTCGCGAAGGGTGAGACGCCGAAGGGCGACACCACCGTCGACACCGCCGGGGGCGCGAGCGTCCAGTCGACGCTGCTCGACCCGGTCGCCGTCACCGCGGACAACGTCCAGTCGACGGTCGTCAAGGACGGCCTGTACGAGGTGTCGAAGATCTGCACCGCGCAGTACAAGGCAGCCTGCGACAGCGCCGGCATCAAGTAGGTCCGACCCCCTCTGCCCGCCCGGTCCGACTGCGGACCGGGCGGGCCTCACCGATCGAGGACGACACCCGTGAGCACGACACCCGTGAGCAACGCGTCACCAGCAGCACACCCCTCCGCCGACCCGGTGATGTCCCTGCGCGGGATCACCAAGCGGTTCGGCGCCGTCCAGGCCCTCAGCGACATCGACTTCGACGTCTACCCGGGCGAGGTGGTCGCCATCGTCGGCGACAACGGCGCCGGCAAGTCGACGTTCGTGAAGATCCTCGCCGGGGTCTACACGCCCGACGGCGGCACGATCACCTTCGGCGGCGACGAGGTCACCGTCCCGAACCCCGCCGCGGCCCAGACCCTCGGCATCGCCACGGTGTTCCAGGACCTCGCCCTCGCCGACAACCTCGACGTGGTCTCGAACCTGTTCCTCGGGCGCGAGATCGCCCACCCGTTCCTCGACGAGGAGGAGATGGAGCGCCGATCGTGGGAGCTCCTCCAGCAGCTCGCCGCCCGGATCCCGTCGGTACGGATCCCGATCGCGTCGCTGTCCGGTGGGCAGCGACAGACCGTGGCGATCGCCCGCTCGCTGATCGGCGACCCGCAGGTGGTCGTCCTCGACGAGCCCACCGCCGCACTCGGTGTCGCACAGACCGCCGAGGTCCTGAACCTCGTCGAACGCCTGCGCGAGCGCGGACTCGGCGTCGTCCTCATCAGCCACAACCTCGCGGACGTGCAGGCCGTCGCCGACCGGGTCGCGGTCCTGCGACTCGGCCGCAACAACGGAACCTTCCGCATCGACGACGTCTCCTACGAGGAGATCATCGCGGCCATCACCGGCGCCACCGACAACGCCGTCACCCGTCGCGCCGCCGCCCGCACCGAGCAGGAGACCTCCGCATGAGCAAGACCGACGAGACCCTCACCGCAGCGACCCCGACGCCCTCGGCCGCGGACCTGCAGGACGAGCGGCTCCTGCGTGACGCCGGGCTCGGCGGCGCGGCGAAGGCGTTCGTCCGACGGGTCCGCGGCGGTGACATCGGCTCGCTGCCGGTGGTCGTCGGGCTCATCGTCATCTGGGCGGTGTTCCAGGCGCTCTCCCCCGACTTCCTGTCCCCGGGCAACCTGGTCAACCTCGCCCTGCAGTGCGCCGCGGTCGGCACCATCGCGATCGGCATCGTCCTCGTGCTGCTGCTCGGCGAGATCGACCTGTCCGTCGGCAGCGTCAGCGGGCTCTCCGCCGCGATCCTCGGCCAGGGCCT
Organism: Curtobacterium sp. AC268; assembly: GCF_979258745.1. Lineage (NCBI taxonomy): Bacteria > Bacillati > Actinomycetota > Actinomycetes > Micrococcales > Microbacteriaceae > Curtobacterium > Curtobacterium sp. AC268. The sequence goes on along the minus strand of NZ_OZ409878.1, from coordinate 3,542,542 downwards.
CACGACGCTCGGCTGGCCGCTGTGGCTCGTGCTCACCGTCGCCCTGGCCGTCGGTGCCGCGGCCGGCCTGCTCTACGGCCTGCTGTTCACCCGCTTCGGCGTGCCGAGCTTCGTCATCACGCTCGCCGGTCTGCTCGGGTTCCTCGGGCTGCAGCTGCTCATCCTCGGGCCGAACGGCTCGATCAACCTGCCGTACGACTCACCGATCGTGCAGTTCGCCTCGGCCTCGTACCTGCCGCCGTGGCTCGCGTACATGCTGGCCGTCCTGGCCGCCGGAGGACTCTTCTTCACCGAGGTCCGTCGCGCTGCCCGCCGCCGCCGTGCCGGGCTGTCGACCGGAGCGATGTCGCTGACCATCGTCAAGGCAGTCGCCCTGTTCCTCGGCCTCGCGCTGATGGTCTGGTACCTGTCGCGCGACTTCGGCACCGGCACCTCGTTCGTGTTCTTCGTCGTGCTGGTCGTGCTGATGAACTTCGTGCTGAAGCGCACCCGCTGGGGCCGCTCGGTCTTCGCGGTCGGCGGCAACGTCGAGGCCGCACGGCGCTCCGGCATCCGGGTGAACCGCATCTACATCTCGGTGTTCATGCTGACCTCGCTCTTCGCCACCGTCGGCGGCATCCTCGCCGCGGCCCGCCTCAACTCCGCGAGCCTGTCGTCCGGCGCCGGTGACACGAACCTCAACGCGATCGCCGCAGCCGTCATCGGCGGGACCAGCCTGTTCGGTGGCCGCGGCAGCGCCTGGTCGGCGCTGCTCGGCATCATCGTGATCCAGTCGATCTCGAACGGGCTCACCCTGCTGAGCCTCGACTCGTCGATCCGCTACATGATCACGGGCGCGGTCCTGCTGCTCGCTGTCATCATCGACTCGCTCTCGCGGCGCAGCCGCGCCAGTCACGGCGCAGCCTGAGCGGGGCCCTGGACCCCGCCACGCGGACGGACGGGAGGCACGGTGCCAGCTGGCAACGGGCCTCCCGTCCGTCGCGGCGCGCGTCTCGGATCCGGAAGACGCCGGCGTGTTCCCCCGACGCCGCCCCGGGTGCGAGACGCCTCCGAAAACGGAGGCGTCTCGGCGACTGGGCGGCGTCTCGGCGCGCTACTTGCTCTTCGAACCCGAGGTCCCCGGCAGGCTGAGGATGTTGTCGGTGCCCTGCGGCACGACGATCAGGGAGCCGTTGTCGCCGGCGCTCTTGAGGGCCTCGATCTCGCGCTGCTTGAGGGCGGCGTCGGAGAGCGGGTGCTCGTTGAGGACCTCGTTGGCGTCGGCCTGCCCCTGTGCCTCGGCGACCTGCTGCTGCGCCTGCACCTTCTTGGCGTCCAGGAGCGCGCGCTCCTTCGTGACCTGGATCTGCGCCTGCTGCGCGGTGGCGTAGGCGTCGATGACCGACTTCGGCGGCGTGATCTCCTGCAGGGCGAAGTTGTCGACGTGCACGCCCGAGCCCTTCCACCGCTTCTCGAGCGCCTGGATCATCGCCTTCTCGACGGTGCCTCGCTTGGTGATCAGTTCGATGGTGGTGAAGTCGTTCGGCACCTGGCGCACGACGCTGCGCACCGAGTTGCCGATGAACTGCGTCTTGAAGTTCTCCTCGGTCTTGTACGACCGGTAGATGTCGGTGACCGACTTCGCGTCGATGCTGTACTGCAGGTTGAGGCTGACGTTCGACGAGACACCGTCCTGGTCCTGCACCGTGACGTACGGGCCGGAGCGGACGTTGCCGTTGTTGTCCGAGTCGGAGCCGTTGACCGCGTTGATGTAGGTGACGGTCTGGTTGCGGATGTTGAACGTGTGCAGCGTCGCCCACGGCGCCTTGAAGTGGAACCCGGAGTCCGTGCTCTGCCCGACGATGTTGCCGGAGATGTCCACCTGCACCTTCGACTCACCCGTGTCCTGCGCGTACAGGGTGCTGCCGAGCGTGAGCCCGACGAACAGGACGCCGGCGGCGGCCGCGGTCCACGTCGCGATGAGGTTCGGGCGGCGGGTCGGGACGGCGGGGCGTGCCTCGCGACCGGGTGTGGCCGGTCGTGCGGGGGTGGAGTAGGTGCGTGTTCGGAAGAAGAGCGCGACGAGCGCGATGACGAGGAAGACGATGGCGGCGACGAACATGACGATCACTCCTGGATGCTTGTCCGTGCAGTCTGCCGTACCCGGAGGGGTGTGGGTGACTCGAGTGCGCGGGGTCCGTGTCGCCTGGGGTCCGTGTCGTCTGGTGTCCGTGTCGTCTGGTGCGAGGTTGCGCACCTGGTGCGACCCTCGATGCCTCGCACCAGGAGTGCAACCTCGCACCGACCGTACGTCCATCGACCCCGAGCCGCACGCCCGGCCACGCGTCGGGGGTCAGACGTCAGTACTCGGCACGACGCGTCGCCTCGGCGAGGTCGCTCGGGTTCACCACCCCGGCACCTCGACGCGCACCGAACTGATCCGACCGGCGCGCGTCGTCGCCGTCACGGCCGGGTCGTAGCTGTCGGCGGTCGCCAGGTACAGGGTGCGCCCGTCCTCGCCACCGAGCGCACAGTCGATCGCGCAGTCCCCGGGTGCGTCGATGCGGTCCGTCACCTCGCCGCCCTCGACGACCCGCAGGAACTCCCCCGTGTCGACCGAGCAGACCCAGATCGCGCCGTCACGGTCGACGGTGCTGCCGTCCGGGGTCACGCCGCCGGGCAGGGCTGCCCACTCGCGCCGGCCGGTCAGCGAACCGTCGTCCTCGATGTCGAAGGCGGTGAGGCGGCCACCCCACGTCTCGCTGACCACCAGGGTCCGGGTGCCGGGCAGGATGTTGGCGCTGTTCGGGAACACCAGGCCCTCGGCGGCGAGGCGGACCGAGCCGTCGGGGTCGATCACGTAGAGCGGGCCGGGGCGCAGTTCCTCGCCCGCGTACAGGTCGTAGCCGAAGGCACCGATGTAGGTCCGGCCGGTCTGGGCGTCGACGACCAGGTCGTTCACGAGCGACGACTCGATCGTGGACAGGTCGGCGAACACCGAGGTGCTGCCGTCCGGGTCGACGGCGACGACCGTGCGGGACTCCATCGAGCTGACGATCAACCGCCCGTCGGCGAGCCACCCGAGCCCCGACGACTGCCCATCGACGGTGGCCTCGAGCCGGGGGCCGTCGGTCGAGGACGGGTTGACCGAGAACACCTGGCCGGTGTGCATGTCCGAGTACCAGAGCCGCCCGTCGTGCCAACGGTTGCCCTCCGGGAAACGGATGCCGGAGATGACGATGTCGGTCGCGGAGTCCAGGGTGATGTGCACGGATCCAGCCTGCCAGCGGGACCGGGATGCTGCCCGGACGGATGCCGTGACGGCGGCCTAGGGTCGTCCCATGCCGGGTCGTCACCTCATCCACCACCTGGGCGTCTTCGCCAGCGACTTCGCCGCGAGCGACGCGTTCTACACCGCCGCCCTCGCGCCCCTCGGCATCGGAGCGGGCTACCGCACGGACGCCGTCGCCGAGTTCTGGCAGCACGGGGACGACACCCCGAGCGTCTCGCTCGAGACCGCCCGGACCCCCGAAGCGGCGACGCGCGGACTCCACCTGGCGTTCGAGGCCGGGTCACGGAGCGAGGTCGACGCCTTCCACCGCGAAGCCGTCGCCGCCGGCGGGGTGTCACGGCACGAGCCGCGCTACTGGCCGGAGTACCACGCGTACACCGCGTTCGTGTCCGACCCGGACGGCAACAACGTCGAGGCCCTGATCAAGGAGACCGGTGACTGAGCCGGCGGCTGCACAACGGTCATCAACGGACGAACGGCACGACGCATCTGGCACGATCGACCCATGCCCCTCGACGGAACTCCCCTGCACCGGCTCGGCTTCCTGACGATCGGGTCGTTCGACCCCGCACGACCGTCCGAGGGCCACGAGGACACCCTGCGCGTGATCGAGCGCGCCGAGGCCCTGGGCTTCGACAGCGCCTGGCTGCGCCACCGGCACCTGCAGCACGGCATCTCCTCCCCCGTCGCGGTGCTGGCCGCCGCCTCGCAGCGCACCTCGCGCATCGACCTCGGCACCGCCGTCACCCCGATCGGCGCGGAGAACCCGTTCCGCCTGGCGGAGGACCTCAGCACGGTCGACGTGCTCCTCGGCGGCCGCCTGAACCCGGGGTTCTCGGTCGGCACCCCGATGAACTTCGACCTGTACCGCGACGCGATCTACCCCGACACCCTGGAGCACGAGGACCTCGGCAACGACCGGCTCCTGCGCTTCCGCGACCTGGTGCGCGGTGACCCGGTGACGGCCACGGAGACCGTCGAACGCCGCGGCATCGAGGAGTTCGCGAGCACCGTCCAGCCGCACAGCGCCGGCCTGGCCAACCGGATCTGGTACGGCACCGGCAGCACGAAGTCGGCCGTGTGGGCAGGTGAGAACGGCTTCCACCTGCTCACCTCGAGCGTCACCCGCAGCGAGAACGGCACCGACTTCGCCACGAACCAGCGCGCTCAGATCGACGCCTACCTCGACGTCCACCCCGACCCCGCTGCCGCCCGCGTCTCGCAGGGCCTGGTCGTCATCCCCACCGACACCGCGACCGCCGAGCAAGCGGCCCGCTACCGCGCCTACGTCGACAGCCGCTCGGGCCGCGTCGGCGTGCCGCAGGGCCCCGCCGGGATGCTCTTCGCCGCCGATCTGGTGGGCACCTCGGCCGAGATCGCAGACCGGCTGCGTGCCGACGTCGGCTACCAGGCGGTCACCGAGGTCGCCTTCGCACTCCCGTTCTCGTTCGAGCCCGACGACTACGCGCAGATCATCACGGACATCGCCGAGCGGCTGGGTCCGGAACTCGGCTGGGCGCCGCAGGTCGCGGCCTGAGAACGGCGCCAGACCGACGGACTGGAGGCACGGGGCCAGCTGGCACCGTGCCTCCAGTCCGCCGTCGACGCGCGCCCAGGGCGCGCTCAGGCGCCGGATCAGTCCTGCTGGTCCGCCTCCACCGCGTCCCGCAGCCGGTCGAGCACGTCCGGCACCGCTGAGCGCACCCGGCTCCAGCTCGGGATGAACGGCTTGTCGTTCGGCCGCGCCGTGAAGGCGCCGCCGGCGTCGAGGATCGCCTTGGTGAAGAGCTCCACCGCGGCTTCCTCGGCGTGCTGGTCGAACGCGAGCCCGCTCATCTCGGCTTCGTGCCGGTACACCTCGACGATGTCGAGCGCGTTCCGGTAGTACGTCGCCTTGAGCACGCGGAACGAGTCGGACGTGAGCGGGACGCCCATGGTCGCGAGCTTCCGGAGCAGCGACTGCACGATGTCGTTGCCCATCCGGGCGAGGCCGCCGGTGCCGTCGGCCTCGGCGAGGGGCTGGTGCTTGTGGTCGTACGCGTCGGCGATCTCCACCTGGCACACCTGCCGGGTCGCGTAGTCGCGGTAGACCTCGGAGAGCATGCCGATCTCGAGTCCCCAGTCGCCGGGGATCTTCAGGCCGTTCAGCACGTGGGCGCGCATCGCGAACTCGCCGGACAGCGGGTACCGGAAGCTGCTCAGGTACTCCAGGTACTCGGACTCGCCGTAGACCTGGCGGAGCGAGCGGAGCAGCGGCCCCACGAGCAGCCGTGCGGCGCGTCCGTTGATCCGACCGTCGGCGACGCGGGCGTAGTAGCCCTTCGAGAACTCGTAGTCGAACGCGGGGTTCGCGACGGGGTAGAACAGCCGCGCGAGCATGCCCCGCTCGTAGGTGGTGATGTCGCAGTCGTGCAGGGCGATGCAGTCCGCCCGCTCCGACGCCAGGGCGTACCCGGTGCAGTACCAGACGTTGCGGCCCTTGCCCGGCTCCCCCGGCGCCAGGCCCGCGCGCTCCAGTTCAGCGTCGAGCTCGCGGAGCCGCGGCCCGTCGTTCCACAGGATCCGGTGCCGCTGCGGCAGCCGCGAGAAGAACTCGCGGGCGTGCTCGAACTGGGAGCGGTCGGCCCGGTCGAGCCCGATCACGATCTCGCTGAGCCAGTCGGCCTCGGCGAGCTCGTCGACGATCCGCGACAGGGCCGGACGCTCGAGCTCGGAGTACAGCGCCGGCAGGATCAGGCTCATCGGGCGTTTCTCGGCGAAGCCCCGTAGGTCATCCTCGAGGCTCGCGGTGCTGCGGCGACCGAGGTCGTGGAACGTCGTGATGACGCCGTTCTGGTGGAAGTCGCTCATCGGTGGCTCCTGACGGACGGGGTGGTGAACCGGGTGAGGCCCTCGGTCCAGCCCTGCGGGCCGGGGGCGGTCGTGCGGTGGACGCGCTCGGGGCGGTCGTCCGCGAGCGGTCCGGGTGCCGGGCCGTGTCCGCGGACCACGACGGCGAAGTCGACGGCGTCGAGCAGCGCGGTGTCGTTCGGGCCGTCACCGAGTCCGATCGTGCGCGGGACCGTGCCCGTCCGGCGCTCGTGGTCGGCGATCAGCGTCCGGACCGCCGCGCCCTTGTCACGGCCCGCCGGCAGCACGTGCCAGAACCGGCCGCCCCGCACCAGGTCGAAGCCGACCGCGGCGAGCGCCGCGCGGAACGCGTCGGCCCGGTCGTCGTCCTCGGCGTGCCAGAGCAGCACCTCGGACGCCTCGCGCTGCTGCGCTCGTCCGGCCGCTTCGAGGTCGAGCCCCGTCCACGCGGCGACGACCGCGTCGGTCACGCCACCGAAGGTCTCGAACCGCAGATGCAGTGCCCGGCGGACGCGGGCGAGTTCGGCGTGCAGCCGCTCGAGGTCGCCGTCGACCGGTCCGACCAGCACGACGCCCGCCGGTCCGACCACGACCGCGCCGTTCTCCGCCACGAACGCGTGCCCGTCGAGCCCGGTGCGCGCCTGCAGCGCCGTGATCTCGGAACGCGTCTTGCTGCTGCAGAACACCACGGGAACGTCGTCCGCCCGGAGCTGTTCCAGCATCGGCAGGGCCGCGTCGTACGAGTAGTCGTGGTGGTCGAGGAACGTCCCGTCGAGGTCCGTGACGATCATCAGGTCGGGTGTTGGCATCGTGCTCCGCTGGCGGCTGGCTGGGCTGCGGGCGACGATGCCCCGGACCACCCTGCCACGCGCATGCGTCGGTTGGGTGAACAAGCCGGCGTCGGTCGCGCGACGCGACCAGCGGACGGACTGGAGGCACGGTGCCAGCTGGCACCGTGCCTCCAGTCCGTCACGGCGTGTCAGTGCGCGCGCAGGATGCCGAGGAACTCGTCGGCCCACTCGAGGTTGCGGGCGAGCTTCGCCCGGCGTTCCTCGGTGTCCACGACGTACGCGTCGAGCTGCGCCTGCAGCCGGTTGCGCTCGGCGCCGTCCGCCACCTGGAGCCCGTCGAGGATGCCGAGGAGCTCGGCCATCTGCTCGAGGGAGTAGCCGAGGGGCTTCATCCGGCGGATGACGAGCAGGCGTTGCAGGTCGTCGTCGGAGTACAGCCGGAAGCCGCCCTCGGTCCGGCCGGTGGGGTGGAGCAGCCCGACGTCGTCGTAGTGCCGCACGGTCCGGATGGAGAGCCCGGTCCGGTCGGCGAGTTCACCGATCCGCATCGTCGATGCTCCTGCCGCGTCCGTCACTGCTGACCCCTTCCGCCCGGTTGCCCGGTCCCGACCGATCGTACCGATGCTTGCGCAGCAACCCTTCCGTTGCGTTAGAGTCGGACGCGACCAACTCTTCCGTTACGGAAGGTTCGGGTCCCTGGCCGCACTCGGTCAGTTCGCGCGACGAAGCGCCCCACGACATTCCCCCGCGGGCGCCGAGCGTCCGCATCCCTCACCGAAGGAGAACCGTGACCACCGTCACGCCCGCACCGGCTCCGGTGCACGCAAGCCCCACCGTCCTGTCCGCCCTGCGGAACCCGAAGATCCTGCTCCGCGAGGTCCTCGCCGGCCTCGTCGTGGCCCTCGCGCTGATCCCCGAAGCGATCTCGTTCTCGATCATCGCCGGCGTCGACCCCCGCGTCGGGCTGTTCTCGGCGTTCGTGATGGCCGTGGTCATCTCGTTCCTCGGCGGACGTGCCGCGATGATCACCGGCGCCACCGGAGCCATCGCGCTCGTCGTCGCCCCCGTGGTCGAGGAGCACGGCCTGGACTACCTGATCGCCACCGTCCTGCTCGGCGGCGTGTTCCAGCTCGTCCTCGGCGGGCTCGGCGCGGCGAAGCTGATGCGGTTCGTGCCCCGGTCGGTGATGGTCGGGTTCGTCAACGCGCTCGCGATCCTGATCTTCACCGCGCAGCTGCCGAACATCATCGGCGTCGACTGGCTCGTCTGGCCGATCGGAGCCGTCGGCATCGCGATCATCGTGCTCCTGCCCCGCCTCACCAAGGCCATCCCCGCACCCCTCGTCGCCATCGTCGTCCTGACCCTCGTCACCGTGCTGGCCTCCATCGCCATCCCCACCGTCGGCGACGAGGGCAAGCTCCCGGACAGCCTGCCGACCCTGTTCATCCCGAACGTCCCGCTCAACCTCGAGACGCTGACGATCATCGCCCCCTACGCCCTCGCGATGGCACTCGTCGGGCTCCTCGAGTCGCTCATGACGGCGAAGCTCGTCGACGAGGTCACCGACACCGGCTCCCGCAAGACCCGCGAAGCCCTCGGGCAGGGGGTGGCCAACATCGCCTCGGGCCTGTTCGGCGGCATGGGCGGCTGCGCGATGATCGGCCAGACGATGATCAACGTCAAGGCCTCCGGCGCCCGTACCCGGATCTCGACGTTCCTGTCCGGGGTCTTCCTGCTCGTGCTCGTGGTCGGGCTCGGCGACGTCGTCGCGATCATCCCGATGGCCGCGCTCGTCGCCGTGATGGTCATGGTGTCCGTCGGCACCTTCGACTGGCACAGCATCAAGCCGTCCACACTGCGGCGCATGCCGGTCGGCGAGACCGTCGTCATGGTCCTCACCGTCGTCATCGTCGTCGCGACCGACAACCTGGCCATCGGCGTGATCGTCGGCGTCGTCGCCGCGATGATCGTCTTCGCCCGCCGGGTGTCGCACTTCGCGAACGTCGCGCGCTCGATCGAGACCCTGCCCACCGGCGAGCAGCACGCCCTCTACACGGTCGAGGGCGAACTCTTCTTCGCTTCGAGCAACGACCTCACCACGCAGTTCGACTACGTCGACGACCCCGACCTGGTCGTCATCGACATGACCGGGTCGCACATCTGGGACGCTTCCACCGTCGCCGCACTCGACGCGATCGAGACGAAGTACCACCAGCACGGCAAGCGGGTCGAGATACGGGGCATGAACGACGCCAGCCGCGACTTCCACGGCCGCCTCGCCGGGAACCTCGGCGCCGGTCACTGACCTCCCGACCTCCGCCTGCCACCTCGCAACGACCCGTCAGCGTCGGCCGCTCGCCGGGACGAGCGCGAAGACGAACCCGACGAGCGCGGCCAGGATGCCGACGACGACGGCGAAGGTCGCCCAACCGCTCCAGACCGCCGGCGCGAACCAGATCATCAGCAGTCCCACGAGGATCAGCGCGATGCCGGATCCGAATCCCAGGTTCACCGAACGCTTCTTGTCACTCATCTGCATCGCAGCAGTGTCCCTCGCGTTCCGTGGCACTCGCGTCCGACCGAAGGCTGACCCGAATTCATCCGAGCGCAGGCCGCGGCGCAGCGGATCCCCGCGCAGACCGGCCCTGGCGGATCGACCGCCGATCCGTCAGGCTCGTGCTCGATGACCGACTCCTCCGCACAACTGCAGATCCGACGTGGAACGCCCGACGACGTGCCGGTCCTGGCCCGGTGGACCTGTGACGAACCCGTGGCGTGGGTCGATGCGGAGCGCCTGACCGAGGAACTCCGCGCGGGCAACTACCGACCGGAGTGGTCCTGGATCGCCGAACAGGCAGGACAGCCGGTCGGCCGCGCGCTCTGGTGGGGCCAGTCCGCCAGCGATCGACCCACCACCCTGGACTGTCTCTCGACGAGCGCTCGAGGCGCCGCCGGGGTAGACGTCGGTGCCGCGTTGGTCCGGGCCGGGCTGGACGCGTTCGGCGCCGGCGCACCGCTCGAGTGCAACGTGGACGTCGCTCCGACCTGGACGGACAACCCGGCAGCAGTCGAGGCCGTCCGGTGGCGACACGAAGCAGCACACCTCGGCGGCTTCACCCGCGCCACCGAGCGCATCAGCTACGCGCGCACCGCGACGGACCCGAGAACACCGCGTCCGACTCGGCTCCGGTTCGCCTCGTCCGACGACACGACCTTCCGGGCGCTGTTCGCGGCCGTCGCGCCTGGCTCCCTCGACGACCACACCAACGACATGGTCGCCCGCGAGGGCATCGATGCCCTCGCCGACGACGATCTCGAGTTCTACCGCTCGCTGCCCGGTGACCGGCACGCGTGGCGCACGGCGCACCTGCTCGACGGAACCACCGTGGGGTTCATCATCCCCACCAGGACGGCGTACGACGCGAGCATCAGCTACCTCGGTGTCCTCCCGGAACACCGCGGACACGGGTTCGTCCACGACCTGCTGGCTGAGATGACCCACGTCCACCACGACGACGGACAACACCGCATCGTCGGCACCACCGACACCGCCAACACCCCGATGCGAGCGGCCTTCGAACGGGCTGGCTTCGCAGTCAGCCGTGTGCGCATCGTCCACGCGCAGTGAGGCCCTCATCCCGCAGACCTGGACGGACTGACCGACGGGGTGGAGGCACGGTGCCAGCTGGCACCGCGCCTCCAGTCCGTCGTGACGCACGCTCAGAGCCAGTGCCGCCGCTTGAACACCGCCCACAGCACGACCGCCAGCAGGACCATCGCGACGATCGCCGCTGGGTACCCCCACGCCCACCGCAGCTCGGGCATGTGCTCGAAGTTCATGCCGTAGATCGACGCCACCAACGTGGGGGCGAACAGGATCGCCGCCCACGACGAGATCTTCTTCACCTCTTCGCCCTGCTCCATCGACGCCCGAGCCAGCCGCCGGCTCTCCTCCCCCTGCGCCAGGCTCGCGCTGGTCATCCGGCGCATCGCGTCGTTCTGCTCCTGCGTGACCAGGGTCGAGTGCAGTGTGAGGGCGTTCTCGAGCAGTGTCCGGAAGGTGTCCACCCGCTCGGTGACGCGGATCGCGTGGTCGAGGACGTTCCGCAGCTGGTTCTGCACCTCGGTGTCCGTGCCGTACTTCTGGGCACCCCGAAGCAACGCGTTGAGCATCCCGGGCAGCGGGCCGATGGCACGCTGGAACCCGATGACCTCGCTGAGCAGTTGGTAGATCCGCCGCGAGGACGCCGGGTCGACGTCGCCGTCGAACAGGTCGTCCTCGATGTCGTCGATGTCGTCCTGCAGCCCGGCGACGACCGGGGCGTAGCTGTCGATGACCTCGTCGAGGACCGCGCAGAGCACCGCCTCGGACCCGCACCTCCAGGGCGTCCGGGTCGGCTTCGAGTCGCTTCCGCACGTCGGCGAGGTTCGGCCGTTCCGCCTGCCGGACGGTGACGACGAAGTCGCGCCCGGTGAACAGGTGCACCTCACCGAACTCGACCGTCTCCTCGTCCTCGTCGTACCAGGCGGGTCGCAGCACCACGAACAGGGTGTCGCCGTACCGCTCGAGCTTCGCCCGCTGGTGCCCCTTGTGCGCGTCCTCGACGGCGAGCGGGTGCAGCCCGAACTCGTCGGCGACGGAGGCCAGTTCGTTGGCGGTCGGTCGGAACAGCCCGATCCAGGCCATCGCGCCCCTCCCGGCTGCGGCGAGCGCTTCGTCCGTGCGCCCGAGGTCCGCGGGCGAGTCCGTCCGCGTTCCGTTGACGTAGATGCCGTTGTCGATGAGGGCCACCGGTGTCCTCCTGGTTCCGTGGTGCGTGCGGGCAACCTGCCGAGCATGCCGGACCGCCGACGGCGCGAGCGCTTCCCTGACGGACCCCTCACGCTGCGCGCCGGATTCCTGTCGGAGTCCTGACACGCCCTGGGCGCGACCCAGGGACGGACTGGAGGCGCGGTGCCAGCTGGCACCGTGCCTCCAGTCCGTCACGTGGCCGACGGGACGGCGTGGATCTGACGGAACCCTCGGCACGACAGCGAAGATGGCCAGGTGAATCGCACCGATCGGCTCTACGGCCTCGTGGAGGAGTTGCGCGCCGTCACCCCGCAACCGCGGAGCGCGCGTCGTCTCGCGGAGCGGTTCGAGGTGTCGGTCCGGACCATCGAACGGGACATCTCCGCGTTGCAGCAGTCGGGTGTGCCCATCTGGGCGGAGCCCGGCCGGACGGGTGGGTACGTCATCGACGCGTCCGCGACGCTCGGTCCGGCGGGCTTCACGGCGGATGAAGCCCTCGCGGTGCTGATCGGGCTCGGCTCGCTGGGGCGGAGTCCGTTCCGGCACGCGGCACACACCGCGGCCAGGAAGACGCTCGCGGTGATGCCCGCCGGGGATGCCGCACGAGCCAGCGCGCTGGCGTCCCGGGTGCACTTCCTGGAGGACGACGAGGACACGGTCGTCCCGGCCGGGTTCGCGGCGGCCCTGCGCGCGGATCGAGTCGTGCGGCTCCGGTACCGGGACGCCGACGGAGCGGAGTCCGAACGCGACGTCGAACCGCTGGGGTCGATCGGGAAGGACGGTCAGTGGTACCTGATCGCCTGGTGCCGGAAGCGCGACGGGGTGCGGGCGTTCCGGGGCGACCGGATGCTGTCCGTCGAGGTCACCGACGAGCGGCCCGCGCAGCGCGTCCTGCGATCCGAGGACCTCGCGATCCAGTACGGACGACTCCGGCCGGTCCTCGACGAGTAGCGCGGTCGGTTTCCGGAAACGCGGTCGGTTTCCGGAAACACCGACAGGACGGTGTCGCGGCAGTCGGTGAAGCTGGTCGCTCCGAGTCAGCAGCACCACCGTGAGGAACCCCATGTCGTTCGCATCCGTCCGCATCATCACCGACGACCTCGAAGGCATGGTCGCCTTCTACGAGCGGATCACCGGCCAGCCGGCCGAGCGCCCCGCACCGGTCTTCGCGCAGTTCAGCGGCCCGGGTGCGACCCTCGCGATCGCAAGCACCGCGACAGTGGCCATGCTCGGAGGCACGCTGACGCCCGGGACGAACCGTTCCGTGTTCATCGAGTTCGAGGTCGCCGACGTCGACGGCGACTTCGCCGGACTGCAGCTCGGCAGCGACGACGTCGTCCTGGAGCCGACAACGATGCCGTGGGGCAACCGCTCCGCACTGGTCCGCGACCCGGACGGCAACGTCGTCAACCTGTTCAGCAGGCCCGCCGCCAGCTAGTCGGGGTGCTCAGGCGGCGGCGGCATTCGCCGACGAGCGGCACTCCTCCGGCGGTCGCCCAGCAACGGACTCCGCCGCGATGTCGCGGAGCCTCACGAGGCGGTCATGGGTGGCACGGAGGGCCTCGATCTGGCGTCGGATGCGTTCGCTCTCCTCGTCGAAGTGGTCGAGCATCGTCCGCGTCGCGACCCCGGTGTCGAGGAAGGGCAGGATCTCGACGATCCGACGACTCGGCATGCCCGCCGCGTAGAGCATCTGCATGAAGCGCACCCGTGCGACATCGGGCTCGCGGTACTCACGGTGTCCGCCCGTGGTCCGCTCGGACTCGAGGAGGCCCTGTTCCTCGTAGTACCGCAGCGACCGGACGCTGACGCCGGCCCGTTCTGCGAGTTCACCGATCCGCATCGTTCTGTCCCTCGGGCTTGATCCTCACGTTGACGTCAGGTTCTACCGTAGCGGCATGAACCTCTCTGGAGCCACTGCCCTCGTCACCGGCACGAACCGCGGTATCGGTCGCCACCTCGCCGCGCAGCTGATCGCCCGCGGGGCGAAGGTCTACGCCACCGCCCGACGCCCCGAACTGATCGACCTCGAGGGAGTCGAGCGCCTCGCCCTCGACATCACCTCCCCCGCGTCGGTCGCAGCGGCCGCCGCGGTCGCCACCGACGTCGATCTCCTGGTCAACAACGCCGGGATCGCGACCACGGCGACCCTGCTGGGCGATCTGGACGCAGCGCACGCCGACATGGACACGAACGTCTGGGGCACCCTGTCCGTGATCCGCGCGTTCGCACCCGTCCTGGCGGCGAACGGCGGTGGGAGCATCGTGAACATCGCCTCGGGTGCCTCGTGGCTCGCGATGCCCGGAGCCTCCGCCTACGCGGTGTCGAAGGCCGCCCTGTGGAACATGGGCAACGCGTTGCGTCACGAGCTGGCCGGTCAAGGGACCGCGGTGATGTCGGTGCACCTCGGAGTGGCCGACACCGACATGACCGCGGGGATCTCGATGGCCAAGACCGACCCGGCGGACGTGGCGCGCGCGACCCTGGACGGGGTCGAGCGCGACGACTACGAGGTCGTCGTCGACGAGCAGACCGCGTTGATCAAGCAGATGCTCGCCGGCCGCCCCGAGGAGCTGTACGCCGTGGTGGCGCAGATGCTCGCGTCGTAGGAGCCGGCTTCACGCAGCCTTCGGCACGGCCGCCAGCGTGCGGCCGTGCCGGGCCGCCTGCTCTTCGGCGCGGACCCGCAACTCGTCGGCCAGCTCGGTGAACTGGTCGAGGGCAGGGTTCACCCCGACGAGCGTGAACTCACGCGTGACCACGTCGAGGTCGGGCTGCGACTACTGAGACGGCCCGGTCGTGAGTTCGGCCACCTCGACGACCGCATCGTCCGGCATCTCGGGGTAGTAGTTCTCACGGAGCTGCTGACCGAAGCGGCGCATGTCCGTCTCCGGCGGCTGATGCGCCTGTTCTGCCGTGAGGGTGTCGAGCCGGTACCGGTGCACGGCGGTGATCGCGCCGGCCACCGGTTCGGCGGTCGGGTGATCGTCGAACACGAACGTCGCCGCGCCGACCTGCACGGACTCGTTCCACCGCACGGTTGTGACCTTCTCGCCACGGATGATCGCTTCGTGGTGCTTCTGGTGGAAGTGGACGGTCCCTGGGACTGTGTCGGCCATTCCCCCAGCTTGCCGGACGTCACGCGCAGTGAGCGCGCCCGGTCCCGCGCTGAGGACTCAGCGATCGAGGAGGACCGGCAACTCGCGATCGGTCTCGGCGACCTGGGTGAGCTTCATGGCGACTGGTCGAAGCGGCCGTGACATCAACACCTTGTTCAGGAGCCCGCGGAGCGCGAGCGCGAGTCGGGACTGCGGGTACGCCAGGGCCTTGAGTCCGCGAGGGAGGTCCTGCACATCGTCGACCAGCGGGCGCATCCACTTCTCGTACGCGGTCAGCGCTGACTCCTGGTCCTGCGTCGCGTCTGCGAGCTCCGCGGCCAGGACGTACCCGGCGGTGAGCGCGAGCGAGGCGCCGCCGCCACCCATCGGCGTGACACACCATCCGGCGTCACCGGCCATCACGACGTGACCGCGGTGCCAGGTCCGCATCCGGATCTGCTGGAGCTGGTCGATGTAGACGTCCGGGGACGTGTCGAGCGCGTCCAGGACCCGCGGCGCCTCCCACCCGACTCCGTCGTACCTGCGCCGCACCGCCGCCAGTGTCTGCTCACGAGTCAGACCGATGACGTCGTCCCCGGGAGAGTAGGCGAGGATCGCGCGTGTGGTGCCGTACGGGTCGGGTCGCAGGTGGACCTGGCGTCCGCGGACGGCGTTGTGCCACCGCCACCGGTCGTCATCGCCGTCGGTCCGCGGGATGGTCCCGAAGACCATGGTGACGTCGAGGTCGCGCTGGTCGACGTCGTCCTCGTCGAAGACCATCGCACGGGTCCGGGACCGCACCCCCTCGGCGATGACGAAGAGGTCCGCGCGCAGGCGCTGTCCCTTCGCGGTCGTCACGGTGACTCCCGCAGCGTCGTCGTCGACGTCCGACACGGTGTCCCCGTAGACGAAGGAGACGCCGGGCGGCAGGTTGTCGAGGATCGTCCGAGCCAGGTCGCCGCGCAGGATCTCGAGTTCCGCCGTCGCACCGCCTGCCCCGTCAGAGGGCAGTTCGGCGGTGACGGCCCCTCGCCCGTCGACGAGGACGGTGCCCGTCTCGGTGGTGTTCCGCGCCTTCACGGCGTCGAACAAGCCCATCTTGCGAAGCACGTCGCGCGCGACGCCTCGAACATCAACGTTCTGTCCGCCGTCACGGAACGCAGCGGCGCGTTCGATGACGGTCACGTCCCATCCGGTCCGGCGGAGCCAGTAGGCGGTCGACAGGCCAGCGATACTGGCTCCTGAGATGACAGCGGTGCGGTTTGCCATGGTGTTCCTCCGTTGCGAGCTTTATAGTAAAGATACTACACAGTAAAGGAATCTGATGGACGACGTGTTCGAGATGGAGTGGGACGCACCACAGGTCGAGGTGATGGAAGCGCTCCAGACGTGGGCGGTGGCGTTCGCCGAGCTCAACCAGCTGATGTCCTCGTGGCTCGACCTGCCGACCACGGACGCGAACGCCCTCGGACAGGTGCTCTGGGCCGACTCGTCAGGGGACCCGCTGTCGCCCGCACGGCTCGGGCAGCGGATCGGTATGACCTCCGGCTCCGTGACGGTGCTGCTGAACCGCTTGGAAGCGGCCGGTCTGCTCGCACGCAGCCGCGAGCACACCGACCGGCGCCGGGTGACGCTCCGTCCGACACCGGCTGCGCGGGAACGCGCGCGGGCGTTCACGGAGCGGTCGACCGCCGAGATCGCCGCCGCCCTGCAACAGGTGCCTGCGGCGGAGCTCGAGCACCACGCCGCGTTCATCCGCCGCATGGTCGGTGCCGCGTCGGATGCCGCGGACCGGCTCCGCGGATAGACGTCATCGAAGTTGCCCGGCCGATCACCAGGGTTCTCGTTGGCCGATCGCCAGCTGCTTATTCACCGTTGATCTCTCATCTTGAGCGCTGCTAGCGTTCGTTCAACTGGTCCGATGATGGCGAAGGGTGGCAACGATGCCGTTCTGTGCCCCTCGTCGACTGTTCTCCACCAAGCCTGCGCCCGAGTTCGTCGGACCGCGGCCGATCCCTCCCGGAGTCATGGCAACGCAGAACTGAGCTGACCACGAAGGTCGGCCTCTCCCCGCCGCGAGCGTTGTGCTCGCGTGCTTCTGCTTGCCCGCGCCGTCGTGCGACGACGGCGCGACGACTTCACGGGACCACATCCATGTTCTTCACCCCTGCCCGGTTTCGGGCCTCACTCGCGAGCTTGCGCGAACACCGTTTCGTCACCTTTGCAGTCTTGACCGACACCATCGGCGCCGGCCTCACGCTGCCACTGACGATCGTCTACTTCACCATCACCACCGACGTGCCGCTTGCAGTGCTCGGGGCCGTCTCCACCGTCGCGACACTGGTTGCTCTCCCGATCGGACTGGTCGGTGGCGTCCTCACCGATCGATTCGGCGCGAAGGCGTCGATGATCCTCAACAACCTCCTCTCGGCAGCGGGCTTCACGCTCTACCTGTTCGCCCATGACCCGATGATGATCTTCGCGGCGATCTTCCTCGCCAACGGCTCCGAGCGGCTCTACTGGACCTCATGGACCGCGTACGTCCACGACCTCGCTGAAGGCCGCCCGTTCGAGCGGTGGTTCGCGTTCCTCGAAGCGACGAAGGCCGCAGCGCTCGGCGCTGGCGCGATCATCGCCGCGGTCACCCTCGCGAACGGCCACCAAGACGGGTTGCGGTGGCTGATCCTCGCCAACGTCGTCACCAGCGTTCTGGCGGCCGGCGTGTTCGCGACGCAACCCACCGGGCATCGATCCACGCCGCCGTCCGCCCTCGTGTGAGCAGCCTCGCTCTGTGTCGTCGTTTTCGCTGCGATCGGTGTCGGGTCAGGTGGTGCCGATGACGAGGGTGCTGCGGGCGGCCTCGACGACGTCGTTGGTGATGACGTCGAGCTCGTTGATCTTCAGGACGCGTTGGATCTGAGGGAGGAGGCGCTCAAGGAGCCGGAAGTTGCCGCGGGTGATGCGTTCGACGGCGGCGATGGCTTGCGCGTCGGTGAAGTCGTCGGGGTCGAGCGTCTTGCCGAGCTTGCGCCATTGACGTTCGAGGACGAAGAGCAGCTCGTCGTGGCCGAGCGGACGGTACTGGTGGGCGAAACCGAGGCGGCTGTAGAGCTGCGGGTAGTGGCTGAACTGCTTCTCGATGCCGGGCATGCCGATGAGGATCATCGCTATGCCGGTGCGGTCGTACTGGTCGCGGAGCCACTCGATCGCGTTGCCGGTGAGGCGTTCGGACTCGTCGATGATGATCAGCTCGAGCAGGGACGGGTTGGGGCCGTGTGCGTGGTCGAAGTGGCGACCCTGGAGCAGGAGGTGTTCCTCGATGCAGCGTTCGGTGCGGAGCATGTCGTGCCGGAGGTCGTCCTGCAGGGCGCGCATCGTGGCGGAGACCTCGGGCGTGTAGAAGACGGTGCGGGCTCGGTGGGCGGCGGCGTAGATCTTCGTGTCGTCTTCGCTGCGTGCGGCCCATCTGGCGATGAACGGGCCGATGCTGTCCCAGTGGGCGTAGCGGCGTGCGGAGAGGGTCTTGCCGACGCCAGCGGGGCCGAAGCAGACGCCGATGGTGTTCTGCTTCCGGACGGCGTCGGCGAACTCCGCGAACCGACGGTGTTCCTTCGTGATGATGAACTGGCTCGTCATGACCGGTCCTCCTCGTAGGTCATCAGTCGCGGTTGATCCGGTGCCGGTGCCGGTGCGGGTGCTGGTGGGGTGTGATCATCGGGTGTGGGGCGGACGATCGCGATGCGTTCGCGGATCTGCCCGCGCAGGGCTCTTCGTTGCGCGTTCCGGGCGGCCTGGATCTGCTTGAGACTGATGGTCTCGGTCTGATGCGCGGTACTGATCGCGGTGCACAGGAACGCGTCGCGGTGAAAGACACGGATCTCGGTGACGTCGCGGGGGTCGTACCGGACGCTGACGGTGCTGCCCACGAAGGGTGCGAGAGTGGTTGCGGTGTAGCGGAGCCCTTCGAAGTGGATGCCGTCTCGTTGCACGACACGCGTGGTCGGGACGGTGAGCAGGAACCCGTCGAGCTGCTCGAGGGAGTCCGGCATTCGTGGCAGCCACCCGTCTGCGATCCACGCTTCCAGTGGGCTCTTCCGGAGCTCGCGGTGGATGCGGGCGTTGTAGCGGCGGATGAACGTGTTGATGGCACTGTCGACACCGGCGAGATCCAGCGCCGGCGTCGGCGCCGGCGCCGAGGATCCGGGTGCGAGGTGGCCGGGGAGCGTTGGGAGCAGCTCGGTGTTGATGGTGCCGAAGAACCGCTCGATCTTCCCGCGGCCCTGGGGGCGAGCGACCTGCGAGTGGATGATGCGGAGGTGCAGCACGGCGGCGGTGTCGCCGATTCGGTGGCTGGTGAAGTCGGACCCGTGGTCTGTGTAGAGCACGTCTGGGATCCCGCAGACAGGCCAGTCCGGTTCCGGCTTGTGCCAGATCGCTTGCCGGAGCGCGAGCGCGGTGTTCGCGGCGGATGGGGCGCCGAGGAACACCATGTACCCGCAGACCGCGCGGGAGTAGTCGTCGAGGATCACCGTCAACCACGGCCGTTCGGGCTTGCCGTCGGGTCCGACGATGAGCAGATCGAGCATCGTGTGGTCCGCCTGCCAGATCGCGTTGGGGCGATCCGCACGACGTCGGAGCAGCAGTTCGTGCTTGTCCCGATATGACGCGGGCCCCTCAAGCGCGAGCGTCACCATCCCGGGATCAAGCCCGTTCACGATCGACCGCACAACGGAGTACGACGGCGCTGAGAGACCTCGTTTGGTGCAGTAATTGTCGACCTGGCGGTGAATCGTGGCGATCGAAGGTCGTGGCTTGGTGAGTGCGAGCCCCTCAATCAGGCGCACCAGTTCCGGTGCCGTCCGTCGGGCGCCGTGATCGGTGCGGGTGCCGTCGGCGAGAGCCGGGTATCCGCCGGTTCGGTAGCGGGCCAACCAGCGTTGCAGGGTGCGCTCAGCGACGCCCGTGGTGCGGGCCAGGGTGGCGAGCGGGATGGCGTCCTCGACGTGCAGTCGAAGGATGCCCCACCGCTCGCTCGCGTCCATAGCCAGCTACATCGTTGGGGAAGGCTTGGTTCGTCGCGCCGCGACGGGCTCGGCGTGCTTCGCGAGTGCACGGTAGATGGTGGTGCGGCTAACGCCGAGCACGTCGCCGATCTGCGCGACGGTCATGTCCTGCTGTTCGTAGAGCCGGCGTGCGGTGCGCACCTGGTCCGCGGAGAGCCGAGATGGTCGGCCGCCGGTGCGGCCGCGGGCTCGAGCGGCGGCGAGGCCGGCGTTGGTGCGTTCCTTGATGAGGTCCCGTTCGAACTCCGCCAACGCGGCGAAGACGTGGAACACGAGCCGGCCGCCGGGCGAGGTGGTGTCGATGGTCTCCTGCAGGGACCGGAACCCGATGCCGCGCTCGGCGAGAGCGTGCAGCTGATCGATGAGGTGCCGGATGGACCGGCCGAGCCGGTCGAGTCGCCAGACGACGAGAGTGTCGCCGGGGCGGAGCTGGTCGAGGAGCTTGTCGAGCTCGGGCCGGTGTTGGAGCGACCCGGACATGGTGTCGACGAACACGCGGTAGCAGCCAGCGGCGTTGAGCGCGTCGATCTGCAGCGACGCGTCCTGGTCTGTGGTGGACACGCGCGCATACCCGAGAAGGTGACCCATGAAGAGAACGTAGCGAAACTCGACCAGGAGGGGTAGTGGCGGCACGTAGATTCTGGGACTGGGTTCCGCTACAAGACACGGCGCCTCGCACCCGGACTGAGCGCCGGTACGGATAGTTGTAGCGGAATCGTTCGTATTTGTTACGTCTGCCGCGCTCGCGCGGCGAGCCGGAGTGCTTGCACGGAACGGAGGTGTTGTTCCGATCGGTGGCGGCCGTTGGCGGGAGACGGATGTGGTGCTGCGATGACCGGAAGGAGTCGGGGGTGCTCGTCCAGGGTGAAGTGTCGCATGACGCCGTCGAGGGCAACGGCCCCGTACGTGACGATCGCAGTGAGAGCGGGGAGGGCCGCGAGCAGTGTGGCGAGGGCATGCCGCCCCTCGTCGATGTCCTCGAGTCGCACGCGGTCGGGCAGTTCCCATGGGACAAGGTTCCAGCGGACGTACTCGCCGCGTGCGAGTCCGGACTCGATACGGGCTGCTCGGAACGCGGCCGCGGTCGGGCCCGGGTTGTCCTCGCTGCAGATCGCTGCGTGCGCTGCGGCGATGGTCTGGGGGCCAGGCGACTGCATCAGGACCAGGACACGGCTGAATCTGCCGCCGGATCGTGGGTCGAAGCTCGGGACGAACCGTCGGCTGCCGTCGGGCGCGGTCCGCCACGTCTCCGCGAGACCGTTCAGCGATCGAACGTCAGCGAGTTCCTCGGGGGTACTCATGCCGGCTGTGGCGGTGCCAGCAGGGTGCCACGGATGACGGATCCGTGAAAGGTGCGAAGGGCAACGGTGATCCATGCGGCGACGAGGCCGGCGTAGTAGATGACGGCGAGGACGGCAACGACGGTCAGGCCTGAGTGCAGGGCGAGCCCGTTCAGGCCGGTGACGCAGGTCCCGACGGGGAACGTGAAGGACCACCAAGTCAGGCTGAACGGCAAGTGTTCGCGGGCAGTGCGGATGGTGATCGCGAGGGCGATGACGGTCCACAGCAGCGCGAAGCCGAGCATCGCGAACCCGTACACCAGCGCCACGACCAGCAGGGCATGCGCGGTACTCGCATCGACAACGGTGGGGGCGTTCGATGCGAGGAGGTTCACCGCGGTGATCGACTGTCCGACCGGCCCGAGGACGATCCACAGAGTCGGGACCATGCCGGCGGCCCCGACCTTGTGCTGCGCGAGACGGTTCCAGATCAGCGTGATCACGACCAGCGACGTGATGAGGCTGAGGCCGAAGAAGCCGTAGCAGGACCACAGCAGCGTCTCCCGCGCCTGCCCGGCGGGGGCGTACGGCAGCAGGAGCGCACCGGTGGAGGCGGACACCATCGGCGGGACGATCGGCATCAGCCAGCCGCCGAACGCGGAGTCGGGCTTGTTCTCGTGGCGGGTGAACGCCAGGTACGGCACGAGCACTGCCGTGAGCAGTCCTCCGATGGTGCCGATGGTCCACAGGACCCAGTCGATGGTGACGGCGGCGGGCAGGCCGACCCAGTCCTTGCCGAGCAGGAGTGTCCCGGCGCCGACGGTGAGGAACGCCATCGGTGGTGCGCCGTAGAAGTGCGAGATCACCGGGTTGAGCTGGTGCCCGGCTGCAGTGCTCCGGTAGCGGATCCAGTGCAGCACCGTCGCGGTCGTGAGGGCGACGAGGAGCACCGCGGCGATCGCCCACACGACCGTCGCCGCGAGGCGCAGCCCGGGGAACTGCAGCGGCAGTGACGCAGCTGCGACAGCGACGATCCCCGTGCCCATGATCGACGCGAACCAGTTCGGTGTGAGATTCGACACGATCAGGCCTGGCCGCTCCAGGTCACGGAACAACGCCGTCTGCGGCCGTTGGGGCAGCTGGCTACCGTTCGCGGGTGCAGGGTCCGTGCGGAGCGTTGTCATGGGCCAAGCCTGCGCGAATCCTGCCTCTGGCGGTACCCGGAACCTCTTGGCAGGGCACAATCAATGATTGTGGCACTACGGCGACTCACGGACCGAACCCTCGACCTCGACACACTCGACGTGCTCGCACGCGTCGCCGAGACCGGCTCCCTCTCCGCTGCCGCTGGAGCGCTCGGCGTCACGCAACAGGCAGTGTCTGCTCGGATCCGGGTCGCCGAGCGCATGGTCGGTCACTTGTTGGTGCACCGCTCGACCACGGGGTCGGTGCTGACCGAGACCGGCAGGCTCGTCGTCGGGCTGGCCGGACCGGTCCTCGACGCGTCTCGCCACCTCGAAGCAGGAGTGGCTGCGCTGCGGACTCCCACGGGTTCGCTCGTCGTCGCAGCGTCACAGACGATCGCGGAGCTGCTGCTGCCGGGCTGGCTGCTCGAATTCCGCCGCCGCGAACCCGACGTGCGGGTGCGCCTGATCGCGGGCAACTCCGCCGCGGTGACGGACCTCGTGCAGTCGGGTGGCGCGAACCTCGGGTTCACGGAGACCCCGGTGACGGCGGCAGGTGTGTCCGCGCAGGTGATCGCGGACGATGAGCTCGCGGTCGTCGTTGCGCCGGAACATCCCTGGGCTCGGTCGACCGGGATCACTGCGGAGGTCCTGGCGGCGACGGCTCTGCTCCTGCGGGAAGAAGGTTCCGGAACTCGCGCGACCCTCGCCGCATGGCTCAGGGAGGCCGGTTTGAGCATGTCGGTTCCGGCCGCGGTGCTGGAGACCACGAGCATCATCCGGGCGAACGCGCAGGCTGGAATTGCACCGGCGGTGATGAGCCTTCGCACGGTCGCCGCCGACATCAACGACGGGTCGCTGGTGCGGGTCCCGCTCGCTGGGCCGCCACTTGCCCGGCCGTTGCGGGCGATCTGGTCGGGAGAGCCTCAGCCAGCTGGTTCTGCTTTCCTGCGCGTCGCCCACGAGGTGACCGGTCGGGGTCAGCGCAGCCCGTAGGGCAGCTCCGGATTGTTCTCCGCGATCTCGGTGAGCCGGTTGTACTTGGCGACGCGTTCTCCGCGGGCGGGTGCGCCGGACTTGATCTGTCCGGTTCCGGTGCCGACGACGAGGTCCGCGATGAACGTGTCGGTGGTCTCGCCGGACCGGTGCGACACCATGCTCCGCATCCCGAGCGAGCGTGCGACGCCGATCGCGTCGAGGGTCTGGGAGACGGTGCCGATCTGGTTCGGCTTGATGAGCGCCGCGTTCGAGAGCCCGTCCTTCCCACCGTCGCGGATGCGCTGCGGATCGGTGACGTAGAGATCATCGCCGACGATCTGGAGCATGTCGCCGAGCGCGAACGACATCGCCTTCCAGCCGCCGTGGTCATCTTCGGAGAAGCCGTCTTCGATGCTCCGGATCGGATACCGGCTGATGAGGTCGCGGTAGTAGTCGACCATGCCTGCGCGGTCGAGCCGGCGGTCCACGACCCGGTAGCTACCGTCACCGAGCGCGAACTCGTTCGCCGCCGGGTCGAGTGCGATCGCGACGGTGTCCACGCCGGGCTCGTAACCGGCGGCACTGATCGCGGCGACGAGGAGGTCGAGGGCCTCCTCGGGCGCGGCGATCGACGGGGCGAAGCCGCCTTCGTCCCCGAGACCGAGACTGCCGAACCGTTCCCGGACCAGTGCCGCCAGCGCGTGGTAGACGTCCGATCCGATCCGAACCGCGTCGGTCATGGTCTCGGCGTTCACCGGGGCGATCATGAACTCCTGGAAGTCGAGCGCGTTCGCTGCGTGCGCTCCGCCGTTGAGCACGTTGAAGTGCGGGACGGGCAGGCGGGGCGTGCTGCCGGTGACGTCTGCGATCCAACGCCAGAGCGGCAGCTCCGCTGCGGCGGCGAGAGCGCGTGCCATCGCGATCGAGGTCGCGACGACACTGTTCGCGCCGAGCCGGCGGTGGTTCGGGGTGCCGTCGAGGGCAGCGAGGGCGGCGTCGGCCTGCCCGATCGAGGTCCACGACTGGCCGGTGATCATCGGTGCGACGTCCGTCGTGATGAGGTGCAGTGCCTGGCTCACGTCGCGGCCGCCGTAGCTGCTGCCGCCGTCGCGAAGCTCGACAGCCTCATGCGCGCCAGTGGATGCGCCTGCGGGGGCGTCACCGGTGACGACGGTGCCGTCCTCGAGCTCGAGACGCACCTGGATCGTCGGGTAGCCGCGGGAGTCGAGGATCCGGGAGCCGTGCAGGCTGCTGATGGTGACGGGGCGGCTGGTGTGGGTCACGTACTCGCCCTGATGGTGGGTGGTGTGGTGGACGTTGCTGATGTAGTCGTTCACGGCGGTTGTCGCCTTTCGGGTTGGTCGTGCGGGTGTGGGCCGCGGGGAGGCGGAGGGACGACCTCCTGGCGATCACTGGGCGCCAGTTGCCTCCCCACGGCGGTTCAGGGCGCGCACTGGATGGTGTCGGGTGCGCGGGTGCCGGTCAGGGGTGCGGGGTGAACCGTTCCTGTGCGGCGCGGATGATGGCTTCGGCGTCGACACGGTTCGCCCACCCGTTGGTGGTGACGTGCTTGCCGTGCTCGATCTCCTTGTAGTGGGCGAAGAAGTGCTCGATCTCCGCCAGGACCGGCTCGGCGACGTCGGAGATGTCCTGGACGTGGTCGAAGCGGACGTCTCCGGCGGGGACGGTGAGGATCTTGTCATCGCCGCCGTTCTCGTCGACCATGCGGAGCATCCCGACCGGGCGGACGTCGATGACGACGCCGGGGAACGTGGGCCGGGGCAGCAGCACGAGCGCGTCGAGGGGGTCGCCGTCATCGCCGAGAGTGTCGTCGATCGAGCCGTAGTCCTGCGGGAACACCATGCTGGTGAACACCGCCCGGTCCAGGCGGATCCGTCCGGTGGCGTGGTCGACCTCGTACTTGTTGCCGCTGCCGCGGGGGATCTCGATCGTGATGTCGAAGTGCATGAGCTGTTCGTCTCCCAGTCGGATGGTCAAGTGAGGGTGCCGAGGGTGACGCCCCCGGCGGCTGCGGCGACGGAGACGACGAGCATCCCGAGCCCGTTCACGGCAGCCGCGGTGGTGCGGCCAGTGCGTGCGAGGCGGACGGTCTCGAAGCTGGCGGTGCTGAACGTGGTGTAGCCACCCATGAGCCCTGTTCCGAGCACCGCGACGGGGGTGGCGCCGAGGTGACCGGCGGCGCCGGTGATCAAGCCCAGCAGGAACGAGCCGGTGATGTTGATCGTCAGCGTCCCGACCGGGAGCCGGAACTGCCGACCCCGGTTGATCGCACCATCCACGAAGAACCGTGCGGCCGCGCCGACACCGCCAGCGACCGCGACGCTGAGGAAGGCCAGGGCGCTCATGATGTGGCCCCGTTCGGTCGGACCAAACCCGCGATCGCGAGGCCGCTACCGGTGGCGATCGCGCCGGCGAGGACCGTCAGGAGCGCGTACCCGGTGCCGGCCAACCCGCGGCCAGCGAGGAACAACACCGCGGTGCTGGTCGCGAGGGTGCTGTAGGTGGTGAACCCGCCGAGGACACCGGTTCCCAGAAGCAGGCGCAGTGTCCGGCGGCGACCCTCGTCAGGTCCGCGATGCGCGAGGTGTTCCAGCAGCACACCCAGTAGGAGCGCGCCGGCGATGTTGATCCAGAAGATCGCCCAGGACACCTCCTGCTGAGCGGGGAACGCGGTGCTGAGTCCGTCGCGTGCGGCGGTACCGATGGCGCCGCCGAGTGCGACGACACCGAGGTACCGCCACCGCAGATGCACTGGCCGGTCGATACGTTCCGGGTCGTTGGCGTCGATGTCTGGGTCGGGCGGGAGCTGCCCATCGGGCAGCTGCGTGTCCGTTCGGGAGGTCATGTTCCACCTTCCGCAGCGACCGCTGCCGCTGCTGCTCGTGCTGCCGGATGCAGGTACTCCCCACCCCGCGGACAGAACCCACCGTCGCCGTCGAACCGGTAGATCAGGGGTTCGCCCGTGGGGAGGTTCAGGTCCGCGAGCTCACCGTCAGTTAGGCCGTCCATGCAGGCACACAGTGCCCGCAGTGAGTTGCCGTGCGCGACGACGAGCACTGTCTGCCCGTCGCGGAGTGCCGGGGTGATGCTGTGCGACAGGACGGGTTGGACCCGGCGGATGACGTCGGAGAGTGTTTCGGTTCGACGAAGTGCCGCCCACGGCAGTCCACGAAGCGCCGGCGTCCGCCGGAGCGCCAGCCACGCGCGGATCGACATGCGTGGTGGCCGTCCCGTGCGGGTCCGACGAACAGCGAAGAACTGCTCCGCCCCCAACGCCGCTTGCGCATTCTGCTTGGACATGCCGGTGAGGGCGCAGTAGTTCCGCTCGTTCAACCGCCACGTCGACTCGATCGGCGCATCACGTCCGAGGACGTCGGTGACGAGCTCCGCCGTGTGGAGCGCCCGCTCGAGCGTCGACGTGAGCACGAGGTCCGGTCGGATGCCGGCATGCAGAAGTAGCAACCCAGCCCGATTCGCTTCGGCGCTGCCCTGTTCGGTCAGCGCGACGTCTCGCAAGCCGGTGAAGGTACCGGCAGCGTTCGCAGTGCTCTGTCCGTGGCGGAGCAGAACAAGCTGGCCGGTCACGGGGTGTCCCACGGCAGTGGGGCATCGAACCCGACCGGATCAACGGGCACTACGAGCACTGAACGGTGCTGCTGATGGGTCAGCCGTACCGCGACCGACCCCGTGAAGAACTCCGCGATTCGACCCGCTCCCGTCCTGGCCCCGACGACCAGCATCGCCGCGTCGCGGTCTTCGGCCACCTGCGACAGTGCCCGGCTCGGATCCCCGACACCCGGGACGAACGTGACGTCGACGCCGTAGGTCGTTGCGGCAGCACGTACTGCCGCCTTGTCACTGTCCGACAAGCCCTGCGGTGTCGTGTCAGCGGTGTCAGGGTCGATCGGTTCCACCATCACCGACCCGTCCGAGCGCGTACCGGCATCGAAGAGCGATGCATCCACGCTGACGCACACCAGCGTCGTACCGAAGCGCCGCGCGATAGACGACGCAACCTCGATGACCCCCGGAGCGAGGCCGGGCAGGACGCCGACGACGACCGGTCCGGAACCGATTGGTGCTGTCATGACACTCCCTACCTCAGGCGCGCAGAAGCGCGACCAGCTGAGATAGGGACTGTTGTCGACAACTGTCGAGGTTGGGTCCGGCAAGCCCCACTACCGGGTCCGAAGACACCACCATTATGCACCCGAACCCCAAGTCACGCGGGCCGTCTCGCGCACCCGCGACGTCCCGACACCGAAGGAAGCGATTCCGACGACACGGAGCGAAGCTGCCCACACCCTCGCAGATGCGGAAGAGGCGGACACGACCGGGTCACTTCGTTCCTTCATCGCCGACCGGTCGATGCGACTCATCACGCTCGGACAGTTCCTCATCGGTCCCGCAATGGTGTTGCCGAACGTCGCGTTCAGCGTTCTGTTCGTCGAGCAGTGGGGCATGTCCCCAGCGGTCGCGCCCGTCCAGTTCGCTGTCGCTACGGGCCTGTGCGCGTTGCTCCAGACCTCCGTGACCCGCTGGGTTGCTGGTCAGCAGCGTGGAACGCTCATCGCGCTCTGTGCAGTCTTGACTGCCGCGACCGCAGCACCGCTCATCGTTCTTCCTCCGCTGCACGGGCTGGCGGCGTGGTCCTTCGTCATCGTGGTCGCGATCCTGCTGGCAGCTGCGGACATGATCTACCTCCCGGCCGCCAACGCGGTCATGGCCGAAGCTCCACACCCTCGAATCCGCGGCCGAGCGATCGGGGTGTTCCAGACCGCGAGCTCGATCGGCATGGCACTGTTCCCGCTCACTCTCGGACTCTTGGACTCGCGCACGCCCTGGCTGCTCTGGCTCATCGCCACGGGTGTGTTCCTCGCCGCCGCCTGGGCTTGGCACAGAGCGGTCCGGGGTTTGCCGGGACGCGTACAAGTCGCCGAGCCGACCGACATCGACGCTTGAACAGTGTCTTGGGCGAACTGTCTTGCTCGCAGCGTCGCGGTCTGCCAGCGTTGGCGCATGGGCGAGGACGCGACCACGCTGCGTGGAGTGCTCGGGTTCCGCCCGTACTGGTCCGCTGCGACCGTCTCATCGTTCGGATCAGCAGTCAGCGCGGTCGCCGTACCGGTTCTCGTGGTGACCGTGCTGCACGCCAGCCCGTTCGAGGTGGGGCTGGTGAACGCTGCCCAGTTCCTCCCGTACGCGTTGTTCGGGCTGATCGTCGGCGCGTACGTCGATCGATTCCGGCGCAAGCCACTCCTGATCTGGGCGAGTGTCGGTCGTGGCGTGTGCCTGGGCGCGATCCCGGTGCTCTGGTTCACCGGGCTCTTGAACCTCTGGGTGACGGCGGCGGCGTTGTTCGTGTTCGGCATCCTGTCCGTCATCGGATTCGCCGCGACGCAGTCCCTCCTCCCTCGAATCGTCCCTCGCCCGCTCCTCCTGGCGGCGAATGCGCGGGTCGACCAGAGTGATGCGGCAGCGCAGACGGTGGGCCCGGCTCTCGGAGGTGTCCTGGTCAGCATCGTGACCGCGCCGGTCGCGATCGCCCTCGACGCGGTGAGCTACTTCATCGACGCCGTCCTCATCGCGCGCGTCCGCGTCATCGAGCAGACGCCAGCGCGCACGGCGGGTGCGCGGTTGCGGAGCGACATCGCCGACGGTCTGCGGTGGACGTACGGTCATGCGACGCTCGCACCGCTGGCGCTGTCGACACATCTCTGGTTCCTCGCCAACGCCGCCGGACTGACGGTGTTCGCGACACTCGCGCTCCGCACCTTCGCGCTCCCAGCGGCCGTGTACGGGGGCATCCTCGCCGTCAGCGGTGTCGCGATGCTCCTCGGCGCCACCGCTGCGCCGCGCCTCGGTACCCGCTTCGGTGCCGGCCGGACGATCATCGCCGCTCGAGCCGCGTACCCGATCGCCTGGGCCGCCGTCACGCTCACGACGGTCGGCACCGGCACCGCAGGAACACCGGCGACTGTCGCGGTGTTGTTCGTCGCCTTCGCCGTGCACGGCGCTGCAGCGGGCTGCGAGAACGCGAACGAGATGAGTCTCCGCCAGACCGTCACACCCGACGCGCTGCTCGGTCGGATGAACGGCACGATGCGCAGCGCGAACAGGACCGTCGCGGCTGCAGGAGCAGTGGGCGGCGGCGCGCTCATGACCGTCGCTGGAGATGGCGTCGCGCTGCTCGCGGTGACGCTCGTGTTCGCCGGCGCCGTCGTCGTGGCGATGTGCTCACCACTCAGGACGATCGCAGTTCGGTAACGGGGAGCTCGAGCACCACACCGCGTTCATCCGCCGCATGGTCGGTGCAGCGTCGGACGCTGCGGATCGGCTCCGCGGGTGAGACCCCGCGGACACTCGGCTGAACGGTCAGGCTGGTGCACCCTGGCGGCTCACGGACCGCTTCGACACTCACTCGCTCCCCGGAACGCGCTCGGCGCTCAAGCGGGGGAAGAGCTGCTCGGCGGCTGTTCGGTGCACCTCGCCCAGTCGTTCTGCGCCGGGGCCGTCGTAGGTGTCCAGGTCGTGGTCGAAGCGGGCGCTCCAATCGGGGTGCGCGTAGGGGAAGTCGCTGCCGTAGAGGACATGGCCGGGTTCCGCGAACGCCAGCAGTGACGGCAGCGAGGCGGGAGACGCGGACAGTGCGGTGTCGAAGTAGAACTTCCGGAGGCCCGCCTGGATGCTCTCCGGCGTGGTGTCGGGGTTGAACATCGCGGCGGCGCTGAATCGACTGGCTGCGTACGGCAGGAACCCGCCGGCGTGGGAGAGGATGACGCGGAGGTTCGGGTACCGGTCGAACACGCCGTGCGCGACGAGGTCCACGGCGGTGCGGGTGGTGTCGAACGGGAAGTCCAGCAATGCAGTCGGCATCCCTGGCAGCTGGGTGATCGGTGGTGCGGTGGGGTGCACGAAGACCACGGCCGAGCGCGCGGCGAGTTCTGCCCAGAGCGGCTCGTACGCGGGGTCGCCGAGGTACCGTCCGTGCGCGTTCGACAGCAGGAGCACCCCGTCGGCGTGGAGTTCGTCGAGTGCTCGCACAGCCTCGGCGACGGCACCATCGAAGTCCGGCAGCGGCAGCACCGCGAAGTGCCCGAACCGGTCCGGCGCCTCACGGACCAGCTCGGCCTGGTAGTCGTTCAGTTCGCGGGCGAGTTCCCGCGCCGCGGCGTCGTCACCGAAGTGCACGCCGGGTGCGCTGATCGAGAGCATTCCGGTCTCGATCCCCGCCTTGTCCATCATCTCGATCGCCGCTCGGGGGCTCCACTCCGGCATCAGCCAGCCACCGATGGCCCGAGGCCCTCGTCGCGGTGCGGTCCCGCCGCTTCCACCCCACGGGTCCCACTGCGCGGACCCTCCGGTCGCAGCCGGCGCATCCCCCGGGGCGCCAGCCCCCATCGCTTTCGATCCTGCCGCTGCCAGCGCCTCGAAGTAGCGGGGCGGGAGCAGGTGCTGGTGGACATCGATCTTTCCTGGCATGGTGCAGTCCTCCGATCGTCCTCAGCAATGAGGGCTGGTTGTCGTGTGCAGGAGTGGGTGCCTCGAGGGATCCCCGCCCGTCGAGGACCCCTGTTGCATTCAGGGCGTTGGGGTCAACGGCAGCAAGGCCGCGTTGGGCGTGTCTGCAGCGGCCTCGAGGTGGGAGCCCGAGGGTCCGGCCGTCTGGCGGGGATCGCGCTCGGAGCGGAGGCCGCCCTTCGGTCGAGCCGCGGCTTCGCGTCGGTTCCGGATGAGCATCGCCGTCAGCGTGAGCAGGATGCCTGCCACGGCCCAGATGCTCAGCCGGATGATCGGGGCGGCGACCGCGGCGCCGTCGAAGTACTGGACGGACCGCAGCAGGTCGAGCGCGTCGCCCTGTGGGAAGACGTAGTAGAGCGTCTGGAAGAAGTCGTTGAGGACGTGGATCCCGAGCGGGCCACCGGACGACGTGTTCCCGAGGATCACCAGGGCGAGCGTCATCACCAGAGCCGCGATGGTTCCGCCGAGTGCTGCGACGCCCGTGACCGCTCCCCCGATGGCGAGTCCGGTCAGCCAGAGGGTCCCGAACACGGCCCAGGGGCCGACGGTCACCGCTCCGAGTGCGGAGTCGATCCACAGGGTGATCAGTCCGGCGAGGAGACCGGTGTAGAGCACGAGGACGATGCTGCGCTCGATGAACTTCGCCGCCGTGTCGACAGTGCCGAGGATGCGTCCGAACACCGTCGCACCGAGGGCGGCCCCCAGGCCGGCGAAGAGGATCGCGTAGAACTCGATCGATCCGACCGGGTCCTGCTTCGGCAGGGGTGCGAGGTCTGCGGCCGTGTTGGTGGTCCGCAGTTTCGCTGCGATCGAGTCACCGATACCGGAGATCGCCTGTCCGAGGCCACGGCCGCCGCCGCTGGCGATGTAGGTGGTGACGCCGGCGCCCTTCCCCGGTGCAGGCAACACGACAGCGCCGTCGACGTCGCGGTCGAGCACCGCGGTCCGCGCCTGCTGCTCAGAGGCCACGACGGTGAGGTCCAGCGATCCTTGCTGCTCGAGCGCGACGATCGCGTCAGCGTCGCCGGTGACCGCGAGGTGCACGTTGTTCGGCGTCGGGTCGCCGAACGCGCTCGAGTAGCTCGTCAGCATCGCCATCGCGAGGAGCAGGATCGCGATCCCGCCGAGGATCACGTTCCGGTAGCGATGAGCCGATCCCGGCCCTTCGGAGTTCAGCGTTCCGCCCGCGACCGCCGCTTCGAAGGCCGGGTGCTGCGGGCCGTCTCGCCGGTCCGGTGCGGGTTCGGTCACGTGCGTCATGGTGTCCTTTACAGTTGTCCAGTAGATGACGAACGTACATCAGAGCGCTCAGGCTGGCAAGATGGACGCATGACGGAGGGAACGCCCACGGCGGCACTCGCGAGCCAGCGGGTGGACCCGCGCATCACCCGCACCCGCGCCGCCCTGATCCGGGCGTTGACCGCACTCGTGTCCGAGGCGCCGAAGGGCGAGACGATCTCGATGAGTGCAGTGGCGCAGCGAGCTGGCTTGAGCAGGCAGGCGCTCCACAACCACTACAGCAACGTCGGTGACCTCGCGACAGATGTCTGGATCAGTCGACTCCTCGAAGACCATCTTCCCCTCGACGAGGGCGCGGCGAACCTCGCGCAGGCCCTCACCGACGCCGTTCGCGAACGCGGGATCGAACCGCTGCTCACCGCAGGACGATCGGATCGGGAGTTCTTCGACAAGCTCCGTGCCATCCCGCGCGGCGAGCGGGTCACCGAGGTGCTGGCTTCGGCGATGACGACGTGGCTGACGGAGTCCGATTGCGATGGCCCCCGACCGGTAGTCGCACTCAGCGGGGACGCCCGCACCTTCACGATCGGCGGCATGATCGCGCTGGTGTCGACGTGGCAGATGGCCGACGCACCGCCGAGCACCGCGCAGCAGGTCGCCACGCTCCGCACGTTCGCAGCCGCGGCAGCCGGTGCCCGCACCGACTGACGTGCAGAGCGCCACCATGCAGAGTTCGCGGCAGCCACCCGTCCAGGCCGGCCGGCCCGGACGGGTGTGTCGTCAGCCGTCGTAGGCGACGTAGTGCAGTTCGGCGTCCCGCCGCTCGTCATGGAGCTTCACGTACGACTGCGCGATGACCGCGGGCTCCGCATCCGGTCGCCCACCTCCGATCAGGGCGGTGATCGCGACGAAACCGACGTAGACACCCTTCTCCGCGACGGCGGCACCGAGGTTGAGGATCCAGTTCCGGAGCCCTGCGGCTGCGATGTTGACGTTCCCGCGGACCGGAGTCCGGGCGAGCGCACCACCACCGGTCGTCACGAGGACCGTGCCTGTGCCCGCGGCGATCATGTCGGGCAGCACCGCACCGACGGCCGCGATGGCGCCACCGAGGTAGAAGTCGATCTGTGGCTGCAGGTTGTCCATCGTCACGTCCACGGCATCGACCGACTCCAGTGCCCGATCCGCCGGCGAGTACTCGAGGACGTCGATCGGACCGAGCGACTCCCGGATCGACCGGAGTGCGCCTCGGATCGTGTCGGGCTCGCTGACGTCGGCGGTGAACCCGCGAGCCTGGATGCCCTCCGCGACGAGCGCACTCGCCAGGGCATCCACCTTCGCCTGGCTGCGGGCAACGAGCGCGACGTCGAAGCCCTTCTTCCCGAAGGCGCGAGCGATCTCGAGACCCAGTCCGGGTCCCGCGCCGATGATGGTGATGAGGGGCATGATGTGTCCTTTCGTGGCCCACCGCCGGGCCCTGCAAGCTGGTGCGGTAAGTTGAGAACGTCCTCAAATCCACTGCAGCATATGTTGAGACCGCCCTCAAGATCCTCCGGAGTCGCTGTGAGCACCCCACCCCGTCTGCGTCGAGACGCGCAGGCGAACCTCCAGAAGCTGCGCGCCGCCGCCATCGCCGTGTTCTCGCAGCGAGGGTTGTCCGCTCCCCTGGAGGACATCGCCCGGGAAGCCGGCGTGAGCATCGGCACGCTCTACAACCGCGTCGGATCGCGCGAAGAACTCATCGACGCCGTCGTGCCCGACATCGCAGGGGCAAAACTCAAGACCCTGCGAGACCGGACACTGTCGCAGGACAGTCCCCGTTCCCAGTTGGAGACCTTCATCGCCGAGATGATCGACCTCCAACGAAGCGACCCGGCCATGAACGACGCAATGCTGCGGCGCTACCCGGACGCCGTGCTCCTCATCAACGCTTGCGAACGATCCATGGCGCTCGGCGCCGAACTCGTCGCCAACGCACACAGCGCCGGAGTGCTCGCCGAGGACTTCACCGCCGACGACCTGATGGCCGTCCTGTGGCTGGCCGGGATGGCCAGCCACGACCCTGCAGCCCCGGAAGGATGGCGTCACGTCGTGGACCGGAGCGTGTCCGCAGCCTGGCTTGCCTGAGGGTCATGCCACGGCGATCGTCACGGAGTACCACTGACCCACCGGGCAGCCGCCCCGTGTCGCGCGAAGCCGATCGCACCCTGACCGTTCACCTGATTGCCGACGGGAGCGCCCCGATCTGCCCGAGGATGCTGAGCACGTCCGGCTGGCCGACCTCGTCGACGATCAGTCCCTCGTCGAAACGGTAGAAGTTGCTCGCGTTCGCGACCACCGTCCTCCCCGTAGCGGGGACACCGAGGAACTCGCCGTCGTGCGTGCCGCGCAGTTCGAAACGTGCTGCGACTTCGTCGCCCTCGACGACGATCCGGTCGGTGCTCCACTGGATGTCGGAGAACGCGCCCCGCATGATCGTCAGGATCTGCATGTACCCCGGCAGCCCGCGCAGCGGCTCGGGCGAGAACGGCGTCAAGAACGCCGCTTCGGGTGCGATGACCGTCTCACCGATGGACGGGTCGGCGCTGTTGATGAAGTCGACGAATCGCAGGAAGGAGAGGCGTGTGTCTGTGGTCATGGGCAACTACTTTACATAGCAAGTAGATGCCGTAGAGTCGAAGCATGAGCACGGACCTCGCACCCCTCCCTGGAATCGACGCCCCGGATGACCGGGCTGGGCGAGCGGCGCGTCTGCGGGAGTACTTCGCCGCGCTGGTGCGGCACGAGACCGACGTGTGGAACGCGGTCGAGAAGCGGATGCGGGGCGAGGGCGTGCTGAGCCTGGCCCGACTGGAGGTGTTGCGGATCGTCCAGGCAGCCCCATCGGGCGCCCGGGTGCAGGACGTCGCGACCGGCGTCGGGACGTCGATCGCTGCAGCCAGTCGCTTGCTCGACCGGCTCGCCGCCGATGGTTTCCTCGAACGTTCCACGGACCCGGACGATCGGCGCAGTGTCCGGAGCGTGCTCTCGCCCCAGGGGAGAGACGCCTTCGCCCTCGCGGACGAGCGGTTCGACCAAGCGCTGGACGCCGTGCTCTCGGATGCCGATGCCGCGGCGATCGCAGACGGCATCGCGGCACTCGAGCGCCTGCAGTCGACGTTGGAGGCAAGGCGATGACGGCGACCATGCGGGCCGTCGTGATCGACGCACCCGGTGGCCCCGACGTGTTGCACCTCCGTGAGCTGCCGGTCCCGATCCCAGGCCCGGGCCAGGTGCTGATCCGTGTGGAAGCGTTCGGGCTCAACCGGTCCGAGCTGCACTTCCGCCGCGGCATGGGCCATTCCGGGACCTTCCCACGGGTGCCCGGGATCGAAGCCGTCGGGACCGTGGAGGCAGCCCCAGGTGGAGAGTTCCCCGCCGGTACCCAAGTAGCCGGACTGATGGGCGGGATGGGTCGCGACTTCGACGGGGGCTACGCCGAGTACACCGTCGTTCCGGCCAGCAGCGTCGTGCCGTTCCGGAGCAGCCTCGACTGGTCCGTGCTCGGCGCCGTCCCCGAGGTGCTGCAGACCGCGCACGGGTCGCTCACAGTGGGCGTCGGTGCCCGCCGGGGCGACACGATCCTGATCCGCGGTGGCACGTCGTCGATCGGCCTGGCGTGCATCGTGCTGGCGAAGCAGCAGGGCATGACCGTCCTCGCCACCACTCGCAACCCTGACCGCACCGAGCGACTGCACACCACTGGTGCGGACCACGTCGTGGTGGACACGGGCAGGATCGCCGACACGGTCCGTCGAATCGTGCCGCACGGCGTCAACGGAGCGGTCGAGCTGATCGGCACCGACACGCTGCCCGACACACTCCGGGCGACAGCCGTCCACGGCACCGTGTCGTTCAGCGGGATGCTCTCCGACGTCTGGACCATCCCCGACTTCTACCCGATGGCGGTGATCCCCAACGGGGTGCGCCTCACCGCGTACTCCGGCGAAGCGAGCGACCTGCCGGCATCGGTACTGCAGGCGTTCCTCGACACCGTCGCAGCCGGCACCGTGCAGGTCCCGATCGCGAAGGTGTACGCGCTCGAGGAGATCGTTCAAGCCCACCGCGATATGGAGGACGGGACCCGGTCAGGCAAGCTCGTCGTCACCATCCGATGATGGGTACGGGTTCTCCGGAACCCCGCTCTCGGGGTGGAACCCGTTCGTCCTCGACAAGGGCGCCAGCCAGTGCAAGTCAGGAAGGTCGGATGTCTCCTCGCAGCTACAAGATCACCTTGGCCATCCTCGGCCTGGTCAGTCTCTTGCTCGTGCCGTTCTTGGTGCAGGGCGCCCTGCCGGCGATGTACGGCACGGTCGCACTCGTCGTTGTCGTCGCCTGGCTGCTCTACGGCGTCGTCAGCTCGAAGCTGACCCGACGATCCGGGCCCAGCTAGGCAGGTCCCACGGCGCTGCCGTGTCCGGCAGCACCGTCCGGTCACCCCCAGGTCAAGGGCTGTTCACCCGCTGCCGCTACCTCTGCTTGTCGGACCGCCGCCCGAGGGTCCCGATTCCGGAGGACCCATGAACACCCGCACCGCACTGTCCTGCATCGCCGTCGCTGCCCTCGCCTCGCTGATGCTCGGAGCACCGGCACACGCCGACGAGGCCAGCTTCTACAGCAGCAAGCAGCCCTACATCGCCCCCACCCAGTCGGACATCGACGCCTACTCGCCGGCACCGACGGGCTACGCACCCGTCGCCACGGAGTCGGTCGCCCGACACGGATCCCGGGGGCTCTCCGCGTACAAGTACGACGCGCTGCTGCACCGTCTCGCCGCGACCGCGCAGGCCGAGAACGGGTTCCTGACGCCGGAGATCGGGAAGGAGTTCTCCGCGAACCTCGATGCCATCACCGCGGCGAACGTCGCGAACGGCTACGGCATGCTCACCGGTCAGGGCGCCGCCCAGCACCAGGGCATCGGAGCGCGAGCCGCGCAGCGCAACAAGCAGCTGTTCGCAGCTGCGGCGAAGACGCGCGGGCGAGTGGTCGCCGAGACCTCGGGTGAGTCTCGCGCCGCGGAGTCGGGCGAGAACTTCTTGCGGGGCTTCGGGGCCGCGGGCGTCGAGCTCGAACCGCGACCTGATCTGCTCTACTTCCACGACGTCGAGAACCCGGACGGCACCGACAAGGCCGAGGGGTCGCCCGAGCGCGAGCGCGCCCAGGCGTACGAGGACTACGTCGCCGCACAGACCGGTGACGGCGGCACGATCGCGGCGGCCTTGCAGTACATCGAGGCGAAGCCGCGATCGGTCGAAGCGGCGCAGGACCTGCTCTCCGGCATCTTCACGCCCGGGTTCATCGCCGCGATCGGCACGGACAAGGCGCACACCTGGTACAACACCGCCGATGGTTCCAAGGGCGGCGCGGTGGCGTGCGCGCCCGGCGCCGACACGAAGGCCGATCCCGATGCCTGCGGCGATCCGAAGAAGTCGATCAAGAGCACCGTCGATGCGGCGATGTCGCTCTACAACCTGTACATCATCGCGGCCGACATGCAACAGGAGAACGTCGCTCCGCACGTGTTCGACTTCGCCCAGTACTTCGCTGGCCGGCCGGCCGATGCCGAGTGGTTCGCGTACCTGCTCGACGCCGAGGACTTCTACGAGAAGGGCCCGAGCCTCGCCGGGCACGACGAGACCTACTCGATCGCCGAGCCCCTGCTCGACGACTTCTTCGCCACGATCGACGCCCGCATCGCCGGCGGCGACGTGGTCGCGACCTTCCGCTTCGCGCACGCCGAGACGATCATCCCGTTCGCTGCGCTGCTGCGTCTGCCGGGTTCCACCGTCGCCGCGCCCGACAACGCTGCTCCGGCATCCGACGCCGACGTCTACGGGTACGCCACCAACCCGTGGCGAGGCTCCCAGGTGACGCCGATGGCGGCGAACGTGCAGTGGGACGTCGTGTCACGAGCGGGCATCGACCCCGCCACCGGAGCGGCCTACACGCCGCTCGTGCGCATGCTCTACAACGAGCGGGAGATCGCGTTCGCCTCCGGATGCCGTGCGGTCGCCGCAGGGTCGAACTGGGTGAAGGAGACCGAGCTCAAGCACTGCCTGACCGGCACCGCGATGACCGAGAGCCCCCTGATCGCTGCAGCCACGCCAGGACCAACCGCGACGCCCACTGCGGAGCCCGCGCCGACCCCGACCGTGACACCGGCGACCCAGGGTGCCGGCACACCGACGGCCCCGGCGACGGCGACGGGAACGCTGGCCGCGACCGGAGCGGAGTCGCCTGTCGGACCGGCGTTGCTCGCGACGCTGCTCCTCCTGGCCGGCGCCGGGACGCTGGTGCTGCGTCGCCGGCGTCGCCTGCGACCCACCGAGTGACACCGACGCGGATCCGCGGCTTCTCGAGATGACCAGCCGGTACCGGCGCGCCGCGCCAGCGGGGTGACGGACGGACTGGAGGCACGGCGCCACCTGGCACCGCGCCTCCAGTCCGTCAGCGTCTCGAGTCCACGGCCGCGGACGACGCGACCACGCCGCTCACCAAGGCGGCGCAAGCCGCGAAACGAGCCGACCCCCGGCTGCCCCTTCCTCCGAAGCCGTCCTGGTCGTATGGTTTACAGCGTTGTAAACGGGCCGCCGCAGGGACGGCCCGCTGGTCACGGCCGTTGCACGGCCCGATGGACGACGACGTCCACGAGGAGCACCCACTTGCGCCCCATCTCCTTCCGATCCCGAGGGCTGCGTCGTGCGCTGTCGTCGGGCATCGTCGCTGCGACCGCCCTCGGCATGCTCGGGATCGCCGCGATCCCGGCCGCCGCGGACCCCGCAGCCGACCGCACCGTCGTCTCGGGCCAGGCCCGGTTCGAGGTGCTCTCCCCCACCCTGATCCGCACCGAGTACGCGGGTGACTCGCAGTTCGCCGACGGCAGCACCTTCAACGTCATCGGCCGCGACGAATTCGCACCCACGACGTTCACGAAGACCGAGCGGGACGGCTGGCTGACCCTCGACACGGGCGCGATGACGGTCCGGTACAAGGAGGGCTCGGGGGCCTTCACGCAGGACACCCTGCAGACCACCGTGACCACGGCGTCCGGGCAGCGGGTCACCGGCACGCCGTGGGTGTCGACGCCGACCCCCTCGTGCACGATCGGGTCGCTCTGCGAGGCCGAGACGCTCGGGCTCACCGGCCTGTCCCTCGCGACGGACCACGCGGGCTTCACCGGGGCCGGGTTCGCCGCGGGCTTCGAGTCCGTCGGCAACGCGATGACCTTCACGACCACGGCGGCACGTGCCGGCTCGTACGACCTCGCCCTGCGCTACGCGAACTCGCAGGGCGGCGACGGCCAGGTCGCCACCCGCACCCTCAGCGTGAGGGTCGACGGCGGTGCCGCGAAGACGATCCGGCTCGCACCCGGCGCGAACTGGGACGACTGGAAGACCACCGCTGCCACGACGCTCGACCTGACGGCGGGAGAGCACCGCGTGCGCATCGAACGCACCGCGGACGACTCCGGCCGGGTGAACGTCGACAGCCTGGCCCTGGTCGGCACCGGCGCCGCCTACCCGGCACCGTCGACCACGGTCACCGGCGAGGACTGCGCGTTCGGCACCGTGTGCCAGGCCGAGGACTCGGCACGCACCGCTCCGGCGACGACCGCCACGAACCACAACGGCTTCGCCGGGGACGGCTTCGTCGCCGGGTTCGAGCGTGCCGGGGCGCACCTGACGACCCACGTCACCGGGGTGCCGGCCGCGGGCGACTACGCCCTGCAGGTCCGCTACGCCAACGGCTCCGCCGGGGCGCCGACGCTCACCGCGGCCCCGACCGGTCAGCAGTCGACCACTGCACCGCTCCCGAAGACGAGCGGCTGGGACTACTGG
Organism: Curtobacterium sp. AC268; assembly: GCF_979258745.1. Taxonomy (NCBI): domain Bacteria; kingdom Bacillati; phylum Actinomycetota; class Actinomycetes; order Micrococcales; family Microbacteriaceae; genus Curtobacterium; species Curtobacterium sp. AC268. The sequence goes on along the minus strand of NZ_OZ409878.1, from coordinate 3,502,577 downwards.
AACACCGCCACCGTCCCGGTGCACCTGGCCGCCGGTACGAACGACGTCGTGATCGGGTGCCCGACCGTGGCGAACAACTGCAACGTGAACTTCGACACCGTCGCCGTGGTCGACACCGCGTCGCCGGTCCTCGCCGCACATGCACCGCTCGGCGGGTACCGACGCGACCTCGACACCGCCGACGGATCGGTGAAGACGAACCCGGGTCTGCTCTACCAGGACGGCTGGTCACTTCTCGACGACAGCGCCTCGGCACTGTACGACCAGGCGACCGACACCGTCACCCCCGCCGCCGACCACGGCGGCGAGCGCTACCAGGACGGCTACGTCTTCGGGTACGGCAGCGACTACCGTCACGCCCTGCAGGAACTCGCCGTCCTGACCGGTCCGACGAAGCTGCTCCCCCGCTGGGCGTACGGCGTCTGGTACTCCGAGTACTACGACCGCTCGCAGGCCGACTACCTGGCGATCGCGAAGCAGTTCGACGACGAGGACGTCCCCGTCGACGTCATGGCGATCGACACCGACTACAAGATCGGCAGCCCCACCAACCAGGGTGACAGCAAGTGGAACGGCTGGTCGGTCGACCCGTCCCGGATCTCGGACATGACCGGCCTGCTGGCCGACTGGCACGCCGAGGGCATCCACAACACCCTCAACATCCACCCGTCGATCTCGAGCCAGGACCCGCAGTTCGCGAAGGCCCAGGCCACCGCGAAGGGCAAGCTCACGAAGGGCGACGGCGACCGGTACCTGTTCGACTGGTCCGACCCCGACCAGCTCAAGGCCTACTTCGACCTGCACACCTCGCTGCAGCCGAAGGGCGTCGACATGTGGTGGCTCGACTGGTGCTGCAGCGAGAACTCGAAGTACTCCGCGAACGGCGTCACCCCCGACGTGTTCATCAACCAGCAGTACGCGGAGTACACGAACCAGGCGCTCGGCGGCCGGGGGCTCGCGTTCTCGCGGGCGTACGGCTCGCTGACGGCCGGTGGCTACGGCAACCCGCAGGCGGTCCCGACCGGCCCGTGGGCGGACAAGCGCACGACCGTGCACTTCACCGGCGACACCACGTCGTCGTGGGACATGCTCCTCGCCGAGGTCGGCTACACCCCCGGTGAGTCCGCCGCGACCGGCCTGGCCTCGGTCAGCCACGACATCGGTGGCCACAACGGTGCGCAGTACGGCATCGAGGGCGCCGAGGAGGGCACGACCCAGCTGCCCGAGGACCTCTACGCCCGCTGGGTGCAGCTCGGCACCTTCCAGCCGATCGACCGCCTGCACAGCAACCACAGCGACCGTCTGCCGTGGCAGTACCCGGCCGCTGCCGAGGCGTCGGCGAAGCGGTTCCTGAACCTCCGCGAGGCCCTGGTCCCCCTGACCTACACGCTCGCCGCCCAGGCCACCGAGACGGGCACCCCGATCCTGCAGCCGCTCTACCTGCAGTACCCCGAGGCGCAGGAGTCCTACGCCCAGGCCGGCTCCGAGTACCTGTACGGCCCGGACGTGCTCGTCGCCCCGGTCACCACCGCGAACGACGACTCCGGCAAGGCGACCCGCTCCGTCTGGTTCCCGGCCGGCAGCTCGTGGACCGACTGGTTCACCGGTGAGACGCACGCCGGAGGCACCACCGCCGACGTGACGACCGACCTGAATAGCATGCCGGTGTTCGTGAAGAGCGGCGGTATCGTCCCCACCCGCTCGGAGCAGGTGCAGAACGACGCCGCCCCGCTCGACGCCGTCACCCTGACGGTGGCGACCGGCGCGAACGGCTCGTTCGACCTGCACGAAGACGCCGGCGAGGACAGCGCCGCTGACGGCACCGCGAAGTCGAGCGCGATGACCACGGCCACAGCGTCCGCGAAGGCCGCGGCGGGCAGCGCCTCCACCGCCGTCCGCTACACGCAGCAGGCGACCGGCGGCTCGCTCGCCATCGCCCCCGCCGACGGCTCCTTCGCCGGCCAGGTGCAGGACCGCTCGTGGACGGCGACGTTCACGAACGCGGACCGCCCCCGCACCGTCACCATCGACGGCCGGGTGATCGCGGACACCGCCTGGACCTACGACGCCGACAGCCGCACCATCAGCGTGCCGGTCGACGAACGGTCCGTGACGGAGCGAACGGTCGTCGCCTTCACCAGCAAGGCCGCGGCGACCCCGGTCCTGCGGGTCGAGTCGCCTCGGGTGGACGCGGGCGACACGCAGACCGTGACCGGCGCCGGGTTCCCGGCGGACACCGACGTGGCTCTGGCAACCGCGCCACGCATCGGTGGTGCCACCGCGCACACCGACGCGAGTGGTGCGTTCTCGGCCGACCTGCGGGTGCCGAGCACAGCGTCCGGTCGGGTGGCCGTCACCGCATCGGTCGACGCTGTGGCGCTGGCTCGGACCGCCTTCACCGTGGTGGCTGCGGCTGCTCCGACGCCGACCACCTCGCCGGGTGCGGGCACGCCGGGCAGCGGCGCTCCGACGCCGGGTGACAGCGGATCCGGTGCACCGGGCGCGGCAGCGCCGGGCAACGGCGGCGCGGATGCGGGCAGCGACCCGGGCGACGCACTGGCCTGGACGGGCGCGAACCTGCTCCCCCTCGGGCTGTTGGCGGCGGCACTGCTCGCGGCCGGTGGACTCGTGTGGACGCTGCGGAGCCGGCGACGCCGGGCGCGTGTCTGAGCCCGCCTGAGCGGTCACCCGTCACGAGCGGATGACGGACGGACGGGAGGTGGGCCCCACCAGCCGGTACCGGCGCACCGCGCCAGCGGGGTGACGGCCGAGCCTGGAGGCCCGGTGCCAGCTGGCACCGGGCCTCCAGTCCATCCGTGGTCGCTCTGCGGGTCCCGATCACGCGTCCGCAGGACGGGCGCGACTACGACACGCTCCTAGGCAAAACCTCCGACGTCTGACATGTTAACGGCTGGTGACGCGCACCGTCCGAGGCGTGAGGAGAGGACGTGACGAAACAACAGATCACGGCGATCGCGGGCCTGCTGCTGCTGGCCATGCTGTTGACGGTCTTGATCGGGGTGTTCGACGCTCGCCGACGTGTCGTCGCGGCGGAGGGCAACGATCTTCGCTCCGGCCAGAGCGCGTGGGTGACCGCGACGATCGACGAACTCATGCGTGCTCGGAGCGCGTTCGAACCGGGGACGAAGGTGTTCGTGGGTCTGGACGGTGACGTCCGCGCCGTCGTGGTCCTGTCCGGACAGTGGACAGACGTTCCGCTGCACGACGGGCACGCCCTGACCGGACGTCCCGGCGAGGCCCTCGTCGGCGCTGCCGTCGACGTCCGCGGCGAGGACATCACCGTCGATGGCATGACGTACGAGGTGGTGGGGCGACTCGGCGTTCGGGCCGACAGCCTGCTGTCCGACGATGTGGTCCTCGCTGATCCGTCGCGGTTCTCGGCGTCACCAGAGCGACTGCTCCTGGACGGCCCGAGCAGCGCCCGCCACTACAGCGCACAGTTCCCCGGCAGGAGCGTCGAGGTCATCGACGACGGCACGAACCGCAGGACGAACGTCGACGCCGTGTCGCCCATCCTGGTCGCGCTCGGTTCCCTCGTCGTCGTGCTCATCGCCGTGGTCGCCGGGCTGCAAGCTGGACGATGGGAACTCCGCGCTGCCGCCGTCCGCTTCACCACGGGGATCCGACCGCTGACCACCTTTCGCAGCGCTGCCATCCGAGTCGGCGTGATCAGCACCGCCGCCTGTACGACCGCCCTCGCGGGCGCGGCGGTCGTCAGGCAGAGCACCATCCTCGACCTCGACCTCGACGTCACCGCCGCAGTCGTCGCGGTCGGAATCGTCGTGCTCGCCGTGTCCGTCACTTCGCTCTGGCAGGGAACCCGACGATGGAACTGCTGAACGACCTCCGGTCCAACTGGGCGATCATCGTCGCCAAGATCGTCCTGCTCGTGCTGCTCGCACTCTGTTGGTACAACGTGGCGTCGTTCACCCAGTCCACCTCGCAGGCCGTGGCCCAGGGCCTGTCCGCTGATGCCGATGTCGACCTCTACACGGTGGTCGACGATCTCGACCCCGATGCTTTCGAAGCGATCCGGCGAGACCAGCACGCGCTCGACGACGTCGCCTCGTTCGTCGACCGCGTCGATGACGAGCCCGGATTCAACTTCATCTCCTCGTACGACCAGCCCGCCACCGTCCAGGACTTCCGCGGCGACGACCGCTTCGACGTCGGTTACGGCACCGAGTACACACTCAAGGGGAAGTACCAGGACGAGTCCGGCCGCAGCGTTCAGGACATCAAGTCCATCCAGCTCAACGAGAACGCGTACGAGTTCGCGGGGCTCTCCGTGCAGGACGGCGTGCCGATCGATTGGGACGCTGTCGACTGGGGATCCGGCCGGATCCCGGTGCTGCTCGGCAACGAGTACCGCGGCGTGTACGAGCTCGGAGAGCGACTCACCGGAGCGGTCATCCTGCAGGAGCAGGAGCTCGAAGTCGTCGGTTTCCTCGAACCGAACAGCGCCGTGTACTTCCGCGGTGAAGCCACCCACTACCTCGATGACACCGTCATCGTGCCCTACCCGCCGACACTCGCCGGACTCGACCGAGCAGCACTCGACCGGTTGGATCCCGAGCTGTTCGGGCGCCTGGTGTTCCAGGTGCTCAACGCCGACCTCGCCGTCGATCCCAGCCTCGATTTCGCAGGCGTCGTCGCGCGTCTCGACGCGATCGGGGACGACACCGGCTTCCGGTCGTACACGTTGCTCGGAGTACCGACCTACCTCGTGCAGCTCTCCCTCGTTCGCCAGCTCATCCAGGACAACCTGGTGCTCGTCACCGCGCTGCTCGTCGTCCTCACCGCGGGCGTGGGCATCATCACGGCGTTCCTCCACCGGCTCCTGCATCACCGTCGAGCGCCAGTGGCGCGGGTGCACCATCTCCTCGGGAGGAGCCCGGATGCCACGAACCGACTGTTCCGCGCAAGCCGACTGACCGAGTACACCGCCGCGCTCGGGCTGTTCCTCGCGACCAGCGCGCTGCTCCCCAACGACAGTGCGATGGCTCGACTCGGAGCCGGCACCGCCCTGCTCCTCTGGTGCGTGGCAGACGGCGCACTCGGCCGACGAGCCGTCCGCATCGAACTGACCACCCAACCCCGAAGAGGTACCCCACGATGATCGTGCTGCGCGACGTCTCGAAGACCATCACCGAGCCCGACGGATCGACCCGACCACTGTTCGACCGGCTCGACTTCGACCTTCGCGAAGACGATCACTCGGTCGCGATCACCGGGCGGAGCGGATCCGGCAAGAGCACGCTGCTCCGGATCCTCGCCGGCCTCGACACCGACTTCGGCGGGACCTACGAGCACGACGGGCACGTGCTCGAGCGCACGGCACGGAGGATGGCGGCACACCGACTGCGACACATCGGCATCGTCACCCAGGACCACAGCCTCCTCGGCGACCGCAGCGTGCTCGACAACGTCCGGCTCGGCGTTCCTGCTCGCACAGAGTCCGCTGACCGAGCACATGAGGCTCTCGAGGCGGTCGGCATCAGTCACCTCGCTGGCAAGCGCCCACGACGACTGTCAGGAGGAGAAGCGCAGCGCGTCGCGATCGCGCGAGCCATCGCGAAGCGCCCCGCCGTCGTCCTCGCCGATGAGCCCACCGGCGCACTGGACGAGACGACCGAAGACGACGTGCTCGCCCTCTTCGACCGGCTGCAGCAAGCAGGAACCAAGTTCGTGATCGTCACCCACAGTGAGCGCGTCGCACAGCGATGCGGGCGTCGACTCCACCTGGAACATGAACAACTCATCGAGTGCAGTACTTGACGGAACCAGAAGCGAAAGGGAGGGAGGTGGGCCCCACCAGCCGGTACCGGCGCACCGCGCCAACGGGGTGACGGCCGTGCCTGGAGGTGGGCCCCACCAGCCAGTACCGGCGCACCGCGCCAGCGGGGTGACGGCCGTGCCTGGAGGGACGGTGCCAGCTGGCACCGGGCCTCCCGTCCGTCAGGGGTTGCGCTGCAGAGCCCCGATCACGCGTCCGCGGTGCGGTCGCGTGCGTCCTGACGGATCGCGGAACGCGAGCACCTGCGGCGGTCGACGCTCGTTGGTCCTCCGCAGCAGCTCAGCGTCACTAGGCTTCTCCGGATGTCTTCCAACCCGTTCGGCGAAGTCCCCGTCCTGCCGGTTGCCGTTCCCTCCGGTGTCGTCGTGTTCGTCGTCCAGCTGGCGCTCCTGCTCAGGGGACGGCGCTTCACGTGGCCGCGTGTTGCCGTCGCCGCCGCAATCGCCGTCTGCGCCGCGGGGATCCTCGCGAACACGGTCTTCCCGATCTTCCTTCACCCGACCTCGAGCGACGAGCCGTGGGCACCGGCGCTGGCGCTGATCCCGTTCCACGACTACGAGCTCGCGGACGCGCTCACCAACGTGGCGGTGTTCGTGCCACTGGGCGTCCTCCTGCAGCTCCTCATGCGGCGTCCGCGGTGGTGGAAGGCGCTGCTCACCTCCGCGGCCGTCAGCCTGACGATCGAGCTCCTGCAACTCGCCGCGCAGAAGCTGTTCTCCGGTGGTCACGTCGCTGACGTCAACGACTTCATCTGGAACACCCTCGGTGGAGTCATCGGCTACGCGATCATCGTGTTGCTGACACGTGTCCCGATCGTCGCCGCGCTCGTGAACCGGTTCCGCTGACGCTCGACCGCCGGGGCAGCACGCACCGCATGAACTGCCAAGCGCCGTGCGCTAGCGGATCCACCCGGGGCAAGGTCTTGCCCCCGCCCGCAAAAGTGGATAGGGCAAACTTTCAATTCAGGGGCGGAAGGAGAAATCTGGTAGCCGATCCGCCTCCGGACGCCGTTCCGCCCACCAGGGGCAGCAGCGAGGCCGCTCGTCTACTGGTGTCGTCGACGTTCGCGTCGGCGGTGCGATGCGACAACCACCAGCGTCGCGATCGCTGTCGCGGCTGCCACAACGCAAACCTGCGTCAGTACCGGCCATGGGACCAAGTACGGCACCACCAGAAACGCGGCGCCCGATGCGCCCGCCACGAGCACAGTCAGGATCACAACGGCCGCGACGACGCCGACCGTGCCGAGTGGACGTCGACGCAGGAACCAATCCGGTAGACCCGCCAACGCTCCAGCTGCGAGCCCGAACACGAATGTCGCCGCCGCCGCTCCTACGAGCACCGGGACCATGATCAGGATGAAGGACAACCCACTGGGCCGACGCTCGACAACGGAACCGACGACAACGCCTGCGATCGGGACGGCAACAACAGCTGCGGCTCCCACCCACGCCGTCGTCAACGGCAAGACGGACAGCAACGTCCGACGCCCGGGCGTCCCGCCGGACTCAGTCACCGCCAGGGAACCGGAATCCTCAGAGACCCAAGACATCCATTCACCCTAGGTCGTGCCCGGAGACCAGAGGCACAGACCACCGTGTCGTCTCGATCGCCTACAGCCGATCGCTCAGCGAGCGACTAGAGGGTGATGAACCCCGTCGCCCACGCGACGATCACGCCCACGCCCACGCCGGCGAACACTGCCACAAGGGCTCCGCCGATGACCGTGAGCTGCTGGTCCTTGTTCATCCCCATGCACGGAGCATATGAGATCCGACCGCTGCAGCGGTCTCTGGCCGTCTCGATGGCCGATCCCCTACCGGCGCGCTTTGAGGACCAGCTGCACCGCTTGCCTCGCCGTTTCCGGCACCAACGGGATTTGGGTGAGCAAGGCAACTTCCACCCACCTCGGCACGTACTGGTTCAGTTCTGATGCTCGTTCGATCTCTGGGCCACCGAGTACCAACGGACCAGGACGCACTTGGGCTGCGAAGTAGGCCGCTGGAGCGGCGCTATCCACTGGCACGTCGAGCAGATCACCGATGATCGCCTCAAGGCCAGTCTCCTCGCGCAGTTCGCGCCGGCAAGCCTCGCGGAGGCTCTCACCTTCCTCCACCCCACCACCAGGAAGCACCCAGTAGTTCCGACCGTCCTTCAACCGATCGATGACGAGCAGGCTCTCGTCTCGGATGACGACGGCCGCTGATCTGACGCGCATCCGGCTAGCACACCACGAAACGCCTGTTCGTGTCCCACAGCCCGGCGTCGAGGGGTCCCGAATGTCGATCGGCTGTCGAGACAGTCTCGCTCGCTTCGATGGTCAGCTACTGGCGATCACTCCTCCGTCGAGCACGCAGATCAGCATCCCGAACAGGCAGGCGAAGAGGGCGGGGAGCAGACCAACCCCGCCGATGACGAGCGCCACCCAGCCAACTCGTCGACCGGCGACCCAGCCTCGAACCACGCCGCGGTACCCGAGCGCGATCACGGCGAGGGCGATGGGGAGCGCGGCGACGCCGACGAGCCCGACCGAGAGCACGAGCGCCAGCAGCGCCGAGTAGAGCGCTACGAGTACGAGGGCCACCCACCCGGCAGACGCTCGCCCCGACCCATCATGGCTGCGCACCTCCATCGGATCGCGTTGCTGCCAGAACCGGTCTGTCACGTGCCGAGACTACGGGTCGAAGCGGTGTACGAGTGGGGTGTCCGGTGACCGATCGTCTGGCGGGCAGCGAAGAAGCAGCCGCAGGCCGGAAGGCAGCTGCTGCCTTCCGCCCTGCGCGCGCTAGCTTCCGTATTCGCGGATGGTGATGTTGGAGAACGTTGCGGTGCCGCCGTCGGAGTACAGCGAGATGCCTGTGTCGCCGGCGTCGAAGTTCACCTGGTTGGACAGGACCGTGTAGCCGGCGTTGACGAACACCTCAACGCTCTGCGTGTCGACGAGGATGCGAAGGTGCACGGCGCGGGCGGCGGGGTCGATGGGCGCTGCAGCCCGCGTGTAGGGCGCCAATGCGAATCCTGCACGGTCGGACGGGGCCCTGTCCACGTACAGATCGCTGCCGTACTTGCCGATGTTGGTGTGTCGCGCTCCGTCCGCCGAGCGTCCGACGGAGACTCCGACGTTGGTGGCGTTGGTCCACGTGACGTCGAGCTCGATCTCATACGCGCGGCCGTTGTAGGGCAAGACCACTGAACCGTTGACGGTCTGGTTCGCGATCGGCACGGTGCGCTTCGCGGTGCCCTTGAGCGCCGCGATCGGTGCGCTGAGGAGGGTGTAATGACCATCGGTCTGCTTCTGGAGTGTGATCTCGCGGACGATCGAGTTTTGGCCGTTGTACCCGTCGGATGCGTCGGTGGGGACCTGCCGGTTGGCGTACTTCCAGTTGTTCATCCAGCCGAGGCCGTACCGCTTCGTTGTCGGCGCTTCGTTGGCCGGCCAGGTGACTGCCGCGTACCAGTCCCATCCCCAGTCGAGCCATTGCGGGGTGAGGTTATCCGCCGTGTACGCGGTGCCGTTCCAGGAGCCGGTCCAATACGCGTACGTGCAGGGCAGCCCCTCGTTGTAGGCGTCCATGCTGCCGCTGAGAACCCAGTGCTTGGTGCCGTCATCTGCTGTGATCTGGAAGAGATCGGGGCATTCGATGCCGCCGAGGTTGTGGTCGGGGTAGTCGAAGTTGTGCTGTAGGGTCCAGTCGATGAGGTTCTTCGACGTGTAGAACGCCGCGTAGCGCTGCCGGCCGATGACACAGACCCATTCGTTGCGGGCGTCGTCCCACGCGACCTTGGGGTCGCGGAACCACTCGGCATTGGAGATCTGCGCGTCGGTGGTTGCGGTGCGTCCGTCGGTGTTGACGATGACGGGGTTGGGTCGGGCGGTGAAGGTGAAGCCGCCGTCGGTGGAGTAGAAGAGGTACTGCTCCTGGTACTTTCGCACCCCTCCGGTGGGTCGGGTGGCGAGGGCGATGACGGCACCGGCGCCATAGCCGGCGGTGTTGTTCGTGTCGATCAGGGTGCAACCGGTCCAGGTGGGCAGGTTGGTCTGCAGGGGGATGACGGTGCCCTGGAAGGTGAAGTTGATGCCGTCGGTGGTGGAGACGTGGTCCCACCCGCCGTCCCCGTTGTCGACGTCGGAGTGCAGGTAGTACAGCTGGTAGGCGCCCCGGGTGAAGACCGGTCGCTGCGGGTCCGAGAGCCATCCCGACGGCGGGGTCATGTGGTACTTCGCGCGGAATGATGTCGCTGCGGTCGCTGATGTGGAGGCGGATCCCGCGGTGGCAGCCTGGGCGGCTTCAGCGGGCGCGGCGGTGGCGAGCAGCGCCAGGGCGCCGATGCCGGCGCCCTGGAAGAGAGCTCGGCGGTGGAATTCAGACGTCATCGTTGACTCCGGTTCGAGAGTTGGTTGGTTCCGCAGTGTGGGTGAGCACCGTTGGTTCAACGGCGGGTTCGTGCGGTGTCGGAGGTTGGGTGAGTGCGTCGCGGATGATGCGGCGCGGGTCATAACGGCGCGGGTCGAGTTCTGACCAGTCGATGTCGACTCCGGTCTGCTCCTCGATCTGAGCTTTAGTCGTGTCAGCCCATCCCCGCAGCTGACGCAGGAAGTTGGTGAGCTGTTTGGTGTGGGCGGCCAGCCGAGCCGGTCCGAGACACAACCCGGCGATGACGGCGATGACGAGCAGTTTCTCGACGTCCACGGTGCTTACCCGTCAGCTCGCCGAAAAGCAGCTCACTCGTGCGACGGCACGGTGCCGTCGTGTGCGACCGGGGCGCTGGCCTGGTCGGAGCTCTTCTTGTTGTCTCCGGCGTGGATCTCACTGCGGAAGATGTTGAGCGACTGCCCGAGCCCCTTTGCCAGGGCGGGCAGCTTGGTGGCGCCGAAGAGCAGTACGACGATGCCGAGGATGATGAGCAGGTGGATGCCGGTGAGGTTGCCGAGCATGATGAGTCCTTCGTGTGCAGGCGGCGAAGCGGACGCTACGTCACGGGGTGGGTGGTTGAGGAAGCGGCCGCGAGGCGGCGGGCGAGACGGCGGTCATGCAGCCAAGTGACCGCGCACGCTGCGAGGTAGAGCACGCCCATCGGAATGGCGAGGAGGAACATCGATGCGATGTCCGCCGATGGTGTGACGAGCGCGGTGAAGATGAGGATGCAGAGCACGGCGATGCGCCAGGCACCGAGGATCGCTTTCGCGGTGAGGACGCCGACGAAGTTGAGCAGGACGAGGAACACCGGCAAGACGAACGCGATACCGACGGCAAGGACGAGCTTCACGGCGAAGTCGTAGTACGCCTTCGCGTCGACGATCGAGGTGTCCTGGTGTGCGACGAAGCTGCCTAGGATCTGCACGATGTGCGGCAGGACGTACCAGCCGAACCAGCATCCGCCGAGGAAGAGCGGGATCGCGGAGCCGAGGAACCCGATTGCGTAGAGCCGTTCCTTCCGAACCAGGGCAGGAACGATGAACGCCCAGACTTGGTACAGCCAAACGGGGCTGGCGATGACGACCGCGATCGTGATCGTGATTTGAAGGCGCAGGTCGAAGGCGCCGCTGATGGCAGGGAAGTTCAGTTCCGCGGTGTGACCGCCGCCGGCGTCTGCGAGCTCGGTGACGGGTGCGCGGAGTTGGTCGAGCACGAACGGTGTGAGGAACCAGCCGATGACTGCGCAGATTGCGATGGCGAGCACCGCGCGGAAGAGCCGTTTCCGGAGCTCGTTGAGGTGCTGTCCGAGTGACATCGTTCCGGCTTCGGGGCGCTTCTGCCGCGTCGTCCCGCGCGGAACGGACGGGGCGCTCATCTGGTGGGTTCTCCAAGCGCTGCGAGCACGTCACTAGCGGTTGGTAGGTCCGCACCACGACGGCTCACTGTGATCGCCGCGGCGCTGGCGCTGATCTGGCCGAGTCGTGCCAAAGCGCTGGAGTCCAAGGCATCGAGGGTGACGATGGTGTCCTGAAGTTGCCAGATGAGGGTGGCCATGTAGGTGTCTCCGGCGCCGACCGTGTCGACGACGTCGACGCGTTTGCTGGGCACGGCAACCCGCTCTCGGGTGGTCGCAAGCGTTGCGCCGGCGGCACCGGTGGTGATGACGGCCAGCGTCACGCCGAGCTCGAGGAGACGGTCGAGGACGACGTCGACGCTGTCGCCTGGGTAGAGCCAGGCGGCGTCCTCGTCGGAGAGTTTCAGCACAGTGGCTTCTGCCGCGAGGTGCTCGAACCAGACCCGCTCAGCGGCCGCGTCTCCGAGGAGCGCGGGCCGGATGTTCGGATCGAACGAGACGATGCCGCCGGCGGCTGCGGTGCGCTGGACGAGCTCTCGCACTTTGCCCGCTCCCGGCTGCAGGAATGCGCCGATCGATCCGATGTGCAGCCATCGCGGCGTTTGCGGTAGGTGCGGCAGGTCCCATTCGATGTCGAACTCGTACGTGGGCTGGCCGTCGGGAGTGAGCCGGACTGTCGCCGCCGGGGTTCTCGTGGCCCCGAAGACGCCGGGAACCAGCCCGACCTCTGACGCGTCGAGGTGATCTGCGATCTGGTGGCCGCGCACGTCATCACCGAGCCATGTGGCGAATTCGACCGGCGCGCCGAGCCGTCCGAGACCGAGGGCGACGTTCGCGGGGCTTCCTCCGGGGATCTCCCGCGTGGCGTCGTCGTGGACGATGTCGACGAGCGCTTCTCCCGCAACGGTGATTCGATGCACAGTCATCTCCTTCGATGATCGGGACGAGTTGGTGCCGGTGGACCTGTCGGCGCCGCTCAGTCAGATCGCGCGGATCCAGCGGTGACGTCGGCGGCGGGAGCCGCAATGGTCGTGACGGTGGGCTCGAGATCCCACACCAACGCTTGGTTCGGGGCTTCCACGCTCCACGGCGGTGCTTGCGTCGGGTAGACGCGGGTGGTGATGGAGCGTCCGGCGCTGGTGAACAGTTCGACGACCGATCCGTCAAGCAGTACTCGCACTGCAGGTCGGTCCGCGGTCCGGTCGAAGGGAGCACGAATCACCGCGGGGCTCGGGTCAGCGCGGTGGTCTGTGCTGGCATGTGCCCGGTCGATGGTGAGCGTGCCCGCGTCGACGTCGATCGTGATGTCGAGGTATTCGGTCTCGGAGAAGCGCAGCCGGATGCAGCCGGTGACGGCGACAGGCAGCACGATTTCGGCTTGCGCGCCGATGCGAGCACCGTGCGCAGCCTGCGAGCTGCCGGCGCGGAGGGCGTCGATTGCGGGATGGGGTTCGGTGCCGAGTCGACCGTTCGTGATCCACGCCCGGCGCGGCAGGGAGATCGCTCCGGACCAACCTGCCTGCTCGGTCCACTGCTCGGTCCGGCCCTCTGTGACCCACCCGAAGAGCACCGGCCCCCAGGAGCTGGTCCGCATCACGGAAGCCGCGTAGAAATGCTGCCCGTCGTCGACCTTGAACGGCGAAGGAGACCCGGTCAGCGGGATCGCGACGACGTCACCCGGGCCGTCGGCATGGGACCAGGACGCCACGATCGCCATCTCGGTGCCGTCGACGGTGAGGATCTGCGGGCACTCCCACCCCTCACCGGTGTCAATGCCGTTGACCGTGTCGCGTGCCATCGACACCAGATCGCCGACGTACGTCCAGCTGATGCCGTCCGTCGATCGGTAGTGGCGGACGGACGCGGTCTGGTTCCTGGCCGCCGCTCCGACCGCCATCGACCAGCCGTCGTCTGTCTGCCAGACGAACGGGTCGCGGAACATGGTGATCGCCTCGTCCGTGGACGGGTCTGCGACGACCTGCACGGGGGCGCCGTAGGTGGTCCCGCCGTCCGTGGACTCGGCGAGGAGCACCGACTGGAACGGGCTGTGATCCACTTTCCCGGAGTAGTAGGCGCGGACGACCCCGTCGTGCAGGACCGTGTTGCCGGACCAAGCGCCACCGGAGTCGGCGCCACCGGGGACGGGGACAATGGCGGGGCGGTGGAGGGTCCAGTGCACCAGGTCGTCGCTGGTGGCGTGTCCCCACTCGACCGGGATCTCGAGGTCGACCTTGGGCCGCGACTGGAAGTACAGGTGCGCCTGCCCGCCGATGTCGATCGGGCCGTTCGGGTCGTTGACATACCCGCGAGGGAGTCGGACGTGGAACTGCGGGAGGTGGTGGTCGGCTGCGGTCACGGCGAGTGCGGCTTCCTGGAGTGCTGTCGGCAGGGCGTGAAGGTCGGTCATCGGGATGATCCCGCCGTGACGCCTTCAATGAAGTACCGCTGGGCGAAGATGAACAGCAGGACGCTCGGGATCATGGTGAGCACGACGCCGGCGAGCACGACGGAGATCGATCCGGTGCCGAGGTTGCCCTGGAGTCCGACGAGCCCGAGCGGGAGAGTGAACGTGTCCTGCTGGTTGAGGAAGATCAGCGGCCGGTAGTACTCGGCCCAGAAGCCGGAGAAGTTCAGGATCGCGAGCGTCGCGATCGCCGGGCTCGCCATCCGCGAGTACACGTGCCAGAACACCCCGAACTGGCTGGCACCGTCGATGCGGGCCGCCTCCCCGAGTTCCTTCGGCATCTGCATGAAGTACTGCCGCATTAGGAAGGTGCCGAACGCACTGCCGAGCGCAGGGACGATGAGCGACGCGATGGAGCCGGTCAGCCCCATGTCCTTCAGGATGACGAACACCGGGATGATGATCGTCTGGATCGGCACCATCATCGTGGCGAGGAAGATCCCGAAGATGGTGTTCTTCCCCGGGAAGCTGATCATCGCGAAGGCGTACCCGGACAAGGTGCACGTGATGGTCTGACCGACGACGATGAGCAGTGTCACCAGGACGCTGTTGACGAAGAACTGCCCGATCGGAATCTGGTTGAACACCGCCGCGTAGTTGCTGAAGTCCCAGGACAGGGGCAACCACTGCGGAGGGTTGTTGAACGACTCCGCCGGGGTGCGCAGCGATGTGGTCAGCGTCCAGAGCAGCGGTCCGAGCGCGAACACGGCGGCGATGATCAGGATGATCATGCCGAGGATGCTGCCGACCTTTGCCACCGGCTTCCGGCGCCGAACGATATGACTGACGGCGGGCTGCGCGACCGTCTCCGGAGCATGCAGCGGGTTGAGGGTGTCAGTGGTCGTCATTGGTAGAACACCAGCTTTCGTGCGGCGATGAACTGGATCCCGGTGATGATGCCGATGATCACCAGCAGCAGGATCGCGATGGCGGAGGCGAACCCGAACTGCAGGTTCTGGAACCCGGCCTGGTACATGGAGATCGTGGCGGTCGTCGTCGCGGTGCCGGGGCCGCCCTTGGTCATGATGAATGGCTGGTCGAACAGCTGCATTGCGTTGATCATCGCGATCACGGTCGCGAACAGGATCGTGGGGCTGATGAGCGGGATCTTGATCCGGAACAGGGTCCGCCAGGGCCCCGCACCGTCGATCGCTGCAGCTTCTTGCACGTCGACCGGTACCGCGAGCAGTGCGGCGACGAAGAGCACGAAGGTGAAGCCGACCTGCTGCCAGACGACCACCATCACGACCGTGACCTTCGCCCAGAAGGGATCGTTCAACCAGTGCGCGCCGGGTAGTCCGATCTCGTTCAGGTAGTAGTTGATGAGGCCGAACTTCGTGTCGAAGATGTAGCCCATGAAGATCGACACCGCCGCCGTCGAGGCCAGCAGGGGCAGGTAGAACGACGTACGGAAGAACACACGCGTGGTGTTGTGCTTTCGGTTGTTCGCCAGCACCGCCAGGAGCAGGCCGAGCGAGATTTGCAGCACGACGATCGCGATCGCGAGAGCCACGGTCACACCGAACGACGCCAGGACTGGCCCGTCGGTGAAGAGCCGCGTGTAGTTGTCGAACCCGACCCACTTCGGGCTGCTGATGACGTCCCATGAGGTGAATGAGAGTCCGAGGGAGGCGAGGATGGGGATGAGGGTGAATACGGCGACGAAGATCACCGCGAGCCCGATCATTAGGAACCCGAACGTGGACTCACGTCGGCGCGCGCGCTTGGCCGCCGGCCGGCGGGCTGCGACCTTGGCAGCCCGCCGGATGGGTGTTTCTGTTGCTGCTGTCATCACGAAGCCTGCGAGGCTGCCTTCTCGATGTCTGCCTGGAGGCCGTCGAGCGCCTTCTTGGCGTTCCCGGAGGAAATCGCCTGGGTGGTGCGCTGGTTGAGGGCCGTGGCGAGGGCGTTGTAGTACGGCGGTGCGGAGATCGGCACCGAGTTGTCGAGCTGGTCGTAGAACACCGACCAGTGCTCCGGCCCGGTGGTCTTGTACCGGTCGGCGGTCATCAGCGACTTCTGCGCCGGAGTGGTGACGTTGCCGGGCCAGAGGGCGTCGAAGCTCTCCGGCTGCACCATGACCTTGATGACCTCGAACGCGAGGTCCTTGTTCTTCGAGGAGTTGAAGATGCCGTAGCCGCCGGCGCCGAAGAGCGACTTGTTGCTCTTCCACGTCGGGAACTCGACTACGTCGAAGCTCCCGTTCTTCATCCCGGCGTTGTGGAGACCGCCGGCCCAGAAGCCGCCGCCGATCGTCATGCCGATCCGGCCGGAGGCCATCAGGCCCTGCAGCGTTGCGCCACCGCCGACATCGGGCGAGGGCGAGGCGCCCGACTTCTGCAGGTCGATGACGTACTGCAGCGCCTCGACGGCCGCGTCCGAGTTCGCCGTCGGGTCGCCCCACTTCCAGCCGCCCTTGCGCCCAGAGACGCTGATCGGGTTGTCGGAGAACGCCTTGCTCTTCCACAGCCAGTCACCGCCGGAGTACTTGCCCTCCTCGAGGAGGTTACCGTCGTTGGCGTAGAGGAACGACGTCCAGCTGCCCCAGAGCCGTACCACCCAGTCGAACGCGTACGTGCCGCCCCCGACCTTCGCCAGGCTCTCGGCCGACGAGTGGAAGTCGTCCATCGACCACTTGCTCGTCGGGTGGGACAGGCCGGCCTTGTCGAACAGGTCGGTCGAGTAGAACATGCTGCCCGCGTTGAAGCTGTCAGGAAGCGTGTAGAGGTGCCCCTGGTACATCGTCGACTCCAGCAGCGCCGGGTGGGCGCCGGTGAAGTACTTGTGCAGGTCCGACAGGTTCTTCGTCACGTAGTCGTCGAGAGGCGTCAGAAGGTTCTTCGACGCCAGCAGCTGCTGCCCCTCGGTTGCCACGCTGACGATGTCCGGCACGTCACCCGAGGCGATCTGCGTGAGGACCTTCGCGAGGAAGTCGTTCCAGTCGGTCCCGTTGATCGCCGTGACCTGCAGACTCGCCTTCTTGTCGAGGGCCTTGATCTTCGGCTCGATGGCCTTCTGCAGGGCCGTCGCCGCGCTCTGCTCACCGAAGTAGAGCATCTTCACCGTGCCGGAGCTGCTGCCCCCGCCGCCGGTGGTCGAGCAAGCCGCCAGCGATCCGATGCCGGCCAGCGCGAGTCCCGCGCCACCGAACTTGAACAGCGTGCGCCGGTCGATCGGGGTGCTGAATCCGTTCGCCATGGGTCGCTCCTCTCTGAGCGATCGTGACCCCGCTAGGTCGGGGCCAATACGTATTTGCAGGGCGAGCGTACACAGCATGCGGAGCGGACGCAATACGTATTTGCTTCTGGCATGATGATGGCAACGGAGGAGGCTCAATGGCGAACCGCAAGCGCACAACGCAGTCACAGCGCGTCACCATGAAGGACGTCGCGCGCCACGCTGGCGTGTCCCAGCCGACGGTGTCGTTCGTCCTTAACGATCGCCGGGACGTTTCAATCGCTGCCGAGACGCGCACTCGTGTCCTCGAGGCCGCGAAGGAGCTGAACTTCCAGCCCAACCGGGCGGCGCAGTCGCTGCGATCGAATCGGTCCTACACAGTTGGTGTGATCGCCGATCGGCTTGTCTCCCAGCCCTACGCGGGTCACATCGTGCTCGGCGTGCAGCAGGCCGTGCAGGAGGCCGGATACGTGTGCTTCGTGGTCGAGACCGCGCAGACGTCCGACGGAGGCAAAGCTGCCGTCGAGAACCTCGTTCAGCAAGGAGTCGCTGGCCTGGTCTACGCAGCGCCCGGGCCCGAGTACGTCACCCCGGTTGCCGGACTCGACGCGGTCCCAACGGTCTTCGTCAACTGCTTCCCACCCGAGGACGCACCCGCAGTCACCGTGCTCGCCGACGAGTACCAGGGCGGGTACGACGTCGCCGCCGCCGTCTTCGCAGCCGGCCACACCACCGTCGCCTTCCTCGGCGGCCCTGAGGACGACTACGCCTGCCAAGAACGAAAGCGCGGACTCGAGCGCGCCGCCGCCGACGCGGGCATCCCGTCGACACAGATCAGGATCACGTTCGGCACCTTCCAGGTGGGATCCGGCTATGACCTCGCGGTCGAGGCCCTCGACGACGTGGCCATCCGTCCGACGGCGATCATCTGCGGAAACGACCGCATGGCGGTCGGCGCTCTGATGGCTGCTCAGGCACTGGGAATGCGATGCCCGGAGGACATCAGCATCGTCGGCTTCGACGACCAACCCGACCTCGCCGACCAGATGCACCCACCGCTCACCACCGTCGCGCTGCCGCACCAGCAGATGGGCTTTGAAGCCGGAACTCTGCTGCTAGCGGAGGCGGAACAGCCCGGCCGACACCTCGTGCCCTGCGAATACGTCGCCCGCAGCTCGCTTGCGGCCCCACGACCCGAAGGAACTTGAATGACGCTCCCGTCCAGCACCCATTTCCGGCCCCCGAACGGCTACGTCGGCGACGTCATCCCGTTTGAACACGAAGGCACCGCGTGGTTGTTCTACCTGCTCGACGAACGGCCGGACGCTCCGCCGCTCAAGCGAGCAACGGGCATGCCCTGGGCGGTCGTGACCACAACCGACTTCGTCACCTTCACCGACAAGGGCGTGGTACTGCCCTCCGGCGGCCCCGACGCGAGCGACTTTGACTGCTACACCGGCAGCGTTGTTCGTGATGAGGAGGGAACGCTGCACTTGTTCTACACGGGGCACAATCCCCGTATCAAGACCGGACCCGATGGCGGCTTCAAGGACGCGCAGGTTGTCGCGCACGCGACGTCATCCGGTGATCTGACCGACTGGACCAAGCATCCCGAGTGGGACTTCCCCGCACTCGCTGGCTACTCCCCCGAAGACTGGCGAGACCCTTTCGTCTTCCGTCCCAATGCCGACCGGCCCTGGCAGATGCTCCTCGCCACTCGGCGACCGGACGAGCCGTATCGGCGTTCCGGCGTCGTGGCACGGCTCGAGTCTGACGACCTCATCACCTGGCGAGACGCTGACCCCATCTGGGAACCACACCGCTTCATCACCCAGGAGTGCCCTGACGTGTTCCAGTGGGGCGAGTGGTGGTACCTCGTGTACTCGGAGTTCTCCGACGCGTTCTGCACCCGCTACCGCATCGCGAAGTCACCGGACGGCCCATGGTTTGCGCCGGCTGATGACACCGTCGACGGCCGAGCCTTCTACGCCGCGAAGACCGTCGCACTCGACGACCAGCGGTACTTCGTCGGGTGGATCGCGTCCAAGGAAGACCAGCGGGATGGCGGCGCGTGGCAGTGGGCCGGGACCATGGCCACACTGCAAGCCCACCAGCGGACGGACGGGTCGCTGCGGTTCGACCTCCCCGACGGCATCAAGGCGGCATACACCGAGGAGATCGATCTCACGGCACACCTCGAACCGGTCAACGGTGCTGCAGCGACCGTGGGCGCTGGCGCAGCGACCCGGTACGCGTCCTGGGTCGGGCCCGAGCTCCCGACCGAGGCGCTCCTGGCGGTGGACCTGACACTCGACGCAGACACCAGGTCGTTCGGCGTACTCCTGCGTACCAGCGACGACGGCGAAGAGGGCTACGCCCTGCGCTTCGAGCCGGATCGGAACTGGCTCGTGCTGGACCGCTGGCCGCGCGGCAGCACTGGCACCGAGCAGTGGCAGATCCTCGGCGACGTTCCGCACGCCGTCGAGCTCGAGCGCCCGGTGGAGCTCGCCCCAGGCGCGCATCACCTCGAGGTGCAGTTGGACGGGGACATCTGTGTCGCCATCGTCGACGGGGCCGTCGCGTTGAGCACGCGTCTCTACGATCGCCCCGCGGGGCGCGTCGGTGTCTTCGCGCAGGACGGCGCGTTCACCCTTGATCGTCTGACGGTCAGTACTCGCTAGCGCCAGCATCGACGAAGTGCGCCTGCCCCGGATCGCGGGCAGGCGCACTTCGTTCGTTGCGCTACTTCCAGATCGACTTGAGGTTCCAGGCTCGGAGGTCGTCGACGCGGGCTGTACCACCCGTAGCGAAAGCGCTGACACCGGTGCTGGTCGAGTCCGGGAAGATCTGGTCGGTGAGGACCACTTGGCCGTTCGCGCCGAACACCTCGATCGAAGAGGCGTCAACCAGGATCCGTAGATCCAAGCCACCGCGGGTCAACTGCAGCGGCGCATCGCTGCGTGATGCGAACGCGCTGCTGAAGGCCACGTTCCCAGAGCGGGTGCGATCGATGAACACCGTTCCGGTGCTCGTGTCGTACCCAACCTGCGTGTACTGTCCGGCACCAGTTCGCACGTTGAGGCCGAAGGTCTTCGCCGAACCTGCGGTGAGGTGGGCCTGCACATCGAGAGTCTGGCCTGTCACCGGGAGCGCTGTCGTCGTGTTCGCGACAGAGACGTTCTTCACCCGCGCAGGACGACCCGCGTGCAGCTTGTCGATACCGTCGACGGGCTGTTCGACGATCTTGAGCTTCCCATCGATGGTCCGCAGTGACAGGGCGCGCGGGAACGTCTCGGCGCCCTGCCATGGGGACGTCGGCACGTTTGAGGCGTACGCCCAGTTGTTCATCCAGGCGATGGCGATGCGCTCCCCGTTGGGGGCGTTCTCCCACGTGTTCTCCGCGTAGAAGTCAGCCCCGTAGTCCAACCAGTTGGCACGCTGGTACCGGGTCAATGCCGGCGCATCGCTCTGCGTGAACCCGTCGGCGAGGATGTGGCCCCATCCGCCGGTGGCGTTGTCAACGATCTGGAGCTGCGCTTGCCTGCCGCGCAGGTCGGCGATGTTCCACGACGTCCAATCCAGCGTCTCGCTGTTTGCACCGGTCGCAGTGCGAACAGCCTTCCCGTCGACGAGGAGGTTCACCGTGGTCTGCGTGTCCCAGGGAGCGGCTTTCTGGTCCGCGGCGATGATCTGCCCAACCATGAGGTGACCCCAGCCGCCCGTGCCGTCGTTGTCGTCGACAACCTGAATCTGCGCGTCCTTGCCTTGGTACGCCGTGGCGTCGAGGCTTGCCCATCGAAGCGTCCCGGTGCCGTCGCCGGTGACTGACTGCACGACCTTGCCGTCAACGATCAGGTTGACGGCCGTGGGGTTCGCCTGTCCCCACGGGTGGTCGCCGCCGGCGATCTGCAGGTCGATGTAGGGCTTCGTGACGGTGAACGTCGGCGACGTGACCGTGCCGGTCCCGGCATCCCCATCCGGGGTGAACGTGTCCAGCACCGAGCTGCCGATCTGGTTCGGCAGTGATTCCTTTGTCGGCCCGGCGCCGATGAAGGAACCGGTCGCGGTCCAACCCTCACCGTAGGTGGGGCCGGCGAAGTCAGCGAGGACAGATCCGCTCGGAACCGTCCCTGCTGGAACGGAGCCTGGGATAGCGGGGTTGTTGCCTCCGCCGACGAGGAAGTTCAGGCGCGCTTTGTTGAGCGTGAACGGTGCCGAGGTGAGCGTCCCGGTTGCTCCGTCACCCCCGTTGTAGCTGTCAACGAGGTACTTGCCCTGGAAGCCTGCGACGGCCTGCTGGTCAGGGAGGGCGCCGGCTGCGGGTGCCGCGCCGAACGCGGAGCCGGTCGCGGTCCAGCCCGCGTAGGTTCCCGACTCGAAGTCGGCCACTGTCGCGCCGGCTGGAGCGGTGTAGGTCGCCGGGCCATCCGGGGTGAACGATGTACCGTCGAACTGCCCGGTGAAGTACTGGACACCTGTGCTGCCGACACTGACGCTGAGCACCCACTTCATCTGCCGCTTGTTGCCATCCACGGGCAGTGCGTAGAGGTCGGGCATCTCCCAGACGCCGCTGGTTGCGCCGCGCGGACCGAAGTCGCTGGCGTGTGTCCACGACCTCAGGTCCTTCGACGTGTAGAAGGCGATTTTGTACTGATCGGAGAGGGTGACCGCCATCACCCACTCCTTCTTCGGCGCGTACCAGAACACCTTCGGGTCGCGGAAGTTCGTCGACTGGAGGTCGAGGACCGGATTGCCGGCGTACCGCGTCCACGTGCGGCCGTGATCGGTGCTGTATGCCAGCGACTGCGACTGGATGCCGGTTCCGGCCTGGACGCTGGTGTAGAACGCCACCATGGCTGGGTTCTTCTTGGTTCCGAAGCCGCTGGTGTTGCCGTTGTCGACAACCGCTCCCCCGCTGAAGAACGCGTTGCTACCCGGGTCTGGCTCAGGCCCCTTCACCGGGATGTTCTCCCAGTGGACCAGGTCTTTGCTCACTGCTCCCTCCCACGTGCCGTAGCTGAACAGGTAGTAGAGCCCGTCGTCGTAGACGAGGCCGTTCGGGTCCCCGATCCAGCCGGACGGTAGTGAGTAGTGGAACTGGGGCCGGTACGTCTCGTGGTACTGGCTGGTATCGGCCGAGCTCGCTGTCGCGGTCACGGTCGCGAGAACCAGCGCCCCCGATATCGCTGCCGCCGCGATCACGCTGATGCGTTGAAGTGGTCGAAACATGTCGCTTGGAGCCTTCCTCTCTGAAGACCATCGAGCTAATACGTATTAGCACCGCCTAGTTATTCATCCTGCACGCGGCGGGCTACCTGGTCAAGGCATAACGCACGCGAAGGCGACATCTCGTGCAGCGTCCGATCGGCTACCGAGACGCCTCAGTCGTCGTCGTCAACAGAAATCCATTCGACGGATCCGTCCCAGACTCCGGTGACGTGCCCAAAGAGAAGAGGACGCCACATGTTCGTTCGGCCGAGGAGGTAGCCCCGCGCAGCTTGCAGACGCCAGGTGGCCGACACGATCTGCTCAACCAGCTCGACGGCATGATGGAGGGAGACCACCTCAGCGGCCGGCGCGCCACCCTTCTTGTCGCGCGCGAGCCTCATTCGCAGCCGTTGGTCGTCGCCTTTCGATCCGACAACTGTCGGATAAGAATCGTCGTCTGCTGCGATCTTGTCGACGAGCATGTCGTGGACGTACCGGTTCCGCTCGTTCCAGGCATGGTCAGCCTCGCCCAGAACAGCCGCGACCGCAGCTCGAGTGGTGTCGTCTGCGATGGCGGGAAGAAGCTCCCGGCAGTCGGTGATGCTCTTGTTCCACGGCGGGGCCGCCTCCAGCGCGGCGTCCGGCTCCGCCTGGCCGCGCATGATTGCCAGCAGTGCTCGCAGCCGCGCATCCATGCTCACGGACTCAACGACAATCTTGCCGACGACATAGACCCACCGATTAGGAGCGGAGAGTCGGGGCAGGCCTTCGAGATTCACCTGGACAGACTTGCACGTCGCCGCGGTGTCGGCGCTCGTTCGTACCGCCGTCTCGGTAGCCGGTCCACCAGCGGTCTCCCATACCGACTCGAACCGGACGCAGCTTCGACCACGGTCGTGTCTCACATGGGTGGTCCGCTGATCGTCGCAGTGAGGGAGCCCTATGCGTACGACCCCACGACCGCTACTGACGACGAAGAAGCCCACCGAGATCCTCGGTGGGCTTCTTCGTCGTGGCGACTCAGGACGATGTCCGAGCCGGCCTTCGGTCGGGCTGACAGGATTTGAACCTGCGACCCCTTGACCCCCAGTCAAGTGCGCTACCAAGCTGCGCCACAGCCCGCGAGTTCCGGAGAACTCAGGATCCCGGAGGATCCTCGCCCACGTCCGACCGGAGCGCGAGCGACCGGTCCAGCATAGCGGACGTCAGACCCCCTTCGTGCCACGGCGAGTCGGAGCAACGCGACCCGAACGACACGCTCAGCCCGGCCGCACCACCTCGCGCCGCGCCGCCAGCCACGGCAACCCGAGCCCGACGAGCAACCCGCCGGACCCGTCCGCAGCCAGGTCCCCGATCGTGTCGTCGTACCCGACGAAGATCTTCGAGTCGACGAAGTTGTGCCCGAGCCACTCCCCCATCTCCCAGACCGCCCCGACCGCGAGTCCCGCACACAGCCCGAGCACCGCGACGACCACCCGGCGCTCGGCGTGCGGGGCCGGTACCGCCCGCAGATCGGCACCGATGACGTAGAGCACCGCCGCGAGCAGCCCCGTCAGCACGACGTGCATGAACTTGTCCCACAGGAACACGGTCGTGTACCACTCGAGCACGCTCGACCACCCGGCGACGAGCACGAGCACGCACACCGCCACGTCGAAGGCCGGCCGCAGCCCGAGCATCCGTGGCACCACGACCCCGAGCAGCGCCAGCGCCATGACCGGGAACGCCGTCCCACCCCACCCGACACTCGCCACGACGACGCTCACGAGCGTCAGCGCCCGCACCACGTCGGCCACCAGGAACCGCGGCCGCAGGAACGTCGGTCCGAGCGTCGCGATCACGACGCCCACCGCACGACCGCGTGCACGGCGGCGTGGTCGGACGGCCACACGCCGCCCGGCCGCCGCACGTCGACCGCGACGCGGTCCACCTCCGCCTCGGACGTCACGAGCACGCCGTCGATCCGCCGGCCGCCGACGCGCGGACTCCCGTAGTGCGGGTACGTCCCGTAGGGCTCACCCACCTGCCTGGAGGCCCGCCCCCAGCTGTCCTCGACACCCGCCTCCGCCAGGGCTCGCCATGGTGCGGAACCGGCGGGGCTGTTCCAGTCGGCCATGACCACGGCGGGCAGGCCGCGCTGCCGGACGATCCGGCCGAGCAGTTCGGCGGAGCGGAGTCGGGCCCACGGCGAGGGCGACGTCGAGGTGGGTGGCGATCGCCAGGAACCTGATGCCCGTCTCGCGGTCGTCGACCACGGCTCCGACGGCGTGCCGGGGGAAGGACGTGGCCCACGACCGCGAGCCGGGGCGGTGGGGCGTGCGGGAGAGCGCCCAGGTGCGGCGCTCGACGACGTCGAGGCGGGAGCGGTCGAGGAACAGGCCGACCTGTTCGCCACCGCCGTGCGCTCCTCGCCCGGCCAGGACGGGCTCCCAACCCGACCCGAGGCCGGACGTCAGGTCGTCTGCCTGCGTGGGCAGGGCCTCCTCGACGGCGAGGACGGTGGGCGCTTCGGACGTGACGAGCGCGACCACGGCGTCGCGGCGACGATCCCAGGCGTCCGGGTGTGTCGGCGGTCGCGGCACGCGGCGACGCACGTTGAGCGTCATGCAGTGCACCTCGGGCGACCGGACCGGTCCGATGAGCGGGCGGTCGTCGGGGTGGTGGGGCATGCCTCCCTTCTACGAGACGACACCCGTCGGATTCCCAGGGACCTCTCCGTCTGGCTCGTATGGTGGCTCGATGCGTTCTCGTTCCACCCCTCGTTTCCTGATCGCGATCGCGGTCTCCGGGCTGCTGCTCGGAGCCGCCGGGTGCACGTCGAGCGGACCGGACACCAGCCGCCCGACCCTGGCCAAGGCCTCGGCCGACACCGTCACGGTGGCCGATGCCTCGGACGCCGCAGCCCGGTCCGTCCGCGTCAGCAAGGCCCTGTTCGCGAGTGCTCCCGGAGCGGTCGTCGCCCGGGCCGGCGACACCGACGGGATCCGTGGTGCGGCGAAGGCTGCGGCGAGCGCTCACGTCCCGGTGCTGCTGACGACCAAGAACACGAGCGCCGCCGTCGCCCGCGAGCTCGACCGGCTCGGTGCCGACTGGTACCAGGCCGAGGGCGACGTGTCGGTCGATACGGACGTCGAACAGCGGCAGGCACCGGACGGCGGTGACGCGCCGGAGTCGACCCGGGCCTCCCGGCAGGCGACGGTGGTGGTGGCGGACGCGAGTGCGGACGCTGCTGCCGTGGCGACCGCGAAGGCCGCCGGCGCCCGCGTCGTGACCATGCCGGAGGGCGTGACCGACCCGGCTGCCGCACCCGACGTGGTGACGGCGCTGCACGAGCGGGCGAAGCACCCGACCGTCCTGGTCGGCGCGGCGTTCGACGCCCTGCCGGATCCGGAGTGGACGGTCCGGGCTGCCGAGGGCGGGTTCCAGCTGCGGAACGGCGGCCAGCGGCCGTTCGACGGGCACCGGTACGTCGCGCTGTACGGGGCTCCGGGGGCGCCGGCGCTGGGCGTGCTCGGCGAGCAGGGGCCGAAGGAGACCGTGCAGCGTGCCGAGCAGGTCGCGAAGCCGTACCGGGCCGAGTCCGACGAGCTCGTGACGCCCGCGATGGAGGTCATCGCGACCGTCGCCGCCGGGGACGCCGGAGCCGACGGCGACTACTCGACGGAGCTGCCGGTGTCGACGCTCGAGCCCTACGTCGAGGCCGCGCACGATGCGGACATGCCGGTCATCATCGACCTGCAGCCGGGGCGGTCGGACTTCCTGTCGCAGGCCAAGAAGTACGAGTCGCTGCTGAAGAAGCCGGGCGTCTGGCTGGCGCTCGACCCGGAGTGGCGGCTGACGAAGGACCAGGTGCCCCTGCAGCAGATCGGCAGCGTCTCGGCGTCCGAGGTGAACGAGGTCTCCTCGTGGCTGGCTGCACTGGTGAAGAAGGAGGGGCTGCCGCCGAAGGCCCTGGTGCTGCACCAGTTCCGGCTGTCGATGATCCAGGACCGCTCCGCACTGCGGACCCACCCGGAGCTCGACATGCTCGTGCACGTCGACGGGCAGGGGTCGCAACCGGACAAGCAGGCGACGTGGAAGGCACTGCACCAGGGCGCGCCGGAGGGGCTGCACTGGGGCTGGAAGAACTTCTATGACGAGGACACGCCCATGCTGACGCCCGCGCAGACCATGCAGGACGTGCAGCCGACGCCGTCGTTGGTCACGTACCAGTAAGCGCGCGCCGTCGCGTTGTCCACAGTCTGGAGGCGCGGGTCGGGTTTCGTCGGTCGGTGCTGACAGCATGGGGGCATGGACACCCCCACCGCCGCTCCGTCTGTCGTCTCGCCTTCTGCGGACATCGCTGCCGAGGCGCAGCAGGCGCTTGCTGCGCTCACGGGGCGCCCCGACGCGGTGTTCCACCCCGGCCAGCTCGAGGCCATCTCGGCGCTGGTCGAGCACCGGCAGCGTGCCCTGGTCGTGCAGCGCACCGGGTGGGGCAAGTCCGCGGTGTACTTCCTCGCGACGCTGCTGCTGCGCCGACGCGGGGGCGGCCCGACCGTCCTGGTGTCGCCGCTGCTCGCCCTGATGCGCGACCAGGTCGCCGCCGCCGCGCGGGCCGGTGTCCGTGCGGTGTCGATCAACTCCGCGAACGCCCACGAGTGGGGCGAGACCCAGGCCGCCCTCGCCCGTGACGAGGTCGACGTGCTCCTGGTCTCCCCCGAGCGACTGAACAACCCGAAGTTCCGCGACGAGCAGATGCCGACCCTGATCGCTCGGATGGGCATGCTCGTCGTCGACGAAGCGCACTGCATCTCCGACTGGGGCCACGACTTCCGGCCGGACTACCGGCGGCTCGCCGAGCTGATCCGGTCGCTCCCGCACGGGGTGCCGGTCCTCGCGACCACGGCGACGGCGAACGAGCGCGTGGTCGAGGACGTCGCCGAACAGCTCACCGCCGGTCCGGCCGACCCGGTGTTCACGATCCGCGGGTCCCTGGCTCGCAAGTCCCTGCGCCTCGGCGTGCTGACGCTGCCCGATGCCCGGCAGCGGCTCGGCTGGCTCCTCGCACACCTCGGCGACCTGCCCGGCAGCGGCATCATCTACACGCTCACCGTCTCGGCGGCCGAGGACATCGCACGGCTGCTGCGCGACAACGGGTACGCCGTCCGTGCCTACACGGGGCGCACCGACACCGACGAGCGCGAACAGCTCGAGCAGCAGCTCAAGGGCAACGAGCTGAAGGCCCTGGTCGCCACGAGTGCGCTCGGCATGGGGTTCGACAAGCCCGACCTCGGGTTCGTCGTGCACGTCGGGGCTCCCTCGTCGCCCGTCGCCTACTACCAGCAGATCGGTCGTGCGGGTCGTGCGACCGACAACGCCGACGTCCTGCTCCTGCCCGGGCGTGAGGACCGCGAGATCTGGCAGTACTTCGCCAGCGCCTCGATGCCGACCGAGGCCCGTGCCGCCGCCGTGCTCGGCGCCCTGTCCACCGACACCGCGATGTCGACCGTGGCGCTCGAGGGCCTGGTCGACATCAAGCGTTCCACCCTCGAACTCCTGCTCAAGGTGCTCGACGTCGACGGCGCCGTCCGACGTGTCACCGGGGGCTGGGTGTCGACCGGGCAGCCGTGGGAGTACGACGCACCCCGGTACGAGCGGGTCGCAGCTGCCCGCGCTGCCGAGGCAGCGTCGATGCTCGACTACGAGTCCACCTCGGCCTGCCGCATGCAGCTGTTGCAGCAGGACCTCGACGACCCCTCGGCCGAGCCCTGCGGCCGGTGCGACAACTGCGCCGGGGCCTGGTTCCCGACCGCCGTGTCCGACACCGACTCGTCCGGGGCAGCAGCCGCACTCGACAAGGTCGGCGTCGAGATCGCTCCGCGTGCCCAGTGGCCCTCGGGGATGTCGTCGCTCGGGGTCTCGGTGCGGGGCAAGATCGGCGCGGACGAGCTCGTGCAGCCCGGCCGTGCGGTGGCGCGTCTGACCGACCTCGGCTGGGGCGGCCAACTGCGTGCGCTGTTCTCGCCGTCCACCCCCGATGCCCCGATCTCGCGCGAGCTCGTCGACGGTTGCGTCCGGGCGCTCAAGGACTGGCCGTGGGAGACCCGGCCGACCGGCGTCGTGGCGATGTCCTCGCGGTCACGTCCCGAGCTCGTGGGGTCCCTCGCCCAGGCGCTGTCCACGATCGGTCGGCTGCAGTTCCTCGGCACGCTCGGCCGCGCCGGCGGGACCGCTCGCGGCGACGGTGCGACGAACAGCGCCTACCGACTGTCCGGCGTGTGGGACACCTTCGTGGTCGATCCGTCGCTCGCCACCGCCCTGCAGGCGCACGAGGGCCCGGTGCTGCTCGTGGACGACCTGGTCGACAGCCGGTGGACGATGACCGTGGCCGGCCGGGAGCTCCGGCGCGCCGGGGCCTCCGCCGTGCTCCCGTTCGCCCTGGCCACGGTCGCGTAGCCCGGGCGCTGGTCTCGCACCACCGTTGCGACACTCCACGCGTCGATCGACTCGTGTTCTGTCGCAGATCCGGTCCGACGCCGGCCGACGGGCGCCTCAGCGCCGGGCGGGCTTCGGGAACGTCGCCCGCATGTGGTCGCTCGTCAGCACGTCGCCGATGCCGACCATGAGCACCGAGAACAGGATCTGCTCGATGACCATCCAGAACGGGTAGAGCCCGGGGATCGCCGCGACGATCAGCGTCACGATCGGGAAGATCCGGCTGAACAACCGCAGCCGCTGGTACGCCCAGTAGTACCCGAGCTGCGCCCGCCAGGCGAACACGTAGAGCGTCAGGGTGATGAGCAGCACCACGGTGGACCGGAACCACACCGCCCACGACAGGGACTCCCCCGCGCGGGTCAGCAGCACGGCGACCACGATGGCGGTGAGCCCGACGACGGTCTCCGCGACGAGCAGCCACCGGATCCACCGGAACGAGCGGACGGTGTCGGGGTGTCCGAGCATGTCCTCGCGGATCACGTACCCGGACTGTCGGCCTCCGGCCAAGCGGTCGAGCCGCAGACGGCACCACACGCGGTCGGCGAGCACACCGAGTCCGTCGTTCTGCTGCGTCACCAGTACATCGTGCCCCATCCCGGCGGCGGCAGCGGACGCGGCACAGCCACGAGCACCGATGCGGAACGACACTGTCGACGTCGGACGACCACGACAGTGTCGTTCGGCGTCGGTTCAGCACGCCCCCGGCACGCCCCGCTCAGTCCGACGGGACGAGTGCCGCGCCGCCCAGCACGGTGCCGGTGTCGGCGTCGAGCAGGACCAGGGAACGGACCTCGTCGGGCAGTGACCACGGATCGCTGAGCACGACGGTCAGTCCCTGTTCGACCCCGGCGGCCTGGAACAGGTCGTAGGACTCCCCGGCGGGCGTCCACATCGGCTTCGCACCACCGCGCACCGTCCCCGCGGACAGCACGACGTCGACGGGGCCGTCCCCGCCGGTCTCCAGGTGGTCGATCTCCACCGCGAGGGTCTCGTCACTCGTGTTCGCAGCGATCCGGACGTGCCCGGAGGCCGCAGCCCCGATGCCGACGATGTCACCGGACACCGGCGGGACGCGGCGCCACCACGGGTCGATCGGCGAACCGTCGACCGGACGGACGGGTTCGGGCTCGATCGGTTCCTCGAGGCCGGTGGACGGCGGCAGTCGGACGTCGGGCGACTGCGCCGGCTCGGAGGGCACGGGGTCGGCACGGGTGCCCGTGTCGCCGTCGTCGGACGTGTGCGAGATCGTCCAGAGGGACACCGAACCCACGACGACCACACCGACGAGGACGCCCACCAGGGCGAGCCGACGTCGGTCCGCTGCCCACGGCCCGGTACGCACGCCCCCAATGATGCCGCACCGGCGTGCCGGACCGACTGCGGGCCTCCAGGCCGAACACGAACGCAGAACGCGCCCCGACGGATCGAGGCGCGTTCTGCGTGACGGGTGGGACGGCTCAGCGCTTCCGGCGCTCGCGCACCCGCATGTTGACGTTGATCGGCGTGCCGGAGAAGCCCCAGACCTCGCGGAGGCGACGCGTGATGAAGCGCCGGTACTGCGGGTCGAGGAACGCCGACGTGAAGAGCACGAAGGTCGGCGGCTGGCTCGACGCCTGGGTCCCGAACAGGATGCGGGGCTGCTTGCCGCCGCGCACGGGGTGGGGGTGTTCCTGCACGAGCTCGGCGATGAAGGCGTTGACCTTGCCGGTCGGGATGCGGGTGTCCCACGACTCGAGGGCTGTCTCGAGCGCCGGCACGAGCTTCTCGAGGTGGCGGCCGGTACGGGCGGAGATGTTCACGCGCGGAGCCCAGGCGACGTGCGCCAGGTCCTGCTCGATCTCGCGCTCCAGGTAACGGCGGCGCTCGTCGTCGAGCAGGTCCCACTTGTTGTAGGCCAGCACGAGGGCACGGCCGGACTCGAGGACGAGGTCGATGATGCGGAGGTCCTGCACGGACACCGGCTCGGTGACGTCGAGGACGACGACGGCGACCTCGGCCTTCTCGAGCGCGGCGGTGGTGCGGAGCGAGGCGTAGAAGTCGGCGCCCTGCTGCATGTGCACGCGCTTGCGGATGCCGGCGGTGTCGACGAAGCGCCACACCTTGCCGCCGAGCTCGATCTGCTCGTCCACCGGGTCACGGGTGGTGCCGGCGATGTCGTTCACGACGACCCGCTCTTCACCGGCGGCCTTGTTGAGCAGCGAGCTCTTGCCGACGTTCGGGCGGCCGAGGATGGCCACGCGGCGAGGGCCGCCGACCTCCTGTTTGGCGACGGCCGAGGTGTCGGGCAGCGTCTTGATGATCAGGTCGAGCAGGTCCGCGACGCCGCGTCCGTGCAGGGCCGACACCGGGTGCGGCTCGCCGAGCCCCAGGTTCCAGAGTTCGTAGGCGTCGAGTTCACGGCGCTCGTCGTCGGCCTTGTTCGCGACGACGATGACGGGGCGGTCGGTGCCGCGGAGCATCTTGACGACGTGCTCGTCGGTGGCCGTGATCCCGACCGTGACGTCCACGACGAACAGCACGGCGTCGGCGAGGTCGATCGCGACCTCGGCCTGCGCGGCGACCGAGGCGTTGATGCCCTCGGCGCCGGGCTCCCAGCCGCCGGTGTCGACGAGCGTGAAGCGCTTGTCGTTCCAGTCGGCCTTGTAGCTGACACGGTCGCGGGTGACGCCGGGGACGTCCTGCACGACGGCCTCACGACGACCGAGGATGCGGTTCACGAGCGCGGACTTGCCGACGTTCGGGCGGCCGACGATCGCGAGCACCGGGTAGGCGGGCAGGTAGTGGACGCCGTCCTCGCCGACCTGACCGGCCTCGAGCAGCGCGAGGTCTTCGTCCTCGAGGTCGTACTCCTCGAGTCCGGCGCGGAGCGCGGTCGCGCGCTGCTCGGCCTCGGCCTCGTCGAGTCCGGCGAGCCGCTCGCCGAGGGCGTCGTCGTACTGGGGGAAGTCGTCGTTGTCCGGGTTGTCCAGCTGAGCCATCTTGGGTTCCTCGCGAGCGGCCGGGGCCGCGGTGTCGGTGGCCGTTGCCGGCCGGGCCGGGGGTCCGGCCGTGGTGGACCGTCCCGCCGAAGCGGTCCGGTCTGCGTCAGTGCGTGGCCGCGCGGGCCAGGTCGACGACCGCCTGCACGGTCTGGTCGAAGTCGAGGTCGGTGGAGTCGAGCGTCGTGACGCCGTCGGCGGCGTTCATGAAGTCGACGACCTTCGCGTCCGCCGCGTCGCGACGAGCGAGTGCTGCGGAGGTCTCGGCGGCCGACTGGGTCGTGACCTCTGCCGAGCGTCGGGCCATTCTAACGGACTCGTCGGCCGTCAGCAGGATCCGGACCTCGGCATCGGGTGCGACGACCGTGGTGATGTCCCGGCCCTCGGTGATGATGCCCGGGGCGTCGGTCTTCCGCATCACGTTCCGGAACAGCTGGACCAGGCGCTTCCGGACGTCCGGGAGCTTCGCGATGTGGGCGACCGCGCCGGTGACGTCGGGGGTGCGGATGGCCTCGGTCACGTCGGTCTCCCCCACCTTGACGTAGTAGTCGTCGGGGTCGGTGCCGATGGCGTAGTCGAAGGTGTCCCAGCTCGCCAGGATCGCCGCGGCGTCGTCGAGGTCGACCCGCTGCTGCAGGGCGTGCCACGCGAGTGCACGGTAGGCGGCGCCGGTGTCCTGGTAGCCGTAGCCCAGGGCGCGGGCTGCCGCACGGGAGACGCTCGACTTGCCGCTGCCGGCGGGGCCGTCGACCGCGATGACGATCTTCGCCACGTAGGCGCCGTCGGCCAGGCCGGACGGCATCGGGGCGCTGGTGGAGCCGGGCTCCCCGCCGGGTTCGCCGAGGCCGCCGGCCGGACCGCCGAGGGGGCCACCCTCAGCACCGCCGCGTGCCCCGTCGCCAGGAGTCGGGGTCGGCGTCGGCAGGCCGGAGTCGGGCCCGTCGGTCCCGCCGGCCGGAGCGCGTCCACTGATCACGCCGGAGTCGTTCGTGTCGTCGTTCAGGCCCATGCTGCTGCGATCCTCCATCCGCGCCCCTCGAGTTCCTCGACGAGTCGCTGTTCCTGCTCGGGCAGCACCGACACCTCGACGATGCCGATCTGTGCGCCCGGTGAGTGCTCGAGGCGCATGTCCTCGAGGTTGATGCCGATCTCCCCGATGAACGTCAGGAGTGCGGCGATCTGCCCGGGGGTGTCGTCGACCAGGACGACCACCTGGGCGAAGCGCTTGGTGGTGCCGTGCTTGCCGGGGAGTCGTTCGACCCCACGGTTGCCGTCGGCGATGGTCTCGGCGATGGTGCGGGGCGATCCGGCACCGTCCGGGTCGCCGAGCGCGTCGATCACGCGGGACAGGTCGTCGCGCAGGTCGGTGAGCACCGGCCGGATGTGCCCGGCGTTCGCAGCGATGATCTGCACCCAGAGACCGGGGTCGCTCGCGGCGATCCGGGTGACGTCGCGCACGCCGCCGCCGGCCAGGCCGAGCGACCCGTCGGGGGCATCCCGCAGGCGCGAGGCCATCAGCGTCGACACGAGCTGCGGCGCGTGCGAGACGTACGCGACGGCGAGGTCGTGCGACTCCGGGTCCATCGGCACGACGGTGGCGCCGACGTCGAGCGCGAGGTCCTCGACCACCGCGGCACGCTGGTACGTGATGCCGTCGTGCCCGGCGATCACCCAGGGGCGCCCGACGAACAGGTCGGCGCGGGCGGCGGTCGGACCGCTGCGCTCACGTCCGGCCATCGGGTGCGACCCGATGTAGCGGGAGACGTCGGCCCCGGCCGCCACCAGGGCAGCGAGCGGCCCGGACTTCACGCTGGCGACGTCCGTCACCACGGCGTCGGGGTGGGCGGCGAGCTCGCGCTCCACCACGGTCGCGACGACGTCCGGCGGCACCGCGACGACGACGAGCTCCGGCTGGTCGCCGGCGGCGGGTCGACGCCCGGCGCCGTAGTCCACGGCGAGCGCCAGCGCGGCGGGCGAGACGTCGTCGAGGACGACGTCCACGCCCTTCTCGCGCAGGGCGAGACCGATCGAGGCGCCGAGCAACCCGGCACCGACGACCCGGACCGGGCCGCGCAGACGGCGGTCGATGTCGGTCGGGGTCACGTCGGTCACCGGGCAAGCCTACCGATCGAGGCTCGGGCATCGGTCGATGCCCGAGCGTCGGGGTCGGTCAGTCCGCCGACTCGTCCTCGTACTCGTCGTCGTCCTGGTCGAGGGCGACGTCGCGGTCGTCACGAGCGGACGGCTTCGCGTCACGGACGGTGCTGAGCAGCTTGCCCACCTCGACCGTGCCGAGCTCGCGCATCTTGCCCGGCGGCAGGCTGCCCAGGTGCAGCGGTCCGAACGACCGGCGGACGAGTTCGAGGACCGGGTGGTCGACGGCCTCGAGCATGCGACGGACGATGCGGTTGCGGCCGGAGTGCAGGGTGATCTCGACGAGCGACTCACCCCGCGAGGACTCGAGCAACCGCACCTTGTCGGCCTTGATCGGACCGTCCTCGAGCTCGACGCCCTCGGTCAGGCGCTGCACCACGGCGGGGTTCACGTTGCCGTGGACCTTCGCGATGTACGTCTTCTGCACGCCGAACGACGGGTGCGCGAGCACGTGTGCCAGGTCGCCGTCGTTCGTCAGGACGAGCAGCCCGGAGGTCTCGGCGTCGAGACGGCCGACGTTGAACAGACGCTCCTCGTAGCGGTCCACGAACTCGGTCAGGTCGCGGCGACCGCGCTCGTCCTGCAGGCTCGAGACGACACCGGTCGGCTTGTTCAGCACGATGTAGCGCCGCGACGAGTCGATCTGCACCGGCACGCCGTCGACGCTGATCGCGTCCTTCTCGGGGTCGACACGACGCCCGAGGGCGTCCACGACCTCACCGTTGACCGTCACGCGGCCCTCGACGATCAGGTTCTCCGCGACCCGGCGGGATGCCACGCCGGCAGCGGCGATCACCTTCTGCAGGCGCTCACCCTCTGCCTGGAGGCCCGGCTCGGCCCCGGCAGGAGCCGTTCCGTCCGCCGCGTCCCAGTCCTCGATGATCGGCCGTTCGGGCGTGCCCTCGGCCGGGTTGCCCCGGTCGTCGCGCTGCCCGCTCGGCTTCGGCGTGGTGCGGTCGCTGTTGCGGACACTCGTGGTGCCGCCGACGTAACGGCGTCCGTTGTGCCAGACGCGGCTCTGCTGGCCGTCGGGAGTCCGGCGGTCGTCGCGCCGGTCGTCGCGGGGAGCGGAGCTGCCACGGTCGTCGCGACCCCGGTACCCGCCACGGTCGTCAGGCGGTGCCGAAGCCCCACGGTCGTCGCGGCCGCGGTACCCGCCGCGGTCGTCACGCGGTGCCGAAGCCCCACGGTCGTCACGGCCGCGGTAGCCACCACGGTCATCACGCGGAGCGGAGTTGCCGCGGTACCCACCACGGTCGCCGCCACCGGAACGGTCGTCGCGACCCCGGTAGCCGCCACGGTCGTCCCGCGGGGCAGGAGCACCACGGTCGTCACGGCCGCGGTACCCACCACGGTCGTCACGAGGTGCCGAGTTGCCGCGGTACCCACCGCGGTCATCGCGTGGTGCCGAGCTCCCACGGTCGTCGCGACCCCGGTACCCGCCACGGTCGTCGCGCGGAGCCGAGCCACGATAGCCGCCGCGGTCGTCCCGCGGAGCCGAAGCCCCACGGTCGTCACGTCCGCGGTACCCACCACGGTCGTCACGCGGAGCCGAGTTGCCACGGTAGCCACCACGGTCACCGCCACCGGAACGGTCATCGCGACCCCGGTACCCACCACGGTCGTCACGCGGAGCCGAAGCCCCGCGGTACCCACCACGATCGCCACCCCGGTCGTCGCGCGGCGCGGAAGCCCCACGGTCGTCACGACCCCGGTAGCCGCCGCGGTCGTCACGCGGAGCGGAGTTCCCGCGGTAGCCACCACGGTCACCGCCACCGGAACGGTCGTCACGACCCCGGTACCCACCACGGTCGTCACGCGGAGCCGAGGCCCCGCGGTACCCGCCGCGGTCGCCGCCACGGTCGTCACGCGACGGGTACCCGCCACGGCGGTCGTCGTCACGCGGCGAGCGTGCGCCCCCGCGGTCGTCGCGACCGTACCCGCCGGAGCGGCCACCGGCACCGGAACCGGCCCCGCCGCGTCCGCCGGTCGGGCGGCCGGAGCGATCCGGGCCTCCTGAGCGTCCGTTGCGGTCGTCTCGGTCTCGGGGCGCGCCGCGCCCCCGGTCGTCAAACCCTGCCATCGGGGATCCCTTCGTTCTGCTCGAAGCCGTCCGCACCGTCGTCCAGGAGGGGCGAGATGAGCGGCAGCTCGTCGAGCGAGTTGATGCCGAGCTGCTGCAGGAGCAGGCCGGACGTGACGTAGTTGATGGCGCCGGTCTCGGCGTCGGTGAACGACTCCTCGATGAGGCCGCGTGCCACCAGGGTTCGGACGACGCCGTCGACGTTGACGGCGCGGATCGCAGCGATCTGCGAGCGGGTGATCGGCTGCTTGTAGGCGACGACCGCCAGGGTCTCGAGCGCGGCCTGCGACAGCCGCGAGGGGCGCTCGGCCTCGACGAACTGCTCGACCACGGGGTCCAGGTCGGTGCGGACGTAGAAGCGCCAGCCGCCACCGACCTCGCGCAGTTCGAAGCCACGACGGATCGTGCCGTCGACGCCGTCGAAGTCCGCGACCAGGCGGTCGATCGCCTGGCGGACGGCGGGGACGGGCGAACCGACCGCAGCACCGAGGGCGACGAGCGACTGTGGCTGGTCGGCGATCATCAGGATGGCCTCGAGCTGGCGGTCGATGGGGATGGCGGGGTGGGCCTCGGACGCGGCGCGCTCGTGGATCTCGTGCTCGATCGCGCGGGCGTCGGCCATCTCGTCGGCGCCGCCGGGTTCGGCGCTGGACGTGTCGTGCACGTCATCCGTCATAGTCGGCTCCCAGGTTCGCGAGGCTCTCG
Organism: Curtobacterium sp. AC268; assembly: GCF_979258745.1. Taxonomy (NCBI): domain Bacteria; kingdom Bacillati; phylum Actinomycetota; class Actinomycetes; order Micrococcales; family Microbacteriaceae; genus Curtobacterium; species Curtobacterium sp. AC268. The sequence goes on along the minus strand of NZ_OZ409878.1, from coordinate 3,465,738 downwards.
TCGGACCAGTCCTCGGCGGTCCACCGCAGTGTCAGCTCCCCGAGCGGCTCGAGCTGCTCGAACGAGATCGACGCGTTCCGGTACAGCTCGAGGATCGCGAGGAAGCGAGCCACCACGATACCCGTCTGGTCGACGCCCGCGACCAGTTCACGGAACGAGACGCCCTCACCATCACGGGTGCGGAGGATCGAGACGACGATCGCGGCCTGTTCGCGGATGCTGATGAGCGGGGCGTGCAGGTGGTCGAGGCCGACGGTCGGGATCTCCCGCGGGGCGAAGGCCAGCGCGGCCAGCGCGGCGAAGTCCTGCACCGACAGGGTCCAGACGAGTTCCGGCGTCCGCGCACGGAACCGCTCCTCGAGCCGGACGCTGCGGACGTGCCGGCGCGACTCGACGCCCCAGCGCTCCCCGAACCAGTCGGCGGCCTGCTTGAACGCCCGGTACTGCAGCAGTCGGGCGAACAGCAGGTCGCGGGCCTCGAGCAGGGCGACGTCCTCGGCGTCCACGAGCTCACCCTGGGGCAGCAGCCCGACGATCTTCAGGTCGAGCAGGGTCGCCGCGACGACCAGGAACTCACTGGCCTCGTCGAGCTCGTCGGCGGACTCGGCCTGCCGGACGTACTGGATGAACTCCCCCGTCACGGCACCGAGCGACACCTCGGTGATGTCGAGCTCGTGCTTCGTGATGAGCGACAGCAGGAGGTCGAACGGTCCGTCGAAGTTGGCAAGCCGGACCCGGAACCCCGCGTCAGGCGACGGCGCCACGCTGGACGAGCTCTCGTGCGAGCTGCCGGTAGGCGTGGGCGGCAGGGTGGTCCGGCGCGGTCTGCGTGATCGGGCGCGCGGACACCGTGGCGTCCGGGAACTTCACGGTGCGGCCGATGACGGTGTCGAGCACGCGGTCGTCGAAGGTGTCGACGACCCGCTCCATGACCTCGCGGGAGTGCAGTGTGCGCGAGTCGTACATGGTCGCCAGGATGCCGTCGAGCTTGAGCGCCGGGTTGAGGCGGTCGCGCACCTTGTCGATCGTCTCGATGAGCAGGGCGACACCGCGGAGCGCGAAGAACTCGCACTCGAGCGGGATGAGCACGCCGTGCGCCGCGGTCAGGGCGTTCACGGTGAGCAGGCCGAGCGACGGCTGGCAGTCGACCAGGATCACGTCGTAGTCGTTCGCGACCTTGCGCAGCACGCTCGCCAGGATCTGCTCGCGGGCGACCTCGTTGACCAGGTGCACCTCGGCCGCGGACAGGTCGATGTTCGCCGGGATGACGTCGAGGCCGGGGGTGTTCGTCGGCTGGATGACCTGGTTCGGGTCCTTCACGGCACCCATCAGCAGGTCGTACACGGTGTGGATGTCGTGCGTCCGGACCCCGAGGCCAGCGGACAGCGCACCCTGCGGGTCGAAGTCGACGGCCAGGACCTTGCGGCCGTACTCGGCGAGCGCGGCGCCCAGGTTGATGGCCGTCGTGGTCTTGCCCACGCCGCCCTTCTGGTTGCAGAGCGCGATGATGCGGGCGGGTCCGGTGCTGTCGAGCTCCTCGGGCACGGGGAAGTCCCGGACGGGACGCCCCGTCGGACCGTGGGTGGTCGCGCCGGTGGGGTTGGTCGTCGGGTTCGGGCTCACCCCGTCATCGTACCGGCGACCTCGGGCTGGGCCGGGTCGCACCGCCGCGGGACCGCTGCGCCGCTGGCTGGCAGCCTGGCCGCGGGCGCTGCCGCTGCGCTGTTGCTGCTGCTGCGCTGTTGCTGTTGCTCGTCAGGCAGCGCGCAGGGCGACGCGCATGCTGTCGACCCGCTCGGCGATCACGGGGTCGGTCGACCACCGCTGCTGCAGCCGGCCGACGAGCTCGCCGACCTGCTCTCGGTCGAGCCCCGGGTGCAGCGCCAGGCCCACCGTCAGCTCCGGCCCGGCGAACCGGCCGACCGGGTCGCCCGGCGCGAGTTCGACACGGGCGACGCTGGACTCCCCCTCGACCGACGCGGCGAACGCGCGGGCCACGTCGGGGTCCTCGAAGCACGGGGCCCACGGCAGGTCCTGCCCGAGCGCCCACACCGCCGGACGACGCAGCACGAACTCGGTCGGCGACTTCGGGTCGAGCACGACGAGCTGGGTGTCCTCGCTCGCCGCGGCCATCGCCACACGGCGGGACTCCACCGGGACCGGGCGCGCGTCCGGGTCCCACGCGTGCATGGCGTCGACCGAGGTGAACGCCGGCATGACGCTGCGACCGTCCGGACCGGCGACCGTCACGATCGAGAGTTCCTGGGTCTTGTCGACGAGCTTGCCCTCGTCGGTCTCCCCCACGTCGCCGGCCTCGGCGATGAGCGGGATGAGCAGGCGGGCGGTGCGGAGCGCCTCGACGATCGCCGCCTGCGAGGCACCGCCGGCGAGCGCGCCGATCGCGGCGACCACCGCGGGGTCGGCGAGTCCGTCGTCCTCGGCGAACGCGGTGTCGTGGTGGTCGAACGTGCGGCCTTCCCACGAGAAGCCCGCCGAGTCCGCGGCCCCACCGGGGGTGTGCGCGTCGTCGGCGTCGGGTCCGGTGCCACGGCCGTTCGAGATGCCCGCCACGGCGTTACTCGGAGGCGATGTCGAGTGCGGCCGGCAGCGTGAACGCCCCGGAGTACAGCGCCTTGCCGATGATCGCGCCCTCGAGCCCGTACGGCACGAGTTCGCGGAGCGCACGGAGGTCGTCGAGCGTGGAGATCCCGCCCGAGGCCACCACGGGCTGGTCGGTCCGGTCGCACACCTGGCGGAGCAGTTCGACGTTCGGCCCCTGCAGCGTGCCGTCCTTGGTGACGTCGGTCACCACGTAGCGGGCACACCCGGCGGCTTCCAGCCGGTCGAGCACCTCCCACAGGTCACCGGCGTCCTCGGTCCAGCCGCGGCTCGAGAGCGTGGTGCCGCGGACGTCCAGCCCGACCGCGATCTGCTCGCCGTACTCACCGATCACACGGGCGGCCCAGTCGGGGTTCTCGAGCGCCGCGGTGCCGAGGTTCACGCGTGCCGCACCGGTCGCCAGTGCCGCTTCGAGCGAGGCGTCGTCACGGATGCCGCCGGACAGCTCGACGGAGACGCCCTCGACCTCGCGGACGGCGTGCGCGATCACCCGGCGGTTGTCGCCACGGCCGAACGCCGCGTCGAGGTCGACGAGGTGGATCCACTCGGCGCCCTGGTCACGCCAGGTCCGGGCAGCGGCGACGGGGTCGCCGTAGCCGGTCTCGCTCCCCGCCTCGCCCTGCGTGAGTCGCACGGCCTGTCCGTCGACGACGTCGACCGCCGGCAGCAGGACGAGGGGCGGGGTGTCGGTGAGGTCGGTCATGGTCCTGTCGGTTTCGTTGCGGTGGAGAAGAGGCTGCGGACGGCCGGGAGGCCCGGTGCGCGTCCGGCACGGCCGTCGCGCCCGGCGCCGGCCGGGTTCAGAGCGAACGCACCCAGTTGGAGAGCAGGCGGATGCCCGGCTCGCCGGACTTCTCGGGGTGGAACTGCGTGGCGGTGAGCGGTCCGTTCTCGACCGCGGCGATGAACGGCTGCCCGTGCTCGGCCCACGTCAGACGGGGCTCACGGAACGGCCCGTAGGCCTCGAGTGGGAAGTCGGTCACGCCGTAGGAGTGCACGAAGTAGAAACGCTCGTCGTGCAGCCCGTCGAACAGCACGGAGTCCTCGGGGGCCTGCACGGTGTTCCAGCCCATGTGCGGCAGCACCTCGGCCTGGATCTCCTGCACGGTGCCGGGCCACTGGCCGAGCCCTTCGACGTCGGCACCACGCTCGATGCCGCGCGAGAACAGGACCTGCATGCCGACGCAGATGCCGAGCACGGGTCGCCCGCCGGCCAGACGGTGGTCGACGATCTCGCCGCCTTGAACGCCCTCGAGCTGGTCGATCACGGCGGCAAACGCGCCGACGCCGGGGACGAGCAGGCCGTCGGCCTTGAGCGCCGCCTGCTTGTCGGAGGTCAGCGTGACGTCGGCCCCGGCGCGCTCGAGCGCCTTGGCGGCGGAGTGGACGTTGCCCGACCCGTAGTCGAGGACGACGACGTTCGGCTTGGCGGCGGTCACAGGGCGCCCTTCGTCGAGGGGATGCCGTCGACGCGCGGGTCCAGTTCGACCGCCTTGCGCATGGCTCGGGCGAACGCCTTGAACTCGGCTTCGGCGATGTGGTGGGGGTCCCGGCCCTCGAGCACGCGGACATGGACGGTGATGCCGGCGTTGAACGTGATCGCCTCGAACACGTGGCGGACCATCGAGCCGGTGAAGTGGCCGCCGATGCGGTGGAACTCGAAGCCCGCGGGCTCGCCGGAGTGCACGAGGAACGGACGCCCGGAGACATCGACGACAGCCTGGGCCAGCGCTTCGTCGAGCGGGACCAGGGCGTCGCCGTACCGGCCGATGCCGGAGCGGTCCCCGAGGGCCTGCTTGATCGCCTGTCCGAGCACGATGCCGGTGTCCTCGACCGTGTGGTGCACGTCGATGTCGGTGTCGCCCGTCGAGCGCACCCGCAGGTCGATCAGGGAGTGCTTGCTGAACGCGGTCAGCATGTGGTCGAAGAACGGGACGGAGGTCGAGATCGACGAGGTCCCGGTGCCGTCCAGGTCGAGCTCGAGTTCGACACTCGATTCGCTCGTCGAACGGCTGATCGAGGCGGTGCGGGCGGTCATGCCTCAACCCTAACCGGCGGCTGCTCGGCGGCGACCTGCCGCATGGCGTCGAGGAACGCGGTCGTCTCGGCCTCGGTTCCCGCGCTCACCCGCAGGTGGTTCGGGATCCCGAGGTCGCGCACGATGACGTCACGCTCGAGGAGCGCTCCGAACGCGGCGTTCGGGTCGGCCACACCACCGAACAGGACGAAGTTCGACCAGGTCTCGTAGGTGCGGTACCCCATGGCCTGGAGCTCGGTGACCATGCGGTCGCGCTGCCCCTTGATGTCGTCGACCATCGCCAGCATCTCGGGGGCGTGCCGGAGTGCCGCGACCGCCGCCGCCTGGGTCAGCGCGGACAGGTGGTACGGCAGCCGGACGAGCCGGACGGCGTCGACGACGGCCGGGTGCGCGGCCATGTACCCGACCCGGGCACCGGCGAACGCGAACGCCTTGCTCATGGTGCGGGAGACCACGAGGCGCTCACGACCGGGCAGCAGCGTGAGGGCGCTCGGAGCGTCGGACGGCATGAACTCGGCGTACGCCTCGTCCACCATCACGATGCCGTCGGTCGCGTCGTAGGCGGCCGCGATCGTCTCGATGTCGAGCGGGGTGCCCGTCGGGTTGTTCGGCCCGCACAGGAACACGATGTCCGGCTGGTGCGCACGGATGGCCGCCACGACGGTCTCGGGCGAGATGCGGAACTCGTCGTCCCGCTGGGCCGGGATCCACGTGGTGCCGGTGCCCGACGCGAGGATCGAGTGCATCGAGTAGGTGGGCGGGAACCCGAGCACCGAGCGACCGGGCCCACCGAACGCCTGGAGGAGCTGCTGCAACACCTCGTTGGACCCGTTCGCCGCCCAGAGCTGCTCGGCGGTCAGCTCGTGCCCGAGGTAGTCGGCAAGGGACTGCCGGAGCTCGGTGAACTCGCGGTCCGGGTACCGGTTGACCGTCAGCAGGGCCTGCCGGATCGACTCGACGATGTCCGCAGCGACGTCGTCCGGAACCGGATGCGTGTTCTCGTTGACGTTGAGCTGCACACGGACGTGCTTCTGCGGAGCGCCGTAGGGGCTCTGCCCGCGCAGGTCGTCTCGGATCGGGAGGTCTTCGAGCGTGAATGCCACCGATCCATCGTAGGCCGCTGTCACCGTGCGACGACCAGCCGTCTGGACGGCGTTGCCCGAGTGGCTACTCGCCGTCGGTGTACTTGGTGGGGATGGCGATCTCTTCGCCGGCCTGCAGCGCGGAGCCGTCGAGCGCGTTGAGGCTCACGACGTCCTGCACGAAGTCGCGCGGGTCCGAGTCGGGGGCCGTCTGCTCGGCGAGCTGCCAGAGCGTCTCGCCCGGCTGGATCGTCACGGTCTCGAACTGGGTGCGAGCGCCGCCGGCGGTGGCGTCACCGGCGGAGGCCTGTCCACCGTTCAGCACGCCGAGCGCGACGACGATGAGGAGCGGGAGCGCGGCGAGCGTCGTGAAGACGATACGGCCGCGACGCGTCAGACGCAGGCGGGTACGCACGGCGGGCGCCGCGGTGCGCTGGATGTCAGCGATGGCGATGGTGCTCATGTCGTTCTTGCCTTCCCGTTCGGTGGAACCGAAGTCGTGTACCGAACATAGTTTCGAATCAGACGACGCACAAGTCCTCGGAGGAGATTTGTACGGGGTTTTCTTGCGACACGCTCGAACAGGTGTTTGTCCGGCCCTGGCTGGTCGGATACTGTTTCGATCGACTGGCACAAGCCTGACGGGGACCACCGACATTCCCGCCGCGGCCGGACCGGCACCGACGAAAGCGAGACGACGTGGTGGACGAACTGCGGGGCCAGAAGCCGCTGACGCCGAAGCAGCAGGCGATCTTCGACGCGATCCGTGCGTCGATCGCCTCACGGGGCTACCCGCCGAGCATGCGCGAGATCGGCGACGCCGCCGGGCTCTCCTCGCTCTCCAGCGTCTCCCACCAGCTCGGCCAGCTCGAGCTCGGTGGCTGGATCCGCCGCGACCCGAACCGTCCACGCGCGCTCGAGGTCCTGGTCGACGAGCCGTCGTCCGACGTCGGCGGCCCGGACATCGACGCCACCACGCTCGTGCCGCTCGTCGGCCGGATCGCCGCCGGTGTCCCGATCACCGCCGAGCAGCACGTCGACGAGATCATCCCGCTCCCCCGACAGCTCGTCGGCACCGGCGAGCTCTTCATGCTCAAGGTCGTCGGTGAGTCGATGATCGACGCCGCGATCTGCGACGGCGACTGGGTCGTCGTGCGGTCGCAGCAGACTGCCGAGAACGGTGACATCGTCGCAGCCATGCTCGACGAAGAGGCGACGGTCAAGGTCTTCCGCCAGCGCGACGGTCACACGTGGCTGCTGCCGCGCAACTCCGCCTTCGAGCCGATCCTCGGCGACGCCGCCTCGGTCCTCGGCAAGGTCGTCGCGGTCCTCCGCTCCCTCTGACAGCGGCCCGCGCTGCACCGGCGCGAGACTCCGTCGTCAGCGCACGAAACCCCTCGTACGACGCCCCCCTGCACGACGAAACGCCGCCGGATTCGGCGGCGTTTCGTGTGTTCCGGGGCGTCTCGGTGACGCGACGGCGTCCGGCGGACCCGTGACGGGCCTCCAGGCCGCGCGGCAGCGCTCTCCAGCGCCCGCCGGGGCCGAGCGTCAGACCGTCGGGACCGGCGTGACCACGTAGGGCTCGAGCTCGGCGACCTGCCGCTGGAAGACGCGCACCCGCAGGCGCGTGCCGTCCTCGACGTAGTCGACGGACTCGACCGAGCCGGTGTCGTGCAGCGACGACACCAGGTCGCCGCGGTCGTACGGCACCACGATCGTCAGGTCGACGTCGGGCTCGGGCAGGCGGTCCTCGATGACGCCGAGGAGCTCCGGGATGCCCTCACCGGTGCGTGCCGACACGAACACCGCGTCCGGCACGAGTCCGATGAGCACCAGACGCTGCGCGTCGTCGATCAGGTCGGCCTTGTTGAAGACGACGATCTCCGGGATGTCACCCGCACCGACGTCGCCGATGACCTCGCGCACGGTGGACAGCTGCGCCCCGGGGTCGGGGTGCGAGCCGTCGACCACGTGCACGATGACGTCGGCGTCGCCGACCTCTTCGAGGGTGGAGCGGAAGGCCTCGACGAGCTGGTGCGGCAGGTTGCGTACGAAGCCGACCGTGTCGACGAACGTGAACTCCCGGCCCTTGGCGCTCTCGGTCCGACGGACGGTGGCGTCCAGCGTCGCGAAGAGCTGGTTCTGCACGAGCACACCCGCGCTCGTGAGCCGGTTCAAGAGCGACGACTTGCCGGCGTTGGTGTAGCCCGCGATCGCGACGCTCGGCACCTCGTTGCGGTTGCGCTCGGCACGCTTGGCCTCACGGGCCGGGGTGAACCCGGCGATCTGCCGGCGGAGCTTCGCCATCCGCGTGTGGATCTTGCGGCGGTCGAGCTCCATCTTCGTCTCGCCGGGGCCACGAGAGCCCATGCCAGCACCTCCGGAGACCTGGCCACCGGCCTGCCGGGACATCGAGTCACCCCAACCGCGAAGTCGCGGCAGCAGGTACTGCAGCTGGGCGAGTTCGACCTGCGCCTTGCCCTCGCGGGTCTTCGCGTGCTGGCTGAAGATGTCGAGGATCACGGCCGTGCGGTCGATGACCTTCACCTTCACGACGTCCTCGAGCGCACGACGCTGCGAGGGTGCGAGTTCGGTGTCGGCGATGACCGTGTCGGCGCCGGTGGCCTTGACGACCATCGCGAGCTCCTGGGCTTTGCCCTTGCCCAGGTAGGTTGCCGGGTCCGGGTTCGGCCGACGCTGGAGGAGCCCGTCGAGCACCACGGCGCCCGCGGTCTCGGCGAGTGCCGCGAGCTCGCGGAGCGAGTTCTCGGCGTCCGAGGCGTCGCCCTGGGGGTACACGCCGATGAGGACGACCTGCTCGAGCCGCAGCTGGCGGTACTCGACCTCGGTGACGTCCTCGAGTTCGGTGGAGAGGCCGGCGACACGGCGCAGCGCCGCACGGTCCTCACGGTCGTACTGGTCGCCGTCGCCGGTCCAGCTGCGGTCGTCGACCGACTGCGTCTGGATGGCCTGAGCGGGTGCGAAGATGGACGATGCTGCGCGGTGGTCTGCGTTGCGCAACACCCTCTCGACGACACCGTCTGCGCTGTCGTCGTTGGTCTGGTGGTTCTGCTGATGGGTATCCGTCATCCTGTGCACAGGCTACCTCCGCAGGCCCTCCGACACACTCGGTTGCCGGTACGGTTCATCCATGGCGAACGACCACTACTTCTCGGCCACCCCCGAGAGCGAACTCCGGCCGCGCCAGGTGCACGTCACGCTCGCCGGTCAGCCCCTCACCCTGTCGACCGCGTCGGGGGTCTTCAGCCCCGACGGCGTCGACCGCGGCACGAAGGTCCTGCTCGGTTCGGTGCCGGCACCGGCTGCCGACGGCGCCCTGCTCGACATCGGCTGCGGCTGGGGCCCGATCGCGATCACCATGGCCCTGCAGTCCCCCGACGCCCACGTGTGGGGCGTCGACGTCAACGAGCGGGTGCTCGGGCTCGCGCGCGCCAACGCGGCTGCTGCCGGGGCGTCGAACGTCACGATCGCGCTGCCCGACGACGTCCCGGCCGACCTGCGCTTCCGCACGATCTGGTCGAACCCGCCGATCCGTGTCGGCAAGGACGAGCTGCACCAGATCCTGCTGACGTGGCTGCCCCGGCTCGAGGTCGGGGGCGACGCCTGGCTCGTCGTGTCGAAGGACCTCGGGGGCGACTCGTTGCAGAAGTGGCTCGTCGGGGCGCTCGGCTCGGGTTTTGCCGTCACGCGGGAGTCGACGGCCAAGGGCTTCCGCGTCATCCGGGTGCGCCGCAGCGCGTAGCGAGCGAGCGCGAGCGCGAGCGCGCACATCGTGAGCACAAATGGTCGGGTCGCCGCTGGGCACCCGACCATTTCTGCTCACGAAGCGACACGGGGCGAAGCGCGCCGCGCGCCGCGTCAGACCGTCAGGTCGCCCGAGAACACGAGTTCGGCGGGACCGGACAACGACACGTGCTCGCCGTCCTCGGTCGCCGTCATCCGCACCGTCAGCAGCCCGCCCGGCACCCGCACGCGCCAGGTGTCCGGCGCCCCAGCACCGACCCAGTACCGCGTGGCGAGGGCCGCCGCGACCGCCCCGGTGCCGCACGAGAGCGTCTCACCGCTCCCCCGCTCGTGCACCCGCATCGTGATCTCGCCGACACCGTCCTTGATGAGGGGGTCGCCGGGCAGCACGAACTCGACGTTCGCACCGTGTTCCGGTGCCGGGTCGAGCACCGGCAGGAAGGTGAGGTCGAGGTCGGCCAGTTCGTCCTCGGTCTCGACGGCGACGACCACGTGCGGGTTGCCCACGTCGATGCCGATGCCGGGCCGCGCCCCGTCGAGGTTCTTGGCCCGGACGAGCACGTCGTCGGAACCACCGCCCTCGATGCCCAGGCCCCAGCGGCCGAGGTCGGCGGCGAACCCGTTCGTGGTGCGCTGGATGTCGACCAGCCCCTTGCGGCTCCCGACGGTGAGCGTCTCGCCGGGAGCAAGCTCGACCAGGCCGGACTCGGTCAGGTACCGGGCGAACACGCGGATGCCGTTGCCGCACATCTCCGCGACCGTGCCGTCGGCGTTGTGGTAGTCCATGAACCACGTCGCCTCGGGCTCGACGGCCACGAGCGCACGCCCCTCGGGGATCGCCTCGGACCGCACCGCGCGGATCACGCCGTCGCCGCCCACGCCGAAGCGTCGGTCCGCGATGGCGCGGATCCGCTCGGGGGTCAGGTCGACGGTGGCGTCGGGGTCGGCGAACAGGACGAAGTCGTTGCCGGTCCCCTGGCCCTTGGTGAAGTGCAGCTCGGTCACGGCACGATCCTACGGGCCAGTTCCGACAGGTCGCCGCGGTCCGCACCGGTGACGTCGAGCGTCTCGGCATCGGCGTACCGGCGGAACCACGACACCTGCCGCCGGGCGTACTTCCGGGTCGCGATGCCGGTCGCCTCGACCGCCTGCTCGCGGGTCGACGTGCCGGCGAGCACCTCGAGCGCCTGCGAGTACCCGATGGCGCCGCGCGCGGTCCTGCCCTGCTCGAGTCCCTGCTCGCGGAGCGCCGCGACCTCGTCGACGAGTCCGGCCTCGAACATCCGCGCGGCCCGCTCGTGCAGCGCCGACACGAGCTGCTCGCGGTCACGCCGCAGGTGCAGGATCCGGGACGGTCGCCAGACGCGGGGCGCGGCCGGGAGGCTCGGGGTCACGACCTCGGATCGGCTCGCGATCTCGAGTGCACGGATCAACCGCCGTGGGTTGCGTGCGTCGATCGTCGCGGCGGCCGCCGGGTCGAGGGCGCGGAGTCGCTCGAGCAGGATGCCCGGGCCGAGCTCCTCGTGCTCGCGCTCGAGCTGCGCACGGAGCGCGGGGTCGGTGCCCGGGAACGCCAGGTCGAACAGCACCGCGGAGACGTAGAGGCCGCTGCCGCCCACGAGGACGGCCACGCCACCGTCGGCCTGGATCCGGTCGACGTCGGCCCGGGCGGCGACCTGGTACGCGGCGACGCTCGCCTCGTCGGTGACGTCGAGCGCGTCGAGCTGGTGGTGTGGGATGCCGTGCCGTTCGGCTGGCGGGAGCTTCGCGGTACCGATGTCCATGCCCCGGTACAGCTGCATGGCGTCGGCGTTGATGATCTCCGCGGGGCGGCCGGCAGCACGCAGCCGCGCTGCGATCGAGATGCCGAGGTCGGACTTCCCGGTGCCCGTCGCCCCGACCACCGCGATCAGGTCGGCAGTGGCAGCCGCAGTGGCACCGGCACCGGCACCGGCGGGCAGCAGGTCAGCGCCCGACACGGAGCGTGGGCAGCCCGAGCGAGACCGGACGGGGCCGGTCGCCGGCGGCGGCAGCGGGCGTGGTCACGCCGCAGCTCTCGGCCTGCGCGCGGTCCCAGGCGTCACCGGCCCGGGTGCGTCGGATGCGCAACGGAGCGTCGTCGTCGGCGAGCAGGAAGTGCGGTGCGGCACGGGTGATGTCGACGGTGACCACGTCGCCCGGGCGCGGGAGCTCGGACCCGGAGGGCACGGTGAAGTGCACGAGCCGGGAGTCCTCCGCGCGTCCGGAGAGCCGACGGGTGGCGTCGTCCTTGCGGCCTTCACCGGAGGCGACGAGCACCTCGACGCTCCAGCCGACCTGCAGCGCGTTCTCCTCCGCGGTGATGCGTTCCTGCAGGGCGACGAGTCGCTCGTAGCGCTCCTGCACGATGTGCTTCGGCAGCTGGTCGTCCATCGTCGCCGCCGGCGTGCCCGGGCGGATCGAGTACTGGAACGTGAACGCCGAGGCGAACCGTGCCTGCTCGACGACGCGCAGGGTGTCCTCGAAGTCGGCGTCGGTCTCGCCGGGGAACCCGACGATGATGTCGGTGGAGATCGCCGCGTTCGGGATCTTCGCGCGGACGCGGTCGAGGATGCCGAGGAACCGCTCGCTGCGGTAGCTCCGGCGCATGGCCTTGAGCACCCGGTCGGAGCCCGACTGCAGCGGCATGTGCAGCTGGGGCATCACGTTCGGGGTCTCGGCCATCGCGTCGATGACGTCGTCGGTGAAGGCCGCCGGGTGCGGGCTCGTGAAGCGGACGCGCTCGAGCCCTTCGATGGTGCCGGTGGCCCGCAGCAGCTTGCCGAACGCCTGTCGGTCACCGAACTCGACCCCGTAGGAGTTCACGTTCTGCCCGAGCAGCGTGACCTCGATCGCGCCGTCGTCGACGAGCGCCTGGATCTCGGCCAGGACGTCACCGGGACGGCGGTCCTTCTCCTTGCCGCGGAGCGAGGGGACGATGCAGAACGTGCAGGTGTTGTTGCAGCCCACCGAGATCGAGACCCAGCCGCTGTGCGTCGAGTCGCGCTTGGTGGGCAGCGTCGACGGGAAGACGTCGAGTGCCTCGAGTATCTCGATCTGCGCCTCGTCGTTGTGCCGCGCCCGCTCGAGCAGGGTCGGCAGCGACCCCATGTTGTGCGTACCGAAGACGACGTCGACCCACGGCGCCTTCTCGAGGATGACGTTCTTGTCCTTCTGCGCCAGGCACCCGCCGACGGCGATCTGCATGCCGGGGTGCTCGCGCTTGATCCCCGCGAGCTGACCGAGGTTGCCGTAGAGACGGTTGTCCGCGTTCTCGCGCACCGCGCAGGTGTTGATGACGACGACGTCGGCCTGCGCACCATCCGCCGCGATGTAGCCCGCGGCCTGCAACGACCCGCTCAACCGCTCGGAGTCGTGCACGTTCATCTGGCACCCGTAGGTGCGGACTTCGTAGGTGCGGGGGCGCGCTTCGACGGTGGCCATGGTCGTTCCAGTGTAGGTCGGAGCGACTACTCGAACCGGACGGTCCCGCGGCCGGGTTGCGGCCGCTTCCCGCCACCGTCGAGGGCCCGTGCCACAGCGATCCGGACGACGCCGGAGCTGTAGCCCTTGCGCATCAGGAAGCCGGACAGCCGGCGTTCCGCGGTGGCCCGGTCGAGCCCGCGCATCTGCGGCGCCCGCTTGTCAGCGAGCTCCTGCGCACGGAGGAACTCGTCGTCCTCGTCATCGGCGGCTTCGTCGAGTGCGGTGTCGATCGCCACCTGGTCGATGCCCCGTCGACGGAGCTCCGTCACGACGCCCTGTCGACCGAGGCCCTTGCGCGCGTGCAGTCGATCCACCAGGTCGGTGGCGAGGGCGACGTCGTCGAGGAGCCCGACACGGGTCAACCGTTCGATCTCGTGCTCGACCACGTCGGGGTCGAGGTCCTGCTGCAGCAGCAGGGTCCGCATCTCGGACTCGCTCACGCCCTTGCGGCCGAGCGCGCGCAGGCTGATCCGTTCGGCATCCGCCCGCTGTTCATCGAGCGGACGCGGTGCGTCGGCCGGGTCGATCTCCTCGCCGCCGGCGATGGAGAACACCGACGCGGTGGTGGCATCAGCGGTCTCGGCGTCGTAGCCGTCCTGCTCCGCACGGCTCGAGCGCCCGCTGCCGTCGCCGATCACGGGCGACACCCACGCTGCCGGCCCCCGGGCACCGTGCAGGGGCACCGGCGAATCGGCGTCGATCGATGCGGGGAACTCGTCCGCCCGGCCGTCGTCCGACTCGGGCAGGGCCCAGCCGTCGGAGTCGCGCGGTTCGTCCGGTGACACCGGAGGCTCGGGGATGGCGGGCAGCACCGGCGTGACAGGAGCGCGACGACGCGACCTCGCACCGAACAGGTCGGTGACCGGTGCGAGGCCGTCGTCGTCGTGGTCGGTGCTCACGCGCCCTTGCGCTCCGCGAGCTTCGGCGCGATCGACTCGACCGGGGCATCTTCGGCCTTGGCGCCGCCGACGCCGAGCTTGGCGAGGATCTTGCCTTCGATGTCGGCAGCGATCTCGGGGTTCTGGATGAGGAAGGAACGCGAGTTCTCCTTGCCCTGCCCGAGCTGGTCGCCGTCGTAGGTGTACCAGGCACCCGACTTCTTGACGATGCCGTGGTCGACACCGAAGTCGAGCAGCGAGCCTTCGCGCGAGATGCCGACGCCGTACAGGATGTCGAACTCGGCCTGCTTGAAGGGCGGTGCCATCTTGTTCTTGACGACCTTGACGCGTGTGCGGTTGCCCACCGCGTCGGTGCCGCTCTTGAGCGTCTCGATGCGACGGATGTCGAGGCGGACGGACGCGTAGAACTTCAGCGCCTTACCGCCCGAGGTGGTCTCCGGTGAACCGAAGAACACGCCGATCTTCTCGCGCAGCTGGTTGATGAAGATCATCGTGGTCTGCGTCTGGTTCAGGCCACCGGCGAGCTTTCGCAGGGCCTGGGACATGAGGCGGGCCTGCAGACCGACGTGCGAGTCGCCCATCTCGCCCTCGATCTCGGCGCGGGGCACGAGGGCCGCGACGGAGTCGATGACGATGAGGTCGATGGAGCCGGAGCGGACCAGCATGTCCGCGATCTCGAGCGCCTGCTCGGCGGTGTCGGGCTGCGACACGAGCAGGGCGTCGATGTCGACACCGAGCTTCTTGGCGTACTCGGGGTCGAGTGCGTGCTCGGCGTCGATGAAGGCCGCGATGCCACCGGCGCGCTGGGCGTTGGCGATGGCGTGGATGGTGAGGGTCGTCTTACCCGACGACTCGGGGCCGTAGATCTCGACGATGCGGCCACGGGGCAGGCCACCGATGCCGAGCGCGACGTCCAGCGCCACCGACCCGGTCTGGATGACGTTGACGGGGGCGCGTTCGTCCGAACCGAGGCGCATGATCGCACCCTTGCCGAACTGCCTGTCGATCTGTGCGAGTGCGGTCTCGAGGGCCTTCTCGCGGTCTGCCGGTGATGGCATGGGGTGCTCCTTCGTGCTCGTGTTCGGCCGCCTGTAGGCTGTCGCGTCCACGCCGGCCGATGGTGCAAGGCCGATGGTTCTGCGACAAGGCTTCGGGCTGTTCCCGATGTCCATCAACCTATGGCGAGCCACCGACATCACTGCCGACGGTCACGCGATCTGTGGATGGAACACCCGGGCGACGCCGCTGTGGAGGAAGCTACCACCGATCGAACACGCGTTCGAGCAACACGCCGAACACAGTTTCGGATGCTCGGCCCCGCGGAACCGGCTCAGTCCTGAGGTTCGGCCAGGCCCTTGCCGTGCCGACGGTCCATCGGGACGTCCTGCGAGTCGCACAGCGCGTCCCACACCCGGCGGGCGTCGATGCCGGCGGCGAGGGCGTCCACGGCGGAGCGACCGCCGAGCCCTTCGAGCACGACGTCACGGGTGACCACGGAACCGTAGGCCTCACCGAACACCTGGTCGACGGCTCGCCAGAACTCACTCACGCGCATCCGACCAGCCTAGGCGCGTGCTCGCGGGCCGGAACGCAGAACGCCCCCGCCGGGAAGGACCGGCGAGGGCGTTCGGTGCGATGCGCTCAGCGCACCGCGAGGTCGTTGTCGAACTCGGCGACGAGGTCGTCCGGGAGCGTGTCGGGGACGGGGGTCAGCCCCTCGACGATCGCGAGGCGGTCGCCCACTTCGCGCATGATGGTCGAGATGGGCGTGTCCAGAGCATCCGCGACGGACGCGAGGATCTCCGAGCTGGCTTCCTTCTGCCCGCGCTCGACCTCACTGAGGTACCCGAGCGCGACACTGGCCTTGGACGCGACCTGACGGAGGGTCCGGCCCTTCTGCAAGCGGAAGTCCCGGAGCACATCGCCGATTTCCTGACGAACGAGAACCATGAGAACTCCTCCTCTCTGTCGTCTCCGCGCCCGCTCGGTCCGGTGGATCGAGTTCGGGTTCAGCAACAATAGCGTTGCCGGTTGCAGCATGTTAGCCAGGCTGGCTGCCGTACTGCTGGAGATTTCGTGAGATGTAACCCAGTGGAAACGGGACCTATTCCCGGCCCCGGACCTCGGACGACATCCGTGCAAGGAGTTCGGAGACGGCGGCGTGCCGGATTGCCCCTCGGTCACCGTCGAGGTGCAGCTCGAAGGCCTCAGCCCCCGCGGCGGAGGCGATCCCCACGTACACGGTGCCGACGGGCTTGCCGTCCTGCGGATCCGGGCCGGCGACGCCCGTCGTGCTGATCCCCCACGTCGCGGGTTCCCCGTCGACGGACAGCGCGAACCGGACACCGGCGGCCATCTGCCGGGCGACCTCGGGGTGCACGGCGCCCTCGGCCTCGAGCAGCTCCGCCGAGACCCCGAGCACCGAGTGCTTCACGGGCGTCGCGTAGGCCACGACGCCGCCGCGGACGACGGCGCTCGCACCCGGCACGTCGACGAGGGTCGCGACCACGAGGCCGCCGGTCAGCGACTCCGCCACGGCGAGGGTCTCGCCCCGCGCCGTCAGTTCGGCGATGAGTCCCGGTGCGACCGGGACGGGAGGCGCGGCCTGCGTCGAGCGGTCGGGTCCGGTCATGCGGTGGTGCGGTTGTGCTTCCATGCCTGCCAGAGGTAGTCGATCCCGCTCAGGATGGTTGCCAGGAACGCGCCCGTCATCAGGATGCCGTTGACCCAGTGCGCCCAGTCGCCGACCAGGTTCCACCACGGGAACAGCGCGGCGGTCAGGGCGACCGCCTGCAGCACCGTCTTGATCTTGCCGCCGCGGCTGGCCGGGATCACCCGGTCGGAGAGCACCGCGAACCGGAAGACCGTGATGCCGATCTCGCGCACCATGATCAGCACGGTCACGTACCAGGGCAGCTCGGCCAGGATCGACAGCGCGACGAGCGCACCACCGATGAGCACCTTGTCGGCGATCGGGTCGACGAGCTTGCCGAAGTCCGTGACCAGGTTCTGCCGACGGGCGATGATGCCGTCGGCGCTGTCCGTGACGATCGCCACGACGAAGACGACCGCTGCCCAGATGCGCAGGGGTCCGTCGTTGCCGGCGTCGGCGAGCAGCAGGACGAAGAACAGCGGCGCCATCAGGATGCGCACCACCGTGATGATGTTCGCGACGTTCGCGGTCGACGCCGGGCCGGGGCCCTTGCGCAGCAGCCGCCCGCGCCACGGGAACCGTGCGCCGTGCGTGGTGTTCGTGCTGTCCGAGGCGGTCATCGCCGTCACTCCCTGCCCGTCAGTCCCCACGCGTCCTCATCGGGCTCGTCGTGGACTTCATCGTACCCGCGGGTCATGTCCCCGACGGGGTCTGCTCCGTAGCGGTCACCGTCGCCGGACGGCGTCGGGGCCGGCGCTGCCGGAGCGGCCGCGGCGGGCGGCTCCTCGCCGCGGAGCTTCGCGAGCACCGCGGGCAGCTGGTCGGCGGTCACCAGGACGTCGCGGGCCTTCGAACCCTCGGACGGCCCGACGATGTCGCGCGACTCCATCAGGTCCATCAGACGACCGGCCTTGGCGAAGCCGACGCGGAGCTTCCGCTGCAGCATCGACGTCGAACCGAACTGGGTCGACACGACCTGCTCGACGGCCGCGAGCAGCAGTTCGAGGTCGTCTCCGATGTCGGCGTCGATCTCCTTGCGCTCGACCACGGCCTGGACGTCCTGGCGGTACTCGGGCTGCGCCTGCCGCGTGACGTGCTGGACGACCTCGGCGACCTCGCCCTCCTGCACCCAGGCCCCCTGCACGCGGAGCGACTTGGACGAGCCCATCGGCAGGAAGAGGGCGTCGCCCTGACCGATGAGCTTGTCGGCGCCGGGCTGGTCGAGGATGACGCGGGAGTCCGTGACGCTCGTCACCGCGAAGGCGATGCGCGACGGCACGTTCGCCTTGATCAGGCCGGTGATGACGTCGACCGAGGGGCGCTGCGTCGCGAGCACCAGGTGGATACCGGCGGCACGGGCGAGCTGGGTGATGCGGACGATCGACTCCTCGACGTCACGCGGCGCCACGAGCATGAGGTCGGCGAGCTCGTCGACGACGACGAGCAGGTACGGGTACGGCTTGAGCTTCCGCTCGCTGCCCGCCGGCAGGACGATCTCGTTGTTCTCGATCGCCTTGTTGAAGTCGTCGACGTGGCGGAACCCGAACGACGCCAGGTCGTCGTACCGCATGTCCATCTCCTTCACGACCCACTGCAGCGCTTCGGCCGCCTTCTTCGGGTTCGTGATGATGGGCGTGATGAGGTGCGGGACACCGGCGTAGATCGACAGTTCGACGCGCTTCGGGTCGACCAGGACCATGCGGACCTCGGACGGCTTCGCGCGCATCAGCAGCGACGTGATCATCGAGTTGATGAACACCGACTTGCCGGAACCGGTGGAGCCGGCGACCAGAAGGTGCGGCATCTTCGCCAGGTTCGCGACGACGAAGCCGCCCTCGACGTCCTTGCCGACACCGATCGTCATCGGGTGCTTCGACTTGCGGGCGGCGTTCGAGCGCAGCACGTCACCGAGCGAGACGATCTCGCGGTCGGTGTTCGGGATCTCGACACCGATGGCGCTCTTGCCCGGGATCGGCGACAGGATGCGGACCTCGTTCGAGGCGACCGCGTACGACAGGTTCTTCGACAGGGCTGTGACGCGCTCGACCTTGACGCCGGGGCCGAGCTCGATCTCGTACCGGGTCACCGTCGGCCCGCGGGAGAACCCGGTGACCTTCGCGTCGACCTTGAACTCGGTGAGCACCCCGGTGATGGCGGCGACGATGTCGTCGTTCGCCTGGCTCCGTGCGACCGAGGGCGTCCCGGAGCTCAGCGTCGTGGCGGCGGGCAGTCGGTAGGGCTTCGACGGATCGTCGTCGGAACCGGCGGCGGCCGCGCTCAGCTCAGCGGCGGCGTCGATGTCCTCTGGCTCGTCGACGATCTCGGGCTCGGACAGCACCTCGGGCACCGCGGGACGGATGTCGGCCGTCGGCTCCGGCCGCGCGGGGACGTCGGTGCCGAACGCGCGGAGCGCCTGCTCGGCATCCTGCAGGTCCTGCTCGACGGAGTCGTTGAGGTTGACCGACGCGGGCTCGGCCGGCGTGAGGTCGACGAGCCCGGCGGCGGCACCGGCGTTCGGGCTCACGGACGGCGCAGCGGGCACGACGGGCGCAGCGGGTGCGACGGCAGCGGCAGCCGGGGCGACCCCGGTGGCCGGCGGCAGCACCGGGCTGTCGTACGCCGGGTCCTCTTCGCGCCCGGACTTGTTCCGGCGCCACCACGGCACGTTGTCGCCACCGGCGTCGGCGTCGGCGTCGGCAGCGGCCTGCTCGTCACCGAACCCGAGGTCGTCGAACAGCTGGAAGTCGGTGTCGCCCGTCTTGCCGCGCTTCGACGTGCGGGCGCGGGCGGCGGGCTCCGCCACGGCGGCGGCGTCGGCCTCGGGTTCTGCTGCGGGGGCCGGGGCGCCGAACAGGTAGGCGTAGAGCTCGTGCAGGCGTCGCCCGAGCTTGTTCGGCGGCGTCTTGGTGATGATGAAGAGCGAGAGCACGAGCAGCACGATCGCCACGGGGACCGCCACCCAGGCGGTCGCGATCGTGACGAGCCAGCCGATGACCACCCAGCCCAGCACCCCACCGGCGGCGGCCAGCGCGGGCATGCCGTCGGCCGCGCTCGGTCGGCCACCGAAGACGTGGCAGAGCGAGGCGATGGACACGATCAGGATGCCCAGGCCGATGCCGATCCGGGTGTTGTCGTGCACCGAGGCCGGGTGCCGGAACAGCCACCCGGCGAACACGATCATGATGACGGGCAGGGCGAACGCCAGGCGGCCGAACAGCCCACCGAACGTGTACGCGTCGAGTGCGACGGAGACGCTGTTCGTCGGGTTGAGCCACTCCACGATCCCGCCGGCGATGGCCAGCAGGAACAGCAGAAACGGGAACCCGTCGCGCCGCTGGTCCTTCTCGAGGGTCTCCTTGCCGAGCAGCCGGAACATCGCGCCGACGCCGTGCGCCATCGCGAGCCAGAAGGTCACGAGCGGGTTCTGCTCGCGGAACACCGGCGTGGGCGCAGCCTGCGGCAGCTTCTTCGTCGTGGCCTGGGTGCGCGACGAACCGCGCGTCCCGTTGCCACGGGACGACGTGGACGCGCGCGAGCGCGTGGTCGACTTGGTGCCTCCGGCCATGGGCAGAACCCTAACGCCCGCTCAGGACAAACGCAGGAAGGCCCGCCGCAGCGTCCGTGACGGACGCTGGACGGGCCTCCAGGGCGGGGCCTGACGCTACGCCTCGATGACCACCGGGACGATCATCGGACGACGACGGTGCTTCGTGTTTACCCAGCGACCAACCGTGCGACGGACGACCTGCGCGAAGGCGTGCGAGTCGCGCGTGCCGTTCGCGGCAGCCTCGGAGATCGCCTTGGCGATCTGCGGGCGGACGTCGTCGAACACGGAGTCGTCCTCGGCGAAGCCACGAGACTGGATCTCCGGGCCGATCACGCACTGCCCGGTGGTGAAGTCCACCGCGCAGAAGATCGAGATGAAGCCCTCTTCCGCCAGGACGCGGCGGTCCTTCAGGTCGGCGTCGGTGATCTCGCCGACGGTGGAGCCGTCGACGTAGACGTAGCCGATGTCGAGCTGACCGGCGACCGTCGCGACGCCGTCCTTCAGGTCGACGACGATGCCGTCCTGCCCGAGGATCACGTTGCGCGGCGGGACACCCGTCTGGATCGCCAGGTCGGCGTTCGCGTACAGGTGGCGGTGCTCACCGTGGACGGGGAGCACGTTGCGCGGCCGCAGGATGTTGTAGCAGTAGAGCAGCTCGCCGGCGGAGGCGTGTCCGGAGACGTGCACCTTCGCGTTGCCCTTGTGCACGACCTTCGCACCGAGCTTCGTCAGCCCGTCGATGACGCGGTACACGGCGTTCTCGTTGCCCGGGATGAGCGACGACGCGAGGATGACGGTGTCGCCCTCGCCGATCTCGATCTGGTGCTCGAGGTTCGCCATGCGGGCCAGGACGGCCATCGGCTCACCCTGCGACCCGGTCGACATGTAGACGATCTGGTCGTCGGGGACGTTCTTCGCCTTCTTCGTGTCGATGAGCACGTTCTCCGGCACCCGCAGGTACCCGAGGTCGGCGGCGATCGTCATGTTGCGGATCATCGAGCGCCCCATGAACGCGACCTTGCGGTTCGCGGCCGCGGCGGCGTCGAGGACCTGCTGCACGCGGTGCACGTGCGACGAGAAGCTCGCCACGACGACCTTCTTGCGGGCGCGCATGATGATGTTCTCGAGCACCGGGCCGATGTCGCGCTCCGGAGCGGTGAAGCCCGGCACGTCGGCGTTCGTGGAGTCCGGCAGGAACAGGTCCACGCCGGCCTCGCCCAGACGGGCGAACGCACGGAGGTCGGTGATGCGGTCGTCCAGCGGGAGCTGGTCCATCTTGAAGTCACCCGTGTGCAGCACACGACCGGCGGGGGTCGTGATCGCGACGGCGAGGGCGTCCGGGATGGAGTGGTTCACGGCGACGAACTCGAGGTGGAACGGGCCGATCTGCTCGGTCTGGTCCTCGGCCACGACGAGCGTGTACGGCTTGATCCGGTGTTCCTTGAGCTTCGCCTCGACCAGCGCGAGGGTCAGCGTGGAGCCGATCAGCGGGATGTCGTCGCGGAGCTTGAGCAGGTACGGGACGGCACCGATGTGGTCTTCGTGGCCGTGCGTGAGCACGACACCGAGGACGTCGTCGAGGCGGTCACGGATCGGCGAGAAGTCCGGCAGGATCAGGTCGACGCCGGGCTGGTGCTCCTCGGGGAACAGCACGCCGGCGTCGACGATGAGCAGCTTGCCCTCGTACTCGTAGACGGTCATGTTGCGACCGATCTCGCCGAGGCCCCCGATGGGGACGACGCGGAGGGTGCCGGCTTCGAGCGGCTGCGGTTCGGAGATCTGTGTGGGCATTCGGTCCTACGGATTCGGGCGACGCGCGTGCTGCGCGCCGCGGTGTTCGCTAGCGGGTGGTGCCTGGCACCTTCGGTAGTGCACCGCCGGCCGCCGCGTTGCGGTCGGGGCGGAAGTTCGAGAAGTCGGCGCCGGGCACGTCGCGCACGGCTTCGAGGGAGGTCTCGATGGCGTACGCCTCGGAGTCCTCGGGGCCGACGAGCGGCAGTCGGACGCGCGGGCTGCCGATGCGGCCGAGCCCGTGCAGGATGTACTTCGCGGCCACGGTACCGGGAACGTGCGTCATCACGGCGCGGACGAGCGGCTCGAGTCGCTTGTGCTCGGCCGTCGCGGTGGCCAGGTCGCCCCGGTTCACGGCGTCGACGATCGTGCGGTACGGCGCGCTCGTGATGTTCGCGGTCACGCCGATCAGGCCGGTGGCGCCGATCGACAGGTGCGGGAGCACGTTCGTGTCGTCGCCGGAGAAGTACATGAGGTCGGTGTTGTTCAACACCCGCGAGACCTCGGCGAAGTCGCCCTTGGCGTCCTTCACGGCGAGGATGTTCGGGTGCTTCGACGCACGCAGGATCGTGTCGTACGTGATCGGGATGCCGGTGCGGCCCGGGATGTCGTACAGGATCACCGGCAGGTCGGTGGCGTCCGCGATCATCCGGAAGTGGGTGAGGACACCCGACTGCGTCGGCTTGTTGTAGTACGGCGTGACGATCATCACGCCGTCCGCGCCGGCCTTCTCGCTCTGCTTGTACAGGTGGATCGCGTGCGCGGTCTCGTTCGAGCCACCGCCCGTGATGATCTTCGCGCGGCCGGCGGCGACGGACTTGCCGACCTCGACCAGACGGAGCTTCTCCGGGTCGGTCAGCGTCGACGTCTCGCCGGTCGTGCCGGTGACGACGATGCCGTCGGCGCCGGCGGTGATGCAGTCGTCGATGTGCTGCTCGACGCCGGGCCAGTCGACCTCGCCGTCGGCCGTGAACGGGGTCACGAGGGCGACGAGGACCTGACCGAAGGGATTCTCACGCGGGGACACGGGCACCAGCGTACCGGGGATGCGCGCGAGGACCGCCGTCCGTGTGGACGGTGGACCGCCTGCGGCGCGGCCGGGAGGCCCGGATCACGTCCGTCCCGCCGGTCACGCCCGCCGACACCGGGCACTCAGGCGCGGCGCTGCCACTCCAGGAACCGGTAGCGGGTGCCCGTGCGGGACTCCTGCCAGGGGCCCTCGTCGGCGAGCGTCCAGCCGGCAGCCTCGCCGAGCGTGGGTGCGACGGTGTCCCCCGCCACGTCGACGTCGATCAGGGTCTCGGAGACGTGGTCGGCCGCGTCGAGTGCGGCGTCGTACACCTGGCCGCCGCCGATGACCCAGACGGTCTCGTCGGTGTCGAGGGCGGCCTGCAGGTCGTGCACGACCTCGGCGCCGTCGGCCGTCCACGTCGCGTCACGCGTGAGCACGACGTTGCGGCGACCGGGCAGCGGCCGGAAGCGCTCGGGCAGGGACTCCCAGGTGCGTCGGCCCATCAGCACGGTCGCGTCGTCGGTGACCTGCTTGAAGTGCGCCAGGTCCTCGGGCACGTGCCAGGGCATGCCGCCGTCGGCACCGATGACACCGGTGGTCGAGCGGGCCCAGACCATGCCGATCATCAGACGGCGACCGCAGCCTTGATCGCCGGGTGGTGCTCGTAGCCGACGACGGTGAAGTCCTCGTACTCGTAGTCGTCGATCGAGTCGCGCGGTGCGAGCTCGAGCGTCGGCATCGGGTACGCCGTGCGGGACAGCTGCTCCTCGACCTGTTCGACGTGGTTGTCGTAGATGTGGCAGTCGCCGCCGGTCCAGACGAAGTCGCCGACCTCGAGCCCGGTCTGCGCCGCGATCATGTGGGTCAGCAGCGCGTACGAGGCGATGTTGAACGGGACGCCGAGGAACATGTCGGCGCTCCGCTGGTAGAGCTGGCACGAGAGCTTGCCGTCGTTGACGTAGAACTGGAAGAACGCGTGGCACGGGGCGAGCGCCATGTCCGGCACGTCGGCGACGTTCCACGCCGAGACGATGAGCCGGCGGCTGTCCGGGTTGGTCGTGATCTGCTCGATGACCTGGGCGATCTGGTCGACGTGCTCACCCGAGGGGGTGGGCCACGAGCGCCACTGGACGCCGTACACCGGGCCGAGGTCGCCGTCGGCGTCCGCCCACTCGTTCCAGATCCGGACACCGTGCTCCTGCAGCCAGGTCGCGTTGCCCTCGCCGCGCAGGAACCAGAGGAGCTCGTACGCGACCGACTTGAAGTGCACGCGCTTCGTGCTGACGAGGGGGAACCCCTTCGACAGGTCGTAGCGGAGCTGCGCACCGAACAGGCTGCGGGTGCCGGTGCCGGTGCGGTCGCCCTTCGGCGAACCCTCGGTCAGGACCCGGCGGAGCAGGTCTTCGTAGGGGGTCGGGACGGAGGCGTCGGGCTGTACGGTCTCGCTGTCGGTCACACACAGAAGCCTACGTCGGTGTGAGTAGCGTTGCGGGCATGCCCGACACGACGGAACAACCGCTCTCGATCCTGGTGGCCGGCTCGTCCGGGTTCATCGGGACGCCCCTCGTCCGCGCCCTGCGCGAGGCGGGGCACCACGTCACCACGCTCGTCCGCCGCGAAGCGCGCACCGCGACCGAGTTCCGCTGGGCGCCGGGGCGGCGTCCGCTCGACCCGGCGATCCTCGACGGCGCCGACGTGGTGATCAACCTGGCCGGCGCGAACATCGGCAAGCTGCCGTGGACGGACGCCTACCGCAGGGAGATCCGCAGCTCGCGCATCGACGCCACCGACACCCTGGTCGAGGCGATGCGGCACGCCGCCACTCCCCCGGCGCTGTTCCTGTCGGGCTCGGCCTCGGGCGTCTACGGCGACCGCCCCGCCGACGTGCTGCAGGACGACGCCGCCCCGGGCACGGGCTTCCTCGCCGACGTCTGCACCGCGTGGGAGGCCGCCGCGAACGCCGCTCCCGCCGGGGTGCGCGTCGTCACGCTCCGTACCGGCATCGTCATCGGCAAGGGCGGCGGTGCACTCGCGCCGCTCGTCCCGCTGACCAAGCTCGGCGTCGGCAGCCGGCTGGGCACCGGTGGCCAGCACTGGCCGTGGATCGCGCTCGAGGACGAGGTGGGCGCGATCGTGCACCTGGCGACCGCGGCCCCGGACGTCTCCGGCCCGGTGAACCTGGCGGGTCCTGAGCCCGTCGTCGCCGACCGCATCACGAAGCACGTCGCCGAGGTCCTGCACCGCCCGTACCTGTTCCGGATCCCCGAGTTCGCCCTGCGCCTGGCGCTGCGGGACGCCGCCGACGACATGCTCCTGTCGAGCCAGCGGATGGTCCCGACGAAGCTGCTCGAGTCCGGCTACACGTTCCGGTACACGCAGGCGGCGGACGCGATCGACGCCGTCTTCTGATCCGACGCCGACCCCGGGGTCAGCGGTCGGCGGCGCGCGCCAGGGCGGTGCGCATCGCCGATCGTGCACGCTTGCGGTCACCGGCGGCGTCGTAGACCACACCGAGCCGGTACCAGGCACGCCAGTCGCCCGGGTCCTGCTCGACCGCGTCGCGGTACCGCGGGAACAGCTCGTCGGCGGCGTCGCGGATCGGTCGACCGGAGGGCCGCACCGGGACGACGTCGTCCGGGGTGCCGCCCTCGGCCTCGAGGCGTGCACCGAGCCGGGTGATGCGGATGCCGAAACGGAACTCGAGCACGAGCAGCAGCGCCCCGATCGCGGCGACGACGAACAGCGCGACGCCGATGCCGATGCCGATCGGGATCCCGGTCGCGATGAAGGCCACGGCGCGCTGCCCGACGAGCACGATGTACAGGGCGAGCAGCACCGCCATCAGCGCCGCACCCCAGAACGGCGAGCGGATCGTGCGTCCGGCCCGCTCCATCCGATTCATGACGCCTCAGCCGATCCCGAGGACGCTGCCGAGGCCCACGGTGAGGCCCCGCGCCGACACCACGTTCGCCAGCGCCGCACGGATGCCCGCGACGTAGGCGACGTCGTCGTTGGTGTCGTGCCGGATCGTCAGCGTCTCGCCGGGGCCGCTCAGCACGACGTCCTGCACGGCCTTCACCCCGGGGAGCCGGAGCGAGTGGATGGGCACGCTGGCGACCTGCTGGCCGCGGGCGCGCTGGTCGACGTGCGGGGCGTCCACGGGGCCGACCTCGCGCCGGGCGTCGGCCATCAGCTCGGCGGTGCGCACCGCGGTGCCCGAGGGCGAGTCGATCTTGCCGGCGTGGTGGGTCTCGACGATCTCGGCGGCGGGGAACCACGGGGCCGCGATCGTCGCCAGGTGCGTGCCGAGCACGGAGCCGATCGAGAAGTTCGGGACCACGAGCACCCCCTGGTCCGGGCGTTCCTGCAGCCCGGTGCGGAGCTTGGCGAGCCGGTCGAGCGACCAGCCGGAGGTGCCGACGAGCACGTTCGCGCCGCTCGAGAGCGCGTTCTCCACGATTGCCGGGCTGAGCGACGGCACCGTCACGTCGACCACCAGGGCCGCGCCGCCGAAGACCGACGGCGGCGCCTCGTGCGCGCCGTCCTTCGACGACAGGCGGGCGACGAGCGCGAACTCCGGGAGTTCCTCGACGACGGACGCCACGAGGCCCCCGAGACGACCAGTGGCGCCGACGACGGCGACGGGAGTGACCATGCGGTCCATCCTAGGATCGACGCATGTCAGTCGAGGTCAGGACCGTGCCGGCCGATCTGCCCGAGGTCGACGCGCTGCTCGATGCGTACCTGGACGAGCGTGAGGCGACGTTCCCGAGCGCGCAGGGCACGTACTCGCGGAAGCGCACCCTCGCAGCCGAGTTCACGCCGCCGAACGGGGTGTTCGCCGTGGCGTACGACGACGGCGTCGCGGTCGGCTGCGGCGGCCTCCGTCGGATCGCGGACGGGGTCGACGCGACCGGCGCCGTCGACGTCCGGTTCGAGGTCAAGCACGTCTTCGTGGCGCCGGCCGGGCGCGGCACGGGCGTGGCGACGGCCGTGATGGACCTGCTGGAGCGGGCCGGGGCCGACCTCGGTGCGACGAGCATCGTCCTCGACACGAACGACTCGCTCGTGGCGGCGGGCGCGATGTACCGCGGCCGCGGGTACCAGCGGGTCGAGCCGTTCAACGACAACCCGAACGCCACCGCCTGGTACCGCAAGCCGATCGTCTGAGCCGCCACGGGCCTCCCGGCCGCGCCGCCGCGTGCCGGACGGGCAGCCGCGAGACGGGCTGGTCGACCGGCACACAGGTCCCGGCCGCGCCACCGCGTGCCGGACGGGCAGCCGCTAGACGGGCTGGTCGACCGGCAGACCGGTACGCAGCTCCACCGGCAGGTGGGCCAGGTCGTTCAGCGTGACGACCTCGGCGGGTTTCGCCGACCGGATCCGGATGATCGTGAGCGCGGTGTGGGCGACGTTCGTTCCCATCCAGCGCCACTCGGGGGCCTGGAACGCCTCACGCACGAACCAGCCGATCACGGCGTTGTGGGTGATCAGCAGGTCGTGCCGGTCCTCGCGCGCCGGGGTGAACCACTCCGACACGGCGTCACCCATCTGGGCCTGCCCGGCGACGATCTCCTCTTCGGTGATGCCGCCGTACCAGCCCTGGTAGGCGTGCGGCATGTCCGGGGTCGGGCCCGAGGGGATGCAGTCGAACAGCAGTGTCGAGGGCTCGGGCTGGATCGACGGCAGGCGCTGCGACAGGAACGCGGCGGTCTCGCTCGGGGCCTCGAGCGGCGAGTGGTACACGCCGTCGAAGGGCACGCCGCCGAGGCGGTCGGCGATCAGGGTCGCCTGACGCTTGCCGCGTTCGGAGAGCTTGCCGTCCCGCAGGCCGTGTTCGGCGTCCTGGTGTTCGCCGTGCCGGACGAGGTACAGGTAGTGCGACATGTCCGCGCTCAGCTGCCGATCCCGATGGCCGCGGCGAGTTCGTCCTGCTGCACGGCACCGACGACCGAGGTGATCGTCGGCCGGGTCAGCAGGTCGCGCGCGAGTTCGAGCACGCCGTCGGTCGTGACACCGTCGACGCGCTCGAGCGCCGTCGACAGGTCGGTGTACTCGCCGGTGCCGAGCTCGGAACGGCCGAGCCGGGTCATGCGGGCGTCGGAGTCCTCGAGCGAGAGCGTCAGCGCGCCCTCGATCTGACCCTTGGCACGTCGGAGCTCGTCGTCGGTGATGCCGTGGTCGACCATCCGGCGGAACTCGGCGTCGACGATGTCGATGACTCCGGCGACGTTGTCCGGCGCGCACCCGGCGTAGACGCCGAAGGCGCCGTTGTCCAGGTAGGCCGGGGCGAACGACGACACCGCGTAGGCCAGACCGCGGCGCTCGCGGACCTCCTGGAACAGGCGCGAGCTCATGCCACCACCGAGCACGGCGTTCAGGACGCTGAGCGAGGGACGGCGGTCGTCGCGCAGGTCGAGGCCCTGCGAGCCGCGGAGCATGCTGACCTGCTCGGTCGGGCGGTGCACCACGGACAGCTTCGCCTCGACCGGGTCGGCCACGGTCTCGGGCGTGCGGCGCGGCAGCGGCTCGGCGTCGGGGGCATCGTGGAAGACGCCGGCGACGAGTTCGCAGAACCGGTCGTGGTCGACGGCCCCGGCGGCGGTCACCACGATGCCGTTCGGTGCGTAGTGCTCGCGGTAGTGGGCCAGCACCTCGTCGCGCTGGACCGCACGGATGCTGTCCGGGGTCCCGCCGATGGGACGGCCGAGGGGGTGACCGCCGAAGGCCGCGGCGAAGAACGCCTCGCCCGCGACGTCGGCCGGGTCGTCGGCGGCCATCGCGAGTTCTTCGAGGATGACCCCGCGCTCCACGGCGAAGGCGTCCGGTTCGAGCACCGAGCCGGTGACCATGTCACCGATGACGTTCACGGCCATCGGGACGTCGGTGTCCCGGACCCGTGCGTAGTAGCAGGTGTACTCCTTGGCGGTCGCAGCGTTGTGCTCACCGCCGACCGAGTCGAACGCGATGGCGATGTCGAGCGCCGATCGGGTCTCGGTGCCCTTGAAGAGCAGGTGTTCGAGGAAGTGGGTCGACCCGAACTGCCCGTCGCGCTCGTCACGCGAACCGACGCCGACCCAGAACCCGATGCTCGTCGACGCGGCGCCCGGCACCGCCTCGGTCAGCACACGGACACCCGAGGGCAGCACGGTGCGACGGACGAAGGCCCCGCCGGACGTCAGGAACGACGTGTCCGGGGCCCCGAGCGGCAGTGGCACTGGCTGGTTCATCGCAGACGAGCCTACTGATCCGTCGATGCCTCCCGCCCAGTTTCCCGGTCTCGGTCGCGTGCCACTCGAAGTGGGGTACAGAAAATGTGGACAGACCGACTCGTCTGTCTGTCCTCCTTGTGCTACTGTTGGTCACGCCGGATCGAAAGCCCCCCTAAGTTCCGATCCGGCGGCTCGGGACATCAGTCCTGCGCGACCACCGAGTCCCCCCACTCCGGTCGCGGAGCCGATGAGTCCGAGGAGTACACGCTGTGACGGTCGATTCCCCCCAACCGGCCGTCCAGCGTCTCCCCGGCCCGAGCACGAACCTCGCGTCGCCGGACGGGTCGAGCGTCCCCCCGACTCCCCGCTCCGGCGGCGCGAAGGTCCGTGTCCTCGAGACCGCCACGCGGCTCTTCTACGAAGAGGGCATCCACAGCGTCGGCGTCGACCGCCTCATCTCCGAGGCGAGCGTCACGAAGGCGACGTTCTACAAGCACTACGGGTCGAAGGACAACCTGATCCTCGCCTACATCCGCACC
Source organism: Curtobacterium sp. AC268 (assembly GCF_979258745.1). Taxonomy (NCBI): domain Bacteria; kingdom Bacillati; phylum Actinomycetota; class Actinomycetes; order Micrococcales; family Microbacteriaceae; genus Curtobacterium; species Curtobacterium sp. AC268. Next base: position 3,436,074 of record NZ_OZ409878.1, on the reverse strand, counting down.
CAGCACGAGCGCGTGCAGGAGCGGATGGAGCAGCTGATCGCCGACGCCGGCTCCCCCGACCGGGCCGTCCGCGCGTGGGTCGCCGCACTGGCCGACGACGTCAACGACCCGGCGTTCCGCGGCTGTGCGTTCCTGCACGCCGCCGCCGAGTACCACGACCCGCGCGATCCGGTCCGCCAGGTCGTCGCCGTGCACCGCGACTGGTACACCGAGCGACTCGCGACCCTGCTGCAGGAGGCCGGACACCCCCTGCCCGGCGACGGCGCGGACGAGCTCATGCTCGCGCGCGACGGTGCGATGGCCGGCGCGTACGCCGGTGACGCGATCGCCGCCACCGCTGCGCTCAACCGCGTGGTCGACCGGGTGCTCGCGGGCTGACGCCCGGCTGTCGCCGGATCTGTCGCTCCGGCGGGGCGGTCGAGGCGACCGCCGTCGGATGGGAGGCCCGTGGCGGGCCCGCACCGTGCCTCCAGGCCGTCGCGTGCGAACTCCCACAGCCCCGCGCGCGCACCGAGCGCAGCCCGAGCCAGCGGGTGTTGGCTTGGGGCATGGCCAACGACCCCAACTGGAACCTGCCCGACGTCCCGTCCTTCACCCTGACGAGCCCCGACTTCACCGACGGAGGCGAGCTGCCCACCTCGGCACGCGGCTCCGACGTCGGCGGTGAGGACCGCTCCCCCGCACTCGAGTGGTCGGACGCACCCGAGGGCACGAAGAGCTTCGTCCTGACCGTCTACGACCCCGATGCCCCGACCGGCTCCGGCTTCTGGCACTGGAGCCTGACGGACATCCCGGGCTCGGCGACCTCGCTCCCCGCAGGCGCCGGCACCGACGACGCCCTGCTGCCCGCCGTGGCGCTCCGCCGCCGTAACGAGTTCGGCACGGACACGTTCCTCGGGGCCGCTCCGCCCGCGGGCCACGGTGTGCACCGCTACTTCTTCACGCTGAGCGCCCTCGACGTCCCCGTGCTCGAGGTCCCGGCCGACGCGACCCCCGCGGTCGTGGGCTTCATGCTCCGCGGGCACCTGCTCGGGCGCGCGCAGCTCATGGGCACGCAGGAGACCCCCGCGGCCTGACCGGCACGTGGCACGGCGCGGTGATCTCTCGCGCGCAGCGACAGTTCACGCGGCGCCGTGCTCGTGAGGTGTCGGTGACCGCGAAAGCACGCGCGGCCAACACGCACACACGCCCCGCAACGGCGAACGGCCGCCGCCCCGGAAGGGACGGCGGCCGTTCGTGCGTCAGGACGCGGGAGAGGATCAGCCCTCGGCCGGGTCCTCGGCGTGGGCGCGGACCGTCTCGGCCGAGGTGGAGTCACCCTCGGTCTCGTCGGCCACGACCGGCGCGAGCGACAGCTTGCCGCGGTCGTCCACCTTGGTGACCTCGACCAGGACCTTCTGGCCGACGCCCAGGACGTCCTCGACGTTCTCGACACGCTTGCCACCGGCGAGCTTGCGCACCTCGGAGACGTGGAGCAGACCGTCACGGCCCGGGAGCAGCGACACGAAGGCGCCGAAGGTGGCGATCTTCACGACGGTGCCGAGGAACTGGTCCCCGATCTCCGGGTTGGTCGGGTTGGCGATCGCGTTGACCTGGGCACGAGCGGCCTCGGCCGACGGACCGTCGACGGCGCCGATGTAGACGGTGCCGTTGTCCTCGATCGAGATGTCGGCACCGGTGGTGTCCTGGATGCCGTTGATCGTCTTGCCCTTCGGGCCGATCAGCTCGCCGATCTTGTCGACGGGGATCTGCACCGAGATGACGCGAGGAGCGGTGTCCGCCATCTCGTCGGGGGCGTCGATGGCCTCGTTCAGCACACCGAGGATGGCCGAGCGGGCCTCCTTGGCCTGCTTGAGCGCCGCGTCGAGCACCGTCGACGGGATGCCGTCGAGCTTGGTGTCGAGCTGGATCGCGGTGACGAACTCCGAGGTACCGGCGACCTTGAAGTCCATGTCGCCGAGGGCGTCTTCCGCGCCGAGGATGTCGGTCAGGGCCGCGTAGCGGGTCTGGCCGTCGACGGTGTCGGAGACCAGGCCCATCGCGATGCCGGCGACCGGGGCCTTGAGGGGCACACCGGCGTTGAGCAGCGAGAGGGTCGAGGCGCAGACGGAACCCATCGAGGTCGAGCCGTTGGAGCTGAGCGCCTCGGAGACCTGACGGATGGCGTAGGGGAACTCGTCACGCGACGGCAGCACCGGCACGAGGGCGCGCTCGGCGAGGAAGCCGTGCCCGATCTCGCGACGCTTCGGCGAACCCACACGGCCGGTCTCACCGGTCGAGTAGGGCGGGAAGTTGTAGTGGTGCAGGTAGCGCTTCTTCGTGACGGGCGACAGCGAATCGATCTGCTGCTCCATCTTGAGCATGTTCAGCGTGGTGACGCCGAGGATCTGCGTCTCGCCGCGCTGGAAGATCGCCGAACCGTGGACGCGCGGGATCACGGCGACCTCGGCGTCGAGCGGACGGATGTCGGCGAGGCCGCGGCCGTCCATGCGGATCTGCTCGGTCAGGATGCGGCCGCGGACGACCTTCTTCGTGACCGACTTGTACGCGGCGCTGACCTGCGAGTTGGCGACCTCGGGCAGCGAGCCCGCGGTGACCTGCTCGGCGATGGCGGCCTTGACGCGCGACTTGAGCGCGTCGTCGGCGTCCTGACGCTCGGTCTTGGCAGCGATCTTGTACACGTCACCGAGCTCGGAGAGCGCGAGTGCCTCGACAGCCGAGTAGACCTCGGGCGCGTAGGGCGGGAAGACCGGGAAGTCCTGGATCTCCTTGGCCGACTGCGCGGCGAGCTTGGCCTGCGCGTCGACGAGGGACTTGAGGAACGGCTTCGCCGCCTCGAGACCCTGGGCGACGATGGCCTCGTCGGGCTTGGTGGCCCCGCCCTGGATGAGGTCCCAGGCGTGCTCGGTGGCTTCGGCCTCGACCATCATGATCGCGACGTCCTCGTTGCCGGCCTCGTCCGTGACGACACGACCGGCGACGGTCAGGTCGAACACGGCGTCGGCGAGCTGCGAGGCCTTCGGGAACGCGACCCACTGGTCACCGATGAGCGCGAGGCGCACACCGGCGATCGGGCCGGAGAACGGCAGACCGGAGATCTGCGTCGACGCGGACGCGGCGTTGATCGCCAGCGCGTCGTAGAACTCGTCCGGAGCGATGCTCAGGACGGTGATGACGATCTGCACCTCGTTGCGGAGGCCGTCGACGAACGACGGACGCAGCGGCCGGTCGATGAGACGGCAGACGAGGATGGCCTCGGTCGACGGACGGCCTTCACGACGGAAGAACGAACCGGGGATCTTGCCGGCGGCGTAGGAGCGTTCCTCGACGTCGACGGTCAGCGGGAAGAAGTCGAAGCCCTCACGCGGGTGCTTGCCGGCGCTGGTGGCCGAGAGGAGCATCGTTTCCTCGTCCAGGTACGCGGCGACCGCGCCCTGGGCCTGCTGTGCGAGCCGACCGGTCTCGAACCGGACGGTGCGCTTGCCGTACTTGCCGTTGTCGATGACGGCTTCGGCGAACTTGATCTCGGGACCCTCCAAAAGGGCGCCTCCTTGATGTGTTTCCGGCAGGCCATGGCGACGGCACTCGATGGTGCGTGCGCGCCGATCGTTCCGGACGCATGTCTGGCCAGCAGTAGAAGCACTCGGGAAACCGTTCCGGCCCGCGAGCCACCACCGATGACCAGCTCCGTGCCCGGCCTGCGCAGTGTTGTGTGTGACGTCCGGGGAATGAGTCCTCGGACACGATGGACTTTACCAGTCCTCAGGCTGTCGGCGGCGCGGCTCGCTGGACTCATGGTGAACATCGGTAGCCTGCCCACATGCGCTTCACCCCCTCGCGGGGCGTGCTCGTCGCGGCCGCCGTGGTCGTCGGCGCGCTCGTCGCCCCGGACCTGACCGCTGCCCCCGCGAACGCCACCGAGTACCCCACGTGGCAGGACGTCCAGCGCGCCAAGGGCAACGAGACCGCGAAGCGCGCCGAGGTGCAGAAGGTGCAGGCCGCGCTGCAGTCGGCGCAGGACGAAGCAGCCGCGAAGTCACAGGCCGCCCTGGTGGCCTCGTCGAAGGCGGACGCGGCCGAGTCGGAGTTGGCGTCGGCCACCCAGGCCGCCACGAGCCTCCAGGCCCAGGCGCAGCACGCGAGTGAGACGGCGGACCGGGCCCAGCAGCGGGCCGGCCAGTTGGCCGCGAACCTGTACCGCGACGGCAGCACGAACCAGATGACCACCCGCATCGCGACCGCGAAGAACCCGGACCAGCTGCTCTACCAGCTCGGCGCGCTCGACCAGCTGTCGGAGACCTGGTCCGGTGTGATGGACGAGGCGTCCGTCGCGGCCGGCACGGCGTCCTCGCTGCACGAGCAGGCCGAGCGGGCCGAGACGGAACGCGCGACGCGCGCGCAGGCGGCCGAGGAGCGCTCGGCCGCGGCGAAGTCGGCGGAACAGGCCGCGGACGCCGCCGTCGAGTCGACGGAGCAGCACAGCGACGAGCTGTACGCGCAACTCGCGTCGCTCAAGGACAGCACCGCGAAGCAGGAGGCCGGGTACGAGCTCGGCCAGCGGGTCGCTGCGCAGAAGGCGGAACAGCAGCGCAAGCGGGCCGCAGCGGCGGCGGCCGAGGCGGCGGCGAACGCGAACGCCGCGAACGCCAGCAGCAGCGCTTCCAGCGGCGGCGCGACCAGCGGCGGCACCGGCTCGTCCTACCCGAGCACCGGGGGCGTCGCCGTGGACCCCGCGGCCGCACAGGCCTACGCACGGAGCGCGCTCGGGTCGTACGGTTGGGGCTCCGACCAGTTCTCGTGCCTGGTGTCGCTCTGGACGCAGGAGTCCGGGTGGCGGGCGAACGCCCTCAACGCCTCGAGCGGCGCCTACGGCATCCCGCAGTCGCTGCCGGCCGAGAAGATGGCGGTCGCCGGAGCCGACTGGCGCACCAACGCGAACACGCAGATCGACTGGGGGCTCGCGTACATCAAGAGCGCCTACGGCTCGCCCTGCGGGGCGTGGGGTCACGAGATGAGCGTCAACCCGCACTGGTACTGAGCGCTCGGCCGGCCGGGCTCCGGGCTCCGGGCTCCGGCCGTTCACCGCTCCACCAGCCGGAGCGCCTGCAGGGGGCACATCGCGACGGCGTCGGCCGCAGCGGCCCGCTCGTGCGGACGGACCGGGACGTCGCGGGTGCCGGTGCCGGGGTCGCCCGGGTCGCCGGTCCGGGCACCGGGGCCGCCTGGGTCGCCGGCCCGGGCGATCGGGTAGCCCCACTCGTCGCGCTCGAGCCGCTCGGCGAACAGTTCCGTGCACAGCCCCCGGCCCCGGCAGCGGGTCCAGTCGACGTGCAGCGCGACGTCGCCCGCACCCGCACCCGCGCCGACGCCCCCGCTCACCGCGCACCCCCGCGCTGCAGCAGGCACCGGCCGCCGAGGTGCGCCTGCACGTCGTCGTGGAACACGTCGAGCGCGCTCCGCACCATCCGCGCCACCCCGTCCGGGTGGTGACACGCCCCGCGACCGTCCACCAGCGCGGCGACCCGATGCACCTCGCCTGCCAGGTCACCGGCGGATCGCCCCGAGGCGACGCTCCCGACGCCGGCTCGCCCCGACGCCAGGTCCCCGACGACGTCGGCGATCCGCGGCAGCCCGTTCACGCACGGTCCGCACCGTCCGGCCGACGCTCCGGCGAGCGCCGTCGCCAGCCGGGCCGTCACCGCGATCGGGCAGGTCCGGTCGTCGAGCACGGCGAGCACCCCGGCCCCGGGCGCGGCACCCCACCGAGCCAGTCCCTCGGGGTCGAAGGACGTGTCGAGGGCCGCGGCCGGCAGCCACGTCCCGCCCCATCCGCCGACCAGTACGGCGCGCGTTTGCGCCGGATCGGTCACGGGCAGCCGGGAGGCCCGCAGCAGTTCCCCGAGCGGCGCACCCCCGGCGGTCTCCAGCACCACCGCGGTGGTCGGGTCCGTCACGTCGCTCACCGTGACGAGCCGCGTGCCGGGGGCACTCGGGCTGCCGACACCCCGCGCCCACGCCGCCCCGAAGCGCACGACGAGTGCTGCCTGAGCGAGGGTCTCGACGTTCGACACCAGGGTCGGTCGCCCGCTCGGCCCGCGTTCGGCGAGCCGCACCACGCGGTCCTCGGGCACACCCCGGCCACCGGCGACGGCCGAGGCGAGGGCGCTGGCCTCCCCGGAGACGAAGGAGGCGTGGGGCAGGACCCGCAGGCTGATCGGCACGGGGTCGCCGCCGCGGTCGGTGCCGCGGTCGGCGCGTTCCGCGAGGGCCCGGCGGACCGGGCCGGCGAGTCGGTCACTCGTGGCGAGCACTGCCTCGGAGGCACCGATCGCGGCGGCCGCGACGACGATGCCGTCGAGCACCAGGTGCGGTGCGCGCTCGAGCAGGACGGCGTCCTTGCGGCTGGCGGGTTCCCCCTCGGCGGCGTTCGCGACCACGAGGGGCGCACCCCGTCCCCGACGGCGGCCGCGGGCGGTCACGGCGGCGAGCTTCCGGGCGAGCGGGAACCCGGCTCCGCCGCGGCCGTCGACGCCGGCGCGGCCGAGTTCGTCGATCACCCACGGGCCGAGCTGCGGGAGCGGGCCGAAGGTGTCCTCGTGGTCGATGCGCGTCGGACCGGGTGCGGCCAGGAGCCGTCGGGTGCCGGTGGGCGGGACGACGGTGCGGGGGTGGGTCAGGGTCATCGGACGACCTCCAGCTTCGCGGAACGGAACTCGGTGACACGGGCGGTGCAGCGCCAGACGACGGCGACGACGACCGCCGCGGTGCAGACGCCGGCGAGTACGAGGAACCACACGGAGGTGCCGTCGGTCCCCGTGCCGACCGCGTGGGCCAGGGCGATCGGCCACATGGCGTAGGCCGCCCAGTGCACTGCGCGGAAGACCCGCGGGCCGATCGCGCGGCGGAGCAGTGCGGTGACGACGAGCACGACGAGCAGGTCGACGGCCAGGGTGCCGAGCCCCAGCCAGAACCACCGGTAGGCGCCGACGAACGGCACGACCGTGTCGAGGAGGCGCAGCTCGGCCTCGGTGTCGAGCAGCAGCGAACCCACGTGCACCGCGACGAACACGGTGGCGGCGAGGGCGACGTCGCGGTGCACGAGCTGCACGGCGAACCGGGGCAGTCCGGGCAGCGGTCGTCCGCCCCTGGTGACGATGCCGAGGAGCACCGTGAGGGTGAGGAGCAGGACGGCGGTGACCCCGGTCCCCCGGCCGATCACCCAGAGCGCGGTGTCCATCAGGCGACCGCCGATCGGTCGTCGGGCCAGCCGCCGAGCCGCACGACCGTGCCGTCGGCGGCGACGAGCCGGGCGGCGCGTCCGCTCTGCCGGAGCCACTCGGCGGCGGCGCGACCGCGCACCACGGCGGCGGTCGTCATCGTGTTGGCGGTGGTGCACGACGGGGCGACGACGGTCACCGTGCGCCAGACCGGCTCGGCGGGCAGACCCCACCGCGGGTCGAGGATGTGGTGCCGGGCGGTGCCGTCCTGCTCCCAGCGGCGCTTCTGCGTGCTCGAGGTGGCCACGGACCACCCCGAGGCGATCCGGACGTGGTCGACCGGGTCACCCTCGAGGTCCTCCACCCGCACCTGCCAGCCGCCGGACGGATCCGGGCCGGCGGTCGCGACGTCACCGCCGAGGGACACCAGCGCACCGATGCCGAGCCGTGCGGTGATGCTCGCCGCGGCCATGTCGGCGGCAGCGGCCTTCGCCGTGGCACCGAGGTCGAGGGAGACCCCCTCGGGGATGCGCAGGAACGTGCCCGACAGCAGGATGCGCTGCCATGCCGGACGGTCGTCGAGTGCACGAGACAGGGCCTCGGGCGACGGGACCGGCCGGGCGTCGGCGAAGGCGGCGTCGTACCCGAGGGACACCATCCGGCGCCCGAGGGTGGGGTCGACGTCACCGTCGGAGAGCCGGGCTGCGTCGAGGGCCTGGTGCACCAGTGCGGCGAGGAGCGGCGACACCTCGGTTCCGCGCACCAGGTCGTCGGCGCATGCGGTGAGTTCGGAGTCGTCGCGGAAGCGGCTGCACGCGGCGTCGACGGCGGAGGTGACCTGCCGGACGCAGGACTCCGCGGCAGCGAGGTGCCGACGGTCCCGGTGGTCGAGGACGACCCGGGCGGTCGTGGTCCAGAGGTCCCACTCGGTGGCGGCGCGCACGGTCACGACCCCGTCGTCGTGGTGTCGGAGGTCCCGCCGGTGGTGCCCTGCGAGACGCCGGTATCCGAGTCGCTCGTGCCGGAGTCGGTCGTGCCGGAGCCGGTCGTGCCGGAGCTGGTCGACGAGTCGGAGTCGCTCGTCGAGTCGGTCGCGGCGTCGGTCGGCTGGGTCGACGAGTCGGTTGTCGTGCTCGTGTCGGCACTGCTGCTCGTGCTTGTGTCGCTGCTCGTGCTCGCCTGCTCGTGCCCGAGCCAGAGCCCCGCACCGGTGACCATCGCCACCACGAGCCCGCCCATGCTGACGAGCGCACTCGTGATCCGTGCGCATCGCCTGCCGCTGCCTCTGGTGTCCATCGGTGCTCCTCGTCGTCATGACGAGGTTCCCGAGGGCACCGATGAGCCAGCCGCGCACCCGCCGCGCACCGACCGTACGAACCCTGTGGTCCGTCTAAGAGCACGTGCTCCCGGCGACGGCGGCGGACCGTCGGTCAGTGGCCGAGGCCGCCGAGCAGGCTCGCGAAGTCCGGGGTCGCCGGGAGCGCGTCGGCTTCCTGCGGGGCCCGCCTGGAGGCCCGGATCGCCCAGGCCAGGTCCGCTCCGGCCCGGCGGATGCGACCGTCCAGGGCGGCCGCGTCACCGTCGGTCCCCCAGTCGTCGGTCGCGGCGAAGACCCCGGTGGGCACGATCGCCGCGCGCAGGTACGCGAAGACGGGCCGCAGGGCGTGGTCGATCGCGAGGGAGTGCCGCGAAGTCCCGCCGGTGGCCCCGAGCAGGACGGGCATGTCGGCCATGGAGTCCTTGTCGAGCACGTCCAGGAACGACTTCGCGAGTCCGCTGACGCCCGCGGTGAAGATCGGCGTGACGAACACGACGGCGTCGGCCTCGACCACGGCGGCCATCGCTGCGGAGAGCGCCGGGGCCGCGAAGCCGGTGAGCATCGCGTCGGTGATCTCGTGCGCGAGCGGCCGGAGTTCGACGTGCACGACGTGTGCCGGGGTGCCCTCGGCGACGAGCGACGCCACGGCGGCCTCGCCCAGACGGTCGGCGAGCAGGCGGGTGGAGCTGGGCTCGGAGAGTCCGGCGGAGACGACGGCGATGGTGGTCATGATGCTTCCCGACTTTCGATGCGTTTGCATGAACATAGCATCCAACCGAGTCACCGTCACGACCATTCCCGCCGTCGAGCAGCGTGCCGTTCGGTCACGACTCCCCGCGCGCTGACTGTGGAGCGGTCACGAAGTGTCGACCGGGACCCCGGTAACCGACGAATCGTGACCGCCCCGGGAACGAAGAACGCCCCGGTCCTCACGAAGAGGTCCGGGGCGTTCGGTCAAGCGTGTGTCGGTCGACTAGCGACGCAGGCCGAGGCGCTCGATGAGCGTGCGGTAGCGGGCGATGTCGACGTCGGAGAGGTAGCCGAGGAGACGGCGACGCTGACCGACCATGAGGAGCAGGCCACGACGCGAGTGGTGGTCGTGCTTGTGCTCCTTGAGGTGCTCGTTCAGGTCGTTGATACGACGCGTCAGAACGGCGACCTGGACCTCGGGGGATCCGGTGTCGCCCGGGTGGGTCGCGTACTCTTCGATGATCTCCTGCTTGACCTGTGCGTCAAGTGCCATGGTGATCCCCTTCCTGTCCGTTGCGCGGTGCCCGTGCCTGATGCACGAGCGCTCTTTGTCCGCGGCCGTTCGACGGCAACCGCACAAGACTACCAGAGTCCTAGACGGTCCTGGGGTGCAGCCGGCGTCGGCGGCGACGGTCCGGCAGCAGACTGCGGACGAGTCCGACCAGCGTCGCGCCGAGCAGTCCGCCGAGGCCGTTCGACAGCACGTCGCGCGGGTCCGCGACGCGGTACGGCAGGTAGGTGGCCTGCGCGAACTCGATGCCCGTGGACAGCGCGACCGCGACGAGCGCGCCGAGGATCCACCAGCGCCGGGGCAGCAACAGCGCCGCGAGCACCCCCACCGGCACGAACATCGCGATGTTGGCGAGGAACTCGGTGCGCTCGTACGTGAACCACGTACCGTGCGGGAGCTGCTGCACCCAGGCGATCGCGTGCAGGACGAGCGAGTTCTGGGCAGAGGTGAAGACCTGCGGGGTCAGCGTCATCCGCCAGATCACCCAGGCGTAGCCCGCGGTCAGGGCGAGGAGGAGGAGTCGACGGAACATCCGGACAGTGTGCTGCACGGTCCTGGCCGGTCGCTGGAGCGCTCCTGTCAGCGACCGGTGCGACTCCTGGGGGATCGTGGATCGGCGCTGGTCAGGACTCCCCCGCACCTGTCAGCATGGGTCGGGGCGCGATCGGTGCCCACACCACCGACACCGCACGGGCAGATCAGGAGCACCGCAGCATGCCGGAGCACGAGGCACCCAGCACCCCGCGCCGCAGCCGCACCGGCAGCCTGCGGCAGTGGGGGTGGATCGCCGTCGCCGCCGTCGTCGTCGCCGCGGTCGTCACGACGCTCGTGGTCGTCGGCCCGTGGAACGGCGGCCAGCCGGACGGCGACGGCACCCCGAGCGGGCGCACCGTCGCCGAGCGGAAGTCCGCCGCCGAGGCGTTCCCGGGCGGGCTCGCGCGCCAGCCGACCGCCGTGAACCAGGCCGGCATCCGCGAGCGACAGGCACGGGCCGCCGGCGACGCCGCGACCGCCGAGCAGATCGCCGTGATCGCCGACCAGCCGATCGCGACCTGGCTGACGAACACCTCGCGGGCCGAGACCCGTTCAACGATCCGGTCGGTCGTCAGCACGGCGAAGCAACGCGGTGGCACCCCCGTGTTCGTCCTCTACAGCATCCCGGACCGCGACTGCGGCAGCTACTCGAAGGGCGGCACCGCGGACGACGCCTACCTGCCATGGGTCCGGTCGGCCGTCCGTGCGATGGCCGGTTCGCACGCCGTCGTGCTCGTCGAACCCGACTCGATCGCCCAGATCCAGAACTGCGAGCGGCTGCGTGACGAACGCCTGCCCCTGCTGCGGAAGGCCGTCGACGCGCTGACCGGCCACGGGCTCACCGTGTACCTGGACGGCGGCAACGAGAACCGTGTGCCGACCGCCACCATGGCGGACTGGCTGCGGCAGGCCGGCGTCGACGAGGTGCAGGGGTTCTTCACGAACGTGTCGAACTTCTACCGCGTCGACCAGGAGCGCGCGTACGCCGACGAGCTCGCCGACGCGATCGGCGGCGACCCGCACTTCGTCATCGACGTCTCCCGGAACGGGCAGGGGTGGCGGGGAACCTGGTGCAACCCCGAGGGCGCCGGCCTCGGCCAGGAGCCGCACGTCACCGGCGGCAGCACCCGGCTCGACGCCCTGCTCTGGGTGAAGACGCCGGGGCTCAGCGACGGCACCTGCAACGGCGGCCCCGCGGCCGGCCAGTGGTGGGAGTCGTACGCGCTGGCCCTCGTCGAGCACCGCAAGCGCGACTGACCGCCGCCGCCCGACAGCCCGCGCAGGGCCGTGTCGGTGCCCGGTGGTTGCATGTGCGCATGACCGCGACCGACCGCATCCGCTCCGTCGTCCCGCCCTACCTGCTCCGCGCCGTCGCCGATGCTCAGGCGTTCCCCCGGGCGGCCTCGGCGGCACGCACCGCACTGGCCTCGCTCGACGCCGTGCAGGCGCCGAAGCACGAGCACCTGGTCGCGCCGCGCGGCGTCAGCGGCACCGTCGACCGCTCCCCGCAGCGGACGATCACCGACGCGCACGGCACCACGACGCTGCCCGGCACCGTCGTCCGGCGCGAGGGCGACGCCGACTCCGGTGACGCCGCGGTCGACGAGGCGTACACGGGCCTCGGTGCCACGCACGCCTTCTGGCTCGAGGTGTTCGACCGGGTGTCGATCGATGGCGCGGGGCTCCCCCTCGACGCGACCGTGCACTACGGCCAGGACTACGACAACGCCTACTGGGACGGCAACCGGATGGTGTTCGGCGACGGCGACGACGAGGTGTTCCGCCGCTTCACCGTCGCGCTGGACGTCATCGGCCACGAGCTCGCGCACGGCGTCACGCAGTACACCGCCGACCTGACCTACCAGGGCCAGTCGGGCGCCCTCAACGAGTCGATCAGCGACGTCTTCGGCTCCCTCGTCGCCCAGTACGCGGCGGGGCAGACGGCCGAGCAGGCGAGCTGGCTCATCGGCGAGGGGCTGTTCACCGACGCCGTGCAGGGCGACGCGCTCCGGTCGATGCGAGCCCCCGGCACCGCGTACGACGACCCGGTGCTCGGGAAGGACCCGCAACCGGCGACCATGGCCGGGTTCGTCGACACCACGGACGACGCCGGCGGGGTCCACACGAACTCCGGCATACCGAACCACTCGTTCTTCCTGGCGGCCACGGCGATCGGCGGCCCCGCGTGGCTGGGCGCCGGTGCCGTCTGGTGGGACGCCCTGACGTCGCCCGAGGTGACCGCCTCGATCGACTTCGCGGGCTTCGCCACCGTCACCGTCGACGTGGCCGGGCGGCGGTTCGGGAACGGCTCCGCCGAGCAGACCGCGGTGCGCCAGGCCTGGCAGCAGGTGGGCGTGCTCGACTGACCGCGCCACCCGGGCGTAGCGTCGTGGGCATGCGCATCGAGGTCCGCCGCTCCGGGGGCTTCGCCGGCACCACACGGCGCTGGCGGGTCGACACCGACACGAGCAGCGACCCCACGGCGTGGTCCGAGGTCGTCGATGCGTTGCAGCGCACCCCGGCGCCGACGGCAGCGCCCGTCCCCGACGACTTCAGCTGGACGATCACCGTCGAGCGCACCACCGTGACGATCCCCGGTCGCCGCCTCGACGGTCCGTGGGCCGACCTGGTCGCGCGTGTGCGCTCCGAGGGCGACCCGACCTGAGCCGGGAGGCCCGTGGCGGGCCCGCACCGGGCCTCCCGTCCGCCCCGCGGTCACGCGAGCGTCAGTCGACGTCGATGACCGTCAGGCGACGGGTCGGACGCGTCATCGCGACGTACACCGCGGCGGCGGCACGGGCGGCGTCGGCGCCCACGCCGTCCGGGTCGACGAGCAGCACGCCGTCGAACTCCAGGCCCTTGGCGTCCGCGCCCGTCAGCACCGTGAGCGAGCCGGCGTTCGGCGAGGCGAGCCCCCGGACGTCCGCCTCGGTGCGGGCGAGCCGCTGCCGGACCGTGTCGACCCGGGACTCGGGGACGATGACGCCGATGGTGCCGGAGCCGATCCGGGCACGCTCGGCGTCGGCGACCGCCACGACGGTGTCGAGCAGGTCGGCCCGGGCGACGCGGACACGCTCGACCGGGTCGCCGTCGCGCACGGCCTCGTTGCGGGTGACGGTGAGGCCGGCGCTGTCCGCGAAGGCTCCGGCGGCCTCGACGATGGAGCGCGGGGTGCGGTAGTTCACCGTGAGCTGCTCGATGCGGTGGTCGAGCGGCACCTGCGGCGCACGGCCGCGTCGGCGACGCGCGAGCGCCCCGATGACGTCATCCCAGGTGCGTGCGGCACCCGGCGAGGAACCCTGCGCCATGTCGCCGACGATCGTGAACGAGCGCAGCGGGTTGCGGCGGGCGAGCACGCGCCACTGCATCGGCGAGAGCTCCTGCGCCTCGTCGACGACGATGTGCCCGTAGGTCCACTCGCGGTCGTCGGCGGCGCGCTCGGCCGTGGAGCGGGGGTCGCCGCCCTCGGCGAACGAGCCGGCGACCTGCTCGGCGCTGACGATGCCCTCGACACCCATGTTCTCGATGGCCTGGCGGGCGTTCTCGATGTCGCGGTTCCGGCTGGCCTTCGCCGCGCGCTTGGCGGCGCCGCCGGTCGGGTCGAACGGGCCGAGCAGTTCGGCGGCCTCGTCGAGCAGGGGGACGTCCTCGACGGTCCAGGCTGCCCCTCGGGCACGCTGCAGCAGGGCTCGGCGCTCCGCGGTCCAGTCGGGGGTGAGCGAGGCGAGCCAGTTCGGCCGGGCGTAGAGGTCCTCGAGGAACTTCTCCGGCGGCAGCGGCAGCCACGCGGTGTTGAGCAGCACGCGGGCGTCGTACGAACTCCGGATGTCCTCGCGCAGGACCTTCTCGTCGGCCTCGTCCACCGTGGTGCCACGCTCCCGCAGCTGCTCGGCGAGCAGGCGGGTCATCGCGTCGAGGGCGATCTTGTTGAACGTGACGCGAGCGGCGTTGTGCGGCTTGCCGCGGTCCTGCGCACGCTTCATGGCGTCGGCGACGAGCTGCGGCGGCACGACGAGCCGCTCGCCCTCGACGTCGAGCGTGACCGACTCGGTCGGAACGACCTGGCGCGAGCGCACGGCCCGCCGAAGGAGTGACGCCATCTGCGCTGCGCCCTTCACGGCGGCGACGTCGCGGGTGTCGTGCGTCGTCGCGTGCACGCCCGGGTAGAGCGAGCCGAGCGACGCCATCACGACACCGGTCTCACCGAGCGACGGCAGCACCTGCTCGATGTACGTCAGGAACGCCGGGGACGGGCCGACCATGAGCACGCCGGAGCCCCGCAGCCGCTCGCGGTACGAGTAGAGCAGGTAGGCGGCCCGGTGCAGCGCCACGGCGGTCTTGCCGGTGCCGGGGCCGCCCTGCACGATGAGCACGCCCTCGAGCGGGGAGCGGATGATGCGGTCCTGCTCGCCCTGGACCGTCGCGACGATGTCGGTCATCCGGCCGGTGCGCTCGGCGGTCACCGCGGCGAGCAGCGCCCCCTCGCCCTGCAGGTGAGTGCGCTCGTCGTCGTAGAGCGAGGCGTCGAACACCTCGTCCTCGACGCCGACCACGCGACGGCCCTGCAGGGACAGGTGCCGACGGGACCGCATGCCCATCGGGTGCGCTGCGGTGGCCTGGTAGAACGCGCTCGCACCGGGGACGCGCCAGTCGAGCAGCAGCGGCCGGTGCTCGGCGTCGCGCAGCCCCACACGGCCGATGTACCGGAAGGTGTCGTCGGGGTTGTCGGGCTCGGCGACCTCGAGCCGGCCGAAGACCAGACGGTCCCCCACCCGCTCGAGCGTCGCGACGGTGTCCTCGTAGAGCCGCGCGTACGCGTCGCGCTCGCTGCGGCTCTGGTGGTTCCCGCCGACCGCCTGTCGGCGGGTCTCGGCGAGGCGCTGCTCAGCCTCGGCGGTCAGCTCGTCGAGACGACGGAAGAGGCCGTCGACGTAGCCGCGTTCACGGTCGATCTCGGTCGGTTCGGACACACGCAACCCTTCGGGAAGAGGGGGAACCAGTGTACTGCCCACCGGGAGCCCCGCTGTCCCCGAAGGGTCGCGTCGGAGTCACATCTCCTCGTGCGTGTCCGGGTCGCCGTCCCACAGACGACCGCGCTCGAGCGCGGAGATCGCCTGCACCTCGTCGTCGGTCAGCTCGAAGCCGAAGACGTCGAGGTTCTCCTTCTGACGGGCGGCGTCGCCCGACTTCGGCACCGGCACGGCACCGAGCTGGACGTGCCAGCGCAGCACGACCTGGCCGGGGGCCACACCGTGCGCGGCGGCGGCGTCGACGATCGGCTGCTCGGTGAGCAGTTCCGACCGCTTCGCGAGCGGGCTCCAGCTCTCGGTCACGATGCCGAGCTCCTGGTGCACCTTCCGCAGTTCCGCCTGGGGGAAGTACGGGTGCAGCTCCACCTGGTTGACGGCCGGGGCGACCCCGGTGGCGTCGACGATGCGGCGGAGGTGCTCCGGCGTGAAGTTCGAGACGCCGATCGAGCGGACCTTGCCGCTGTCGCGGAGGTCGACGAACGCCTTCCAGGTGTCGACGAACTTGTCCACCGACGGGTTCGGCCAGTGGATCAGGTACAGGTCGACGTGGTCGAGCCCCAGGTTGCCGAGGGTCTCGTCGATCGAGCGGTGCGCCTCGTCGTAGCCGTGGTGCCGGCCGGGCAGCTTCGACGTGACGACGAGGTCCTCGCGCGCCACCTCGGACTCGCGCACCGCCTTGCCGACGGCGTCCTCGTTGCCGTAGTTCAGCGCCGTGTCGAGCAGCCGGTAGCCGCTCGCGATCGCGGTGCCGACCGCGGCAGCACCCTCGTCGCCGTTCAGGCCGTAGGTGCCGAGGCCGAGCTCCGGGAACCGGTGGCCGTCGTTCAGCTCGATCGTCGGGGCACCGACCTGCATCAGCGGACCCCGAGCAGGTCGATCACGAAGATCAGGGTCTTGCCGGACAGGAAGTGCCCACCACCGGCAGGACCGTAGGCCAGCTCCGGCGGGACGACGAGCTTGCGGCGACCGCCGACCTTCATGCCGGGGATGCCCTCCTGCCAGCCGCGCACCAGGGCCGCGAGCGGGAAGTCGATGGGCTCGCCGCGGTTCCAGGAGCTGTCGAACTCCTCGCCGGTCTCGTACTCGACCCCGGCGTAGTGGACCTTGACGGTGGAGCCGGCGGACGCTTCCTCGCCGGAACCCTCGACGATGTCGGTGATGACGAGCTCGGTGGGGGCGGGGCCCTCGGGGGCGTCGAACTCGGGCTTGCTGTTCAGGTCAGTCATGCCGATCAGTCAACCAGAGCGCGCACCGGGCACGCGCAACGAGCGTCCAGCCCGCAGAATGGTTCCACCGTGACACCATCGACTCCCGCACCGCCGCGCCGCCGCCTGCTCGCCGACCTCACCCCGCTCCGCCGCTCCCCCGCCTTCGCCCGGCTCTGGGCCGGCACCGCGATCGCCGGCATCGGCACCCAGATGACCACGGTCGCCGTCGGGCTCGAGGTCTACGAGATCACCCGCTCGACGTTCGCCGTGGCCCTGGTGGGTGTCATCGCGCTCGTGCCGATGATCGTCGCCGGCTTGTACGGCGGCATGCTCGCGGACGCCTTCGACCGACGCCTCGTCGCGCTCGTGTCGTCGATCATCGCCTGGGTCGCCGTCGCCCTGATCGCCACGCACGCCTGGCTCGACCTGCACAGCGTCGCACTGCTCTACGTGCTCGCGACGGTGAACGCCGTGGCCGCCACCGTCAGCAATGCCTCCCGCTCGGCCATCGTCCCGCGGCTCGTCGGTACCGACCTGCTGCCCGCGGCGAGCGCCCTGGGCGGGATCGCGTCCGGGTTCCAGGTCACCGTGGGTCCGGCGATCGCCGGCGTGCTCATCGCGAGCGTCGGGTTCGCGCCGACCTACACGATCGACGTCGTGCTGTTCACGTTCGCGTTCCTCGGGGTGTTCACGCTGCCCCGGATGGCCGCCGACCACGACGCACTGCGGCCCGGGCTCGGTTCGCTCATCGAGGGCGCGAAGTTCCTGCGGCGGTCGCGCAACATCACGATGACGTTCGTGCTCGACATCATCGCGATGACCTTCGGGCAGCCGCGTGTGCTGTTCCCCGCGATCGGCGCGCTCGTCATCGGCGGTGGGTCGATCACCGTCGGCACCCTGACCGCCGCGTACGCGATCGGGGCGCTGCTGTCGAGCGTGTTCTCCGGGCCGCTCGGGCACGTCCGACGCCAGGGTGAGGCCGTCGGCTGGGCCATCACGGCGTACGGCGGGGCGATCGCGGCGTTCGGTGTGGTCATCGCGCTGGCGCACGTGCTCGGCGGCCGTTCGGGCGAGGCGTTCGGCGTCGAGATCCTGCCGGCCCTCGGGCTCGCGGCGCTGTTCCTGGCGATGGCCGGCGGCGCGGACAACGTCAGCTCGGTGTTCCGGAACACGATCCTGCAGGCGGCGTCGCCGGACGGCATGCGCGGTCGACTGCAGGGCATCTTCATCGTCGTCGTCACGGGCGGCCCGCGGCTCGGCGACCTGTACGCCGGCCTGGTCGTCGCGGCCGGCATCGCGTACCCGCCGGTGATCGGCGGCGTGCTCATCATCGGCCTCGTCGCGTTGCTCCTCCGGATGGTCCCGTCGTTCCGCCGCTACGACGCCCTGCACCCGCACGCCAACTGACCTCGGGCGGCCGTCGGGGTCGGGGCCGCAAAACACCGGTGTTCGCGCGTGGAACACCCGCGTTCCGCGGTGCGGAGCGTGAACACCGGTGTCTTGCCGGCGCACCAGCGCGACCAACAGGCGGTCGGGAGGCGCGGGGCGGGCCCGCCACGGGCCTCCAGGACCGCACGTGTCGGGTACCGTACGAGACATGCCGGACAGCGCATCGCGCGACCTCCAGCGGACCGGAGTCCGCGCCGTCGTCCGGCGCACCTACCACTCGGTCATCCGGCACCGCGTCGTCGACGCGGCCGCGTCCCTGACGTTCTTCGCGCTGCTGACGGTGTTCCCGACCGCGCTGGCGGTCGTGTCGGCGCTGTCCATCGTCGACCGCAAGGGCGACAGCCTGACCGACATCGTCGAGGTCCTCGGGTTCATCGTCCGGCCGGAGACCGCCGAGCACCTCGAGGGGCCGCTCCGGCAGCTGCTGACCCTGGACAACCCGTGGCTCGGGTTCACGATCGGCGTCGTGCTCACGCTCTGGTCGCTGTCCGGCTACGCGACGGCGTTCGGGCGGGCGATGAACACCGCCTACGAGGTCGAGGAGGGCCGGCGGATCTGGAAGTTCCGCAGCATGATGCTCCTCGTCACGCTGCTCGTCATGGTCGGCGGCGCCGTCGCCATCGTCATCCTGCTCGGCACGCCGACGATCTCCGAAGCCGTCATCCGACAGCTCGGGTGGGCGCCCTGGATCGACGACGTGTGGAACGTGGTGAAGTGGCCGGTGCTCGCGGCCGACCTCGTCGTGATGGTGGCGGTGCTCTACTACGCGACGCCGAACGTGAAGACTCCGCAGCTGCGGTGGGTGTCGGCCGGTGCCGCGTTCGCGATCGTGACCTGGGCCATCGCGACGGTGGGGTTCGCGCTGTACGTGGAGACCCTGGGCGGCGGGAACCGCGCCTACGGATGGCTCGGTGGCGCGATCCTGCTGCTCGTCTACCTGTACATCTCGAACTTCGTGCTCGTGGTCGGCGGGGAGCTCGACTCCGAGGTGATCCGGATGCGGCAGCTGCTCGCCGGCATCGAAGCGGACGAGTCGATCCGGCTGCCGCTGCGGGACGTCACGCGGAACTTCACGCTCGCGCGCTGGCGGGACCAGGACATCGCGGCCGCGCAGCACGTGCGGGCCGAGGCCGCGCGGGTGGCCGAGGACGAGCACGCCGAGCTGACCCCGGGCGAGGAGCACCTGCGGGCGATGGCGCAGCAGGTGCGGGTGGGCGAGCGGCCGCTGCCCTGACGGGTGCGTGCGGGCGCGCCGCGTGGGGCGCGTGCGTGGGCGCGCGTGCGCGCGTGCTTGTCGGCGCGGACGCCCCGCCTCAGCGCTTGCGCGCCTCGGCGTCGAGCATCTCCTCGGTGATGATCGGGATCGCGCCCGTCGCCAGCTCGATGCCCGACAGCCGTGCCGGGCTGAGCACCCGCATGACCTGGTCCTCCTCCATCAGCCCCGCGGCCACGACGAGCGTCGAGATCGGCGTCGAGGTGGTCAGCGCCGTGTGCGCGATCGACGCAGCCGCCGCGTACCCGATGTACGGCGTGAGCGCGGTGACGACGCCGACGTTCGTGTCGACCTGGGCAGCGAGCTTCGCCTCGTTCGCCTCGATACCGACGACGCAGTGCTCGCGCAGGGTCGCGCAGCCGCGGGACATCCACTGCAGCGACTGCAGGATCGAGTGGGCGATGATCGGCTCGAAGGCGTTGAGCTGCAGCTGCCCGCTCTCCGCCGCCATCGTCACGGTGGTGTCGGCCCCGGCGACCGCGTAGGCGATCTGGTTCACGACCTCGGGGATCACCGGGTTGACCTTGCCCGGCATGATCGACGAGCCGGCCTGGCGAGCGGGCAACGTGATCTCGCCGAGGCCCGCCTGCGGACCGGACGACAGCAGCCGCAGGTCGTTGCAGATCTTCGAGAGCTTCGCGGCGCTGCGCTTCACCGTGCCGGACAGGGTCATGAACGCACCGGCGTCGCTCGTCGCCTCGATGAGGTCGGGGGCGGTGACGACGTCGATGCCACTCGCCTCCTGCAGCTGCCGACGGACCTCGTCGCGGTAGAGCGGGTCCGCGGTGATCCCGGTGCCGATCGCCGTCGCGCCGAGGTTCATCTCAGCGAGCAGCGGCATCACCTTGCGGAGCAGGTCCGCGTCCTCCTGGATCGTGTGCGAGAACCCGGTGAACTCCTGCCCGAGGGTCATCGGCACGGCGTCCTGCAGCTGCGTCCGGCCCACCTTCAGCACGTCGGCGAAGGCGCGGCCCCGTTCGGCGAACGCCGCCGACAGTTCTTCGAGCTGCACGATCAGACGACGGACCCCGAAGATCATCGCGATCTTGATGCTCGTCGGGTACGTGTCGTTCGTCGACTGGCTGCGGTTCACGTGGTCGATCGGGTGCAGGTACGCGTAGTCGCCACGCTCCCGCCCGAGGAGTTCGAGGGCCCGGTTCGCGAGCACCTCGTTCGTGTTCATGTTCGTGCTCGTCCCGGCGCCGCCCTGCACGACGTCGACGACGAACTGCTCGCGGAGCGCCCCGTCGCGGACCTCCTGCGCCGCGCGGTCGATCGCGTCGGCGCGCTCCTCGTCGAGGACACCGATCGCCCGGTTCGCCCGTGCCGCCGCCTGCTTGACGGTGACGAGCGCCTCGATGAGGTCCGGGTACACGGCGATCGGGACCGAGGTGATCGGGAAGTTCTCCAGGGCCCGCAACGTGTTGACGCCCCAGTACGCGTCGTTCGGGACCTCCCGTGATCCCAGCGAGTCGCTCTCGGTCCGCGTCGTCGTCGTCACAGGTGCCTCCTCGTTGCCGGTCACACGTCGAGGCTAGTCCCGTCCGTCCGGCCGGTCCGGGAACGCGCCGGGGCTGGTGGGACCGCGCGTTCCTGCGCGACGGCACCATTCGCCCTTCGTGAGCAGAAGACGTCGGGTCCCAGACGGCGACCCGACACCTTCTGCTCACCGAACGCGCCGCCCGCGCGAGCGGGCGGAATCCCGCGGTCGCCTCGGCAACGCACGCCGGCATTCCGCCCGCTCGCCCGCGACGGCTTGGAGGCGCGGTGCCAGGCCGCCACGGGCCTCCCGTCCGACCCACGCTCACGCCCGGACGCCCTCGCTTGCACTTCGTGAGCAGAAGATGTCGGGTCCCAGACGGCGACCCGACACCTTCTGCTCACCGAACGCGCCGCCCGCGCGAGCGGGCGGAATCCCGCGGTCGCCTCGGCAACGCACGCCGGCATTCCGCCCGCTCGCCCGCGACGGCCTGGAGGCGCGGTGCCAGGCCGCCACGGGCCTCCCGTCCGACCCACGCTCACGCCCGGACGCGAGCGGGCGAGATGGCGGGGTTCCTGCGCGCGAAGACGCGGGTATTTCGCCCGCTCGCGCAGCGCACGCGGTGAAAGCGGGACGAGTGAGCAGAAGACGCCGGGTCGCGAAGGGCGACCCGGCGTCTTCTGCTCACTCGGTGAGCGGGCCCGTCAGTGGAACTGCGGGACGATGAGGTAGATGCCGTAGAGCACGACGGCGCCGCACACGACGAAGCAGGCGATGGCCGCTGCGCGGAGCGCACGTGCCGCTGCCGAGGCTCCGGCCGGGTTCGGGAAGCCGGCGGTGGCCGGGCCGATCGTGCCGTCGTCCTTCACGGTGAACTTGCCTTCGCGGGTGTCAGCGGCGCTCCAGAGACGGAGGCCGACCGAGTACACGGCGACGACGAAGCACGACGAGACCACGGCGACGAGCGCCACGGTGAGGAATGCAAACCAGTCGATGCCCATCAGCGACGGCCCCCCTTGCGGGCCGCCATGCGACGCAGCGTGCGCTCGCGGCTCAGTTCGGCGCGACGCTGGGCGACCGCGTCGGCACGCTTCTTGCGCTGCATGTCACGCAGCTCCTTGCGGGTCAGGACCGCGTTCGCGGCGACGTCGACCTCGATCGCGGAGGCCTGCTCGTGCGGCTTCCGGAGCGACCACAGGTACAGGCCGAGGATGACGACGGCACCGATCACGGCGTCGAGCACGAGCCCGATGACGCCGAGGCGGGCGATGCCCGAGGCGACCGCACCGACCGCGGCGGCGGCGGGCAGGGTGATGAACCAGGCGATGACGATCTTGCCGGCGGTCGACCACTGGATCTTCGAGCCGCGGCGGCCGAGCCCGGCACCGATGATGGAGCCCGAGGACACCTGCGTGGTTGACAGCGCGAAGCCGAGGTGGCTGGAGGCGAGGATCGTCGCGGCGGTCGAGGCCTCGGCGGCGAAGCCCTGCGTCGCACGGATCTCGGTGATGCCCGAGCCGAGGGTGCGGATGATGCGCCAACCGCCCGTGTAGGTACCGAGGGCGATCGCGAGGGCACAGGCGACGACGACCCAGAACTGCACGCCCTGGTTCGACGACTGCGCGCCCGAGGCGATGAGGGTCAGCGTGATGACACCCATCGTCTTCTGCGCGTCGTTGGTGCCGTGCGCCAGGGACACCATCGAGCTGGTGAAGACCTGCCCGATGCGGAAGCCGCCCCGCTCGTTCGGGAACACCGGACGCTTCGTGATCCGGTACGCGATGCGCGTCGACAGGAACGACACGAGCGCGGCGATCACGGGCGAGGCGAACGCGGGGATGATCACCACCGTCAGCAGCGCGACGTAGTTGACCGACTGGAACCCGGCGCCGACGATCGCGGCACCGATCAGCCCGCCGAACAGCGCGTGCGACGACGACGACGGCAGCCCGCGGAGCCATGTGATCATGTTCCAGACGACTGCCCCGATCAGGCCCGCGAAGATCATCTCCGGGCTGATGGCGACGCCACCGGGCCCCTCGTTGATCAACCCGTGCGAGATCGACGTCGCCACGGCGGTGCTGAGGAACGCACCGACCAGGTTGAGCACCGCGGCGACGGTGACCGCCACCTTGGGCTTCATGGCGCCGGTCGCGATCGGGGTCGCCATCGCGTTGGCGGTGTCGTGAAAACCGTTTGTGAAGTCGAAGAAGAGGGCCAACGCGATGACCAGGACGACTATGAGTGTGATGTCCACCGCGGGCAAGTGTCCCAGGCGTCGGCCCTTCGAGCAAACCTGATCGGCAACCCGTTGTTCACCGCAGCTTCACACTCGTTCAGCTTCGGAACCATGCCGATGGGAGAATGCTTCCATGGACACCGCTGAGCTCCTCATCCTGCTGATCGGATCGCTCGCGGTGACGGGGTTCGCCCGGGCCAAGGGACTCCCCGCGCCACTGCTCGTCACGGCGGTCGCCCTGGCCGCCTCGTTCCTGCCCGGGCTGCCGCCGATGGAGATCGACTCCGAGGTCATCCTCACGGTGATCCTGCCGCCGCTGCTCTACTCGGCGGCCCTCGACGTGTCGTGGCAGAGCTTCCGCGGCTCGATCAAGCAGATCCGACGGCTCGGCATCTTCCTGGTGATCGTCACCGCCCTGGTCGTCGGCGGGGTGGCGTACCTGCTCATCCCGGACATGACGCTGCCGGCGGCGATCCTGCTCGGCGCGATCGTCGCCCCGCCGGACGCGGTGTCCGCCGCCGCGATCGGCCGGAAGCTCGGACTCCCCCGACGCGTCATGACCGTGCTGTCCGGCGAGAGCCTGATCAACGACGCGGCCTCGCTGACCCTGGTGCGGGTGTTCACGCTCATCATCGCGGGCACCTCACTGACCGTCTGGCAGGACCTCGGCATCTTCGGCCTGGCGATCGGCGTCGGTCTGGTCGTCGGCATCGTGCTCGGCGTCGTCGTGCACTGGATCCGGATGCGCATCAACGACCCCGTGGTCGAGACGATCATGAGCATCCTGCTGCCCTTCGTCGCCTACATCCTCGCCGAGGACCTGTCCGGCTCCGGGGTCATCGCGGTCGTCACGGCCGGCCTGTACATCGGCTACAACTCGCCGAAGGAGGGCTACGCCACCCGCCTGCAGGAACGTCCACTCTGGACGAGCATCGACGTCATCCTCGAGGGCTTCGTGTTCGCGCTCATCGGCCTGCAGCTCAACACCGTCGTGCAGGACCTGGTCGAGAGCGAGCGGAGCCTCGGGCAGACACTCACCGCCGCGGCCGTCGTGCTCGTCGTCGTGATCCTGGTGCGGCCGCTGTTCGTGTTCGAGTCCTACGCGCGCAACCGCTTCAACGGGAAGTGGCTCCGGCCACTGCGGATCAAGCTGTCCCGCGGGCACCCCTCGCTGCGCTGGATGCGCGGTTCCGCCGAGCCGAAGCTCAACTGGCGGGAGCTCACCGTCATCTCGTGGACGGGTATGCGCGGTGTGGTGACCCTGGCGGCTGCGGTGTCCGTCGTGGCGAGCCCGACGCAGATCCCGGCACAGGACACGATCTTCATCATCGCCTTCTTCGTCACCGTGGGCACCCTGCTGCTGCAGGGACTCACCCTGCCGTTCGTCATACGCGCGCTCAAGGTGCAGGACCCGGCCGAGGGCGAGGAGGACGTGCGCAGCGAGATGCGGCTCAACCAGCGCACCACCGAGGCCGCGATCGAGCTGCTCGAGAAGCGGCGTCCGGCGTGGGCGAAGCAGTACGGCTCGGAGGCCGTCGACTCGGTGGTGAACCGGCTGAAGGCGCGACTCGAGCGACAGGCCGAGACGTTCCGTCAGGACGCCGAGGAAGAAGAGGACGAAGGGCGGAACGTCGCACTGCGCCTGCGTGGCTCGCAGATCCAGGACATCCGGCGCGAGCTCCTCGACCGCCGCCGCGAGATCGTGCTCGAGGAGCGGGAGAAGGGGAACCTCGACGAGGAGGTCATGCGCCGCGTGCTCGTGACCCTCGACGCCGAGGAGCTCGCGATGGACTCGGCGCAGGCGTCGCGCAGTCGCTCCTGAGCACCCCGGGCGTATCCTGGCGCTCCGATCGAGAGCAGGAGCAGAGCGCCGAGTGAGCACGCCGCGGAACGACGTCCCCAGGAACGACGACGGACCGGAGCGCCCCGGCGGTCCCCGTCCCACGCCGCCGAAGCCGCGCGGGTCCCGGCCCTCCGCACGTGGGACCAAGCCCCGTCGTGGTGGCAAGGTCGCCGGGCACACGCGTTCGGGACCCCGGCGACAGGCTCCGGTTCCTGCGCCCCAGCAGCACGGCGCCTACCGCCGGTGGTACTCGACCCTGCACCCGTCGCTGCAGCTGATCGGCCTGCAGCTCTGGATGCCGCTGTTCTTCATCGTCGGGTTCTGCCTGTGCTACGTCTTCGCGTTCCACGCCCCGCACCCACACGACGTCCCGATCGCCCTGATCGGCAGTGACCCGGCGTTCGTGCGGGCGGTGCAGCAGGCGTTGCCCGGCGAGTTCGTGTTCCACACGTACGACTCGCTCGCGCAGGCGAAGCGCGACGTGGTGGGCGGCTCGATGGCGGTCGCGTACGACCCCGCTGCGAACGAGTTCTTCAAGGCGAGCGCGCACCAGTTCCAGGTCGCGAGCCTCGTACCGGCCACCCTCACCGCGGTGCTGACCGGCCTGGGCGTCGCCACCCCGAAGGTCACCGAGCTCGCACCCCTGCCGGCGTGGGACGAGTACGGCACCGTCGCGATGTACGTCATGCTCGCGTGGTGCATCGGCGGCTACATGGTCGCGATGTTCATCGGCATCATGGGCGGCCCGCTCCGGCACCGCACCCGGATGACGGTCATCGTGGTCGGCGGCCTCGTCATCTCGCTCATCACGAACACGCTCGCCGGGCCCGTGCTCGGCGCCATCCACGGGCACTGGATCCAGCTCGTGCTCATCGCCTGGGGCTGGATCGTGGCGATCGGCCTCGCGGTGAACGGCCTGAGCTACTTCGTCGGTCGGTTCATCGCCGCACCCGCGATGATCTGCTTCGTCTTCCTGTCCATGCCGTCGTCCGGCGGCGCCTACCCGAAGTGGTTCATGCCCGAGCCCTTCGCCTGGCTGAACAACGTCGTCGTCGGCTCGAGCATGGTCGACATGATCAAGCACCAGGTCTACGGCGTCGGCCCCGGCCCGGCTCGCGGCCTGATCACGATGGCCTGCTACGCCACGGCCGGCCTGGTGCTGATGTACTTCGGCAAGAAGTGGTGGGAGCGCCGACGGATCCGGGCGATCGTCACCGGCCGGACCACGATGTTCCAGGACGCCAACACGGCCAACCGCGAGTTCCTCGGCGGGCAGCGCGACGCCGAGCTCGAGCGCCACGGCCTGACCTCCACCGAGACCGGCACCCTGAGCGTGCTGCGGGACGACGACTGGGAGGACGACCGCACCGGCGGTGACGTCTTCACCGGCGGTCGCGACGGCCTCGAGCCCAGCGGGACGCCGACCGGACGCATCGCCGTGCAGCGCCCGGCGAACCGGAAGGAACCGCGACCGGCGGCGGCGCAGCACGGCAAGCACGCCGACCGCTGACGCGTATCCTGATCGGATGAACCCGCGCATCACCTGGCACCGCGTCCTCATCACCGTCGTCGTCGTGTTCCTCGTGCTGACGGTCGGCTTCTACGCCGCGAGCGTCCTGCTCGCGCCCGCCGACGGCCGCGGTACCGCCGGGCTGTTCGTCGGGTGGGCGATGTTCTCGATGATCGGCGCGATCGTCGTCGGCATCATCGACTTCTTCGTGCGGCCCCTGGGCGGCCGGAGCGGCGACGCCGACGTCATGGCCGCCGCCGAGGAAGCGCGCACCGGCAGCACCCGCACCCAGCAGCCGCGCTAGCCGCTAGTCACCCACGCCGACGCCCGTCCCGGTGAACCCGGCGACCGTCGCGTCGTCCTCGGCGAACGTGAACCGCGCGCGGACGCTGCCACCGGCGAGCACCCCCGGCAGCCAGTAGCGGGCGTCGTCCCACATCGCGTCGTAGGGCACGGTGTCGACCGGTATCCACCGCGGCTCCAGTTCATCGGAGCCCGACGGGTCTCCCTGCCAGCGGCGGCAGACGAAGACGTCCGAGACCTGGGACCAGGACGGTCGGTACGGGAACCGGTAGTCCAACGTGCCACGGGCCTCCAGGTCGACCGTGTCGAGCTGCAGGCCGACCTCTTCACGCACTTCGCGCACGGCGGTCTCGACCGCCGACTCGCCGGGCTCGCGCTTGCCGCCGGGGCCGACCAGACGGCCCGTGCCGAGGCCACGGCGCTTCTCCCCCAGCAGCACCTCGGGGCCTGCCTCGCCGTCGCGCAGCAGGTACACGACCACCACCCGGGGATGCTGGGACTTGCTCTCGTCGCGAAGGGTCACGCGTCCAGTGTGACCGATGGAGTGTCGTACGCTTTTCCCATGGCAGGCGTGCTGCGGGGGCACCATGGCTGAGCCCCGCAGGACCGGGCGCAGCCTCGAAGTGCTGCGCGCCGAGGCCGCCGAGGAGATCTCGATGCTCGTCGAGCACCGGAGCCGTCAGGGTGAGGACCCGTGGGAGTTCATGCCGACGCTCCCCACCGTCGACGAGCAGGTCGTGCTGATCCTGCGTGCGGACGCCGTCGACCTGGACGAGGCGATCGGCAAGCGGCACGCGCAGTGGTCGAGCCACCCGGCGTCCGGGCAGGGCACCAGGCTGGGCGAGGAGTACCACCGGCTGCGCCGGATCGCGCTGCAGCACCCCGAGCTGACGCCCGCCGTGTGGAAGCTGCTGGGCGCGCTGCCCGAAGCCGGCTGAGCTGCGGTTGGATGGACGCATGACCGAAACCGTGCTCGCCGTCCTCAACCAGCCCTCCCGCGACGCCGCGCCGCACGACCCCGCGGCCGACGCCTTCACCTGGGCGAAGCCGCTCGAGGAGCACGTGCAGGTGCAGGACCTCGGCGTGACGCGCGGCGACGGCGTGTTCGAGACGATCACGGTCATCGACGGTCGGCCCCAGGCCCTCGAGGCGCACCTCGCCCGCTTCGGCCGCTCCGCCGCGATGCTCGACCTGCCCGCCCCTGATCCGGAGGCCTGGCGCCAGGCCATCGAGGCCGTCTGCGCCCGACTCGACCCGGTGCGCGAGGCCTTCGCCAAGACCGTCCTGACCCGCGGCGTCGAGGGCACCGACCGCCCGACCGGGTGGGTCTACGCGGCGCCGTCGGGCGACTCCACGGCCGCACGCACCGAGGGCATCTCCGTCGTCGTCCTGGACCGCGGGTACCGGCACGACGTCGAGCGCACCTCGCCGTGGCTGCTGCAGGGCGCGAAGACGCTGTCGTACGGCGTCAACATGGCCGCCCTGCGCGAGGCCGTCCGCCGCGGCGCCGACGACGCCCTGTTCGTCTCGAGCGACGGCTACGTGCTCGAGGGCACGCGCGCCAACCTGATCATGAAGGTCGGCGACCGGCTCGTCACGCCCCGCACCGACATCGGGATCCTGGCCGGCACGACGCAGGCCGACGTGTTCCGCTTCGCCGAGCAGGAGGGCATCGAGACCGCCTACGAACTCGTCACCCTCGCCGACCTGGCGGCGGCGGACGCGCTCTGGCTCGTGTCGAGCGTGCGGCAGGCGGCGCCGATCCGTTCGGTGAACGGCGACGCGCGCCCGATCGACGCGGAGCTCACGACGCGGATCAACGACTTCCTGCTGGCGCGCGAGGTCTGAGTGCGCGGCGCCCCGGCGCAACGGCCTGGAGGCCCGGATCGCGACCCGCAGGCACGTCGCGATCCGGGCCTCCAGGCTCTGCACCCGCTACCAGCGCGGCGTGGTGACGCCGGCTCCGTCGGCCCACGTGAAGACGGACTCGCCGTCGATCCAGACGCGCGTCGCGCGACTGGTCGCGTCGAGCGGGTCGCCGTCCCAGAGCACGAGGTCGGCGTCGTACCCCTCGGCCAGCCGACCGACGCGGTCCCCGAACCCGAGGAACTCGGCCGGGTTGACCGTGAGCGCCTCGAGTGCGGTCTGGGCGGGCAGGCCCTCCTTCACGGCGGCGGTCGCCTGGTCGACGAGCATGTTGATCGGCACGACCGGCGCGTCCGTCGTGATGGCGACCCGCACACCGGCCGCCGCGATCGTGGCGAGGTTCGGGATGCCGCGGTCGCGGAGCTCGACCTTCGAGCGACTGGTGAAGAGCGGGCCGTAGATGACCGGGATGTCCTTGGCGGCCAGCACGTCGGCGATCTTGTGCGCTTCGGTGCCGTGGTTCACGACGAGCCGGTAGCCGAACTCCTCGGACAGGCGGATCGCGGTGGCGATGTCGTCGTGGCGGTGGGTGTGCTGGTCCCAGACGAGCTCGCCGTCGAGCACCCGGACGAGCGTCTCCTTCGTCAGGTCGCGGGCGAACGGCTCGTCCTTCGCGGCGGCGGCGTCACGGGCGGCCCGGTAGTTCTGCGCCTCGACGAAGGCGTCTCGGATGACCTTCGCGACGCCGAGCCGGGTCGAGGGCGTCTGGCCCTTGCCGCCGTAGACGCGCTTCGGGTTCTCGCCGAGGGCGCTCTTCACGCTCACCGAGTCGGAGATGAGCTGCTCGTCGATCGTGCGGCCGCCCCAGGTCTTGATGGCGACGCTCTGACCGCCGATCGGGTTGCCGGAGCCGGGCTTGACGACGATGCTCGTGATGCCGCCGGCGAGCGCATCCCGGAAGCCCTCGTCGTCGATGTCGATCGCGTCGATCGCCCGGACGCCGGCCATGTTCGGGGCGGTCATCTCGTTCGTGTCGTTGCCGGCCTCGCCGTTGGCCTCCTCGTGGATCCCGACGTGGCCGTGTGCCTCGACGAAGCCGGGGACGAGCCACGAACCCGCGGCGTCGATGACCGTCATCCCCTCGGGCGGGGAGACGTCCGGACCGATCGCGGTGATCCGGCCGTCCTCGACGACGACCGCGCCGCCGTCGAAGGCGGGGGCGGAGACGGGGACGACGTGGGCACCGGTGATCGCGAAGGAGTTGCTCATGGCACCAACGGTACGCGTGGGCGTGCGGGCGGCGGCGAGCGGGCGGAATACCGATTCCTGGCGTCGAGCGTCCGGGTGGTTCTACCGTCGCGGGATGGCACACCGGAGCGACACCTGGCCGACGCACGAACGCAGCGTGCGACCGTGGCGGAGCACCGTCCGCGGCTGCCGCGACGACCGGTTGGTGACCACCGTGCAGGTGTCGCTGCCCCCGTCCATCGCGAGGGCCCGGTGGACGCCCGACGACGACACCGTCGCGCTGCTCGACCGGAGCGCCACGGCCCTGCGCGCCCTCGACGTCCACCACGGCTCCCGGCTCGCACCGCTCGGGTCCGTGCTCGGCCGGACCGAAGCCGTCGCGTCGTCGCGGATCGAGGACGAGTCCGCGACCATCGACGACCTGGCGCGGGCTCTCGTCGGCATCCGGGCGAACGCGGGTGCCACCGCGGTCGTCCGGGCCGGCGGCGCCGTCGAGCACCTGGTGTCCGGAGCGGACTCGGGCACCGTCACCGAGTCGTCCCTGCTCGAGGCACACCGCCTGCTGATGCGCGACGACCCGGTCGACGGACGGTACGCCGGCCGGTACCGCGACGTGCAGAACTGGATCGGCGGCGCCACGCCCCGCGACGCCGTCCACGTGCCACCACCGCCCGAGCTCGTGGCACCGCTGATGGCCGACCTGTTCGCGTTCGTGCACCGCGTGGACCTGCACCCGATCGCCCAGGCCGCGATCGCCCACGCGCAGTTCGAGTCGATCCACCCGTTCACCGACGGCAACGGTCGGATCGGGCGGGCGCTGATCGGGGCCGTGCTCCGGCGACGCGGGGTGACGACCACGGTCACGGCACCGGTGTCCGCCGCGCTCGCGGCGGACCGGCTGCGGTACTTCCGGCACCTGGATCAGTACCGCGACGGCCGGGTCACCGGGTTCGTGGTCGACCTGGCCCTGGCGATCGGGACGGTGTGCGACGAGGCGACGCTGAGCGCCCTGCTGCTCGCCGAGCACGACGCCGACCGGTCCGCCGGCCCCTGCGCCTCGGGCCCGCACGCCGTGGTCGGCCGTGCACTCGCCGACGATCCCGTCCTGACCGAAGCGCACCTGGACACCCTGCTCACCGCCGACCAGGTCGAGCGCGTCACGCACGACCTGGTGCTGGCAGGGGCGCTCCGTCCGGTCACCGGTCGTCGCCGTGACCGCGCGTGGGTCGCACCCGCCGTGGTCGCCGAGCTCGAGGCGTTCGAGCAGCGGGTGCACGCCGCTGTGGGCGGCCGCGAGCGCACGGCGGCCTGACCGGGGGTGCGGGCGAATAGGGTGGGACGGTGAGCAACGAGCACACCGCATCCACCCCGCCCAGCGCCGCGAAGCGGCCCGTGACACGGACCCACCACGGCATCGACTTCGTCGACGACTACGAGTGGCTGCGGGACAAGGAATCCCCCGACACCCTGGCGTACCTCGAAGCCGAGAACGCCCACACCGACGCCGCCACCGCGCACCTCGCGCCGCTGCGGGACCGCATCTTCGCCGAGGTGAAGAGCCGCGTGCAGGAGACCGACCTCTCGGTACCGGTCCGCATGGGCGACTGGTGGTACTTCACCCGCACCGCCGAGGGCAGCCAGTACGGCGTGCACTGCCGCGTGCCGGTCGCCGGTGCCGACGACTGGACGCCGCCCGCCGTCGTCGAGGGCGAGTCGACGCTCCCCGGCGAGCAGGTGGTCCTGGACGGCAACGCCCTGGCCGACGGCCACGAGTTCTTCTCCCTCGGCACCTACGACATCAGCGACGACGGCACCCGCCTGGTCTACGGCATCGACGTCGAGGGTGACGAGCGGTACACCCTGCACGTGCGCGACCTGGCCTCGGGGACCGACCTCGGCGACGCGATCCCGAACACCGGGGCCGGCGCCACGTTCGACCCGGCCGGCCGCTACGTGTTCTACCCCACGGTCGACGAGTCCTGGCGTCCGGACAAGATCTGGCGCCACACGGTCGGCACCGCGACGTCCGAGGACGTCCTGGTGTTCGAGGAGCCCGACGACCGCTACTGGGTCGGCGTCGGTGTCACCCGCTCCTCGCAGTACATCGTCATCGAGCTCGGCTCGAAGATCACATCCGAGGCGCACGTCCTCGACGCCGCGGACCCGACCGGTGAGTTCCAGGTCGTCTGGCCTCGCCGCGAGGGCGTCGAGTACGAGATCGAGCACGCCATCGTCGGCGGCAGCGACCGGTTCCTGGTGCTGCACAACGACGGCGCCGAGAACTTCGAGCTCGTCGACGTCCCCGCCGACGACCCGACCTCAGAGCGTGACCGCCGCGTCGTCGTGGCGCACCACACCGAGCGCCGCATCGAGTCGGTCGACGCCTTCGCCGGACACCTCGCCCTGGAGTACCGCTCCGAGGCGCTCCCCCGCGTCGCGATCATCCCGATCGAGGGCGACGGGTACGGCGACGCGCACGAGGTCCCCTTCGACGAAGCACTGTTCTCGGCGGGGCTCGGCGGCAACCCGGAGTGGGAGCAGCCGACGCTCCGCATCGGGTACACGTCGTTCGTGACCCCCTCCGAGGTCAGCGACCTCGACCTGGCCACCGGCGAGGTCACCGTCCTGAAGCGCCAGCCCGTGCTCGGTGGCTACGACCCGGCCGACTACGTGCAGGAGCGCGACTGGGCGACCGCGTCGGACGGCACCCGCGTGCCGATCTCGCTCGTCTGGCGTCGTGACGCCGTCGAGGACGGTACCCCGGCACCGCTGCACCTCTACGGCTACGGCTCGTACGAGCACTCGATCGACCCCGGCTTCAGCGTCATGCGCCTGTCGATGCTCGACCGCGGTGTCGTCTTCGCCGTCGCCCACGTCCGTGGTGGCGGTGAGCTCGGCCGGCACTGGTACGAGAACGGCAAGACCCTGACGAAGAAGAACACGTTCACCGACTTCGTCGCGGTCGCCGAGCACCTGATCGAGTCCGGCCGGACGAGCGCCGACCGGCTTGTGGCCGAGGGTGGCAGCGCGGGCGGGCTCCTGATGGGTGCGGTCGCCAACCTCGCACCCGAGCGGTTCGCCGGCATCCTGGCCGCCGTGCCGTTCGTCGACGCGCTGACGAGCATCCTCGACCCGGACCTGCCCCTCACCGTCATCGAGTGGGACGAGTGGGGCGACCCGCTGCACGACGCCGAGGTCTACCGGTACATGAGCGAGTACACCCCGTACGAGAACGTCCGCGACGACGTGCAGTACCCGCAGATCCTCGCCGTGACCTCGATCAACGACACCCGTGTGCTCTACGTCGAGCCCGCGAAGTGGACCGCGAAGCTCCGCGAGGTCGGCGCTCCGGTGCTGCTGAAGACCGAGATGTCCGCCGGCCACGGTGGTGTCAGCGGTCGCTACGCGTCATGGAAGGAGCGGGCGTTCGAGCTCGCCTGGCTGCTCGACGTGCTCGGGCTCGCCGACGAGACGCCCGCCGCAGCGACCGCCAACCCGATCGCCGCGGGCTGAGCCGCACCGCGCACTCCGTGAGCAGAAGAGGTCGGGTCCGAACGCGGGACCCGACCTCTTCTGCTCACCAAGCGACCAGCGGCGCACGCAGCGCCCGCACCCCGATCACACGCGGTTGAGCGCGTGCACCGCCTCGTCGTAGGACTCCTCGGCCAGGCGCACCCGGTCCCCCGCGAGCACCCCGTACCCGAACGTGCCCTCACCCCCGCGCTCCGCGATCGCCGCGTTCGCCCGCAGGATGTCGAGGGCGTGCAGGGACCGCACCCGTTCGGTCAGCACGTCGGCAGCGGTGCCGATCCGCTTCCACAGCGCGTGCGGGAACGCGTCGTCGCCGAGCACGTCCATCGCCATCCGGGCGCGCATCGTCTCCTGCCACGCGGCCTCGGTGGTGGTCCGGTCGGCGGCCTCGCGCTCGGCGGCGGTGTCCGAGGTGTCGTCGGCCACGGCGGCCCGGACGAGCTCGCGCACACGCGGCTTCACGTCGGCGCCGACGTCCTGCGCGACCTGCTTCGGTGCGCGGAGCGACCACGCCGTCGGCGCCGGGCGCTCGGCAGCGTCGTCGAGGGCGTCGAGCAGTTCGAGGAACGGCTCGCCGTGCAGGAACGCGACGACGTCCCGCACCGCCTGGTCGCGACGTTCCCGGGTCGAGGCGAGGATGCGCTCGCGGGTCCTCGCGTCGACCAGGTCGTCCTGCGCCGGCGACGACGCCCGCGGCAGCCGGTTGATCAGGTACTCGGCCAGCGCTGCCCGCGTGGTGACGCCCGCCAGGCCGTCCGCCGCCTCGGCGGCGCGGTCGACGGCCTCGCCGTCGGGGAACGCCGGGCGGTAGGCGCCCAGGATCGCGGCGATCTCGAGGGTGGTGTCGGCCGCCTGCCGGAGGTCGGCCGTGTCGCCGGAGCGGAGCCGGGCCTCCTGGCCGAGCAGCGCGACGCGCAGCTTGCGCACCCGCTTCGCCAGGATGCGTGCGGTCGTGCCCTTGGCCGGCTTCTCCTCGGTCTGGAGGCGCGGTGCCGGTGCTCCTGCCAGCCCGCGTGCCAGCTTGGACGCGACGGCGGCGGGGCCGGCGCCGACGGCCGCGAAGCGCCCGTCGAGGGCCGCGAACAGCTCGTGGGCGATCTGCGGGTCGACGCCGTCGACGGGCTCGATCTCGACCTCACGCCAGGTGCGGGGGGTCTCCGGAGCATCGTCGTCGAGGCGCTGGGCGGTGACCTGGTCGTCGGCGAGCTCGGCGATCTGGTCGCCGTCCTCGTCGAGCAGTCGGGTGACGGTGCGGGTGGTGGTGATCCGGACGACGGGACGCAGCCCGCGACCGCGACGCTCCGTGAAGAGCGCGGCGAGGACCTCGTCGGGCACCGTGTCAGGGTCGTCGGTCAGGGGGAACTGCTGCTCGTGGCGGACCGTGTCCGACTCCGAGCGCTTGATGTGCCAGCCGGCGTCGGGGCCGCCCGTGCGGCGGCGCACGGTCACCCGCGCCGCCACCAGGTCGTACCGCTCGGTGTCCCAGTAGGTCGCGTCCAGTTCGAACGGCTCCTGGTGCTCGGTGCGGAGGATGCCGCCCGCGCCGACGAGGTCGGGGAGGGCACCGCCCTCGGGCAGGTCGTAGGTGCGCTC
This sequence comes from Curtobacterium sp. AC268, assembly GCF_979258745.1. NCBI lineage: Bacteria > Bacillati > Actinomycetota > Actinomycetes > Micrococcales > Microbacteriaceae > Curtobacterium > Curtobacterium sp. AC268. The sequence continues at coordinate 3,401,171 of NZ_OZ409878.1, read as the reverse complement.
GATCTCGAGGTGCGTGTGGCTCACACGCTCTTGTCTACCAGGCACTGCGGGGATTCCCCGCACCCGGGGTTAGCCTGCAGGGATGAGCGACACGATCACCCGCGAGCAGTTCACGCCCGAAGCCGGCGGCGTCACGATGTTCACCACCACGTGGTGCGGCTACTGCGCCCGGCTGAAGAACCAGATGTCGAAGGCAGGGGTGCCCTTCACCGAGGTCGACATCGAGCAGACCCCGGGCACCGCCGAGCTCGTCGCCGAGGTCAACGGCGGCAACCAGACCGTGCCGACGCTGGTGTTCCCCGACGGCACGACGGCGACGAACCCGTCCCTGGCCGAGGTGCAGTCCCGCATCTGAGCGGCGGCCCTCCGCAAAACACCGGTGTTCACGCTCCGAACACGCGCATGACGCGGTTCAGAGTGCGAACACCGGTGTTTTGCTGTCAGCGCCGCGCGCCAGCCCTAGCCGCCGAGCGCCTCGGTCAGCAGCGCAGCCATCGCGTCGAGCTGGATGTCACCGGAGTCGACGACCTCTTCGTCCGAACCGTCGAGCGCGCGGGCGGCCAGGGACGCCTTCGAGTCGATGAGCTCGGCGATCTTGGTGTCGATCGTCTGCGCGGCGATGATGCGCCACGCGGTGACGGGCTCTTCCTGGCCGATGCGGTGCACACGGTCGATCGCCTGGGTCTGCTCGGCGCTCGTCCACGACAGCTCGGCGAGCACGACGTTCGACGACACCTGCAGGTTCAGACCGACACCGGCCGCGGTCAGCGAGCAGACGATGACGGCGACGTCGGGGTCGTTCACGAACGAGTCGATCTCGGCCGTGCGCTGCGTCGGGGTCTGGTCGCCGCGGATCGTGGCGGTGCGCAGGCCGCGACGGGCGAACACCTCTTCCGCCTGGTCCATCACGTCGAGGTGCTTCGCGAAGAACACGACCTTGCCGACGTTCGAGGCGAGCTGTGCCGCGTAGTCGGCCGCGAGCTGGGCCTTGGCTCGGCCGATGCGGCGGACCATCGAGAACACGTTCTCGCCGGTCGACGAGGCGTCCTGGTCCTCGAGCTCCCAGCGCGCGACCTGGCGGACCAGCTTGTGGTCGATGCCGACGACCGGGTCCTGCCCGGTGCGGGCGTCGAGCGCCTGGTGGTAGCGGCGGACGAGCTTCGCGGTGAGCTCGCGCTCCGCGTCGCGGATGGAGCGACCCTCGTCACCGTCGAGCTCGACGGGGATGTCGGCGATCCGGCGGGCGGGGATGTCCGCGGCGACGTCGACCTTGCGGCGTCGGACGATGCCCTGGTCGATGACGGCACGGCGGGCCTCGACGAAGAACCCAGGGTCGGCCGGCGTCAGACCGATCTCCTCGAGCTCGTTCATGAGCTTCGCGCGCGGCTTCTTGTCGTCGATCCAGCCGAGGTACTCCCAGATGGTGCGGAAGTCCTCGACCGAGTTGATCAGCGGGGTACCGGTCAGCGCCATGAGCAGCGGCGCGGCGGTGCGCTGCCGGATCCGCTCGGCGATCTGCAGCACGAACCGGGCGCGCTGCGAGTCCTTGTTCTTGATGAAGTGCGCCTCGTCGACGACCATCCCCTTGAACCCGAAGTTGCCGAGCCACCCGGCGTGCCGGTCGAGGATCTCGTAGTTCACGATGACGATGTCGGCGAACCCGTCGAGGTCGTTGCCATCCCCGTGGATCACCGTGGCGCGGTGGTTCGGCACCCAGCGCTCGGCTTCGCGCGCCCAGTTCGTCTTGACGACGTTCGGCACGACGACGAGCAGCGGGAACGCGTTCGCGGCATCGGCGGCGAGCAGCGACTGTGCGGTCTTGCCGAGGCCGGGCTCGTCTGCGAGCAGGAACGTGCGGTGCCCCTGCGCGGCGGCGACGACGAGTTCCGCCTGGTGCTTCATGAGCGTGGTGCCCGAGCGCGAGTGCAGCGTCGTGGGCTCCGGCAGCGGCATCGACGCCGCTCCCCGCCCGCGCCGTACTCGAACGACTTGAACAGCGGTCCGAACAGTTCCCAGTTCGCCAGGCGACGCGGGTGTGCGACGGGCTGGTCGGCGAGGGCGAAGTCCGGCGGCATGAACGGGTTCGCGAGCTGGCGCTGCACGACCGCCTGCGGCACGACGGCCCGCACCGGGGTCTCGACCACCGCGGCCGGCTCGGACGCGATGACGAGGTCCTCCGGCTGCAGTTCCATGCCGCCGGCGATCATCATGTCGCGCTTGACCGCACGCGTCGCCTCGGACACCTGGACCTCTTCGGCGAGGAGCTGGATGACGCTGGTGTCGCGCGCCGCCGTCTTCGCCAGGATCGTGGCCACGCCGTCGAGCCGCTTGAGCTGCTCGGCGCGCTGCGCGTCGGTGAGCTCCGTGTCGGCCTTCACCCGTGCGCGCTCTTCACGCATGAGCAGGGCGACCGCCTGGAACTTCGTCCGGTTCGATGCCTTGAGCGGTCCGCGCTGTGCCGCGGCCTCGACCTCGCGCACAGCGCGGGCGAGGACGGGGATGACGCCGTCGTTGTCCAGCGGCCTGGTGCGACGTGACGCGGTCCGCGTCCCGCCGGCAGCACGCCGGGTGCCTGATCGAGCCAACGCTCCTCCTGTTCCGCCCACACGTCGGGGCGATCCGCCCGTGGGGCGGGAAGTCCTGCACCGGGGCCTGGCGCGGCTCCGGTTCGGCTGCGGGCCACCGTGGCCCACCGCATCGCCGGTCCCCGCATCGGGACGTCCGGTGGACTCCCGCGAGCCGTTCCACACGAGCACCTGCCGGGAGCAGGTTCGGACGGTCCGCGCCGGGATCCGGCGTCGTCGCACGCACGTGATGCCCCCTCGGGGCGGTCACGGCCCGGTCCCCGCGTCGATCAAGTGATCGACGGCTGCGTCCGGAATCGACGCGGCACGCGGGAACGCGGTGCGTGCGCGCTCAGTTTACTCCCGGACCACCGACAGAGGCGACCGACGCGTTGCCCGCGCGCGTCGCGACGGCGGACGGGAGGCCCGTGGCGGGCCCGACCCGCGCCTCCCGTCCGCTCTTCGGTCGCCTCTCAGACCTGCGGTGCGGACCGCGGGCGGGTCGAACCACCGGTCGGGAGGCTCGGGGCAGCGTCCGCCAGGGCGGCCTGCGTCGCGGCGAGGAGCTGCTGGGCGGTCTGGATCCCGTTGGCGGAGCCGGTGGTCGCCTGACCGCCGGCGTGGGCGAGCAGCTGGGCGCCGATGGCCGGTCCGATGCGGTCGGCCTCGCGCGGGTTGCGCGCGACCCAGTCGCGGGCGATCGCGTCGGCGAGGCGCTCGGCGGCGGCGCCGCGCTCGGCGTCGCCGCGGGACCGGTGCCAGAGCCCGGTGACCACGAGGTGGGCGACGACGGCGCCGACGTCACGGACCGGGAAGCCCCAGCCCGCGGTGTCGATGTCGAGCAGACCGGAGATGCGCCACGGCTCGTCCTCGTCGACGAACACCTGCTCCAGGTGCAGGTCGCCGTGCACGACCTGCTTGGTCGAGCTCGACCAGCCGATGGAGCGGCGGCCGATGGCGTCGTACAGGCGGTCGATCTCCTCGGCGTCGCGCGGCAGCGCGGCGATGAGCGTGCGACGGTGCCAGTCGGCGTGGTCCATCGCGTCGGCACGCGCCTGCTGGGTCATCGGGACGGTGGCGACCCGGCCGCTCAGCGCGGCGAGCGACGCCACGAAGCGGGGGTCGTCGGCGATGTCGAGGATCCGGCTGCCGGCGGGCACGCCGCGGATGCGCTCGAGCACGAGCAGGCCGTCGCCACGGCTGGACAGCACACGCGGCACGGGCAGACCGGCCGCGACGAACTGCTCGTGCGACTGCACGATCGGTGCGACCCGGTGCGGACGCACGATCTTCAGGAACAGCGTGCGCTCGGGGGCGTCCACGCGCACGACCGCGCGCTTGCCGGGCCGGTACGCCGCCACGGTGAGCACCGGGTCGGTGACGGGCATGCCGAGCGTGGTCAGCAGCTCGGCGACGGCGTCGCGGTAGGTGACCTGCGGCAGCACCGGCAGGCCGGGATCGTTCGGGTACGCCCACACCGACACCGGGTCGCCCGTCGCCGGATCGGTGACGATCGCGCTGTTCTGGTCGTGGGTGCCGCCGGTGTCGACGTAGGTCAGGACCGTGGCGCGCTGGCCGTTGCGGTCCACCGTGTCGACCTCGTAGCCGTACAGGTAGCCGTTGCCCGAGGGCTCGACGGAGTGCGCCCGCGCGGCCACCACGGAGGTCCCGGAGCCGGCGAAGGCCTGCGGGATGACGCGCTCATGGTTGGGCCACACGACATCAGTCAACCGTGTCGCGCGGGTTTCGTCGCGTTCGTGCACGGCTCGGCGCGCGGCCGGTGGCTACCGTGGTCGGTGTGAACCCGGTCGCGCGCCTCCGCAGCTCCAGTCGCACGCCGTTCCTGCAGGTCGTGAAGACCGCCGTCGCGGTGGTCGCAGCCGTGCTCCTCTGCCGCCTGGTCATCCAGGGGCCGTTCCCCACCTTCGCGGCGATCGCTGCCCTGCTCGTGGTGCAGCCGAGCATCAACCAGTCGTTCGTGAAGGGGCTCGAGCGGAGCGCGGGCGTCGTGATCGGCGTCGTGCTGGCCACCGGGTTCCACCTGCTGCTCGGCGACGGCGTGTTCGTCGTGCTGCTCGTCATCGTGCTCGCGATCCTCATCGCCTGGGCGCTCCGGCTCACCCCGACCTCGGCCACCCAGGTCGGGATCAGCGGGATGCTCGTGCTCACCGCCGGGGTCGTGACGCCGAACTACTCCGCCGACCGGATCCTCGAGACCGTGATCGGTGCGATCGTCGCCCTGGTCGTGAACGCGCTCATCGTGCCGCCCGTGCTGCTCGAACCGGCTCACCTCGCCGTCGCGCGGCTCGCCCGTGACACCGCGGTGGCGTTCGAGCGGATCGCGATCGGCCTGACCGAGGGGTGGGACCGCGAGCGCTGGGACGAGGCGCTCGTCGCCGCCCGGGCACTGCGGCAGCAGCACGCCAAGGCCGAGGCGTCCCTGGGGTCGGCGCGCGAGTCCCTGACGATGAACCCGCGCGGCGGCCGGCACCGGACGATCCTCGACCGCGATGTGGTGACCACCGACCACCTGCGCGTCCTGGTGACCCGGGTCACCGGGATGACCCGGGCGATCCGCGACAACACCGCACCGGACCTGCGCGACGACCCGGTGGTGCACGGCATCGCGACCGAGGTGGCACGGATCGGTGCGGACGTCCGGGCGCTCAGTGCGCGGGTCGAATCGACACGACTCGACCCGGTGGACGGGGCCGGCCGGGCGGACGCCGCTGCCTTCGGACCGGACGTCGAGCCGTGGGCGGAGGCCTCGGAGCCGGCGCTCACCGCGCCGCTCGAGGTGGTGCGGCCGAAGCTCCCGGCACTGGGTGCTCATCGGGGCGCTGCTCGAGGACATCCGACGGGTGCGTGGCGAGCTGCTCGGCGAGGACGACTAGTCAGTCCGGTTCAGCGTGCTGCGCAGGCCGCTCGGTCCGGTTCAGCGCGCTGCGCAGGCCGCTCGGTCCGCTTCAGCGCGCTGCGCATGCCGCTCGGTCCGCTTCAGCGCGCTGCGCATGCCGCTTCCGACGCCGTCCGGACGACGTCGGACCAGATCACCGCGGTCGGGACGACGTCGGTCGCGGTCGCACCTGGGATGCCGGCGTCGGCGTACCGGCTGATCTCCGCGACGACGGCCTCGGTGCCGACCTCGCGCGCAGCACGGCTCGCCACGTCCGGCACGGCCGTCCGCAGCTCCGCGACCACGCGGTCGCGCGGAGCGTCCTCCAGCTGCGCGAGGGCGCCGATGCCCTTCCACGCGGCGTCCAGTTCGGCGCGCAGGCGCACGATGGCCGGGTGGTCGATCGAGTCGTTCATGATCCCCCAGTGCGGGCGGCGCATCGGGTCGCGCTGTCCGCTGCCGGAGCCTAGCAACGAAGCAAGCGGCGCTCACGTCCCTAGAACGTGGGACAGACCGTTCTGCTCTGTCCTGTGACGAGATTCAGCGAGTCGGACCCGGAGAACGGCCCTCCGCGCCGGTTCGATGCCACGATGGGTTCGAGGAGGTCCACTATGCGGCTGTTGGTGGTCGAGGACGACGACGAGATGCGTGCCCTGATGGAACGCGGACTCGCGGCCGAGGGGTACCGGGTCACGGCCGTCGAGAACGGTGTCGAGGCGCTCATCGCCCTCGGCGAGCAGGCGTTCGACCTGGCGGTCGTGGACGTGATGATGCCCGGCATGTCCGGCTTCGAGCTCGCGCGGCGGATCCGTGAGCGCGAGGACCCCGTGCGGATCCTGCTCGTGACCGCGCGCGACGCCGTCGACGACCGCGTGTTCGGGCTCGACGCCGGCGCGGACGACTACCTCACCAAGCCCTTCGCCTTCGCCGAGCTCACCGCCCGGCTGCGTGCGCTCGGCCGTCGCGAGTCCGCCGGGGCTCCCCGCACGATCGAGGTCGGGGACGTGTCGATCGACTCCGAGGCGCGCCGCATCTCGATCAAGGGGCAGCGCGTCGCCGTGAGCCCCACCGAGTTCGCCCTGCTCCGACTGCTCGCCCGCTCCGCCGGCAGTGTCGTCGACCGCCCGAAGATCCTCGAAGAGGTCTGGGACGGTTCGCAGCACGTCGACCCGAACGTGGTCGAGCAGTACATCTCGTACCTCCGCAAGAAGCTCACCGCGCACGAGGCGACCGTCGCCATCGCCACGGTCCGCGGTCGCGGGTACCGCCTGGATCTGCTCGGGGCGTGAACGGGGCCGACGACGCCCCACGGTCGGACCGCCGACGCGGCGGTCCGATCCGGCCGCTGCGTCTGCTGTCGCTGCGTGCCCGGATCACGATCGGCTCGACGGCGATCGCCGCGATCGTCATCCTGCTGCTCGTCCTCGTGATGCGGTTCCAGGTGGTGAGCGTCGTCGCGAGTGCGACGCGCACGCTGCTCGACGCCGACGCCGACCCCTACGTCGCCACGCTCGAGGTCGACAGCGACCCCGACCTGTCGCCGCCGGGCAACGCGCAGCTCGTCGCCGTCGTGTCCCCGTCCGGCGAGATCGTGCTGTCGACGATGCCCGACCGTGTCGAGCAGGCGCTCGGCAGTCTGCGGTCCACCCCTGCCGGCACCTCGATCATCACCGTCTCCGGCTCGGAGTACCGCGTCGTGGTGGAGCACCCCGTCAACGAGGCCGGCCGCTGGACCGTCGTCGCCGCCCGCAACTCGCAGGCCGAGGCCATCGTCGTCGACGACCTCACGACGACCCTGTCCCTGACCGGCCTGGCGATCCTGCTCGCCTTCGGCGTGGCGTCCTGGGTGCTCGCGACCACCGCACTGCGCCCGGTGAACCGGATGCGCCGCGAAGCCGAACGGCTCTCCGTCGCCCCGGAGCGTGCCGAACTGCCGGTGGGCCCCGCACAGGACGAGCTGGCATCCCTGGCGACCACGCTCAACGCGTTCCTCGCCCGGACCCGGCAGGCGACCGAGCGCGAACGCCAGATGGTGTCGGACGCCAGCCACGAGCTCCGGACACCCCTGGCGATCCTGACGACCCAGCTCGACCTCGCCTCGCTCGACGGGAACGACGCCGCCGCCCTCGCCGCCCACATCGAACGCGCCAAGCACAGCGTCGCGCGGTTGTCGCGGCTGGCGAACGACCTGCTCGCGCTGTCGCGGATCGAGGAGTCCGAGCGGCGTGAACAGGACGGCGACCGACGACCCGAGACCGCGTGGTCGGACCTCGGCGACGAGGTGATGGCCGCGGTCGACCGCGTCCGGCTCATCGCCTCGGCGAAGGACGTCACCGTCGACTTCGACCTCGAGCCGCCCGTCGCCGTCGGCGGTTCCGGCCCGGGCATCGGCGGTGGCACCGTCGAACCGCGGTACCGGATCGACACCGGCGGGATGGCCCAGCTCGTCACGAACATCGCGGGCAACGCCGTGGCGGCACTCCCCCGCGGCGGCGGCATCTTCGTGTCCTGGCGGAGCACCGGCGGCGAGGGCGTGCTGCAGATCACCGACGACGGCCCCGGCGTCCCCGAGTCCTTCATCCCCGTGGCGTTCGACCGCTTCACGCGTCCGGACGAGGCCCGGACGTCCCGCCCGAACCCGGACCCGTCGACCGGTGTCGGCGCCCTGCCCGGCGGCTCCGGGCTGGGACTCGCGATCGTGCGTGCGGTGGCGGAACGGGCGGGAGGCACGGCGTCGCTCCGCAACGTGCCCACCGGTGGGCTCGAGGTCACGATCCGCCTGCCCGAGGTGCGCTGAGCACAACCACTCGCCCGTGCACGACCGCTCACTGGAAGTCCCGCGAGCGGGTGCGGACGGACAGCGACAGGTGCTCGATGCGGTCCGCCACCAGGTTGACGACCCCGTCGGGCGAGCGCTCGAGGATGCCCCGGACGATCACCGCCGGGGACTCCCGCGCCACCCGGCGGAAGCGCCCCCAGACCCCGACACTGCAGATGACGTTGACCAGCCCGGTCTCGTCCTCGACGTTCAGGAACGTGATGCCGGAGGCCGTCGCCGGACGCTGCCGGTGCGTCACGATCCCGCCGACCTCGACCCGTCGTCCGGTCTCGGCGGTCGCGGTGTCCTGCACGCTGAGCACCCGGCGGGCGGCGAGGCGGTCGCGCACGTGCCGGACGGGGTGGTCGTCGGTCGTCATGCCCGTCGACCACATGTCGGCGATGAGCACGTCCCCGCTCGTCATCTGCCCGAACAGCGGCGGCTGCACGAACACCTGCGTGTCCGGCAACTGGTCCGGACGTTCGGCGGCCGCCTGGGCAGCCGACCACATCGCACCGCGGCGGTCGATGTCGAAGGGGGCGAAGGCGTCGGCAGCGGCGAGTGCCTCGAGCTGCGGCGTGGTGAGCCCGACCCGTCGGGCCAGGTCCGACATGTCGCGGAAGGGACCGTTCGCGTCCCGCTCCGCGACGATCTTCTCGGCGCTCTTCCGGCTGAGCGACGCGACCTCGGCGAGCCCGAGCCGCACGGCGAAGGCACCGTCGCGTCGGTGGCTCGCGGTGTCGTCGGGGAGCGCCTTGGCGAAGGGCAGCACCGGGGGCTGCTCGGTGGCCAGGCACGCGTCGTCACCGGCAGGGGTGTCCCCGTCCGGCAGCGGTTCGAGCGTGGCGTCGACCCCGGACCGCAGGATGTCCGGTCGCAGCACGCGGACGCCGTGCCGTCGGGCGTCGGCGACCAGGGTCTGCGGTGAGTAGAACCCCATCGGCTGCGCCCGGAGCAGCGCCGCCAGGAACGCCCCCGGGTAGTGCAGCCGCATCCACGCGCTCGCGTAGACGATGAGGGCGAAGCTGATCGAGTGGCTCTCCGCGAAGCCGAAGTTCGCGAAGGCCTGGATCTTCGCGTAGATCGCGTCGGCGTCCGCACCGTGGATGCCGTTGTCCGCCATCCCCGTGTAGAGCTTGTCGCGCAGCCGGTCGATCTTCTCGTGCCCGCGCTTCGACCCCATCGCCCGTCGCAGCAGGTCGGCGTCGTCACCGGAGCAGTTGCCGACCGCGATCGCCATCTGCATGAGCTGTTCCTGGAACAGCGGGACCCCGAGGGTGCGTTCGAGCACGGGTTCGAGCGCCGGGTGCATGTAGGTGATCGGTTCCTCCCCCGTGCGCCGGCGGATGTACGGGTGCACCGCGCCGCCCTGGATCGGTCCGGGTCGGACGAGTGCGACCTCGATCACCAGGTCGTAGAACCGCCGCGGGAGCAGTCGGGGCAGGGTGCCCATCTGCGCGCGGGACTCCACCTGGAACACCCCGATCGTGTCCGCGCGGCAGAGCTGGTCGTAGACACCCTGTTCTTCCTTCGGGATGGAGTGCATCTCCCAGCGCTCCCCGCAGTGCTCTGCCGCCAGGTCGAACGAGTACTGCAGGGCCGCGAGCATGCCGAGCCCGAGCATGTCGAACTTCACGAGCCCCATGTAGGCGCAGTCGTCCTTGTCCCACTGCAGCACGGTGCGGCCGTCCATCCGGGCGTGCTCGATCGGCACGACCTCGCCCACCGGGCGGTCGGTCAGCACCATGCCGCCGGAGTGGATGCCGAGGTGCCGCGGGAACCCGAGGACGTCGCTCGCGAGCCCGACGACCGCCGGCGGGATGTCGTGGTCCTGGCTCTCGGTCACCGAGCCCCACCGCTCGACCTGCTTCGACCAGGCGTCCTGCTGCCCGGGGCTGTGGCCGAGCGCCTTCGCCATGTCGCGCACCGCACCCTTGGGCCGGTAGGTGATGACGTTCGCGACCTGGGCGGCGTTGTGCCGGCCGTACTTGGCGTACACGTACTGGATCACCTCTTCGCGGCGGTCCGAGTCGAAGTCGACGTCGATGTCGGGTTCCTCGTCGCGCATCGCCGACAGGAACCGCTCGAATGGCAACCCGTACCGGATCGAGTCCACCGCGGTGATCTCGAGCAGGTAGCAGACCGCCGAGTTCGCCGCCGAGCCACGCCCCTGGCAGAGGATGCCCCGACCGCGGGCGTACTGCACCATGTCGCGCACGATCAGGAAGTACCCCGGGAAGTTCTTCTCCTCGATCACGGAAAGCTCACGCTCGATGCGCTCCCGCTTGCGGGGGTCGACGCCGTCGGCGCTGCCGGGGTAGAACCGCCGGGCACCCGTCCACGTCAGCTCGCGGAGCCACGACATCGCGGTGTGTCCGTCCGGGACGTCGAGGTCGGGCAACCCGGGCTGCACGGTCTTCAGCCGGAACCCGAGCTCGTCGGCGAGTTCCACGGTCCGCTCGATCGCACCGGGGTAGCGCCCGAACCGTCTGGCCATCTCGGCGCCGGAGCGCAGGTGGGCGGTGTCGGCGGCCGGCAGCCAGCCGTCGATCTCGTCGAGGCTGCGGCGGGCACGCACCGCCGCGAGCGCGGTCGCCACCGGGAACCGGTCGGGGGTGGCGTAGTGCACGTTGCCAGTCGCGACCAGGGGCAGCGCGTGCTTCGCGGCGAGGGCGGCCAGGGCGTCGTTGCGGGCGCTGTCGAGCGGGTCGCCGTGGTCGAGCAGCTCCACGACGACGTTGCGGCTGCCGAACCGGTCGAGCAGCACCCGGAGCGCGGTCTCGGCGGCGGACTCGCCACCCTGCTCGAGGGCCTGCCGCACGGAGCCCTTCCGGCACCCGGTGAGGACGCGCCAGTGCCCGTCCGCCCGCGCGGCGAGGTCGTCGAGGTCGTACTGCGGGCTGCCCTTCTCGGACCCGGCTGCCAGGTGTGCGCTCGTCACCGCACCGGCGAGCCGGTGGTAGCCGTCCTGACCGTCGGCGAGCAGGAGCAGGTGCGAGCCCTCGGGGTCGGGCACACCGTTCTGCGGTTCGGTCAGCCCCAGGGACAGCTCGGTGCCGAACACGGTGCCGACCTGCGGGTACGACTCGGCGACCTCGGCCATCCGGGCGGCCCCGTAGAAGCCGTCGTGGTCGGTGAGCGCGAGGGCGTGCAGTCGGAGCCGAGCAGCTTCTTCGAACAGGTGCTCGGGCTGGCTGGCGCCGTCGAGGAAGCTGAAGGCCGAGTGCGCGTGCAGTTCGGCGTACGGCACCACGGGCCCGCCGTCGGTGTCGAGCGGTGACGGGACGTACGGCTCGCGCTTCCGCGACCACGCGGGGCTGTCGCCGCCGTCGCCGTCGTGCGCCGTGCCCGGGCTCCGCTTGTCGGACAGCGCGCGCTCGAACTGCGACCACGGGATGGGTGGGTTGCTGTAGCCCATCAGGTCACGCTCCTGTCGGTGGTGGTGGTCGGGGTCACGTCGCGATCGCCTCGGCCCACCAGCGGTGGTCCGCCAGCACCAGGTACCAGGCACGCCCCTCGGCGTCGACGAGCTGCAGCCGGTGCAGGCGTCGGCCGCCGGACTCCCACCACCGGACGACGAGCGGCCACGGACCCGCCCAGGCCGTCACGGCCGAGAAGCCGCCGCCCCGGTCGCCCTCGGCACGGAACCGTTCGGGTGCGCCGGACAGCACGCCACGCTCATCGACGTCGACGCTCGCACCACCGACGGCGACGACGTCGACCGGTCGGGGGCGCTCGAGCACGGTGGCGGGGGGCGGGCCGGGCAGCTTGCCGGGCCACGGGCGGTCGCGGACGGTCGCCAGGGCTCGCTCACCGCCGGCGGGTGCGTCGCCCCACGGCACGAGCACCACGCGCTCGGACAGGGTGCGGCCCCCGCCGATGCGCGGGCTCACCACACCGTCGTGGCCGACCATGCCCTGGATCCGGGCGAGGCCGTGGTGCACGCGCTCGTCCGGGCCGGAGCCCCACAGCCCGCGCTCGTGGTTCGCCATGTCGTCGACGGCGACCGGCTCGAGCACGACCGAGGTGACCGGCGCCTCGAGCCCGCTGGGGTCCACCCCGCCGGCGAGCTGCCACCGCACCCGGTCGACCACGTCGGCAGCGTCGAACCAGCGCGGGTGCGCCCAGGTCCGTTCGAGCAGGATGTCGCGCTCGTCGACGATCCCCACACGGATGGTCGTCGCCACGAGCCCCTCGGCCCGGAGTCGCTCGGCGAAGTCGTCGGCGGAACGCCGGAACGCGAACGCGATCTGGTCGGCGCGGTCCAGCGGGGGTTCGAACGACGCCTCGACCCGGAGTTCCGGCGGGATCTCCCGCGCCGCGATCTCGCGGGGGTCGCGGCCCCCGGCCAATCGGTGCAGGAACGCCCCGGCCACGCCGAAGCGGTCCCGCACCTGTTCGTCGCCGAGTGCCGCGAAGTCGCCGAGCGTGGTGATGCCGAGCCGGTCGAGCACCGTCGTGAGGTCGGGGTCGCCGAGCACACCGAGCGGCAGGTGCGCGAGGAAGTCCGCCGATCCCCCGACGGGCACGAGCCGCACCCGTTCACCGGGACGCACCGGACGGGCCCGGGCGGCCTGGTCCGCCGCGAACGGGGTGTCGGCCACCCCGGCCCGCACCGCGGGGGCGCCGTGGTCGGCCGCGATGCCGGCAAGGGTCGCCGCTGCCGCGCGCTCACCGCCGTAGTACCGGGCCGGGCCGCGGGCGCGGAGCGCGAGGGTGCCCGGCCGCAGCACCTCGACCCCGGGGACCGCAGCCTCGACCGCACGGATGACGGGCTCGAAGGCGCGGTGGTCGAGGGCGTCGTCGTAGGGCTGCACGAGGAGCTCGGGGCATCGTGCCTGGGCCTCACGCACGCGGAGCCCCCGCACGACACCCTGCTCACGCGCGGACGCGGAGCTCGCGAACACGAGCCCCTTGGCGGTCAGGGCGAGGGGCTGCTCCGGCGGGGTGCCACCGGCCCGAGCCGCCGCGATGACCGGCCAGTCCGGGCACCAGAGCACGATCGTCCGGGTCGGGGGTGGTTCGGGCAGTGCCGCCCCACGCGTGATCGCGTCGGTCCGGACGCGCCCGGAGGCGATCACGACGCCACCGCCACGGGCCGCAGCACCCGGGTGTCCCCGGAGACCACCGTCGGCACCGGTGTGGCGGCCCGGACCGCACCGTCGGCCGCGGGCAGGAGCAGCTCGGCGGTCGCCGGACGCACCGCGCCGGCTCGCCCGGTCGCGGTCACGGTGGCCAGGCGCTCCGTCAGGTGGCCGTGGCCCTGACCGATGCCGCTCCACGTCGAGGACGTGACCCGCAGCGTGACGTCCGCCCCGGGCCAGGAGCCGAGCGCGACGAGCGCGCCGCCGCGCTGTCGCAGCCGAGCCGACAGCCGTGCCACGTCGCCCGGCACGACCCGGCCGAGCGGTCGGGTGAGGACGATCTGGGCGACGTCGGCCATCGCCGCCGTCACGGCGAGCCACTGGTCACCGGGATCGGGGACGAGCACGAGTCGTTCGAGGTCGATCCCCGCGGCGGCGGCGGCTTCGATCCCGAAGGACGGCACCCCGACGACCGCACACCACGCCCCGGCCGCCGAGGCCGCCTGCAGCATCGTGATCGCGAGCAGCACCGACTCGGGGACGGCGTAGGTGCCACCGACCCGGATCGCGCCACCGGGCAGCAGGGGTTCGAGTGCCGGGGCCGTGGGGAGCCCGGCGGTGTCGACCCGCGTGGACTCCATGTCGGCCACCCGGGACCGCAGGGACGTGATGCGGTCGAGCGCGGCCCGGGCATCGCTCAGGTGGTCCGGCCCACGGCGCGCACCGCCACCGCCCGCACCGCTGCCACCGCGTGCAGCACCGCTCCGCCCGCCCCGGTCCGGGGTGGGCGACCGGAGTGCCGCCGCCGTCTGCATGCCCTCATATTCGAACATGTGTTCGATGATGTCAATCGCGTCCGACATCCGTGGACAGTCCTGGTCGAACACGTGTTCGGATCAGGGCATCAGCTCACCAGCTGGCGACCGACCCGACTCCGCCGAGCACCGACCGCGTCTTGGTCTCGACCTCGTCCGCCTCGTCCGCGGGCACCGACGACCAGGTCACCGCTCCCCCGGCTCCGAGGGTCCGGGAACGCACCGCCCCCGACTCGTCGAGCACGGTCACGAGGCTACGGATCGCCACCGACAGGTCGGCCGCCCCGCTCGCCGAGAAGTACCCGATCGCGCCCGAGTACACCCCGCGCGGCGCCCCCTCGAGCCGGTCCGCGATCGCCGTGGCACTGCTCTTCGGCGCCCCGGTCATCGACCCCGGCGGGAACGCCGCGTGCACCACGTCGGCCCGAGACGTCCCCGGCGGCAGCACCGCCCCGATCGTCGAGACCAGCTGGTGCACGCTGGCGTACGTCTCGACGGCGCACAGCCGCTCGACGTGCACCGACCCGGGCACCGCGGTCCGCAGCAGGTCGTTCCGCAGCAGGTCGACGATCATCACGTTCTCGGCGCGGTCCTTCGGGCTCGCCGCCAGGTCGTCCCGCGCGGCTGCGTCCGCCACCGCGTCGGCGAGCCGCCGCCGCGTGCCCTTGATCGGCTCCGCGAGCACCGCTCCGGCCGCGTCGATCCGCAGGAACCGCTCCGGTGACCGGCTCGCCACGCGCAGCGGGCCGAGCCGCAGGAACGCACCGAACGGGACGGGGTCGGACGCCCGCATCCGCAGGTACTCGTCCAGGTGCGGGTCCGTACCGGGGCCGCCACGGGCCTCCTGTCCGACCGCGAAGGCGGTGGTGAGGCAGACCTGGAACGCGTTCCCCTCGCGGATCTCCGCGCGGCACACGTCGACCGCCCGCTCGTAGGCGGCACGCGTCACGCGTCCGGTCGCCGTGGACACCCCGGCCGGGAGGCCCGTGGCCGCGTCCACGACACCGACCGACGTCGCGGGGGTGCGCATCTCCTCGAGCCACGCGCGGTTCCGCGCGCTGGCCGCCGGTTCCGCGTCGGCGACGAGCGCGAGCGCCCAGGCGCCACCGGTGTGGTCGACGACGACGGCTCGGTCGACGAACCGCAGGTCGGCGTCGGCGTGCCCGTCGGCGGTGCGGTCCGGGCCGCCGGACTCGCGGCCGAGCTCGTAGCCGAGGAACCCGACCCAACCCAGCGCGAACCCGCACCCGACGACCGGCTCGGGCAGGCTGGGCGTGCGTCGGAGCAGGTCAGCCAGCACCGCGAAGGCCGGACGATCCTCGGATCGGGCGGGCCCGAACCACTCCTGGGCGGGCGCGGCGACCGTCAGGTGCGCACGACGGTCCTGGTGCCGGAACCGGGCGGCGAACGGCCCGTCCGTCCACGCCAGCACGGACCACCGCGCCCGGGGTCGAGCCGTGGCGGGAGCACCGTCGGGCAGGCCGGAGTCGAGCCACACCACGTCCCCGGCGACCTGCGCCACCACGGCCGCGAGGTCGGGGACCGGGTCGAGTCGGCGGACCTCGACGCGGACGCCGGGGTCGGGGGTGCTCAGATCGCGGCGATCGTCCATGCGGCGGCGTGCGAGGCACCGGGCGCGAGCACCACGAGGCCGCGGTCCTCGCCGTCGTTGAAGGCGTCCGGGGCGCACGTCATCGGCTCGACGGCGAGACCGGCGCGGTGGTACTCGGGGACGACGTGGTCGGCGGTGTGCACCTGGGCCCAGCCGCACTCCGGCCCGAAGCTCGCACGGACCCCGTGACCGTCCGCCGCCGTGACCGCGATGGTGGCGAGGCCGGCGGCGTCACGGTCGAAGCCGGTGAAGGCGTGGTCGATGAACCGGTCGCCGATCAGTGTGGGCGTGCGCAGGTCGAACTCGTCGTGCACGGGGACCAGGTCGGTCGGGACGAGCCGGTCCGGCGTCACCTCGAGCACCTGGGCGGCGGGGAGCGTCAGGGTCCAGTCGTCGACGGTGCCGGCACCCGCGACGAGGTAGGGGTGCGGGCCGGTCCCCCACGGCGCGTCCTCGGCGCCGGTGTTCGTCCCGGTGATCGTGGTGTGCAGCCCCTCGGCGTCGAGCCGGTACTCGACGGTGACCTCGACGCGGTACGGGTAGCCCTGCTGCGCCTGCACGGTCGTGGCGAGCACCACGCGGTCGTCCGCCTGCTCCTGCACGCGGAAGTCCGTCCACGCGACGAGTCCGTGCAGGGCGTGGTGCCGTGCGGGCTCGGTGAGGGCGAGCTCGTGGTCGACGCCGCCGAAGGAGTACTCGCCGTCGACGATCCGGTTCGGCCACGGGGCCAGGACGGCACCACGGAAGACCGGGCGGACCTCGTCGGCGTCGAACGGGACGACCAGGTCCCGGCCCTCGTGCCGCAGGGTCCGCAGTGTCGCTCCGACGGTGGCGATGTCAGCCGTGTACCCGGCGGAGGCGATCGTCAGCGGGGACCCGGACAGCGGCGCGTCGTTGCTCATGCGCTCAGCGTATCGGGCCACCGAGGCCTGACGGGCGCACGAAAAACCCCGCCGTTCCGAGGAACGACGGGGTTGAGGGTGGATCTGAGGGGACTCGAACCCCTGACCCCCTGCATGCCATGCAGGTGCGCTACCAGCTGCGCCACAGACCCAGATCGTGCTGCTTCCGTACCAACCGGTTCCCCGGAGGCACCATAGAAGCGTACACCATGCGCACGCCGGGCAACGAAATCGAAGCCGTCACCCGGGCGCGTCGCTGATCAGGCGGTGTGGTCCACCGGGAGCTCGAGCGGGATCGTCGGGCAGTCGGCCCAGAGACGCTCGAGCGAGTAGTACTGACGGTCTTCGTCGTGGAAGACGTGCACGATGATCTCGCCGAAGTCGATGAGGACCCAACGGCCCTCGGTACGGCCTTCGCGGCGGAGCGTCTTGGCACCGAGCTCGAGGAGGCGCTCCTCGACGGCATCGGCGATGGACTGCACGTTGCGCTCGTTCCGACCGGTTGCGAGCAGGAACACGTCCGTGAGCTGCAACGGCCCGGTCACGTCGAGAGCGACGAGGTCCTCGGCCTGCTTGGCGTCGGCCGCGAGTGCTGCGGCCTGCACGAGTTCCAGTGCGCGAGTGGAGGCGGTCACGGATTCCTTCCGGTCGTCGAACCGACGGACAGCCGGTTCGCTTGATGGGTCACGATCATAAGCCACCCCGCCGACAGCGGCCAGGCCAGGGTCGGCGGGGTGGTGGAGAACGGACGTCGGGGACGGCAGCGGTCAGCCGCCGAACGCGTGGGTGGTGAGCAGTGCGGTGATGATGACACCGGCCGCAGCCAGTCCGACCGCGCCGACCGTGACACCGAGGATCAGCGGCGTCCGCGACTCCTTCGGCTTGGCGGCGGCGAGCACGACCTGGCGGGTCGAGGTGTGGCTGGACACCGCGCGGCTGGCCCGGACCGGGCTGGCATCGGTGTCGGGCTGCTCGTCCTGCTGCTCGAGCAGGCGGTCGACCTCGGCGCCGTCGATCGGCCGGTGCGACCCCGTCGACGACAGCGATGCCGGCAGGTCGATCGACCCCGTCAGGATCACCTCGCCCGTCGCGTTGAGGGCGCCCGTGGGGTCGGCCAGGGCCGAGTTCGGCAGGATGATCGCGTTCGTGTTCGTCACCGCGACGCGGCGGGTGCCGGTCTCGGCGTCGTGCACCTCGGAGTCGTTCGAGTCGTGCGCCTGCTGCGACCAGTGGCCGGCGGGCGGCGCGAAGGCCGTGGTCACCGGCTTCGGCTCGGTCGGACGCTGGAACGCGGCGGGGACCTTCGGGGCCTCGGTCGCGGGCTCGGGCAGCGGCACCTCGTTGGTGTCGTCGTCCTCGGCGTCGAGCGAGAGCGGGAACACCGCTGGGGTCGCTGCTGCGGTGTTCGTCGGGATCGGCACCGGCGTGACGGCGGGCTGCGAGCCGGCGGCGGGAGCGGGAGCGTCGTCGGCCGAACGGGCCGGAGCGTCCTCGGACGTCTCGTCCGCCGGGGCGACGTCGGTCGTCTCGTCCGCAGGGGCGTCAGTCACCGGCGCATCGGACTCGGGGACGTCGGTCGCCGGTGCGTCGGAGTCGGTGACGTCGGCGGGCGGCGACCACGTCGACCGGTGGCGGCGGGGCTCCTCGGCGTGCGCAGCGGCCTCGTCGAGGGGCTCGAGCGCGTCCGGGGAGCCGTCGGCCTCTGTGGCCTGGGCGACCGCGGCCTGGTCGAGGACCGTCGGGGCAGCGGGCTGCTCGTCGTGCGCGGCCTCGGCGTCCGGAGCGCTCTGCGGCGCGGCCGTGGGGTCGATCGTGTCCACCGACCCGAGGACGTCCTCGACGGTGCGGTCGGACGACTGGGGCGTGGGGTCCTGCAGCGGGACCGGCTGCACCGCCTGGCGCTCGGCGGCGCGGAGCTGCCGGATCTGCCGACGGGTGAGCCCACCGCTGCCGGGGACGATCTCGGTCGCGGAAGCAGGCGGGAACGGCGGCACACCGGCCGCGGACCCCGATGCCGGGACGGACGGGGCAGAGGCCGGAGCGGCCTGCGCCGAGGCCGGCGTGGACGACTGGGCGGGGCCACCGGGGGCCGGGGCGACGTGCGACCCGGGACGGCGGGACTCGGGAGTCTCGGCGGCGGGTGCGGCGACGGTCGGGGGCGGCGTCGCGGGCTGCGAACCGGCCGCGGCGGCACGCTCCCGCTCGCGCGCCTGGCGCCGCGACAGGGGCGGCTGCGCGTCGGACGAACTCATGCAACGCTCCGATACAGATGGTGCTTGGAGATGTACTGGACGACACCGTCGGGAACCAAGTACCAGACGGGGAACCCCCGTCGAACCCGGTCACGGCAATCCGTCGAGGATATGGCCAGTGCAGGGACTTCGAGCAAGCTTACGTCCCGCTCGGGCAATCCGGTGAGGCTCAAGGCGTGTCCCGGACGCGTCACGGCCACGAAGTGCGCGAGGTCCCAAAGACCATCATGGTCTTTCCAGTCGACGATCTGCTGAACGGCGTCTGCGCCCGAGATGAAGACGAGCTGGGCATCCGGTCGCTGTTCGTGCAGGTCCCGCAGGGTGTCGACGGTGTACGTCGGCCCCGGGCGGTCGATGTCCACGCGGCTGACGGTGAACATCGGGTTCGACGCGGTGGCGATGACGGTCATCAGGTACCGGTGCTCGGCGTCGGTGACGTCGGACTTCATGTACGGCTGTCCGGTGGGGACGAAGACGACCTCGTCGAGGTCGAACGCCCGCGCCACCTCGGACGCCGCGACCAGGTGCCCGTGGTGGATGGGGTCGAACGTGCCACCCATCACGCCGATGCGTGGCCGTCCGGTGGTCTCGAGCATCGAGTGGTCGGTCAGATCTTGGTGTGGCCGAACTCGTCGACACCCGTCTCGTGGTGGCGGGTGGCCTCGAACTTCTGGGAGTGGCGGTAGGCCACGTCGCGGAAGCTCCAGGTCACGAAGCCGAGGAAGATGAAGAAGAGGGCGCCGACCATGGGGAACACGAACGCGGGCGCCCCGGAGGCGTGCTCAGCAGCTTCTGCGAGGAGGGTCATCGTTCGTGCTCCGTTCGGTCGGGGAAAGACGCCGTTCAGTCTAGCCGCGGATCTGCCCGGAGCCGCGCACGATCCACTTCGTGCTCGTCAGCTCCGGCAGGCCCATCGGACCGCGCGCGTGCAGCTTCTGCGTCGAGATGCCGACCTCGGCCCCGAAACCGAACTCGCCGCCGTCGGTGAACCGGGTCGACGCGTTCACCATCACGACCGCCGAGTCGACGGTCGCCAGGAACCGTTCGGCGGTGTCGACGTCGTTCGTGACGATCGACTCCGTGTGGTGCGTCGACCACCGTGCGATGTGCGCCATCGCCGCGTCGACGTCGGGCACGACGCGGATCGACAGGTCGAGGTCCATCGACTCGGTCGCCCAGTCGTCGTCGGTGGCGCGGAGCACCCCGGGCACGATCGCCCGCGTGGCGTCGTCGCCGCGCAGCGTCACACCGGAGGCCCGCAGCCGGTCAGCCAGTACCGGCAGGAGTCGTTCGGCGGCGGCCTCGTGCACCAGGAGGGTCTCGAGGGCGTTGCACACGCTCGGCCGCTGCACCTTGCTGTTCAGGACGATGTCGACCGCACGCTGCTCCGGCGCGGAGGCGTCGAGGAACACGTGCACGACGCCCGCACCGGTCTCAATGACGGGCACCTGCGACTCGGTGACGACGGTCTGGATGAGTGCGGCGCTCCCCCGCGGGATCAGCACGTCGACCAGGCCGCGTGCGCGCATGAGCTCGGTGGCACCGGCGCGGCCGAACTCGTCGATGGTCTGCACCAGGTCGCGGGGCAGGCCGACCGACTCGACCGCGTCCTGGATCCGGGCGACGAGCACGGCGTTCGTGTGCTGGGCCGCCGATCCGCCACGGAGCACGACGGCGTTGCCCGACTTGAGCGCGAGCGAGGCGATGTCGACGGTGACGTTCGGGCGCGCCTCGTAGACCGCCCCGACGACACCGAACGGCACGCGCACCTGGGTGAGCTGGAGTCCGTTCGGCAGCTGCGACCCGCGCACGTGCTCCCCCACGGGGTCGGTCAGCCCGACGACGTGCTCGACCGCGGCGGCGAGGGCCTCGATCCGGACGGGGTCGAGTCGCAGCCGGTCGAGCAGCCCGGACGAGAGTCCGCCGTCCTCGCCGGCGACGAGGTCGTCGTGGTTCGCGGCGACGATCTCGTCGGTCGCGGCACGCACCGCCGAGGCGATCGCACCGAGGGCCGCGTCCTTGACGGCGGTCGTCGCGGTCGCGAGCGCCGACGAGGCGGCCCGTGCGGCCACGAGCTTGTCGGTCAGGGTCGGGGCGGGCGCGATCGACGACATGGACCGATTGTAGGTCCGCGGCGAGCCCGTGTGACGGACGCGCCCACAGACCCTGCTGACGGGTCAGGACACGTCGTACCAGGACCGCCGAGCGGTCGCAGATCGTCGCTCCGCGACGCCCGCGCCGACGGTTCCCGACCACACGACCGCACCCCGACGGCGAGTCGTGACCGCCTGGAGGCCCGCCACCGGTCCAGGGACCCGCACCGGGCCTCCAGGCAGTCGCGTCCACCCCGCCGACCGGACACGACACGTCGCGTCACGCCCGCCGAGCGGTCGCAGATCGTCGCTCCGCGACGCCCGCGCCGACGGTCCCCGACCAGTCGGCGCAGTCCCGACGGCGGATCGTGACCACTCCGGGCGCAACCCGCCTCAGGGGCGCGGCGCGGCGTGGAACCAGGTGCCGAGGTGCTCGCCGGCCAGCGCACGGTCGACCAGCGCAGTGTCGGTCACGAGCACAGCGGTGCCCGCCTCGGCCGCGAGCCGCGCGGCGGCGACCTTGGTCCCCGCTCCCCCGGTGCCGACGCCGGCGGTGCCGATCGAGCCGAAGGTGACCCCGGCCAGCTCGTCGCCGAACGGCACCTCGTCGATGCGGGTCGCGCCGGGCTGCTCCGGGGTGCCGTGTAGAGCGCCTCGACGTCGGAGAGCAGCACGAGGGCATCGGCCCCGAGCAGCCGGGCCACCAGGGCCGCGAGCCGGTCGTTGTCGCCGAAGCGGATCTCGTGCGTGGCGACGGTGTCGTTCTCGTTCACGATCGGCAGCACGCGCAGCGCGAGCAACCGGTCGATGGCGCGCTGGGCGTTCACCCGGTGCGTGGGGTTCTGCAGGTCACCGGCGGTGAGCAGGATCTGCGCCGCGACGACACCGTGCCGGTCGAGTTCCTTCTGGTACCGGAACATCAGGACGTTCTGCCCGGTGGCCGCCGCAGCCTGCTGGGTGGCGAGGTCGTCCGGCCGGCCTTCGAGCCCGAGGAACGGGAACCCGGTCGCGATCGCACCGGACGACACGAGCACGACCTCCGTTCCCCGGCCGTAGGCGGCGGCCAGGGCGTCCACCAGGGGGCCGATCTGGCCGGCGGCGTCACCGCTGACCGAGGACGAGCCGACCTTGACCACGATCCGCCGCGCACGCGGGATGTCCTCGCGCCGGGTGACGGGTCCGAGGTCGGTGCGGGCGGTCGTGTCGGTCATGCCGCGGTCAGTCCTTCTGGTCGCTGGTCTCGACCTGCTCGCTGGTGCCGAGCTGGTCGCTGGTCACCACGTCGTCGTCCACCCAGAGCCCGGAGACGCGCTCCTGCTCGAGCTCGGCACGGGCGGCCGCCTTGGCGTCCATCCGCTCGAAGTACTCCTCGCGCCGCTCGTTGCGGGTCGGACGCGAGGTCGCACCGATGCGGGCGTCGGTGCCACGGGCGCTCGTGATGAGCTCCGCGGTCGACGTGAGCGTCGGCTCCCAGTCGAACACCATGCCGCCGTCGCCACCGATGACGACGGTCGAGCCGGCGACGGCTCCGGCCTTGAACAGGCCGTCCTCGACGCCGAGCTTCGCGAGCCGGTCGGCCAGGTAGCCGATCGCCTCTTCGTTGGTGAAGTCGGTCTGCTGGACCCAGCGCTCCGGCTTGGCGCCGCGGACGCGGTAGAAGCGGTGCTCCTCGCCGCCCTCGGCGCGCACGGTGAACGGCTTCTCGTTGACCGAGCGGGGGCGGAGCACGATGCGCTCCGGCACGGGCTCTGCCGCACGGGCGGCGCGGGCCTGCTCGACGATGTCGGCCAGGGCGAAGGTCAGCTCACGGAGCCCCTTGCGGGACGCCGTGGAGATCGGGAAGACGCGGTAGCCGCGGCCCTCGAGCTCGGCGGTGACGAACTCGGCGAGCTCCTGCGCCTCGGGTACGTCGATCTTGTTCAGGGCGATGAGCTGCGGGCGCTCGAGCAGCGGCACCTGGCCCTCGGGGACCGGGTAGCGCTCGAGCTCACCGAGGATGACGTCGAGGTCGCTGATCGGGTCGCGGCCCGGGTCGAGCGTGGCGCAGTCGATGACGTGGAGCAGCGCCTCGCACCGCTCGACGTGGCGCAGGAACTCGAGGCCCAGGCCCTTGCCCTCGGACGCGCCCTCGATCAGACCGGGGACGTCGGCGACGGTGAACCGGGTGTCGCCGGACTCGACGACACCGAGGTTCGGGGTGAGGGTCGTGAACGGGTAGTCCGCGATCTTCGGCTTGGCGGCGGAGACGGCTGCGATGAGCGAGGACTTTCCGGCGCTCGGGAACCCGACGAGGGCCACGTCGGCGATGGTCTTCAGCTCGAGGCTGATGTCCCCTGCCCAGCCCTCGGTGCCGAGGAGCGCGAAGCCGGGGGCCTTGCGCTTCGTGGTGGAGAGCGCCGCGTTGCCGAGGCCGCCCTGTCCACCGGGGGCCACGACGACGCGCATGCCGGGCTCGGTGAGGTCGGCGATGACCTCGCCGGACTCGTCGTACACCACGGTGCCGACGGGCATCGGGAGTTCGAGGACCTCGCCGCTGACACCGCTGCGGTGGTCGCCCATGCCGGGCTGCCCGTTCTTCGACGAGCGGTGCGGTGAACGGTGGTAGCCGAGCAGCGTCGTCACCTGCGGGTCGGCGACGAGCACGATGTCACCGCCGTCACCGCCGTTGCCGCCGTCGGGCCCGGCGAGGGGCTTGAACTTCTCACGGCGGACCGACACGCAGCCGTTGCCGCCGTGCCCCGCGCTGAGGTGCAGGGTCACGCGGTCGACGAAGGTCGCCATGGGTCCACTCCTGGTGTTTCGTTGTGCCGACGGGATCGTCGGCGGGAAAAGCGAAGGAGGGGCGGGCACTCGGCCCGCCCCTCCAGCTGCAGTCGTTCGAACGACTACGCGTTGACGATGTTGATGACCTTGCGGCCACCCTTGGTGCCGAACTCGACCGAACCGGACGAGAGGGCGAACAGCGTGTCGTCGCCACCGCGGCCGACGTTGGCGCCCGGGTGGAAGTGGGTACCGCGCTGGCGGACGATGATCTCGCCGGCGTTGACGACCTCGCCACCGAAGCGCTTCACGCCGAGGCGCTGTGCGTTCGAGTCACGACCGTTGCGAGTGGAACTCGCACCCTTCTTGTGTGCCATGAGTTGACTCCCTTACGCGATCTTGGTGATCTTGACGCGGGTCAGCTCAGCGCGGAAACCCTGGCGCTTCTTGTACCCGGTCTTGTTCTTGAACTTCTGGATGATGACCTTGGGACCACGGAGGTCGTCGAGCACCTCGGCGGTGACGGTCACGTTCGCGAGCTC
This sequence comes from Curtobacterium sp. AC268, assembly GCF_979258745.1. Lineage (NCBI taxonomy): Bacteria > Bacillati > Actinomycetota > Actinomycetes > Micrococcales > Microbacteriaceae > Curtobacterium > Curtobacterium sp. AC268. Next base: position 3,376,833 of record NZ_OZ409878.1, on the reverse strand, counting down.
GGAAGCCGCCGACGTGATCTTGTCACCGTCCACGAGGAGCACGGGGGCGAGGTCGATGTTGCCCTTGTCGTCCGCCTTGGCACGGTCGATGGTCAGGATGGTGCCGACCTCGACCTTCTCCTGACGGCCGCCGGCGCGCACTACTGCGTAAACCACGTGGAAATCCTTACGTAACTCTGCTTGAGGGAAGTCTCGGGTGCCCACTTCTGCACGAGCGGCTCCCGGAAGGCCGGGCCCGATCGGCGACGCAGGCAGAACGGCCCGCTGACACCAGGGACCGAGAATACTCGATCACCCTGGGTCCGGTCAAACGGCGACACCCGTACGATTGCACGGTGACCGTGTTGATCGACCCACCGACGTGGCCCGCCCACGACACACTGTGGTCGCACCTCGTCAGTGATGAATCCTACGCGGAACTCCACGCGTTCGCTGCGCGTGCCGGTGTGCCGCGCCGCGCGTTCGACCACGACCACTACGACGTCCCGCTCGCGCGGTACGACGAACTGGTGGCCGCGGGCGCCTCGGCCGTGACCGGTCGCGAGCTCGTGCTGCGGTTGATCCGCAGTGGGCTGCGCGTGGCGCAGCGGGACAAGCGCGGCCGCTGACAGCACCGCAGGGCGGCCGGGAGGCACGGGTCGGGTCCGCCCCGCGCGGCACCTCGCACGGCGCGCCGCCGGCTCGCAGGGCCGCACGAACGGGCTCAGCGGGGCGCTGGACCGCCCCAGGGGTTCGCCGGGGGCTGCTGGATCGTCGACGGCGGCACCGCGTCGGCGGGTCGGACGGTGCCCGGCATCCCCGGGGTCGTCGACGGGCCTCGTCCGCGGCGCGGTCGACCGAGCCAGAGCCAGGCCGCCGTGGCGGTCGCCAGGAGCATCACCGTGAACGGCAGACCGTTCTGCAGCGGCCGCGTGACCACGTCGATGACGAGCTGGGAGGCGCCGGCGGTGGTCGCTCCGAGCGACCCGGTGAAGACCCCGACGAGCATCAGGGCCACCGTGCCAGCGGCGCCGGCGAGGACCACGCGGAGCAGGAGCCTCGGCAGCGGACTGCGGCGGTCGATCGGCGTCAGGAACGCCAGGGCCAGGAACGCGCCGACGTAGTACGGGAACGGCGCCACGAAGACCCCGGTCGTGAAGCTTCCGAGCAGGCTCGTGCCGGCACCGTAGTGCCGGAACGGACTGACCACGAGCGAGGTGCCGAGCAGCCCGAAGAGCCCGGACACGAACTCGACGAGCACCAGCGCCACCACGGCGATGAGCGCACCGGCCGTGTTCGCCACCGAGGCGCCGGGCGCGAAGGCCCGACGCGGGTCTGCCGGGGCACGGGGCGGCCGCGGCGGGGCGTACGGCGCACCGGCACCGGGCTGACGCCCGTACTGCGGCACACCGCCCTGCTGCGGCGGCACGGGGCCACCGGGCGGCTGGGCACCCGGGCCGGGCGGTGCGGGCTGGGACCAGCCCGCACCGTAGTACCCACGCTGCTGCTGCGGGTCGCCCGGGTTCGTCACGTCAGTTCCCCAGGATCACTGCGCCGTCGGAGCCGTCGGCGTCGTCGGTCGGCTCCTCCGTCGGGGTGGCCGGAGCGCTGATGCTCGGCGACGAGACCCGGCGGGAGCGCGAGCGCCCCTGTCCGGGCTGCTTCGGCTCCGGGAGCGCCTGGAGCACCGAGTCGAGCAGGGACTCGGCGTCCGGGGCGACCGCGCGGGGCTCGCGCTTGGGCGCCGCGGCGATCGGGATGTCCAGGATCGCGACGGTGTTGTCGGTCGGGGTCACGGTGGCGCTCGAGCTCACGCGACGGCGGGCCGGGGCCTTCGCCTTCGGTTCGGCAGCGGGCTCCGTGACGGCCGGAGCGTCAGCCTTCGGCGCGCGCGCCTCGGACTCGACGACCACGGCGGGCTCGGCGATTGCCGAGGACTCCGGTGCGTCCGACTGCTCGGCGGCTTCGGCCTGCGCGGCGGCCTGCTGGTCGCCGGTCTGCTGGTCGCTGTTCTGCTGGTCTCCCCCGCGGCCTCCACGGCCACGACGACGACGCTTCGAACCGGTCGGCTGTTCGCCACCCGTGCTGTCCGTGCTGGTCGACGCGTCGGCCGACGACGGTGCCGTGGCCTCCGTCGCGGTCACGGCAGCCGCTGCTGCCTCTTGCTCGTCGTGCGACAGGGTCGAGGCGGCGATCCGCGACAGCGCGTTCTTCACGTCGTCGGTGATCTGGTGCGCCTGGCTGGACGCCCCGTTCGACGACCCCGACGAACCGGAGTTCCCGTTGCCGTTCCCGCCGTTGCCGCCGTTGCCGGACCGACCGTTCTCGTTGCCGTTCCCGCCACGGCCCTTGCGACGACCCTTACTCGGGCCCGGGTCGGCGTTGTTGTCGTTGATCTTGGCGTTGACCTCGTCGAGGGACTCGCGCAGGCCGACACCGATCTTCTTGCGGGTCATCTGCACGAGGCCGAGCGAGGTGATCTCGGCGACCTGGTGCTTCGTTCGGTCACGGCTCAGGCACTCCACCAGGCGGCGGAGCACGAGGTCGCGGTTCTCCTCGAGCACCATGTCGATGAAGTCGACGACGATGATGCCGCCGATGTCCCGCAGGCGGAGCTGCCGGACGATCTCCTCGGCGGCCTCGAGGTTGTTCTTCGTGACCGTCTCCTCGAGGTTGCCGCCGGAGCCGACGAACTTGCCCGTGTTGACGTCGACGACCGTCATGGCCTCGGTGCGGTCGATGACGAGCGAACCGCCGGAGGGCAGCCAGACCTTGCGGTCGAGCGCCTTGTCGATCTGCTCGTTGAGGCGGAACTCCTCGAAGGAGTCGGGGCCCTCGTACCGGACGACGCGGTCCTTGAGGTCCGGGGCGACGGCCGACAGGTACTCGTCGATGGTGCCGCCGGCGGCCTCGCCGTCGATGATCAGCTTCGTGAAGTCCTCGTTGAAGACGTCGCGGACGATCTTGATGAGCAGGTCGGGCTCGGAGTGCAGCATCACCGGGGCGTGGCCACCGGCGACCTTCTTCTGGATGGCCTCCCACTGGCTGGTCAGGCGCTGCACGTCGCGGGTGAGCTGCTCCTCGGTCGCGCCCTCGGCAGCGGTGCGCACGATGACGCCCGCGTGCTCCGGCAGGACCTCCTTCAGGATCTTCTTCAGTCGGGCACGCTCGGTGTCCGGCAGCTTCCGCGAGATCCCGTTCATCGAGCCGTTCGGCACGTAGACCAGGTAGCGACCCGGCAGCGAGATCTGGCTGGTGAGACGGGCGCCCTTGTGGCCGACCGGGTCCTTCGTGACCTGCACGAGGACCTTGTCGCCCGGCTTGAGCGCTGCTTCGATGCGGCGACCGTGGTTGCCGGTCTCGACGGAGTTCCAGTCGACCTCACCGGCGTAGAGCACGGCGTTCCGGCCACGACCGATGTCGACGAACGCCGCCTCCATCGAGGGCAGGACGTTCTGCACCTTGCCGAGGTAGACGTTGCCGATGAGCGACACGTTCTCGGACTTGGTGATGTAGTGCTCCGCGAGGATGCCGTCCTCGAGCACGCCGATCTCGATCGTCGACGAACTGGAGCGGACGATCATCTGGCGGTCGACGCTCTCGCGGCGGGCGAGGAACTCGTCCTCGCTGACCACCTGACGGCGGCGTCCGGCGTCGCGGCCGTCACGACGGCGCTGCTTCTTCGCCTCGAGCCGGGTCGAGCCCTTGATGCGCTGCGGCTCGGTGATGAGCTCCGGCTCGCGGCGGCGCGGCTCCTGGTGGTCGCGCGGCTCACGGGCCTCGCGGTCGGCGCTCGAACCACGGCGACGCGAGCGACGGCGCGAGCCGCCCTGGTCGTCGCGGTCGTCACGGTCACGATCGCGGTCGCGGTCGAACCGGTCCTCGCGGTCGTAGCGGTCGTCCTCATCGCGGTCGCGGTCGCGGTCGAACCGGGGCGCGCGCTGCGGCAGCTCCGGCAGCACCGGCGCGTGGAAGATCAGGCTGAGCGTGCTCGTGGCCTTCGGCACGAACGGCTCGTCGGCGGGTGCGGCGTCGTCGCTCGCCTCGGCCGTCGGTGCGGCGTCGGCCGGACGGGAGGCGCGGTCCGCGTCCGCCCCGTCGGTCGCGCTGCCCGACTGGTCGCCCGTCACGACCGGCAGGTCACCGGTCAGCGTGCTCACGTCGTGCGGCTCGGCACCGCTGTCGGCGACGGCCTCGACCGCGACGGAGACCGCCCCGGTGTCGGTCGGCTCGACGGGCGACGCCGGCGAGGCCGGGGAGTCGGGCGAGGCCGGCGAATCGGGAGAGTCCGGCGAACCGGCCGACGCGACGCTGGCCGCGGGACGGGCGTCAGCGCCGCCCGTCAGCGCGAGGGTCTCGTCGGCGTGGGGTGCCTGCTCGGCGCTCTTCCCCACGAGCTCGGCCGCCACGTCGCTTCGCGACGCGTCGGAACCGGCTCGCGTGGGCCCAGCCTCCTGGCCGGACGACCGGGCGCGGCGACCGCCGAACAGGCGGCTCCGGCGCTTCGGCGCGTTCTCGTCGTTGGTCGTGTTGTCGTTGTTCTGCTCCACCATGGACTGGTGCACTCCTCGGCCCCACTCGCACCCTTTCGGGTGGCGGGAATTCTGTGTCGTGGCGGGCGGCGTCGACGCCCCCGCGCTCGCTGTCTCGTGATCGGTCCGCGTCAACTTCTCGTTGCGTCCGCGCCCGTTCCGGTCCGGGCACCCGGCCCGGTCCGGCTCGGCGTCGGAGTGACGCTGCCCGACCACAGTGCGCTCTCACCGCACCTGATCGTCCGGGTTCGGCCCGGTGGGGCGTCACTCGGAAAGCTCTCTTCGGTGTGCGGTTGGCCGCACGACCTCCAGGCATTATCGCATGCCGCACCCGGAAAGCACCGGAACCCGCATGCGATGATGGCCGCGTGACCGCGTCTGCCCCTGCCCCCCGTCGTCCGATCGCGATGGCGGTCTTCCTGCTCGTCACCGGGATCGTCGGCCTGTTCGGCTCGTTCCGGCTCGTCCTCGACGAGTTCACGAAGTACCAGAACCCGAAGGCCGTCCTGAGCTGTGACGTGAACCCGTTCATCAACTGCTCCGACGTGATGGCCAGCTGGCAGGGGAACCTGTTCGGGTTCCCGAACCCGCTGCTCGGCGTCATGGGGTTCGTCGCCCCGATCGCCGTCGCAGTGCTGCTGCTCGCCGGGTTCCGGAACGGTTCGCGCTGGTTCTGGATCGTCTTCAACGCCGGGGTCTTCCTGGCATGGGTGTTCGTGACCTGGCTGTTCACGCAGACCGTCTTCGTCATCGGTGCCCTGTGCCCGTGGTGCATGCTCGTCTGGTCGATGACGATCCCGATGTTCTGGGTGTTCACGATCTGGAACACGGCGCAGGGTCGCTTCGGCGCCGGGGCGCAGCGCGTCGGGCGGTCGCTCCTGCCCTTCAGCTGGGCGTTCGCGCTGGCGAACTACCTGGTCATCATCGTCACGATCATCATCAAGTTCCCCGCGGTGCTCACCAGCTTCTGAGCCGTCCCCGCTGCCCCTACGCTCGGGACCGATGAGCGAGAACGAGAGCAGCAGGGCGCGCCGGGACGCCGCACGTGACCGCGCGCGAGCGACACGGGCGGCGGAGCAGTCGCGACGACGACGCCGCCGCGCACTCGGCATCAGCGGGATCATCGTCGGTGGCCTCGCGGTGGCCGCGGTCGTCGTCCTGGTGATCGCGAACTCCGTGCAGCCCGCCGGGCCGGGTCCGCGGAACGCGGCGAGCGACGGCGTCCTGCTCACCGGGGTGCACGGCAGGATCGTGCCCGTCGAGACGCGGGCGGTGCCCGACGGCGGGACCCCGACGCCGACCGAGCAGGACGGCTCCAAGGCCGCGATCACGATCTACGCGGACTACATGTGCCCGTACTGCAACCAGTTCGAGACGGCCCAGATGCCCCGGATCCGACAGTGGGTCGAGGACGGCACCGCGACCCTCGAGCTGCATCCGCTCGGGCTGCTCGACCGCGTGTCGCTCGGGTCGCGGTACTCCACCCGGTCGGCTGCGGCTGCGGCCTGCGTGGCGGACCACGACCCGGACGCGTTCCTGACGTTCAACAGCTCGCTCTACGAACACCAGCCCTCGGAGAGCACGCGCGGACTCACCAACGACGAGCTGGCGTCCCTCGCGCGCCAGGCCGGGGCGACGGACCCGGCCGTGGCACCCTGCATCACCCGGCAGGACTTCGCCGGGTGGGTCGCCGACGCCACGAACCGGGCGATGAACGACCCGGTGCCGAACTCGTCGCTCGACGGGATCACGAGCACGCCGACGATCATCGTCGACGGCGAGCAGTACAACGCGGACGGCGCGGCGTCCCTCGCCGACGTCGACGCGTTCGCGGCCTTCGTCCGGAAGCACGGCGGAGCGTCCTAGCCTTCCCCGCTCACGACGAACGGCCCCCGCTCCCGGATGGGAGCGAGGGCCGTCGGTCGTTCGGGGAGTGCTACTTCGCCGCGGCGTCGATCGCGGTGATGACGGTGCTCAGGTCGTCCAGGCGCTTGCCGTCGACGACGATCGTCGGCGTGCCGAAGCCCTGCGTGCCCGCGAGCGCCTCGTTCGTGGTGACGGCCTGCGTGGACTTCGTCACCCAGCCCTTGAACTGCTCGGACGACAGGCACTCGGACAGGTCCGATCCGGTCGCGCCGCCCGCCTTGACGAGCTTCGCGATCTCGGAGTTGGTCAGGCCCTTGGTGCCCTCGGCCGGCTGGTTCTCGAAGAACTGCGTCTGCACGTCGAGGAACTTGTCCGGCGCGTAGTTCGCCACGCACATGGCGGCGTTCGCGGCACGGCTGGCGTAGCGGGAGCCCGCGTAGCTGCGGTCGAGGATCGACACCGGCTGGATCGCCAGGGTCGCGTCGCCCGACTTCACCTTGTCGAGGATCTGGTCGGAGTAGGCCGCCTCGAACTGCTTGCAGACCGGGCAGGCCCAGTCGACGTACTCGGTGACCGTCACGGCGCCATCGCTGTTCGCCGTCGGGACCGGCGAGGCCGAACCCGTCGCGGAGACGGCCGGCGTGGTCACCGGGGTGACCTTGCCGTCCTGGCCGGTGAACTGGATCGCGCCGGTGGCCATGTTCTTCGGCCCCGCTGCGGACACCACGGGGGCGTTGTTCACGTTCACCACGACGATCGCGATGATCGCGGCGATCGCCACGATGCCCAGGCCGATGCCGCCCTGCAGGAACCACTTGTTGCGGCGCTTGCGGCGCTTCTCGGCGTCGGCGCGCTGGCGTGCGACCTCTCGGGCGTGCTGACGCCGCTCGTTCTTGGTGGGTCGGTCGTTGTTCGTCACGTCGTGCCCGCCGCTCAGGCGAACCAGAGCGCGAGCTCGCGCGCGGCCGACTCGGGGCTGTCCGAACCGTGGACCAGGTTCTGCTGCACCTTGAGGCCCCAGTCGCGGCCGAGGTCACCACGGATGGTGCCGGGCGCGGCCGAGGTCGGGTCGGTGGTGCCGGCGAGCGAGCGGAAGCCCGCGATCGCACCGTTGCCGGCGACGCGCACGGCGACGACGGGACCGGACTGCATGAACTCGACGAGCGGCTCGAAGAACGGCTTGCCCTGGTGCTCCTCGTAGTGCGCGTCGAGCAGGTCGCGCGGTGCGGTGAGCATCTTCAGGTCGACGAGCTCGTAGCCCTTCGCCTCGATCCGGCGGAGGATCTCACCGGTCAGCTGGCGGGCGACGCCGTCGGGCTTGACGAGGACGAGGGTCTCTTCGAAGTCGGACACGCAGTACTCCCTGTGTTCGGGGTCGAATGTGGTGGTCAGTCCTCGCCCATGGCCGCTCGGCGCGCGGCGTTCTGACGGTCCAGTTGACCGCCCTTGACGAAGCAGAAGACCCACAGCGCCAGGAACACCACGGCGACCGCGAACATGAACGGTTCGATGAACCCGGTGGCGAGGATGGCCGCCTGCAGCAGCCACCCGAACCATACACCGGCCCGGTTGCCCGTCAGACGTGAGGCAGCTGCGAGGACGATGATCGCGCCGATGCCACCGCCGAAGGCCGCGGCGGGCGGCAGCGTGCCCTTGCCGAAGACGACGAGCATGGGGAAGAAGAACATGATCGCCTCGAGCACCAGCGTGATCGAGAGCAGGCTCTCCTGCGCCCCGCGTTCGCGGCGCGGCTTCCGGGTGCGCGGTGACCGGCCCGGCCGGGAGGCCCGGGGTGCGTCCGTCACTTCGACTCGCCTTCGCGGTGCACGAGGTGCATGACCGCGCCCACCATCACGATGGAGCCCGCGACGAGCACGAGGGCGTCCTCGGCGTCCGCCTCGTCGGCCAGGCTGCGCGCTTCCTGCAGTGCGGATGCCAGGGACGGCTCGACGACGACGCGGTCCTCGCCGACCTCGTCGACGACGACCCGGGCGAACTCGTCCGCGTCGAGCGCACGTTCCCCCGGCGGCTGTGTCACGACGAACGTCGCGACGGTGTCCTTGAGCGCGCGGACGAACCCGCGGGCGTCCTTGTCGCCGAGGATCCCGACGACGCCGACGACGTGCTCGGACGGGAACGCGACCGGCAGCGCCTCGGCGAGGGCCTTCGCACCGTGCGGGTTGTGCGCGGCGTCGACGACGACGGTCGGGTCGGTCGCGATGGGCTGCAGGCGGCCGGGGCTGGTCGTGCCGGCGATGCCCTCGGACAGGACGTCCTCGTCGAGGGCCTGGGCCCCGCGGCCGAGGAACGACTCGACCGCCGCGATCGCCACGGCGGCGTTCTCGGCCTGGTGCCGGCCGAACAGCGGCAGGAACAGGTCGTCGTAGCGGCCGGCGATGCCCTGCACGGTGATGAGCTGTCCGCCCACGGCCGGGGTGACGTCGACGACACTGAAGCCGGTGCCCTCGACGGCCAGGGTGGACTCGGTGAGCTCGGCGGCGCGCTCGAGTTCGGCGAGGGCCTCGGGGACCTGCCGGCTCGACACCACGGCGGACGACGGCTTGACGATGCCCGACTTGGTGCGGGCGATCTCGGCCACGGTGGCACCGAGCTGCTTCGCGTGGTCGATCGCGATCGGCGTGAACACCGACACCTGGCTCTGCACGACGTTGGTGGAGTCCCACTCGCCGCCCATCCCGACCTCGATCACGGCGACGTCCACCGGCGCCTCGGCGAAGCACGCCAGGGCGAGCACGGTGAGCGCCTCGAAGAAGGTCAGCGGGAGTTCGCCCTTGTCGGCGAGCTCGCGGTCGGTGATCTCGAGCACCGGGGCGATGTCGTCCCAGTTCTCGACGAACCGGTCCGCCGCGATCGGCTGGCCGTCGACCACGATGCGTTCCCGGATCGACACCAGGTGCGGGCTCGTCATCAGACCGGTGCGCAGACCGTGTGCCCGGACGATGCTCTCGATGGTGCGCGCGGTCGACGTCTTGCCGTTCGTGCCCGTCACGTGGATCACCGGGTACGCCAGGTGCGGGTCGCCGAGCAGCTCGACGGCGCGGCGGGTCGCGGTCAGCCGGCGCTCGGGGGCCTGTTCACCGATGCGGGCGTACAGGGCGGCCTCGACGCGGCGGACCTCGTCGTCGTCGCCGCCGTAGGGCACGGCGTCGGACGGAGCGTCTCCGGAGGGGCCGACCGGGATGCGGATGCCGTCCTCGTCGCGACCGTCGAACTCGTCGTGTCCGACGAACTCCTCGTTCGCCTCGTGGCCGTCGTACTGGTCGTCGTCACTCATGCGCGTGCTACCTCCACGGATACCTTCGCACCGTCACCGACGTCGGTGGTGGTGTCGTCCGCCCCGAGGGGCTCGATCTCGACGCTCGTCGCCAGGGTCTCCCCCGCGATGAGCTCCTGGTGCGTGCGGACCGCGCCGTCGGCAGTGTCGTCCACCCGGAGGGTCAGGGCGATGCGGTCGCTGACGTCGAGGTCGGCGTCGCGGCGGGCCTGCTGGACGGCGCGGACGACGTCGCGGGCCAGCCCTTCGGCCTCGAGCTCGGGCGTGGTCACGGTGTCGAGCACGACGAAGCCGCCCTCGTCGAGGAACGCCACGGCCACCGAGGCGTCGGCCACCGTGAGGTCGAGCGAGTACTCGCCCTCGATCAGGTCGACGCCGCCGACGGTCACGCCGGAGTCGGTCGCGGTCCAGTCGCCCTTCTTGGCGGCCGGGATCACCTGCTGCACCTGCTTGCCGATGCGGGGGCCGGCGACGCGGGCGTTCACGGTGAGCTTCCGCTCGATGCCGTACTGCGCCAGCGACTCCTCGGCCTGGGCCTCGAGCACCACGCGCTTGACGTTGAGCTCGTCGCGCAGGATGTCGGCGAACGGTTCGACCGCGGCCGGGTCCGGCACCACCAGGGTCAGGGTGGCGACGGGCAGGCGGACGCGCTTGCCGGTGGCCTTGCGGAGCGCCAGGCCCTTCGAGGCGACGTCGCGCACGCGGTCCATCGCGTCGACGAGGGCGTCGTCGGCGGGGAACTCGTCGGGGTCCGGGAAGTCCGTCAGGTGGACGCTGCGCCCGCCGGTCAGGCCCTTCCAGATCTCCTCGGTGACGAGCGGCGCGAGCGGGGCGGCGACCCGGGTCAGGGTCTCGAGCACGGTGTACAGCGTGTCGAACGCCGCACGGGTCTCGGCTCCGGCGTCCGCGTCGGCCCCGGTCCAGAACTTGTCGCGCGAGCGGCGGACGTACCAGTTCGTCAGCACGTCGGCGAAGTCGCGGACGGCCTGGGCCGCGAGCGGGGTGTCGAGGGCGTCGAGGTGCGTCCGGACGTCGGTGACGAGGACCCGGGTCTTCGCGAGCAGGTACCGGTCGAGCACGTCGGTCGAGTCGGTCCGGCGCTGGGCCCGGTAGCCGTCGGGACCCGAGGCGTTCGCGTACAGGGTGAAGAAGTAGTACGTCGACCACAGCGGCAGCATGAACTCGCGGACGCCCTGGCGGATGCCCTCTTCGGTGACGACGAGGTTGCCGCCGCGGATCACCGACGAGGACATCAGGAACCAGCGCATGGCGTCGGCGCCGTCGCGGTCGAAGACCTCGGAGACGTCCGGGTAGTTCCGGAGCGACTTCGACATCTTCTGGCCGTCCGAGCCGAGGACGATGCCGTGGCTGATGACGTTCTGGAACGCCGGCCGGTCGAACAGCGCGGTGGAGAGCACGTGCATGACGTAGAACCAGCCGCGCGTCTGCCCGATGTACTCGACGATGAAGTCGGCCGGGCTGTGCGACTCGAACCACGCAGCGTTCTCGAACGGGTAGTGCACCTGGGCGTACGGCATCGACCCGGAGTCGAACCACACGTCGAACACGTCGGTGATCCGGCGCATCGTCGACCCGCCCGTGGGGTCGTCGGGGTTCGGCCGCGTCAGGTCATCGATGAACGGCCGGTGCAGGTCCACTTCACCCTCGGCGTTCACCGGCAGGCGACCGAAGTCGCGCTCGATGTCGGCGAGCGAGCCGTACACGTCGGTGCGCGGGTACTCGGGGTCGTCGGACTGCCACACCGGGATCGGCGTGCCGAAGTAGCGGTTGCGCGAGACCGACCAGTCGATGGCGTTGCCCACCCACTTGCCGAACTGGCCGTCCTTGACGTTGTCCGGCACCCAGTTGATGTCCTGGTTGAGCTGGCCCATGCGGTCGCGGAGCTCGGTGACACGGACGAACCACGACGAGACGGCCTTGTAGATGAGGGGCTTCCGGCAGCGCCAGCAGTGCGGGTAGCTGTGCTCGTAGGACGCCTGGCGGAGCAGTCGCCCGGCGTCGCGGACGGCCTTCGTCAGCGGCTTGTTCGCGTCCGACCAGAGCATGCCGGCGACCTCGCCGAACTGCGACGTGAAGACGCCGCCCTCGTCGAGGGACAGCACCACGGGGATGCCGGCGGCGGCGCAGACCTCTTGGTCGTCGGCACCGTAGGCCGGGGCCTGGTGCACGATGCCGGTGCCCTCACCGGTCTCGACGTACTCGGCGACCAGGATGCGCCAGGCGTTTTCGTAGCCTTCCTGGTCGGCCAGGTGGTCGAACAGGCGCTCGTACTCGACGCCGTCGAGCTCGGCACCCGTCAGCGTGCGCGCGACGGCGGCGAGCGCCTCGTCACCCGAGGCGTAGCCGAGCTCCTTGGCGTGCGCGGCCACGGTGTCCGAAGCCAGCAGGTAGGAGACGGAACCGGCTTCGGCACCGTCAGCCGCGCCTCCAGGCCCTGCCTGCACGACCGCGTACGCGATCTCCGGACCGACGGCCAGGGCGGCGTTCGTCGGGAGGGTCCACGGGGTCGTCGTCCAGGCGAGTGCCCGCACGCCGGTGAGCTCGAGCGCGTCCGCGCGCGAGCCGTGCAGCGGGAACGAGACCGTGACGGACTGGTCCTGGCGCATCTTGTAGACGTCGTCGTCCATGCGCAGCTCGTGGTTGGACAGCGGCGTCTGGTCGTTCCAGCAGTACGGCAGGACTCGGAAGCCCTCGTACGCCAGGCCCTTGTCCCAGAGCTGCTTCCACGCCCAGAGCACGCTCTCCATGAAGGTGACGTCGAGGGTCTTGTAGTCGTCCTCGAAGTCGACCCAGCGCGCCTGACGGGTGACGTACTCCTGCCACTCGTCGGTGTACTGCAGCACGGACTTCTTGGCGGCGGCGTTGAAGACGTCGATGCCCATGGCGTCGATCTCGTGCTTCTCGGTGATGCCGAGCTGGCGCATCGCCTCGAGCTCGGCGGGCAGGCCGTGGGTGTCCCAGCCGAAGCGGCGGTGCACCTGCTTGCCGCGCATGGTCTGGTAGCGCGGGAAGACGTCCTTCGCGTACCCGGTCAGCAGGTGCCCGTAGTGCGGCAGGCCGTTGGCGAACGGCGGGCCGTCGTAGAAGGTCCACTCCGGGCAGCCCTGTCGCGCGTCGATGGACGCCTGGAACGTGTCGTCGCGCTTCCAGAAGGCGAGGATGCCCCGCTCGACGGCGGGGAAGCTCGGCGAGGGGACGACGCCATCGGCATCGGCGTTCAACGGGTACGGCACCGGGACTCCTTGTGGGTTCGCTCGATCTCCACGAGGACGGAAAACAGGTTCCGCGGTACCACCTCGTTTGCCGCCCAACGTGCGCTGTGCGACCACTCTGTGTCGGGGGTGGTGACGGTCCCGAACCCGCCCGGTTCTACTGACGGAGGCGCTGGTGCGCTCCGCGTTCTTCCGGAAGCTCCCCGGTGATGGCCGGATCGACGCTCTTGGAACACGACTTTACCGGACGGGAGCATGCTTGAGTGATGCCCGCAGAAGAACGTCCCGAGTCACTCGTCACCGTCCTGATCGCGTTCGGGGCGAACCTGCTCGTCGCGATCGCGAAGACGATCGCCTCGCTCGTCTCGGGTTCGGCCTCGATGGTGGCCGAGGCGGCGCACTCCTGGGCGGACACCGGCAACGAGGTGTTCCTGCTCGTCGCGGAACGACGGGGCGGCAAGAAGCGGGACACCGCGCATCCGCTCGGGTACGGACGCGAGACGTACATCTGGTCGATGTTCGCCGCGTTCGGTCTGTTCACGGCCGGTGCGATCGTGTCGATCTACCACGGCATCTCGGAGTTCGGGGACACCGGGCCGGCCGAGGACGTGGTGCTCAACTACGTCGTGCTCGGGGTCGCGTTCCTGCTCGAGGGCACGAGCTTCCTGCAGGCGTACCGGCAGGCGCACGGTGCCGCGACCAAGCGCAGGGTCCCGGTGCTGCGGCACGTTCTGCAGTCGTCGAACCCGACGCTCCGTGCGGTGTTCGCCGAGGACGCGGCGGCGCTGATCGGCCTGGTCGTGGCGTTCCTCGGGGTGTTCCTGCACCAGGTCACCGGGCTGGCGGTGTTCGACGCGCTCGGCTCCATCGCGATCGGTGTGCTGCTCGGGATCGTCGCGATCGTGCTGATCGACCGCAACCGCCGGTTCCTGCTCGGTCAGAGCACGTCCCCCGAGCTCGAGAACGCGGTGCTCGTCGAGCTGCTGGGCCGGTCGCAGGTCGAGCGGGTCACATACCTGCACCTGGAGTTCGTGGGGCCGTCGCGGGTGTACCTCGTCGCGGCCGTCGACCTGACGGGCAACGAGACCGAGGAGCACGTGGCGGTGCGGTTGCGCGACGTGGAGAAGTCACTCGAGGACAGCCCGTACATCGAGGAGGCCGTCCTCACCCTGAGCTACCCGGGCGACGAGTCGCTGGTGCCGACCGACGGCGACGTGCCCGAGGTGGTCCGGGACGGCACGGCTTCGGACGTGGCGTCCGGTGGCGCGGGGACCCTGCGCACCGAGTGAGCATCGACTCGGTGGGTGGACGGCGGCGGCGTTCGTGTCGCAAGACGCCGGCGTGTCCGTCCGACGCCGCCACGTGCTCGAGACGCCGCCGAATCCGGCGGCGTCTCGCCGGCGAGGCGGCGTCCCGCGAAGACGACGGCGTGTTCTGTGAGCGACCGACCGGCGGACGGGAGGCGCGGTGCCAGACCGCCACGAGCCTCCGGACCGACCGTCGGTCACGACCACCGCCCCGGGCACGACCGCAGGACGACGGCGTCAGCGGGCGTCGAGGCCCGCGACCACCGGGGTGAGCGCCGCCGCGACGTACTCGACGAGCGCACGGCGGCCGACCCCGTCGGTGACCCACACCCCGAACGCCGCGGCGGCGGCACCGAGCATCGCGCCGGACACCGTCTGCGGCCAGAGCGAGCGCGGCTGCTCCCCCGTGCGGCCCGCGACGAAGGCGGCGACGGCCTCGTGCTGCGCCGTCACCCGGACCGCGACGCCCGCCACCAGTTCGGGCCCGATGCCCATCACCTCGGCCTGCGCGACGGCCCACGGCACCCGCTCGGGGTCGTGGGCACGCGCTGCGGCGAGGAGCGCCTGCTCGACGGCCCGGACGACGCTCGGCTCGGTCGACGCGGCGAGGTACCCGGGCAGCCCGGCGACGGCGGCGTCAAGCTCGAGCCACATCACGTCGGCCTTCGCCGGGAAGTAGTTGAAGAACGTCGCGCGGCTGACCCCGGCGCGGGCGGCGATCTGGTCGACCGTGGTGCGTCCGTACCCCTGCTCGAGGAAGAGCTCGGCGGCGGCGTCCGCGAGCACCTCGGCGCTCGAGCGTCGGGGGCGGCCACCGCGGCGGATCGGTTCGTCCATGGGCCCCAGTAAACCGCTAGACTCGGTCAGCCATGATCTTGGACTCAGTACAGAAAACCCTCACCGCCGTCGCGGGCGCCTCGGCGGTCCTGCTCGTCCTGGCTGCCTGCAGCGGACCGGGCACGAGCACCGGGAGCAGCACCCCGGTCGCGGGCGGCACGCTCACCTACGCCTCCGGCGACGCCGAACCGACCTGCCTCGACCCGCACGTCGGCGGCAACTACCCGCAGGCGCTCCTGGCGACGCAGTACATCGAGGAGCTCGTCGGGCTCGAGGACGGCAAGCCCACGCCGGAACTCGCGACGAAGTGGACCACGAGCGACGACGGGAAGACCCTGACGTTCACCCTGCGTGACGACGTCTCCTTCAGCGACGGCACCCCGTTCGACGCCGCCGCGGTCGTGGCGAACATCGAGCACGTGCAGGACCCGGCCACCGCCTCGAGCACCGGCTACCTGGCGCTGCAGTCCATCACGAAGGCGACCGCCACCGACGAGCGCACCGTCACGCTGACGCTGAGCCGACCGGACAGCGCGCTGCTCGAGTCCTTCTCGCAGCCCTGGGTCGGCATGGAATCGCCGAAGGCGCTCGAGCGCGAGCAGGCGACGAACTGCGAGTCCCCCGTCGGCACCGGCCCGTTCCGGGTCACCGGCTGGAAGCACGGCGACCGCGTCACCCTGACGAAGAACACCGACTACTGGGGCGCGACGAAGCCGCGCCTGTCCGGCATCACGTGGCGGTTCCTGCCGGACTCGACCTCGCGCTACGCCGCACTGCAGTCCGGCCAGGTCGACGTGATCGACAACGCCCAGCCCGACCAGCTCAAGGCCGCATCGGCGAAGGGCGCCATCCGCGACCTCGACGCCCCACGCCCTGGTGCCTCGAACCGGCTCGAGCTGAACTCCGGTCACGGGGTGTTCCGCGACCAATCGGTGCGCCAGGCCTTCATCGCCGGTGCCGAGATCGACCCAGGCCTGCAGTCGCTGTTCCTCGGCACCGCGAAGCGCTCGTACTCGGTGCTCTCGAGCGCCGAGCCGCTCGCGTACTCGGAGAAGAGCCGGTTCGACTACTCCCCCACCAAGGCGAAGCAGATCCTCGACGACGCCGGGTGGAAGGTCGGGTCGGACGGCATCCGCGAGAAGGACGGCAAGCAGCTCACCGTGACGTTCCCCGTCTCGACGAACCAGTCGGTGCCGGCCGAGCGCAGCTTGTTCCAGCAGATCCAGGCGTCCGAGAAGGCCGTCGGGTTCAAGGTCGTCCTCGACGAACTCGACCTGTCCAGCTGGTACGCCGCCCTCGCCGCGAACGAGTACGACGTCGTCAGCGCCCCGTACACGAAGGTCGGCCCCGACGTCCTGCGCATCCTGTACGACAGCGCGAGCATCGAACCGGCACCGTCCGGCTACTTCGCGAACCTCGCCCAGCTCGACGACCCCGCGCTCGACCGGCTGCTCGAGCGGGCCGCCCGCACCTCGGACGCCGACCAGCGCCCCGACCTGTACGAGCAGGCCCAGAAGGCGATCCTGGCGAGCGACACGGTGCTCCCCCTGTACGACCAGCAGAACCACTTCCTGGTGCGCTCGGCCGTGCACGGCATCCGGACCACCCCGGTCTCGACGCCCTGGTTCGGCACCGCCTGGATCGACCGCTGACCCGGATGCGATGGGTCTGGTGGGCCGTCCGGCGGCTCGCCGGGGGCATCGGCGTGCTCTGGGCCGTCGCGACGATCGTCTTCGTCGCGATCCGGCTCATCCCCGGTGACCCGGCGCTCGCGATCCTCGGCGGACCGGGCTCGCAGGCCTCGGCCGAGGCCGTCGCCCAGGTCCGGCACGAGTACGGCCTCGACCAGCCGGTCCTGGTGCAGTACGCGGTGTTCCTCGGACGCCTGGCGACCGGCCAGCTCGGGGACTCGTACGCCTTCCGCACCCCGGTCGCGACGCTCCTCGCCCAGCAGCTGCCCGTCACGCTGACGCTCGCGGTCGCCGGCCTCGTCGTCGCCTGGGTGCTCGCGATCGTCGCCGCGTGGGCCTCGACGCAGCGCGGCCGGATCGCCGCCGGGCTCACCAGCGCCCTGAGCGTCACCGCGAGCGTGATGCCGCACTTCTGGCTCGGCAGCGTGCTCATCGTGGTGTTCGCCACCTCCCTGGGATGGGTGCCTGCGGTCAGTGACGGCACCGCGCGCGGGTGGGTGCTCCCGGTGCTGACCGTGGCCGTGCCGGTCGCCGGGTACCTGGCCGAGACCGTGCGCGACGGCGTGGTCGACGCGCAGCGCTCCGCCTTCGCACTCGCCGCCCGGGGCCGGGGTGAGACCCGCCTCGGACTGTTCGGACGCCACCTGCTCCGGCACGCCGCCCTGCCCGGGATCGCGCTGTCCGCGTGGGCCTTCGGGTCGCTCGTCTCCGGAGCCGTGGTCGTCGAGTCCGTGTTCGCCCTGCCCGGCATCGGCCGTGCCCTGGTCACCGCCGTCACCCAGCGGGACATGCCACTCGTCGCCGGCATCGCGATGGTGTCCGCCGCCGCGTACGTCGTCGTGCTGGCCGTGGCCGACCTGGTCGAGCGTGCCGTCGACCCGCGCAGCACCGCACGGAACGCGGCCCTGCACCCCGGTGGTGCGCGACGCCGTCGAGCCGGACGTCCGGCGGGCGCGCGGTGAGCGGGATCGCCGACCCGGGCCTCCAGACCGGAGCGCCCGGCCACCAGACCGCCGTCGGCACCGAGCGCGTCCGTGGGGGGACGCTCGGCGCCGGCGGCACCGCCGCGGGGGTGGTCGTCCTGGTCGCCGTCGTGGCGGCGGCGTGGCCCGCCCTGCTCGGCGGTGGGGACCCGCTCGCGGTGCACCCCGCAGATGCCCTGGCTGCGCCGAGCGGCGCGCACCCGTTCGGCACCGACGAGTCCGGACGCGACGTCCTGGCACGGGTGGTCGCGGGGACCCGGGCATCGCTCGTCGTCGGCGTCGCCGCGACCCTGATCGGCGGCGGCGTGGGCGTCCTGCTCGGCGTCGTGGCCGGACTCGGCGCCGGGGCCGGACGACCCGGACGCCTGCTCGACGCCGTCATCGGACGCGTCACCGAGGTCGCGTTCGCCCTGCCGCTGCTGCTCGTCGCCCTGGTCGTCATCGCCGTGACCGGTCCGGGTCCGGTGCCGGCGGTGCTCGCGGTCGGGTTCGCGACCGCTCCCGGCTACGCCCGGATCGTGCGCGGCCTGGTCCGGGCCGCCCGGAGTTCGCAGGTGGTCGAGACGGCGGTGCTGCTCGGCCGCTCCCCCGCCCGCACCGTGGTCCGGCACGTGCTGCCGACGGCGCTCTGGCCCGTCGTCGCCGTCGCCACGCTCGGGGTCGGGCAGGCGGTCGTGTGGGCCTCGGCGCTGAGCTACCTCGGCGTCGGCACGCCCCCGCCCGCGCCGGAGTGGGGCGCGATGCTCGCCGACGGTCGCACGTACCTGCAGACCGCGCCGTGGATGAGCACCTTCCCCGGACTCGCGATCGTGGTGCTCGCGACCGCCGTCACCGTGCTCGGCCGCGCGATCCGACGGACCGGGGCCGCGCGGTGAGCGCTGTCCTCGACGTCCGCGGGCTCACCGTCGCCATCGGCGGCACCCCGATCGTGCACGGTGTCGGCCTGCGCGTCGACGCCGGCGAGTGCGTCGCCCTGGTCGGGGCGTCCGGTTCCGGCAAGACCGTCACCGCCCGAGCAGTGCTCGGCCTGTCCGCGCCCGGTGCCGCCGTGCACGCCGACGCGTTCGCGGTCGACGGCGTCGACGTCGGCGGGTACACGGACCGGCGGTGGCGCCGGCTGCGGGGATCACGGGTCGGCTACGTCGGCCAGGAGGCCCTGGGCGCGCTGGACCCGCTGCGCCCCGTCGGGCGCGAGGTCGCCGACAGCCTCCGCCTGCACACCGAGATGCGTGCGGCCGAGCGCGTGGACGCCGTGCGCGACGCCCTGGCCGCGGTGGGCCTCGACCCGGACATCGCGACGGACGGCCGGCTCGCCGGAACGCTGTCGGGTGGGATGCGTCAGCGGGCCCTCATCGCCGCGGCGACCGTCGGGTCCCCCGCGCTGCTGGTCGCCGACGAACCGACGACGGCGCTCGACGCCGGGGTCGCCGTCACCGTGATGGAGCAGCTGCGGGCCGCGCAGACCCGGGGCGCCGGACTGCTCGTCATCACGCACGACCTGGGGCTCGTCGCGGGGTGGGCCGACCGGGTCGCCGTCGTCCACGAGGGCCGGATCGTCGAGCAGGGCGCGGTCGCCGAGGTCTTCGCGGCGCCGACGCACCCCGCGACCCGGGCGCTGGTGCGGGCGGCCGTTGCGGCGGCGGCCGGCCCCGAGCCCAAGCCCGGCGCAGAGCCCGAGCCACCGCACGGTGCCGATCGAGCGGACCGGTGCGAGGGAGATGGCTCCGTGCAGTCCTCTGACGATGCACCGAGCGGCCAGCCTCGCACCGACCGCGCGACTGCGCACCATGCGCCGATCGGCGACCGCGGCACCGAGCGCGCAGCCTCGCACGGTGCGAGGGGGGTGCTCGCGGCGCAGGGGCTCTCGCGTGAGTACGACGGGGTGCTCGCGGTGGACGACGTGTCGTTCGGGCTCGTGCGCGGCCGGGTGCTCGGGGTGATCGGCGCCTCGGGCTCGGGCAAGACGACGCTGGCGCGGATGCTCCTCGGGCTCGAGACGCCCGACGCCGGCACGGTCACGCTCGACGACGAACCCTGGGTCCCGCTGCCCGAGCGCGAGCGACGCCCCCGACGGCACCGGGTCGCGGCGGTCGTGCAGGACCCCGGCGCGACGTTCGACGAACGGTGGAGCGTGGAGCGGGTCCTCGCCGACGCGTTCTCGCGCGGTGACGAACGGCGGGCACGCGGTGCGCTCGGCGAACGGGTCGACGCGGCACTGCGGCAGGTCGACCTCGACCCCGTGCTGCGGTCCCGCTCCCCCCGCACCCTGTCCGGCGGGCAACGACAGCGGCTCGCGATCGCCCGTGCGCTGGCGACCGAGCCCGAGGTGATCGTGCTCGACGAGCCGGTGACCGCCCTCGACGCCACCGTGCAGGACGCCGTGCTGCGGCTGCTCGAACGGCTCCGCGACGAGACCGGGGTGGCGATGGTGTTCGTGTCGCACGACCTGCGGGCGGTCCGGCGGATGGCCGACGACGTGCTCGTGGTGCACCGCGGTGCGGTCGTCGAGCACGGCCCCGCCGCCGAGGTCTTCGCGCGCCCGGCGCACCCGGTGACCGCGCGGCTGCTGCACGCCGCGGAGCGGCTGGCAGCGGGCCCCGCCCTCACGGGCTGAGCGACAGTCCACGCGCGCTCGCACCCGTGGACTGTCGCTGTGCGCGTGACGTCACCGACGGCACTGGAACGGCCAGGAGGCCCGGCGCGCGTTCCGAGACGGAACGTGCACCGGGCCTCCTGGCCGGGTTGCCGCGGGGCGGCCCCGTGGTCAGGAACCGGAGGGTTCCTTCTGCGCTGCGTCGGCCGAGATGATCGGGATCTCGCTCGTCGAGAAGTCCTTCGCCCAGTCGGACTGCGCGAGCTCCGACGTCGGGTCGTTGTAGTCCTCGATGACGCCGGCGATCTCGTCCTCGGAGCCGACCGTCGGGCCGGAACCCATCAGCGGGCTCGCGGCGGTCTCCTTGGTGAAGTACACCGCGACCAGGCCGATCACGGCGGCGAGCATCAGGTAGAACGCGGGGATGTCCTCGGCCCAGCCGTACCCGGCGTCCTTCGCGGCGTTGATGAGCGCGGCGGTCGCGAGCGGGGTGGTCCCGCCGAAGAGCGACACCGACACGTTGAACGCGATCGCCAGGGCGCCGTAGCGGATGATCGTCGGGAACAGCGCGGGCAGCGTCGACGGCATGGTCGAGGTGAACGTGACCAGCACGACGCCGAGGATCAGCAGTCCGGCGAAGACGCCGACGCCGGTGCCGGTCTGGACCAGCTTGAGGGCCGGCCAGGACAGCAGGATGAAGCCGATGCAGCCGGCGGCGAGCACCGGACGGCGCCCGAACTTGTCGGACAGTCGGCCGCCGAAGGTGATGACGACCATCATGAGCAGCATCACGATGACGATGAGGATCAGGCCGAACGTGGCCTTCTGGCCGAGGTTCTGCTCGAGGTAGGTCGGCATGTACGACAGCAGCATGTAGTCGGTCACGTTGAAGACCAGGACCAGGCCGATGCAGATGATGAGCGAGCGCCAGTTCTCGGCGAAGAGCTTGAGGAACGGGGTCTTCTGGCCCTCGCGCTCGGCGGCCTGCTCCTGCTGCTTCTGGAACGCCGGGGTCTCCTCGAGCTTGAGGCGCAGGTAGAGGCCGATCAGGCCGAGGGGGCCCGCGACGATGAACGGGATGCGCCAGCCCCAGCTGAGCAGGGCGTCCTCGGACAGGCCGAACTGCAGGCCGGTGACGATCGAGGCGCCGAGCACGTAGCCGGCGAGGGTGCCGAACTCGAGCCACGAGCCCATGAAGCCGCGGCGCTTGTCGGGCGAGTACTCGGCGATGAAGGTCGCAGCGCCGCCGTACTCACCACCGGTCGAGAAGCCCTGCACGAAGCGGGCGACGAGCAGCAGGACCGGGGCCCAGAAGCCGATCGTGTCGTACGACGGGATCAGACCGATCATGAGCGTGCCGGCTGCCATCAGGATCATCGTCAGCGCGAGGACCTTCTGGCGGCCGATCTTGTCGCCGATCGGGCCGAACACGGCACCGCCGATCGGGCGCACGATGAACGCGGCGGCGAAGAAGCCGAACGTGGCGACGATGTTCGCGGCCGGGTCGCCCTGCGGCAGGAACACCTGCGAGATGGTGACCGTCAGGTACGCGAAGATGCCGAAGTCGAACCACTCCATGGCGTTGCCGAGCGCGGCAGCCGCGACGGCACGCTTGAGCAGCGACTCCTCGACGACGGTGACGTCGTCCTTCGTCAGATCGCGACGAGCGCGCTTCGCGGCGCCCTTCGTGCGCAGCGGCCGATCGCCGTGCGGGTGGGGTGCGTTGTTCGGTGCCAAGTCGTTCCTCCGGGGTGCGGTGCTTCCTTCGGGCGTCCGGCGGACGGCGACGTTGCAGCTCCTGCGAACCCTGCGCTCGCCGGACAAACCCAGGAAGACTAGCAGGCTCCGGGCGTGTCCGACAGTTCGGTGTGCTAAACGCTGCTCGATGATGGCCCCGTCCGATCGGTCGTCCGCCTGCGCGTGTGTGCGCGGCCGCTACGATTGGGGCACCGCGCGTCAGGCGCGGAACACTCAGGCACCTCATCACGGACTCGGTGCCGCACACACGTACGGAAGGCACACCCATGACCAAGCCCATGCCCGAGAAGCCGAGCGTCGACGGACTGGAGCAGGTCTGGGGGCCCGTCTGGGAACAGGACGGCACCTACCGCTTCGACCGCGACGCCGCCGGTCACCGCGACGCCGTCTGGTCGATCGACACCCCGCCGCCCACCGCCTCCGGCTCGCTGCACATCGGCCACGTGTTCTCGTACACGCACACCGACCTCAAGGCCCGGTTCGAGCGCATGCGCGGCAAGCACGTCTTCTACCCGATGGGCTGGGACGACAACGGTCTGCCCACCGAGCGCCGTGTGCAGAACTACTACGGGGTCCGCTGCGACCCGACCCTGCCGTACGACCCCGGGTTCACGCCGCCGTTCGAGGGCGGGGACGGCAAGTCCTCGAAGGCCGCCGACCAGCTGCCGGTGTCGCGCCGCAACTTCATCGAGCTGTGCGAGCGCCTGACCGTGCAGGACGAGCAGCAGTTCGAGGAGCTCTTCCGCACGCTCGGCCTGTCGGTCGACTGGACCCAGTCGTACCGCACCATCGACGACACCTCGCGGGCCAGCGCCCAGCGCGCGTTCCTGCGCAACCTCGAGCGCGGCGAGGCCTACCAGGCCGACGCCCCGACCCTGTGGGACGTCACGTTCCGCACCGCGGTCGCGCAGGCCGAGCTCGAGGACAAGGAGATGCCCGGCGCCTACCACGGCATCGCCTTCCACCGCACCGACGGCGGCGACGACGTCGTCATCCAGACCACCCGCCCGGAGCTCCTCCCCGCCTGCGTCGCCCTGGTGGCGCACCCGGACGACGAGCGGTTCCAGGACCTCTTCGGCACCACGGTCCGCTCCCCCTGTTCGACGTCGAGGTCCCGGTGCTCGCACACCACCTGGCGCAGAAGGACAAGGGCGCCGGCATCGCGATGGTCTGCACCTTCGGTGACACCACCGACGTCGTGTGGTGGCGCGAGCTGCAGCTGCCGAACCGCGCGATCATCGGCTTCGACGGCCGCGTGCGTTCCGACGAGCCCGCCTGGATCGAGTCGGCGACGGGCCGGGAGCTCTACGCCGAGATGGCCGGCAAGACCGTGTTCTCGGCGAAGAAGGTCGTCGTCGACGCCCTGACCGAGTCCGGCGAGCTGATCGGTGACGTCAAGACCATCCAGCACCCGGTGAAGTTCTTCGAGAAGGGCGACAAGCCCCTCGAGATCGTGTCGACCCGCCAGTGGTACATCGTCAACGGTGCGCGCGACGAGCAGCTGAAGAGCACGCTCCGCCAGCGCGGCGAGGAGATCGCGTTCCACCCGGACTTCATGCGCGTCCGCTACGACAACTGGGTCGGTGGCCTGTCCGGTGACTGGCTCATCTCGCGCCAGCGCTTCTTCGGCGTGCCGCTGCCCGTCTGGTACCCGCTCGACGCCGACGGCAACCCGGTGTTCGACCAGCCGATCGTGCCGACCGAGGCGCAGCTGCCCGTCGACCCGGCCTCCGAGCCCGCCCCCGGCTTCACCGAGGACCAGCGCGGCGTGCCCGGCGGGTTCCAGGGCGAACTCGACGTCATGGACACCTGGGCCACCTCGTCGCTGACCCCGCAGCTCGCGGGCAAGTGGGAGACCGACCCGGCGCTCTACGACCTGGTGTACCCGTACGACGTCCGCCCGCAGGCGCAGGACATCATCCGCACGTGGCTGTTCACGACCGTGCTCCGCAGCCAGCTCGAGGCCGACGTGGTGCCGTGGAAGCACGCCTCCATCTCCGGCTTCATCGTCGACCCCGACCGCAAGAAGATGTCGAAGTCGAAGGGCAACGTCGTCACGCCGCTGTCGATCCTCGAGCAGCACGGCGCCGACGCGGTCCGTTACTGGGCGGCCTCGTCCAAGCTCGGCACGGACGCGGCGTTCGACCCGCAGAACCCGAAGCAGATCAAGGTCGGCCGTCGTCTGGCGATCAAGGTGCTCAACGCGGCGAAGTTCGTCTACGGCTTCCCGCTGCCCGAGGGCGCCACGAGCGTCACCGAGGCCCTCGACGTCGACATGCTCGCCGAGCTCGGTGCCGTCGTCGAGCAGGCCACCGCGGCGTTCGACGGGTTCGACCACGCCCGTGCCCTCGAGATCACCGAGCGCTTCTTCTGGACGTTCTGCGACGACTACCTCGAGCTCGTGAAGGAGCGTGCGTACGGCACCGCGTCCGACGCGACGCACGAGACGCAGGCGAGCGCGGTCCTGGCGCTGCGCGGCGCGATCGACGTGCTGCTCCGACTGCTGGCACCGTTCCTCCCGTACGCGACGGAAGAAGTGTGGGCCTGGACCCACGAGACCAGCGTGCACCGGGCCTCCTGGCCGACCGCTGCCGACCTGCCGACCGACGCGGCCCCCACCGGGCTGCTCGCGGCCGTCGGACAGGCGCTCATCGGGATCCGCGGTGCGAAGACGGCGGCGAAGGCGTCCCAGAAGACGCCCGTGACGCGTGCCGTTGTCGCGGCGCCCGCCGAGACGCGGGTGCTCATCGAGCGCGCGGCCGTCGACCTGGCGGCAGTCGGCCGCATCGAGAACCTGTCGTTCGTCGACGGCGACGAGCTCGCCGTCACCGAGATCGAGCTCGCGGAGCAGCAGGCGTAACGTCGGCTCTCCGGGCCGGGTCACTTCGGCGACCCGGCCCGTCAACCACCGGATCGGAGGCACGGATGCAGTTGGGCACACGCTGGAACGTGGGTGGGGAGCCGCCTGCGCGACTGCCCGAGACGATGGTCGTCGCCGTGCGCGGGGTCGAGGACGAGCTCGCGGCGGAGTCCGTCGACACGGCGACGTGGGGCTGGACCCTGACGTTCCTGGAGGGCAAGCCGATCGTCGAGCTCGACGACGGCACCTCGATCCACCTCGACGCACTCGGGCACGCCCAGGTGACGAACCCCGACGACGCGGGCGAAGAGGACTAGCGCGCGGCTTGGTTCGCTTGGAGTGCAGAAATGGTCGGGTCCCCGGTGGGGACCCGACCATTCCTGCTCACGATGCGGGCGCCCCCGCCGGGGAGCGCCCGCGTGATCGCCGAGGGATCAGGACTCGGCGAGCCAGGTGCCGAGGACCTCGTTCACCTCGGCGGTGTGCGTGGTGAGCAGGCCGTGCGGCGCGCCCTCGATCTCGACGTACTTCGCCGCGGGCAGTGCCTGGGTGAAGCGTCGGCCGGTGGCGTCGATGGGCAGGATGTTGTCCGACGTGCCGTGCACGATCAGGGCGGGGACGGTGACCTTCGGGATGTCCTGGCGGAAGTCGGTCGGCCAGGTAAGGGGTGCGGCCGCGGACGCGATGGAGCCGGAGCCGGCCGCGATGTTCCAGGCGTTGCGGACCTGCTCCTCGGAGATGCGGGTGCCGAGGTTCTCCGACAGGTTGAAGAAGTCCTGGTAGAAGTTCGTGAAGTACGCGTAGCGGTCCTTCGCCACGTCGGCGGCGATGCCCTCGAAGAACGACATCGGGCCGGCGCCGTCGGGGTTGTCGTCGGTGATGGCCAGGAACGGCTCGAGCGAGGCGAGGAACGCGACCTTCGCGATCCGGTCCTCTCCGTGGCGGCCGATGTAGCGGGCGATCTCGCCGGTGCCCATCGAGAAGCCGACGAGGATCACGTCGCGCAGGTCGAGGGTCGTCAGGACCGTGTGCAGGTCGTCGGCGAAGGTGTCGTAGTCGTAGCCGGTGGACGGCTGCGAGGACCGGCCGAAGCCGCGGCGGTCGTACGTGATGACGCGGTAGCCGGCCTCGAGGAGCATCGGGACCTGCCCCTCCCACGAGTTGCCGTCGAGGGGGAAGCCGTGGATCAGCACGATCGGCTGCCCCTGGCCCTTGTCCTCGTAGTGGAGTTCGATGTCGACGCTGTTCTCGGTTCCGACGGTGATGGCACCCATGATCGTTCCTTCCCTGAGCATCGCGGAGAACGATCGTTCTCCGCCGATGTGGACTACAGTAGAGAACGCCCGTTCCCGACGCAAGTCGAGAACGGTGAACACTCAGGGAACGGGGTACACACATGGCCACCAGCACCGTCGAGCCGGACGTCCGAGCACACATCGTCGAGGTCGCGGACCAGCTGTTCTACACGCGCGGGATCCAGTCCGTGGGGATGGACGAGATCCGCACCGGCGCAGGAGTCTCCCTCAAGAAGCTGTACGCGGCGTTCCCCGGCAAGGAGCAGCTCATCGCCGCGGTGCTCGCCGGCCGCCACGACATGTGGGAGCAGGGTGTGCACGGCGCGGTCGAGGCTGCGACCAGCCCGCGCGACAAGCTCCTCGCGGTCTACGACTTCCTCGAGTCGTGGTTCGGCGACGACACGTTCCGCGGCTGCGGGTTCATCAACGCGTTCGGCGAGCTCGGCGCGACCTCGCCCGCGGTCGCCGAGATCGCGCGCGCGCACAAGGACTCGTTCCAGCAGTTCGTGCAGCGCCTCACCGCCGAGGTCGTCGCCGACCCCGAGCACGCCGAGGAACTCGCCGCGCAGCTCGCACTGCTCGCCGAGGGCGCGCAGACCACCGCGGCCATCGCCGGCACCACGGCGCCGGCCGCGCACGCGCGCCGTGCCGCGGTGACCCTGATCGACGCCGCGATGCGCTGACACGCGACGCGGGACGGTCGGGAGGCCCGTGGTGGCGCCGCCACGGGCCTCCAGACCATCCCGCTGGTCGCGCCGGGCGCGGGTGCGCTCGCCGGGCCGTTCCGGGCGTACCTGGTCGTTCCGGGCGTACCGGGTCGGTTCCTTCGACCAGGTACGCCCGATTCCGCTTCCCAGTCCGGGCGTCATGGGAAGGAACGGACTCCAGCACCCGTGCATAGGGTGGGCAGATGGCAACCCCGTTCGACGTCCCGAGCACCCTCCCCTACGCCCTGCCGCCCTTCGGCGACGTGCGACTCGAGCACTACCGACCGGCGTTCGAGGCCGGCATGGCCGAGCAGCGCGCCGAGGTCGAGGCCATCGCCACCGACCCGCACGCCCCGACGGTCGAGAACACCCTGGTCGCACTCGAGCGATCCGGGCAGCTGCTGACCCGCGTCAGCCACGTGTTCTTCACGCTGTCGTCGGCCGACTCGACCCCGGAGCTGCACGACCTCGAGGCCGAGGTCTCCCCGCTCCTCGCCGCCCACCGCGACGCGATCACGCTCGACTCCCGCCTGTACGCCCGCGTACAGGAGGTGCGGGGCGGTGCCGAGGCCGCCGGACTGACCGGTGAG
Source organism: Curtobacterium sp. AC268 (assembly GCF_979258745.1). Taxonomy (NCBI): domain Bacteria; kingdom Bacillati; phylum Actinomycetota; class Actinomycetes; order Micrococcales; family Microbacteriaceae; genus Curtobacterium; species Curtobacterium sp. AC268. The sequence continues at coordinate 3,349,307 of NZ_OZ409878.1, read as the reverse complement.
GCGCTGCGCCTGGTCGAGCGGACCCACGCCGAGATGACCCTGGCGGGCGCCGGCCTCGACGACGCGGGCAAGGAGCGTCTGACCGCGATCAACCAGGAGCTCTCGACCCTCACGACGACCTTCGAGCGGAACCTGCTCGAGGACACCAACGACTCCGCCGTGCACGTGACGAACGAGGACGAGCTCGAGGGGCTCGACGACGGGGCGAAGTCCGCCGCGGCCGCTGCTGCAGCCGACCGGGGCCTCGACGGCTGGCTCATCACGCTGCCGCTCTACACCGGACACCCGTGGCTGTCGTCACTGGCGAACCGTGACCTGCGCGAGCGGATCATGCGCGCCTCGCTCACCCGCGGTCGTCGCGGCAACGAGTACGACAACCGCGACGTGCTGCTCCGCATCGTCCGGCTCCGCGCCGAGCGCGCCGAGCTGCTCGGGTTCCCGAACCACGCCGCCGTGGTCACCGCCGACGAGACGGCGAAGACCCCCGAGGCCGTGGACGGGCTGCTGTCCTCGCTCGTCGGCGCCGCGGCACGGAACGCCGACGACGAGCGTGCGGTCCGGTCGCGCACGGTCGGGTTCGACATCGAGTCGTGGGACTGGGCGTACGCCACCGAGATCCTGCGCGGCGAGCAGTTCGCCGCGGACAGCACCGCGCTCCGCCCGTACTTCGAGGCCGACCGGGTCCTGCACGACGGGGTCTTCCACGCCGCCGGCGCCCTGTACGGTCTGACCTTCACCGAGCGCCCGGACCTGCACGGCTACAACGACGAGGTCCGGGTCTTCGAGGTCACCGGCGACGACGACGAACCCGTCGGGCTGTACCTGCTCGACCTCTACACGCGTGACGGCAAGCGCGGCGGCGCGTGGATGAACCCGGTCGTCGAGCAGTCCGAGCTGCTCGGCACCCTGCCCGTCGTGGTCAACAACCTCAACGTCGCGAAGCCGTCCGCCGGCTCCCCCACCCTGCTCATCCAGGACGAGGTCGAGACGCTCTTCCACGAGTTCGGCCACGCCCTGCACGGTCTCATCGCCCGCACCACCTACCCGCGGTTCTCCGGCACGAACGTCGAGCGGGACTTCGTCGAGTTCCCGAGCCAGGTGAACGAGATGTGGCTGTCGTGGCCGTCCGTGCTGGCGAACTACGCGAAGCACCACGAGACCGGAGCACCCCTGCCGCCCGAGCTCGTCCTGGGGCTCAGCGAGTCCGAGGGGTTCAACGAGGGCTTCGGCACGACCGAGTACCTCGCCGCAGCACTGCTCGACCAGGCGTGGCACCGACTGTCGGCTGCCGACGCCGCGGCGGTGACGTCCGTCGAGGACTTCGAGCGTTCGGCGTTGGAGTCCGCCGGCATCGCCGTCGAGGCCGTGCCGCCGCGCTACTCGTCGACGTACTTCGCGCACACGTTCTCGGGCGGCTACGACGCCGGGTACTACGGGTACATCTGGTCCGAGGTGCTCGACGCCGACACGGTGGAGTGGTTCCGCGACAACGGCGGGCTGGACCGTGCAGCTGGTCGACGCTTCGCGGAACGCCTGCTCGGGGTCGGCGGGGCGAAGGACCCGCTCGAGGCGTACCGGGACTTCCGCGGCCGCGACGCCGAGGTCGGCCCGTTGCTGCGGCGCCGCGGGCTGGAGTAGGCGGCGCACGGTGCCGCCGGCGGCGGACGCCGGCGGCAGGTGGCGCGGGCACCGCACAACCAAAGTCGCCCCGAACCACGCAACCGCGTGGTTCGGGGCGACTTTGGTTGTGCGCAGCGCTCCCGCACCGACTCGCGCGACAACGCGGCACGAACGACGAAGGCCCGCACCGATCACGGTGCGGGCCTTCACGCTGAGGACGACGGAGCGGACTACGCCGACTTCTCGACGCGCTTGGCCCGGGGCCGCGGCACGATCGTCGGCGCCGCGTTCTCGAGCACGGACTCGCGGGTGATCACCACGCGGGCGACGTCGTCGTCGGACGGGACGTCGAACATCACCGGGCCGAGGACCTCTTCGAGGATCGCCCGGAGCCCGCGGGCGCCCGTCTGGCGCAGCACCGCGAGGTCCGCGATGGCCTCGAGCGCACCCTGGTCGAACTCGAGCTCGACGCCGTCGATCTGGAACATCCGCTGGTACTGCTTCACCAGAGCGTTCTTCGGCTCGGTCAGGATCTGCATGAGCGCCGCCTGGTCGAGCTGCGACACCGTGGTGACGACGGGCAGACGACCGATGAACTCGGGGATCAGACCGAACTTGTGCAGGTCTTCCGGCAGCACCTCGGAGTACAGGTCCTGGTGGTCGGTCGCGCTGTGCAGGGGTGCCCCGAAGCCGATCCCGCGCTTGCCGACGCGCGAGGACACGATGTCCTCGAGCCCGGCGAACGCACCCGCCACGATGAACAGCACGTTCGTCGTGTCGATCTGGATGAACTCCTGGTGCGGGTGCTTGCGGCCGCCCTGCGGCGGGACCGAGGCGACCGTGCCCTCGAGGATCTTGAGCAGCGCCTGCTGCACGCCTTCGCCCGAGACGTCGCGGGTGATCGACGGGTTCTCGGCCTTGCGGGCGATCTTGTCGACCTCGTCGATGTAGATGATGCCGGTCTCGGCGCGCTTCACGTCGTAGTCGGCGGCCTGGATGAGCTTGAGGAGGATGTTCTCGACGTCCTCGCCGACGTAGCCGGCCTCGGTCAGGGCGGTGGCGTCCGCGACGGCGAACGGCACGTTGAGGCGCTTGGCCAGCGTCTGGGCCAGGTACGTCTTGCCGCAGCCGGTCGGGCCGATGAGCAGGATGTTCGACTTGGCGATCTCGATGTCGTCGCGGTCTTCGGCGGCGGTGATCTGCCCCTGCGCACGGATGCGCTTGTAGTGGTTGTAGACGGCCACGGCGAGGGCGCGCTTCGCCGGGTCCTGCCCGATGACGTACTCCTGCAGGAAGTCGAAGATCTCCCGCGGCTTGGGCAGTTCGAAGTCCCCGCTCGAGGTGTCCTCGCCGGCTTCGGCCAGACGTTCCTCGATGATCTCGTTGCAGAGCTCGACGCACTCGTCGCAGATGTAGACGCCCGGTCCGGCGATGAGCTGCTGGACCTGCTTCTGGCTCTTGCCGCAGAACGAGCACTTGAGGAGATCGCCGCTCTCTCCGATGCGTGCCATTCCCGTGCCTCCCTGATTGGACATGCCGGCCGCGCTGTCGCACCACCGCTGGTGCACCGCTGCTGGTGGGCACCTCGTCGTGGACACGAGCCTAACCGCAACCGGTGACACCGACCGCGATGCCCCTCCGGAATCCGCCCGCGCGTTCGCCCAGGGCGTGCGAGCCTGCTACGGTGATCCGGACTTCTCTACATCTTGTAGAACAGCAGGTGCAGAACCACCCCGGAAGGAACCCCATGCAGAAGCGTCTCGCCGCCGGCGGCGCCGTCACCCTCGGTGTCGCAGCCGTCATCGTCCTCGGCAGCGCCACGGCGGCCAGCGCACACGTGTCCGCCACGGCCACGTCGACCGCAGCGAACTCGTACACCACGGCGACCTTCTCGGTCCCGCACGGCTGCGACGGCTCCCCCACGACGAAGATCCAGTTCCAGGTGCCGGAGTCCGTCATCGAGGTCACGCCCACCGTGAACCCGAACTGGACGATCACGAAGGCGACCGAGCCCTACACCGACCCCTCGGCCTCGGCGTCGGACGAGGACCACGCCGAGACGGCCGCCGAGCGCGTCACCAGCGTCACGTACACCGCGAAGACCCCCTGCCCGCTGACGAGCGCGACACCTTCGCACTCTCGTTCTCGCTGCCGGACGGCAAGGCCGGTGACCTGGTCGAGTTCCCCGCGATCCAGACCTGCGAGAAGGGCAGCGTCGAGTGGAACCAGGAGCAGAAGGCCGGCGAAGCCGAGCCCGAACACCCGGCCCCCTCGATCACGCTGACCGCCGCCGAGGCGACGGACGACGACGGTGACCCGATCGCCGCGACCCCGACGGCCGAGGCCGCCGGCACGACCGCCTCGAGCGACCCCGACCTGGTCGGCCGCTTCCTCGGCCTCGGCGGCCTGGTGCTCGGCGCCGTCGCCTTGGTCGTCGCCGTCGCCGGCACGCGTCGTCGGAGCTCCGCCAAGTGACGCAGCGCGGCTCGCGTCGGTCCCGGCCCCGGTCCTCTGCCTGGAGGCTCGTGGCCGGGACCGCCGCGGCCGTCGCGATCGCCGGTGGCGCGGTCCTCGGGCTCGCCGGTCCGGCCAGCGCGCACAACTACCTGATCTCGTCCGACCCGGAGGTCGGCGGCACCCTGACCGAGCTGCCGAAGACGTTCGACATCACGACGAACGACAGGCTGCTCGACATCGGCGACTCGGGGTCGGGCTTCGCGTTCCGCATCGTCGGCCCCGACGACAGGTACTACGAGGACGGCTGCGTCGACGTCGAGGGGCCGTCGATGACCACGACCGCCGCACTCGGCGGATCCGGCAAGTACACCGTCGAGTGGCAGATCGTCTCCGCCGACGGGCACACCGTGTCCGACGAGTACCCCTTCACCTGGAAGGCGCCGTCGGGCTTCACCCCGGCCTCGGGTACGGCGAAGCCCCCGACCTGCGCCACCGCTGCTGACGACGACGCCGGCTCGGACACCACCACCGGCACCGCCTCGGGGTCGAGCGACTCGGCGGCGTCCGACGCGATCTGGATCGGCGCCGGTGGCGTCGTGCTGGTCGGGGTGGTCGTCGCGGTGCTGCTGCTCCTGCGCCGCAAGCCGGCCCCGGAGTCCGACGACACCGAGGACTGACCACCGCGCAACGACGAAGGCCCCGCACCGTTCGGTGCGGGGCCTTCGTCGTTCCTGCTGGTGCTACTTGACGAGCGCCGGCAGGTTCTTGCGGCTGGTGAGGACCTGATCGATCAGGCCGTACTCCACGGCTTCCTGCGCGGACATGATCTTGTCGCGCTCGATGTCGTGGTTGATCTCCTCCGGCGTCTTGTTGGAGTGCTTCGACAGCGTCTCCTCGAGCCAGGTGCGCATGCGGAGGATCTCCGCTGCCTGGATCTCGATGTCGGACGCCTGGCCGCCACCCTGCTGGGTCGCGGGCTGGTGGATCAGCACGCGGGCGTTCGGCAGCGCGAGGCGCTTGCCGGGGGTACCACCGGCGAGCAGCACCGACGCGGCCGAGGCAGCCTGGCCGAGGCAGACCGTCTGGATCTGCGGACGGATGTACTGCATCGTGTCGTAGATCGCCGTCATCGCGGTGAACGAGCCACCGGGCGAGTTGATGTACATCACGATGTCGCGGTCGGGGTCCATCGACTCGAGCACGAGCAGCTGGGCCATGACGTCGTCAGCCGACGCATCGTCGACCTGCACGCCGAGGAACACGATGCGGTCCTCGAACAGCTTGGCGTACGGGTCCTGGCGCTTGTAGCCGTAGGCCGTGCGCTCTTCGAAGCTCGGCAGGATGTACCGATTGGACGGAGCCGGGACGTTCTGCGCGCCACCGAGCATGGGGAGATGCATTCTCGTTTCCTTTTCTTCGGTGGTGATCAGGACTGGGCGTCGGGCTCGGCTGCGCTGGTGGGCGTCTCGCCGTCGCCGACGGTGCCACCACCGCCGATGACCTCGGCGCTCGAGGCGCGGAGGTGGTCGACGAAGCCGTACTCGAGTGCTTCCTGCGCCGTGAACCAGTTGTCGCGGTCGTTGTCCTTGAGGATCTGCTCGACCGACTTGCCGGTCTGCTCGGCCGTGAGCTCCGCCATGCGCTGCTTCATGTCGAGGATGACCTTGGCCTGCGTCTGGATGTCGGCAGCGGTGCCGCCGAAGCCACCGGACGGCTGGTGGAGCAGCACGCGCGCGTTCGGCGTGATGTAGCGCTTGCCGGGCGTGCCGGAGGACAGCAGGAACTGTCCCATCGACGCGGCGAGGCCGATGCCCACGGTGACGATGTCGTTCGGGACGAACTGCATCGTGTCGTAGATCGCCATACCGGCGGTGATCGAACCACCGGGCGAGTTGATGTAGAGGTAGATGTCCTTCTCAGGGTCCTCGGCGGCGAGCAGCAGCAGCTTGGCTGCGATCTCGTTCGAGTTGTCGTCGCGGACCTCGGAGCCGAGCCACACGATCCGGTCTCTCAGAAGGCGGTCAAAAACACTGGGGTTCAGTGTTGCTTCGGCCATGGAAAAGCTCCCGTTCAGTTGTCGCTTGTTGTCGAACTTATCGGGTGCAACGCACCAGTTCTCGTCTGTTCGCCGACAGCAATGCGGTGGTGCGGAAAACACGAGACGGGAGGCACGGTGCCAGCTGGCACCGTGCCTCCCGTCTTGCATGCTGGTGGCGTCGAGATCGTTACTCGGCGTCCCCTGCCGGCTCCTGCGCGACGCCCGCCGTGAAGGCGGACAGGTCGACTGCGTCGCCGTTGGTGTCCTTGACGGTCACCTTGGACAGGACGGTCGCGACCGCCTTCGAACGGGCGACCTCGCCGACCATGCCGGGGATCTGGCCGTTCTGGTCGATGACCTTGATGAACTCGGCCGGCTCCATGCCGTACTGCGCGGCGGCCTGGATGAGGTACTGGGTCAGTTCCTCCTGCGAGACCTGGATCTCTTCCTTCTCGGCGATCGCGTCGAGGAGGATCTGCGAGCGGAAGGCGGTCTCGCTGGACTCGGAGACCTCCTTGCGGTGCTCCTCGTCCTCGAGGCGGTTCTCCTGCTCGAGGTGACGGTGCACCTCGTCGGCGATGAGCTGCTCCGAGATCGGGATGTTGACGTCCTCGGTGAGCTTCTCGACGAGCTTGTCGCGAGCCGCGGCACCCTGACCGAAGGTCTTGGACTTCGCGATCTGCTCCTTGAGGTCAGCCTTGAGCTCGTCGATGGTGTCGAACTGGCTGGCGATCTGGGCGAACTCGTCGTCGGCCTCGGGGAGCTCGCGCTCCTTGACGGCGGTGACGGTGACGGCGATCTGGGCGGTCTCGCCCTCGCGGTCGCCACCGACGAGCTTCGACTCGAAGGTCGTCGACTCACCGGCGGTCAGGGACTCGAGCGCCTCGTCGATGCCCTCGAGCAGGTCGCCGGAGCCGATCTCGTAGGAGACGCCGGTGGCCGAGTCGACCTCGTCGTCGCCGATGCTGGCGGTGAGGTCGATCTGCGCGAAGTCGCCGGTCTTCGCCGGACGGTCGACCGTCACGAGCGTGCCGAAGCGGGTGCGGAGGTTCTGCAGCTCCTCTTCGATCTCGTCGTCCGACACCTCGACGGCGTCGACGGTGAGCTCGTACGAGGAGTAGTCCGGCAGGTCGAACTCGGGGCGGACGTCGACCTCGAAAGTGAGGACGAGGTCGCCGGTGAAGTCCGCGACGTTCGGCAGTTCGGCGACGTCGGCCTCGGCACGGCCGAGGATGCGCAGCTCCTGCTCTTCCACCGCCTGGCGGTAGAAGTTGTCGATGGCGTCACCGACGGCGTGGTTCAGGACCTCGCCGCGGCCGACGCGCTGGTCGACGATCGCCGGCGGGACCTTGCCCTTGCGGAAGCCGGGGATGTTGATCTGCTCGGCGATGTGCTTGTAGGCGTGGTCGATGCTCGGCTTGAGATCGTCCGGCGTCACGTTCACGGTGAGCTTGACGCGGGTGTCGCTCACCTTGTCGACGGTGCTGGTGGCCAAGGGATGTTCTCCTGTTGGTTGACGTTCGTGTGGTCGGTGGTGCTCGGAGGACCTGGTCGGGGCGACAGGATTTGAACCTGCGACCTCCCGCTCCCAAAGCGGGCGCTCTACCAAGCTGAGCTACGCCCCGTTGCTTCGTGCCAGGGATCAGCCGCGCACGCCGAGGGGCGCATGCGACCCCGGTGAGTCTAGCGGTCCGACGGCGCGCTGTTCCCGGGGGTTGCTCAGTCGTCCTCCGCGGCGCGTCGCAGACCCCGCCGCCACCGGATCCCGACGGCCACCTGGACCCCGAGAGCGGCCACCGCGAGCAGCAGTCCGACGACGATCCGCCAGACGTGCAGCAGTGCGTGCGCGGGCTGCGACTGCGGGTCGCCGAACAGATCGGGCCGCAGGGACAGGACCGCGGCGGCGAGGACCACCAGCACGTAGGAGACCACTCGCGACCAGCGGATGGTGCGCTCCGCACCGGCGTCCGGCTTCGGGATGACGCGCGTCGGCATGTCGGTGCTCGTTCGTCCGCTACGATGGTCGGGCTGCGCCTGGTGCGCAGGCGCGGGGATGTAGCTCAATGGTAGAGCCCCAGTCTTCCAAACTGGCTACGCGGGTTCGATTCCCGTCATCCCCTCTCTTCTTCCTCCTTCGGCGCCGCGCTTCGTCAGCTGGTGCGCGGTTGCACGCTCGGTGCGAGGTTCTTCCGGCGCACCGAGCGATCAACCTCGCACCACCTGCTTACCGTGCGCTCGGTCCCACCCAGAACTGGGGATGGGACGGCGGGGCTGATCCCAGGACACTTGAGCCGTTCTCGCCATACCAAGGAGCTCAGTGCCGAACGAACGGTCGCTCGCTCGCTCCCGAGCCTCCCCTAGAGCGCTCCGAGCGGCGCTTCTCCGACTTCCTGCCGCAGCATCCGGTAGTGCTGCTCCCAACCGGGAGTGCCGCGTCCAGCGACGTGCAGCGCGGTCCGGACGGCTCCGAGCGCACGGTCGAGTGCACCGGACTCGTCGTCCGCGTCGACACCGATCGAGAAGGTGAGCGTGCCGCTCGACAGGTCAGCGGTCAGGTCCTGGTCGTGGACGTCGTCGAGGTCGAAGAGTGCGTCCGCGATGGCGTCGAAGTCCGCTGCGAGGGCTGCGCGCGGATCGTCCGCTGCCCCGAGTTGCGCCACGCACTCGAGCCGCACGAGGTAGTTCGTCATCACGTTCTCCTGTCCTCACAGCCCGTTCGCGCGAGCCGATACTTCAGATGCACAACGTACCAGGGGTTCGACGGCGTCAAGTCGACCGTGTGCAGGTGTTCGCCGCACGGGCAGTACGCCTTGTAGTACTTCCGCCCCTTCGCGAAGCGCCATCCCCGCGCCTCTGCCCCGCGCATGACCCGTTCGATGTCCTTCTTGGGATGTCGTGGTCGTTCGACCATCGCCACCTCCCCTCCACACCTTCGACGGTAGGGAGCAGGACCACGACACCGGGGCCCACCGTCGATGACTGTGGGGAGGTATCGCGATCGACGGACCTGTGGAGGACTGGCGGTCGGTGGCTCTCCGTCAGGGGTCGGCGAACTCCAGGGTGATCTCCGGGGAGTCGCCGAGTTCCACCCGGGCACGCTTGCGCTCCGCGGCACGCAACGGCACGAGGTACCCGCCGTCCTTCGGGAACAGCGACGTCGTCCACGTCACCGAGCCGATCGTCACGCGCGCCGGGATCACACCCCACCCGTAGGTGAGCACCGGCGCGAGGTCAGCGATGACCTCGGCGGCGTCCGGCGGCACGACGGCGAAGAAGAACGGTGACGGGCCGCGCCACTCGATCACCTCGCCGCGGAACTCGAGCTCCATGCGGCGATCGTACGGCCGCGGCATCGAGCGCGCCGGGCCGGGCCGGGCCGGGATTCGTTGTCGGTGGATGGCGGTTCCGGTTCACGATCGCCGGGGTCTGCGAACCGGAACCGTCACGGGCGAGGAGGAACTGGTGCCTCCCCCTGACCAGCGGGACCCGGACGACGGACGCGCCCCGCGCCTCCAGGCCGGAGCCGGGGAGCACGGAGCGCGAGCCGCCGTCACGACGGACGCGTCAGCGGTACGACGCGGCCTGTCCGTACAGCACCTTCGTGAAGGAGGAGACGTAGGCGGACTCGTCGCCTCCCGGCAGGTTGTACGTCATGAAGACGCCGTACCCGTCGGCCTTCGTGCGCTGTGCGAGCGACACCGCGGTGGCCTGCGGGGTGTTCTGGATGTCGACCGCGGCGGCGGACAGCTTCGACTTCGGCAGGCCCGGGATCGTCGGCGCCGTGTAGGTGCCGTAGTACGGGTTCCAGGCGTAGTCGAGCTTGCCGCCGATCGACGGGCTCGCGGTCTTCAGGGCGTCGGACGACGGGCCGATGTCGTAGAACGAGATGATCTTGCCCGGCATGTCCGCACGCAGGGCACTGATGAGCCAGCCGATGGACTGCTGGTTCGGCTGCGGGGTACCGTTCACGCCGTAGTCGGAGTACTCGTCGTCCAGGTCGACGCCGTCGAGTCCGTACTTCTTCACCGTCGCCGAGACCTGCGCCGCGAAGTCCCGCGCCGCGGCCTTGGTCGGGAAGTTCGCGAGGCCGGCGCCCTGGTGGTTGCCGAGCACCGAGAGCGTGACCTTGATGCCCTTGGCCTGCAGCGGGCGGATCTGCGTGGCGGCCTGGTCGAGGGTGCGCTGCACGTTCTCGTTGTTGTACAGGACCGCCTTGCCGTCCTCGTAGTTGATGTTCGCGGCGAAGATGATCGCCACGTCGAACGCGTTCGCACCGTTCTCCAGCGTGTACCGACCGACGTTGGCGAGCTCGTCGTTGTTCACCTCGACGTAGGCGATGCTCGTCGGCCCTGACTTGGTGGGCGCAGCGTGGTGCCCGTGGCCATGACCGTGGCCGTGCCCGCCGCCGTGGGACGAACCGTGCCCGTGCCCGTGGCTGGACCCGGACGAGGAGGGCGCCGCGGACGCTGCGGCGGGCACCAGTGGTGCCGCGAGCATGGCGACCAGTGCGGTCGCGATGCTGAACTTCGTGGACTGCTTCATGTGGTTCCTCCTTGGGTGGGACGGGCGGTTGGTCGGTCAGTCGGTCGGTCAGTCGGTCAGGCGCGCGGGAACCGGAAGGTGCGGACCTCGTAGGCGTCGACGGCGAACGAGGACGCGGCGGCGGACGACGCCCCGGCGTCACCGAGCGGTTCCTCGAGCAGGGTCACCTCGACGGCAGCGCCGAAGGTCGCCTCGTCGGCCGAGACCGCGATGGCCCCGGTCCCCCGCTGCCCGGACGGCTCGTAGACGCGCACGACCAGGTCGCCCGACCGGTCGTCGGCGAGCTTGACACTCGACAGCACGACGTCGCCGGACACCTGCACCAGCGGCTCGAAGCCGTGCGCCCCCGTGATCGTCCGCGCGCCCGCGTTCATCCGCACGCCGGCCGACGTCGCTCCGAGCTGGTCGGTGCCGATGACGATGCCGTACCGGTGCGTCTGCACGCCCTGGTCGGTCTCGGGGTCCGGGAACCGCGGTGCCCGCAGCAGCGACAGCCGCACGGTGGTGGTGACGTGCCCGTCGACGGCGTCGCGCGTGGTGTCGAAGCCGTGGATCGAGTCGTTCACGAGCGCGACACCGAAGCCGGGCTCGGCCACCAGCACGTAGCGGTGCATCGAGGTCTCGAACTTCGCGGCCTCCCACGAGGTGTTCGTGTGCGTCACCCGCTTCTGCGCGCCGAACTGCGTCTCGGCGACGGTGTGCTCGGCGCGGACGTCGAGCGGGAACGCCACCTTGAGGAACTTCTCGGTCTCGTGCCAGTCGGTCACCTGGTCGAACTCCAGGGTGCGGGACCCCGGCGCCAGGACGATCTCCTGCGTCACCGTCGAGTCACCGAACGCCCGGGACACGACGACCCGTGCGACCCCGGCCTCGTCGACCGAAGCGGTCAGCGCGGTGGTCGACACGAGGTCCTCGACGCGGTTGCGGTAGTACCGGTCGACGTCCCACGCGTCCCACATGTTCGGGAAGTCCTGGTGCAGCTGCAGCAGGTTCGCCGCCTGGCCTGCCGCGATCGCCTCGCGCCCGCTCGCCAGGTCGACGGCGCTCGTCACGAGCCCCTGCGCGTCGACGACGACCCGCACCAGGTCGTTCGCCAGCACGTACCCGCCGTCCCGCTCGGTCAGGGACACGGCGGTCGCCACCGCCACATCGATCGCCACGACGGCGCCCTGCGCGGGTGCTCCGGCCTGGAGGAACGGGGCCGGGTTCACGACGACGGCCGCGTCCCCGGTGCCGGCGAGCGCCGAGAGCGCCTGGTCGATGATCGCGGTCAGCGCCGCGGCCGTCTCGGCGTACCGCTCGACCGCTTCGCGGTGCACCCACGCGATCGATGTGCCCGGCAGGATGTCGTGGAACTGCTGGAGCAGGACCTGCTGCCACAGGGCGTCGAGCTCGTCGTACGGGTAGGCGAAGTCGGTGCGGACGGCGGCGGTCGCGGCCCAGAGCTCGGCCTCGATGAGCAGCTGCTCGCACCGGCGGTTGCCCTGCTTCGTGCCGTGCTGCGACGTGAGCGTGGCCCGGTGCAGCTCGAGGTACAGCTCCCCCACCCACACGGGCGGATCGGTCAGTTCGGACTTCGCCCGGTCGAAGAACGTGTCCGGGTGCTCCCAGCGGACCTTCGCGCTGCCCTCGAGGTCCGCCAACCGTGCGGCGGTGCCGGTCATCTCGCGGGTGGTGCCACCGCCGCCGTCGCCCCAGCCGACCGGGGCGATCGAGCCGGTCGCGAGCCGGTTCTCGCGGAACTGGCGGGAGGCCTTCGCGACCTCGCTGCCGGACAACCGCGAGTTGTAGGTGTCCATCGACGGGAAGTGCGAGAACACCCGCGACCCGTCGATGCCCTCCCACAGGAACGTGTGGTGCGGGAACTTGTTGACCTGGTTCCACGAGATCTTCTGCGTGAAGAACCACTCGAAGCCCGCACGGCGCATGAGCTGCGGCAGTGCCGGCGAGTACCCGAAGCTGTCCGGCAGCCAGACGCCCTTGGGTCGGATGCCGAACTCGCGCTCGAAGAACCGCTGGCCCTGCGAGAACTGCCGGACGATGCTCTCGCCGGTCGGCATCACGGTGTCGGACTCGACCCACATGCCGCCGATCGGCAGGAACCGGCCGGCCTCGACCGCGGCCGTGACCCGGGCGTAGACCTCGGGGCGGTGCTCCTTGATCCACGCGTACTGCTGCGCGCTCGACATGCCGTACAGGAAGTCGTCGGTCTGGTCGATGAGCTCGGTCATGGTCGACGTGGTGCGGGCGACCTTGCGGATGGTCTCGCGCACGGGCCAGAGCCAGGCGGAGTCGATGTGGGCGTGCCCGACGGCCGAGATCGTGTGCGCCGAGGCCTCGGCAGGAGCGGCGAGCACCTCGGCGAGCGCCGCACGGGCGTCTCCGGCGGTCTCCGGGATGTGCTGCAGGTCGAGCGCGTCGAGGGCGTCGTCGAGGGCCTGCAGGATCCGCATGCGTCGGGGTCCGGCGGGCAGCTCGGCCTGCAGTTCGAGCAGGACGTCGATGTCGAGGGCGAGTTCGTGCACCTCGGACTCGAAGACGGCGAGCTCCATCCGCCGGGTGGCGTAGAGGCGCTTCGAGGACGAGGTCTGCACGTCGCCCTCCTGCGTCGGCAGGAAGGGGTGGTAGTCGAGCAGGACGGGGTTCGACGCGGCCTCGACGAACAGTTCGACGGTCTCGCCGCCCTCGGCCCGTTCGGTGACCAGGACCCACTGGTTGCGCGGGTTGATCGACTTCACGGGGGTGCCGTCTGCCAGGTAGACGAGTCCCTCGCACTGGAACCCGGGCATGTTCTTGTCGAAGCCGAGGTCGATCACGGCCTCCACCCGGCGTCCGGCCCACTCGGTCGGCACGGTCCCGGTCAGCCGGAACCACGTCGTGCCCCAGGCCGCGCCCCACGGAGTGCCGACCTCGTAGGGCTCGAACGTGAGCGCGAGCCCCTCGGTCGGCGGGACCGGCTCCCCCGGCAGCTCGTGCCAGGCGGCTTGGAGGGCCGTCGTGGTCGCGTGCACCGCGGGGGTGATCCGCTCGTCGAGCACCCGTCGGGCGCGTCCGGTGGTGAGGGGGATGTCGTCGTGCATGGGGCCTTCCGGGGTCAGGGCGTCGTCGCCGGGTGGGCGACGCGGACGGTGGTGGTGTCGAGGTCGGAGGGCACGTCGACGCAGCGGTCGATGCCGCGGGCGGCCAGCAGCGCGGTGTCCGAGCGTCGGGAGCGCAGGACGACCTGCGGGCCGCGGCCGTCCGGTGCGGCCTCGGCCAGGGCGAGCCAGGCGGCGGCGAACCGACCGCCGGGGGCGCAGTCGGCGCGGGTGCCGTGCCGGTCGGTGCCGTCGGACAGCACGTCGTCGAGGACGAGCGCCGTGGCCGACGGTGCGGCGCGGGCGTCGCGGGTGTGCTCGGCGCGGGCCAGGGCGGCGAACGCCTCGCCGGCGGGCTTCAGTCGTCCGTCGTTCGTGAACAGCCCGAGGTCGTACTCGAGCTCCGGGAAGTCCGCGAGCGACCGGGCGACGTCGTGCGAGCACCACCACGTCACGCCGAGCACCTGCTGCGCGTCGAGGACGTGCCGGATGGTCTGCTCGGTGAAGGCGGCGGCGTCGGCGGGGTCGACGACGTTGGTGGGGGCGCCGACCTCCTGCAGCCAGTTCGGCCGGGCGGGGTCGCGGTTCCAGGCCGCGGCGAGCTGGAGCAGGTACTCCCCGTGCCGCACCGACCCGGCTCCGAGGGCGCCGTGCAGGGCCGCCGAGCCGTTGAACACCCACGAGTGCGTGACCGTGGCGTCACCGTGGTCCGCCGCGTGCTCGGGGCCGAAGGGCTGGGTGTCGTCGTACCAGGCCGCGTCGTACTGCGCGACGGTGACCAGTGGCCCGGGGCGCGACCCGGTGGCGGACGGGACCGACGAGGCGGGGTCGAGGCGCGCCTCCAGGCCGACCGACACGGACGAGGCGACCGACGCCGACGACCCTTCCGACAGCCCCGCCCGCGCCGCCGCGACCATCGCCGCCGCCCACGCGTGCCCCTGCTCCGCCGTGATCGCGTGCGGTGCGGGGTGCGGCGCGTGTGCGAACTGGTTGACCTCGTTGCCGATGGTGATCCCGAGCAGGTTGGGCTTGTCGGCGACCGCTCCGGCGAGCGCCCGGACGTACGCGGCGGTCGACGCGACCACGTCCGGGTCGGTGAACATGTTGCGGCGGTGCCAGCTGTCCAGCCAGGACGGCACGAAGTCGAAGCTCGACAGGTGCCCCTGCAGGGCGTCCACGTTGACGTCGAGTCCGAACGAGCCGGCGAGGTCGACGACCGTCGCGACGTCGTCGAGGGCCTGCTGCCGGATGAGTGTGCGGTTCGGCTGGACGACCGGCCAGAGCGGGAAGATCCGCACGTGGTCGGCGCCGATCGACGCGATGGCCTCGAGGTCCCTGGCCGTGTCCGACCGCGAGAAGTCGAGCCACGAGTGGAACCAGCCGACCGAGGGCGTGTAGTTGACCCCGAACCGCATCAGCCCTTCACACCGCCCTCTTCGACGCCCTTGAAGAAGAAGCGCTGCAGGACGGCGAAGATCACGGCGATCGGGATGAAGGCGATCATGGTGCCGGCCGCGATCATCCGCTGGTCGGTGGCGAACGTGCCCTGCAGGTACTGCAACCCGACGGTCAGGGTGAGGTTCTCGGGCGACTGCAGCACGATGAGCGGCCAGAGGAAGTCGTCCCAAGCACCGATGAACGAGAAGATCGCGATGACCGCGATGGTCCCCTGCACGGCGGGCAGCGAGATGTAGCGCAGGCGCTGCAGGGCGTTCGCACCGTCCATCACCGCGGCTTGGTCGATCTCCTCGGGGATCTGCCGGAACGCGTTGAACATCAGCAGGACGTTGAGCGCCGCGATCATGCCGGGCAGGGCGACGCCGACCAGGTTGTCGGCGAGGCCGAGGTCCTTCACGGTGACGAACTGGGAGATGATCGTCGCCTCGCCGGGCAGCACGAGGGTGCCGAGGAACAGGCCGAGCACGAGCTTCCGGTGCCGCCACTGCAGACGGGCGAGGGCGAACCCGGCCAGGGTCGCGAACACGATGTTGCCGAGCACGTCGATCGCGGCGACGAGCAGCGAGTTGCCGATGTACCGCCACACCGGGATCGCGGCGGCGACCTTCAGGTAGTTCTCGATGGTCGGTTCGGACGGGATGAACGACGGGTTCGCCGTGTAGATGTCCTCACCGGCGCCCTTGAGCGACGTGGACAGCTGCCACAGGAACGGGCCGATCGTGATGAAGAGCACCACGATGAGCAGGACGTAGCGGACGACTTTCTCGCGGGTGGACATGACGCCCCAGACCGCGCGGCGCCGCTTGCGTCCGTCGCGTCCCTTCTGCCTGGAGGCCCGTCCCGCGCCCGTCGCGCCGGTCACGTCCGGCGTCGGGCTGGCTGCGCCCGTCGCGCCGGTCACGTCCGGCGTCGGGCTGGCTGCGCCCTGCGCGCCGCCGATGACGGGTTCGGTCGTGCTGGTCGTGTTCGTCACTTGTCCGCCTTGCTGTTCATCCGGGCGAGGGCGAGCATCGGCACGAGCGTCACGACGAAGAGCAGGAGGCTCAGGGCGGACGCGTAGCCGAGGTTGCCGGTGAAGCCGCGGGCGTACTGCTGGATGAGCATGACGAGCGAGTTGTCCTGCCCGCCGGGCCCGCCGGTGCCGTTCGTGAGGATGTAGAGCTCGCTGAACACCCGGAGCGCGGAGACGCACACCAGGATCCCGACGAGCGTCATGGTGCCGCGGACCCCGGGCATCGTGACCGACCAGAAGCGCCGGACCGCGCCGGCGCCGTCGAGCGCGGCGGCCTCGTGCAGGTCCTTGCCGACGTTCCCGAGGGCGGCCAGGAAGATGATCATGTAGTAGCCGAGCCCCTTCCACACCGTCAGGCTGATGGCGCTGAGGAGCAGCAGCCAGCGGTCGGTCAGGAACGGGACGCTGCCCTGCACGACGCCGAGGGCCTGCGCCATCTCGTTGATGACGCCGCGGTCGTCGAGGATCCACGTCCAGATGAGCCCGACGACCACCGCGGACGCGATGACCGGCGTGTAGAACGCGGTGCGGAAGAACGCGATCCCGGGCAGCTTCTGCTGCACGAGCACCGCGATGAGGAGCGGGAGGACCGTCAGCAGCGGCAGGCACACCGCCATGTAGATGACGCTGTTGAGCAGCGCCTCCCACACCTGCGGATCAGCGAGCAGGGTCTCGAAGTTCTGGACCCCCACCCACTGGCTGACGCCGCCGAGCGGGCTGGCGTTCGTGAACGACAACCGGACCGTGTTGATCGAGGGCCACAGGCTGAACGCGACGAGCCAGATCAGTGCCGGCAGGACGAGCAACCAGGGCGTGTACCAGCGGTTCGCACGCATGACGATCCTCCCTCTTCCTTCTCCGGGGCCGGATCAGCCGTTGGCCAGCAGGCTGTTCATCTTGGTCTGGGCGGTCTGCAGCGCCTTCTCGGGCGCCACCTGGCCCTTCATCGCGAGGGCGATCTGCTGGTCGAGGAAGTCCGTCATCGCGGAGTTCGCCTCGACCGGGTTGATGACCTTCGCCGTCTTCAGGGCCTCGTTCGCCAGGACCCGGGCCTCGCCGTTCACGGTGCCGTCGTCCTTCGAGAAGTACGGGTCGGACTGCGACGACGTGGTGGACGGGAAGATGTTGACCTTGTGGGCGAACGCCTCCTGGTTCTTCGCGTTCGTCATGAACTCCGCGAAGGCCTCGGCGGTGGCGAGGTGCTTCGACTTGCTCGAGACCGACAGGCCCTGCACGTAGAGCGGCGGGGTGTCGAGTGCGGGGCTGACGGTGACCTTGCCCTTGAGCGACGGGTTGTTCTTCTCGAAGTCGGCGAGCGAGGTGGCCCCACCGGTGGTCCAGGCGACCTTGGCCTGTGTGAAGAGGGTGGAGTTGCCGAGGTAGTCGCTGTTCAGCACGTTGGAGGGCATGTAGCCGTCCTGGTACGCGTCCTTGTAGCGGTCGATCAGGTCGGCGGCCTTCGCCGAGTCGGCGAAGGTGAACTTCGTGCCGTCGGCGTTGAGCACCTTGACGCCGGCGAGGGTGAAGTCACCGAGGCCGGGCTTCCGGCTCATCAGGTAGTCGGTCGGGCAGTTGTCGTGCATGGTCTTCGCCTGCGTGAACAGCTCGTCGGTGGTCTTCGGCGGGTTCTTCGCGTCGAGGCCGCACTTGGCGAACATCGTCGAGTTCCAGTAGTTCACGTCGGTGTTGAGGTACCAGGGGTACCCGAACGTGCCGTCCACTCCCTTGTACTTGTAAGAGTCCAACGCGCCGGCGACGTACGTGCCCTCGAGCTTCGAGTCGTCCTTCGCGACGTCCTGCAGGAACCCGCGCTTCGCGAGCGGCAGGGCGATGTCCGGCGGCAGGTTGATCACGTCGGGCAGGCTGTTCGACGAGGCCTGGCTGAGCACCTTGTCGGCGTACCCGTCGCCGGGCTGGTCCTGCAGCTTGACCTTCGCGTCCGGGTGGGCCTGCTCGAAGTCCTCGATGACCCCGTCGAGGTAGCCCGTGTAGGTCGGCGTGAGCGCCCAGGTCTGCAGGGTGATGGTGCCGCTGATCTCGCCGCCGCCGTTGTCGGCCGCGTTTCCGCCGCTCGAGCAGCCGGTCAGGACGAGCGCCGTCGCGGCGGCCGTCGCGAGCAGCGCGGTGGCGCGGCCCCTCGTCATGCGTGTGGTGGTCCTCATGGCGTCTGACTCCCTCGTCATAGCTGAACCGGTTCAGCAGCAGTCACCGAACCCGTGTGTGGCAGCCACTGTGGATGACTAAAGCGCTATAGTCAACCCCGTGGCCACCAAGCGTCGAACGACGATCGCCGACATCGCCGCGCGGGCCGGTGTGTCCATCAGCGCGGTGTCGTTCGCGTTGAACGACCGCCCCGGTGTCTCCGACGAGACCCGTCGCCGCGTGCGTGAGATCGCCCGCGAGCTCGACTGGCAGCCACACACCGCGGCCCGGGCACTCGGCGGCGCGAAGGCCGGTTCCATCGGGTTCGTGCTGAACCGCCCGGCCCGGACCCTGGGCACGGAGTCGTTCTTCGGCGACCTGATCTCCGGCATCCAGCTCGGGCTCGCCGGCACCCACGTCGGCATGAACCTGCTCGTCGCCCGTGATGCCGAGGAAGAACTCGAGACCTACCGGGACTGGTGGCGCGGGCACCGTGTCGACGGCGTGATCGTGATCGACCCCCGTCGCGACGACGCCCGGCTCGCCCTGCTCGCCGACCTCGGCATGCCGACCGTCGTCGTCGGCTCGCACCCCTCTCCCGACGGCGCAGCACCCACGGTCTGGATCGACGACTCGGACGCCACCGACACCGTTCTGCGGTACCTGCACGCCCTCGGGCACCGACGCATCGCGCACGTCGCCGGCAGGCCCGAGTTCGAGCACACCGCCATGCGCATGGACCGGCTCCGGGCGTTCGCTGCCGACGAGGGGCTCGACGACGCGGTCTCGGTGCCGACGGACTACTCGGCCGAGGCCGGCGCGAGCGCCACCCGCACTCTGCTGTCGAGGAGCGTCCGACCGACCGCGATCGTCTACGACAACGACGTGCTCGCCGTCGCCGGGCTGGGCGTGGCGAGCGAGATGGGCGTCGCGGTGCCCGGCGACGTCTCGATCGTGTCCTTCGACGACTCGGCGATGATCCGGCTCGTCCGGCCGGCGATCACCTCGCTCACCCGCGACACGGTCGAGCTCGGACAGCGTGCGGCGACCCTGCTGCGCGCGCAGATCGACGCCAGCGCCGCGCTCCCCTCACGCCCGGGCCCCTCGCTCACCCTGAGCGTCCGCGAGTCCACCGGTCGCGCACCCGCCTGACCCTGCTGCCCCGGCTGCCCCGCGTGACACGGTGCGAGGTTCCGGATACCGTGCAGCGGCTCCTGCCCAGCACCGACTCCGGAACCTCGCACGGGACAGTGATCCACGGGCAGGACGCGTGGGCGAGGATCGGGTGGCCTGCGGAAGAGGGGGGATAACCCCACCCGGGGTGGGGAGAGGGCAGGATGGGGGAACGGCTCCGCGATCGCGAGGCTGGATGCATGACCGACACCGACCGCCTCGACCAGGCGCGAACCGTCCCGCTGGACGACGTCACGCCTTCGCCCGACCAGGCCCAGACCGTCCCGCTGGGCGACTCCGTGCCCCCTGGAGCCACCAAGCCGATGCCCCAGTACCCGCGCCAGCACCACCAGGACCCCCAGGACGCCCCGCAGTCACCGCCGGCGTCGTGGAGCGCCACCCCTCGGGTCGGGTCCGGCCCGGTCGGTGGTTCCGGTCGCGGGTCCGGCATGACCGCGGGGCAGTTCTACCGCGACGCGTGGAAGCGCCTGCCGCGGGACTTCGGCTACATGGCGCTCACCGCCGTGCTGCTCTGCACGCTGTACTTCGCGTTCCCGGCGGCGGTCTTCGGTGGCGGGTTCCGGGACCTGTTCAACCCCTTCGTCCTGCTCATGTTCTTCATCGCGCTGTTCGTGGCGCGGTGGCTCGGACAGTTCGAGAAGCTCCGCATGAGCTGGGCCGACCGACGTCCGATCCGCCCGGTGGACTGGACGCCCCGCTGGCAGCAGAACTGGTGGACCCGCACGGGCTCGGCCGTCGCCAACCCGCACTACTGGCTCTACCTGCTGCACGCCGCGGTCGTGTACCCGCTCGTCGCGGTCGTGACCGTCGGGACCGGTGCACTGCTGCTCGTCGGCTTCGCCTGGCCGATCGTCGTGGGCGGACTGTACTTCGCGAACAACGTCCGGGTCGGCTACTTCACGGACAGCGTCGGGTTCGTGACCGGCGTCGGCGCCCTCGGGCTGCTGTCGATGGCCGCCTCGGTCGTGCTCTTCCCGCTCTGGGCCCGCGGCTCCGTCCTGGCGCACTACTGGGTCGACTTCGGCCTGCTGGGCGGCTTCCGGGCCGAGCAACTCGAGCAGCGCGTCGCCGGCCTGCAGGCCTCCCGCGCCGGTGCCGTCACCGCCGAGGGCCAGGCACTCCGCCAGATCGAGCGCGACCTGCACGACGGCCCGCAGCAGCGGCTGGTGCGACTCCGCATGGACCTGTCCGCCGCCGAGCGCGCCTTCGAGAAGGACCCCGAGAAGGCCAAGCAGCTCATCGGTGAGGCATCCGAGCACGCCCAGGACGCCCTCGACGAACTGCGCGC
This sequence comes from Curtobacterium sp. AC268, assembly GCF_979258745.1. NCBI lineage: Bacteria > Bacillati > Actinomycetota > Actinomycetes > Micrococcales > Microbacteriaceae > Curtobacterium > Curtobacterium sp. AC268. Next base: position 3,328,479 of record NZ_OZ409878.1, on the reverse strand, counting down.
ACTGTCACGCGGCTTCGCCCCGCCGATCCTGCTCGACCGCGGACTCGTCGCGGCGCTCGAGGCACTGGTCGCCCGCACCCCGATCCCGGTGGGCCTGGACGTCCGGCTGCCCGAGGGCCTGGAACTCGCCACGGAGATCCAGCGCAACGTGTACTTCACGGTGAGCGAGCTCCTGACGAACACCATGAAGCACGCCGGCGCCACCACCGCCGGGGTGTACCTCGGCCTGGTCGTCGACGCCTCGGGCCTCTGGTACCTGACCGTCAGCGTCACCGACGACGGCCGAGGTGGTGCCCGACCGCAGCAGGGCCACGGGATCGAGGGCCTGATCGGCCGCATGCGGGCCCTCGACGGCGACCTGGTCGTCTCGAGCCCCGAGGGCGGCCCGACCGAGGCCACCGCCCGGATCCCCCTCGGTGCCCTGAACGGCGTGCCGACGGCGGCGAACCAGCGGTCGTGACCCCACGGGGGCGTCCGCGCTCCCACTAGGCTGGTCGGCATGACAGACGGCCCGGATGCAGCACGCATCCGGGCCGTCGTCGTCGACGACGCCGTCCTGCTGCGCGAGGGCCTGGCCCGCGTGCTCGACGAGGCCGGCATCGACGTCATCGGGCAGTACTCCGACGCCCGGGCGTTCCTGGCGACGTTGCCCGAGGGTGCACCCGACGTCGTGGTGATGGACGTGCGGATGCCGCCGACCTTCACCGACGAGGGCGTCCGCGCCGCCGTCGAGACCCGCCGGATCGCCCCACGGACGGGCGTGCTCCTGCTCTCCCAGTACGTCGAGGCCACCTACGCCGAGGACGTCCTCGCCGCCGGCGCGACCGGCATCGGCTACCTGCTCAAGGACCGCGTCACCCGGCTCGAGGAGATCGACGACGCCGTCCGCCGCATCGCCGCCGGGGGCACCGTGCTCGACCCCGAGGTCGTCACGCAGCTGATGAGCCGCCGCCGCGACCCGCTCGCAGCCCTGACCCCGCGCGAGCGTGACGTGCTCGGGCTGATGGCCGAGGGCCGCACGAACGCCGCGATCGCCCGCGCCCTGGTGATCGGCACCGGTGCCGTCGAGAAGCACGTGTCGAGCATCTTCGGCAAGCTCGCACTCGAGGACACCGGAGAGGACCACCGCCGGGTCCTCGCCGTCCTCGCCTACCTCGGATGAGCCGAGCCCGAGGATGAACCGGGTCCCCGCGCCCCTGCTGGCCCTCACCGCGATGGTGTCCGTCCAGCTCGGCGCCGCGATCGCGAAGACCCACTTCGACGACGTCGGTGCGGTCGGGGCCGCCACGCTGCGGCTCGTCATCGGTGCCGTCGTGCTCGCCGTGGTGGTCCGTCCCCGCGTCCGGCACTGGACGCGGGCGCAGTGGCTCGGTGCGGTCGGGCTCGGCCTGGCGCTCGGCGGCATGAACGTCTTCATCTACCTGTCGTTCGCGAGCATCCCGATCGGGGTCGCCGTGACGATCGAGTTCCTCGGGCCGCTCGCCCTGTCGCTCGTGCACACCCGGCGTTGGCGCGATGCACTGTGGGCGGTGCTGGCGCTCGCCGGGGTCGTGCTGCTCGGCGTCGGTCCGACCGCGGTGACCGAGGTGGGTGGGGTCGTCTGGGCGGTCCTGGCAGCCGGGTGCTGGGCGGGCTACATCGTGATGAACCGGCACGTCGGCGCCGCGATCCCCGGAGTCGACGGGCTCGTCGTGTCGATGGTGGTCGCGATGCTCGTGTCGTTGCCCTTCGGGCTCCGGTCCGCGGTCGACGGCGTCCTGCGCGAACCGACGCTCCTGATCGTCTTCGGTGCGGTCGCCGTGCTGTCCAGCGTGCTGCCGTACGCCCTCGAGATGCTCGCGCTCCGCCGGATGCCGACGCGGGTGTTCGGCGTGCTGCAGAGCCTCGGCCCGGCGATCGCCGCCCTGGCCGGCCTGGTGGTGCTGGCCGAGGGGCTGTCGGTGCTCGAGACGGTCGCCCTGGCGTGCGTCACCGCCGCGAGCGTCGGCGTGACGCTGTCGGCGCGTCGCCGACGCGGCGGACCGGTGGGGTGAACGAAGAGGAGGCCCGGATCAACTCCGCCGACGGCGGTGCGTGATCCGGGCCTCCTGGAGAAGACCGTCTACTCGTCGCGCAGGAAGTCTGCGTACGTGGGTTCCGACTGCTCGCCCGACAGCAGGGCCGGATCGTTGATCCGGCGCTCGACGTAGGCGCTGATGACCTCGGGCGGGGTGAGCACGTGGGCGACCCAGGACGGCACCGCTGCGTTCTTCATGGTGCCTCCTTCTGGACACGGGTCGGACCGAATGCCTCGATCAGTGAGTTACTTGCTGAACCCGCGTTCGCTAAACCATCCTCGGGGTGCGGGCGGAAGTCAACGCAGTGCGTTCTGCGGACTCCGGTTCGCGCTGTCCCGGTCGGCACGGAGCATGCGGTGCTTCACCGCGGAGCGCCACACCCACGCCTCGGCCTGCTGCCCGAACTGCGCCCACTCCACCAGCACGGCATCGCGGGTCCAGCTCTTCGCGAAGGCCTTCACCCGGACGTGGAAGGTCGGGAATTGGATCCACGCCCAGACCGGCTTCGGGGTGACGGCGTGGCAGACGTCGCCGCCGCGGGCGTCCTCGGACAGGGAGTACGCGCGCGGACGCTCGACCTCCGGGTGTTCCGGGGGCTGCCACCGGTTCTCGCGACGCCGTCCCACGACGGTATTCGAACGTGTGTTCGAACGACAGTCAAGTCGACCGCGCCGTCTGGACGAGCACCCGGGGACGGACGGGCGTGTCGCAAGGGGCACCGAACGGCGGGGAGCGTGTTCCGCTGGCGGGGTCCCGGGGCATAGGGTGCGGGCATGCAGAGCAGCACGGGGGTACGGGTGGTGTCGGCGGCCGCGGTCGTGGCGGCGCTGGTGTTCGGAGCGGCCGGACTGGTCGGGACGGTCTGGTTGGCGCCCTGGGACCTGCCCCGCGGGTTGCTCCTCGGCGCCACGGTCGTCGCCGGCATCGCCGCAGTCGTCGTGCTCGTCGCCGCGGTGCGTGCTCGGGACCGCCGGGCGCTCACGTTCGGGGTGTCCGTGCTCGCGTTCGCGCTCGTGTCGCTGGTTCCCGGACTGTTGATCGACGTGTTCCTCGTCGTCGCGCAGGCGGCGCTCGTGGCCTTCGGTGTCGTCACCGTCCGGAGTGAGCCGGGAGTGCAGCGGGCCTTCGGCTGGATCGTCACGGTGGCGGCCGCGGCGTGGTTCGTCACCGCGCTGCTGTCGGAGACCGTGCTCCTCACGGCGCTCCCGCAGGAGTCGCTCGGCGTGGCCTTCGCGGTCCCGGGCCTGCTGCAGACCGTCGCGTACCTGGCCGCGGCGGTGCTCGTCGCGGTGCCGCTGCTGCGCCCGGTGGGCCGCGGTGTCGGCGTGTTGTGGGCCTCGGCCGAGGTGCGCTGACCCGGACACCGCCCGCCTCAGCCTGCGCGGGCCGCCAGACGCTCGGAGCGTCGGCGTGCCTGCTCCCCGGGGTCCGGCACCGGGGCGGCCTGGATGAGCCGTCGTGTGTACGGGTCCTGCGGCGAGCGCAGGATGGCGTCGCGGGTCCCGTGTTCGGCGACCCGGCCGCCGTGCAGCACGACGACCCGGTCGCACAGGGTGTCGACCACGGCGAGGTCGTGCGTGACGAACAGGCACGCGAACCCGAGGCGCTCCTGCAGCTCGCGGAACACGTCGAGCACGCGGGCCTGCACCGACACGTCGAGCGCACTCGTCGGCTCGTCGGCGATCAGGAGCGCGGGGTCGAGGGCCACCGCGCGGGCGATCGCGACGCGTTGCCGTTGGCCACCGGAGAGTTCGTGCGGGTAGCGCTCGGCGTAGCCGCCGTCGAGACCGACGTCGGCGAGGAGCCGTTCGACACGCTCCTCGACCTGCACCGCCGGCAGCCGGAGGATCTGGCGGAGGGGCTCGGCGACGGTCTGCCCGACGGTGTACCGGGGGTTGAGCGACCGGAGCGGGTTCTGGAACACCACGCCGACGTGCTGGCGCATCTGCCGGCGGGCGGCTCGTCGTGCGCCGGCGACGTCGGTGCCGTCGACGACCACCGAGCCGGAGGTGATCGGCGCGAGACCGACCGCGGCCCGGCCGATGGTGGTCTTGCCGCTGCCGGACTCCCCCACCAGGCCGACGATCTCGCCACGGCCGACGGTGAACGACACGTCGTCGACGGCACGGAAGCGCCCGCGCAGGGCACCGCCGTACTCGACCACGAGGTGCCGGACGTCCAACACGGCGGCCGGGGGCTCCGTGGCGGAACCGAGCCGGGCCTCCTGGCCGGACCCGGTGCCCATCCGCGGGACCGCAGCGAGGAGTTCCCGCGTGTACTCGGCGGACGGTGCGGCGAAGACCGCCTCGGCGGTGCCGGTCTCGACGACGCGTCCGCGGCGCATCACGACCACCCGGTCGGCGAGGTCAGCGACGACGCCCATGTCGTGGGTGATGAGCAGGATCGCGGTGCCGGTGCGCTCGCGCAGCGCGCGGAGGACGTCGAGCACCTCGGCCTGCACGGTGACGTCGAGGGCGGTCGTCGGCTCGTCCGCGATGAGCAGGTCCGGGTCGGCGGCGAGCGCCATCGCGATCATCACGCGCTGGGCCTGCCCGCCGGAGAGTTCGTGCGGGTACTGGCCCAGGCGGCGTTCGGGTTCGGGGACCTCCACGGCGCGGAGCAGCTCGAGCGAGCGCTCCCGGACGGCGGCGCGGTCGTGCGGGCCGTCGGTGCGTCGGACGGCCTCGGCGAGCTGGAACCCGATGGTGAACACCGGGTTCAGCGCCGCGGACGGGTCCTGGAAGATCATCGACACGCTGCGGCCCCGGACCGACCGGAGGGTGCGCTCGTCGGTGCCGATGACCTCGAGGTCGCCGAGCCGGATGCTCCCCGAGGCGCGCGCACCGTCGGGGGCGATGCCCATCGCGGTCATCGCGGTCATGCTCTTGCCGGAGCCGGACTCCCCCACGACCGCGACGACCTCGCCCCGGGCGACGGTGAACGAGGCGTCTTCGACGGCGCGGACGACCTCGCCGTCGACGTCGAAGGTGACGGTGAGGTGCTCGACGGTCAGGACGTCGGTGGTGCCGCTCATGGGGTCTCCGGGGGGTCGGTGTCGTCGCGGGCGGCCTTGAAGGCCTCCCACTCCTCGAGCATCTTGCGGTGGTAGCCCTGCAGCCACTGCATGTAGTCGCGGCCGTTGAGCAGGCGCTCGCGGACCTCGGCGTCCACGTCGCCCGTGCCGGTGCGGCCGGCACCCTCGACGACGGCGAGCCCGCGGCCGATGATGTCGCGCTGCCGGTCGAGGTACTTCCGTTCGCTGGCGAGCCAGGAGCCCCAGACGTCGGCCTCGGCGCGGAAGTAGTGGCTGCGCTCGCCGGGGACGATGTGGCGCTTCACGAACCCGGAGTCGACGAGCCGCCGGGTGGCCATCGACACCGACCCCGAGCTGGCACCGAGCGCTGCCTGCAGGTCGGACGACGACGAGTGCGGCGCGCGGGTCATCATCAGGTAGCCGAGCACCCGGGCGTCGGTGAGGGGCATGCCCGCGCCGTCGTTGAGCATCAGGGCGAACTCCTCGACGAACGCCTGGCGCTCCGGTCCGAGCAGCCGGTCGTCGGTCACGAGGCCAGCCCGGCGGCCACCTCGGGTCGCTCGTCCGGGATCGACCACGGCTCCTGCGACATGCCGCCCCCGCCGCGGATCGCCCGCACGGTGCCGTCCTCGTCGCGCGTGTAGGTGATGTCCTCGTCGACCGAGCCGAAGCGGTTGCCGTGGGTCATCCGCAGGGTGTCGGCGTCGACGACCTCGAGCCGGGTGGGGGTGTCCATCGGTTCGGGGCCGGACGGGTCGACCTCGACGAGCCGGTCACCGATCCGGGCGACGTCGGTGACGCCCCACGGGTTGGCGAAGCGTCCGGTGAACGCGGCGGTGTCGACGTCGTCGGGCACCGGGGTCCCCGGGGCATCGGCGTCGGCCGCTGCGTCGAGCATGGCGATGACCGCGGTGGCGATGAGCGTGGCGGGTCCGGCGGCGGCACTCGTGAGCACCGACACGACGAGCCCGGACGCCGGGTCGAACATCGACTGGGTGATGTGGCCGGGGAACCCGCCCGAGTGGCCGCGGATCTCCCGTCCGCCGATCCGGTCGACGATGAACCCGGCGCCGTAGCCGCGGGCCGCGGGGTCGTCGGTGGCGCTCCAGGCCTTCCGCTGCGCGAGGCGCTTGGAGTGGTCGTCGAGCAGGGTGCCCTGCCCGATCACGTGCTGCGAGAAGTAGCGGACCAGGTCGGACGCGGTGCCGTGGAACCCGGTGGCGGCGGCCATCGCGCGGGTGTCGACGTGGTCGATGCGCTGCCGGTGCCTGGCGGTGTGGAAGCCGGTGTACCCGACCACGAAGTCGTCGGCGCGTGCGGGGTCCCAATCGGGGCCGGTGTTCCGCAAGCCCAGGGGTTCGGTGATCGACTCCCGCACGAAGTCGTTGTACGACCGCCCGGAGACCTCGGCGATGACCAGGCCGAGCAGGGAGTAGCCGAGGTTCGAGTAGTTGAACGACGAGCCGGTCGGCACCTTCTGGCCCCGGTCGAGCACGAGCGCCAGGAGTTCCTGCTCGTCGGGGAACGGGCGGAGCAGGGACCAGTAGTCGCCGTCGTGCCCATCGCGGATGACACCGGCACCCATCTCCATGAGCTCGCGCAGGGTGGCGTCGGCGAGCGGGGAGCCACCGTCGACCAGTGCCGGGACGTACGTGCCGACGGTGTCGTCGAGCCGGAGCGACCCGCGCTCGGCGAGCTGCAGCAGGGCCGTCGCGGTGAAGGTCTTCGAGTGCGAGGCGATGCGGAACAGGTCGGTGGTGGTCAGGCGGCGCCCGGCCTCGACGTCGGCGTAGCCCCAGGCCTCGTCGAACAGCACCTCGCCGCCGTACCCGACGGCGACCTGCACGCCGGGCACCCGCAGCTGCCACACCTTGTACGACACCCACTCACGGATGTAGGGCAGGGTCTTCCGGTAGGCGGAGAGGGTGTCGGTCACGGTGGTCCTTTCGAGAAGCGGTGGTTCGAGTCTGGCGCGTCGATCGCTGCGGCGTCCGCCGCGACGCACGTCAGCGCCGACGCGGGTCGAGTGCGGCACGCAGCGTGTCGCCGAGCGCGATGACGGCGAGCACGGTCACGGCGAGGAACGCCGCCGGCGCGATGAGCATGTGCGGGGCCCGGAGGAACTGCGACGTCGCCGCGGACAGCTGCAGCCCCCACGAGATCGCCGGACGCTCCAGCCCGATGCCGAGGTAGGTCAGCGACGACTCGGACACGATGACGCCGCCGACCGTGATGGTGGCGAGCACGAGCAGCGGCGAGATCGACGACGGCAGCACGTACCGGGTGGTGATCCGCCACGTCGACAACCCCATCGTCCGCGCGGCGAGCACGAACTCGGCGCCCCGGACGCTGCGGACGCTCGACCGCACGAGCCGGGCCATCGTCGGCCACCCGAACAGGGCGAGCACGAGCGACACGGTGAGCACCGACCGCTCCCCCACGCTGTTCAGCACCACGACGGCGCCGAGCAGGAACGGGAACCCGAGGAACACGTCGGTGAGCCGGGCGAGGACGGCGTCGACCCACCCGCCGACCATGCCCGCGACGGTCCCGACGACGACCGCGACCATGCCGGCGAGCAGGGTCGTGAGCACCGCGACGGCGATCGACGACCGGGTGCCCCAGACGACGTTCGCGTACACGTCGCAGCCCTGCAGGTCGAAGCCGAACGGGTGCCCGGCGGTCGGTGACGCCCCGCTCCGGCCGAGGTCGCACACCCGGGGGTCGCCGTGGCCGAACAGGCCGGCGAACAGCTGCGGGAACGCCGCGATGAGCAGGACCACCACGAGCACCGACGCGGGCACCCAGAACCCCGGCGTCCGTGCCGCGGCGAGCAGTGGCCGGCGCCGGACCCCGACGACGGGTTCGACGGTGGCGCCGAGGGCTTCGGTGGTCATCGGGTGGCTCCTGTCCGGACGCGCGGGTCGAGGGCGGCGTGCAGCAGGTCGACGAGCACGCTCGTGACGAGGAACACCAGGATGAGGGCGGTCGAGATGCCGACGACGACGGCACCCTCGTGCGAGCGGATGCCCTGGAACAGCAGGTTCCCGACGCCCGGCAGGTTGAAGATGCCCTCGATGATGACGGTGCCGCCCATCAGGTACCCGAGGTCGGTCGCCAGGTAGGTGGCGGTGGGGATGAGCGAGTTCCGCAGCACGTGCACGCCGACGATCCGGCCCGGGGCGAGCCCCTTGGCACGGGCCGTCCGCACGTAGTCGGCGTCGAGCGTCTCGATCATCGACGTCCGGGTGAGCCGGGACACCGCGGCCAGGCCGAACAGGGCGATCACGAACGCCGGCAGGACGTACGCGGTCGGCCACCCGGCGGTGACGCCCGCGACCGGGAACCAGTGCAGCCGCACCGAGAACACCAGCTGCAGGGCCACACCGAGCACGAACACGGGGACCGCGCCGACGACGATGGTGCCGACGAGCACCGTCTTGTCGAGCACGGTGCCGCGCTTGAGCGCCGAGACGACGCCGAGCCCGATGCCGAGGACGATCTCGAGCGCCCACGCGCTCAGCGCCAGCGTGATCGTCACCGGCCACCGCGAGGCCATCTGCTCGCCCACGGACTGCCCGTTGAAGTCGGTGCCGAAGTCACCCCGGAACAGGCCGCCCAGGTACTGCACGTACTGCAGCCACAGCGGCTGGTCCAGGTGGTACTCCGCCCGCAGCGCCCGCACGACCGAGTCGGTGAGGGGGCGCTCGCCGCCGAGCGCCTTGATCGGGTCGCCGGGCAGCGCGAACGTCATCGCGTAGATCAGGAAGGTCACCCCGAGGAACACGATGACCAGGCCGCCGAGTCGGCGACCGACGGCGAGCGTCGGACGCATCACGCGCCTCCCGAGACGGTCGCCGACACCGGCCGGGAGGCGCGGGTCGGGTCCGCCACGTGCGCCGCGCAGGCGAGGATCGCCCCGTACTGCACGCCCACGAGCTTCCCCACCGGGATCGGCTCGGCACCCGTCGACGCGTCCGCCTGCCAGTGCGCGTACCGCTCCGCCAGGCGGTCGCGGAGCCGCCGGAGCGGCGCGGACGCCGTGCCGGCGGTCGTCTCCGCCTCGACGGCGCGCAGGAGCATGCCGCCGTAGCGCAGGCGGAAGCAGCGGACGAGGTCCTCGCAGCCGAAGCGCTCCGCGACGGTGGCGGTGCGGTCGGCCGGTTCCCGTTCGGCGCGGCGGCGGTCGGTGTCCGCCATGCCGACGAGCATCGGGACGAACGCCCGGGAGGCCTCGAGGAACGGGGACGGGATCGAGAGCATCGGCGACGCCTCGTCGAGGAACGCCTGCAGCTCCGCACCCGAGGCACCGAGCTCGTCCGCGCACCGGCGGAGCAGGTCGGCGTACGACTCGTCGGTCGGGGTCGGGTCGTCGGCGTCGGGGTGGCTCCAGTACGGCAGCTCGGCCACCATGCAGAGGGCGCCGTGGCGCATCGCCCACGCCGCGCTCGACCCGCCGTGGATGTGCTCGCCGGGGTCGACGCCGAGCTCCTCGAGGTAGGCGTACGCCGTCTCGATGCCGTCCATCGCGAACACGGCCGGGGCGAGCTCCCGCAGGTACGGGGACTCCGGCTCCCCGGTGTCGAGCGGCAGCCCGAGTGCGGCCGGCACCGCGTGCAGGGTGTCGACGACGTCGGGCAGGTCCTCGGACAGGTAGTAGTAGACGCCGCCCATCTCGCCGTTGTGCAGGCTCACGAGCAGGTCCGGCTCGGTGTCGTCGATGAGCCGCATGAACGCGAGCGTCTCGGGCAGCACCTGGTCGAAGTACACCGACTTGTAGCTGTTCGGGAACGTCCACTCGACCTGGCTGTCCGGCGCGGGCCGGTAGAAGTGCCGCGAGTAGAAGACCCGGTCGTGCGGATCGTGGAACCACGCCTCGTTGAGCCGCATGCCGTCCGGGTCGATCGTCGGGACGATGTGCCAGGTGACGTCGAGCGCCTGCACCCGCTCGTCACCGAGGGCCGTCTCGGCGAGGTGCAGCGCCGTCCACGAACCGATCGGCTCGTTCGGGTGCACCCCGCCGACCACGACGGCCGCGTGCGACCCGGTGCCGATGCGGTAGCTGTGCAGGGGTTCGCCGAGGCGGCTCGTGCCGATCCGGGTGACCGTGACCCGGTCCCGGTGCGCGGCGGCGAGCGCGGCGAACCGGGCGTGCAGGTCGTCGACGAGCGGGAAGCCGTCGCGGTCGGGGACGTCGCGGACCAGGTCGAGGACGGTGTGCTGCTCCATGCCCCGCCCTACTTCACGGCGATCTGCGCGATCACGGGGCTGCCCGCCACCGCCGGCAGCTTCGCGATCTTGTCGCTCGTGACGTACGAGTACTTGTCGAAGAAGGTCGGGACGATCGGGAAGTCCTCGAGGACCGCCTCCTGCGTCTTCGTGTAGTACCCGTTCGCCTCGTCCTGGGACCCGGCGGAGTCGGCCTTCGCGAGCAGCGAGTCGACGTCGTCGGACTGGTAGTAGCCGGTGCACGGGGAGCAGCCGCCGGCCGTGGTGAACAGCGCGCGGAGCGTGTTCTGCTGGCTGATGTACAGCGCGCCCCAGTGGCCGAAGTGCGGGCCGGCGACGGTCTTGTCGGTGAGCTCCGAGTAGTAGGACGCCCAGTCGGTGGTGGCCTTCGCCTCGGCGTCGACGCCCAGGTTCTGCCGGATCTGGTTGGCGTACGCCTCGTACAGGGAGTCGAGGCCGGTGCCGCCCGGGTAGACGAGCGTCATGGTGCCGTCGAACCCGCCGGCGCTGGCGAGGAGCTTCTTCGCCGCTGCCGGGTCGAACTCGCAGGCGTCGCCGCAGATCCCCTCTTCGGTGCCGGACATCGACGGTGGGGTCAGCGCGGTGGCCGGGTCGTACAGGCCGCCGTAGATCGCGTCGTTGACCTCGTCACGGTCGATCGACATCGAGATCGCGCGGCGCACGTCGGGGTCGGAGTACCGGTCGTCCCACAGCGGGAACCCGAGGTAGTCGATGCCGGGGGCGTCGAAGGAGTGCAGGCGGTCGCCGAAGTCGGCCTTCGCGCTCGTCATCTTGTCGGTCGGCAGGAACAGCACGTCGGCGTTGCCGGCCAGGACGTCGGTGTACGCGGTGTTCATGTCGGAGTAGCTGCGGAAGGTCACCTCGTCGGTGGCGGGCTTCGTGCCCTCGTAGTCCTTCCAGGCCGTGACGGTGAACTCCTGGTCCGCCTTCCACGCCTTCGTCATCTCGTACGGGCCGTTGCCGATCGGCTTCTTGTCGTACGCCTTCAGGTCGTCGTAGGCGGCCTCGGGCATCGGGTAGAACGCCGTCTGGGCCTGGCTGAGCTGCAGGGGGAACTGGCTGTCCGCGTGGGTGAGCGTGACCGTGAAGGTGTCCTTGCCGGTGACCTTGAGTCCCGACATCTCCTTGGTCTCCGGGGTGCCCTTCGCCGGGTTGAGGTCGGTGTACCCGACGATCCCGGCGAGCTGACCGCTGTTCTCCCAAGCGTTCGGGCCGTAGGCGACGTGGTTCCAGGCCGTCACGTAGCTCTCCGGTGTGACGGCCTCGCCGTTCTGGAACGTCCAGCCGTCCCGCAGCGTGATCGTCCAGGTGGTGGCGTCGTCGCTCTCGACGCTCTTCGCCGCGACGTACCGCAGGTCACCGTCGGCGTCGGTCTGGGTCAGCGGCGCGAAGACGCTCATCACCTGGTCGAAGGCCACGGTCTGCCGTCCCGGGGTCAGGTGGTCGGGCTCGCCGGTCGCGTAGACCAGGCTCGAGGGAGCGTCGTCGTCGGCCGCGCCGCCCGCCGAACAGCCGGTCGCCACCAGTGCCAAGGTTGCCGCCGCGGCCAGCGCGGCGATCGTCCTGCGTCGCATGATCTCTCCTCGATCGGGTGCGGCCGGATCCCTGCCCGGTCGTCGTGGTGGGAAAGCTAGGACGGTTCGAATCCCGACCACAAGACTTCTTTCAATGCGCTCTGAGAGTTTTACCGCGCAGAAACACTGACGAAACGACACCCGTCGCGCGACCGGGCCCGTTGTGCCACGCTCGGAACATGCGCCACACACCGCACTTCCTGATGACCGACGTCGACGAGGTCCGACGCCTCATCACCGGGAACCCGTGGGCGACGATCGTGTCCCACACCGAGGCCGGATTGGTCGCCTCGCACTACCCGGTGCTGCTCGAGACCCCCGGCCCCGACGACGACCCGGACGCCCTCGTCCTGGTGTCCCACGTCGGCCGCCCCGACGAGGTCGCGCACGAACTCGGACGGCACGAGGTCCTCGTCGTGTTCCAGGGCCCGCACGGCTACGTCTCCCCCGCGTGGTACCCGCCGGAGCAGTTCGTGCCCACCTGGAACCACGTCACCGCCCACGTCTGGGGCACCCCCGAGATCCTGTCCGACGACGAGAACTTCCGGGTGCTCGGCGAACTCGTCGACCACTTCGAGCGGGTCATGCCCTCGCCGGTGTCGTTGCAGATCGACGAGGAGACCGCCCGCCGGATCGCGAAGGGCACCGTCGGCATCCGGATCCGCGTCACCCGGTTCGACGCCCGCGCCAAGCTGTCGCAGAACAAGGCTCCCGAGGTGATCGACCGCATCGTCGACGGGCTGCGGGGCGACGGCCCCTACGCGTCGCCGGCGCTCGCCGACGAGATGGCACGAGCGCACGCTGCGCGCGCTGACGACCGGGAGGCTCGATGAGCGAGATCCTGCTGCGCACCGTCCGCAGGGTGGGCACCTCCGGGGCCCCTGCCGACGTCCGCATCGTCGACGGCCGGGTCGCCGAGATCGCACCGGCCGGCACGCTCGACCCCATGAGCGTCGACACCGACGTGGTCGAGGCCGCCGGCGCCTGGCTCGGCCCGGGGCTCCGCGACCACCACACGCACTTCGACCAGTGGGCACTCGTCCGCCGCCGTGTCGACGTCACCGGCTGCGACTCCGCCGAGGCGACCGCCGACCTGCTCGCCGCCGTCGCGCAGTCGGGCGTGACGGACCGCGTCCTGGTCGGACACGGCTACCGCGACGGGATGTGGCCGCGCCCGGCACGACGCGAGCTGCTCGACCGTGCCGCACCGGGCCTCCCGGTCGTCGTGATCAGCGCGGACCTGCACGCGGTGTGGTGCAACGCGCTCGCGCTCGCGCACTTCTCGGCTGCTGTCGGCCGCCCGCTCGAGGCGGGCGAGGACGGGGTCCTGCGCGAGCAGGACGCGTTCGACGTGACCGGTGCGCTGTCGCAGGTGCCGGACGACCTGCTCGACGCCTACGTGGCGGATGCTGCCGAGGCCGCGGCGGCCCGCGGGGTGACGGGCGTGGTCGACCTCGAGATGCGCTTCGGGCTCGACCGCTGGCGCCGCCGGATCCACGCCGGCACCGACGCGATCCGGGTCGCGTCCGGGGTGTACCCGGCCGAGCTCGACGAGGCCATCGCCCGGGGTCTGCGCACCGGCGACGTGGTCGACGGCACGCGGGGCCTGCTCACGATGGGCCCGTTCAAGGTGGTCACGGACGGGTCGCTCGGCACCCGGACCGCCGCCATGACCGACGGCTCCGGCGTGCTCGCCTGGCCGTTCGAGGAGCTCGTCGCGATCACCCGCCGTGCCGTCGACGCCGGACTCGTCCCCGCGATCCACGCGATCGGCGACCGTGCGAACACCCTGGCGCTCGACGTCTTCGAGACCGTCGGGGCCCGCGGCACGATCGAGCACGCGCAGTTGCTCGTCGACACCGACGTGGACCGGTTCGCCCGGCTCGGGGTCGCCGCGTCCGTGCAGCCCGAACACGCCATGGACGACCGGGACATCGCCGATCGACACTGGGCCGGGCACACCGACCGGGCCTTCGCCTTCGCCTCGCTCGCCCGGGCCGGAGCGCGCCTGCTGCTCGGGTCGGACGCGCCGGTGGCGCCGCTCGACCCGTGGGTGTCGATGGCGGCGGCCGTCGGGCGGGACCGCGACGGGCGGGACCCGTGGCACCCGGCCGAACGGCTCTCGGCGCTCGTCGCCTGGCAGGGGTCGACCGACGGGCGGGTCGGGGTGTCCGTCGGCGACGTGGCGGACCTGGTGCTCGTCGAGTCCGACCCGCTGGCGGCGCCGTCCGCCGCACTGCGCGGCATGCGGGTGCTCGGGACGGCCGTGGCCGGGCGGTTCACGTACCGGGAGCTGTGACCAGGAGGGCGGGCGGCTGCGTCTGTGCCCCGTGGGCTACTTCTGGTCCTTCGGGCACCAGTAGAGCTTCCGGCCGGCCATGTCGGCCATCCGGATCTCGGTGCCGCACACCCGGCACGGCTCGCCCTGCCGGTGGTAGACCCAGTGCCGGTCCTTGCGGGAGCGCAGGGCCTTCTTGTGGTCGGCCTCGGACAGGTCGTCCATCGTCATCATCAGGCCGTCGCGGACGCCGTCGTGGAGCAGCTTCGACCAGTCGGCCCAGAGCGCCTTGGCCTGCTTGACGGTGATCTTCTTGCCGGGCTTGTACGGGTCGATGCGCTGCCGGAACAGCAGCTCGGCGCGGTAGATGTTGCCGATGCCGGCCACGACGGACTGGTCCATGAGCAGCTGCCCGATCGCGACGTTCCGACGGCGGACGTTGTCGACGAAGGTCTTCTCGGCCTCGGGCCCGTCGTCGTTCATCGGGTCGGGGCCGAGCTTGTCGAGCGCGCGCTGCACCTCGGCCGGGGTCTCCACCACGCACGCCGTCGGGCCGCGCAGGTCGGCGACGGTGTCCTCGGTGAGGATCCGCACCCGGACCTGGCCCACCGGGTCCGGCGGGAAGGACTCGATCGGGTCCTCCGCCTTCTCCTGCTCGGCCATCCGGTAGCGGGCGAGCCGCGGTGCGCCGATCGAGCTGAGCGACTCTTCGCGGTCGTCGTCGTCGGACAGCGCCTCGGCGGTGGAGATCACGCCCGCGAAGTCCCATGCCCCGTACAGCCCGAGGTGGACGCGGAGGAACAGGTCGCCCTCGAACTCCAGGAACATCTGCTTCGCCACCGCACGCGCGGCGATCATGCGCTTGCCGTCGAGCTGCGCGGCCCCGGCGGCGAAGCGCCCCTGGGGGCTCGACACCTCGCAGCGCTTGCCGACGAAGTGCCGGGTGAACTGGTTGGCGATGCGGTGGACGGAGTGACCCTCGGGCATGACTACCGTTCTACCCGGTACCCCTGACGGGCCGGACTACGCGTCGATCTGGCGGCCGGCGATCAGCCCGGTGGTCTCGTACTCGGCGAGCTGGGCGATGCGGCGGGCGTGGCGCTCCTCGCCGGAGAACGGCTCGGCGATGAACAGGTCGACGAACCGGATCGCCTCGTCCTCGGTGTGCTGGCGCGCGCCGATGGAGATGACGTTGGCGTCGTTGTGCTGACGGGCGAGCAGCGCGGTCGACTCGTTCCAGACGAGCGCGGCACGGATGCCCTCGACCTTGTTGGCGGCGATCTGCTCACCGTTGCCGGAACCGCCGAAGACGACACCGAGCGCCTGGACACCGGCGCGCTGGTCCTGCACCACGGCGTGCGCGGCGTTGATGCAGAACGAGGGGTAGTCGTCGAGCGCGTCGTACTCGGTCGGACCGTGGTCCACCACCTCGTGCCCGGCTTCGGTCAGGTGGGTTGCGAGGGTCTTGTTGAACTCGAGGCCGGCGTGGTCCGTTCCGAGGTGGATGCGCATGGAACCGATCATATTCCTGCGGCTCCGGGCCCCGGACCACCACGGACTACGGCGCGCGGACCACCACGACGAGGTACCGGGTGGGGTCCTCGCCCGGGTTGCGGTAGACGACGTCGGCTGGGTCGCCGAGCTCGATCCGGTCCCCCGCCGCCAGACGCGTCGGCTCGCCGCCGACGACCACCTCGAGCACGCCGTCGACGACCCAGATGCAGTGCCGCAGGAACGCGTAGGCGGACGCCGGGTAGGCCACCTCGCGGCCGGCCGGGAGGCGCACCTCGGTGACGTCGGCGGGGAACGTCGCGCTCGAGACCGGACGGCGGCGGTACCCGGTGTCGGGATCGGTCCAGGAATCGGCGGTCGCGCCGCGCTGGACCCCGCGCGCCTCGTCGGGGTCCGTCACCCTGGGCACCTCGTGCTCCAGGGCATCGTCGAGGAGCTGCGAGATCGTCAGGCCGAAGGCACCGGACAGGCGACCGAGGATCGTCGCGGTGGGGCTGGAGACCCCGCGCTCGACGCGGTTGATCATCGCGCGGGAGACGCCCGACTCCTCGGCGAGCTCGGTGAGGCTCCACTTCCGCTCGGTGCGGAGCCGCTGGAGGCGTTCACCGAGCGCCCGCTGCTCGGCGACCGAGGTGTCGTCGACGCCGGTCGCGGGATCGGGGCGCTCGTCGTCTACGATGTGAGACATGACGACAGCATATGCGACGAACGGGGTCGTGATCCGCGACTGCACCCCGAGCGACCTCGACGTCGTGCACGCCCTGCACGTCGACGCCGTCCTGCACTCCACGGCCATCTGGCAGGACACCCCGCACCCGCGTGCGTACTTCGACGGGTGGCTCGCCGAACGGCAGGGAGGCGGGTACCCGGTGGTCGTGGCCGAGGTCGACGGCGTCGTGGCCGGGTACGCCACGTACTCCCAGTGGCGGCCGCACCAGGGGTACCGGCTGACCGTCGAGCACAGCGTCTACGTGGTCGAGGCGTTCCGCGGCCGGGGCATCGCGACGACCCTGATGGCCGAGTTGATCGCGCGCGCCACCGCCGAGGGCCGGCACGTCATGATGGCCGGGATCTGCAGCACCAACACGGGGTCGATCGCCCTGCACGAACGCCTGGGGTTCACCACGGTCGCGGTCGTGCCCGAGGTCGGACGCAAGTTCGACCGCTGGCTCGACCTGACGATGATGCAGCTGCCGCTCGTCTGACGCGACGGGCGGGGCGGACGCACCACGGGCCTCCCGGCCGCCCGTCCCCCGTCGGTCGGTACCGGATCAGTCGGTGGTGTCGAAGATCGGACCGACCGTGCGCGAGCGCTTGAGCTCGAAGAAGCCGGGGTACTTCGCGACGGCGACGACGCCGTCCCACAGGTCGAGCGCCTCCTGGCCCTTGGGTGCCGGGGAGATGACCGGTCCGAAGAACGCGGTGCCCTCGACGGCGATGACCGGCGTGCCGACGTCCTGTCCGACGCGGTCGATGCCGTCCTGGTGGCTGGCACGAACGGCGGCGTCGACCTCGTCCGTCCAGGCGTACTCGAGCAGGTCGGCGTCGAGGCCGAGCTCGGCGAGGACGGCGGGGACGACCTGCTCCGGGTCGGACTCCTGGCGGTGGTGGATGTGCTCGCCGAGGGCGTCGTAGAGCGGCTTGACGACGTCCTGTCCGAGCCGGAGCCTCGCCGCCGTGACGATGCGCGGGTAGACCTGGCCCGCGTGCAGGCGCTCCTTGTAGCTCTCCGGGACGTCCTGGTCCTCGTTGAGGACGAACAGGCTCATCACGTTCCAGGTCACGTCGAGGTCGCGGTGCTCGGCGACCTCACCCACCCAGCGGCTCGTCATCCAGGCCCAGGGGCAGTTCGGGTCGAACCAGAACTCCACGGCGGTGCGCTCGGTGGTGGGGTCGGTCGGGTTGTCCACAGTCGTCTCGGTCACGATCCGAGCGTACGCGGCGTCGCTAGGCTGGAACCCATCGTCCCGCCGGCGCACGACGCCGTCCGGGGCCCCGTACGCGGACACCGATCGTCCGCGTCCCCAGCGAAGATGGAGCGTTGCGTGCCCGGAGAGAACCTCACCCGAATCGAAGCCCAGGAGCGCGCGGCCGTCGTCGCCGTGCAGACGTACGACGTCGAGCTCGACCTGACCCGCGGCGCCGACAGCTTCGGCAGCACCACGCGGGTGCGCTTCACCGCCACCGCCGGCGCATCGACCTTCATCGACGCCATCACGAAGACCGTGCACTCGATCACGCTGAACGGCACGGCGCTCGACGTCGCCGCGGTGAACGACGGCGTGCGCATCCGGCTCGACGACCTGCAGGAGCAGAACGAGCTCGTGGTCGTCAGCGACGCGCTGTACACGAACACCGGTGAAGGCCTGCACCGCTTCGTCGACCCGGTGGACGACGAGGTGTACCTGTACTCCCAGTTCGAGGTCCCCGACTCCCGCCGCATGTTCGCGGTGTTCGAGCAGCCCGACCTGAAGGCCGAGTTCTCCTTCACCGTGACGGCGCCGTCGCGGTGGCAGGTCGTCTCGAACTCCCCCACGCCGGAGCCGCACGTCGACGGCGACGTCGCGACCTGGGCCTTCCCGCCCACCGCGCGCATCTCGAGCTACATCACCGCGCTCGTCGCCGGCCCGTACGAGGTCGTGCGCGACGAGCTGACCAGCCGCGACGGCCGGACGATCCCGCTCGGCGTGTTCGCGCGCAAGTCGCTCGCCTCGTACCTCGACCCCGAGTACGTGTTCGACATCACGAAGAAGGGCTTCGCGTACTTCGAGGAGAAGTTCGACGTCGCCTACCCCTTCGACAAGTACGACCAGCTGTTCGTGCCGGAGTTCAACGCCGGTGCGATGGAGAACGCCGGCGCGGTCACCTTCACCGAGACCTACGTGTTCCGGTCGAAGGTCACCGACGCCATCAAGGAGCGCCGGGTCGTCACGATCCTGCACGAGCTCGCCCACATGTGGTTCGGCGACCTGGTCACCATGAAGTGGTGGAACGACCTGTGGCTCAACGAGTCCTTCGCCGAGTGGGCCTCCACGATCGCCACGGCCGAGGCCACCGAGTGGACCGAGGCCTGGACCACGTTCCAGGCGATGGAGAAGTCCTGGGCCTACCGCCAGGACCAGCTCCCCTCGACGCACCCGATCGTCGCGACGATCAACGACCTCGAAGACGTCCAGGTCAACTTCGACGGCATCACCTACGCGAAGGGCGGCTCGGTCCTCAAGCAGCTCGTCGCCTGGGTCGGCATCGACGCGTTCTTCGCGGGTGTCTCCGCCTACTTCAAGAAGCACCACCACTCGAACACCGAGCTCCGCGACCTGCTCGTCGAGCTCGAGGCGACGAGCGGCCGTGAGCTGACCGAGTGGTCGAAGCTCTGGCTCGAGACCGCGGGCGTCAACACCCTGCGTCCCGAGATCGAGACCGACGAGTCCGGCGTCATCACGTCGTTCACCGTCCTGCAGGAAGCCCCCGCCGACTACCCGACGCTGCGACCGCACCGTCTGGCGATCGGCGTGTACGCCTTCCGGAACGACGAGTCCGCGCCGTTCGGTGCCGACACGGCCTCGGCCGGCGGCAAGCTCGAGCGGGTCCACCGCGTCGAGATCGACGTCGACGGTGCCCGCACCGAGGTGCCCGAGCTCGTCGGCGTCCAGAGCGGCGACCTCGTGCTGCTGAACGACGACGACCTGGCCTACGCCAAGATCCGTCTCGACGAGCACTCCCGGCGCACCGCGATCGAGCACCTCGCGTCGATCGCGAACCCGCTCGCCCGCTCGATCGTCTGGGGTTCCGTGTGGGACGCCACGCGCGACGCCGAGTCCCCGGCCAGCGACTACGTCCGCCTCGTGCTCGGCAACATCGCGACCGAGACCGAGTCGACCACCATCCGCACGACGCTCTCGCAGCTGCTGCTCACCGCACGCAACTACGTGGCACCGGGCTCGGTCGAGGCCACGGTCCGCACCGTCGGCGACACGCTCTGGCAGCTCGCGTCCTCGGCCGAGGCCGGTTCCGACGCGCAGTTCCAGTTCGTGAAGTTCTTCGCGCAGATCCCGTCCACGCCCGAGCACGTCGCGACGCTGCAGGGTCTCCGCGACGGATCGGTCACGCTCCAGGGCCTCGAGATCGACACCGACCTGCGCTGGGAGCTGCTCGAGGGCCTCGTGCTCGCGGGTGCTGCGGACAACGCCGAGATCGACGCCGAGCTCGCCGCGGACAAGACCGCGTCGGGCGAGCAGGCCGCGGCCCGCGCCCGGGCGACGATCCCCACGGCCGAGGGCAAGCTGGCGGCGTTCTCGTCGCTGGTCGACTCGTCCGAGCTGCCGAACGCCATCGTGCGCCAGACCACGGTCGGGTTCCAGCACGTGAACAGCCCGGTGCTGCTCGAGGGCCTCGTGCCGAAGTACTTCGAGGTGCTCACGCGCATCTGGGCCGAGCGCAGCTACCACATGGCGGACACCATCGTCTCGGGCCTCTACCCGGCGCCGCTCGCGTCGGCCGAGCTCCGTGACGCCGCCGCCGCGTGGCTCGAGGAGCACCCGGAGACGCCGGCGCTGCGCCGCATCGTGTCCGAGAGCCTCGCGGGCACCGAGCGCGCGCTCCGGGTCCAGGCCGCCGACGCCTGACCCTGCGCTGATCCGGCGGGGTCTTGGTGTTCCTCCAGGGATGCCGAGGCCCCGCCGCTTAGCATCGACCGGATATGAACCTGGCTGCAGACTCCACCGACGTCCCGAAGTGGGCCTCCAACACCTTCACCCAGTTCGTCGACGCGTGGCACATCCCGATCACGATCGTCATCACGATCCTCGCGGCGATCCTCGTGCGCGTGTTCCTGCGGCGCATGATCAAGCAGGTCGTCGACCGGGTCGTGAACGGCGTCAAGAAGCGCCAGGGCGCTGAGGACACGCAGGCGCTCATCGCCTCGCCCGTGCAGACCGCCCGGGTCGTGCAGCGGACCCGGACGCTGGGCAGTGTGCTCGAGAACCTGGCGACGGTCATCGTCGTCGTCATCGCGCTGGCGATCATCATCCCGGTCGCGATCCCGGACGCCGCGGTCGGCATCGTCGGCGGGGCATCGCTCGTCGCAGCGGGTCTCGCCGTCGGCGCCCAGTCGATCGTGAAGGACCTGCTGTCCGGCGTCTTCATGATCCTCGAGGACCAGGCCGGCGTCGGTGACGTCGTCGACACCGGTCAGGCCACGGGCGTCGTCGAGAACGTCGGGCTGCGCGTCATGCAGATCCGCGACGTGAACGGCATCCTGTGGTTCGTGCCGAACGGCCAGATCCTGCGCGTCGGCAACCTGTCGCAAGGCTGGTCGCGCGTGCTCGTCGACATCACCGTGCCCTACGACACCGACATCGACGCCGCGCAGGACGCCCTGCTCAAGGCCGCAGTCACGATGTCGCAGGAGTCCCGCTGGCGGCAGCGGATCGTCGAGAAGCCGGAGATCTGGGGCCTGCAGTCGATCACCGACGCGGGCATGGTCTTCCGCCTGGTCGTGAAGACCCGCGCGTCCGAGCTCGACGTCGTCGGCCGGGAGCTCCGCACCCGCCTGAAGCACGCCGTCGACGAGCTCGGCATCAGCCTGCCCGCGATGGCGATGATCATGCCCGAGGGCTGGGAGAACGCCACATCGATCAACGGCCTGCGCACCGTCCGGACCCAGCCGACGCCGGCGCCCACGAAGCCCCGGCGGACCAAGCGCAACATCCTCGGGCAGCCGATCCGCACGGACGACCCCGACAGCGGGAAGGACCCCCGATGACCGACCCCACACCCCCGAGCGGCACCGGCGGGCCCGGAGCACGCGGCTCGCTCGGCATGCCCGGCTCCCCGGGCGTGCCCGGCTCCGTCGGGGTCCCGGCGCAGCCGATCACCCTGCGCGTCGGCGAGCACGGCGCCTCGGCCACCGGGTCGCTGTACGAGCGGATCGGCGGTGCCCCCACCTTCGACCGGCTCGTCCGGCGCTTCTACGAGGGCGTGCAGCAGGACGAGGTCATCTGGCCGATGTACCCGGCCGACGACCTCGAGGGTGCGATCTGGCGCCTCTCCGCCTTCCTGCAGCAGTACTGGGGCGGCCCGGGCACCTACAGCGAACAGCGCGGGCACCCCCGCCTGCGGATGCGGCACAACCCGTTCCGCATCACGTCGGAGGCCCGGGAACGCTGGCTCCACCACATGCACGACGCGGTCGAGTCACTCGAGCTCGCGCCCCTCGACGAAGCCGAGCTCTGGGGCTACCTCGACCGCGCCGCCCACGCGATGACGAACACCTTCGACTGACGCGCACCCGGCGCGACGCCGGCGCAGTGCACGCCGGACGCCGTCGTGTCCGTTCGACGCCGCCATGTGCGTTTCACGCCTCCGTATTCGGCGGCGTCTCGCGGGACTCGCGGCGTGTTCGTGGGACGCCGGCGTCTTCCGCCAGCGCGTCTCAGCGCACGTACGAGCCGGAGGCGAGGTCCTCGACCAGAGACGGCCGTGACGGACGCCAGCCGAACGCCGACCGGGCGTGCGCGCCGGACGCCTCCTGGTGCAGCAGCAGGGCGTCGGCGTAGTCCCGCCCGAGCCGTTCACGGCTCGCGTCGACGCTCTCGGCGACGACCGGTGCGCCGTGGGACCCGGCCTCGGCAACCTGGCGGACGGTGGGGTTGTCGCCGGTCGCGGCGACGATGTACCCGTCGGGCTCGCCGCGGTGCAGCGCGAGGACGTAGAGCTCGCCGAGGTCGTCGACGTGCACCGTCGTCCACCGCTGGGAGCCGTCGCCCACCAGCCGCACCGGCTGCTCGCCGTCGCTGACGAACATCGCCGGGATACCGGCGCCGCGCCCGTACACGATGCCGGGGGCGACGATGGTGCTCCGCACGTCGCTCGCCCGCAGCAGGGCCTCGTTCGGTCCGCGCCAGGCGGTCAACGCCGGCGGGTCGAGCGGCGACTGCTCGGAGATGTCCGTCGAGTCGCCGAAGGTGAAGATCCCACCGGTGTGCACGAACGGCTTCGGTGTGCCGGACAAAGCGCCGATCGCGGTGCGGATGAAGTCCGGGTCGACGCCGGGCGCCGATGCCGTGTGGACCACACCGTCGCTCTCGTGCAGCAGCCGTTCGACGACGTCGGTGTCGGTGACGTCGCCGACCAGCGCCCGGCCACCGGCGTCACGGACGCGCTGGGCCTTCTCGTCGGACCGGACGAGCGCGGTGACCTCGTCGCCGTGGGCCACGAGGGAGCGGAGGACGGAGGACGGAGGAGCCGATGTAGCCGGACGCGCCGGTGAGGAAGACGTGCATGCGGCCAGCCAACCACGGCGGCCGGGCGGTGTCGTCGTCGCCGTCGCCGTCGCCGTCGCCGTCGCCGTCGCTAGGAGCTCAGGGTCCAGGCGCGGCGCTTGACGAGCACGTGGCCGCGCGAGGTCGTGAGTCGGCTCCACGGACCCGTCTCGAACAGGCGGACCGGGTCGTGCCCGAGGAACCCGAGGCTCTCGCCCGCGAAGCCCGCACCGGCGGGCAGGTGTTCGACGCCCGGGACCGGTCGGCCCCAGACCTCGGCACGGATCCGCCGGACGATGGCCTCGCCCGCGTTGGACGGCACAGCGTCTGCGACCTCGGCGATGCCGTCGCGGGTGGCCCGGCGGAGGAGTTCCGGGGAGACGTCCGGCAGCGGGACCCAACCACCGCGGGGCGGTGAGATGGCCGCCCACGTCACGGTGTGCACCTCGTGCGGCAGCTCGACCTCGATCGGGGTGGCCCGCGTCGGGTCGGCTCCCTCGGCGTGTTCGGCGTCCTGCGCCTCGGCCAGCAGGCGGAGGCGCTCGAGGAGCGACTGCAGCGGGACCACGGTGTCGATCGACGCGGGCTCGGTGAGCGAGAACGTGCGGAGCCCGAGCACCGTCGGCAGTTCGTCGAGCAGCCCGAGCGGGTAGAGGATCGCTGTGTAGACGGCCAGGACGCCGGAGTCGGCGATGAGCCGGACCGAGCCGTCCTCGATCCGAGCGGCACGTCCGAGGTACGTGCGGAGGTCACCGAGTGAGGCGGCGTCGGGAAGCGTGAACGAGTTGCCCATGTCGTCCTCGATCCTACCGGCCATCGGCGCCGCGCAGCCTGGGGGCGACGACCCGCGACGGCGGCGGGCAGCCGTTCGTAGACTGCACAGCGTGAACGGCGAACCCGACTTCCTGCGGACCCTGCGACTCGAGGACACCGGCGCGAGCACGGGCGAGACGATCCTGACCGGTGCCAGCCACTGGTCCCCCGGTGGACGGGTGTTCGGCGGCCAGGTCCTCGCGCAGTGCATCGTCGCCGCGCAGCGGACCATCGAGGGACGCGACGTCCACTCGATGCACGGCTACTTCCTGCGGCCCGGCGACATCGACGTGCCGATCACCTTCGGCGTCGAGCGCATCCACGACGGCCGGTCGTTCGCGGCCCGTCGCGTGCAGGCCTACCAGCGGGGTGTCCCGATCTTCTCGATGATTGCGTCGTTCCAGGTGCCGGACACCGGCATCGAGCACCAGGACCCGTACCCGGTGGACACCCCGGACCCGGAGTCCCTGCCGTCGGCTGCGTCGATCCTGTCCGCGATCGACCACCCGGTCGCACGTGCCTGGGCCGCGCGGTCCATCGACCTGCGACACGTCGAGGGACCGGTGTTCGTCGACGTGCAGGGCGAGCACGTGCCGCACCAGGCGGTCTGGTTCCGGGTGCAGGGCGACCTGCCGGAGGACCCGGCGCTCCACCGTGCGGTGCTCGGGTACGCGAGCGACCTGTCGATCCTCGAGCCGGTCATGCGTCGGCACGGCGTCGCCTGGGGCACCCCGGGGGTCAAGAGCGCGAGCCTCGACCACGCCATGTGGTGGCACCGCGACGGTCGCGCCGACGAGTGGATCCTGTACACGCAGGAGTCCCCGAGCGCACAGGGCGGACGGGGACTCGCATTCGGCCGGATGTTCTCCCGTGACGGCAAGCTGCTGGCCACCGTCGCCCAGGAGGGCATGATGCGGGTGCCTACGGCCGGCTGAACTGCACCGGTTCCTCGAGGTAGCGCTCGCACGCGGCCCGCTCGGTGTCGGTCAGCCGACGCGGACGGTTCGTCGCCGCGTCGACCATCACGAGTGCCGTCGTCGCCCGCGTGTACAGGACGGCGGGGTGCTGCCCCACCGGCGACCAGACCTCGTAGGAGACGTCGATGCTCGCGCCCCCGAGCCGCCCGATCCACATCTGGATGTCGAGCGGTTGGCGGAGGTACGGGATCGACGCCAGGTACTCGAGGCGCTGGCCGGCGATCACCGTCATGGTGCCCGAACCGGGCCGACCGTCGATGATCGGCTCGGGCAGGTCGCCGTCCGGGTCCTCACCCGGGTCCGCACCCCAGAACCCCACGATGCGCGCCTCTTCGAGCAGGCGCAGCATCGCGGAGTTGTTGACGTGACCGTAGGCGTCGATGTCGCTCCACCGCATGCGGATGGGAGCGTGCAGTCTCGCCACGGGGATCAGTCGCGGGTGAGCTTGCGGTACGTCGCGCGCCCGGGCTTCGCGGCATCGGCGCCGAGGCGCTCGATCTTGTTCTCCTCGTAGGCCTCGAAGTTGCCCTCGAACCAGTACCAGTTCGGCGTGCCGTCCTCGTTGAGGCCCTCCCACGCCAGGATGTGCGTGGCGATGCGGTCGAGGAACCACCGGTCGTGGGTGATGACCACGGCGCAACCGGGGTACTCGAGCAGGGCGTTCTCGAGGCTGCCGAGCGTCTCGACGTCCAGGTCGTTGGTCGGCTCGTCGAGGAGCAGCAGGTTGCCGCCCTGCTTGAGCGTCAGCGCCAGGTTCAGACGGTTGCGCTCGCCACCGGACAGGATGCCGGCGCGCTTCTGCTGGTCCGGGCCCTTGAACCCGAACTGCGACACGTAGGCGCGGGATGGGATCTCGGTCTTGCCGACCTGGATGTAGTCGAGTCCGTCGGACACGACCTCCCACAGGTTCTTGTTCGGGTCGATGCCGCCGCGGGTCTGGTCGACGTAGGAGATCTGGACGGTGTCACCGATCTTCAGCGTGCCGCCGTCGAGGGGCTCGAGGCCGACGATCGTCTTGAAGAGCGTGGTCTTGCCGACGCCGTTCGGGCCGATGACGCCGACGATGCCGTTGCGGGGCAGCGTGAACGACAGGTCGCCGATGATGACGCGCTCACCGAACTGCTTGCGCAGGTGCTCGGCGTCGATGACCTGCGAACCCAGACGCGGGCCGACCGGGATGACGATCTCCTCGAAGTCGAGCTTGCGGGTGCGCTCGGCCTCGGTGACCATCTCCTCGTAGCGGGCGAGACGGGCCTTCGACTTCGCCTGACGGCCCTTGGTGTTGCTCCGGACCCAGTCGAGCTCCGAGGACAGGCGCTTCGCGAGCTTGGCGTCCTTCTTGCCCTGGACCTCGAGGCGAGCGCGCTTCTTCTCGAGGTAGGTCGAGTAGTTGCCCTCGTACGGGTACAGGCGGCCGCGGTCGACCTCGGCGATCCACTCGGCGACGTGGTCGAGGAAGTACCGGTCGTGGGTCACGGCGAGGACGGCACCGTGGTACTGCTGCAGGTGCTGCTCGAGCCAGAGCACGCTCTCGGCGTCGAGGTGGTTGGTGGGCTCGTCGAGGAGGAGCAGGTCGGGCTTCTGGAGCAGCAGCTTGCAGAGCGCGACGCGGCGCTTCTCACCACCGGACAGGTGCGTGACGAGTTCGTCCCCCGGGGGGCACTGCAACGCGGCCATGGCCTGCTCGAGCTGGGAGTCGAGGTCCCATGCGTCGGCGGCGTCGATGTCTTCCTGCAGCGTGCCCATCTCGGCCAGGAGCGCGTCGAAGTCGGCGTCCGGCTCGGCCATGAGCGCCGAGATCTCGTTGAAGCGTGCGAGCTTGCCGTGGATCTCGCCCACGCCTTCCTGCACGTTCTCGAGCACGGTCTTGCTCTCGTCGAGCTCCGGCTCCTGCATGAGGATGCCGACGCTGAAGCCCGGCGTGAGCTTCGCCTCGCCGTTGGACGGCTGGTCGAGACCCGCCATGATCTTCAGGATCGTCGACTTGCCAGCACCGTTCGGTCCGACGACGCCGATCTTGGCACCGGGGAGGAACGACATCGTGACGTCGTCGAGGATCAGCTTGTCGCCGACCGCCTTGCGGGCGCGGACCATCTGGTAGATGTACTCAGCCATATCGGCCCCAAGTGTAGTGACACCGCCGGAGCACCGCTCGCCCGACGCCGGATCGCCGCTTCCCGCACCTGTACGAACAGCCCTGTTGCGCAACGCACGTCTCGACGTAACCTCTCCTCGCCCCGCAACCTCGGGGGCCCGTCGCTCACCACGACGAGGACCAGGATCAGGACCACGGACAGGACGAGGACCATGACCACGCACACGAACACGACCACGTCGCGGCTCCGCCGCCTCGCGCTCCCATTGATCGGAGCGATCGCACTCACCGCCGCACTCCTCGCACCCGTGTCGCCGGCATCGGCCGCCGGTGCCGTGCCGAAGGGTTCCCCCTACCTGCTCTACACGGCGACCATCAGCGCGGACGGCGCCGGCACGGGGTACTCGTCCTACATCAACGTGCACGACGCCCACAACAACGCGTACGCGTTCGGCATCCAGTCGGACAAGGGCTCGCCCGAGAGCAAGGGCAAGCCGCGCTTCATCTGGGAGCGGGTGCAGAACGGCAAGTTCACCTACGGGTACCTCGGTCCGGCGACGAACAAGAACACCCCGATCGGGATGCGCTGGTACCAGAACGACGTCGCGACGATGATCGTCAACCACAAGACGATCGGCACGCTCAAGCTCAACCTGGACGGGCGGCTGTTCTTCAACGCCGAGGCGAACGGTCGACTCAACGGCGATGTCGTGCACTCCACGGTCCAGAACACCCGCATCACGGTGGGCAACGTCGCGGGCCGGACCGGTCTGAACGGCAAGTGGAACACGAACTTCTCGTTCCACGGCATCAAGGCGACCCAGATCAACGCGCCGGCGGTCCAGGGGGCGACGTTCCGGATCAACGGCCGGGTCTCCGGGCTGCCGCGCGGCGGCAACTGGGACACCGATCAGGTGTCCGGCATCGGGATGATCGCGCAGAAGTGGTGACCGACGCGACGCGCTGACCCGCGCGCGCCCAGCGGCCTGACCCGCACCCCGACCCCGGTCGGCGTGCGGGTCAGGCCGCTTCGGCGTCGTGGGTGTGGTCGTCGAGGGGTGGCGCCGGGTCCCATGGTGCGTCGTCCTGGTCGAGCACGTGCTCGGAGGGCTCGGCGGGCTCCGCACCGTCGCCGTCGCCGAGGGCCGGCGCGCCGTCTGCCCCGTCGAGGTCTCCGTCCGGACCGTGCTCCGTGGACGGTGCGTGTTCGTGCGCGCCGTCGGACTCTGCCCCGTGGTCGGGCCCGTGACCGGCACCGCGCCCCGCAGCGGGGTCACGGACCTCGCCGGTGCGGGGGTCCACGCCGCGCAGGCCACCCTGCCCCGATGCACCGTCGCCGACCTGCCGTGGCACCCGGAGCCAGTTGCTGATCCCCCAGGCCAGGTCGTGGCCGATGCCGTCGGCGTCGATCTCGACCGAGGTCCCACCGCGACCGTCGCGTTCCCACGTGCGGATGCGGACCCGGCCGGCGACGACGATCCGGTCGCCCTTCTTCAGGGACTTGTACACGTTCGACGCGAGCGACCGGAACGCGGTGACGGTGTACCAGTTGGTCGCGCCGTTGACCCAGGCGGCGGTGGCCCGGTCCCAACGGCGTGAGGGCGACGCGAGTCGGAGACTCGTGATGGCGATGCCGGTCTCGGTGACGAGGTGCCGGGGCTCGGTGGCGACGATTCCGCAGACGGTGATGATGTCGTTCATGCGTCGATCGTCACGGAGCCCGGGGCTGCGTCAGCGGCCCCGGGCTCGATCTGTGGCATGTGGACCCGATCAGGCGACCTGTGGAGGACGAGTCCCCCGGGCCTCCTGGACGGACCCGCTCAGTGCGCTCGGAACTCGGGCCGGGCGGCCAACGGTCCGAGCGCGGCGTGGACCGCACCCTTGGCGGACTCGAGGGACGGGTAGGGCCCGCCCGCCCGTCGGCGTCCGTAGAGCTCGACCTGGAAGCCGTCCGCCGCCCGGTGGATGCTGCCCACCGCGCCGGCCGGACCGATGGCGACCCAGGTTCCCGTGTTGTCCGTCATGTTCGAACCACCTCCTCGTGGCCCTGCCGTCCCGGGGTCAGGACGCCAGGATGTACTGACTGTAGGCCTTCCGGACCTTGTTCACCTTGGGCAGCGCCACTGCGAGGCAGTAGCCCTGGCCGGGGTTCTTCGCGAAGAAGTCCTGGTGGTACTCCTCGGCGCGGTGGAACGTCGAGAGCGGCTCGATGGTGGTGACGATGCCGCCGTCCCAGATGTCGGAAGCCCGCTCGATCGCGCGCTCGAACAGCTCGCGCTGCGCGTCGTCGGCCGGGAACATCGCCGAGCGGTACTGCGTGCCGACGTCGGCGCCCTGACGGTTCAGCTGACGCGGGTCGTGCAGCGTGAAGAAGACGTCGAGGATCACGTCGGCCGGGATCACCGACTCGTCGAACGTCACGGCGACCGCCTCGGCGTGCCCTGTCGTACCGGTGCACACCAGTTCGTAGGAGGGCTCCTCGACCTGTCCGCCGATGTAGCCGGACACGACGTCCTGCACACCCTGGAGCGTGCGGTACACGGCGTCGAGACACCAGAAACATCCACCTGCGAGCACGAACGTGGTCATGGCCACTCCCTCTCTCCGGGCCGCCGATGCAGCCACCTCGTTCCTCCACAACAGTGTGCGCGGAGACCCTGTTCCCCAGATCGGCTGGCACCTCTCGGCGTGTCGGTGGTCCGCCGTAGCGTCGGTACCACACCGACCAGGAGGCCAGCGATGCAGACCATCACCGAACCCGCACTGCGGATCCGCACCGTCCCGCTGGCCCGCGCCCGGGGCGACTACCGCATCCTCGACGTCCGCGACGACCTGAGCCGGGTCACCCGGGCCAACGGCGAGATCGTCGGGTACGTCGACCGCATCGACGTCGCCGGCGACACCGCGTACCGCGCCCGCCGGTACGTCGCGACCGAGCGCCGGTTCGTCGAGCTGCCGAGCGTGTGGTCCGCCGACGACGCCGTGGACACCCTGCGCTGGTCATGATGTTCCAGATTGGAATCATCTGCGATGGGATGCACGGAACGCCGTCCGACCTCCCCGACGCCTGACCGTTCCGTGGGTATGGTGCGCGCATGGACTGGTGGAACGACCTGACCGACTGGACTTCGTCCGACACGGGTTGGCGGGTGCTCTCGGGCGCTGTGATCCCCTTCGTCGCCATCGTCGTGGCGGGCGTCATCGCGGCGCTCATCGGGCGCAGCGCGACCAAGCGGGTCGTGGCGTTGCAGGAGCGGGAATCGAAGAACGCGGCCGTGGCCGCGATCCTGACGGCTGCGCGCAAGGCAGCTGCATGGGGATCGCTCGGACACGACGAGCGGGCCTACGCCGACCACCTCGCCGAGGACGCCGACATCCGGCTGCGCCTGCTCCCCGTGCAGGGCGCGCCGCTGGCCGCCAACTGGGCACAGCACGAGATCGCCGACATCAAGAAGAACTCGTCGACGTTCAGCTTCCAGGCCGATCAGTCCCTCGCCGAGTTCCGTGACCGCCTGCTCGACTGGCAGGCGCGACCGAGCCGCGCGCGCAAGCTCTTCAAGGCCGACCTCGAGCGCTGGAAGTTCGAGTCCCCGGACCCCGACGCCGACCTGATCAAGCGCCAGCAGGACTGGAACGCCGACCAGGCCGAACCCCCGCGTACGCAGGCGCAGGCAAAGGCCCCGGCCCCGGCCGCTCCCACCGAGCGTCCCACCCCGACGACGACCTCGCTGCGTCCGGCGCAGCGCCCCGCGTCCGCACCCTCGACCCCTCCGGCGGCGGCCGCTCCCGCGCCCGGTGCTGCGTCAGCCGGTGCTGCGTCAGCCGGTGCTGCCGGCGGGACGACCCCGTCGTTCTCGGTGAACCGCGGTGCGGGCACGAACCCGAACCGCGGCACCACCGACCCGAACGCCACGCGTTCCTTCGGCGACAACACCACCCGCGTCTACGGCGACGACGAGGCTGCACCACCGGTCCGTCCGACGCTCGGTACCCCGACCTCGCCCGCCCGCTCCCCCAGGGCCGCGGCACGGACGACACCGAGGTCGTGGACGACGCCAGCGCCACCCGCGCCTTCGGCGACAGCGACCGCGCACCGCGGAACGACCGTCCGTCCTCGTCCGACCGCCCCGTCGCGACGCCCACCGCAGCCGACGCACACGTCAACCGGGCACCCGCGAACGACGTCCCGCCCGCCTCGGCACCCCGGGTCGACACCCCCGGCGCGACGAACACCACGTCCGTCCCGACGCGGCTGAACCAGGCCCCCGCGGAGCCGGCCGACGCGAACGAGACGTCCGAGGCGCCGTACACGCAGCCGATCAGCGCCGCCGAACTCCGCCGCCGCGCCGCGGACGACGACGAGTAACAGCCAGCACGACGAGCAGCAGCCAGCACGACGAGAACAGGGCCGCCATCCGGAGAGGATGGCGGCCCTGTTCGTCTTCGGCGCCCCCGGCAGGAATCGAACCCGCGGCACGGTGGGTAGAAACCACCTGCTCTATCCACTGAGCTACGGAGGCGAGCAGCGTCGATTGTAGCGGCGAGCGACCCTCAGACGCTCGATGCACGCCCCGCCGCGTCGCCGCGACATGGCTCGGCGGTCGCCCAACGGTCGGCCGCCGTCTGCTCCCCGTTCCCCTCCGCGACACCCGCGCTTCGTAGCGTCCGGAGCATGCGCACCACCGGTTCCGTCCTCGCCGTCGTGCCCGCACGTGCCGGGTCGAAGGGGATCCCCGGCAAGAACCTCCGCACGGTCGCGGGTCGTTCGCTGGTCCGTCGCGCGGTCGAATCAGCACGACGTACCACGCGCATCGACGAGGTGCTCGTCACGACCGACGGCGACGCCATCGCTGCCGAGGCGGTCGCCGCCGGTGCCGCCGTGGTCCGCCGTCCACCCGAGCTCGCCGGCGACGAGGCGTCCTCGGAGTCGGCGCTGCTGCACGTCCTCGACGCGATCAGCACGCCGCTGCCCGAAGTCCTCGTCTTCCTGCAGGCGACCTCGCCGTTCATCGACCCGGCCGACCTCGACGCCGCCGTCGCGCGCGTGGTCGACGGGCACGCCGACGCGGTGTTCGCCGCCGCTCCGTCACACGCGTTCCTGTGGCGGACCGCCCCGGACGGCACGGCGGTCGCGGTGAACCACGACGCTGCGACCAGGCCCCGTCGGCAGGACCGAGAGCCCGAGTACCGCGAGACCGGCGCCTTCTACGTGATGCGGACGGCGGGGTTCCTCGAGAACCGGCACCGGTTCCACGGCCGCGTCGAGCTGGCCGTCGTCGACGGTGCCGGTGCGATCGACATCGACGACGAGGCCGACCTGGCCCTCGCCGAAGCACTCGCCGACGCACTCGCCGAAGCCCTGGCCCCGACATCCACCACGACCCGAGACCCATCCCCGACGCGGGCCACCCCCGCACCGAACGGAGCACCATGACCGTCACCATCGGTACGTCCACGATCGGCGCGGGCCACCCCGCGTACCTCATCGGCGAGATCGGCCTCAACCACAACGGCGACGTCGACATCGCGAAGCAACTCATCGACGTCGCTGCCGACGCGGGCCTGCAGGCCGTGAAGTTCCAGAAGCGCACCCCCGCGATCTCCACGCCGGAGCACATGAAGAACACCCCGCGCAGCACCCCGTGGGGCGACATGACCTACCTGGACTACCGCTACCGTGTCGAGTTCGACCGCGACCAGTACATCGAGATCGGTGACCACGCGACCCTGCGCGGCCTCGACTGGTTCGCGTCGCCGTGGGACGAGCCGTCGGTCGACTTCCTCGAGGACCTCAACGTCGTCGCCTACAAGATCGCCTCGGCGTCCGTCACCGACCTCGGCATGCTCGCCGCCGTCGCCGCGACCGGCAAGCCCGTCATCCTGTCGACCGGCATGTCCACGCTTGAGCAGATCGATGCCGCCGTCGCGACCCTCGGCACCGACCGTCTCGTCCTCATGCACGCGACGTCGACCTACCCGTTGCCGGCCGAGGAGGCGAACCTCCGCATGATCGACACCCTCGCCCACCGGTACGCGGGCGTCCCCGTCGGGTACTCCGGCCACGAGCCCGGCCTGCAGATCTCCATCGCCGCGGTCGCCCTCGGCGCCACGGCCGTCGAGCGCCACATCACGCTCGACCGCACGATGTGGGGCTCCGACCACGCCGCGTCGCTCGAGCCGCACGGCCTGAAGACGCTCGCCCGCGACATCCGCATCATCGAGACCGCCCTCGGCGACGGCATCAAGAGGATCTTCCCCGGCGAGCAGGCACCGCTCGCGAAGCTGCGTCGCGTCGGCGCGTGAGCGGAGCGCACGTGAGCGGAGCGCACGTGAGCGGAGCGCACGTGACCGGCCCGGTCGACGGGACCCGCGCCCTGGACGGGCCGGGTGACGGCGGTGCGCCGACGGACGGACTGGAGGCGCGCCTCCCGTCCGACGCGTCACCGCGCGTCCGACGCGTGGTCGGCCTGGTCGACACCGACTCGTTCGCGAAGTGGGGCGCCCACCTGCTGGCGAGCGCCCCGGCGGACTGGGACCTGGAGCTGCGCGCCGTGGCGACCCCGCGGTCGGCGAGTCCGAAGCAGCTGCGGTCGGCGTTCCGCGGGCTCGACCGGCGACTCGCCCACCTGCACCGCGAACCACCCGCGCCCAAGGACGTCGACGTCGTCGTCGAGGAGCTCCGACAGGACCCACCCGACGCCGTCCTGGTGTCGTTGATCGGACCGGTGGCCGAACTCGTGATCGACGAGGTGCACCGGCGGATCCCCCACCGGCCGGTGCTGGTGTCGGGGCTGCCGGGGATCTCGTTCCCCGCAAAGTGGAAGGGCATCTTCTTCCGCGCCCGGGCCGACCTGTTCGTGCTGCACAGCCACCGTGAGGTCCGCGCGTACGAGGAGATGGCGCGCGAGGGCGGGGTCGAGCCGCACTTCGCGCTTGCCACGCTGCCGTTCGCGCGGGGTGCCGGGGTGACCGGCAGTGCCGGATCGACCGGCAGTTCCGGCGCGACCGATCCTGTCGACGGTGTCGGCGCGACCGCCCGCGACTCCGTCGTCTTCGCGGCGCAGCCGAGTGTGCCGTTCGAGCGGGCAGACCGGGCGCTCGTCGTGCGGTGGCTGGTCGAGACGGCACGGGCGCACCCGGAGTGGCGCGTCGTCATCAAGACGCGCGCTGCGGCCGGCGAGCACCAGACGCACCGCGAGGAGCACCCTTACCCGGATCTGGTGCCCGCGGACGCGCCGACCAACCTCGTGGTGGAGAGCGGGCCGATGGCCGACCACCTCGACCGGGCGGTGGCACTCGTGACCATCAGCTCGACCGCGGTGCTCGAGGCGGCGGCACGGGGCGTCCCCGCGCTCACGCTGACCGACTTCGGCATCGGGCGGCACCTGATCAACGAGGTGTTCGTGGGCAGCGGCCTCGAGGGCGACGCCGTCGACCTGGTCGACGGACGGTTCGGCGTCGTCCGGCCGGAGTGGATGCGGGACAACTACTTCCATCCGGCTTCTGAGGACGACTGGCAGCACCGGCTCGTGGAGCTCATGGCCCGACGGGACGCCGGAGCCCTGGTGGACCGGGCGCCGGCTCGGCGGAGTCGCGGTGGCGTACTGCGCCGCGCGTGGGAGCGGAAGAACGCCCTCGGCGGGGCCGATCGCAGCCCGCTCGGGCTGGTGGCGCTGGGCATCGGGGCGCCGATCCGGGGCGCGAAGCGACTGGTGCGACGTATGCGGGCGATGGTCGATCCGCCGGCACCCGTGGTGGTGGCGGCGCCGACGTCGCAGCGCGCGGAGGTCCGCGCCGCCGTGCCTGCGCCGGGGGCCGCCGCTGGGACGCCCGCTCCGGCGGCTGCGGCTGCGGCGCCTGCTGCTGCGGCCGCTCGTTCAGAGCGCCTTGGCCACCGCGAGCAGGAGCTGGTCACGGGTCGGGACGCCGGGTGAACGGAAGACCTCGGTGCCGTCGTCCTGCCGCACGATGATCGTGGGCGTGGACCGGATACCGAGGTCTTCCGCGTCGTCGGGGTGTGCCGCCACGTCGCGTTCGGTCACGGTGAGCCCGGGGACGAGCGCCGAGGCCTCGGCGGACACCCGGCGGGCGGCGGCACACGGCGCACAGAAGGCGGACGTCCAGAGGTCGAGCTGCATGTGGTCCTGCAACGCGGCGGGTGGGGGTTCTACTCCCGGTCGAACTCGCCGCTGCGGTCACCGCGGTCCTGCAGGTCGTCCACCGGGTCGGACTCCTCCGGCTCGTAGGTGAACTCGACCGAGATCTGGTCGAGGACCTGGCGGGACTTGGTGGCGCGGTAGGTGAAGGCCGTCTGCAGGCCCTCGACGTCGGCGAACACCGTGACCTCGTCGTCCAGCGCGTCGCTCGTGGCGGTGCGGGTGTCGGTCGTGCCGTCGAAGGGGCCGCCGTGGAAGATCGCGGTGTACTCGTCGCCTTCGTGGATGGTGATGTCGCTCATGCCTCCCTTCTACCAGGCGGCGGCTGGTGCAGTCTGTTCGGGCCCGTCGCTGCTCGGCTGCACCGCCGTTGCGTTTTGCATAGCGCGGCTATATAGTTCGGCTATGGAAACACCGCGCGAGCAGACGATCGAGACCCTCCTCGTCTCCGTCAACCGCCTGATCCGCAGCGCCGTCCAGTCGACGGGCAACACCACGTCCGCGGCGCTCTGGCGCACGCTCGGCATCCTCGAGACCGACGAGCCCCTGCGACTCGGTGAACTGGCCACCGCCTCCCGTGTGGCGCAGCCCACCATGACCCGACTCGTCGCCGGCATGCTCGCCGACGGCCTGATCAGCCGCAGCGTCGACCCCGACGACTCCCGCGGGCAGCTCATCGAACTGACCGAGGCCGGACGCGAACGGCTCGCCTCCTGGCGCTCCACCCTCACCAGCACGGTCGGTCCGTTGTTCGCCGACCTGACCGACGACGACTGGGACGTCCTGCACCACGCGGCGAACCTGATCGCGCAGCGCACCCGGACAACCCCCAACGGAACGGAGATCCCCGCGTGAACGCCCACGCACCCGCCGGCCAGTCCGGCTCCATCCTCAAGCAGTCGTCCGCGGTCTGGGCGATCGCCTTCGCCTGCGTCGTCGCGTTCATGGGCATCGGCCTCGTCGACCCGATCCTCCCGGCGATCGCGGCGTCCCTCAAGGCGACCCCCGCGCAGACCGAGTTGCTCTTCACGAGCTACCTCGCCGTCACCGGTGTCGCGATGTTCTTCACCAGCTGGGTCTCCAGCCGCATCGGCGCGAAGCGCACCCTGCTCATCGGACTCGCCCTGATCGTGCTCTTCTCGGTGCTCGCGGCCACGTCGAACAGCGTGTGGAGCATCATCGACTTCCGCGCCGGCTGGGGCCTCGGCAACGCGCTCTTCATCTCCACCGCGCTCGCGACCATCGTCGGGGCAGCGTCGGGCGGCACCGCCTCGGCGATCATCCTGTACGAGGCAGCACTCGGCCTCGGCATCGCCGTCGGCCCCCTGGTCGGAGGTCTGCTCGGCTCGGTGAGCTGGCGCGGCCCGTTCTTCGGCGTCACGACCCTGATGGCCGTCGCGTTCATCGCCATCGTCGCGCTGCTGAAGACCGGCAGCCTCGAGAAGCCCACGCCGACGAAGCTCTCCGCACCCTTCCGTGCCCTGACCCGTCCGGCACTCGCAGCCCTGGCCGCGACCGCGCTGTTCTACAACATCGGCTTCTTCGTCCTGCTGGCGTACACGCCGTTCCCGCTCGGCTTCGGCGCGCTCGGCATCGGGTTCACGTTCTTCGGCTGGGGTGTCGGTCTCGCGATCACGTCGGTGTGGGTCGCCCCGATGCTCACCGCCCGTCTCCGGAGGACGACGGTGTTGAAGATCGCGCTGCCCCTGCTCGCGCTCGACCTGTTCGGCGCGGCCCTCGTCGTCCGCTCCCAGGTCGGCCTGATCATCTGCGTCGTGATCGGTGGACTCGTGCTCGGTGTCCTGAACACCGTGCTCACGGAGTGCGTCATGGAGGCCACCGACCTCCCCCGCTCGGTCGCCTCGAGCGCCTACTCCGCCGTCCGGTTCATCGGCGGCGCCATCGCCCCGCCCGTCGCGACCCTGCTCGCCGACGCGTACTCGCCCTCGGCGGCGTACGTGTTCGCGGGTGCGTCCGTCGCGGTCGCCTTCGTCGTGATCCTCTGCACCACGAGGGTCCTGCGCCGCGTCGACGACGGTCCCGAGCCGGAGCGCGTCGAGGCGGAGGCCATCACCGCCGGCGACATGGCCTAGCCGCCGGGCGCGCGCTCTCTCCACTCGCGCCCCACTTCCCCCTTCCCCACGAACGGGCGAAATGCCGGAGTGTCCCCCCCTTGGGAACGCCGGCATTTCGCCCGTTCGTGCGTCCGCGGGCTTCCCCGCGCGGGTTCTCTCCCCCTCGCCCCTCACCCTCGCCCCTCTTCCCCCCTCGCCCCTCTTCCCCCTCGCCCCGCCTCCCGCTCGCCCCGCCTCCCCCGCGCGAGCGGGCGAAGTGCCCGGGTTCGTCCGCAGGGCGACTCGGGTATTTCGCCCGCTCGCGCGGTCGGCTCACGGTCGGCAGGCACGGTGCGGCAGGCGGGGTGGAAGGGACTGCCCGGAGGCGCGGGCCGGCCTGACGGGGTCGCGGCGAGCCTCCAGGCGGTCGCCTGCACCGCACGCAGCTCGCGCCGCGGGCGAGCGGGCGAAACATCGGGGTGCGTCCGCAGGGCAACGGCGGCATTTCGCCCGCTCGGCTGGGCGCAGCCGTGCGAAGGCGCGACCGGGCGCGGCCGACGGCGAGCGGGCGGAACACCACGGTCCGTCCGCAGGGCGACCGCGGCATATCGCCCGCTCGGGGCGAGGAGGCGGGATCGGTGCGACAGGCGGGGTGGAAGTGACTGCCTGGAGGCGCGGGGCGGCTTGCGGAGTCGCGTTGAGCCTCCAGGCGGTCGCCCGCACCGCATGCGGCTCACGTGAGCGACGAGCGGGCGGAACATCCGAGTACGTCCGCAAGGCGACCGCGGCATTTCGCCCGCTCGCGGATGGGACCCGAGGAACGGGTGACCGAGCACCGACCACCGAGCACGGGTGACCGAGCACGGGTGACCGAGCACGGGCAGGCACGGGCAGGGCGGGCGCAGCGGCACGTACGGGAGGCACGCGGGGCGGGAATAGGATCGAGGACATGGCAACCGCGAATGACCGCCTCGTCTGGATCGACTGCGAGATGACCGGCCTCGACCTCGAGGTCGACGAACTCGTCGAGGTGGCCGTGGTCATCACCGACTTCGACCTCGAGCCCGTGCACCCCGGCTTCGACATCGTCATCAAGCCGGACCAGTCGGCGCTCGACAACATGAACGAGTTCGTGACGAACATGCACGTCACCTCGGGGCTCCTCGCGGAGATCCCGAACGGCGTGAGCCTGGCGGACGCCGAGTACCAGGTGCTCGAGTACATCCTCCAGCACGTCCCCGCCGAGGGCTCCGCCCCCCTGGCCGGCAACACGATCGGTACCGACCGCGCGTTCCTGTCGAAGTACATGCCGCGGGTCGACGGGCACCTGCACTACCGCAGCGTGGACGTGTCCAGCATCAAGGAGCTCTGCCGCCGCTGGTTCCCCCGCGTGTACTTCAACGCACCGGAGAAGCACGGTGGGCACCGGGCCCTCGCGGACATCCTCGAGTCGATCCGCGAGCTCGAGTACTACCGCCGCGCCGGCTTCGTCGCCGAGCCCGGCCCGAGCACCGACGACGTGCGGGCCGTGCAGGCCGACGTCGTGGCGAAGTGGGAGTCACGGCTGGCACAGCCCGAGGCCGAGTAGCGACACGGGTGGTCCGCACCCCGTCCCGCATGTACTACTATTGAGTGGTCGCGCCGGTCCGCCGGTTCGAACATGGTGGATATAGCTCAGTTGGTAGAGCGCCTGGTTGTGGTCTAGGAGGTCGCGGGTTCGAGACCCGTTATTCACCCCAGTCGAGGGAGAGTCCTGTTGCGTGTGACGCAACCGGGGCTCTCCCTCAGTGTTTGTCTGGGCACCTCCGGCGCCGTGCGGCTTCGCCGCGAGGGGTCAGCCGCGGTTGGTCAGCCGCAAGTGCTCAGCCGCGAGGCCTCAGCCGCGAGTGGTCAGCGCGGTGTGGGACGATCCCTGCGTGATGGAGATGTCCGCCGACGCGTTCGAGCAACTCGTGAGCGACGAACTCGACCTGCTGCCCGACGAGATGGTCGACGGGCTCGACAACGTGGTCTTCGTCGTCGAGGACGAACCCGAGAATGGTGAAGAGCTGTTCGGCGTGTACGACGGCATCGCGGCCACCGAGCGCGGGCAGTACGGCTTCGGCGAGCTGCCCGACCGCATCGTCGTGTTCCGGAAGCAGCACCTGGCCGAGTGCGACACCGTCGAGGAGCTCAAGGACGAGGTGCACACCACCCTCGTGCACGAGATCGGTCACTTCTACGGGATCGACGACGAGCGGCTGCACGAGCTCGGCTGGGCGTAGCGGCCAGCCCCGCGCCCGCCAGCAGCCCCTCAGAACCGCGTCGGCCCCACCTCGTGGTACTTCTCCCACGCCCCCACCGGCCCCCGCCCGTGCAGCGCGTACTCCCCCACCATCCGCTCCTTGTAGACCGCCGGGTTGTGTGACGCCACCACCCGGGCGTTCCGCCAGTGCCGGTCCAGCGCACGCGTCCGGTCGGCAGCGGACGCCCCGCCGACCTCGAACAACTCGGACGCCGACCGCAGCACCCGCGGCCCGATCTCGACCTGCGCCTGGTACACGGCGTTCTCGGCCGCGTCGAGCACCACGCGGTCGACGCCGACCCCGGGCTCGTTCGTCGCGACGACCCCGTCGAGCAACCCCGCGGCGGCGACGACGAGTGACCGGGCGGTGAACGCCCCGGCCGACAGTCGCCCGAGCACCGCGAGCACCTGCGGGTCCTCCCCCGGCACGGCCGCGTTGGCGTGGATGTACGTGCGGGTCCGGGGTCGCACGAAGGCCACGGCGTCGTCGGACACGGCCTGCCCGATCCCGGCGAGGACCGCCAGCAGGTACAGCTGGTAGAAGGCCTGGATGTGCGAGAGCGGGGCGTCCCGGTACGCCGACACCACCGAGGGGTCGACCGACACCCCGTCGAACACGGTGGTGCCGGACGCCGTCAACCGCTGCCCGAACCCGTCCCAGTCGTCGATGCTCCTGACGCCCGGCGCGGAGGCGTCGACGGCGAACGTCACGCGCTCCCCGTCACGGTCCGCCGCCAGGTAGATCCAGTCCGCGTAGAGCGTGCCGGTCGAGTAGAACTTCCGCCCGTCGAGGCGGAGAGAACCGCCAGACGGCGTCACCGTCGTCGAGATGTCGGCCAGGGTCGTCCCGGTCCGCTCCGAGGTCGCGTTCCCGATGATCGCGCCGCCGACGATCCGTTCGAGCCACTCATCACGGGAGGCCGACGATGGCCGCAGCAGCACGAGTTCGGTGTACCCGAAGTGTCCCCGCCACAGGTGCGCGATGTTCGAGTCCGCTGCCGCCAGGTCCGCCACCAGGTGCGCGAGTTCGACCAGCGTCACGCCGAAGCCGCCGCGGTCCTCCGGCACGCGCAGCCGCCCGAACCCCGCGTCGGCGAGCGCCCGGACCTCGGCGTGCGGCAGCGGTCGGTCACCGGGGGTGCCGGACGCGAGCTCACGCTCGACCGCGCCGTCGCGGATGGTCGCGAACACGGGCGCGAAGCGTTCGCGCAGGGTCGCCAGACGGTCGGCCGGGAGGCCCGTCACGGCTCCGTCGGTCGTCGTCGCGGCCGTCATGCGGGCACCTCCACCGCACGGGTCGCGTCGTCCGGGTGGGTCGCGGTCGCGCCGGCACCGCCCGTGAACGCTCCGCGCCACCGCCTGGCGGGGTGCGAGTCCGGCAGCTGTGCGTGGCCGAAGAGCTTCTCGCGCAGGGTCCCCTCGCGGTACTCGGACTGCATCAGCCCCCGCTCCTGCAGGGTCGGCGCGATGTGGTCGACGAACTCCTCGTACGAGCCGGGCACCGTCCAGTTGATGACGTTGACGCCGTCGACGCCCACCCGCTGCCAGTCGGCGAGCTCGTCGGCGATCTGCTCCGGCGTCCCGACGACCCGGGCGCGGAGCTTGGCGGACAGGCGAGCCAGGTCGGCGATGGTCGGTTCGCGGTCCCCGGCGGCCTCGCGGAGCCACTGCAGGTGCGACTGCCCGGCGTGGGTGCAGACCTCGGACAGCGGGGTGTCCGGGTCGAGGGGCTCGCCGGTGTCGGGGTCGAAGCCGAGGTTCGAGTGCACCAGGAACCCGTCGGCGGCCAGGTACTCGTCGATCTCCGCTTCCTTGGCCTTCGCCTCGGCCTCGGTGGATCCGGTGACGAAGGTCAGGCCGAGGAAGAACGCGATGTCGTCCCGCTGGCGGCCGGCGGCCTCGGCCAGGTCGCGGGTCTCGCGGATGAGCTGTTCGGTGGCGTCCCGGTTCGAGGTCAGGATGAACTGGGCCTCGGCGTTCCGCGCGGCGAAGGCCCGACCGGCGGGCGACGACCCGGCCTGGAACAGCACCGGGGTCCGCTGTGGCGACGGTG
This sequence comes from Curtobacterium sp. AC268, assembly GCF_979258745.1. Taxonomy (NCBI): domain Bacteria; kingdom Bacillati; phylum Actinomycetota; class Actinomycetes; order Micrococcales; family Microbacteriaceae; genus Curtobacterium; species Curtobacterium sp. AC268. Next base: position 3,287,080 of record NZ_OZ409878.1, on the reverse strand, counting down.
CCGACAGGTGCGGCCCCTGCACGTCGTAGCGCTTGCCGTGGTGGTCGATGCGGTGCACCCTGTCGGGGTCGGCGTAACCGCGGACGGGGTCCTTCAGCACGGCGCCGTCCTCCCACGAGCCCTCCCAGAGCTTCGCGCAGACCTCGAGGTACTCCTCGGCCCACACGTAGCGCTCGTCGTGCTCCTCGAGCCGGTCGGCCCCGAAGTTCCGGGCGGCGCTGTCGAGGGCGCTCGTGACGACGTTCCAGCCGATGCGGCCCCGGGTGATGTGGTCGAGCGTGGAGACCTTGCGGGCGAAGTCGAACGGGTGCGCCTGGATGACGCTCGAGGTGAACGCGAGCCCGAGGTGCTCGGTCGACACGGCGAGCGCGGAGAGCAGCACGGAGGGGTCGTTCGAGGGGATCTGCAGCCCCTCGCGCAGGTTGGTCGAGTAGTCGCCGCGACCGGGGCCGTAGGTCCCGACGACGTCGGCGAAGAACATCGCGTCGAACTTGCCGCGCTCGAGGGTCCTCGCCAGGTCGGTCCACAGCGTCACGTCGTCGAAGTCCGCCTGCCGGGCGTCGGGGTGCCGCCACAGGCCGTGCTGGATGTGCGAGGTCGTGTTCATGACGAAGGCCGCGAAGCGCAGCGGGCGGTTCGGTGCATCGCTCATGCGTCCCATCGTGGTCGGCGGGCACCGCCCGACGACAGCGACGTGACCTCCCGTTACGCGCGGTGTTCCCCGCGGCCCTGGACGCGACCATGCTCCTGAGGCATGCCGAGCCAGACCACCGTCACCGCGCCTCCAGGCCGTCCCGCCGCACCGTCGACCACCGCGACCCGTCGTCGGGTCGCCCTCGCGTCGTTCGTCGGGACGACCGTCGAGTACTACGACTTCTACCTCTACGCGACGGCCTCGGCGCTGGTGTTCGCACCGACGTTCTTCCCGTCCGTGACGCCGGCCGTCGGGGTCATCGCGTCGTTCGCGACCTACGGCGTCGGGTTCGTGGCGCGGCCGCTCGGCGGTGTGATCGCCGGCCACCTGGGTGACCGGATCGGGCGGAAGAAGCTGCTCGTCGCGTCGCTGGTGCTGATGGGCATCGCGTCCACGTTGATCGGGGTCATCCCGTCCGCCGCGACCATCGGGGTCGGTGCCGTCGTGGCGCTCGTGTTCCTGCGGCTGCTGCAGGGCGTCGCGGCCGGCGCGGAATGGGGCGGCTCGGCGCTGCTGTCCGTCGAGCACGCGCCGGAGCGGCACCGGGGGCTGTTCGGGGCGTTCACGCAGATGGGGTCGGCCGGTGGGATGCTCCTCGCGACCGGGGTCTTCACGCTCGTGCGGTCGCTGCTCGGCACCGAGGCGTTCCTGGCCTGGGGCTGGCGGCTGCCGTTCCTGTTCTCGGCGGTGATCGTGGCGGTCGGGCTCGTCATCCGGCTCGGCGTGCAGGACGCCCCGGTGTTCCAGGAGCTGCGCGCCTCGGGCGGGGTCGAACGGTTCCCGGTGTGGCAGGCGATCCGGCAGCACCCGCGGTCGATCCTGGTGACGGCGGGCCTGCGCCTCGTGCAGCCGGCGCTGTACTCGATCCTGACGACGTACTCGCTGACCTACCTCGGCAACGTGCGCGGGCCATCGGGCTCGGACGCGGGGTTGCAGGCCGTGCTCGTGATCTCGGCCGTGTCGCTCGTGTCGACACCGTTCTGGGGATGGCTGTCGGACCGGGTCGGGCGGCGGGTGCTGACGATCTGGTCGGCGGTGGGCATCGCGGTGCTCATCTGGCCGTTCTTCGCGTTCCTCGACGCCGGGCCGCTCGTGCTGCTGCCGCTCGTGGCGCTGATCGGGATGTGCGTGTTCCACGACAGCATCTACGGGCCGCAGGCGGCGTGGTTCGCGGAGCAGTTCCCGACCGGGCGGCGGTACTCGGGGATGTCGCTCGGGTACCAGATCGGGTCGATCTTCTCGGTGGGGCTGACGCCACTGCTGGCCGCGGTGTTCGTGCAGCTCGGGGGCGGGTCGCCGTGGATCCTGTGCGGGTACCTCGGGGTGTACGCGGTGCTGACGATCGTGGCGGCGGTGTTCGCGGTGGATCCGCGGGCGGTGGCGCGGCGGGAGGCGCGGGCGGGCGCGGGCGCGGGCGGCGGCGCGGGCGCGGCGGGCGCGGGTGGCGCTGCGGGCTGACGTTTCGCGCTGGGCGACAGTTCTCGCCTTCCGAAGGCCGTGAGGAGTCGCTGAGCGCGAAACCTCGATGCTCGCCGCCGGCCGCCGCGGGGCGGCTCGGGCCCGCGCCCTACGTCCGCAGGACCACGTCGGCCAGGGCAGCCGGGTCCTCGGCGGCGATGAAGGCCTGTTCCTGCGCGGCCCAGCGGTCCCACTCGCGTGCGAAGACCTCGCCGTCGCGGCCGATCGCCCGGTCCCACCGCACGGCGTCGTCGGCCTCGAGCCACACCCGCAGGGACGCCAGCGGCGCCGACGCCCGGGACAACGCCCCGCAGCCCTCGACCACGATCGGCAGGTCGGGGTCCACCGACGCCCAGTCCGCGGGCGCGTCGGCCGCCCAGTCCCAGCGTCGGTACCCGCTCGGCGCTCCGAGGACGTCCGTCACCACGGCATCGGCAGCCGCGCGCAGGCCGTCCCACCCCGGGTACAGGTCGTCCAGGTGCACGAGCTGCGCACCGAGCTGCTCCGCGACCTGTGCTCCGAGGGTGGTCTTGCCCGTGCCGGACCGGCCGTCGATGAGCACGACGGCGCGCCGGCCCGTGGCAGCGGCGACACCGGCAGCAGCAGCGGCCAGGCCGGGGGCGAGGTCACCGGCGGTCGTACCCGTCGCGCGCTCGCCGTCCGTCGTGCCGGCTGCAGGCGTCGCGTCAGGCACGCCACGTCCCCACGCTCACCGCGACGGCGATCGACACCACGCCGATGCCGACCAGCACCGCCACCGTCGCCCACTCCGGCCCGGCGAACCGTGCGACCCGCGCCCAGGTCCGCCGTCCGGGAGCACCGAACCCCCGTGACTCCATCGCCACCGCCAACGTCGTCGCCCGGCGCAACGCGAGCACGAGCAGCGCGAACGCCATGGTCGCTCCGCGGCGGAGCCGCCCGGAGTCCGCGAGTCCTCGGGCACGCCGGGCCATCGCGAGCTGTCGCCAGTCGTCGACGAGCAAGGTCATCATCCGGACGGCGGCGAGCGCTCCGAGCACGAACCGCGCGGGCAGCCGGAGCACCTGTGCGAGCCCGTCGGCCAGGTCGGTCGGGTCGACCCGTACGAAGAGCGCGATGGCCGGCACGCCCACCGCGAGGACCCGGAGTGCCGTCGCCAACGCGAGTGCCAGCGACCCGTCGGTGACGTGCGCGAACCCGAGGTCGAACCACTCCCGCCCCGAGGGCCTGCCGTACAGCGCGATGCTCACCGCCGTCAGCGGCACCGCGACGAGCACCGGTGCGAGTCGGAGCAGCAGGGTCCGGACCGGCAGGCGCAGGAGCGGCAGCAGCACGAGTTCGAGCGCCAGGGCGACGGCGGCGGAGACGACGTCGAGACTGAGCACCAGGCAGACGCCGAGGGCGAGCACACCGATCAGGGAGGCGACCGGCTGGACGCCGGGGATGCCGGTCGCGCGGGTCGGCAGCGGTCGTCGCGCCGGGTCCGTCCGGTCGGTTCCGTCCGCCGCATCCGCCGCATCCGCCGCATCCGCCGCGTCCGTCCGGTCGTCCGTGTCGGTCCGGTCTGGAGGCCCGGGGCGGCTCCCGGCTGTCGGTCCCGTCTCCGGGACGGTCGCGACTGACGGCCCCTGGTCGCGCCCGGCGGTCCGGGCGCCGTCCGGCCCGAGCACGACCTCGTCGGCGTCGAGTGCCCGGACGAGATCGCGGTCGTGGGTGACCGCCACCACCGAGGTGCCATCGTCAGCCAGGGCCCCGAGCCGCCCGACGACGGCCTGCCACGTGGCTCGGTCCTGGCCGGAGGTCGGTTCGTCGAGCACGACGACCGGCGGCCGGGCTGCGATGACCGAGGCGATCGCGAGTCGTCGTTGTTCGCCCCCGGACAGGGTGAAGGGGTTGGCGTCGGCCAGGTGTGCCAGCCCGAACTCGTCGAGCAGCGCGGTGGCTCGTTCGGCGGCGTCAGGCGCATCGAGTGCTCGGGGGCCGGCCTCGATCTCCTCGCGGACGGAGCGGGCGACGAACTGGTGCTCGGGGTCCTGGAACACCGTGCCGATCCGGGCGGCGAGTTGGCGGCTCGTCCAGGTGTGCGGCGCTGCGCCGAGACCGTCGGCGAGGGTGTCGGTGGCGTCGAGCTCGCCGGCGGCCGGTGCCAGCAGGCCCGCGAGGGTGAGCCCGAGCGTCGACTTGCCGACGCCGTTCGGGCCGGTGACCGCGAGGACCTGCCCTGCCCGGAGCCCGAGGTCGATGCCGTTCCCGACCGATTGCTTCCCCCGTGCCGTGCCGAGCCCCCGGGCTTCGAGCAGCACCGCCGCAGCGTCGTCACGCGCCCCCTCGCCGAGCGCCCCCTCGCCGAGCGGGCGGAATGCCGCGGTCGCGCCGCCGGACGCCCCGGGCATTTCGCCCGCTCGTCCGAGCGCACGCCGCAGCTGACGGGCCGAACCACGCGCCGGCTCGGCGCCGGGCACCCAGACCCCGGCCGCCGTGAGCGCCGCGCCGTGGTCCGCCAGCACCCGGGCCGGCGGACCGTCCGCGACCACGCCGCCGCCTGGTTCGAGCAGCACGAGCCGATCGACCAGGTCCAGCCAGGTGCCGATCCGGTGCTCCACCACGAGCAGCGTCGCCCCGGTCTCGTCGAGCAGTGCCCGGACGGCGTCGTGCACCTGCGCCACGCCGTCCGGGTCGAGGTTCGCGCAGGGTTCGTCGAGCACGAGCGCACCCGGCCGCATCGCGAGCACGCCCGCGAGCGCCAACCGCTGCCGCTGCCCACCGGACAGCTGGGCGGTGGAACGGTCGAGCGGCAGGTCGAGGCCGACGACGTCGAGCGCCGTCCGCACCCGGTCCCAGGTCTCGTCGCGGGGGACGCCGGCGTTTTCGCAGCCGAAGGCCACGTCGTCGCCCACGCGGGACATCACGGTGTGTGCCTCGGGGTCCTGCATGACGAGACCGACACGCCCGCGGACCGCGCGGGGTTCGGCCTCGTCGACCAGGAGTGTCCCCTGGACCGACGCAGCGGTGTCGTCGGTGGCGTCGGGCTCGTCGGGCAGCACGCCGGCCACCGCTCGCAGGAGCGTCGACTTGCCGGCGCCGGACGGACCGACGACGGCGACCCGCTCCCCCGGTTCGACGGTCAGGTCGACGTCACGGACGGCCCAGGCGTCTCGCTCCGGGTACCGCCAGCCCCAGCAACGGAACACGATGCGCGCCCCGCGGACGCCGGCACCTGCGCCGGCGTCGCCGCCGGTGGAAGGGGACGTCGCCGACGGAGCGCGCACGGTCACACCAGGGCGCGGGGCTCGCGGCGGCTGTGCTCGCGGCCGGCCGCGAAGGACGACAGCACCCCGGTGCGGGCGAGAGCCCGGACGATGAGCCACGAGCCCGCCCCCGCGATCACGGCACCGGAGATCACGGCACAGATCACGTAGACGACCTTGAAGGCGACGTCGAGCCCCGGGTACCAGAGGACGGTGTCGTTGATGCCGAGCGCGAGGCCGGCCGCGGCACCGGCGAGCACGACGACCGGCAGGCGGTAGACGCGGTACAGGAACAGCGCGAGGACGATCTCGGCACCGAGGCCCTGGACGAGTCCGGCCTCGAGCGTGAGCCATCCCCACTGGGTGCCGAACAACGCCTCGACCGAGGCGGCGACCATCTCGCCGTAGAGCGCGGCGCCGGGCTTGCGGACGACGATCGCGACGATCGGTCCGGCGAGCAGCCAGACCCCGCCGAACAGGGCCTTCGTGCCGGGGAGCACGAGGTCCATGACGGCGCTGATGGGCTCGTAGCCGAACTCCCAGAGCCGGAAGACGACTCCGAGGGCCACCGCGAGGACGCTCGCGACGACGATGTCGACGACCCGCCAACGCAGCGATCGCCGCGGAGCGGTGGTGACGGTTGTGGACGTGCCTGAAGGCATGCTGCTGACTCCTCCCTGCGCCGGCATGATCCGGATCAGGTTCGACGGTCGGAGCGCCGATCGCTCCCTCTCAGCCCGGCGGTCCCGGACTCCCGTGTGTGTGCCAGCAGTCTAGACGCGGTCGCGACCGCGTGACGCAACGGGAGGCCCGTGGCGGCGTCGCCACGGGCCTCCCGTTGCGTCAGGTGGTCACTTCTTGAGCGCGCGCACCAGCTTGCGGAGGACACGCCCGGCCACCCACACGAAGGGGATGCCGACGACGATCAGCGAGATCGGGTTCGGCTCGAACACGAGGTCCTTGCCCGGGCGGCGGACGTAGGCGCCGACGGGGGCCGACAGGCCGCCGCCACCGCCGCCACCGTTCTCGTCGTCCCCGCCGCCTCCGAAGCCGAACCAGCTGACGGACACGGGGATGAGGGTCTGGTCGCCGACCTCGACGGGTTCTCCGTAGTTCGTGGAGACCCCGAGCGGGCGGACCTGGTCTGCGATCTTCGAGACGATGTTGGCCATGCGCGCGACGCTACTCGTCCGTTCCTCCACAGGCCGCGGGGCGCATCACGCATCCACAGCTGGGGCTTGTCTGCGGACGCGGACGAGCGCCGCCGATATGTTGGCCGCACCCACACCTGGAGGACCGTTTGCACACCTGGCCCGGAAACCCGTACCCGCTCGGGGCGACCTACGACGGGAGCGGCACGAACTTCGCGCTGTTCTCCGAGGTCGCCGAGCGCGTCGAACTCTGTCTGTTCGATTCCGACGGCAACGAAGAATGCGTCCGCCTGCTCGAGGTGGACGCCTACGTCTGGCACGCATACCTCCCCAACATCGGCCCCGGGCAGCAGTACGGCTTCCGCGTGCACGGCCCGTACGACCCGGACTCCGGCGCGCGCTGCAACCCGTCGAAGCTCCTGCTCGACCCGTACGCCAAGGCGACCAGCGGCGAGATCGACTGGGACCAGTCGCTCTTCTCGTACACGTTCGGCGACCCGGACTCGACCAACGACGAGGACTCCGCGTCGCACATGATGAAGGGCGTCGTGATCAACCCCTTCTTCGACTGGCAGGGGGATCGTCCGCCGCGCACGCCGTACGGCGAGACCGTCATCTACGAAGCACACGTCAAGGGGCTCACCGAGACCCACCCGGACGTGCCGGAAGAGCAGCGCGGCACCTACGCCGGCGTCGCCCACCCGGCGGTCATCGAGCACCTGCAGCGCCTCGGCGTCACCACGCTCGAGCTCATGCCGGTGCACCAGTTCGTGAACGACTCGACCCTGCAGGACAAGGGGCTGTCGAACTACTGGGGCTACAACACCATCGGCTTCTTCGCGCCGCACTCGGCGTACTCGTCGTCGGGCGACCAGGGCCAGCAGGTCCAGGAGTTCAAGACGATGGTGCGCGAGCTGCACCGCGCCGGCATCGAGGTCGTCCTCGACGTCGTCTACAACCACACCGCCGAGGGCAACCACCTCGGCCCGACGCTGTCGTTCCGCGGCATCGACAACGCGGCCTACTACCGCCTGGTCGACGACGACAAGAAGTTCTACATGGACTACACGGGCACGGGGAACTCGCTCAACGTCGGGCACCCGCACTCGCTGCAGCTCATCCTCGACTCGCTCCGCTACTGGGTGACCGAGATGCACGTCGACGGGTTCCGCTTCGACCTCGCCTCGGCGCTGGCCCGCGAGTTCTACGAGGTCGACCGGCTGTCGGCCTTCTTCGAACTGGTGCAGCAGGACCCGATCGTGTCGCAGGTCAAGCTCATCGCCGAGCCGTGGGACGTCGGCCCCGGTGGCTACCAGGTCGGCAACTTCCCGCCCCAGTGGTCCGAGTGGAACGGCAAGTACCGCGACACGGTCCGTGACTTCTGGCGCGGCGAGTCGTCGACGCTCGGCGAGTTCGCCTCGCGGATCTCCGGCTCGGCCGACCTGTACGAGCACGACGGCCGCACGCCGAAGGCGAGCATCAACTTCATCACCGCGCACGACGGCTTCACGCTGTACGACCTGGTGGCCTACAACGAGAAGCACAACGAGGCCAACGGCGAGGACAACAACGACGGCGAGAGCCACAACCGGTCGTGGAACTCCGGGGCCGAGGGCCCGACCGACGACGAGGCCGTGAACGCACTGCGGCTGCAGCGTCGCCGGAACTTCCTGGCGACCCTGCTCCTGAGTCAGGGTGTGCCGATGATCGCGCACGGCGACGAGCTCGGCCGGTCGCAGTCCGGCAACAACAACGTCTACGCGCAGGACTCCGAGCTCAGCTGGATCGACTGGGACAGCGCGGACGAGGACCTCATCCAGTTCACCGCCGACGTGGTGAAGCTGCGGCACGACCACCCCACGTTCCGCCGGACCCGGTACTTCAACGGCCGTCCGGTCCGACGTGGCGAGGGCGAGCCGCTTCCCGACGTGGTGTGGCTGACCCCCTCGGGCGACGCGATGGACCCCGAGGACTGGGACTCCGGCTTCGGCAAGAGCGTCGGCATGTACCTGAACGGCGAGGGCATCCGAGGTCGCGACGCACGTGGTGAGCGCGTCACCGACGTCGGCTTCATCACGTACTTCAACGCCCACGACGACGTCGTGACCTTCACGCTCCCACCCGAGGAGTACTCCCCCGGCTGGACCGTCCGGATCGACACCGCCGACCCCGGCGCCCGCGACGAGGTGCTCGACGCGGGTACCCCGCTCGACGTCCCCGCACGGTCGATGATCGTGCTGCGTGCCGAGCCCGACCACGAGGTCACCAGCACCCCGGTCGACGCCGAGCAGGACGGCGCCCCCGCACCGGACGCCCCGCAGGACGCCGTCACACCGGTGAACCCGGCCGGCTCCACCGCACCGAGCGGAACCGCCCGATGACCGCCGGAACGCCCGGCGCAGCGAACCGCGTCCCCGCGTCGACCTACCGGCTGCAGGTCTCGGCCGACTTCGACCTCGACGCCGCACGCGACCTGGTCGACTACGTGCACGACCTCGGAGCAGACTGGCTCTACCTGTCGCCGGTGCTGCAGGCCGAGTCCGGGTCGAACCACGGCTACGACGTGGTCGACCACACGCGGGTCGACACCGACCGCGGTGGCGACCAGGCGATGCGGGCGTTGGCCGAGGCCGCGCACGCCGTCGGCCTCGGGGTCATCGTCGACGTGGTGCCGAACCACGTCGGCGTCGCGACCCCCGAGTCGAACCCGTGGTGGTGGTCCCTGCTCGAACTCGGGCAGGGCTCCCCCGTGGCCTGGGCCTTCGACGTGGACTGGGAAGCCGGCGACGGCAAGCTCCGCGTCCCCGTGCTCGACGACCGGCTGCTCGACGCCGTCACGCTCGACACGTCCGACGCCGAGCGTCCGGTGCTCCGCGTCGGCGAGACCGCCTACCCGACCGCCCCCGGAACGGTGCACGACGGCGACACCGTCGAGACCGTGCACGACCGCCAGCACTACGCGTTTGTACACTGGAAGCGCGCCGACCACGACCTCAACTACCGCCGGTTCTTCGCGGTGAACACCCTCGCGGCGATCCGCGTCGAGGAGCCCGAGGTCTTCGCGGCCTCGCACGGCGTCATCGGCGGCTGGTTCCGCGACGGACTCGTCGACGGCCTGCGCATCGACCACCCGGACGGGCTGTACGACCCGGCGGGCTACCTGCAGGACCTGGCGGAGCTGACCGGCGGGGCCTACACCCTCGTCGAGAAGATCCTCGAGCCGGGCGAGCAGCTGCCGAGTTCGTGGCCGGTCGACGGCACCACCGGGTACGACGCCCTCGGGGTGCTCGACCGTGTGTTCGTGGACCCCGCGGGCGAGCAGGCGCTGACCGCGGCGTCGGGCGCCGAACCGACCGACTGGCAGCAGCTCACGCACGACACACGACGGGGCATCGCGGACGGCATCCTCGGCAGCGAGGTCGAGCGGCTCGCACGCCTGCTCGCACCGAGCGCCGTGACGGACGCGATCACGCACGAGCGGATCGTCGACGCGGTCGCCGAGATCGTGGCCTCGTTCGACGTGTACCGCACGTACCTGCCCGAGGGCGCCCACCACCTCATCACCGCCCTCGAGCGCGCCGCCGAGGCCCGCCCGGACCTCGACGACGTCATCGACCGGATCGCACCGGCACTCGTCGACCCGACGGACGCCGCGGCGGTCCGACTGCAGCAGACCAGCGGCATGGTGATGGCGAAGGGCGTCGAGGACACGGCGTTCTACCGCACCTCGCGCCTGTCGTCCCTGAGCGAGGTCGGCGGCGACCCGAGCGTCTTCGCGGTCTCGGTCGCGGACTTCCACCAGGCCCAGCGCGAACGGCTCAGCAGCTGGCCGCACACCATGACGACGCTCACCACGCACGACACGAAGCGCAGCGAGGACACCCGCGCCCGCATCGCCGTGCTGGCCGAGCTCGGCGACGAGTGGGCCGCCACCCTCGAGCGTCTGCAGTCGCTCGTGCCGTTGCAGGACCGCGTGTTCGCCGACCTGCTCTGGCAGGCGATCGTCGGCGCCCGACCCGCGAGCCGTGAGCGTCTCCACGCCTACGCCGAGAAGGCCTCCCGCGAAGCCGGCGACAGCACCACCTGGACCGAGCCCGACGAGGCGTTCGAGCAGCAGATGCACGCGATCGTCGATGCCGCGTTCGACGACCCGGACGTGGTCGCCGTGCTCGACGCCCTCGACGAGCAGATCGACGCCGCCGGGTGGTCGAACGGTCTCGCCCAGAAGCTCGTCCAGCTCACCGCCCCGGGCGTCCCCGACGTCTACCAGGGCACCGAGTTCTGGGACCGCTCGCTCGTCGACCCCGACAACCGTCGTCCGGTCGACTACGCCGAGCGGCGTCACGTGCTCGCCGAGCTCGACGGCCCGGACGACGACGGCCCCGAGGACCTGCCGACCATCGGCATCGACGGTGCCGCGAAGCTCCTGGTCACGACCCGCGCACTGCGCATCCGTCGTGACCACCCGGAGCTGTTCACCCGGTACCTGGAGCTCGAGGCCACCGGCAGCGCGGCCGACCACGTCATCGCGTTCGACCGCGGCGGTGCCGTGACCATCGCGACGCGTCTGCCGATCGGCCTCGGCCGGGTCGGCGGTTGGGGCGACACCCTGGTGCACGCCGTCCCCGTCGAGCGCATCGACCTGCTCACCGGCCGACGCGTCCCCGCCGACCGCGGGATCGCGCTGGCCGACCTGCTCACCACCTACCCGGTCGCGCTGCTCGTGCCCGCCGACGCGGTCGGTGCAGCCGGCCACGTCGACGCGGTGACCGCCGTGTCCGACGCGAGCGGTGCCTCCCGGCCCGCCGCCGGCCGCATGCCCGACGCCACCGAGACCGACGCGCAGGCCGAGATCGACATCCTGGAGGGTCACGCATGACCGCACCTGACCGTTACGCCGTCTGGGCGCCCGAGCCGGACCGGGTCCGGCTCGTCGTCGACGACGTCGAGTACCCGCTCACCAAGGGCGACGACGACTGGTGGTCCACCGACGCCGTGATGCCGGTCGTCGGCGCACGGTACGGGTTCCGCATCGACGACGACGACGCGGTCCGACCGGACCCGCGCAGCCGGTACCAGCCCGAGGGCGTGCACGGCCCGTCCGAGGTCGTCGACCCCGCACGGTTCGCGTGGACCGACGAGTCGTGGACCGGACGCCCGGCCCGCGGCGCCGTGATCTACGAGATGCACATCGGCACCTACACGCCCGAGGGCACGCTCGACGCTGCCGCCCAGAAGCTGGACCACCTGGTCGAGCTCGGGGTCGAGTTCGTCGAGTTGCTCCCCGTCAACGCCGTCAACGGCGAGTGGAACTGGGGCTACGACGGGGTCGGCTGGTTCTCCGTGCACGCCCCGTACGGCGGCCCGGACGCCTACGACCGGTTCGTCGACACGGCGCACGCGCTGGGTCTCGGGGTCATCCAGGACGTCGTCTACAACCACCTCGGTCCGAGCGGCAACTACCTGCCGCTGTACGGCCCGTACCTGCTGGCCGGGCTCGGCAACACCTGGGGTGACTCGGTGAACGTCGAGCACCCCGAGGTCCGGCGGTACGTGCTCGACAACGTGCGCATGTGGTTCCGCGACCACCACGTCGACGGGCTCCGGCTCGACGCCGTGCACGCGATCCGCGACACCACCCGCCCGCACGTGCTGGCCTCGATGGCCGACGAGACCGACGCCTACTCGTCGTTCATCGGGCGTCCGCTGTCGCTCATCGCCGAGTCCGACCTCAACGACCCGGTGATGTTCCGGCCGCGCGAAGCCGCCGGGTACGGCCTCGCCGGGCAGTGGTCGGACGACTTCCACCACGCCGTGCACGTGGCACTCACCGGTGAGACGAACGGCTACTACGCCGACTTCGCTCCGCTGTCGGCGTTGGCGAAGGTGCTCGAGGACGGTTTCTTCCACGACGGCACCTGGTCGTCGTTCCGCGGCAAGCGGCACGGCCGGCCGATCGACCGCGGCACTTCCCCCGCGACGGCCCTGGTCGTCGCGAACCAGAACCACGACCAGATCGGCAACCGCGCCGCCGGCGACCGGCTCGCCGCGACGCTCGACGACGAGGGGCTCGTGATCGCCGCGGCCCTGACGCTGCTCGGGCCGTTCACGCCGATGCTGTTCATGGGCGAGGAGCTCGCGGCCTCGACACCGTGGCAGTTCTTCACCTCGCACCCGGAGCCCGAGCTCGGCAAGGCCACCGCCGAGGGGCGCATCGCCGAGTTCGCCGAGCACGGGTGGGACGAGTCAGCGGTGCCGGACCCGCAGGACCCGACGACGTTCACCAACTCCAAGCTCGACTGGTCCGACGTCAGCTCGGAGCGCGGTGCGGCGATCCTTCGTGCCTACCGGGTGCTCATCGCCCTGCGGCGCACCGACCAGGCGTTCGTCGACCACCGCTACGAGGCGAACGCCGTCCGCTTCAGCGAGGACCGTCGTTGGCTGGTGCTCACCCGCGGGCTGCTCGGCCCCGACGTGGCGCCGGTGCACGTCGTGGTGAACTTCGCCGACGACGCTGCCGAGGTCACGGTGCCCGACGCCGTGGGCGAGGAGCTCTACGGCTTCGGCGCGACCGAGGTGGACGCAGGCGTCGTCCGGTTCCGCGGCCGCGGCGTGGTCGTGCTGCGCTAGCGAACCGCGTGCTGCGCGAGCGAACCGCGTGCTGCGCGAGCGAACCGCGTGCTGCGCGAGCCAACCGCGAGCCGCAGCTCCGCACACACGAACGGCGACGAACCCATCGGGTCCGTCGCCGTTCGTGCGTTCTCGTGTCCGCCGGCCTCAAGCGACGTGGTCGGAGACCGCGTGCGCGTTCTTCCGCACCGAGGGCAGCTTGCGGTGGTCCTTGAGCAGGGAACGGGTCTCGCGGATCCGGCGGTCGATGCCCCACTTCGTCACGAGCGCCAGGCTCTCGCGCACGATGTTGCCGCTCATCTTCGAGACGCCGAACTCCCGCTCGGTGAAGGTGATCGGCGTCTCCACGACCCGCAGACCCGCTTCGAGGGCACGCCAGCACAGGTCGACCTGGAAGCAGTACCCCTTCGACGCCACACCGGCGAGGTCGATCCGCTCGAACGCCCGCGACGTGAAGACCCGGAACCCGCCGGTGGCGTCGCGCACCGCGATGCCCAGGGCGAGACGCGTGTACAGGTTGCCACCGCGGGAGAGCAGGAGGCGGTACCAGGGCCAGTTCTCGACCTTGCCGCCCTTGATCCACCGGGAGCCGAGCACCAGGTCGTTCGAGTCCGCGAGCTCGAGCATCCACGGCAGGTACTCGGGGTGGTGGGAGCCGTCGGCGTCCATCTCGACGAGCTTGGCGTAGCCGTGTTCCAGGCCCCATGCGAAGCCCGACAGGTACGCGCCGCCCAGGCCGTCCTTGACGGTGCGGTGCATGACGTGCACCCGATCGGTCTCGCGGGCGATGGCGTCCGCGATGTCGCCGGTGCCGTCGGGTGAGTTGTCGTCGACGACGAGCACGTGCACGGAGTCGTCGGTCGCGGCCAACGTGCGCTCGACGATCGGCCGGACGTTCTCGGCTTCGTCGTAGGTCGGGATGATGACCAGGGTCTCGCTCATGGTGCTCCTCGTGCTCGCAGTCGAATGTATCGCTGGCTTGGTGGGTCAATCCGACGAGAGGTCTGCGAACACGATCAGATTGTCCGTGTAGTGCCCGGTGGCGGTGTCGAACGTGCCGTCGCAGGTGATGAGTCGGAGTTGCGGAGTAGGGGTGGGGCCGTAGACGTCGCTCGTCGGGAACGCCGACTTGGCGGCGCGTTCGGAACGGTCGACGGTGAAGGTGCGGGTGCTGCCGTCGGACATCCGGACGTGGACCTCGTCGCCGGCGACCAGTTCGTCGAGCCGGAAGAACACCGCGGCGCTCGTGGGGCTGTCGACGTGACCGGCGATGACGGCGGGGCCGACCTCGCCGGGGACGATCCCGTCGCTGAACCAGCCCGCGCTGTCCCAGTCGACGGGCGGGTCGAGTTCTCCGGCAGCGCCGCGGTGCAGGTCCTCGAGCGAGGACCGCACGCCGATGGCCGGGATCGACACGCTGACCGGTGTGGCCGTCGAGCGGGCCTCGGGTGCGGCCGGGTCCTGGAACCCGTCGGTGCCGGAACCCGAGGACGACGGAGAAGACGACTGCGACGAGGACGACTGCGACGGGGCCGCCGACGCCGACGCCGACGACGCGGCGCGCTCCCCCTCCCCGCCGCCGACCGTCGACGCGACCGCCACCCCGGCCACGCCCCCGACCACCACGACGGCGGCGACCACGGCACCGATGACCACGCCTCGGCGTCGGACGGCCGAGACGCGCCCGGCGCTCCGTCGGCCGCTCACGAGCCGGCTCCGACGTCGCTGGCACAGCCCCCGAGCACGTCGGAGGTCAGCATGGTCGAACCGATGGCCAACCAGGCGTCCCCGTAGTAGGTCGGTGTGGTCGCCGCCGTCCGGTCGGCCCGCTCGAGGTCGTCGGCAGCCGCACGGGAGGAACCCGCGGCCTGCTCGGCAGCGGCCCGCGCGGTGTACGCCAGCGCGTTCGTGTCCTGCGTCACCGGGGTGCCACCGAGGTCGAGCTGCGAGGCGAGCCTCGTCGTCCGTCCGAGCGTGGGCGCGAGGGCCGCCGCGAGCTCCCGGTCGGACGCCGAGCACGCCTCGGCGTACCGCAGCGGCGTCCGCATCGCGTCGTACCCGTAGAGCACGCGCCCGTCCCCACCGACGGCCGGCATCGGGTCCACCGATCCGTCGGCGTGGACCTGGGACCAGTCGCTGGGCAGGTCGGAGGCGTCCAGCACGGCGGCCGTCACGGCGCGCGAACCCCGGTTCAGCGCGTTCCAGCGGTCGTCCCCGGTGGCGTCCGCCAGCACCGAGAAGGCCACGGGTGACGCGTACGAGGCGTTGTACCGGTAGGGCTCCTGATCCGCCCACGGTCCGGGCAGCAGGATCGTGCCGAGGTCCGTCCGGGCCGTCTCGTGCTCGAGGATCGCCGCCGCGATGCGCTTCCCCGCGGCGGTGTACCGGTCGTCGTCCCAGGCCTTCCCCGCGAGCACGAGGGCCCGGGCGGCGTCGAGGTCGGCGTCGCTCGCGGACTGCTCGTCGGCGACGCCCTCGTCGGACGTCCACCGCCACGCCAGCAGGTCGTCGTCGGTGAGCAGGTGGTCCTTCGTCCACTCCCAGATCGCGTCGAAGCGCGCACGGTCGTCGTTCGCGTAGGCGATGAGCAGGCCGTACGCCTGCCCCTCGCTGACGGTGTCACCACCCTGGTCGGTGCGGACGACGCGACCGTCCTCGACGTAGCGGTCCAGGAACGCCGACCGCAGCTGCTGCGGCGAGCGCGCCGCGTCGGGCGCGGTGGTCGAGGTCGGGGTCGCCGTGCCGCGAGCGGCGGTCGTGGTGCTCGACGACCAGGGGCGGACCGCGACGATCGCGACCACGATGGCGACGATGACGGCCGCCGCGGCGGCGACCGGTATCCAGGTCCTGCGGGTCATGCTGGCCTGCCTCTCCGGGGATGGTGGGGGGGGTCGAAGAGGAGGCGCGGATCACGTGGGCCGTGCAGCGCACGTGATCCGCGCCTCCAGTCCGGGGCGTCAGCGGAACAGCGAGCGGAGCATCGCGACGGCCGCGTGGAACGCCTCGGTCACGGGACGGTCAGCGGCTGTGCCGCCACCGCCGGTCTGCACCCCGCCGGACGGGGTGGCGGCGGTCGCGGCGGCGTCCGTCACGGGCACGACCGTCAGGTTGCCCTTGCTGTCGTCGAGGACGAACAGGGTCGAGACGGTGTTGCCGGCGAGGTCGACCTTCGCGGTGCCCCGCTGGCCGCTGCCGGAGACGTCGAGCGACCACTTGCCGGCGTCGACCGTCGCGTACTTGGTGGCGGTGCCGAAGGTGGCGTCCTCGGCGATCGGGGTGCCGTCGGAGGTCTGCACGTCGACGCGCTTCGCGGTGGTGGCGGCCTGCACGAGCCGGAGCTTCGCCTTGCCGTCGCCGGGCTGCTGCAGGTCGTCGGTGAACGCGGTCGTCTTCAGCCCGTCGTTCTTGCCGTAGGCGACGACGGTGCTGGCGTCGCCCTTCTGCACGGTGACGTCGGTGGAGATGACCGGGGTGGAACCCGGGGCGTCGGCGGCGCGCATCGACAGGACGTAGGTGCCCACCGGCAGCTTCTCGTACGGGCTGACCTGGCCGTAGGTGACGTCGTCGAGTTCGAAGACGGTCTTCCCCCCGGCGAGGCTGGACAGTTCGACGTCGACGCCCTTCGTGTCCGGCGACAGGTGTCCGACGCGGAGCCAGCCTTGGTCGGCCGTCGCGGCGGAAGCGGTCTGCGGGGCGGCGAGCCCGATGGTCGCGGCGACGAGTGTGGCGGCGAGCGCTCCGATGACGACGGTGCGGCGGCGGTTCGTGGTGCGTGCGGTCATGATGGTGCTCCTTCGGGTCGAGGTGCGGTTGGCGTGCGGGTGTCGTGTCGAGGTGGGGTTCGTGGGGTTGTCGTCCGGGCCGCCGGGCGAGCGGGCGGAATACCCGGGTGAGCGCCGGAGCCCTCCGGGCATTTCGCCCGCTCGTCCAGCGGGCGTCCCGCCCCGACGTGTTCGCGGGGAACGGTTCCGCGCCCGCTCCGGCGAGCGGGCGGAATACCCGGGTGTGCGCCGGAGTCCCCCGGGCATTTCGCCCGCTCGCGGGACGCCCGCTCGCGGGACACCAGCTCGCCCGGCGCAAGCGCGGCCGAGCGATCGGGGGTCACGAGGCGCTCGTCGCGGTCGTCGTCGGGTCGGCCGGGGTGTACGTCACCGTGAGCCGTGCTCCCTCGCGCTCGACCGAGTCCGGCCGGAACGCCTGGGACATGGCGTCGAAGGTCCGAGCGACCCGTGCTGCCGAGGCATCGTCGCTCGTGTGCAGGACGACGGTGCGGAACGGCTGGCCGGTCTCCCCGGTGCGCGGGGTGAACCGGCCGACCCGCACGTCCTGGTCGGCGAGCACCTGTCCGAGCGCGATCATCGCCCGCAAGTCGACCTGTCCGGCACGGAACTGCGACTTCGTGCCGTCGTCCGCACGCAGGGCCTGGTTCGACGCGAGCTCGGTTCCCAGGGTCTTCCGGACGTCGGTGGCCCGGGTGATCGCCGTCTCGGCGGCGCTGGCTCCCTCGGCGTGGATCCGGCGGACCTCGACCTGCTGGTCACCGGTGCCGAAGGTCGCGACGGCCGTGGAGTTCTCGATCGCCTGCCGCACGTCGGTGGACGAGTTGCCGCCGGTGCGCATGGAGTCCGTCGTGATGACGTAGTCCGAGTCCTTCCAGCCGTTCGGGGACTGCCGTTCCACTGCTCCGTCGGTGTCGAGCTTGTAGTACCAGACGACGTTGTTCCGGGCGAAGCCGTCGTCCACGAGGTCGACCCACATGGCGTCGTCGACCAGCAGACGCGAGGACTTCGGCACGTTGTCCCCCACCCACTGCTCGGCCTGCTGCATGGGCAGGTCGAGGTTGCCCAGCAGGAAGCCCCGCAGCTGTGTCCCCCACAGCGGCACCGCGACGACGAGGGCCGCAGCCGCGACGACGGCCCAGGTGATGCCGAGGCCGCGCCGTGCCCTCGGGCCGAACCGGCCCCGGGTGTGGACCCGACCGGCGATCGTCAGGACGGCACGCTCGACGGTGTACGCGACGAGGAGCGCTGCGAACGGGATGAGCATGATGACGTAGGGCACCGGCAGGTACCCGTTCGGCCGGAACATCACCGCGAGCAGGAACACGAGCATCGCGGCGATCGGTCGGACCCGTCGCAGGAACAGCCCGACGACGGCCGCGACCGAACCGAGCACGATGAACACCGGGTCGAGTGCCCACCACTGCGCGGCGGCCTCGTTCGCCAGGCTGCCCCCGTCGAACACGGATCCGGACGCGGTCCGCGACCCGAGCTGGTAGGTGACGCCCTCCCACAGGCTGACTCGCCCGTTGCCCGGCACGAGTTCGCCCTTCACCGCGGCGAGCAGCAGGTACCCGCCGCCGATCAGCACGAGCACGGCCCCGGCGACGCTGAGCGTGTACCGGCGGGTGCTCTTGTCGGCACGACGCACGGCCATCCAGATCAGGAACGGCAGTGCGAGCAGGTAGGTCTCCTTGGACAGCACGGCGATGCCGAGGCAGGCAGCGGCACCGGCGAACCCGGCGAGCTGCTGGCGACGGCTCAGCACGAGGACGAACGCGGCGAGCAGCCAGGGCGTCGCGACGTTGTCGATGTACACGGTGCGGTGGTACTGCAGCGCGAGCGGTGACAGCGCGAAGACGAGTCCGGCCGCGGCCGCCGTGATCCGTCCGGCGCCGAGACGTCGGGCCAGGACGAACAGCAGGATGCTCGAGACGGCGGAGAAGAACACCATGGCCTCGCGCCCGGCCTCCACCGCGAAGGGGTACCGCGCGAACGCCCCGGTCAACCCGGTGTACCCGGCGATCTGGATCCATCCGAGCGGCGGGTGGTCGTACCAGTACGTGTAGTGGGTGAGCTCGCCGAGGTTCGTGATCGCCCACGCCTGTGCGGTGTAGGTCCCCTCGTCGTCGATGCGCTGCGGTGTGCCCGACATGTTCCAGGCCTGGACGAGCACGGTCACCGCGACGACGGGCAGCAACCACGTCAGGCTGGCCGCGTGCCGGCGGAACCACGCCCCGATGCCGGATCGGTGCGTGGTTGCTCCACCACGGATCGGGATGCCCGTGGTGTCGGTGATGCTGGCGGTCATCGGGTGCCTCCCGTGGTGGTGCCAGCGAACGCACGATCGGACGACGCTGCATCCGCGGAGGACGCTGCGCCCGATCCGGCGCCTGCGGACGACGCTGCGCCCGACCCGTCCAGGTCCGAGGCGAAGCCGACCACCTGTCCGGTGCGGTGCTGGCCGGTGTGCTCGGTCTTCTCCCACCCGTTCTGGCCCTTGGCGTGCCGGACGACTGCCCGGACCGCCGCGGCGGCGAGGAACACCTGGTACGGCACCAGGCCGAGAACGAGCCGCACGTAGTCGCGGAGCCGGACCTTCTCGCCGTACAGACGGCCGAACTCGTTCAGCCCGACGATCTCGACGGCGAGCAGCATGAGCGTCGGCGCCACCGGCACGAACGACACGAGGGCGATCGCCGTCGGCACCTTGACGAACAGGATCATCAGGAGGCTCAGCGGGATGAGCAGCCCGGTGGCCGCCTGGATGAACGGCATCGTGAGCATGTAGCGGGCGAAGAACCGCTGCCGGAAGGACGGCAGCTTCTTCCACTCCCCCTTGCCCAGCACCTGCAGGAAGCCCTGGTTCCACCGCGTGCGCTGTTTGAGCAGCGAGGCGAAGGTCGGCGGGGTCTCCTCGCGGGTGACGGCCTCGGGGCTGTAGGCGACGACGACCGTCGCGCCGTCGGCGGAGAGCCGCACGCCGAGTTCGCAGTCCTCGGCGAGGCAGTGTGCATCCCAGCCGTTCGACCACTCCAGGCGCTCCTTCGTCACGAAGACGGTGTTGCCCCCGAGCGGGATGAACTTGGACCCGGCGTGGAAGTGCAGGCGCGAGCGGAACCAGAAGTAGTACTCGAGGACGTTCCGCAGCGACCACCAGCTCGACCGGAAGTTCATGAGCTGGACGCCGCCCTGCACCACGTCGGCGTCGGTCTCCTGGAACCGCGAGTCGACGAGGGAGAGCAGCCGCGGGTAGA
Source organism: Curtobacterium sp. AC268 (assembly GCF_979258745.1). Lineage (NCBI taxonomy): Bacteria > Bacillati > Actinomycetota > Actinomycetes > Micrococcales > Microbacteriaceae > Curtobacterium > Curtobacterium sp. AC268. Next base: position 3,266,884 of record NZ_OZ409878.1, on the reverse strand, counting down.
CCTCGTCCTCCGCGTCGAACACCCCGACGATGTCACCCGTCGCGTGCTGGAGCGCGAGGTTCATCGCCTTCGGCTTGTTCTTCGGCAGGGTGTCGTCCACCACGACCTTGATCAGGGAGGGGTGCCGAGCCGCTGCAGCACGCACGACGGCGTCGGTCTCCGGGTCGTCCTCCCCGACGATCGCGATGATCTCGAAGTCGGGGTGGTCCTGGGTCGCGAGCATGTCGAGCGTCTGCCCCATCACGTCCTGCTCGTGCCGACCGGGCACCAGGAGCGTGAACCGGTGCGTCGCCGGACGCGGGGTCTGGCTGAAGCTGGTGGACTTCAGCGCGTCCCGCGAGCGCCAGGCGTGCAGCATCCACCAGAGGGTGGTCAACGCGATGATCGTGAGCAGCACGGAGAGGGCGATGAGGGTCGAGTAGCCGAGCCACTCGCCCAGCGACCAGGCGGCCTGTGGGAGCTGCCCCGAGCCTCCCGTCGGCACGTCCGTGGTCCCTCGGTTCGGGACGTCCCCCGTCGTCCCGGTGTCGTTGTCGGGTTGGAGCAGCGGCCCTGCGGCCGTCAGCAACACGGCTGAGATGGTCATTCGGGGAACCCCTTCGGACGTGTGTCGGTGGACCGGAAGACGAGGGCCTTGTACGCGGCGAACCGGAACGCGGTGCCGAGGACGAGGCCGACGCCGTTGCCGGCGACGTTGTCGGCGAGGGTGGACGTGAAGCCGAGGACGTAGTGCGAGACGAACAGGCAGGCAGCGGCGATGCCGAGGCCGACGAGGTTCGTGGCAGCGAAGAGCAACCCCTCGCGGACGGTCTCGCGGCGGCCGGTCTGGCGCTGGGCGCGGAAGGTGATGAAGCGGTTGCCGATCCACGCGACCGAGGTCGCCACGATGGCCGACACGATCTTCGCGGCGATGGGACCGTCCGACATGACGGTGGCGCGGAGCAGGTTGTAGACGCCCAGGTCGATGACGAAGCAGACGGCACCGATGGTGCCGAACGACGCGAGTTGCCTCGCGGTGGCGAGCAGGCGCGGGACCGTGCCAGGGCGCACGGCCCGCACCGCACCGGTGTCGGGTGACACCAGAACGGGGGTATGAGTTCGGGTCATGCCCCCGATTCGGGGGGCGCGGCTGGGTGGTTTGGGCGGGGTACGCGACTTGCCAGGCCTCTGCCAGATGCGCGACACATGCCGTTCATCTTGACGATCCGTCAGCTGCGGTGGTCAGGGGCGCAGCCACGACGGACGGGAGGCCCGGTGCCAGCTGGCACCGGGCCTCCCGTCCGTCGGTCGGTTGCGTCTACGCGGGGCGCGACGACGGGGACACGTTCTTGGAGGCGTCCCGTTCCGGGATGTCGCCGAGTGCCTCGTCGATCGCCGCGAGGGCGTCCGCGTCGAGCTTGACGCCGGCGGCCTTGACGTTGTCGGTGACCTGCTGCGGACGCGAGGCGCCGACGATGGCGCTCGCGACGTTCTCGTTCTGCAGGGTCCACGCGATCGCGAGCTGCGCCAGCGTGAGGCCGGCCTGGTCGGCGACGGGCTGCAGGCGCTGCACGGCTTCGAGGACCTCGTCGCGCATGAACCGCTTGATCATGTCCGCGCCGCCCTTCTCGTCCGTGGCTCGCGAGCCCTCGGGCAGGGGCTGACCCGGCTTGTACTTGCCGGTCAGGACGCCCTGCGCGATGGGCGACCAGACGATCTGCGACAGGCCGAGCTGCTTCGAGGCGGGGACGACCTCGCCCTCGATGACACGCCACAGCATCGAGTACTGCGGCTGGTTCGAGATGAGCTGGAAGCCGAGCTCCTTGGCGAGTGCGGCACCGGCGCGGATCTGCTCGGCGGACCACTCGCTGACGCCGATGTAGAGCGCCTTGCCCTGGCGGACGACGTCGGCGAAGGCCTGCATCGTCTCTTCGAGGGGGGTCTCGTAGTCGTAGCGGTGTGCCTGGTAGAGGTCGACGTAGTCGGTCTGCAGTCGCTCGAGCGAGCCGTTGATCGACTCCATGATGTGCTTGCGGCTGAGGCCGACGTCGTTGTGCCCCTTCGGGCCGGTCGGCCAGTAGACCTTCGTGAAGACCTCGAGGGACTGGCGCCGCTCGCCCTTGAGCGCCTCGCCGAGGACGGTCTCGGCGGCGGTGTTGGCGTACGTGTCCGCGGTGTCGAACGTGGTGATGCCGGCGTCGAGCGCTGCCCGCACGCACTGGGTGGCGACGTCGTTCTCGACCTGCGAGCCGTGCGTCAGCCAGTTGCCGTAGGTGATCGCGGAGATCTTGAGTCCGGAGTTGCCCAGGTACCTGAATTCCATGGTCCCGACGCTACTGGAGTGAGCGCGCACGTGAGGGGTCCCGCGAGTGCCTGTCGGGGCCGCGGTGGGCGGGCGGTGGGGCGGTGGGGCAGCGTGGGGCGGAGGTGGGGCGTGGGGCGGGGCGTGGGGCGGAGGTGGCCCGGAGGCGGGAGCGCGCGAGGCAGCGCGGGGTAGGGCGGGGTAGCGCGGGGTAGCGCGCGTGGAGGGGTGCGCGAGGAGGGAGCGCAGGGCTGGCGCGCGCGAGCGGGCGAAATGCCAGAGTGCCCCGACGGCACACCCGGACATGTCGCCCGCTCGTCTGCTCGCCTGCTCGCCTCGGGCCCCACCCCGGAGGCGGCTTCCGGGCAGCAGTCCCGAGCGACGGTCCCAGACCTGTGGGCGAGCGGGCCGCGCGAACGGGCGAAACACCGCCGTGCGGCCAGGCGGCAGGCACGGTGTTTCGCCCGCTGGCGGAAGCAACCGTCCCTCCACAGCGGCGAGAGCGAGCCAGCCATCCACAAAGGAGGCCCGACTCATGTCCGCAAGACCGGCTCGCCGTCACGCTGTGGACATGACCGCACGAAGGCGACTCCCGATGGCACTCCGCGACGCTTCGTTCCGAGTCCGCGATGCGCTGCACCGAGGCGTTTCGCGTGGCCGACTCGACGCTCGCGATCTCATCCGCCCGTTCCACGGCATCCGATCGGCGTTCCCACCGGTGTCCGTGGAGGAACGTGCGAGGGCGCTCGCTCCTCGGCTCCGCCCCGATCAGGTGTTCAGCCACGTCACTGCAGCAGCGATCATCGGCGTCCCGCTGCCCAGACGCCTCGAACGCGACCAGCGGTTGCACGTCACGACCATCGGGACCGATCAAGCGATCCGGGTTCGCGGCACCGTCGGCCACCGGGCTCGGTACGGATCAGTCCGCGCGACGATCGCACGAGGAGTGTCACTGACCACTCCGGCCGACACGTTCGTCGCTCTGGGCTCGATGCTGACGCTCGACGAACTCATCGTCGCGGGCGATGCACTCGTGGGGTGGCTCGGTTGGACGAAGCTCGACGAACTCGCGCAGGCCGTCCGACGACGACGTGGCATCCGTGGGATCGTGAAGCTCCGCTTCGCGCTCGATGAGATCCGGAAAGGATCTCGGTCCCCCGGAGAGACCCGGACACGGCTGGCACTCATCCGCCGCGGACTCCCGGAACCGGCGCTCAACCACGATGTCGTCGTCGACGGCCAGTGGATCGCATGTGTGGACCTCGCCTACCCCGATGCCAGGGTCGCGATCGAGTACGAGAGCGATCTGCACCGCACCGATCCAGCCAGCTTCCGGAAGGACCTCACACGCGGCGAGCACCTCAAGGACGTCGACTGGTGGCTCGTCAGAGCAACAGCAGACGACCTCGGTCACGGGGTCGAGCGTTTCGTGCACCGCGTCCGTCGACTGCTCGAGGTCGGTGCCAGAGGAGCGCATGACACGCGGTTTGCGACACTTGGGTGAACAATGGTTGACGCTTCAACCAAAACGGTGCACACTGTCGTAGTATCAACTCGATGCAGGCGCATGGAACGCGTCGCACCGCAGACTCTCGTTCGGAAGAAGGACCACCATGACGCTCACCGCTGACACCGTTCCCGGCTACAAGACCGGCACCTGGAAGATCGACCCGACCCACTCCGAGGTCACCTTCTCGGTCCGCCACCTCGCCATCAGCAAGGTCAAGGGCAAGTTCGAGACGTTCGACGCCACCGTCGTCACCGCCGAGAACCCGCTCGAGTCGACCGTCGAGGCCAACATCGACGTCGCGTCGATCAACACCGGCCAGGAGCAGCGCGACCAGCACCTCAAGACGAGCGACTTCTTCCTCACCGAAGAGCACCCGCAGCTGACCTTCCGTTCCACGAGCATCGAGGCGAAGGGCGACGACCTGCACATCGCGGGCGACCTGACCCTGCGCGGCGTCACCAAGCCGGTCGTCCTCAAGGCCGAGCTCGGCGGCTTCACCACGGACGGCTACGGCCAGGTCAAGTTCGGCGCCGAGGCGACCACGAAGATCGACCGCACCGAGTTCGGTGTGAACTGGAACGCGGCGCTCGAGGCCGGCGGCTTCACGCTCGGCAACGACGTCACGATCAACCTCGACGTCCAGTTCGTCCTCCAGGCGGCCTGAGCCACCTCTGACTCAACGCCTGACTGAGGGCACCGAGCAGCACTCCCCGAACCCGAGAAGAACGCCCCGACTCCGCACGGAGTCGGGGCGTTCTTCGTTGCCCGCGCCGGTCCGGCCGACCACGAACGGGCGAAATACCCCGGAGCTTCGTCCTGGCTCGTCAGGAATTCCGCCCGCTCGCCGATGACGGGCACCGAAGTCGAGGCCGATCGCCGCAATCACGCCCACGCCGCGCGCCCACGCCCACGCCCACGCCCACGCCCACGAGCGGGCGAAACACCACGCCGATCTCTGTGGCACGCCGGACATTTCGCCCGCTCGCGCAAGGACTCGAGCGGAGGGTGCGAGCGACCCCGGCCGAGATCGGAAGCGCGGTCGAGCGGGCGGAATGCCCGGGACCCGGCGGGGAGAAGTGCGGCATTTCGCCCGCTCGCACACCGGGGCACGTCGCGCACAGGGGCGCACGGAGGGGCACGAAGGCGAGGCAGCGGCAGCGGCAGCGGCAGCGGCAGCGCACCAGCAGGGAACGACCGGACGAGCGACGGCCGAGCGCCGCCCCCGCGTAACGTTGGCACGTACGACAACAGCGCGGGGAATCCGCACTCCGGACCCCGAGTTGCACCAAGCGCACACGCCCGCACGACGAACAGGAGCACCACCATGGCCACCGACTGGATCGCGATGCAGGCCCTCGCGGCAGCCGAGTTCGGCCGCCGCGTCGCCGCCGTCACCGACTGGGACGCCCCCACCCCCGACTCCGAGTGGACCACCCGCGACCTCGTCGCCCACGTCGTCGACGAGCAGCGCTGGATCCCGAAGCTCCTGACCGGGTGCGACTACGCCCAGGCCCAGGCCGACCTCGAGCCGATCGGCGACGACCTGGTGGCCGAGTGGCACCGGTTCGCCACCGCGGCCACCGACGCCTGGCGGAACGCCCCGCAGGACACCCCCGTGCACCTCAGCACCGACGTCGTGCCCGCCGCGCAGTACCTCACCGAGCAGACGAGCGACATCACGATCCACACGTGGGACCTCGCCCGGGCGACCGGCACCGAGGAGTCCCTGCCCGACGAGCTCGTCCGCGCCGTGTGGGAGTACTTCGAGCCGCAGATCGAGGACCTCGCCGCCACCGGCCTCTACGCACCCCCGGTCGACGTCACCGAGGACTCCCCGCTCCAGGTCCGCCTGCTCGCCGTCACAGGCCGCGATGCCAGAGTGACAGCATGACCACCGACACGAAGCGCCTCGGCAACTCGGGGCTCGAGATCAGCAGCGTCGTCCTCGGCATGATGTCGTACGGCGACCCGGACCGGGGCTCGCACGCCTGGAGCGTCGGCATCGACGAGGCCCGCCCGTTCGTCCGCCGCGCGTTCGAGGCCGGCATCACGACCTTCGACACCGCGAACGTCTACTCGGACGGCAGCAGCGAGGAGATCACCGGCACGCTCCTCGCCGAGCTGGCCCCGCGCGAGGACGTCCAGGTCTTCACGAAGGTCTTCAACCGGATGCGTCCCGGCCGGAACGGCGCGGGGCTGTCCCGCGCGGCGATCATGCACGAGATCGACGCCTCCCTGAGCCGGCTCGGCACGGACTACGTCGACCTGTACCAGATCCACCGCTTCGACCCGGTGACGCCGATCGAGGAGACCATGGAGGCCCTCCACGACGTCGTGAAGGCCGGCAAGGCGCGCTACATCGGCGCGAGCAGCATGTGGACGTGGCAGTTCGCCGAGATGCAGCACACCGCGGAACGCCACGGCTGGACGAAGTTCGTGAGCATGCAGGACCAGTACAACCTGCTCGAACGCGAGGAGGAGCGCGAGATGCTCCCCTTCTGCGAGCACACCGGCGTCGGCGTGATCCCGTGGAGCCCCCTCGCCCGCGGCCGCGTCACGCGCCCCTGGGACGCCTCCGGGTCGGGCTCGCGCGCGCAGACCGACGAGTTCGGCAAGACCCTCTACAAGCAGGACGAGGACGCCAACCGCGCGATCGTCGATGCGGTCGAGGCCGTCGCCACCGAACGTGGTGTCCCGATGGCGCAGGTCGCCCTGGCCTGGGTCGCCGGCAAGCCCGCGGTCTCCGCGCCCATCGTCGGCGCGACGAAGGAGCACCACATCGACGACGCGGTGGCCGCAGCGTCGCTGACGCTCACCGACGACGAGGTCACGCGACTCGAGTCCGCGTACACGCCCCGGGTGCCGTCGGGTTTCTGACGCCCCCACGAGCGGACGGGAGGCACGGTGCCAGCTGGCACCGTGCCTCCCGTCCGTCAGGTGGTCGCGGTGACGGCCGTGGTCAGGCGACCGCGCTGCCGTCAGTGCGCTGCAGGCGCGCGATGCGCCGCCGCGCGGCTCGTTCGGAACCGGTCTGGTCGTCGAGCACCGCACCGATCCCGTCGAGCACGAGCTTCGTGGTGCGGACCACCGGCAGCTCCACCGGGCCGACGATCGGCGCACGGAGGCCGAGGAGCGACCGGTGCCGCGGGTCGAGCGTGGACACCGCTCCCTGGAACACGGCGCGGTAGCCGGGTCGGAGCAGGCGGGACAGCGGCGGGTCCTTGATGAACCGGACGACGTCTCGGGTGCGCGAGTCGACCAGGAGTTCGCCGCGGTCGAGGTACCCGTTCATCTGGGCACGGAGCTCCGCCTCGGACTCGGGCGGGTCGACGATGCGCATGAGGCGCCCGGCCTCGGCCCACTCGCGCACGTAGGCGTCCGCGCCTCCGGGGATCGGGCCGCCCCAGCACTGGGCGGCGCGGAGGAACGCGTCGGTGAAGGCGAGGTGCACCCAGCGTGCCAGGTCCGGGTCGTTGGCCGCGTAGGGACGGGTGGTGCCGTGCGCGTCGACGTACTGCCCACGGACGCGCTCGTGCAGCCGGAGCACCCAGTCGCTGCCGCTGCGGGCGGTCTGCCGGTCGCCGTACGTGACGGTGGCGATCCACCGGCTGGTGCCCGCCAGACGACCGAACGGGTCCTCGCGGTACCGGGAGTGGTCGGCGACGCCGGCGAGCGCGCCGGGGTGCAGTGCCTGGACGAGGAGTGCCCGCACGCCGGCGACGATGCCGTGGCTCCCGCCGTGTACCGCCCACGTGGCGGAGCCCGGACCGAAGAAGCCCGCGTCGGTGCCGTGTTCCAGGTCGTCCATCCAGGCTTCCGTGCCGGTCGAACCACCCGTGAACGTCTGGTTGAGGCGGGACCGGAAGACATCGGAGACAGTGGACATGTCGTCATGTTCCGTCCGTCACCTGGGCGCGGGGGTGGCATCGCGCAAAGTGGCCCTCCCAGCGTGCACGGGGGTCGCCCACTAGGTTGGGTCGGGTGAGCATCGACACGCCTCGTCCCTGGCTTGCCTCGTACGCCCCGGGGGTCCCGCACGACATCGAGGAACAGAGTGGTTCCCTGTACGACCTGGTCGAGCAGTCGGCCCGGAAGTTCCCCAGGCAGGTCGCCCTCGAGTTCTTCAAGCGCACCACGAGCTACGCCGACCTCGAGGAGCAGATCCTCCGCGCGGCGAACGGCCTGCGGAAGCTCGGCGTGGGCGCGGGCGACCGCGTCGCCATCGTCCTGCCGAACTGCCCGCAGCACATCGTGGCGTTCTACGCGGTTCTGCGGCTCGGCGCGATCGTGGTCGAACACAACCCGCTGTACACGCCGCGGGAACTCCGCCACCAGTTCGAGGACCACGGCGCCAAGGTCGCCATCGCGTGGGACAAGTCCGTCGCGACGCTGCAGGACTTCCCGGCCGACGTACACCTCGACGCGATCGTCTCGGTCGACATCACCCGCGCCATGCCCCGGAGCACCCGACTCGCCCTGGCGCTGCCGGTCGCGAAGGCCCGCGAGTCCCGCGCGAAGCTGACGGCGAAGGTGCGCGGCACGGTCAAGTGGGACGACCTCGCCGACACCCGCAAGCTGTCGAAGCGGCACCCGCGGCCGGCCACCGACGACGTCGCGCTGATCCAGTACACGTCCGGCACCACCGGGACGCCGAAGGGCGCGGTGCTGAGCCACCGGAACCTGTTGGCGAACGCCGCGCAGGCCCGGGCGTGGGTGCCGCAGATCCGCCGCGGCGACAACGTCGTGTACGCGGTGCTGCCGATGTTCCACGCCTACGGCCTGACGCTCTGCCTGACCTTCGCGATGAGCATGGCCTCGCGGCTCGTGCTCTTCCCCGCGTTCGACCCCGCCCTGGTCCTGACGGCGATCAAGCGCCACCCGCCGACGTTCCTGCCGGCCGTGCCACCGATCTACGCCCGGCTGCAGCACGCGGCCGACTCGGCGAAGGTGTCACTCAAGGGCATCGAGATCGGCATCTCCGGCGCCATGCCGCTGTCACAGGACATCGTCGAACCGTGGGAGGCCCGGACCGACGGCTACCTGGTCGAGGGCTACGGCCTGTCCGAGTGCTCCCCGGTCCTGATGGCCAACCCGGTCTCCCCCGAGCGTCGACTCGGATCGATCGGCCTGCCGCTGTCCTCCACCGAGGCGCGGGTGGTCGACCCCGACGATGACACGAAGGTGCTCGGCATCGACGAGCCCGGCGAACTGCAGGTCCGTGGCCCGCAGGCGTTCCGCGGCTACTGGGGCAAGGCCGAGGCCACCGACGAGGTCTTCACGCCCGACGGCTGGTTCCGCACCGGCGACATCGTGGCCATCGACGCCGACGGGTACGTCCGGATCGTCGACCGCCTCAAGGAACTCATCATCACCGGCGGCTTCAACGTGTCGCCGTCCGAGGTCGAGGACACCCTGCTGAAGCACCCCAGCGTCAAGGAGGTCGCGGTCGTCGGCATCACGCAGGGCGGCAACGAGCAGGTCGTCGCCGCGGTCGTGCCGAAGGACCCCGCGACGTTCGACGGGGCCGCGCTCCGGGCCTGGTCGCGCGAGCACCTGGCGGCGTACAAGGTGCCGCGCCGGGTCGTCGTGGTCGAGGACCTGCCGCGCTCGATGATCGGCAAGGTGCTGCGGCGGAAGGTGCGGGACCAGATCCTCGACGGCTGACGGGTGGGCGCCGGGCGCCGGTCCGGCTGACGCGTGGGCGCCGCTGCTGGTCAGCGCGCGCCGCCGCTGATCAGCGGCCGCGCCGATCGGGCAGCGCCAGCACGGACAGCCCGGCCACCACCAGCACGATCCCGGCCCATCCGCCGGTCCCCAGGCGCTCCCCCACCACGAGCACCGCCAGCACCGCGGCCACGACGGGCTCGAGCAGGGACAGCAGCGTCGCGACCGACGCCGTCACCGTCCGGAGCCCGAGCGCGTACAGCGAGTGGCCGATCACCGTCGGCACCAGCGCCAGGTACAGGAACACCGGCCAGTTGTCGGCGTCGGTCAGGAACGGCCCACCCGCCACCACGGCGAGCACGACGAGCGGCACCGCGGCCACCCCGAACACCGCACCGACGAGCCCGCGTTCGTTCGGCCCGCGGGCAGCCCGTGCGGCGGCGACCCCGACGTCCCCGCCGACACGCATGCTGTCGGACTCCGCGCGGACGACGGCGATCGGCATCCGGCTCGTCGCGGCGTGCATCCCCCGCGCCACCGCCCACGAGTACAGCGCGTACGTCAGACCGGCGACCAGGGCGCTGCCGACCCCGACCACGAGTGACCGCCCGCCGCCGTCGTGCTCGGAGCGCGCGAGGGTGACGACGACCATGCCGACCACGCTCACCACGGTGGCGAGGACCCACCGACGGGTGACGCCTCTGCGGTCGACGACCCACTCGACCAGGCCGGCGAAGACGGGCGACGACCCGATGGCCAGGGTCGTACCGAGCGCGACCCCGGCGTCGGCGAGGGCCGCGTAGAAGGCAACCGCGTAGACCACGAGCGATGCGGCACCGAGCAGTGCCCAGCCGCGGGTGCGGCGCTGGGCGACGGCACGCAGCGTGCCCCGGCCCGCGGTCGCGGCGAGCACGAGGCCGCCGAGCCCGAAGGTCACCGCACCGAACACGAACGCCGGCACACCGGGCGCGAAGTGCGTCGCGGTCCCGGTGGTGCCCCAGACCGCTGCGGCGACGGCGATCGCCGCCAGGCCGCCGACGGGCCTGGAGGCACGCCCCGCGCCCGGTCCGTGCCTCACGAGACGTGGACGCTGGGCCGTCGGTTGACCTCGGGTTCCGCTTCGCGCAGGACCTCGCGCGTGACGGGGGCGACGTCGCCTGCGCCGGTGAACACGAAGCGCAGGGCGTTGCGGATCGGGCTGCCCTCGTTCCACTCGAAGTAGATGCTCGGCACCACCCCGGCGAGGTCTCGGATGGCGAGGAGCGTCGACGCGATGGTGTTCGGGACGTTGCCGGAGCGGACCTTGAGCACGCGGAACCCGTGGATGACGTGGCCTTCGACGACGAGGTCCTCTTCGAAGTCGGAGGAGTCGGCGGGCAGGACCTCGAGGAACATCGTCGGCACGCGGGCCGGGATGCCGGAGTCGCGGCGTTCCTCGCGCCCCTTCGCCCGGTACGCCTCGGCCGTGCCGGCACCGGGCTCGTTCGCGATGATGCAGACCGAACTGAACTGGTCGGCGTCGGCCTCGACGAACTGCCTGGCGGTCGCGTCGAGCTCGATCGACGACGCACGGAGCTCGAACGAACGCCGCACGCGCGAGATGAGCGACACCACGACGATCGCGATGATGAAGATCGCGGCGATCCGCACGCCGTCGGGCCGCTCGATGACGTTGGCGACCGTGGTGTAGACGAACACGACCGAGATCACACCGAACGCGATGGTGCGCTTGCGCTGCTGCTTGCGGCGCGCGGACAGCGTCACCGCGACCGCGGCGCTCGTGATGAGCACCAGCACGCCGGTGGCGTAGGCGCCACCCTGGGCGTCGACGTCGGCCTGGAAGATGATCGTGATGACGAACGCGATGAGCGTGAAGATGATCACGAGGGGACGCACCGCACGCGCCCACTGCGGTGCCATGCCGTAGCGGGGCAGGAACCGCGGCACCAGGTTGAGGAGCCCCGCCATCGCGCTCGCGCCGGCGAACCACAGGATGGCGACGGTCGAGAAGTCGTAGATCGACCCGAACACCCCGCCCATGTACTCGTGCGCCAGGTACGCCAGGGCACGGCCGTTCGCACCGCCGCCCGGCTGGAACTCGTGCTGCGGGATGAGGAACGTCGTCACGATCGACGACGTGATGAGGAACGAGCTCATGATGAGCGCCGCGACGGTCAGCAGTCGCTTGGTTCCGCGGATCCGGCCCTCGGGGCGGTCGCTGGTGTCGTCGGTGGCGTCGCCGCGGACCTGCGGCATCACCGCGACGCCGGTCTCGAAGCCGGAGAGCCCGAGCGCGAGCTTCGGGAACACGATCAGGGCGATGCCGACCATCACGAGCGGGTTGCTGTGCTGTGCCGTCAGCCCGGACCACCAGTCGCTCGCCACCATCGGGTTCTCGAACACGTGCCAGAGGGCGACGATGATGACGACGGCGTTCAGGGCGAGGAACACCGCGACGAGTCCGACCGCGATGCCGATGGCCTCCTTGAACCCGCGCAGGAACACGATGCCGAGCAGGAGCAGCAGCGCCAGGGTGAGCGGCACCGGGATCTCGGTGAACCAGTGCGGCGTGTACGGGTTCTCGGCGATGTGCGCCGTGGCGTCGGCCGCCGACAGGGTCATCGTGATCATGAAGTCCGTCACGGCGAACCCGAGCAGCACCAGCACGAGGAGCTTGCCCGCCCACCACGGCAGGAGCTTCTCGAGCATCATGATCGACCCGGCGCCCCGGAAGCTGTCGTGGGCGATCCGACGGTAGACCGGCAGCGCCCCGAACAGCGTGACGAGCACGAGGACGATCGTCGCGATCGGCGACAGCAGCCCCGCGGCGAGCGCGGCGATGGCGGGTTGGTACCCGAGGGTGGAGAAGTAGTCGACGCCGGTCAGGCACATGACCCGCCACCACGGGTGGGTCTTCTCGACCTCGACCTGGTGCGGGCCCTGGTGCGAGGCGCCCTGGTCGGCCCCGTGCAGCATCCACCGGCGCAGGCGGGTGCTGCGGTCGAGGGGCTGCTCGGTGGCGTCGCGCTGGGCGGCCCGCTCGGCGTCTGTCGCGGTCACGTGGATGATGCTAAGCCGTCCGGGTGACCCCCGTGCACACCTGGACAGCCCGGCGCACGGAGCGGTCCGACTAGCGCCGTGTGCGGGACAGGGCCGCCACGATCCCCGCCACGACCAGCAGCACACCGGCGGCGATGCAGGCGGCCAACAGCAGGGTCGTGGTGTCCACTGAGAACATCGGCAGCGCACTCACGGCCATCGCTCCGGCGAACACCAGGAGCAGCACGCCCCAGAGGATCGTGCCGAAGCGTGCACCACCACGTCGGGGCCGGCAGGCGGGCCGGTCCGGAGCCACCGGGGAGGCCACCGGTGCAGTCGCCGCGTCGTTCGTGGCACCGTCGTTCGTCGAGCCGTCGTCCGTCGGGTTGTCGTTGGTCGTGCTGTCCGTCGTCATCGTCCCGTTCCTCACTCGCCGACCGTGGTCGCCCGCGGCACCTCGACGCCACCGCCGAGGATCCACAGGTGCACCGTCGTCGTCTCGTCCGCATCGGCCGTGCGTGCCGCACGGTTCTCGAGCGTGGTGGTCCGGAGCACCCCACCGGTGCCGTCGTCGTCGCCCCCGCCGGTGTCGATCCCGTAGCCGACACCACTCACCTCGACCCGCACCGGCAGGTCGGTCGGCAGCAGCACCTCGGCTCCGCCGGCGCCCAGCCAGAGGCTCACGTCGCCCCCGACGGCCGACGCCTCGAGTCCGCGGAGGTCCAGGGTGGGACCGCCCGCCAGCATGGCGAAGTCCCGTTCGGTCCCGGAGGCGGCGCGTTCGACCTGCCACGTCGTGCCGCCGATCAGCGAGACCTGGGTGCCGGCTGGCAGGACCCCGGTGACCACCAGGGCCACCGCGGCGATCGTCGAGAACAATCCGAGCACGTCGTCGTCACGGCCGCGGATCCCCGCGACGATCGTGGCGATCGCCAGAACCGCGAGCGCCGCGGCGATCCCGAGGACCGGGACGGACCACCCGGCCTGCTGCGCCCAGAAGGCGACCCCGGCTCCGGCGACGAGTGCGAGTCCGAGGGACACGGCGACGTACGACGCCCCGGGGCGTCGCTCGGCCCGCTCCGCCCGCCGTTCGGCGGTCCGCTCGCGTTCCGCGCGCAGCCGCTCCTCGTGCTGCCGTCGACGGTCCTCGGGGCTCACCGGTGCACCCCACTGCCAGGAGGCCCGACCCGCGTCCAGCGCGCCGGTCGCCTCCGCGGTCCACGCGTCCCGGGCCGGGCGCGGCTCCTCGGGGCTGGTCCAGAAGTCGCCCCGCGGTGCGGCGGTCGGGTCGGTGCCGGTGCCGGTGCCGGTGCCCACTGTCCGATCACCGTTCACCCCGCGTCGGGCCAGGACCACGATGAGCCACACGATCCCGCCGACGAGCACGATGCTCCACCCGGTGGCGAGGGTCGCCTCGAGCCAGCCGGGCATCCCCCAGGCGTCCGGGACCCCCTGCCACCAGAGACCCCGGGCCGCGGGCACGAACGTCAGTGCCACGAGCGCGGCGATCGCGATGAGCGCCGGGTCGAGGACCCCGCGGATCATCCGTTCGACGTGGATGCGTCCGGCGGTGTCGGGCAGCAGCGCCCAGCCGACGGCGTAGGCGAGGAAGACCGGTCCGCCCAGCAGCGCGACGACGATCGTCACGCCGCGGACCACGAGGGGGTCGAGCCCGGTGCGGCGGGCGACGGCGCCGCACACGCCGGCGAGCCAGCGGTCGTCGGTGCGCGCGATGCCGAGGCCGCGGACCCAGTCGAAGAACCGGGTCGTCGAGTCGGCGCTGCCGGCGGCGGTGCCGGGAGCGGAGTCGTGCTGGTGATCGGTCATGGCCACCAGCATCCCGGCAGTGCTGCGCCGGCACCATCGGGGTTCCCCCTGACCGGTCCCTGATCCCGGCCCCGGATCCTGCTGTGACCGCCGTCCGGGTGCCAGGATTGCCCCATGGCCACCGCGACGATGACGCGCCCGACCCCCAGGGTCGTCGGCGGGGTCTGCAGCGGGTTCGCGGCGCACACCGGGCTGCCGGTCGGGGCCGTCCGGCTCGCCACCGCGGTCCTGGTGGTCTGCGGCGGCGCCGGGCTGCTGCTGTACGCCTGGCTCTGGGCGACCGTGCCGAGCGCAGCCGCCGGGGCAGCCGTCGGAAGCACACCGCTCAAGTCCGTGCTGACCCCTGCCACCGACGTCGACCAGGACGAGCCCACCGCGTCTGCCCGCCGCGCCCCGGTCGTCGAGATCCTGCTCGGCGTGGCCCTGCTCGCCGCCGCCGGCGCGGTGGTCGCAGCGCGGATGGGCGCGGCGGTCCCCCTCGAGGTCGTCGTGCCCGGCGTCGTGGTCGTCACCGGCGCCGCACTCGCCTGGCGGCAGTTCGACGCGCTCCGCAACGTCCGCACCGCCGGGTCCTCCGCCCTGGTCGTCCGGGCGCTCGGAGCCCTGGTGCTCGTCGTGCTCGGCATCCTGCTGTTCTTCACGACGAGCAGCCGCCCGAACGTCTGGACCGTGCTGACCGCCGCGGTCGCCGTCTTGGTCGGGGTCGCCGTCGTGGTCGCCCCGTGGGTGGTCCGACTCGTCCGCGACCTCGCCGAGGAACGCGCCGCCCGCGTCCGCGACCTCGAGCGCGCCGAGTTCGCGGCACACCTGCACGACTCGGTGCTGCAGACCCTCGCCCTCATCCAGCAGAAGGCCGAGCCGGGTTCGGACGCGGCACGGTTGGCGCGGGCGCAGGAGCGCGAACTGCGGTCGTGGCTCTTCACCGAGCGGGCTGAACCGGCGCGCGACCTCGGCGCGCAGCTGCGGGACACAGCCGTGGACATCGAGGCCGAGTACCCCGCCCGCATCGAGGTCATCGCGGTCGGCCCCGCCCGAAGCGACCTGCCGGACGGGCTCGTCGCCGCCGCCCGCGAGGCGATGCTCAACGCCGCCCGGCACGCCGGTGGCACCGTGAGCGTGTACGCCGAGACCGCCGGTGACCGGGTCGAGCTCAGCATCCGCGACCGCGGCCCGGGCTTCGACGTCGACTCCGTGCCCGCGGGCCGGTACGGCGTCCGCGAGTCGATCATCGGCCGGATGCAGCGCCTCGGCGGCCACGCGACCATCGCGCCGGGGCCGGGCCGCACCGGCACCGAGGTCCGGCTGACCCTGCCGCTCGCACCCGCGGCCCACGACGAGGAGCACGCATGACCGAACCCGCCCCGTTGACGGTCGCGATCGTCGACGACCACTCCATCTTCCGAGCCGGCGTGCGCGCCGGGCTGCCACCGGGCCTCCAGGTCGTGGGTGAGGCGGCGACCGTCGACGAAGCCGTGACGCTCGTCGCGGCCACGCGCCCGCGCGTCGTCCTGCTCGACGTGCACCTGCCGGGCGGCGCCGGCGGCGGCGGTGCCGAGGTCATCACGCGGTCCGTACCGGGGAACCCGGACACCCGGTTCCTCGCGCTGAGTGTGTCGGACGCCGCCGACGACGTGGTGCGGGTCATCCGGGCCGGCGCCCGCGGGTACATCACGAAGAGCTCGTCGAGTGCCGAGGTCGCCGAGGCCGTGGCCCGCGTGGCGGACGGTGACGCGGTCTTCTCGCCGCGCCTGGCCGGCTTCGTGCTCGACGCCTTCGGAGCGGTCAGCGGCGAGACGGCGCAGCACGACGCCGAGCTGGACCGCCTGTCCGCCCGCGAGCAGGAGGTCATGCGACTCATCGCGCGCGGGTACGCCTACAAGGAGGTCGCGACGGAGCTGTTCATCTCGGTGAAGACCGTCGAGACACACGTGTCGAAGGTCCTGCGGAAGCTCCAGCTGTCGAACCGGCACGAGCTGACCGCGTGGGCGCTGCAGCGCAAGCTGCTCTGAGCGTCCACGCCGGTCTCACTTCGCGCTGATGCGGGTGTACTTGTTCACCGCCCACGGGACGAAGACCACGAGCATCACGGCGATGCCGATCAGCACCGTCAGCACGGGGTGCTGCATCGTCCAGATGTCCGGTACCGGCGCGGACCCGACGTTGCCGAACAGCTCCCGCGCGGCCTGCACGAGCGACGACACCGGGTTCCACTCCGCGAACACGCGCAGCACCAGCGGCAGGGTGTCGCTCGGCACGAACGCGTTCGAGATGAACGTCAGCGGGAACAGGATCATGAACGAGGCGTTGTTGATGACCTCGGGCGTCTTGACGCTCATGCCGAGCAGCGCCATCACCCAGCTGAACGCGTAGCTGAACAGCAGCAGCAGGGCGATGCCGGCCAGGAACTCGAGCGGCGACGAGTTCACCCGCCACCCGACCGCCAGGCCGGTGAGCATCATGATCGCCATCGAGATCGAGTTCAGGACGAGGTCGGAGTTGGTGCGCCCGACCAGGACCGCGGACGCCGACATCGGCAGCGTCCGGAACCGGTCGATCAGCCCTTCCTTCAGGTCCTGCGCCATCGCCGATCCGGAGAACGTCGCACCGAACACCACGGTCTGCGCGAAGATCCCCGCCATCAGGAACTGCGTGTAGTCGGTCCCCTGCACCTGGATGGCACCGCCGTACACCTGGCTGAACAGCAGCACGAACATGATCGGCTGCAGCACGGCGAACACGAGCATGTCCGGCGACCGCTTGAGCTTGATGAGGTTCCGCTTGGTGACGGTCCAGCCGTCCTCGACCCAGACGGCGAGCGGCGAGGTGACGACGACGGGCAGCTGGCGGCCCGGCGCGAGGGACGTGGTGGTCATCGTGCCGTCTCCTTCTGCTTGCTGGCCGAGGGTTCGTCGGCGTCGTCGTCCGTCGCGGCGTGTCCGGTCAGGCGGAGGAAGACGTCGTCGAGGGTCGGGCGTCGCATGCCGGCGTCGTGGAGTTCGATGCCGGCCGCGCCCAGGTCGGCGAGCACGCGCTGCAGGGCTGCCGGACCGGCCTCCACCGCGATGGCACGGGTGCGGCCGTCGCCCGAGGTCTCGACCTCGCCGACCCCGTAGCGGCGCAGCACCGTGGTCGCCGCGTCGCCGTCGGCCTCGTCGACCAGGGTGACGACCACCCGGTGCCCGCCGACCTGCGCCTTGAGCTGGTCCGCGGTGCCCTCGGCGATGACCGCCCCGTCGTCGATGACCGCGATGTCGTCGGCGAGCCGGTCGGCTTCCTCCAGGTACTGGGTGGTGAGGAGCACCGTGGCGCCCTCGGCCACGAGGTCCTCGATGATGCCCCAGAGCGCCAGCCGGCTGCGGGGGTCGAGGCCCGTCGTCGGCTCGTCGAGGAACAGCACGCGCGGGTTCATCACCAGCGCCCCGGCGAGGTCGATGCGTCGCCGCATGCCGCCGGAGAAGCCCTTCACCGGACGGTCGCCCGCCTCGGACAGGTCGAAGACGTCGATGAGCTCCCGGGCACGATCGCGCGCTGTCCTGCGGCCCAGGTGGTAGAGCCGCCCGATCATCTCGAGGTTCTCGAACCCGGTCAGGTTCTCGTCGACCGCGGCGTACTGCCCGGACACCCCGATCGACCGCCGGGTGGCCTGCGGGTCGGCGATCACGTCGATGCCGTCGATCGTCGCGGTGCCCGAGTCCGGCGTGATGAGGGTGGTGAGCACCTTCACCACCGTGGTCTTGCCCGCGCCGTTCGGCCCGAGCAGCGCCTTCACGGTGCCCTGCGGCACCGACAGGTCGAGTCCGGCCAGCGCGTGCACCGGCCCGGACTTCGACCTGTAGGTCTTGGTCAGCCCGGAGGCTTCGATGATGGCCATGTCGCTCCTTCGTCGGACACGGTGGGTACCCGGGGTCCGGTGGAGCGACGGACGTCACTCAGACGTCGAAGTCACCACCACCGAAGTCGCTGAAGCCACCGCCGAAGTCGGATCCGCTGTCGCCCCAGCCCGCACTGTCGAAGCCGCCGCCGTCGGATGCGCCGCCGTCGGACGCCCCGGCATCGCCGGATTCAGCACCAGTGTCCTCCGAACCACCGTCACCCGCAGCGTCGGTACCGCCATCGAACGAACCGGGGTCCGGCAGGAAGGCGCTCATGATCGCCGAACCGATGACGTAGCCGGCCACCGTCCCGAGGATCGAGGCGCCGATCATGCTGCCGAACGACGGGCCGCCGCGCTGGCCGCCGAAGCGTCCGCCGGCACCGCCGACGCCGCCGAGCGAGCGCTCCATGAAGCCCGGCTGGCGGATCTCGGAGCGGGTCGCCGACTGGGCGAGCGAGCGCGGGTCGTCGCCACGGGGCGCCTCACCGGGAGGCGCGGTCCGGGGTGAACTCGTCGTAGACCATGCGGCGCTGCTCGTCGGTCAGCTTGGCGAAGGCCTCGGCGTGGACCTCTTCGATGCGCTCCGGCGGGGCCGTGCGGAGCAGGTAGCGGTAGCGCTCGACCGCACGCTCGTCGTCGGTCGTCGCGCCCTGCTGCTGCGTCGGTGCACCGCCCCACTGCGGGACGCCGTACTGGCCGCCCTGCGGTGCGGCCGGTGCCGGCTGCTGGTAGGACTGCTGGCCGTACCGGTAGCCCTGCTGCTGCGGCGGCTGCCCCCACTGGTTCTGCTGTGCGTCAGCGGATCGGTCACGCTCCGGACGTCCGAGCAGGCGGTCGAGGAATCCCATGGTCGATGCTCCTTCGGGTGCACGGTGGGTCCGGTCGGACCCGTCGTGGACTGCAACACTACGAACCGCCGGCCTTCGATGACTGAGCGCCCGCTCAGAGTCGGCCGGGAGGCGCGTGCCGGGCTGGCACCGTGCCTCCAGTCCGCACCGTGCGCACCTGCACACCCCGTGCGCGGTTCCCAGCCCGTGCACGCTTGCAGCACCGCACCCGGCAGCCAACCCCGCACCGGATCGCAGGTGCGCACCGTGCGCACCACCCACCGGCCGGGAGGCGCGTGCCGGGCTGGCACCGTGCCTCCAGTCCGCACCTGCGCACCTGCGCACCCCGTGCGCGGTTCCCAGCCCCGTGCGCGCCCGCAGCCCCGCACCCGGCAGCCAACCCCGCACCGGTTCGCAGGCCCCCGCACCGTGCGCACCACCCACCGGCCGGGAGGCGCGTGCCCACCTGGCACCGTGCCTCCAGTCCGCACCGTGCGCACCTGCACACCCCGTGCGCGGTTCCCAGCCCCGTGCGCGCCCGCAGCCCCGCACCCGGCAGCCAACCCCGCACCGGATCGCCGACCCCTCACCGTGCCCACCTGCACACCCCGTGCGCGGTTCCCAGCCCCGTGCACGCCCGCAGCCCCGCACCCGGCAGCCAACCCCGCACCGGATCGCAGGCCCCGCACCGTGCGCCGTGCTCACCCCGCGGCCAGCGCCGCCGTCCACACCGCGTGCAGCTCGTCCGCGGCACCCGGGTGCGCCACGAGGAACGGCTCCCCCACGGGCGGGAAGCCCTCCACGGGCCCGGACGGCGTCAACACGACGCCCCCGGCCTCGTGCACGAGCAGCACCGCGGCACCGTGGTCGACCGGGTTGAACGCCGAGACGCAGCCGCCGATCCCGCGCCCGGCCGCGACCTGGGCGATGGTCAAGGTGCCCGATCCCTGCACCCGGAGCGTGCACGACCGGTCGGCCAGGGCGTCGAGGAACGCCCCGAACCCCGGCCACGGGCGGTGTCCGTCGAGCTCGGTGCCGACGACGGCGCCGGCGAGCGGCCGGGGTGTGTCGTCGAGTCGGAGCTGGCGGTCGCGCAGGGTGGCGCCGCGGCCACGTCGGGCCTCGAGCACCTCGCCGCGCCAGGGGTCCGCGACGACCCCGACGAGCGGGCGGCCGCCACGGGTCAGGCAGAGCGACATCGAGGTCCAGGGCACGCCGTTGGCCAGGTTGGTGGTGCCGTCGACGGGGTCGAGGAACCAGCGGTGCCGGTCGCCGGGGGCCTCGCCGTACTCCTCGCCGGTGAACCCGTGCGTCGGGAACACCATCCGCACGCGGGAGCGGACGTGCTGCTCCACCAGGCGGTCGACGTCGGTGACCAGGTCGGCGGGGTTCGCCTTGGTCCGGACCTCACTGACCGGGTGTTCACGCGTGTAGGCGATGACCTCGTGGGCGATCCGGTGGGCCAGGGCCTGGGCGCGCGAGGCGACCTCGGTCTCGGTGGGCTCGCGGTCGCGCTCGGGCCAGCCGTCACGCTCGGCCGCCGACAGGGCTGCCCCGATGGACCCGACGTCGTTCGTGGTGATCGAGTCGACACCGAGGCGGGCTGCCCAGATCGCGGGCTCGACGTCGTCGATGGTCCAGACGGCGACGCGCAGGCCCAGGGCGTGCGCGACCTCGACGGTGCGCGGGGTGAGGAACGCGACGTCGAGGTTGAGCGTCGACGGGTCGAGCGCCTCGAGGTCCGCGGCGACGGGCGGGTCGAGCGACTCCCACGCCAGCCAGACGTCGGCGTCGGGCAGCACGGAGCGGACGGCCGCCATCGCCGCCGGCGCCCCGCACCAGGCCACCGCGGTGGAGCCGGTGAAGCCCGCGACGGTGCGGGCGGCGACCAGGGCGTCCTCGGCGTCGGTCAGGTCGACGAGCAGGGTGGACCGGCAGCCGTCGAGCCGTTCGAGTGCACCGTCGAGCCGCGGGATCCGGTCGAGGCCGTTGCCGAGCCGGGCGACGTCACACCAGTCGACGTCGGACACCCGGCGGGCGTCGCCCCACATCCGGCCGAGGGTCTCGTCGTGCACCAGGACGGCGACGCCGTCGGCGGTGCGACGGACGTCGACCTCGATGACCTCGGCGCCGAGCGCCTCGGCGACCGCGATGGCGGGCAGGGTGTTCTCACGCCGGACGCGCGGCGCACCGCGGTGGGCGACGAGGCGTGGCGGACGCACGCCGGGCCTGGCGTCCGGGCTGGCCGAGACCACACGGTCGACCGCAGCCCCAGCGGAGACCGTCGACGTCGGGACCCCGGCGCTCATCGGGCGACCTCGAGCAGCACGCCGTCGCGGTGGACGAGCACCTCGCCCAGGCGCACCCCGGTCTCGGTGCCGACCGCCGGCGGCGGCCCGGTGACGTAGGCGCGGAGTTCTGCGCCGTCGGTGCTGAGCACGACCTCGGCGAAGTGCCCGCGCATGAGCACCCGCGCGACCGTCGCGCGGATCGGCGAGTCGTCGGTGAGCACGACCTGCTCGGGGCGGATCACCACCGTGTCGGCCGCCGTCGGGCTGACCGACGTGCCGGCGAGGAACCGGCCGGTGACGACGCTCGTCGACCCGATGAACGACGCGACGAAGCTCGTGGCGGGGCGGGCGTAGAGCTCCGTCGGGGTCGCGATCTGCTCGATCCGGCCGTCGTGCATGACGGCGATCCGGTCGGAGATGCTGAGCGCTTCGTCCTGGTCGTGCGTGACGATCACGGTCGTGATGCCGAGGCGCTGCTGGATGCGGCGGATCTCGTCGCGCACGCTCACGCGGAGCTTCGCGTCGAGGTTCGACAGCGGTTCGTCGAGGAGCAGGACGTCCGGCTCCTGCACGATGGCGCGGGCCAGGGCGACGCGCTGCTGCTCACCGCCCGAGATCGCGGTCGGCTTCGAGCCCGCGTGGTGGCCCAGGCCGACGAGCTCGAGCGCGTCGCGCACCCGCTCGGCGACCCGCTGCTTCGGCACCCGTCGGGTCCGCAGCGGGAACGCGACGTTCTGCGTCACCGTCATGTGCGGCCAGAGCGCGTAGTTCTGGAACACCATCGCGCTCGGCCGGCGCTCCGGTCCGAGCGACGTGACGTCGCGGCCCCCCATGGTCACGACGCCGCCGTCGGCGGGCAGGAACCCCGCCACCATGCGGAGCGTCGTGGTCTTGCCGCAACCGGACGGGCCGAGGAGCGAGACGAGCTCGCCCTTCGCGACGTCGAGGTCGATGCCGGCGACGACGTCGCGTCCGCCGAGCGTCTTGCGCAGTCCGCGGATGGTGAGTCCGCCGGAGCGGGTCCGGTCCGTCGTGCTGCCGTCGGCCTGGAGGCCCGGTGTGCGTTCCGCGACGAGCGCCTTGTCCGTCATCTGGTCGCCTTTCGTGCTGGTGTGGGTCATCGGATCTGGAAGCCGTCCGCCAGGCGGCCGCCCATGATGTGCTTCCGGGCGAGCAGCAGCAGGACCACGGACGGGATGCTCAACGCGATCGCGAACACCGCCGAGACCTGGCGTGGGGAGTTCAGGACGAGCGAGTACATCGCCGTCGGCATCGTCATGTACGTCGGGGCGCCGACCAGGTACGTGCCCTGCGCCTCGTCGAAGGACGCCAGGAACGACATCACCATCGCGACGAGGATCCCGGGCCAGGCGATCGGGAACGTCACCTTCCAGAAGGTGCGCCAGCGGCTCGCCCCGGCATCGCGGGCGGCTTCCTCGAGGGACCGCGGCACGGCCGAGAAGGCTGCGGCGGGCAACCACGTCATGAACACGACGCAGCCCAGCACGTGGACGATGAGGATGCCGGTGACCGTGTTCATGAGGTTCAGCGCGGTGAACATCGCCGACATCGTGACGAAGAGGCCCATCTTCGGGAACGCGTTCGTGGCGAACAGTCCGACGAGCACGAGCCGCCGCCCCGGGAACTCGATGCGGCTGATCGCCCACGCGGCGGGCAGGCAGACCACCGCGGCGATGAGGACCGTGAGCGGGGCGAGGACGAGCGAGTTCTGCACCGCGACGGCCAGGCTGCGGTCCTCGAACACGGTGCCCCACCACTGCAGGGTCCAGCCGTCGGGCAGCAGGTTCGGGTAGGTCCACGTCGTGGCGAAGGCACGGGCGGCCAGCCAGACGAGCGGCCCGAGGATGAACACGGCCAGCACGATCGCGGTCGCCCAGACGAGGGCGTTGCCGGTCAGACGCTTGATCACTGCTGCTCCTGACGCTTCTTGTCGAGCTCGCCCGCGTTCGAGCGGACCGTCGAGCGGAGGTAGAAGACGCTCGCGGCCGCGGCGAACGCGAACACGATGAACGCCATCGCCGTCGACTGCTGCGGACGGTTGTAGGCCTGGAAGTACTTCGAGATGTCGACGCCGAGCATCGTCGGGGCGTTCGGACCGGTGAAGTACGGCACGGTGAACGAACCGAGGACCCCGATCACGGTGAACGTCGTCGCGATGACGAGCGGGGTCGCGGCCATCGGCAGGAGCACCTGCCAGACGACGCGCCAGGTGCTCGCCCCGGCATCCTTCGCGGCCTCGACCAGTGCGTCCGGGGTGCCCTGCAGCGCCCCGGCGATCATGAGCACCGCGAACGGCAGGCTGGTCCAGACGCTGCCGAACACCACGGCGACGAGGGTGTAGCCCCACACCGGGACGTCGAGGCCGAACTGGGCACCGAGGCTCCGGAGGAACCCCTGCGCGTCGGTGAAGGTCAGGATCGACCAGCTCGCGATGACCACCGGCACGAAGATCGGCACCACGGCCAGGACACTGAGGGTCTTGCCGAGGAAGCCTCCGCGGAGCCGCAGGATCACCGCGACGACGACCGCGAGCCCCACGGTCAGGCCGGTCGACAGTGCGGTGACGCCGAGCGTCGCGACCAGGTCCCGCAGGAACGTGGCGTTGCCGAGCAGGGTGGCGTAGACCGCGAACGAGAAACCGCGCACGGTGTCGCCGCCGATGTCGGCGAGCGCCTGGTTCAGGCCACCGGTGAACCCGAGGCTGAACAGGGCGGCGTTCACCACCGGGACGCCGACGAACAGGACGACGACCAGCACCGGGGCGGCGACGAGGGCGAGGCCCTGCCACCGCCGGCGGCGGGCCAGCCGCTCCTGCGCCGTACGCCCGCTGGCGGGGTGCGCCGGGCCCTGGGCGTGGGGCGGGACGGGCGGGAGGCCCATGGCGGAGTCGCCACGGGCCTCCCGGCCGGTTGCCGGGCCGTCCTGGACGGTCTGGGTCACTGCGGGACCTTCGCGTCCCACGCCGCGTTCATGTCGGCGGCGAAGTCGCTCTGGAACCCGAGGCGGAGCTGCGAGGGGTTCGCGTCGGCGAACTGCTCGGCGACCGACGCCGGCAGGCTGTCGAGCGGGATCACCGGGTAGCCGGAGACGGCGCTCGCGACGAGCTGCTGCCCCTTCGAGCTCAGCACGAAGTCGGCGAGCTTCTCGGCTGCCGCCTTCTTGGCCTTCGGCTCGGTCTTGGGGATGCCGAGGAAGCTCGCGCTGCCGGTGAACGACGGGTCGTCGATCTGCACCGCCTTGACCGTCTTCGGGATGATGCCGCTCTTCTGCGAGGTGATGAACTGGTCGCTCCAGACCGGGGCCATCGCGATCTGGCCACTGCCGAGCAGCTGCACGACCTGGTCGTTGCCGTTCGGGTAGACGCCCTTCTGGTACGTCGACGGGCCGAGGTCCTTCAGGGCCGCGAAGCCCTTGTCCCACTTCGACTCGAGCGACTTGTCGTACTTCGTCTGCATCGTCTCCTGCTCGGCGGGCGTCAGGTACTTCGCGAGCACCGTGGCCACGAACGAGCCACCCGAACCGCCGGACGACGGGGAGTTGTAGGCGAACTCGCCCGGGTTGGCCTTGATCCAGACGAGCAGGTCGTCGAGGGTCTTCGGCGGGTCCGTGACCTTCTTCGCGTCGTACGCCAGCAGCACGCTCGAGGCGCGGTACGGGATGGCGCTGTCGCCGCCCTGCTGTTTCGTGGCGTCCGGGACGTCCTTCAGGTTCGGGATGGTGCTGTCGCTGACCTTCGCCATCAGCCCGGCCTTGCCGGCGGTGGTGACGAAGCCGGCGTCGACGAGGTCGTAGGCGACGGACTTGCCGGCCTTGACCGCGGTGGCGAGGTTCGCCTGGGTCTGGGCGTCGTGCTCGCCGTGCAGGTCGATGCTCGTGCTGACGTGGATCTTCGGGTTCGCCTTCTCGAAGGCGGGGATGAGCGACTTGTCCCAGAGGTCCTGGACGTTGGTGTCGCCGCTGATGAACACGGTGAGGTTCGTGCTGCCGCCGCTGGTGTCTGCGGCGTTCGAGGCGTTGGCGCTCTGGACGCAGCCGGAGAGTGCGACGGTCGCGGCTGCCGCGATGGCGAGGCCGGCGAGGACTCGGGTCTTCACGTGGGTTCTCCCTGTTCCGTGGTGGTGCGGTGGGGTCGTGCGGGGTGGGGTGTGCGGGGCTGTGCGGGCGGGCAGTGTGGGAACGTTCCCGCGCCGGGGTCGAGTGTGGCGCTGCCGGGTGAACTCCGGGTGCCTCCGGCGTCGCCGCCGGGTGAACTCCGGGTGCGGGCGGCGTCGCCGCCGGGTGAACTCCGGGTGCGGGCGGCGCGGGCGCGTGCGCGTCTCGCTCTGGTGCGACCGCGATGCTGTGCGCCCGGAGCGGTGAGTGGCGCACGGTGCGAGTTCCGCCGACCCGTGCGAGGTTGACGGCTCCGTGCCCGGCTACAACCCTGCACCGAGCGAGATGCTCGCCCCCGAACGGCGAAGGATGCACGGTGCGCGGCCCCGTTCGCTGCCGATGACCCCGCACCGAGCAGCCAGGTCCGCGGTTGGCGACGAACCGCGCACCGTGCGCACTGGCAAGAGGCCGAACGATCTCGCACGGTGCGTGACTGATACCCCTCAGCGCGACATGCGGACTCCGGCCTGGCGGAGCTTCGCGCGGAGGACCCACTCGTTGCGCAGGTCCGACCAGGTGAGCCGCACCACGGTTCGCACCTCGGGGAACGCGCGGAGCCGGTCTTCCCGGATCTTCTCGTCGAACAGCGCTTCCTCCGGCGTCCGTCCCCGCAGGTACGCACCGCTCCGGTACTTCACGGCTCCGTCGAACTCGACCACGACCCCGGCATCCGGGAACCAGAAGTCCACGACGATGTCCGGCTCGCCGAGCGCCCGGAAGCGGTGCTGGAGGACCGGCGGTGGTGTCCCGAACTGGTCGAACCGTGCTCGTGCGTACGACTCCCCCGGTGAGTCCGATGCGGCATCGGCGAACCCGATCGCCCGGAGTGCGCGACGTCGTCCTTTCTGCCCGCGCCGCTCGATCGCCGACCGGACGTCTTCGCGCTCGACCTCGCGCCGGAGGAGCGCATCGAGGGACACGACTGCGTCGGTGAACGGCAGTGTGAGTGCGAGGTCGGTCGCCAGCCGATCGAGTCCGCACAACAGCAGTCCGTCGGGCGTGGCGACCGGACGCTCGTTCCGTTCGGCGTCGAGGTCGGCGTGCACCACGAAGGTCGCGTTCGTGGTGCGCCGGTCGGCTCCGCGCGAGGTCACGTGGATCCGTGTCGGTGGCGGGGTGAGCAGGGGCACACCGAAGACGACGGCGGCGGAGACGTGTGAGATCAGGTCTCCGGGGCGGATCCGGTCGGCGAACGAGCGCAGCCGGAGGTGGTGCTGCTCACTGGGGCGGAGTGCGGTCCATCCCGCCGACTCCACGTACAGCCCGCGTGCTACCCGGGTGAGCTCCCCCGCAGCTGCCCGACGTCTGATGACATCGGACTCGTCAGGGCGCTGGGCGGACGTTCGGAACGTGAGGACTTCGGGGACCGGTGCGAGCTTGAGGTTCATCGACATACTCGAGATGCTCCGGATCGTCCGCCTTCGGAGCAGCACCGCAGGGGACTGCTGTGGAGGACCAGCCGCGCCGAGCACCTTGTGGAGGAATGAGCGAGCAGCCCGGGGCCTGCGAGAATGAGCGGGTGAACGCACGCACCTGGGGTTGGCTCGCAGCCGTCATCGACGTCGTCCTCATCGTCGTCTTCGCACTCATCGGGCGCTCGTCGCACGGTGAGGCCAACACGGCGCTGGCGCTCTGGACCACCGCGTACCCGTTCCTGGCCGGTTGGGCGATCGGGTACGTGACGAGCGGGGCCTGGGCTCGACCGCTGCGCTTCTGGCCGACCGGCATCGTGGTCTGGATCCTCACGGTCTTCGTCGGTCTGGCCATCCGCGTCGCCACCGGCCAGGGTGACGTCGACGGCAACCCGCTGCCGATCTCGTTCGTCATCGTCGCGACGATCGTGCTCGGGGTGTTCCTGCTCGGCTGGCGCGCGATCGCCCGCGGCGTGCTCCGGTTCACCGCGTCGCGGTCGCGACGGGACGCCGCAGCGTCCGACGCGTGAACGGCAGCCGCGGTTCCCAGCCGACGATCCTCGACGTCGCCGCACGTGCGGGGGTCTCGAAGTCGGCGGTGAGCCGCGTGCTCTCCGGGACCGGACGGTTCTCGAACGAGACCCG
Source organism: Curtobacterium sp. AC268 (assembly GCF_979258745.1). NCBI lineage: Bacteria > Bacillati > Actinomycetota > Actinomycetes > Micrococcales > Microbacteriaceae > Curtobacterium > Curtobacterium sp. AC268. The sequence continues at coordinate 3,239,341 of NZ_OZ409878.1, read as the reverse complement.
CGAACGCGTCGAACGAGCGGCAGCCGAGCTCGGGTACGTCGCGAACGCGATGGCTCGGGGGCTGGTCAGCGGGCGCACGAACACGATCGGGATGCTCGTCCGGGACGCCTCGTCCATGGTCTACACCGCACTGCACGCCGTGATGGAGCGCCGAGCATCGGAGCTCGGCTACCGCGTCGTCACCACGACGGGCGTCGGTCGGGTCGAGGACGAGAAGTCCGCCCTCGCCGCACTCGTGTCGATGCGCGTCGACGGCCTCGTCGTGTGCAGCGGCCTGATGCCGTCCGCCGACATCGCCGAGTTCGCGGCCCGGATCGCCACCGTCGTCGCCGGTCGGCCCGAGCTGCACCCGGCGCTCTCGAGCGTCTACTGCGACGAGGTCGACGGTGGGGCTTCCATCGCGGATGCCGTCGCCGATGCCGGCCACACCACAGCCGTGGTGTTCACCGTCCCGCTCGACAACGCGATCACGCAGCACGCGCGATCCTCGGCGATGCTCGAGCGGCTCCGAGCACGTGGCGTCCGGGTGATCGACATCGACGCGAGCTTCGTGCGGCCACCCGACGACCTCGCCGCCGACCTGGTGGACGCCGTGCAGGAGTCGGGCGTGACCGCGGTGATGTGCCCGACCGACCGGCTGATGCTCGACGTGTGCGAGGCGCTCGCCCGCCGGGGCGTCGAGGTCCCGCGCGACCTCTCCGTCACCGGGTTCGACGGCGTGTACCCGCTGGCGAGCGACTGGATCGGCTTCACGACCCTCGAGCAACCGATCGAGCGCATCGGCCGCGAGGCCATCGATCTCGTCATCGGCCGCATCGACGACCCCACGCGCCCGGTCGAGCACCGCTCACTGCGCGGCACCGTGATCCCCGGCCGCACCCTGCTCCCCCGCTGACGCCGACCCGCCGACCTCGCACGGTGCGCGTCGACTCAACCCGTGCAGGCTCCGGGCCTCGCGCACGATGCGAGGTCGCTCAAACCGAGCACGATTCGTGATGCGGTGCGAGGCTCGAGAAGCACGCACGGTGCGAGGTTCGTCAAGCGGTACCACCGTGATGGCTCGGTGCGGCGCTACAAGCGTGCACCGAGCGGGCAACCTCGCACGGGCCGACACAGACAGCACCGTGCGGCTTCGACCCACGGCCGCAGCCACGGCCGCAGCCGCACCCGCAGAAGCGAGTGCCCGCCCGCCCGCGCCTAGAACAACCCGCTGCGCGGGCCGTCCTCCGGCCCGTCGAACCCGCGGAACATGTCCGACACCAGCGCCTCGATCTGCGGCTCCACGAGCCGTTCGACGGCCTCGGCGATCCGCGGCCGGTGGTCGATGAGCGCCAGGCACACCGCGGTACCGGTCGACCGCGCACACTCGTCGGACAGCGCGATCTCGTGTCGGAGCGCGGCCTTCGCCTCGTCGGACAACGGCTCGCGCGGCGTCTGCTCCCCCGCACCGGTGCCGGCCAGCTCGCCGAGCGTGAACAGGAACGGCGACCCCGGCGACGGCTCGGGGTCCACGTCGAGGCCCTGGAACTCCGGCGACAACCCCCTCGGCCGGCTGGTACCCCGCGTGCCGTTTCCGGGCCGCCGCCCGCTCGAGTTCACGCTGCAGCAGCGGCAGGTTCTTCGCCGTGTAGTCGTCGACGGCGTCCTCGACGATCGTCGAGATCCGCCCGATCAGCGCGTGCTGGACGGCGTGCGGCACGTCGGGTCCGAACCCCGCGGCCGCGGCGATCGGGGACCCGGTGCACTTCCGGCAGATGCGCGTGCGCGGGCGGGCGGTACCGATCTGCCAGCGCGGCAGCCAGCGCAGCCACACGTCGACCGCGCCCCGCACGCGACCGTCGATGCCGTCCATCCCTCAACAGTAGGCCTGGAGGCGCGGATCACCCCCGGCGCACCGCGCCGGTCGGGCAATCCACCGGTTCTCAGGCCTGTGGTTCCGTCACGAAGTCGATCAGCTCCTCGACACGGCCGAGCAGCTCCGGCTCGAGGTCGGCGAAGGTGCGCACCTGCCCGAGGATCCGCTGCCATGCCCGAGCGATGTCGGCCTGCTCGGCGTGCGGCCAGCCGAGCGCCTGGCAGATGCCCGCCTTCCACTCGATCGAGCGCGGGATCGTCGGCCACGCCCGCAGCCCGACCCGCGCCGGCTTGACCGATTGCCAGACGTCGACGAACGGGTGCCCGACGACGAGCACGTGCGCTCCCCACTTGCCACGCATGACGGCGTCGGCGAAGCGGGACTCCTTCGACCCGGGCACCAGGTGGTCGACCAGAACCCCGACCCGGCGCTCCCGCGTCGGCTGGAACTCGTCGAGCACGGCGGCCAGGTTGTCGACGCCGGAGAGTTCCTCGACCACGACGCCCTCGACGCGCAGGTCGGCGCCCCAGACCTTCTCGACGAGTTCCGCGTCGTGCTTGCCCTCGACCATGATGCGGCTGGGGAGCGCCACCCGAGCACGCTGCGACTCCACGGCGAACGATCCGGACGCGGTGCGGAGCCGACCACCGTCGGACGCCTGCCGCACGGCGGGCGCGCCCCCGGGCCTCCAGTCCGCGTGCACGGCACCGACGGAACCAGCAGCACCCGCGCGGCCAGCGGTACCAGCAGCACCAGCCCCGGCCGACCGCCCGACCGGCGCCGACGGCCGCCCCAGCGTCACCAGTTCGCCCTCGAGCAGGAACTGCCCGGTGAAGGGGAAGGAGCGTGTGCGGCCCTTCCAGTCCTCGAGCGCGATGTTGCCCGCCTCGAGCCCCACCACGGCACCGGCCCACCCGGAGTCCGGGTCCTCGAGCACCATGTCCCGTTCGAGCGGCACCTGCCGCACCTTCTTCACTCCGCGCGAGCGCCAGTCCCCCGAGAGCACATCGCCGCCGTACCGGTCGTCGTCCACCCGCACGAGGGTACTGTCGACGACGGCCCGGACGACGTCGACCGCGCCGGTTCCCCATCATCTCGACGGAAGGCCCGCCCGTGCGCGCAGCGATCATCCACGCCCCGAACGACATCCGCGTCGAGGAGCGCGACCGACCCGGGCTCCTGTCCGGCAAGGACGTCGTCGTCAAGGTCCTCGCGGCCTGTGTCTGCGGATCGGACCTCTGGCCCTACCGCGGCGTCACCGAGACGAAGCAGCCGCGGCCGATCGGCCACGAGCTCGTCGGCGAGGTCGTCGCCGTCGGTGACGACGTCACCGGCCTGCACGAGGGCGACTTCGTCATCTCCCCCTTCACCATGAACGACGGCACCTGCCAGGCCTGCCGCAACGGCATGACCACCGGCTGCGACCACCTGTCCGGCTTCGGCAGCACGGACGCATACGGCGACCCCGTCGGAGGTGCACAGGCCGAGTACGTGCGGATCCCGGACGCCGACGCCACGCTCGTCGTGGTCCCCGGCCCGGTCGACCCGGCCCTGGTGCCGTCGCTGCTCACCCTGTCCGACGTCTTCTCGACGGGGCACCACGCCGCCGTGTCGGCAGCGGTCGGCCCCGGCAAGACCGTCGTCGTGGTCGGCGACGGCGCGGTCGGCCTGTCCGCCGTGCTCGCCTCGAAGCGGCTCGGTGCGGAGCGCATCATCGCGATGAGCCGGCACGCCGACCGCCAGGCGCTCGCCCGCGAGTTCGGCGCGACCGACATCGTGGCCGCCCGTGGTGCCGAGGGCGTCGATGCCGTCCGGGAGCTCCTGGCCGGCGACCTGGCCGACTGCGCAGTCGAGGCCGTCGGCACCGAGGAGAGCATGGACCAGGCACTGCACTCGGTGCGCGCCGGTGGCAACGTCGGCTTCGTCGGGGTCCCGCACGGGGTGCCGACGATCGGCACGCGCTACCTGTTCGACACGAACATCGCCATCGCGGGCGGCATGGCCCCGGCCCGGAAGTACATCCCCGAGCTGCTGCCCGACGTGCTGTCCGGCGCGATCGACCCCGGTCGCGTCTTCGACCTGGAGCTGCCGCTCGACGAGGCCGCCGAGGCCTACCGCGCGATGGACGAGCGCCGGGCCATCAAGGTGCTGCTGCGGCCGTAGCGGCGCGCGTCGTGGACGCAGCGGCAGACGGACGGGAGGCCCGTGGCGGCATCGCCACGGGCCTCCCGTCCGTCATCTGGTCGCGTCGGGCAGCGGACGCCCGCTCAGGCGTCGCGGATCGCCAGCACCCGGTGCGGCGCAGCCGCCTCGGCCCGCCACCCGCCGGGCAGCACGTCGCGGAGTTCGGGCACGGTGAAGCTCCGGCGGATCGACCGCAGGCCGTCGACCCGGATGAACGTCCCCGCCGCCACGAGCGGTGACGCCAGCGCGTACGCCCGGTAGGCCGCCGGCGACCGCCGGATGTCGGAGTGCAGGCTGCGCCCGCTCGCGAGCAGTTCGGAGTCGGCCAGGAACCCCCGCCGCTCCTCGTCACCCAGGTGGTGCAGCACGTGGTTCGACACGACGACGTCGAACCGCTCACCAGCCGCGACGAGGTCGCCGCTCGACTGCTGCCGGAACGTCACACCGGTCGGCGACGACCGCCGTGCCGCGGCGATGGCGCGTTCGTCCGGGTCGACCCCGACGACCTCGAGGTCGAAGCCGTCGCTCGCTGCCCAGCGCACCAGCGAGCGGGCCAGGTCGCCGCCGCCGCACCCCAGGTCGAGCACCCGGCCGCGGCCGCTGGCGGGCAGAGCCGGCACGACGTGCGAGCGCCAGGCCGCACGCCAACCACTCACGAGCGCGTTCACGACCGCGAAGCGCCGGAACGTGCGCGCGAGCGCACGCGGGTCGCAGTCCGGGTCGTCCATCAGTTCGGTCAGGTCGAGCGCGCGGGTGCGCAGGTCGACGGCCGGGAGGCCCGTGGTGCCGCCGCCCTGACGGCTCACGCCGCGCCCGTGGTCGCGACGGGGACGCGGGCGGCTGCGACGGCGGGTTCCGCCGCGGGCAATGCCTCGGGTTCCGCCGCAGCTTCCGCCGCGGGTTCTGCCGCGGGCGACGCCTCGGTCCGCACAGCGGTGAGCCGCGCACTCTCCACCGTGAGGCCGGGGCCGAAGGCGAGCGCGACGACGGCGCTGCCGTCCTCGAGGCCGGCGTCGACGGCGTCGCGCAGGACGAAGAGCACGGTGGCACTCGACATGTTGCCGTGTTCGCGCAGCACCCGCCGGCTCGACTCCATCGCACTGTCCGGCAGGCCGAGCGACTCCTGGGTGCGGTCGAGGATGGCCCGGCCGCCCGGGTGGACCGCCCACACCGGCACGTCCGAGGCGGGCGCGCCGTCGAGCAGCGGTTGCACGGCGCTCGGGACGTGCAGGCCGACGAGCTTCGGCACGGCGGTGGACAGGACCATCTCGAAGCCCTCGTCCCCGATGTTCCACGCCATCTCGGACGCTCCCTCGGGCACCACGGCCGTCGTGAAGTCGTCGAAGCGCAGACCGGCTCCGTCGCGTGCGACCACCGCGGCGGCCGCACCGTCGCCGAAGACGCTGTTCGCGACGATCTGGTCGGGGTCGTTCGAGGCGCGGACGTGCAGGGTGCAGAGTTCGCCGCAGACCACGAGCACGACGGCGTCCGGGTCCTGGTCGACGAACGCCGCGGCGATCCGCAGCGCGGGGAACGCGGCACAGCACCCCATGAAACCGATGTGGTGCCGGAAGACGCCACCGGGGAGCCCGAGCTGCTCGACGACGTCGATGTCGGGCCCGGGCTGCGTGAACCCGGTGCACGACACGGTCACCAGGTGCGTGACGGTCTCCGGCGCGGTGCCGGCACGTTCCACGGCGTCGCGGGCGGCGGCGACGAACAGCGGCGGGGCGAGTTCGCGGTACCGGTCGTTGCGTGAGCCGGTGGACGGCGAGCGCAGGGTGCCGTCGTCGTCACGGAACGCACCACCGGCACGTGCGGAGTCGAGTTCCTCGAGGACGGTGTGCCGCTGGTCGACCGCCGACCCGTCGAAGGCGGCGGGGACGAGCCGTTTGCCGAGCCGCCCGAGGTCGGGTTGGGCGGAGAAGAGGTCACGCACCCGGGGCTGGTCGAGGGTCGTCTCGGGGACGGCGGTTCCGATGGCGCGGATCGTTGCGGACACGACTCATCCTGTCACCCGATCGCTGACGTGTCCCCAGGATGCCCACGGCGACCGGGACGCACGCAAGGGCACGGCACCGACCGGTGCCGTGCCCTTGCGAGGTGTAACTGCCTACGACTGCTGTGCGCGCTCCAGCACGAGTTCCCGCACGCGGGCGGCGTCGGCCTGGCCCTTCATGGCCTTCATGACCGCACCGATGATCGCGCCGGCTGCCTGGACCTTGCCGTCCTGGATCTTCGCCAGCACGTCGGGCTGCGCCGCGAGTGCTTCGTCGACCGCGGCCGTCAGGGCGGAGTCGTCCGAGACGACCTTGAGCCCGCGGGCCTCGACGACCTGCGCCGGCGAGCCCTCGCCCGCGATGACGCCCTCGAGCACCTGGCGCGCCAGGCGGTCGGTCAGGTCGCCGGACTCGACGAGCGCGATGACCTCGGCGACGTGCTTCGGCGACACCAGGTCACCGGGGGCTGCGTCCTGCGCGTTGGCGACGCGGCTGATCTCACCGGTCCACCACTTGCGGGCGGCCTGGGGTGCGGCGCCGGCGGCGACGGTGCCCTCGACCTCGTCGAGCAGGCCGCCGTTGACGACGTCCTGGAACTCCAGGTCGGCGAAGCCCCAGTCACCCTTCAGGCGACGGCGGCGTGCGACGGGGGCTTCGGGCAGCGAGGCACGGAGCTCCGCGATGACGGCGGGGTCCGGCACGACGGGCAGCAGGTCGGGCTCCGGGAAGTACCGGTAGTCGTCGGCGTCCGACTTGGGGCGACCTGCCGACGTGCGGCCGGTGTCCTCGTGCCAGTGGCGGGTCTCCTGCGTGATCGTGCCGCCGGCGGCGAGGATCGCGGCCTGCCGCTGGATCTCGTACCGGATCGCACGCTCGACGGCGCGGAACGAGTTGACGTTCTTGGTCTCGGTGCGGGTGCCGAGCTTCTCCTGCCCGCGGGGGCGCAGCGAGATGTTCGCGTCGCACCGCAGGTTGCCGCGCTCCATGCGGGCCTCGGAGACACCGAGCGCCCGGACGAGGTCGCGGATGACCTGCACGTAGGCTGCTCCGAGCTCGGGGGCACGGTGCTCGGCACCGAAGATCGGCTTCGTGACGATCTCGACCAGGGGCACGCCGGCACGGTTGTAGTCGACGAGCGAGTACTCGGCGCCCTGGATGCGGCCGGTGGCACCACCGACGTGCGTCAGCTTGCCGGCGTCCTCTTCCATGTGGGCCCGCTCGATCGGGATGTTGTAGATCGTGCCGTCGGCGAGCTCGACCTCGACCTCGCCCTCGTAGGCGATGGGCTCGTCGTACTGCGAGACCTGGTAGTTCTTCGGGTTGTCCGGGTAGAAGTAGTTCTTCCGGGCGAACCGCGAGGACTCGGCGATCGAGCAGCCGAGCGCGAGCCCGAGCTGGATCGAGTACCGCACGGCCTGTGCGTTCACGACCGGAAGCGACCCGGGCAGCCCGAGGTCGACCGGGGTGACGTTCGTGTTGGGCTCGCCGCCGAAGAAGTTCGGGGCGTCCGAGAACATCTTGGTCTTCGTCGCGAGTTCGACGTGGACCTCGAAGCCGAGCACCGGCTCGTAGCGCTCGAGCGCCTCGTCGAAGTCCATCAGCGCGTCCTTCTGCGCCATCAGATCACACCTTCCTGCGCAGCGGACTGCTGACTCTGGTCGAGGTCCGGGACGGACGCGATGAGCGGCGCGCCCCACTGCTGTTCGAGCAGACGCTCGAGGGCGGCACCGTAGCGGTAGAGCCGGGCGTCCTCACGCTGGGGCGCCATCAGCTGCACGCCGACGGGCAGGCCGTCCTCGGGCGCGAGGCCGTTCGGGATGCTCATGCCGGGGACGCCGGCGAGATTCGCCGGGATCGTCGTGAGGTCGTTGAGGTACATCGCCAGCGGGTCGTCGATGCGCTCACCGATCGGGAACGCGGTCGTCGGCGCCGACGGGCTGACGAGCAGGTCGACCTGCTCGAAGGCGGCCTGGAAGTCCCGCTGCACGAGCGTGCGGACCTTCTGCGCCGACCCGTAGTAGGCGTCGTAGTAGCCGGCGCTCAGGGCGTAGGTGCCGAGGATGATGCGCCGCTTGACCTCGGGTCCGAAGCCGGCTTCACGCGTGGCGGCCATGACGTCCTCGACGGTGGCACCGTTCTCGGGCGTGACCCGGAGGCCGAAGCGCACCGAGTCGAACTTGGCGAGGTTCGACGACGCCTCGGCCGGGAGGATCAGGTAGTACGCACTGATCGCGTACGCGAACGACGGAGCGTCGATCTCCACGACGACCGCACCGGCCGACTCGAGCAGCGCGACCGTCTCCTGGAAGCGCTGGGTGACACCGGCCTGGAACCCGTCGCCCCCGGCGAGTTCCTTCACCACGCCGACGCGCAGGCCGCGGAGCGTGTCCGCCTGCAGCCCTTCGCGTGCGGCGGCGGCCATCGAGGGCCAGGCGTCCGGGATGGACGTGGAGTCCTTCGGGTCGTGCCCACCGATGACGTCGTGCAGGAGCGCGGCGTCGAGGACGGTGCGGGACACCGGGCCGATCTGGTCGAGGCTGGACGCCAGGGCGATGGCGCCGTAGCGGCTCACCCCGCCGTAGGTCGGCTTCACGCCGACCGTGCCCGTCACGGCACCGGGCTGGCGGATGGAGCCACCCGTGTCCGAACCGAGGGCGAAGGGTGCTTCGTGCGCGGCGACCGCGGCGGCCGAGCCACCGCCGGACCCGCCGGGGATCCGGTCGAGGTCCCACGGGTTGCGGGTCGGACCGTACGCCGAGAACTCGGTGGTCGAGCCCATCGCGAACTCGTCCATGTTGGTCTTGCCGAGCGGCACGAGGCCGGCGGCGCGGAGCTTCGCGACGGGGGTGGCGTCGTACGGCGGCACCCAGCCCTCGAGGATCCTGGACCCGGCGGTCGTGGGCATGTCCTGCGTGCACAGGACGTCCTTGACGGCGATCGGCACACCGGCGAGCGGGCCGAGGTCGTCGCCGGCGGCACGGCGGGAGTCGATCGACTTCGCCACTGCCAGGGCGTTCTGGTTGACGTGCAGGAACGCGTGCACGTCGCCGTCGACGGCGGCGATCCGGTCGAGGTGGGCCTGGGTGGCCTCGACGCTCGAGACGTCGCGCGCCACGAGGGCGTCGGCGAGCGCCGCGGCGCTCAGCTTCGTGATGTCGTCAGTCACTGTTCTTCGCCCTACTGTTCTTCGCCGAGGATGGCGGTCACGCGGAACCGTTCGCCGTCGGAGTCGGGCGCCCCGGAGAGCGCCTGCTCCTGCGTCAGCGTCGTCCCGACCACGTCGGGTCGGGTGACGTTGCCGAGCGGCACGGGGTGGCTCGTCGCCGGGACGTCGTCGGTCGCGACCTCGGCGACCTTGGCGACGCTCTCGACGATGTGCGACAGCTCCCCGGTCAGCTTCTCGATCTCGTCGGGCGTGAGTGCGATACGTGCGAGGTTCGCCAGGTGCGCGACCTGCTCGCTCGTGATGTCAGGCATGGTGCTCCGTCGATCGGTTCGTGGAATGCCCCACAGTCTATTGGCTGCGTCGGGCGCGCAGGCGCGGCTGTGGACAACGCCCCTGGGGGCCCGGTGCCGGTCCGCCGGACCGGCACCGGGCCCCCAGGGGGCAGCGGGTCACTTCCCGTTCTGGTCCCCTGCAGCCGGCGCCGCCGGGGCGACCGTCGCGGCGGGCGCCGGCGCAGCGGGTGCAGCGGGCGCAGCGGGAGCGGCAGGCGCATCCGTCGGCGTCATCTGGTCGTCCTGCGCCGTCCCCTGCCCGGACGAGGACCCCGACGACGAAGACGAAGACGAAGACGAAGACGAAGACGACGACTTGCTCGCCTGCCCGATCATCGCCTGGCTCGGTGCGGGCAGCGCTCCCCCGCCGACGGTCTGGTCCAGATACGCCATCATCGACTTCCCGACCCCGAACTTCGCGCTGTACCCGGTGGTGCCCTGCAGGAACGGCCAGTTCGCCAGGCTCACGTTCCCCTGCACGTTGCCGACCCAGGTGGCGTTCGTGTACTTCGTCGACGACGCGACCAGCCAGTTCTGCACGTCACCGTCGGTGGTGCCGGTCTTCGCGAACTTCGCCACGCTGTCCCCGGGGTTCGCGCTCGCGGCCGTCCCCGACCCGGACAGCACGCCCTGCAGCGCGTAGTCGACCGTGCCCGCGACGTCCGCCGAGACGCCCTGCGTGCAGGACGACGGCGTCGGGGTGATCTTCGTGCCGTCCGCCTCGGTCACCGAGTCGATCGCGGTGGGCGTGCACACGATGCCGCCGTTGGCGAAGCCCGCGTAGGCCTCGGCCAGGTCGATCGGCGACAGCTCGTTCACGCCGAGGATCGAGGACGGCGTCTGCGTCAGGTCACCGCCGTCGGCGCGGTGGATGCCCATCGACTGCGCGAGCTGGGCGATCTTGCACAGGTCGAGCTGCTTGCCCATCTGGGCGTACGCGGTGTTGATCGACTCGACCGTCGCAGCCTCGACCGACATCGACGACGGCACGCTCTCGGCGTTGGCGACGTTCCAGGTGCCGCCCGCGACGTTCTTGCAGGTGTTGGTGAACTCGGCGTTCTCGAACTGGTGCTCCGAGGTGGTGACCGAGTCGGACAGGGTGTGCCCGCTGGCGAGCCACTCGGCCAGGGTGAACACCTTGTAGGTCGAGCCGGTCTGGAACCCGCCCGAGTTGCCGTACCCGGAGTCGGCGCTGTAGTTCACCGCCGTGGCACCGGCCCCGGCGTTGTCGCCCTGCGTGTACGTGGTGTTCTGCACCATCGACATGATCCTGCCGGTGCCGGGTTCCACGGTGACGTTCGAGCCGCCGACGTCGACACCGGCCATCGTGGCCGGCACGTAGGTGGACAGGGCGGACTGTGCCTGACCCTGCAGGTCGAGGTCGAGCGAGGTGTGGATCTGCAGGCCCTTGGTGTCGAGCGTGGCGATGCGTGCCGCCGCGGTCTTGCCGAACGCGGAGTCCTGCAGCACCTGGTCGCGGACGTAGTCGCAGAAGTAGCCGGCGTCGTAGTTCGTCGCGGCGGTCGAGCACCCGTTGGCGGTCTCGGTGATCTTCGGCGTGACCGGCGTCGCGATCGCCTTCGTCATCTCCGCCTTCGTGATCGACCCGTGCGCCTGCATCCGGCGGAGCACGTAGTCGCGGCGCTCCTTCGTCAGCTCGTACCCGTTGGCCTTGCCGTTGTCCTTGTCGCTCGGCACGTCGATGCGCAGGTTCGACGGGTTGTTGAGGATCGCGACGAGCGTGGCCGACTGCACGAGCGACAGGTCCTTCGCGTGCACGCCGAAGTAGTACTCGGCCCCGGCCTCGGCACCGTAGACCCGCCCGCCGAGCCCGACGATGTTGAGGTACCCGGTCAGGATCTCGTCCTTCGAGTACTTCTTGTTCACCGCGATGGCGTACCGCATCTCCTGCAGCTTGCGCTGCGGGGTGACGCCGGCCGCGTCCTCGTAGCAGGCTTCGACCTTCTTCTCGGTGGCGGCCTGGTCCGTGCTGGTGAGCTCCTCGCACTGCTGCACCAGCACGTTCTTGACGTACTGCTGCGTGATGCTCGAGCCGCCCTGCACGTCGCCGCCGACGACGGTCGCGGCGACGCCGCGGAGCGTCCCGAGCACGTCGATGCCGCCCTCGTCGTAGTAGCGCGGGTCCTCGGTGTCGATCGCCGCCTGCTTGAGCGTGTCCGCCATCTGGTCGGCCGTCACGTTCGTTCGGTTCTCGGCGTAGAACGAGGCGATCTTGACCTGCTTCCCGCCCTTCTCGGCGTACACGGACGACACCTGCTGCGGGGTCTGCACGTCGAGGTAGGTCGGCAGGTCCTCGAAGAACGAGACCGCCCCGGAGGTCCCCTCTCCCGCGACGGCGACCGCCGGGGTCACCGCGACGGCGACGAGCATGCCGGCGAGCACGGACATCACCACGAACATCAGGAGAGCACCAGGCCATCGCACCACACGCATGACGGCACCGTAGGCAGCAGGGCTGTACTGGTTCTGCCCTGGAACGAGTGCAGGCTGCGGTCGCGTTCAGGTTGCCACCCAGCCCGTTCCGAGGACGGGTCGCGATCCGCACGGGCGCAGCGATCCGGCCGGGAGGCACGCGACGGTTCCGGCACGTCGGCCGCCGGTCACGATCGGGTCACGCCCACCGCGTCGCCACGACCGGCTGGTCCGCCCGGTCGGTCAGGGGGCGGTCGGGCACGGCAGGTCAGTCACGGGGCTGCAGGTCCTGCGGGCGCACGAGGTACATGTCCGGCGAGGCGCCGACGATGCCGTCACCACCCGACTTCCCGCGTCGGACCTGCTCGCGCACCAGGTCGCCGCGTCCGATGCCGATCAAGGCGACGTCGTGCAGCGATGCCGTGCCCGGCTTGAGGTAGTCGTTGTGCCCCACGGGTCGCCGGAACACGTCACCGGCCGACAGCGCGTCGGCGCCCCCGGCCAGGTCGAGGACGGTCGACCCGAACGACGCTCCACCCGGGTCGGTACCGAAGTACCCGGAGCCCGCGATGGGATCGCTGTGCGCACCGCCGACGAAGACCTGCCCGGTGGCGACGGCGAGGTCGTCCGCGGTCCGGACGTCACTGCCCGGCGACCCGAGCACGGTCAGGGTGTCGGCGGTCATCCGCCCCGACGCCAGGGCCGTCATCGCCGTGGTCGAACCGTACGAGTGCGCGACGATGTTCACCCGTGGTTGGTCGCCCGCGCGGATCACGCGCAGCCCTGCGACGGTCCGTTCGAGCCGCTCCGCCCCGGTCCGTGCGAGCCCGAGCGACAGGATGTTCGACAGGTCCGGCGTCCGGTACCCCATCCACGCGACGACGGCGACACCCGACCCGTTGCCGGTGGCGGCGAGCGGCGCCAGGGTGGCCTGCTCGCGGGACAGGTCGTTGGCGGTGTTCGTGAAGTCGGTCATCTGCCCGGTGACCGTGAAGAACATGCCCGGCACCACGACCGTGACGTCGGCCGCGGTGTCCAGGTCGCCGATGCTGATCGCCGCACGCCCGGAACCCCGGGTGTCGAGCGCCACCAGGAAGCGCCGAGGGTCGCCCGGCTCCTGCACCAGGGAGTCACGGACCTGCCCGAGCATCGCGGCCCGGGCTGCACCGAGGTCGGCGTCGGCGAGGCCGGCGGTCAGCGTCGCGCGGTTGGCCTGGTCGCGGACTGCGTACGGCACGCCCTCGAGGTTCCCCACCAGTGCGGGTGCGTGCACCCGGAGCCGGTCCTGCTCGTCGGCCGGCAGGTGCGACCACCACTGCGCGACGGTCTGCGCGGGCGGCGGGTCGTCCTGCACCGTCGCCACGACACGACGGTCGGTGGCCGCGCTTCGCAGGTCGGCCGCGCCGAGTGCACCGAGGTCCTCGACGAAGGCCCGTCCGTGCGCGGCGGCGAGGTCGTCGACCCCCACCCCGTCGTCGACGTCGATGTCGATGTCGATGTCGATGTCGACGACGACGCCGCTGGTACCGCCGGTGCCGCCGGTGCCGCCGGTGCCGTCGGGAGCATGGCGGCGGGGTCCGCGACCGGGACGATGCGGCTCGCGGCGGTGCTGGTGACCGTGACCTGGTGCGCCGGGGGCATGCCTGGGGCCTCGATCACTCCGAGCGAGTGCACCGAGGCGGTGAGCAGAGCCGCAGCGATGAGCAGCATTCGGGTCTCCCCCGGGAAGGCCGTCCCGACGTCCCCCTGCAGACGACGGGTGATGCTCGGTCGAGTCTATGGAGATGTCCGCGGATCATCCATGCGCGATGCAACTTGTCCCCCGAACTGGGCGCGTTCGACGGCGCGCCGCGCTCAGCGGATGCGACCGGGCGTGCTGGGCATCCCGCTCGGTCCTGCTGTCTCAGTCCTCGGTCGTCGGCGCTTCCGGTTCGGCGAGCGCCGCCGGCCCCTCGGTCACGAGCAGGTGGAACTGCTCGGCGTCGATGATCCGGACGCCCAGCTGCTCGGCCTTCGTGAGCTTCGAACCGGCACCCGGACCGGCGGCCACGAAGTCGGTCTTCTTGCTCACGCTCGACGCCGCCTTGCCGCCGGCGGTGATGATCGCCTCCAGCGCACCTTCGCGCGTGTAGCCCTCGAGTGACCCGGTCGCGACGACGGTGACGCCGCTCAGCACGCCGCCCTCGACGTCGGCACCGCCCGGGCCGGGGTGGCCCGGGGTGGTGAACTGCACGCCGGCCGCGGTCCAGCGGTCGATGATCTCGCGGTGCCAGTCGACGTCGAACCAGGCGAGCAGGGCGTCGGCGATGATGCCGCCCACCCCGTCGACGGCTGCGAGGTCCTCGCGCGAAGCCGACCGGATCGCGTCGAGGGAGCCGAAGTGGTTCGCCAGGGCTCGGGCGGCGACGGGTCCGACGTGGCGGACGCTCAGGCCGACCAGGATCCGCCACAGGGGCTTCGTCTTCGCGGCGTCGATGTTCGCGAGCATCTCGAACGCGTTCTTCGACGGGTAGCGGCTCGGCTCACCGGTGTAGTCGGCGCCCCGTGCCTCGGGGTCGAACGGCGGGTCGGTCTTCTTGCGCGCCCGGCTGAACGGTGTGACGCGCTTCGGGGTGCCGTCGTCGTCGACCTTCTCCATGCCGGTCTCGGCGTCGCGGACGATGACCTCGATCGGGACGATGTCCTGCATCGTCAGGTCGAACAGTCCGGCCTCGGTGACGAGCGGCGGGGTCTCCGGGCGGAGCGGCTGCGTGAGTGCCGCGGCCGCGACCTCGCCGAGCCCCTCGATGTCGAGCGACCCGCGCGAGGCGATGTGCTCGACCCGACCGCGCACCTGCGCCGGGCAGCTCTTCGCGTTCGGGCAGCGCAGGTCGATGTCGCCTTCCTTCGCGGGGGCGAGCTCGGTGCCGCACTCGGGGCAGTTCGTCGGCATCACGAACTCGCGCTCGGAGCCGTCACGGAGCTCGACCACCGGGCCGAGCACCTCGGGGATGACGTCGCCGGCCTTCCGCAGCACGACGGTGTCGCCGATCAGCACGCCCTTCGCCTTGACGACCTGCTGGTTGTGCAGCGTGGCCTGGCGGACGACGGACCCGGCGACCTCGGCCGGGGCCATCACCGCGAACGGGGTCGCACGGCCGGTGCGGCCGACGCTGACCACGATGTCGGTGAGCGTGGTGTGCACTTCTTCGGGCGGGTACTTGTAGGCGATCGCCCACCGCGGCGCCCGTGACGTCGACCCGAGTTCCTCGTGCAGGGCGAGGTCGTCGACCTTCACCACGACGCCGTCGATCTGGTGCTCGACGGCCGACCGGCGCTCCCCCGTGGTCCGGACGAAGCCGTTGACCTCGTCGATGGTGTCGAACACCCGGTAGTGGCTGCTCGTCGGGAGCCCCCAGGTCTGCAGGAGCTCGTACACCTCGGACTGGCTGCGGACGTCGGTGCCCTGCTCGAGTTCGCGGACGGGCCACGCGCCGATGCCGTGCACGAGCATCCGCAGACGCCGCAGCCGGTCGACCATCAGGGCACGCTTCGCCTCGGACTTGCCCTCTTCCTTCTGGCGGAGGGACCCGGCGGCGGCGTTGCGCGGGTTGGCGAACACGCGCTCCCCCGCCTCGCGCTGGTTCGCGTTGAGCTCGTCGAACTCGGCGACCGGGAAGAAGATCTCGCCCCGGACCTCGACCAGGGGCGGGTGGCCGGTGCCCGACAGGCGGTCCGGGATCGTGCCCATCGTGCGGACGTTGCCGGTGACGTCCTCGCCGACCACGCCGTCACCGCGGGTGGCGGCCGAGACGAGCCGACCGTGCTCGTACCGCAGGTTGATGGCCAGGCCGTCGATCTTCAGCTCGGTCAGGAACCGCACCCGCTCGGCGCCGGCGTCCCGCTGCACCTTGAGGGCCCACTCGGTGAGCTCGTCGGGGCTGAAGACGTTGTCGAGCGAGAGCATGCGCTCGGCGTGCTCGACCGGCGCGAACTGCGTCGTCTGCGCCTGCCCGCCCACGGTCTGTGTCGGGCTGTCGGGCGTCAGGAGTTCCGGGAACCGCCGTTCGATCGCGTCGAGGCGGTGCACCAGGGCGTCGTAGTCGGCGTCCGACAGGGGCGAGGCGTTGCCCTCGTAGTAGTCGTGGCGCAGCTCGTTGACGCGGGCGCGCAACCGGTCGACCTCGCGCGCGGCCTGGGCGGCGTCGAGCCCGTCGGGGTCGATGGTCTCGAACGTCGCGTCGGTCTCGCTCATGGCATCAGTTCTACCGTGCACCACCGACGCGGCGTGCAGCGAGCGTGCGCCCCGGGAGCGGCGGGGTCAGGCGTCGACGGGGACGGCGCTGACCGTGGTGTCGATCGTGCACTGGCCGAGCACGCGCGTGCCGACGTAGACCACGGCGGTCTGCCCTGGAGCGACCCCGTGCAGCGGCTCGTCGACGTCGATCACGAGCACGTCGTCCTGCACCCGGGCGGTCGCGGGCACCGGGTCGGCGTGCGCGCGGATCTGCACGTCGCAGGCGAAGGGCGTCGCCGGGTCGGCCGGGGCCGTACCCGCCCAGGTGAACCGCGAGCCGGACATCGAGGTGACGGCGAGGGCTTCCTTCGGGCCGACGACGACGGTGTTGTCCTTCGGGCGGATCTCGAGCACGAACCGGGGCTTGCCGTCCGGTGCCGGGCGGCCGAGGGCCAGGCCGCGGCGCTGTCCGACGGTGTAGCCGGTGGCGCCCTCGTGCGAGCCGACGACCGTGCCGTCGCGCTCGACGACCTCGCCGGGGGCGGTGCCGACGCGGTCCGCCAGCCAGCCGCGGGTGTCGCCGTCCGGGATGAAGCAGATGTCGTACGAGTCCGGCTTCTGGGCGACCGTCAGCCCGCGCTCGGCGGCCTCGGCCCGGACCTCGTCCTTCGACGGGGTGGCTCCGAGCGGGAACATCGCGTGCTGCAGCTGCTCGGCGGTCAGGACCCCGAGCACGTACGACTGGTCCTTCGCCCACGCGGCTGACCGGTGCAGTTCGCGGGAGCCGTCCGGACCGGTGACGATCGAGGCGTAGTGCCCGGTCGCGACGGCGTCGAACCCCAGGGCGAGTGCCTTCTCGAGCAGCGCCGCGAACTTGATCCGCTCGTTGCAGCGCATGCAGGGGTTCGGGGTGCGGCCGGCCTGGTACTCGGCCACGAAGTCGTCGACGACGTCCTCCTTGAACCGGGCCGAGAAGTCCCACACGTAGTACGGGATCCCGAGTGCCGACGCGGCGCGCTGGGCGTCCATCGAGTCCTCGATGGTGCAGCATCCGCGGCTGCCGGTGCGCAGGGTGCCGGGCATCCGGCTCAGGGCCAGGTGCACGCCCACCACGTCGTGGCCGGCGTCGACCGCCCGGGCTGCGGCCACCGCCGAGTCGACACCACCGCTCATCGCCGCAAGAACACGCATGCGTCCAGGGTAACCCGCCGACGAAGCGGTACCGCTGGCGTACCGTTGGTCGGGCGATGGCCACGACGGGGAACGACTCATTCGACTTCCGGTCCGTCCTGCTGTCCGGGTTCCTGCCCGCCGCGCTCTTCGCGATCGGCGAGGGCGCGATCATCCCGATCATCCCGATCGCGGCTGACTCCCTCGGCGCCAGCCTGGCGTTCGCGGGCTTCGTCGCCTCGCTCATCCTGGTCGGCGAGCTCATCGGCGACGTGCCGTCCGGCATCGTCGTCGCCCGCATCGGTGAGCGGAACGCGATGATCGGCGCCGCGCTCGTCTCGGTGGTCGGGCTCGTCGTCGCCACGACGGCCGCGAACGCCTGGGTCCTGGCGCTCGGGGTGTTCCTGGTCGGCGTCTCCACCGCGGTGTTCGCGCTCGCCCGGCACGCCTACATGACCACCGCGATCCCCCTGCGGATCCGGGCCCGGGCGCTGTCGAGCCTGGGCGGCGTCTTCCGCTTCGGCTACTTCGTCGGCCCGTTCATCGCCGCCGGCGTCATCCACCTGACCGGCACCACCAGCAGCGCCTTCTGGATCCACGTCGTCTGCTGCCTGGCGGCGGCGACCGTACTCCTGGTGCTGCGCGACCCGGGGACGGGCACACGCGGCCTGCGGTTGCCGCCACGGGCCTCCCGGCGCTCGGCCGACCACGCGACCGAACCGCCCGCCGACACCGGCGCGCAGTTCGTCCAGCAGGAGGCGCAGGGCCTCTTCCGCACCATCCGCGCGAACGGGGCGGTCCTGCTGCGGCTCGGCAGCGGTGCCGGCCTGATCGGAGCGATGCGCGCCGGACGGCAGGTGATCCTGCCGCTCTGGGCGGTGAGCGTCGGCCTCGACGACTCGACCGCGGCCCTCGTGATCGGCATCGCCGGAGCCGTCGACTTCGCGCTGTTCTACACGAGCGGGCAGATCATGGACCGGTGGGGACGGCTCGCGAGCGCCCTGCCCTGCATGCTCGGCCTGAGCATCAGCTACTTCCTGCTCGCCTGGAGCGGCCACCTGGATGCCCGGGTCGGCTGGTTCGTCGCGATCGCGATGGGCATGTCCCTGGCCAACGGGGTCGGTTCCGGCATCCTCATGACGCTCGGCGCGGACCTCGCACCGCGCGACGCCCCGGCACCGTTCCTGGGGGCCTGGCGGTTCACCGGTGACTTCGGGTCGGCGGCGGCACCGCTCCTCATCTCCGGCGTGACCGCCGTCGCGTCCATCGCGGTCGCGAGCGGGGTGATGGGCGTGCTCGGCCTGGTCGGCGCGGGCATCCTGCTCCGGTACGTCCCCCGGTACCTGCCGCGTCCGCTGCGCTGACAACGGCGGCGAAGTCGCGCTGCCGCATCGTCGCTTCAGGGCGCACCGTGCGCGCTCCTCCGCTCCGTGCGCCGTTGACCGCACCGTGCGCACCCACAGCGCCGCACCCAGCCGCCAAGCTCGCACCGGGTCGCGGACCGCGCACGGTGCGTCCCACGGCCTGGAGGCCCGGCGCACGTCCGCCCCGCACGCCGCGCTCGGTAGACTGCCGCTGCTCGCGGGAGTGGTGGAATCGGTAGACACGCAGGATTTAGGTTCCTGTGCCCCAGGCGTGAGGGTTCGAGTCCCTCCTTCCGCACCGAGTCCCCCAGGCGCACCGTTGCGGTCATCCGCACGCCTCGAGCAGGTCAACCCTGCGAGGGATGGCCCGGTCACTTCCGGGCGGTACCCTCATCCCGCGGGAGTCCTCCCCGTGACCCCCGCCTCCACGACCGGAAGAACCATGCACTCCGTCGCACTCGCCCTGATCCCGTGGCTCGATCCGCAGTACATCCTCGACCACTTCGGGGCCATCGCCGTGCTGGTGGTCTGCGCGATCGTGTTCGCCGAGACCGGTCTGCTCATCGGCTTCATCTTCCCGGGCGACAGCCTGCTGGTCATCACCGGCCTGTTCGCCTTCGACCGCGGTGGCGAGATCGGCGGCATCCCGATCTGGGTCGCGGCGCTGATGATCGGCGCCGCCGCGTTCCTCGGCGGTGAGCTCGGGTACTACATCGGCAAGAAGGCCGGGCCCCCGATCTTCGAACGCAAGGACAGCGGGCTCTTCTCGAAGGCGAACGTCGAGCGCACCAACGCGTTCTTCCACCGCTTCGGCCCCCTCGCCGTGATCCTGGCGCGCTTCGTGCCGGTCGTCCGCACCTTCGCCCCGATCGCCGCGGGTGTCGGCCGGATGGACTACAAGAAGTACTCGCTCTACAACGCGATCGGCGCCGTGGTCTGGGGCGTCGGTGTGACGTTCCTCGGGTACTTCATCGGGCACATCCCCTTCGTGGCGCACATCGTCCGCGAGTACATCGACATCATCCTGCTCGCCGCGGTCGTCGTGACCGTCGTGCCGATGGCGCTGACGTACCTGCGCAACGCCCGCAAGGCGAAGCACACGAACGAGGCCGAGGCCAGCACGGCCCCGACGGTCGACCCGACGCTCTAGCCGCAGCACCGGCTCTACCGCCGGACCCGCACACCGGCGCACAACCAAAGTCGCCCCGAGCCACGTGATCACGTGGTTCGGGGCGACTTCGGTTGTGCGGAACGGAAAGAGCGCCGGCGCTCAGACGCCGAAGTGCTCCCGCACGATCGGCGCGATGCCCCGGAACGCCTTGCTGCGGTGCGACAAGGCGTTCTTCTCGTCGCGGGTGAGCTCCGCCGACGAGCGGTCGGCGTCGTCCGGCCGGAACACCGGGTCGTAGCCGTGCCCGCCGTCACCGACGGGCTCGGTCAGGACCTCGCCGTTCCAGACCGCCTCGACGACGTGCTCCTGGCCGTCGGGCGTCACGAAGGCCGCTGCGCACACGAACGCGGCGGTCCGCTCGACGACACCCTGCAGGTTCGTGAGCAGCAGCGCGATGTTGTCGGCGTCCGAGCGGGTGCCGGCGTAGCGGGCCGAGTGGATGCCCGGTGCACCCCCGAGGGCGTCGACCGCGATCCCGGAGTCGTCGGCGAGCGCCGGCAGCCCCGTGTGCGCGACGGCGGCGCGAGCCTTGATCAGGGCGTTCGCTGCGTAGCTGTCGCCGTCCTCGACCGGCTCGGGACCGTCGTACCCGACGAGTTCGACACCCTCGCCCAGCGCCGACCCGAGGATCTCGCGCAGTTCGACGACCTTGCCCTGGTTGTGGGTGGCCAGCACCACCTCGCGGGACGTCACGCCAGACCCAGGACCGAACGCTGGATCGCCGCGAGCGACAGGTTGCCGGCCAGGCCGAGGTCGAGCAGGACGTTCAGCTCGTCCCGGTCGAACGGCGCGTGCTCGGCGGTGCCCTGCACCTCGATGAACTTGCCCGAACCCGTCGTGACGATGTTCATGTCGGTGTCCGCTGCGGAGTCCTCGGTGTAGGCCAGGTCGAGCATCGGCTCCCCCTTGACGATGCCGACCGAGATGGCCTGCACGCTGTCGGTGAGCGGGGTGGCCTTCTTCGCGATGAAGCCCTTGGCGCGGCCCCACTCGATCGCGTCGGCCATCGCCACGTAGGCGCCCGTGATCGACGCCGTGCGGGTGCCGCCGTCGGCCTGCAGCACGTCGCAGTCGATGACGAGGGTGTTCTCGCCCAGGGCCTTCGTGTCGACGACCGCGCGGAGCGAACGCCCGATCAGGCGGGAGATCTCGTGCGTGCGGCCGCCGACCTTGCCCTTGATGGACTCGCGCTGCATGCGCTCGTTGGTCGACCGCGGCAGCATCGAGTACTCGGCGGTGACCCACCCGGTGCCCTTGCCGGCGAGCCAGCGGGGCACGCCGTTGGTGAACGACGCGGTGCAGAGCACCCGGGTGTTGCCGAAGGAGATGAGCGCGCTGCCCTCGGCCTGCGTGCTCCACCCCCGCTCGATGGTGACGGGACGGTGGTCGGTGGCGGTACGGCCGTCGACGCGGAGGTGGTCGGTCATGGGGTCCTTTCGGTGCGGGGCAGCGTGATGGCCCCCGTCTGGAGGTGGCCGACGCTCGAGACCTCGGGACCGAGGAAGCGCCGGGCGAGCCGGATGAAGCCGTTCTTGTCGTCGCCCGTCGCCTCGAACGAGTACGTCGGGGCGGTGGTCGCGGTGCGCTCGAGCCCGTGCTCCACGAGTCGGCGGTAGACGTCGTTCGCGGTCTCCTCGGCGCTGGAGACGAGCGTGACCTCCGGACCCATGACGAACTGGATCGCGGCGGACATGAGCGGGTAGTGGGTGCAGCCGAGCACGAGGGTGTCGACGTCGGCGGCACGGATCGGGTCGAGGTACCCGGCCGCGATCTCGCGCAGCGACGGCGACGAGGTGTCCCCCGCCTCGACGAACTCGACGAACCGGGGGCACGCGGCGGTGGTCAGCGTGACGTCGGCGGCGACCGCGAAGGCGTCCTCGTAGGCGCGCGACGCGATGGTGCCGACGGTGCCGATGACCCCGATGCGGCCCGTGCGGGTCTGCTTGACGGCGGCGCGGGCCGCGGGCTGGATGACCTCGACCACGGGGATGCCGTACGCCTGCTCGTACCGTTCGCGGGCGTCGCGGAGCACGGCGGACGAGGCGGTGTTGCACGCGATGACCAGGGCCTTCACGCCCTGCTCGACCAGGTCGTCCATGACCTCGAGCGCGTAGCGGCGGACGTCGGCGATGGGCTTCGGGCCGTAGGGCGAGTGCACGGTGTCGCCGACGTACCGGATGCTCTCGCGCGGGAGCTGGTCGATGATGGCGCGGGCCACGGTGAGGCCGCCGACCCCGCTGTCGAAGACTCCGATCGGTGCATCCGTCACGGCACCAGCGTACCGACGCACGCCGACGAGCACCGACGCGGCCACGCGCGCCACGCGTGCCGGACGCCCGGGGTGATCCGGGCCTCCCCACCGTCACGTCACTAGTGTCGGAGACGTGACCAGCGCGCTCCTCACCGACCAGTACGAGCTCACCATGGTGGACGCCGCCCTGAAGGACGGGACCGCCGACCGCCGATGCGTCTTCGAGGTGTTCGCCCGGCGGCTGCCGGACGGCCGCCGCTACGGTGTCGCGGCCGGACTCGGCCGCTTCCTCACCGCCCTCGGCGACTTCCGCTTCGGCGACGAGGAGATCGGGTTCCTGCGCGACCGCGGCGTCATCGACGCCGGTACCGCCTCGTGGCTCGCCGACTACCGGTTCAGCGGCGACGTCCGCGCCTACCGGGAGGGCGAGGTCTACTTCCCGAACTCCCCCATCCTGCAGATCGAGGGCACCTTCGCCGAGGCCGTCGTGCTCGAGACCCTCGCCCTGAGCATCTTCAACGCGGACTCCGCGATCGCCTCGGCCGCCGCCCGCATGGTGTCCGCCGCCGACGGCCGCCCGCTCGCCGAGATGGGCTCCCGCCGCACCGGTGAGTGGAACGCCGTCGCCGCAGCCCGTGCCGCGTACATCGCCGGCTTCGGTGCGACGAGCAACCTCGAGGCCGGCCGCACCTGGGGCATCCCCACGATGGGCACCGCCGCGCACGCCTTCACGCTGTTGCACGACTCCGAGGAGCAGGCGTTCCGTTCGCAGCTCGACGCGCTCGGCAGCGGCACGACCCTGCTCGTCGACACCTACGACATCGAGGCCGCGGTCGAGACCGCCGTCCGCCTCACCGACGGCAAGCTCGGCGGCGTCCGGATCGACAGCGGCGACCTGCCGTCCGTCGTCGCAGCCGTGCGTGCGCAGCTCGACCGCCTCGGTGCGACGGGCACGAAGATCACGGTGACGAACGACCTCGACGAGTACACGATCGCCGCGCTCCGAGCCGCACCGGTCGACTCCTACGGCGTCGGCACCTCGGTCGTCTCCGGCTCCGGGCACCCCGCCGCCGGCATGGTGTTCAAGCTCGTCGCGCACCGGGACGCGGACGGCGGCGACTGGGTCCCCGTCGCCAAGAAGTCGGCCGACAAGGCGTCGATCGGCGGCCGGAAGGAGGCGGGCCGACGACTCCGGAACGGCGTCGCGACCGCCGAGATCGTGCTCACGGGTGCGCAGGTCGGCCCGGACGAGCGGCCGCTGCTGGTCCCCGTCGTCACCGGCGGCGAGGTCGACCCGGCGTTCCTCGGTACGCAGGGCGTCGAGGCCGCACGCGCGCACCACAAGCGCGCGAAGGCGGAGCTGCCCGCCGACGCGTCCCGCATCGGGCGCGGCGACCCCGCCATCCCCACCCTGGTGATCTAGGGCCCGTACGCCGCGCGTCGCGTCGCGCCGCGCCGCGTCGCGTTCGCGTCGCCGCTTCGCGAGCAGGAATGGTCGGGTGTCCGGAGGTGACCCGACCTCTTCTGCTCACAATGTGCGGTCAGCGGACGCAGACGACGGACGGGAGGCCCGTGGCGGCGTCGCCACGGGCCTCCCGTCCGTCTGCTGGTCGCGTCTACTCGGCCTTCATCTTCTCGTAGATGGCCTTGCAGTCCGGGCAGACCGGGAACTTCTCCGGGTCGCGACCCGGGATCCACTTCTTGCCGCACAGGGCCTTGACCGGCTTGCCGGACATGGCCGACTGCAGGATCTTGTCCTTCTTCACGTAGTGCGAGAACCGCTCGTGGTCACCGGGTTCGATCGCTTCGTCTTCGAGGAGCTTCTCGAGCTCCCGGTCCATCACGTCGAGGCCGCCGCCTGGTTCCGTCATGCTCATGGGTCCAGGGTACGACGGTCCGCCCTCGGGCGCGCCGCTCGTTGTGCTGCGTCGCTAGTTGCGCTGGGCCGCGGCGAGCAGGTCGGGGCCGCGGCGGTCGAACAGACGGCCGCCCGCGGACACACCGATCACGAGCACGACGGCACCGACCCCGACGCCCACCAGGAGCGTCAGCACCGACCAGGGCTCCGGACCCTGCACGGCGGCGAGCACGGCGAGGCAGGCGGCGGGGACCGTGCAGAGCGCGATGCCGATCACCATGGTCGCCTGCGCGACCGTGGCGGTGACGCCGGCCGCCTGCGGCTGCTGGAACGGGTGGTCGCCCGGGCGCACCGTCGGGTAGGGCATGAGCACGGACAGGACGCTCGACAACCCGAGCCCGGACAGCAGCGCACTCGCACTGACGCCGATGAGCAGCGGGAAGGCGGCCCAGTCACCGAACAGCCACGCGGACAGCGCGGCCCCGGCGACGATCGCGGGCGCCCCCACGACCAGCACGGGCACGACCCGACCGAGCCGATCGCTCCACCCGGGCGCACCGGACGCGACGTGCAGCCACACGGCGGTGTTGTCGTACGAGACGTCGTTGTGCGGCAGGAACCCGGCGATCAGAGCCATCAGCGGCAGCGGCACGAGGGCGGTCCACTGCCACGGGACCCCGGCGACACCGAGCGGGATGACGACGATCGGCACGAGCAGGATGATCAGGTACGACGTGCGGTACCGCGGGTCGCGGACCCAGTAGGTGAGCGCCCGCGCAGCGACGGCCGACACCGGGGCCGAGCCGAACCGGTCGAACCAGCCCAGGCCCTGGTAGCGGCGGGTCCGGGCGCGGTCGTCGACGGTCTCGAGCGCACGGCCGACGAGCGCCCACCATGCCCAGGCGAGGAGCGCGACGACGGCGACCGCGACGAGGAGCTTCACGACACCGGCGCCGACGTGGCCGCTCGCGACCTCGGCGGGCACGGCCCACGCGGCGCCCCAGGGGGTCCAGCCGGCGACGTCCGCGACCCGCTGCATCTCGGTGCCCTGCGGGTCCAGCCAGTCGACGCGCAGCAGCAGCGCCACCGTCGGGATCGAGAGCGCGATGATGACGAGGGCCACCAGCCACCCGGCGTCGCGGGAGCGGTCCGGCCCGATCAGCCGGGAGCCGACGGTGCAGCAGACGCGGATCAGGAGTGCGCAGGTCGCGACGCCGAGCACCCCGCCGAGGACCGCGAGCAGGCCGAGACCGGGATCGCGTGCCCAGGCGACGACCTGGCCGACCGCGACGACGACCACGCCGATCACCGGGATGCCGACGAGTCCGGCGACGACGAGCCCGATCGTCAGGCGACGGCGCTCGATGCCGAACACCGCGAAGCGCCGCGGGTCGAGCTGGTCGCTCCGGCCGACGACGAGCGGCACGACCGTGAACCCGAAGGTGATCAGGGTGCCGACGGGCACGATGACCGCACGGGCGACGTCCGGGTCGGCGTCACCGAGGGCGATGGTCTGCGACGCGACGAACACGGCGGCGAGGAGTCCGACGAGGCTGGCGAGCACGACGGCGACGGACCGGCGGGCGGTGCCCCGGACCTCGCCCGCGAGCAGGTCCGCCCTCAGCCGGAGAAGCTGTGCAACCATTCCATGCTCTCCGCGACGACACGACCGCCGGCGAGTTCGACGAACTTGTCCTCGAGGCTCTTGCGCCCGCGGACCTGGGCCATGGTGCCGGACGCCAGGACCTTGCCGCCGACGATGATGGCGACCGAGTCGCAGGTGCGCTGCACGAGCTCCATCGAGTGGCTCGACAGCACGACCGTGCCGCCACCCCGGGTGTACCGGCGCAGGATGTCCGTGATCGTCGCCGCGCTCACCGGGTCGACCGACTCGAACGGCTCGTCGAGCACGAGCACCCGCGGCGAGTGGATCAGGGTCGCGGCCAGGGCGATCTTCTTCGCCATGCCGACCGAGTAGTCGGCGACCTGGCGGCCGAGCGCTTCGCCCAGCCCGAAGGCCTCGGCGAGGTCGGCGCTGCGCTTCCGTGCGGTGGCACCGTCGAGCCCGCGGAGCGTGGCCGAGTAGTAGAGGAGCTGCGCACCCGTCAGCCGGTCGAACAGCCGGAGCCGGTCCGGCAGGACGCCGAGACTGCGCTTCGCCGCCGTCGGGTCGGCCCAGACGTCGTGGTCGAGCACCGTCACCGAGCCGGCGTCGGGGCGCAGCAGTCCGGTGATCATGGACAGGGTCGTCGTCTTGCCGGCGCCGTTCGGGCCGACCACGCCGAAGATCGAGCCCTGCCGGATCTCGAGGTCGACCTCGTCGACGGCCAGGGTCTGCCCGTACCGCTTGACCAGGCCGCTCGCTGCGAGCACGACGGGCTGGAGTGTCTGCGGCTGCTTCGGTGCAGCGGTGCGGGGCGCACGCTTCTTCGTCGTGGCCGGGGCCGCGGCGGTCGACCGGTCGGCGTCGTCCGTCGCGTCGTCCGTGTCGCTCGGGACGGGAGGCTCGGCGTCGGTCCGCGGGGCGGCCTTCGTCGGGCGCCTGGTGCGTCCCTTGCCGGTGCGCGCCTTCGCGGGGCGCGGCGCTGCGGCCGTCGTGTCGTCGGCGCGGGTGTCCGTCGTGGCGTCGTCGGTGCGGGTGTCCGTCGTCGCGTCGGAGCGGGTGTCCGTCGTCGCGTCGGTCATCGCGTCATCAGTGGCGGCGTCGTCCGCATCAGTGTCCCCCGTGTCGTCGTCGGCTGCGTCGCCCGCAGCAGCCGCGGCGGTGTCCGCTTCGTCGGCGTCCCCCGCCTCGGTCATCCAGGCAGCGTCGGCCGTGGCGTACACGTCCTCGTTCTCTGCTCGCGCTGGCATCGACCCACCGTACCAACGCTCTCCGTCCGTCGGGAACCGTCGCGGCCAGGGTCACGAATTGAGTACGAAGCGCGCAGACCCGTACCCCGCGAGGGGGTGTTTCCGTATCATTCACCAGGGCACGAAGGAGTGTTCACCACTTGGAAACCTGCTCCAGCAGGCGATCCCGGCGGCCTCTTCGCAGCGACGACCACGTCGACACGAACGGTTCTCGGGCAACTCGGACGTTGGAAGCGCAGACTCGACGAGGCCCGCCCGTACCCCAGGGTGCGCGGGCGGACACCAGAAGGGACCAGCATGACCACGCAGATCGTGATCCTCGCAGCGGGGATGGGCAGCCGTCTCGGCCGCAGCCTGCCGAAGCCGCTCACGGAGCTCAGTGACGGCCGCACCATCATGCAGCAGCAGTTCGACAACATCCGCGCCGCGTTCGGTTCGAGCGCCCGCGTGACGATCGTCGTCGGCTACAAGTCGGAGCACATCGTCGAGGCGTTCCCCGACGCGAACTTCGTCTACAACGAGTCGTACGACTCCACCAACACCTCGAAGAGCCTGCTGCGTGCCCTCAAGGCCACCGGCAAGAGCGGTGTGCTCTGGATGAACGGCGACGTGGTCTTCGACCCGATGGCGCTCGTCCGTGCGGCCGACATGATCGACGAGGGCCGTTCCTTCGTCAGCGTCAACACCGACAAGGTCTCCGACGAAGAGGTCAAGTACACCGTCGACGCCGAGGGCTTCATCCACAAGCTCTCGAAGCAGGTCGTCGGGGGTCTCGGCGAAGCCGTCGGGATCAACTACGTCTCCGCCGCCGACAAGCAGGCCCTCATCCGGCAGCTCGGTCGCGTCGACGACCAGGAGTACTTCGAGGGCGGCATCGAGGCTGCCATCGCCGAGGACGGGCTACGCTGGACGCCGATCGACATCTCCGACCTGTACGCGGTCGAGATCGACTTCGCCGAGGACCTCGAGCGCGCGAACAACCTGTTCGCCTGAACCACCGTCAGGACCCCTCGGCGGTTCCGCCCGAAGGGAAACCGTGACCACAGCGAGTGCGCCGACCGCGCCCGTGGCTCCCGCACCCGCGAAGGCCCGGAGCGCCGGTCGGCGCTATCGTCAGGCCCTCTGGTTGCTGACCGTCCGCGACCTCCGGGTCCGCTACTCGACGTCGGCGCTCGGCTACGTGTGGTCGATCCTCGACCCGCTCGTGATGTCGGGGATCTACTGGTTCGTCTTCACGCAGGTCTTCCACCGCGGATCGGTCGGTGAAGATCCGTACATCGTGTTCCTGCTGTCCGCGCTGCTGCCGTGGATGTGGTTCACCGGTGGCGTCTCGGACTCCACCCGGGCGTTCATCAAGGAATCGAAGCTCATCCGCTCGACCACCATCCCGCGCACGATCTGGGTGGCACGGATCGACGCGTCGAAGGGCATCGAGTTCCTGCTGAGCCTGCCGGTCCTGGCCGTCTTCGCGATCGCGACGGGTGCCCACCTGCACTGGCAGGTCGTGTTCTTCCCGCTGGCGATCGTGCTGCAGTGCGCGCTGGTCTACGGCCTGGGGCTCATCGTGGCCCCACTCGTGGTCTTCTTCCGTGACCTCGAGCGCGCCACCAAGCTCGTGCTGCGGTTCCTGTTCTACGCGTCCCCGATCATCTACGGCACGCACGCGCTGCCGCCTGCCCTGCGGGACATCGCCGCGATCAACCCGCTCACCGGCATCTTCGGCATGTACCGTGCGGCGTTCTTCCCCGGCCAGCTCGACTGGCTCGAGGTCGGCGCCTCGCTGGTCGTGACCGCCGTCGTCCTGGTGATCGGCTTCGCGGTGTTCCGCCGCAGCGAGCACCGCGTGCTGAAGGAGCTGTGATGACCGCGACCGACCAGACCCGACGCACCGAGACCGTCGCCCCGGTCATCTCGGTGCGCGATGCCGGCATCTGCTTCAAACGCAACCGTCGCGCGAGCCGGAACTTCAAGGACCTGTTCGCCGGACGCGGGCGCCGCAAGCGTGCCGATGAGTTCTGGGCGCTCCGCAACGTGTCGTTCGACGTCCGCCCGGGCGAGGCGATCGGCGTCGTGGGGCGGAACGGACAGGGCAAGTCGACCCTGCTGAAGCTCGTGGCCCAGGTCATGCTCCCCGACGAGGGCCGGGTCGACGTGGGTGCCGGCGTCGCCCCGCTCATCGAGATCACGGGTGGTTTCGTCGGCGACCTCACCGTGCGCGACAACGTGTACCTGACGGCGGGCCTGCACGGCATGTCGCGGGCCGAGATCCGCGACGCCTTCGACGAGATCATCGACTTCGCCGAGATCGCTGACTTCGTGGACACCCCCTACAAGCACCTCTCGAGCGGCATGAAGGTCCGCATCGCGTTCGCGGTGATCTCGCGGCTCGACGAACCGGTCATCCTGGTCGACGAGGTGCTGGCGGTGGGCGACAAGGCCTTCCGCGAGAAGTGCTACAAGCGGATCGAGCAGCTCCTCGCCGGCGGTCGGACGCTGTTCTTCGTCTCCCACAGCGACAAGGACCTGCGCCGCTTCTGCGACCGGGGGCTCTACCTCGACAAGGGTCGTCTGCAGCTCGACGGCACCATCGAGGCAGCGCTGGCCCGGTACGCAGCCGACTACGGCTCCTGACCGGCCGGGGTACTCCCCCTGCACCAACACGCGCGTCACCGGCTCCCTCCACAGCCCCAGCCCTCGTGGCCGCCCCCGGGGTCCCGCCGTCGGACCCTCCCCCTAGCGTTCCCCCCATGCACCACCCACCAACCGCGTACGCCGTCCCGTTCGCCGTCGACCGATCGCACGCACCGCGTCGGTACGACCTCGTCAACACCGGTCCCGAGCCGGTCGACGGGCTCTCCCTCACCCACCTGGGCAACGGGTACTGCCCGCCGCTCGCGGTGCGCCGCCTCGACCCGGGCCGATCGCTGTCCCTGGCGGTCTTCGGCGCCGACCCCGAGGACACCGGGGTCGTCATCGTCCGGTGGCGCCGACCCGACCGGTCCGAGTACCTCTGGCGGATGTCACTCGTCGGGCCGGGGCTGCAGCCGTGACGCCGCACGCGGGATCGGCACGGAGCACCCGGGGTGACGGTCGACCGTCAGCGCCCGCCGCGTTCGGCAGCGACGGTCCGCCACCGCTCGAGCAGCCACTCCACCGCCGCGTGGAACCGCTCCGTGGCGGCACCAGGGGTCGTGTCGCCGAAGTACCGGGTGACCCAGTGCTGCAGTCGCGCGAGCTCCTCGGCGTCGCTCGCCGCCGCGTCGACCCGGGCCAGCACCGACGGGGCGTCGGACGCGGTCAGCCAGTTCGCGGCGCTCAGGTAGCCGCGCTCGTCGACGTCGGCCTCGGGCGACACCGGCCGCGTGACGATGAGCGGCTTGCCCACCGCCAGCCGGTCGTAGATCATCGCGCTGATGTCGGTGATCGCCACGTCGGCGTCCGCCAGCTGCCAGCCGAGCTCACCGCCGTCGTCGTACAGATGGTGCGCGGCCGGGTCAGCGGCGTTGGCCGCGCTGATCGCCGCGACGATCCGCTCGTGCGCCGCACGGTAGGCGGGGTCGAGCACGCCGCTTCGAGGGTGCGGGCGGTACACGAGACGGTGGCGGGGCGATGCGAGCACCTGCTCGGCGATGACGGTGCCGTGCGACGCGATCGACCCGTACGCCGCGGCACCGCGGTCGCCCTCCCACGTCGGGGCGTAGAGCACGACGGTCCGCTCGTCATCGGGGTACGGGGCTGCTCCGGCGAAGTGGTCGGCCTGCGGGCGTCCGATCGCGATGGTCCGGGCGTCCAGGTCGTAGTCCCACAGCGCCTCGGCCAGACGGTCGCGTGCGGCGTCCCCCGCGATCAAGGCGTAGTCGTACGCCTTGAACTGGTTCGTGGTCATGTACATCTTGTCGCTCTCGCCGTGGTTGACGAAGACGTGCCAGATCCGCCCGTACCGCATCATCTGGAAGTTGCGGGCGTTCTGGTTGACGTACAGCACCACCTTCGGCGCCTGGGTGTCGACGAAGCGCTCGAGGTCGACCACCTGCCGCGCGTAGACCGCGGGCACGGGCGACTCGTCGAGCAGGGTCAGCATGGTCCCCGGGCTCCGCGAGACGATCGCCACCGGGTGCGTCTTCGCGAGCTCGGCCAGCGGCGCGTACCACTGGCGCACCTGGTACATGTTGACCGGCCCGTCGGCGAAGTACACGGCGATCTCGATCGAACCGGGCGCCGGCTCGGGTGCGGACGGCAGTCGCCGTGCGAGCTGCCGACGGCTCCGGCGCGACGTCAGGAGTCGCTCGACGAGCCGCAGGGCGGTCCGCAGGTCGCTGATGATCGACATGGTCCTTCTCCGGGTCTGCTCTGGTGGGACGAGGCGTGCGGGTCAGACGACCGGCGGCCGCCCTGCGATGGTCATCCGCGCGACTGTGAGCCAACCCATCGGGCGGATCGGACCGCAGTCGGTCGTCCATCCTTCACGGATCGCGCCGAACCAGGTGGCCAGTCGGCGGGGGTGACGCCACCAGCGCGCGGTCTGGATCACGGCCCACGACCCCACGTACACCGGACGCAGCACCGCGGGCAGGTTGCGCCGGGCCAGCCACACCCGGTTCCGGGCGTTCAACCGGTAGTACTCGGTGTGCCGCGCCGGGTCGATCGCGGGGTGGTGCGCGACGAGGTCGCCGGCGTACCAGGTCCGACGGCCGGCGTCCCACACGCGCCAGGCGAGCTCGATGCCCTCGTGGGCGTAGAAGTACTCGGCCCCCCAGCCGCCGACGGCCCGGTAGACGTCCATCGGCAGCACGACGGCGCCTTCCCAGACCGAGAACACCGGCGACGAGTGGTCCGGCTCGCCCTTCCGGATCCGCGGCACCCATCGGCGGGGGTTCGCGGCACCCGTCGGGTCGACGACCCGGGGCTGCACGAGGCCGAGCGACGGATCGTGCTCGAACATCGCGATCGCGTCGCGCAGGAACGTCGGCGACGGTACCGAGGCATCGTCGTCGAGGAAGAACACGTAGTCGCCGTCGACGACCTCGGCCCCGGCGTTCCGACCGGCCGGGATCCCGACGTTCTCGGGCAGAGCCAGGGCTCGCACACCGTCCGGCAGGCCCGTCGGTACCCAGCCGTTGCCGACGCAGACGACGTCGAGTTCGACGTCCTGCTGGGCGAGCACGCTGTCGACGCCGCGGCGCAGGTCGTCCGGCCGGGTGCCCTGCGACAGGCTCACGACGGCGACGCGCGGTCGTCCGCGGTGCACCACCGCGTGCCGGCGCAGGGTTCCGGGCGCGGTCGTGTCCTCGGTCACGCCTTGACCCGCTTCGAGGCGATGATCGCCAGGAAGTGCCCGATCGTCGCGAGCACGGCGAGCGGCAACAGCGCACCGACCAGGATCCGACTGGCGAGCGGGTCACCGATCACCAGGGCGAGCAGGGCGAAGACGAACGCGAGCATGCTCAGCTCGACCGAGTGGTACAGGCGGTGGAACGGCAGGAAGCGTGCCACGCGGCGGAGCGAGGCGAGCCTGCGGCCGGACGGGGCGGTGGAGGCATCCCGCCGGTCGACCAGCTTGTCGAGCCCGGCGTTCGCGCGGGCCACGTGCACCATGTCGTTCAGGGCCTTGTTCAGCACGATGACCAGGCCGAGCGCGCAGCCGATCGTGGTCCACATCCAGTCGGCGCCGTGGATGGGCCAGGTGGCTGCACGGATGCCGAGCGCGACCGGGATCAGCCCCTCGGTCGTGTAGTGCCCCACCTTGTCCAGGAACACCCCGGCGGGCGACTTGGTGCCGCGCCACCGGGCGACCTCGCCGTCGGAGCAGTCGACGAGCATCTGCAGCTGGCCGAGGACCAGCGCCAGCGCCGCGCCCCAGATGCCGGGGATGAGCAGGGCGGCGGCGACGCTCCAGCCGACCAGGATCATCAGGCCGGTGACCTGGTTCGCGCTGACGCGGGTCTTCAGGAGCACCCAGGTCAGGTAGGGCGAGACGTCGCGCAGGTACAGCGAGGCCGTCCAGTGCTCGGCGTTGGCGCGCGCACGGACCTCGTCCGGCTGGGCGACGGCCCGGAGTTCGGCGATCGAGGTCGGCCGTGCGGATCCGCGGCCGGTCGTGGGGTGGTCGGTCATTCGGTCACCGTCCCGTGTGGGTGGTCAGCTCGGAGGTGCGGGTCAGGAACCCGATGATGAACCCGAGCCCCCAGCCCACGTGGATGCAGGGCAGCACGACGAGCAGCCAGAGGAGCGTCGGCAGCCCGGAGCGGCGCGCCACCGCGATCGACCCCAGGACGACGAAGAGCAGGTAGACGACGGGCACCACGAACCCGAGCAGTGCCCAGGCGAGCGGGGTGCCGAGCGCCGCGCCGACGATGCCGACGAGGCCGGCGACGATGCCCAGCGCCATCGCCGCGACCATCGCCGGCGGCACGAAGTAGCGCAGGCCGTTGTTGGCAGGGAACCGACGCGCGAGCTCACCGCGCCAGAGCCCGGTGGCGACGAACTGCCGCACCAGGCGCTTCAGGCTCGGCCGCGGGCGGTAGGTGACGACGAGCTCCGGCGTGAACCAGACGGTCCCGCCGGTCTGCCGCAGCCGCCGGTTGAGTTCCCAGTCCTGGCCGCGCTTGATGCCCTCGTCGAAGAGGCCGACGTCGAACAGCCGCTCGCGTCGGAACACGCCGAGGTAGGCGGTCTCGGCCGGGCCGGCTGTGCCGCCCACGTGGTGCGGCGTGCCGCCGAGGCCGACACGGCTGCCGTAGGCCAGGGCGACGGCCCGCTCGAAGGGGGTCCGGCCCTCGGCGCGCATGATGCCGCCGACGTTGTCCGCCCCGGATTCCAGGAGCGTGCGCACCGCGATGCGCGTGTAGTCGGTGGGCAGGACCGAGTGCGCGTCGACGCGGATGACGACGGGGTGCACGGACGCACGGATCGCGACGTTCAGCCCCGCGGGCGTCGAGCCGACGGGGTTGTCGATCGCGCGGATCCGTGGGTCGGCAGCGCTCATCTCGGCGACGAGTTCGTTCGTGCCGTCGATCGACGGCCCGAGCGCGAGGATGACCTCGAACGGGCCCGTGTAGTCCTGGTCGAGCAGACTGCCGACGGCGGCCCGGACCTCGGTGACCTCGTTCAGCACGGGCATCACGTACGAGACGCCCGGCAGGGGCTGTCCGTCTGACTGCATGCGTACCTCGGGGTGCTGGCTTGGCGGCACGGGACGCACCGGGGCGGTGCCGCCCCGCAGAGCGACCATGAGCCTATCAAGAGGCCGAACCGCCCACCTGCGACGGCGCGGGACGCGCCCCGGGACGGACTGGAGGCCCGGCGCACGTCGTGCCCCGGGCCTCCTGTCCGTCGTGTGGTGGCGTCAGCCCTTGCTGTCGTACGTCCCGAGCTTCACGTCGGCCTGGCGGGTCTGGCCGTCGCGCAGGTAGCTGATCGTCGTGGACGCGCCGCCCGCGAAGTAGCGCACCTGCGCGGTCAGGTCGGTGGCGTCGGAGACGGTCGCCGAACCGATCTTCGTGACGACGTCGCCCTTCTGCAGACCGGCCTTCGCCGCGGCTCCGCCGGACGAGACCGACTTGATGAGCGCGCCCATCTGCGTGGCGCTGGCGTCCTCGGAGGCGTCGCCGACGGTCGCGCCGAGCAGCCCGTGCGTGGCGGACCCCTTGTCCTTGATC
The DNA here is from genome assembly GCF_979258745.1 of Curtobacterium sp. AC268. Taxonomy (NCBI): domain Bacteria; kingdom Bacillati; phylum Actinomycetota; class Actinomycetes; order Micrococcales; family Microbacteriaceae; genus Curtobacterium; species Curtobacterium sp. AC268. The sequence goes on along the minus strand of NZ_OZ409878.1, from coordinate 3,204,830 downwards.
TCGTTCGCGACCCGCTTGACCAGGTTCGACGGGATCGAGAAGCCGACGCCGATGCTGCCGGCTGCCGACTCGGACGACGAGGAGCTACCGGCGGACGCGATCGCCACGTTGATGCCGATGAGCTTGCCGTCGGAGTCGAGCAGCGCACCGCCGGAGTTGCCGGGGTTGATGGAGGCGTCGGTCTGGATGACCGGGAGCGACACCGTGGTGTTCGCCGACGAGCTGCTGCCGTTGTCCCCGTTGCCCCAGAAGTCGAAGGGACCCGAGCCGCCGTTGCCCCCCTCGTTCGAGTCGCCGCCCTCGGTCGGGGCGCTCGAGGTGACCTGGATGCTGCGGTTCAGGGTCGAGACGATGCCGTCGGTGACGGTGTTCGACAGACCAAGGGGCGCACCGATCGCGACCGCGGTGTCCCCGACGTTGAGCTTGGACGAGTCCGCGAACTCCATCGGCTTGAGGTCGGTCGCATCGATCTTGATGACCGCGAGGTCGACCGTCGGGTCGGTGCCGACGAGCTTGCCCGCGTAGATCTTGCCGTTCGAGGTCGTCACCGTGATCCGGCCGCTCGAGCTGTCGCCGTCGAGGGTGACCACGTGGGTGTTCGTGACGATGTAGCCGTCCTTGCTCATGACCACACCGGAACCGGTGCCGGCCTCGTTGCTCGCCGACACGTTGATCGTGACGACGGACGGTGTCGCCTGTGCCGCGACCGCGGTGACGACGGTGGCGGAGTCGTAGTCGTTGACGGTCAGGTTGCCGCCCTGCGACGAACCGGAGGACACCACGCTGCCACCGTCGTTGCCGGAGGAGACGGCCCACCCGGCACCGCCGCCCACCAGACCACCGGCGATGACGGCCGCGATGATCGGCAGCAGCAGCCTGTTGCGGCCCGAGCGCTCCTTGGTCGTCGTGGTCGCCGCGGCACCCGAGGCGTCGTGACTGAAGTAGTGCCCGTTGCGCTGGTTCGCACCGTCGACGTCGCCGAAGGCGCTCGTTGCGGACTGCGGGGCCTGCGCGGATGCGTTCGCGTACTCGGAGGACGAGCTCGGAGCGGACGAGGACGTCGGCTGGGCGTACTCGCCGTAGCGGGGGCGTTCGGCACCCGGCTGGCCGTACTGGGACTGCTGACCGTACGGGTTCTGGGACTGCTGACCGTACGGGTTCTGCGACTGCTGACCGTACGGGTTCTGCGACTGCTGGCCGTACTGCGACTGCTGGCCGTACGGGTTCTGTGCCTGCGGCGCCTGCTGGCCGTACTGCGGCTGCTGGCCGTACGGGTTCGGGCTCTGCTGGGGCTGCTGGCCGTAGGGGTTCTGTGCCTGCGGCGCCTGCTGGCCGTACGGCGACGTCTGCTGGCCGTAGCCGCCCTGCTGCGCGCCCGAGGACTCGCCGGAGACGGCCGGGTACGGCGCGGTGTAGCGGTCGGTCGGGTGGTCCGTCGACGACGGGATCACGTCCGTGTGGTCCGGGGTCGTCTCGTCGTTCTGGTTCTGGTTCTGGTTCGGGCGAGGGGTCTCGTCCGGCTGGTCGGAGTCGTTCGGCATCGACGTGTTCCCTCTCGTCGCCGCTGCTGCGGCGTCCTCACTGGCGGCAGGCGGAGCCGCATCGTCCGGACGGCGGTCGTCGCCCTGCCCGTCGGGCGTGGTGTCGGTCATGCTGGACGTGCTCCTTTCAAGCTCGTGCAGTCTGTCGCAAGCACCTGAGCGGTCCTTCTGGCGAGGCTGCGAGCCACCCCTGGCGATCTTATGCGTGCGCTGTACACGGTGCCCCGGTCCGCCGCGGGGCGGACAGCTAGGTTGGGGTCCGTTCAGCGCGACACGTCGTCGCCCGCACGGGAGGGAACCACATGCGCCAGGCAGGACCGTGGCTGCGAGCCGCCGACGGAGCGATGCTGCTCGGACCGGACGGGGTCCCCGCACCGACGGTGTTCGCCGAGATGAGCGCCCTCGCCGCCAGCACCGGCGCGGTCAACCTGGGGCAGGGGTTCCCCGACGAGGACGGGCCGGCCGAGGTGCTCGAGGCCGCGGTGCAGGCGATCCGCGACGGCGTGAACCAGTACCCGCCGGGCCGGGGCACCCCCGACCTGCGAGCCGCGATCGCCGAGCACCAGCAGCGGTGGTACGGACTCGACGTCGACCCCGACCGCGAGGTCCTCGTCACCGCCGGCGCCACCGAGGGGCTGGCCGCGGCGCTCCTCGCGCTGGTCGAACCCGGCGACGAGGTGATCACCTTCGAGCCGTTCTACGACGCCTACGGGGCGCTCATCCGGCTGGCCGGCGGCGTGCACGTCACCGTCCCGCTCACCGCGCCCGACTTCCTGCCCGACGAGCGCACGCTGCGTGCGGCCTTCACCGACCGCACCCGCGCGGTGCTCGTGAACACCCCGCACAACCCGACGGGCCGGGTCCTGCCCACCGAGGTGCTGCAGACGATCGTCGACCTGGCCACCGAGCGCGATGCGGTGATCATCACGGACGAGGTCTACGAGCACCTGACCTTCGACGTCCCGCACACGCCCATCGCGACCCTGCCGGGTGCCGCGGAGCGGACGGTGTCGGTGTCGAGCGCCGGCAAGACCTTCAACACCACCGGGTGGAAGGTCGGCTGGCTCACCGCTCCCCCGGCGCTCGTCGACGCGATCACGACGGTCAAGCAGTACCTGACGTTCGTGAACGGCGCACCCTTCCAACCGGCTGTCGCCGTGGGACTCCGCCTGCCCGACGCGGTGTTCACCGGCATCGCCGCCGACCTGTGCGCGAAGCACGAACTGCTCGCGAACGGACTGACGGCTGCGGGCTTCGACGTGATGCGACCCCACGGCGGCTACTTCGTGCTCGCCGACGCCGCGCCGCTCGGGTACGACGACGCCCGCGCGTTCTGCCTCGAACTGCCGGCTCTGGCCGGAGTCGCCGGGGTACCGGTGTCGGCGTTCGTCCGCCCGGACCGCGTCGCCGGCTACCGGTCGCTGGTGCGCTTCGCGTTCTGCAAGCGCCGGAGCGTCCTGGAGGACGCCGCCGCACGCCTGGCGACCCTCGGAACGCGCCCCCGCGCCTGAGACGCGACCGCGTCGGGGACGCGACGGACGCGTCAGCGCTGCCCCGGGCCTCCAGGCGGGGTGCGCAGTGCGACGTCGTACCGCCGCAGCGACAACGACGGGTTCACCCGACGGACGGCGTCCGTGACGGTGGTGTCGATGGTCGCGGTGAGCGTGCCCGGCGAGGCACCCGCCGAGGCGACCGCGACGCCGGACGGGTCGAGGACGACCGAGCCGCCGATCCCGATGGGCGGCGTCTGGCCGACCCCGACGACCCAGACGGTGTTCTCGATCGCGCGGGCCGTGAGGAGCGTGCGCCAGTGGTGCTCCTTGCCTGGCCCACGCACCCACTCCGCCGGGAGGACGACGACGTCGGCCGCGCCGGTCTCGGGAGCGGCGAGGCGCCGGGTGACCTCGGGGAAGCGCAGGTCGTAGCAGGTCTCGAGCCCGACGCGGACGCCGCCGAGCTCGAAGACCGGCAGCTGCTCCGGGTCGCCGGACTCGATGCGGTCCGACTCCCGCGAGCCGAAGGCGTCGTAGAGGTGGACCTTCCGGTACGTCGCCGCCACGTCGCCCGACGGGAGCACCGCGACCAGGGTGTTCCGGAAGCGATCCGGCGTGTCCGCCGACTCGGCGACCCCGACGACCAGGGCGATGCCGGTCTCGCGAGCGACTTCGCGGAGGCCCGAGACGAACGGACCGTCCAGGGGCTGCGCCGCGGCGACGAACCGATCGTCGATGTCGGCGGTGAAGTAGGAGCTGTACTCCGGCGTGACGAGGAGGTCCGCGCCCCGGGCCGCCGCGTCGACGGCGGCGGTGCGCACGGTGTCGAGGTTGGCGACGGGGTCGTCCACGGGGGCGAACTGCGCCGCCGCGATCGTGAGGGTGGCCATGCGGTGAGCGTACCCGGGGGTGTGCGGCGGGCAGGACTGCGGGCGGTCGCCTTGCGGCCGGGGACACGAAGAAGGCCCCGGTCCTGTTGGACCGGGGCCTTCGTGTGACGCTTGGTTGCGGGGGCAGGATTTGAACCTACGACCTCTGGGTTATGAGCCCAGCGAGCTACCGAACTGCTCCACCCCGCGGCACGTTTAGAAGCCTACACGGGGCCGTGGCGGGACACAAATCGAGTGCCCCGCCACGGTGTGTCAGTTGCCGTTCTCGGCTGCCGTGGCGGCCTCGATCGCGTCCTGGAGGCGCTGGTCGGCTTCCGCCGCAGCGACCAGGTCGTTGTCGGCGTAGGCCTCCTGGCGGTCCTGCAGGGCTGCCTTGGCGTCGGCCAGGGCCTTCTGCAGGGCGTCGTTGTCGGCCGAGCCGGAACCCGTCGAGCCGGTCGAGCCGGTCGAGCCGGAGCCCGTGTCGGAGCCGGAGCCCGTATCCGAGCCAGACCCGCTGTCGGAACCCGAACCGGAACCGGAACCGCTGTCGCCACCGCTCGCGCCGGAGTCGCCGGCCGCCGCACCGGAGTCGCCGCCGAACAGCGAGTTCAGGGCCTCGTCGAGTGTGTCCTCGAACGCGATCTTGTCGCCGAAGGCCACGAGGACCTTCTGCAGCAGCGGGTACGAACCACTCGAGGTCGACTGGACGTAGACGGGCTGCACGTAGAGGAACCCGCCGCCGACCGGGAGCGTGAGCAGGTTGCCCTGCTTCACGGTCGAGTTGCCCCGCTTCAGGATGTTGAGCTCCTGCGACACGGTCGAGTCACCGTTGAAGAGGCTCTGCACCTGTCCGGGGCCCGGGATGTTGTCGGTCTTCGGCATCGTCAACAGCGTGAGTTTGCCGTAGCCCGACGCCTTCTCTCCCTTGCCGGCACCACCCGCGTCGGAGTTCACCGCCAGGTAGCCGGTCAGCACGTTGCGGTTGTTCGCCCCGGCCGACTGCTGCGGGATGTAGGTCGTGTACAGCGAGTACGCGGTCCCCTGACCCGGCACCTTCATCGTCAGGTAGTACGGGTCCTGCAGGTTCGCCCTGTTGGCCGTCGTCGTCGTCTGTGCGCCGAGCGCGTTCGTCGACGTCGCCGCGGTGTCGGCGTCACTGTCCGACGTCGCCGTGCTCGTCGGTTCCTGCGGGGTGTTCCACGCGTCGTCACCCGAGTAGAACGAGTTGGCGTTGGTCACGTGGTAGGTGCCGAGGATCGAGCGCTGCACCTTGAACAGGTCGGTCGGGTACCGCACGTGGTCGAGGAGTTCGGCGCTCATGCTCGACACCGGCTTCATCGACGTCGGGAAGATCTTCTGCCACGTCTTCAGGACCGGGTCCTTCGTGTCCCACGTGTACAGCGTCACCTTGCCCGTGTACGCGTCGACCGTGGCCTTCACCGAGTTCCGGATGTAGTTCACCTGGTCGGTGCGGTACGTCGACGACTCGGCGCCGGCGATGCTGTCCGACAGGCTCTGGCTCTGCGAGTACGGGTACGCGTCGCTCGTGGTGTAGCCGTCAACCACCCACTGGATGCGGTGGTCGACGATGGCCGGGTACGCGTCACTGTCGACGGTCAGGTACGGCGCGGCCTTCTGCACGCGGGTGATCGGGTCGCGGTCGTAGAGGATCTGCGAGTCCTTGTTCACAGCGTTCGAGAGCAGGATCTGCTCCGACTGGAACTTCGCGGCGTAGACGAGCCGGTTGAAGAAGTTGCCGAGGCTCGGACCGCCGTCGCCGGCGTACGTGGTGGTCGCGTTGCCACCGTTGTCGTCGTCGGAGCCGGACGGGTAGTCGAGCTCGACGTCCTTCGTGCCCTTCGGGGCACCCACGATCGAGTAGGGCGGCGAGGTCTCACCGAAGTACACGCGCTGCTGGAAGTCGCCCAGGGCACCGTTCGACGGGATTCCGGACTCGAGGAACACCGGCTTGCCGTCGCTCGCGCGCTGGTTGCCGTAGGCCGCGGTGACGCCGTAGCCGTGGGTGTAGACGAACGCCCGGTTGTACTGCGTGTTCGCGGCCGAGCTGAGCCCGGCGAGGTCGATGTCGCGGACCGCGATCACGGTGTCCTCGGTCTCGCCCTTGACGTCGTAGCGGTCGACGTCCAGCTCCTTCGGGAACTGGTAGTACTGCCGGTACTGCTGCAGCTGGCTGAACGTGTCGGAGACGATCTTCGGGTCGATGAGACGGATGTTGGCGGTGGTCTGCGCGTCCTTCGCGAGCGCACCCGAGCTCGTCTCGGTCGTGGCGTCGTAGTTCTGCTCCTGGACGCCGGCGACGCCGTAGGCATCACGCGTGGCCTTGATGTTCCGCTCGATGTAGGCGGACTCGAAGGTGCGCTCCGAGGGCTTCACCTGCAGCCGCTGGACGACCCACGGGTAGATGCCGCCGACGACGATCGCGGCGACGAGCAGCAGGCCCGTCCCGACGATCGAGATGCGCCAGCGGCCGATGACCGCCGTGACGATGAAGAGCAACGCGACGATCGCCGCGATGCCGGCCATGATCTCGCGACCCGGGATCACCGCGTTGACGTCGGTGTACTGGGCACCGGTGATGAGCGAGTTCGACTTCGTCAGGGCCGCGTACTGGTCGAGCCAGAGGCTGACGGCCTGCAGCGCGATGTAGAGCGCCGCCGTGACCGCGAGCTGGATGCGCGCGGCGCGGGAGATCCGGACCTCACGACCACCGAAGCGGAGCGCACCGTAGAGGTAGCTCGCCGCGAGTGCGGCGAGACCGGCGATGAGGACGACGGCCGACGAGTAGGCCACGATCGAGCGCCAGAACGGCAGCTCGAACACGTAGAACCCGATGTCCAGTCCGAACTGCGGGTCGGTCTTGCCGAACGGCGTGCGGTTGAAGTACTCGAGGACCATGCTCCAGCGCCCCGCCGTCGAGAGCCCGGCGAAGATGCCGAGGACCACGGGGATGCCGATCATCACGGCGCGCCGCAGGGGCTCGATGACCTGCTGGTAGCGGTCGAGCTGCGAGTTGAGCTTCGCGTAGACCGGCCGGAACCGGAACGCGAGCGCGATGCTCACGAAGACCGGGACCGCCATGCCGAGGAAGCCCGCCAGGAACATCAGCGTCCCGGCGATCCACCGGGTCGTGAGGACCTGCTGGAACCCGAGCTGCGCGAACCACGCGTAGTCGGTGTACAGGCTGGCGAAGATGAAGAAGGCGATCACCAGTGCGGCCAGCACGATGATCGTGACCACGATGGGGACCCGCGGCGAACGCCGCCCCGAGGTGGACGAGGTTGTCGTCACTTGATGTGCTCCAGACGTGTCGGACCGGCGGGCCCGGCTCGCGGCGGGCCGTCAGTGACACTGATCCTATGGGACCGGACCGGACGTGAACCTGTACGGGGACTCAGGACCGGGTCAGGAACCGCAGCGGGCGAGCTTCGCGGTGCTCCCGCCGTCGGCGATCGTCTGCAGGTCGGTGACGGCCTGGTCGAGCGTGGAGACGCTGTAGACGTCGAGTCCGTCCGGCACGTGCCCGACGACCTCGTCGCAGTTGTCCGCGGGGGCGAGGAACACCGTGGCACCCGCGTCCGCCGCCCCGTAGAGCTTCTGCCGGATCCCACCGATGGGCCCGACCTCGCCGTCTGCAGTGATCGTGCCGGTGCCCGCGACGTGCTTGCCACCGTTGAGCTTGCCCGGCGTGATCTCGTCGATGATCCCGAGCGCGAACATCATGCCGGCGGACGGACCGCCGACGTCCTGCAGCCGGATCGACACCTTGAAGGGGAACTCGTAGCGCTCGGTGACACCGACCCCGAGCAGCGCCGTGCCCTGCTCACTGCGCGGCGTCACCCTGACGTCCTTGGTCGCGCCGTCCCGTTCGACGGTGACGGTCGCGGGGCGCGAGGTGCCGTGCTTCGCAACGAGCTCGCGGAGGCTCGAGGCGTCGGCGTTGGTCGTGAGCGACCTGCCGTCGAACGCCGTGATGACGTCGCCCTTCTCGATCGCGCCGTCGGCCGCCGAGCCCTCCTGCACGGCACTGACCTCGAGTTCCGTCGGCAGGTCGTTCCCCTGTTGGATGAGCGCGGCGGCGACGGCCGACTGCTGCGATGCCTGCATGTCGGCGGAGTCCCGCTCGTTCACCTGCTCCGTCGTGGTGCCGCTCGGGTAGATCGCCTCGACCGGGATGACCGCCTCTGACCTGGTGAAGATCGCGCGGATGACGCTGGTCCAGGACGGACGGTTCGTGGCGTCGCCCTGGATCCCGACCGTGAGCATGTCGAGGGCACCGGCCGTCGGGTACGTCTCGTGGCCGGACACCTGGATGAGCTTGACGTCCTTCGCGTCCTTGCCCGTCCCCTGCTTCTGCGTGCCGATGGTGTTGTAGACCGGCCCGGGGACCTCGATGAGGTACGGGCTGGGCAGCAGGCTCGCCAACAGGCCCAGGACGACCGCGCCGATCAGGAACGCCCACCCGACGGTCCGGGCACGCGAGCGACGACGGGGCGCGGGGGCGAAGAGGGTCACGCGGGGTCCTTCCGAGGTGGGCACCCGCGCCTGGCGGCAGGGTGGTCGCCCACGTCTCGCGACGGGGCTGTTCGCCCTGGGCGCAGCGCTTCGGGCGTTCCCACGGGGGCATCCCAGGTGCGGCCCCGTGAGCAGCGATTAGCGTAGTCGGCATGCCTGATGAACCACAGCCGGGGCCGGACGACGACTTCCAGGAGATGCTGCGCAAGCTGCTCTCGGGCGAGGGGCAGATCGACCCGTCGCAGCTCGCCGGCGCCGCCGGTCTGCCGAACGACCCGGCCTCCGTGGCGAACCTGATGAGCCAGCTCCAGCGCGCCGCCCAGTCCGGCGGTGACGGCATCGACTTCTCGGCCACCGCCGAACGCGCCACCGCGATCGCTCGGGACGGCGGCCACCCCGTCGACCCGGCCACCTCGCAGGCGGCCGACCAGGCGTTCCAGGTCGCCGCACTGTGGCTCGACGAGGTCACGACCGTCGCCGAACTGACCGCGACCCCGAGTCTCTACACGCGTGAGCAGTGGGCCAAGGCGACCGTCCCGGTGTGGACGCAGATCGCCGAACCGGTGGCCTTCAGCATCGCCGATGCCCTGACCGAGGCGATCGACCAGCGCGCTCCCGAGCAGCTCAAGGCGATGCTCGGCGACGTCTCGAAGGCGATGCGCGGCATCGGCGGGGCGCTGTTCGCGATCCAGCTCGGCCAGGTCGTCGGGCAGCTGTCGAAGGAGGTCGTGTCCGGCGGTGACGTCGGCGTGCCGCTCCTCGACGAGCAGGTCGCAGCGCTCCTGCCCCAGAACGTCGCCGAGTTCGCCGAAGGCCTCGACGTCTCCGAGGACGAGGTCCGCATCTACCTCGCGGTCCGCGAGCTCGCGCACGCCCGGCTCTTCCGGTCGGCACGGTGGCTCCGGCTGCACATCATCTCGTCGATCACGGACTACGCACGGGGCATCCACATCCCCTTCGACCGCGTCGAGGAACTCGCGGCCGACATCGACCCGACCAACCAGGAGCAGCTGCGCGACGCACTCGCGTCGGGTGCCCTCATCCCGCCGCGCACCGCCGAGCAGGACGCCGCACTCGCCCGGCTCGAGACGATGCTCGCGCTGGTCGAGGGCTGGGTGGACACGGTAACCGCTGCTGCCACCGTCCGTCTCCCCAAGGCCGGGGCGATCGCCGAGATGGTGCGCCGTCGCCGTGCGGCCGGTGGCCCCGCCGAGTCGGCGTTCGCCACACTCGTCGGCCTCGAGCTGCGGCCGCGCCGTCTGCGTGAGGCCGCGGCGATGTGGCAGCGGGTGACCGACGAGCTCGGTGCCGAGCAGCGTGACGCCCTCTGGTCGCACTTCGACCTCGTGCCGACCTCGGACGACGTCGACGCACCCGACGCCCTCGTCGCACGGCTGCGGAACCCGTCCCAGACCGACGAGGACGACGCGTTCGACAAGGCCCTCGAGGACCTGCTGAACGACTCGACCGGTGCGCGCCCGCACGAGGACGAGTCCGGCCGCGTGGCCGACGACCCCGAGGGTGGAGCGGGCGACGAGCCCGGGAACGACACGGGCGACCAGCCCCGCTGAGTTCTCCACAGATCCCTCTTGTGACCCCACGCGTGCCGCGCACTCCGGCACCGTGGGGTCATGGGCATCCGCATCGATCCGACGCTCGAGTTCGTCTGGCGTGACCCCGCCACGATCCAGCTCGGGGTCGATCCCCCGCGCGCAGTCGTCGCGGTGCCCACCACGGGTGAAGAGCGGTTCCTCAACGGCCTCCGACGAGAGACCGGGCACGACGTGCTGTCCGGCCTCGCGACCGCGTCAGGGTGTTCCCCGGAACGTGCTGCCGGGGTGCTCGGTGCCGCGTCGCCCGCGGTGGTCGAGGTCCTGCCCGAACCGCTCGAACGCATCGAGGTGCACGGCGCCGGTGTCCTCGCCGACACCGTGGCGGCGTTCCTGTCCGGCGAGGGCGTGACGGTCAGCCGCACCACCGCACCCGCCGGAGGACCGATCGTGCTGCCCGAGCCCGAACCACGCCTCGCCGTTGTGGTGGCCGACCACGTCGTCGACCCGGCGCTCCGCGCCGCGTGGACCCGTCGGGGTGTGCCGCACCTGGCGGTCGTCGTCGGGGACGGACGCGTCCGCCTCGGTCCGTTCGTCGTGCCGGGAGCCGGGCCGTGCCTCCAGTGCGCTGAGTACGCACGCGTCGACGACGACCCGGCTTGGCCGGCCATCGCCGCCCAGGTGTGGGGCCGGCACCCGGCACCGCTCTCACCGTGGCGAGCGGCTGCGGTGGCCGCCGCCGCGACGCGGATGCTGCTGGAACGGCTCCCGCTCCGGACGCAACAGGCCGAACCCGACCAGGTCGTCTTCGAGCGCGACGACCTGTCGGTCAGCCGTTCGCCGGTCCGACCCCATCCGCGGTGCGCGTGCCGAGCGCTGCCAGGAACCGACTCGGAGCCCGGGCTCCCCCACGCGTGGAGCCCTGTTGCGACCACGTGATCGTGACGGATCGGCGGGCTCGGGTCAGCCCGACGTAGAACAGGCGTCGTTCCTCGTCCACCTCGGTGTCGGTCGACGCGTGCGAGATCGGCAGGAGGCCCTCGGCGGCGCCGGCGATGACCACGTGCGGCCACTCCAGGCCCTTCGACGAGTGCAGCGTCGCGAGCGTGACGGCGTCGACCTCGGGCTCGTGGTGGGTCGCCGCACGGTCCACCAGGTCCTGGGTGAACTGCTGCATCGTCGTGCCGGCGGGGGCGTCCTCGGCCAAGCCCATGATCGCTTGCAGCGCTTCCCACTGCTCGCGCACTGCGCCGGTGCCCTCCGGCGGCGTCTCCGTCCAGCCGCTGACCTGCAGCACCAGCCGGACCCGTCGGGTCAGCTCGTCGTCGGTCTGCCGGATCGCCTCGCCGCGCATGTGGTGGACGGCGAGCTTGACCTCCGGGCGGTTGAAGAAGCGGGTACCTCCCTGCACGCGGTACGGGATGCCGTTCCGGCCGAGCGCGGACTCGAGCGCGGCGGACTGCGCCCCGACGCGGAAGAGCACAGCGCATTCCCCGTAGGACGCTCCGGCTCCGACGAGCTCGGCGATGCGGCGGGCGATGGTCTGCGCCTCGTCTCCGTCGTGGACACAGGCCAGCACGACCGGTTCCGGGCCCGGTTCCTGGCTCTGGGCCACCAGGTCGAGTGCCCCGGGCTGGCCGCGCATCAGCGTGTTGGCAGCGGACACGACCTCGCGGGTGGAGCGGTAGTTCCGCTCGAGGCGCAGCACCGACCCGCGCGGGAACTCCGACCCGAACCCGAGCAGGTAGTCGCTCGAGGCGCCGGCGAACGAGTAGATGGTCTGACTGGCGTCGCCGACGACGCACAGGTCGTCACGGCCACCCAGCCAGGCCCGCAGCAGGTCGTGCTGCACCGGCGAGACGTCCTGGTACTCGTCGACCACGAAGAACCGGTACTGCTGCCGCACGTACGACGCCACGCGGGGCTCGGACTCGACCATGCCGAGGGTCGCCAGCAGGACATCCTCGAAGTCGAGTTGCCGTCGGTCGTCCTTCAACCGCTCGTACGCCTTCATCAGGTCGATGACCCGGCGCGGTGTGGTGTCCCGCGGCATCACCCGGCCCGCGGCGGCGGCCTCGTACTCGTCGAGCGAGAGCATCTGCACCTTGCGCCACTCGACCTCGGCGGCCAGGTCACGGAGCACCGGGGTGTCGACGTGCATGCCGACCGTGTCCGCGGCGTGGGCGATCATCCGACCCTTGGACTCGACGATCTTGGGGGCGTGCCCACCGACGGTGTCCGGCCAGAAGTAGCTGAGCTGCGCCATCGCCGCGGCGTGGAAGGTGCGCGCCTGGACCGTCCCGGCACCGAGCGCGCGCAGGCGCGACCGCAGTTCACCGGCGGCGCGGGTCGTGAAGGTCAGCGCGAGGACGTGGTTCGGGGCGTAGGTCCCGGTGGCGACCCCGTAGGCGATCCGGTGCGTGATCGCACGGGTCTTGCCCGTCCCGGCTCCGGCCAGCACCGCGACCGGACCGAGCAGGGTGCGGGCGACCGTCCGCTGCTCGGCGTCGAGCGCGGCGAGCAGTTCGTCGGGCGACGGCGGCCGGGGCTCGACTGCCCCTGCGCCCGTTGCGCCGCGCGGACCGGCGACGCTCACGGCAGGTCCAGCGGCCCGCCGTACCACTCCTCGATGATGGCGCGGGCGATCGAGGTGCGTCCCGGGAGCAGCAGGGTGTCGCCGGCGCGCTCGCGGATCTCGTCGCGCGAGAACCACCGGACGTCCAAGATCTCCACGCCGTCGGGGCGGGCGGTCGTCGGGTCACCGCCGGCTGCACGGGCACGGAAGCCCACCATCAGCGACGCGGGGAACGGCCACGGCTGCGAGCCGAGGTACTCGGGCTCCTCGACGCGGACGCCGGACTCCTCCCAGACCTCGCGGCGGACGGCGTCCTCCAGCGACTCCCCCGGCTCGACGAACCCGGCCAGCAGCGAGTACCGGTCGGCGTCCCACGCGGCATTGGAACCGAGCAGGATCCGGTCGTCGGCGTCGACGACCCCGACGATGATCGCCGCGTCCGTGCGCGGGAAGAGGTCGTGTCCCTCGGGGTCGCGGCGGACCCATCCGCCGCTGACGACAGCCGTGGGCGACCCGGTGCGCGGCGAGAAGCCGTGCACGGCGTGCCAGTTGGCCATGGCCACGGCTTCGACCGCCAGTCCCTGGTCGCGCGGCGAGAGCTCGGTGCCGAACATCCGGAGGCTCTGCCAGGCGTCGTCGTCGGGTTCGATGGCGGTGGCCGTCGCGCTGTCGATCAGGGCGGCGACGAAGCGGGTACCCGCCGGGGCGTCCGCGGCGTCCGACACCGCACGGCCGAGGTACAGGGTCACGGTGTCGACCGGGATCTCCGTCGCGGCCACGAAGCGCAGGGTGCCGTCGGCGTTCCGGAGCATCTCCGCACCACGCACCGGCAGGTACCGGGTGTGCTCGTCCTCGCGCAGGACGCGCTCGACGTCGTCGGTCGTGCGGAACTCGGCGTCGCGGTCGAGTTCGTTGCGGGAGAGCGGGAGCCGGGCGGCGAACTCGACGGTCACGGCGGGAGAGCTCCTCGGATCGGGTGCGGACGTGCAGGAGACGTGCGGTGGGCGTGCGGGCCGCCGAACAGCGTGGCGTGCAGCCGTGCACGCGTCACGCGCCTACCCTGAGGGGCATGGCGGGATCCCAGTTCACTCTAGCCGCGTTGGCGACGACGGCCGTTCCAGGTCTCCTCGTCACGGGCACGCGCACGCTCGGCTCGGCCGCGGCCGGCGACTACGAGTCGGCGCTCCTCCGCGACGCCGACGGCACCGAGATCGTCATCCGCCGCCCCCGGAACCAGCGCGCCGAGGCCCGGCAGTCAGCCGACCTCGTCGCCATCCGTGCGCTGAGCGCCGGCATCCGCACGCGGCTGCCGTTCGGCGTCGCCGAGTACCGCGGCCAGGCCCCGATCGGGTCGACGCGCGCCATCGTCACGACCCGACTGGCCGGGACCCACCCGACCCTCGCGTCGCTCGTCGAGCGTCCCGACCTCGCGACCAGCGTCGGCCGTGCCGTCGCCTCGATCCACCAGCTGCCGACGAGCTTCGTCTCCGACGCCGGGCTGCCCTCGCTCACGCCGTTCGAGGTGCTCCGGTCCGCAGTCTCGGTGATGGACCGCGCCGTGGCGACCAAGCTCGTCCCCGCCGCGCTCGTCGAACGTTGGGAGGGCGCCGCTCGCGACCAGCAGCTCTGGCAGTTCACACCGACCGTCGTGCACGGGTCGCTCGGCACCGGAGCCCTGCTCGTCGACGGCGATGCGGTGACCGGGGTCCTCGACTGGGGCGAGCTGCGGCTCGGCGACCCGGCGAAGGACCTCGCCTGGGTGCTCGCCGGCCGCCGCGACGCCTTCGACACCGTCCTCAGCGCCTACGAGGCGAACGGCGGCGGACGCGACCGCCAGCTCGCTCAGCGTGCGCGCGTGCACCACGAGCTCGAGACGGCGCACTGGCTGCTGCACGGCGTGCAGGCGAAGAGCACCGAGGTCGTCGACGACGCCGTCTCGATGATGCACCGCCTGGTCGACGCGGTGCACGCCCCGAGTGCGGAACCGCTGCAGTCCGTGTCACCGGAGACGATGGAGATCGGCGAGGTGGAGCAGCTGTTGTCCTCCACCGAACGCCGTCACGGCTGACGCCGTCTCGTTCCGCACCGTCTCGTCCCACACCTCTCGTCCACACCGCCGCACGGTGGTCACGACTCCCCGCTCAGTTCCGCCGAGCGGTCACGACCTGTCGGTCGCAGGGTGTCCACCCGACGGTCTGTGACCACTCGCTGTGCGTCCTGCGGGGTGTGGTGACCAGTCACGGCCGCGCGGGCACCTGAAGCGACCGCCTGGAGGCCCGGTGCAGGCCCGGCGGACCGGCACCGGGCCTCCAGGGCGGAGCACGACACGACACGGGCGGAGCACGACACGGGCGCGGCTCGACACGGGCTCAGCGCGACAGAGCACAGCGCGCGACGAGCGCGGCGCGCCTCGCACGCAGCGCGCAGCGCGCAGCGCGCGACGCGCGACGGGCGCAGCACGACACGGGCGGAGCACGACACGAGCACGACGCGCCTTCCGCGGGACGTCAGCTGCCGACGGCCTCCGACCACGCACGCTCGAGTCCAGCGCGGTCGAGCAGCTCGGTCGGACGGACCTCGAGGTCGTCGGCGACGAAGTAGAACACCGCGTCGACCTGGTCGAGCGGCCGCCCGGTGAACTCGGCGTAGGCGACGCGGTACAGCGCGAGCTGCAGCGTGCGTCGGGCCAGGTCGTCCGCACCGGACGGTGCCTTGCCCGTCTTCCAGTCCACCACCTCGGCACGCCCGTCGATCTCGTACACGGCGTCGAGCTTGCAGACGACGCTGTGCCCGAGGAACGGGATGTGGATCTCGCGCTCGACCTCGATCGGCGTGAGCCCGGCCCAGCGGGAGCGGGCGAACGTCGCCTGGAAGTCCGCGAGTCGACGAGCGTCGTCGTCGGTGACCACAGCGTCCGGCGACGCATCGGCGAGGTCGTCGACATCGAGGTCGAGCTCCCCGTCCCACACGTCGAGGGTCTCGAGCGCGCCACCGCTCCGCGCACGCTGCTCCACCCACTGGTGGAAGAGCGTGCCGAGCCGGGTCGCGCGGTACGGTCGCTCCGGCATCGGCCGGCGGAGCCGCTCGGCCACGGAGTCGGGTTCGGTCAGGTAGTCCTTGAAGCCCGACGCCGGCACCCGGTGCGGGACGGCGACCGAGTGCTTCGCGTTCCGGGTGGCGTGCCGTTCGGCGAGCAGCAGGTCGATGTCGGCGGCGAAGCGCCCCGCCGCTCCGGGGTTCGCGTTCCGCACCCGCTCCGCGGCGGCCAGGACCCGCGGCGCACGCTGCCCGAACGGCACGTGCGGCCAGGTCTGGGTCGCGCCGTTCTCCCCCATGGGGTTCTCGTCGTGCACCGTCGTCTCCGGGATCGCAGCACCGTCGATGACGCCGGCGTCCACCAGGTCGCGCAGGTAGCGGCTCGGCTCGGTGGGGCGGACCCCGCCGGCCCAGAACGAGCCGGACACCAGCAGGTCGTGCTTGGCACGGGTCAGGGCGACGTAGGTGAGCCGGCGTTCCTCGTCCTCGTTGCGGGCCTTCACCTGTTCCTTGAAGGCGTCGATCGCCGTGGTGACGTCCTTCTGGGTCTCCTGCCCGCGCCATGCGAGTCGTGGCAGCTCGGCGGCGTCCCCGCGGAACTCGTACGGCAGCCGGCCGAACCCCAGCCAGCCGGACGAGCCCTCCTGCGGGCGTGCCGGCAGGCCGCCCTCGACCATCCGGGGCACCGCGACGGCATCCCACTCCAGCCCCTTCGACCCGTGGATCGTCAGGATCTGCACCGTGCCGGCCTCGGGCTCCTCGGACCGCGGGCCCATGTCGTCACGCCGGGCTGCGGCGTCGATCCACCCGAGGAACGAACCGAGGTCGGCGCGGTCGTCGGTCGAGACGAAGCCGGCGAGTTCGTTGATGAAGGCGTCGAGGTAGGCGCCGCTGCCCTGTTCGTGCGCGGCGACCTCGATGTCGAGCCGCATCTCCTGCACGACGAGCGTCACGAAGTCGACCAGGTCGCTCCCCGCGCGTGACCGGAGCATCGCGAGCTGCCCGCCGAGCGCACGCATCCGGCTGCGACCAGCTGCGGTGATGCCCTCGAGCGCGCCGTGCTCGGCGGGCGCGGTCGCGACGAAGTCGAGCGCGTCGACGATCGACCCGTGTTCGCCGGCGGCAACGGACGCCCGGAACGCCGCGGTCAGGTCGTCGTCGAGCCGCTGCTGGGTGTGGTCGCGCTGGAACAGCCACCGGGCGAGCTGGTGCAGGGCGACGATGTCCGCCGCCCCGACCCGCCACCGGGCACCCGCGAGCAGCCGGATCAGGTCGTTGCCGGCCGCCGGGTCGTGCAGCACCCGGAGGCACGCCACCAGGTCGACGATCTCCGGGCGTTGGAGCAGTCCGCCCGTGCCGAGCACGTGGTACGGCACGCCGCGGGCACCGAGCGCCGCCGTGAACGCCGCGAGGTCCTTCCGCGCGCGCAGCAGCAGCGCCATCGAGCCCGTCGGGTCCTGACGGCGGTGGTCCTGGAACCACGCCGCGACCTCGTCGGCCTCTTCCGGCAGGGTCTCCGGGAACACCACCCGCACGGTGCCGGCGTCCGCGCCCGGCCGGGCCGAGAGCCGTTCGACGTCGACCTCGGACGCCTCGGACAGCGGTGCCACGATCGCGTTCGCCCCCGCGAGCACGTCCACCGGGTTCCGCCAGCTGGTCGACAGCGCGAAGGTGACGGGTTCGGCCACGCCGTGTTCGTCGCCGCCGAAGTCGTGCGGGAACCGGGCGAGGTTCGCGGCACTCGCACCTCTGAACCCGTAGATCGACTGGTGCGGGTCGCCGACCGCCATCACCGAGTGCCCGCGGAACAGCCGGGCGAGGAACCGGGTCTGCACCACCGAGGTGTCCTGGTACTCGTCGAGGAGCACCACCCCGTACCGGCTACGCAGGTCGGTGACGACGCGAGGGGCCGACTCGGCCGCGGCGAGCGCGAGGGCGATCTGGTCGGAGAACTCCACGAACCCGCGGTCGACCTTCTGCCGCCGGAACTCGGCGACCAGGTCGGCCAGGGGTTCGAGGGCGCCGATCGCGGCGACCGCGTCGGTGATCGCCCTGTACGGCTTGCCGCGGTTGCCGGGGAGTTCGAGCAACTCGGAGAACTCGATCGCGAACCGGCGGAGGTCCTCGGGCTCGACGAGGTGTTCGGAGGTGGCACCGGCGAGCGCCACCACGGCTGCGGTCAGGGTGTCGACGTCGCGGTCGAGTCCGGCGAGCCGGTCGTCACGGGCGGCCACCACGACGCGACGGGCGAGCTGCCAGGCCGAGGGTTCGGTCAGCACCTGGGACTCGCCGTCACGCCCGACGAGCAGGGCGTTCTCGCGGAAGACCGCGTTGGCGAAGGCGTTGTAGGTCGAGACGGTGGGCGCTTCGAAGGCGTCCCCGGGGGTGATCAGCCCGACGTCCTCGAGCGCGCGGATGCGGTCGTTGATGCGGACGGAGAGTTCGCCGGCGGCCTTGCGGGTGAAGGTCAGTCCGAGGACCTCGTCGGGTCGGACGAGTCCGTTGGCCAGCAGCCAGACGACGCGCGAGGCCATCGTCTCCGTCTTCCCGCTGCCGGCTCCGGCGACGACCAGCGCCGGCACGAGCGGCGACTCGATGACGGCGCGCTGCTGGGCGGTGGGACGGGGGCGGCCGAGGGCGTCGGCGAGGGCGTCGGCGCCGTGCCGGATGACGGGCGGCGCAGCAGCAGCCGTGTCGGCCGCGTCAACCGCAGCAGCCGTGCCGGTCGCGTCCGCCGTGTCGGTCGTGTCCGCGGTGTCGCTCACCAGGTCACCTCCGCCACCACGTGGATCCGGCACTCGACCCCGGTCCGGGCCTTCTCGCAGTGGTCGTCCACGTTCGCCACGAACGTCCGGCCGGCCATGCCCCGCGCCACCCCGTGCAACCGCTCGCGGTAGGCCTCCCGCGCCTCGGCGTCGAACGCGTGCTGCGTCCGCTCGGAGTACGCCTGTCCGCCGCGGGGGTTCTGGACGAACACCAGCCGGGCATCGGTCATCGGCGACCCCGCCGGCACGCCCTCGACCGCGCCGTCCTCGACCGCGAGTTGGTAGGCGCCGAGCTGCGGGTGTTCCGGCATGTCGTTCTTCTCGCTGGGCATCGAACGGCCGGTCTTCAGGTCGACGACGCTGACACGGCCCTCGGGGTCGACCTCGATGCGGTCGATGCTCCCCCGGATGCGGGCGGGGCCGGTCACGAGCGCGAACGAGGTCTCGGCGCCGAGCAGTCGACGGCCGGCACTGGCGAAGGTGCGGAGGTAGTCGCTCAGCCCCTCGATCATCCGCCGGGTCCGGGCGCGTTCGCGGTCGGCGACCCAGGGCGACTCGAAGGTGAGCTCGTCCCACCGTGCCTCGACCTGCTCCCACAGCGACTCGACGTCGATCTCGGTGGCGTGCTCCATCGCTTCGTGCACGATCGTGCCGATGCCCATCGCCGGGCTCGGGGCACCGCCGCCGAAGGTCTGCGCGAACCAGTGCACCGGGCACTCCTCGAAGGTGCCGATGCGCGACGGCGACACCGACACGGCCGGAGCGACCGGCTCGCCGCCCTCGACCTCGGGGGCGGGCTCGGCGTCGAGGTCGACCAGGGGGTCGTCCGTGGTCGGTTCGGCGAGCCCGTACCACTCGTCCGGAGCCGCACCGGGCACCTCGGCCTCGGCCAGGCGGGCCAGCGCGGACGCGGCCTCGTGGTCGCCGGAGCCCACCACCCGGCGGCGCAGCGACCCGGCGAGCCCACGCAGGGACAGCGGGTGGACGGTCGGCTGACGGTCCGGCGGCACCGGGACGAGTCGGACGAAGGGTGACGGCGACTCGTCGTCGTTCGCGACCGTGCCGATGACGACCTGGGTGGTGGCGCGCGAGACGGCCCGGGCGAACAGCCGGAGTTCGTCGGCGACCACGGCGGCACGGTCGTCGATGGGCGAACGCTCGACCCCGGCAGCAGCGCGCACCAAGCCGTCCGGGTCGAGCAGACTGCCGCGCACCCGGGTGTTCGGCCAGACGCCGTCCTGCAGACCGAGCACCACGACCACGTCGCACTCGAGTCCGATGGTCGCCGACGGCGTCAGCACCCTCACCCGACCGGCGGTCCGGTCGGGGCCGATCGAGTCCTCTGGCAGGTCCGCGCCGAGCAGGTCGTCGACGAAGACCCGCGCGGGGGCGTCCGGCGTGCGCTCGACGAAGCGCTTGGCGGCGGTGAACAGGCCGACGACGGCGTCCAGGTGCCGGTCGGCTTCCCCGGCGCCGACCCCACCGGCGGCGGACTGGGCACCCCACGACTTCGCGAGACCGCTGCGTTCCCAGAGGCCCCAGAGGATCTCCTCGATGCTCGATCCCGCCTGGGCGTCGGCACGCGCCTGCACCAGGCTCCGGGCCAGCCGGGTCGCCCGTCGCGCGAACCCGGCGTCCACCGTCGCCAGGCGCTCCGGTGCGCCGAGTGCATCGACCAGCAGTTCGTCGGCGGTGCGGCTGCCCTCGCCCGCGAGCTCCTCGCGCCGCAGGGCGAGCCGGAGCCGACGCATCGCCAGGGTGTCCAGCCCGCCGAGGGGCCCCGTGGCGAACGCGGTGGCCAGGGCGGCGTCGAGCGGCAGGACGTCGAGCGCCACTGCGGCCGCGTCGAGCAGCGCCCTCGCCGCGGAGTCGTCGCGCGGACGGACGGGTGCGGCACCGGCGGTCGCCGGGACCTCGGCCACGGAGAGTGCCCGAACGAGTTCGGGGATGGCAGCACCGCTGCGGGTGACCACGGCCATCCGGTGCCACGGCACACCGTCGAGCAGCCGGTGTTCGCGCAGTCGACGGGCGATCGCCACGACGAGCGCGGACCGGCTGGCGGCCTCGAGGTGCACGACGGCGTCGGACCGCGCATCCTGGTCGCCCGCCGACGCGCTGCGCTGCCGACCGGCCGCCGCGGTGCCGATGCGACCCGTGACGCCGGTGACCAGGGCGCGGATGGGGGCGGGGTGCCGGTGCACCGCGCCGAGGAACAGCTCGTCGACGCGGTCGACCCCGAGTCGCACGGCCAGTCGACCGAGCACGTCCGGTTCGGCGCCGCGGAACGCCGAGGCGGCGATGTCCGGGTCGCCGAAGGCCACGACCTGCACGCCGGAGCGCGCGAGCGCCCCGAGCAGGGCGATCTCGCCCTCTACCAGCTCCTGCGTGTCGTCGACCACGACCAGGCGCAGGGCGGCGATGCCGGCGGGGAGCTCGTGCCGCAGCACCGCGGCGGTGGCGTACGCCACGAGTTCACCGGAGTCGAGTCCGGTCGGCCGGAACGCGGTGACCGATGCCCGGTAGTCGTCCACGAAGTCGCCGACGGCCCGCCACTCGGGCCGTCCGAGCTCGTCGCCGAGTTCCCGCATGTCGTCGGGTTCGACGCCGGCGGCCACCGCACGCATCATGACGTCGCGCAGGGCGGTGCGGAACCCGGCTCGCTCCCGGACCACGGAGGTGATCGGGTCGGGCCAGGCCGGTCCGGCGCCGTCGAGTTCGTGCCCGGCGAGCAGGTCGGCGATGATCCGGTCCTGCTCCCCACCGGTCAGCAGCGTCGGGGGTTCCTGCCCCTGCACCGACGCCGCGTGGGTGACGATCTGGAACGCCAGTGAGTTCACGGTGCGTGCGAGGGCACCCGGCACGACCCGGTCGACCGCCCGCGCGAGCCGGTCACGCAGCGCCGTTGCAGCCGTCCGAGCAGAGGTCAGGGCGAGGACCGTCGCGTGCCCGTCGAGGGTGATCGCGTCGGGACGGGTCAGCCGGTCGGCGACGAGCCGGGCGAGCGTGGTCGTCTTGCCGCTGCCCGGCGCACCGATCACCGCTGCGTGTCGGCCGTCCGGCAGCGCGAGCACCGCGGCCTGCGAGGGGTCGTCGACCAGTGCGCGCGCGAACCCGGTGTCCTCGGGAGCGGGCATCAGCGTGGTCTGCGGCACGCTCGTACGGTACCCAGGACCGCCGACAGCACCGCTGCGGACGCGCGGGGCACCGGTCGTCACGCCGTCGAGTGCGCCCGCGGCGAACGCCCGATACCGCACGGGACCGCTCGGATACGCTGTGTTCGTGGACATCAAGATCGGCATCATCAACAGCCCTCGCGAGATCGCCTTCGAGACCGCCCAGACCGCGGACCAGGTCGAGAAGGCCGTGTCCGACGCGCTCACCGCGCAGTCGACGCACCTGTCGCTGCAGGACGACAAGGGCCGTCGCTTCATCGTCCCTGTCTCGGCTCTGGCGTACGTCGAGGTCGGCGCGGAAGAGGCACGGCGCATCGGCTTCGTCGCCTGACGACGTGGAACTGCTCTTCGCCGTCCTCGGCGGCGTCATCATCGGTGCGGTCGCGCACGTGATCCTGCCGTGGCGGTCGAACCGCGGCGTGCTCGTCGGCCCCGCGGTCGGCGGCATCGCCGCAGCCGTCCTCTGGGAAGCGCTCACCTGGGCCGGGTGGCGGTACGACGGCACCTGGATCTGGGTCGTGGCCCTCGTGGGGTCCGGCCTGGCCGCCCTCGTCGTCGAGTGGCTCCTCGGCACGCAGCGCGAGAAGCGCGACGCCGAGTACTACGAGCAGCTCAAGACCCGCGGCGCCTGACACTCGCGCAGCCTGACCATCGAGCAGACTGACCGCTCAGGCCGTCAGGCCGTCAGGCCGAGCGCGTCCATCCGTCGGGTGTGCGCGGCGATGAGTTCGGTCCAGACCGGCTCGAGCCGCTCCTGGTCCTCTCGGGCGTGCGACGCCAGCGCCGACCGGGCGACCAGCAGGGTGTCGCCCACCAGGCGCCGTCCCCACATCGCCAGGCGCGAACCGATCCGCGGGTCGTTCTCGATGTGGGCCGTCAGTTCTTCCACGACCGCTGCTTCCTCGCGGGCGTCGAACACCGAACGCAGCCGCTGCCGCACGTCGGTCGGCAGCGAGCGGAGCAGGTTGCCGAACAGGTCGTTCAGGATGCCGGCCGTCACGTAGCCGGTCAGCATCGACTCGTACCAGTCGGCACCGCTCGTCCGTTCGAGGAACAGGTCGATCGCCTCGCGGTGCGGGGCCATCAGCGCCGCCGGGTCTCCGCCGCTGCGCTCGATCTCGGCCACGATGGTGCGGTGCCGCTCGAGCGCCGTGGTCGCGAGGACCCCGGTGACCAGACGGCCGGAGAGCGTCGGTGCCGAAGCACCGGCCCGTCCCATCGTCTCGTAGACGGAGAGCTGCAGGTACGCGGCCTGCCCCAGGTAGACGTCGAGCTCCGGTGTGACGTCGTCGAGTGCGAGCCGCTTGACCTGCGCGGCTCCGCGCGGGTTCCGCGACGCGAGCCATGCGGCAGCGAGCTGCGCCGCGCGCTTCCGGTTCCACCACGAGACCACCGGACCAGCATAGAGGGCACGTCCCGTGGCACCCGCCGGTCGCCCGCCCGGACGCCCCGACGCACCCCGGAGCACCCCGGACCACGCGCCCGCCGGTGGCCGGAGCGCCCCGGACCACGCGCCCGTCGGTAGACTGGCCGGGACTTCCACCAGAACTAAGGTGATTCTTTGACTTTCTCAGACCTCAACATCGACCAGGACATCGTCGATGCACTGGCCGGCAAGGGCATCATCGAGCCCTTCCCGATCCAGGAACAGACCATCCCGCTCGGCCTGACCGGCCAGGACATCATCGGCCAGGCCAAGACCGGTACCGGCAAGACGCTCGGCTTCGGCCTGCCGCTGATCCAGCGACTCGGTGCCGATCCGGCGCACGGCGTGAAGGCGCTCGTCGTCGTCCCGACCCGTGAACTCGCGGTCCAGGTCACCGAGGACCTCGAGCTCGCGGCCTCGAACCGCCCGACCACGGTCGTCTCGATCTACGGCGGCAAGGCCTACGAGGGCCAAGTGGAGCAGCTCAAGGCCGGTGCCCAGATCGTCGTCGGCACGCCCGGGCGGCTCATCGACCTGCAGCGGCAGCGTCTGCTCGACCTCTCCCACGTGCAGGAGGTCGTGCTCGACGAGGCCGACCGCATGCTCGACCTCGGGTTCCTGTCGGACATCGAGCGCATCTTCCAGGCCGTCCCCGAGGTGCGGCACACGATGCTGTTCTCGGCGACGATGCCCGCGCCGATCGTCGCCCTCGCCCGCCGGTTCATGAGCCGTCCGGTGCACATCCGGGCGACCGACCCGGACGAGGGCCTCATGCAGGCCAACATCAAGCACCTCATCTACCGTGCGCACTCCCTGGACAAGGACGAGGTCATCGCCCGCATCCTCCAGGCCGAGGGCCGCGGCAAGACCGTGATCTTCACCCGCACCAAGCGGGCCGCGGCGAAGCTCGTCGAGGAGCTGAAGGACCGCGGGTTCAACGCCGCAGCGGTGCACGGCGACCTCAACCAGGAGCAGCGCGAGCGCGCGATGGCGGCGTTCAAGGCCGGCAAGCGTGACGTGCTCATCGCCACCGACGTCGCTGCCCGCGGCATCGACGTGGACGACGTCACGCACGTGATCAACCACACGATCCCGGACGACCCGGACACGTACCTGCACCGTGCCGGCCGCACGGGCCGCGCCGGCAAGACCGGCATCGCGGTCACGTTCGTCGACTGGGACGACCTGCACAAGTGGACGCTGATCGACAAGGCCCTCGAGTTCGGCATCCCCGAGCCCGTCGAGACCTACTCGTCGTCGCCCCACCTGTTCGAGGAACTCGACATCCCCAAGGGCACCAAGGGCCGCCTGCCCGGCTCGTCGTCGCACGCCGCCTCGGCCGGCGCCCCCGTCGAGAAGCGCAGCAGCGACCGCCCGGCCTCGGGTTCGCGTGACGCGTCGCGTTCGCGGTCGCGCAGCCGCACCCGGTCAGGAGGCTCGGAGCAGTCCGCCCCGCAGGCTCCGGCCACCGAGTCGGTCGCCCCCACCGCCGCCGCGGGCACCGAGGACGGCTCGGCCGTCGAAGGTGGTTCCACCGACGGCGCCGCGAAGCGTCGCCGTCGTCGCCGTCGTCGCGGAGCCGGCACCGGTGATGCCTCGGCGACCGCCTCGGCACCGCAGGGTACGTCGGACGGCGAGTAGCGCCTCCAGGCCGAAGGGCTCGTCGCTGACGCGACGGGCCCTTCGCCGTCTCCACCCGCGGACCGGCGTCACGCGCGCAGCGACAGTTCACGCACACGCCGACGCGTGGACTGTCGGCCAGGCCGAAGACTCGGTGGCCGGTCGTTCGGTCTGCGGTCAGGCCAGACGCGAACCGGGGCCGACGACCGGGGCGCTGCCGGTGGCCTCGGACAGGATCGCGTCGAACGAGACGCGTGCGGTGCGGTGCTCTCCCAGCCGGTTCGGCTTGCCGGTGCCGTGGTAGTCGCTCGAACCGGTGACGAACAGTCCGTAGCGCGTTGCCCAGTCGAGCAGGGTGCGCTTGCCGTGTGCCAGGTTCTCGCGGTGGTCGACCTCGAGCCCGCCGAGCCCGGCGTCGACCAGGTCGCGGAGCATCGGCTCGTCGATGACGATCCCGCGCGAGGACGCCGCCGGGTGCGCGATGACGGGCACGCCGCCCGCCTGCCGGATGAGTTCGACGCCGCGCAGGGGCGACGGTGCCTCGTGGGGTTCGTAGTAGCCGGACGCCGGGTGCAGGATGCCGCGGAACGCCGCAGACCGGTCGGCCTCGAGCCCGCGGGCGACCAGGGCGTCGGCGATGTGCGGACGGCCGATCGTGGCGCCGGGGCTGGACTGGGCCAGGACGTCCGCCCAGGTGATCGGGTGGTCCTCGGCGATGCGGTCGACCATGCGGTGCGCGCGGGAGAGCCGGCCGTCGCGGATCCGGGTCGTCTCCTCGACCAGTCCGGGGTGCTCGGGGTCCACCAGGTAGCCGAGCACGTGCACGCTGCGGTAGCCGATCCGGGTGCTCAGCTCGAGGCCGGGCAGCAGGGTCAGGGGCAGCTCGTGCGCCGCGGCCGTGGCGTCCGCCCACCCCGCGGTCGTGTCGTGGTCGGTCAGCGCGACGGCGTCGAGTCCGGCGGCCGCGGCCGCTCGGACGAGCTCCGCGGGACGCTCGGTGCCGTCGGAGACACTGGAGTGCGCGTGCAGGTCGATGAACGGGTCTGGCACGTGGCCAATGCTATCCACAGGTGAGCGGCCGCACAGGCCGGGTGTCCCCGGGCGGTGCGATGATGGACGCATGGCCGACACGACTCCCCGCGCGACGAGCAACCGATCCACGACCCCCGGGTCCTCGACCTTCAAGGACTTCATCGGGTCGCAGTGGGCGGAGCGCTCGGAGGCGCAGCCCGAGCCCCGCGAGCAGGCCGCGTTCGCCGCCGAGCGTCGCGCGCGCATCTCCGAGCTGCACCCGGGCCGCACCATCGTGGTGCCGGCCGGGCAGGCCAAGGTCCGCTCGAACGACTGCGACTACCCGTTCCGCCCGCACTCCACCTTCGCCCACCTGACCGGTTGGGGCACCGACACCGTCGTCGGCTCCGTGCTCGTCATGACGCCGAACGGCTCCGGGCACGACGCCACGCTGTACTTCCGCGCCACCGCAGGCCGCGACTCGGAAGAGTTCTACGCCAACCCCGAGATCGGGGAGTTCTGGGTCGGTCCGCGCCCCTCGCTCGACGCCGTCGCAGCCGACCTCGGGCTGACCACCGCCGACCTCGGGGCGTTCACGGCCGTCGCCGATGCACTCGACACGTCGGCGCTGCTCGTGCGTGAAGCCGACGACGACCTGACCCGTTCCCTCGACGCCCGCATCGGCGCGGCGATCGGTGGCGCGGACGAGACCGAGGGGTCGCCGGCCACCGACGACCTGCTCTCCCGTGACCTGTCCGAGCTGCGACTCGTCAAGGACGCGTACGAGGTCCGTGAGCTCCGCAAGGCCGTCGACGCCACGAAGCACGGGTTCGACGACGTCATCGGCGACTTCGACGCCGTGCTCGCGCACCCGCGCGGTGAGCGCATCGTCGAGGGCACGTTCAACCGCCGGGCGCGCGCGGACGGCAACACCGTGGGCTACGACACCATCGCCGCCTCCGGCCACCACGCCTGCATCCTGCACTGGACCCGCAACGACGGCGCCGTGCAGCCGGGCGACCTCATCCTCATCGACGCCGGGGTCGAGGTCGACTCGTTCTACACCGCCGACATCACCCGCACGCTCCCGGTGAGCGGCACGTTCTCGCCCGTGCAGCGCATGGTCTACGAAGCCGTGCTCGAAGCCGCCGACGCCGCGTTCGCGATCGTCAAGCCGGGCATCACGTTCCGCCAGGTGCACGCGACGGCGATGGAGGTCATCGCGCGGAAGACCGCCGAGTGGGGCTTCCTGCCGGTCTCGGCTGCCGAGTCGCTCGAGCCGGACAACCAGTTCCACCGCCGCTACATGGTGCACGGCACGAGCCACCACCTCGGGCTCGACGTGCACGACTGCGCGAAGGCCCGCCGCGAGATGTACCTCGACGGCACGGTGCAGGCCGGCATGGTCTTCACGATCGAGCCCGGGCTGTACTTCCAGCAGGACGACCTGACCGTGCCGGAGGAGTTCCGCGGCATCGGTGTCCGCATCGAGGACGACATCCTGGTGACCGAGGACGGCGCCGAGAACCTGTCCGTCGGCATCCCCCGGACCCCCTCGGAAGTGGAGGGGTGGATCGCCCGCTCGGGCCGCTAGCCTGATCGGGTGACCATGCCCGAGGCCTCCCCGAACACCTTCTCGATCGAGGTCGAGCACTTCGACTCCCCTGACGCCCAGCGACTCCGCGCCGCGCAGCGACTGGAGATCGACCGGGCGCACGGCGGCGACACCGAACCGGGTGAGAAGCCGACCGCCGACTCGATCGCGGTGTTCTTCGTCGCGCGGGACGAGTCCGGTACTCCCCTGGGGTGCGGGGGGCTGCGCATCGTCGACGACGGCATCGCGGAGATCAAGCGGATGTACGTCCGACCGGAGTCCCGCGGGTCCGGTGTCGCGGCCGCGTTGCTGCGACGGCTGGAAGAGGCCGCGCTCGACCTCGGGTCCCCGGCGCTCGTCCTCGAGACGGGCACGGCGCAGCAGCGCGCCGTCGGGTTCTACCAGCGCGAGGGGTTCCGGCGGATCGCGAACTTCGGGCCCTACGTCGGGGCGCCCCTGTCGGTCTGCTACTCGAAGGTCCTCTAGCCAGACCGAGCCTGGCCGGCGATGCCGTCCGGTGCCGCGCGGCTCCGTCCGGTGCGGTGCCGTGCGATGCGGTCCGGTGCGGTGCCGTCCGGTGCGCTACCGGGCGATGCGGTGCCGTGCGATGCCGTCCGCCGCGGTGCGGTGCCGTATTGTGCCGTGCCGTGCCGTGCCGCCACGCCCGGGGCCCGCACCGCTCCCGGTCACGACGTGCCGTCTGCCCGAGGCCGAGCGGTCACGAACCGTCGTCTTGGCCGGCGCCGAACGACGATCTCTGACCGCTCGACGCCGTGCGCGCGGGGTTTTGCGACCACTCGGACCGCCAGGACCACCCGGACCGCCCGGACTCCACCGCTGCGGTCGCCGCAGCGCCGCCCGGGGCACTCGGCGGCGACACTTCGTGCGACCTCGGCGGACGTGAGCGGCGTGTCGAACGACCCGACGCCCGACCGCATCACCGGCCACCGATCACGCCCGTCGGAGCCCGAGCGCAGCAGCCGGAGCGCGGCTAGGGGCGGTCGCTGTCCCCGTCCCCGTCGCGCTGGGCGTCCGGCGAGGACGAGGGCTCCGGCGGCGTGGCACCGACGACCCGCTCGCCGTAGCGCGGCGGCTCCTCGGGTCGACGCTCCGGCACCGGCGGGGCCGCGGGGGCGGCGGCCGTCTCGGGGGTCTCCCCGTACCGGGGTCCGTCGTTCGTCCCGTAGCGCGGCGGGCCCGAAGGCGCACCGGTCTGCGCGCCGGAGGCCGACGTGCCGGGGTGTTGCGGGCCTCCCGGCTGCTGGTGCGGCGTGGCGTGCTCGCCGTACGGCGACTGCTGCTGCGGCGGGACCCCACCGGGGCCGGGACGCCACTGCTGCTGCTGCTGCTGCTGCTGGGGAGCGTCGTTCCAGTGCGTGGACGGAGTCGCCCCGTGCTCGCCGAGGATCCGCTGCGCCTGCCCGGTCAGCTGCGGGTTGACGACGATCTGGTAGTTCGTGGCGAGCACCTGGTGCACGCTCGTGAAGTCGCGCTGTCGCTTCGTGATCGCGAACGAGACGATGCCGTAGAGCATGCCGAACGCGGCACCGATGATCGCGGCCGCCAGGATCAGGCCGCCGGCGCTCGGCGAGAAGAGCGTGAGCACGATGCCGAAGAAGATGCCGAGCCACAGGCCGGACAGCGCGCCGGCGATGGCGGCACGGCCGTAGGTCATCTTGCCGGTGACCCGCTCGACCGTCTTCAGGTCGTTGCCGACGATCGAGAGCTGGTTGACGGGGAAGTCGGCCTCGGCCAGCTTCGCCACCACGCGCTGCGCGTCGGGGTAGCTGTCGTACGTTCCCAGGACGTCGCCCTTGGGCAGCGTCGGGAACGCCTGGGCGGTCCTGCCGGCGAAGGGGCTCTGATTGCTCACACAGCCATCATTCACCGCACACCTTGCAATCGCACGTGCACTCTCAGGGAAGCAGCCGATCGGAAGCAGCCGACCGGCGCGCGCGAACGCCCACACCCGAGCGACTACGCTGGGTCGGGTGAGCGCCACGAAGGTCTTCGTCGCCCGCCTCGCCGGGTGCTCCGTCTTCGACCCCGCGGGCGACCGCGTCGGCAGGGTCCGGGACGTCCTGGTCGTCTACCGCCGGGCCGATCCCCCGCACGTCGTCGGGCTCATCGTCGAGGTGCCCGGCAAGCGCCGCATCTTCGTGAGCATCGGCCGCATCACCTCGATCGGTGCCGGGCAGGTCATCACGACCGGCCTGGTGAACATGCGCCGCTTCGAGCAGCGCGGCGGCGAGGTCCGCGTCATCGCGGAGATGCTCGGCCGCAAGGTACTCGTCAAGAACCAGCGGATCCGCGCCACCATCGAGGACGTCGCGATCGAGGACCGCGGGCAGGGCGACTGGGAGGTCGCGCAGCTCTTCCTCCGCAAGCCGAAGACCACGCCGTCGCCGTTCGGCAAGGGCCCGACGACGTTCGCGACGTGGAACGAGGTCACCGAGGACGAGCTCCCCGGCGAGGCCCAGTCCGCCGAGCACGTCATCGCCGCCTACTCCGACCTGCTGCCCGCCGACCTCGCGTCGACGCTGCTCGACCTGCCCGCCGAGCGCCGGTTCGAGGTCGCCGAGGAACTCCCGGACGACCGACTCGCCGACGTGCTCGAGGAGATGCCCGACCAGGAGCGCATCGAGATCCTCACCCGGCTGGTCGACGCCCGCGCCGCCGACGTCCTCGACCAGATGCAGCCGGACGACGCGGCCGACGTCCTCGCCCAGTTCTCCGACGAGCGGAGCGAAGCTCTCCTGCAGCTCATGGAGCCGGAGGAGGCGCAGGACGTCCGCATGCTCCTGGAGTACGAGCCGGACACCGCCGGTGGTCTGATGACCACCGAACCGGTGATCGTCTCGGCAGACGCCACCGTGGCCGAGGGCCTCGCGCTGGTCCGCCGCCACGAGCTCGCGCCGGTGCTCGGCGCCGCCGTCTGCGTCACCCTGCCGCCGTACGAGCCGCCGACCGGTCGGTTCCTCGGGCTCGTGCACTTCCAGCGGATGCTCCGCTACCCGCCGAACGAGCGGCTCGGCACGCTCATCGACCAGCAGACCGAACCGGTCCGGGTCGACGCGAGCGCCGCCGAGGTCACCCGCATCATGGCGACCTACAACCTGCTGTCCGTCCCCGTGGTCGACGACGCCCACCGTCTCGTCGGGGTGGTGACGATCGACGATGTCCTCGACCACGTCCTGCCGGACGACTGGCGAAGTCAGGGCGAGGGGGAACCCTCACCGCTTCCACGCCAACGCCCGCGCAGGACACCCGTGACGACGGGAAGGAGGACCACCCGTGGCCCGAACGGATGACAACCGTCGCGACCGTGACCGGCAAGAGGTCCGGCTCGACTCCCCGAAGGGCATGCGCACGCGTGTGCTCCCCAGCCGCCGCCGTGGTCGCGGGGACACCTTCGGTCGCGCGACCGAGGGCATCGCCCGCGGCATGGGCACGCCCTGGTTCCTCATCGGGCTCACGCTGTTCTGCGTGGTCTGGATGGGCTACAACACCCTGGCGCCGAAGCCGTGGCAGTTCGACTCGGCGGCCATCGGCTTCACGGCTCTGACGCTCGTGCTCTCGCTGCAGGCCTCGTACGCCGCCCCGCTGATCCTGCTCGCGCAGAACCGGCAGGACGACCGCGACCGCGTGCAGTTCGAGCAGGACCGCCAGCGCGCCGAACGCAACCTGGCCGACACCGAGTACCTGGCCCGCGAGGTCGTGGCCCTGCGCCTGGCGATGCGGGACATGGCGTCGAAGGACTTCATCCGCGCCGAGCTCCGCTCCCTGCTCGAGGAGCTCGACCGCCGCGACGCCGACGAGGCCGGCTACGCGGACGAACACGACAGCTCCACCCGTGGCTGACGCCGTCCCCACCGACGAACAGCTCGGCACGGCGGTCCTCGCCGCGCTCGGCCGCGTCATCGACCCCGAGATCCGCCGCCCCGTCACGGAGCTCGACATGATCCGCGGTGTCGACGTGCGGCCAGGAGGCGCGGTGCGCGTCGACCTGCAGCTCACGATCGTGGGGTGCCCTGCCGCCGACACCATCGAGCGCGACGTCCGCGTCGCCGCCGGGTCCGTCCCGGGGGTCGCCGCAGTCGACGTCGACGTGTCCGTGATGGACCCGGCCACGCGCTCCGCGCTGACCGAACGGCTGCGAGCCGGCCGCCCCAAGGGCGTCCAGTTCACCGCGGACTCGCTCACGCGCGTCATCGCCGTCACGAGCGGCAAGGGCGGCGTCGGCAAGTCCACCGTCACCGTGAACCTCGCCGTCGCGCTCGCCCGCCGGGGTCTGCGGGTCGGGGTCGTCGACGTCGACGTGCACGGCTTCAGCGTCCCCGGCTTGATGGGCCTGACCGACGAGCACGGGGTCGCACCCCGCCCGACCCGGGTGGACAGCATGATCCTGCCGCCGGTGGCGCACGACGTGAAGGTCGTGTCGATCGGCATGTTCGTCGACGACGTCTCGACCGCGGTGTCGTGGCGCGGACCGATGCTGCACCGCACCGTGAACCAGTTCCTGACCGACGTGTTCTTCGGCGACCTCGACGTCCTGCTGCTCGACCTGCCCCCGGGCACCGGCGACGTCGCGATCTCGGTGGGGCAGCTGCTGCCGCACGCCGAGGTCCTGGTCGTCACGACCCCGCAGGCCGCCGCGGCCGACGTCGCCGAGCGCAGCGGGATCGTCGCCCGGCAGACCGGGCAGCGGGTCATCGGCGTGGTCGAGAACATGGCCGGGCTCGTGCAGCCCGACGGCTCGGTGCTGCACCTGTTCGGCGAGGGTGGCGGCGCCGAGACCGCCGCACGGCTCTCCCGCGGGCAGGACGCCCCCGTTCCGGTGCTCGGCAGCGTGCCGCTGTCGGTGCCGCTGCGCGAGGGCGGCGACGCGGGCGTCCCGGTGGTGCTCGGCGCACCGGAGGACCCGTCCGCCGTCGCCCTGACGGCGATCGCCGACCGGATCACCACGATGGGACGCGGGCTCGCCGGCCGGAAGCTCGGGTTGTCGCTGTCCTAGGCTCGGGGTCATGAGCACCGATCACGTCGATGTCGACTGGGACCACGCACGCGCCACCAACCGCGCGAACTGGGACGACCGGGTGCCGATCCACGAGGGCGCGTACGCGATCGACGCCCTCGCCGACCCCGGACACCGCTCCGACGTCGTCCGCGACGACCTGCCGGCCCTGACGCCCTGGTTGCCGAACGGCTCGCTCGCGGGCCTCGACGTCTGCCACCTGCAGTGCCACATCGGCACCGACACGGTGTCGCTCGCCCGCGAGGGTGCCCGGCTGACCGGCGTCGACTTCTCCCCCGCCGCCCTCGCCTCGGCCGCCGGGCTCGCGTCGCGCCTCGGCCTCGACGTCACCTGGGTCGAGACCGACGTCCTCGATGCCCGAGCCGCCGTCACCGGCGACTTCGACGTCGTGTACACGAGCATCGGCACGATCTGCTGGCTCCCCGACCTCGACCGCTGGGCTGCGCAGGTCGCCGGCCTGCTGCGCCCCGGCGGGGTGTTCTTCATCCGCGACGGCCACCCGGCGCTGTACGCCCTCGACGAGGACGCCGACGAGCTCGTCACCCGGTACCGGTACTTCCCGGACGGCACCGCGCAGCAGTGGGACGACGCCGGCACCTACGCCGGTGACGGCACGGTGGCGAACACCCGCACCTTCGAGTGGCCGCACCCGCTGTCCGAGATCGTGAACGCCCTGCTCGGTGCCGGGCTCCGGCTCCGACGGCTCGACGAGGGCCGGACCCTGCCCTGGCGCTTCAGCTCCCGCATGGTCGAGACCGACACGGGTTCGTGGGCCTGGCCGGATCACGACCGTGACCGGATGCCGACCACCTACACGATCGTCGCGACCCGCGACTGACCTGACTCCCCTGGTCCGTTCGGCGCATCCTGTGTGTTCGTTCATGGACAGGGCGTTCTACCCTGGCGCATTATGCAAGGGCATTACACAATGCCCTTGCGGAATGTGACGTGAGGGCTCCACCCGCCGGACGACGACGTCCGACCGAGGACAGGAGAACCGTGTGAACCAGAACACCCGCGTGCGATCGGGCCTCGTGGCCACCATCGCCGCCGCCATCGTCGCAGGGGGCTCGCTCACGGCGGCGCCGGCCCTCGCTGCGACGACCTGCGCGACCGCCTGGAGCGCCGGCACCGCCTACAACGGCGGAGCCACCGTCAGCGAGAACGGCTCGAACTACACCGCGAACTGGTGGACCCAGGGCGACGAACCGGCGACCCACTCCGGCGCGACCGGCAGCGGCCAGCCGTGGACGTCGTCCGGCACCTGCACCGGTGGCGGCACCGGCGGCGGGACCCCCACCCCTGGCGGCGGTGGGACCACCACGCCCGGCAACGGCAGCACCGGCACCGCGAGCGGTCTGGTCTTCAGCCCGTACAAGGACATCACCGTGAACCTCGACTGGAACACGAACGTCATGAACACCGCGGTCACCGGCACGCGGATCCCGGTCGTCGGGTCGAGCAACAGCCTCGTGTCGACGCGGGAGCCCGGCCTCAAGGCCATCACCCTCGCCTTCGCCACCGGTACCTGCGGCAGCGAGAACTGGGGCGGGGTGGCCGCCGACGCGTTCGCCAGCGCCAACATCGCGAAGCTCGACGCTGCCGGGGTGAACTACATCGTCAGCACCGGTGGCGCCGCAGGCTCGTTCAAGTGTTCCGGCACCGCGCTGCAGTCCTTCATCGCCCGCTACGCCTCGCCGCACATGATCGGCGTCGACTTCGACATCGAGAGCGGGCAGTCCGCCGCGGACGTGCAGAACCTGGTGAGCGCAGCGGCCCTGGCGCAGGCGAAGTACCCCGGCCTGCGCTTCTCGTTCACGCTCGCCACGCTGGCGGCGTCCGACGGTTCGTTCGGCGGGCTGAACAGCACCGGCGACGCCACCGTCAAGGCGATCAAGGCCTCCGCGCTCACGAACTACACGATCAACCTCATGACGATGGACTTCGGACGCGCGACCACGGCCAACTGCGTGATCGTCGGGTCGACGTGTCAGATGGGGCAGTCCACGATCCAGGCGGTCACGAACCTGCAGCACACCTACGGGATCGCCTCGTCGAAGATCGAGGTCACCCCGATGATCGGCGTCAACGACACCGCCGACGAGGTCTTCACCCTCGCGGACGCCGACACCGTCGCCGCGTACGCCAAGTCCCACGGGCTCGCGGGCGTGCACACCTGGTCGCTCGACCGCGACACCCCCTGCCCGACGGCACAGAGCACCGCGTCACCCACCTGCAGCTCGGTGGCAGGCACCACGGCCCTCGCCTGGACCGACCGCTTCCTGGCGGCCCTGAAGTAGGGAAGGACCGGGCGTCGCGACGCGACCCCGTGACGGACGGGAGGCCCGGTGCCAGCTGGCACCGGGCCTCCAGTCCGTCAGGTGGGGACGTGACGGGCGTCAGGTCGCCTCGGCGTCGAAGGGTGCCGGTTCACCGGCGGCCAGGGGCACGACGGGAGCCGTCGCGCGCACCTTGGAGGCCGTCACCTGCGCGGTCTGGACGGCTGCGGCACTCGTGCCGGAGTCGAGCAGGGCGTCGCGGATGATGCGGCGCGGGTCGTACTGACGCGGGTCGAGCTTCTGCCACTCGATGTCGTCGAACTCGGGGCCCATCTCGTCGCGCATCCGCTCCTTCGCGGTGTCGGCGAATCGACGAACGGCCTTGACGAACTCGGCCAGCTTCTGGGCGTACATCGGCAGGCGCTGCGGCCCGAGCAAGAGGACGCCGATGACCCCGATGATCAGGATCTTGTCGAGCGGGATGTCCACGCGAGCGAGCCTAACGCGTGCTGCTGCGTTGCACCTCTAGAGTTGTCTCCCGAACGGAGTGTGCGTGTCAGAGAAAGAGTCGAACTGGAAGTTCGCCGAGGACATCGTCTCGGAGACCGAGGCGATCGCCCGTGCTCGTGAGCACTCCCTGGAACTCGGGGTCGAAGCGATCTCGCCCGCGATCGGTGCGCAGATCGCCGTCATCGCCGCAGCATCGCGTGCGACGAGCATCATCGAGATCGGCACCGGCCTCGGGGTCTCCGGCCTCTACCTGCTCGCCGGCGCCCCGAACGCGACCCTGACCACGATCGACGTCGAGGTGGACCACCAGCAGTTCGCCCGCGACGCCTACATCAGCGCCGGCACCGCTCCCGCACGGATCCGGCTCATCCCCGGTCGGGCGAACCAGGTGCTCCCCCGCATGAACGAGGCCTCGTACGACGTCGTGCTCGTCGACGCCGACCCCGAGCACGTGATCGAGTACGTCGAGCACGGGCTGCGGCTCGCCCGCCTGGGTGGCACCGTCCTGGTGCCGCACGCCCTCTGGCGCGGACGCGTGGCCGACCCGGTGAAGCGCGACCGCGCCACCACGGACTTCCGGCTGCTCCTGACCGAGGTCTCGACCTCGGGTGCAGTGCGCAGCGCACTGTCGCCCGCCGGCGACGGACTGCTGCAGCTGACGAAGGTCACCAACTAGCGTTCGACCCGCCGGCGCTCGCGCACGTCAGTCCAGGTGCCGCAGGTACCGCTCGGGCGACTCGAGGAACGCACGCTCGTTCCGCACCAGGTCGAGGTCGCGCCATCCGGTGCGGCGCAGGCCCCACTCGCCGACCTCGTGGATCTCGGCACCGGGGAAGGCGGCGAGCACGGGTGAATGGGTCGAGAGCACGACCTGGCCGACACCGGTCTCGACGATGGACTGCAGGAGTCCGATCAGCGCCAGGCACCCCGAGAACGACAGGGCGGACTCCGGCTCGTCGAGGATCCAGAGCCCGGGCCACTGCGACCGGTGGATCACGAAGTCGAGGAACGACTCACCGTGGCTCCGCTCGTGGAACAGCGGCTCGGCTCCCCCGGGGTGCTGTTCGAGGTAGGTGAACACCCCGTGCATGGTCTCCGCGCGCAGGAAGAAGCCGGACCGCACCGCGCCGGGCTCCCGGTGCAGGGCGATGTGTTCCCAGAGCTGCGATTCGCTCGGGCGGGTGCTGTGCCCGGACTTCGTCGAACCACCC
Source organism: Curtobacterium sp. AC268 (assembly GCF_979258745.1). Classification (NCBI taxonomy): domain Bacteria; kingdom Bacillati; phylum Actinomycetota; class Actinomycetes; order Micrococcales; family Microbacteriaceae; genus Curtobacterium; species Curtobacterium sp. AC268. Next base: position 3,168,606 of record NZ_OZ409878.1, on the reverse strand, counting down.
TCGGGCCCCATGCCGAAGGCCAGCGCCATCGCCTCGACCAGGGTGGACTTGCCCGCGCCGTTCTCACCGACCAGCACCGTCACCGGAGCGAGGTCGAGCCCGTCGTCGAGCAGCTGCCGCACGGGCGCGAGCGTCGCGGGCCAGACGTCGCGCGGCATCGGGTCTGGCGCGTACTCCTCGACGCGGCGGATCGGCAGTCTCGTCCTCGGCACGGCCCCATCCTGCCGGAGCCGACCGGCAGCGCCGCGGATCCCCCAGCCGCGGGATCGTCGGCGGACAGACGGAAGGCCCGGAGCGTACACGCTCCGGGCCTTCCGTTCTGGTGCTTCGACGTACTAGGCCGAGACGACCTCAGCGAGTGCGTCGTGGAGTTCCTTGGCCTCGGCATCGTTGACCGAGACGACCAGGCGGCCTCCACCTTCGAGCGGAACCCGCACGATGATGAGTCGACCCTCCTTAACAGCCTCCATCGGCCCGTCACCGGTCCTCGGCTTCATGGCTGCCATCAGATGTCCCCTTTCGTGCAGTAAATGCAGCCCCATTATCCCGTATGGAGGGGGCAACTGCGAAACCGCCCAGGTTGGGGGTGTCGGATGTGCCGTCCGGATGCTCCGCAGAACGCGGATCCGCGGGCCCCCGCACCGATCACGGCGGGGTCCAGTCGTAGCCGTCGACCCACCACGTGTAGTACAGCCAGACCCACTGCAGCCCGACGAACGCGACGACGACGGCCACGCGGTACACCCGCGACCGTGGCAACGCGACGATGCCGAGCAACGGCGCGATCGGTACGAGGATGCGCCACGTGCTCGACTGCGGGAAGAACACCGCGAGCAGGTACACGAGGTACGCCACGCCCCAGAGCCGGAGCTCGACACCGATCCGGCGTGCGGCGGGCATGCAAACGAACGCCGCGAACCCGACGAGCACGACGACGAGCAGCACCGCGCCGGCCGGCTGCCCGAACCACCACCCGAACCCCTGCACCCACGGCGCGAACGGCACGAGTTCCTTCCACCCGATGTACGACGACCGCCAGGCGAGCTCGGTGTCGGTGTAGGCCTTCGGCACCCCGGTGACCGCCCACGCGATCGCCGGCCACGCCAGACCGACCAGGCCCGACACCGTGGCGACCACCGCGGGGGGCACGAGTCGGCGGAGGGTGAGCGGCTCCGACGAGCGCACCCACGCCGGCCGGATCGCCCACGCGGCCACGAAGAGCACCACCAGGAACGCGAAGGCGAGGCCCGTCGGCCGCGTCATGCCGAGCAGCAGCACGACGGGCAGCATCGCCCACCACCGTCGATCAACCATGAGCAGCAGCGCGACGAGCAACAGGAACAGGCCCATCGACTCCGCGTAGGCCACCTGGAACATCGCGGACACCGGTGCGACGCAGAACAGCACCGTGGCGAACGTCGCCCGTGCGGGGTCGAGGAACCGGCCCATGAGCCGTCGGAACACCAGCGCGGCACCGAGTCCCGCGAGCAACGACACCGAGACCGCGACGAACTCGAACGACGCTCCGGTGAGCAGCATGAGCCCGCGCACCAGGAACGGGTACGCGGGCATGAACGCCCACGCGTTCTCGGTCACGTGCCCGGCGGCGTCGACCGGCAGCGTCGACGGGTACCCGCCCGTGGCGATCACGCGGTACCAGGCGCCGTCCCAGATCGACGCGAACGACAGGTAGCCCGGGCTCTGCACGGTGAACGAGTTCGCCGCTTGCACACCCGCGAACGCGAGCATCATGGCACCGGTCACCAGCCGCGCCAGCACGTAGACGACCGTGATGCGCACCCACCACGGGACGACCCGGTACCGGGCCCGCCAGCGGTTCCGAGCAGGGGTCCTCCGGGTGGCCCCCGCCGTCGTCAGGCCGTCAGCCACCGACGCAGCCCGGCCTCGACCGCGGTGATCTGCGCGACCGGGACCTGCTCGTCGTCGTGGTGGGCGAAGACCGGCTCGCCGGGGCCGTAGTTGACCGCGGGGACCCCGAGCGCCGAGAAGCGTGCGACGTCGGTCCAGCCGTACTTCGGACGGGGCTCCGGTCCGCCGACGGCCGCGACGAAGTCCTGCGCGAGCGGGGCGTCGAGACCGGGGCGGGCACCGGCGGCGAGGTCGACGATCGTGACCTCGTACCCGTCGAACAGCTCGCGGATGTGGGCGACGGCCTCGTCGGCCGAGCGCGAGGGGGCGAACCGGTAGTTCACGTGCACCATCGCCTCGTCCGGGATGATGTTGCCCGCGATGCCGCCGCTGATGCCGACCGCGTTCAGGCCCTCGCGGTACTCGAGCCCGTCGACCGTGACCGTACGGGGCTCGTACGCGGCCAGGGTGGCCAGGATCGGGGCGGTCTTGTGGATGGCGTTGTCGCCGATCCAGCTCCGGGCGCTGTGCGAGCGCTTGCCGAACGTGCGGATCTCGGCGCGGAGGTTGCCGTTGCACCCGCCCTCGATCTGCGCCCCGGACGGCTCGCCCAGGATCGCGAAGTCGGCGGCGAGGAGTTCGGGTCGCGTCCGGGCCAGGCGGCCGAGGCCGTTCAGGGCGTCGCTCACCTCTTCGTGGTCGTACCAGACCCACGTGACGTCGACCGAGGGGTCGACCAGGTCGTACGCGAGCTTGAGCTGCACCGCGCAGCCCGCCTTCATGTCGACGGTGCCGCGGCCCCAGAGGATCTCGGTGCCGTCCTCGGCGGTCCGGAACTCGGTCGGCAGGTTGTCGTTGAGCGGGACGGTGTCGATGTGACCGGCGATGACGACCCGGCGGTCGCGGCCCAGGTTCGTCCGCGCCACGATCGCGTCGCCGTCACGGATCACCTCGAGGTGCGGCAGCGGTGCGAGCACGGCCTCGATCGCGTCGGCGAGAGCCTGCTCGTTGCCGGACACCGACTCGATGTCGCAGATGGCACGGGTGATGTCGATGGACGAGGCGGTGAGGTCGAGGTGCTCCGGCATGCGGGCAGCCTACCGGCCGCCCCTCGCACCGCCCCGGCAGTCCGGACGGTCGGCGACCCGACCGCCCCGGCAGTCCGGACGGACGGTGCCCGCCGACCGGCGCTCGGTACCCTGGAGCCGTGACCGACACGACTGCCACCGACCGCCCGACCCACGCCTGGGGCCACGGCCTCGCGACGATCGCCGCCGACGGCACGACGCTCGACACCTGGTACCCCGAGACGCACCTCGGCGCGCTGCCCGCCGACGCCGTGTTCCCCGCCGAGCTGCAGGCGCACGTCGGTGACGACCCCCGCCGCGAGGTCCGCATCGAGGCCGTCACCACCGAGATCGCGATCGACGCCGGCCCGACGAGCACCCCGGACGCGTACCTCCGCCTGCACCTGCTGAGCCACCTGCACGTCCGCCCGAACGAGGTCTCCCTCGACGGCGTCTTCGGCCACCTGCCGATCGTCGCGTGGACGAACGCCGGCCCGGTGCACCCCGAGTCCCTGACGCGCCTGCGCCCGTCCCTGCAGCGCGCCGGCATCGCCGTGCACGCGATCGACAAGTTCCCGCGCCTGCTCGACTACGTCGTGCCGGACCGCGTGCGGATCGGCGACGCGAACCGGGTCCGCCTCGGCGCACACCTGGCACCGGGCACGACAGTCATGCACGAGGGCTTCGTGAACTTCAACGCCGGTACCCTCGGCGACGCCATGATCGAGGGCCGCGTCTCGCAGGGCGTCGTCGTCGGCAACGGCACCGACATCGGCGGCGGAGCCTCGATCATGGGCACCCTGTCCGGCGGAGGCACGCACCGTGTCGCGCTCGGCGAACGCGCGCTGCTCGGCGCGAACGCGGGCCTCGGCATCTCGCTCGGCGACGACTCCGTCATCGAGGCAGGTCTCTACGTCACGGCCGGCACCAAGGTCGTGCTGGTCGGCGCCGCCCCGAACCCCGACGGCACCCCGAAGACCGTCAAGGCCGCCGAGCTCTCCGGCACCCCGAACATCCTGTTCCGCCGCAACAGCGTCAGCGGCGCCGTCGAGGCACTGCAGCGCAAGGGCGAGGGCATCCAGCTGAACACCGCGCTGCACGCGTAGCGCACCGCGCCCGGCCCGCGCGCCCGGAGGCCCGCCCCGCGAGCGGTCACGACACGCCGTCCGCGGGCGCCGAGGGGGCACGAACCGTCGGTTCGACACCCGCCCAACGACAGTTCACGACCACTCCGCGAAGGTAATCGGCGCGTCCCGCCGGCCCGCGCCCGAAACCCCCGCCTGGAGGCCCGGAGCCGGTCCACGAGACCGCCACCGGGCCTCCAGGTCGTCGCGTCCACTGCCCCACCCCGCCCCGCGAGCGGTCACAACACCCCGTCCGCGGGCGCCGAGGGCGCACGAACCGTCGGTTCGACACCCGCCGGACGACAGTTCGCGACCACTCGGCGGAGCCAAGCGGCGTGTCCCGGCGCCCCGCGCCCGGCACGCCCGCGCTGGAGGCCCTGCGTCCGTTCACGAGACCGCCACCGAGCCTCCAGGTCGTTGCGTCCACTGCCCCACCCCGCGAGCGGTCACAACACACCGTCCGCGGGCGCCGAGGGGGCACGAACCGTCGGTTCGACACCCTCCGAACGACAGTTCACGACCACTCGGCAGAGCCGAGCGGCGCGTCCCGCCGCCCCGCGAGCGGGCGAAATGTCAGCGTGCGCACGCAGGCTGCCCGGGTGTTTCGCCCGCTCAACGAACGACGAGCACGGACGGGACGGCGACACTCGCCAGGCGGCGCACAAGCACGAGCGCCCCGCACCACGGAACCGTGGGGCGGGGCGCTCGGAGTCGATCAGCGCGAGGGGACGTCGCGCTCGGGCGCACCCACGTAGAGCTGCTGGGGGCGACCGATCTTGTTCAGCGGGTCGTTGTTCAGCTCGCGCCACTGGGCGATCCAGCCCGGCAGACGACCGATCGCGAACAGGACGGTGAACATCCGCGGAGGGAAGCCCATCGCCTTGTAGATGATGCCGGTATAGAAGTCGACGTTCGGGTAGAGCTTGCGGCTGACGAAGTACTCGTCCTCGAGCGCGATCTGCTCGAGTTCCATCGCGATGTCGAGCAGGTCGTCCTGCACACCGAGGGACTCGAGGACCTCGTGCGCGGACTCCTTGACGAGCTTCGCGCGCGGGTCGTAGTTCTTGTAGACGCGGTGCCCGAAGCCCATGAGCTTGACGCCCTGCTCCTTGTTCTTCACCCGCTCGACGAAGCGCGTCACGGGCTCGCCCGAGTCCTTGATCTGCTGGAGCATCTCGAGCACGGCCTCGTTCGCACCGCCGTGCAGCGGGCCGTACAGGGCGTTGATGCCAGCCGAGATCGAGGCGAACATGTTCGCCTTCGTCGAGCCGACCATGCGCACCGTCGAGGTCGAGGCGTTCTGCTCGTGGTCCTCGTGCAGGATGAGGAGCCGCTCGAGAGCCTTCGAGAGCACCGGGTTGGGCTTGTAGGTCTCGGCCATGGTGCCGAAGTTCAGCCGCAGGAAGTTGTCGACGAACGACAGCGAGTTGTCCGGGTACAGGAACGCCTGCCCGATGGCCTTCTTGTGGGCGTAGGCCGCGATCACCGGGAGCTTGGCGAGGAGCCGGACGGTCTGCAGCTCGACCTTCTCGGGGTCGTCGACGTCCATGTCGTCCTCGTAGTACGTGGACAGGGCGCTCACGGCGCTCGAGAGCACCGACATCGGGTGCGCCGAGTGCGGCAGGGCGTCGAACAGGCGGCGGAGGTCTTCGTGCAGCAGGGTGTGCCGACGGATGCGGGCGTCGAACTGCTCGAGCTCGGTGGGAGTCGGCAGCTCGCCGTAGATCAGGAGCCACGCGACCTCGAGGAAGGTGCAGTTGCCGGCGATCTGGTCGATCGGGTACCCGCGGTAGCGCAGGATCCCCTGGTCGCCGTCGATGTAGGTGATCGCGCTCTTCGTCGCACCGGTGTTCACGAACCCGTAGTCGAGCGTGTTCATCCCGGTCTGCTTCTTGAAGGTCGAGATGTCGATCGCGGACGCGCCGTCGACGCTCTGCAGGATCGGGAACTCCGCCGTGCCGCCCGGGAACGTCAGCGTCGCGGTCGCGCCCTGCTGTTCGGCGGCGGGACTCACGGGGACGGGCGTGGTGGGCGGTGTGGCCGTCTTCTGAGCGTCATTGGCAGTGTCAGTCACGAGGACAGCCTAATCGCGGCACCTGTCGGTCGTGCACACATCCCAGGTGACGATTTGGTGGTCCTCACGGATTGCGGCCCCCGCCCGGAGTACTCGTGCCCGTGCTACGCGGTACCGAGGCGACGGCTGCTCGCCAGTCGCTGCGCCGCCGCGGCGATGCGTTCGTCGGTCGACGTCAGGGCCACGCGGACGTGCTCGCCCCCTGCTGCGCCGTAGAACGTGCCCGGTGCGACGAGGATCCCGCGGTCGGCGAGCCAGGCCACGGTGTCGAGTGCGGGTTCGCCACGGGTGGCCCAGAGGTAGAGCCCGGCCTCGCTGTGATCGATCCGGAAACCGGCGTCCTCGAGTGCTCGCCGGAGCATGTTCCGGCGGGCCCGGTAGCGGGCCTTCTGCTGCTGTACGTGGGTCTCGTCCTGCAGCGCGACGACCATGGCCTGCTGCACGGGCAGTGGCGGCATGAGCCCGGCGTGCTTCCGGACGGCCAGGACGTCGGCCAGGATCGCGGCGTCACCGGCGACGAAGGCCGCACGGTAGCCGGCGAGGTTCGACTGCTTCGACAGCGAGTACACGCTCAGCACGCCGTCGAGCGAGTCACCGACCACCCGGGGGTCCAGGATCGTGGGCGTCGGGGTGGTGGCGTACTCCGGGTCCCACCCGAGCTCGGCGTAGCACTCGTCGCCGACGATGACGGCTCCGAGCTCGCGGGCCCGGACCACGGCGGCACGGAGTTCGTCGAGGGTCAGCACGCGGCCGTCGGGGTTGCCCGGGGAGTTCAGCCACACGAGCTTCGTGGTGGACGGCCACGCCGTCGGGTCGTCCGAGGCCAGGGCATCGGCGCGGACCAGTGCGGCGCCGAGCTCGTAGGTCGGGTACGCGGCGGCCGGGAACACCACGGTGTCACCGGGGCCGATGCCGAGCCAGAGCGCGAGGCCCGCGATGAACTCCTTCGAGCCGATCGTCGGCAGCGCGTTCGCCTCGGTCAGGGCGACGCCGTGCCGACGGCCGTACCAGTCGGCGATGGCTTGCCGCAGCGCCGGGGTGCCGGCGACCTGCGGGTAGGCGTGCGCGTCGGTCGCGGTGGCCAGGACAGTGCGGACGACCTCGGGCGTCGGGTCGACGGGCGATCCGACGCTGAGGTCGACGATGCCACCCTCGTACGCCGCGGCGCGCTGCTTGAACGGGACGAGCTGGTCCCAGGGGAAGTCGGGGAGGTCGAGCGCCACGAGGTGTCCGGTCAGCCGCGGACGGGCTCGGCCGCGACGACGGGGTGGTCCTTGTGGATCACGCCGACCTTCGCGGCACCGCCGGGCGACCCGACCTCGTCGAAGAACTCGACGTTGGCCTTGTAGTAGTCGGCCCACTGGTCGGGCAGGTCGTCCTCGTAGTAGATGGCCTCGACGGGGCAGACCGGCTCACACGCACCGCAGTCGACGCATTCGTCGGGGTGGATGTAGAGCGAGCGGTCACCCTCGTAGATGCAGTCGACCGGGCATTCGTCGATGCAGGCGCGGTCCTTGACGTCGACACAGGGCTGGGCGATCACGTAGGTCACGGTTCGGGTGCTCCCTTCGACGAGCGGGTTCGAGTCTACTCGCGGCCCGGGGCCGTCCGGGACCGCAGCCCCGACAGGTCCGGCCACGCGAGGACCAGGGCGGCGATGACCGCGGGGGCGAACGTCCACACGTACCCGGCCGCGTTGGCGAGGACGAGCGGCGAGCTCTCCCCGCCGACCGACACGAGCACCTGCGTCGCGACGAGGATCCCGATGCCGATCGCAGCGACCATCGCCCGCGAGCGGTAGACGAGCCGCACGCCCACGGTCAGGCCGAGCACGATGAGGGTGGTGACGACGAGTCCGACCGGGAACGCGCCGATCGTCTGCTGGTGCGTGACCGTCCCGAGCCCGCCCGCGAGCAGCCCGAGCAGCAGCGAGACGACGACCGCCGCGGCCTTGCCCTGGCCGGACATCTCGGCGTAGGTCTGCGGAGCCGCCGGCTGCGGGGCCGCGTCGTGCCGGAACGCCTCGACCGCCGGGGCGTGCTGCCGGACGCCGTGCGGCATCACCCACGACAGAGCGCTCGGGTCGGCGCGGTCCACGGGGTCGACGGCGACCTGGGAGCGGTACTGCTCGACCGCCGCACGCACCTTGGCCCGGACCGGCAGGACGTCGACCGTGACGTCGGCCTGACCGCTGGCGGGGTCGACGATCATCGAGAACGGGACTTCCTCGGCTCGAGCCGCGTACTGCGCGGCGTGGTGCATCCGCACGTGGTCGGGGTGCCCGTAGCCGCCGTCGTCGGCGTAGCTGATCACGGCGTCGGCCCCGGTGGAGCGGATCGCGGCGCGGATGTCGTCCACGACCTCGCCCAGGTCGGCCGCGGTGAGCGAGTCGGCCGGGGCGTCGTCCGCGGCGGTGGCCCGCCCGTCCGGGCCCCACTGCATGCCGGAGTCGACGTAGCGACGCTCCGGCAGGTCGGTCGGCCGGGCACCGCGCCCGCCGAGCCACAGGTGCTGCGGCCCGCCGAGGGCGGCGAGGGCCGCGGCGATCTCGGTCTCCCGGTGCCGTGCCACCCGCGCGGGGTCGCCCGCCAGCGGGGCCAACTGCTCCGTGAGCATCTCGCCGCGCTCGCCCCGGGTCGCGGTGAGCACGGTCACCTCCGCGCCACGTTCGAGCAGGGTCGCGATGGTCCCGCCCGACGAGAGCGTCTCGTCGTCGGGGTGGGCGTGCACGATCAGGACGCGCTCGGGGCGCGTGGCAGGGGCCTTCGACATCGTCCCCAAGGGTACGGGACTAGCGGGGCGTGACGATGTAGGTCGCGGTGACGCCGCCGCTGTCCTTGTTCTCCGAGAAGGTCAGGACGACTCGGTAGGCGTCGCTCCGGAACATGCCGAACGCGCTCGATGAGTCCGCACGCTTCGCCGACTCGGTGTACCCGGCGTCGGTGAGCTGCTGCACGGCGGCCTGGAAGTCGTCGACCGAGGCTGCCCGGACCTGCGCGACCCACCCCGAGCCGTTCGGCCCGGCTCCCCCGCCGAGCACGGTGCCGTCGACGAGCGGCACGTCGGCCGACGGGAACCCGTCCGGCACCTTGCCGTCGGAGGTCACGTCCGCGCCCTTGAGCGCCGTGTCGAGCGCGCCGTCGATGCCCCCGGCGACCGAGGACATGCCGTCCTGGATCGCCTTGCCGTCGATGCCCGCGACCCCGTCGGCGACGTTCGACGCGACGGAGGACCCGAGGTCGGTGGCCTGCTGCACGGCCTGGGTCGAGCAGCCGGTGAGTCCGGCCAGGGCGATGCCGGCAGCGACGGCGGCGATCAGCGGGGTACGGAGGGAACGCATGGCGCGACCGTAACGGACGAGCCGGGAGGCCCGGCGCGAGTTGGCTGTGAACGTGCCGTCCCCGGGGCGGTCACGTGCGCGGCGGGGCCGCCCCGGGCCTCCTTCCCGAAGGACGTGTCAGGCGACGTAGGCGCGCGTCGCCGCGACCAGGGCGTCGACGCCGACCGGGATCGCGGTCTCGGCCTGCGGCGCGTAGAACGGCGAGTGGTTGCTCGGGATCTCCTCGCCGCGACGGAAGCGCTCCGGGTCGGTGATCCCCGTGAACCAGTACACGAGCGGCGCTCCGGCGGCGGTGGCGAGCTGGCCGACGTCCTCCGACGCCATGGCGAGCCCGATCTCCAGGTCGCGGGCTCCCGGCACCTCGGCGCGGATGGCCTCGAGCACGGTGGCGGCGGCCTCGGCGTCGTTCACGGTGACCTCGGCGCCCGGTGCACGCACGATCGTCGGCTCGGACAGACCACCGGCCGTGCTCTCGGCACGGACGATGCGCTCGATCGAGGCGATGATGCGCTGGCGGGTCTCCTCGTTGCGGGCCCGGGTCGAGATCTCGATGACGGCCTCGTCGGGGATGATGTTCGCCCGCGTGCCGGCGTGGAAGCTGCCGACGGTGACGACCCCCGCGTCGCTCGGCGAGACCTCGCGGGCGACGACGGTCTGCAGCCGCACGACGGCCGAGGCCGCGGTGACGACCGGGTCGAGCGAGGCCTGCGGTGCCGAACCGTGCGCCCCACGACCGTTGAAGGTCACCGTCAGCCGGTCGCTCGACGCCATCACGGGGCCGGTGCCGACGGCCACGATGCCGACCGGTGCGGGCGCGGAGTGCTGCCCGAGCACGACGTCCGGCTTCGGGAACCGCTCGACCAGGCCGTCCTCGACCATGGCGCGGGCGCCGGAGATGACCTCTTCAGCGGGCTGGAAGACGGCGACGACCGTGCCGCGCCAGTCCCCCGTGGTCGCGACCAGGCGCTCGAGCGTGCCGAGCAGCCACGTGACGTGGATGTCGTGGCCGCAGGCGTGCATGGTGGGGACCTCGCGGCCCTCGTCGTCGGTGCCGACGTGCTCGCTGGCGTAGGACAGACCGGTCCGCTCCTGCACGGGCAGGCCGTCCATGTCGGCGCGGAGCCAGACCACGGGGCCCTCGCCGTTCGACACGACACCGACGACGCCGGTGCCGCCGACGCCCGTCGTCACCTCGATCCCACCGATCTCGGCGAGCTTCGCAGTGATGACACCGGCGGTGCGGTGCTCCTGGAAGCCGAGCTCCGGGTGGGCGTGCAGGTCCTGGTAGATCGAAAGCAGGTCGAGAGTCACGCGCACCACGGTACAACTCTCGGGCAGCTGAACATCTTCACAAGTCGGCACATCACTGCTAGAACGTGTCATGTGAAATTCTCAATGACCACCACCTTGGCCGTGTCCGCGCTCACCCTGACGAGCACCCTGATCGCCGCTGCGCCCGCTGCGGCTGCCATCGCCCCTCCGTCCGGAGCAGGCATCGCCACCTCGCTCGCCGACATGCCCTCGACCGAGACGACGGTGTCGTGCTCGGCAGGCGGCATGACCGGCGAAGCGCGCCTGACACTCGCCAGTGACGGCACCCGGTGGACGACGACGGTCGACTCGTACCGGATCACCGCGAACGGCCGGAGCAAGGGCAACATCAACGCGTACGTCTACGGCAAGAACTTCGTCGGTCAGACGACCCTCGACCAGAGGGAGCCGTCGCGGGATGCAATGGTGCAGAACGGCCAGTGGCAGAACCTTGGTCTCGAGCTCTCCCGGTCGAGCGTCCCGTGGACGTCGATGGCACAGGCATCCGGCACGGGTGTCGAGTTCGTGTTCGACAAGTCCGGTTCCGACCCGAGGTGCTCAGCTGGCGTGTCCTCCAGCGGCGCCCACCGAGCCGTACAGCACATCGCGACCCACCCCGGTGTGATCGACAAGCTCCGACCGTTGACCTCGTGTCACGTCCTGACCGACGACATCACCTGCTCCATCGCCGAGACGAAGACGGTGACGAGTTCGGTCACCCTCAACGGGTCCGTCAATCCGACGGGGCAGTCGTTGGACTGGCTCACCGCCGGCATCAGCAGCTCCTGGACCAGTGCGCGGAGCGTCGACGTCCGCTGCACCTCGCCGGCGATGCGCCGCGGGCAACTCTTCGTCGCGTACCCGACCGGGACGACGACCGAGTTCCGCGTGCAGGTCAACGCGTTCGGTGTGCGCATCGACGGGCCGGGGAAGGCGTTCGAGGTCGCTTCGGGCATCGCCTGCGAAGTGGTCTGACGCTGACCCTGCGCCGCGCTGCGGATCAGCGTCGGGACGACGACGGCCCGGCCACCTGTTGCAGGTGACCGGGCCGTCGGACGGAGGACGGGCCTCCGCGAGTGTTGCTCGTGCTGGTGCTTACGCGTCCTGGCGCTTGAGACGCGCGTAGGAGCGCTGGCGAGCCGACGCGTCCAGCTCGACCTTGCGGATGCGCACGGCGGCGGGGGTGACCTCGACGCACTCGTCCTCACGGGCGAACTCGAGGCACTCCTCCAACGAGAGCTGACGCGACGGCGTCATCGACTCGAACGTGTCGGCGTTCGCCGACCGCATGTTGGTGAGCTTCTTCTCCTTGGTGATGTTCACGTCCATGTCGTCGGCGCGCGAGTTCTCGCCGATGACCATGCCCTCGTAGACCTCTTCGGTCGGGTTGACGAAGAACGACATCCGCTCCTGGAGGTTCGTGATGGCGAACGGCGTCACCACACCGGAGCGGTCGGAGACGATCGAGCCGTTGATGCGGGTCTGGATCGCGCCGGCCCACTCGTCGTAGCCGTGGAAGATCGCGTTGGCGATGCCGGTGCCGCGGGTCTCGGTCAGGAACGACGTGCGGAAGCCGATGAGGCCGCGCGACGGGACGATGAACTCCATGCGCACCCAGCCGGTGCCGTGGTTCGTCATGTTCTCCATGCGGCCCTTGCGAGCGGCCATGAGCTGCGTGATCGCGCCGAGGTACTCCTCCGGCGTGTCGATCGTCATGTGCTCGTACGGCTCCTGCAGCTTGCCGTTCTCGTCACGCTTCGTGACCACCTGCGGCTTGCCGACGGTGAGCTCGAAGCCCTCGCGACGCATCTGCTCGACGAGGATGGCGAGTGCGAGCTCACCACGACCCTGGACCTCCCACGCGTCGGGGCGGCCGATGTCGAGGACCTTGAGCGAGACGTTGCCGACGAGCTCGCGGTCGAGGCGCTCCTTGACCATGCGGGCGGTCAGCTTGTGGCCCTTGACCTTGCCGACGAGCGGGCTGGTGTTCGTGCCGATCGTCATCGAGATCGCCGGGTCGTCGACCGTGATGGTCGGCAGCGGGCGGACGTCCTCGGGGTCGGTCAGGGTCTCGCCGATGGTGATCGTGTCGAAGCCGGCGACGGCGACGATGTCACCGGGGCCGGCCGACTCGGCCGGGTAGCGGTCGAGCGCCTTGGTGATGAGGAGCTCGGTGATGCGGGCGTTGACGACGGTGCCGTCGTGCTTGACCCACGCGACCGTCTGGCCCTTCTTCATGGTGCCGTGGAAGATGCGCAGGAGCGCGAGGCGACCGAGGAACGGGGAGGCGTCGAGGTTCGTGACGTGCGCCTGCAGCGGGTGCTCGTCGTCGTACTTCGGGGCCGGGACGTGCTGGAGGATCGCTTCGAACAGCGGCTCGAGGTCGTCGTTGTCGGGCAGCTCGCCGTCGTTCGGCTTGTTGCGCGACGCGGCGCCGTTGCGACCCGAGGCGTAGACCACCGGGACGTCGAGGATCGCGTCGAGGTCGAGGTCGTCGACCTCGTCCGACAGGTCCGAGGCCAGGCCGAGGAGCAGGTCCTGCGACTCGGAGACGACCTCGTCGATGCGGGAGTCGGGCCGGTCCGTCTTGTTGACGAGCAGGATCACCGGGAGCTTCGCGGCGAGCGCCTTGCGCAGCACGAAGCGGGTCTGGGGCAGGGGACCTTCGGAGGCGTCGACGAGCAGCACGACACCGTCGACCATGGAGAGGCCGCGCTCGACCTCACCACCGAAGTCGGCGTGGCCGGGCGTGTCGATCACGTTGATGGTGATGGGGCCGTCCGCGCCGAACTCGGTCGCGTGCTTGCCGTTGTAGAGCACCGACGTGTTCTTCGCGAGGATCGTGATGCCCTTCTCGCGCTCGAGGTCGTTCGAGTCCATCATCCGGTCTTCGCCCTCGAAGTGGGCGTCGAACGAGTTGGTCTGCGTGAGCATCGCGTCGACGAGGGTGGTCTTGCCGTGGTCGACGTGTGCCACGATGGCGACGTTGCGCAGGTCGGACCGGGTGGCGAGCGCCATACAGGACATCCTTCAATTTCTGGGAGAGTGTCGGGCCAGTGTTTTCACAGCACCGCACCCGTGGGCAGAACGCCCGACACGCCAGTCTACCGGTAGTTCGCAAGCGACAGGAGTACAGCGCATGAGCCGTCGGCGAACGTGGGTCGAGATCACCATCGTCCTGCTGCTCTCGCTCGGCGCCAGCGCCCTCTACTCGATCCTGCAGATCATCGACGACCTGTCCCAGACGACCCCGCTCGGCGAGCAGTCGACGGCCCTGAACACCTCGTCGACGACGGTGCAGTACGTCGACCTCGCCCGGCAGCTCCTCGGCATCGCGGTGGACCTGGCCCCGGTGGCGCTCGTCTGCTACCTGCTCTGGAGCACGTCGCGACCGCGCCTGGGCCGGCTCGGCATCGACCGGTTCCGGGCGAAGCCGGACCTGGGCGGCCCGGCGCTCATCGCCCTGTGCATCGGGATCCCGGGGCTCGCGCTGTACTTCGCGGGGCGGGCGCTCGGCATCACGGTCGCGGTCGACCCCGCCGCGCTCAACTCGTACTGGTGGACGGTCCCGGTCCTGCTGCTGTCCGCGATCCGCTCGGGTCTGCAGGAAGAGGTGATCGTGATCGGGTACCTCTACGCCCGACTCGGCGACCTGGGCTGGGGCCGCTGGCAGATGATCCTGTCGACCGCCCTGCTGCGCGGCAGCTACCACCTGTACCAGGGGTTCGGGGCGTTCATCGGCAACGCGGTGATGGGCGTCGTGTTCGGCTGGATCTACACGAGGTGGGGCCGGCTCCTGCCGCTCGTCATCACGCACGCGCTGCTCGACGCGGTGGTCTTCGTCGGGTACCCCTGGGTGGCGCACGCGTTCCCGCAGTTGTTCTCGTAGGCCGCGGAGCGCATCCACAGCCCCCGCACAGCGCGCCGAGGGCCAACCCCCGCCGGGTCGCCCTACCGTGAGACCCATGAGCATCCCCGCGATCGGCGAGTCCGCCCCGTCGTTCACCCTGCCGGGGATGGTCGTGCGCGGCGGCGTCCGCACCGACGACGAGTACGACCTGTCCGCCGAGATCGGCCGCACCGTGGTGCTGGCCTTCTACCCGGGCGACGCGACGGCGGTCTGCACGGCCCAGCTCTGCAGCTACCAGGCCGAACTCGACGAGTTCACCGACCTCGGCGCGACCGTGTGGGGCATCAGCCCGCAGGCACTCAACTCGCACGAGGGGTTCGCCCGCGGGTCCTCGCTCGCGTTCCCGCTGCTCAGCGACACCGCGGGCTCGGTGGTCCGCGCCTACGGGGTGCAGGCACCGGGCATCGGTCTGCGCCGCTCGGTCTTCGTGATCGGCCCCGACGGCGTGGTCCGGTGGCGGCACGTCGGCCTGGTCGGCCTGCGGTTCCCGAAGGCCGAGACCATCCGCGAACAGATCGAACTGCTCGTTTCGTAGCCCCCGGCGTGGGAGTCCGCTGAGTGCGCCGAGATGGGGTATTGACACCCCAACTGGGGGCGACGACCATGGACGGCACGAGGGTCCGTCCAGGATCTGCCTCCCCGGGGAATCGGGTCGTCCGGAGATACGCGCCGGTGTGTCACACCCGCTCCCCGGGCGTCTCCGGGGAGGCATCTCGTACCCTCGTCCGGTGCCCACCACCATCGTCGCCCCCGGCCTGCGCGCCCTCGCCGTCGTCCTCTGGGTCGTGGCCGTCGTGCTCGTCCCACTGGCGCTGCTCGGCGGCGGCGCCCCCTGGCTCGTGCCGATCCCGAGCATCGCCGTCGCGTTCGTCGCGTGGGCAGCGCTGTGGCGTCCCCGGATCGAGCTGACGCCGGAGCACCTGCGCATCGTGGACGTCCGGCGGACCAGCACCTACACCTGGTCACGCATCAGCGAGGTGCGCACGAAGTACGGCATCGAGGTGGTCACCAGCGAGGGCGTCCGTCGCGTCTGGATCGCGACCCGCCCGACGGCGCGTCTCGCCGCGCACTCCGGTGACCAGCCGGGAGGCCCGGATCGCCTGGACGTCGACGCTGCGGCCGCGCGGATGCTGGCCCACGTGCCCGCACCGGCCGTGCAGGACGGCCCGCCCCGTCGAGCGTGACGGCTGCGCCGATCACGCACCGCACCCACGGCTGGACGATCCTGGCGATGGTCGTCCTCGGGGTCGCGGCGTCGCTGGCGGCGGCACGGTTCTAGCGGTCACGACGCAGAACGACACCCCCGACGTCGTGCGACGTCGGGGGTGTCGTTCGTGGACGCGGTACCGACTACTTCGTGTAGCCGACGTCCTGCCACTTGACCGAGTACTGCTGGAACTGCGCCGGACCGTAGTTCACCAGGTCCTTGCGCACGCCCCAGGCGTACGGCTCGGCGAACAGCGGGATGGTGCCGGCGACCGCGACGATCTTCTTGTCGATGGCCTGCGCGTCCTTGATGCGGGCATCCGGGTCGAGCTCGGCGTTCGCCTTGTCCCACGCCGCGCCGAGCGAGTCGTCCGTCACACCGGAGTAGTTCTGGCCGGCGTCGGCGGGGTAGTAGATCGACTTCAGCGACGAGATCGGGAACGGGGTGCCCTGCCACGCGAAGTACGTGGCGTCGAAGTCACGCGTCGTCGTGGTGATGTACTTCGTGAAGAAGTCGTCGGTGGGCACGGTGTCGATGGTCACCTTGAACCCGGCGAGCTTGGTCTGCTGCTGCACGAGCTGCGCGACGTTCGCCGAGTTCGGGTTGTCCGACGGGATCACGAAGCGGACGTCGAGCTCCTTGCCGCCCTTGGTCGCGTAGCCGTCCGAGCCGATCTTCCAGCCCGCGTCCTCGAGCTTCGACTTCGCCTTGTCGGTGCTGTAGCCGTAGACGCTCGACGCGTCGTCCTGGTAGCCGTCCTGACCAGGCAGGTAGGTCAGGTTGTTGAGCACGTCGCCCGGGCTCTTCACCGGCGACAGGATCGCCTGGGCGACCACCTTGCGGTTGATCGCCTGCGCGAACGCCTGGCGCACGTCCTGGTCCTTGAAGACGTCCGAGGTGCCGTTCAGCGTGATCTGGCGCTGCGTGGTGCCGAGCGAGCGCTCGATCTTCGAGTCGGAGCGCGAGTTCGCCGTCTTGAGGTTGTCGGCGCTGCCGTTCAGGTTGAAGGCGTCGAGCTCCTTGTTGCCGTACGCCTGGGCGACACCGTCACGGGACACCGTCTTGAAGACGATCGTGTCGAGCTTGCCCTCGTCGCCCCACCACTTCGGGTTCTTCTCGAACGTGAGCACGCCGCCGTTGGCGTCGAAGGACTTCACGATGTACGGGCCACCGGACACGTAGGTCGTGCCGTCGGCCGCGTACGGGCCCTTCGCCCAGGCCTTGTTGAAGTGGTCCGGGGTGTCGACCGCCCAGGACGGGTAGATGGACCCCAGGACACTCGCCCAGTCGGCGTTGGTCTTCGAGAACGTCATGATGACGTCACGCTCGTCGGAGCCCTGCTTGACCGAGTCCACGTCCTCCCACACGTTGGTGGCGAGGGGCGCGAAGGCCTTGTTCGTGCCGTTCAGCGCCTTCCAGTTCGCGATGACGTCCTTCGCGCTGATCGGGGTGCCGTCCGACCACACGGCCTTCGGGTTGATCTTGATCTCGACGGTCTGGGGCGAGTCCTTGGTCAGCTCGACCGAGGTCGCGTAGTCCTTGTTCGCCTCCCACTCGCCGTTCTCCTTGAACTGGATGAAGCCGGGCAGGTAGGCACCGGAGATCGTCTGGTCGTCGACGGTTCCGGAGTCGAGGTTGTTGATCTGGAAGTTCGCCGGTGCGCTGTCGATCGGCAGGGTGATCGACCCGCCGTCCTTGACGTCCGCGCGGTCCGCGACGGTCCAGCCGGTCGACTTCAGCGACGACTCGGCGACCGCGGAGTTGTCGCCGCCGGCCTCTCCGCCGCCGGAGCAGCCGGCCAGCACGACGGCAGCAGCCGCAGCGGTGGCCAGGACGGCGATGCCCTTGATCCTCTTTCGCATGGCGAGGATTCCCTTTCGTTGTGGTTCGCGCAGATCGCGCTGGACCGCGGCGGCCCCCGCCGTCGCGCCTGTTGGTTGAGAACCCTAGCCACATCCGAAGGCGGCACAAGGGTCTGTGCGATGAATCGAAACACGCTCGTAACGAATGTTGCATAGCGTCACTTCCGTTGTCCCACCCAGCCGCTCGAACGGCTAGCCTGTCGCCACCGACAACGCCGTCCGGTCGGACGGCCGCACCCAGAGGTCACGAACCACATGCTCGCCTTCATCGCAAAGCGGATCGTCAACTACATCGTCCTGACGATCGTGGCGACCACGCTCGGGTACATCCTCGCCAGCACGACGCTCAACCCGGCCGCCCGGTTCCTGGGGCGCAACCCGGCCGTGCCGCAGGGCACCATCGAGGCGTCGCTCCGCAAGCTCGGCGCCGATCCGGACACCCCGCTCCTCGTCCGTACCTGGGACTGGTGGGTCGGTCTGGTGACGCACGGCTCGCTCGGCATGAGCAGCCGCGGCACCGAGGTGACGGCCGACATCATCGCCCGCTCCGGCACGAGCCTGCGGCTGCTCGTGATCGGCACGTTGCTCGGCGCGATCCTCGGGGTGCTGCTCGGCGTCTGGAACGCGGTCCGGCAGTACCGCACGTCCGACCAGGTGTCGACGTACCTGTCGTTCGCGGTGCTGGCCACCCCGACCTTCGTCATCGCGGTCGTGCTGATGATCCTCGCGACCACGCTCAACCAGGGCGTCGGGACGCAGGTGATCCGGTTCACCGGCGAGTACACGCCGGGGGTGACCGGGTTCTTCCCGGTGCTCGGCGACCGGCTCGGGCACCTGTTGTTACCGACGATCTCGCTGACCATCGGCGCCGTCGCCACGTACTCGCGCTACCAGCGCTCGGCGATGCTCGACGTGCTGTCGAACGACTTCATCCGCACCGCACGGTCGAAGGGCCGCACCCGCGGGTCGGCGATCATGCGCCACGGTGTGCGGGTCGCCCTCATCCCGATGTCGACCTTCTTCGCGTACTCGTTCGGACTCATCCTGACCGGTGCGAGCATCACCGAACTGGTCTTCAGCTGGCACGGCATGGGCGAGTACTTCGTCCAGAGCATCAGCAACAACGACATCAACGCGGCGTCGGGCACGATCCTCTTCACGGCGATCCTCGTGCTCATCGCAGGGACCCTCGCGGACCTGCTGTACGCCGCGCTCGACCCGCGAGTGAGGGTGTGACCCGTGTCTGTTCTCGACCCCACGACCACGACCACCGCCGGTGACCCCGGCGACGGCAACGCCGGTACGCCGGCGCACGTCATCGAGGTGAAGGGCGGCCGCACCCCGCTCTGGCGCAAGGTGTTCGGCACCTGGCGCGCGCGCATCGGCGGCAGCGCCCTGCTCCTCATCATCCTCTGGGCGTTCCTCGGCCCGTACCCGTACCACTGGAACGCCGTCGACTCCGACGGGCTGGCGTTCGGCATGGCGCCGAGCGCCGCGCACTGGTTCGGCACGAACGACATCGGCCAGGACATCTACGCGCAGACCCTGGTCGGCCTGCAGAAGTCGCTGCTCATCGGCCTGATCGCCGGTCCGGCGGCGACCCTGATCGCCGGCATCGTCGGCGCGATCGCCGGGTACTTCGGCGGCGTCACCGACCGGTTGCTCGTGTGGGTCATCGACCTGCTGCTCGTGATCCCGTCGTTCTACGCGCTCGTGCTGCTCAGCCCGGTGTTCAAGAACCTGACGTGGGTGGCCCTCATCGTCGGCCTCGCGGTGTTCAGCTGGATGGTGATGGCCCGGGTGATCCGCGGTCAGACGATGTCGCTGCGCGAACGCGACTACGTCAAGGCCGCCCGGTTCATGGGTGTCCCGGCGTTCACGATCATCCGGCGGCACATCCTGCCGAACGTGGCGTCGCTGCTCATCATCGACGCCACGCTCGGCGTCGGTGCCGCGATCCTGGCGGAGAGCTCGCTGAGCTTCTTCGGCTTCGGCATCCAGATCCCCGACGTCTCGCTCGGCACCCTGCTCGCCGCCGGCAGCCAGTCCGCCGTCACCCGCCCGTGGCTCTTCGTCCTGCCCGCCGCGACGCTCGTCGCGACCGTGCTCTCGACCAGCCTGCTCGGCGACGCCCTGCGCGACGCCATCGACCCCACCTCCGGAGCCAACCGTGACTGAGCCGCTGCTCACCGTGTCCGACCTGTCGGTCACGTTCAACCCGAAGACCAAGCCCGTCTACGCGGTCCGGGGTGTCGACTACGAGGTGGCTCCCGGCTCGTTCCTCGGCATCGTCGGCGAGTCGGGCTCCGGCAAGTCGGTGTCCTCGATGGCCGTGATGGGCCTGCTGCCGTCGTCCGCCCAGGTGCAGGGCAGCATCCGGTTCGACGGACAGGAGCTCGTCGGCAGGAACGACCGCGAGATGTCGGCGCTGCGCGGTCGTGACATCGCGATGGTGTTCCAGGACCCGCTGTCCGCCCTGACGCCGGTGTACACGATCGGCCAGCAGATCATCGAGGGCCTGCGCCTGCACGACCGCTCCCTCACCCAGCACGCCGCACGCACCCGCGCCGAGGAACTCCTGCGCATCGTCGGCATCCCGAACCCGGCTCGACGACTCGACGCGTTCCCGCACGAGTTCTCCGGCGGCATGCGACAGCGCGCGATGATCGCCATCGCCATCGCGAACGACCCGAAGCTGATCATCGCGGACGAGCCCACCACGGCGCTCGACGTGACGATCCAGGCGCAGATCCTCGACGTGCTGCAGACCGCCAAGGACATGACCGGCGCGGCCGTCGTGCTCATCACGCACGACCTGGGCGTCGTCGCCGGCAACGCCGACCGCGTCGCCGTGATGTACGCGGGCCGGATCGTCGAGACGGCGCCGGTGCTCCCCCTGTTCCGCGAGCCGGTGATGCCGTACACGATCGGGCTGCTCCGCTCGATGCCGAACATGACGTCTGCCCGCACCGAGCGGCTCGTCCCGCTGGACGGCCGCCCGCCCCTGCTCACGCAGAAGCCGACGGGCTGCCCGTTCGCCGACCGCTGCCCCGCCGTCATCGACGCCTGCCGCGACGGCGAGCCCGCCCTCGTCGCTCCGTCGGTGCCGCAGAGCGCCGACAACCCGGTCCTGACCGGCGCCGTCACGACGATCGGCAACGGCACCCTGCTCGACGACCACACCGCCGCGTGCATCCGTCGCGACGAGATCGCCGCGGGCACCCTCGAGCGCTCGGAGATCTTCCCCCGCCCCGAGGACGTCCCCGAGGCGGCCGTCGACCACGGCGACGACGTCGTGCTCGAGCTGCAGGACGTGGTCAAGACGTTCCCGCTCACCAAGGGCGCACTGTTCCGCCGGCAGATCGGCGAGGTGCACGCCGTCGACGGCATCTCCCTGACGCTCAAGCGCGGGCAGGTGCTCGGCCTGGTCGGCGAGTCCGGCTGCGGCAAGACGACCACCATCATGGAGATCCTCGAACTCGCCGGGGCCCAGCACGGCACCATCCGGGTGAACGGCGTCGACACCGCCTCGCTGTCCAAGAAGGACCGTCTGGCACTGCGCCGCGACATCCAGGTCGTGTTCCAGGACCCGATGGCGTCGATCGACCCCCGGCTCGACATCGGCTCGGTGATCGGTGAACCCCTCACCGTGCACGGTGTCGCGAAGGACGAGATCCGCCGGCGGGTGCGCGAGGTGCTCGAGCTGGTCGGGCTCGAGCCGAGCTACATCGACCGGTACCCGCACGAGTTCTCGGGCGGCCAGCGGCAGCGTATCGGCATCGCCCGTGCCCTCATCGTCGAGCCGAAGATCCTGGTGCTCGACGAGCCGGTCTCCGCGCTCGACGTGTCGGTGCAGGCCGGTGTGATCAACCTGCTCGAGGACCTCAAGCACCGCCTCGGGCTGTCGTACCTGTTCGTGGCGCACGACCTGTCCGTGGTCCGGCACATCGCCGACGACGTCGCGGTCATGTACCTCGGCCGCATCGTCGAGTACGGCGACGGCGACGCGGTGTTCTCGGACCCCCAGCACCCGTACACGCGGGCCCTGCTGTCGGCCGTGCCGGTGCCGGACCCCATGGCCGAGGCCGCTCGCGGGCGCATCCTGCTCGACGGCGACCTGCCCTCCCCCACGGAGCGCATCGACGGGTGCCGGTTCCGCACGCGCTGCCCGCTCTACCAGCTCCTCGACGAGGGCCGCCAGGAGCAGTGCCGCACGATCGACCCGGGTCTCGAGCCCGTGCACGGCCGTGGTGTCGCCTGCATCCAGACCGACCAGGAGCACCTGCTCACCGAGCGGGTCGGCGCGGTCGTCTGACGACGCTGGTCACGCCGTGGACGCGACCAGCAGACGGACGGGAGGCCCGGAGCACGTCGTGCGCCGGGCCTCCCGTCCGTCTGGGGTCGCGATCGCGAGCCGTGTCAGGCTCCCAGCCACAGGCTGAGCAGCGAGGCGGCGAGCAGAACCAGCGCGGCTGCGCCGACCGTCAGGGCCGGCCCGTCCCAGCCACGCACGGCGTCGCCGGCACCGGCGCGCTCGCGGTGCTCGGACCAGCGGTCGAGCAGCACGGTCATCTCGTCGGGCTGTCGCAGGACCGCCCGCTCACCCCGCCGGGCCGGCTTCGGCCGTGGCAGCGACGGGCCGCCCCAGCACTGGACCTTCCGGCCGGCGACCGTCTCGATCACGATCTGCCAGCGGAGCCGGACGTCGGCGACGGCCTGCCACGGCACCACGGTGCGGCGGAGCGGGTTGACCACGGTGACCGCGCGCTCGTCGATGACGATGCACGGGCGGTAGGTCAGGACCCAGAGCGCCCAGACGAGCACGGCGATCGGGCCGGCGGCGCGGAGGACGACGTCCCAGCTCCCCCGGAACGCCGCATCGCCGAGCAGGAACAGGCCCAGGACGGCGACGAGGCCGGACGCCACCGCACCCCCGCGACCAGCGCGGAGGACGACGGGGCGTCCGGCCTCGTTCGTGTCCAGGTGGATCAGCGTCCGAACTCGAACCCGGCGCCGGGGATGGCGGCCAGGAGGTCCTTCGTGTACTGCTCCTTCGGGGCGGCGAAGACCTCGTCGGTCGTCGCCTTCTCGACGATCTGCCCACGGCGCATGACGCAGACGTTGTCCGCGACGAGGCGGACGACCGCGAGGTCGTGCGTGATGAACAGGTACGTCAGGCCGAGCTCGGTCTGCAGCTCGGTGAGCAGGTCGAGGATCTGGCCCTGCACGAGCACGTCCAGCGCGGAGACGGCCTCGTCGAGGACGATGACCTCCGGCTTGAGCGCCAGCGCACGAGCGACGGCGATGCGCTGGCGCTGGCCGCCGGACAGCTCGTTCGGGTAGCGGTTCACCATCGACTTCGGCAGCGCGACCTGGTCGAGCAGCTCGAGCACCCGGGCGCGACGCGAGGCCTTGTCGCCCACCTTGTGCGTGGCGAGCGGCTCGGCGATCGTGTTCCCGACGTTGTACATCGGATCCAGGGAGCCGTACGGGTCCTGGAACACCGGCTGCACGCGGCGGCGGAAGTCGAAGAGGTCCTTGCCCTTCAGCGCGCCGATGTCGATGCCGTCGAACTGCACGGTGCCGCTCGTGATGCTCTCGAGCTGCAGGACGAGCTTCGCGACGGTCGACTTGCCCGAACCGGACTCGCCGACGAGCGCCGTGGTGGTGCCCTTCTGGATCGAGAACGACACGTCGTCGACGGCCTTGAGCTCGCGGGTGGCGAGGCTCTTGCCGCGCAGCTTGTAGACCTTCTCGAGGTTCTTCACCACGATGAGGTCCTCGGCCGGACGGTGCTCGCGTTCCTGGGCCCGGGCGATCAGCTCGGCGTCGTCGTTGCCGGCGTCGGAGATGTCGACCCGCTGGTGCTGCACCTTCGACTGGATGCGACGGCTGGCCAGCGACGGGGCCGCCGCGACGAGACGCTGCGTGTACGGGTGCTGCGGGTTGGCGAGGATCTCCTTCGAGGGACCGGCCTCGACGACCTGGCCCTTGTACATCACGACGAGCTTCTCGGCGCGCTCGGCGGCGAGCCCGAGGTCGTGCGTGATGAACAGCACCGAGGTGCCGAAGTCGCGGGTCAGGCTCTCGAGGTGGTCGAGGATGACACGCTGGACGGTGACGTCGAGCGCACTCGTCGGCTCGTCGGCGATGAGCAGCTGCGGGCGGCTCGACAGACCGATGCCGATGAGCACGCGCTGGCGCATGCCGCCGGAGAACTCGTGCGGGTACTGCTTCAGGCGGGTCGACGCGTCGCCGAGACCAGCTTCCTGCAGAACCTCGACCGCACGGTCACGGACGGCCTTCTTGCCGGTCGCCATGCCGTTCGCGCGGATCGCCTCTTCGACCTGGAAGCCGATCGACCACAGCGGGTTGAGGTTCGACATCGGGTCCTGGGGGACGTAGCCGATCTCCTTCCCACGGATCTCCGACATCTCCTTGTCGCTCAGCCCGACGAGCTCGCGCCCGTTGAACTTGATCGAACCGCCGGTGACCTCACCGGTACCGGGGAGCAGCTTGATGATCGCCTGGGCGCTCGTCGACTTGCCCGAACCGGACTCGCCGACGATGGCCAGCCGCTCGCCCTGCTCGAGGGTGAGGTTGACACCACGGACGGCCTGCACGAGCCCGCTCTGGGTCTTGAAGCCGACCTGCAGGTCGGTGATCTCGAGCAGCGGCGCGCCGGAACCACCGGTACGGCTGCTGTTCGTCTGGGTCAGTGTCTCGCTCATCGGCGGGCCCTCGCCTTCGGGTCGAGCGCGTCGCGCACCACGTCACCGAGGAGCAGGAACGCGAGCACGGTGATGGACAGGGCAGCCGACGGCCAGAAGATCGTCGACGGGTTCGTGCGGATCGACGTCTGGGCGGTGCCGATGTCGAGGCCCCAGCTGAGGGCCGACGGCGGCAGACCGATGCCGAGGAACGACAGCGTCGCCTCGGCGACGATGAACGTGCCGAGCGACACGGTCGCGACCACGATGACCGGAGCCAGCGAGTTCGGGATGACGTGGCGCAGGAGCGTCCGGAACCGGCTGACGCCCAGGGCCGCCGACGCCATGACGTAGTCGGCCTGCTTGGCGCTCAACACGGCGCCACGCATGATGCGGGCGATCTGCGGCCACGCGAACGCAGCGAGGACGAGCGCGACGGTGATCGCGTTCCGCGCCGGGATGACCGACATGATCACGATCGCACCGAGGACGGTGGGGATCGAGAAGAAGATGTCACCGATACGGGACACGATCGTGTCGAGCCAGCCGCCGTAGAAACCGGCCAGGGAACCGATCACGATGCCGACGATCGACACCAGGATCGTCGCGACGATGCCGACGATGAGCGAGTTCTGGGCACCCCAGATCACGCGGGCGTAGACGTCCGAGCCCTGACGGGTGAAGCCGAGGATGTGCCCGGCCTCGGGTCCGCCGTCGCTGTTGTCCAGGTTCGACGCTCTCGGGTCGACGTGGGCGAAGAGCCCCGGGAAGACCGCGACGACGATGATCAGCAGGATCAGCACCGAGGAGATCCAGAACGTCGGGCGGGTCCGCATCGACTCCCAGGCGTCGGTCCACAGGGAACGGGTCTTCTCGTCCTCGTTGACCTGGTCGACCGCCTGCAGGGGGGTTTCTTCGAGCGGGGCGACGTAGTGCGTCGCCGAGCGGGGTGCGGCGTTACTTGGCATAGCGGATCCTCGGGTCCAGGACGGCGTAGAGCAGGTCCACCAGGAGGTTGGCGAGCATGAAGATGATGACCATCACGGCGACGAAGGAGACCACCGTCGGGCCCTCGCCGAGCTTGACGGCGCGGAACACCGTGCCGCCGACACCGTTGATGTTGAAGATGCCCTCGGTGACGATCGCGCCGACCATCAGGTTGCCGATGTCGACACCCAGGTAGGTCACCACGGGGATGAGCGAGTTCCGGAAGATGTGCACGCCGACGACACGACGACGGGGCAGGCCCTTTGCCGTCGCGGTGCGCACGAAGTCGGCGCTCATGTTCTCGGCGACGCTGGCTCGGGTCAGACGCACGATGTACGCGAACGACACCGACGCGAGCACGATCGCCGGCAGGACGAGTTCGCTCCACGGTGCCTCGCCGGAGACGGTGACCCGGAACAGCCCGAGCTTGATGCCGAAGACGTACTGCAGCACGAACCCGACGACGAAGGTCGGCACCGAGATGAGCAGGAGCGACACGACGAGCGCGGTGGCGTCGAACAGCTTGCCCTTGCGCAGCCCTGCGATGACGCCGACGACGATGCCGGCGACGGCCTCGAACACGAGCGCGAGGATCGCCAGGCGCGCGGTGATCGGGAAGGCCGACGCGAGCTGCTGGCTGACCGGCAGACCTGAGTAGGTCACGCCGAGGTCGCCGCGGAACACGCCGCCGATCCAGAGCAGGTACTGCACGATGAACGGCTTGTCGAGGTTGTACTGCTGACGCAGCGTCTCGATGACCTGCGGCGACGGCTGCCGGTCGCCGAACAGCGCGGCGATCGGGTCGCCGGGCAGCGAGAAGACCAGGAAGTAGATGAGGAACGTGGCCCCGAAGAACACGGGGATGAGTTGCAGGAGGCGCTTGCCGAGGTACCAGAGCATCAGATCACTGCCCGGTCCGGAGCGATGTCGATCAGGTTCATTGTGGTGAGGGGTGGACGGTCCGAGGGTCGGCACGGATGTCCGGTGCGGGAGGGCGCCCGCTGTGTGGGGGTGTTGTCACCGTGTTACGGGGGTTCGGGGACCTGTGCAGTCCCCGAACCCCCGTCCGGTGGTCGCGAGGCAGGATACCTGCTCGCGCCTTGGTCTCGAGGAGACCGGTGTTACTTCTTGACCTCGACGTCGTAGTACAGCGGCACCGAGTTCCAGCCGAACTTGACGTTCGACACGTTGTCCGCGTTCCAGACACCGGTCACGTTGGAGTACCAGAGCGGGATCTCGGGCAGGTCCTGGAACAGGAGTTCCTGTGCCTGGTCGAAGGACTTGTTGCCCTCTTCGACCGTCGCAGCCGAACGGCCCTTGGCGAGCAGCTCGTTGTACTCCTTGGAGTCGTACCGCGAGTAGTTGTTCGACGAGCCCTCACCCATGGTCGGGCCGAGGAAGTTGTACAGCGACGGGTAGTCGGCCTGCCAACCGGTGCGGCTGCCGCCCTTGAGCTTGTCGTTCGTCTGGAGGTCCAGGGCTTCCTGGAACGTCGGGATCGCGTTGCCCTCGGCCTTGATGCCGAGCGTGTTCGAGATCGAGTTCGTGACCGCGGTCACCCAGGCCTCGTGGCCACCATCGGCGTTGTACGTGATGGTGAGCGTGTCGTCGTACTTCGAGATCTTGTCGGCCTCGGCCCAGAGCTTCTTGGCCTCGGACTCGTTGTAGTCCAGGACGTCCGACCCCTCGAGGTCGTCGTTCCAGCCGGCGATCACCGGGGAGGTGAAGTCCTTGGCCGGAGTGCGGGTGCCGTCGAAGATCTTGTCGGTGATCTGCTTGCGGTTGATCGCCATCGAGATGGCCTCGCGACGCAGCTTGCCCTCTTCACCCTTCCAGTGGTCGAGGTAGTAGGGCAGGTAGATCGCCTGGAAGATCGCGGCGGCCTGGTTGACGTTCGAGTCCGGGAAGTCGGACTTGTAGGTCTTGAAAGCGCTGTCCGGCACGGCGTCGAGGACGTCGAGGTTGCCGCCCTGGGCGTCGGAGTACGCGGTGTCCTGCGAGGCGTAGAACGTGATCGTGAGACCACCGTTCTTCGGCTTGCGCTTGCCCTCGTAGTCCTTGTTGGTGACGAGCTTGATGGACTGGTTGTGGGTCCAGGCCTTCTTGCCGTCGAGCTTGTACGGACCGTTTCCGATCGGGTTCTCACCGAACGCCTTGGTGTCGTCGTAGAACGCCGACGGGAGCGGCACGAACGCCGAGTAGCCGAGCGACAGCGGGAAGTCGGACTGCGCCGACTTCAGCGTGACGGTGAACTCGTCGTCGTCCACGACCTTGAGGCCGGTGAGCTCGGAGTCCTTGTCGGCGTTGTAGCCCTCGATGTTCTCGAAGAAGTAGCTGGCACCCTGGGCGTTCGACTTCTGGGCTGCCCAGTTCCACGCCTTGGTGAACGACTCGGCCGTGACCTTCTCACCGTTGGTGAAGGTGTAGCCGGTGTTCAACGTGATGTCGAACGTCTTCGAGTCATCGGTGTCGATGCTCTTGGCAACCTCGTTGACCGGCTTGCCGTCGGCGTCGTACGAGACGAGCCCTTCGAAGAGCGAGTCGATGATCTTGCCACCACCGGTCTCGGTGCTGTTGGACGGGATCAGCGGGTTCTGCGGCTCGGTACCGTTCGTGGTGACGATCCCGGACGCGTTCGCCGAGCCCGAGTCACCGCCGTTCGACGAGCTGTTGCTGGAGCAGGCGGTCAGGGCGAGTGCTGTGGCCCCGAGCACGGCGAGGGCTGAGAGCCCGGCGCGCTTCTTGATCAAGGTTCCTCCTGGTGCATGGGACGCGCAAGGGCACAGCGGTGTCACCCGGGCGCGTTTGACCTTTGCAGCGTAGGCAAGGTGAACAGCGGCGTCCAAACCCAGGGGCGAACGGTTACACGCCGGTAACCAAGTTGCACGATCCTTGCGAGAGGATGCAACATTCGCGCGCGTGCCGGTGAAGCGTGCGTTTTTGTTGCATCCGCATGAAATCCATTGCACTCCGTCACACTTCTGTGCAAGTCGGGGACGGGCGAGCATCGCTCAGGGGTACGGCTGAGTGGGTGCGTCGAGCGGTCAGGACCTGCCGTGGGTGGCGCGTCGAGTGGTCACGAACTGTCGGTGGGAGCGGGTCCGGACGACGGTTCATGACCGCTCGGCGGAACTGAGCGGGGTGTCGTGACCGCCCGGCCGCCCGGACGCCCGGACGCCCGGACGCCCGGACGCCCGGACGCCCGGACGCGACCGTGCCCCGCCCGGCGGACCGGACGGGGCACGACGCGCTCGGCGACCGAGCGGGGGCGACGACGGGGAGTCGACGCCGATCGGATCAGGCGAACGCCTCGATCGGCGGGCAGGCGCACACCAGGTTGCGGTCCCCGTACGCCTGGTCGATGCGACGCACCGGCGGCCAGTACTTCCGGCCGCTGATGCCCGGCAGCGGGTAGACGGCCTGCTCGCGGCTGTAGGCGTGCGCCCACTCCCCCGAGATCACCGACGAGGCGGTGTGCGGCGCGTGCACCAGCGGGTTGTCGTCCGCCGGCCACTCCCCGCGCTCCACCGCTGCGGCCTCGGCCCGGATCGCGAGCATGGCGTCGACGAAGCGGTCGAGCTCGGCGAGGTCCTCGCTCTCGGTCGGCTCGACCATGAGCGTGCCCGCCACCGGGAACGACATCGTCGGCGCGTGGAACCCGTAGTCGACCAGGCGCTTCGCGACGTCGTCGACCGTGATGCCGGTGGTGTCGCGCAGCGGGCGGAGGTCGAGGATGCACTCGTGCGCGACGAGTCCGTCGTCGCCCGTGTACAGCACCGGGAACGCATCACGCAGACGAGCCGCGATGTAGTTCGCCCCGAGGACCGCGGCCTCGGTCGCACGGGTGAGGCCCTCGAGCCCCATCATCCGGACGTACGTCCACGTGATGGGCAGGATGCTCGGGCTGCCGTACGGAGCAGCACTGACCGGGCCACCGGCGTGCACCAGGCGGTCGTCCGCCTCGGCGACGGTCGCACCGGAGCGCCGGTCGGCCTGCTGCGCGAACGGATGCCCGGGCAGGAACGGTGCCAGGTGCGCCTTCGCGGCGACGGGTCCCACGCCGGGGCCGCCACCGCCGTGCGGGATGCAGAAGGTCTTGTGCAGGTTGAGGTGCGACACGTCGCCGCCGAAGTCACCGAAGCGGGCGTGGCCGAGCAGCGCGTTGAGGTTCGCACCGTCGACGTAGACCTGGCCGCCGGCGTCGTGCACGGCGTCGCAGATCTCGCGGATGTCGTGCTCGTAGACGCCGTGGGTGGACGGGTACGTGATCATCAGGGCCGCGAGGGTGTCGGCGTGGGCGGCGACGCGGGCCCGGAGGTCCTCGAGGTCGACGTTGCCGTTCTCGTCGCAGGCCACGACGACGACCTTCATGCCGGCGAGCACCGCGGACGCCGCGTTCGTGCCGTGGGCGCTCGACGGGATCAGGCAGACCGTGCGCTCGCTGTCGCCGTTGGCCTGGTGGTACCCGCGGATGGCCAGCAGGCCGGCGAGTTCGCCCTGGCTGCCGGCGTTCGGCTGCAGGGACACGGTGTCGTAGCCGGTGACCTCGGCGAGCCACGACTCGAGGTCGCCGATCATGTCGAGGTAGCCCTCGACGTCCTCGCGCGGTGCGAACGGGTGGATGTTCGCGAACTCCGGCCAGGTCACGGCGGCCATCTCGGTCGCCGCGTTGAGCTTCATCGTGCAGCTGCCGAGCGGGATCATGCCGCGGTCGAGCGCGTAGTCCTTGTCGGACAGGTGCTTGAGGTACCGCATCATGCGGGTCTCGCTGCGGTGTGCGCTGAACACGGGGTGCGTCAGGTAGTCGCTCTCACGCTGCAGGGCGGCCGGGAGGCCCGTGGCCACGTCGCGCACGGCGGTCTCGGTCGCGGGGACGGTCACGTCCACCGCCCCGAGCACGCCCGCCAGCGCCACGACGTCGTCGGGCGTGGTCGTCTCGTCGACGGACAGCTGGAACGTGTCGGCGTCGACGACGTGCAGCAGGTAGCCGGCGTCCTGCGCTGCCGCGACGATCGCCTCGGCGCGACCGACGGCCCGCAGGGTGAGCGTGTCGAAGAAGGCGTCGTGCACGACCTCGACCCCGGCGTCACGCGCGACGGCGGCGAGTGCGCCGGTGGTCCGCGCGACCCGTCCGGCGATGAACCGCAGGCCCTCGGGCCCGTGGTAGACCGCGTACATCGAGGCCATCACGGCGAGCAGGACCTGCGCTGTGCAGATGTTGCTCGTCGCCTTCTCGCGGCGGATGTGCTGCTCGCGGGTCTGCAGGCTGAGGCGGTAGGCCATCTGGCCGTCGGCGTCGAAGGACACCCCGACCAGGCGACCGGGGAGCTGGCGCTCGAGGCCGGCGCGCACCGCGAGGTAGCCGGCGTGCGGGCCACCGAAGCCGAGCGGGACGCCGAAGCGCTGGCTCGTCCCGACGGCCACGTCGGCACCCAGGTCGCCGGGGCTGGCGAGCAGGGTCATCGCGAGCAGGTCGGCCGCGACGACGGCGATGCCGCCACCGGCGTGGACCCGCTCCATGACCGACGACGGGTCGACGACGCGGCCCGAGGCGCCCGGGTACTGCAGGATGACGCCGAACGCACCGTCGAGCTGCTCGTCGCTCGGGCCGTCGGCAGCGTCGAACGCGCGCAGCGTGATGCCCACGGCGTCCGCACGGTGGTCGAGCAGCGCACGGGTCTGCGGCAGCAGGTCGGCGTCGACGAGGAACGCGTCGCCCTTGACCTTGGACGCGCGGCGGGCGAGGAGCATGCCCTCGACCACGGCGGTGCCCTCGTCGAGCATCGAGGCGCCGGCGGTGGCCATGCCGGTCAGGTCGGACACCATCGTCTGGAAGTTGATGAGTGCTTCGAGGCGGCCCTGCGAGATCTCCGGCTGGTACGGCGTGTACGCCGTGTACCAGCTCGGGTTCTCGAGCACGTTCCGCTGGATCACCGCGGGCGTGTGGGTGCCGTGGTACCCGAGGCCGATCATGGCGCGGCGGACGGTGTTGCGGCCGGCCTTCGCACGGAGCTCGGCGAGCGCCTCGGTCTCGCCGACGGCAGCCGGGATCACCGAGTCGGCGACGGGGCCGACGTGGATGGACTCCGGGATCGCCGCACGGACCAGGGCGTCGAGCGACGGCTGCCCGACGACGTCGAGCATGGCCTGCTGGTCTGCCGGGGTGGTGCCGATGTGGCGGTCGGCGAAGGACGTCTGGAGGTTCTCGAACGCGGTCATGCGATGGAGGCCCGGTACGCGTCGTGGTCCATCAGGTCCTCGGGGAACGAGGTGCCGTCGACCTTGATCTTCACAAGCCAGCCGGCACCGAACGGGTCCTGGTTGACGGTGTCCGGGGTGTCGACGACGGCGTCGTTGACCTCGACGACCTCGCCCTCGATCGGGGCGAAGAGCTCGCCGACGCTCTTGGTCGACTCGATCTCGCCGATCTGCGCACCGGCGGTGGTGGCGGTGCCGACGGCGGGGAGCTCGACGTAGACGACGTCACCGAGCTGCTCGGCGGCGTGGTCGGTGATGCCGACGGTGACGGTGTCGCCCTCGACGAGCAGCCACTCGTGGTCGGCCGTGTACTGGAGTGCGGTCTGGTCGGTCATGGGGTCAGCCTTTCGAGGCGCGGCGGTAGAAGGGGAACGCGGAGACCGTGCTGGGGACGGCAGTCCCGCGGACGTCGATGTGGAGGACCTGTGCCCCGTCGGACACGGCGGCGAGCGCGGCCGGGTCGACGAAGGCCATCGCGACCGGGTGTCCGAGCGTCGGCGAGAGCGCGCCCGAGGTCACGGTGCCGACGACCGTGCCGTCGAGCACGACGTCGTAGCCGGCTCGGGGAGCACGGCGCCCCTCGGTCACCAGGCCGACGAGCACGCGGGCGTCCGCGGACGGGGTGACGCCGGCCGCCCCGACGAAGTCGCCGTCCTTGGCGACGACGCGGCCGAGGCCAGCCTGGGCCGGGCGGACGTCGGTGCCGAGCTCGTGCCCGTACAGGGGCATGCCGGCCTCGAGCCGCAGGGTGTCGCGTGCGGCGAGGCCTGCGGGGACGACCCCGCGGTCGGCACCGGCCTCGAGCAGGGCGTCCCAGAGCACCGGCGCGGTGTCCGGGTCGGTGTAGACCTCGAAGCCGTCCTCGCCGGTGTACCCGGTGCGCGCGACGAGCACGTCGGCACCGTCGAACAGCGCGTGCAGCACCCGGTAGTAGCCGAGTTCGTCGAGCGGGGTCTCGGGCTGCAGACGGTCGGCGACCACGAGGGCGTCGAGCGTGCCGGCCGCCGCCGGTCCCTGCACGGCGACGAGGGCCGTGGTGTCGGAGTCGTCGGAGACCTCGATGTCGAACCCGTCGGCCCGGGCGGTGAGCGCACCGACGGCGACATCGCGGTTGGAGGCGTTCGCGACGACGAGGAAGACGTCGTCGTCGGTCCGGTACACGACGAGGTCGTCGAGGATCCCGCCGTCCTCGGCGAGCAGCAGCGAGTACTTGGCGCGGCCGATCGGCATCGTGCCGAAGGACCCGGCGAGCGCGTGGTCGAGGAAGGCGACGGCGTCGGTGCCGGTCACCCCGATCTCGGCCATGTGCGACAGGTCGAAGACCCCGGCGGCCTCGCGCACGGCGTGGTGCTCGGCGAGGTCCGACGAGTAGCGCACGGGCATGCGGTACCCGGCGAAGTCGGTGAAGGTCGCACCGGCGGCCTCGTGCACGGCTTCGAGCGGCGACGAACGCTGACCCGGCGTGGGCAGTGGGGACGGACTCATGGCGGAGTTCTCCTGGCATCGGCAGGGCCCGGCGACGATCGCCGGGTGGAACTCCCCCTCTGTCATGGGCCTGAGAGTTTCACCGCGGCCCGTGAGGTCCGGCGGCTTTCACCGTGGGCGAGACGACCGTGCGTCTGCTTTTCAGAGTGGCCTGTCCGCTGCGGTGTGGGACCTGAGAGATTGACGGGGGGATTGCTCCTTCGGTGCCGTGCGTGCGCCCGAGGGCACGACGTACCCGGAGGTACGTGCACGGCGTCTCCCGCGACGGATGAGCGGCCGGTGTGTTCAGTTGTCCGCCCAGAGCATACCGAGACCGCGTTACGAGCGTGTGTCGTGGCCCGGCCTTCGACATCTCGTAGAATGCGGGGATGGCCGGACAACGATCGCGCCCCCGCGGGCAGCTGGAGCAGGCGGTGCTCGACGCACTCCGCTCCGCCGACGCCGGGCTCACCGCTCGCCAGGTGCTCGACGCGTTCCCGGAGCCCCGCCCCGCGCTGACGACCGTGCTCACCGTGCTCGACCGGCTCGGCCGCAAGGGCCAGGTGGAACGGGAACAGCACGACGACGCTCCCCTGACGTTCCGCGCCGTGCACAGTCGCGACGAGCAGACCGCGTCGCTGATGTCGAGCGCGCTGGCCGCGTCCTCCGACCGCGAGGCCGCACTGCTGCAGTTCACCGGCTCGCTCGCCTCGGACGACCTCGAGGCCCTGCGCCGCGCCCTCGACGCCCGCGCCCGCTCCTGACCGGCTGCGCACCGTGGTCGTCGCCGGCATCGCGCTCATCGTCCTCGCACTCGCGGTGGTGGTGTTCGCGCCCCGGGTCCTGACCCGCTCCGCCTGGACGATCGACCTGCCCCGCACTGCGCTGGTCTGCTGGTCGGTCGCGGTCCTGCTCGGCGTCGTCGGCTTCGTGGTCGGCATCACCCTCGTGGTGCTCGCGGACCGTCCGGTCACCGAGCTGTTCGGCGGGGACGGCTCCCCCACGCACGGCTTCAACGTCGGCGTCGCGCTGCTCGGGGTCGTCGCGTTCGTCGTCGCGGTCCGGGTGCGCCCCGGCCCGGAACACGAGGCCGTCCGGCAGGCGATGCGTTCCGGGGTCGCCCCGCACCGCGAGATCGACGGCACCCCCGTCGCCGTCGTCGAGGCCGACCACGCACTGGCGTGCGCCGTGCCGGGGCGCAGCGGCGGCGTCCTCGTCAGCACCGGCTTGGCAGAGCGGTTGCGCACCGACGAACTGGAGGCCGTGGTCGCCCACGAACGTGCCCACCTGACCCAGCACCACGCGGCTGCGGTCGCGGTCGCAGAATCGATCGAACGTGCGGTCCCGTGGGTGCCCGGTGCGCGCGCCATGGCGCGGTCGACGCGCGTGCTCGTGGAGTTCGCCGCGGACGACGCGGCGGCCCGTCGCGTCGGACGCGACGCCCTGCGCCGGGCGGTGCTGGTGGCGGACGGGAGCAGCGCACTCGGCGCGATCCGCGCCTCCAGACTGTCCTGAACGGGGCGATCCGAGACCGCACCGTCGACCACACGGCTGTCGTGACGCACCACGTGTCGGGGGCGAGGCATATGGTGATCGGACCGTGAAGCCACTGACCGAAGCCGACATCCGATCGTCGTTCGTGAACGCCACCCCCGACGAACTCGCACAGCTGCCCATCCCGGGCCTGCACGAGACACTCTGGGACGAACGCGAGTTCCTGGGCTGGCGCGACCCGCAGGCCGCCCGCCGCGGGTACATCGTGTCCTGGATCGACGAGCGCCCCGTGGGCATCGTCGTCCGGTCCGCCGGTGGCTCGCTGCGCCCCGGCATCGCCGCGATGTGCTCGTTCTGCCACTCGCCGCAGCCCGCGACCCAGGTCCGGCTGTTCTCCGCCGCGCGTGCCGGTGAGTCGGGGCGCAACGGCAACACGATCGGCACGTACATCTGCGAAGACCTCGGGTGCCCGATGCTGATCCGCACCGCGCCCCCGCACCTGAACCCGCCGGCGACGATCGCGATGCGTGGCGCCTCCCTGCTGCAGCGCGTGCAGAACTTCACCGCGGACATCACCAAGACGGCGTGAGCCGGTTCGGCACCGCCCGCTGGGCCGTGGTCGAGGAACTCGGCGACGGCCGGTGGCGATTGACGCTGCGGGACGAGGCCGACGACGAACTCGGCGCGTTCGGCCTGGGCGTCGAGGGGCCGTGGGACCCCGACGTCGAGCCGCACGTCGGGTTCGTGCTGGTCCAGCTCGGCTTGACGCTGCGCGGCGCTCGGCCGTGGCGCATCGACGAACTCGGTGACCACCGGGCGCCCGTCCTGTCGCTCGGCTGAGCGAGGACGCCCGAGCGGCGTCCGCTGGCGCAGCCGGTCCGCTCGGTCAGTCCGCGGCAACGAAGTTGCGTAGGATCTCGCGGTCGTCGTCGGCGCGTATCGCCCAGGCGAGCTCGCTGCGGTGGTCGCTGCCCTCGAGGGGCAGGAGCGCCACCGTGTCGGGTGCGGCGAGCGCGGCGCTCTCCGGCACCACCGTGACACCGAGGCCCACCCCGACCAGGTGGAGCACGGTCGCCCAGGTCGTGGCCTCCTGCACGATGACGGGACGGCGGCCACCGGCGGTGACCGGTGCGAGGTTGCGCTCGGTCGCCAGGGCACCCGCGACCGCCGGGAAGAACACGAACGGCTCGTCGACCAGCTCGGTGCCGCGGATGCGATCCCGATCCGCCAGCCGGTGGCCGCGCGGGACAGCGGCGACGAAGGCCTCGGACCGGAACGGCAGCAGCCGCACGGCGGGGTCCGGGTCGGCATCGCGGACGACCGCGAGGTCGAGTTCGCCGCGGACGATCCGGGCGAGCAGGGTCGATGAGTACCCCTCGGTCAGTTCCACCCGGACCAGGGGGTAGCGCTCCCGGAACGCCTGCACGCGTTCGATCGGACCGAGGGGCAGCGCGGAGACGACGAACCCGACGTCGAGCCGCCCGACCTCGCCCCGACCGACCCGCACCGTCTCGTCGAGGTCCCGTCGCACCTGCCCGAGCAGCGATCGCGCACGCCCCTGCAGCACCCGGCCGGCGGCGGTCAGGGCCACACTGCGGCTGGTCCGGACGAACAGGTCGACCCCGAGCGCGCGTTCGGTCCGCCGGACCTGCTGGGACAGCGCGGGCTGCGCGATCCGCAGCTGCTCGGCAGCACGGCCGAAGTGCAGCTCGTCGGCGACGGCCAGGAACGCCCGCAGCTGCCGGAGGTCGACGTCCGGTTCTCGATCCATGCATACAGCGTATCGATCAGCGCGAACGAGTATTGGACGTGACTGCATCACCACCCGAGGATGGTTGCATGCCCGAAGCGACTTCCACCGTCACCCTCGCCGACCTCGCCACCCCCGCGGACGCCGAGGCGTTCCGCACGCTCAACGAGGCGTGGATCACCCGGTACTTCACCCTTGAGGACGAGGACCGCGTGTTCCTCTCCGACCCCGCCGGCCGCGTCGTGGAGCGGGGTGGGGCCGTCCTGGTCGCCCGGCTCGACGACCAGGTCATCGGGTGCATCGGGGTCGTGCCCACCACCCCCGGAGTGTTCGAGCTCGTGAAGATGGCCGTCTCCCCCGACCACCAGGGGCACGGCACCGGGCGGAGGCTCATCACCGCGGCGCTCGACCGGGCACGCGAACTCGGTGCACACCGCATCGACCTGGAGAGCAACGCGCAGCTCACCAGCGCCGTGCACCTGTACGAGGCGTTCGGCTTCCGGCACCTGCGCGAGGACGAGGTCGCCCCGAGCCCCTACGTGCGGGCCGACGTGCACATGACCCTCGACCTGCACTGACCCTCGACCTGCACTGACGTTCGACCTGCACTGACGTTCGACCTGCACTGACGGCGGCACCGTCCCGGTACGCTCGCGGCATGGCGACGTACGAGGTGCAGGCGGTCCGCGAGGCCGGCGCGTGGCAGGTCTTCATCGACGGTTTCATGGTGACCGAGGTGTCCCGGTGGCCGTCCGTCGGGTTCGTGGCCCGCGAGCTCCTCGCGATGGACCGCGACGATGACCTGCGCATCCGCGTCGTCGGCCGCAACCAGTACGTGGCCTGACCCCGGCGGGCTCGATGACCCGGGCAGTCAGCGAGCGGCGGCGACCAGCTGTTGTGCTCGCTGGTGCGAGACGTGCAGCAGCGGTCCGATCTCACGCACCGTGAGCCCGCACTCGTGCAGCACCAGCGCCGCGGCGGCGGTCTCCTTCGCTGCCTCGACGCGTGCGCGCTCGGACTCCTGGCGGAGGGCGACCGCACGGTCCAGGTGCGCCTGCGCCGCTTCGGGCATCGCCACCTCGACGACGAGTTCGAAGGACTCCGGATCGCGGTCGTCGTTCATCAACGAGAGCCAGTCGCGAGCCATCAGCTCGATCTCTCGTTCGCGCTTCGCCTGCGTCCGGATGACGCCGTCGATCCAGATCACCCAGTACTTCTTGCCGCGCTCCGCGCGCACCGTGTGTCGACTCATCGTCGCCCATCTCCTCGTCGGTCGCAGTCACGGAGGATGCCGCGCGCCGTCATCTCCTCCACCTCTCGGTGTCTCGGAACGACGACCGTGTTCCGACCGAAGCGGAACAGGTCGTGGCTCCCGCCGTGGCGGTGGAACACGAACTCGACGTCGTTCTCGTCAGCCTTCCGAGCGAGCCGGCAGAGCAACTCCGTGCGCTTCACCGTAGCTGGCCAACTATGACTAGGCAATCCTGCCTATCTCGATTGGACACTGTCGGATCGGATCTCTGCATGCACCGACCGTGGCGGTCCGCGGAGCGCGACCCAGGAGACCCAACGCGATCTGTGAACAGATTTCAGCCAGGGCGAGTTGTGGAGGACGAGCCTTCCAGCCGCGTCGCCGGCACGCGCCGGTCAGGCGCGGGTCAGGAGCAGGTCAGGCGACGTGCCAGACCAGCCCCTCCTGCGCGCTCGACGGGTACGCCGCGGCGATCCGGAACACGGCCTCGCGCAGGGTCTCCGGTGAGCACGCCAGGTTGAGCCGGACGAACCCGCGACCCTCCGACCCGAACCCCAGCCCGGAGTTGAGCGCGACGTACGCGTGCTCCCGCAGCGGC
The DNA here is from genome assembly GCF_979258745.1 of Curtobacterium sp. AC268. Taxonomy (NCBI): domain Bacteria; kingdom Bacillati; phylum Actinomycetota; class Actinomycetes; order Micrococcales; family Microbacteriaceae; genus Curtobacterium; species Curtobacterium sp. AC268. The sequence continues at coordinate 3,130,329 of NZ_OZ409878.1, read as the reverse complement.
ACCGCGGGGTCGTCGCCGAGGCCGATGCCTCGGAAGTCGAGCCACGCCAGGTACCCGGCGCGCGGCCGCGTGTAGACGACCCCGGGCAGGTGCTCGACGAGCAGCTTGGCGAGCAGCCGGTCGTTCGCCACGATGCGCGCCACGACGTCGTCGAGCCAGTCCGTCGCCAGGGTGAACGCCGCCAGGTTCGCGTGCAGCCCGAGGATGCTCGTGCGGCAGGCGACCTCCTCCCACAGGGTGTCGAGGAGCGCGGCGGTCCGGGGATCGCCGGCGACGATGACCGAGCACTTCACGCCGGCGAGGTTCCACCCCTTGCTCGCCGAGGTCACGCACACGCTTCGGGCACCGAGCGGCTCGGCGACGGCGGCGAACGGGGTGAACTGCACGCCGGGGTGCGTCAGCGGCGCGTGGATCTCGTCGCTGATGACGAGGACGTCGTACTTCGCGGCCAGTTCGGCGATCGCGACGAGGTCGGCCCGGTCGTGGACCAGTCCGACGGGGTTGTGCGGGTTGCAGAGCAGGAAGACACCGACCCCGTCGGCGAACGCCCGCTCGAGACCCTCGAGGTCGAGCCGGTACTGCCCCCACTGCTCGAGCAGCGGGACCTCCTCGACCTGACATCGAGCCTCTTCGACGAGCTCGAAGAACGGCGGGTACACCGGCGGCGTGATCGCGACGCGGCCGCCGTCGGGCAGCGCGAGCCGCAGCGACTCGACGATCCCGACGCTGACGTCGGTGGCCAGGTGGATCCGCGACGGATCGATCTCCCAGCCCCAGCGGTCCAGCGCGAACTGCGCGAAGGCGGGAGCGAGCGGCCCGGGGCCGTCGAGGTACCCGAGGTCGGACTGCGAGACCCGCTCGATCAGGGCCTGCCGGATCGCCGGCGCGACGTCGTGGTCCATCTCGGCGACGAACAGGGGCAGCACGTCGGGCGCGTACCGCGTCCACTTGATGCTCGTCCGGACCCCGCGGAGCGTACCGACCGGGTCCTGCTCGTCGCTCGCCATGCGTCCCAGCATGCCCCTGCCAGGAGGCCCGGCGCGACTCCCGACGTCATCCCACGTCGTGTTCGGGTGGGCTCGCGGCCGGGGGCCGCCCCGTCGGCCTACTGTCGGCAGCATGAGCACGAGCACCGCCGACAAGGCCGTCACCCTCAAGCAGCTGCACGAAGCCCCCGAGATCCTGCGCGTCGTGAACGTGTGGGACGCGATCACCGCGAAGGTCGTCAGCGACCTGCCCGGCACGAAGGCGATCGCCACCGCCGGGCATTCGATCGCCGCGTCGTACGGGTACGAGGACGGCGGCATGCCCCTCGACCTCGCCCTGTCCGGGGCAGCGATCGTCGCCGCCGCCACGGACCTGCCGGTCACCGCCGACCTGGACGACGGCTACGAGGACCCCGCCGAGACGATCCGCCGCGCCATCGGCTCGGGCATCGTCGGCGCCAACGTCGAAGACCGGCTGCGTCCCTTCGACGAGGCGGTCGCCCGCGTCGCCGCGATCACCGCTGCGGCGCAGGCCGAGGGCGTCGACTTCCAGCTGAACGCCCGCACCGATGCCATCGTGCGCGGCGGCGACCGCCCGATCGACGAGAGCATCGAGGACGCGATCGCCCGCGGCAAGGCGTTCCTGGACAACGGCGCCGCCCTGGTCTTCGTGCCCGGCGCGATCGAGCGTTCCGTGGTCGAGCGGCTCGTCGCCGGCCTGGGCCGCGGCAAGCTCTCGGTCATCGGCCTGCCCGGCGCCCTGCCCGCCGCGGAGTACGAGGCACTCGGCGTCGCCCGCATCTCGTACGGTCCGCTCACGCAGCGCGTCGCGCTGCGCGCGCTCCGTGACCTGGCGACCGACCTGTACGCCGACGGCGTCGTGCCGGAGGACACCCCGACCCTGAACTGACGGAGCAGACGGACGGGAGGCCCGGTGCCAGCTGGCACCGGGCCTCCCGTCCATCACATGGTCGCGATCGCGACCCGCTCAGCTCAACCGAGCGCCGGGTACAGCGCGGGCGCGGTGCGCGCGTGCGTCGCCTGCTCGAAGGCGTAGCCGAGGCCGATGACCGTGCCCTCGTCGAACGAGCGGCCGAGGAACTCCAGGTTGACGCCGGCACCGGTGATCGTGTTGTCGGCAGCGGTCGCCTGGCCCATCGGGACGGTGATCGCCGGCATGCCGGTGTTCGGGCTGAGGCGCATGTTCGTCGACTGCGTGCCGTACGGCGTGCCCGACGGGTAGACGAGCGCGTCGAGGTCCTGGTCGTCGAGCATCTGCGTCACGAGCTGCTTGCCGGTGGCGAGCTGCGTCGTGTGCGACCCCGTCGGTCCGGCCCATGCCTGGTACTGCGCGTCGGTGATCAGGTCGCGCGACTGGTAGGTGCTCTTGCGGCTCGGCACGTACTCGCCCGAGGCCAGGATGCCCTGCAGCGAGCGCGCGGCGACGTCGGGGTCGAGGTGCTTCGCCACGTACTCGTCCAGGTCGTGCTTGAACTCGTTCGTGCTGCCGCTGCCCTCGGACAGGACCCGGTTGAAGGCCGTCGTCGCCGTGATCGGGACGACGGTGGCTCCGGCGGCCTCGAGCTTCGCGACGGAGGCGTCGAACAGGCGCTTCGTCGTGGCGTTCGTGCCGACCATGCTCGTCACGTAGCCGATGCGGGAGCCCTGCATGGAGTCGGCGTCGAGCGACGTCGTGTACGACGTCGGCACCTTGCCGGCCTGCGCACTCGTCGCCGGGTCCGCCGCATCCACGCCGGTGACGGCGTCGAGCGCGACCGCGGCGTCCGTCACCGAGCGCGTGATCGGACCGCCGGTGTCCTGGGACAGGGCGAGCGGGATGATCCCGTCGCGGCTGGTCAGGCCGACCGTCGGCCGGATACCGACGAGCTGGTTGTACGTCGACGGCACGCGGATCGAGCCGCCGGTGTCGGTGCCGAAGCCGATCCCGGCGAGGTTCGCGGAGATCGCCGCGCCGGTGCCGCCGCTCGAGCCACCGGCCGTCTGCGCCGTGTTGTACGGGCTGGCGACCAGGAGCGACGAGCCGGCGGACTGGTTCGACGAGAACTCGGAGACGAAGCCGAAGGCGAACTCGTCGAGGCTGGCCTTCGCCAGGATCACGGCGCCGGCGTCGCGCAGGCCGGTGACCATGGCGGCGTCGGTGTCGGTCTGGTTGTCGTCCCAGCAGCCGCAGCCGCCGGTGGTCGGCATGTCCTTCGTGTCGTAGTTGTCCTTCACCGCGATCGGGACGCCGAGCAGCATGCTCGTCATCCCGTGCTCGGCGCGCTCGGTGTCCGCGGTCTTCGCGGCGGCCAGGGCGTCGGCGCTGGTGGTGACGATCGAGTTGAGCGGGCGCCCGGTCGACGCGGTGTCGACCTTCGCGCGGTCGTAGGCGGCGATGCGGTCGAGGTAGTCCTCGGTGATCGCGACCGACGTGGTGACCCCGGCGTTCATCGCGGCCTGCATGTCGATGGTCGACGCCTCGACGAGCTGGAACGGGCCGTCGTCGTAGATCATCCGCTGGGACAACCCGGCCAGGTCGGCGACGCTGATGGTGCCGTCGGCGTCGGTGTCCGCGGCGCTGACCGTCGCCCAGTCGGTGCTCGCGGTCGTCGCACCGAGGTGGTCGGTGAGCACGGCGAGGTCGGCCTTCGTCACCTGGTCGTCGCCGGTCAGGTCGAGGTCCGTGTAGTACGGCGCGAGCATGGCGGCGGGGCTGGCGTCGACGGCCGCGGGTGCTGCGGCGGCGGTGATCGCGGGGGTCGCGGCGAGGACGGTGCCGACGAGGGCGATGAGTGCGGCGCCGGCGACGGCCGTGCGCTTCTTGCTGGCGGCCTGCTTGCGGGCGGCCTGCTTCGTGGCGGTCATGCGGAGGCTCCGGTGCGGTCGCGGCGGGCACGACGGGCCCGCAGGGTGATCAGGGTGCCGCCGGCTGCGAGCAGGGCGATGGACGCGGCGATCCACGGCGCGACGTCGGCGCCGGTCCAGGCGAGGTCGCCTCCGGTCGGACGGTCGTCCCCGCCGGCTCCTGCCCCGGCGGTGGCGCCGTCGGTCGGATCGGCGCCCGGTGCCGTCGGGTCGCCGGGGCCGGCGGGGGCACCCGTTCCGCCACCGTCGCCGGGCGGCGTGGTCGCACCCGGCGTCGGCGTGGCCGTCGGGGCGGTGGTCGCGGCCGCGGCGACCACGACGGTGGTGCTCGCCGGGTCGTCGAGGGTCGTCGACGTGCCGTCGGAGCCGACGAGGGTGATGCTCGTGACGTCGAGGTCGACGCTGCCGACCGCCGTCGGGGTCAGCGAGATCGAGGCGGCCAGGTCGCCGTCGAGTGCCGGTGAGGTGCCGAGGCGGGTGTGCACGATCGTCAGGGCGTCACCGTCCTGCTCGACGCTGTCGAAGCCACCGTCCGGGCCGGTGACGCTGTCGTCCCGGTACTGCACCGAGTCGGCCTCGAGCGTGATCTCGTACGCGTAGACGTCGGCGGTGTCCGGGATCGTCAGGTCGACGTCGAATGCGGTGCCGACGGTCACGGTGGCCGGGGCGTCGATGGTGGCGGTGGTCGCGGTGGGTGCTGCCTGGGCCGGAGCGGCCGTCAGGACGGCGAGGCCGAACGCCCCGGCGGCGACGAGCGTCGAGGAGACGATCGTCGCGCGGGGGCGCAGCCGTGGTCGGTGCTGCATGGTCGCAGTTCCTTCGGGTGGGGTGGAGGGGTGCTGAGCGGGTACTCAGTGAACCGAAAGCTAACGGGGTGCTGTTTCCGGTTCTGGCCCAGCACGTTTCCGCCCCGTTACGGCTCGTTCCTGCCGCTACTGTCGTGCCATGTCGGTCGACGTCGAAGCCCTGCTCACCCCGCCCTCCCCCGTCGCTGCGCGCGCACTGGACGTCGTACGGGCGTGGTCCGAACCCGCCCTCGTGCACCACTGCCTGCGCTCGTGGGCCTGGGCCGTCCTGCTCGCCCCGACGGTCGACCTCGAACCGGACCCCGAGCTGCTCTTCGTCGCGACGATGCTCCACGACCTCGGCGTGACCCCGTCGTTCGACGCCCACGGGGTGCCCTTCGAGGACGCCGGCGGCGCGGTCGGTTCGGTCTTCGCGCTCGGTGCCGGGTGGGACGCCGTGCGAGCCCGTCGGGTCGGGGAGATCATCGAGCGGCACATGTGGCGGTCCGTCGACCCGGAGCTCGACGCCGAGGGGCACCTGCTCGAGGTCGCGACCTCGCTCGACGTCTCCGGAGTGGGCTTCGACAGGTGGTCGCCGGACGACCTGCGGGACGTCACGGCCGCGCTGCCCCGTCTGGACTTCTCGGCGTCGTTCGACGGGCTGATCCGCGAGCAGGCTTCGCGCAAGCCCTCCTCGGCCGCGGCTCGCCTCGACGGCTCGGGCAACGTGGCCGCCGGTGGAGACCGTTGGACGGCGTTCCTGGCGTCCTGACGCTCGGTCCGGTCGCTCGCTGGACTTCTCGGCGGGGTGGGCGTATAGTCTCTGGTTGGTGCACTGCAGCGAACCCATCTGACTCGCGCACACCAACCTCTCGACACCGACTCACCCGAGTCGCATTCCACTCGAGACACCGCTCGATCCGAACGGACGAGCTGCACGTTGAAACTCGACGTGCGCGCCCCGCACTCGATGCGTCGCGCTGGACTGAGACGTCCGCCGACACCGAGTCGCCCTGGCGCCGAATGACCAGGAAGTACAGCACCATGACCAGCAACGAACGAATCACCGTGTTCGGGACCGCACTCGCGGCCCCGACGATCACCCCCGACCGCATCGCCGAGTTCCCGGTGCGCGACGACCGCTCGCAGCGCGAGTACCTCGTGCGCATCGCGGCCGACGACCTGGGGACCTTCGTCACCCGGGGCACCCGGCTCGACGCCGTCGGCGAGGCCGGCTGGACCGTCCCGGGCCGCTCCTGGGCGGGCGAGGCCAGCCGAACCCTGCTGCAGGCACAGTCCGTGCAGGCGGGCGAGATGGCCCTCGCGGCCTAGGTCCCACCAGCCCCACCACGAAGCGCCGCCGAGTCCGCTCGGCGGCGCTTCGTGGTTCCCGGGGCTGCCCCGGTGCGACGCGTCAGTACTCGCCCTTGATCACGAAGAACGAGCCGCGGATCGTGCCCGCGAGCTTCGACCGCTGCCGGGCGAACTTGAACTTGTCGGCGAGCTCCTCCGGCACTTCCATGCCGTCGGAGAGCTTGAACCCGACCGCTCGCTTGCCGCCCGGTTCGAGTGTGTAGAGCACGTTGATCGCCAGGCCGGACTCGTAGAAGACGTAGGTCCAGCGGACACCGTCGACCACTGCTTCGGTGGCCTCGAGTGGCGGGGACGCGATCACGAGACCCCGCTCCTCCACGAGTACGCGGGCGACGTACTCGACCAGCTCGGGAGCCTCGGCGGCAGGACGTGTGGTGAGGTCGTGGTCGTACTTGTTCTTGAAGTAACGGGCCTCGTTCGCACGGAGGCCGGCGAGCGCATCCACCACCGGTGATGTCTCGAGCCCCACCGTGGAGACGTTCACGAAGTCGACGACGTACGGCATGGGGCCTCCTCGGGCGCTCGGACGAGCCGAATCTAGTCCCCCATGCCGCTTCACCAGCAAGGGCGAGTCCTTTATAGTCGAGAGCTATAGGGGGGTCGCCATGCGGGTCGAACGTGCTGCGGAGTTGATCCGCGCCGCCCGCGAAGACCTCGGCCTCTCGCAGACCGGTCTCGCTGCCGCCGCCGGCATGCAGCAGCCCACCATCTCGGCGTACGAGAGCGGACGGAAGCGGCCGCGCCCGGAGTCGCTCCGGCGGATCCTCGAAGCGGCGCACACCCGCCCGAGCATCCCGCTCGCCGTCTACGCCGACGCGATCCTCGACGAGGCGAAGCGCTTCCACCTCGAGGACGTCCGCGTCTTCGGCTCCGCGGTGCGCGGTCAGGACACCGAACACAGTGACATCGACCTGCTGGTCCACCTGACCCCCGCGGCATCGCTGTTCGATCTCGGTGGATTCGCGCACGAGGTCGAGCGCATCACCGGTTTCGAGGTCGACGTCCTCACCGACGACCTCGAGGACGACGAGCACTTCGCCCACGTCCTCGACGAAGCCGTGCCGCTGTGATGTCGGCTCCCCGGTTCACGCCTCGGCCCCGCAACGACCGTGACCCTGCTGCCCTCGACGAGCGGTGGCCGTCGCTGCAGGCCAACTTCCTCGACCTGCTCGCCGAGTGCTCCATGATCGTCGAGCACGGGCGGAGCGAGTTCGACGCGACCCGCAGCCTCACCTACCGGGCAGCCGAAGCGGTCATCATCCACTTTGACGACCTGCTCGGTCGCATCCCCCAGGACCGGGAGGCACGACTTCCGTCCGACCTGTCGCTCGCGGCGGTCCGGAAGACCCGCAACATCCTGTCCCACGACTACCGGAAGGCGCGGAAGGAGATCGTCTGGGACGCGATCGAGCACCGTATCCCCGCGGTGATCCTGGCGCTCGTCGACTGACCACGCCCGGCGTCCCGACGCCTCGGACCGCTCGCCTCAGTTCAGGCGCTCGAAGACCATCGTGGCTTGCACCCGGTCGCCGCCGCCGAAACCCGTGCTCCCCGAGGAAGCCGTCGTGATCGTGTGCAGCCGGTACCCGAGCGCAGCCTGCGCGTTGATCGCCTTCTCGAGCTCGGTGAGGTTGCCCGAACCGGTCCCGAAGAACTTCTCCTTGAGCACCACCTGCAGCACGACGTAGCTCATGCCGTTCTGTGCCGGACGCGGCTGACCACCCGAAGCGGCTTCCGCCTGGAACCGGCCGATCACTCCACCGACCCCCGACGCCGCGGGCGCCTGCTGCACCTGCTCCGTCCACGCGGAACCGTCCCACCACCGCATGGTGCCGGAGCCGTCGTCGTACCACCCTGCCTGTGCGTTCGTCATGCGCTCATCCTGGCGCACGACGAACCACGTGGGCAGATCAGTTGTTGAAGCGGAACTCCACCACGTCGCCGTCCTGCATGACGTAGTCCTTGCCCTCGATGCGGGCCTTGCCGGCAGCGCGGGCCTCGGCGATCGAGCCAGTCGCGACCAGGTCGTCGAACGAGATGACCTCGGCCTTGATGAAGCCCTTCTCGAAGTCGGTGTGGATGACGCCGGCAGCCTGGGGAGCCTTCCACCCCTTGCCGATCGTCCACGCACGGGCTTCCTTCGGACCGGCCGTCAGGTAGGTCTGCAGCCCGAGGGTGTCGAACCCGATGCGGGCGAGCTGGTCGAGGCCCGACTCGGTCTGACCGGTCGACTCGAGCAGTTCGGCGGCGTCCGCCGGGTCGAGGTCGATGAGCTCCGACTCGACTTGGGCATCGAGGAACACGGCCTGCGCCGGGGCGACGAGCGCGGCCAGTTCGGCCTTGCGGGACTCGTCGGTCAGGATCGCCTCGTCGACGTTGAAGACGAAGATGAAGGGCTTGGCGCTGAGCAGGCCGAGCTCGGCGATCGGCGAGAGGTCGATCTTGGTGGCGGACAGCAGGGTGCCCTGCTCGAGCGCGGCACGGGCCTCGCGAGCGGTCTCGAGCACGATCGGCTCGGTCTGCTTGAGCTTCACGGTCTTCTCGTACCGCGGGAGCGCCTTGTCGATGGTCTCCATGTCAGCGAGGATCAGCTCGGTGTTGATGACCTCGAGGTCGTCCTTCGGGGAGACCTTGTTCGCGACGTGCACGACGTCGTCGTCGGTGAAGCCGCGGACGACCTGCGCGATGGCGTCGGCCTCGCGGATGTTGGCGAGGAACTTGTTGCCCAGGCCTTCGCCCTCGCTCGCGCCCTTGACGATGCCCGCGATGTCGACGAACGACACCGGCGCCGGCACGGTCTTCTCCGAGTGGAAGAGCTCAGCGAGCTGGTCGAGCCGCGAGTCGGGCAGGTTCACCACCCCGACGTTCGGCTCGATCGTCGCGAACGGGTAGTTCGCGGCGAGGACCTGGTTCTTGGTCAGGGCGTTGAACAGGGTCGACTTGCCGACGTTCGGGAGACCGACGATTCCGATGGTGAGAGCCACGGAAGAAGAGCCTACCGGCGGCGGCCTGTCGGAGCCGACCCGGGCCTCCAGTCCGTCCGTCAGGACAGCGGAGGCGACCCGCCCAGCGTGACCAGCCACAGGATCGCAACGAGCAGGCCGTGCGCCGATCCCGTCACCACGATCGCGACGGCGGCGCCGGCCGCGACGAGCGCGGCGGCCACCCCGACGGCACGCCGCGTGGTGTGCGGCGCTGCGTCGACGCGCTCCGCCTGTGCCAGCAGCTCGTCCATGTCCTGCGGATCCCCCATGCGCCGAACCTAGTCCGTCGTCATCGGCGTCCGCAGGGCCGCGATGCGCCGCTCGACGACGTCGAAGACATCGGCCTGCAGCCGCTGCGATCGCCGCCAGTCCCCAGGCATCTGGAGCGAGTGGTCGGCACGGTCGACGGTCTGGAGGCGCGCAGCAGTCCCCGAGACCCGCTCGGGCCGCCACATGGTGTCGTCTCCACCCCCGATCGCCTCGTGCGCGTCGGTGGCGGCGGCGAGCGCTGTGGCCACGTCGTCATGCGTCAGCACCGGGGTGAGCCAGACGCCGGGCACCTCGTGGCGGATCGCCCACGGCAGGGCGAAGCAGCCGAACGACTTCGCGACGACGAGGTCGGGCAGCCGGTTTCCCATCGCCGCGGCGACAGCGGTCTCGACGAACCCGACCGGATCGGCACCGGCAGCGTCGTCGACGTGCCAGCGTGGCGCGACGACCTCACACCCGGCCGCGGCGGCGATCTCGCTCGTCCACCACAGCAGCGGCGCCTGCTGCCCGTAGCCGGCACCGGCGAGCACCAGGACGAGCGGACGGCGGTCGGCCTCGTTCCCCATGCGCCGAGAGTAGCCACACGCAACGCCGACGGGAACGGAGGGCGATGTCGGCACCCCGTGCGACGATCGGGACCGTGCCGTTGAACTTCACCGCGATCGACTTCGAGACCGCCAACAGCTCGCCCGCCAGCGCCTGCTCCGTCGGGCTCGTGAAGGTCCGAGCCGGCCGGGTCGTCGATCGTGCGTCGTGGTTCATCCGCCCGCCGTTCGGGCACGACGCGTTCCTGGAGTGGAACACGCGGATCCACGGCATCGTCGCCGAGGACGTCACGCACGCCAAGACCTGGGAGCAGCAGTACCCCGACCTGGTGGCCTTTGCCGAGGGCGACGTCCTGGTGGCCCACAACGCCCGCTTCGACATGGGCGTCATCGCCGGTGGCTGCTCCGCGACGGGCATCGACCTGGCCGAGCACCACTCGCTGTGCTCCCTGGCGGTCGCCCGCAAGACCTACACGCTCGACTCGTACCGTCTGCCGGTCGCCGCGATGGCCGCCGGGTTCGAGGGCTTCCAGCACCACGACGCCGCCGCCGACGCCGAAGCCTGCGCCGCGATCGTCGTGCACGCCGCCGGGCACCACGGGGTCGAGACGGTCGAGGCGCTCGGCGCAGTGACCCGGGTGACGATCGCCCCGGTCCGTGCGCGTGCCGAGAAGCCGAAGGCCGCGAACCAGCCGCGACTGTCGAACCGGCCGATGGTGTTCGCTGACTGACGGTGTGCGCTGACTGACGCAACGCCCGCTGCGCGCGGCCGGGTCGCCACATCCCCGGTGGTATTGTCACGACAATGCCGTCGGCACCGACGCCGGCATCTCCGCACGTGTGAAGGACCGCGATGACCAACGAAGGCCAGCTGCCGTCCGACCTGTTCATGGACCTGGACCGGTCGGGTCCCATGCCCCTCTACTTCCAGGTCGCCTCGCGCATCGAGGAGTCGATCCGATCCGGCGCGATGCCGCCAGGGGCCCGGCTCGAGAACGAGATCGCCCTCGGTGAGCGTCTCGGTCTGTCGCGGCCGACGATCCGTCGCGCGATCCAGGACCTCGTCGACAAGGGCCTGCTGGTGCGCCGCCGCGGTATCGGGACCCAGGTCGTGCACGGGCCGGTGACCCGCAAGGTCGAGTTGACGAGCCTGTACGACGACCTGGCGCAGGGTTCGCAGGCTCCGGCGACGAAGCTCCTGCAGCGCAACGACGTCCCCGCGTCCGACGAGGTCGCCGCGGCGCTCAGCATCGAGCCCGGCACGACCGTCGCGCACATCCGGCGGGTGCGGTTCGCCGAGGACGTCCCGATGGCGATCCTCGAGAACTACCTGCCGCCGGAGTTCCTCGACCTGACCGACGAGGACCTGCAGGCGTACGGGCTGTACCAGCTGCTGCGCGGCCGAGGTGTCACGATGCGGGTGGCGAAGCAGCGGATCGGGGCCCGTGCGGTCACCGACGAAGAGGCCGGCCTGCTCGAGATCGAGGACGGCGACCCGGTGCTCACGATGAGCCGCACCGCGTACGACGCCTCGGGCCGTGCGGTCGAGTACGGCGTGCACTGCTACCGCCCGGACCGGTACTCGTTCGAGGTCACGCTCGTCGACAAGTAGGCCGCTCGGTGAGTGGTCACGACACGCTGTCGGCGATGCGCCGAGTGGTCACGAACTGTCGCCCGGACGTCCGGCAACCGACAGTTCGTGACCACTCGGCGGAACTGAGCGGGTTGTCGTGACCACCCCGCGACCGCACGGCTTCACCCGAGCGCGGGCACCCCGAGCTCACCCGTGACGTACTGGGCACGCCCGAAGCCGAACGACCAGTCCTGCGGCCCGTTCTCGACGTAGCCGATGAAGACGTCCTCGGACGCGACACCGATCGCCGCGAGGGCGTCGTGGATCGCCCGGTACAGCGCCGCCTTCGCCTCGTCGGTCCGTCCGCGCTGCGTGAACACCTGGATGACGATGACACCCTCGGTGCGCTCGAACCCCAGGCCGGCGTCCTCGGCGATGATCTGCTGCGCGGGGTGCTCGGTGATCACCTGGAACCGGTCCCGCACCGGGATCCCGTACACGTCGACGATGGCCTGGTGGATGGCGTAGGCGATGCCACGGACGGCCTCCGGCGTGCGGCCGGTGGCGAGGTCGATACGGACGAGCGGCATGGTGCCTCCTGGTTGCTCGGACTTTGTCCTTACATACTAACAAGCAACAACGACCGGGTGTCTACAACTTCGGCGTCGGCGCCCCGTACGTCAGCGGCCCGTCGACACGAGCGACGTCGTGCCACGAACCGTCGACCAGCGAGGCCTCCGCGGCCTCGACGATCGACGCGGCAGCCAGCCCGTCGGCGACCGAGGGCGCGAGCTGCTCCCCGCGCTGCACGCTCGCGATGAACTGCGCCGCCTCGATCGTCTTCAGGTCGTCGTAGCCCATCGCCGTGCCGGCACCCGGCTGGAACCGACCGAACTCCCCGTCTCCGGGAGCGACGTAGTGCGTCGCGTACCCGTCGACCTCCTGGCCGTCCAGGTACACCTCGAGCTCGTTGAGGCGCTGGAAGTCCCACCGGACCGAACCGCGGGTGCCGTAGATCTCGAGCGTGTACTCGGCGTGTGGCCCACGCATGACCCGACTCGAGTCCATCGTGCCGACCGCACCGTCCTCGAACCGGAACAGCAGCGCGGCGTAGTCCTCGTTCTCGACGGCACCGAGCTCGCCGGTCGCCGCGCCGCTGCGGTCGACGATGCCGGCAGCCGGGCGGGGCCGCGACTCGATGAACGTCTCGGCGAGCGCACTGACCGAGGCGATCCGTCCGACCACGTACTGCGCCAGGTCGAGTCCGTGCGACAGCAGGTCGCCGAGCACACCCGATCCGGCACGCTCACGCTCGAAGCGCCAGGTCAGCGGGGCCGCCGGGTCGGACGAGTAGTCGGCGAGCAACGAGCCGCGCACGTTCGTGATCCGGCCGAGCCGTCCACTCCGGACGAGTTCACGGGCACGCTCGATCGCCGGGGCGTGCCGGTAGTTGAAACCGACGCTCGTGATGACTCCGGCGCGCTGCACCGCCTGGTGGATGGACCGCGAGTCGCTGGCGTACCGACCCATCGGCTTCTCGATCCAGAACGGCTTGCCCGCCTCGGCCGCGGCGACGGCCATCTCGCGGTGCAGGAAGTTCGGCGAACAGATCGACACGACGTCGACCGCCGGGTCGGCGAGGACCTCGTGGTAGTCGGCGACGGCCCGCTCGTACCCGAGCCGCGTCACCGCCTCGTCACGGGCCGCCTCGATCGGGTCGGCCGCGACGACGAGCCGCGGCTGGACGCCGAGCTCCGGGAAGTGGTCCGGCAACGCTCGGTAGGCACGCGAGTGCAACCGCCCCATCCAGCCGACCGAGATCAGCCCGACACCGATGCTGTCCATGGAGAACTCCTTCGTTCAGGTGACGCGCATTGGAGCGCGACAACGAGCGTAGCCGATGCGGCGGACTTTGTCAGCACATGGCGCAACCGCCTGGAGGCCCGGTGCCGGTCTCGGGGACCGGCACCGAGCCTCCAGGCTGGTGCGTCAGCGCGCGGGGCGCGACCCGTGGTTTCGACCGCGGATCGCGCCGCGCATCGGATCGCGTCGCAGATCGCGTCTCAGATCGCGTCTCAGATCGCGGGGACGATGATGTCGCGGACCAGGGCGTCGAGCTTCGCGTCGGCGTCCAGGAACTGCCGGAGCGTCGTCACGGTCGCGCCGAAGCGGTCGAACTCGTCGATCGTCATGCCGTCCACGTCGTAGCCGCGGGCGAACTCGGGCGTCGCGGCCCGGAGCGCCTCGATGACGTGCACGGGGACCTCGTCGTCGATGGCGTGCGGACGGAACGGGAACGCGTTGTCGTTGATGTCCTTCGTCCACTGGAACGGCGGCGACACCACCAGGTCGCCGCCCTGGAACTCCGACCACTGCAGTGCGTTCCGGAACGCGGCGACCAGCACGCGTGAGCGGAACCCACGCTCCTGGAAGACGCGGTAGGCGTTCTTCACCGCGGCGACACCGGCCCACTCGAGGATGCCCGGGTCCACCATCACGTGGTCGCGCTTGACGACGGTCTTCAGCCAGTCGTCGAAGCGGCCGGCCATCAGGGTGACGACGTGGCCGAACTCCTGGTCGGGCAGGCCCTCGGCAGCACGGCGGTCGAGTGCCCGTTCGATGGCCTCGCCCACGGCGACGACCTGCGGCACGGTGAAGGACACCGTGGCGTTGATCGAGACCCCGCGGTAGGCGGCTTCCTCGATCGCGGCGATGCCGACCTTCGTGGCGGGGATCTTCACGATGATGTTCGGCGCGAGCTGCGAGAACCGGACGGCCTGCTCGACGAGCGCGTCGGCGTCGCGGTGGAACCGGGGGTCGGTCTGCATCGACAGTCGACCGTTGCGGCCGCCGGATGCCTCGAACGCGGGCAGCAGCTGCGCCGCGGCGGCGATGGAGAGCTCCTCGACGGCCTTCCAGCCGATCCAGGACTCCCCCGCCGTCGGGTGCTCCTCGGCGATCTCGCGGATGCGCGGGACCCAGGTCTCCGGGTCCTGCTGGATGCAGGTGTACGCGATCACCGGGTTGCAGGTCGCGCCGACGGCACCGTACTCGTGGATGGCGGTCGACAGTTCGCGCGGGTCGGCGGAGTCGTTCCACAGGGCGGTCGGGGTCTGCTCCGCGGCCTGCAGGGTGACGGGACGGGAGTCGGCGTCGGTGGACGCCTGCGTCTCGAGGGTGGTGGTCATCGGTGGAGTCCCTTCGTGATCGTGTCGAGTTGGAACCGCGACACCGCGTCGGCGTTCTCGTCCTCCGCGAAGACGCTCGAGACCGCGACGGTGTCCTCGCGCGCCGAGAAACCGACCCGGTCGAGTGCCGCCCAGAAGGCGTCGAAGTCGACGTCCGCCTGGCCGACCGGCAGGTGCTGGTGCACCCGGACCGGGTTGCCGGGCGGGTTCGTGATGTAGCGCAGGCCGTGCGAGCGGCGGTGGTCGTACGCGTCGGCGACGTGGACCAGCTGCAGCGAGTCACCGGCGGCGTCGATGATCTCGTCCATGTTGCCGCCGTAGTGGAACGTGTGGCAGGCGACGTAGACGAAGCCGACGTGCTTCGAGTTCAGGCCGCGGATCACCCGGAGCGCCTCGAGCCCGTCCTCGACGAAGTCGTCGGGGTGCGGATCGATGAGCACACGGATGCCGGCGTCCTCGATGATCGGCAGCAGTTCCTCCATCGACCGGTAGAACTGGTCCTCGGACTCCTCGGCGCGCTCGGGGCGGCCGGAGAACTCCGTGTTGATGGTGTCCACGCCGAGGCGCTTCGTGATCTCGATGACCCGCTTCCACTTCCGCACCGCAGCCTGTCGAGCGTCCTCGTCCGGGCCCGACCAGCGCAGCACCGGCAGGACGCTCGCCACCTGGACACCGGCGTCACGGCACGCCGCGGCGAACGCGTCGACCAGGTCGTCGTCGGCCTTCGGGTGCCGGTAGAAGGGGATGAAGTCCTTGTGCGGCGTGAGCTGCAGGTACTCGTAGCCGAGCTCCGCGACCTTGCGCGGGAACTCGAGCAGCGACAGGTCGTGGTGGAACGGGGTCGGGTCGAGCGCGATCTTCGGCATCGATCAGGCCCCGGCGAGCGCGGCGGTCGCGTCGCTCGTCTCGTCGTAGAACGCCGGCTTCGTGACCGCGTACTCGACCACTTCGTGCGCGCCGGACTGCTGGGCCCGGACGGCGACCTCGGCGACGACGGAGGCGGTGTAGCCGTCCCAGGCACTCGGCCCGTCGATGCCGCCGGTCCGGGCCGCGTCGACCCAGCGCTGGACCTCTTCGTCGTAGGCGGCTGCGAACCGCTCCTTGAACGACGGCGTGACGCCCTGCGAGGTCGCCCCGGCTGCGGCGAGCGAGAGCGAGGTGTCGCGGCCGATGTAGGCGACACCGGACTCGAACACGGCGTCGGTGGTCACCTGGTAGCCGAACTGGGCGTTGACGTTGATCTCGACGATCGCCATGGTGCCGGACTCGGTGGTGAACAGGACGAACTGCGGCTCGGGCAGGTCGGCCGGCGCGAGGGAGTTCTTGCGCGGCTTCTTCACCTCGACGCTCGTGATCGCTTCGCCGGTCAGGAACGGGATGATGTCGATCTCGTGGATCACCGAGTCGTGGATGAGCATCGACTCGCTGAAGTTCGGCGGCGTCGTCGGGTTGCGGTGTGCGTGGTGCAGGGCGAGCAGGGCGCCGTTCGCCCCCGACTCGCGCAGGGCCTTGAGCTCCTGGTAGCCCGTGTCGAACCGGCGCATGAAGCCGACCTGGATGACGGGCCGGGCGGCGTGCTGCTGCTCGAGCTCGACGATGCGCAGCGAGTCCTCGGCGCTGGTCGTCAGCGGCTTCTCGCACAGGACGGTGAGCCCGCGCTCGAGCGCCGTCACCAGGATCGGCTCGTGCAGGAAACCCGGCGTCGCGATGATGACGGCGTCGATCTCGGTCTGCTCGAGGGCCTCGTCGAAGGACGCGGCGGTGATCGCGCCGGGCGCCAGGGCGGCTGCCGCAGCGGCACGGGCCTGATCGGGCTCGACGACGGCGACGACGTCGGCGTTCGAGATCTTGGCGGTGATGCGGCGGACGTGGTCGGCGCCCATCATGCCGGCGCCGACGACGGCGACGCGGAGGTTCTGCGTGGTGGTCATGGTGGTGTTCTCCTGGTGGTTGTTGACGCTGCGTGGACGGTGCGTCAGGAGGCGCGGGCGGCCGACGTCGAGCCGAAGATGTGCTGGAAGGTGCGCTCGGCGATCGGCCCGGGGGCGTCGACGGAGCAGCCGTACATGTCCTGCTCGACGATGCCGAAGACGTCCGGGTTGATCGCGGCGACGGCCTCGATGATCGGGGCGAGTTCCGGGGTGCCGTGGGGCGGCTCGGTCATGATGCCCTGCGACACGGCGGTCGCGAACGGCACGTCGTTCTTGAGCACGTCGAACAGCAGGTCGGTGTCGACCTGCTTGAGGTGCAGGTAGCCGATGCGCTCCGGGTGGGCGGCGATGAGCTTGAGGTTGTCGCCGCCGTAGTAGGCGAAGTGGCCGGTGTCGAGGCAGAGGTTGGTGTACTCGGGGTTCGTGACCTCGAGGAACCGCACGGTCTCCTTGTAGGTGCCGACGTGGCTGTCCGCGTGGGTGTGGAACTGCTGATGGACGCCGTACTCCTCGAGCAGCGCCTTGCCGAGCTGGTCGTGGCCCTTGCCGAGACGCTCCCACTGCTCGTCGGTGAGCGTGCGCGCCTCGAGCACCTCTTCGGTGGCGTCCGAGCGCCACAGGTCCGGGATCGTCACCAGGTGTTCGGCGCCGAGCTTCGCTGCCAGACCGGCGACCGCGACGGCCTGGTCCCACGCGCGCTGGAACTGGTCCTCGCCCTTGTGGAACCCGGTGAAGACCGTGCCCGCCGACAGCTTGAGCCCGCGGGACTCGAGCTCGTCGGACAGCTGGGACGGGTCGGTCGGCAGGTACCCGTACGGGCCGAGCTCGATCCACTCGTACCCGGCGGCGGACGCCTCGTCGAGGAAGCGCTGCCACGGCACCTGCTTCGGGTCGTCCGGGAACCAGACGCCCCACGAGTCCGGGGCGGTGCCGATGCGGATCGAGGCGGGTGCCGCGTCGGCGGCAGGGCTGCCGATGGGAGTGGCGGTGTCGGTCATGACGTCGCTGTCGCTTTCTGTCTCGTGAACGGTTCAGCCGAGCAGCGGACGCTGCGTGGCGACCTGCTGCTCGTACTCGGCGCGGGCGGCCTGGGTGCTGGGGAGGGTGGAGGTCTGCGCGACCGGCACGTCCCACCAGCCGTCGCCCTCGGGGGCGTAGACCAGCGGGTCGGAGTTGATGTGCACCAGGGTGGTGTGGTCGTTCGCCTTCGCCTGACGCAGCGCGGCCTTCAGGTCCTCGATGCTGTCCGGACCGGGCTGCACCTCGATGACGTCGACGCCGTACGAGCGGGCGTTGGCGGCGAGGTCGACGGGCAGGGGGTCGCCGTTCTCGAACGACTCGGTCTCGTCGAGGTAGCGGTACTTCGTGCCGAAGCGCTCGGAGCCGACGGTCTCGGACAGGTGCCCGATCGACGCGTACCCGTGGTTCTGGATGAGCACGACGATGATCTTGATGCCCTCGGCCACGGCGGTGACGAGCTCGGTGTGCAGCATGAGGTAGCTGCCGTCTCCGACCATCACGATCGCGTCGCGGTCCGGAGCACCGCGGCGGACCCCGATGCCACCGGCGATCTCGTAGCCCATGCACGAGAACGCGTACTCGACGTGGTACCCGAGCTCGTCCCGCACCCGCCAGAGCTTGTGCAGGTCGCCGGGCAGCGAGCCCGCCGCCTGGATCACGACGTCGCGCGGGTCGGAGACCGACTGCACGGCTCCGATGATCTCGGGCTGGCCGGGCAGGTCTGCACCGGACGGGGCGAAGGCGCCGTCAACGGCGGCGTCCCATGCCGCCTTCAGCGAGGCGATCTCGGAGGCGTAGCCGGGCTCGACGACGTACGCCGTGTCCGACGTGAGCGACTCGGTCATGGCGACCAGCGCCTCCCGGGCGTCCGCGATCAGCGGCAGCTGCGAACCGTGCTTGTAGGCGTCGAACGCGGCCACGTTGACGTTGACGAACGTGACGTCCGGGTTCTGGAACGCCGTGCGCGACGCCGTGGTGAAGTCGCTGTAGCGGGTGCCGATCCCGATGACGACGTCGGCCTGGGCGGCGATCGCGTTGGCGGCCGCCGTGCCCGTCGCGCCGATCCCGCCGAGGTACTGCGGGTGGTCCCAGACCAGGGATCCGCCGCCGGCCTGCGACGTGCCGACCGGGATCCCGGTGGCCTCGACGAAGGCGCGGAGCTCGTCGGCGGCGTCGGAGTACAGCACCCCGCCGCCGGCCACGATGACCGGACGCCGGCCGGCACGGATCGCGGCCACGGCACGCTCGAGCGGGCCACGCTCGGGCAGCGGGCGGCGGATGTGCCACTCGCGCGGCTGCAGGAACGCGACGGGCACGTCGAACTCCTCGGCCTGGACGTCCTCGGGCAGCGCGATCGTCACCGCACCGGTCTCGGCCGGGTCGGTCAGCACCCGCATCGCGGCGAGGGCGATCGAGAACAGCTGCTCCGGACGCTCCACACGGTCGAAGTAGCGCGACAGCGGACGGAAGGCGTCGGTGACCTGCAACGACGTGTCGTGCGGCAGCTCGATCTGCTGGAGCACCGGGTCCGTGGTGCGCGTGGCGAAGGTGTCCGACGGCAGCAGCAGTGCCGGCAGCCGGTTCGTGGTGGCGAGTGCCGCGGCGGTCAGCATGTTGGCGGCGCCCGGGCCGACCGACGCGGTGGACGCGTAGGTCGCGCGGCGGCGGTGCATGCGGGCGAAGCCGACGGCCTCGTGCACCATCGCCTGCTCGTTGCGGGCCTGGTGGTACGGCAGCAGACCGGGCTGTTCGACGTGGAGCTGCTTGATCGCCTGACCGACCCCGGCGACGTTGCCGTGCCCGAAGATGCCGAAGATCCCCGGGATGGTGCGTTCGCGGACGTCGCCGTCGACGGTCCACTGGTTGGCCAGGAACTCGACGAGTGCCTGGCCGACCGTCATCTTCCGCGTGGTGGTGGTCACGCCTGCTTCCTTTCGTAGGGCAGTCGTGGGTCGATCGATTCCGATGCCCACGCCTGCCGGACCCACCCGTGGGCGGGGTCGTCGGTGATGTTCCAGACGCGCTCCGGGTCGGGCCCGGCCATCACGTTCAGGTAGTACATGTCGTAGCCGGGCGCGGCGACCGCCGGACCGTGCCAGCCGTACGGCACCAGGGCGACGTCGCCGGTCCGGACCTGCCGGAACTCGTCGATGGCGCGGTCGTCCGAGGCGTACGTGCGGTGCAGGGCGAACGGGTCGGCGGCCTCGGGCGCGATCGACTCGAGCCCACGGGACACCGCAGCCTCGTAGTAGTAGATCTCCTCGAGGTTCGACTCTGAACCGGGCACGTTCGTGTCGTGCTTGTGGGGCGGGTACGACGACCAGTTCCCGGCCGGTGTGATCACCTCGCACACGATGAACTTGACGGCGTCGAGCGCCGCCGGGGTGCCGAAGTTGTGCACCTGACGGCTCGACTGCCCGGCGCCGCGGAGCTCCACCGGCACGTCCGGCCGGGCCACGTAGGTGGTCGGCTTGACGGTGTCGGTGGGCGCCTCGGCGACGGCGAACCGGCCGCTGCCGGTGATGGTGGCCGCGGAACCCGAGCCCAGGTACAGGACGTCGGTGGGGCCGTCGAAGACGCTCCCCCGACCCTGCAGCGCCTGCTCGCCGTCGCCGGCAGCGCCCGAGTGGGACACGTGGAACGACCCGGCGAGCGGCACGACGATGCGCTCCACGGCGTCGGCCGGGAGGCGCAGCTCGCCCCCGTCGGTCAGCGCGCCGGTCCGGAGCCCGGTGTGCGCCCACCCCTCGATGCGACCGTCGACCACGTCGGTCCAGCCCGCCTCGGGCCGGGAGCCCGCCGGGATGAACCACTGGTCGTGCTGGTGCTGTTCGTTCGCCATGCTGCGGGTCAGTTGTTCGACGGGAAGCCGAGGTTGATGCCGCCGTGCGACGGGTCGAGCCACCGGCTCGTGATCGCCTTCTGACGGGTGAAGAAGCTCACGCCGTCGGCACCGTACGCCTTGTGGTCGCCGAACAGCGAGTTCTTCCAGCCGCCGAACGAGTAGTAGGCGACGGGCACCGGGATCGGCACGTTGATGCCGATCATGCCGACCTGCACGTCGCGCTGGAACCGTCGGGCGGCGCCACCGTCGTTCGTGAAGATGGCGGTGCCGTTGCCGTACGCGCCGGAGTTGATGAGCTCGAGGCCCTCTTCGTAGGTGGCGACCCGCACGACGCTCAGCACCGGACCGAAGATCTCCTCGGTGTAGACGCGGCTGGTGGTGGGCACCTGGTCGATCAGCGTCGGACCCAGCCAGAAGCCGTTCTCGTCGCCGTCGGGTCGGACGGTGCGGCCGTCCACCACAACCACCGCACCGTCCTGCTCTGCGACCTCGATGTACGAGGCGACCTTGTCACGGTGCTGCTTCGTGACGAGCGGCCCCATGTCGCACCCGCGACGACCGTCGCCGATGCGCAGGGTCGCCGCGCGGTCCTTGATCTTCTGGATGAGCTCGTCCGCCACCGGCTCGACGGCGACGACGACCGAGATCGCCATGCAGCGTTCACCGGCCGAACCGAAGCCTGCGTTGATCGCGTTGTCGGCGACCAGGTCGAGGTCGGCGTCGGGCAGGACGAGCATGTGGTTCTTCGCGCCACCGAGGGCCTGCACGCGCTTGCCGTGCTTCGTGCCGGTCTCGTAGACGTACTGCGCGATGGGCGTGGAGCCGACGAACGAGATCGACTCGACGTCGTCGCTGGTGAGCAGGCCGTCGACGGACAGCTTGTCGCCGTTGAGCACGTTGAAGACGCCGTCGGGCAGCCCGGCCTCCTTGAACTTCTCGGCGAGCCAGATGGCGGCCGACGGGTCCTTCTCGCTCGGCTTCAGCACGACGGTGTTGCCCGCGGCGATCGCGATCGGCAGGAACCAGAGCGGCACCATCGCCGGGAAGTTGAAGGGGCTGATGATGCCCACGACGCCGAGCGGCTGGCGGATCGAGTAGACGTCGATGCCGGTCGAGACCTGGTCGGAGAACTCGCCCTTCATCAGGCTCGGGATGTTGGTGGCGAGCTCCACGACCTCTTGCCCACGGGCGATCTCACCCAGCGCGTCGTCGATGACCTTGCCGTGCTCGCTCGTGATGATCTCGGCCAGCTCGGCCTTGTCGCGGTTCAGGATCTCGCGGAACGAGAACAGGATCGCCTGGCGCTTGGCCAGTGACAGGTTGCTCCAGCCGGGGAACGCCGCCTTGGCGCTGCCGATGGCCGCCTGGATCTCGGACTCGTCGGCCAGCGCGACCTGCTTGGTCGCGACGCCGAGCGCCGGGTCGTACACGGGGGCGGTGTTGCCCGACGCGGATTCGACGCGCTTGCCGTCGATCCAGTGCCCGACGGTGGTGGTGGTCGTGTCGGTGAGCGTCATGCGTTGCTTCCTTCCGAGATGGACGAGTCCATGGTGGTGGCGCCCGCGAGCCGAGCGGCTGGGTCGTGGGCATCTGTGGAGAACCCGCCCCGGGCCTCCTGGCTGTGGACGAGACCGGCGGCGACGTCCACGGCGGCGGCGACGTCGCCGTCCGAGGGGTAGAGCAGGGTGCGTCCGACGACCAGGCCGCGGACGCCGGGCAGGGCCAGGGCGTCAGCCCATTTGGCGTACGTCTCCAGCGGCCGCGAAGCCGGGTCTCCGCCGAGGAGCAGCGTCGGCAGCGTCGTCGCGGCCATCACGCGCTCCATGTCATCGACGACGGGGATCTTGAGCCAGCTGTAGGCGCTGGATTCGCCCAGTCCCGCAGCGATCGCCATCGAGGTGATCACGGCGTCGGCCGACAGGTCGTTGACGACCCGGCCGTCCCGCCACTCGGACATGAACGGCTCGAGCATGATCGGCAGCTGGAGCGCAGCGGCCTCGCTGACGGCGCGGGCCGTTGCCTCGAGCGTCGGCGCAGTGCCCGAGTCCTCCAGGGCGATGCGCACCAGCAGCTTGGCGAAGTCGAGCCCGGAGTCCTTGATCGCCCGCGCCGAGTACGCCGTGTACCGGTCGTCCATCTCGAACGTGGCACCGCGCAGCCCGCCGCGGTTCATCGACCCGACGACGACCTTGCCGTCGAGTGCGCCGAGCAGCGCGAGGTCCTCGAGGATGTCGGGGGTGCCGAGCACCCCGTCGACCCCCGGACGGCCGAGGGCCGTGACGAGCCGCTCGAGCAGGTCGTAGCGGTCCGCCATCGCCGACTCGTCGTCGCGCACGGCCAGCGCACCGCGTGCGGGGTGGTCGGCGGCGACGATGAAGAGCTTGCCGTCGTCGGCGAGCAGGGAGCGCTTGCGGCGGGCGTCGAGCGTGGCACGCACCAGGTCGGGCTGGCCGGCACGGATGTCGCGGAGGCGCTGGAAGTCAGCGGGGCTGAGCTCAGGCATGGGTCTTCTCCTCGGTGTTCGTCTCACCCGTGTACGTCTCACCCGTGTGGTTCGTGCCCTCGGCCGGGTTGTCGGTCAGGAACTGCTCGATCTCGTCACTCGTCGGCATCGCCGTCGAGCACTCGAACCGCGTCGCGACGATCGCGCCGGCTGCGTTGCAGAACGCCAGGATCCGCTCGAGGCTCCAGCCCTGCAGCAGTCCGTGGGTCAGCGCGCCGCCGAAGCCGTCGCCCGAGCCGAGCCCGTTCACGACGTCGATTTGGTGCGGACGGAACTCGACGAACTCGTCGCGGGTCTTCGCGAGCACGCCCTTCGGCCCCTGCTTGACGATCGCGATCTCGACACCTCGGTCGAGCAGGGCGTCGGCGGCGCGGACCGGGTCGGTCTCCCCCACCGCGACCTCGCACTCCTCGCGGTTGCCGACGGCGACGGTGGCGTGCTCGAGGGCGATCGCGACCTCGCGCGTGGCGGCCTCGGGGCTCGACCAGAACATCGACCGGTAGTCCAGGTCGAGCACGGTGTGGGTCTTCGTGCTGTTCTGCGCCGCGGACCGGGCTTCGTAGGCGACGTGGTGCGCCTGTCGGCTCGGCTCCTCGCTGAGGCCGGTCACCGTGGTCCAGAAGATCTTCGCGCGCTCGATCTCGTGCAGCGGCAGGGACTTCACCGTGATCATCAGGTCGGGCGCCTTCGGGGCCCGGTAGAAGTAGAGCGGGAAGTCGTCCGGCGGGAAGATCTCGCAGAAGGCGACGGGGGTGTTCAGCCCCTCGACCGTCTCGACGAAGGCGTTCGCGACGCCGTACTCGGGCAGCGTGCGGGCGATGTACCGGCCGAAGGGGTCGTTGCCCGTCCGGGTGATGACCGCGGCGTCTGCGCCGTGGCGAGCAGCGGCGATGGCGACGTTCGTGGCGCTGCCGCCGACGGACTTCGAGAAGGTCGAGACGTCCTCGAGCGGGCCGGTCTGCTGCGGGTAGATGTCGACGCTGACGCGTCCCATCGTGATCACGTCGTAGGCGTGGGGAGCTTGGTTCGTCATGCGACGCGGTGGACCTTCCGTGCGGCTTCATCGGCGGACGATCACGACTGTACACCCTGTTTGCCCTAATGTCATGACATGGATTTCGAGGTCCGTCACGCTGGTCGCGTGGCGCCGGTCACGCCGGCTCTGCGGCGCGCGCCGGTGGGCCGGGAGGCGCGGTGTCGGTGGGTTCTGCCAGGGTCGCGACATGCAGATCCTCGCCCTGGTCATCGGTCTCGTGATCGGCATCGCCGTCGGTGCGGTCGTCGCCTGGTCGCTCGCCCGCTCGCGCGCGGGCGTCGACGCCGCGTCGGCCCGCGCGACGGCCGAGGCCCTGCGCGGCCAGCTCGAGGCGGTGCGGCGCGACGCCGAGGAACGCCTCGACGCCCAGGACACGCAGTACCGGCGCCAGGTCGATTCGCTCGAACGACGCTCCGCCGAACTCGAGCACCTGGTGCAGCGCATGCACGGTGTCGATGCGGCCCGCAACCAGAACGAGTCGAAGGTGCTCTCCGCGCTCAGCCCCGTGGCGCAGACGCTCGACGTGATGCGCACGAAGATCGCCGAGCTCGAGCAGTCGCGGAGCGAGCAGTACGGCGCGCTGTCGGCGCAGCTCCGGTCGGCTGCCGAGTCCGAAGAGCGCCTGCGCGCCACCGCGGACACCCTGGCCAGCGCCCTGTCGTCGAACAGCACACGCGGCGTCTGGGGCGAGACACAGCTGCGCAACGTGGTCGAGGCCGCCGGGCTGCTCGAACGGGTCGACTTCGACGTGCAGTCCTCCGTCACCACGGCCGTCGGCTCCGCCCGGCCGGACATGGTCGTGCACCTGCCCGGCGGCAAGACCATCGCCGTCGACGCCAAGGTGCCGTTCAGCGCCTACCTGCAGGCCGCCGAGATCCCGGCGACCGCCACCGGCACCGAGGCGGCACGACGCGACCAGCTCATCGCCCAGCACGTCAAGGCGCTCCGCGCGCACGTCGACGCCCTCGCCGCACGGGAGTACTGGACCGGGTACGACGCCTCCCCCGAGCTCACCGTCGCCTTCATCCCGTCCGAGTCGCTCATCTCGAGCGCACTCGCCGCCGACCCCGGGCTGCTCGACCACGCCTTCCGCAAGCGCATCGCCCTCGCTTCACCCGTGACCCTGTGGTCCGTGCTCAAGACCGTGGCGTTCTCGTGGCAGCAGGACGTCGTCTCGCAAGAGGCGCACGAGCTCTTCAAGGTCTCCCGTGAGCTCTACGGCCGGCTGGCCACGATGGCCGGGCACGTCGACAAGCTCGGCCGCTCGATCCGGGGCTCGGTCGTCGACTACAACCGGTTCGTCGGATCCCTCGAACGGCAGGTGCTGCCGAGCGCTCGTCGGCTGTCGCTGCTCGACGAGTCGAAGGTCATCGCGGACCCGTCGTCGATCGAGGACGAGCCGCGGCTGCTCACGGCCCCGGAGCTCGTCGGCGCCGTCGACGAGGACTGACGGCGCAGCGCCGCACCGCGCCGCGCCGCACCGCGCCGCACAACGGAAACCCGTCCGAACCACGGAATCGCGTGGTTCGGACGGGTTGCAGTGGTTCAGCGCGGATCCGCGCCGATCAGGACCGCCTGCGGATCAGAACCACTTCTCCGCACGGTGGTCCGCCTGGATGCGGCGGATCGTGTTCGAGCGCGAGCGGAGGACGAGCGAGTCGGTGTGGATGACGCCGCGCGAACGACGCACGCCGTCGACCAGGACACCGTCGGTGACGCCGGTGGCGACGAAGAACGTGTTGTCCCCCGTGACCAGGTCGTCCTGGTCGAGGACCTTGTCCAGGTCGTGGCCGGCGGCGATGGCGCGCTCGCGCTCCTCGTCGTCCTTCGGCTGGAGCTTGCCGAGGATCACGCCGCCGAGCGCCTTGATCGCGCACGCCGTGATGATGCCCTCGGGGGTGCCGCCGACACCGACGCACATGTCGATCGTCGAGCCGGGCAGGGCCGCGGCGATGCCTCCGGCGACGTCCCCGTCGAGCAGCAGTCGTGTCCCGGCACCGGTCGCGCGGATGGCGCGGATCAGCTCGTCGTGGCGCGGGCGGTCGAGCACGGCGACGACCATGTCCTCGAGGTCCTTGCCCTTGGCCTTCGCCAGCGCGCGGATGTTGTCGCCGATCGGCTTCTCGAGGTCCAGGACACCGCGACCCTCGGGACCGGCGGCGATCTTGTCCATGTAGAAGACGGCGGAGGGGTCGTACATCGAGCCGCGGTCCGAGACGGCCATCACGGAGATGGCGTTCTGGCGGCCGGCGGCGGTGAGCGAGGTGCCGTCGATCGGGTCGACCGCGATGTCGCAGGCCGGACCGTGACCGTTGCCGACGTGCTCGCCGTTGTAGAGCATCGGGGCGTTGTCCTTCTCGCCCTCGCCGATGACGACGACGCCGTCGAAGTTCACCGTGCCGAGGAACTTGCGCATCGCGTCGACCGCGGCGCCGTCGGCGAGGTTCTTCTCACCACGCCCGACCCACGGCTGCGCACGGATCGCGGCGGCCTCCGTCGCACGCACGAGCTCGAGCGCGAGGTTGCGGTCGGGCTGGAGGAACAGGGAGCCGGTTTCCGTAGTGGGAGTCACGACCCGAGCCTACCGACCGGCGGCCGACCCGCGGTCCGGACACCGGGCCCGTGCACGCATGTGCACGCCGGACGTGAGCCGACCGCGTAACCCGGACCGCGCCTCCAGTCCGGCTGACTACGATCGGCGGGGACATCACCGAAGTCGAAGGAGATCCACGTGCCCATCGCAACGCCGGAACAGTACGCCGAGATGATCGAACGCGCGAAGGCGGGCAAGTTCGCGTACCCCGCGGTCAACGTCTCCTCCTCGCAGACCATCAACGCGGTCCTCCAGGGCCTGCAGGAGGCCGGTTCCGACGGCATCCTCCAGGTCACGACGGGCGGTGCCGACTACTTCGCCGGCCACACCATCAAGAACCGCGCAGCGGGTGCCCTCGCGATGGCGAAGTTCGCCCACGAGGTCGCCAAGAACTACGACATCACGGTCGCCCTGCACACCGACCACTGCCCGAAGGACGCCCTCGACGGCTTCGTCCTGCCGCTCATCGCCGCGAGCGAGGAAGAGGTCCGCGCGGGGCGCAACCCGATCTTCCAGTCGCACATGTGGGACGGCTCGGCCGTGCCGCTCGACGAGAACATCGAGATCGCCAAGACCATGATCGAGAAGACGCGGAACATCAACGCGATCCTCGAGGTCGAGATCGGCGTCGTCGGCGGCGAAGAGGACGGCGTCGAGCACGAGGGCACGAACGACGCGCTCTACACGACCCCGAACGACGTCGAGAAGGTCGTGGACGCACTCGGCCTCGGCGACAAGGGCCGCTGGATCGCGGCGCTCACCTTCGGCAACGTGCACGGCGTGTACAAGCCGGGCAACGTGAAGCTCCGCCCCGAGCTCCTCGGTGAGATCCAGGCAGCGGTCGCCGCGAAGCACGGCACCGGTGAGAACCCGCTCGACCTCGTCTTCCACGGCGGCTCCGGCTCGACCGACGACGAGATCCACGAGGCCGTGCGCAACGGCGTCATCAAGATGAATATCGACACGGACACGCAGTACGCGTTCACGCGCTCGATCGCCGACTCGATGTTCCGGAACTACGAGGGCGTGCTGAAGATCGACGGCGAGGTCGGCAACAAGAAGCAGTACGACCCGCGCGCCTGGGGCAAGGTCGCCGAGACCGCCATGGCGGCTCGCGTCGGCGAGGCCGCGAAGGTGCTCGGCTCGGCCGGTCACACCCAGGGCTGAGACCCACTCCACAGCCTGGAGGCACGGGGCGCGTCCGACGGACGCGCCCCGTTCTGCGTCCGGTCGCCTCCCCTGCATGCCACGATGGGCGGGTGACCGTCGACGCCATCGCCTCCGAGTTCGCCCAGTTCGTCACCGAGTCGCCGACCGCGTTCCACGCGGCCGCGGCCGCCCGGGACCGGCTCGTCGCGGCGGGGTTCACCGAGCTCTCCGAGCTCAACGCCTGGCCGACCGAGGCCGGTGCCTACGTGGTCGTCCGCGACGGCGCGGTGATCGCCTGGCGCCTGCCGGACGGCGCCGTCCCCACGACACCGTTCCGCATCCTCGGCGCGCACACGGACTCCCCCGGCTTCCGCATCAAGCCGAACCCGGGCGTGCGCACGGGTGGGTGGGAGCAGCTGAACGTCGAGGTCTACGGCGGTGCGCTCCTGTCGACCTGGTTCGACCGCGACCTGCGGATCGCCGGCCGGGTCGTCGAGGCCGACGGCAGCGTGCGGCTCGTCAGCACCGACGCCGTCGCACGGATCCCCAACCTGGCGATCCACCTGGACCGCGGGGTCAACGACGGCAAGGAGATCGACCGCCAGCGCCACACCCTGCCGATCGTCGGGGTCGACGGCGACGCCGGTGGGACCTCTGTCGTGGAGTGGCTGCTCGCCCGGCTCGGCGAGGGCGCCGTGTCGTGGGACCTGTTCCTCGCCGACACCCAGGCACCGGCCCGGATCGGCATCGAGCGGGAGTTCCTGGCGTCCGGCCGGATGGACAACCTGACGAGCGTGCACGCCGGGCTCCGGGGCATCGTGGACGCTCCGACCGACGGCGACCACATCCCGGTCTTCGCGGCGTTCGACCACGAGGAGATCGGGTCGTCGACGCCGTCCGGTGCCGGTGGTCCGTTCCTCGAGGACGTCCTCGGCCGTGTGCAGGAGGGCCTCGGCGCCACCCGCTCCGAGGCCGCACGGGCGTTCCGTGCGTCGTGGCTGCTGTCGAGCGACGCCGGGCACCTGGTGCACCCGAACCAGCCGGAGAAGCACGACCCGACGAACCGTCCGCGCCCAGGGGCCGGACCGCTGCTGAAGATCAGCGCGAACCAGCGCTACATGACCGAAGCGAAGGGCGAGGCCGTCTGGGCAGCGGCGTGCGAGACCGCCGGTGTGCCGTGGCAGCCGTTCGTCAACGTGAACACGATCCCCGGCGGCTCGACGATCGGCCCGATCGCGGCGACGCGGCTCGGGATCCCGACGATCGACATCGGCGTCGGGCTGCTGTCGATGCACTCGATCCGGGAGCTCGTGCACGTCGACGACCTGGCTGCCCTGCACGGGGCGGTCGCCGCCTTCCTGGCCGGGTGACCTCCGGGCGGCGTCGGCTGCTGGGTGGTCACGACTCCCCGTACGCGCCGGCCGAGAGGTCACGAACTGTCGCTCGCGCCGATGCCAGGCGACACGTTCTGACCGCTCGGCGGCGGACCCGCGGCGTGTTGCGACCACTCGGCAGTCGATGCTGGGCGTGCCCGCGAGGCTGACCACGGTCGCCGGAAGGGCACCGTACCGCCACTGGCCGACGGACGGGCTGCCGAGAGGTCACGACTCCCCGCGCGCACCGGGCCGAGAGGTCACGAACTGTCGCTCGCGCCGATGCCAGACGACACTTCGTGACCACTCGGCCCGGGCCCACGGTGTGTTGCGACCACTCGGCGCGCGAAGCTCGGCACCGCGAGCAACCCGGCGGTCAGGCGGTCAGGCGGTCAGGCGGTCAGGCGCCGGACTGCCGCAGCATGAAGTCGACGAAGGCCTGGTCCTGCATGACCACGACGACGAACGCGATCGTACTGATCGCCGTGGCGACGACGGCTCCGACCAGCGGCACCCAGAACGTCCGCTTCCGTGCTCGGAGCCGACGGATGGACCACCAGGCGACCAGGGCGAAGACGACCACGTTGGTGATCGCGGCGATGGCGGCGGCCGTGCTGAGGGCACTCGGGTCGTTCAGGGCCGTGTACTGGGTCTCGAGGGTGCGCCGCACGGTCGAGGCGACCTGGCCGACGGACAGGGACTGCACCACGGAGACGAGCCCGAAGGCGAGCAGCCCGACGGTGAGCACGAAGTCGGCGGGCGTGCGGCCGAACCGGCTACGGGCCATCGACCGCTGTGCCCCGGCCGGGACTGCCCCGGAGCGGACATCCGTACCGGCGCGGTCGCCGTGCCCGCCGTCGCTCGGAGCAGCGTCGCGAATGCCGGTGGCGGAGGCCTGGTCCTGCCGTTCCCGTGCCTGACGCTCACGCTCCTGGCGTTCCTGCTCGACGAGGACCGGGTTGACCCACCCTTCTGGCGCGTACTCGCCGTACCCGGGTGCGGGACGGCCCTGGGGCCGACCGTCCACGGGACCGGCGGCCGCCGTCGGGGACGCGCCCCGGGCCTCCTGGCCGCTACCGGCACCGGCGTCGACGTGGTTCGCCGGGTCGCGACGCGGGACCGAGGACCAGCCGTCCGCGCCGCTCATGCCCGACGCCCGCCGAGCTCGCGCGTCGGGTTGCCCGAGGCGTCGGTGCGGAGCTCCTTGGGGAGCGAGAACATCAGGTCTTCGTGTGCGGTGACGACCTCTTCGACGGCGGCGTACCCGGCGTCGGCGAGCTGCTCGAGCACCTCGGCGACGAGTTCTTCCGGCACGGACGCACCGCTGGTCACGCCGACCGTCTCGACACCGTCGAGCCACTCCTGCTGGATCTCTTCCGCGTAGTCGACACGGTGGGCGGCCCGCGCACCGTGCTCGAGCGCGACCTCGACCAGACGGACGCTGTTCGACGAGTTCGCGGAGCCGACCACGATCACCAGGTCGGCACCGGGCGCCACCTTCTTGATCGCGACCTGGCGATTCTGGGTGGCGTAGCAGATGTCGTCCGACGGGGGGTCCTGGATGGCCGGGAACTTCTCGCGCAGCAGCCGCACGGTCTCCATCGTCTCGTCGACGCTGAGCGTGGTCTGCGACAACCAGACGAGGTTGTCCGGGTCGGGGACCGACAGGGCGGCGACGTCGTCGGGGCCGTTCACCAGGATCGTGCGGTCCGGGGCGTGCCCCATCGTGCCCTCGACCTCTTCGTGGCCGGCGTGCCCGATCAGGATGATGGTGCGCTCGGCCTTGGCGAACCGGGTGGCTTCGCGGTGGACCTTGGTGACGAGGGGGCAGGTGGCATCGATGGCGTGCAGGTCGCGCTCGGCGGCACCCGCGACGACAGCCGGCGACACACCGTGCGCGCTGAAGACGACGTGCGAACCCCGGGGCACCTCGGCCACGTCGTCGACGAAGACGGCACCGCGCTGCTCGAGCGTCGACACCACGTGCACGTTGTGGACGATCTGCTTGCGGACGTAGACGGGCTCGCCGTACTGCTCCAGGGCCTTCTCGACCGCGACGACCGCGCGGTCCACCCCGGCGCAGTAGCCACGGGGCGCCGCGAGCAGCACCTTCTTGGGGCCGGCGACCGGTTCGTCACGCAGTCGGCCCCGTGCCGCGTGCACACGCGGCGGGGCGAGCGGGACCGTGTGGCCGTTGGTGATCGTCACGTCCCCGATGATAGGTGAGCAGCACGCACGCGACCTGGGCGCGCGGGGCGCCTGTGGACAACACGACGGCCGTCCCCTGTCACCGGTCTCGGGCACGATGGACGTCCCAGCAGGACAAGGAGCGACATGGCGATCGAACAGGGCCCGCCGACGGCCGACAACCCGTGGCCGGTCGCGCTCCTCGGCGCGAAGCTGCGCGACTGGATCGACCGGCTCGGCACGGCGTGGGTCGAGGGCGAGATCACGCAGTGGAACGTCGCCGGCGGCAACGTGTACGGCAAGCTCAAGGACGTCGAGGTGGACGCCACCGTGTCGTTCTCCATCTGGTCGAGCGTGCGCTCCCGGGTGCCGGCGGACATCAAGCAGGGCGACCGTGTCGTCGCCGCGCTCAAGCCGAACTACTGGGTCAAGGGCGGCTCGCTGACCATGCAGGTCGTCGAGATGAAGCACGTCGGCCTCGGTGACCTGCTCGAACGCCTCGAGCGCCTCCGTCGCACCCTCGCCGAGGAAGGGCTGTTCGACCCGTCCCGCAAGCGCCGTCTGCCGTTCCTGCCGCACCGCATCGGCCTGATCACCGGCAAGGACTCCGACGCCGAGAAGGACGTCAAGCGGAACGCGCAGCTGCGGTGGCCCCAGGTGGAGTTCCGCACCGTGCACACCGCCGTGCAGGGCGAACGGACCGTGGGCGAGGTCACGGCGGCGATCCTCGAGCTCGACGCCGACCCCGAGGTCGACGTCATCATCATCGCCCGCGGCGGCGGTGACTTCCAGAACCTGCTCGGCTTCAGCGACGAAGGACTCGTCCGTGCCGCGGCCTCGGCGTCGACCCCGATCGTCTCGGCGATCGGGCACGAGGCCGACCGCCCGATCCTCGACGAGGTCGCCGATCTGCGCGCCTCGACCCCGACGGACGCCGCCAAGCGCGTCGTGCCCGACGTCGCCGAGGAACTCGCCAACGTCCGGGCGGCCCGCGCCCGGCTCGGACTGCGGCTCTCGCACACGCTGTCGGTCGAGGCCGACCGGCTCGCCGCGCTGCGGTCGCGGCCGGCCCTGGCGTCGACCGCGTGGCTCGTCGACACCCGTGCGGAAGAGGTCGCGCGCGACCTGTCCCGTGCCCGCGAACTGCTCGACCGCCGGCTCGAACGCGGGCACTCCGAGGTCGGCCACCTGACCGCCCGCCTCCGCGCGCTCTCGCCCCGTGACACCCTGCGCCGCGGGTACGCCATCGTGCAGCGTGCCGACGGGGGTGTCGTCCGCGGCACCGACGACCTGTCCGGAGCGACGCCGGTGCACGTCACGCTCGGTGCCGGCACGGCCACGGGCACGCTCGAACCGGACGGCCCCGGCCCGGACGGCTCCTGACCACCACGGGTGTTCTCCACAGCCTGGGACCGGGCGACGGATCGTCGGTGGACGCTCGGTAGGATCGACCCGTGCCATCCCAGCAGGAACCCGAGCAGACCGACGTCCAGTCGCTGAGCTACGAAGCGGCCCGCGACGAACTCGTGCGCGTCGTGAGCGAGCTCGAACAGGGCTCCGCGACCCTCGAGCGTTCCCTGGCGCTCTGGGAGCGGGGCGAAGCCCTCGCCGCCCGGTGCGAAGAGTGGCTCGTCGGCGCCCGTGCACGGCTCGACGCGGCCCGTGCCGCCAGCGACGCCCAGGACGGCTCGGGCCGATGACCGACCCCGACGGCCGCCCGATCGTCGCCGAGCTCGGTCGCCCCGAGACGGCAGAGGAGACCTGGGCCCGCAAGGACGCTGCCCGGACCGCCCGCCGGCAGCACCAGACCGCGTTCAACCTGGTCATCGCCCTCATCGCCTCGCTCGGCATCGTGCTGTTCCTGGTGGCGGTCGTCGTCCGGCCCGACACCACGGTGGACCGCACCGTCGACTACCAGCAGATCGCGGCGAAGGCGAACGTCGACGACGTCACCCTGGTGGCGCCGCCGCTGCCGGACGGCTACAGCGCCAACCGCGCGGACTTCGCGAGCAAGACCACCGACGGCGTGGACGTCTGGACCGTCGGCTTCGTGACGCCGGACAAGCAGTACCTCGGCCTGCAGCAGGGCATCGACGCCAACGCCTCGTGGGTGTCGAACCAGCTCGACCAGCGGCCGTCCACCGGTGACCGCACGATCGGTGACACGGAGTGGACCGTCTACGACCGCCGCGCCGAGGGCACCGACGCCGGCAACCACGCGTACTCGCTCGTCTCGACGTTCGGCAAGAACACGATCGTGCTCTCCGGCACCGCCGACGACAAGGCCTTCCGGACCGTCGCGACCGCCGTCTCCCGAGAACTGACCGAGTAGACGACGGGCACCGCCCCGCCAGTCACCCCCCGTCCCGCCCGAACCGAGGAGCCCCATGCCCGACCGCGCCGCCTCCACCCCGTCCGACGCCCTGCGCCTGCTCGTCGACGGCAACGCCCGCTTCGCCGCCGACAAGCGCCGGATGGGCCGCGTGGACCCGGACCGCCGCACCGAGCTCGAAGGATCGCAGTCGCCGTTCGCGACCGTCCTCGGCTGCTCGGACTCGCGGGTGCCGTTCGAGCACGTCTTCGACGCCGGCATCGGTGACCTGTTCGCGATCCGCAACGCCGGCCAGATCGTCGACGACGTCGTGCTCGGCTCGATCGAGTTCGCGGTCGTCGCCCTGGGCACGCCGCTGGTCGTCGTGCTCCGGCACACGCGGTGCGGTGCCGTCGCGGCAGCCCGCTCCGGTGAGCCCGTCCCCGCCCCGCACCTGCAGGCCCTCGTGGACGCGATCGCCCCGAGCGTCGAGAAGGTCCGGCTCACCGACGCCGAGCTCCCGCAGGAAGCCGTCGGCGCCGCACACCTCGAAGCCACCCTCCGCCAGGTGATCGAGCGCTCCGGCGCGGTCTCCGATGCCGTGGCCGAGGGTAGATTGGCCGTCGTCGGGGCGACCTACGACCTCGCCACCGGAGAAGTCACCATCGACACCGTCGTCGGCCAGGTCTGACCGACCCGACGACAGCCCCGGCGACCCCGGGGCGCAGGCACGGGCCGGCGCGACCGCGACCGGCGAGCACCCCAGGAAGGACCACGACGACGTGACCGACACCACCCCGACCGAGTTCCGCATCGAGCACGACACCATGGGCGAGGTACGGGTGCCGAAGTCGGCGCTCTACCGTGCACAGACCCAGCGCGCCGTCGAGAACTTCCCCATCTCGGGCACCGGGCTCGAGTCGGCGCAGATCGTGGCGCTCGCACGGATCAAGCGTGCGGCGGCCATCGTGAACGGTGAACTCGGCATCGTCGAGCCAGCCGTCGCCGACGCCATCGCCGGTGCGGCCGACCTGATCATCGGCGGCAAGCACCACGACCAGTTCCCGGTCGACGTCTACCAGACCGGCAGCGGCACGTCGTCGAACATGAACATGAACGAGGTGCTCGCGACACTGGCGTCCGACATCGCGGGTTCGGCGGTGCACCCGAACGACCACGTCAACGCCTCGCAGTCGTCGAACGACGTCTTCCCCACCTCCGTGCACGTCGCCGTGACCGAGGCGCTCCTCCGCACCCTCGTGCCCGCCCTCGAGCACCTCGCCGAGTCCCTCGAAGCGAAGGCCACGCTCTGGGCCGACGCCGTGAAGTCCGGCCGGACGCACCTGATGGACGCCACGCCCGTCACCCTCGGGCAGGAGTTCGGCGGCTACGCACGCCAGATCCGCCTGGGCATCGAGCGGGTGCAGGCGACGCTCCCCCGCGTCGCCGAGGTCCCGCTCGGCGGCACCGCGGTCGGCACCGGCATCAACACCCCCAAGGGCTTCCCGCAGCGGGTCATCGCCCAGCTCGCGAGCGACACCGACCTGCCGATCACCGAGGCCGTCGACCACTTCGAGGCGCAGGGTGCGCGTGACGCCCTGGTCGAGGCCTCCGGAGCGCTCAAGGTGCTCGCCGTCAGCCTGACGAAGATCAACAACGACCTGCGCTGGATGGGCTCGGGTCCGAACACCGGCCTGGGCGAGCTGCACATCCCCGACCTGCAGCCCGGCTCCTCGATCATGCCCGGCAAGGTGAACCCGGTGATCCCCGAGGCCACCCTGATGGTCGGCGCCCGGGTCATCGGCAACGACGCCACCATCGCCTGGGCCGGGGCTTCGGGTGCGTTCGAGCTCAACGTCGCCATCCCGGTGATGGGCACGGCGCTGCTCGAGTCGATCCGACTGCTGGCGAACAGCTCGCGCGTGCTCGCGGACAAGACCATCGACGGGCTGCAGGCGAACCTCGAGCGCGCCCGTGCCTTCGCGGAGTCCTCGCCGTCGATCGTCACCCCGCTCAACCGGGTCATCGGCTACGAGGCGGCGGCGAAGGTCGCGAAGTACGCCGTCGCCGAGGGCCTCACCGTGCGCGAAGCCGTCGTGGCCCTCGGCCACGTCGAGCGCGGCGAGGTCACCGAGGCGCAGCTCGACGAGGCGCTCGACGTCCTCAGCATGACGCACCCGAAGTAGCGCGACGCTCCTGACGCACCCCCAGGACGGACGGGAGGCCCGGTGCCAGCTGGCACCGGGCCTCCCGTCCGTCCGATGGCGGCTCGACCCGCCTCACGCGCTGACCGACAGGTCACGCGCCCAGAGGCGCGTGACCTGTCGGTCAGCGCGAAAACTGACAGCGCCCGCCGCTACACCAGGTCGGGCGAGTCCAGCAGGTCCGTGACCAGGGCGGCGATCGCGGAGCGCTCGGACCGCGTCAACGTGACGTGCGCGAACAGCGGGTGCCCCTTGAGCCGCTCGATGACCGACGCGATCCCGTCGTGCCGGCCGACCCGCAGGTTGTCGCGCTGCGCGACGTCGTGGGTGAGCACGACCCGCGAGTTCTGGCCGATGCGCGAGAGCATCGTGAGCAGCACGTTCCGTTCGAGCGACTGCGCCTCGTCGACGATCACGAAGGCGTCGTGCAGGGAGCGGCCGCGGATGTGGGTCAGGGGCAGCACCTCGATCAGGCCGCGCTCGATCACCTCGTCGAGGACGTTGTCCGACACCACCGAGCCGAGGGTGTCGTAGACGGCCTGCGCCCACGGGTTCATCTTCTCGCCGGCGTCACCGGGCAGGAAGCCCAGGTCCTGCCCGCCCACGGCGTACAGCGGCCGGAACACCATGATCTTCTTGTGCTGCTGCCGTTCGAGCACCGCCTCGAGTCCGGCGCACAGGGCGAGCGCCGACTTGCCGGTACCGGCGCTGCCACCGAGCGAGACGATGCCGATCTCGGAGTCGAGCAGGGCGTCGATGGCGAGCCGCTGCTCGGCCGAGCGTCCGCGGAGTCCGAAGACCTCGCGGTCGCCGCGCACCAGGGCGACGGCTCCGGCGACGTGCACGCGGCCGAGGGCCGATCCGCGCTCGGAGTGGATGACGACCCCGGTGTTCACCGGGACGCCGTCGAGCTTCGCGGAGCGGATCTCCTCTTTCTCGTACAGGTCGGACATCTGCTCGCCGGAGACCTGCAGGTCGGCGATGCCGGTGTAGCCCGAGTCGACCGCGAGTTCGGCGCGGTACTCCTCCGCCGCCATGCCGATCGACGACGCCTTGACCCGGAGTGGCAGGTCCTTCGACACGACGACGACGTCGAGCCCGTCGTTCTTCAGGTTCGACGCGACGGCGAGGATGCGGGAGTCGTTGTCGCCGAGCTGCAGGCCCGACGGCAGGACGGACTGGTTGGAGTGGTTCAGTTCGACGCGGAACGAGCCGCCGTCGCCGATCGCGATCGGGAAGTCGAGCCGCTCGTGCTCGATGCGCAGTTCGTCGAGCAGCCGGAGGGCCTGCCGGGCGAAGTACCCGATCTCCGGGTCGTTGCGCTTCGACTCGAGTTCGCTGACGACCACCACGGGCAGGACCACGGCGTGCTCGGCGAAGCGGAACAAGGCCCGCGGATCGCTGAGGAGCACCGATGTGTCGAGCACGTACGTGCGCTGGGCGACCGATGTGGACGAGTCCGCGGTGTGCTGCTGCTGTGCTCCGCGAGAGACGTTCTGAGAGGTCACGACCACTCCATCCCCGGGCCGCGACGGGCCCGGTCCTGTCCTCGAACGCGGCCACGGAGCGGGTCCCGAAGCACCGACTGTGGCCGCTTCGATCGGGCGCGGTGCCCGATGGGGACAACGTACGTCCGGCCCCCGACACGCTGACAGCGACACGCGGTTTCCGGAGTTACGGTCGCGTGAACAACGCGAGCGTGGCTCGCGACGCCGCTCGCGGCGGTGACGCCGGCTGGTCACGAACTGTCGGCTGCGGCCGCTCCGACCGACAGTTCGTGACCACCCGGCGGAGGTGAGCGGGGTGTCGTGACCGCTCGCGGACTGGGGACGGGAGGCCCGTGGCGGCCCGACACCGCGCCTCCAGGCCGTCCGTCGGTCACGAACTGTCGACTGCGGCCGCTCCGACCGACAGTTCATGACCACCCGGCGGAGGTGAGCGGGGTGTCGTGACCGCTCGCGGGCTGCGGGACGGCGCCGGACGGGCCACGGGCAGCAGGCGCGCCGCTGCTACTGCATGGTGGCGTAGGAGACGCAGGCGTCGCGGAACATGTCCAGGGTCTCGTCGGTGGTCGACGGGAACACGGACACCCGCGCGACCCCGAGCCGCGTGGTCGCGGTGACGCCGTGGTTGTGCATCGCGGCGGACAGGGCCGTCACGCGACCCTGCGTCGGCCGGAGCACCACGATGCCCGCGCGCTCGGCCGGGTCGCGGCTGGACTCGACCTCGAGCCCGAACTCGTCGGCGATCGCGAACACGCGCGCGACGCGGTCGGTGACCCGCTCCTGCACGGCGGCGACGCCGACCGCGGTGAGGCGCTCGAGCGACACCGCGAGCCGGGCCTGCGCGACCGGGTCGATGCGGGACATCTGGAAGCCGGCGGCCCCCGGACGCACCGCCGGCACCTCTGTGGGCCAGCCGGACGTGCCGTGCGGGCCGGACAGTGCCGGACGGATCCGGTTCAGGGCACGGTCGCTGAACGCCACGAACCCGGTGCCCCACCCGGCGTGCAACCACTTCTGTCCGCCGGTGGCGACGACGTCGGCGACCTCGTACGGGGCGTCGACCACGCCGAAACCCTGGATCGCGTCGACGATGAGCAGGCGGTCGCCGATGACCTCGCGGATGGCGGCGAGGTCGGTCAGGTAGCCGGTGCGCCAGTCGACCAGGGACACCGCGACGGCGGTCACCTCGTCGGTCAGGCGCTCACGGATCAGCTCGGGGGTCACCCAACCGGCACCCGACTCGATGACGACCGGCTGCACCCGTCCGCCGGTGGCCGAGGCGGCGCTGGCCAGTGCGAGCGGCAGCGACGGGTACTCGTCGGCAGACACGAGCACACCGCCGGTCAGACCGAAGGCGGTGTGCAGCAGGCCCGGGGTCGTCGCGGCCTGCGAGACGACCTGGTCCTCGCGGCGGCCGACCAGGCGGGCGGCGACGGTGCGGACGCGGGCGTCCTGCTCGTCGAGGGTCTCCATGGCGCCGAAGCGCATGTGTGCCTGGATGGTGCCGAGCACACGCTGCTCCTCGAGCACGGCGGTCTGCACGGGGCCGAACGCAGCGTGGTCGAGGTAACCGGGGTCTTCGGAGAAGCCGGCGGCGTACTCGTCGATGTTCACAGGTGGTGCACCTTTCACAGGGTTGAACCCTGAGAGCCTACTGGGACGCGGCTCCGCCGACGAACCCGGTGCGGGAGGTGGCTGCTCAGCCGCCG
Source organism: Curtobacterium sp. AC268 (assembly GCF_979258745.1). Taxonomy (NCBI): domain Bacteria; kingdom Bacillati; phylum Actinomycetota; class Actinomycetes; order Micrococcales; family Microbacteriaceae; genus Curtobacterium; species Curtobacterium sp. AC268. The sequence continues at coordinate 3,091,393 of NZ_OZ409878.1, read as the reverse complement.
AAGCGACGCGACCGGAGCCCGAAGTCGCGGACCGCCCGGAGGAAGTCGACCTCGCGCAGGTCCGGGTAGAACGCCTCGACGAAGTAGAACTCGCTGTGCGCGCTCTGCCACAGCATGAAGTCGGACAGCCGCTGCTCGCCCGAGGTCCGGATCACCAGGTCGGGGTCGGGCTGACCCTGCGTGTACAGGTGGTCGCCGATGAGCTCCGGCGTCAGCACCTCGGCCAGGGTGTCGATCGTGCCGCCACCCGCGCCGTGCGCCTGCACGATGCTCCGCATGGCGTCCGCGATCTCACGACGACCGCCGTAGCCGACGGCCAGGTTGACGTGCAGCCCGGTGCGGCCGGCGGTGCGCTGCTCAGCCTGTTCGAGCGCGGTCACCAGGTTCTGCGGCAGCCCCTCGTTCGACCCGACGTGCTGCACGCGCCAGTCACGATTGTCGGCCAGGACCCCGGCGAGGTCGGCGATGATCCCCACGAGTTCCTCGAGCTCCTCGCCGCCCCGACCCGTCAGGTTGTCGGCCGACAGCAGGTACAGCGTCACGACCTCGATGCCGAGGTCGTCACACCACGTCAGGAACTCCGGGATCTTCGCGGCGCCGGCGCGGTGGCCGTGTGCGGCGGACTCGAGTCCGAGCTGCTTCGCCCAGCGGCGGTTGCCGTCCACGATCATGGCGACGTGCTTGGGCTTCGCTGCCCCCTCGAGCTGGCGGCGGATCCGGCGTTGGTAGGCGCGGTAGAGGATCCCTCGCCCTGTCCATCCCGCCGTCCCGGTCACGCACCGAGCGTAGTGCACCACCGACACACGATCCCTGATGCTCCCGCTCTGCGGACACGTGGCTGTCGTTCGGGGTCAGGCCCTATGGTCGGGACCATGCAGGACGAGCACGAGACCGGAACACTCCCCCACGTCCCGTTCACGGAAGAGGCGTCGGCGACCGCCACCACGACCGCTGCCGAACCCCGTCCGGCCTGGCGCGGCTGGATCCACCTCGGTGCGTTCCCGTTCGCGATCGCGATGGGGATCGTCCTGATCACCCTCGCCGACAGCACCGCAGCGAAGGTCGGGAGCGCGGTGTTCATGGCGACGTCGCTGGCGATGTTCGGCGTCTCCGCGACCTACCACCGGTTCCCGTGGGGGCCGAAGGTGAAGGCCGTGCTGAAGCGCATCGACCACACCAACATCCTGCTGCTCATCGCCGGCACCTACACACCCGTCGCGATCTGCGCCCTGCCGCACACGCTCATGGTCGCCGTGCTCTGGGTGATGTGGTCGGGCGCAGCGCTCGGCATCGCGTTCCGGGTGCTCTGGATCAACGCGCCTCGGTGGCTGTACGTCCCGATCTACCTGGTGCTCGGGTGCGCCGCCCTCGGGCTGCTGCCGCAGTTCTTCGCGGCGAGCGTGCCGATGACCGTGCTCATCCTGTCCGGCGGCGTCGCGTACATCATCGGCGCGCTGGTCTACGGCTTCAAGCGGCCGAACCCGGTGCCGACGCAGTTCGGGTTCCACGAGGTGTTCCACGCCCTGACCGTGGTGGCCTTCGGTGCGCAGTGGGCCGGCGTGCTCATCGTCGCGCTGGACCCGGTGCGCTGACCGTCGCACGTTCCTTCCCAGAACGGGTGCGATGCCTGGTGGTTCCGGGCGTACTCAGCCGGAACTTCTGACCAGGTACTCCCGATTCGACCAGGTACGCCCGGTTCCGGCAGGTGCGCACGAGGCGGACTGGAGGCCCGTGGCGGGATCGCCACGGGCCTCCAGTCCGCCTTGGAGTCGCGTCAGCCGCGCTCGGTGTCGTCGCCGACGTCGGCCCGGCCGTCCTCTGCAGCCCGCCGCTCCGGCTCGTCCGTCGCGGTGCCGTCGCCCGCGGTGCCGTTCGCCTCGGCCTCGAGCCGCTCGCGCACCTCGGCGCGGTAGCGGGTCCGGCGGATGCGTCGGGTCATGTCCACCACGAGCAGGATCGTCACGATCGCGACGAGTGCGATCGCGATGAACCCGACGACACCCGGGGTGACGTCGACGTCGGGGACGACCGAGGGGCTGGGACTGGGGGTGGCGGCGAGTGCCGCCGCGATGGTGCTCACGAGGTCGGTTCCTTGTCGGCTGGGATCCCGGCGAACAGGTCGGTCTCCGGGAGCTCGGTCGGCACGCGTGCCTCCACGAGCTGGTAGTCCTCGGTCGGCCACACCGTCGCGAGGAGGTCGTTCGGCCAGTAGAAGAAGGCACTGTCCGGTGCGACCTGGCTGGCGTGCGCGCGGAGTGCGGCGTCACGCTGGTCGAAGTACTCGTGCACGTCGACGTGGGTGGTGGCGAGGTCGGGCCGGTCGGCGAACCGCTCGACCCACTCGCGCAGCTGCTCGATCGCGGGGCTGTCCGGGTCGCGCTCCTGCAGGGCTTCGAAGATCGTGCTGAAGCGGCGCGGGTTCATCGTGCGCTCGTAGTAGAGCTTCGCGATCGACCACGGGGCACCGGCGGACGGGTACGCCGACGGGTCAGCGGCGGCGGACCACGCGGCCATCGAGACCTCGTGCGTGCGGATGTGGTCGGGGTGCGGGTAGCCGCCGTTCTCGTCGTAGGTGACGAGCACGTGCGGGCGGAACCGGCGGATGACGCGGACGAGGGCCTCGGTGCTGTACTCGAGCGGCACCGTGGAGAACGTGCCCGGCCGGACCGTCTCGCCCTTCTCGGCGTCGGGCAGCCCCGAGTCGTGGTAGCCGAGCCACACGTGGTCGATGCCGAGCGCCTGCTGCGCCGCGGCCATCTCGGTGCGGCGGTACCCGGCCATGTCACGGTGCGCACGGCTCGTCGCCGGCTCGCCGAGCTGGTCGTTCAGGATGTCGCCGGCCTCGCCACCGGTGCAGGACACGACGAGCACCTGGTGCCCGTCGGCCACGTACTTCGCGGCGGTCGCGGCACCCTTGCTCGACTCGTCGTCGGGGTGGGCGTGGACGGCCAGCAGACGGTAGGGCACGTGGGGTTCCTCACTGCGGGTGAGCGGCGTCGGACGCGGGCAGCGCACAGCATCGCGTGAACTACCCTGGGATCAGGATATCCACCCCGGGAGCCCCGAACTGTCCGAACAGACCCAGACCGCCACCCTCGACGAGCGCTACGGCCGCACCCCGGCCCGCAAGCGCCGCAGCCGCCTCTTCGCGATCGTCGCGGCCATCGCGGTCGTCGTGGTCTTCGGTGCGTGGGTGATCTGGGCCGGGCTCGACCAGTCCGACCGCGGCCTCGACCAGGACGTCATCGGGTACGAGGTGCTGTCCGAGCACAGCACCGTCGTCCACTCGCAGGTGTCCGTCGACCCGGGCGTCGAGGCGAAGTGCGCCGTGCAGGTCCTCGACAAGAGCTACTCGATCGTGGGCTGGAAGGAGATCACCGTCCCGGCGTCCGAACAGCGCAGCCGGAGCATCTCCACGCAGGTCACCACGACGACGCGGGGCGTGACCGGCTTGATCCACGACTGCTGGATTCCCTAGACTGTCCTGATTCGCCTCTCGAGACCGACCACTCGGCCGGTCTCGTTTTTTCATGGTCGAAGGGACAGAACATGAGCAACGACACGCAGGTCACCTGGCTGACCCAGGAGGCGCACGACCGTCTCAAGGCGGAGCTCGACGAGCTGAGCGGCGAGGGCCGTGCCGAGATCGCGCGCCGCATCGAGGCCGCTCGCGAAGAGGGCGACCTCAAGGAGAACGGCGGCTACCACGCCGCGAAGGACGAGCAGGGCAAGATCGAGGCCCGCATCCGCGTCCTCACCGAGCTCCTCAAGCACGCCACCGTCAGCGAGGCGGAGTTCGACGGAACGGTCGAGCCGGGCACCGTCGTCACGGCGGTCATCGCCGGCGACGAGTCCACCTTCCTGGTCGGCAGCCGCGAGATCGTCGCCGAGGGCTCGGACCTGACGGTCTACAGCCCGGTCAGCCCCGTCGGCGCGGCCATCGTCGGCCTCAAGGCCGGCGACAAGGCCACGTACACGGCGCCGAACGGCAAGGAGATCGCCGTCGAGGTCGTCAAGATCGAGCGCTACGAGCCGTAGACCCGGCCCACTGACCGACAGGAGGCCCGAGGCGACACCGCCACGGGCCTCCCGTCTGTCCGCCGTTCGCGCCCAGAGCGCGCACCGCATTTCCGACAGTCCACGCGTCGAACGACTCGTGGATCGTCGCGGACTAGTGCTCGAGGAGTTCCGGGCGGAAGCCGACCTCGTGCAGGCGCTGGATGACCTCCTGCGCGTGCTCCGGACCCCGCGCCTCGATCGACAGGTCCAGCGCGACCTCGTTGATGACCAGGCCCTGGCCGTGGCGGGTGTGCAGCACCTCGACCACGTTCGCGCCGGCGTCCGAGATGACCTGCGCGACGCGGGCGAGCTGGCCCGGACGGTCCGGCAGCATGATGCGGATGCCGATGTAGCGCGAGGCCGCCACGAGCCCGCGGGTGATCACGCGCTCCATCATGAGCGGGTCGATGTTGCCGCCGCTCAGCAGCACCACGGTGCGGCCGGTGTCGCGGACGGCACCGGACATGATCGCGGCGACGCCGACGGCCCCCGCTGCCTCGACCACGAGCTTGGCGCGCTCGAGCAGGACGAGCAGTGCGCGGGCGGTGTCGTCGTCCGAGACGGTGACGATGTCGTCGACCAGGTCGCGGATGATCGGGAAGTTCAGGTCGCCGGGGCGCGCCACCGCGATGCCGTCGGAGATGGTCGGCTTCGTGGTGATGGTGACGGGCTCGCCGGCGGTGATCGACGACGGGTAGGCCGCAGCGTTCTCCGCCTGCACGCCGATGACCCGGATCTGCCGTCCGAGCCGATCGGCCATGCCCTTCACGGCGAGCGCGATGCCGGAGATGACGCCGCCCCCACCGATCGGCACGACGACGGTGTCGACGTCCGGCACCTGGTCGATGATCTCGAGGCCGAGCGTGCCCTGCCCGGCGATCACGGCCGGGTGGTCGAACGGCGGGATGAACACGGCGCCGGTGTGGGCAGCGAAGTCCTTCGCGGCGCTCAGCGCCTCTTCCACGGAGTGGCCCCGCAACACGACGTCGGCTCCGTAGTGGCGGGTGGCCTGCAGCTTGGGAAGGGCGACGCCGACCGGCGTGAAGATCGTCGCGGGGATGCCGAGCTCGCGGGCGGCGAGGGCGACGCCCTGCGCGTGGTTGCCAGCGCTCGCGGCGACGACGCCCTTGGCGCGCTGCTCGGCGGACAGGGTCGACAGGCGGTTGTAGGCGCCGCGCACCTTGTAGGCACCCGTGCGCTGCAGGTTCTCGCACTTCAGGTGCACCGGCGACCCGAGCAGCTCGGCGAGGAACTGCGACGTCTCCATCGGGGTGACGCGTGCGACGCCCTTGATGGTCTCGCGCGCCGCCTCGATGTCCGCGAGGGTCGGGATCGCGGTGAGCGTGTGCGGGGAGGCGCTGGTGTCGGTCACTCCCCCATCATCGTCGCTCCCGGCCCCCGCAGCGAACTCGTGTGACGCTCAGTTGGTGCTGGCGGTGTCTTCCTCGGCCGAGGGACCCGAGTCGACACCCGGTGCCGGCACGTCGTCGCCGACCTTGTGCCGACGGCGTCGGAGCAGCTGGATCTGCCCGTGCTGCCCGCGCTTCGGCGTCGCTTCGAGGACGTGGTCGGAGTCGAGCCGCCGCCAGCGTCCGCTCGCGATGGTGGTGACCATGGCGTTCAGCGTCGCGATCAGCGGGACGGCGAAGAACGCTCCGGCGATGCCCGCGAGACCGGAGGCCGCGGTGACGCCGAGGACGACCGCCAGCGGGTGGACCTTGACCGCGTTGCCCATGACGAGCGGCTGCAGGATGTGGCCCTCGATCTGCTGGACCAGCAGCACGACCCCGAGCACCAGGACAGCCGCGAGGGGACCGTTGAAGATCAGCGCGACGAACACCGCCAGGAAGCCGGTGACGATGGCACCGACGACCGGGATGAACGCACCGAGGAACACGAAGGCTGCGATCGGGATGACCAGCGGCATGCCGCCGAAGAAGAGCCCGACGATGAAGGAGCCCAGGCCGATGCCGACCGCGTCGACGAACGCGACGAAGATCTGCACCCGGATGAAGCTCGTCAGGGTGATCCAGCCGGCGACACCGGCGCCGTCGACCGCTGCCCGCGCCTTCTTCGGGAACAGCCGGACGGACCAGCGCCAGACGTTCTTGCCGTCGATCAGCAGGAAGATCGTGGTGAACAGGATGATGAAGAGCGCCTCGAAGGCGTGCGTGGCACCCGAACCCGCGCTGGCGACCCCGGACAGGATCGACGCGGAGTTGTCCTGCAGCCACTTCGTGCCGTCGTCGAGCCAGCCGTTGACGTCGGACTGGCTGATGCCGAACCCGGAGCTCAGGACGAAGTCCTTGATGTTCGCGTACTGGTCGACCGTCCGGTCACGCAGGGACGGGTAGGACGCGATGATCTGGTCGACGACGAGCCAGATCAGGCCACCGAGCGCCGCGATGCCGCCGAGCAGGCTCATCACGACGGCGAGCCACTTGGGCACGTGGTGCCGCTGCAGCCAGTTCGAGATGGGGACGAGGAGCGCCGAGACCACGATGCCGACCAGGAACGGGATGAGGATCTCGCTGAAGACCGTGACGAGCCAGATGAAGACGGCGATCACGCCCACGACGACGAGCGCCCGCCACGACCACGCACCGGCGATGCGCACGCCGACCGGGACGGATTCCTCGACCACGGGGTCGGGATGTGTCTGCTTGCTTCCCCATGCCATGCGCCCGAGTGTAGCGATGTGCTTCCCGTCAGGTGCCAGATACGGCATACGTTCGTGGACCCTCATGTCGGCGGGGTTCGGTAGCGTCGCGGCATGCCCAGGTCGACGCTCTCCGCCGCCGATGCCCGCCGGGTCGCACTCGCCGCGCAGGGGTTCGGACGACCACCCGCCGAACCCGTCTCGACGCGTGCGCTGAACGCAGCGTTCGGCCGGCTCGGGCTGCTGCAGATCGACTCCGTCAACGTGTTCGAACGCAGCCACTACCTGCCGCTCTTCGCCCGGCTCGGGGCCTACGATCGGTCGACGCTCGACCGGCTGACGCTCGGACGCTCGGGTCCGTACACCGAGTACTGGGCGCACGAGGCGGCGTTCATCCCCCGCGACGACCTGCGGCTGTTCCGGTGGCGGATGGACGCCCTGCGGGAGCGTGACGCCGGCCCGACCAGGGTCGACGGCGTCACCCGGACCGCTGCCGTCCGGCGCGAACTGCACGCCATGCTCCGAGCCGAGGGGCCGATGCGGGCGAGCGCGGTGGAGCACGAGTCGAACGTTCGGCGCGGCCCCTGGTGGGGGTGGAGCGACGTGAAGCTCGGGCTCGAGCAGATGTTCCGCTGGGGCGAGGCGGTGAGTGCCGGACGAGCCGGTTTCGAGCGGGTGTACGCCCTGCCGGAGCAGGTGCTGCCCGCAGGCTTCCTCGAGACCGCCCCGCCGCGTGCCGACGCCGTGCTCGAACTCGTGCGCCAGGCCGCACGGGCGCTCGGCATCGGCACCCGAGCGGACATCGCGGACTACTACCGGCTGCGCTCAGACGACACGGCCGCCGCGATCGCCGAGCTCACCGACGCCGGCGAGCTCCTGCCGGTGCGGGTCGAGGGCTGGGGTGAGCGGGCCTGGTTGCACGCGGGAGCTCGGGTCCCCCGGCAGATGCCCGCGGACGCGGTGCTGAGCCCCTTCGACCCGGTCGTCTGGTTCCGGCGGCGGGCCGAGCGGATGTACGGCTTCCACTACCGGATCGAGATCTACACGCCGGCCCCGAAGCGGGTGTTCGGCTACTACGTGCTGCCGGTGCTGCAGGACGACCGGCTCGTCGGCCGGATCGACCTGAAGAGCGACCGGCAGCGCGGAGTGCTCCGCGTCCGGACCGCGTGGCAGGAGCCGGGCGAGCACCTGGACCCCGAGCGTCTCGCCGACACACTGCGACGGACCGCGAGCTGGCAGGGCCTCGGCGCGATCGAGGTGACCGACCGCGGCACCGCTGCTGCGACCGTCGCCGGAGCCCTCGGAGTACCCCTGGTGCCGCACGCGTCCGCTGACGACGCGGACGCCCCCGAACCGGTCGAGTCCGCTGGCGACTCGGCCGCCGACGGCGTCGGCTGACCGCTCAGAATCGGTCGGCGTTCGCCCGCAACCGCGCGATGCGGTCGGGCAACGGCGGGTGTGTCGAGAACAGCCGGTCCATCACCCCGGGGCGCATCGGGTCGGCGATCCACAGGTGTGCCATCGAGGAGTTCTGCGTCTGCGTCGGTCGACCGTACGCACCGAGCTTCTCGAGGGCCCGCGCCAGGCCCTCCGGGTGACGGGTCGTCATCGCGCCCGTCGCGTCGGCCAGGTACTCCCGCTGCCGGGACACCGCCGCCTGGACGCCGGCCGCCGCGATCGGCGCCACGATGACGGCGACGATCCCGGCGATGAGCAGCACCGGGTTGGCGCTGCCGCCGTTGTCCGAGTTGCGGTTCCGCCCGCCGGACAGACCGCTGAAGATCGAGATGCGGAGCAGGACGTCGGCGATGAGCCCGACGGCCACGACGAGACCGAAGACCATCGTCGACACCCGGATGTCGTAGTTCCGGACGTGTCCGAGCTCGTGCGCCATCACGCCCTGCAGCTCCTGGTCGTCCATGAGCTCGAGCAACCCCGTCGTCGCCGCCACCACCGCGTGCTCGGGGTCACGCCCGGTGGCGAAGGCGTTCGGCGAGGGGTCGGGGATGACGAACACCCGGGGCATCGGCATGCCGGTCGCGATGGCGAGGTTCTCGACGGTCCGCCACAGCCGTGGTTCGGAGACGCGGTCGATCTCGACCCCACCGGCGATGGCGGTGGCCTGCCGTGCAGCCAGGAAGTACTGCAGCACCGCGTACCCGAGGGCGACCACGAGGACGACGAAGCCGATCGAGACGTTGCCGGCGAGGTACCCGCCGAGGAACCCGAGCGCGCCGATGATCAGCAGGAACACCAGGACGATGACCACGGTGTTGCGCTTGTTCCGCGCGATGGCGCTGTACACGTCGGATCCGACGCTGTGGTCAGAACTGGACGCGCGGCGGCTCGGCGATGGCCGCCGGCTCGTTCGTCTCGAAGAACGGTGCCTCGGAGAAGCCGCGGTTCTTCGCGAACGTGGAGTTCGGGAACACCCGGATCTTCGTGTTCAGCTCACGCACGCCGCCGTTGTAGAACCGGCGGGCGGCCTGGATCTTGTCCTCGGTGTCGACGAGCTCGGACTGCAGCTGCAGGAAGTTCTGGCTCGACTGCAGCTGTGGGTACCCTTCGGCCACCGCGAACACGCTCTTCAGCGCCTTCTGCATGTGCCCCTCGGCGGTGGAGGCCGTGTCGGCGTCACCGGCGGACAGGGTCTCGGCGCGGGCCTTCGTCACGTCGTCGAAGACCGCCTTCTCGTGCGTGGCGTACCCCTTGACCGTGTCCACGATGGTGGGGATGAGGTCGGCGCGACGCTTCAGCTGCACCGAGATGTCGCTCCAGGCCTCGTCGACCCGGACCTTGAGCGTGACGAGGGAGTTGTACGTCACCCAGAGGTAGATCCCGATGATCACCAGGACGACCACCACCACTCCGACGACGATGAGCGTCGTGACGAGTCCGGTGTCCATGCGGGCGTACTCCTTTGCGCGTCGGGATCCGCGGTGCTGCGTTGGCCTGAACGGCCATCGTGAAGTCTATCGACGCGCTGAGCATGCTCTGTTCCGTGCGCAGTGTTCACGGCCGATTCCCGAGTCACGCACACCGGGCTCCCGGACTGCGGCCCGATAGCGAACCTCATCCGCGAGGTGTATTGACCGGAGGCCGCCGATCCCGTGGGATGGGTCCGGTGAACACGAGCGGGGAGAACGTGGACGAGGGGGCTGTCGGGGGCGACAGCCCTCGTCGTCGTCGTCCCCGCTTCGCCTTTCTCGCAGCGGCGACGGCGGTCCTGGTCGCCGCCCTGCTCGGCGCCGCGGCCGCCCCGGCCGTCGCGGCCGCCGCGGGCGACCCGTCGGTCGTCGCGGCCGCTGCGGACGCCCCGGCCGCCGCTGCTCCCACCGCCACGCCCGGGACGAGCGAGATCGCCCCGCCGAACACCGGCCGTCCGGGTGCTCCGACGCCCACACCCACCCGTCCCGCCGTGCGGCCCACCATCGCCGATCCGGGTGACGTCACGACGGGCACGACCCGTTTCCACGGCACCGGCACCCCCGGGCACGCGGTCCGGGTGACGGGCCCGGCCGCGACGGGTTCGTCCGGGTGCACGACCCGGGTCGACCCGAACGGATCGTGGGCCTGCCTCGGAACCGTCCGCTCCGGTCCGCAACAGGTGTTCACGGTGCGCGACCTCACCGCCGCCCTGCCCGTCGCGAGCGCACCGGCGTCGGACGTCATCGTCCCGCCGACCCTCGCGTCCGCCGGGCCCACCGGCGGGACGGTCTCCGGCACGGGGTACCCCGGATCGACCGTGACGCTCTCGGTGTCCGGGTCCTCGGCCCAGCAGACCGCCCGGGTCGGTGCAGACGGCCGGTGGGTCGCCGCACTGGGGACCCGGGCGGACGGTCGGTTCACCGTCACGGCGTCGCAGACGGCCAGCACGGCCGACGGGTACCGGTCCGACCTGCGGAGCGCGGCCTCCGCTCCCGTGACGGTCACGGTCGACCGCACCGCGCCCGCCGCCCCGCGCATCACGACACCGGACGACGGCCAGCGCATCGGCACCCGCTCGACGACGGTGACCGGGACCGGTGAACCCGGCGCCCGCGTGACCGTGTACGTCGACCGTGCGCCGGTGTGCGGCGCGGTGGTGGGGTCGGACGCCTCGTGGTCGTGTTCGACCGCGGGGTCGACACTGCGCGCCGGCGGGCACAAGCTCACCGCGACGCAGCACGACATCGCGGGCAACTACTCCCGGTCGTCAGCCGCCGTGCGGGTCACGGTGTGGTCCACCACGACCGCGCCGACGGCAGCACCGACGCCGGGCGCCACGGGCACCCCGGGGACACCGGGCACGTCGACGCCGGGGTCCAGCGCGACGGCGGGCACCCCCGGCACGACCGGCCACGGCGGAACCGGCGACGCCAACGGCACGAACGCCGCCGGCCACGGGGGCGACGGCGGCAACGACGACGACGGCGCAGCAGGCACCGGCAACGGGGCCAGCAACGGCGACGGCACCGGCACCGGCACCGGCAGCACCCCGGCCGGCGTCGGCAGCACCGGAGGCCACCCCGACTGGTCCGGCCCCGCGGGCGACTGGACCGCGGCGACCACCTACGACCGCACCGTGCCGACCATCCAGGCCGCGTTCTCGTGGCGGACCGTCCTGGTCGCCACCGCCGTCGCCGCCGGGTTCCTCCTGCTCATCGCCGCGCCGCTCGCCCTCGTGGCCGCGGTCACCCGCGGCCGCCTCCGCTCGCCGTTCGCCGCGCTGCTCGGACGCAACCGCTCGCGGTCGGACCGCACACGGGGCGACGACGTCCTGCCGACCTGGGCGTCCATCACCATCGCGGTGTCCCTCGCGGCGCTGTGCACCCTGCTCGGGGTCGGCGTCGAACTCGAGGCCCGGTACGCCCGTCTGGCGATCGCCGTCCTCGCCGGTACCGGCGTCCTGACCGCCGCCGTCGTGTTCGCCACGCGGTGGGCAGCCGGCAGCGATCACCGCACCGTGGGTTTCCGGGTGTCGCCGTGGCTCGTGCTCGCGGCGCTCGTGGCGTGCGGCGTCACCCGTGCGGCCGACCTCTCCCCCGCCCTCATCGTCGGTGTCGTCCTCGTGCCGTCCGGCCGCCCGGCACTGGGGACCGGCCCGCTCCGCCTCGGCACCGGGATCGCCACGAGCGCCCGGGGTGCGACCTGGCGGGTGCTGGCCCTGCTCGGACTCGCCGCGGCCGGCTGGGTGCTGCACAGCCTGCTCACCGGCGGGGGCTTCTGGGTGTCGCTCGGGTCGGAGTTCGCCATCACCCTGTGCGTCGGTGGCCTCGGTGCCGTGGTCGCGACCCTGCTGCCCGTCGCGGGGTCCGCCGGCAGCGCGCTGCTCGCCGCCTCCCGCGGTCGGTACGTCGCGCTCGCGGTGGTCGCTGTGGCGCTGACGACCGCGGTCTACTCGGGGACGACCGGCACGCACGCAGCACCGGCCCTGCTCGTCGGGATCGCCGCGGCCTGTGTGGTGGCCGCGATCGCGGCCCTGGTCTGGCTGCGCACCGACCGGCGCGCGGCACGCGTCTGAGCCGAGCCGGGCCTCCAGAGCGGCGCTCCGCACCGCCCCGGGACAGAAGACGCACATCCGGGCCGGTTCGCGGACAGCGGGCTAGTGTGACGATCGGACGACCACGCCGCACCGGACCAGCGGTGCAGCGGCGCCTCGTGACCGTTGCCCGCGCAGGACGGTCGGTGTGCACCGCACGACCGCGGCAGGAGCGATGATGACCGACACCCGACCCGACACCCGACCCGACACGGACACCCGGTCCGACTACGACGCGACGCGCTTCCGCGAGGTGTTCGAGGGCAGCTTCACCTACGCCAACGGCTTCGTCCGCAACACCCACCGCTTCGCCGGCCGACCCGCGCTGCGCGAGCCGGGGACGGACCGCTCGTGGACCTACGCCGAGCTCGGCGACGTCGTCGACCGGATCGCCGGGTGGCTCGTCCGGCACGGTGGCGGACGGGGTTCGGTCGTGATGGTCGAGCTGTTCAACACCCCCGAGTTCGCGATGCTCTACCTGGCCTGCCACCGCATCGGCGCGGTGTTCTCGCCGACGAACTTCCGGCTCGCCCCGGACGAGGTCGCGTTCATCATCGAGGACTCCGCACCCGCCGTCCTGGTGCACGACACCGAGCGGACGAGTGCGATCGCCGCTGCGCTGGGGTCGTCGCCGCACCGGCCGGACCAGGTCGTCCCGGTCGGCGGCGACCACGACCGGTTCGCCGAGCTGCTCGCGTCCGAGCCCCTCTCCCCCGGGGAACTCGCGGCGATCGGTCCGCGCAGCACCTACGACGAGTCCACCCGGCTCTACACCTCGGGCACCACCGGTCGGCCGAAGCCCGTACCCCCTGCCGAGCCTGGTCGAGGTGCTCAGCGCGCACGACGTGGTCATGCACTTCCCGCTCAGTCCGTTCGACAAGACGCTCAACATGTCGCCGCTGTTCCACCGCGGCGGCCTGTACTCCGGCGGCCCGAACCCGGTGTTCTACGTCGGCGCGGAACTCACGACGCTGCGCCACTTCGACGCCGACCGGGTGCTCGACCTGGTCGAGTCCGAACGCCTGACGTTCCTGATCGGCGCTCCGCCGAACCTGGTGCAGCTCGCCGACGCGCAGGAACGCCGGGCGCGGGACCTGTCGAGCCTCAACGGCATCGTCACGATGGGCGCACCGCTCGACCGAGCCGCGGCACTGCGCTACCAGGAGCTGCTGTCGCCGCGGATCTTCAACGGCTACGGCACCACCGAGACCTTCTGGAACACGTTCCTGCGCCCGGAGGACTTCCCGGACGGCGCCGGGTCCACCGGTCGCGCATCGACCGACGACGACGTCGCCGTCGTCCGCGTGCACGAGGACCGTCTGGCCGACCCGACCGACACGGTGGCGAAGGACGGCACCGAGATCGGCGAGTTCGCCGTCCGCACCGTGAAGTCCGGCTACTCGTACCGGAACCCCGGGCTCGAGGCGGAGAAGTTCGCGAACGGCTGGTTCTACCCCGGCGACCTCGCCACGTGGGACGAGCACGAGCGGGTCACGATCGTGGGCCGCAAGGACGACATGGTGATCTCCGGCGGCGAGAACGTGCACCCCGTCCAGGTCGAGGCGGTGCTGCAGGAGCACCCCGGGGTCGCCGACTCCATCGTGGTGGGCGTGCCGGACCCGCGGTGGGGCGAGGTCGTCACGGCGTACGTCGTCCGTGCCGGCGACCGGCTGCCGGCCGACGACGCCGAGGCAGCGGCCGTGCTCGAGGAGTGGACCGGCTCCCACCCGGGCCTCGCCCGGTACAAGCGCCCGCGGCGGTACCGCTTCGTCACGGACGTCCCCTACAACGCCACCGGCAAGAAGGTGCACTACCTGGCGAAGGACACGGCCGCGGCGGATGCAGCAGCCGGCCGGCTGATCGAGCCGTAGCGGGCCCGGTACCCGGCCGATGGCGGCCTGGAGGCCCGTGGCGGCGCCGCCACGGGCCTCCAGGCCGTCAGCTGGTCGCGTCCACCGCGCGCCGGGGCGCGTTGCGGGCGAAGAGGCCGGGCAGGAGCCCGCCGATCTTCGTCCCGATGCACAGGCTGACGAAGGTCGCGAGCGGGGTCGCGAGCGCCTCCGGGTCGAAGGTGGCCACCGCCACCAGCCCGACCGTCCCCGGCACGAGCAGCAGGAACGCCGGGAAGAACGACACCGTCGCCGGGATCGCCGGCACGAGCCGCTCGAGCAACCGGGTCGCGACGAACAGCAGCGCCGCCGCGGCCCCGGTCGCGACGACGCTGCCCCAGAGCGGCGTCGTCGTGCTCACCACGGCGTAGGCGGTGACCATGACCGCCACCGACACGAGCGTCAGGCGCCACCCGGACCGGAAGACCAGACCGAGCCCGACCGCGAGCACCACGACGGCCACCCACGACACCCAGTACGCCGGCACCGACTCCCAGCCGGCCAGGTCCGTGCCGACCCCCGCGACCTCGCCGACGAGCGCGGCCGACGACGGGTCGACGTGCAACCCGGTCAGGGCGCTGCCGGACGCGATGCCGGCGGCCATGAAGCCGAGCATGATGAGCCCCTGCACCAGCCGTGACGACCCGGTGACGATGTCCGCGGCGGTGAGTTCGAGCAACGCGTTGGTGATGAGCGCGCCGGGGACGAAGACCGCGACCGGGGCGCAGACCGCGAAGAGCGGGACCTGCTCGAACCCGGTGCCCGCGGCGACCAGGCCGACGATCGCCGTCGACACGAACGCGGCCAGGAACGGGATGATCGCCACGGCTTCGCGGAACCGCCGGAGGACCAGTCCGATCACGCCGACCAGGCCGCCGACGACGAGCGCCAGGACGATCGCCCACCAGGGGCAGCGGAAGACGACGGCCAGGCCGGCCGAGGTCAGGGCGTTGCCGAGGATCCACGGCAGGGCAGGCGGCGGGACGGTGCCGGCCCGGATGGCCCGGACGCGGGCAGGGATCTCGGCGAGGGCGATGGAGCCGCTCTCGAGCCCGAGCACGACGCGGTTGGCGCGGGCGGCCTGGCGGGAGGACAGTTCGACGCCCTCGGCGTTGACGATGGTGGCGGCGCCCGTCGAGACCTCGCTCACCATCACCAGGGCGGGCAGGACGCCGATCGCGAGCGTCGGTCCGACCCCGGCGGCGTCCCGGGCCTTCTCGAGCGCCGACCGGACGTCGGTGACGGAGCTGCCGGCGTCCAGGAGCAGGGCTCCGAGGGTGCCGAGGAGCATGCCGACCGGGACGCTCTCGCCGTCGACGACCTCGACGTGGGCCTCCGGTCGGCGGAGGGCGTTCTGCAGGTTGGCGAGTGCGCTTCCGAGTCCGACCACGATCGTCGATGCTACTGGGCCTGCGGTGTTCGGTACCCCCGGTGGGACTCGAACCCACAACTCGGCGATTTTAAGTCGCGTGCCTCTACCGATTGGGCCACGGGGGCGGGCCGCAACAGCCTACCGATGCACGAAGGCGGCCACCCTTCACGGGTGACCGCCTTCGTGACGAGTGGTGCTACTTGGCGTCGGCCGGGGCCGTCACCGGCTCGGCCGCGTTGGAGACGTCCTTCGCGGGCTCGCCGTACACGGGGCCGGCGGCACCGGCGACCTTGCCCTCTTCCGGAGCCGGGGCTGCGGCGGGCGCGGCCGGGGCCTCGGCAGCGGGCTTCGGACGGGACGCGAACGCCTCGAACGCGGCACGCGGGGTCTCGCGGTCGTCGAGCGACACGATGTCGCGGCCCAGGAAGAAGCCACCGACCCAGTCGCCGATGACGCGCCACTTGCGCTCCCACGACGGCATGGCCAGGCCGTGGTAGCCGCGGTGGGCACCCCAGGCCAGGAAGCCCTTCATGGCGAACTTGCCGGACTGGAACACACCGGTGCCCAGGCCGAGGCCCGCGACGGCACCGAGGTTCTCGTGCTTGTAGTCGGTCGTCGCTTCGCCACGGATGGTCGCGACGACGTTCTTCGCGAGCTGCTTGGCCTGGCGCACGGCGTGCTGGGCGTTCGGCACGCAGAACCCTCCGACACCGCCACCGGTCAGGTCCGGCACGGCTGCGACGTCGCCGCAGGCCCATGCGTCGGCGATCACGCCGTTGTCGTCGACCACGCGCAGGTCGGGCTGCACGCGGATGCGGCCACGCTGCTCGAGCGGGAAGTCGGTGCCCTTGACCATCGGGTTCGCCATGACGCCGGCGGTCCAGATGATGAGGTCGGACGGGATGGTCTCGATCGCGCCGTCGCTCGTCTTGAGCTCGCAGACGCCACCCACGGCCGAGGCCAGCTGGGTCTCGAGGTGCACGGTCGCGCCACGCTCGGCGAGGTTCTTGAGCACCCAGTGCGAGGTCTCGAGCGAGACCTCGGGCATGATGCGGCCCATCGCCTCGACCAGGTGGAAGTGCGTGTCGTCGAAGGACAGCTGCGGGTGGCTCTTCAGCAGGTCGGTGACGAAGGAGCGGAGCTCGGCGAACACCTCGATGCCGGCGAAGCCACCACCGACGACGACGACGGTGAGCAGGCGGTCGCGCTCGGGACCGGCCGGCAGGTTCGCCGCCTTGTGGAAGTTGCTGAGGATGCGGTCACGGATGGACGCGGCTTCCTCGATGGTCTTCAGGCCGATGGCCTCGTCCGCGACGCCCGGGATCGGGAACGTGCGGGACACCGCGCCGGCGGTCATGACGATCTGGTCGTAGGACTCCTCCCACGCCTCGCCCTCGGTCGGGGTGATCGTCGCCGTCTTGGTGCCGTGGTCGACCTTGGTGACCTTCGCCGTGACGACGCGGGTCTTCTTCAGGTGACGACGGTGCGCGACGACCGCGTGACGCGGCTCGATGGAGCCGGCGGCGACCTCGGGCAGGAACGGCTGGTACGTCATGTACGGCAGCGGGTCCACCATGACGACCTCGGCTTCGCCCTGGCGAAGGTGCTTCTCGAGCTTCCATGCGGTGTAGAAACCGGCGTAACCGCCGCCGACGACGAGGATCTTGGGCACGGGGGATGATCTCCTTGGATGGGGGTGTGCGGGAGTCGAGTCAGACTTCGCCGCCACCCGCCCCGACTCCAGCGTCTGCACCGTCATCATACGCCCGGCATGCACACCGGGAGGGCGACCAGTCCGCGCGCTCGAGCGCGAGGTCGCCGATGGGGTTGACGCCGGGTCCGGCGGCGAGGGCGTGGCCGACGAGGGCGTGCAGGCACTTCACGCGGGTGGGCATGCCACCGGCGCTGATGCCGTCGATCTCGTCGACGTGTTCGATCGACTCGCGATCGGCCAGGTAGGACTCGTGGGCCGCGCGGTACTGCGCGGCGACTTCGGGGTCCTCGAGCAGGGCTGCCAGCTCGGGCATCACCTGGTTGGCCTCGAGGGTGCTGACCGCAGCGGTGGCCGCGGGGTGGCACAGGTAGTAGAACGTCGGGAACGGGGTGCCGTTCGACAGCCGGGGCTTCGTGGAGACGACGGTGGGGTTGCCACAGACGCAGCGTGCCGCGATCCCGATGACGTCACGTGCCGGTCGGCCGAGCTGCGCCGACACGACCTGGACGTCGCGGTCGGAGGGCGGGTCGAAGGGAGGGGTCGTCACGGGAACGTGAGCCTACCGGAGAAGCGGAACCCCTCGCACCGTCGGGCCGGACGGCGCCGCGCCCGGCGGTTCGGGACTACTTGCTGTCGCCCGTCCCGGAGACGTCGGGGGCGACGAGGTCGGCTGCCCGCTCGTCGGTGAGCCCGGACTGCAGCACCGACGAGAGCATCGCCTGCACCCAGTCGACCTTGGGCGTCTGCACCTTCGCGCTCACGGGGGTGCCCGAGTCGGTGGTGGGGGTCTTGTCGGCGGCCTCGTCCTCGGCGCCCATCACGAGGTAGCTCTCCTCGCCCGGGTACACGTAGAGCAGTCGGTCGCGGGCCTGTGCCTCGATGTACGCCGGGTCGTCCCAGCGTGCGACGTCCTGCTTCTTCTGCGCGACGTCGGCCTTCTGGCTCGCGACCTCGTGCTGCTGCTGGGCGATCTGCTCCTGCTGCTGGATGAGCGTCCGGAGCGACGGCGCGAGCACCACCACGAAGAGCACGATGATCGCGAGCATGAGCAGGCTGAACCCCGAGAAGTGGATCGAGCGGTACCAGGGCTGCGCGGGCGTGCTGCCGTCGGGCATCGCCACGGGGACGCGGCGGACGCGGGGCTTCTGGCTGGGCACGGTCCGACGATAACCCGGCTCGGTCGGTCCGGCCGCCCGGCACGCGGCCGTTCGGCGCCCTCTCAGCGTCTCGCGTCGTCACGTCGAGGCAGCCGGGAGGCACGGCTCCGGCCCGCCCCTGGAGCCCAGCACCTGGAGTGGTCACCACACACCGCCCGGCGCACGTCCGGTGGTCACGTCCTGTCGGCCAGGCCCGGGCCAACCGACGACTCACCACCACTCGACGCGGCGCGGGCGGCACGTCCCGACCGCTCGGCACTCCGGGGAGGCACAGACGACGAGACGCCGTCCTCCCGGAGGAGGACGGCGTCTCGGTGGTGCGGGTGCTGCTGGCCGGGCTGGTTACAGCGACGCGGCGCGCGGGAAGGCCGAGCGACCGGCGTACACCGCGGCGTCGCCGAGCTCTTCCTCGATGCGGAGCAGCTGGTTGTACTTCGCGACGCGGTCCGAGCGGGCCGGGGCGCCGGTCTTGATCTGGCCACCGTCGACCGCGACCGCGATGTCCGCGATCGTGGTGTCCTCGGTCTCGCCGGAGCGGTGCGACAGGATCGAGGTCAGGCCGTGACGGTGCGCGAGCGAGACCGCGTCGAGCGTCTCGGTGAGCGTGCCGATCTGGTTGACCTTGACGAGGATCGAGTTCGCGGCCTTCTCGTCGATGCCCCGCTGCAGACGCTTCGGGTTGGTGACGAACAGGTCGTCGCCGACGATCTGGACCTTGTCGCCGAGCTCGGCGGTCAGGTGCGACCAGCCTTCCCAGTCGTCCTCGGCCAGCGGGTCCTCGATGGTGACGAGGGGGTAGTTCGCGACGAGCTCGGCGAAGTAGGAGGTGAACTCCTGGCTCGAGAGCTGCTTGCCCTCGAACTGGTACTTGCCGTCCGAGAAGAACTCGGTGGACGCGACGTCGAGGCCGACGGCGATGTCCTTGCCGGGCGTGTAGCCGGCCTTCTCGATCGCGGTGAGCAGGAAGTCGAGCGCCGCGCGGTTCGACGCGAGCTCCGGCGCGAAGCCGCCCTCGTCGCCGAGGCCGGTGGCCAGCCCCTGCTTCTTCAGCTCGCCCTTGAGGGCATGGTAGGTCTCGACGCCCCAGCGGAGTGCCTCGGAGAAGGACTCGGCGCCGTACGGCACCAGGAAGAACTCCTGGATGTCGACGTTGGTGTCCGCGTGGGCACCACCGTTGACGACGTTCATCAGCGGGACGGGCAGCGTGTGCGCGTTCGGGCCGCCGAGGTAGCGGAAGAGCGGCAGGTCGACCGAGTCGGCTGCCGCACGGGCCACGGCGAGCGAGGCACCGAGGATCGCGTTCGCGCCGAGGCGGGACTTGTTCTCGGTGCCGTCGAGCTCGATGAGCGCGGCGTCGACGAGGCGCTGGTCGGTGGCGTCGAAGCCCTCGAGCGCCGGGCCGATCTCGTCGAGGACGGCGTCGACGGCCTTGAGCACGCCCTTGCCGCCGTAGCGCGAGGCGTCGCCGTCGCGCAGCTCGTACGCCTCGAACGCGCCGGTGGATGCACCGGACGGGACGAGCGCGCGGGACACGACGCCGTCGTCGAGGAGGACCTCGACCTCGACCGTCGGGTTGCCTCGGGAATCGAGGACTTCGCGTGCGCCTACGGCATCGATCAGGGCCACGGGGTACTCCCTACACATTGGTTGTGGTGATTGCGGTGTCGATCCTAGCGAGCGGAGGTGAACACGACGTCGGCCGTGACGCCCCGCTGTGGACGAGTCCGTGCTGGAACGAGGACTGGGTGCTCAGTCGAGCGGGCGGAACGCCACGCCCTCGAGCGACGAGGTGTCCGCCGAGACGGTGGCGAACGCCGTGAAGCCCTGGGCGGCGAGGCCGGCGAGCAGGTTCTTCGTGTTCTTCGTGCGGCGCTCGAGCCGGACGCGCCGGTGGGACGCCAGGGCCTCGGTCTTCAGCGCGGCGAGCCGGACCGGGTCGACGTCCTTGTCGTACACGAGCACGACGGCGTCGGCCTCGGCGGACTCCGGGAGGGTCACGAGGTCGACGAGCCGCTCGAACCCGAGCGAGAACCCGACCGCGGGGACGTCCTGCCCGAGGAACCGGCCGATCATCCCGTCGTACCGGCCGCCGCCACCGAGGCTGTAGCCGAAGTCGGGGTGCGCGACCTCGAAGATCGTGCCCGTGTAGTAGCCCATGCCGCGCACGAGCGTCGGGTCGAAGCGCAGGTCCACCCCGGGCAGCGCCTCGCGCAGGCGGAGCAGGTCGGCGAAGGCCTCGGCGTCGAGCCACGGCGCCCCCTCGACCGACGTCCAGTCGGCGGCCTCGAGCGCGCGGATGGTGTCCTCGAGCCCGGGCAGGTCGGCGCCCACGGTGCCGCGCAGTTCCGCCGCTACTCCGTCCGCACCGATCTTGTCGAGCTTGTCGATCGTGATGAGCGCACGATCGGCGGCAGCGGGCTCGGTGATCCCCCACGACGCGAGGAGCGCCAGCAGGATCCGGCGGTCGTTGATCCGGATCGTCGTGCCGCTGACCCCGAGGGCGTCGAGGGCCGCGGTCGTCGCGCGGATGAGCTCGATCTCGGCGAGCTGCCCCGGCTCCCCCAGGATGTCGATGTCGCACTGCACGAACTGGCGGTAGCGACCCTTCTGCGGGCGCTCGGCACGCCAGACCGGCGCGATCTGCACGGATCGGAACACCGACGGCAGCTCCGCACGGTGCGAGGCGTAGAACCGGGCAAGCGGGACGGTCAGATCGAACCGGAGACCGAGGTCGGCGAGGTCCAGCGGTGCTTCGGCTGCCTGCAGGTCCTCGGTGGTCAGCCCGCGCTTCATCACCGCGAACGCCAGCTTCTCGTTGTCACCGCCGAGCCCGGAGTGCAGCCGCGCAGCGTCCTCAACCACCGGGGTCTCGATCTCGTCGAAACCGTGCCGCGAGTAGACGTCCCGCACGACACCGAGCACGTGCTCGCGCCGGGCCTTGTCCGCCGGGAGGAAGTCACGCATGCCACGGGGTGCCGTCACGGTCGTTGCCATGCGGTCAATTCTGGCAGACCGGCGTCGCCGGCTTGCGCGCCCGCCGACCCACTGGCATACTGCATGCAGAACCTCGGTCCGGATCGTGCCTGATCCACGCTCCGGACCGATTCGCGGGGCGACGTGCTGCAGTGCGTCCCGCGGTTCGAGCGGGCTTCCCTGTCGGCCCCTCTCCCTGGTGGAGCCGACGCCCGCTCACGGGCGCCCTCTCTTTTTCGGGTTGGGAGGGCGCCCGTTCTCACTGCCCGGATTCTCCGAGCCCGGAGCACCGTCGCACGCCGGGGATCACTCCACAGCCCGACCGGCTTCCTCCAGCGCCGACACCGCGGCCCGAAGACTCGCGACCGGGTCCACCCCGCGTCCTGCCGCAGCCGCGACCTCCCCGAGCACCGCTCGCCCCCACTCGGCGTCGACCGTCCCCACCCCGTCGTCCGCAGCCGGCGCGGCGGACGCACCACGGGCCTCCGGGCCGACGCCGGAACCGCCCCCGACGACGGACGCGACGACCGCGTCGGCGTCCCCACGTTCCTCCAGGCGTTCCAGCAGCTTCACCGCACGCTCCAGCGGCGGCATCGCCCGGGGCACCCCGTCGAACGCACTCCGCCGGCTCGCCTTCTCGGCCGCCTTGGCCGCACGCCAGACCCGCACGACGTCCTCGACGGTGTCCGCCGTCTCGTCGCCGAACACGTGCGGGTGCCGCCTGGTCATCTTGTCCCGCACCCCGGCGGCGACGTCCTCGAGGGTGAAGTCCCCCGCCCGGGCGGCGATCCCCGCGTGCAGGACCACCTGGTAGAGCAGGTCGCCGAGTTCCTCGCGGACGTCGTCCGGGTCGCCGTCGTCGATGGCGTCGACGAGTTCGTACGACTCCTCGACGGCGTAGCGCGCGAGCGAGGCGTGGGTCTGCGCCCGGTTCCACACGCACCCGCCGTCCTCGGCGAGCAGGCGGTCGACGACGGTCACGAGGTCCGGTACGGCGGTCATCTGGTCATCGTGCCACCCGCGTAGACTGGCCGTGGTGTGTCGGGAAGTCTGGTCGACGGACACTCACCCGACCCCTCGAGACGGAGATCCATGTCGTCCCTCGTCCGCTCCCCCGCTTCAGCGCCATCGCGCTCCTCACCGCCGCCGTGCTCGGTCTGGTCGTGGCGAACTCCCCGATCGGCCCCGGCCTCGAACGGTTGCTCGACGCGCACCTGCCGCTCGGTGCCCTGGGCCTCGACCTGTCGATCGCGCACTGGATCAGCGACGGGCTGCTCGCGGTCTTCTTCCTGCTCGTCGCGATCGAGCTGAAGCAGGAACTCGTCGACGGCGAGCTGTCGAACCCCAAGACCGCGATCATCCCCGCCATCGCGGCGGTCGGCGGCGTGCTCGTCCCGGCCGGCATCTTCCTGCTCGTCACCGCGGGCACGCAGTACACGCACGGTTGGCCGATCCCGACGGCGACGGACATCGCGTTCGCGCTCGGGGTGCTCGCCATGTTCGGTCGCGGGCTGCCGAGCGGCATCCGGGTGTTCCTGCTCGCGCTGGCCGTGCTCGACGACCTCATCGCGATCATCATCATCGCCGTGGTGTTCGCCCACGACACCGACTTCCTGGCCCTCGCGGGCGCTGTCGTCACCCTCGCGGCGTTCTGGCTGCTCGGTCGGATGCTCCGTCCGGGGCGCAGCGGGCAGACGCTCGTCATCGTGGCGATGGTCGTCGTCGGACTCCTGACCTGGTGGCTCGTCTACCACTCCGGTGTGCACGCCACGATCGCCGGCGTCGCCCTCGGGCTCGTGCTGCCCCGACGCCCGGGCCACACCCTGCACGAGAACGTCGAACCGTGGTCGAACGCCATCGTGCTGCCGGTGTTCGCGTTCGCGTCGGCCGCCGTCATCATCCCCTCGGTCGGCATCAGCGAGCTCTCCCCCACGTTCTGGGCCGTCGTCCTCGCACTGCCGGTCGGCAAGGTCATCGGCATCACGCTGTTCGGCACGATCGCCACGCGCATCTTCCGCTCGCCCGGCCGCTCGTCGCTGTCGTTCTTCTCGATCATCACCGTCGGCGTGCTCGGCGGCATCGGTTTCACCGTGTCGCTGCTCATGAACGAGCTGGCGTTCGCCCGCAACGAGGAGATCCTCGACGAGGGCGTCCTCGCCGTGCTCGTCGGCTCGGGCATCGCCATCGTCGCGTCGGCGGTCGTCGTCACCCTGCGGGCGCGGGCGTACCGCGCGCGCCGCGAGCTGTCCGAGGCCGAGGACACCGAGTAGCGGGTCGCGGGCCGGCGGTTCGCACCCGTTCCGCGACAGAGCACGCGTCGTTCGACGCGTGGATCGTCGCGAACAGCGAGCGCGCCGTGGACGTGGCCGATGACGGCCTGGAGGCACGGTGCGGGCCCGCACCGTGCCTCCAGGCCGTCTCCGCTCGCGTCTACGCGGCCGGCGCCTCGGCCGGGGTCGTCGCCCCGTACACGGCGGTGAGGATGCTCTCCACCCACTGGATGAGGGCGTCGTCCGGCAGCGCCTGGTCGTGCGGACGCGGCATCGGGATGCTCGTCGCGTTCTGCTGCGGGAACCAGCGCGCCCCCGGGAACATGCGCTTCAGGCGCACCTGCGACGAGTCGGCGAGCTCCTTGCCGGCGACCCGCAGGTTCGAGCCCATCACCACGACGTCGGACAGGCCGACCTGCTGCGCCATGCGACGGAGACGGGAGACCTCGACCAGGGTCTGCACGGCCTGCGGCGGCTGCCCGTAGCGGTCGGTGAGCTCGTCGAGCACCATGTCGATCGCGTTCGGCTGGGCCGTCGGGGCCGAGGCCGCCGAGAGCTTCTGGTACGCCTCGAGCCGGAGTCGCTCGGACTCGACGTAGTCCTCGGGGATGTGCGCGTCGACGGGGATCTCGAGCCGGAGCTCGGTCTGCCCCTCGGCGACGTCGCCACGGAACTGCGACACCGCCTCGCCGATCATCCGCAGGTACAGGTCGAACCCGACGCCCGCGATGTGGCCGGACTGCTCCCCGCCGAGCAGGTTGCCGGCCCCGCGGATCTCGAGGTCCTTCATGGCGACCTGCATGCCCGCGCCGAGCTCGTTGTTCGCGGCGATGGTCTCGAGGCGGTCCTGTGCGGTCTCGGACAGCGGCTTGTCGGAGTCGTAGAGGAAGTACGCGTACCCGCGCTCCCGCCCACGGCCGACACGACCGCGCAGCTGGTGCAGCTGCGACAGGCCGTACTTGTCCGCCTTGTCGATGATGAGCGTGTTCGCGTTCGCGATGTCCAGGCCCGTCTCGATGATCGTCGTCGAGACGAGGACGTCGAAGCGGCGCTCCCAGAAGTCGACCATGACCTGCTCGAGGGTGGTCTCCGACATCTGCCCGTGCGCCACGGCGATGCGGGCGTCCGGCACGATCTCGGCCAGGTGTGCGGCGACCGACTGGATGTCCTTCACGCGGTTGTGCACGTAGAACACCTGGCCCTCGCGCAGCAGCTCGCGGCGGATCGCGGCGGCCACCTGCAGGTCGGACTGCGGCCCGACGAAGGTCAGGATGGGGTGGCGGTCCTCGGGCGGGGTCGCCAGGGTCGACATCTCGCGGATGCCCGTGACCGCCATCTCGAGCGAGCGCGGGATCGGGGTCGCCGACATCGCCAGGACGTCGACGTTCGTCTTGAACTTCTTGAGCTGGTCCTTGTGCTCGACGCCGAACCGCTGTTCCTCGTCGATGATGACGAGCCCGACGTCCTTGAAGGTGATGCCCTGCGACAGGATCCGGTGGGTCGCGATGACGATGTCGACCGTGCCGTCGGCGAGCCCGGCGATGGTCTCCTTCGACTCCTTCTCGGTCTGGAACCGGCTCAGGGCGCGCAGGTGCACGGGGAACCCGGCGAAGCGCTCCTGGAACGTCTCCATGTGCTGGCGGACGAGCAGGGTCGTCGGGACGAGCATGACGACCTGCTTGCCGTCCTGCACGGCCTTGAACGCGGCACGGATCGCGACCTCGGTCTTGCCGTAGCCGACGTCGCCGGACAGCAGGCGGTCCATCGGGATCGGGCGTTCCATGTCGCGCTTGATCTCGTCGATCGTGGTGAGCTGGTCGGCGGTCTCGGCGAACGGGAACGCCTCTTCCAGCTCGCGCTGCCACGGGGTGTCCGGACCGAACGCGTGCCCCTTCGACGCCATCCGCGCCGAGTACAGCTTGACCAGGTCGACGGCGATGTCGCGGACGGCCTTGCGGGCCTTCGACTTGGCGGCGGACCAGTCCGAGCCGCCCATCTTCGACAGGGTCGGCGACTCACCACCGACGTAACGCGACAGCTGGTCGAGCTGGTCGGTCGGCACGAAGAGCTTGTCGCCCGGGTAGTTGCGCTTCGACGGCGCGTACTCGAGCACGAGGTACTCGCGCTGCGTCTTCACGGCGTTGCGACCGCCGCTGGAGACCTCGCGGCTGACGAGTTCGACGAACTTGCCGATGCCGTGGGTCGCGTGCACGACGACGTCGCCCGGCTTGAGCTGCAGCGGGTCGACGACGTTCTTGCGCCGGCTCGCGAGCTTCTTGACGGTGCGGGCGCCCTGCTGGACGCTGCGGCCGTAGAACTCGGCCTCGCTCAGGACCGCGATGCGGGGGTCGGGGATCGCGAAGCCGTGCTCGACGGTCGCGGTCGTCACGACGGCGAACCCGGGCTCGGGCGGCGCGGTCACGGCATCGGCACGGGCGGCGACCCCGGCGTCGGCGAGCACCTGCACCGCACGCTCGACGAGGCCCTGGCCCTGCGCGGTCACAACGACGGCCCACCCGTCGTCGGTCAGCGACTTGACGTGGGCGATCGCCCCGTCGGCGCTGCCGGCGAAGCTCGGGACGGCCTCGGCCCGGACGCGGATGTACTCGCCGGCCTCGGCAGCGGCCTCGGCGTCGGTGAGGACGCGCTCGGTGTCTCCTTCGTCGAGGCCGGAGTCGAACGGCGACACCGTCCACCAGGTGCGCTGGCCGCGGGTGTTCTTGAGCTGCTGCACGGTCAGGAAGTTGCCGGCGTCGAGGTCGATCGGGGCCTGGGCACCGGCGACCGCCGCGCTCCAGGCCGCCTGCAGGAACTCGGTGTTCGTCTCGGCCAGGCTGTTCGCGCGGCCGTTCACCCGCTCCGGCGAGAACACCGCGATGGTGGCGTCGTCCGGCAGGTAGGAGGTCATCGGCACGAGGTCCTGCACGAGCGCCGGAGCGAGGGACTCCATGCCCTCGACCGGGATCCCCTCGGCGATCTTCGCGAGCATCTGGGACAGGTTCGGGAACTCGTGCAGCATCTCGCGTGCCCGCTGCCGGACGTCGTCGCTGAGCAGGAGTTCGCGCGAGGCGGTGAGCTCGACCGAGCCGAGGTCGTCCTCTGTCGTGCGCTGGTCGGCGACGGAGAACGCCTTGATCGCCTCGATCTCGTCGCCGAAGAAGTCGACGCGCGCCGGGTGGTCGGCCGTCGGCGGGAAGACGTCGAGGATGCCACCGCGCACCGCGAACTCACCACGGCGGGTGACGAGGTCGACGCGGGAGTAGGCGAGGTCCACCAGCTGGGACGCGATCGCCGCCAGGTCGTTGCCCCGCGAGTCGGTCCGCAGCACCACCGGCGCCAGGGACGTCAGGTTGCTCGCGATCGGCTGCAGCGCGGCGCGGACGCTCGCGACGACGATGGTCTGGCGACGATCGGCCGGGTCCGCCGCCTGCCACGCTGCGAGCTTCCGGAGCGTCGCGATGCGCGTGCCGACGGTCTGGGCACTCGGGCTGAGGCGTTCGTGCGGCAGGGTCTCCCACGCCGGGAACTCGAGCACGTCGGCGTCGGGGACGTAGCTGCCGAACGCTTCACGGACCGCCTCGGCTTCACGCCCGGTCGCCGTGATGACGAGGACGCACTGCGGACCGTTGCGCTCGGCGAGCAGCGCGCCGAGCAGCGGCACGCGCAGGCCGTCCACGACGGAGAAGTCGGCGTCGCGCGGTGCGGCGCGCAGCACGCGATCGAAGGCGGAGGCGCGCGAGAGCGCAGGGATGATGCCCGAGATCGTCACTCAGGAGATGGTACCGGCCGCCACCGACACCGGCCGCGGCGTGCGCGACGGGCGAACAGCGCCGAACGCTCAGGACGGAGCGTGCACGCGCTGCTGTGCGGCGAGCAGCCCGACCTCGGCGATCGCCTCTACCGCGTCGGCCGCGTCGGCCAGCAGGATCGGCAGCGTCTTCTTCTCGGCTGCGGAGAAGTCACGCAGCACGTAGTCGGCCGGGTCCTGCCGACCGGGCGGACGTCCGATGCCGACCCGGACGCGCATGAACTCGTTCGTGCCGGTGGCCTTGATGATGTCGCGCAGCCCGTTGTGCCCGCCGTGCCCGCCGTTGCCCTTCAGGCGGACGGTGTCGAACGGCAGGTCGAGCTCGTCGTGCACGACGACGAGGTCGGCCGGGGTGGCGCCGTAGAACCCGAGCACCGAGGAGACCGGTCCGCCCGAGGTGTTCATGAACGACCCGGGCTTCGCCAGCACGAGTCGTGTGCCGCCGGGCACCAGGCGCCCCTCGGCGACCTGGTTCGGCGTCTTGTGCTTCTTGAACGTCGCTCCCGTGCGGGAGGCGAGTTCGTCGAGGACCATCTGGCCGACGTTGTGGCGGTTGCCGGCGTAGTCGGGCCCGGGGTTCCCGAGCCCGACCACCACCAGGATGCTGCTGCCGTTCATGAGCGCAGTGTCACAGCGTCGACCAGATGTCTTCGAAGGGGTGTTACTCGGAGTCCGCGGCGCCCTCGGCACCCGACTCGGCACCGGCCTCGGCCGAAGCCTCGTCCGCGGCGTCGTCGTCAGCGGTGCCACGCGGGGTGACGATCGCGACGACCAGCGCCTCGGGGTCGGTCTCGAGCTCGGCGCCCTCGGGGAGCTCGAGCTGCGAGGCGTGGATCTGCACGCCGTCCTCGAGGCCCTCGACGTTCACGGAGACGTGCTCCGGGATGTCGGTGGCGAGCACGAGCAGCGAGATCGTGTTGAGGTCCTGCACGTGGATGGTGCCGGAGAAGGACTCGCCCTCGATGACGACGGGCACGTCGACCGTGACCTTCTCGCCGCGGCGGAGGACCACGAGGTCGATGTGCTCGATGATCTGGCGCACCGGGTCACGCTGGACGTCCTTGACGAGGGCGAGCTGCGCAGCGCCCTCGATGTCGAGGTCGACGACCGCGTTGGCGGTACGGACGAGCAGCATGGTCTCGTGACCGGGCAGCGAGATGTGCTTCGGCTCGGTGCCGTGGCCGTAGACGACCGCGGGGATCTTGTCGGCCGCGCGGAGCTTGCGAGCAGCGCCCTTGCCGAACTTGGTGCGGACTTCCGCTGCGAGCTTGGTGTAGTCGGCCATGGTGCCTCCTGGTGTCGGGGACGACGCCGGGGTGCCGGCATCGTGGGGGTCTGTGGTGTTGCAACTCGAACGCGTGCACGCGTGAGGAACGATCCCAGGGTCTTGCCGGGTATCCCACCGCGTCGATCACGGCCGCGCGTACGCAGCCCTCGCCGAAGTCAGGGACCGAGTCTAGCAGGACCGTCCGGGCGTGTCGTGCGTCACGGTCCGGACGCTCGCCGGGACGCCACGGGAGGCCCGTGGCGGTCCCGCCACGGGCCTCCCGTCCGTCGTCCCCGTGCGGCGGGCGCGGGGCGCTCCCCCCAGGACCGCTCCCCGCACCCGCCGCGTCAGTCGACGTCCGTCGGTGCCGCCGGCGCGAGCCGTGCGATCACCCGGTCGAGGCGGGCGTCCACCTGCGGCTGCCGTGTCGAGCCCTTCCGGAGCGCGGCCGCGTCGGTCGCGGTGACGTGCAGCAGCCGTGCCCACTCCGCCGCGTACAGCGCGCTGCGGTAGCCGGATGACTCCTGGCACGCGACGTCCCGTTCGGCGACGGCGACCTCTGCCTTCCCCGGATCGTCCGAGAACAGGACGACCTGGTCGCCATCACGGGCGCTGACGTGCATCGAGGGGGTCGGCATGCCCTCCGGACCCGCCGGCAGGTCCGGCACACCGGACGGCGCCATGCAGGTGCGCCACCCGGCCGCCGCCGTGCGGACCTTGTCGTCCTGGCGCGCATCCAGCGCCGCCAGGTACGTCAGGCGCTGGGCCAGTTCGGACGCGGTCTGCTCGGTGCCGGGCAGCGTCGTGCCGAGGGTCTTCCGGGCTGCCTTCCAGCAGCGGGCGGCCACGTCGTCCGGGAGCGCGGCGAACGCGGCCTGGCGGTCCTGGTCGTACCCCCACTGCCGCATGCCCTCCAGGTTCGCACCCGCGGCGGACGGACCGTGGTATCCGCGGGACTCGGCGAGCGCCGCGGTGAGGGGCCTGGTGGTCGCGAGTGCGGGTGACGGGTTCGCCCGGGCGGCGGTGTCGGCCGCGTCGTCGTCGGCCTGCAGCCCGGCCGCGGTCGCCCAGGGAGCCGGGTCGTCGATGCCGGCCTTCCGCAGGCAGGGCTCGGCCACGAGGTCCTCGGCGTACGTGGTCTTCGACGAGGCCGGTGCGACGAAGGCGTCGAGGGGCATCGCCCACGCCGTGCTGTCCTGTTCGACGGTGGGTGCGACCGCGACGTCGGCTCGTTCGGGCAGGCCGTGGACGACCGCGGTGGCCAGTCCGGCGAGGACGACGACGAGGGTGCCGGTCTTCGCGACGCGGTTCGTGATCTGCATGGTTCCCCCTAGGCGCGGACGAGGCCGCGTTCGTGTGCGGTGATGACGACCTGGATCCGGTTCCGGAGTCCGAGCTTCGTCAGGACGGCGCGGACGTGGGTCTTCACGGTGGCGTCGCTCAGGAAGACCGACTCCGCGATCTCGGCGTTGCTGAGCCCCTTCGCGACGAGCAGGAAGACCTCGCGCTCGCGGGCCGTCAGCGCGTCGAGCACCTCGTCGCGTCGGTCGGTCACGGCCGGGGTGCCCTGCGCGCGCAGCAGGTCGAGTGCCTCGGCTTCGGTCGGGGCCGGTCGCCCGGCGTGCACGTCGCGGATGGTCGCGGTGACGACGTCGGGCAGGGCGTCCTTCGTCAGGAACGCGGCGGCGCCGGCGCGGAGTGCGGCGAGCACGGCGTCGTCGCGGCGGATGGTCGTGAGGGCGACGACCCGTGGGCGGTCCTGGGTCGAGGCGACGAGACGCGTCAGGGTCTCGATGCCGTTCATGACCGGCATCCGCAGGTCGAGCAGCAGCACGTCGGGGTGTTCGGCGGCGCAGAGCTCGAGGGCGGCGGCACCGTCGCCGGCGGTCCCGACGCAGGTCATGTCGTCCTGGGCGTCGACGAGCATCTGCATCCCGGTGGCGAACAGTCGCTGGTCGTCGACGACGGCGACGCGGACGGCGCTCATCGGACGTGCTCCGGCAGGACGGCCGCGGTGTCGGTGTCGGTGTCGGTGTCGGTGTCGGTGTGGGGCGTCGCCGTGGTCGGCACCGCGGCGCTCGTCGGCAGCCACGCGGTGACGACCCACTCGTCCGGGGTGTCGCCGACACCGGCACGCAGCCAGCCCCCGGCCAGTCGTGCGCGCTCCTGCATCCCGGCGACACCGGACCCCGCGCCGTCGAGCTCGACGAGGGGCTCGTTCCCCCGCGACGTCACGACGACGCCGAGCCCCGGGCCGCGCCAGTCGAGCGCCACCCGGGCCGTCGCGGTCCGCCCCTGGTGCTTCAGCACGTTCGTCAGGCTCTCCTGCACGATCCGGTGCACCGCGCTGGCGCTGCCCGCGGGCAGGAGTCCGGCACCGTGCTCCTCGAACGTCGTGGTCATGCCGAGCTCCCGCATGTCCTCGACCAGGTCGGGGACGTCGGACAGCCCGTGGCGGTCGGCGTCGTCGCTCGCCTGGATGCGTTCCAC
This sequence comes from Curtobacterium sp. AC268, assembly GCF_979258745.1. NCBI lineage: Bacteria > Bacillati > Actinomycetota > Actinomycetes > Micrococcales > Microbacteriaceae > Curtobacterium > Curtobacterium sp. AC268. Next base: position 3,060,214 of record NZ_OZ409878.1, on the reverse strand, counting down.
CAGGGCCCGGACGTCACCCAGTGCCGAGCGGCTCACGTCGGCGATGTCCTGCAGCGCCCGGGCGGCGTGCTCGTCCCGCACGGCGATGGCCGCGGCACCCTGGGCCTGGGACACGACGACCGCCAGTGAGTGGGCGAGCGAGTCGTGCACGTCGCGGGCGATCCGTGCGCGCTCCTGCTCGGCCCGGAGCTCGGTCGTGGTCACCTCGGTGCGGCGTTGCGCCTCGACCACCCGGACCCGGGCGAGGCCGATCCGCCAGGCGGCACCGATGGCCACGCCGACCGCCCAGGTGACACCGCTGACCCCGACGAACGCGAAGGTGATCGTGACGAGGTCGGACCGGGTCCCTCCGGAGTTCCCCACCCAGCTGCCCCAGACGTCTCGGTCGGCAGCGGTCGGGACCGCCATCGCCCAGGCGGCCGCCGCACTCGCGAGCAGGAGCACGGGGACCGCCAGGTAGCGGAGCAGGTCGGACCGACCGGCACCGACGACGCCGACGACGATCGCGATGGCCAGGTACTCCGGCCAGGTCGTGTCGGTCGGCCGGGTGAGCAGCCGGGCCGCCTGCAGGAGCGGGATGCCGACGACCAGTCCGAGCGCGGTCGCGGGCATCCACGCGGCGAGGCCGATGGCGACGGCGAAGGCCGACACCACGACGACGTGGTCGGCGAGCCCCGCGCGTCCGGCCTCGGCGACGATCCAGAGCACGAGGTACACGGCGCCGGCGGCCGGGGCCAGCAGGTGCCGGTACCGGCGGAGGAGGGAGGTCATGACGCGAGCGTATGGGCCGCGCCGGACGGGGACCGAGCCGGGCGGCCGCTTTTCATCCGAGGTGATGAGGTCACCCCGGACGGCTCAGCGGCCGACCACTCGCCGGTGCTCCTGCGCGGCGTGGAGGACATCGCGCGCCCGGTCGCTCGCCGCCTCGGCCTCGTCGCGGGCTGCCTCGAGCCGGGTGATCTCGGCCTCGGCCTGCTCGAGGGCACGCTGGAGCTCCGCGCGGCGCTCCTCTGCCTGTTCGAGATCGGCCTCGGCGGTGTCGAGTGCTGCGTCGGCGTCGCGGGACTCCGTGCGCGCTGCGGTCTCGGCCTGGCGCGCGGCCTTCCGGTCGGCGGCCGGGTCGCGCTTCGGTTCGGGTTCGGGTTCGGGTTCGGGTTCGGGTTCGGGTTCGGCGTCTGGTTCCGGAGCGTCGCGCTGCGCGGGCCTGGAGGCACGGCTCGCCTTCCGCGCACCCCTCGCCAGGGAGATGGGGATGGGTGGGGCATCGCTGCCGGACCAGGCATCGGGGACCGCGTCCGGATCCGCGAGCGCCCCGTCGAGGTGGACCGCGTCGAACCCCACGCTCTCGAGCGCCGTCACGAGCAGCCCCGACCGGACGGCCGCGCCGGCGTGCGGGTCCGCCATCGCCGCCTCGATCGTCGACCGGACCTGCTCGAGCACCGCCGGGGTGACGGGGTGTCCGGCGTCGGACGCCAGGTCCGCACCGGCCTGCGCGAGGGCGTCGACGACCTCGGCGCGCTGCCGACGGAGGGTCCGGATCGCGTCGGGGTCGGCGTCCGCCTGCGCCTTGCGGAGCGCCGGTCCGAGGTCGACGGCGTCGTCGAGGGCACCGTCGTGGGCGAGCAGGTCGATCACCCAGGCAGCCGGGGCGGGCTTCCGGAGCTTCCCGATCGCCGTCGCGAGGGCACGGTCGTCCTTCCGCGCCGCGCGTTGTCGTGCGGTGCGTTCGGCGACGAAGTCCTGCGGCGCGACGAGCAGCAGCTCCCTGGCGACGTCGGCGAACTCCATGCCACCACTGTGCCTGCTCAACACCGAGCCCGCTCGACACTGTGCCTGCTCGACACCGTGCCCGCTCGACACCGTGCCCGCCACGGCGTCGGGGACTACCAGTCGTGGACGGTGCCGTCGGCCAGGCGGTTGAACGGCAGGTACGCCTGCTCGTAGGGGTACTTGCCGGCTTCGTCGACGTCGAGGCTGACCCCGAGGCCCGGCTCGTCACCCGGGTGCAGGTAGCCGTCGGTGAACGTGAAGGTCTGGTGGAACACCTGGTTGGTCTGCGGCCCGTGCTGCATGTACTCCTGGATGCCGAAGTTGTGGATCGCGAGCCCGAGGTGCATCTGCGCCGCGAGCCCCACCGGGGAGATGTCGGTCGGTCCGTGGAACCCGGACCTGACCTGGTACAGCGCCGCGTACTCCATCGTCTTCTTGAGCGGGGTGACGCCGCCCATGTGCGTGACGGCACCGCGGACGTAGTCGATGAGCTGGTCGCGGATGATGTCCTTGAAGTCCCAGATGGTGTTGAAGACCTCGCCGATCGCCAGCGGCGTCGTGGTGTGCTGCCGGACGAGCTTCAGGGCCTCCTGGTTCTCGGCGGGGGTGCAGTCCTCGAGCCAGAACAGGTCGTAGGGCTCGAGCGACTTGCCGAGCTTGGCGGCCTGCAGCGGAGTCATCCGGTGGTGGCCGTCGTGCAGCAGCGGCAGTTCGGGGCCGAACTCGTTGCGGACGGCCTCGAACACGGTGGGCACGTGGCGCAGGTAGGCGCGGGTGTCCCAGTCCTCCATCGCCGGGTACGCACCGCGCTGGGCGGGCTCGAAGTCGTAGCGGACGCCGGCGTTGCCCTCGGTGGTCCTGTTCGACGCGATGCCGTAGATGGACTCGAGGCCGGGGACACCGGTCTGCACCCGGATCGAGCGGTAGCCCTCTTCCTGGTGTTCGCGGATGGAGTCGAACAGCTCGGGCAGCTCCTTGCCCGAGGCGTGGCCGTACGCCATGAGCCCGGTGCGCGATGCCCCGCCGAGCAGCTGGTACAGCGGCATCCCGGCGACCTTCGCCTTGATGTCCCAGAGGGCCATGTCGACGGCGGCGATCGCGGCCATGGTGACCGGACCACGGCGCCAGTACGACGACCGGTACAGGAACTGCCAGGCGTCCTCGATGCGGCTGGCATCACGGCCGACGAGCAGCGGGACGACGTGCTCGGACAGGTAGGCGGAGACCGCGAGCTCACGGCCGTTCAGGGTGGCGTCGCCGAGTCCGGTGACGCCGTCGGCCGTGGTGAGCTTGAGCGTCACGAAGTTCCGGTTCGGGCTGGTCACGATGACCTCGGCCCGCTCGATCAGCTGGCCGCGGTCCGCCGAGGCCCAGGTGTCCGGACGGCCGGCGGTGGTCTCGGCCGGCCCGCTGTCGGTGGCGCCGGAGACCGGGGCCGCGGGGTTCGTGGTGTTCGTGTCGGTCATGCGTGGACTCCTCCGTTGGAGCGTTCGCGGGCGCGTGCCGCGGCGGTGCGGATGCGGTCGGCCGCCGCCGTCACGGCGGCGACCACGGGGGTGGTGTCGAGTTCGGGCGCGACGACGGCCAGGACGTCGTGCAGGTCCGAGTCTGGCCCGGGGGCACCGGGGTCGTCCACCAGGTCGGACTGCTCGGTGACGTGCAGCCACCACGCGGCGAGTGCGGTGGCCGCTCCGGTGCCGATGCCAGCCGAGGGGTCGCGGGCGAGCCGGTGCCGCACGACGTCGACGACACGGACGGGCAGCTTCTGCGAGCCGCCGGACGCGATCTGCCGCAGCGTGTGCCGGATGCGCGGGTTGGCGAACCGCTCGACCAGGGCCGCGCGGGCGTCGGTGACCTCGGCCTCGGGCAGCGGGAGCTCGAGCGCGGCTTCGTCCCAGAGCTGCTCCACGGCGATGCGGCAGACCGGGTCGTCCATCGCCTCGGCCACCGTGTCGTGGCCGAGCTGCAACCCCAGGTAGGCGAGGAGCGAGTGCGAGCCGTTCAGCAGCCAGAGCTTCCGCTGCTCGTACGGGGTGACGTCGTCGACGATCCGGACGCCGGCCGTCTGCCACGCGGGCCGGTCGATGCCCGCGAAGGTGTCCTCGAGCACCCACTCGGCGAACGGCTCGGTGACGACGGGGACCCGGTCTCCGGCGAGCGCACCCGGCAGTTCCGACAGATGAGCGACGTCGGCGTCGGTGGTCGCGGGGGTGATCCGGTCGACCATCGAGCTCGGGAACGCGACGTTCGCCTCGATCCAGTCGCGCAGGTCGTCGTCGGTGACGGCGTCGAGCACGGCGCCGCGCAGGACCACCCCGTTGTGCGTCAGGTTGTCGAGACTGACCAGCGCGATGCGCCCGGAACCGGCGGCACGGCGGGCGTCGAGCCCCGCGACCAGCCGCGCCGGCACGTCGGAACCGGGCCGGTAGCCCTGCTCGGTGACCGTCAGCGTGACGATGGCTGTCTCGGGGGACGCGACCACGTGCCTCCAGGCCGTGTCGTCGCTGCCCGGGTGGGCGGCCACGATGGTGTCGACCACCTCGGCTCCGTCGCCGGACGCGGCTCGCGTGACCAGCGTGTACCGGCAGTCCTGCGCGGCCAACGCGTCCGCGGCCGCGGGCGAGCGGCCGGTGAAGGCAGTGATGCCCCACGGCTCCCCCGTGGTGTGGGCGGTGTACCAGGCGAGGTGGGCGCGAGCGAACGCACCCACCCCCACATGGACGATGCCCGGACGCCGGTCGGTCATGCCGACACCGGGACGAGGGAGCGGAGGTACGCCAGGTTGTCGGCGGTGCGGGTCTCGAGCGGGAGGTCTGTGGAGAAGTCCTCGATGGTGACCCACCCGTCGTACCCGACCTGGCGGAGCGCGTCGAGGTACTCGGACACCGACGCCTGGCCGGTGCGCAGGGGTGCCCACTCGTGCTGCCAGATCGAACTGCCGTCGGCCCGGGTGGCGCCGGTGTCGACCCAGCGGGCGTTCTTCACGTGGGCGTGTGCCAGGTACGGCCCGAGCAGTTCGAACGCGGCGAGGTGGTCCTCGTCACCCTCGATCACGAGGTTGCCGAGGTCGTGGATGACGCCGACGTGTGCGGGGTCGAGGCCGTCGATGAGCCGCAGTGCTGCGGAGGCCGACGGTGTGATCGTCATGTGGTGCAGCTCGACCAACACCTTGACGCCGAGTTCGGCCGCGCGGTCCGCCGCCCACTCGAGGTCGGTGCGGGTGCGGTCGAACAGCTCGGGGTAGGTCTCGCCGGTGCGTTCCTTCTCGGCCCGGTAGTTCGGCATCGTGACGCGGACCTGCCGGGCACCCAGTTCGCTGGTCACCCGCAGCATCGTCTCGACACCGTCGTGGTCGGCGGCCGGCTGGTAGCCGCCGATGCCCGAGTACTCGAGCCCGGCGGCGTCGGTGATCCGGGCGATCTCACCGACCCGGTCGCGGATGCCGGTGTACTGCCACGTCGAGTTGTTGCCCGCCCAGAACGACCGCTCGGCGGGGACCTCGGCGCCGTCAGCCGGACGGTCGTCGACGATGCGCCACTCGATGCCGTCCCAGCCCTGTGCGGCCAGGGTCTCAACGGCTTCGGACGGGGTCCAGTCGGGGGTCGAGGCGGTGAACACGGAGAACTTCATCGGGTGGCTCCTTCGGTCGCGCTGGCGGTGGCGGGTGTGCCGACGACCGGCACCACGTCGTCGTACTTCCCCTCGATCACGTCGTCGATGCGCACCGGGTGTCCGAGCGTCGCGCTGACGTAGAGCCCGCGGACGGTGGCGAGCGACACGAGGGCCGCGTCGACGGTGACACCCGGTTCGCGTCCCTGCCGGATCGCGTCGACGATGTCGGTGTACTGCCGAGCGTGCCCCGCGGCGAAGTGGTCGGGTTCAGCCGGGCCGCCGACGACGTGCTCGGGCGGGACGATCTGGTCCTTCTGGTCGACCGCTCCGGCGACGGCGCTGGCGTTCGACGTGGTCGCGGCGGACTCGAGCGTGGCGGTGTCCGGGGCGATGTGGAAGTACGCGAGCCGGTCGTCGTCGACGATGGCGGAACCGTGCGTGCCGTACACGGCGTACCGGGCGGAGAGCCCCGGGTACGCCGCGGTCGTGCAGTGGACGACCCCGAGCGCCCCGCCGTCGAACCGGACGGTGGCGACGGCGGTGTCCTCGACCTCGATGCGGTCGTGGGCGAGGAGCCCGGTCTGGGCCGAGATCTCGACCGGACGGCCGAGCGCCCAGACGAGCAGGTCGACGGTGTGCACGCCCTGGTTCATCACCGCGCCGCCGCCGTCGAGTGCCCAGGTGCCGCGCCAGTCACCGGAGTCGTAGTACCCCTGCGACCGGTACCAGGCAACGCTCGCGAGCCCCGAGGTCACGGTGCCGAACCCGCCGTCGTGCGCGGCCCGGGCGACGGCTGCCGACGCCGGGTCGAAGCGGTGCTGGCTGATGACGCTCGTGACGAGCCCGCGGTTACGAGCGGCTGCCGCGAGCGCCGCGATCTGCCGTGCCCGGGGCATCGTGGTGTCGAGCGGCTTCTCGATGACGACGTGCTTGCCGGCGGCCAGGGCGGCCTCGGCGAGCTGCACGTGCATGCCGGACGGCGAGCAGATCGCGACGACGTCGATGTCGGTCTGCTCGATCGCTTCCTCGATGGTGGACGTCGTGATCGGACGGTCGACGCCCATCGCCTCGATCGCGTCCGCCGCGCTCGTGGCGGCTTCGGGCACGGCGTCGACGAGGGCGACGACCTGCAGATCCGGGTGGTGCACCGCGACGGTGGCGTGGTGGCGTCCGATGACACCGGTGCCGACGACGGCCAAGCGGAGCGGGTTGGTGGGTTCGGTCATCGCAGGGTGACTCCGATCTGGTCGGTGAGGGTTCGGAAGGCGCGGCCGGCACGACCGAAGGCCGCTGGGCCGGAGAACCCGCCGAGGGAGGTGAAGTCGCTGAGGTGCGGCTCGAGCGAGGCGTACCCGGAGTACCCGGCGTCCCGGAGGGCGGTCAGGGTCTCGATGAGTTCGCCGTTGCCCTCGCCCGCCGGCACCACCGACGAGTCGGCGGCGAGGGCGTCCTTGACCTGCAGGTAGTCGACGTACGGGGCGAGCTGCTCCCAGCCGTCCGTGAAGGGCCGGACGCCGCACTGCACGTAGTTCGCGTTGTCCCAGGCCAGGCGGAGCGCGGACGAACCGACGCTCTCGACGATGTCGAGCACGCGCGCGGGGACGTCACCGTAGATGTCCTTCTCGTTCTCGTGCAGCAGGGTCACCCCTTCGCGCTCGGCGAGGTCGGCCAGCGCCCGCATCCGGACGAGGACGTCGTCGCGGACGTCGTCGGGCGTGCGGCCCTCGAACCAGAACGAGAAGATCCGGATGTTCGTCGTGCCGAGGGCGTGCGCGGCACGGATCGCACGGGCGAGCCGCGACACCTCGTGCTCGACGGGTTCGTCGACGGGCACCTTGCCGATCGGCGAGGCGATCGCGGACACGGTCTGCCCGCGCTCGTCGAGCAGCCGGTGGAGTCCGGCGAGCTGGTCCTCGTCGAGGTCGACGACGTTGACGCCCCAGGCGCTGCGGACCTCGATGGCGCTCGCGCCGAGCGCCTGGAGGACCGCCACCTGGACGACCGGGTCGGCGTCGATCTCGTCGCCGAAACCGGAGAGTTCCCAACTGGGCTGGTCGGTCATGGTGTCCTTTCGTTCGGACTGGAGGCGCGTGGCGGGGCCGCCACGGGCCTCCAGTCCGGTTCTGGGTTGCGGCCTACTTGACGGAGCCGGCGGTGAGCCCGCCGACCAGGTAGCGCTGGAAGATCAGGTACAGGGCGACGACGGGGACCGCGCAGACGATCGAGGCGGCCATCATCTGGCCGTAGATCGGGACCGCTCCGCCCTCCTGGGTGGTGCCGAGCACCTGCAGGACCACGGCGACCGTCCGGGTGTTCGGGGTCGTCATGATCGTGGAGAACAGGACGTCGTTCCAGCCGAGCAGGAAGGCGAAGATCGCGGACACGACGATGCCCGGCCACGACAGCGGCAGCACGATCTTCGTCAGGATCTTCGTCGAGCTGGCGCCGTCGATGCGCGCCGCTTCCTCGAGTTCCTTCGGCAGGCCGCGCAGGTACGTGACCATCACCCACGTCGAGAACGGCAGGGCGAAGGTCAGGTAGGTGACGAACAGGCCCCAGCGGGTGCCGATGATCTGCACGCCGGTGGCGCTGGCGATGTTCGAGAACACCACGAAGACCGGCAGGAGCAGGAGCGTGCCGGGGATCGACTGCAGGGCGAGGAGCCCACGCAGGATGGTCAGGCGCCCGAGGAACCGGAACCGGACGAGCACGTAGGCCGTGGACACGGCGAGCGCGGCACTCGCGACGGCGACGGCACCGGCGGTGAGCATCGAGTTCACCAGTCCCTCGCCGAGGGCGACGGTGGACCAGATCTCGACGTAGTTCGACAGCGTGAACTCGGACGGGAAGTACTCGCCACGGGCGACGGCGACGTCGGAGTTCACCGAGCCGAACAGGATGTAGAGCACGGGGACGGCGATGAACGCGATGATCACCGCGATGACGGTGACGAGCAGCCAGCGCGGCAGCAGCCGGGTGACGTCGGTGTCGTAGGGGCGCTTGTTCCGTCGCCCGCTGTTGCCGGTCGTGATGCTCTCGGTGAGCGTCGCGGTGGGGCGGGTGCGGGTACTGAAGGACGTGCTCGGGGTGGTCATGCGCGTGCTCCGTCGATGTCGGCGGCGGTCGGGGCGGCGGCGAGCGTGGCGCGGTCGGCGCGACGCTGCTTCCGGTTGGGGCCGGCGTCGTCGCCGGTGTCGAGCTTGACCGCCCGCAGGTAGACGAACAGCGGGATCGCGACGATCACGAGCGAGCAGATCGCCATCGCTGCGGACAGGCCGAAGCGGAACGACTGGAAGCTCGCGATGTACGTCAGGACGGGCATCACCTCGACGCTGGACGGCAGCGGGATGCCGAACAGGACGAACGGCAGCGTGAAGTTGTTGATGTTGTGCAGGATCGAGATGATCACCGCGAGGCTGAGGGGTCCGCGCAGGTACGGGAAGATGATGTACCGCAGCTTCGCCCACCAGGTCACCCCGTCGAGCGCGGCGGCCTCGTGCACCTCGTTGTCCACGGCCTGCAGCCCGGCCAGGGACAGCAGGTAGACGAAGGGCCAGCTCGTCCAGATCATCACGCCGGCGAGCGCCCAGTACGACGCCGAGCCGTTCAGCCACAGCACGTCGGTGTGCAGGATCGAGTTCACGACCCCCTGCGGCTGGAGCATCGTGCGGAAGAACGTGCCGACGACGAAGGCGGGGAGCACGTACGGGATCAGGTAGATCGAACGGACGAGCCCGCGACCGGGGAACCGGTTCTGCGTCGAGATCGCGGCGGCGACCCCGATCGGCACGGTCACGGCCGTGACGAGCACCGACAGCGACACCGAGATCCAGATGGAGTGCAGCAGCGGCGAGTTCGTGAACGCCTCGGTGAAGTTGGCCAGCCCGACGAACGGGGCGCTGAACCACTGGCGGAGCGTGTACTGGTCGAGGTCGAGCATCGCGATCCAGAAGCCCACCAGGAGCGGCACCACGATGACGGCGAGCATGAGGACCCCGCCGGGCAGGAGCATCCACAGCGGGCGCTCGCGTTTGTAGAGGGGCGTCTTGCCGGCGGGGCGGACCGGCCGGGGCGGCGCCGCGTCGGTGCGGGGCCTGGTCTGCGTGCTGGTCATCACAGACCTCCGTTCTTCTGACGGTCGAGGGTGGCCTGGGCGTCCTTCTGGGCGTCCTGCAGTCGCTTGCGGAGCTGGTCGTCGGTGACCTCGCCGGACTTCAGCGACGGGATCGACTGCACGACCACGTCGACCAGGGCGAGCTGGATGTCGGACCAGGCGCCGGTGAACGCGGTCGGCTTGGACAGGCGGCCGGCGTCGATGATCGGCTTGAGCTGCGGGTTGTCGGCCGCCAGGTCGGCGGCGGCGGACGCGTTGGTCGGCAGGTTGCCGAACAGGTCGTAGTACTCGAGCTGGGCCTTCGGGGCGCTGAGCTGCTTGACGAACGCGAACGACAGCTCCTGCTTCGTGCCGTAGTCGGCGACGACCCAGTTGTCGCCGGACAGGATGCTGGCGGCCTCGATGCCGTCGGACGGACGTTCCGTCGCACCCGGCGGGACGGTCGGCAGCAGCGCGAACTCGTACTTGCCGTCGACCTTGGTGTCCTGGAACGAGTTGATGGCGGTGGTGGTCGTCATCGGGAAGAACGCCGCCTTGCCCTCGGTGAACTGCGCGAGGGCCTGGGCGTTGTTCCAGCCGATCGCGGCAGGGTCGACGACACCGTCCTTCGTCACCCAGTCGAAGTAGGTGCGGTAGGCGTTCTCGACGGCCTCGCTGTCGATCTCGGCCTTCGAGCCGTCGACGATCGTGTTGCCGGCGTTCTGGGCCATCCCCCACACGAACTTCCAGGGGTCGAAGCCGTCGGCGTAGGCGATCGCCATGCCGTGGCGTCCGTCACCCGTGGTGGCCTTCGCGTCGGCGGTCAGCTCGTCCCACGTCGTGGGCATGTCGGTGATGCCGGCCTTCGCGAGCAGGTCCTTGTTCACCGCCATCACGAACGGACGGCTGGCGAACGGGATCCCGATCTGCTTCGACGCACTCGGACCGGAGATGCCGAACGACGCGGGGTCGAACTGGTCCTTGCCGCCGATCGCGTCCCACTCCTTCGCGCCCATCTCGACGAAGGCACCGGTGGCGTACGCGGTCGGGGTGAAGGTGGTGCCGATCGCGTAGACGTCGGGGCCCTGCCCGGAGATGACGCTCGTCTGGATCGCGGTCAACTCCTCCTGCGCGGACGAGTAGGTCTCCCACTGGATGTCGGCACCGGTCGTGCGCTTGAACTCGGCGGCGGTCTCCCGCTGCCACTGCTTGCGTTCCTTGGGGTAGGTGGTGTCCGCGCCCATCATCACGCGGAGGGTGTTCGGGTCGTCGCCGCTGCCGTTCACCACGGCGCATCCCTGCAGGGACAGCGCGGCGAGGGCGACCACGGCGACGGCACCGACGAGGGTGCGGACTTGCAGTCTTCGCGTCTTCACGGGGGTTTCCTCCTCGAGACCTCCTCCGAGCGGCGCTGCTCGGTGGCACCACTGTTCCGCCGTTGGCAACATGCGGCAACCGGTTGCCACTTGTTGCCAGACGCGAATACGTTCGGCCTCGTGAAGGACCTCTCGACGGACGGCGGCGGGCGCACGGGCGGTGCCGCAGGCGCTGCTGGTGGCGCCGCTGGCGCGGGCGCCGCCGTTGGTGCTCGCGCTGCCGGCGCCGCCGCTGGTGCCGCACGTCGCGTCACCATCCGCGACATCGCCGACGCCACCGGGGTCGCCGCGTCCACCGTCTCCCGCGCCCTGTCCCTGCCCGACCGGGTCAACCCCGTCACACAGGAGCGCATCCAGCGTGCAGCCCGCGAACTCGGCTACGTCGCCAACTCGCAGGCCCGGGCGCTGACGTCCGGGCGCACCCGCGCCGTCGCCGTGCTCGTGTCCGACATCACGAACCCGTTCTACTTCGACGTCATCCGGGGCACCCAGCACCAGCTCGCCGGGGCCGGCTGGACGCAGCTGCTCGTCGACACCGAGGAGTCCGCCGACGCCGAGATGGCCGCACTCACCGCGGTGGGGGCGAAGGCCGACGGGGTCGTGCTCACGGCGTCACGCCTGTCCGACGCGCAGATCGCACGGTTCGCCGAGCGGATCCCCCTGGTCGTCGTGAACCGGCGGCCCACCGGCGTGCCCTCGGTGCTCATCGACACCCCCGGCGGGGTGGAGCAGGCGGTGCAGCACCTGGTGTCGCTGGGACACCGGGAGATCCTGTACGTCGCCGGGCCGGACAGCTCGTGGTCGAACGAGCGTCGGTGGCGCGCCCTCGTGCAGGTCGCCAAGCGCCTGGGGATCCGCGTCGCCCGGGTCGGGCCGCACGCACCCTTCGTCGACTCCGGTGCCGCGGCCGCCGACGCCGCCGTGCACGCCGGCGCGACCGCGTGCATCGCCTTCAACGACCTGATCGCCATCGGGATGCTCGCCCGGCTGCGGGAGCGCGGGGTCCGCGTCCCCGAGGACATGAGCATCGTGGGCTGCGACGACATCTTCGGCGCCGACTTCTGCAACCCGCCGCTCACCACGATGACCTCGCCGATCGAGCGGGCCGGCCGGGTCGCGATCCGGATGCTGCTCGGACGGCTCGGCGCGCTGCCCGCCGACGAACTGCCCGGGGAGCACATGTCCGGCGCCGTCGCCCTGCCCACCCACCTGACCGTGCGCGAGTCGACCGGGCTGGCGCCCCGCGCCGGCACCGACTGATCCCGCACGAGCAACCCCCGCACTCGCCACCGGCGAACTCGCCACACCCGAAGGAGTCGATGATGACCCGCACCAGCACCACCACCCGGCTCGCGCCGCACCCTGACCGGCTGTTCCCCGCCGACCCCGGAGCGCGAGCCGTGGCACGCACCGTGTACGAAGCGGTCAAGGACGCCCCGATCATCTCGCCGCACGGGCACGTCGATGCGGCGCTGATCGCCTCGGACCAGCCGTTCAGCGACCCCGCGTCGCTGCTCATCACGCCCGACCACTACGTGCTCCGCCTGCTGCACGCGAACGGGGTGGACCTGGCCGCGCTCGGACGCGCGGACCTGTCGGGGCCCCGCCCGGGCTCGCAGGCTCGCCCGGCGGCGTCGGCGCATCGCTGGCGCGATGCCGCTGAGCCGACGCCGCCAGGCCGCGCCGTCTGGCGGCAGCTGGCGGAGCACTGGGACGACTTCCTCGGGACCCCCGTGCGCTACTGGTTCGAGACGGAGCTGCACGACGTGTTCGGGCTCGACCAGGCGCCGTCCGCCGCGAACGCGGACGACCAGTACGACCACATCGCCGGCCTGCTGGCGACCCCCGCCTTCCGACCACGCGCGCTCTTCGACGCCTTCGGCATCGAGGTCCTCGCCACCACGGACGGCCCGGCGGACGACCTCGCTGCGCACGCGCAGCTCGCGGCGGACCCCGGCTTCACCGGCCGGGTGCTCCCCACGTTCCGCGCGGACGCCGTGTTCGACCCGACGCGGTCGGACTGGAGGCCCGTGGTCGCGTCGATCGGCGAGGCCGCCGGCATCGACACGGGCACCCACGCAGGGCTGTTGGCAGCACTCCGCGCACGTCGCCAGTACTTCATCCAGCACGGCGCCACCGCCACGGACACCGGGGTGCTCGACGCGGGCTCCGCTCCCCTGCCGTCGAGCGAGCGGGAACGCATCCACGCTGCGGCGCTGCGCGATGCGTCGTCGGTCACCGAGGCCGAGGCGACGGCGTACCGGCACGACATGCTGTACCGCTGGGCGGAGATGAGCGTCGAGGACGGCCTCGTCATGCAGCTGCACCCAGGGGTGATCCGGAACCACCACACCCCGACGCTCGAGCGCTTCGGGCCGGACACCGGGCACGACCTGCCGGCCGTCGGGTCCTTCACCGAGCCGCTCCGACCGCTGCTCGAGTCCTTCGGCACCGCTCCCGGGTTCCACCTGGTGCTCTTCACCGTCGACGAGACGGTCTTCTCGCGCGAGATCGGGCCGCTCGCGGGCTTCTACCCCGCCGTGTACGCGGGCGCACCGTGGTGGTTCATCGACACGCCCGCGGCCATCGGGCGCTACCGGTCGGCCGTCACCGACTCCGCGTCGTTCGCCAAGACCTCCGGGTTCATCGACGACACCCGCGCGTACTGCTCCATCCCCGCGCGGCACGACATGGCGCGGCGGGCAGACGCGGCGTACCTGGCGTCGCTCGTGGTCACGCACCAGGTCTCCGAGGAGGACGCCGTCCGCACCGCCCGGCGCATCGTGTCCGACATCCCGCGGGCGACGTTCAAGCTCTGACGCGGGCGGGTGCGGCGTGGGTGGTGCGGCGCGGCGCGGGTGGTGCGGCGCGGCGCGGGTGGTGCGGCGTGGTGCTGCGCGGTGCTGCCGCGTGGTGCGAGGTTCCGTGCCTGGTGCGAGGGTGCCGGGTCGCACGGAACACGGAACCTCGCACGGTTCGGCGCTGCGGCGGTACGGTCGGGCGCATGACGGAGCGGGTGACGGCGGCGTACAGCGCTCGGGCCGACGAGTACGCGGCGCTGCTCGGGTCGATGGGCGCCGTCCACCCCGACGACCGAGCCCTCGTCGACGCCTGGGCAGCAGGTCAGAGCGGTGCCCTGGTCGACGCCGGGTGCGGCCCCGGTCACTGGACGGCGCACCTCGCACGGCAGGGGCACCGGGTCAGCGGCATCGACGCGGCGCCGGAGTTCGTCGAGCACGCACGACGGACGCACGGCGCCTCGGTCGACTTCCGGGTCGGGTCGCTCGACGCGCTCCCGCTCGCGGACGGCAGCGTCGACGGGGTCCTGGCCTGGTACTCGGTGATCCACCACGAGCCGTCGCGGATCGGTGGGCCACTCGCCGAGTTCCGCCGGGTGCTCACCCCCGGCGGTGGGTTGCTGCTCGGGTTCTTCGAGGGCGCCGCGGTCGAGGCCTTCGCCCACGCGGTCGTCACCGCCTACCGCTGGCCGGTCGCGTCCCTGGCGGCGCTGCTGGACGAAGCGGGCTTCGACGTGGTGGACGTCCACACCCGCACGGGCCCGGGGCACCGGCCGCACGGGGCGATCAGTGCGGTGCGCCGCTGATCGCTGACCGTTCCCCGTCCAAGCGGCCGTTCAGGCGTCCGAGACCATCGAGCTCAGAGCCGCAGCGATCTCCGGTACGGCATCGAGTTCCCCTTCGGCGATCGCGACGATGAGGTCGTACGCCTGATCGTTCGAGGCGTGGAGCCGGACCCCGTTCACGCCGAGGAAGACCACGAGCAGCATCAGCCCGAGGCGCTTGTTGCCGTCGACCAGGGCATGGTTCCGGACGGCGGAGTGGACGAGCGCCGCCGCCTTCTCGACCAGCGTCGGGTAGGCATCGTTCCCGCCCACCGACGCGGCGGGTCGCGCGACCGCCGCCTCGAGCAGTCCGACGTCGCGGATCGCGTAGTCAGCCCCCAGGGTCCGACGAGCGACGTGCAACGCCTCGTCGGTCGTGAGGTGGATCACTTGCCGAGTCGTTCGAGCGCCTCTGCGTAGCGCGGGAGTTCTCGGTCGAGGACGCCGTCGATCAGATCGCTGCGGCTGTGCTGCTCGACGTACTCGCGGATGGCGGCGCGGGCGACTTCCTGCATCGAGCGCTCCTCGAGGTCAGCACGCTTGCGCAACGCCGCTGCCTCGGCATCGTCGAGTCGGAGGGTCATGGCCATGGGGTCGATGGTACCAAGAGTGGTATCTGAACGGGCTGCAGTGATCGTGGTCATGGAACGACGGTACGAGCGTCCGCCTCGAAGTAGACGGGACCGGGGATCGGTTGGGGACGGCGACGGCCGTGCTGCGCCCTGTGGAGGAACCGCCAGGATCCGTCGCAAGTCGTCGACGCTCGTCAGTCGGTGGTGACCGCGAGCGCGGCGAGGATCTCCTGCACGGTGGCGTCGACCGATCCGTCGATCGACACCACGACGGCGGCCTCGTCGTGCTGCGGCCGCTCGAGGGTCGCGAACTGCGAGTCGAGCAGCGTCGTCGGCATGTACTCGTGCTGGCGGTGGGACTGCCGTTCGGCGATCAGGTCGCGCGACCCGTCGAGGAAGGCGATGACGAGACCCGGCGCCGACTCGCGCAGACGGTCCCGGTAGGCGCGCCTGAGCGCCGAGTTCGCCATCACGCACCGGGAGCCGTCCGATTCGACCGCGGCGATCCGCTCGGCGCAGGCGTCGAGCCACGGCCAACGGTCCTCGTCGGTGAGCGGGATGCCCTGCCGCATCTTCTCCTTGTTGGCGACCGGGTGCAGGTCGTCGGCGTCGACGAAGACGCACGGTTCGCCCTGCGCGACCAGGGCGTCGGTGAGCGCCAGGCCGATGGTGGACTTGCCGGAGCCGGAGACTCCCATCACGAGGACGGGCGGGTGGACAGCGAGCTCGCTCATCCCTCCACAGTATTGATCCGGTGAACTCTGGTCCCCAGTTCCCGGAACACCTGTGCGGTCCCAGACCACCGGTCGTAGGTTGGGCGCCAACGTCAGGACAAAGGAGACCCTCGTGGCAGACAACAACGGTCAGGCGAACATCGGAGTCGTCGGACTCGCAGTGATGGGCTCGAACCTCGCCCGCAACCTCGCATCGCGCGAAGGCAACACGGTCGCGGTCTACAACCGCACGTACGCCCGCACCGAGGAGCTGCTCCAGGAGCACGGCGACGCCGGGTTCATCGCGTCCGAGGACATCGACGGGTTCGTCGCCTCGCTGTCGAAGCCCCGGACGGCCATCATCATGGTGCAGGCCGGCAAGGGCACCGACGCCGTTATCGGGCAGCTCGCCGAACGGTTCGAACCGGGCGACATCATCGTCGACGGCGGCAACGCGAACTTCCACGACACCATCCGACGTGAGCACGACCTGCGCGAGAAGGGGCTGAACTTCGTCGGCACCGGCATCTCCGGTGGTGAAGAGGGCGCGCTCAAGGGCCCGTCGATCATGCCCGGTGGCTCGAAGGAGGCCTGGGAGACGCTCGGGCCGATCCTCAAGTCGATCGCCGCGGTGGCCGAAGGCGAACCGTGCGTGACCCACATCGGCACCGACGGCGCCGGGCACTTCGTCAAGATGGTGCACAACGGCATCGAGTACGCCGACATGCAGCTCATCGCCGAGTCGTACGACCTGCTCCGTCGCGTCGGCGGGCTCTCGGTGGAGGACCTGGTGCAGGTCTTCGACGAGTGGAACAAGGGCGACCTCGAGTCCTACCTGATCGAGATCACCGGCGAGGTCCTCAAGCAGCGCGATGCCGACACCGGCAAGCCGCTCGTCGACGTCATCCGCGACGCGGCCGGATCGAAGGGCACCGGCGTCTGGACCGTGCAGAACGCCGTGGGTCTGGGCATCCCCGTCTCGGGCATCGGCGAAGCCGTGTTCGCCCGTGCGGTGTCGTCGAAGCCGACGCAGCGTGCCGCCGTGCAGCAGTCGGTCAAGAACCGTCCGCAGATCGCCGAGGTGCCGGACACCTTCGCCGACGACGTCCGTGCGGCGCTCTACGCCTCGAAGGTCGTCGCGTACGCGCAGGGGTTCGACCTCATCATCGCCGGGGCGAAGGAGTACGGCTGGGACATCGACCTCGGCAACGTCGCGAAGATCTGGCGGGGTGGCTGCATCATCCGGGCCCAGTTCCTGAACCGCATCGTCGAGGCGTACGCCGAGAACCCGAAGCTCGAGTCGCTGCTGGTCGACCCGTACTTCGCGAACGCGGTGGCCGAGGGCGAAGCCGCCTGGCGCCGCATCGTCGGCATCGCGGCCGCGTCGGGCGTCCCCGCGCCGGGCTTCTCGTCCGCGCTGTCGTACTTCGACTCGCTCGCGTCCGACCGTCTGCCGGCGTCGCTGATCCAGGGCCAGCGCGACTTCTTCGGCGCACACACCTACCAGCGCATCGACAAGGACGGCACCTTCCACACGCTGTGGTCCGACGACGACCGCCGCGAGGTCGAGCAGGAGCCGTCCACGCACTGACGACCGCGCCCGCTGCCGCTGCCGCGCCGCCTGCCGACCACCGTGGTCGGTGCGGGGCATCGCCAGGAGGGCCTCGCTGAACCCGGGGCCCTCCGCCGCGTCAGGCGACGATGCGTTCCCGTGCCAGGTCGGCGACGAGTCGGTCCAGCCGCGGACCGCGTCCGAGCAGCCGACGCGAACCCGGGGCGGTCCGGACGAAGAAGGTCGCCACGGCGGGGGTGTCGTCCGGTCGCACGTGGTGGATCGCCACCGCACACGCGCGGCGAGCACCACCGGGACCGCCAGGTCGCGGCGAGCCACCGGGTCGCCCCGCGCCGCCTGCCGCTGTTGCACCGTCGAGTCGTCCCGAGCTGTCGAAGCCGTCCGCCACGTCCTCGAGTCCGACGTGCACGACACGACTCCACCGGATCACGAGCAGCCGGGTCGCCCGCCGTTCGTCGAGTTCCCACAGGGAGGCCTCGGTGGCACCGAAGGCCCAGGTCACGCGCGAACCGAGGTGCGTGTCCGGACGGACCTCGTCGACGATGCCACGGAGTTCCGGTGTCGGCGCCGCCGGCACGAGCCACACCGTCGGGTCGATCCGCCGGATGGCGAGCGCGAGAGCCTCGTCCGCTTGCCGCCGCCGTGCCGTCGCGGTCCGCACGACGGCGACCACGATGACCACGACGCCGAGGGCGATCGCGCCGAACTCGACGATGCCGTACCAGGAGAGGTCGACGCCCGGCGCCGTCGAGACGACGACGATCCGGGTGATCAGGAGGACCAGCCACACGGCGACGATCACCCAGCGCAGGGTGGCGAGTCGACGTGCCGGAGACATCGGTGTCCGCCGTGCACCGCGGGCACGACCGGACCGCGGGACACCATCCGGACGCTGCAGCACGGTCCGATCCTCCCACGAGCCACGCGCCACCTGCTGGCCGAACCCGATGAACGCGCGGGGAAGCCCGCACACACAGCCCACGAGCGGCCGGGCGACCTACGCTCGGGCGGTGACCACCGAGACGACGGACGAACCGATCGGTCGATCGACGGCGGGTCCGTCGGACGGCCCGAGCGGGCCCGACAGCCCTGCGACCCGACGTTGGACGCTGATCGCCGCGATCGTCGGCGTCGTGGCCGCCGCCGCGTTCCTCGGTGTCGCCGAGTTCGGCGCGCTGCTGCTCGGCGGAGCGGGCAGCCCCCTGGTCGCCGTCGGGTCCGCCGTCATCGACCTCGCTCCCCCGGGTGCGAAGGACTTCATGGTCGCCGTGTTCGGCACCGGGGACAAGGTCGCCCTGTTCGTGCTCATGACGGTGATCGTCATCGCGATCAGTGCCGGTGCCGGTGTCCTCGAACGTGTGCGCCCGCCCTTCGGCGCCCTCGTGTTCGCCGCCGGTGGTGTGCTGGCCCTGCTGGCCGTCAGCACCCGCTCGGGCAGCGGGACGCTCGACGGCACCCCGACGGTCCTCGGCATCGCGGCAGCGGTGGTCGTCCTGCGCCTGCTGCTCCAGCGGCTGCGCCGGTGGGAGGCCGCGGCGACCGTGCCGACGGCGGCACCGCGACCCGCGTCGACGGAGCGCCGGACGTTCCTGGTCTGGGGCGTCGCGACGGCGACCGTCGCGGTCGTGGTGGGCACCGCCTCCCGGCTGGGGTCGTCCGCGATGCAGGCGGCCGCTGCTGCCAGGCGGGCCATCCGGCTGCCCGCCGCGGCGACCGCTGCACCGGCGGTCCCCGCGGGTGCGTCGCTCGACGTCGACGGCATCACCCCGTACATCACGCCGAACGCCGACTTCTACCGGATCGACACGGCGCTGCGGGTGCCGCAGGTCGATCCCGCCGACTGGTCGCTCCGCATCCACGGTGCGGTCGAGCAGGAGATCACGCTGACGTGGGACGAGCTGCTCGCACTGCCGCTCGAGGAGCACGTGGCCACCCTGAGCTGCGTGTCGAACGAGGTCGGCGGTGACCTCATCGGCACGGCCCGCTGGCTGGGCTACCCCATCCGGGAGCTCCTCGCCCGGGCACGTCCGGCGGGCGACGCCGACATGGTGCTCTCACGGAGCATCGACGGGTTCTCCGCCGGCACCCCGCTCGACGTGCTGCAGGACGACGGCACCGCGGCGCTGCTCGCGGTCGGGATGAACGGCGAGCCCCTGCCGACCGAGCACGGGTTCCCGGTGCGGATGGTCGTGCCGGGCCTGTTCGGGTACGTCTCGGCGACGAAGTGGGTCACCGAGCTCGAGGTCACCCGGTTCGCCGACGCGCAGGGCTACTGGACCCCGCGTGGCTGGTCGGAGCGTGGCCCGGTCAAGCTCGAGTCCCGCATCGACACCCCGCGGAACGGGTCGACGGTGACCGCGGGCAAGCCGGTCGCGATCGCCGGGGTCGCGTGGCAGCCGCACAAGGGCGTGAAGGCGGTCGAGGTCCGCGTCGGAGGCGGCGACTGGCAGCGCGCCGAACTCGCCGACTCGGTCTCTGCGGACACCTGGCGACAGTGGGTGGTGCGGTGGACGCCGGCCGCCGGCTCACACCGCATCGAGGTGCGCGCGACCAGTGCGGACGGCGAGGTGCAGACGAGCGTGGACCGGCCGCCGGCTCCCAACGGTGCAACGGGCTGGCACACGGTCACGGTCGACGCGCGCTGACCGTCCGGGAGTGGGTCCGCGACACGCCCGCTGGCTGCCGACGGGGGAGCAGAAAGCGTCGGTTCATGGGCGCGCGGGCGACACTTCGTGCCGCCGCGGCGAAGCTGAGCGGTGTGTCGTGACCGCTCGTCGCCGACGCGCTCCGGGCACCCGACGGCCTGGAGGCCCGGTGCCAGCCCGCCCCGCCCCTCGCCCTGGTCGCGCGACACGCCACGTGCGTCACGTCGGGGGTGCAGAAAGCGTCGGTTCGCGGACGCCCAGGCGACACTTCGTGCCGCCCCAGCGAACCTGAGCGGCATGTCGTGACCGCTCGACGCCGGGGTCCGGCGGGAAAGCCAGGGTCAGGCAGGCAGTGGTCAGGCGGGCAGGATCGCGACGACGCAGGTGCCGTCGACCTCGGCGTCCCGCTCGACCACGGTGGAGAAGCCCGCGGCCGTGAACGCAGCGGCGGACTCCTCGGCCTGGGCCTCGGACACCTCGATGACGACGGCACCGCCGGGGCGGAGCCACTCCCCCGCACCCGCGGCGATCCGCCGGTGCAGGTCGAGGCCGTCCACACCTCCGTCGAGGGCGACGCGGTGTTCGTGCTCGCGGGCCTCGGTCGGCATGAGTTCGATCGAGGCCGTCGGCACGTAGGGGGCGTTCACCGCGATGACCGCCACGGCCCCGCGGAACCGATCGGGCAGCGGCGTGAACAGGTCACCGGCGACGACGATGCCGCGGTCGCCGATGTTCTCGGCTGCGACGTCGCCGGCGTCCGGGTCGATGTCGGTGGCGACGAGGTCGAGCGCGCCGACGCGGCCGAACAGGGCGACCGAGATCGCGCCGGCGCCGCAGCACAGGTCGACCACGCGGTCGTAACGCTGCAGTCGACGCGCAGCCTGCTCGACGACGACGGTGGTGCGGGCTCGCGGCACGAAGACCCCGGGGGTCACCCGAATGCGGTGCCCGTCGAAGGCGGCCCAGCCGAGCACGTACTCGAGCGGCTCACCGGCCAGCCGACGCTGCACGAGGGTGCGGAGTCGCACCGGCTCACCGTCACCGGCCTCGAGCAACAGGTCGGCTTCGTCCTCGGCGAAGACGCTCCCCGCGGCCCGGAGCCGGGCCGCGAGGGCGTCACGCGCGGGGTGGGTCACCACGGGCGACGGGACACGTCACGTCGCGGAGATGGTCCTGCGCCGTCGGCTGTGCCCATGGTTCGACGGCTCCGCTACGCTGCGCCGTCGAACATCGACGTCACCGAGCCGTCGTCGAAGACCTCGTGGATGGCACGGGCGATGAGCGGGGCGATCGGCAGGACCTCGAGGCGGTCCCAGCGCTTGTCCATCGGCAGGGGCAGGGTGTCCGTCACGACCACGCGGTCGATGAACTCGCTCTGCAGCAGCTCGGTCGCCGGGTCGGAGAAGACGGCGTGGGTCGCGGCGACGACGACACCGGTGGCGCCGGCGTTCTTGAGCGCCTCGGCAGCCTTGGCGATCGTGCGGCCGGTGTCGATGAGGTCGTCGACGAGCAGGCACACGCGGCCGCTGACGTCACCGACGATCTCGTGCACCGAGACCTGGTTCGGCACGAGCGGGTCGCGGCGCTTGTGGATGATGGCGAGCGGGGCGCCGAGCTTCTCGGACCAGATGTCGGCGACACGGACGCGGCCCATGTCGGGCGACACGACGGTGAGCGTCTTCGGGTCGAGGATCTGACGGAAGCGCTCGAGCAGCACCGGCATGGCGAACAGGTGGTCGACGGGGCCGTCGAAGAAGCCCTGGATCTGCGCGGCGTGCAGGTCGACGCTCATGATGCGGTGCGCGCCGGCGGCCTTGAACAGGTCTGCGACGAGGCGGGCCGAGATCGGCTCGCGGCCACGGCCCTTCTTGTCCTGACGGGCGTACGGGTAGAACGGTGCCACGACCGTGATGCGCTTCGCCGAGGCACGCTTCAGCGCGTCGACCATGATGAGCTGCTCCATGAGCCACTCGTTGATCGGCGCGGTGTGCGACTGGATGACGAAGGCGTCGCAGCCACGGACCGACTCGTCGAAGCGGGCGTAGAGCTCACCGTTCGCGAAGGTCCGGGCATCGGTCGGCACGAGGTCGACCCCGAGCTCCTCCGCGATCTCGGCAGAGAGCGCCGGGTGTGCTCGCCCCGAGACGAGGACGAGTCGTTTCTGGCCGGTTGTCTTGATTCCGGACAAGTGCGGTGCTCACTCCCTGACCCACGAGGGGTCGATGTCGGCGACGGGTGGTCGCCGGGATCTATTCGCCGTTCGCGAGCCGAGCAGCCTCGGCCGCCGGTGTGCCGGGTCGGTGTTCCTCGACCCATCCGTCGGTGTTGCGCTGTGGGGCGTAGCTGATCGCGAGCGATCCTGCCGGAACGTCCTTGCGGACGGTGGTCCCGGCGCCGGTGTACGCACCGTCACCAATCCTAACGGGGGCGACGAACACGTTGTGCGAGCCTGTACGGACGTTCGAGCCGACCTCGGTGCGGTGCTTGTGCACGCCGTCGTAATTCGCGGTGATGGTGTTCGCGCCGATGTTCGAGTCCTCGCCCACCTCGGCGTCGCCGATGTAGGACAGGTGCGGGACCTTGCTGCCGCGACCGATCCGGGCGTTCTTCGTCTCGACGAAGGTGCCGATCTTGCCGTCGTCTCCGAGGATCGTGCCCGGCCGCAGGTAGGCGAACGGGCCGACCGAGGCGCCGTCCCCGATCACGGCGAGGGTGGCGTCGACGCGGTTCACGGTGGCGCGGGCCCCGACCTCGGTGTCGCGGAGTGTGGTGTCCGGCCCGACGACGGCTCCGGCGGCGATCGCGGTGGCGCCGATGAGCTGGGTGCCCGGCAGGACCTCGGTGTCGGGCTCGATGGTGACGTCGAGGTCGATCCAGGTGGTCGCCGGGTCCTGCACGGTGACGCCGGCGAGCTGGTGGCGGCGGACGATGCGGGCGTTGAGTTCCCGCGCGGCGTCGGAGAGCTGCGCACGGTCGTTGATGCCGGCGACGAGCCACGGATCGGTCAGGGTGACCACGTCGATGCGCCCGCCGCGCTCGCTGATCAGCGCGGGGGCGTCGGTGATGTACTTCTCGCCCTGGGCGTTCGCCGTGGTGAGCGACGGCAGCGCGGCACGGAGGTGCGCCACGTCGAACGCGTAGATGCCCGCGTTCGCCTCGGTGATGGTCAGCTGCTCGGCCGTCGCGTCCTTGTGCTCGACGACGCTGACGAAGGCGCCGGAGGCATCCCGCACGATCCGTCCGAGACCGGTCGGGTCCGGGGCGATCGCACTCACGAAGGTCGCCCCGTTGCCGCCGCCGACGTGGGCGTCGACGAGGAGCCGGAGCGATGCGGCGTCGAGCAGCGGGACGTCGCCGGACAGCACCACGACGGCGCCGTCGAAGTCGGCGGGCAGTGCTTCGACCGCCACCTCGACCGCGCGGCCGGTGCCGGGGACGTCGTCCTGGTCGACGACGATCGCGTCGGGTGCGCGCTCGACGACCTCGGCCGCGACGAGGTCACGCTCGTGCCGCACGACGACGGCGACGTGCTCGGGGCTGAGGGACGACGCGGTGCGCAGGACGTGCCCGATGAGCGGCAGTCCGGCGAGCCGGTGCAGCACCTTGGGCGTGGACGACTTCATGCGCGTGCCCTGCCCGGCGGCGAGGACGACGACGGCGATGCGCTGGTCGGTCATGCACCCATCCTGGCGCACCGCAGCCCGGGCCGCCCGACCTGACCACGGCCCTGTGGGGAACCGTGCGCAGAACCGCAGCCTGTGGACGGAGGTGCGCCGCGCCTCCAGGCCGCGCCGACGGCCCGCCGTGGATCAGGCCCGCGCGCCCTGCGGTTCCCGCTTGACGAACGCCATCAGCACCAGCCCGGCGATGAGCACGACGACCACGCCGAGGATCCCGAACCGGGTCGACCCACCGACGGTCACGGCCACGCCGAACAGTGCCGGCGCGAGGAACGACGCGGCCCGGCCGGTGGTGGCGTAGAGGCCGAAGAGCTCGCCCTCGCGGCCGGGGGTCGCCAGCCGCGCCAGGTAGGCGCGGGACGACGACTGCACCGGGCCGACGAACACGGCGAGGGTCAGTCCGAGCACCCAGAACCACTGCGTCTCGTTGCCGGCGGCGAAGACCCCGACCCCGCACACGGCGAGGCCGACGAGCGAGACCATGATGAGCGAACGCGACCCGAACCGGTCGTCGAGGCGTCCGGAGACGAACGTCGCGATGCCGGCCACGACGTTCGCGGCGATGGCGAACAGGATGACCTGCGACGGCGTGAACCCGAACACCTGCGCGGCGACGATCCCGCCGAACGTGAAGACGGCCCCGACGCCGTCGCGGAACACCGCGCTGGCGAGCAGGAAGGCGAGGACGTTGCGCCGCTCGCGCCAGAGCCGCGCGATGTCCCGGCCGAGGTCCGCGTAGGCACTGAACACGCCGCCGCCGCGGGTGCGGTCGGGCACCGCTTCGGGCACGGTGAGGAACAGCGGGATCGAGCTGACGGCCAGCCAGACGGCGGCGATGCCGATCGCGACACGGACGTCCCACTGCCCGGTGGCGACCGTCGCCGGCAGCTGCAGGAGCCCGCCGACGACCCCGTCGCCACGGAAGTCCTGGATGCAGAGCACGAGCAGGAGGACGAGCAGCACGATCCCGCCGAAGTACCCGGCCGCCCACCCGATGGCGGAGACCCGGCCGGTGCGTTCCCCGGAGGCGACCTGCCCGATCATGGCGTTGTAGCCCACGCTCGCGATCTCGTAGGCGACGGTGCCGATGCCGAGCAGGGCTGCGCCGAGCAGCAGGTACGGCTGGCTCGGCGCGACGAAGACCATGCCGCCGATCGACAGCGCGACGCCGATCGTGGCGATGAGGACCGACCGGCGGCGGTGCCCGGACGAGTCCGCGAGCCGCCCCATGGCCGGTGCCACCAGGGCCACGACGATGCCCGCGATGGTCAGTGCGGTGGACACGACGGCCGCGTTGTGCGCGAGCTCCCGCTCCACGATCGCCTTGCCGGCCGCGGACGTGTCGGCGACGAGCGCCGGGTCCACGAACGCCCGGCTGGCCAGGTACGTGCTGAACACGAAGGTGGTGACGACCGCGTTGAACGCGGCGGAACCCCAGTCCCAGAGCGCCCAGGAGACGAGCGCGCGCCGGTCGGTGCGCTGCGGCACGACGGCGGCCGGTGAAGCGGTCATGCGCGAACCGTAGCGCGTCCCGGTGACGCGGCGGTGGCCCCGTTCCGGGTCACGTGCCGGACGGGAGGCGCGGGGCGGCCTGGCCCCGAGCCTCCTGTCCGCACCGTGCGAGCGTCGTCACCCGGTGCGAGCTTCCACGCACCGTGCCCGGCTGCAACGCCGCACCAGGCGGGCAACTCGGCCCAGGCTGGCGAAGCCCGCACCGGACGACGCGCAGGTCGCTCAGGCCGGGACGCCGCCGGGGTAGACGACGGACTTGAGCGACTCCGGGTCGGTGTCGCTCTCGAGGGCCTCGCGGACGTCGTCGAGCCCGAAGCGACCGGTGACGAGCGAGTCGAGGTCGACCTGGCCGGACGCGACCAGCTCGATGGCGACCGGCCACGTGTTCGTGTACCGGAAGATCCCGGTGACCGTGACCTCGAGGTTCTGGATGTGCTCGACCGGCAGCGTCATCTCGGAGTTGCCGAGCCCGACCAGCACCGCGGCACCCGCCGGACCGACCGCCTTGATGCCGTCCGACACCGCTCGGGGTGCACCGCTGGCGTCGATGAACGCGTCGACGGGGACGATGTCGGACGCGACAGACACGGCGGTGGGGTCGACGACCTCGGTGGCGCCGTACTCCAGGGCCCGCGCACGGCGCTCCGGCACCAGGTCGCTGACGACGATGCGCGACGCACCGAAGGCCTTCGCGACCTGGGCGCAGATGATGCCGATCGGACCGGCGCCGGCGATGAGCACCGACGAACCGGGCACGATGCCCGCCTTGCGGACGGCGGCGATGCCGACGGACAGGGGCTCGAGGAGCGCGCCGGCCTCGAACGAGACGGCGTCGGGCAGGACGTGCGCGAACTCCGCCTCGATGGTGACGAACTCGGTGAAGGCCCCGTCGACCGGCGGCGTCGCGTAGAAGCGCATGTGCGGGCAGAGGTTGTAGCGGCCGGCCAGGCACTGGGCGCAGCGGTGGCAGGGGCGCTGCGGCTCGATGGCCACGCGCTCCCCCACGCGGGACGGGTCGACGCCCGCGCCGACGGCCTCGATCGTGCCGGACAGCTCGTGCCCGAGGACGAGGGGCTCCTCGACGACGAAGTCACCGATGCGGCCGTGGCGGAAGTAGTGCACGTCGGAGCCGCAGACCCCCACGGCGGCGACGCGGACGAGCACGTCGCCCGGGTCGACGGCGGGGACGGGGCGGTCCTCGACGGTGAGGTCCTGGGTGCCGAGCAGGACGCTGGTGCGCTGGGTGGAGGTCATGCGGTTCTCGCTTCCTCGGCCGCGTCGTCGCGGCCGGACGTGTGGGTGGTGGAGGGGGCGGCGGCGGGCGCCGCGGGCGTGGTCGCCGGCGCTGGCGCTGGCGCTGGCGCCAGCGCCGCGGGCATGGTGGCGTCGCGCAGCAGCTCCGCGAAGCCGATCTCGGCGGCACCACGGACCAGGACGTCGCGGCCGAGTGCCGCCGGGACGATGCGGAGCCGGTCGGTCATGGCGGCCATCGTCTGCGCCCGGACGTCGGTGTCGATCCGGTCGCCGACGTGTCCGAGCAGCGCACCGAGGAACCCGCCGAGCACGACGACCTCGGGGTCGACGGTGTGAATGGCGTTCCGCAGTGCGGTCGCGAGTGCGGTGATCTGTCGGTCGACGACCCGCTCGACCTCGGGCCGGCCCTCGGCGAGCGCCGCGGCGAGCGCGTCGAGGTCGTCCGGCGGGGTCCCGGTGACCGCAGTGAGTGCCGAGCGCGAGGCCTCGGTCTCCAGGCAGCCGACCGCACCGCAGTGGCAGCGGATCCCGTTCGCCGCGACGAAGGTGTGCCCGAGCTCGCCCGCGTACCCGTCGGCGCCGCTGAACGGCCGGCCGGCGCTGACGATCCCGCCGCCGATGCCGCTCGCGCCGCCGTTCAGGTACACGAGGTCGTCGACGCCGCGGGCGCTGCCGTACAGCCGTTCCGCCCAGGCACCGAGGTTGGCGTCGTTCGCGGCCCGGACCGGCAGCCCCAGGCGTTCCGCGAGCGGTGCGGCGAGGGGTTCGTCACGCCATCCGAGGTGCGGGGCGTCGCGCACGGTGCCGTCCTCGACCCGGACGATGCCGGGCACGGCGACGCCGACCCCGACGATCCGGGCTGCCGGTCCGGTGCGGGCGAGGAGTGCTGCGAGGACCCGTGCGACGGCGTCTATCGCCTGCGTCGCGGTGGGCACGGTGGTCTGCGGCTCGACCAGCCGGTCGCGCACGGTGCCGTCGAGGCCGACGAGGGCGACCCCGACGGCGTCGATCTCGACCGTGACCGCGGCGGCGAGGACGTCGCCGGACGCCCGGACGACTCCGCTCGGCCGTCCGACACCGGTACCGGGGGTCCCCGCGGCGGGGGCCTCCTCGTGCACGAGACCGGCATCGACGAGTTCCCCGACGAGCGCGAGGATGGTCGAGCGGTTCAGGCCGGTGCGCCGGGTGAGCTCGGCGCGGGTGACGGGGCCGTCCTCGTGGACGAGCCGGAGGACGCGCGCGGCGTTGCCCGGCGTCGCCGTGGGCTGCCGTGCCATGGGTCCTCCTCGTTGGTGGGTGCGGTCGTGGGTGGGATTTCGGGCTGAGCGACGAGTTTCGCACCGACGAGCCCGTGAACTGTCGCGCAGCGCGAAACCTCCGCGACCGCGAGCGCGACCGCGACCGACCGCGACGGCCGGTCAGCGCGACTGCGAGAACGCGGCGTCGAACGCGGCGTCCGGCGGCGCGATGGTACCGAGCTGCCGGACGAACGCCAGCGCCTCGGGCCCGCCGACGAGCCGGTCCATGCCGGCGTCCTCCCACTCGACGCTGGTCGGGCCGGCGTACCCGATGTGGTTCAGCACGCGGAACACCCGCTCCCACGGCACGTCCCCGTGGCCGGCGGTGACGAAGTCCCACCCGCGCCGGGGGTCGCCCCACGGCAGGTGCGAGGACAGCCGCCCGTTGCGCCCGTCGAGCTGCTTCACCGACTCCTTGCAGTGCACGTGGTACACCCGGTCGGCGAAGTCGAGCAGGAACGCGGCGGGGTCGAGGTCCTGCCAGACGAAGTGCGACGGGTCGAAGTTGAACCCGAACGCCGGCCGGTCCTGGAACACCTCGAGTGTGCGCTTGGCGGTCCAGTAGTCGTAGGCGATCTCGGACGGGTGCACCTCGAGTGCGAACCGGACCCCGACCTCCTCGAAGACGTCGAGGATCGGTGACCAGCGGTCGTGGAAGTCCTGGTACCCGGCGTCGATCATCCCCGGGGGCACGGGCGGGAACCCGGCGACGGTCTTCCAGATCGACGAGCCGGAGAAGCCGGTGACGGTGTCGACCCCGAGCGCCGCGGCGGCACGGGCGGTCCACTGCAGTTCCTCGGCCGCACGCTGCCGCACGCCCTCCGGGTCGCCGTCGCCCCACACGTGCGGCGGGACGATGTCCTCGTGCCGCTGGTCGATGGGATCGTCGCACACGGCCTGGCCGACCAGGTGGTTGGCGATCGTCCAGACCCGCAGGCCGTGGCGTTCCAGGATCGCCAGCCGGTCCGCCACGTACCCCGGGTCCGTCGCGGCGCGCCGGACGTCCAGGTGGTCGCCCCAGCAGGCGATCTCCAGTCCGTCGTAGCCCCACTCGCCGGCGAGCCGGGCGACCTCTTCGAAGGGCAGGTCGGCCCACTGTCCGGTGAACAGGGTGACCGGCCTGGAGGCCCGGGTCGTCTCCGTCGTCTCGCTCGCGTCCGTCGTCGTCATCGTCGTCGTCCTTCTTCGCGGTGGTCGGGTTCCGTCACCAGGATCCGGGTGCGGACCCGGCGGGGACGGTGGCGGGTCGCTCGACGCGCGATTGCACGTCGACGACCGAGTGGTCACGGGCGGCGGCGGCGACCGCCTCCATGACCTCGAGCACGTGGAACGCGAGGTCGCCGGAGGCTCGGTGCGGCCGGTCCGTCGCGATCGCGTGCGCCATGTCGGCGAGGCCGTAACCGCGGCCGGCGTCGGCGTACCCGGCGGCGACCGGCAGGTCGCGCCACGAGCGGTCGTCGGCGGTGGCGATCGACACGGTGTCCGAGAACCGGTTCGGGTCCGGGACGCCCAGTGTGCCCGCGGTGCCGTACACCTCGAACAGCGGGGCGCGGGTGGCCCACACCTCGAACGAGACGGTCACGGTGGAGACCACGCCGCCCTCGTGCTCGAGGATCGCGACGACGTGGGTGTCGATGTCGACCGGGATCGACGTGCCGGCGTTCGGCCCGGTGGCGATCGTCCGTTCACGGGTGGAGCGGGTGGCGCTGCCGCTGACCCGCACGACGGGCCCGAAGAACGTGACGAGGCTGGTCAGGTAGTACGGCCCCATGTCGAGGAGCGGTCCGCCGCCCGGCTGGTAGTAGAAGGCCGGCGCGGGGTGCCAGAGCTCGTGCCCGGGTGCGCTCCAGGCGACGGCGGCACCGACCGGGGTACCGATCGCGCCGTCGTCGAGGGCGGCGCGGGCGGTCTGGATGCCCGTGCCGAGGACGGTGTCCGGGGCGCTGCCGACGCGCAGGCCGGCGGCGCGGGCGGCCGCGAGCACCGGTGCGGCCTCGGCGGTGGACATCGCGAGCGGCTTCTCGCCGTAGACGTGCTTGCCGGCGGCGAGTGCCCGGGTGGCGATGTCGGCGTGCGCGGCCGGGATCGTCAGGTTGAGGACCACGTCGACGTCGTCGGCGGCGAGCAGGTCGTCCACGGTGGTCCCGCGCGCGCCCTGGGCCGCACCGACCTGCTGGGCACGGGCGACGTCGAGATCGGCGACCGCGGCGAGCTCGAGGCCGGGCAGGGCCGGGAAGTGCTCGAAGTACTGCTGGCTGATGACCCCGACGCCGACCACGCCGACGCGGAGCACCCCTTCGTTCACCGTGCTGCCCACAGGAGTCCCCGTTCGATGATGGTGCGGACCGGCTGCGACTCGACGATCTCGATCCGGTGTCCGGGGGCCGAGACGAAGATCCGTCCCTTCCCCCACTGCCGGGTCCAGATCGCCGGTGCGGTGACCGGGCGGTTCCAGGGGTCCCACGAGCGGGCCTCCTGCGTGGTGGTGGCGAGGACGTCGTCGTACTCGTCGCTCAGCACCCAGTACTGCTCGGTGACGAGGTCGAAGTCCTCGATGCCCTGCGTGATCGGGTGCTCGTGCCCGAGGTCGGTGATGTGCACCGTGTAGGGGATGTAGTTGTCCGACTGCTCCCCGACCCGTTCGTCGGGGTGCTTGCCCGCGTGGTGGGCGAACTGCCCGCCGATCATGTGCAGGTAGTCGGCGTTGTCGCGGTACGAGTCCGCGATGCCGCCGTGCCAGCCGGCCAGGCCGGTGCCGTTCAGGACGGCCCGCTGCAGACCGGCGAACTCGTCGGCGGCGATGGTCGTCATGGTGTTCACCTGGACGATCAGGGCGACCGTGTCCATGTACTCCTGGTCGGCGTACACGGCGGGCGATCCCTCGACGCGGACCGCGAAGCCGTGGTCCTGCAGGAACGGGATGAACAGGTCGGTGGTCTCGACGGGCTGGTGGCCGTCCCACCCGCCGCGGACGACGAGCGCCTGGCGGGTCTGCTCGGCGGCGCTCACGAGGTCGCCGTCCAGGGTGCTGCCGGCGGCGGCGCTGCGTTCGACGGCGTCGAGGACCCGCTGCACGTGCAGGCCGTCGGCGAACGACGGCGACGGGTCGGTGCCGGCGACGATGGCGTCGACGAAGTCCTTCACCTGGTGGCTGAAGGTGTGCTCGTACCCGATGAGGTGCCCGGTCGGCCACCACGCGGCCATGTAGGGGTGCTCGGGCTCGGTGACGAGGATGCGGCGGAACCCCTGCTCCCCCGCCGGGGCGTTCGACTCGTACAGCCGGAGCTCGTTCATCGACTCGAGGTCGAACTGGATCGCGCCCTCGGAACCGCTGATCTCGAGCGTCAGACCGTTCTTCCGCCCGGTCGCGTAGCGCGTCGCCTCGAACGTGCCGATCGCACCGTCGGCCGCGCCGCCGTCGAGCCGTGCGGTGAAGAACGCGGCGTCGTCGACGGTGACCTGCCCGCGCTCGCTCGACGCGGTGCCGGACAGCCCGACCCCCTCGGCCATCAGCGGACGCTCGGTCACGAAGGTCTCGAGGGTGCCGGACACGGTGGCGAGCGACGCCCCCGTGACGTGCTCGACCAGGTCGATCGCGTGCGCGCCGATGTCGCCGAGCGCCCCGGAGCCAGCGAGCGACTTGTCGAGGCGCCAGGTCATCGGGCCGTCGGCGTCGGCGAGCCAGTCCTGCAGGTAGAGCGCACGGACCTGGCGCACGGTGCCGATCCGGCCGTCCTGCACCAGCTGCCGGGCGAACGCGATGGCCGGCACCCGGCGGTAGCTGAACCCGACCATCGCCCGGACACCCTGTGCACGGGCGGCGTCGGCGGCGGCGGTCATCGCCTCGGCCTCGGCGACGGTGTTCGCGAGCGGCTTCTCGCACAGGACGTGCTTGCCGGCCTGGAGCGCGGCGATCGCGATCTCGACGTGCGAGGACCCCGGGGACACGACGTCGACCACGTCGATGTCGGGATCGGCCACGACGGCACGCCAGTCGGTGGACGCCGCCTGCCAGCCGTACTGCTGCCGAGCGGCCTCGGTGCGTTCGGGATCACGCCCGACGATCACCGCCATCTCCGGCTCGGCTCCGAGGTCGAAGAACCTGGGGGCGGTCCGCCACGCCTGTGAGTGTGCGGCTCCCATGAAGCCGTGCCCCACCATCGCGACCCGCAGTCGTTGCTGCACCGTCGACTTACTTGCCATCCGCTCGCTCCTTTGCGATCACGTGCTTGCCACAGCCAACACTACCGCTTATGTTGGGCGCGGCAACATTTTGTTTCGACGACGAACGGTGACCACCATGGCAACGACGCCCACCCGTGCAGACAAGTTCTCCTTCGGTCTCTGGACCATCGGCTACAACGGCTCCGACCCCTTCGGCGGGCCGACCCGACCCGCCCTCGACGTGGTCGAGGCGGTCGAGAAGCTCGACGAGCTCGGGGCCTACGGCCTGACCTTCCACGACGACGACCTGTTCGCGTTCGGTTCCACCGACGCCGAACGCCAGACCCAGATCGACCGCCTCAAGGGCGCGCTCGAGTCGACCGGGCTCGTCGTGCCGATGGTCACGACGAACCTGTTCTCCGCCCCGGTCTTCAAGGACGGCGGCTTCACCTCGAACGACCGGCAGGTCCGCCGCTTCGCGCTCCGCAAGGTGCTCCGCAACATCGACCTCGCCGCCGAGCTCGGCGCGTCGACGTTCGTGATGTGGGGTGGCCGCGAAGGCTCCGAGTACGACAGCGCCAAGGACGTGCAGGCCGCGCTCGAGCGGTACCGCGAGGCCGTCAACCTGCTCGCCCAGTACGTCACCGACAAGGGCTACGGCATCCGGTTCGCCATCGAGCCGAAGCCGAACGAGCCCCGCGGCGACATCCTCCTGCCGACCCTCGGCCACGCGATCGCCTTCACCGAGACGCTCGAGCGTCCGGAGCTGTTCGGCATCAACCCCGAGGTCGGCCACGAGCAGATGGCGGGCCTGAACTTCACGGCCGGCATCGCCCAGGCGCTCTACCAGGGCAAGCTCTTCCACATCGACCTCAACGGTCAGCGCGGCATCAAGTACGACCAGGACCTGGTGTTCGGTCACGGCGACCTGCAGAACGCGTTCTCGCTCGTCGACCTGCTCGAGCACGGCGCCCCGCAGGGCGGCCCGGCGTACGACGGCCCGCGCCACTTCGACTACAAGCCGAGCCGCACCGAGGACATCACCGGCGTCTGGGACTCCGCGTCGGCCAACATGCGCATGTACCTGCTCCTCAAGGAGCGTGCGCAGGCGTTCCGCGCCGACCCCGAGGTGCAGGCAGCGCTCGAGGCCTCCAAGGTCGGCGAGCTGTCGACGCCGACGCTCAACGACGGCGAGTCGTACGACACGTTCCTCGCCGACCGGTCCGCCTACGAGGACTTCGACGCCGACGCCTACTTCGGCGGCAAGGGCTTCGGCTTCGTCCGCCTGCAGCAGCTCGCGATGGAGCACTTGATGGGCGCGCGGAATTGAAGGCAGACGCGCCAGCGGCTGCATCCCGCGAGCTGAGGCGGCCTGCCGCCGAAGTGGCTGAGGACACGGACGCGCGCCAGCTCGTCGCGGGGGTCGACTCGTCGACCCAGTCCTGCAAGGTCACCATCCGTGACGCCGCGACCGGTGCGGTCGTCCGCGAGGGACGCGCGTCCCACCCGGACGGCACCTCCGTCGACCCCCGTCACTGGTGGGAGGCCCTCGGTGCCGCCGTCGCGGACGCCGGCGGCCTCGACGACGTCGGTGCCGTCGCCATCGCCGGGCAGCAGCACGGCATGGTCGCGCTCGACGCCGACGGTCGCGTGGTCCGCGACGCCCTGCTCTGGAACGACGTGCGCAGTGCGGACGCGGCCGCGCAGATGGTCGACGAGCTCGGCCAGGAGGCGTGGGTCGCCCGGACGGGGCTGGTGCCGGTCGCGTCGTTCACCGGTACCAAGCTGCGGTGGCTCCGCGACGCGGAGCCCGAGAACGCGGCCCGCGTCGCGGCCGTGGCGCTCCCCCACGACTGGCTGTCGTGGCGGCTCCGAGGCCACGGCCCGGCGGACGAGAGCCCGCTCGGCCCCGACCTCGACGCCCTGGCGACGGATGCGTCCGACGCCAGCGGCACGGGGTACTGGGACCCGGTGCGCCGCGAGTACGACCCGGAGCTGTTCGAGCTCGCGCTCGGGCGATCGATGCGTCCGGCGTCGATGGGTGACGACGACGCCGTGGTCGTGCCCCGCGTGGTCGCCCCCGACGAGGCCATGGGCACCCTGTCCACCGACGTCGAGCTGCCCGGCGGCGCGGTCGCCCGGACCGGCCTCGTCGTCGGTGCCGGACTCGGCGACAACGCCGGGGCAGCGCTCGGCCTGGGTCTCGGCCCGGGCGACGTCGCGGTGTCCCTCGGCACCAGCGGCACGGTCTTCGGGGTCAGCGACGCCGAGGTGCGTGACCCGAGCGGGACCGTGGCGGGCTTCGCCGACGGGACCGGGTCGCGCCTCCCGATCGTCACGACGCTCAACGCGGCCCGCGTGCTCGAGGTGATCGGCGGCCTGCTCGGCGTCGACCACGACGCACTCGGCGAGCTGGCGCTGCAGGCGCCGGCCGGGGCCGACGGCCTCGTCCTGGTGCCGTACTTCGTCGGCGAGCGCACGCCCAACCGGCCGGACGCGACCGCATCGCTGCTCGGCATGACGCCGGCGACCACCGACCGGGCACACCTGGCCCGGGCGGCCGTCGAGGGGATGCTCTGCGCCCTCGCCGACGGACTTGCCGCGGTGCAGGACACCGGGGTGACCGTCGAGCGGCTGCTGCTCATCGGCGGCGCTGCGCGGAACCCGGCGGTCCGCACCGTCGCCGCACAGGTGTTCGGCCGTGACGTCCTGGTGCCGGAGCCCGGCGAGTACGTCGCCGCGGGTGCTGCGAAGCAGGCCGCATGGGCGCTGACCGGCGCACTGCCGACGTGGGACACCGCGACGACCACCGTGCCGTCCGACCCGCACCCCGAGGTGCTCGAGCAGTACCGCGCCGCGGCGCGCTGACCGACGCACCGGATCCGACACTCCCTGCCCCCGGCGCCCTCCATCAGGGCGCCGGGGGCATCATCGTCCCCGGAGGACACCCATGCCACTGACCGACCTGCCCCTCGACGCGCTCCGCGCGCACCGCTCGGACGTCCGTCGTCCCGCCGACTTCGACGCCTTCTGGGCGGACACGATCGCCGCCGCCCGGACCGCGGGCGAAGGGGTCGAGGTGACCCTCGTGCCCGCCGAGACCCCGGTGACCGGTCTCGTCGTCGAGGACCTGACGTTCCCCGGGTTCGCTGGCGACCCGGTGCGCGCGTGGGTCAACCGTCCGGTGTCCGACGACCGCGGCGCACTGCCGGTCGTCGTCGAGTTCCTCGGCTACGGCGGTGGCCGTGGTCGCCCGGGCGAGCGCGTGCACTGGGCCCTCGCCGGGTACGTGCACGTCGTGATGGACACCCGCGGCCAGGGCTCCGGGTGGGCCGGCGGTGACACGCCGGACCCGCACGGGTCCGCTCCGCACGCCAGCGGCTGGATGACGAGCGGCATCGGCTCACCGGCCGACCACTACTACCGCCGCGTCTACACCGACGCCGTGCGGCTCGTCGAGGCGGTGCGGACGCTGCCCGGGATCGACCCCGAGCGCATCGCGCTGACCGGCGGCAGCCAGGGCGGCGGCATCACGATCGCCGCGGCCGCCCTGGTCGAGGCACACGTCGGGCCGGTCGCCGCGGTGCTGCCCGACGTGGCGTTCCTGGCCGACTGGCGGAACGGCACCGACGTCGCGGTCGGGGGTCCGTACCTGGAGCTCGCGCAGTACCTCGCCGTCCACCGCGACGCGGCCGAGCGCGTGTGGGAGACCGCCGCGTACCTGGACGGGGTGAACCACGCCGCCGGCATCACCGCCCCGGCCCTGTTCTCGGTCGCGCTGATGGACGACGTCGTGCCGCCCCGCACGACCTTCGCCGCGTTCAACGCCCTCGGCTCCTCCGACCGCGAGATCGTCGTGTACCCGTACAACGGGCACGAGGGTGGCGGCTTCCGCCACTGGGAGCGTCAGGCCGCGTTCCTGGCGGACCGCCTGCGCTGACGGGTGTCGGGTGTCGGGTGTCAGGTGCTCGTCTGGAGCGTCTTCTTCGGGTACTCGTCGAAACGCTGGAAGTACGTGCTCGAGAACCGCCCCATGTGGCGGAAACCCCACCGGTGCGCGACCTCGGCAACCGTCGTCTCCGCGCGGTCGGCGAGCTGGAGTGCGATCCGGACCCGGTCGAGACGGACCTGCAGCAGGTACGTCATGGGGCTCACGCCGACGTGCTGCACGAAGTTCTCCTGGAGCGTGCGGGAGCTGACCCCGACGGCCCCGCAGACGTCCGCGAGCTGGAGCGGCCGGTCGCAGTGCTCCGCGAGCCAGGCCTGCGCGAGCTGCACGGTGTTCACCGTCCGGCGCACCGGCCGTGCGTCCGGTTCGGCGTCCGTCCCGCCGAAGGCCCGCAGGACGGCCTCGGCCAGCAGGACCTGTGCGGACAGGTGGCCGCCCGGGTTGCGGTCGGGGTGCAGCGCGTTGACCGCGACCGCGTCGATGCGGGCGAGCAGCTGGGACACCTCGGCCTCGGTCGGGCGGGATCGCAGTCGGCCGGCGAAGCGGTGGTCGAACACGACCCCGTTCACGGCGTCGAGGAAGCCACCGTCCACCCGCAGCACCTGGACGCTCCCCGCCGGCACGATCAGCGTGAACGGTCGGTCCGTCGGCAGGAGCACCGGCACGCCGGGCCGGGTGGGCGCGTCGTCGTCGACCCGCAGGCACCCCGCGGTCGACCACGCCAGCACCGGCGTGCCGTCCGGCGTGAACGAGGCGGCGGTGGTCGTCGACACCGCCGACGACAGCAGCGCGACGTTGTGGTGGCGCACCGTCCGGTGGCGGAACGCGAACCGGTCGGTGGGTGCGAACCGGACGTCGCGACCGTCGTACACGGCACGCACCGTCCGGACGGCGTCCGCGGGGGTCCGGCCGCACCGCTCGGCCGTCCGGGGGGCGTGGCCGACGGCGGCCCGCGGGACGGTGTCGCTGCTCACCGGCCCGATCCTCGCCGGGCGCGGAGGTCCGCGAAGGTGAACCGCTCGCGGTCGACGTCGTCCTCGGACTGCACGATCCACCCGCGTCGGGCAGCGCGTGCCCGAGCCCGGTAGGAGGTGATGTGGACCGGGGCGACCCCCGGTGCACGCTCGTGACCACTCATCAGATCCTCCGATCTGCCCCCGTGCCTCCGACCCTGTTCGGAGGGGGACAGTTTGAGTACCTCTTGGACGATAAGCACCCTCACCGGGGTCCACAATGGCCCCCGAACGGGTGCGATCCACATCCGCGCACCTCGGATAACGGCGGCGTCGTGGCGTCGGAGGCCGATCCACCCGACCGACTCGTACCCTCCACGTATGGACCAGGCACCGACCACGGCAAGTGGTCCCGAGCACGGCGGAGCACGGCTGTCCCGCACCGTGCACGAGGCGCTGCGGTTCGTGCACGCCCACGCCCGCGACGCGATCTCAGTACCGGACATCGCCGCCGCCGCACACCTGTCGACCCGCGGCCTGCAGAGCGCGTTCCGGCGGGAGCTGCAGACCTCGCCCGCGTCGTACCTGCGCGGGGTACGGCTCGAGGGCGTCCGCCGCGACCTGCTGTCGATGACACCGGCGGACCGTCGCACCATCGCTGACATCGCGAAGCACTGGCACTTCAGCAACGCCGGGCGGATGGCGGCCGAGTACCGTGCCGCCTTCGGCACCGCACCGTCCGCGGCGCTCCGGTCGTTCGACCCGGAGAACCCGGACCCCCGCGCCACGTCGGACCTCGCCGGGTCCCCGGGCGAGGGATCACGCTTCCGGATCGTGCTCGACTGCGAGGTGGAGGTCGACGACGCCGACGCGACGTTCGCCAGCGCCCTGCGACGCGCCCAGGGCGACGACCGCCCCTGGCACGGCTACGACCCCGACGGCAGCACGGCCGACGTCGTCGCGTTCCTGTTGGCGAGCGCCGTCCGTGGGGCCGCCCGGGACACCTCCGGCATCCGGCTGCGCGCGGTCAACCCGATGCTGCGGGCGCCCGACGAGCACGGCGGGTACCCGTCGGCCGAGCTCCCGCCGTGGTCGGCACCCGGCCACCCCGAACAGGACGCCCCTTCGCCGTGACGACCACCCCGCATCGACGCCGCTCCGCGCTGCTCGCCCTCTTCTCCGCAGGACTCGCACTCGCCGGCTGCACGACCCCGACGACTGCCCGGGCCGACGGGTTCGACGTGACCGGCTTCCAGCCCGAGAACGCCGACACCACCCTGGTGGACGCGAACGCCGCCGCGATGGACGTGGTCGGCGTCGACGGGCTGCTGCTGAACCGCACGGGCACGAAGGTCACCGCCCCCTCGCGTTCTGCCGAGGCCCAGCGCAACCGGGCACACGCCGACGGGCTCACCGCGCAGCTGCTCGTCAGCAACTACTCCGAAGCCGACGGCGACTTCAGCGAGCCGATCGCGCGGAAGCTCCTGACCTCGCCCGCGAACCGCGCCCGGGTCGTCCGATCACTCGCCGCCGACGTGGCCACGGGCGGCTGGGACTCGATCATGATCGACCTCGAGGCGCTGACCTCGGCCGAGAAGCCCGGTCTCACCTCCTTCGCCCGTGAGCTCCGAGCCGCCGTCGGCGACGACGTCCGGCTCGACATCGCCCTGTCCGCGTCGACCACCGCGGCCGGGTACGCCCGCCTGGGCTACGACGTGCGCGCCCTCCGCGCCCCGCTCGACCACCTGACGCTCATGGCCTACGACCAGCACGGCCCCTGGGAGCCGGACGCACCCGGCCCCGTCGGGTCGCTCGCGTGGTCGTCGAAGGCCGCCCGCGCCCTCGCGACCCTCGCCCCCCGCGACCAGATCGTGCTCGGCGTCGCCGGGTACGGCTACCACTGGCAGGGGAAGCGTCCGGCAGGTCAGCTCTCGGACGCCCAGGCACGACTGCGGGTCCGGAAGGCGGGCGCGACCGCCCGGTGGGACGCGACGGCCGGCGAGTGGACCGCGACCCTGCCGAGCGGTGAGGTGCTCTGGTGGTCCGACGCACGCTCCCTGCGTGAGCGGGTCGCCCTGGCGGAACGGCTCGGCCTGACCGGCGTCGCCGTCTGGTCACTGGACCTGTCCGACCGGATCGAACCGCCTCGGGTGACCGTGACCCGCTGACGGACGGGAGGCCCGGTGCACGCTGGCACCGGGCCTCCCGTCCGTCAGCCGGTCACGCCCGGGCGCGTGATCCGTCAGCCGGTCAGACGAGCGACCACTCCACCAGGCGGGGGTCGCCCGGGGTGACCTCGTGGACCGCGCCGGTGACCGCGACGGTGGCGCGCTCCGTGGCGGTGCCGGGGACGGGGTGTCGGACCGGACCGTCGCCCGAGGCGACGATCCCACCGGCTGCCACCGGGCCTCCCGGCCGTGACGCCGCCGCGTGCGACGCGACCCAGACCTGCACGTCGCCGGGCTCGACCACCTTGCGCATCCGACGGTCGGTGAACGCGAAGCGCTGCACCGGGACGCGGAAGCGGACCCGCGCGGACTCCCCCGCGGCGAGCGCGACCCGCGCGTACCCGAGGAGCTGCACCTCGGGCCTGGTGACGCTGCCGTGCACGTCGTGCCCGTAGAGCTGCACGACGTCCTCGCCGTCACGGGACCCGGTGTTCCGGACCGTCACCGACGCGGCGAAGACGCCGTCGGAGCGGACGTCCTGGTCGACGACGAGCTCGTCGTAGGCGAAGTCGGTGTAGCCGAGGCCGAAGCCGAACGGTCGCACCGGCGTGGAGTCCGCGGCGGTGACGTCGGACGGACCGCCGAGCCGCGGGTGCAGGTACGTGAACGGCTGCGCACCGGCTGACCGCGGCAGGGACAGCGGCAGGCGGCCGGAGGGCGAGGCCTCGCCGGTCAGCAGGTCGGCGATCGCCAGCCCGCCGCCCTCGCCCGGGAAGAACGCCTGCACGACCGCGGCCGGACGCGGTTGGTCGCCGTCGAGCGCCCAGCCGATCGCGTACGGCCGGCCGGTGAGCAGCACCATCACGGTGGGGGTCCCGGTCGCGACGACTGCCTCGACCAGCTCGCGCTGCACGCCGGGCAGGTCGAGCGACTCGGTGTCGTTGCCCTCGCCGACCGTGCCACGGCCGAAGAGTCCGGCCTGGTCGCCGACGACGACCACCGCGACGTCCGAGGCGGAGGCCACGGCGACCGCGTCGGCGAAGCCGGCCCGGTCGTCGCCCGTGACGGCGCAGCCCGCTGCGAATCGGACCACCGACGGGCCGAGGGCCCGGGCGACGGCTTCGCGGACGGTAGGGATCGCGAAGCCGAGCGGCAGGTCGGGGTGCGAGGCGAGCACGTGGTTGGCGAACGAGTAGCAGCCCTGCAGGGCCTCGGCTCGGTCGGCGTTCGGGCCGATGACCGCGACCGAGGCCCCCGGTTCGAGCGGGAGGACGGGGGTGGCACTGTCGACGGTGCTGCCGTCGACGGTGGCGTGATCGCTGCCGCTGTCGTTCGACAGCAGCACGAGCGACCTCGCCGCCAGCTGCCGTGCGAGCGCCTGGTGCAGCGGGGTGTCGAGGTCGATCCCGGTGGGGGCGTCCTCGGCGAAGGCGTCCGGTTCGAGCAGGCCGAGCCGCTCCTTCTGCCGGAGCACCCGGAGCACGGCGCGGTCGACGAGGGCCTCGTCCACCTGCCCGCTGCGGACCCGTTCGACCAGCGGCGCGAGGTACGCGTCACCGGTCGGGAGCTCGACGTCGATGCCGGCCTCGAGCGCCAGCGCCGCGGCCTCGCCACGGTCGGCGGCGATGCCGTGCATGACCTCGAGGAACGCCACCGAGAAGTAGTCCGCGACGACCGTGCCGTCGAAGCCGAGCCGGTCGCGGAGCAGGTCGGTGAGCAGCTCGCCGTTCGCCGCGACGGGCACGCCGTCGATCTCGGCGTACGAGTTCATGACGCTCCGGGCGCCGCCGTCGCGCAGCGCCATCTCGAACGGCGGCAGGTACACGTCGGCCACCTCGCGGGCCCCGGCGTGCACGGGGGCGTGGTTCCGCCCCGCCTGCGACGCCGAGTACCCGAGGAAGTGCTTCAGGGTCGCGTCGACCCCGGCGGACTGCAACCCGCGCACGTACGCGGTGCCGACCGTACCGACCAGGTACGGGTCCTCGGCGATGCACTCGTCGACCCGGCCCCAGCGGGGGTCACGGATCACGTCGAGCACGGGCGCGAGCCCCTGGTGGACGCCGAGCTGGCGCATGGACGCACCGATCGCGGCGCCGACCTGCTCGACGAGCTCCGGGTCGAACGACGCACCCCACGCCAGCGGGGTCGGGAACGTCGCGGCCTTCCACGCGGCGAGCCCGGTCAGGCACTCCTCGTGGACGAGTGCCGGGATCCCGAGCCGGGTCTCGCGCTGCAGGCGGCGCTGTTCGGCCCAGAGCCAGGCAGCACGCTCGTCGGGTTCGACGGGACGGGTGCCGTAGACGCGGGTGAACTGCCCGATGCCGTCGCGGGTGATGTCCGCCAGGGCGCTGCCCTGCTGCACGGCCGCCATCTCGCCCTGCATGGGGGCGACGACGCCGTTCTGGTCGAGCCAGTAACCGACGAGCTGGGCGACCTTCTCGTCGAGGGTCATCACGGCGAGCAGGGCGTCGGCGCGGGGTCCGGCGGTGGTCGCGGTCGCATCCGTCGCGGTCGCATCCGTCGCGCTGTCGGCCTGGAGGCGCGGGTCGCGTCCGGCGGTCTGCGTCGCGTCGGTCGCGGTCACCCCCTTCACCGCCCCGGTCAGGCCACCGACGATGCGGCGCTGGAAGATCGTGAAGAACACGAGGGCCGGGATCATCGACATCGAGGTGAACGCGAGCACCTTCGCGGTGTCGACGGAGTACTGCGACGAGAAGGACTGGACCCCGAGCGGCAGCGTGTACGCGGCCTCGTTGTTCAGGATGAACAGCGGCAGGATGTAGCTGTTCCAGCTGGCGATGAACGCCAGGATGCCGACCGTGACGACGCCGGGCAGCGACAGCGGCACGACCATCCGGAAGAAGAACCCGAGACGGCTCGCCCCGTCGATCGACGCGGCCTCCTCGAGCTCGTCGGGGATCGCCCGCAGGAACGGCACCAGGATGATGACGGTGGTCGGCAGCGCGAACGCGATCTGCGGCAGGATCACGCCGGCCAGGCTGTTCGTCAGACCGAGGTCCTTGACGAGCAGGTACAGCGGGGTGATCGCGACGGTGATCGGGAACATCAGACCAGCGGCGAACAGGGCGTAGAGCGCCCCGCGACCGGCGAACCGGTAGCGGGCGAGCACGAAGCTCACCATCAGCCCGAGCACGACGACCCCGAGGGTGGTCGTGACGGCGCTGATCGTGGAGTTGCCGAGCTGCTGCCAGAAGATGCCGCTGGACAGCACGGACCCGTAGTTGCCGAACTCGAACGGTGCCGGCAGCCCGGCGGGGCTCGTGGTGATCTGCGAGTTCGTCCGGAAGCCGCCCAGCACGATGTAGAGCACAGGTGCCAGGTTGGCGGCGACGAACAGGATCGCGACGACGTAGGTCAGCGGGTTCGCGCGTCCGATCGCGGCACTGGACCGGCGCTCCCGCACGGCCCGGCGCCCGGGGGCGACGATGCTCGTGGTGGCCATCAGTTCTTCCTCTCGGTGAGTGCACCCGCGGTGTCGCGGCGGAGCACGAAGCGCTGGTAGATCAGGGCGACCACGAGCGAGATCACGAACATCACGACCGCGACGGCGCTGCCGAAGCCGAAGTTGCCCGAGGTCCGGCCGTTGGCGACCATGTACGTCGCCATCGTCGAGGTGCCCGCGGTCGACGCGATGTACTGCCCCCAGATGATGTAGACGAGGTCGAACAGCTGCAGCGAGCCGATGATCGACAGGAACGCCCAGATGCGGATGGTCGGACCGAGCAGCGGCAGCGTGATGCGCCGCTGGATCTGCCAGTAGCCGGCGCCGTCGATGGCGGCGGCCTCGAACAGTTCCTCGGGGATGCTCTGCAGGCCGGCGAGGAACAGGATCACCGCGAAGCCGATGTACTTCCACGAGATGATCACGAGCAGCGTCCAGATGGCGATGTCGGGGTTCGACAGCCAGTCCGCACGGAGGCCGCCGAGGCCGATGCTCTGGAACAGGTCGTTCACGGCGCCGTTCGACTGGAGCATCAGGCTCCACCCGGTGCCGACGATCACCTCGGAGATGACGTACGGCACGAAGACGAGCACGCGGACGAGTCCTCGGCCGTGCATCTTCTGGTTGAGCAGCAGTGCGAGCACGATCGCGATCGGCCCCTGCAGCACCAGGGAGAGCACGACGATGAAGCCGTTGTGCATCAGGACCGCGTGGAACGCCTTGTCCTGGAAGATGATCAGGTAGTTCTGCAGCCCGACGAAGTCGGTGGGCGGGCCGTAGCCCTGCCACTTGAAGAACCCGTAGTAGGCGGCGAGCGCCACGGGCAGGATCACGAAGGTGACGAAGACGATGACCGCGGGTCCGGCGAGGACCGCGATCTCGACGCGCTTCCGCCAGTCCGCGATGCGGCGCTTGGTCCGCCGACCGGCGGGGAGCGGCGAACCGCTCCCCGCCGGGGACGTCCCCGCGGCCGTGTCCGACCCGGTGGTCGGAGTCGTACCGAGCGAGGTGTCGAGGGTCATGCTCAGCCCTTGGCCGCAGCCTGGTTGGTGGTCTCGACGATGTCCTTCGCGCTGCCCTTGTCGGCGAGCAGGTCGACGACGCTGGTGTTCAGCGCGTTGCCGACGTTCTGGCCGTACAGGGTGTCGAGGTACTGCGAGACGAACGGGGCCTCCTGGTAGGCGGCCAGGGCCGTCTTCAGGTAGTCCGAGTCGACGACCGACTGGGCTTCCTTGTTCACCGGGATGGCGTTGAAGGCCTTGTAGTAGCCCTCCTGGTTGTCCTTCTGCACGATGAAGTTCAGGAAGTCGGTGCACGCCTTCTTCGGGGCCTGCGCCGAGCAGGAGTTGCCGTCGACACCACCCATCATCGACTTCGGGTCACCCTTGCCACCGTCGATCGCGGGGAACGGGAACCAGCCGAGGTCCGGCAGCGGCTTGGCGTCCGGCGTCAGCGACGCGATCACGCCCGGGTCCCACGCGCCCATGAGCTCCATGGCCGCCTTGTGGTTGGCGAGGAGACCGGCGGAGCTGCCGGCGCCCTGCTGTGCGGCGGTGGTCAGGAAGCCGTTGTTGAAGGGCTTGGTGGCGTTGAAGTCCTCGAGCTGCTCGCCGGCCTTCGTCCAGCAGGCGTTGTCGAACTTCAGCGACTTCGCCGTGTCCTCGAGGGTCTTCTGGCTGCACTCGCGGAGCGCGAAGTTGTAGTACCAGTGGGCGGCCGGCCAGGCGTCCTTCGCGCCGACGGCGACCGGGTCGATGTCCTTGGCCTTGAGCTTCGTGATCGCGTCGTTCAGCTCGTCCATCGTCGTGGGCGTGCCCTCGATGCCGGCTTCCTTGAACAGGTCCTTCGAGTACCAGATGCCCTCGGGGAGCACCGCGCCCGGCATGGCGTAGGTCTTGCCGTCCTTCTCGTACCCGGCGAACGTGCCCGCGCTGATGGACTTCTTCGCGTCGGCGCTGATGGAGTCGGAGATGTCCATGAGCTGCCCGGCAGCGATCATCGCGTCCATCTTGCCGCCGCCGCGCTGCAGGAACACGTCGGGGGCGTCGCCGGAGTTGAGGGCGGTCTGGAGCTTGCCGTCCAGGTCCTCGTTCTGGATCGCCTGGGTCTTGATGGTGACGTTCGGGTACTTCTCCTCGAACGCCTTGACCGTCGAGGCCCAGTAGGCCTTGCCCGGTCCGGTGGTCGAGTTGTGCCAGAAGGTCATCGTGACCTTCCCGCCGTCCTCGGAGG
Organism: Curtobacterium sp. AC268; assembly: GCF_979258745.1. NCBI lineage: Bacteria > Bacillati > Actinomycetota > Actinomycetes > Micrococcales > Microbacteriaceae > Curtobacterium > Curtobacterium sp. AC268. The sequence goes on along the minus strand of NZ_OZ409878.1, from coordinate 3,015,565 downwards.
CATCGCTGCCCGCCGAGCACCCACTGGCCACCAGTGCTGTGGCCCCGATCAGCGCGATGGCTGCCGCGGCACGGATCTTCCTCGTCATCGTGGAACTCCTGAAGTGTCGTCGTTGACATGCGCGACATCGACTGCCGCTGCGGAGAGCATGCCTGCTGCTCCAGGTCGATGTCAATCGATATCGATAACGTTTTCTTTACCGATCGCATGGTGCCGCAGCGGTACGGTGTGCACATGGACTCGGCACTCGGCGCGCGTCCCGGTGCCGGCCGGGTGACGATCGGCGACGTGGCGCGGGTGGCCGGGGTCTCGATCCCGACGGTGTCCAAGGTGATCAACCAGCGCGACGGGGTCGCACCCGCCACGATGCTCCGCGTGCAGCAGGTGGTCGACGACCTGGGGTACGAGACCTCGCTGGTCGCCCGGAGCCTGCGGAGTTCGCGGACCGGGGTCGTCGGCATCCTGGTGCCCGAGTTCGAGCCGTTCTCGACCGAGCTGCTCCGCGGCATCTCGCGGGCGGCCACCGGCACCGGCTACGAGCTCCTCGCCTACGCCGGCCTGATGACCGGCGCCGACCGACCCGGGTGGGAGCGCCGGTCGCTTTCCCGCCTGTCCGGCACCCTGATCGACGGCGCGATCGTCGTCACCCCGACCACGGCACTGTCGAGCTCGTCGATCCCCGTCGTGGCGATCGACCCGCACACCGGGCCGGAGGGGCACGCCACCGTCGACGCCGACAACGAGGCCGGCGCGGTGCAGGCGGTCGAACACCTGCTCGCACTCGGACACACCCGCATCGCGCACCTGCAGGGACGCGCCGACCTGGCCTCCGCCCAGCTGCGCGCCGCCGGGTACCGCTCGGCCCTGACGGCCGCGGGCATCACGGTCGACGAGTGCCTGCTGCGTGACGGCGGCTACCAGGAGGACCAGTCCGCGGCCGTCGCCCGCGAGCTCCTGACCCTCGCCGACCGCCCCACCGCCGTGTTCGCCGCGAACGACTCGTCGGCGATCGGCGTGCTCCGCGCCGCGGCCGAGGTCGGGCTCCGCGTCCCCCAGGACCTGTCCGTCGTGGGCTTCGACGACGTGCCGCAGGCGTCCACCACGACCCCGCCGCTCACCACGGTGTCGCAGCCGCTCGCCGAGCTCGGGTCGCACGCCGTGCAGATGCTCCTGACGATGCTCCGTGGCGAACCGACCACGGACCACGTCCGGCTCCCGACGACCCTGCGGGTGCGGGCGAGCACGGGCCCCGCGCCGAGGCCGACGTCCGGCCGCTGAGCACCCGCCGCCGTCAGCGGCGCAGGGTCTGCTTCGGGTACTCGCCGAACCGGGCCGCGTACGCCGCCGAGAACCGGCCGAGGTGGGCGAACCCCCACCGCCGGGCGACGTCGCCGACGATCCCGGCCTGCGGGTCGAGTTCGAGCAGTTCCCCGCGCACCCGGTCGAGCCGGACCTCGCGCAGGTAGGTCAGCGGCGACACGTCGAAGACCCGGCGGAACGACTCCTGCACCGACCGCACGCTCAGACCGGCGACCTCGGACAGCTCCTGGACCGTGACGGGCTCGGCGGCGTGCGCGTGGATGTACTCCACCGCGGCGCGCAGTCGGGCGTTCCGGGGCAGGCCGAGCACCGCGGGCAGGTCGTCGGCCTGCGGCGGGAAGGTGTCCAGGAACGCGGTGGCCGCCGACCGCTTGGCCTCGTGCCACGCGTCCGAGTCGGGGCCCTCGGCGCGCAGGGCCCGGGACAGCGCCACGAGCGCCCCCTGCCAGCGCTCCGCGGTCTCCGGTTCGGGCATGCGGGTCGGGTCGAACCGCAGTGGTGCCGCTTCGACCTCCAGGTGTTCGAACGCGACGCGGTGCACGTACTCCCGCCCGAAGTGCACCAGCCGCTGGTCGTGGTCCTCGGCCGTGAACACGAAGTCGTCCTCGGGCGGCAGGAGCACGGGGACGTCCCGGCGCAACTCCATCCGGACGCGCCCGGAGTCCAGGTGCGCGGTCCCGCTGGTGATCCACGTCACCACGTAGTCGGCACCGACGGGCACCGAGCCGCGCACGGCACCGCGGAGCTGCGAACGCCGGATGCTCACGTCGGAGTCCCCGACGGCCGTGTACCGGTACGAGAAGTCGTCGTCGAGGCGCCGGACGGACCACCGATCGGCGCCGTGGACGGCGGCGAGGTCGCGCTCGGCCGAGTCGGGGTCCCCGCCGGAGACCTCGAAACGGACCGGTTCCCCGGCGCGTGCAGCGGACTGGGGAGTCGGGACGGGGTCAGCCACAACGCCTCGCTCCCGATGCCGTCACCTGCACCGTTCCACGCTCCGCGTTATGTGGATACGCTGGGGCGGTGACTGCGGCGTATCGTGACCCGGACGAGACCCGTGCGAAGGGGGGCATTGTCGTGAGCGATGTCGACCTGGACGCGGCGCTGACCCGGCTCGAGGCCGCGGTCTCCGAACTGCGCGGTCGACTGCGCGACGAGCTCGGCGTCTCCGGCGGCGACCTGACGCTGCTGCAGTTCGTCTCGCGCGCCGAGGAAGCGGGCCGGACGGTGCGCGTGAAGGACCTGTCGAAGCACCTGGGGCTCACCGGCCCGGCGATCACCGGCATGGTGGACCGACTCGAGCACAGCGGACACATCAGCCGTGTCCCGAACCCCGACGACGGCCGCAGCCGGTACATCGAGCTGACCGATGCTGCCCGCCGCGACTACGCGCGCGCGATGGACGGCACGAACAAGCACCTGCACGACCTGATGGCCTCCTTCTCGGAACGGGAGCGGGCCAGGTTCGTGCGGATCATCGACCGTATCGTCGCAGCCGTCGATCTCGGCGCACCGAGCCCCTGACGGCAGGGTACGGGCGGTCAGGACGCCGCCCGGACGAATGTCCAGCATGCGCAGCTAGGTAAGTTCCCTACCTATCTCCGCATGCCGGACACCCGTCACCCCTTGACGGCTCCGGAGGTCAGGCCGGACACGATCGAGCGGCGGAACACGAGCACCAGGATGACGATCGGCACCGTCGCAGCGACGCTCGCGGCGAAGATCTGCGCGAACGGCACCGTGAACTGCGTCCCGAAGAGCGCGATGCCGACCGGGATCGTCCGGAACGAGTTCTCACTGTTGAAGGTCAGCGCCATCAGGAACTCGCTCCACGACGCCGTGAAGGTGAAGACGCCGACCGTGAACAGGCCCGGCTTCGCCATCGGCAGGATCACCGACAGCACGGTCCGCCACGCCCCGGCGCCGTCGATCTCGGACGCCTCCTCGATCGTCGACGGGATCCCCTGCAGGTAGTTCCGCATGATCCAGATGGCGAACGGCAGGTTGAAGGCCACGTACGGCACGATCAGGCCCGGGTACGAGTTGAGCAGCCCGAGGTTGCGCTCGAGCAGGTACAGCGGCGTCAGCACCGCGATCGCGGGGAACACCGACAGCATGAGCAGCGAGGTCATGATCGCCGTGCGCCCCCGGATGAACCGGCCGGCCAGGGCGTACCCGGCCAGGAACGCCAGCGCGAGCACGATCACCGTGGTCGACACCGACACGATGACGCTGTTCACCATGTACTGGCCGAGCGCGTTGTCGCGGAAGGCCACCACGAAGTTGTCGAAGGTGAACGACTGCGGCCAGACGGTGGGCGGCGACTGCCCGATCTCGGACGCCGGCTTGAGCGCCGTCGTGACGAGCCAGTAGAGCGGCAGTGCGGTGAGCACCGCGATGACGACACCGCTGACGTTGACGGTGTTGACCCACTTCCGCCAGCCCTTGCGCACACGTTGACGGGGCATCAGTCGTCCCCTCCCTTCGCCTGGTTCCGGAACGCCCGGAGGAACAGCAGACACCCCGCCGCGACGATGACCGCGGTGGAGGTCGCGATCGCCGCGCCCGGTCCGATGTTGATGTCCTGGAAGAGCACCTTGTAGCCCATGATCGCGAGCGACTGGGTGGCGGTGCCCGGGCCGCCGTTCGTCAGCACGAACGGCAGGTCGAAGACGCCGAACGCCTGCAGGATGCGGAACAGCACCGCGATCGTCAGGGTCGGGGTGAGCTGCGGCAGCACCACGCGCCAGAACGTCTGCCAGGTGCTCGCGCCGTCGAGCTCGGCGGCCTCGTAGTGGTCCTCCGAGATCTGCACGAGTCCGGCGAGCAGGATGATCGCGACGAACGGCGTCGTCTTCCAGATGTCCGCGACCATCAGCCCGGTGATCGCGGGCACCGGTTCGCCGAGGATCACCGGGGCGTCCCCGAACAACCCGAAGAACCACGTCGCGACGCCGTAGGTGCTGTCGTAGATGTACTTCCACAGCTGCGCGTTCACGATGGTCACGAGCGACCACGGGATGAGCATGAGCGCGAGCATCCAGCCGCGGGTGGCCCCGAGGCGTTCGAGCACCAGCGCGACGAGCATGCCGAGCACGAGTTCGACCGACACCGTCACCACCGTGTAGAGCACCGTGAAGCCGAGCGCCCGGTACCAGTCGGCGCTCTGCAGCAGGGCCGCGTAGTTGTCGAACCCGAACGACTGGATCGTGAAGCCCTCGTACCCGACCTCGACGTCCGCGAAGCTCAGGACGACCGAGTACACGACCGGGAAGATCGTCACCGCCGCGACCACCAGCAGCGCCGGGGCTGCGAAGCCCCACGCGCCCCGCGAGCGGATGCGGTCGAGACGCGACCGCCCCGTCGGCCGGGGCGGCGGATCGACGCGACCCGCGCCTCCAGGCCGTGCCGGTCGTGTCGCCGTGCCGGCGCTCACAGCGCCGCTCCCTGCAGGGCGAGCGAGATGGCGGAGGCCATCGCGCTGGTGCCGCCGTCGACGGAGGCCTGCCCGCCGAGGATGCTGTTGCCGTTCTGGTAGACCCCCTGCGACACCTTCGGGTAGTAGGCGGTCGAGGTCGGACGGGGCACGAGCGTGATGCCCGCCGCCGTGTCGTAGGTCGGGCGCTCCTGGCGCTTCGCGTCCGCGCTGACGAGGCTCGCGGAGCGGGCCGGCAGGACCCCGCCCTCGCGGGTCAAGAACTGCTGCGCGGTCTCGCTCGACATCCAGCGCGCGAAGGTCAGTGCCGCCGCGGGTTCCTGGGTGTGCGGGTTGATGTAGTTCCCCCACCCGCCGATCGTCGAGTGGTGCTCGTCGATGCCGTCGAACGTCGGCCGGGCGGCGAGACCCACCTTGCCGGCGACCCGGCTGTCCGGGCCGTTCGCGATCCCCCACGCGTACGACCAGTTGCGGAGGAACGCCGCGCGGCCGCCGGAGAAGGCATCGTTCGTGTCCTGTTCCTGGTACGTCAGGGTCGCCCGCGGACTCGCGCCGTCGGTGATGAGCGAGCGCATGAACTCGAACGCACGCTTCGTCTCCGAGCTGGTCGTCTCCGGCTTCGTCAGGTCGTCGTTGAGCAGCGACCCGCCGGCGTCGGCGACGAACTCGGTGACGTTGCAGGTCAGTCCCTCGTAGACGTCGCCCTGGAACGCGAACCCGTACGACACGTCGCCGGTGTCGACGAGCTTCGCGGCGGTCTCGCGCACTTCCTCCCACGACCCCGGCACCTGCAGGGAGTGCTTCGCGAGCAGGTCCTTCCGGTACAGGAAGAACGACTCGTCGATGTACAGCGGGAACATGTAGTACGTGCCGTCGACGCTCGCCGCCAGCCGCAGGCCCTCGGGGAACTGGTCGAAGAAGTCCTCGCCGACGAGCTGGTTCACGGGGGTCGCGAGCTTGTTCTTCGCGAACTGCCCGGGCCAGGCGACGTCACCGAGGTAGACGTCCGGCGTGCTGCTGCCGGCCGCGATCTGGGTCGTCAGGCTGGTCCGGTTCGTGTCGGTGTCGCTCGGGGCGCTGACGATCCGGACCCGGATGTTCGAGTGCTCCTTCTGGAACTCCGCGATGAGCCTCCGCCGCAGGTCACCGCCGTCCTTCGAGGCGACCTGACCGGCCCACCAGCTGATCGTCGCCTCGCCCTCGGGCGGTTCGGTGGGCCAGTCCTCGACCCGTGTGCGCTCGGGTCGAGTGGAGCAACCGGCGAGCAGCAGCACCCCCGCTCCCCCGAGCATGAACGTCCTCCGGTCGATTGCCATCCGTCCTCCTCGACGTGTGGTGCTGCGAACCTGTACGTCCACACAACCAGGCGGAGCCTGGTCTGTCCGCCAGGGGGCGGTGGCGGCGCGGCCGCCTGCGCGGTCGCGCCGCGCACCTTTCGCGGTGGACGACACCTCACGCGCTCGGGGATCCGTGGACTGTCGCGCAGCCCGAAACGGGGCCGACGGCGGCCTGAAGGCGCGTGGCGGGGCCGACCCGCGCCTCCAGGCCGGCAGGGGGTCAGGCGGGGGCGGGGGCCGTCGAGTCGGCCAGGTGCAGGGCGCACGGGATGAGCGTGTGGGTGCGCTCGGTGCTGCCGCCCTCGAGGCGGTCGACCAGCGACTCGACCGCCAGGCGGCCGAGCTCCGGGCCGGGGGCGTTCAGCGTCGTGAGCACCGGTTCGGTCGCGGCACCGGCGCCGTCGGAGGACACGATCGCGATGACCGAGACGTCCTCGGGGACCCGCCGACCGCCGGCCCGCAACCCGCTGACGAGCCCGAAGTTCGAGTCGTCCTTCATGATGATCGCGGCCGTGACGTCGGGGTCGTGCGCCAGCAGGTCCGCCGCCGCGCGACGCCCACCCTCGGCCGAGGCACCGGCGGCGACCACGGTGCCGGTCAGTCCGCGGCGCTCGATGCCGGCGTGGAACGCCGCCTCGGAGCGGAGCTTCGGCCCGTAGTCGGCCATGGTGGTGCCGTCGAGGTCCTCGACCACGAGCCCGATCCGACGGTGCCCGAGTCCGGTGAGGTGATCGAGGGCGTCCTCGACGGTGCGCTCGAAGTCGATGTCGACGTAGGAGATGCCCGAGGGGTCGGCGGTGCGGCCGATCGCGACGAACGGGACCTCGAGCTCGGTCAGACGGGCGATCCGGGGGTCGTGCATCGTGACCTCCATCACCACGACCCCGTCGGCGAGACCGCCTGAGATGAGGTCCTGCACGTCGTCCGCCGTCGTCACCGCCGGCCAGAGCACCAGGTGGTACCCGAGCTCCGAGGCGCGGCTCGCGGCGCTCGTGAAGAACTGCAGCGCGGTCTGGCCGAGCCGGTGCTCGAGCACCGGGAACACGAGCGCGAGGATCCGGGTGCGGCGCGACGCCAGTGCCCGGGCGACCACGTTGTTCCGGTAGCCGAGCTCGCGCATCGCCGCCGTGACCCGGGCACGGGTGTCGGCGGACACGCGCTTGTTCCCGTTCACGACGAAGGACACCGTCGCGATCGAGACGCCCGCTCGGTCGGCGACCTGCTGCATCGTCGCCATGCCGCTCCCTCACCCTGTCCCGCTCACTGTAGCGGGGGCGGTGCCCGAGAAAGTTCGTCTAAGCGCTTTACCATCTAACCGCTTCGATGCTAGCTTCGACCCCACTCGGGACGCGACGGAGCGGTTCTGGTCCGGTCGTCCCCGATCCACGAGCGACACGTTCGACTCGTGTCCGGCAACCATCCAGAGAAGAGCGAAGCAATGAAGCCTCGACACCGCAGGACGCCTCAGGTCCTCAGCGCGGTCGCCATGCTGGCGGCCGTCCCCCTCGTCCTCGCCGGCTGCTCCGGCGGCTCGTCAGCGAGCTCCGGCGGCAAGGTGGACTCCATCACCGTGCTCGACTACTACAACCAGGGCAACGACAAGAAGGTCATCGGCGAGTACCTCGACAAGTGCGGGGCCGAGAACGACGTCACCATCAAGCGCAGCCTGGTGCCCGGCTCGTCGCTCATCCAGAAGGTCCTGCAGCAGGCGTCGTCGAAGACCCTGCCGGACGTCCTGATGCTCGACAACCCCGATCTGCAGCAGATCGCCGAGACCGGTGCGCTGTCGCCGCTGTCCGACTACGACATCTCGACCGACGGCTACGCCAAGGGCGTGCTGCAGGCCGGGACCTACGAGGACAAGGTCTACGGCCTCGCCCCCACCGTGAACACCATCGCGCTCTTCTACAACAAGAAGGTGCTGTCCGAGGCCGGTGTCACCCCGCCGAAGACGTGGGACGAGCTGCAGTCCGCCGCGGCGAAGCTCACCAAGGGCGACCAGTACGGGTTCGCCGTCGACGCCAACGCCACCTACGAGGGCACCTGGCAGTTCCTGCCGTTCATGTGGTCGAACGGCGGCGACGAGAAGGACATCGCGACCCCGGAGACCGAGGAAGCACTGTCGCTCTGGAAGGGCCTGGTCGACAACGGCTCGATGTCGAAGAGCGTCGTGAACTGGACCCAGGCCGACGTGAACGACCAGTTCATGGCCGGCAAGGCCGCGATGATGATCAACGGCCCGTGGCAGATCCCCGGTCTGAAGGAGTCGAAGGTCGACTACGGGATCGCCCAGATCCCCGTGCAGGCCGCCAGCGACAAGGCCGTGGCCCCGCTCGGTGGCGAGGTCTGGACCGTCCCGAACACCGGAGACAAGGCGAAGCAGGCCGTCGCGGCGAAGATCGTCGACTGCATGAACAGCGACGCGAACCAGCTCGCGATGGCGAAGCTGCGGTACACGATCCCCTCGAAGACCGACGTCGCGCAGCAGTTCGGCAAGGACGTCCCCGAGGAGCAGGTGTTCGTCGACCTCGTCGCCGACGCCCGCGCCCGCACCGGCGAGCTCGGTGCCGACTGGCCCAAGGCCGCGACGAAGATCTACACGGCCGTGCAGTCGGCGCTGACCGGGCAGGACTCCCCGGCCGACGCCCTGCAGAACGCGCAGTCGAGCAACTGAGCATGACGAGCACCGCGACCCCCGTCGCCCCACGGCGGGCCGCCGGGAACGGAGCGCCCGCTCCGTCCCGGCGGCCCCGCCCGGGCCGCTCGCTGCGCTTCGAACGGATCGCGCAGCTGCTGTTCCTGCTGCCGGCCGTCCTGTTCCTGCTGCTGTTCTTCGGCTACCCGGTAGTCAAGAACATCGTCATGAGCTTCCAGGCGTACACGACGTCGACGTTCTACACGGGCGAGGCACCGTGGGTCGGCCTGGCGAACTACGCGTCGGTCGTGTCGTCCCAGCTGTTCGGCACGGCGATGCTCAACACCGCGCTGTTCACGATCGGGTCGATCGTCGGCCAGTTCGTCCTCGGCCTGCTGCTCGCCCTGTTCTTCCGACGGAACTTCCCGCTGTCCGGCCTCCTGCGCTCGCTGCTCCTGCTGCCCTGGCTGCTGCCGCTCATCGTCTCGAGCGCGGTCTGGAAGTGGATGCTCGACCAGGACTCGGGCGTCGTCAACCAGTTCCTCGGCACCTTCGGCATCCCGTCGGTCCCGTGGCTGACGAGCCCCGCCGTGGCGCTCATCACCGTCATCGCGGTGAACATCTGGATCGGGATCCCCTTCAACACCACGATCCTGTACGGCGGTCTGCAGGACATCCCCACCGAGCTGTACGAGGCCGCGGCGCTCGACGGCGCGACCGGGTGGAAGGCCTTCTGGGCGATCACCTGGCCGATGCTCCGCCCCGTCGTGAGCGTCACGCTCGTGCTCGGCGTCGTCTACACGATCAAGGTGCTCGACATCATCCTCGGGTTGACGAACGGCGGGCCGGCGAACGCCACCCAGACCATCGCGACCCAGTCCTACGACCTGTCGTTCAAGCAGTTCGACTTCGGGCAGGGCGCCGCGCTGAGCAACATCCTCATCGTGATCTCGGCCCTGTTCGCGATCGTCTACCTCCGCCTCAACAGGAAGGCCGTCGATGACTGACGCAGCGTCCACCAACGACGTCCTCCGGACCCGCGCGGTGGTCACCCGCGGCACCCGGCGACCCGTCCGTCCCACGAGCGCGAAGCAGTGGGTGCTGTCCGGCGTCGGGATCCTGATCCTCGCCGTGATGCTGTTCCCCGTCTACTGGATGATCAACATCTCGCTGCAGCCGGCCGGTTCCGCGATCGAGGCCGCCTGGTTCCCGATCAACGCGCAGCTCGGCGGCTACGCGCAGGCCATCGCCGACCAGGGCGGCGCACTGGTCACGAGCCTGGTGATCGCCCTGGGCAGCGTCGTCGTCAGCCTGCTCATCGCGACGCCGGCGTCGTACGCGCTCGCCCAGTTCAAGGTCAAGGGCATCAACGCGGTGCTGTTCGGCATCCTCATCTCGCAGATGATCCCGGGCATCGTCGTCGCGAACGCCCTGTACGCGGCGTACAACGACCTCGGCCTGCTCAACACCGTGCCGGGGCTGATCCTGGCCGACAGCACCGCGGGCGTGCCCTTCGCGATCCTGATCATGCGGGCGTTCATGCAGAACATCCCGCCGTCGATCATCGAGGCCGCCAAGGTCGACGGTGCCGGCAACTTCCGGGCCTTCCGCTCGGTCGTCGTGCCGATCAGCGCCAACGCCCTGATCACCGCCGGACTGTTCACGTTCCTGTTCACCTGGAGCGACTTCCTGTTCGCCCTGACCCTCACCACCACCGAGGACGTCCGGCCGATCACGCTCGGCATCTACAACTACATCGGCACCTTCACCGCCGACTGGTCGACCGTCATGGCCGCCGCGGTGATGGCCTCGATCCCCGCCATCGTGCTGCTGCTCGTGGCGCAGAAGTTCATCGCCGCCGGGGCCACCGGCGGCGCAGTCAAGTGACCGGGTCCCACCACCCCCGAAAGGCACACACCATGACCAGCACCCCGCTCCGCATCACCGTCTGGGGCGAGAACGTCCACGAACAGGTCGAGCAGCACGTCGCCGAGCGGTACCCCGACGGCATGCACGGCGCGATCGCGGACGGCATCCGCGAGCACCTGCCCGAGGCCGTCGTCCGGACCGCCACCATGCAGGAGCCCGAGCACGGCCTCACCGACGAGGTCCTCGCGAACACCGACGTCCTCACCTGGTGGGGGCACGCCGCACACCAGGACGTCGACGACGCCGTGGTCGACCGGGTGCACCGGCACGTGCTCTCCGGCATGGGGCTGCTCGTCCTGCACTCCGGCCACTGGTCGAAGATCTTCGGCAAGCTGATGGGCACCACCTGCACCCTCCGCTGGCGCAGCGAGCACGACCAGGAGCTCGTCTGGACCGTCAATCCGCAGCACCCGATCACGCGCGGGGTGCCGAACCCGATCGTCATCCCCGAGCAGGAGATGTACGGCGAGTACTTCGACGTCCCGACGCCCGACGAGCTCGTGTTCATCTCGGGCTTCACCGGCGGCGAGGTGTTCCGGAGCGGCATGACGTACCGCCGCGGCCTCGGGAAGATCTTCTACTTCTCCCCCGGTGACCAGGACTTCCCCGTCTACCACCACCCGGACGTCCGCCGCGTGATCGCGAACGGCGCCGAGTGGGCCCGGCCCGAGCGGGAGCGGGAGATCCCGACGCTCCGCCGCTACGACCTGGGCGAGTACTTCGACGGGCAGCACTACCGCGGCCCGTTCGACGACGCCGAGCCCGAGACCGCCGAGCCGGCGGCCAGCGAGCCGGCGGCCGAGCAGACCGCCGAGCGCGACGGGGCGCAGGCGTGAGCCCCCTCCGCGTCCTGCAGGTCGGCGCCGGCGGGATGGGGCGGGCCTGGCTCGCCACCGTCGCCGCCGACCCCGAGGTCGAGCTGGTCGGCATCGTCGACCTCGACCTCGACGCCGCCCGCGCCGGGGCCGAGCACGCCGGCGACCCGTCGATCCCGGTCGGCACGGACCTGACCGTGCTGGCCGCCGAGACCGGTGCCGAGGCCGTCCTCGACATCACCGTGCCGGTCGCGCACCACCCGGTCACGCTGCAGGCGCTCCGGGCCGGGCTCCCCGTGCTCGGCGAGAAACCGGCCGCACAGACCGTCGCCGAGGCGCTGTCGCTCGCCGCCGCCGCCGAGGCCACCGGCAAGCTGTTCATGGTGTCGCAGTCCCGCCGCTACAACGACCAGCTCGTCGCGTTCCGGCAGCACGTCCGCGACCTCGGTGTCGTGGGCGGGCTGAGCACCCGGTTCGCGAAGGCGCCGCACTTCGGTGGTTTCCGCGAGGAGATGGACGACGTCCTGCTGCTCGACATGGCCATCCACGCCTTCGACTCGGCCCGGTACGTGCTCGAACGCGACCCGGTGTCGGTGTACTGCGAGTCGTGGAACCCGTCGTGGTCCTGGTACCGGGGTGACGCGGCCGCCGCAGCCGTCTTCACGTTCGAGGACGACGTCCGCTACGTCTACGACGGCTCGTGGTGCGCGCCGGGTGCCGAGACCTCGTGGAACGGCGACTGGCGTGCCTCCGGAGCGGCCGGCACGGCACTCTGGGACGGCGACCACGACCCCTCGAGCGACCTCGACGGCAGCCCCGGTTCCCCTGCCGCTGCGCCGTCGGTCGGGCACGAGATCGCCGGGTCGCTGGCGTCCTTCGTCCGGGCGGTCCGCTCCGGCGAGGTGCCGGACGGCGAGGTGCCGGACGGCGAGGTGCACGGCAACGTGATGAGCCTCACGATGGTCGACGCGGCCATCACCTCGGCCCGCAGCGGGCGCCGGGTCGTCATCGACGAGGTGCTCGAACAGGCACACCGGGACGCCCTGGCCGCCGAGCAGGACGACGCGATCCGCGACCGCCTGGCCGGGTGGGAGTCGGTCCGCGGCGCCCTGCGCGAGCGGCTGCCCGCTTCGTGAGCAGGAACGGTCGGGTCGCGCACCGCGACCCGACCGTTCCTGCTCACCATGTGCGGTACGACGCACCCCGAGCAGGCCTGGAGGCCCGTGGCGACGCCGCCACGGGCCTCCAGGCCTGCGTTCTGTGGCGATCCGGGCCCCACGCGCGCCCGGTGGGGACGCCGCCGGTTACGGTGTCCGGGTGCACGGACAACGGTCGTCGGACAGTGACACGGCGGCGGAGCCGGTCGTGCTCGTCGCGGCCGACCCGCGCCGGCGGACCGGCCGGACGCCCTGGCGGCTCGTCCTGGTCGGCGTCGTGCTCGCCGCGGTCGTCGGAGGCGCCGCGGTCGCGACCGCCGGCACCCTGGTGGCGCAGCGCATCGCGGAGTCGTTCGCCGTCCGTGACGCGACCAGCGACACCGCGGCGCTCGCACGCGTCGTGGTCGAACCCGCACTGCTCGACGCGGTCGCCGACCCGTCCCGGTCCGCCGTCGACCGGAACGCCGCACGGACGCGCCTGGACGACGCGGTGGCCGGTGAGCTGCGCGCCGGATCGGCGGTCCGGATGAAGCTCTGGGCGGCCGACGGCACGGTGCTCTGGTCGGACGAACGTCGACTGGTCGGCGAGCGCTTCCCGCTGTCCGACGAGGACCTGGAGGCGCTGGAGTCGGACCGCTCCGACGCCGAGGTGTCGGACCTGACCGAGCCGGAGAACCGCTACGAGCGCGGGCACGGGCCGCTGCTCGAGGCGTACCAGGCGGTGCACACGCCGTCCGGCGAGGCGCTGCTGTTCGAGGCGTACCAGCCGTACGACCAGGTGCTCGCGCGCGCCGCGGACCTGCGGCGGTCGTTCGCCGTCCTGGCGTTCGGCACGGTGGCCGTGGTGCTCGCGCTCCTGGTGCCGCTGCTGCTCGGGTTGCTGCTGCGGATCCGTTCCGGGCAGCGCCTGCGGGAGCGGCTGCTCGGTCGCGCGCTCGACGCCGAAGCCGCGGAACGCCGACGGATGGCCGCCGAACTGCACGACGGACCGGTGCAGGACGTCGCCGGACTCGCACTGTCCCTTGGTGCCGATCCCGCCACGCGCGACGCCGCCACCGTGCTCCGGGGTGCGGTGTCGTCGCTGCGGACCTCGATGGCGACGATCCGGCCGGCGGCTCCGACACCCGAGGGACTCGGCGCCGCCCTCGACGACGCCTGTGCCCGCGCGCGTGCAGCGGGGCTCGCGACCACCGTGCGGGTGCCGGCCGCCGTCGACGCGTCCCCCGCCGCGCTGCTCGCGGTCGTGCGCTTCGTCCGTGAGGCCGTCTGGAACGTCGTCAAGCACGCCGAAGCGACCCGGGTGGACGTCACGGTGACGCAGGCCGGCGGCTCGGTCCGGGTGGTCGTGCACGACGACGGGGCGGGCTTCGACCCCGCCGTGGTCGTCGAGGGCGGCCGCACCGGACACCTCGGCACGACCCTGCTGCGCGAGGTCGCCGAGGACACCGGCGGGTCCCTGCTGCTCCGGACCGCTCCGGGTGCCGGCACCACCTGGGACCTCGAGGTCCCCGTCGACGCGGAGGCCCTGCGGTGAGGGTCCTGCTGGTCGACGACCACGCGCTGGTCCGGAGCGGGCTGCGCGCGGTGCTGGGGACGACGGACGACTGCGAGGTCGTCGGCGAGGCAGCCACCGGCGAAGCAGCGGTGTCGCTCGTGCCGACGCTCCGGCCCGACGTCGTCGTGATGGACCTGTCGATGCCCGGTGCCGGCGGTGTGGAGGCGACCAGGCAGGTGCGGGCGCTCCTGCCGTCGGTCCGGGTCCTCGTCGTCACGACGTTCTCGGACGACCACCGTGTGCGGGCCGCGTTGGCAGCCGGCGCCACGGGCTACCTGCTCAAGGACGCCGCGCCCGACGACGTGGTCGCGGCGGTCCGTGCCGCAGCGCGCGACGAGACGCCGATCGACCCCCGGGTGGCCCGGGCGCTCCTGCCCGGAGCAGCCGCCGGAGCCGCCGCGGACCGGGGCCCGGAGCTCCCGCCCCGGGAACGGGACGTGCTCGTCCGCATCGCCCGGGGCATGTCGAACCGGCAGATCGGCACGGAGCTCGGCATCGCGGAGCGCACCGTGAAGGTGCACGTCGGGTCGCTGTTCCGGCGGATCGGTGTCGCGGACCGCACGAGCGCGGCGCTGTGGGCGCGCGACCACGGCTGGTGACCGTGCCCTGCTGACGCTGCTGACCGGGTACTAGTACCAAGGTCCGATGGTGCGGAGCCGGGCCGGCGGCGACGATCGTCGTACCGGCCAGACAGGCCCACCAGGAGGCACCCATGCACACCCAGCGCTCACGCAGGATCGGCAGCGGCATCGTCGCCGCGATCGCCCTCGGCACCGTCGCCGCCGCTGCCCTCGTCGGGGTCTCCCCCGCGAACGCGTCCGGCAAGACCTCGACCGGTGGCGACTACGCCGTCACCGTGAACGGGGTCACGACGAACCCCGCCCAGGGCAAGGAACTCAAGGTGCGCGACACCGCGGTCGCCGGCACGATCGCGGTGCGCGGCAAGCACAACGGCTTCGACATCCGGATCGCCGACCTCGGCGTGTACGACTACACGCTGACCGGCGCTGCCGACACCCAGCGGATGGTGACGAAGCCGACCGTGGTGTTCGCGTCGAAGGTCCCGTCGCTCACCGCCGCGCAGCTCGCCAGCACGAAGCTCTCGTCGCTCGAGGTCAAGGACGACACCCTCGTCGCGATCTTCTCGACGGGGGCCGGGAAGCTCAAGGTCCAGGCGAAGGACGGCGCCCAGGGCGGCATCTTCCAGATGGAGACCGAGTTCGCCGGGCCGGTGACGTTCACCCACACCCTCGGGGCGGGCCTGTTCTACTTCACGAACCCGTACACGGGCAAGATCAACTTCGGCGACGGCACGGCCGCGGTGTCCGCGGGCAGCGGTGCCCACCAGATGCTCCTCGGCAAGGACAGCCCGCAGGTCGCCACGAAGACCTCGCAGACCACGACCACCACCACGTGGACGGTCCAGCCCGGCGGGCGTCTGGGCGGAGTGCTCGGCGAGGACGCCGTCGAACTGTCGCAGGGTGCGACGAACTGCACCAGCGACTGCCAGGCGCAGAACCAGATCCGCGGGTCGCTCCCGGTCCCGCCGGACCCCGTGGACCCGACGCCGCTGGGCGTCACGCGGATCGCGTGAGCGCATGACGGACAGGAGGCCCGTGGCGACGCCGCCACGGGCCTCCTGTCCGTCCGTGCGCGCGATCAGCGCGGGATGACGGAGAACAGGAACTTCTTGCGGACCATGTACCAGGCCAGCAGGATCAGCGCCGTGTGCACCACGAACCCGATCCAGAAGTCCCCCCACGGCACACCGGGGATCGACGCGATCGCCAGGGCGAAGAACACCTGCCAGACGAACACGTACAGGCTCGCCTGCCCGAGCGGGATCCAGAGCCAGCCGATGGCGGCGGCGATGGGCTTCCAGAAGACCGTGAGGATCGCGTAGGACACGACCGCGAAGAACGCGATGTCCACCAGGCGGCCCCACTGCAGGTCCACCCGCTGGTACGCCGTGTTGTACAGGGACTCGTACATCGTCGCCGGGAACGGCACCGGGGTGAACCCGAAGTGGTCACCAGCCCACACGTAGACCAGGAACGCCGCGTACCCGCCGACGGCGACGCCGACCAGGACCTTGCCGAGCCGCCCGGTGAGCGCGCCGACGATCTGCCGCCGGTAGTACCCGAGCACGAGCCCGTGGGTGAACACCACCTGCCAGGTGAACAGGGGGAACACCGCCTCGAACTGGGAGTTCAGCGGACGGAAGTCGGGGTTGAGCGCCTGGAACACGTACAGCGCCCAGCTGGCGGCGAGGAGCGCCCACCAGAACCCGCGGCGGATCACCCAGATGAGCACCGGGATGAACAGGCTCAGCACCACGAACAGGCCCATGATGTTGAACGGCCACGGCCCCATCTCGAGCAGCAGGAACTGCCGGATCGCGTACCAGGGCGGCGGGTAGGCGAGCAGCTGCATCGCGTTCGGGTACAGGTCGTAGACCCGGCCCTCGGCATCGACACCGCCGGTCCCCGTGCCGCGGTCGGTGAACGTGGTGATGGCGTCGGTGTTCAGGAACGGGACGAAGCTCAGCGCGAAGACCACCAGGATCACCACGAGCGTGACGACGTACTGCTTGCGCGCGCGCTTCCACGCACCGACGGCCGCCGCCCACTCGCCGAACTTCTTCACGGCGAACGGGTACGTCATGCCGAGGACCATGCCGGACAGGAACACGAACATCTCGGCACCGGTGATCGCACCGACGGCATGCAGCGTGAGGTACGAGTACGGCCCGCCGATCTCGATGTGGGTGATCACCACGGCGAGGATGATGAACCCGCGGAACAGGTCGAGCCGCAGGTCACGGCCGGGCTTGCCGTCGTCGGGGTAGCGCCAGCTCGGCAGGAGCCGGCCGAACACCCCGCTCAGCAGGAACACGATCGCCAGGCCGGCGGCCAGCCAGACGATCCACGCCATCTGCTCGCCGCCGGTCTCGTACTCCTGGGAGATCGCCGCGTTGCCCTGCTGCACGGTCACGCGGTCGGTGACCGGACCGAAGGCGAAGTCACCGGACCGCTCGAGGTCGGTGCGGAAGGACTCCGCGACGCCCGGGTCCGCGGTGAGTCGCCAGTCGGCCACGCGGTTGCCGGCCTCGGGCTCGCGTCGCTCGGCCTCGAGCACGGTCATGCCCCGGATCAGCGGACGCTCCTGCACGGCGGCGAGCACCTGCCGCCACCAGCTCCGCTTGACCTGGAGCTCGGCGTCGCCCTGCAGCTCACGGTTGTACAGGGCGCCGGTGTCGAGCAGCATCGGACGGTCGTCGGCCACTGCGAACCGGTCGTAGAACGTGCCCGACTGGGGTTGGTCGTACCCCCAGTCCTCGTCGAACCGGGCCTCGACCTCACCGCTGCGGGTGAGCGGCACGGCGCGACCGGCGGCCTCGGTCGGGTCGCCCTTGCCGTACGAGAACATCGAGAGCCCGACCCAGTCGACGGCCTCGGCCCCCGGCCAGTACGGCCCGTACGGGTCGTCGGCGCCGGTGAGCTGTCCGTCGCCGTTCGTGTCCGCCTTCGCGACGTCGACCGGGGACAGGTTCCGCAGCCGCCCGGCGGACTCGCCGAACGGGTAACCGGCACCGTACCCGGGCGACCACACCATGAGCGCGTCCGACGTGCCCGCGTGCACGGTCGTACCGAGCGCACGGAACGCCCGGACGAACTCCGTCGGCTGCTGGCCCCAGCGGACCCACGTGCCGTTCATCTGCGGTGCGAACCGGACGAGCACCTGGGTGTCGTACTGGTCGTGCAGGTCCTCGAACACGGTGTTGACGGCACGGGTGTCCGCGGTGTCGAGCGACCGCAGTTCGCGGTCGGGTTCGAGGCTCACGACGAGCACCGCGCCCTGGGTCGCCGCCGCACGCGCCGAGCGGAGGAGCTCCTGCTTCGCGGTGCGGTCGAGCGGGTAGTCGACGGAGACCCCGTACATCGACGGCGTCGCGCCGAGCCGCCCCTCGTACCCTTCGGGCGAATCGCTGGCCCAGTCGAGGTCGGGGCCGAACCACGTCGACCCCTCGGCCGGCTGCACGGCGGCCGCCGGGTGCACGGACGCAGCCGACGCCGGCAGCGCACCACCGAGCAGGAGCGTGGCGATCGTGACGAGGAGGGCGACCGCGCGGGCCACCGGCTTCTTCACCGGTCGCACGCAAGCGTCCAGACGTTGTGGCCGGGCTCGTGCCGGTGCTCCAACCGGTCGAGCGCCGCGATGGCGAGGGCGAGACCGCGCCCGCTCTCCTGTTCGACGTCGGCCATGGTGACGGCACTGAGGTCGATGTCGACGGGCATCCCGTTGTCGGTCAGCACCGCGGTCAGGGCACGGTCGGTGGCCTCGAGGTGCACGGTGTACCGGCGCCCGGTCCCCCGGTCGGCGCGGACGGTGTGCTCGACGATGTTCGCGGCGACCTCGGCCAGGGCGGTCTCGAGCGCGAAGCGGAGCCGCACGTCGTCGATGCCCAGACCGTCCCACCACGTGGCGAACCGGTCCTGCACCTCGTCGAGGGAGTCGGGCGTCGCGGCGACCTCGAACGTGGTCTCGGTGCTCACAGGGGTCCTCCGGCGGTGCTCGACTCGTGTTCGGACTGGGCTGGGGTGGCCGGGCCGCGGTACCGGACGGCCCGGATCACGATGCTGAAGATGAACAGGTCGAAGACGACCCACGCGGTGTTCACGAGCGGTGCGATCCCCTCGGCCTGGCCGGTCAGGTAGCGGACGCCGATCATGACCAGCGCGGCCACCAGGGCTCCCATCGCGTACAGCTGCGGCTTGACCAGGTCCCACCGCGGCTTCTGCTCGGTCTCGTCGCGCACCTTCGGGGTGACGCGGAACCCGAGCGGCTTGCCCCGGTAGACGTTCTGGAACGCGCTGGTCACCGACTCGATCCAGATCGGGAAGAGTGCAAGGGAGTACTGCTGCCCGCGCCAGGTCGGTCTGCCGGCGGCAACCACCCAGAACAGCAACTGGTTGAAGACCAGGAACGGGATGAGCCGGGCGAAGAAGTCGACGCTGTAGGCCTGCACGGGGATGACCCCGAACGACAGGCAGAGCACCGGGGCGGCGATGTAGACGATCGCGGCGAACCCGGACAGGTAGCTCCACATCGTCGAGAAGTACATGAGCCGCTGCCCCCACGACAGCCCCTTCTGCACCAGGGGGTTCTCGCGGAAGAACACCTGCATGGTGCCCTGCGCCCAGCGGAGTCGCTGCACGAGCATCGTCGGCAGGTCCTCGGGGGCCAGGCCCTTCGCCAGGATCTCGTCGTGGTAGGCCGACTTCCAGCCGAGGCCGTGCAGGCGCATCGCGGTGGCCATGTCCTCGGTCACCGAGATCGTCGCCAGCGGCATGATCGGCTGCGCCTCGTCGTCGCGGTTCACGTCGAGGGCACGGGCGAGCACGGCGATGGACTCGATGGCGGCGACCGGTGAGGCCTCGCGCCGGCCGAGCACGTCGAGGGCGGCGTCGTCGAGACCCGCGAACGTGTTGGCGTCGGTGGACATCGCCGCGAGCTCCTGCAGGTCGTTCCGCACGGACTCGAGGTCGGCGGCGGCGAACCGGAACGCGATGGCGTCGATCCCCCGCTGGAACGCGTACGTCACGTCGCCGAGCGGCTCACCGGCCCGCACCTGCTCGCGCGCCTGGTCCACCACGGCCTCGGCGTCGTCGAGGGCGGCGAGCACGCGCGGGTCGGTCTCGGTCTCGCGGGAGCGGGCGAGGAGCTTGCGCGAGGTGGCGAGGGTGCGCTGCACGGACGCCTCGACCTCGGCCACGTAACGCGAGATGCCGAGCTGCATGAGTGCTTCGCGCCGCAGGATGGCGTTCGACCCGCAGAAGAACGCCGCGTTCCAGCCGTCCTTCGACTGCTGGATCGGGCCGTAGAACAGCGGTGCCTGGCTGCCGAGGGGGTCGTCGTCCGGCACGTTCTCGAACCACTGCGGCGTCTGCACGAGCGCCATCCGCGGGTCCTTGAAGTACCCGAGGGTGCGGTCGAGGATCGCCGGGTCGGGCACCTGGTCGGCGTCGAGGATGAGCAGGAACTCGCCCTGCGTCGCGAGCAGGGCGTTGTTGAGGTTGCCGGCCTTGGCGTGCCGGGGCCGGTCCACCCAGTCGGCGCCGCGCGTGATGACACCGATGCCGAGCGCCTCGGCCGCCGCACGCATCTCGGGGCGGTTGCCGTCGTCGAGGATCCAGGTGGTGTGCGGGTGCGTGATCGCCTTCGCCGCCCGGGCGGTGCGCTCGACCAGGTCGATCGGCTCGTTGTAGGTCGTGATGAAGACGTCGACGGTGACGTCGGTGGACGGCTTCGCCGGTGGTTCGCCGCGCTCCCGGAGCCGCCAGGCCCCGAGGGCGAAGAGCAGGGAGTCGATGACGCTGTAGGTCTCGGCGAGGATCAGCGGCACCGCGATCCACCACGAGTGCCAGTTCACCGAGGCCGCCCAGCGCCACACGATGTAGTTGACACCGGCGAGGGACGCCAGGAGCGCCACCGTCCGCACGGTCACCAGGCGTCGGCGGGCGGTGCCGGTGGTCAGGCGGCGGCGGTCCTGTCGGCTGACGTCGAGCGCGGTCACCGGGTCTCCCCGTCCGCGGCGTCGCCGGACGTGCTGCGTCGCAAGCGTTCCTCCTGATCCCCGCGCGGGCCCCGGCCGCGTCGCACGCCCGAGTGTGGTTCCGTCCGGCAGCTGACCCTGAGGACACCGTGCCGGTCGTCCGCTCCGGTCATCGGGCACGACCTCGGCGTGACGACCTGTCTACCGCACGGGCGGGTGCTCTGTCAGGCAGCGCACCCGATCTGGGGACAGCACCCGCGTCAGAACGTGGCGGTGAACCCCAGGTCATCCGCCAGACGCACGATGACCTGGTCGAAGTAGGCGGCCGGGTCGGACACGGAACCGACGAAGTGCCCGAAGAGCTCGAACGAGATCGTCCCGAACACCGTCGTCCAAGCCATCAGGGTGCGGACCAGGACCTCGTCGGGCAGGGTGATGCCGAACGAGCGCAGGGTGGCGACCCCGTCCGCGACGGCGGGACCGGCCACCCCGGGAGCCGCCGGAGGGGCGGTGGGTGATCCGGGCCTCCCGGCCGCCCCCGGCGTCGACGGGACGGACGAGCCCGACGCGCCAGGCGCACCGGACACACCAGGCGCACCTGGCGCACCTGGCGCACCGGACCCGACGGCGTCCGCGACCACGCGCACCAGCGCCAGCGTCGTCCGTGTCGCGGGCACGACGGTCTCCCGCGGCGCCGCGTAGCCGGGCACGGGCGAACCGAACAGCAGCGCGAAGTCCCCCGGGTGCGCGATCGACCAGTCCCGGATCGCCCGGCACATCGCCACCCAGCGCGCACCGGGAGCCGGTCCGGCCGCGGCACCGGCGGCCTCGACCGCGGCGCCGAGCTCGTCGTAGTCGGTGATGAGCAGGGCCGTCAGCAGGTCGTCGCGGCTCGGGAAGTACCGGTACACGGCCGACGAGACCATCCCGACGTCACGGGCGACGGCACGCAGGCTGAGTGCGGCAGGACCCTCGCCGGTCAGGCGGGTGCGCGCCGCAGCCAGGATGTCCGCGGTGACCGTCTGCCGTGCGAGTGCTCGGGCGGTGGGTGCCATCCGACGATCCTGGCACGGGAGAGCAGCGCACACAAAGGAGAGCACTGCTCTTGCTTTCGCGTCGACGAACCGTCATGCTCGGTTCCGAGAGCGGTGCTCTCGGAACCAGGAAGCAGGAGACCATGACCCACCACCTCATCGTCGGTGCCGGCCCCGTCGGCCGGCACGTCGCGGAACTGTTGACCGTCCGGGGCGACCGCGTCACCGTCGTCTCCCGCTCCGGTCGCAGCACGGGCATCGCCGGGGTCGAGCACCTCGCGCTCGACGCCTCCGATGCCGACGCCCTCTCCCGCGCTGCCGAGGGAGCAGCCGTCCTCCACAACTGCGCGAACCCCGGCGACTACACGCAGTGGGAGAACACCTGGCCCCCGCTCGCCGCAGCACTGCTCACCGCGGCCGAACGCACCGGGGCGACCTACGCCATCACCGGGAACCTGTACCCGTACGGCCCGGTCGACGGGCCGATGCACGAGGGACTACCGGACGCTGCCACCGACCACAAGGGGGTGCTCCGCGCCACCCTGTGGGCCGACGCCCTCGCCGCGCACGACGCCGGCCGTGTCCGGGTCGTCGAGGTCCGCGCCTCCGACTACCTCGGCCCCGGGATCGGCGCGAACGGGCACGTCACGCGCGTGCTGCCGGCGGCGCTGCGGGGACGGGCGGTGTCGATGGTCGGTCGCACGGACCTGCCGCACACCTTCACCGACGTGCTCGACGTCGCCCGCACCCTCGTCGCCGCTGCCGCGGACCCGGGCGCGCACGGTCGCACGTGGATGGTGCCGAGCAACGCCCCGCGGACGCAGCACCAGGCCCTCACCGACGTCCTCACGGCGGCGGGGAAGCCCGCGGTGCCGGTGCGCCGGATGCCCGCGGCCCTGTTCCACGTCGGCGGGCTCGTGTCGCCGATGATGCGCGAGCTGGCCGACCTGACCTACCAGTGGACCGCGCCGTACGTGGTCGACGACCGCGAGAGCCGGGCGCGCTTCGGCATCGAACCGACCCCGTGGGACGAGGTCTGCCGCCGCACGGCCGCTGGCGCGGTCTAAACCACGCACCGCACACGGAAGGGGGACAGGACGCGCCGTTGCGCCCCATCCCCCTTCCGCCTCGCACCGCCGGTCAGATCACCAGCAGCCTCGAGTACTGCGCCGCGTCGAGCTGCTGGGCAGCTCCACCCGCGGCGGGGACCTTCCACAGCCCGACCGAGGGGCCGCTGTCGATGGAGACGAACACGTCCCCGTCGGCGGAGGCGGCACCCAGGTGCTCGCCACGCGACCCGGCGGTCAGTCCGGTCACCGGCACGGTGGACGTCCCGCCGCTGCCGACCACGAGCTTGTCCGGGATGCCGCGGTCGATCTTGCAACCGGTCGGGCTGGTCGGGTACTCCGACGGGGCGGGGCAGAACTCCGCCGACTGCAGGAGCGAGAAGCCGTCCGCGTTCGCGGCGGCGTACTCGAACGCGTACCGCGGTTCGATCTTCGTCAGTTCGGTCGCCCCGGGCTTGAGCTGGTACCAGATCCACGACCCGGCGGCACCGGGCGAGCGGATATCGACGTAGACGTTGCCGTGCGAGTCAGCGAGCACGCCGGCGGGGTAGCCGACGGTCGAGCCGCCGGGCCCGGTGAACGTGCGGGGCGCGATGCCGGTGCCCTTGACGTACGGCTGGCTGACCGTTCCGCCGAGCACGACGACCTTGCCGTCCGGGGTGACCGTCCAGAAACGCTCGTCGCTCCCGACGGCCTTGCCGCCCAGGTCCAGCACGACCTTCGGGGTCGAGGTGCCGACGGACAGCTTCTGCACCGCACCGGTCACCGAGTCCACCCAGTACAGGTTGCCCTCGGCGTCGGAGCGCAGGTCCGGTGTCAGGTGCAGGCCGGACGCGATGATCGAGATCCCGCTGCCGTCGGCCGGGTCCCGCAGGATCTCGGTGCCGTCCGCCGACGGGGTGAACACGTCACCGTCGGCGTTCGCGGCGAAGCCTTCACCGTCCGTCGCGACGACGGTCTTCGCACCGCTCCCGGAGTCCGCGAACCGCACGACGGCACCGTTGCCGTCGAGGGCGAACAGCGACTGCGTCGTCTCCGGCTCGGGCACCGACGGTGACGTCCAGCGCAGCGTGACCGTGCGACCGGTCCCCCGGTGGCCGAGGGCACGCACCGAGAAGCGGTACGTGGTCGCGGGCGAGAGGTCGTCGAAGCGGTCGGAGCGGGCGCGCGGGTGGAGTCGGTGGACCTGGTGGTCGTGCCGGTTCGCGACTGCGGCGACGGCGACCTTCCAGCCGGTCACCTCGGCGCCGTGCTTCGGGCCGCGCCACGTCAGCGTGGCACTGTCCGCGTCGCCGGTGACGCGGACGGCGGTCGGTGCTCCCGGCACCGACGGAGAGGTGTGCGCCGTCGCCGGCACCGCACCTCCGAAGACGAGCGCCGCGGCTGCGACCGCGGTGATGAGTGCTCGGTACACGATGGTTCCCCTGCCTTCTCCGCGGCTCCCTGCGTCACGGCTCCGGTCATCACAGCACCGTGCGGACTCCAGGGGAACGCCTGCGGGCGGGATCTGCGGTTCCCCGCACCGCAAGATGCGCAGGGCCCGTACCGGCAGACGCCGTCGTGTTCCCGAGACACCGCCGAATCCGACGGCGTCTCGCCGACTCGGCGGCGTGGAACCGACACGACGGCGTCTCGCGGGCCCGGGACCCGCACCGACGACGGACGGGAGGCCCGGTGCCAGCTGGCACCGGGCCTCCCGTCAGAAGGGGGTCGCGTCTCAGTAGCGCGGCTTGCGCTCCGGACGGTCGTCGCGGTCGTCGCGGCGGCCACCACCGCGGCGGTCCGCACGGATCTCGATGAGCTTGCCGCTGATCCGGGTGTCGGTCAGGCGGTCGAGCACACCGGGGTCCATGTCGGCCGGCAGTTCGACGATCGAGAAGTCCGGACGGATCTGGATCGCACCGAAGTCGTCGCGACGCAGGCCACCTTCGTTGGCGAGGGCACCGACGATCTGGCGCGGCTCGACGCGGTGACGACGGCCGACCTCGATGCGGTACGGCGACATCGGCTGCGAACGGCGCGGGCCACGGTCGCCGCGGTCACCACGGTCGCGGTCGCCACCACGGTCGCCGCGGTCGTTGCGGCCGCCACGGTCGTCGCGGGCACCACGCTCGTCGCGCTCGCTCCGGCGGGCGTCACGCTCCATCTGGCTGCGGAGGGCGTCGTCGGCTGCGGTGAGGAGCAGCGGCGAGTCGCCCTGCGCCACGACGGCCAGGGCTGCGGCGACGTCGTCCGAGGGGACGTCGTGGTGCTCGACGTAGTGCGCGATGACGTCGCGGAAGGCGGCGATCCGGCCCTGGTCCTCGAGCGCCGCGGTGATGGCGTCGTCGAAGCGGGTCAGGCGCGTCTCGTTGACGTCGTCGATGGTCGGCAGCTGCATCTGCGTGAGCGGCTGCTTGGTGTGACGCTCGATCGCGGACAGCAGGCGACGCTCACGCGGGGTGACGAAGCTGATCGAGTCACCCGAGCGGCCGGCGCGACCGGTCCGGCCGATGCGGTGCACGTAGGACTCGATGTCGACCGGGATGTCGAAGTTCACGACGTGCGTGATGCGGTCCACGTCGAGGCCACGGGCGGCGACGTCGGTGGCGACCAGGATGTCGAGCTTGCCCGACTTCAGCTGGTTGACCGTGCGCTCGCGCTGGGCCTGGGCGACGTCACCGCTGATCGCGGCGGCGGCGTACCCGCGGGCACGGAGCTTCTCGGCCAGGGTCTCGGTCTCGCTCTTGGTGCGGACGAAGATGATCATGCCCTCGAAGTCCTCGACCTCGAGGATGCGGGTGAGCGCGTCGACCTTCTGCGGGTACGAGACCATCAGGTAGCGCTGCGTGATGTTCGCGGCGGTCTTCGTCTTGGTCTTGACGGTGATCTCGGCCGGGTCGGTCAGGTACTGCTGCGAGATGCGGCGGATCTGCGCGGGCATGGTCGCCGAGAAGAGCGCGACCTGCTTGTCGTCCGGGGTGTCGGCGAGGATCGTCTCGACGTCCTCGGCGAAGCCCATCTTGAGCATCTCGTCGGCCTCGTCGAGCACCAGGTACTTCAGCTCGGACAGGTCGAGCGTGCCCTTCGCCAGGTGGTCCATGATGCGACCGGGGGTACCGACGATCACGTCGACGCCGCGGCGCAGGGCGGAGAGCTGCACGCCGTAGGCCTGGCCGCCGTAGACCGGCAGGACGTGGACGTTCTTCATGTGGGACGCGAACTGCTCGAACGCCTCGCACACCTGCAGGGCGAGCTCGCGCGTCGGGGACAGCACGAGCGCCTGCGGCTTCTTGCTGCCGGACTCCATGCGGGACAGGATCGGCAGCGCGAAGGCCGCGGTCTTGCCGGTACCGGTCTGCGCCAGGCCGACGACGTCGCGCCCGGCGAGGAGCGTGGGGATGGTGGCTTCCTGGATGGCGGAAGGGGTCTCGTAACCGATGTCCCTGACGGCCTTGAGCACAGCGTCGCTCAGGCCGAGATCGGCGAACGTCACCACGGGCCCGTCGTCGAGGGTCTCAGTGGTGGGGGTGGTGTCCGTGCTCATACCACCAACGGTATCTCGAATGCGCGCTCCGCAGGGACGGGAGGCCCGTGGCGACGCCGCCACGGGCCTCCCGTCCGTCCTGTTGGTCACGTCAGGAGCGCGTGGTGCCGATCCCCAGGACCGCGTCCGCCCGGTCGTTCAGTCGCGTCAGCATCTCGGCGAGCGAGCGCAGCTCGTCGGAGGCGAACTCCTCCGTCAGGTCGTCGAACACCTCGGCGCCGGCGGCGTCCAGCTCGTCGAGCAGTCGTCGGCCGGCGGGGGCGAGCGTGACGAGCGTGGCACGGCCGTCCGCTGGGTCCGGCGACCCGATCAGGTGCTCGGCCTCGACCAGCGAGGCGACCCGGCGGCTGATCACCGGGCGCGACAACCCCGTCGCGTCGGCTATCGCGGTCGCCCGGACCGGCCCGTGCCCGGCGACGGCACGCAGGATCACGCGGGCCGTCGGGTCGAGGCCGCCGCGGGACTCGATGAGCGAGGAGCGCAGGGTCTGCCGGACCCACAGCCGGTCGAGCTGGGATCGCAGGAGTCGCTCGGCGGCACGCCGGTCGTCGGTCACGCGCTCAGCGTAGCGGGCACATTTAGTTGCTTGCTGGAAGCAACAGATGTATCGTTGCGCGGTCTGCAAAGTTTCACAGCCAGAAAAAGGAGTTCGATGACCGCCACCGCACCCGTCCCGGTGCAGCACGGTCGGCACACCGCCGAGGCCCCCGCGGCCTCCGGGGGCGCCGGCCAGCAGCCGCTGATGACCCACCGTCAGATCCTCCTGGTGATCTACGGCCTGATGGCGGGCATGTTCCTGTCCTCACTCGGCCAGACGGTGTTCGGCACGGCGATCCGCACGATCGGCGACGACCTGCACGGGCTCGACCAGCAGGCCTGGGTGACGACCGCGTACCTCATCACCTCGACGATCGCGACGCCGATCTACGGCAAGCTCTCCGACATCTTCGGCCGCCGTCCGCTGTACATCTTCGGCATCGTCGTCTTCATCCTCGGCGCCGTCCTGTCGTCGATGTCGACCTCGATGCTCATGCTCGCCGCCTTCCGCGCGGTGCAGGGCATCGGTGCCGGCGCGCTGATGTCGCTGCCGCTCGCGATCATGGGCGACATCCTCGCCCCGCGTGAGCGCGCGAAGTACCAGGGGTACTTCCTCGCCGTGTTCGGCATCTCGTCCGTGATCGGCCCGCTCATCGGCGGTCTGCTCGCCGGTTCCTCCGAGATCCTGTGGATCACGGGCTGGCGCTGGGTGCTCCTGATCAACGTGCCGATCGGTGTCGCGGCGCTCCTCATGGTCATCGTGTTCCTGCACCTGCCGAAGGTGCACGGCGCCGGCGACGCGAAGCCGAAGGTCGACTGGTGGGGCGCGACCGCCGTCATCGTCACCCTCGTGCCGCTCCTGCTCGTCGCCGAACAGGGCCGCATCTGGGGCTGGGGCTCCCCCGCCGCCATCGCCTGCTACGTCGTCGGTGTCGTCGGCCTGATCGGCCTGCTGCTCATCGAGTCGAAGATGGGCGACGCGGCGATCATCCCGCTCAAGCTGTTCCGCTCGGGCACGTTCTCGATGGCGACCGTCATCGGGTTCCTGGTCGGCTTCGCGATGTTCGGCGCGATGCTCACCATCCCGCTCTACCTGCAGATCGTCGTCGGACTGACCCCGACCGAGTCCGGCTTCGCGACGCTGCCGCTCGTCGGTGGTCTGATGATCGCCTCGATCACCTCGGGGCAGATCGTCGCCCGCGTCGGCCGGTACCGGATCTTCCCGGTCATCGGCACCGCGCTCGTCTCCGCCGGCTACGTCGTCCTGACGTTCATGTCGATCGACAAGCCGCTCTGGTTCCTGATGATCGGCATGTTCCTCATCGGTCTCGGCCTCGGCTCGGTCATGCAGTCGCTGACCCTGGCGTCGCAGGGCTCCGTCGAGGCCCGCGACATGGGCGTCGCCACGTCGTCCGCCACGTTCTTCCGCCAGATCGGTGGCACGCTCGGCACCGCCGTGCTGCTGTCCATCCTGTTCTCGGTGATGCCGGCGAACATCCTGACCGCGACCGCGAACCAGAAGGACCTCGGTCCGGCGCTCGACGCCGCGCTCAACCCGACCGTCGCCAGCGCGAAGGCGAACCAGGGCGCCATGGACAAGATCTGGACGCCCGTCGTCACCCCGCTGACGAAGACCGTGCAGTCGCAGCTCGACGCCGCCTCGGCGAAGGCGAAGCAGGCCGCCGACGCCGCGGTCACCGAGCAGGTCACCGCGGCCGTGCAGCAGCAGGTCACCGCCGGTGCCGTGCCCGCCGCAGCAGCGCAGACCGTCATCGACCAGCAGGTCGCCGCGGCCACGCCGGCCGCCGAACAGTCGGCACTCGAGCAGGTCGCCGAACAGGCGCACGCCAGCGTGCAGGACGGCACCGTGTCCGTCGACTGGGCGGACGCCGACCAGCGCTCCTACTGGGTCGACGAGCTCACCCCGGAGCTGGCGAAGAAGATCGACGACGGCAACACCACGAGCGACAGCGCCACCAGCACGAACGACACCTCGTTCCTGACCGGTGCCGACAGCCGCCTGACCCGGCCGTTCATGGCGGGCTTCAACGCCTCGTCCGTGACGATCTACTGGGTCGGTCTCGGCGTCATCCTGCTCGCGTTCGTGCTGACCTGGTTCTTCCGGGTGCCGCCGCTGCGCCAGCGGTCCGCCCTGCAGGAGCAGGCCGACATGTCCGCCGAAGCACAGCTCGAGGCCGAGGCGGGCGCCGCCGCAGCCGAGGCCGGCTCGTTCACCGGCCCGATGACCGGGTCCGTGCCGACCGGGTCCGTGCCGACCGGTTCGGGTTCGACCGGTTCGGGTTCGACCGGCTCGGGTTCGACCGGATCCACGCCGACGCACCGTCGGTGACCGACCGGGGCGTCCGTCCGTGCCCCCTTTCCGGGCGGGCGCCCCTCCCACACACACCAACCCAGCAGGAGTCCACGTGATCACCACCCCGGCAGCGGCTGCGGCAACGGAGCCGTGCACGCTGCGAGAACGGAAGAAGCAGCAGACCCGGCAAGCGCTGCACGACGCAGCGCTCACGCTGGTGTCCGCGCACGGACTCGACGGCGTCACGGTCGAGCAGATCTGCGCCGACGCCGACGTCTCCCCCGCACCTTCTTCAACTACTTCTCGTCGAAGGCGCACGCGGCGCTCGGGCTCGACTCCGTCGAGGTCCCGGAGCGCTCAGCGGCCTGGTTCGCCGAGGCCGACGGCGCCCTGGTCGACGACCTGTGCGCCCTGGTCGCGGCCACCGTCCCGCTCTCGCAGGACCGCCGCCGCATGAAGGAGCTGCTCGTGCTCCGGCCGGAGATGTCCTCGATGGTGATGCAGTGGATGGCCGAGTCGCGCCAGTCCCTGCTCAGCGTCGTCGGCACCCGCACGGACGCGCAGACCGCCCGCACCGCGGTGACCCTGGTGATGTCGGCGCTCAGTGAGGTGGCGCACCGCGAGACCGTGCGGAGCAACGACGAGCTCGCGGATCGGCTCCGTGCCGTCGTGCGCGAGATGGCGGCGCTCGTCTCCTGAGCCGCCGGCCGTCGGCTCGCCGTGTCGGATCGGGCGTACCGGGCAGGAACTTCCTGCCCGGTACGCCCGATTCCGCTTTCCAGCGCACGCGCTCTGGGAAGGACCCGCGCGTCGTCGACGTGGCCGGAGGCGGACGGGAGGCCCGTGGCGGTGTCGCCACGGGCCTCCCGTCCGTCAGGTGGCCGGGTGGCGAACACGCCGTCGTGTCTGCCCGACGCCGCGAAGTCGTCGAGACACCCCCGTTTCCGGAGGCGTCTCGACGTGACGACGGCGTCTCGTGCCGCAGCAACGGGTCAGACGACGGACCAGCCACCGTCGCTCGGCAGCACCGCGCCGTTGACGTTCGCCGAGTCGTCGCTCAGCAGCCAGGTGATGGCGGCGGCGAGCTGCTCGGGCTGGGCGACCGGCGGGATGGTGGTCTGCATGATCGGACCGACCCGGCGGGCCGCGTACTCGCTGCGCATCGGCGCCTCGATGTTCGTGGCGACCGCACCCGGTGCCACGGCGTTCGCCCGGATGCCCTGCGGCCCGTGGAAGAACGCGACGCTCTTGGTGTACCCGGCGATGGCGTGCTTCGACGAGGTGTAGGCAGCACCGGCGGCCGAGGCCTTCAACGCGGCCTCGGACGCGACGTTCACGACCGATCCCTTGCCGGCGGCGATCATCAGCGGCAGCACGGCGCGGGTCAGGCGCATCGGGCCGGTGACGTTGACGCTGAAGACGCGCTCCCACGTGGCGTCGTCGACCTCGTCCGGCGGCAGGAACGCGTCCATGATGCCGGCGACGTTGGCGAGCCCGTCCACCCGGTCGCCGGCGACGGCGATGAGTGCGTCGATGGTCTCGCTCGCGGAGACGTCCCCGACGACGGTCTCCACGGCGAAGCCCTCGAGCTCCGTGCGGAGTGCGTCGAGCCGCTCGGCCACGACGTCGGTCGCGATGACGCGCCCGCCCTCGCTCGCGATGCGGGTCGCCGTGGCGCGTCCGATGCCGGAACCCGCTCCGGTGACGATGATGGTCCTGCCGGTGAACCGTCCGGCGGTGGTGTCGGTCATGTGGTCTCCTCGATGCGGGGCGCTCGCTGCGCCACACCCGGTTATAGCACTCAGTGCCGAAAGGTCTCCATGCGCTCGACGAACGACCGTCCGACGGGGCGCCCGCGCACCATCGACCCCGACGCCGTGTCCCTCGTCGCACTCCGGCTGTTCGACGACCAGGGCTTCGACGCGGTGTCGATGGACGACGTCGCCGCGGCGGCCGGGGTCAGTCGCCGGTCGCTCTTCCGGCTGTTCCCGAACAAGGCGGCGCTGGTCTGGGGCGGTCTCGACGAGTTCGCCGCACGGTTCCGCGAAGCCCTGCGGTCACGGCCCGCCGACGAGCCCTCGGCGGTGGCACTCCGGGCGGCCTACCGGATCGGTGCGACGTTCCCGGTCGACGCGGTCGAGGTCACCCGACACCGGCTCCGGGTCATCCGCGCGAACCCGTCGCTCGAGCACGTCGGCACCGCCACGGTCACGGCCCTGACCGACGAGATCCTGCGGTACGTGGCCGAGCGGGACGGGGTCACCGCCGACGACCTCGCCGTGGCCGTGCGCGCCCACACGCTGGCCGCCGCCGCGAGCGCCGCACTGACCTGGTGGGCACTGCACGGCGACGGACGACCGGAGGACGTCGTGGAGCGCGCACTCGCGCTGCTCGACTGACGAGCCCCGGGGTTCCCCCACGCCGCACGCCGGAGTACCTTGCCGGGCATGCACACGACCGGACCCGCGCCGTACTTCCAGTTCGCCGGCACCGCCAGGCAGGCCCTCGAGCACTGGCAGGGGGTGTTCGGCGGCGACGTGCAGATCGCGACCTACGCGGACTTCTCCCGCACGGACGGTCCGGCCGACGCCGTCGCGCACGGCCAGCTCACCGGCGAGCTGCAGCTGTTCGCCGCGGACGCGAGCGAGGGCGACACCCCGTTCTCGGCAACGGGGCTGCTCTTCTCACTGCTCGGCGCCGCGGAACCGGACGTCCTGCGCCGGTGGTTCGACCAGCTCGCCGAGGGCGGCACGGTCGTCGACCCGCTGCAGCAGCGCCCGTGGGGCGACTGGGACGGCGCCGTCCGTGACGCGTACGGGGTCACCTGGCTGATCGGGTTCGAGGACTCCGCGCGCTGAGTCCCGCGCGCTGCAGCGCCTACTGCTGGTCGGACGGCAGCAGCGGTGCCCAGAAGGCGTCGGGACCGTCGGCCTGCACGGCGTCGCGCTCGAACCGGAACCCGTAGTCGCGGACGAAGTCGAGGGCCGCGGCCTGCTCGTCCTCGGCGTCGTCGTGGTCCGCGTCGAACAGGTACACCCCGTGCCCCATCGCGACACCGGCGTCGCTGATGACGGAGAGGTCCCAGCGCCCCTGCTCGGAACGCTCGATCCGGACGACGGCGGCCTGGGATGCGGTGAAGTCAGCCATGCCGCGAGCCTACGGACGCCCCGTGGCTGGCGTTCAGGATGCTCCGCGGCCACTACGCTGTGCACGGTCACAGGTCAGACGAGTGGAGAACGAATTGTCAGTCGGATTGCTCGCCGTGGTGGACGACATCCTCTCCGCAGCCCTCAAGGCCAGCGCGAAGACCGCCGGGGTCGTGATCGACGACGCCGCCGTCACGCCCCAGTACGTGCAGGGTCTCGAGCCCGCTCGTGAACTCCCGGTCGTCGGGCGCATCGCCCTCGGCAGCCTGTTCAACAAGTTCATCATCATCATCCCGCTGGCGTTGCTGCTCACGGCCTTCGCACCCGGGGTGCTGCCGTGGCTGCTGCTGCTCGGCGGCACGTACCTGTGCTTCGAGGGCGCCGAGAAGGTCACCGAGTGGTTCGGTGTCCACCACGAGGGCGGGTCCGACGAGGCCGTCACCGAACCGAAGCTCGTCTTCGGCGCCATCCGCACCGACCTGATCCTGAGCACCGAGATCATGCTCATCGCACTGGCGGGCCTCGATCCCGACCTGGGGCTCTGGCCGACGCTCGGCGCCCTGATCGTGATCGGTCTGGTCATGACGGCCGTCGTCTACGGCGCTGTGGCACTGCTCGTGAAGGTCGACGACATCGGCCTGCAGATGATGAAGAACTCCGTCCGCCGCACCCGCCGGATCGGCGCCCGCATCGTGCGTGCGATGCCGATGGTCTTCCGGGTCATCAGCGTCATCGGCACGGTCGCGATGCTGTGGGTCGGTGGACACCTGGTCATCGCGAACCTCGCCGAGACCTTCTGGCACGGGCCGTACGACCTGCTGCACGTGATCGAGCACACGCTCGAGGCCGCAGGCCCCGTCGTCGTCTGGATCGCCGACACGGCCGTGTCGGCCGTGGTCGGCCTCGCGCTGGGCATGGTCGTCGTCGGCATCGTGCTGGGCATCGGCCGCCTACGCGGCAAGCAGCACTGACGCGGCTGCACGGCGGACGGGAGGCCCGTGGCGGCCCGGCACCGAGCCTCCCGTCCGGCGCGCCGTGCGCCCACCGCTGACGGTGCGGGCCGCGCTCAGCGCTGCA
This sequence comes from Curtobacterium sp. AC268, assembly GCF_979258745.1. NCBI lineage: Bacteria > Bacillati > Actinomycetota > Actinomycetes > Micrococcales > Microbacteriaceae > Curtobacterium > Curtobacterium sp. AC268. Next base: position 2,982,124 of record NZ_OZ409878.1, on the reverse strand, counting down.
CGTTCTCCAGGTCCTCGAGCAGGCTCGGGTGGGTCGGGACCCAGCCGAGCGCGTCACGCGTGTGGGCACTCGACGCCGGCTGGTCCATCGCGAAGATCGGCGCGAACGCGCCGAACGTCTCGTCGGCCACCCGCTCGACCGGCAGGCCGAGCCGACGCCCGATGACCTCGGCCAGGTCACGTACCCGGTCGCCCTCGTCGGCGACCGCGTGCCAGACGGTCCCCGCCGGTGCACCTTCGAGCGCGAGCCGGAACAGCACCGCGGCGTCCGCTGCGTGCACGGCGGGCCACCGCTGCTCGCCGTCGCCGGGGTAGCCCGCGACCCCTGCCTGTCGGGCCGTCTCGGTCAGGATGCCGGCGAATCCGCCCGTGCCGTCCGCGTGCACGGTGCGCGGCAGCCGGATCGCCGAGACCCGGACGCCCCGTGCCGCCAGGTCGAGGGCGGCGAGGACGGATCGGGCTCGACCCGCGACCGGCCCCTCGAGCGGGAGCGGGTCGGTCTCGACCGAGGCCCGACCGGGCTCCCACGGCGTGCCGGAGACGACGACGAACGGGCGGTCGCTGCCGACGAGCGCCTCGCCGAGTGCGGCCATGGCGGCGCCTTCCTCGGTGATCCCCCGCTCGAGCGCCTCCGCCGAACTGAAGTCGTTCGAGAACGCGAGGCTGATGACCCCGTCGGCGGCGCGTGCGCCCTCGCGCAGCACGTCGAGGTCGGTGAGCGCACCGCGGGCGGGGGTCGCCCCCGCGGCGACGAGGGCAGCGGCCGACCGGTCCGACCGGGCCAGGGCCGTGACGGTGTGCCCGGCGGCGATGAGTTCGGTGACGACCGCGGTGCCGATGGTGCCGGTGCCGCCGGTGACGAAGACGTGCATGGGTGCTCCTCAGAAGTGATGGGACTTTTGTACCGTCACCGTACACCCGCGACGGGACAATTGTCCCGTCGCGTATGATCGTCGCATGGTGCGATGGCAACCCGGGGCCCGGGAACGACTGGTCCTGGCCGCGGTCGACCTGTTCTCCGAGCAGGGCTACGACGAGACGACCGTCGCGCAGATCACCGAGCGCGCCGGCGTCACGAAGAGCACGTTCTTCCGGCACTTCCCGGACAAGCGCGAACTGCTCGTCGCCGGGCAGGAGACCCTGAGCCGACTCCTGGCCGAGGGCATCACCGACGCACCGGCCGACGCCACCCCGCTCGATGCCGTCGCCGCCGGACTGGAACGGGCCTCGGACGAGATGGGCCCGCTGAACCGCGAGCTCGGACCACGACTGCGAGCGGCCGTCGCCGCCAGCGCCGAGCTGCAGGAGCGCGACGCCCTCAAGAGCGTCGGGATGGCCGCGGCCATGACCGACGCCCTGGTCGGCCGCGGTGTCCCCGACGCGCCCGCTCGACTGGCCGCCGAGATGGGTGTCCTCGCCTTCAAGCAGGGCTTCGAGCGGTGGTCGGGTGTGGGGCGCGCCGACGACGACCGACTGGCCGACCACGCCACGGCCGCGCTCGCCGAGCTCCGAGCCGCGGCCGCCCAGCTCGGTTGAGCGGACGTCGAGCGGACGCCGGGCGGAAGTCGAGCGGACGCTGAGCGGACGCCGGTCGTGCATCGTCGTATCCTCGGCGCCATGGCAACGGTGCGACAGGTCCAGGTGACGTTCGACTGCGCCGAGCCGGAGCGTGTCGCACGGTTCTGGTGCGAGGTCCTCGGCTACGTGGTGCCACCGCCCCCACCGGGGTTCGCCGACTGGGACGCGTTCGACCGGTCGCTGCCGCCGGAGCACCAGGGATCGGCCTTCGCGTGCGTCGACCCGACCGGTGCCGGGCCCCGCCTGTTCTTCCAGCGCGTCCCCGAGGGCAAGACGGTGAAGAACCGCGTGCACCTGGACGTCCGGGTCGGCACCGGGATGACCGGTGCCGAACGGCTCGCGGCCCTCGACGCCGAGAGCGCCCGACTGGTCGGGCTCGGCGGCACCCAGGTCCGTCGGATGACGGCGGACCAGGTGAACGAGTCGTGCATCGTCATGCAGGACGTCGAAGGCAACGAGTTCTGCCTGGACTGACCGGCGTATCGTCGATGCACCCGAACCGCACCGCCGCGCCCCGGAAGGACCCCCACCCCGCATGACCGTCACCGCCGCATCCGCCACCGCAGCCGACGCCACCGCCCTCGAACACCTGCTGGGGCCCGACCAGGTGCTCCGCGACCCGGAGTCGCTCGAGCGCTACCGCCACGACGACGCCGAGTGGGCCGACTCCACGGCACCGCTCGCCGTGGTCCTGGCACGCAGCACCGACGACGTCGTCACCGCCGTCCGCTGGGCAGCCGCCGCCGGCCTCCGGGTCGTTCCCCGCGGTGCCGGCACCGGTCTGTCCGGCGGTGCCAACGCGATGGCCGACTCGATCGTCGTGTCGCTCGAGCGGATGAACCGGGTGCTCGAGGTGAACACCGACGAGCGCTACGCGGTCACCGAACCCGGCGTCATCAACGACGCACTCCGCGCCGCGGTCGCCGAGCACGGCCTCTGGTACCCGCCGGACCCCGCGAGCTCGGCGATCTCGACGATCGGCGGCAACGTCGCGACGAACGCCGGCGGCATCTGCTGCGTCAAGTACGGGGTCACCCGCGACTACGTGCTCGGCATGACCGTCGTGCTGGCCGACGGGTCGGTCGTGGAGCTCGGCCGCCGGACGGCGAAGGGCGTCGCCGGGTACGACCTCACCGGACTGCTGGTCGGTTCCGAGGGCACGCTCGGCATCGTCGTGTCGGTCACCGTGAAGCTGCTCCCCCTGGCCGGCCGTGACGAACGGGCGGTGATCGGGTACTTCCCCTCGCTGACCGCAGCGGGCGACGCCGTGGCCGCGATCTCGCGTGCGGGGATCGTCCCCGCGGCACTCGAGATCGTCGACCGCACCTGCCTGCGGGCCGTCGACGACTGGATGCACCTCGGGCTGCCTGCGGACGTCGACACCCTGTTGCTCGCCCGGGTCGACGAGCGCGGTGCGGCCGGTGACGAGATCGCCGACCACGTCGCGGACGTGTTCGCCGAGGCCGGTGGGACGGACGTCGAGCGGGCCACCGACCCCGGGGACATCGACCGGCTGTTCCAGGCCCGCCGACTCGCCTACCCGGCGCTCGAACGGCTCGGCCCGGTGCTGACCGAGGACATCTGCGTGCCGCGGAGCGCGGTGCCCGAGATGCTCCGGCGGATCCAGGTGACCGCGAACGAACAGGACGTCACGATCGCCAACATCGCGCACGCCGGCGACGGCAACCTGCACCCGCTGATCATCGCGCCCGAGGGCGACGACGCCGCGAAGGCCCGCGCGAAGACCGCGTTCGACCAGATCGTGGCGGACTGCCTGGCGCTCGGTGGGACCGTGACCGGTGAGCACGGCGTCGGGCTGCTGAAGCTGCCGGGCCTGCGGGTCGAGCTCGGCGACCGCGTGCTCGCGATGCACCGCTCCGTCAAGGACGCACTCGACCCGGCGGGGACCCTGAACCCGGGCAAGGCGTTCTGACCCGGCCAGACGACGGACGGGAGGCCCGGTGCCAGCTGGCACCGGGCCTCCCGTCCGTCAGGTGGTCGCGTTCAGCGACCGGTGTGCGTCACGCAGGAGCGCATCCGCACGCGTGCTCAGTGGCGACGGAAGTACCCGTTCGCGCCACCGACGTACATCAGGATCGTCGCGATGAGCACCGCGACGCCACCGATCCAGCCGAAGGCGTTGCCACCCGAGGCCGCGCCGACGCCGACACCGATGAGCTGCAGGACCGCGAGGACCGTCAGCACGATGCGGGCCCAGTTGCGGCCGTCGCGCATCTTGAAGACGATGATGAGCTCGATCACGGCCAGGATGAACGCGAAGATCGCGCCGCCGACGAGCGGGGCGGTGCCGACGTCCTGTGCGGCGGAGGAGCTGCCACCCGAGACCAGACCGATGATGCCCTGCAGGATGTTCGCCAGGACCACCACCAGCCAGATGACGAACGACACGGTGACGGAGGTGGGACGACTGGACGTCGATGCCATGGGGAATGCCTTTCTCGATGGACCACGTTCAGCGGCCTCTCAGAGAACGTACTTGCGGGCGTGACTGCTGTCCGGATGAGCCCGAAGGTCACAGAGCGGTAACGACGGCAGATCCGTCCAAACTCTTCGCCGCAGGGTGCCGAATCACCTGCAACGACCGGGAAACACCCGGAGCGCTCACCAGCCGCACATCGCTGGTTCTCCACCCCACCAAGGGTGTGTTCGGCGCGCACACAGCAGCCGCGCCGAGCGCGACAACAGCAAAGGACTGATCACGATGCGTAAGAGCCTCAAGACCTCCATCACCCTCGCCACGACCGGCGCCCTCGTCCTCGGCGGTGCCGCGTTCGGGATCTCCTCCGCCCAGGCCGCGACCCCGAACGTGCACACGGTGTCCTCGTCGTCGTCGAAGATCCCCGCACCCGTCGCCTCGGTCCCCGAGGTCCTCGGCGGCTCCACCGCCGTGAAGCTCGACTCCGGCTTCACCGACGCCCTCACCGCCCTGAAGCTCACCCCCGGCGTCTCCGGCGACGCGACCCTGGCTGACGGGTCGGTGTCGTTCCCGATCACCGCCGGGTCGGTCACCTACTGGTCCCCCGACGGCAACTACCGCCCGTACGTGCAGGGCCTGCTGAACCACGACGACTCGGGACTGACCCTGAAGGCCGGCGACACCACCGTCACGCTGGAGAACTTCGTCGTGAACCCGGGCTCGTCCAAGCTCTACGGCGACGTCCTCGTCAACGGCAAGGTCGCCGCGGCCAACGCGTTCCTGTTCGAGCTGCACGGCGGCTCCCTCAAGCCCCTCCAGCTCGAGGGCGACAACGCCATCCTCACCGGCACCACCGTCCACATCTCCGAAGACGCCGCCGGCCTGCTGAACAAGACCTTCGGCACCGACGCCGTCAAGCGCGGCCTCCTCGTCGGCACCGCCACCATCACCGCACAGATCAAGTAACACCCCGCACCACCACAACACCGCACGACACGAAGAGTCGCTCCGCCGATCAGGGCGGAGCGGCTCTTCGTCGTTCGCGGTTCCGCACCGGTACTGCTTCTCCCAGTGGCCGAGCCTACGATCGAGCGAATGCCCGCTCCTCGCTCGACCCCCACCGACGACCGACCCGGGCCGGACGACTTCATCCGCGTCCGAGGCGCCCGCGAGAACAACCTGCGCGACGTCGACGTGGACATCCCCCGCGACCGGATCGTCGCGTTCACCGGCGTCTCCGGCTCCGGCAAGTCCTCACTCGCCTTCGGCACCGTCTTCGCCGAGGCGCAGCGCCGGTTCCTCGAGTCCGTCGCCCCGTACGCGCGGCGGCTGATCGCGCAGGGTTCCACCCCGCACGTCGACTCGATCACCGGGCTGCCGCCCGCCGTCGCCCTGCAGCAGCGTCGCGGCGCCCCGAGCTCCCGCTCCACCGTCGGCACGATGACCACGCTGTCGAACTCGATGCGCATGCTCTACTCGCGTGCCGGCACCTACCCGTCCGGCGCCGACCGGCTCGAGTCGGACTCCTTCTCGCCGAACACCGTCGCCGGCGCCTGTCCCCGGTGCCACGGCATCGGGACCGCGCACGAGGTGACCGAGGCATCGGCCGTGCACGATCCGTCGCTGAGCATCCGCGACGGCGCGATCACCGCCTGGCCCGGTGCGTGGCAGGGCAAGAACCTGCGCGACGTCACCGCCGTGCTCGGCTACGACATCGACCGCCCGTGGCGCGAGCTGTCGCGCGAGGACCGCGACTGGCTGCTCTTCACCGAGGAACAGCCCGTCGTGCAGGTGCAGCCGAAGCGCGACCGCGTGGCGAAGCCCTACAAGGGCCGGTTCTGGAGCGCCCGCCAGTTCGTGCTGCACACCCTCGCCGACTCGCAGAGCGAGACCCAGCGCAAGAAGGTGCTGCAGTTCGTCGAGTCCGGCCCGTGCGGGCTGTGCGGCGGCACCGGCCTGACCCGAGCCGCACTCGCCGTCACGATCGGCGGCCACTCGATCGCCGAGCTGAACGCCCTGCCGTTGACCGGCCTGGCCGACGTCCTGCGCCCGATCGCCGCGATCACCGACGCGGCAGCGGCGACGTCGCGAGCATCGTCCGGCGAGCACACCGAGGTCGCCGTGGCGATCTCCCGCGACCTGCTCACCCGCGTCGAGGTCCTGGTCGGCCTGGGGCTCGGCTACCTCGCGCTCGACCGCGCCACCCCGACGCTCTCCCCCGGTGAGAGCCAGCGGCTGCGGATCGCGACGCAGCTGCGCTCCGGCCTGTTCGGTGTCGTCTACGTGCTCGACGAACCGAGCGCCGGGCTGCACCCCGCCGATGCCGAGTCCCTCGTCGACGTCCTCGACGACCTGCGTGCCGGCGGCAACAGCGTCTTCGTCGTCGAGCACGACATGAGCATCGTGCGCCGAGCCGACTGGATCGTCGACGTCGGCCCCCGCGCGGGCACCGGTGGCGGCACCGTCCTGTACAGCGGCCCGGTCGCCGGCCTGGCCGAGGTCGAGGCCTCGGTCACCCGGCGTTTCCTGGAGCCCCGGCAGCCGACCGCCGACCGTGCCGCCCGGTCCCCGATCGGCACGCTCGAACTCCGCGACCTCACCCTGCACAACCTGCGGGGGCTCGACGTCGACCTGCCGCTCGGTGTGCTCACCGCGGTCACCGGGGTCAGCGGCTCCGGCAAGTCGTCGCTCGTCGGCGGCGTGCTGCCCGGCGTCGCGACGTCGCACCCGCTCATCGACCGCGTCGTCCAGGTCGACCAGAAGCCGATCGGCCGGACCCCCCGCTCGAACCTCGCCACCTACACCGGCCTGTTCGACGCGGTCCGGGCCGCTTTCGCCCAGACCGACGACGCGAAGGCCCGGGGCTGGACCGCCGGACGGTTCTCGTTCAACGTCGCCGGCGGTCGGTGCGAGGTCTGCCAGGGCGAGGGGTCGGTGTCCGTCGAACTCCTCTTCCTGCCGGGCAGCTGGGCACCGTGCCCCGAGTGCCACGGCTCCCGCTACACCGCCGAGACGCTCGAGGTCCGGTGGAACGGGGCGTCCATCGCCGACGTCCTCGGCATGACCGTCGACGAAGCGGCGCCGTTCCTGGCGTCCCTGCCCGCAGCCGGGCGCGGACTCGAGACCCTCCGCGAGGTCGGCCTCGGCTACCTGCGGCTCGGCCAGCCCGCTCCGGAGCTCTCCGGCGGCGAGGCGCAGCGCATCAAGCTCGCCACGGAACTACAGCGTGCGCGGACCGGCCACACCCTGTACCTGCTCGACGAGCCCACCACCGGCCTGCACCCGGCCGACGTCGAGCTGCTCACCGCCCAGCTCGCCCGCCTGACCGACGCGGGCAACACGGTCGTCGTGGTGGAGCACGCCATGGACGTCGTCGCGAGCGCCGACCACGTCATCGACATGGGCCCGTCGGGCGGCGAGGACGGCGGTCGGGTCGTCGCCTCCGGCACGCCCGCCGAGGTCGCCGCGTCGACCACCAGCCGGACCGCGCCCTACCTGCGGGACCAGCTCGGTCGCTGACGCAGAAGTGCCCGCCAGGATCGCTCCTGGCGGGCACTTCGTGGCTGCCGCTGGTTACCGCTGGACCGCTTCCGGGGCGTCGTCGCGGAAGAAGTCGCTGCCACTGTGCGTGTAGCCGACCTCACCCGTCCGACGCCACTGCTTGCGGACGCGCTTGAAGGTGGTGATGCGTGCGGGTTCGACGTTCTCGTCGCTCGTGTAGGCGCTCATGGCTGATCTCCCTGTGTGATTGGCCGTGGTTCCTTGGGCCCCCGGGATGGAGGCTAGCGAGGGCCTCGGAGCCGAGTTCGCGATCCGTCCCGGAACGTCCGTGGAACGCAGTTCCGGCCGCCTGATGGCCGCGGAACGCAGGCACGGACGCGACCAAGCGGGATGGACTGGAGGCCCGGATCACCGCCGGCAGACCGGCGGCGGCGAGTCACGCCTCCAGGCCGGTGCACCGGTGCGGACTCAGGAACGCAGTCCGAGCACCAGGTCGTGGACCACGCGCGCTGCGCGTGCCGCGGCGTCGTCCAGGTGCTCGCGGAACTCGGCGCCGTCCGGCGCGCAGAGGTCGCTGATGCACCGGACCGACACGAACGGCATGTCGTGCACGTGGGCGAACTGCGCGATCGCGGCCGACTCCATGTCGACCGCGGCCACGTCGGGGAACGCGACCCGGAGTGCGCGGGCACGACCCTCGGTCACGAAGACCTCGCTCGAGCCGATCGTCGCCGACCGCAGCGGCCACGCGATGTCGGCGCCCATCGCCAGCTCGACGAGCCGGGCGTCCGGCGCGTAGCCGGTCGGCATGCCGGGGACCTGGCCCAGGGCGTAGCCGAACGCGGTGGCGTCGGCGTTGAGGTTGACGTACCGGTCGCCGACCACGACGTCACCGATGGCGACACCGTGCATGAGCCCGCCGGCGGTCCCGACGCTGATGACCGGGATGCCCGGGCCGAAGTCGTGGAAGCCGTGGGCGACCGCGGCCGTGGCGTTCGTGAAGCCGATGCCGCTGCGGCGCACGACGACCGTGGCGCCGCCGATGTCGAGCAGCTGGTGCGGGTCGTGGCCACCGACGGGGCCGTCGAGGACGGGGACGCCGCCGAAGAGGTCGGCGAAGGCCGAGACCTCTTCGCTCATGGCCGCGATGATGATCGCGACGGGTTGCTGCTGCACTGATCGATCCTCCCACGCCGGGCGCGCGCGGACGTGCAGGTCGGATGGTCGCGGTCGCTACCGGCGGGGGTCCTGGCGGGCCAGCTCGTCGGCGACGAAGACGGCGAGCGCGTCGGCGCCGAAGTGGTCGTCGGCGGTGATGGTGACGACGGTGCCGGGGTCGTTGCTCGCCTCGGTCTCGTCGAACAGCAGCATCTGCCCGTACGCACCGTGCAGCCGCCAGAGCCGGCCGGGACCACCCCACCCCGCCATCGCGTAGCGCTCGTAGCCGGGGCCGGTGCCCTCGCGCTCCACCCAGTCGGTGTGCATCGCGTCGCACCACCGCGCGCTGACGATCCGCTGTCCGTCGACGACCCCGCGGTCGCGGATCAGGTGCCCGATGCGGGCGAGTTCCTCGGTGCGGAGCGACAGCCCTTCGCCGCCGGCGACGAACCCGTTCGGGCAGCGCTGCCACTCGACGTCCCGGATGCCGAGCGGCGCGAACAGCCGTTCGGTGACGAACGCGCCGACGTCACCGACCCGGGCCTCGAGCACGCGCATCGCGGTGTAGGTGCTGGCGTTCGCGTACTGGAACACCCGGCCGCGGGACGGTCGCCGCAGGAACTCGGCCGCCAGGTCCGGCCAGTCCGTCAGCTCGGTCGCCGACCAGGGCATGTCGATCCCGCTCGTCATGGTGAGCAGGTGCCGGAGGGTGACCCGGTCGATGCCGTGGCCGAGCAAGAGGCCGGTCTCCGCCCCGAGGCCGGTGCCGACCAGGTACGTCGCGATCGGTTCTTCGAGGTCGACCACGCCGTCGTCGGCGGCGATGCCGGCGGCCAGGACGCAGACTCCCTTGGCGGCGGAGTGGACCTCGCGCCGGACGTCGGGGGTCCAGTGGTACTCGGCGACGTCGTCCGCGGTGCCGTCGGTGCCCGGCGCCGCAGTCCGCGTGCGCACGTGGATGCCGTGTGCGGCGAACCCCGTCGCGTCGATGTGCCGGACGACGGCGTCGAGGATGGTCGCGGCGGTGTGCACACCCCATCCTCTCGTGTCCGGGCGGCTGCGGGCACGGGCAGGGGCCGCCGCGTACCGTCCGGCTCGTGTCCGACGAACAGCCCCGCCGCCCCGATCCCACCCGCGTCGGCGACCAGCCCGCACTCCGGACGGCGTCGGGCTCGAACTGGCTCGTGTGGGGAGCCGTCACGGCCGTCATCGTCGCCGCGGTGATGGTGCTCATGGCGATCCGAGCGCCGACGATCGGCTGGCCGGCGCTGGTGCTCGTCGTCGTGTTGTTCGTGGCGATGGTCGTGGTCCGGATGGCCGTCCGGCCGCAACGGACCCGACTCGTCACCCTGGCCGTGCTCGACCTCGGCATCGTGGTCGTCGGACTTGGAGCGACCCTGGCGGTCCTGTACTCGACGCCGGCGGGCTGATGCCGCAGTAGCTTGTTGATAAGTCTTCTCACTAAGATGGCGTGCAGCGACCACACGACGGTGGCCGTTCCATCGACGCAGCCACAGCTGCTGGGAAGACCGACCCCATGCCAGCACCACACCCCACCGAGACCCTCGACGCCCTCGTGGTCGGAGCCGGACCGGCCGGCGTCGGCACCGGCCTGGCACTCCATGCCGTCGACGGCCTGCTGTTCGGCGTCGTCGAACGCGGCGTCGTCGGGGACACGTTCCGGCGGTGGCCCGAGCACCAGCGGTTCCTGACGCCGTCCTTCACCGGGAACGGGTTCGGGGCCACCGACCTCAACGCGGTCCACCCGCGCACCTCCCCCGCCTACAGCCTGGGGACCGACTACCCCTCGGGGCCGGAGTACGCCCGGTACCTGCGCGGCGTCGTCGCGGCCTTCCACCTGCCGACCCTGCTCGACACCGAGGTCGAGCACATCGAGCCGGACGACGACCGCTTCCGCGTGACCACGAGCCGCGGCCCCGTCGTCACCCGCAACGTGGTCTGGGCCGGCGGCGAGTTCTCCGACCCGATCCTGCCCCGTTGCGCGGGCACCTCGCTCGGGGTGCACGCGTCCGCCGAGGCAGCCTGGGTGGCGCAGTCCGGACACGTGGTGGTCGTGGGCGGCTTCGAGTCCGGCATCGACCTGGCGTGCCACCACGTCGAGCAGGGGGCGACGGTGACGGTCGTCGACCCGTCCCACCCCTGGGACGCCGGCAGCGGGTCCGACCCGTCGTTCCGCCTCGCCCCGCGGACCCGTCAACGGCTCGCGGCCGCGCGGGCCAGTGGACGCCTCACCCTGGTCGACGACGGCCAGGTCACCGGCATCAAACGGTCCGGAGAGGGGTTCACCGTCGGCGTCGCCGGACGGACCGCCTTGGTGTCGGACGTGCCACCGATCCTCGCCACCGGGTACGGCCCGGGGCTCGGGCCGGCCGCGAGCCTGTTCGACACCCGCGCTGACGGCTGGCCGCTGCTCACCGAGGACGACGAGTCGACCACCACGCCCGGGCTGTTCCTGGCAGGCACGGCGCTCCGGCACGGTGGGCTGCAGTTCTGCTTCGTGTACAAGTTCCGGCAGCGGTTCGCCCGCGTCATCGGCGAACGAGCCGGACGCGACTGCGGCGCCCTGCAGGAGTGGGACGACGCCGGGATGCTCACCGACGACCTGAGCTGCTGCGGTGTCGAATGCGCGTGCTGATGCCGGCACAGCGGCCCGCCCACCCCGCCGGTGCACGACTCTGGGCCACCCCCGCGATCGTCGGCGGCGCCATCCTGGTCGGGTCGGTGATCGGCGGGACCTCCCCCGCGAGCGGCGATGCCATGGGCTCCGTGGTGGACCCGTTGGTGATCACCCTGGTCGTCGCCCTGTTCGTCGACGTCCCGCTGCGCCGCCTCCCACGGACGCCGGGCGCGTGGAAGGTCATCGGCATCGCCTGGAGCATGAACTTCCTGCTCGCCCCGTTCGTCGCGTTCCTGCTCACCCGCATGGCCCTGCCCGGGCACCCCGCCGTCCAACTCGGCGTGATGCTGTACTTCCTGGCACCCTGCACCGACTGGTTCCTGGCGTTCACCCGCCTGAGCGACGGGGACACCGCTGTCGGGGCGACCCTGCTGCCGATCAACATGGTCACCCAGCTGCTGCTGTTCCCGGCGTGGATCACGGTCCTGGGCGGCAACGCCGGCATCGATGCCGTGGGGACCGTCGGCACCCTGCTGCAGTGGTTCGTCCTGCCCGCCGCGATCGCCGTGGTGATCCGCCTCGGGATCTCACTGCTGCCGGACGGCGCCCGAGCCCGCGCCGCCACCCTGCCCGGCCGCGCGGTTCCCTGGATCGTGGGCGCGATGGTCGCCGGGCTCTTCGCCTCGCACATCGCGCTGCTGCTGGCGAACCTGCCGGTGTTCGTCGCCGTGCTGGGGTGCGCGGTGGTCTTCTTCGCCGTCGTGTTCATCGCGGCCGAGTGGGCGTCACGCCTCGCCGCACTGCCGTACCCGCGGTCGGCGCTGCTCGCGATGACGACGGCAGCGCGCAACGCGCCCCTGATGATCGGGCTGACGAGTGCAGCACTCCCCCACCAGCCACTGATCACCACGGCGATCGTCGTCGGCATGCTCGTCGAGTTCCCGCACCTGCTCGCGGTCCGCCACCTGCTGCTGCGTCGGCGACCTGGTCAGCACGCAGGGCGACGCCTGCGCGGCACCGCAGCGTGGGGGCACCCGTGACGCACCGGGTCCGACTCGTCGTCGTGCCCACCGAGCGGCGGGTGATCGAGACCGAGCACGACGACCGGCGGACGGCGCTCCTGCTCGCGCTGGGCCAGGTGCCGCTCGGGTACACGGTCACCGACGTCGACGTGCTGCCGGAACACGAGGACACAGCGGGCTGCCCCGCGGAGCCGGGCGCGGTCTGAGCGGGGCGCTCCGACGGCGCTGGTGCGGCCCGAGACGGTCGCGACGCCGGACGGGAGGCCCGTCACGGGCACGCACCGCGCCTCCAGTCCGGTGCCGGTCGCGACCAGTGCACGTGGCCGGCTACGCGCTGCCGGTCACCGTCGGCTGCGCCTGCCGCAGCCCGGTGACCAAGAGGGTCACGATCGTCCGGACGTCGTAGTCGGGGTCCTGGGGACTCCACGCCACCAGGTCACCCACGGCCCGGAGCAGCTGGTACGGCGGGGTCGGGGCGGCCACCTCGCCGGACGCCCGCGCGGCGTCGAGCAGCCGGCCGAGCACGGGCACCAGCTCGTCGACGAACAGCGTGTGCAGCGCCGTGAAGCCGTCGGCGTCGCCCTCCCAGACGCGCGCCAGACCGTGCTTGGTGCCGAGGAAGTCGACGAACTGGTGCACCCAGCGCAGCAGGGCGGCGAACGGTGTCGGTTCCGAGTCGAGCAGCGCCGGCCCCGCGTCGACCAGGGCCTCGATCTGGTGCCGGTAGACGGCGACGACCAGGTCCGAACGGGTCGGGAAGTGCCGGTAGAGCGTACCTACCCCGACACCGGCGGCGGTGGCGACCTCGCGCACCGGTGCGCCGACGCCCGAGGCCGTGAAGACCGCGGCAGCGGCGTCGAGGATCGTGCGCTCGTTGCGCTCGACGTCGCGACGGCGACGCGGCACGGGGTCGGTCGACGGGGTGCTCATGCGTCGATCATCGCACGACACCGACGCGATGCGGAACAATGCTCCGCTTCATCTTGCAATCCGGATCGCTGTTCCGTATCGTTCCGGAACGTCGCTCCGCTTCGGACGACGATCGCTCCGACCACGGGCGACACTGCCTCCCGGAAAGGCCCACATGGCACCCACAGCACCTCGACCGCAGGTCATCAGCGTGCGCCCCGTCACGCTTCCCGCACCCTCGCGCGGTCAGGATCTCGAGGTCCGGATCACCGCACCGACGACCGGAACGGACCTGCCCGTCATCGTCTTCGCCCACGGCTTCGGCCAGTCCATGACCGGCGGCGACCCCCTGGTCGACCACTGGACCGCGAACGGCTTCGTCGTCGTCCAGCCGACCTTCCTCGACGCGAAGGCCTACGGGCTGACGCTCGAGGACCCGCGCTACCCGACCATCTGGCAGACGCGCGTCGACGACCTCGAGCGGGTGCTCGACGACCTCGACCAGATCATCGACGCGGTCCCCGGTCTGAGCGGGCGCGTCGACACCGCCCGCCTCGCCGCGGTCGGACACTCGTGGGGCGGACAGTCCGTGGGCATGCTGCTCGGGGCCCGCGTCCTGGACGCCGACGGGCGGCCGGGCGAGGACCGCACCGACCACCGCGTGCGCGCCGGGGTCCTGCTGTCCACCACCGGGATCGCGCGCGGCGACCTCGCGCCGTTCGCGCAGGAGCACTTCGCGTTCATGAGCCCCGACTTCAGCCAGCTGCACACCCCGTCACTGGTCGTCGCCGGCGACCACGACCAGTCCCAGCTCTCGACGCGAGGTCCGGACTGGTTCACCGACGTCTACCACCTGAGCCCCGGCGCGCGGTACCTGGTGACCGTCCACGGAGGCGAGCACCTGCTCGGCGGGATCCAGGACTACGAGTCGACCGCCACCACGGACGAGAGCCCCGAGCGTGTGGACCTCGTCCGCCACACCACGACGGCGTTCCTCCGGACCGAGCTCGGGCTCGACCCCGACGCGTGGTCGGCGATCGCCGACGCCGTCGGCCCTGCCACCGCCCACGCGGCGGGCCCCGCTGCCGCCGTCGCGGCCGGCCATGCTGCCGCCGTCGGCCACATCGAATCGAAGGAGCACCACTCGTGATCACCGACCAGCACCCCCTGCCCAGCGGCTTCACCGCCGCGTCCACCGCCGCCGACGTCCTGGACGGCGTCGACCTGACCGGCCGGAACGTCGTCGTGACCGGCGGACACAGCCGCCTCGGCCGCGAGACCAGCCGCGCCCTCGCGGCGGCCGGCGCCGACGTCACCGTCGCCTCCCGTGACGTCGACCGGGCATCCGCAGTCGTCGCCGACATCCCGGGCATCCACGTCGAGGCCCTCGACCTCACCGACCCGTCGTCGGTCGATGCCTTCGCCGCGCGCTGGTCGGCCTCCGGCCGCCCGCTGCACATGCTCGTGAACAGTGCCGCGATGCTCTTCACCCCGGACCGCCGGCTCGACGGCCGCGGCAACGAACTGGCGTTCTCGACGACGCACCTCGGGCACTTCCAGCTCACGCGGGCGCTCCTCCCCGCCCTCCTGGAGGCCCGTCGTGCGCGGGTCCTGACCGTCACCTCCGGTGCGGCGCGGTTCGGGCAGATCCGGTGGGACGACCTGACGTTCGCGCACGGGTACGACCCGGTCACCGCGTACGGCCAGTCGAAGCGCGCCAACGTCCTGTTCACGGTGGAGCTCGACCGGCGGTACGCCGACCAGGGCATCCGCGCCTTCGCCGCACACCCGGGCGTCATCATCGGACCCGGCCCGCACGACCCGGCGGTGCTCGCGTCGTACCGCGAGCAGGGACTGGTCGACGACCACGGGGTGACCGTCATCGATCCCGAGGTCGGCAAGAAGACCGTCGAGCAGGGCGCCGCGACGCTCGTGTTCGGTGCCGCGAGCCCGCTGCTCGACGGCGTCGGCGGGGTCTACCTGAAGGACAGTGACGTCGCCGTGATCGACGACCGGGTCCTGCCCCTCACCGCGGACCGGATCCCGTCGGACGCGAACTCGGCGATGCTCGACGCCGACGAAGCCCGGCGCCTGTGGGCGGTCAGCGAGGGACTCCTGGCCTGATCACGGTCGGCCGGGGGCCTCGTCTGCCCACTGTTCTCGTCGTCCTCGCTACTGTGTGACGGTGCTGACCGTGCGGATCGAGAGCCCCCGACAGGACGACGTCCTGCACCTGCTGCAGCAGGGCGACGACTACGGACTGAGCCTGTACCCGGCCGAGAACTACCACGCCCTCGACGTCGACGACCTGGACCAGCCCGACGTCACGTTCCTGGTGGCGCGCGAGGACGGGGTCGCCCTCGGCACGGTGGCGCTCGTCGACGCCGGCGACGGCACCGGCGAGGTCAAGCGCATGTTCGTGAGCGACGCCGCGCGTGGGCTCGGCGTGGGGACGCGGCTGCTCGACGCCCTGCACGACCGGGCCCGCGCGGTCGGCATCGGGACCGTCCGGCTCGAGACCGGTCTGCCGCAGGCCGCGGCGATCGCGCTGTACCGGAAGGCCGGGTACGCGGACATCCCCCGGTTCGGCCCGTACGTCGACGACCCGACGAGCGTGTGCATGGAGCAGCAGCTCGTCTGATCGGCGCTCGGTCCCGACGTAGGATCGCGTGTGAGCTCCGAGCACCCCGAACCCAGCGGCATCGACCCCGACGACCTGACCGTCGCGCTCCGGGTGCTCGAGCAGCTGCCGTCGATCGACGAGACGCACCCGGACTTCATCAGGGTCCGCCAGGCCACCGCGAAGATGTTCAAGGCCGTCAAGCGCGCGCACCGACTCGAGAAGCGCGGCGTCATCGCCGAGGCCGACCGCCGGGTGATCGCCGCCACCGCCACCGGGGCCGCCGACCGGATCGACGACGAGACCCGAGGCGTCCCGATCAGCGCCTCGACCGCGTCGACGACCGCGGGCACGCTGCTGAAGTCGCGCCCCTGCTACATGTGCAAGCAGCACTACACGGTCGTCGACGCGTTCTACCACCAGCTCTGCCCGGCGTGCGCTCGCATGAGCCACGCGAAGCGCGACGCCCGGACGGACCTGACCGGCAAGCGGGCGCTGCTCACCGGCGGCCGCGCGAAGATCGGTATGTACATCGCGCTCCGGCTGCTGCGCGACGGGGCCCACACCACCATCACCACGCGGTTCCCCCGCGACGCGGTGCGGCGGTTCGCGAGCCTGCCCGACTCCGCCGACTGGATGGACCGTCTGAAGGTCGTCGGCATCGACCTGCGCGACCCCGCGCAGGTGATCGGGCTCGCCGAGGACGTCGCCGCGTCCGGTCCCCTCGACATCCTGATCAACAACGCCACCCAGACCGTGCGCCGGTCGACCGGCGCCTACCAGCCGCTGGTCGACGCGGAACTCGCGCCGCTGCCTGACGGACCGTTGCCCGAACTCGTGACCTTCGGGCACACGAACGACCAGCACCCGCTGGCGCTCGCACGCTCGGTGGCCGCGCACCCGATCCTCGCGGCCGCCGCAGCCCGGGCCGACGAGCTGACCGAACAGGCGATGGCGCCGGGATCGAGCTCGCTCGAACGACTCGCACTGGGCACCGCCATCGACGCCGGCGGCCTGGTCCCCGACCTGCACGACGAGAACTCGTGGACCCAGCAGGTCGACGAGGTCGACCCACTCGAGATGCTCGAGGTCCAGCTGGCCAACACCACGGCGCCGTTCATCCTCATCTCGAAGCTCCGCCCCGCGATGGCCGCGAGCACAGGACGCCGCACCTACGTGGTGAACGTCAGCGCCATGGAAGGGGTGTTCGGCCGCGCGTACAAGGGGCCGGGGCACCCGCACACGAACATGGCGAAGGCCGCCGTGAACATGCTCACCCGTACGAGCGCGCAGGAGATGTTCGAGACGGACAACATCCTGATGACGAGCGTCGACACCGGCTGGATCACCGACGAACGGCCGCACCCCACGAAGGTCCGGCTCGCCGAAGAGGGCTTCCACGCGCCGCTCGACCTGGTCGACGGGGCAGCCCGTGTCTACGACCCGATCGTCCGGGGCGAAGCCGGTGAGGACGTGTTCGGTGTCTTCCTGAAGGACTACGCGCCGAGTTCGTGGTGACGAGCGGCCGACCGGGTCGGTTCCGTCATCATTCCGCACGGGATCGACAACGAAGCGATCCATGTCGACAACGTCAGTGGAGTCAACCAGGAGTCCCGAAATGCTGGAAGTCTTCTTCCTCTCGTCCATGGACAGCAAGCGGTTCTCGACCGTCTTCCGGTGCACGGTGGAACGACCGATCGAGCTCCCGAACGGTCACCATGCGCTGATGGTGAGCTGCGATCCGCCGTTGAACGGTCAGGAACTCGGCCACCCGCTCGGCGTCGGAGAGTTGTTGCTCTGGAGTCGGTTCGAGGACGAGGACCTCTGGACGTTCCCCGCCTTCCCGCACTTCGTGCAGATCAGCCTGCCTGACGCGGACGTGCGTCCCCATGCCATGCCCGCGAGCATCGCATGGGGCGAGATCTACAAGACCGAAGCCGACGCGCACGCCCATGAGATGAGCGCTCGCCCGCGCTCCTCGCCCGAGTGATCGAGTTACTCCGCAAGCTCCATCAGTCGCGCGAACCTCGCGACGAGGTAGCAGGAAGCAGGAAGCGATCCGTATCGAGGTCACGACCATGCCCCTGGACCTACCCGTGGCGGCCTGACCCCGGGCCGGCTTTGAACTGAACAGGCCGACCCCAGTCGCTCGGCGCTGAAGGTGCCACGGGAAGTCTGCGCGTGTCCGGCGGCGCATCGGAACGAATAGACCGAACCGATTCCGACGATCGGCCTATCGGTCCCCGCTCCGCCTCCAGGATTCGAACCCGGACCTAACGGCACCAAAGGCCGTCGTGCTGCCATTACACCAAGGCGGAACGCACCGAGGGGTGCTCCTCCATCCTCCCACGACCGACGAGGCTGGCTGTCCGCTCCGGGTTCGGCCAAGATGGTGGGATGCCGCATGAGGACGAGGTCGATCGCATCGTCGCGGCGTGGGGTCGTGAGCGTGCCGACCTCGACTTCGGCCCGCTCGAGGTGCTGTCCCGCGTGGACCGGCTCGCCCGACACCTGGACCGCGCCCGGCGGACCGCGTTCGACGCGAGCGACATGGAACCGTGGGAGTTCGACGTCCTGTCGGCCCTGCGGCGGGCGGGTGAGCCCTACGAGCTGAGCCCGAAGACCCTGCTGCAGCAGACCCTGGTGTCGAGCGGCACGATGACGAACCGAGTGGACCGCCTGGCTGCCCGCGGCTTCGTGGGGCGACGGACCGACCCGAAGGACGGCCGCGGGATCCTCGTCTCGCTGACGGGCAAGGGCCGGGTGGCGGTGGACGCGGCGATCGCGGACCTGCTGGCCGCCGAGCGGGACATCCTGTCCGGGGTCTCCGCCGACGAGCAGGGCCAGTTGGCCGGGCTGCTCCGCCGACTCATCCTGGGCCTCGGGGACTGACCGACAGCGCGACACGGGCCGAGCGGCCCCGGGGTAGCGTGCGGCGCATGCACGCCATCACCCTCGCCGTCGCCGACGTCGCTCGATCGGCCGAGTTCTACCGCGCCCTGCTCGGCATCGAGGGCAGCGGCGTCATCGGCACCGAGTACGCCGCCACCGAGACGCAGGCCGGCGGCACCACGGCGATGTTCACCCTCGACGACGGGCTGATCGTCAGCGTCTACGGCCGTGACGACATGGCGAAGGACTCCGGCGTGCAGCTGGCCACGGCACCGAGCAGCACGATCGGGCACTTCACGAGCAGCCAGGCCGAGGCCGAGGCCTTCCTCGAGCGAGCACAGGTAGCGGGCGCCACGATGCCCGAACCGCCGTACACACGCCCGTGGGGCATGTGGTCCGGCTTCTTCCAGGATCCGGACGGGCACCTGTGGGAGGTTGTGGCGAACCCCGGCGGCGGAGCCCCCGAGGAGGCCAAGCCGACGGATGCAGACCAGGACGAGGTCGACCCCGCGTCCGTCGAGTAGACCGCCTCAGACCCCGAGCAGCTCAGCGACCTCGAGCCAGCGCTCCTCGAGCTGCTCGACCTCGGCCTCGAGCGCACCGAGCTTCGCCTGCAGTTCGCCGAGTCCGGCGTAGTCGGACTGGTCGTGCGTCGCGAACTGGTCGAGCAGCTTCTTGCGGTCCGCGCCGACCTTCGCGATCTTGCGGTCGAGCGCCGCCATCTCCTTCTCGGCCGTCCGCCGGTCCGCTCCCGACAGGGCCGACGCACCAGCGGCCGTGGACCCAGCCGCGGCGCCGGCCGAGCCGGTCCCGCCGACGGTGTCGGGCCTCCCGGCAGACGCGGCGGCAGCCGCAGAGGCGGTCCCGCCACCGGTACCGGCCTCGCGCAGCCGCATGTACTCGTCGACGCCGCCGGGCAGGTGGCGCAGGTGCCCGCCGAGCACGGCGTACTGCTGGTCGGTGACGCGCTCGAGCAGGTACCGGTCGTGGCTGACGACCAGCAGGGTGCCGGGCCAGGTGTCGAGCAGGTCCTCCATGGCGGCGAGCATGTCGGTGTCGAGGTCGTTGGTGGGCTCGTCGAGGATGAGCACGTTCGGCTCGTCGAGCAGGATGAGCATGAGCTGCAGGCGCCGCTTCTGCCCACCGGACAGGTCCTTGACCGGCGTGGAGAGCTGCTCCGAGGTGAAGCCGAGCCGCTCGAGCAGCTGCGACGGCGTCATCTCCTTGCCGTCGGCGACGTAGCTCGTCTTCTTGCGGGCCACCACTTCGCGCACGCGGTCGTCGGCGAACTGCTGCAGGTCGGCGAGCTGCTGGTCGAGCACCGCGACCTGCACCGTCTTGCCGGTCTTCACCCGCCCGCTCGTCGGCTGCAGCCGGCCGGAGACCAGGTTGAGCAGCGTGGACTTGCCGGCGCCGTTCGGGCCGAGGATGCCGGTCCGCTCCCCCGGAGCGATGCGCCACTCGATGCGGTCGAGGATCTGCGTGCCGTCGAACGAGACGCTCACGTCGAGCAGGTCGACGACGTCCTTGCCGAGGCGCGCGGTCGCCGTCCGGGACAGCGCGACGGTGTCGCGGATCGGCGGGACGTCGTCGATCAGGGCGTTCGCCGCGTCGATGCGGAACTTCGGCTTGCTCGTGCGGGCCGGGGCACCGCGGCGGAGCCACGCGAGCTCCTTGCGGGCCAGGTTCTGGCGGCGCTGCTCGATCGTGGCGGCCTGCCGGTCACGCTCCACGCGCTGCAGGATGTACGCGGCGTAGCCACCTTCGAAGGGGTCGACGACGCCGTCGTGGACCTCCCACGTGTCGGTCGACACGGCGTCGAGGAACCACCGGTCGTGCGTCACGACGACCATGCCGCCCTGGTGCGACGACCAGCGGCGGTTGATGTGCCCGGCGAGCCACTCGATGCCCTCGACGTCCAGGTGGTTGGTCGGCTCGTCCAGGAACAGGACGTCCCAGTCGCCGACCAGCAGCCGCGCGAGTGCCACACGGCGACGCTGCCCACCGGACAACTCGTCGACGCTGACGTCCCACGGGATGTCCGAGACCAGACCGCCGATGATGTCGCGGATCTTCGGGTCACCGGCCCACTCGTGCTCCTCGAGGTCGCCGACGACGGTGCTGCCGACGGTCGCGCCCTCGGGCAGGATGTCGCGCTGGTCCAGGTAGCCGATGGTCAACCCGCGGCGGTGCGTGACGCGGCCGCCGTCCGGCTCGAGGCGCTGGGACAGCAGTGCGAGGAGGGTCGACTTGCCGTCGCCGTTCCGGCCGACCACGCCGATCCGGTCACCCTCGTCGATGCCGAGGGTGACGTTGTCGAAGACGACCTTGGTGGGGAACTCGAGATGCAGGTTCTCGGCGCCGAGGGAGATGTGCCACGCGTCAAGGGTAGGTGGCGCGGCGGGGTGGTGGGTGCGGGGCGGGTGGTTCGGGTGGGCGGATGGCTCTGGGCGCACGGCGCGCGCTTGTTCGAGTGGTGCGGGGTTGCCGGCTCGGTGCGAGCCTGTAGCGGCACACGGAGCGCGCAACCTCGCACCAGCCGACAGACCGCGCACGGTGCGTCGGCGAGGCGGCGCTCCGCTCGTCGGTGCGACGGCCTGGAGGCCCGGGTCAGCTCGCGGGAGCGGCGTCGCCTTCGCCCGCGGCCTCCTTGGCACGCTTCAGGCGGGCCTGCGCCTCCCAGTACTCGATCTCGCGCTCGAGCTCGGCGAGCTCCTGCTCGGTACCGGTGACGCGCTTGGCGCCGTGGGCACTGCGGGCGTCGCCGAGGGTGGCGTACCGGTCCTCGTGGCGGGTCGGCTCGATGTAGCGACCGTGGTTCCGTTCGCCCGGAGCCCAGTCGTGGCCGATGGCGAACCAGACGATGCTGCCGACGACGGGGACCAGGATCACGAGGATCACCCACGCGATCTTCGGCAGGCCGCGGATCTGGTCATCCGTCTTCGTCAGGATGTCGATCAGGGCGAAGACCAGCAGGATGACGGTGATCCCGGGCAGCAAGACGCTCATGTTCGCGATTCTATGGATCCGCTTGGAGTCTCACCATGCCCCGAACGAGCGTCCCGGTTGCGAAGGTGCACAGGGTCGGGGCCGATCAGAGCGCCGCGACCCACTCGTCCGTCCCGTCGGTGAACCGCTGGTGCTTCCAGATCGGCACGCGCTCCTTCACCAGGTCGACCAGGGCACCGCACGCGGCGAACGCCTGCGCCCGGTGCGACGACGACACCGCTGCGGCGAGCGCGACGTCACCGATGCCGAGCGCCCCGACGCGGTGCAGCACGGCGATCCGGACGTCGGGGTGGTCCTCGGCGATGGTCCGGGCGACCTCGGTGATGACCTCGCCGGCGCTGGGGTGCCGCTCGTAGTCGAGCGCGGTGACGCCCTTGCCACCGTCGTGGTCTCGGACGATGCCGGCGAAGGTCACCACGGCGCCGTCCTGCTCGGTGGCCACCACGGCTGCGACCTCGTCGACGCTGATGTCGCGGTCGACGACGTCGGCGAGCACGACCCGTGCGGCGGACTCGGGGGTGCTCACGAGGCGCTCCGCGGGGCGTGGCCCTCGCCGTGCACCTGGGCGACCACGTGGTCGAGCACACCGTCGAGCACGGCGAGCCCGTCGGACACCCCGCCGCGCGACCCGGGCAGGGTGACGAGCAGGCAGCCGGCGTTCGTGACCCCGGCGACGCCGCGGGTGAGCAGCGCAGTCGGGCCGGCGCCCCCGAGTCCGCGTCGACGGATCTCCTCGGTGATGCCGGGCAGTTCGAGGTCGATCAGCCCCGCCACGGCCTCGGGGGTCCGGTCGGTCGGGGTGACCCCGGTGCCGCCGGTGGTGATGACGACACGTGCGTCGGCCAGGAGTTCGGCGGTGACGGTCTCGGTGATCGCGCCGCCGTCGGGGACGATGATCGGGTCGCTCGTCGTGAACCCGCGGTCGCGCAGCCAGTCGGCGATGACGGGTCCGGTGCGGTCGAGTGCGGGGTCGGCGGCGGCCTGCGTGGACACCACGACGACGGCGGCCCGGCCCCTGGTCGGCTCGGCGGTCATCGGTTGCTCCAGTCCCCGGAGCGCCCGCCGTGCTTCTCGAGCACGCGCACGTCCGTGATCACGGCCGCTCGGTCGACGGCCTTCACCATGTCGTACACCGTCAGGGCGGCGACGCCCGCCCCGGTCAGGGCTTCCATCTCGACGCCGGTGCGCGACGTCGTGCGGACCGACACCTCGATCAGCACGCGGTCGTCGGAGCCGGTGATGTCGACCTGCACGCCGGCGATCGGCAGCGGGTGGCACAGCGGGATCAGGTCGGAGGTCTTCTTCACCGCCATGATCGCGGCGATCCGGGCGGTGCCGACGACCTCGCCCTTGGGCAGCGAGCCGTCGAGGATGCGTGCGACGACGTCGGGACGGGTGACCACGGTGGCGGTGGCGGTGGCCGACCGGTCGGTGACGTCCTTCGCGGAGACGTCGACCATGTGCGCGCTGCCGTCGGCACGGACGTGCGACAGCTGGTCGGAGGCGGACGGGTCAGTCATCGGAGGCTCCAGACGGTCAGGGGGTCGCCGACCTCGACGGTGTCGACCCCCACGGGGACGTGCACCAGGTGGGTGGCCGCGGCGTAGTGCACGAGCAGGTGCGAACTCGGCCCACCGACGAAGTGCACGGCCCCGTCCTGCACCCGGCCGCGACGGACCTGGTGCTTGCCGACGGGTGAGCCGGCAGCGGACGCCGCCGGCAGGACCTGCGTGGGGCGGTCCGGCACGAGTCCGACGGCGGCGGCGAGCAGCGGGCGCAGGAACACCTCGAACGAGACGAGCGCCGACACCGGGTTGCCGGGGAAGGACACGACCGGTACGGCGCGACCGTCTCCGAACACGACGCTGCCGAACGCCTGCGGCCCACCGGGTTGCATCGCGACCGGCGTCACCGCGAGCCCGCGTGGTTCGAGCGCCTGTCGCACGACCTCGTACGCCCCGGCGCTGATGCCCCCGGTGGTCAGCACGAGGTCAGCCCAGTCCCCCACGGCTGCATCGAGCGCCCGGTCGAAGGCAGCGACGTCGTCAGGCACCCGGACGGCCCGCGAGTCCGCACCGACCTGAGCAAGGGCGGCCCGGAGCGCGATGCCGTTCGCGTCGCCGATGGTCGCCGCGTCCGTGTCGGCGCCCTGCAGCTCCGAGCCGGTCGAGACGACGAGGACCCGCAGTGGTCGGCGTACGAGCACGGTGGCCACCCCGGCCGAGGCGAGCGCACCGAGCAAGGCGGGCGTCACCGGGGCTCCGGCCGGAGCGAGCTCGGCACCGGCGGGCAGGTCGCTGCCGGTGACCCGCACGAACGTGCCGGCGGTCAGGTCAGCGGGCGCCGTCACCCGGGGCAGCTCGAGCGCCGCCGGGAACGCTCCGGGCTCGGTCGCCTCGACCGGGAACACCGCGTCGGCACCGGTCGGGATCCGTGCACCGGTCATGATCGGCGCGGCCGTGCCGGGCTCGAGCGGTTCGGGCACCACGCCGGCGGGGATCGGTTCGACGACCCGGACCTGCTGCCCGGCCTCGGTGACCCGCACCGCGAACCCGTCCATCTGGCTGTTGTCGAACGGCGGCAGCGGAACGGGCGACAGGACGGCGGCCGCGAGCACGCGGTGTGCGAACCCGGCCCCGAACCCCGCGCCGACGAGTTCGTTGATCGGCAGTTCTTCTGCTCCGAGGCCCGCCACCACCGGCGCGAGCAACGCCGCCAGGTCGTCGCGGTGCTGACCGATCGTTCGCACAGGTGCCTCCGAACAGGGGTTGGTGGCGCCGTTCCCGGTTCGCCCGGTGGCGCCGTCAGTAGCGTATCCAGCGCGCAGCCCGCGCCGACGACCAACCGGAGGACCTGTGGAGAACGACGAAGCCGTGACGATCGGTGTCATCGGAGGCTCCGGCCTCTACCAGCTGTTCGAGGAGGGCACCGCCGACGAGCTCGACGTCCCGACCCCGTTCGGCCCGACGTCGAGCCCGATCAGCATCGGCACGATGGCCGGACGACGGGTCGCGTTCCTGACCCGCCACGGCCGTGAGCACTCCGTCGCCCCGCACCGCATCAACCACCGTGCGAACGTCTGGGCGCTCCGTTCGCTCGGCGTCCGCGCGATCGTGTCCTCGAGTGCCGTGGGCGGCCTGCACCCCGACTACGCCCCGGGCACCTTCGTCGTGACGGACCAGCTCATCGACCGCACCTGGGGCCGCGCCGACACGTTCTTCGAGGACGACGTGCAGCACCTGTCCTTCGCCGACCCGTTCGACCCGACGCTCCGCCGCGCGGCGATCGAGGCCGTCGGCGGCCTCGACGTGCCGTTCCGTCCGACCGGCACCTGCGTCGTCATCCAGGGTCCCCGGTTCTCCACCCGCGCCGAGTCCGTCTGGCTCCGGCAGGCCGGCGGCCACACGATCAACATGACGATGACGCCCGAGGTCCCCCTGGCCGCCGAGCTCGGCATCGCCACCGTGAACCTGTCGTTCGTCACCGACGCCGACGCCGGCCTGGCCCCGACCGAGGACGAGGCCGCCGCCGCAGCCGCAGCCAGCGGCCCCGACGTCGACGACGCCGGCGCCGTCGTCACCCACGCCCTCGTCATGGAACGCCTCGCCCGCGCCAACGAGGTCATCGTCCGCGCCATCGGCCAGATCGTCGCCGCGATCCCCGCCGACTTCACCCCGCGCGAACTCGTCCCGAGCAGCGCGAGCGCCAGCATCATGCAGGCCCAGCCCGCGGGCCCCACCGCCACGCAGGCCCAGCCCGCCGCCACCGTCACCACGGGCCCCACCGCATGAGCCGCCTCCTCGTCACCGGCGGTGCCGGCTTCATCGGCTCCGCGATCGTCCGCCGCGCCCTGGCCGACGGCCACGAGGTCCGCGTCCTCGACTCCCTGCGCGACGACGTGCACGGCGACCCCGCCGAGGTCATCCACGCCCACCAGCAGCAGGGCATCGCGTTCGTGCACGGCGACGTCCGCGACCGGGTCGCCCTCGACGCCGCCCTCGACGGCATCGACGTCGTGTGCCACCAGGCCGCCAAGGTCGGCCTCGGCGTGGACTTCCAGGACGCCCCCGACTACGTCTCGTCGAACGACGCCGGCACCGCCCACGTCCTCGCCGGCATGGACCGGCACGACATCGGCCGGCTCGTCGTCGCCAGCTCGATGGTCGTCTACGGCGAGGGCGCGTACACCACCGCCTCCGGCGAACCCACCCGTCCGCCGGCCCGCCGCCGCGAGGACCTCGACGCCGGCCGCTTCGACCCCATCGGCCCCGACGGTCAGCCCCTGCTGCCCGGCCTGATCGACGAGTCCGCCGCGCTCGACCCCCGCAACGTGTACGCGCAGACGAAGGTCGCGCAGGAGCACCTCGCCTCGAGTTGGGCCCGTGCCACGGGCGGCCGCGCGATCGCGCTCCGGTACCACAACGTCTACGGACCGGGGATGCCGGCGAACACCCCCTACGCCGGTGTCGCGTCCCTGTTCCGCTCGGCCCTGGCCCGCGGCGAGGCACCCCGCGTCTTCGAGGACGGCGCCCAGCGACGCGACTTCGTGCACGTCGACGACGTCGCCGGCGCGAACGCCGCCTCGATCGCGGCGACCGCCGACCTGCCGTCGGACACGTTCCGCGCGTACAACGTCGGCTCCGGCACCGTGCACACCATCGGGGACATGGCCGCCGCGATCGCCGGACCCGACGGCCCGCAGCCGGTCGTCACGGGCGAGTACCGCCTGGGCGACGTCCGCCACGTCACCGCGAGTTCGGCACGCATCGCCGCCGAGCTCGGCTGGCACGCCGAGGTCGACTTCGAGGCCGGGATGCGCGACTTCGCGACGGCACCGCTCCGCAGCGCCGTCCGCTAGCCGGAACGCGTGCGCGAGCGGCGCACCGCTGGCCGTGCCTGAGAGCGCGACCAGCCACCGGACGGGAGGCCCGTGACGGCCCCGCCCCGTGCCTCCCGTCCGCAGTCCCCGCCCCCGGAACGCCCGATACCCGCGCACCCTGTCCCCCGTTCTGGGGACCGGACGCGGATCGAGCGCGCTGAACGACCAGGACCCGGCAGTTTCCTGTACCCCGCAGCGCGTCGTCGTGTTGTGTCGAGTGCATGCCAGGACAGACCCGTCGATCCGACCGACCGCACCGAATGACGGACATGACTGTCGACGTGATCCTGCCGTGCCTCGACGAGGCGGACGCCCTGCCGAAGGTCATCGCGCGCCTCCCCACGGGCTACCGGGCCATCGTCGTCGACAACGGATCGACCGACGGATCGGCCGACGTCGCCCGCGCCCACGGTGCCCTCGTGGTGACGGAACCCGTCAAGGGGTTCGGTTCGGCGTGTGCCGCCGGGGTCGCCGCGGCGACCGCCGACTTCGTCGCGTTCTGCGACGCCGACGCCTCGATGGACCCGGCCGAGCTCCCGCCCCTGGTCGACCGTGTGGCCAGTGGCCGCGTCGACCTGGCACTCGGCCGTCGCGTCCCGACCGGCCGCGGTGCGTGGGCCCCGCACGCGCGCTTCGCGAACCGCGTCCTCGCCGTCCTCATGCACCGCGCGACCGGCTACCGACTGCGCGACCTCGGCCCGATGCGTGTGATGCGTCGCGAGGACCTCGTCTCCCTCGACCTGCGCGACCGCCGCAGCGGCTACCCGCTCGAGATGGTCCTGGCCGCGCACGCCGCCGGCTGGCGCGTCGACGAGTCCGACATCGGGTACGCGCAGCGCATCGGCGACAGCAAGGTCACCGGCACGCTCCGCGGCACGATCAACGCGGTGCGGGACATGTCCCGTCTGCTCCGTGCGTACCGCCGGGAGGCCCGTGTCCGGGTCGTCGCGCCGGGGCCGCTCCGCCAGGCGGCGGAGTCCACCCCCGTGGTCGAGGAGGCCCGCTCGTGACCGCCACCCACGCCAGCGACGCTGCGCGCGCCGACGTCACCGTCGCCGTCGTGGCGAAGGAGTGCCTGCCCGGCAAGGTGAAGACCCGGCTGACGCCGGCGCTCTCCCCCGAGGGTGCAGCACGCGTCGCGTCCGCGAGCCTCGCCGACACCCTGGCCACCGTCCGCGCACTGCCCGCGGCCCGCCGGGTCCTGTTCTTCGACGGCGACGTCGTGCCCGCCGCGGCCGACGGGTTCGAGGTGCTGCACCAGCCCGGTGGCGGTCTGGACGAGCGCCTCGGGTTCCTGTTCGACGCCGTCGACGGTCCGCTGCTGCTCGTCGGCATGGACACTCCGCAGGTGTCCACCGCGGACCTCGCCCCGGTGTTCGAGGACGCCGCCCGCGACGCCTGGTTCGGCCCGGCCGAGGACGGCGGCTTCTGGTCGCTGTACCTGCGACAGCCCACCGGCGACCTGCTGCGCGGCGTCCCGATGTCGCGCGACGACACCGGAGCCGTGCAGCTCGCACGCCTGACCGATGCCGGACTCGACGTGGGCGTGCTCGGGGAGCTGCTCGACGTCGACACGATCCCGGACGCCGAGCGGGTCGCCGACCTCGCTCCCGACTCCGACTTCACCCGGGCACTCCGTGCCGAGACCGTGGGGAGCACCCGATGACCATGCACGCACCCGTCTCGTTCGGTGCCGGCGGCGGCGAACCGTACGCCCGTGCCCTGCGGACCGACGGCCACCTGCGCCTGACCGACGCCGACCGTCCCGACGCCGTCACCACGATGGACGTCGGCCGCTGGAGCGCCGCCGCCGACCGCGTCGACCGCTCGCTCCTCGACGACGTCGACGGCGGGGTCATCGACATCGGCTGTGGTCCGGGCAGGATGCTCGTCGCCGCACGGTCCCGGGGCATCCCGGCGCTCGGCGTGGACGTCTCCGCCGAGGCCGTGGCCATCGCCCAGCGCTCCGGCGGCACCGCCCTGCAGGGCTCCGTGTTCGACGCGGTGCCCGACGAGGGCCACTGGGACACCGCGCTGGTGATCGACGGCAACATCGGCATCGGTGGCGACCCGACGGCCCTGCTCGCCCGCTGCCGCGAGATCGTGCGCACCGGCGGCCGGGTCATCGTCGAGACGAACCCGGAAGCCGCGGCTGACCGCGTGTACACCGCGCGGGTGGTGGACGCCGACGGCAACGAGAGCGCCGGGTTCCCCTGGGCCGAGGTCGGCCTCGACGCCCTGCACCGGCACGCAGCGGACGCCGGGATGGTCCCGCGGCAGAGCTGGACGGCCGAGGGCCGGAACTTCTGCGAGCTGCTCGCCTGACCGGGCCGCGGCACGATCGACCGTGACATCCGTCACGGTCGATCGTGACACCGGGGCACATCCGCTCCGCGCCCCACGCCGTTTGACTGATCGGACCCGCCGCGCGGACCCCGCGCGGCCCGATCGAGACGAGCACCGTGCGGAAGTCCCTGCGCATCACCCTGATCACCCTCGGCGCACTGGTTGCGGTCCCGGTCCTCGCCCTGGCGACGACGACGGTCGTCAACGTCGTCGCGACCCACGTCGAAGCGTCCGAGATCGACGACTACGGCGAGCGCGTGCCCGTGGACGGCAAGCGGATGAACGTCGTCGTCCGCGGCACCGGCAACTCCGACACCGGGACGATCGTGCTCCTGCCGGGCCTCGGCACCGCCGCTCCCGGGCTCGACTTCGGGCCGCTCATCGACCAGCTCGCCCGGACGCAACGGGTCGTCGCCGTCGAACCGTTCGGCACCGGGCTGAGCGACCAGACCGACGTCCCGCGGACCGCCGCGAACATCACCCGCGAGGTCCACGAGGCCCTGCAGCACCTGCACGTCGACCGGTACGTGTTGATGGGCCACTCGGTCGCGGGCATCTACGCCCTGCCCTACACGAAGGCGTACCGCGACGAGGTGACCGCCTTCGTCGGCATCGACAGCAGTGTGCCGCGACAGTCGAGCTGGGACGAGCCGATCCCGACCGGCGCGATCGTCGCCCTCGACCGACTCGGTCTGCTGCGCGTTCTCGGTGGAGCGTCCTCGGACACGTACGGCGATGCCTACGACGACGCGACGAGGCGCCAGATGCAGCTGCTCTCGGCGAAGAACGGTGCCGCCCCGACGATCATCGACGAGATGCGGCACGCGCCGGAGAACTTCCGGTCCGTCGAGGACTCGCGGTTCCCCGCGGACCTGCCGGTGCTGTTGTTCGTGCGGACGAACGACAACGACGTGCCGAACTGGGTCCGGTTGCACGAGCGCCAGGCCGCGAGCGTGGACCACGGACGGGTGATCGGGCTGGTCGGCGACCACTACCTGCACCACACGCTGTCCGAACGGATCGCCAGGGACACCGACGCGACCCTCGCTACCCTGGGCGCGTGACGCACCCCGGGCAGGAACAGCCCCGCGCCGACGCCGACGTCCGGGTGGTCCGCTGGTCCTCGGTCGCGTCGCTCTGGCTCGTGGTGCTGGTGGGCGGCGGCGTGCAGGTGCTCATCGGGACCGACGGCCCGACGACGGCACGAACCCCCGTACTCGTCGTGCTCACCGCCGCCGCGACGGTGGCGGCGCTCGCATCGATCCCGCTGCTGCTCCGCCCCGCCGGCGAGGCGTCGGCACGCCACCCGGCCGTGCTCGCCCTGCTGGTGCTCGCGGCCGCCACGTGGGTGGTCGCGCTCGTCCCGTCGGCGACCGGCTCCGCGTGGTCGTTCACCCTGGCGATCGCGGGCGGCACGATCGGCTGCCTGCTGCGCGGGTGGGCGCGGGTCACCGTGCTCGCCGGCACCGTCGTGCTGCTCGTCGCGGCGGCCGACGCCCGCGCCGAGCCCGCCGAACTGGTCCTGGTCGGGACCCTCGCGCTCTTCGCCCTGATGCCGCTCAGCGTCGTCTGGATCCACCGCGTCGTGCTCCGGCTCGAAGCCGCTCGTCGCACCGCATCCGACCTCGCTGTCACCGAGGAACGACTCCGGTTCGCCACCGATCTGCACGACATCCAGGGCCATCACCTGCAGGTCATCGCACTGAAGAGCGAGCTCGCCGAACGGCTGCTTCCCGGCGACCCCGAGCGCGCCCGAGCGGAGCTGTCGGACATCCGCATGGTGGCCCAGGCTGCGCTCGAGGACACCCGGGCGCTCGTCGGCGGCTACCGCACGGTCACCGTGGCGGTCGAGGTCCGGAACGCCGCCGCCGTCCTCCGATCGGCGGGGATCGACTGCACGGTGCGCATCGAGACCGCCGGCATGCCCGACCCGGTCGGCGCCCTGTTCGCCGTCGCCATCCGCGAGGCCGCGACGAACACCATCCGGCACAGTCGCGCGACCACCGCGTCGATCGAGCTGCTGCGGGACGGCGACGCCTGGCGACTGACGGTGTGGAACGACGCGCCGCGGCCGTCCGAGCGTCCCGGCACCGGCGCCGGCACCGGCATCGACGGACTCCGACAGCGCGTCGCGCCGAACGGCGGGACGGTCGACGCCGACCGGAGCGAGGACCGTTTCATCCTCCTCGTGCGCATCCCGGTTCCCGCACGAACGGCGGTGCGCCCGTGATCAGGATCGTCATCGCCGACGACGAGGAACTCATCCGTGGAGCACTCGTCGCACTGCTCGGCCTGGAAACCGACCTCGAGGTCGTCGCCGACGTCGCCGACGGGGCAGGAGCCGTGGCCGCGGCCCGGACGCATCGGCCGGACGTCGTCCTGCTCGACCTCGAGATGCCCGTCCTCGACGGCATCGAGGCCGCCCGCGCACTGTCGGACGCGATGCCCACGGTGATCGTCACCCGCCACGCGCGGCCCGGCACCCTCCGACGTGCGCTGGCCGCCGGTGTCCGAGGCTTCGTCCCGAAGTCCACACCGGCGGCGCGGCTGGCCGAGATCATCCGCGACGTGGCGGCAGGCGAGCGGTACATCGACGCCGGTCTCGCGGCGGCTGCGCTCACCGAGGACGAGAGCCCGCTCACCCCGCGGGAGGCCGACGTCCTGCGCTGCACCCGCGACGGGCTCGCGACGAAGCAGATCGCCCGGGAGCTCTCGCTCGCACACGGCACGGTCCGGAACCACCTGTCGTCGGCGATCGCGAAACTGCACGTCGACAACCGTGTCGCAGCCGCTGCCGTGGCCTGGGACCGAGGGTGGATCTGACCGCAGAACGCACTCTTGTTTTGCATGATGCAAGACAAGTGCGTAGAGTGGTGGTCATCCAGCCGACGGCGTCGCGGTCGCCGGCTCGGTGACCCGCGGACCTCGGCACGACGACGAGGAGCACCCATGCAGAACCGTCAGAACCCCCTGGGCGGCGCCTACGTGACCGGCCTCGAGACCCGCGCCGAGCTCGGCGCCTTCGCCGGCGACGCGGTCCGCAGCCCGGTCAGCAGCTACACCGGCACCGGCATCGGCCGAGCACTCGGCCGCTTCGTCGACACGCAGTTCCGCCGTCCCGGCACCGCGACGTCCTCGACGCGCACCCTGACCGGCTCGTTCCGCACGGCGACGGGTTCGTTCCGCACCGCCTGAGGCACCTGCCTCCACAGACCGCGAGCGGTCGTCCGCCCCGGGTGTCCCCCCTCGACCCGGGTGGGGCGGCCGCTCGCTCGCGTTCCCCCGGCCTCCGGTGCACTTCCCCCGAACGCGCCAGGGCGGCCGATGCCAGGATGGACGCATGAACGACCGCGCCGGCACCCCAGCGACCGCAGACGACCTCGTCGACCTCGACGAGCTCCTCGCCGCCTACCACGACCGAGTGCCCGACGTCTCGGTCCCCGAGCAGAAGGTCGTGTTCGGCACGTCCGGACACCGCGGGTCATCGCTCGACACCGCCTTCAACGACACCCACATCGCCGCCATCACGCAGGCGATCGTGGAGTACCGCCGCGACCAGGGCACCGACGGGCCGCTCTTCATCGGCCGCGACACCCACGCGCTCTCGGCCCCCGCCGAGCAGACCGCTCTGCAGGTGCTCGCCGCCAACGGCGTGCGCGTGCTCGCCGACAGCGAGGACGGCTTCGTGCCGACGCCCGCGCTGAGCCACGCGATCATCCGCTACAACCGCGCCGGCAACCCGGACACGGCCGACGGCATCGTCATCACGCCGAGCCACAACCCGCCCCGCGACGGCGGCTTCAAGTACAACCCGCCGCACGGCGGTCCCGCCGACAGCGACGCCACGAGCTGGATCGCGAACCGCGCGAACGCGATCATCGAGGGCGGCAACGCTGAGGTGCAGCGCACCGAGGACGCCGAGCCCGAGCGCTACGACTTCCTGAACACGTACGTCGCCGACCTCGAGAACATCATCGACATCGCCGCGATCAAGCGTGCCGGCGTGAAGATCGGCGCCGACCCGCTCGGTGGCGCCTCGCTGCCGTACTGGAACGCCATCCGCGACCACTACGGCCTCGACCTGACCGTCGTGAACCCCGAGGTCGACCCCACGTGGGCGTTCATGACGCTCGACTGGGACGGCAAGATCCGGATGGACCCGTCGAGCCCCTCGGCGATGGCCTCGGTGCTCGCCCGCAAGGACGACTTCGACGTGCTCACCGGCAACGACGCCGACTCCGACCGGCACGGCATCGTCACGCCCGACGGCGGGCTGATGAACCCGAACCACTACCTCGCGGTCGCGATCGAGTACCTCTACGCGCACCGGCCCGAGTGGCGCGACGACGCCGCGATCGGCAAGACCCTGGTGTCGTCGAGCATCATCGACCGCGTCGCCGAGTCCCTGGGCCGTCGCCTGTGGGAGGTCCCGGTCGGCTTCAAGTGGTTCGTCCCCGGCCTGATCGACGGCTCGGTGGCGTTCGGCGGCGAGGAATCCGCGGGTGCGTCGTTCCTGCGCACCGACGGCACCGCGTGGACCACCGACAAGGACGGCATCATCCTGGCGCTCCTGGCGTCCGAGATCGTCGCCGTCACCGGCAAGACCCCGTCGCAGCTCTACGCCGAGCTGACCGAACGCTTCGGTGCCCCGGTCTACCAGCGCGTCGACGCCGCGGCCTCGAAGGAGCAGAAGGCCCGCCTCGGCAAGCTCGACGGCGACGCCATCACCGCGGACACCCTGGCCGGCGACCCGATCACCGCGAAGCTGTCGAAGGCCCCGGGCAACGACGCAGCCGTCGGCGGCGTGAAGGTCGTCACCGACAAGGCGTGGTTCGCCGCGCGCCCGTCGGGTACCGAGGACGTCTACAAGATCTACGCGGAGAGCTTCGTCGGGCAGGAGCACCTCGAGCAGGTGCAGCGCGAGGCCAAGGAGATCGTCGACGCAGCCCTGGGCGCGTAGCGCCCTCGTCGGACGGGCTGCGGGTCTCGGACACCGCAGCCCGTCCGCCGGAACCGAGCCGGGCCTCCAGGCCGTGTGCCACCGGGGCCCACTGGGCGTACCGTGACTGCCGATCCACTCAGGAAGCCGTCTCCGGTGCGACCGAGCACTTGCGGCAGTTGTAACTTTGCAGGCAGCGCAAAAATCGTTCTGCCAGCGCATCGGTACCCCGGGAGACCCTGCTCATGACCCAGACGGCGACCGCCCCCGCGGCCCCCACCACGGCGTCCAACGTCGTGATGAACCACCGACAGATCCTGTTGGTGATCTACGGCCTGATGGCCGGCATGTTCCTCGGTGCCCTCGACCAGACGATCGTCGGCACCGCGATCCGCACCATCGGTGACGACCTGCACGGACTCGACCAGCAGGCCTGGGTCACGACCGGGTACCTCATCGCGTCGACGGTGACGACCCCGATCTACGGCAAGCTCTCCGACATCTTCGGTCGCCGGCCGCTCTTCATCACCGCGATCGGCATCTTCATCGTCGGTTCGTTCGCGGCGTCGTTCTCCGACTCGATGCTCATGCTCGCCGGGTTCCGCGCGCTGCAGGGCCTGGGTGCCGGTGGTCTGATGTCCCTGCCGCTGGCGATCATGGGCGACATGCTCGCCCCACGCGAGCGGGCGAAGTACCAGGGCTACTTCCTGGCGGTCTTCGGCATCTCGTCCGTCATCGGGCCGCTCGTCGGCGGCGTCTTCGCCGGCGCGGACCAGCTGCTGTTCATCGCCGGCTGGCGCTGGGTGTTCCTGATCAACGTGCCGATCGGCATCATCGCCCTGTTCATGGTGCTGACGTTCCTGCACCTGCCGAAGTTCGGTGACCGGGGCAAGCCCCGCATCGACTGGTGGGGCGCGACGCTCGTCATCGTCACGCTCGTGCCGCTGCTGCTCATCGCCGAGCAGGGCCGCGAGTGGGGCTGGGACTCCCCCGCCGCCTTCGCCTGCTACGCCATCGGCGCCCTCGGGCTGATCGCGTTCATCATCGTCGAGCGAGCCATGGGCGACGACGCGATCCTGCCGATGAAGCTCTTCGGATCGCGGGTGTTCTCGATGTCCGCGATCCTGTCGGTGCTCGTCGGCTTCGGCATGTTCGGTGCGATGCTGACGATCCCGCTCTACCTGCAGATCGTCAAGGGCGTGACCCCGACCGAGTCCGGGTTCGCCATGCTGCCGATGGTGCTCGGCCTGATGATCTCGTCGATCGCCTCCGGCCAGATCATCTCCCGCACCGGCAACTACCAGGTCTTCCCGATCACCGGAACGGCGTTCACGGCGATCGGCTTCACGGTCCTGACGTTCCTGACCGCCGACCGACCCCTGTGGTTCCTGATGCTCGGCATGTTCGGCATCGGCCTCGGACTCGGACAGCTCATGCAGACGCTGACCCTCGCCGCGCAGAACTCGGTGTCACCGCGGGACATCGGTGTCGCCACGAGCGCCGCGACGTTCTTCCGCCAGATCGGCGGCACGATGGGCACCGCTGTCCTGCTCTCCGTGCTGTTCACCCTGATGCCGACGAACATCAGCGCCGCGATGCAGAACGAGTCCGACCTGAAGAGCGCGCTCAACGCCGCGATGACGCCCTCGGTCGCCAACGCGTCGAAGAACCAGGGCGTGATGGACGAGATCTGGACGAAGATCGTCGACCCGGTGCAGAAGAAGGTGCAGGACGGACTCGACCAGGGCACCGCGCAGGCGAAGCAGGCCGCCGACGCCGCCGTGACCAAGCAGGTGACGGCAGCGGTGCAGCAGCAGGTCGCCGCGGGGACCGTCCCGGCCGCCGCAGCGGACACGATCATCACCCAGCAGGTCGACGACGCCAAGCCCGCAGCCGAGCAGCAGGCGCTCGAGACGGCGGCCACGAAGGCGAACGCCTCGGTCGTCGACGGCACGCTGCAGATCGACTACTCCGACAAGGGGCAGCGGGAGAACGTCGTCGACCAGGTCGCCCCGACGCTCATCAAGCAGCTCAAGAGCGGCGACTCGGCCGCGAGCTCGTCCACCGACTCGGCGACGAGCGACACGTCGTTCCTGAACGGGGCGGACCCCCGGCTCAGCCGTCCGTTCCTGGTCGGGTTCAGCGACTCGGCCGTCCGCGTCTACTACGTCGGCCTCGCGGTGATCCTGCTCGCGTTCGTGCTGACGTGGTTCTTCCGGGTGCCGCCGCTCCGCAAGACCTCGGCGCTGCAGGAGCAGGCCGATGCCGCGCGCACGGCTGCCGGCGCGGGGTCGGACGGGAGCGCCACTGCAGCCGCTGCCGCCGCCGCACCTGGGGCCGGTCCGGTGCCGACGGGGTCGTCGTCCTCCGCCGGAGTCCCGACCTCGCCCGACGTTCCGAGGTCGCCGGACGTGCAGCCTCGGTCTGCCCGGGCCGCCGGGGCGTCGGACGTCTCGGTGCTGCCGAACGGGGTCGACGACACCCGCGCGCCGCTGCCGAACGCCACGACGCACGGTGCGCACTCGGCGGCTGCGCCGGTCGACGAGCCCCCGACGACGACCGGTGCCATCCGGACCCGGGCTGCCCACGCCGCCCCGGTCGTGGAGCCGAACGCCCACGGGGCCGGAGCCGATGCGGCGGAGGCGAGCCGCGCCTCCCGGCCGGACGCTGACGACGCGCACGCGCACGGGCGGCACTCCGCGGAGTAGTCGGCGCGGGCGCTCGCTCGCTGATGCCGAACGACGAGGTCGCTGTCGCACGACAGCGACCTCGTCGCATCGGCGCGCGTGCAACTGTTGCGGCCGCGCGAGAGCGACACCGTCGACGTCGTGCGACATCGACATCGTCGATCCCGTGCGGAGACTACGAGCGCTCTCGCTCGCGCATCTCGACGTAGTCCCCGGCAGCGCACGCCGAGGTACCACTGACCGTGTCGCCCCCACCGAGGTCGGAGGATTGGAACCCGATGTTCGCCACGCCGTCCCCGCTGCCGTCGACGCCGCTGGAGGACGCGTCGGCATCGGAGAACCGCTTCGTGTCGAGTCCGCGCTCGCCCCACAGCTTCTCGAGCGTCCGGATCCCCTGCTCGACGTCGCCGCGATCAGCGCGGGACTTGATGTACGTGTAGTTCACACCCTCGCCGACGCCGCGCTCGTCCTCGCACGTGCCGAGCCGCGGTCCTTCCTGGACCGTCCACGTCCCGCCGAGCGCATCGGTCGTGTCGTCGACGAGCTGCTGGATGCTGCGCTCCGCATCGGCCGGCTCCTGGGTCGGTCGGTTCTCCGTCTGTCCTCCAGAACAGCCGGCAGTCGTGCCGACGATCGCGATCGCGGTCACGGTGACTGCGATCCACTGCTTCAGGTCGGTCATCGGTGTCGGTTCTCCGTCGGGTCTTCAGGTCGTCGGGTCGAGGGAGCCGTTGCCGTTCTCGGTGCCGCGCCTCAGACCGCCGGCGCCGCGCCCCCCGCCGCTGCCGCCGGTCCTCCGGCCACCTCGAACGACGCACCCGGCAACCGCTTCCGCATCACGTCGATCGCCGCCGGGTTGTCGTCCACCAGCACGTACCGCCGCCCCAACGCCTGTGCCACGGCGCCCGTGGTCCCACTGCCCGCGAAGAAGTCGAGCACCCAGTCCCCCTCGCGCGAGGACGCCTGCACGATCCGCCGCAGCACCCCCTCGGGCTTCTGCGTGGGGTAGCCGGTCTTCTCGCGGCCGGTCGGCGAGACGATCGTGTGCCACCAGACGTCGGTGGGCAGCTTGCCGCGCTCGCGCTTCTCGGGGGTGACGAGCCCCGGCGCCATGTACGGCTCGCGGTCGACGGCCTCGGAGTCGAACCAGTACCGCGACGGGTCCTTCACGTAGACCAGGATCGTGTCGTGTTTCGTGGGCCAGCGCGTCTTGGACTTGGCACCGAAGTCGTAGGCCCAGACGATCTCGTTCAGGAACGACTCACGGCCGAACAGCGCGTCGAGCAGCACCTTGGCGTAGTGCGACTCGCGGTAGTCGAGGTGCAGGTACAGCGTGCCGTCGGCGGCGAGCAGCCGCCAGGCCTCGATGAGTCGGGGTTCGAGGAACGACCAGTAGTCCTCGAACCGGTCGTCGAAGCGCATCAGGTCGCCGCGCACCCGCTCGTAGGTCCGGCCGTGGAACCCCATCACGGGACCGTCGGCCTTCGGCACGGCGGACGTCGCGTGCCGGCGCTGGTACCGGCCGGTGTTGAACGGCGGGTCGAGGTACACCAGCGTGAAGGACCCGTCCGGGTAGGCGGGGACCACGTCGAGGGCGTCGCCGAGGACGACGCGGTCCGGGCCTCGGTCGTCTCCCCTGCGCACGGACCCATTGTCGCGCACCGAGCGAGCACGCTCGACGCGCACCGCACCGCACCGCACCGCACGAGCACGCACCGCACCCCGGGCCCCGGCGTACGGTCGAGTGCATGGCAGCAGCACCCGAGGTCCGCAACGACACCGACAAGCAGCAGTACTCCCTGATCGAGGACGGCGAGGTCATCGGCCTCGCGGCGTACGAGATCGACGGCGACGAGATCCGCTTCGTGCACACCGAGGTCGATCCCGAGCACCGCGGTGGTGGGCACGCGTCGATCCTGGTGCAGCACGCGCTCGACGACGTCCGTGCGAGTTCGTCACGCCGGGTCGTCGCGCAGTGCAGCTACGTGCACGCGTGGATCGAGCGGCACCCGGACTACCAGGAGCTCACGACCCGCTGACGCGGGCGACGCACAGACGAGCGCGGCGCCCGTCCGCTCAGTACGAGCGGTCGTGCGTCCCCACGCGGGCCTCGTGCCGGCCGGCGCTCCGCACCGTCGGCACCCGGATGAGCACGCTGCCACTGAGCAGGTCGTGGTCGTCGTCCGCCGGGGACGGGGCCTGTTTCGGCAGGCGCGCCTGCCGTTCGTACTCGGCTTGCGTCTCGTGCCGGGTCGGTGCGAACACCTCGTCCAGCATCCCGACCATGCCTCCGGATCCACCGCTCCGCTGGGACTTGTTCGACAGGTCGATCCACCCCATGCGATCGGCGATCCACACCACGACGGCCACGGCGGCCACCGCCCCCAGGAAGATCAACCAGTTCACGGCAGCGACGCTACGTGGGCCGCGCGGCGAGCGGATCAGCCGCGCGGGGGATTCTCATCATCCACACGTCTGGTTCATGAGGTCGAGGCGCACACTCGAGGAAGCGGCGGCCGGGACGTCCCCCCTCAGCTCCGGCCGTCGCGCCACCGTCGATCGGGATCGGGGCTCACGGCACCCGCTCGAGCCACTCCTTCGTCGCGAACTTCGTCCGCACCAGCTCCTGTGCCCGCTCGCGCTCGGCCTCGGTCACGTGCCCCTCGGTCGCCCCGTACAGGCGGGTGAAGGTGCCGATCAGCCACTCGATGATCTCGGCGCGGGACAGCCCCGTCTGCGAGCGGAGCGGGTCCACGCGCTTCGCGGCGCTGGTGGTGCCCTTGTCGCTCATCTTCTCGCGCCCGATGCGCAGCACCTGCACCATCTTCTCGCCGTCCATGTCGTAGCTCATGGTGGCGTGGTGCAGCAGCGAACCGGTGCCGAGGCGCTTCTGGGCGGCCCCGCCGATCTTGCCCTTGGTCGAGGTGATGTCGTTGAGCGGCTGGTAGTACGCCTCGATGCCGAGCGACTTGAGCGCCTCGATCACCCATTCGTCGAGGAACGCGTACGAGTCGGCGAAGGTCATGCCCTGCACCAGGTCGGACGGCACGTAGAGGGAGTACGAGATCACGGCACCGGCATCCATGAACATCGCGCCGCCGCCGGAGATCCGTCGGACCACCTGCACGCCGTACTTCTCGGCGCCGGCGGGGTCGACCTCGTTCTTGAGCGACTGGAACGAGCCGATCACGACGGCTGGCTGGTCCCACTCCCAGATGCGCAGCGTGGGACCGCGACGGCCTGCACCGACCTCTTCGGTCAGCACCTGGTCGAGCGCGAGGTGCTCGTTCGGGCTGATCGGCCCCTCGTGCACGATCTGCCAGTCGTGGTCGCGCCAGGTCGAGGCCCGCGACAGCGCGCGGCGCACCGCGACGCCGACGGACTCGGGCGTGAAGCCGAGCAGCACCGCATCGGTCGGCAGGGCCGCCCGCACGGCTGCGGCGATGCCCGCGGCGTCGGTGGTGGCGGGGAGCCCGTTCACGGCCGCGTCGATGAGCGGCAGCGCGTCGTCGGGTTCCAGGAAGAAGTCACCCGCCAGGCGGAACTGCTGGATCGTGCCGTCGACGACCTCGAGGTCGACGACGACCAGCTTGCCTCCGGGGACCTTGTACTCACCGTGCATGCCGCAACCCTATTCCGGACGGCCGACTGCCCGGCAGTGGGCCGGCCCGGTGACGGACTGGAGGCCCGTGGCGGCGTCGCCACGGGCCTCCCGTCCGTCACCGGTCGCGTCGCAGGACGCGGCGAGCGCCGTCAGCGCGCCGTCACCCGGTCGAGCCACGCGACCAGGTCGCCGATGACCTCTGCGCGGTTCGTCTCGTTGTAGACCTCGTGGCGTGCGCCCTCGTACACCTGCACGGTCACGTCGGACAGCCGGCCGCGTCGGCGGTACGCCTGCGCCAGACGCTCGATCGAGCGCGGACCCCCGAGGGTGTCGTCGGAGCCGACCTGCAGCAGCATCGGCAGGTCGTGCGGGATCCCCCGCCGCGGCACACCGAGCAGCCGGAGGGTGTCGGCGAGCCCGAACAGCCCGATGACGTCGGCCTCGACCGCCAGGGGGTCGACCGCCATCGCGTCGATGATCGTGCGGTCGCGGGTGAGCCACTCGTACTTGGTGGGACCCGACCCCGCGTGCCGTGCGTTGAGGTCGCCGCTGTTCATCCAGCCGGGCAGCCGGTAGGCACTCGCGGACAGGACGACGCCGTCGTAGCGGTCCGACGAGGTGTTCACGATCCGCTGCGCCATGAGCGACCCCCACGAGTGCCCGAGCAGCACGAGCGGCAGCCCGGGTTCGTCGGCCCGCGCGACCGCGCTCATCTGCTCCACCGCGGCGATCGCCGCGCGCAGCCCGCCGGGGCCGAGCCGCCCGAGCTTGGCGTGGTCGCCGTCCCACTGGGTCAAGCCGGTGCGTCCGTGCCCGCGGTGGTCGTTCGCGTGCACGGTGTAGCCGGCACGCACCAGGTCCTGCGCGAGCGGTTCGTACCGGAGCCCGTGCTCCCCGACCCCGTGCGCGATCTGCACGACACCCTTCGGCCGCGCCGCACGCCAGGTCGAGTAGACGATCTCGACGCCGTGGGCGTCGGTGAACGAGGCGTCGCCGCGAGCGGCGGAGAAGGTGGGCACACTCGCATCCTTTCAGACACTGCCATCCTCGCAGACGCGCTCCATCCCGGACCTGTTCACCCGGCGTTCACGCAGGGGGTTCCGGGCGGGCCTAGCGTCCTGCGCATGGACGTCATCGTCATCGTCACGCTGGTGATCGTCGTGGCCCTCGTGTTCGACTTCACGAACGGCTTCCACGACACCGCGAACGCCATGGCCACGTCGGTCGCCACGGGAGCACTCAAGCCCCGGACCGCCGTGCTCATCTCCGCCGTGCTCAACGTGGTCGGCGCGTTCCTGTCCACCGAGGTCGCCAAGACCGTCTCGCAGGGCATCATCCGTGAGGGGCAGGACGGCATCCACATCTCCCCCACGATGATCTTCGCGGGGCTCGTCGGCGCGGTGCTCTGGAACCTGGCGACCTGGTACCTCGGGCTGCCGTCGTCCTCCACGCACGCGCTCTTCGG
Source organism: Curtobacterium sp. AC268 (assembly GCF_979258745.1). Classification (NCBI taxonomy): domain Bacteria; kingdom Bacillati; phylum Actinomycetota; class Actinomycetes; order Micrococcales; family Microbacteriaceae; genus Curtobacterium; species Curtobacterium sp. AC268. The sequence goes on along the minus strand of NZ_OZ409878.1, from coordinate 2,940,441 downwards.
CGGGCTCATCGGCGCCTCGATCATCGGGGCCGGTCTGAACTCGATCAGCTGGGCGACGGTGGTGTCGAAGGTCGTGCTGCCGGCGCTGCTCTCCCCGGTCATCGCCGGGGTGATCGCCCTGGTCGCGACGTACCTGGCGTACGTGCTCACGAAGAACGCGACGACGCACGGTGCGGCGACGGGGTTCCGGCACGGGCAGACGATCTCGGCGTCGCTGGTGTCGCTCGCACACGGCACGAACGACGCGCAGAAGACGATGGGCGTCATCACGCTGACCCTCATCGCCGCGAACTACCAGGCTGCCGGCACCGGTCCGGCGCTCTGGGTGATCCTGGCGTGTGGGCTCGCGATCGGCCTCGGCACCTACATGGGCGGCTGGCGGATCATGCAGACCGTCGGCAAGAAGATCTCCGACGTGCAGTCGCCGCAGGGCTTCGCCGCCGAGACGAGCTCCGCCGCGACGATCCTCATCTCGTCGCACCTGGGCTTCGCGCTCTCGACGACCCACGTGACGAGTGGCGCGGTCGTCGGTTCGGGGCTCGGCAAGAAGCTCGCCGACGTGCACTGGTCGGTCGTCGGCCGCATCGTCGTCGCGTGGGTGATCACGCTGCCCGCCGCTGCGGTGGTCGGGGCGCTCGCGACCTGGCTCGCGTCGACCTCGGCCTTCGGGCTGGTGCTCGTCGCGGTCCTCGCCCTGGCCGGCGGGCTCACTTTCTACGTCCTCGCCAAGCGCAAGCCGATCTCGCACGAGGACATCACCACCGAGTCCGGGCCTGCCGAGCAGGCCGAGCCGCAGCCGACCGGCGCGACGAACTGAGGGGAACGACGATGGACATCGACTTCACCGCGATCGGCACGGTCGCCGGCGTCGGCTTCGTGGCCGCCGTGGGCCTGGTGCTCGTGTACACGCTCGGCCTCCGGCTGCTCGGGACCGGGCAGCCGGACGACGCGGGCGGCGAGCGCACGCAGTACTCCGACGAGACCCCGCGCTCCGGGCACACCCCGCCGGCGGCACTGGCGGGAGCCGTGGTGTGCTTCGCGCTGTGCATCGCCGCGGTGCTGGCGGGCATCTGGTTGACGATCCCCCAGTTCCACTGAGGACGTTCCTTCCCAGAACACCCGCCTGGGATGATCGACCGGTGACCACCCACCACCTCGACGCCACGGTCGACTCCGCCGTCGACGTCTTCACCGCCGGACGCCAGCCGGTCCTGACCGTGGAACCGGGCGACACGGTGACCGTCCGCACCCTGAGCGCCGCGGGCTACACGGAACGCCAGCCGGGCCCGGGCCTGGACGCCCCGACCCTGATCGACCCGCGCCGGGGCCACTGCCTGGTCGGGCCGATCGCCGTCGCGGGAGCACATCCGGGGATGGTCCTGGCGGTGCACTTCGACGACCTCGTGCCCGACGACTGGGGCTACACGGCATCGGGCGGGGTCGACTCCCCGGTGAACCGCGCACTCGGCCTGACCGACCCGGCGTCGCGCGGCCCGCTGCTCTGGGACATCGACGTGTCCGCCGGAGTCGCCGTGAACCAGCTCGGCCTCGGCGTGCGGACGGCACCGTTCCTCGGCGTCGTCGGGGTGCCGCCCGAGCCCACCGGGGAGCACTCGACGATCCCGCCCCGCACGGTCGGCGGCGGCAACGTCGACTGCCGAGAGCTGATCGCCGGCTCGACCCTGTACCTGCCCGTGACGGTGCCGGACGCCCTGCTCCACGTCGGCGACGGGCACGCGGCCCAGGGCGACGGCGAGGTCTCCGGAACGGCGGTCGAGTGCGGCATGACCACGACGATGACCCTGACGCTCCTCGACCGGGCTCCGGTCGAGGGTGTGCACGCCGACACCCCCGCCGGACGCATCACCTTCGGCTTCGACGCCGACCTCAACGTCGCGACGGCCACGGCGCTCGACCGGATGGTCGACTGGATCGCCGGGCTGCACGGGATCGGCCGCGCCGAGGCACTCGCGATGGCGAGCGTGGCGGTGAGCATGCGCATCACGCAGGTCGCGAACCGCACGTGGGGCGTGCACGCGCTGCTCCCGCACGACGCGATCCTGACGGACGCGCGGCACTGAAGGACGGGAGGCCCGCCCAGCGCGAGCCGACCGGCGCACGCTGGGCGGGCCTCCCGTCCGACGTTCCTTCCCATCGCACCCGCGCTGGAAAGCGGAAACGGGCGTACCTGGTCGAAAGAACCGACCAGGTACGCCCGTTTCGACCAGGTACGCCCGGAACGTCCAGTGCACCCGACCCGTCAGTGGGCGGAGTAGCCGCCGTCCACCAGGTGGTAGCTGCCCGTGATGAACGAGGCCTTGTCGCTCAGCAGGAACAGCACGAGCGCGGCGACCTCGGCGTCGGTGCCGAGCCGCTTCGAGGCGTGCTCGTCCTCGAGTGCCGAGATGGCCTCGGGCGAGAGCGACCCGCGGAGCAGCGGGGTGTCGATGAACCCGGGGCCCACGGCGTTCGTGCGGACGCCCTGCGACGAGTACTCGAGCGCGGCGACCTTGGTCAGCCCGGCGAGCGCGTGCTTCGAAGCGACGTAGGCCGCGTTCTGCGCCATCCCGACCACGCCGAGCACCGACGCCATGTTCACGATCGCGCCACCGCCGGCGGCCACCATCGCGGGGATCTCGTAGCGCAGCCCGTAGAAGACGCCGTCCAGGTCGACCGCACGGACGCGGTCCCAGGCGGCGATGTCGTACTCGCCGATCGGCTGCGGTGCTGCGCCGATGCCGGCGTTGTTCACGGCCAAGTGCAGCGCGCCGAACGTGTCGACCGCGAACTGCACCATGCGCTCGTTGTCCGCGGCGACCGCGGAGTTCGCCTCGAACGCGCGAGCGGTGCCACCGGCCTCCACGATCGACGCGGCGACGCGCTCGGCGCCCGCCAGGTTGATGTCGGCGACGACCACCGTGGCGCCCGCCGCAGCGAGCTCCTTCGCGACGGACTCGCCGATGCCGCTGCCACCACCGGTGACGACGGCGACCTTGCCCTCGAACTCGGACATGTTCTCCTTCTCTCTCGGCAACACGTGTTGTCTACGAGCACGGTACACCCGAAATCAAGTTCGTTCGCTGAACTAATGAGATAGGCTAACGACCGATGACCGACGCCACCGACCTCCGCATCGCGGTGAACCGGCTGTCCCGCACACTCCGAGCCCAGAAGGCCGACTCGAGCGTCACGGACGCACAGTTCTCCGCCCTCGCACGGCTGCACCGCGACGGCGCCATGACCCTGGCCGACCTGAGCCGACAGGACGGCGTCACCCCGCCGTCGATGACGAAGACCGTCGCGGTGCTGGTGGAGCGGGGCCTGGTGTCCAAGTGCGGGCACAGCGACGATCGCCGCAAGGTGCTGCTCGGTGCGACACCCGCCGGAGCCGCGTTCGTCGAGGAGACCCGACGCCGCCGCGACGACTGGCTCTCCCCGCGACTCGCAGCACTCACCGCCGACGAGCGGAGCACCCTCGCCGACGCCACCGAGATCATGAGGAGGCTGGCCCAGCAGTGACCGCCATGTTCCGCTCCCTCGCCGGACGCAACTACCGCATCTGGTTCGCCGGGGCCCTGGTGTCGAACGTCGGCACCTGGATGCAGCGCACCGCCCAGGACTGGATCGTGCTGACCCAGCTCTCCGACAACAACGCCGTCGCGGTGGGCATCACGATGGCCCTGCAGTTCGGCCCCCAGCTGCTGCTCCTGCCGCTCACCGGGCTCGCCGCCGACCGGTTCGACCGCCGGAAGATGCTCATGCTCACCCAGGGCCTGATGGGACTGCTCGGGCTGGGACTCGGCGTCATGGTCCTCACGCACACCGCCACCCTGCTCGCGCTGTACGGCTTCGCCCTGGCACTCGGCATCGTCGCCGCGTTCGACGCCCCGATCCGGCAGGCCTTCGTCTCCGACGTCGTGCAGGGCGAGGACGTCTCGAACGCCGTCGCCCTGAACTCCGCGTCGTTCAACGCCGCACGCCTGATCGGCCCCGCGGTCGCCGGTGTGCTCATCGCGGCGATCGGCTCCGGATGGGTGTTCGTCATCAACGCCGGGTCGTTCCTGGCCGTCCTGCTCGCACTCCGCTTCGTCGACCCCGCCCAGCTCGCCGAACGGGTCCGGGCGGGCCGCGGCAAGGGGCAGATCGTCGCCGGCTTCCGGTACGTCCGGACCCGACCGGACATCGTCGTCGTGCTCTGCATGATCTTCGTCGTCGGCACGTTCGGCGTGAACTTCCCGATCTTCACCTCGACCATGGCGCGGGTCGAGCTCCACCAGGGCGCCGGCGAGTTCGGGCTGCTCAACTCGGTGATGGCGGTCGGCTCGGTGCTCGGCGCGCTGCTGTCCGCCCGCCGGGACAGGCCGCGGATGCGCACCCTCGTCCTCGCCGCCGGCGGGTTCGGGCTCGCGTGCACGGCCGCTGCCCTCGCCCCGACGTACTGGACCTTCGCGATCGTGCTGGTGTTCGTCGGGCTCGCGTCCCTGACCTTCATGACCACGGCGAACGCCCTGGTGCAGACGACGACGAAACCCGCGATGCGCGGTCGCGTGATGGCGCTCTACATGGCGATCTTCGCGGGCGGCACCCCCATCGGCGCCCCGCTCGTCGGCGCCGTCGCCGACGCCTTCGGCCCGCGCTGGGCGATCGTCGTCGGCGCGGCCTCGGGGTTCGTCGCACTCGGGATCGCGCTCGTCTGGCTCGTCCGGTACCAGCGGGTCCGGCTGCGCTACGACGCCGACTCGCGGCTGCACCTGGCGATCACGCACGCCGTGCCGGTGGTCGGCTCACGCGCGGCGCTCCGCCGCGAACTGGAACGCGACGAGACGCTCGCCGACCGCTCCAGCGCCGTCTGACGGACCGGCGGGTCGCCCTGCCCGTCGGCCGACGGCCCGTGACGCACCGACCGTCGGACGGGAGGCCCGCACCGGCGCCGCCACGGGCCTCCCGTCCGACGCCACCCGGGGCCACGGCCGCGGTCACGACGCGCGGACCAGCCGCTTTCCGCCACACGCGCCGGGGCGGGTCGGGTCAGAGGACGGGTGCGGACGACGCGAAGACGCGCTCGTCGAGGGCCGCGGCGACGCGGTCGGCAGCCACCGCCAGCCGTTGCCCGACGTCACCCGCCACCGCGAGCGCCGACTCCTCGGGGATGCCGTCGAGCAGGGCGCGGACCTCGTCGAACCCGGCGACCTCGTCCGCGACGCAGGACGGGGCGACGTCGGCCAGGCACTCGGCCGCGCGGTGCACGGTGAAGCGCAACGACCGCGGGCTGTGGGCGTCGAGGAGCAGGAAGGCGGCGGCGTCCGACGGCACCGGGGGGTGGTCGCGTCCGCGCAGGAAGGCCTCGCCCGCGCCGCACGCCCGGAGCGCCGCCGTCCACGAGGTGACCGCGTCCGGCTCGAGCAGCCGCGACGCCAGCAGCCGTGCGGTGGAGGCGCAGCGGGTGAGTGATCGCCCGAGGGTGAAGAACTCCCACACCTCGTCACGGCTGGCGTCGCCCTCGACCACCCCGATGGCGAGGGCACTGCGCTCCCGCACCCAGCCGAGGAACTCGTGCGCACGGTCGGGGGCGATCTTCCGGGGCATCCGCGACCGCGTGACGTCGAGGCAGTCCCAGAGCTCGCTCGAGACGACCTCGCGGGCACGGCGTGCGTGGTCACGGGCGACGGCGACCGCGGCGGCGATGGACGCGGGTTCGTGCCGGTCGAGTGCGAGGGCGTCGACGGTGGCGGCGCGGTCCGGGTCGTTCGCAGGGCCGGTGGTCCCGATGACGCTGCGGAGCTCGGTGGACACGAGCCGGTCGTCGTCGAGGGTGCCTGGTTCGCGGCGGGCGACGTAGACGTCGAGCAACCGGGCGACGACGTCGGTGCGCTCCACCGCGCTCCCCACGTGGAAGACGTTCCCCGCGAGGCGGCTCAGCACGGCTGCTCCTGCATGTCCAGAACCTAACGAGCCGGCGTTGCCGGGGTGTTACAGAACCGCGTCACGGGTGTTGCAGGTGTCCCGTCTCCGCGCTCGCTAGACAATCTAACTAGAGCGTCTAGCATTGGGCACATGACGTCCGAGGTGATGACCAGCACCGCGGGGTACTGGTACGAGGACTCCGCGGTCTCCGCCGTGGACGTCCTCAACGCCCTGCGGCGGTACCGGACGGCCGAGAGCGCTGCCCAGCGCCGAGCGCGCGAGGCACTGGGGATCGGCGAGAACGCACTGCTGGCGCTCCGGTTCCTGATCGACGCCGAGCACGACGGCCGCACCGTCAACGCGAAGGACCTCGCCGAGCGGCTCGAGATCACGGCGGCGTCGACTTCGGCCCTCGTCGACCGGCTCGTCCGCAGCGGTCACGTCGAACGGCACGCCGACCCGAACGACCGCCGTGGCGTGATCCTCACCGCCACCGGCACCTCGATGCGGCACGCGCTCCGGGTCATCGAGGAGCTCGACGCCCGCGCGCTCGAGGTCACCGAGCACCTGCCGAGCAACGAGATGGCCGTCGTCGTGGACTTCCTGGACGAGATGGTCCGCGTCGTGGACGAGCTCGACGCCGGGTCGGACCACCTCCGTCGCGCGTAACCTGGTCCGCATGGACCCTCGCGGCGAGCACCACCCCGAGGACGACATGCCGTTCGCCGAGCTCGACTCGCGGGCCCGTGCCGACGCGGCACTCCGACGCATCCAGGCCGGGTCCGATCCGGCTCGCGAGGCGTTCGACCTCGCCAACACCCTGAACGACGAGGCCGTGGGACGGCTCACGAAGCGCCTGCGGCGGTTGTTCCGTCGGGGCTGATCGGTCGGCCGATCCGTGCGCGTGCGTGCGCCCGTGCGTCAGAACGCCGTGCCGACCGCGGCGATGTCGTCGCCCCCGTGCCCTGCTGCGCTGGCATCGGCGTAGACGCGCCCGAGTGCCTCGAGCAGCGTGGTGGACACCCCGGCGGTCCGAGCGGCATCGGTGATGAGTCCGATGTCCTTCCGCAACCCGTCGAGTGCGAACTGGGCGGGGAACTCGTGGGCGATCATCGCGGCACCCTTGGTGTGGGCGTAGGCGGAGTCGCTCGCGCTGCCCTCGATCGCCTGCAGGAACAGCGCTGGGTCGAGCCCGAGTGCCGCCGCCAGAGCCAGGGACTGCCCGGTCGCCGCGGTGATCGAGGCGATCCAGGCGTTCGCGGCGAGCTTGAGTGCGGTGCCGTCGCCGACGTGGTCGCCGGCGCGGACGGTCTTCGCGCCGATCGCGTCGAGCACGGGGTCGACACGGTCGATCAGGTCCGCGGGGCCGGCCGCGAGCATCGTGAGCTTGCCCTGTTCGGCGGGGGCCTTCGTGCCGAGCATCATCGCCTCGACCAGGGTGATGCCGTACTTCTCGGCCAGTTGCACGACCGTCGCGGTGCCGTCGACGCCGATCGTCGAGGCCTGCACCCACACGGCGTCGGTCGGGGCGTCGCCGGCGGCCTGCTCGAGGACGTCGACGACCGCATCGGTGTCGAACAGGGTGAGCAGGACGACTTCGGCACGATCGACGGCACTGCCCGGTTCGCTCGCCACCGTCGCGCCGTGGTCACCGAGGGGCGAGGCCTTGTCGGCACTCCGGTTCCAGACCGTCACCTCGTGGCCCTCGCGGAGCAGTGATCCAGCCACGCCGGCGCCCATCGCACCCGTTCCCAACACCGTCACTCGCACGTGCGTCTCCGTCCTGGCGCGGCTCCGTGCCGCGACCGTCCCGACGCTACGCCCGACGCCGTCAGAGGAGCCCGCGAGCCTGCAGCCAGGCGGCCGGGTCGATCGGGGTGCCGGCCACGATGACCTCGAAGTGCAGGTGGGCGCCGGTCGAGACCCCCGTGTTGCCGACGGCCCCGAGGCGCTCCCCCGCGCGGAGGACCTGGCCGGGGCGGACGTCGATCGCCGACAGGTGCCCGTACCGGGTCGCGGTGCCGTCGGCGTGCTGCAGGAGGACCTGGTTGCCGTAGCCACCGAGCACACCCGCCGAGACGACCCGGCCGGGCAGCGCGGCGACGACCGGGGTCCCGATGGCCGCGGCGAAGTCGAGCCCCTGGTGGTTCGACGAGCAGGCCGTGCAGCCGACGACCCAGCGGGAGCCGAAGCCACCGGCGTCCGGGATCGCACCGACCGTGGGGCGGACGGCTCCCCCGGTCGGGCCCGAACCACCGGGGACCCGGAGGGCTGCCGCAGCCCGACCCACCGAGAAGTCGTCGCGCCCGGCGGTCGGACCGGACGAACCGTCGGCGACGAAGTGCTGCATGCCGGCCGATGCCGACGTGGATCCCGGAGCGGCCGGAGCGGCGACGGCGGTCTGCGGGGAGCCGACCGCGACGAACAGGCACGTGACGGCGGTCACCGCAGCGGCGGGCAGTGTCCGTCGGGCGGGGATCCGGAACGACGCAAGGCGGCGGCGCGCGGGAGCGATGGGCTGCGCGAGCCGGGTCGGCTGCGCGGCCTGCGGGCGCCGGGTCGGCTGCGTCGCCTGCGTGGGCCGGGTGGAAGCCGGGGCGGCGGGAGGGGACACCGCCACCCCGGCGGCTCGGAGGGCCCCGGGCTGTGCAGCGTGCCGTGCACGGCGCAGCGGGGGCTCGGTCGGTCGGTCGGCGGTACGGCGCTCGGCACCGCGCGGGCGCCGGGGCAGACCGTCGTCGAGGGTCGTCATCGTGCGGTGACCGGCCCGGTCAGACGCGGACGACGCCGTCACGGGCGATCCGGTCGAGCTCGCACACGACCGCGTCGACGACCGCTCGGGTGAGCGCGTCGGCCACGGTCTCGACCAGGACGAGGTGCTCGGGACGGATCGTGACCTCGGTCACGAGGGCCGATGCCACCCGCACCGGGATCTCGTCGATCGCGGCGACGAGGGCGGCCGGGACCAGCGTGGAGTCACCCGGGCGGACGGGCGCGGACATCGGCGAGGTCGGCACCGGGGTCACGACGGCGATCGCCGGCGACGGGGTGGAGTGCACGGTGGAGTGCACCGTGGAGTGCGGGGCGTCGGCCTGATCGCGACGCTGGGCGATGGAGTCGAAGAGCGGGGTGGAGGACATGCTGCGGAAGGTCCGATCTGGATGTCGTGGCTGGTCGTTCTCGGGCGACCGGCGATGGCGGCGTGCCGAGCGGCACGCCCGCCATTCAACCATCGATATTTCAGATGTGCAATAGTGACCGGACAGTCTCAGCGATCAGTCCGGGTCGACGGCAGCCGCGGTCGGGTCGTCCGGCTGCAGTGCACGACGGACCCGTTCCACGATCGTCGCGGGCGGGTTGTTGTAGGCGTTCGCCGGCTCCTGGCCGCTGAGCTCCTGGATCGCCGCCATCACCGCATCGGTCGCGTGGCGCCGAGCACGGCCGGACGACGCCTCGCCGAAGGACGACAGGTCGATCGGCTGCCCGAACTCGATCGTCACGCGGGCGAGCTTCGGCAGCCGGGACCCGACCGGCTGCACGTCCTCGGTGCCGGTGAGCGCGACGGGCACCACGGGGGCGCCGCTCGTCAACGCCAGCCATGCCACTCCCGTGCGGCCCTTGTAGATCCGGCCGTCGAGCGAGCGCGTGCCCTCCGGGTAGATCGCGAACGCCTCGCCCTCCTGCAGGCGTGCCAGCCCGAGGTCGAGGGCCTGCTGTGCAGCCGCCCCCGCGCCGCGCTCGACCCCGATGGCGCCAATGCCACCGAAGAACGCCCGCGAGACGGCTCCCTTGAGGCCCGAACCCGTGAAGTACTCCTGCTTCGCCAGGAACGACACCTTGCGCGGTGCCATGAGCGTGATCGCGGGCGAGTCGATGAAGGAGCGGTGGTTGCTCGCGAGGATCACCGGGCCGCGCTTCGGGACGTTCCGACGACCGATGATCTTCGGCCGCCACAGCAACCGGGCGAGCGGGGTCACCACCGCGCGACTGAGCACGGTGGCGAACTTCGTCGAACCGGACACCGGACCTCCTCGTGGTGACGAGCTACCGAGTGTAATGAGGCGCGCGGAGGGCACATGCCCCGAACGGCATGCAGTGGTGGCCAGCCGTCAGTCGGCCGCGGCGACGACGTCGAGGACTGCGCGCCCGTACCGCTCGAGCTTCGCCGCGCCGACGCCGGAGATCTCGCCGAGCTGGTCGACGTCGGCCGGGCGGACGGCGGAGATGCCCCGGAGCGTCGCGTCGTTGAACACCACGTACGCGGGGACGCCCTGCTCGCGGGCTTCGGCAGCACGCCAGGCACGCAGGGCCTCGAACAGGCCGACGGCTTCCTGCGGCATGTCGGTGACGACCGTCCGTCGACTGCTGCGGCCGGCCCTCGGTGCCTTGACCGGGTCGCGACGCATCCGCACCTGCACCTTGCCCGTCAGGACCTCGGCGCTCGTCGGACTGAGGACGACCGTGCCGAAGCCGTCGCCCGACACCGCCGCGTAGCCCTGGGCCAGCACCTGTCGTGCAACCGCGCGCCACTCGCCCTCGGACAGGTCGGCGCCGATGCCGAAGGTCGCCAGGGTGTCGTGCTGGAGTTCCTGCACGCGCGGCGACCGCTTGCCGATCAGGATGTCGACGAGGTGCGAGACGCCGTACCGCTGGCGGCGCTCACGCTCGAGCCGCACGACGGTGGACAGCAGCTTCTGCGCGGGGACGGTGCCGTCCCACGACTCCGGCGGCGCGATGCACGTGTCGCAGTTGCCGCACGCCGTGCTCTCCTGCCCGAAGTACGCGAGCAGCCGCACCCGACGGCACTCGATCGTCTCGCACAGGCTGAGCATGGCGTCGAGGTGGGCGCTGAGCTGCCGACGGTGTGCGGCGTCGCCCTCGGACTGGTCGATCATCCGCCGCTGCTGCACGACGTCGTTCAGGCCGTACGCGAGCCACGCGGTGGCCGGCAGCCCGTCACGACCCGCACGGCCGGTCTCCTGGTAGTAGCCCTCGACCGACTTCGGCAGGTCGAGGTGCGCCACGAACCGGACGTCGGGCTTGTCGATGCCCATGCCGAACGCGATGGTCGCCACCATGACGACGCCGTCCTCGCGCAGGAACGTCGACTGGTTGCGGGCACGCACCCGGGCGTCGAGGCCCGCGTGGTACGGCAGGGCGTTGATCCCCTGCTCGGCCAGGGCGGTCGCGGTGCGCTCGACGGAGTTGCGGGACAGGCAGTACACGATGCCGGCGTCGCCGCTGTGCTCCGTGCGGATGAAGGTGAGCAGCTGCTGCAGCGCGCCGGTCTTCGGTTCGATGCGGTACTGGATGTTCGGCCGGTCGAAGTCGGCGACGAAGTGCGCGGCGTCGTCGAGGCCGAGCCGGGCGGAGATCTCGCGGTGGGTCTGCGGCGTCGCGGTGGCGGTGAGGGCGATGCGCGGCACCGTCGGCCATCGCTCGTGCAGGACGCTCAGCTCGAGGTAGTCCGGGCGGAAGTCGTGGCCCCACTGGGCGACGCAGTGTGCCTCGTCGATGGCGAACAGCGAGACGCGCGCCCGGTCGAGGAGCGCACGGGTGGACTCGAGCCGGAGCCGCTCGGGCGCGAGGTAGAGCATGTCGACCTCGCCCTGCACGACCGCACGCTCGACCCGGGACCGTTCGTCGGGGCCCTGCGTGGAGTTGAGGAACGCGGCCCGGACGCCGTTCGCCGCCAGGGCGTCGACCTGGTCCTGCATGAGGGCGATGAGCGGCGACACCACGACCCCGACGCCGTCACGGACGAGCGAGGGCACCTGGTAGCAGAGGGACTTGCCACCACCGGTCGGCATGAGCACCAGGGCGTCGCCACCGGTGACCACCTGGTCGATGATGGCCGCCTGCTCACCGCGGAAGTCGTCGTAGCCCCACACGCGGTGCAGCACGTCGAGCGCAGCGGCACGGCGGGGTGCGGACACGGCAGCGGGAGCAGGCACGGCAGCGGGAGCGGGCGTGGTGCTCATGCCACGAGCCTACGGGCGACCGGCGACACCCACCGCACTGTCCACAGCACCGTCCGTGCCGGAGTCGGCGCGGTGGTCGGAACCGGCCACGTCGTCGGCGCGGGCCGGCGTGGTCGCCCAGCCCGTGCCTCCAGGCCGGGTCCAGCGGACGCCGCCCGCCCAGGCCGGCGTCACACCGCGGAACCGGGGTGCCTCGTGCCCGGCGAACCGGCGGTCGAGCCCCCGCCACCACGCCAGGAACTCGACCATGCCCCAGAACGCGAGCGACGTGACGAGGGTGACGAGGGTCCCCTGCCAGGTGCCGTTCGCGTCCGACGAGGTCAGGTCGACCTTCGACCAACCGGGCGCCTGCAGCACGAAGATCATGATGTTGTTGAAGGCGTGCTGCAGGACCGTGGCCTCGAGCCCGCCGGTCCGGAGGACGATGATCGCCGCGATCAGGCCGAACGAGCCGACGTCGAGGATGCCCCAGACGTTGTAGCCGTTCGGGATGTGCAGCACCGCGAAGACGACCGTCGAGACCGCCACGGCGATGACCGTGCCGACGCGACGCGGGATCCACGACGCGACGGTCTGCATCAGGAAGCCGCGGAAGATGTACTCCTCGGCCGCGCCTTGGAACGGGACGAGCAGGACGACGAGGGCGATCGTCAGGGTGAGGGTGCCGAGGGAGACCGTCGACTGGCCGATCGCGTCGTGGTTCCAGGCGAAGCCGCCGTCGGTCGTGATCATCCCCCCGTCCCCGAACAGGCCGGTCTGGACGACGAACATGACCACGGCGATGACGAGCGTCGGCAGCAGGCACCACGCCGTCCAGGCCCACCGGACCCGGAACCGCGTCGACGACAGGATGCCGGCCGGTCCGATCCGCGCGATCTTCACGGCGAGCAGGACCCCCGGCAGCAGGACCACGAGCGACACCAGGGTCAGCGAGAGGGTCAACGGGTCGGTCGGGTCGAGGGCACCGCTCTGCAGGTCGTCGAGCAGGCCGTACAGCCCGGACGCACCCCCGACCGCGGCGACCGGGATGAAGTAGGCGACGGTGATCAGCACCTGCGACACGAGGTACCACCCCGCCAGGAACGCGAGGGCGACGAGCGGCCGCCACCACCTCCAGCGCGCGTCGATCCGGGGCAGGCGCTGGTAGGGAACACTCACGCACCGCAGGGTACCGGGCCGGGCAGGATGGGAGCCGTGCTCACCGTCCTGTTCGGCCTGTCCGGCGCGATCGTCTACGGGTTCGCCGACTTCCTGGGCGGACTCGCCTCGCGCCGGGTCCGCCCGGTCGTCGTCACCGCGGTGGCCGCCGCGATCGGGATCGTGCCGCTGCTCGTCGGACTGGTGGTCCTCGGCGGCGTGTTCTCGTGGCCGGCCGCGGTCTGGGGCGCGGTCGCCGGGCTCTCCGGCGGCGTCGGGGTGCTGCTGCTCTACGCGGCACTCGCCATCGGGCCGATGAGCGTGCTCTCCCCCGTCACCGCCGTCTTCGCGGCCGTCGTGCCGGTGCTCGTCGCCGTGTTCCGCGGCACGGTGCTGTCGCCCGTGGCCACCGGCGCGCTCGTGGTCGCGGTCGTCGCGGTGGTCCTGGTCGCGGTGGTCCGGGACGCCTCGGGCGCACGGCTCACCGCCCGGGGCGTGGTCGCCGCCGCCGTCGCCGGGTGCGGCTTCGGCGGGATCGTGCTGGCCTACGACATGACGCCGTCCGACTCGGGCATCGCCCCCCTCGTGGTCGCGCGGGTGCTGCAGGCGGTGCTGCTGGGTGCGGCGGCGCTCGTTGTCGTACTCCGGACGCCAGGCCCGGTGTCCGCCCCGACGTCGGCCCGCCCCGACGGGGCTGCCGCGACCCCCGGGCGTCGGTCGGGTCGCGGATGGGGTCCGCGGCTGCTGGTCACCGTGGCCGTGTGCGGCGTCTTCGACGCGATGGCGAACGTGTTCATCCAGGCGGGACTGCACAGCAGCGACGATCCGGCGACCCTGCCCGTCGTGAGTGTGCTCAACGCGCTCTACCCGATCGGCACGGTGGTGCTGGCCGGGGTGGTGCTGCGGGAGCGGTTGACGGCGCAGCAGTGGATCGGCATCGTGCTGGCGTTCGTCGCGTCGGTGGCGCTGGCGCTGGCGTAGCGCGCGGTCGGGGCGGGGCCGGGCGGGGGGGCGGGCGGGGCCGGGCACGGTGCCGAGTCGTTCGAACCGTTCGAGGTTGACCGCCCGGTGCGGACTTGCAGCACCACACCGAGCCGCCAACGCCGCACCGGATGAGCGAACCCGCACGGTGCGACGGGCGAGCGCGGTCAGGCGTCGGGGATGAGGCGCTTGCCGAGCGAGACCGTGCGGTCGTCGGTGTAGCCGAGGGACGCGTAGAACCCGAGCACCTGCTCGTTGCCCGCACGCACCTGCAGGTTGAGCTTCGGGCAACCGAGGTCGGTCAGGAGCCGCTCGAACTCGGCCATCAGGGTGCGACCGAGGCCGGAGCCCTGCAGGTCCGGGCGCACGGCGAGGTAGTTCACCCAGCCGCGGTGCCCGTCGAAGCCGGCCATGCCCGCGGCGACCACGTCGGCTTCGGCGGTGTCGGTGTCGTCACCGTCACCGTCGGTGGCGTCCGGCTCGGCCACCAGGAAGAGCTCGGGCTGGACGGTCAGCTTGCGCGCGATGTCACGTCGGGGGTCGTTCCAGGGTCGGACGAGCCCGCAGGATTCCCACAGGGCGACGACCGCGTCGGCGTCCTCGGTGCGGAAGGGGCGGATCCGGTACTCCATGCCCCCACGTTAACGGGGTGGGGAGAACGTCGTCACCGGCCTGTCGTCGTGATCTGATAGACCTGTCCGACCACCCAGCCGATCAGGAGCCCCGTGACCGCACACGACACCATCCCGTCGCGCCGCAGCGCACGGGACGACGAAGCCGGCTCGCGGTCCCGGCGTTCCCCGCGTCGACGCCAGACGGTCGGCGGCGCGATCGTCTCGCTCATCGCCGAGTTGCTCATCATCGCGGGCGCCGGCACCGGCCTGTACGTGGTGTGGACGGCGTGGTGGACCGACGTGGTCGCCGTGAACGAGCAGACGAAGCTCGTGCAGGGCCTCGACCAGGTCGAGACCCCGAAGGTCGAGGGCACCGAGCACCGCGGCACCGCACCCGTGCTGGACGAACCGCCGGCGCTGTCGGACGTGTTCGGGACGATGCAGATCCCCCGGTTCGGCAACGACTACAACCGGCCGATCGGCGAGGGCACGGATCGTGAGAAGGTCCTCAACACCATCGGGCTCGGGCACTACCAGGGCACCGCGATGCCCGGCGCCCCCGGCAACTTCGCCGTCGCCGGACACCGGGTCACCTACGGCAAGCCCCTGAACCAGATCGCGGAACTGCAGAAGGGCGACTCGGTCGTGGTCCGGGTCACCGACGCGAAGACGAAGTTCGACGTCTGGTACGTCTACAAGGTCACCGACAGCCAGATCGTCACGCCCGACAAGATCGAGACGATCGCGCCGGTGCCGAACAAGCCCGGCGTCGAACCGACCACCCAGGACCGCTGGCTCACGCTGACCGCCTGCCACCCGATGTGGTCGGCGGCGGAGCGGTACGTGACGCACGCGAAGCTCGACTACTGGATGCCCGCGTCCGAGGGCACCCCGAAGGAACTCTCGGAGACCGCCAAGTGATCTTCCCCCTGGTCTGGCGGCTGCTGCCCGGCCCCACCGCCCTGAAGGTGCTCGAGCTGCTGGTCCTGCTCGCGGCGATCGTGTTCGTGCTGTTCCAGTGGGTGTTCCCGTGGATCGCGGCGGACATCCTGCCGCCGCCGGACGGCACGGTGGGGGCCACGCCGACCCCGTAGCGTCTGGTCTGATCTGATCTGGTCTGGTCTGATCAGACCGTGGTCGTGACCTGCGACCCACCGGTCGGGGTGCGGCGCACGGCGATCCGCTCCGGGATCCGCTGCTTGAGTTCCTCGACGTGGCTGACGATCCCGACCTGTCGCCCGCCCGCGGTCAGTCGGGACAGCTGTCCGATCACGTCGTCGAGGGTCTCGGGGTCGAGCGTGCCGAACCCCTCGTCGACGAAGAGCGTGCCGAGCGAGACCCCGCCGGCCTCGGCCTGCACGACGTCGGCCAGCCCGAGCGCCAGGCACAGTGACACGGTGAACGTCTCGCCGCCCGACAGGCTGCGGGGATCACGGACGGTGTCGGTCGTGTGGTCGTGCACGGCGAGGGCGAGCCCCGTCCGTCGCGACCGCGACCCGGATTCCCGCTCGTCGGAGGTCTCGAGGGTGAAGCGCCCGGCGAGCATGCCGCGCAACCGGTCGTTCGCCGCCGCCACGACGTCCTCGAAGCGCCGCATGAGCACGTAGGTGCCGAGCGTGATGCCGGTCGGGTTGACCGACGCCACGCCGTTCGCGACGTCGGCGAGTCGGACGACGGCGCGGCTGCGGGACGAGGTCTCCTGTCGCGCACGCACGGTGCGGTCGACCTCGGTCGCACACTGCTCGACGGCCTCGGCGCGGTGCGCTGCGGTCACCGCGAGCCGGGTGGCCTCGTCGAGCTCGGCCGTCGCGTGGACCCGTTCGGCCTGCGCCGCCGGCACGTCGAGCTGCTCCGGATCGTCGTCGGCGGCCTGCACCACCGCGGGGTCGTCGAGCCCTGCCCGCACGACGGCGCGTTCGGCCTCGGCAGCGCTGATGCTGCTGCGGAAGCGCGCGACGGTATCGGGGTCGAGCAGACCGGCTCGTGCGGCGTCGACGTCAGGGAAGGACTGCTCGTCGAGGACCCGGGCGACCTCGGCGCCGCGCTCGTCGCGGGCGCGGGCCGCGGTGGCCGCGCGGTCGTCGGCCTCGGCGACGGCGCGGAGCACCGTCAGCCGCCCGTCGAGGTCGTCGACCACGGCGCGGAGCGAGACCGGCGCGCTGTCGACGTCGCCGTCGCTGTCGCTGTCGAGCAGTGCTGCGAGCCGGTCGATCGCCTCGTGCACCGATCGCAGGTCGGCCTCGAGCCGCTCGGCATCGGAGGCCGCGGTCGATGCGAGGACCGTGCGCCGGGCGTCGAGATCGTTCCGCTCACGCTCGAGCGCCCGGGTCGCGGTGTCGTGCGCCGTCCGCTCGCGCTCGTGCTCCAGCACCAGCGCCGCGGCGTCGTGCGCCGCACGGACCCGCTCGTCGGCAGCCACCGTCATGGCGTCGAGGGCGACGGTGTCGATCGTGCCGACGACGGCGGTCAGTCGGAGGTGCTCCGCACGCTCGACGGCCAGGTCGGCTGCCGCGTCGGCGAGCTGCTGGTCGGCCAGACGCGTTGCGTCGCCCGCGGACTCCACCGCTTGGATCGTCGGGTGGTCGTCCTGCGGCGCGGCCACCGACGGGTGCGCCGTCGATCCGCACACCGGGCAGGGGTCGCCGGGAGCCAGCGCGGCACCGAGCTCGCCGGCGAGCCCGGCGATCCGGCGCTCGCGCAGGGAGCGTTCGGCATCGAGCGCCTCGGTGGCCCGACGGCGGGCTCCGGCCACGATGCGTTCGGCATCGGCGACGCGCTGCTCTGCGTGGTCGCGCGCGGCCAGGTCGGCACGGAGCGACCGCACCCGGGCGACCTCGTGCGCGGCGGCGTCGGCGTCGGCCGCGGTCGTCGACGCGGTCCGGGCGGCCTCGACGATCCGGGCTCGTTCCGTCGGCCGGGCTCCGAGCGCGGTGTCGAGGGCGGCGAGGTCGTCGGTGAGCCGCGATGCGGTCGTGGTGGCCTCGGCGATCGCGGTGCGCCTGCCGTCCGCTCCGGCCTCGACCGCGACGAGGTGCCGGACGTCGGACAGGGCGTCGGTCAGCGTGTCGCGGCGCCGGGCGATCTGCTGTGCGTCGACGGCGCGGAGCGCGTGCTGGTCGCGCAACCGGGCTGCTGCCGCGGCGGTGTCGTCGGCCCGCACGGTTGCAGCGTCGAGGCCGTCGGCCACCGCGGCGACCCGGGCGGCACGCTCGGCCGTCGCGACCGAGGCCCGTGCCTGCTCGACCGCCGGGGCGTCGTCGTCGAGGACAGCCCGCCGCCGCAGCAGCGCCGCTCGGCGCTCGAGGGCGGCCGCACGGGCCGTCACCGATCGTTCGTGGTCGGTCGCCGCCGTCGCAGCGGCAGCCGCAGCCGCCCGGGCTGCCCCGGCGGCGTCGGCCGTGGCGCGGAGGGACGCCACCGTGCCGGGGACGACGGACTCGTCGGCCTCGGCGAGGTCGGCCGCCTGCGCGAACCGGGCCAGGGCTTCGCGGACGCGGTCGTCGGCGCCCTCTACCTCGGCCTGGACGGCTCGGCGGCGAGCGGCGAGCTCGTCGGCGGTGCGGTCGTAGACCTGGGTGCCGAACAACGACTGCAGGAGCTTCCGGCGGTCTTCGCCCGGGGAGCGGAGGAACCGTGCGAACTCGCCCTGGGGCAGCACCACGGTCTGCAGGAACTGCGCGCGGTCGAGCCCGACGATCCGGGCGATCTCGACCCCGACCTCGGGGATGCGGGACGACAGGGGTTCGCCGGCGACGTCGGTGGGCGCGGCGAGTCGGAACAGCTGCACGGACGCCTGCTGCTTCACCGTGCCGGTCCCCCGCTGTTTCGGGCGGTCGTACTGCGGGGTGCGCCGGACCCGGAACACGCCCGCACCGGTCTCGAACACGAGCTCGACGAACGGTTCGACCGCGGGGTCGGCGTGCTGGCTGTGCAGCCGGTCGGAGCTGGCGTCGGAACCGGCGAGTCCGCCGTACAGGGCGAACACGACGGCGTCGATGATCGTCGACTTGCCGGAACCGGTCGGCCCCTCGAGCAGGAAGACCCCGGACGCAGCCAGCGCCGCGAAGTCGATCGTCACGAGGTCGGGGTACGGCCCGATAGCGCGCAGTTCGAGTCGGTGCAGGTACATCAGCGGTCCCCCTCACGCTGCAGGGCGAGCACCGCTGCCTCGTACGCCTCGGTCAGCACCGCCCGTTCGTCGTCGTCGGGCAGCCCCCCGGTGGCGAACGCCACGAAGTCGCCGGCGACCTCGACCGGGTCGGACGTCGCGGTGACGGCCCGCGCGGCGGTGGCGGCCGGCCGGTCCGCCGGTTCGTGCGTGATCGCCAGGGCGTGCGGGAAGTGGTCCTTCACGCGGGCGTACATGCGTTCCGGGTGCACGGTGTCGGTCACCGCGACGCGGACCCAGGCGTCGGCATCGGCCCGGAACTCCCCGGACTCGATGGCGTCGATGCTGCCCCGGACGTCGACGAGCCGCCGTGGCACCGGGGTCGGCACGAGCTCGACGGTGACGGCACCGGCCGCGTCGAGGTCGGCGATGGTCACGGACTTCCGCTGGTGCCGCTCGCCGAACGAGAACGCCAGCGGCGACCCGGCGTACCGGATCCGGTCGTGGTCGCCGACGCGCTGCGGGCCGTGCAGGTGCCCGAGGGCGACGTAGTCGAACCCGTCGAACACCGACTCGGCGACGCGGTCGACCCCGCCGACGCGGATGTCCTGCTCGCTGTCGCTCGGGTCGGCGCCCCCGACGAAGGCGTGCGCCACGACGACGCTCCGGGTGCCGGCCCGCGTCTCGAGGTCGGCGCGGATCCGTTCGGTGGCGGCGTGCACGACGGCGTGGTGTGAGCGGGCGAGGGGTTCGTCGGGGACCGCCGCCAGGGCGTACCGGGTGAGGTCGGGGTGCAGGTACGGGATGCCGTACACGGCCACCGGGCCGTCGTCGTCGGTCACGAGCACCGGATCGGCCACGTGTGCGGGCTCGGCGAGGATGCGCACGCGTTGCCCCATCACGCCGGCACCGAAGCCGAGCCGCGCGGCGGAGTCGTGGTTGCCCGGGGTGAGCACCACCGTGGTGGTCTCGGCGAGGCGCTCGAGCACGCGGGAGAGCATGCGGACGGCGTCCACCGGCGGGATCGCACGGTCGTAGACGTCGCCGGCGATGACGACGAGGTCGACCGCGCGCTCGCGGGCGAGGTCGACGAGCCAGTCGGTGAACGCCGCCTGGTGCTCGAGCAGGTCGGCACCCAGCAGTGTGCGGCCGAGGTGCCAGTCGCCGGTGTGCAGGATGCGCATGCGGCCACGGTAACGCCGGCCGGGGACATCCCCGGGCACCTCGCGGTGCCCTGTGGAGGACTCAGGCGGTCACGCAGCTCGCGGACGCCAGGCCCAGCACCGAGACGACTCTGACCCTGACCGTCGGTGTGCTCAGAGCGGTCCAGTTGTTGCCGAGGTTCGTGCGGAGGCGCAGCTCGTACGTCGTGCCGAGGTTGAGGAGTCCGGCGCCGGCGTAGGGCATCGAACGGGCCCCGGCGGTGGTCGTG
Source organism: Curtobacterium sp. AC268 (assembly GCF_979258745.1). Lineage (NCBI taxonomy): Bacteria > Bacillati > Actinomycetota > Actinomycetes > Micrococcales > Microbacteriaceae > Curtobacterium > Curtobacterium sp. AC268. The sequence goes on along the minus strand of NZ_OZ409878.1, from coordinate 2,920,284 downwards.
CTGGCCACCTGCGTCGTCCCGTTCATCAGGTCGAACGACACCGGCACGGTCGCGCCGTTGTCGTAGGTCCAGGCGATCGTCACCGTGTTCGACCCGGCCGGCGCGCAGGTCAGGGTGGGGACACCGGTCGCCGTGCCCGCCGTGAAGTTCGCGGTCGGTGCGACGGTGGTCCGTGACCACGGGGCCGCGTCCGCCGCTCCGGGCAGCAGGACGCCGGCGGCCGCCGCGAGCACGAGCACCGCTGCACCCCCGCCGACGCGGCGCAGCCGCCGCACGCGACGGGCTCGTCGTCGCAGGGCGCGACGGGTGAGGACGCTGGACGCAGCGGTCGGGAGGCCCGTGGTGGTACCGTCCCGCGCCTCCAGGCCGTCGTCGGCACCGTCTGCCGGACCGGCGGCGTCGTCCGGACCAGCCGCGTCGTCCGCACCACCGGCCGCACCGTCGGTGTCGTCGTCGGCCTCGACGAGTCGTCGGAGCGACCCGTCGATCGTGCAGAGCGCGAGCACAGCGGTCAGCCCGAGCGCGAGCATCGCGACCAGGCCCCACTCCCCGGCGCTGATCCACCGGATCGGTGCGCCGATGAACGGGATGCGCAGGAAGGCGACCCCGTGCACGGCGGAGCGCTCGATCGGCGTGGAGTCCGGCTGGGGGTTGGCGTCGCCCTTCGTGACCATCGTGCCGCGGGGGCCGTCCTCGACGTAGCGGTGCATGCGCAGGTGGTCCGACTGGTCCGGGTCGTCGGCGAGCAGGACCTTGCCCGTCGCGATCTCGCCCGAGCCGACCGGACGCGAGACGACCACGTCACCGGGGACGATCCGCGGCTCCATCGAGCCGGTCATCACGGTGGTCGGCTGCCAGCCGATGAGCGCCGGCGCGGCCGCCCAGAGCGCGAGCCCGAGCAGCGTCGCGACCACGCCCCGGGCGAGGGTGGCGACGACGACGCGCCCCCAGTCGACGGCGTCACGGACCGCTGCGTGCGGTGTGGGACCACCGTGCACTGCGATGCTGCTCATGACTGCCTTCGACCGGGGGGGGCGTTGCGGGGAGGGAACGGGCGGGGCTGGTTCGGCCCCGGTCCCGGCTCAGCTGTTCTGGGCCTCCCAGGTGAAGCCGAGGGCTGCGGTGCCGCCCTGCACGGTGTTCGGGGCGGTGCTCGAGACCGTGTAGGTGACGCGGTAGACGCGCGTCTCGGACGCGGTGCCGGTCGGGGCCCAGGTACCGACGCCGGTCGCGTAGTTGGTCGAGGCAGCGCCGAAGCCCGCGACGGTGCCGTTGTAGAGCGAGCCGCCGGTGGCGGCCGGGGTGAAGCCGGAGCAGGAGCCGAAGCCACCGCCGGTGCCCTGCTCGACGGTCAGGTTGACGTTCGCGGCCAGGTCCTTCGTGGTTGAGACGTTCGTGCCGTAGAGCTTCACGGCCGAGGGCAGCGAACCGGTCGAGGTCACCGCGATGCAGTTCGTACCGGTCGAGCCGGGCTTCAGGTTGTTCGCCGTGAACAGCGCGGTGTTGTTGTCGTCGTCGGACAGGGCGACACTGCCGGCCGTCCAGTTGTTCGTCGGGTTGACGGTGGTCGAGGAGAAGGCCGCGTACGAGGCCGTCGAGACGACTACCCCCGAGGCGACGAGGGCGGCGGGGATGGCGATCCAGGCGGCGAGGCGGGCAGCACGAGGCGTGACACGAGACATGGTTGGACTCCGTGAGGAAGAGATCTGATCGGTGGTTCGGACGGGCCCGCGGTGGTTGGTCGCGCTACGTGCCGAGGTGGTACGACGATCAAGCTACTTGGCGTTCGAACAGCTCACAAGACCTGAGATGTCCCCACTGATGGGGGTATCTTGACGAGTGAGTTACTTGTTGACTGAAGTTCCCACCCTGTACCCGAGAAGAGCTCCCATGACGGACACCGACCCGGTCGTCCTCCCCCCGCACGCACCCGCCGTCCCCGCGGCGCGCGTCGCCCCCACCACGCCGCCAGCGCCGATGTCGCCCGACGTCACGTCGATGGACCCCGTCACCGCCGACGCGGACCCCGACGCCGACCTGCCGCGACTGCTCACCGCCTTCCGGGTGCTCCAGATGCAGCACGCGCGCGTCCTGCACCACGAGAGCACGATTCGCGGACTGAACGCCACGGACACCCGGTTCGTGTTCTTCCTCAACGCGGCCGGCGGCCACGGCGTGACCCCGAAGCAGGCCGGCGAGTACCTCGAGCTCACCACCGGGGCGATGACGTCGCTGATCGACCGGCTCGAGAAGCACGGACACCTGGAGCGTCGTCCGAACCCGGAGGACCGCCGGAGCGTGCTCCTGCACCTCACGCCGTCGGGCACGGCGGTCGCCCGCGAGGTCGGCGCCGTCTACTCGCAGGCGTTCCAGCAGGTCGTCGCACCGTCCGACCGAGCCGTCGTCGCCGCCGCGTTCGAGGGGCTCGGTGCCGCCCTGGAGCGCCACCACCGCAGCGCCGCCGTGTGACAGCGGGTGTCACGGCCCGCGCGTAGCGTGAGCGCCATGACCCCCTCTGAACTCCTCACCGAAGCGTTCTCCCGCGTCCCCGAGACGGTCGAGCGGGCCGTCGACGGGCTCTCCGAGGACCAGCTCGCGGCACGGCCGGCCGCCGGGGCGAACACCCTCGCGTGGCTCGCGTGGCACATCGCCCGCGGCCAGGACGTGCAGATCGCCGAGCTCGCCGGCTCCGAGCAGGTCTGGACGGCGGACGGCTGGTACGACCGGTTCGGGCTGCCGTTCCCGGCCGAGGCGCTCGGGTACGGCATGTCCCGCGACGACGTCGGTCGGGTGCGGGCCTCCGCCGAGCTGCTCACCGGGTACCTGCGCGCGGTGCACGAGCGCACGGTCGCGTACCTCGGCACGCTCGGCCCGGACGACCTCGACCCCGTCGTCGACGACGCGTGGGACCCGCCCGTCACGGCCGGCGCGCGACTCGTCAGCATCCTGGACGACTGCACGCAGCACGCCGGGCAGGCCGGCTTCGTGCGCGGGCTGCTGTTCTTCAACCGCTGAGCGCGCGCGGTCGCGGTCGCGCCGCCGCTTCGTGAGCAGGAATGGTCGGGTCGGACGTCGCGACCCGACCATTGGTGCTCACCATGTGACGGACGGGAGGCCCGGTACCAGCTGGTACCGGGCCTCCCGTCCGTCAGAAGGTGGGTCAGACCCCGGTGGCGCGGATCAGTGACGCCCCGCGGACAGCGCGTCGGCCAGGTGCGGGAGCTCGGTGCGGAACGACCACTGCACGGTGTTCCAGTCGTGTCCGCTCCCCGGGGCGGACGCGACGCTGGTGTCCGCGCCCGCTGCCCGAGCAGCGTCGGCGAGGACGCGAGCGTTGCGGCTGAACGCCCCGTCTGCCGACCCCGCGGTGAACCAGAACGCGTGCCCGTGCAGGTCGTCCGCCCGCATCTGCGCGATCGGACCGGCGGCCTTCCACGCGGTGACCGATCCGCCGAAGGCCCGGTCGGCGCTGTGCTGCGGGTTCTGGTCGATGGGCTGCAGCTCGCTGGACACCGCGAGCACGGCCCCGAACCGGTCGGGGTGCGCGGTGGCGAACTGCATCGCGCACGTCGCCCCCTGCGAGAAGCCGGTGAGGCCCCACGCACGGCGGTCCGGGGTCACCGGGAGGTGCGCCGTCAGCCAGCGCGGCACGTCCTCGGTGACGTACGTCGCTGCGTTGCCGAGGTCCGAGTCGACGCACATCGTGTTCAGGCCGGGCGCGGAGAGCTGGTCGACGGAGACGACGATCGGCGCTCGGCCGTGGTGGGCTGCGGCGTAGCCGTCGAGTGCGCTGCCCATCCGGCCGGCGGTGAACAGGTCGCTCGGAGCCCCCGGTTGGCCGGAGAAGGCGAGGACGACGGGCAGCGGCGTCGGACCCCTGACGAGGGCAGCGGGCGGGAGGTAGACGACGGCGGGCCGTGCGGGGAACCCCGATCGCTCCCCGGGGATCTCGACGGTGCGGACCTCGCCGGTCGTGGGCATGGTGGCGACGGGTGCAGCGGCCAGGTCGAGCTCCGGGAACGGGTCCGTCTGCACGACGGTGCCGAGCGTCGGGTACATCGCGAACTCGACGTTCACCCCGAGGGCGGACGCGAGCAGCGCGGTCGGCACGAGCAGCCCGGCGAGGACGCGGCGCCAGCGACGGCCCTGCACGAGTCCGACGACCGCCAGGGCCAGTGCAGCTGCGGCAACCACGAACCACATCCGGGTGACGGGGCTCAGGGCGACGCCGAACAGGTTCATCAGATCGCTGAGGACCCAGCACACGAGGAGCACCACCGCGGCGGCGACCACCGCGACGGCAGCGCGGACCCCGGCCCGCCGCCACGCGACGCGCGAACGCAGCGCCCCGAGCGCCGGCAGCAGGACGGCGAGACCGAGCACGGCGAACGCCACGTCCAGCGGGACGAGCTTGGACGGCGCCTGCAGCTGGGTGGCGAGCAGCCACTCGGTCGGACTCACTGCTCGGACACCACCCGCGCCGGAGCGGGCTCGCGCACGGCCGAGCGGTGTGCCTGCCGCAGTGCCCAGAGGTGCTTCGGACGGAGGCCCGGTACGTACGCGCCGGCCAGGGCACGTGCGACCCGCGGCACGTGCAACGGCGTGGGGACCACGATCCAGAGCGCCTCGTGTCGGGCGCCGAACTTCTCCTTGAAGCGCTGGAGCGACCGGAACCCGTACACCGGCTCGAGGAGTCGGGCGACGAGGACCGATCCGACGGACACGAGTGATCGTGCGCCGTCGTGGGCGGCGAGCGGCGTGCCGGAGAGGCTGATCATCCGCAGGCCTGCGTCGCGTGCCCGGATCGCGGTCCGGGCGATGAGGAACTCCATGACGCCCGGCATGCCGTCGTCGCCGCGGCGCATGACGTCGAGCGTGTAGCCGGCCAGCACGCCGAGCTCGTACACGGGCAGCCAGCTCGTGACCGCGGTCACCTGTCCGTCGGCCGTCACCGCCAGCATGAGTCGGACGTCGGGGTCGTCGAGCTCGTGGAAGCCGCCCAGGGTGAACCCCATCTCCGGCAGTCTCCGGTCGCTCGCCCACCGCGTGCAGATCGCCTCGACCTCGGCACGTCGTTCGTCAGCGAGGGCGTCGAAGGTCGTCCACTCGTCACGGACCCCCTCGCGGTCCGCCCGGTTCGAGGCCGTCCGGAGGTCCTGCCGCTTCTTGCCGCGCAGGTCGAAGGTGGCGACGTCCAGCACCGACTCGACTCCCACGGGCAGCGCGGTCCACCCGTCGGCGGCGAGGATCTGCCGCACCGGGTCGTGCACGCTCGTGAACGCGGGCACCCAGCCGTTGCGGTCGCAGAAGGCCGTGAACGCGGACACGACCTCGGCGCGGTCCGCAGCGCTGCACGCCGGGTCCGACACGGTGAGTGCCACGTCCCCGCGGACCCGGTACGCCACGGCCCCACGTCCGTCCGGGTCCGTCCAGGTGGCGTTGCCGCGCCAGGTGCCCATGTGGCCGAGGGTTCCGGCATCGCCGTCGCGGAGCATCTCGACCAGGGCACCGCGGCCGTCGGTGGCGGCACGGAACCGCGAGCGGACGAGGCGTCCGCGGAGCGCCAGGACCGCCAGCAGCACCATCGCCGGCACGAGCCACGCGCCGAGCAGCGTGACCTGCCACTCGATCGCGTCCAGCCCGAGACCGCGCCACTGCACGGCGTCGTCGGTCATCGGTTCGATGAGGAACACATCGGCGAGGACGGCGGTCAGCGTCACGAGCACGCCGACGGCGAGCACGATGCCCGTCCGCCGGCCACGCTGCACGAGCCAGGCGGACACCAGCAGGAGGAGCCCGACGATGACGACCGCACGGTCGCTCATGGCGTCGGCGAACACCGAGAGCACACCGTCCGGGTCCGGCACGACAGGGGTCACGAGGGTGCCCGCGCCGAGCGCGATGAGCGTCGCGACGACGCAGGTGCGTGCGCTGACGGTGCCACGCGCGGTCGGCGCGTCGGGACCGGAGGCCCGGCGCACCACGAACGAACCGGCCGCGGTGCCGAGCAGCGTCGCCAGGGCACGGGCGAGGTCCGATCCGTGGCCAGCGAAGAGCACGAGCGTGAGGACGACGGTCCAGAGCGCGGCTCGCGTCCGCCACCGGTGCTGCGCGGGCATCGCTGCCGAAGCGGCACCGAGCAAGGCGGCGGCGACGATCGACGGGGCGAAGAGCGGCTGGCCGACCGCGAGTTCGGCGTGTGCCTCGCCGAGCGCTGACCCGATGCTGACGGTGAGCAGGGCTCCGAGGACGCCGAGCGCCGGGGCCACCACGCCGATGACCACCGTGCGGACGGAACCGAGGGACCGTTCGGCGAGCACCGTCGTCACGATCACGAGGACCATGGCGAGGCACGCGACGGGCGGGTGGTGCGGGAAGTCGGGTTCGGCGTGAGCGATCCGCGCGGTCACGAGGAGCGCGGTCGTCGCTGCGGCCACGGAGACGGAGACGGGGAACCGGCGGAGTCGTCCGACGAGCGCTGCGGGTGTCACGTGATCATTGCAGCGGTCCTGCTCGCCCGTGTCATCAGTCGGGGGCATGAGCACGGCGGCTCTGGGTCCTCCGAGCGGATGACCCGGGCGCAAGTGCGGTCTTCGGTCGCACCGTGTGACGGACAGGAGGCCCGGTACCAGCTGGTACCGGGCCTCCTGTCCGTCGTGTGGTCGCGACTAGCGCGCGGCGAGCTCCGACACGATGCCGTCACCGGGTGCGGCCTGCACCAGGTCCGCCTCGATCTCGGCGCGCTCGAGGATGCCCTCGATCTTGCGGATGCGGCCACGCGGGACGATCGTCACGACCGTGCCCTCCTTGCCGGCACGACCCGTGCGGCCGGAGCGGTGCATGTACGCCTTGTAGTCGTCCGGGGCGTCCGCCTGCACGACGAGCGAGACGTCGTCGACGTGGATGCCGCGGGCGGCGACGTCGGTGGCGACGAGCACGTTGACGCGACCGCTCGTGAGCAGCTGCAGGTTGCGCGTGCGGCGCGACTGGTTCAGATCACCGTGGAGCGAGGTCGCGCGGATGCCGGCGTCCTCGAACTGGTCGGCCAGACGCTCGGCGTAGGCGCGGGTCCGGGCGAAGACGATGGTCTTGCCGTCGCCGGCGACCAGCTCCTCGAGGAGACGGTCCTTCTCGCGCTGCTCGACCACGAGGACACGGTGGTCGATGGTCGAGGACGCCTGGTCCTCACCCGCGACCTCGTGCACGCTCGGCTCGTGCAGGAACTGCTCGACGAGCGCCGCGACCTGGGTGTCGAGCGTCGCGCTGAACAGCAGCTTCTGCGCGCGGTTGCCCTGCGGGGTGACCTCCGCCGTGGCGGAGAGGATCTCCTGCACCGGCTCGAGGAACCCGAGGTCGCACATGTGGTCGGCCTCGTCGAGCACGGAGATGATGACCTCGCTGAGGTCGAGCTTCCCCTTGTTCATGAGGTCCTGCACACGACCGGGGGTGCCGACGATGATGTCGACGCCGCGCTCGAGCGCGCCCTCCTGACGGCCGTAGGGCACGCCGCCGTAGATCTGGGTCGTGAACAGGCCGACCGAACGGGCGATGGGCTGCACCGTGCGGTCGATCTGCAGGGCGAGCTCACGGGTCGGCGCGAGGATGAGCGCACGCGGGGCGCGGCCCATCTTGCGCTTGGTGCCGCCGCCGTGCTCCATGAGCTTCTCGACCAGCGGCGCACCGAAGGCGATGGTCTTGCCGGAGCCGGTGCGGCCACGGCCGAGGACGTCCTTGCCGGCGAGCACGTCGGGGATCGTCGCCGCCTGGATCGGGAAGGGGCTCGAGGCGCCGAGCTCCTGCAGGGCGCGGGAGATGTTGCCGCCGATGCCCAGGTCGCCGAAGGTCACGCCCTCGACGTCGGCCGCGATGGTGGCCTCGGCCTGGAGCTTCTCGAGCTTGACGTCGTCGGCCGGCACGAACTTGCCGCGCTCGGGCTCGTCGAACGAGCGGCGCGGGGCACGGTCGGTGCGGTCGTCGCGGTCGAACTTGCGCGGGGCGCGGTCGTCGCGGTCGAACTTGCGCGGGGCGCGGTCATCGCGATCGAACGAGCGACGCGGGCGGTCGTCGTTGTCACGACGGGGCGCACGGTCGTCCCGGTCGAACGAGCGACGCGGGCGGTCGTCGTTGTCACGGCGGGGCGCGCGGTCGTCGCGGTTGAAGCTGCGCGGCGCGCGGTCATCGCGGTCGAAGCGACGGGGCCGGTCGTCGTTGTCCCGACGCGGGGCACGGTCATCGCGGTTGAAGCTGCGCGGTGCGCGGTCATCGCGGTCGAAGCGACGGGGCCGGTCATCGTTGTCCCGACGGGGCGCACGGTCATCGCGGTTGAAGCTGCGCGGTGCGCGGTCATCGCGATCGAAGCGACGCGGACGGTCGTCGTTGTCACGACGCGGAGCACGGTCGTCACGATCGAAGCGACGCGGGGCGCGGCCGCCACGGTCGTCGCGTTCGGGGCGACGCTGGCCGCCGCTGTCACGCGGCTCCCAGTTCGGACGGGCCGGACGCTCGCCCTGCGACGCGCGGCCGCGACGCTCCTCGGCGTCCCAGCGCTGCTTCTGGCGCGGCTGCGAGGAGTCGGCGGCGCGGAACCCGCGGTGCTTGCTGCTGCGGGCGGCGGGGGTGCCGTTCGGGTGGCGGACGCGGTCGGAGGCGCGGTTGTCCGCGCCGCCCTTGTTGTACGGGGCCATGGCTGCTTTCTCGGGTGCGCAACGTACCGCAGCGCCCGACAGCGACATCGGCGGGGGCTGCTTGCGGAGAGGGGGTTCATCCCGTCGCGAGTCGACGTGATTCCAGCCCTCGAGCAACACACACCCAGCAGAATTTCCGTGATCACAATGTCACGACGTCGAAGGCCGACCGAGCGAGTCTACGCGAGCCGGTGCACTGACGCCAGCCCCGCGCGGTCCGGCGGCGGCGTGCCGGACCCGGGACGGGCCTCCAGGCCGGGGGCCGCGCGCTCAGGACTCCGCGAGCCGACGACGCTGCTCGGCGACGTCGAAGTCCGCCTTCGGCCACGACAGGTGCATGTCCTCGAGCGCCCGGAGCAGGAGCTGCTGCACGGCGAGGCGGGCGTACCACTTGCGGTTCGCGGGCACGACGTACCAGGGCGCCTGCGGGGTCGACGTGCGGTCGAGGGCGATCTGGTACGCCTGCTGGTAGCGGTCCCAGAGCAGGCGGTCGTCGATGTCGCCCGGGTTGAACTTCCAGTGCTTGTCGGGGCGGTCGAGCCGGTCGCCGAGGCGCTCGCGCTGTTCGTCCTTCGAGATGTGCAGCATCACCTTGACGATGGTCGTGCCGGCGGCGGCGAGGCCGTCCTCGAAGGCGGTGATCGCGCCGTACCGACGTTCGATCTCGTCCGGCGCGGCGAGCCCACGGACCCGCTGGGCGAGCACGTCCTCGTAGTGCGAGCGGTCGAACACGCCGAGCTGCCCGGCTGCGGGCAGCTGCTGCTCGATGCGCCAGAGGAAGTCGTGCTCGCGCTCCTCGGCCGTCGGGGCCTTGAAGCCGGCGTAGTGCACGCCGTTCGGGTCGACCGCACCGACGACGTGCGAGACGATGCCGCCCTTGCCCGCGGTGTCCATCGCCTGCAGCACGAGCAGCACCCGGCGCTCGTCACCGGCGGTCGACGCCGCGTACAGGCGCTCCTGCAGGGCGGCGAGACGGGCGGCTCCGGCGGCGAGGGCTTCGAGGCCGTCGATCTTGCGGCCGGGGAAGCCCGGGGTGCCGTCCGGGTCCACCTGGTCGAGGCGGAACCCGGGTTCGACGCGGAGCAGTGGTTCGGGATCGGCGTTCCAGGCCTTGCGATTGCTCACGGGTCCTCCTGCGGTGCTCCGGTCGGCGGCTGCCGTGCTCATCCTCGCACTGCCGTCCTCCGCTCGGGTGACGTGGGCGGCTGCCGGTGCGGCTAGCGTGGACGTGATGAAGTCCGGCCGCCGCTCAGTGCTCGCGCTCGTCGCCGCGGTCGTGGCGCTCGGTGCGATGGCGTCCTGCAGCACGGACCCGGTCGGCGACGAGAACGCCACGGTGACCGCGAACAGCATCATCTACCCGCTGTCGCTGCGGTACCACGGCATCGACGTGGTGGCCGACGTGCCCTACGGCACCGATCCGCTGCAGCGCCTCGACGTGTGCCTGCCGGCCGACAGCGGCCCCGCGACGACGGCGACCCCCACCGCGACGCCGTCCGCCTCGGCCACCGCCGACCCCGAGGCCCGAGCGGCCGGGGCCGCCAGCGGACGCCCGGCGGTCCTGATGATCCACGGCGGCAGCTGGTCGCACGGCGACAAGGCGACCGCCGCCTACCGGTCCGTGTGCAAGTACCTGGCGTCCGAGGGCTTCGTGACGTTCAACGTCGACTACCGGCTGGCGCCGACCGACCCGTTCCCGGCCGGGCTCGACGACGTCCGCCGTGCGCTCGACTACGTGTTCCGCCCGGCGACGCTCGAGACCTACGACGTCGACTCACAGCGCGTCGGCGTGTTCGGCGGCAGCGCCGGCGGCAACCTCGCCGCGATGCTCGCCGTCACCGACCACGACTCCGCCGCGTACGCCGACGGCGACCGGATCCGTGCCGTGGTCGACCTGAGCGGTCCGACGAACCTGACCACCCGGTCCACCGAGCCCGACGGGGTCTCCGCGGCCTTCCAGCGCAAGCAGCTGCTCTACCTGGGGGTGCCGGTCGTACGCCAGGTGCCCGGCGGCCAGCCGGGCGTCGCCGGAGTTCCACGTCACCTCGGACACCGCGCCGTTCTTCATCGGGCACTCCACCGACGAGTTCATCCCGATGTGGGAGTCGCAGGAGTTCGCCGCGACGCTCCGGTCCCACGACGTCCCGGTGACGTTCGTGGCGGTCGAGGGCACGGCGCACTCGATCGCCCAGCTCGACGAGGCGATGAGCCGCCGCGTGGTCACGTTCCTGCGGACGCAGCTGGGCTGACCGCGTGCCCCGGGTGGGTGCCACCCGGAGTCGGGACTGCCGCTGCCGAGCGCCCGGCCGCAGACTTCGGGGGTGACCGACACCTCGACCCGCCCTGCCCGCGCCGCTGCGACCCGCTGGGACCGCCCGGCGCTGCAGACGTTCGGGGAGCTGCTGCTCGGGCTGTCGTTCGTCGCCGCGGTGTCGTTCGGCGGGTACGCCTCGGTCACCGGGCAGCTGGCCGTCGTGTCGCAGGGCGCCGCCGTGGTGTTCCTCGTGACGCTGACCCTGGTGCTCGTGTCGTGGTTCCGTGCGGTCGAGCGCGAGGAGCGGACCGAGCGCGTCGTCGTCTCGCCCCTCGCCGCCATCGACGCCGAGTACCGCCGCTAGACCGCTTCGCCCGGCTCCGTCTGCCGCGCAGCCCGTCGATCCGCGCGGCGCTCGCGAGCCCGCTCGACCACGAAGTACAGCGCCGGCAGCACCACGAGCGTCAGCAGCGTCGAGGACACCAGGCCACCGATCACGACCAGCGCCAGCGGCTGCGAGATGAAGCCGGACTTGCCGGTCAGCCCGATCGCCATCGGCAGCAGCGCGAAGATCGTCGCCATCGCCGTCATCAGGATCGGACGGAGGCGTCGTGTGGCGCCCTCGATCAACGCCTCGCGCACCCGCAACCCGCGCCGTCGGTACTGGTTGACGAGGTCGATGAGCACGATCGCGTTCGTCACGACGATGCCGACGAGCATGAGCAGACCGATCAGCGACGCGACGCCGATCGGGACGCCCGACGCGATCTGCAGCAGGATCGCGCCCGTGGCCGCGAACGGCACCGACACGAGCAGCAGCAGCGGCTGGAGCAGGCTCCGGAACGTCGCGACCATGATCACGTAGACGATCAGCACGGCGACCAGCACCGCGAGCCCGAGCTGCGAGAACGCCGACGACTGGCTGGCGGCGACGCCACCGATCGAGGCGGTCGCGCCCTTCGGCAGGTCGAGCTCGTCGACGGCGGTCGTGACGGACTGCACGGCTGCACCGAGGTTCGTGGCATCCGGCGTCACGGTGATCGTGGCGGTGCGGGCCGCGTTCGACGTGGTGACCGTGGTCGGCCCCTCGGACTCCTCGACGGTGGCGACGTCGGACAGCGGGACCGTGCCCGTGCTCGTCGGGACGTCGAGGGCACGGAGTGCGCCGATGGTGGTCGGCGGCTCCGGGTCGGCGATGTAGACGTCGAGCGTCGCGTCGTCGATCTCGATGCTGCCGGTGTCCCGCGGCGAGACCGCTGCGGCGACGAGGCCACCCACCTGGGTCTCGGTCAGGCCGAGTGACGCGGCCTTCTGGCGGTCGACCCGGACGGCGAGGAACGGCTCAGCGGCGGACAGGTTGCTCGTGGCGCCCGTGGTGTCCGGGACCGACTGCATGGTCTTCAGCACCTGGCGCGACGCCGTCTCGAGCTGCGCCTGGGTCGGCGCGGTGACGTCGACCTCGATGTCGCTGCTGCCGCCGAACCCGCCACCGGAGGACGCGATGGTGACCTCGCCGACGTCCTCGATCGCCCCGATCGCCTTCCGGGCGTCGGCCTGGATCGTCGGCTGGTCGGCCTCGGCGTCGGTCGTGACGGCGTACTGCACCGAGGCGCTGCCGCCCCCGCCGAACGCCGCCTGGATCGACTGGCCGCTCGTGCCGATGGTGGTCTGCACGGTCTCGACGCCGTCGACGTCCTGCAGCGCGCGCTCGACCTTGCGTGCGGACTCGGACTGGACGGCGAGGCTGGAGCCGGCCTTCAGGTCCTGCGTGACCGTGAAGGTGTTCTGCCCCGAGTCGCCGAGGTAGTTCGTGGTGACGAACGGCAGCGTCGCGACCGTTCCGCCGAGCACGATCACGGCGAGCAGGATGACGACGACCGGCTTCCGGACGACCCACCGGAGCACCGGCAGGTAGACGCGACGCAGACGGTCGGCGGTGCCGGCGTCGTGCAGGTCGGCGGCGGAGGCGAGCGCACCCTCGGAGCGATCGTGCTCGGCGTCGGGAGCCGACGGCGCTGCGACCGCTTCCGCTTCCGCGTCCGTTGCCGTCGTCGCGTCGCCCGGCTTCGCCTTCGGCGGGCGCAGCCACCAGTACGCGAGCACCGGGACGATGGTGAGCGAGACGAACAGCGACGCGACGAGCGCCAGGGTGACGGTCACGGCGAACGGCCGGAACAGCTCCCCCACGAGTTCGGCGACGAAGGCGACCGGCAGGAACACCGCGACGGTCGTGAGCGTCGACGCGGTGACCGCACCGGCGACCTCGCGTACGGCGTCCCGCACGGCACGGCCGCGGTCGACGCCGGGGAGCATGTGCCGCTTGATGTTCTCGATGACGACGATGGAGTCGTCGACCACGCGGCCGATCGCGATCGTGAGGGCCGCCAGCGTGATGATGTTGAGCGTGTACCCGGCCGCGCGCATGCCGATCGCGGCGAGGAGCACCGACGTCGGGATCGAGATCGCGGTGACGAGCGTGGAGCGCCACGACAGCAGGAACACCAGGATGACGATCACCGCGAAGGCGAGCCCGAGCAGGCCTTCCTCGGCCAGGGAGTCGATGGACTGCTGGATGTAGGGCGCCTGGTCGAAGACGACGGTGAAGCGGGGGTCCCCCTCGATCTTGTCCTCGATGCCGGGCAGGGCGTCGCGCACGGTCTCGGAGACGTCGACGGTGTTGGCTTCCTGCGTCTTCGTGATCGAGATGGTCAGGGCCTGCTGGCCGTCCACGCGGCTGATCGAGGTGCGCGGCGACTCCGTGATGGCGACCTTCGCGACGTCGCCCAGGGTGGTGTCCGTCGGCGTGGCCGCGGTCGTGGACCCGCCCGTCGCGGTGTCACCGGTCGCCCCGGTGCCGGTCGTACCCGTGCCGGTTCCGGTCGCGCCGTCACCGGTCGCACCCGTACCGGTGGCACCCGCAGCCGTGCCGTCACCGGACGATGTCGTCCCGGCGGCACCGGCGGCACCCGACCCGGACCCGTCCGACCCCGATGAGCCCGACGAGCCCGAAGAACTCGACGAGCTCGTGAGCGGCAGCGCGCGGATGTCCTCGAGCGAAGCGATCCGCTCGCCGGTCTGCACCGACAGGGTCGAGCCGTCCTCGGTGATGGTGCCGCCGGGGATCAGGGTGCCGTTGTCGTCGAGCGCGTCCGAGATCGCCGTCTGGGTCAGGCCGCGGGCGGCGAGTTCGTCCTGGTTCGGCGTGATGACGACCCGACGACCCGGGTTGCCGAAGACGTCCGCCTGCCGCACACCGTCGAGCTTCTCGAGGTCGGGGATCGCCGAGGCCTGCAGCCGGTCGACGAGCTGCTCCTGGTTGCCGGACGCCGAGACCGCGACCTGCAGCACCGGCAGGTCGTCGAAGGACCCGGTGACGATCTGCGTCTGCACCGAGTCGGGCAGCGACAGCGCGTTCACCGCGGTCTGGATCTTGTCCTCGGCGCTGGCCAGGTTCGATCCGTACTGGAAGGACGCCGACACCACGCTCTGCCCGGTGGACGAGGTCGCGCTGGTCGACTCGAGGTCCGGGACGACCTGGATCGCCTGCTCGATCTTGGTCGAGACGTCGTTCGACACGACCTCTGGCGTGGCCCCGGGGTAGGCGCTGACGATCGCGACCTGCGGGAACTCGACGCTGGGGATCAGCTCCTGCTTGAGGCTCGAGAGCGCGATGCCGCCGAAGACCGCGACCACGATCGTGACGAGCGCGATGAGGGCCCGGTTGCGCAGGCTGAAGACCGAGAGGAGGTGCACGTCATCGATCCTCGCAGGACCGACCGACGAACGCTCGGCTGGCAGCCAGAACCCGCCGTCGGATCAGGACCGAGGGGCCAGGACCTACCGACGGATCAGAACCCGCCGCCGGATCAGAACCCGCCGAGCACCAGGTACGCCCCGAGCACCGCGACCGTCCCGACGACCCCGGTGCCGAGCGCCACCACGCGCGCGACGGGTGAACGGGTGCCGAGGACCCCGATGCCGAGGAGCACCACGCCGACGACGATCTCGACGACCCAGGTCACGTGCCCGGTGGTCGCGGCGACCTGCAGCAGCCCGCGGATCCCCTCACCGACGAGCACCGCGGCCGTCACGCCGAGCGCCCCCGCGCGCCACCGGGCGTCGCGGGACCGCACCGCCACGGCGACCGCCCCGGCCAGCAGCCCGGCCGGCACCCCGAGCAGCACCCACGGGTTCGTGATCGACAGCACGTCCGGGAACCCGCGCAGGACCGTCGTGGCCCAGTACCCGACGTGCATGAGCTCGAGGAGCACGACGCCGAGCACCATCGCGAGCGGCAGGGCGAACCGGCCCGCTCGTGCTCCCGCCGCCAGGCACAGCAGCGCGGAGACGAGGAACCACGGTCCGGCCGAGTTCGACACGGAGGCGAGTGCGGGCACCGCCTGCCCGAACGACGTCAGGACGCCGGCCAGGGCCGCCCCGCTCAGCGCGATGGTGACCCGCACCACGGCGGGGACCGGCGCGGGCGGGTCGACGGGCGTCGGCACAGCGGAGCGGGTTCCGGCGGACAGGGTCGCGTTCATGGCTCCAGCCTCGCCGGACCCCACCGCCGCCGCATCACCCCGGGGAGCGACAACCCCGACCCGGCCTCACCCCAGAGGATGACACCGAGCCCCGGCGCACGACACCGAGCCCCGGCGCACGACACCGAGCCCGGCGGACGACACCGAGCGCGGCGGACGACACCGAGCCCCGGAGCCCGACGCACCGCTCAGACCACCGCCGCCAACGACCCCCGCACCCCGGTCGACTCGCCACCGACCCGCTCCCACGCACGCGACAGCACGTCGACCAACCGTCCCCGATCGGCCGGGGCCATCGTGAACGGCACCCGGAGGAACCGCTCGAACCCGCCGTCCGGCCCGAACACCCCGCCCGAGGCCAGCACCACGCCCTCGGCCCGGGCGGCGAGCACGAGCGCGCTCGACACCGGCCGCCCGAGCCCCACCCACGTCGTCAACCCGCCCGCCGGCGCCGGGACGTCCCACTCCGGGAGCCGCGCCCGGAGCGCCCCCACGACCGCGTCGCGACCTTCGCGCAGGGACGCACGCCGCGCCTCCAGGACGGCCGCCGTGCGCGGGACCAGCTCGCGCACGACCAGCTGGTCGAGCACGGGGGTGCCCAGGTCGCCCGTCGGGCGGGCGAGCAGCAGCCGCTGCAGCAGCGCCGGGTCGGCGCGGATCCAGCCGATCCGCAGCCCGCCCCAGAAGACCTTGGCGGCGGAACCGATCATCACGACCGACGCCCCCGACGGGTCCGCCGCTGCCAACGGCGGCGACGGCGACCCGTCGATCCGGAGCTCCCCCATCGTCTCGTCGGCGATGACGGTCGTGCCGACCGAGGCCGCGACCGACAGCAGGAGCTGGCGGGTCGATGCGGACATGGTCGCACCGGTCGGGTTGTGGAGCTCGGGCATGACGTACGCGACGGAGGGCGCGGTCCGACGCAGCGTCGTCTCGAGCGCGGCGGCGTCCCACCCCGTCCGCGCGTCGACGGGGACGCCGACCAGGCGGCCGCCGACTTCACGGAAGGCCTCGTGCGCGTGCGGGTAGGTCGGGGACTCGACGAGGACGGCGTCGCCACGGCGGACGAGCACCCGCGCGAGCAGGGCGATCGCGTGCTGCGCGCCGATGGTGACGATGACCTGGGCGGGCTCGGTCGGCAGTCCGCGCTCGGTGTAGCGCGCGGCGATCGCGGCGCGGAGGCCGGGGTCACCGACGGTGTCGTAGCCGATGCCGGCGAGCGCCGCCGGGACGTGCCGGACCGCCCGCTCGACCGCCTCGTCGATGCCGGGGGCCGCGTGCAGGGCCGCCTTGCGCAGGTCGAGCAGGTCCCCCTCGACGACCCCGCCCAGGCGTTCGGGGTCGGGCCGGCCGACCAGGTCACGGGGCAGGTGGACCACGCTGCCGGAGCCACGGACGGACACCAGGAACCCGTCGGAGCGCAGGCGGGCGTAGGCGTTCGCGACGGTGGTGCGTGAGACGCCCAGGGCTGCGGCCAGACCGCGCTCGGCCGGCAGCCGGACCCCCTGGGCGACCCGCCCGTCGATGACGAGGACCCGGAGCGCATCGGCGAGCGCCTCGTAGGCCGGGGCGTCGGTGCTGGCACGCCAGTCGGTCAGCAGGTGGGCGGCGGCGCGGGCACTGATCAGGACAGGGGGCACAGGTCCACGGTAGCGCGATTGGCTCTCGACCAGCAGGCCAATCCGTCGGGACGATGGCCACATGCCCCGCCGCACCGCTCTCACCCTGCGCTTCGTCCAGCTCTTCGTCGGACTGTTCCTCTACGGCGCCTCGACCGCACTGCAGGTCCGAGCGGTGGTCGGCGTGAGCTCGTGGACCGTGCTGACCCAGGGGCTCGAGAACGTCGTGCCGTGGTCGTTCGGCGTCATCACGGTCGTGTCGAGCGGCGTCATCCTGCTGCTGTGGATCCCGCTGCGCCAGAAGCCGGGCATCGGGACGCTGCTGAACGCCCTGGCGATCGGGCCGAGTGCCGACCTGGTGCTCTGGCTGGTGCCGGAGCCGTCGGGGATCGTCGCCCGGATCGGGCTGTTCGCCGCGGGACTCGTGCTGCTCGCGGTCGCGACGGCGTTCTACATCGGCGCGGGGTTCGGCACCGGGGCGCGGGACGGCCTGATGGTCGGCCTGCACCAGCGGCTCGGCTGGCCGATCTGGCTCGCACGGACCCTGGTCGAGGTCACCGTGGTGATCGTCGGGTGGGTCCTCGGCGGGGACGTCGGTGCCGGCACCGTCATCGCGGCGTTCGCGATCGGCCCGATGGTCCAGCCGCTCATGCCGCACTTCCGCCGGTTCCCGTGGAGCCCCGAGCGCACGGCCGCAGCGCGGTACGTCACTGCGCCCGCCGTCACACCCGCCCTGGAGGCCCGCCCCACCCCCGCCACGCCCGCTTCGTGAGCAGGAACGGTCGGGTCCACGGCGCCGACCCGACCATTCCTGCTCACGATCGCCCGGCACTCGCCCGGCGATCGCCCGGCGATCGCGTGCGACCCCTTGCGGCCGCGGGGAACGCGATATAGCGTGACCACCACAGACGCGATACATCGCGAGTTTCAGGAGGCAACATGGCGCAGGAGAAGTGGCTCGTCGACGAGCCCAAGGTCATCGACACCGGCATCGTGCGCACCGTGCGTGTCGGCCTCGTCGGCGGGCAGGTGGACGTCGTCGCACACGACGAACCCACGGCCCGGGTCGAGATCCACAGCGTGTCCGGCAAGCAGATGCTCATCGAGGTCGACGGCGACACCCTGACCGTCGACCACCCCCAGGTCCGGTGGGACGACCCCATCGGGTTCCTGAAGTCCTTCCGCGGCAAGGCCCACGCCGACGTCAGCATCCTGGTTCCCCGCGACGCCGGCATCACGCTCGGTGTCGTCTCCGCCGGTGCGCTGCTGTCCGGCACGAACCGCGGAGCCACCCTCAACACGGTGTCCGGCGACCTGGTCGTCGACGGCGTCGCGGGTGACGTCACCGTCAACGCGGTCTCGGGCGCCACCACGATCCGCGACCTCGACGGTGCGCTCGCGGTGCACACCGTCTCCGGTGACGTCGTTGCCACCGGCGAGATCCCGCGGTTCCAGGCCGACGGCGTCTCGGCCGACGTCGTGCTCGACCTGCACGGGGTCCCCGAGTCCGCCCGCGTCAACACGGTGTCCGGGTCGGTGAGCGTCCGCCTGGCGGACGGCGTCGCCTACAAGTGCACGGTGAACACCGCGACCGGCAAGCTGCAGTTCGACGACGCCGAGATCCGCGGAGTGCGCGGTTCGTACGTCAAGCAGGGCGGCGAACTGTCCGGCCAGTGGCTCGACCTGCGGGTGAACTCCGTCTCCGGCGACATCGCGGTGCTGCACGCCCCGCCGGTCGCCGAGCCGACGCCCCCGACGACACCGACCACCCCGTCGACCACCCCGACGAACGAGAGCGAGGTGCCCGAATGAGCCCCGTCTTCGCCCACGGCCACCTGCGCCTCTACCTGCTCGTCCTGCTGGCCGACCACCCGATGCACGGCTACGAGCTCATCCAGGCACTCGGCGACCGCTTCGGCGGCACCTACGTGCCGAGCGCCGGCACCGTGTACCCCCGGCTCGCGAAGCTCGAGGACGACGGCCTGGTCACCAAGACCGCTGACGGCCGCAAGACCGTCTACGCGATCACGGACGCCGGCCGTGCCGAGCTCGAGGCGCGTGCCGACGAGATCGCGGCGGTCGAGTCCGGCGTGAGCGACTCGGTGAAGTCGTTGGCCGATGGCGTGCGCGCTTCGGTCGGCGAGGCCATGCGCTCGCTCCGTGCCGACCTGGCCGCCGCCGCCGAGAGCCCGGCGACGGGTTCCGCCGAGGAGCCCGTGTCCGTGCCGTCGGACAGCGCCCGCGCCCTGCGCGAGCTCGAGATGGCCCTGTCGTCGTTCCGGCAGCAGGTGCGTGCGGACCTGCGCCGTCGGGCGACCCGCGGCACACTCGGCGCGGACACCGTGACGCGTCTGCGTGACGGCCTGGAGGCCCTGCGCAAGTCGCTCTGACGGCCGACGGCCGACAGGCGGTCGCGACCACGGGCCTCCCGGCCGCCGTCCGCACCGACTGTCGGCCCGCCGCGTGCGCGGGGCTGCCGGCACCTCAGGAACCCGGCAGCCGCGTCGGCGGGAAGCCGGCGAACGCGTCGGCCGCCGCCAGGTCCTCCCCGTGCTCGACGCGCGCCACGGTGGTGCGCACGGCCGCGAGCTGCCGGGCCAGGCGGTCTCGTTCGTGCTCGAGCCACGTCAGGTGTGCCGTGAGCGCGGCGACATCGTCACCCTCGTCGTCGAGCCGTCGCGCGATCTCGGGAAGTCCGAGTCCGAGCCCGCGCAGCAGCAGGATGCGCTGCAGTCGGACGAGCGCACGGTCGTCGTAGCGCCGCAGCCCACCCGCGCCGACGGCGGTGGCCGGCAGCAGTCCGACGGCCTCGTAGTGCCGAAGGGTCCGACTCGAGACACCGGCGGAACGCGCCACCTCGGTGATGACGTGGGGAGCTTTCGCAGCTGGGTCGCCCGGGCCTGTCGATGCGCTCATGCTGGCGACTGTAATGCTTGACGCTGCGTCAACCACACGGGGTGCGCGATCCCCTGGGTGGAGCACCGGTGGGCAGCCGGGAATATGCGGCAGGCGAACCGTGTTGACTCGCGCCCGGAACTGAGTAGGTTTGCCGCTCGTGACGAACGAGATCCGGTCGTTGAAAGCACGACTGATCGGGGATCCCCTCCCCTCTGAGAAGCTCGAAGGACAGCTCCTCCCGAAGCACCTGGCCCTGCCGATCTTCGCGAGTGACCCGCTGTCCTCTGTCGCGTACGCGCCGCAGGAACTGCTGATGATCCTGCTGCTCGGCGGCATGGCCTTCCTGACGTTCGCGCCGTGGGTCGCCGCACTCGTCGTGCTGCTGCTCGTGGTCGTCGTCGCCTCGTACCGGCAGCTCATCAAGGCGTACCCGTCGGGTGGTGGCGACTACGAGGTGGCGCACCGGAACCTCGGTGAGAAGGCCGGGCTCGTCGTCGCGAGCGCGCTCCTCGTCGACTACGTGATGACGGTGGCCGTGTCGGTCGCCTCCGGTGTCGACAACATCATCTCGGCGCTCCCGATGCTCGACCACTTCCGTGTCGAGCTCGCCCTGCTGTTCGTCGTGCTGCTCGCCGCCGCGAACCTGCGTGGCGTGCGGGAGTCGAGCAAGGCCTTCGCGATCCCCACCTACCTGTTCGTGGCGAGCGTCTTCGTGATGGTCGTGACCGGGCTCGTCCGGGTCGCCGCCGGCAACGCCCCGGTCGCCGAGTCCGCGGCGTACACGGTGCAGAACGTCGAGCACACCACGCAGGCGGCGTTCATCCTGCTGCTCCTCCGCGCCTTCGCCTCGGGATGCTCGGCCCTGACCGGCGTCGAGGCCATCGCGAACGGCGTGCAGGCGTTCCGCCGGCCGAAGATCAAGAACGCGCAGGCCACCCTGGTCGCGATGGGCGGCATCGCGATCGTCCTGTTCATCGGGCTCATCACCCTGGCGTTGGTGTCGCACGTGCACTACGCCGAGCGTGCCTGCGACCTGCAGGGCTTCGCGAACTGCGCCACCACGCCGCAGCGCTCGCTCATCGCGCAGATCGCGGCCGCGACCTTCGGCAACAACTCGGTGCTGTTCTTCGTGATCCAGGCGACGACGGCCGCGGTCCTGCTCCTCGCGGCGAACACGGCCTTCAACGGGTTCCCGCTGCTCGGCTCGATCCTGGCGCGCGACTCGTACGCTCCGAAGGCGCTCTCGACCCGCGGCGACCGGCTCATCTACTCGAACGGCGTCATCGTCCTGGCCCTGGTCGCCGCGGCGCTGCTCGTGGTCTACCGGGCGAACGTCACGAGCCTCATCCAGCTCTACATCATCGGTGTCTTCGTGTCGTTCACGCTCGGACAGACGGGCATGGTCGTGCACTGGACACGACTGCTGCGGGCCGATCGGGACCGGGACGGGGCGCCCGCCGCCGACGGCGAGCCACCCGTGAACCGCGGGCAGGTCGTCCGCTCCCGCACGATCAACGCGATCGGTGCGACCTTCACCCTCGTGGTGCTCGTCATCGTCACGATCACGAAGTTCACCCACGGCGCCTGGCTCGTGTTCCTGATCATGCCGGTGCTGTACGTGCTCATGCTCGGCGTGAACCGCTACTACCGCGACGTCTCGCACGAGATCGAGGCCGACGTCGAGACGAAGTTCGGCGCCACCGGCGACCACGCCATCGTCCTGGTGAACAAGCTGCAGAAGCCCGTGCTCAAGGCGCTCGACTACGCGGTCGCCGCTGAGCACGCGAGCATCGAGGCGGTGCACGTCGCGATCGACGACGCCGAGTCCCAGCGCCTGCGCGACCAGTGGGCGGAGTACGGCATCCAGGTGCCGTTGACGATCGTGCCGAGCCCGTACCGCGACATCTCGATGCCCCTGATCAAGTACATCAAGGCACACCGGGCCGAGCACGGCTCCGAGGTCGTCACCGTCTACACCCCGATCTTCATCGTCGGGCACTGGTGGGAGGGCCTGCTCCACAACCACCGCGGCCGACGCATCCGCAAGAAGCTGCTGCTCGTGCACGGCGTCACCGTGGCCCTGGTGCCGTGGCTGCTCGACTCGTCCGAGCTGCTGTACGGCCGCCGATCCCGCCCGCTGCCCGGCCAGGAGCGCCGCGGCGAGCCCGTCCGGCCCCCGCTCCGCCGCCCAGCGCAGCCCGGTTCGTCGGCCGAGGCCGCGGCCTCGGCTTCGGCCGAGGACCGCCTGCTCCGGTCCGCCGAGCGCAACAGCATCCAGCCGCGCCGCGCGACCCGGCCCGCCGGCCCCGCCGAGGGCATCGACCCCGCGCTCTGCACGGGAGAGATCCACGCCCTCGTGCCCTCGCCGCCGCGACGGGGAGCCGACGAGTCGTAGCATGTGGCCCCATGACCATCAGTGACCTGCGGACGTTCGCCACGTTCGACGGACACGGCGGCAAGGTCTCGAAGCGCGTCGAGGTGCTCGACCACGAACCGCCGGCCGGCAGCCCGCTCGAAGGGCTCGTCGCCGTGCGCGGCGAGCACCCCCTCGGTGCGCGCGACGAGCGTGCCGCCGACGAGTCCGCCGCGCTCTCCCGCGGCGTCCCGAGCGTCGGCTGGGTGGACCCGGCCGCGCTCCGCGACTGGTACCGCCCGGACCGCGTCGTCCTCACCCGGCTCGAGGCGCGGCAGTCCGGCATCGAGCCCGGTGTCTACGCCGACTCCCGTGGGCGCGGTCGCGTCCGGATCGACGGCCTGGAGGCCCACCTCGCCCCCGACGGTCGCCCCGCCTTCCGCGCACTGGCCGGCCCCACCCCCGAGCCCGTCGTCGACGTGCCGCTGCCGACCGACCAGGCCGTCCGCCTGGTGGCGGTGACCGCGGTCGACGAGGGACTCGAGGTCGTCACCGCCCCGGTGTCACCGTTCCTGCAGCCCGGCGAACACCCGGCCTACGGCGACGACGTGGTGGGGCTGCCCCCACGTCCGGCGAGCGGGCACGTCCGGGTCACGGCGTCGGTGCTGCTCGACGGCGAGCTGCACGAGGTCGACCGGATCGACGAGCGTGCGGCGACCATCTGGATCCGGCGGGACGACCGCGTCGTGCCGATCGCCACGAGTGCCGTCGGGGCCGACCTGGTGCGGTACGCGGCGACCGCGGTCTGAGCCGCTTCGGTGCGGATGCGTGCCGCTGTGCCGTTGTGCGCGCTGAGCCGCTGTGCCGCTTCGGGGGACGCCGCTGCTGCGTGTCGTGACGGGGGTGCGGCGTACCGTCGCGGACATGAGTGACGCAGACCGCGACCAGCAGCAGACCCCGGACGCACCGATCCAGGGCGAGACCCTCGGCGGCCCCCGACCCGACCCCTCCACCGACGCGAGCAAGGACCCCGAGCAGTGGGTCACCGGCGACGAGCCGATGACCGGACCACAGCGCAGCTACCTCGACACCCTGGCCCGTGAAGCCGGCGAGGAACTCCCCGCCGACCTCACCAAGGCGCAGGCGTCGGAGCACATCGACCGCCTCCAGCAGCAGACCGGCCGCGGCGCCGATTCCTGAGAAGCAGTCCGCCCTTCGGCGGACCGCTGTCTGGGCATGCTCTGGGCATGTTCTGGCGAAGCGCGGTCAGTCCCCTGTTCGAGGACGATCGATGACGCGTCACCGGCTACCTTCGTGGCCATGCGAACGACATCGACCTCCATCGGCCTGACCGCGCTCCGCATCGTCCTCGGGGTGGTGTTCATCGCCCACGGCGCCCAGAAGTTCGCCCAGGGCATCCCCAACGTGGTGCAGGGCTTCTCGGGCATGGGCGTCCCCCTCGCCGAGGTCGCAGCACCCCTCGTCGCCGGCCTCGAGCTCGTCGGCGGCATCCTGCTCGTGCTCGGCGTCGCGACCCGCGTCGTCGGCGTGCTGCTGGCCGTCGACATGGTCGTCGCCGGGTTCCTGGCCCACGGCACCGCCGGCTTCTACTCGCAGGACGGCGGGTTCGAGTACGTGCTCGTCCTCGCGGTGGCGTCGCTCGCCGTGGCGCTGACCGGGCCCGGACGGTTCTCGCTCGATGCCCTGGTGCTCAAGTCGTCGCGCCGTCGTCGTGGCGTCGAGGAGTCCCTGCCCGCCTGAGCCGCGCGTTTCGGTCCGTCCGGTGCGAGGTTCCGTCGCCCGTGCGAGCTCACGAGGTCCGCACCGGGAACGGAACCTCGCACCGTTCGCGCGGCCCCTCGCACCGTGCGAGGGGCCGCGCGGCCGTTCAGCCCGCCAGCGCGTCCATGACCTGGCGGGCGGTGCGTCGGCCGGCCCGGTTCGCACCGATGGTCGACGCCTGGGGGCCGTAGCCGGCCAGGAACAACCGCGGCTCCTCGGCTGACCGGCCGTCCTCGACCACCACCCCGCCCGCCGTGGTCCGCAGGTGCAGCGGCGCGAGGTGCCGCAGGTCGGCCCGGAACCCCGTCGCCCAGATGACCGCGTCGGCGTGTACGTGGGTGCCGTCCGCGGTCCACACGCCGGTCTCGTCCATCCGCGTGAACATCGGCTCGTCACGCAGCACGCCACGGTCGACGCCGGCACGGATCCGCCGCGACACCGGGACCCCGGTGCCGCTGACGATGCTCGGCAGGACCTCGCCAGCACGGGCGGCCCGGTCCTGTTCGTCGACGGCGGCCACCGCGGACTCGACGTCGAGCGAAGCGGTCCCGGCCCAGACCATCGGGCGCCGGGTGAACCACCGCGTCGAGCGGGCGACGCCGTCGAGCTCGAGCAGGAACCCGATCGCGCTCGTCCCACCGCCCACCACCACGACGTCCTGGCGGGCGAACTCGGTGGCGCTGCGGTACTCGGTCGTGTCGACCTGCCGCCCGCGGAACACGTCGCGCCCCGGGTACCACGGCACGAACGGGGTGCCCCACGTGCCGGACGCGTTCACCACGACCTCGGCACGGATGCGCGTGACGGTGCCGTCGGCGCTCCGGGTCGTGACGCACAGGCCGCCGTCCGCCGGAGCGCCGCCCGCCACGCCGTCGTCGCCGTCGATGCGCGAGACGGACGTCACCGAGACCGGGCGCCGGACCCGCAGGTCGTAGTGCTGCTCGAAGCGTCGGTAGTACTCCCCGACGACGTCCCGCGCGGGTCGTGACCGGTCGGCGTCGTCGAACTCCAGGCCCATCGCGCGCATGCCGGGCAGGTCGTGCACCCGGTGCGCCGCTCCGAGCCGCAGCGCCTCCCACCGGAACTGCCACGCCCCACCGGTGCTCGGCGCGCGGTCGAGGATCACCAGGTCGCTGCCGGGGACGAGCCCGAGGCGACGCAGGTGGTATCCCACCGAGAGCCCCGCCTGCCCCGCACCGATCACCACCACGCGGGCGTGCTGGTCGACCGGGGTCTCGAGGGGTTCCGTCATCACTTCGATTCTGCTGTGCGGGCCAGCCGTCGCGCGACGTCCAGATCGAGGTACATGGTAGAGTGATCGGCAGATTTCAAACCACGAACCGTCTGGTTCCCCGAGTGATCCTCCGTCATTCGCCAGGACCGGACCAGAGCCGAACGAGGGGGTCACGCATGGGGCGCGGCCGTCAGAAGGCGAAGCACACCAAGGTCGCCCGTGAGCTGAAGTACTTCAGCCCGCAGACGAACTACGGTGCGCTCGAGCAGGAGCTCTCCGCCGGACAACACTCCGACGAGAACTACGTCGACCGTTGGGCGGACCAGTACGGTCCGGAACCGGCGGAAGACGAAGACGAGTTCGAGACCCAGGCAGACCAGAACAAGTCCGCCTGACCTCTCTCGCAGTCACGCCGCGCAGCCCTCGGGCAGCGCGGCGTTTCCGCGTTCCCGGACACTGGGCGCGTCCAGACGCCGAGTGCGTCCAGACGCCTCTCGGCGCGCCCACTTCCCTTGCTCGAGTGGTCACGACTCCCCGCGGGCATGACGCCGAGTGGTCTCAAGCCGTCGGTTACAGGCCCGCCGGACGACGGTTCGTGACCACTCACCGCACGCACCACGGCGAGTCCCGGCACACCCACGCCGGCGGCAGGGAGCAGAGGGCAGCCCGCGCTCGCCACACGTCCCGGTCCCACGCCCGGTGCCGCGCCCGACTCCCGGCCTCGAGTGGTCACGACTCCCCGCGTGCATGACGCCGAGTGGTCATAAACCGTCGGTTGCCGGCCCGCCGAACGACGGTTTGTGACCACTCACCGCACGCACCACGGCACGGCACGCCACAGCACGGCGCCGAGCGGGTCAGCCCGCGTAGCTCCCGACGAGCCGGACCGCGCCGCCGTCGACACCCTTGGCACCCTGCTCGAACCCGGTCAGGTCCCGCGCGGACGTGGCGATCGTGCCGACGGGCCACGTGGGCATGCCGGCGGCACCGAGCGAGGCGATGACCTCGGCAGCGGCCCCGGCCGAGACGACGGCGAACATGCCGATGCCCAGGTTCCAGGTGCCCTCGGTGTCCTCGATCGGGGTGCCGGCCATGTCGGCCAGGACCCGGAAGACCGGGAGCGGCTGCCAGGTGGAACGCTCGACCTCGACCCAGGAGCCGACGGGCAGCACGCGCGCCAGGTTCGCGGCGATGCCACCACCGGTCACGTGCGAGAGCGAGTGCACCGCACCCGGGTGCTGCTCGAGCAGCGCCAGGAGCGGTGCGGTGTACAGGCGGGTCGGCTCGAGCAGGGCTTCGCCGACGGAGACCGCGCCGCCGAACCCGACGCCGCTCAGCTCGGGCAGCTGGTCCGTGAAGCCGACGCCCCGCGACGACAGGATGTGCCGCACGAGCGAGTAGCCGTTCGAGTGCAGGCCCGACGACTCGATCGCCAGGACCACGTCGCCGTCCTGCACCAGGTGCGCTCCGAGCTGTGCGTCGGCCTCGACGACACCCGTCGCCGCACCGGCCACGTCGTAGTCGTCCGGGCCGAGCAGCCCCGGGTGCTCGGCGGTCTCGCCACCGACCAGGGCGGTGCCGGTCTCCGAGCAGCCGCGGGCGATGCCGGCGACGATGTCGGCGATCCGGCCGGGCACGACGCGACCGCAGGCGATGTAGTCGGTCATGAACAGCGGCTTCGCGCCGACCACGACGATGTCGTCGACGACCATGCCGACCAGGTCCTGCCCGATGGTGTCGTGCTTGTCGATCGCCTGCGCGATGGCGACCTTGGTGCCGACGCCGTCGGTCGAGGTCGCGAGCAACGGGTGTGAGAAGTCCTTCAGGAACGAGACGTCGTAGAGCCCGGCGAACCCGCCGACGCCGCCGAGGACCGAGGCGTTGTGGGTGGCCGCGACCGCGGACTTCATCAGTTCGACGGCCAGGTCACCGGCAGCGGTGTCCACTCCGGCTTCGGCGTACGGGTTGGGCATGCGGAGTCCTTCGCGGTGACATGGCAGACTTGTTCGGTACCCCCCGATTCTACGGTCTGGAGCACACCCGCGAATGTGCGGCATCGTCGGCCTTGTTGCGCAGGGCCCCGCCAACCAATCCATCTACGACGCACTGCTCCTCCTGCAGCACCGCGGGCAGGACTCGACGGGCATCGCCACGGTCGAGGGTCACGTGCACCACATGCACAAGACCCGCGGCCACGTGCGTGAGGCGTTCCGCACCCGCGACATGCGTGCCCTCCTCGGCACCATGGGGCTCGGACACGTCCGCTACGCCACCAAGGGCGCCGCGACGAACGAGGAAGAGGCCCAGCCGTTCTACGTGAACGCGCCGTACGGCATCGTCCTCGTCCACAACGGCAACCTCACCAACACGCGGGAACTCACGCGTGAACTGTTCGACATCGACCGTCGCCACCTGAACACGACGAGCGACACCGAGCTCCTGGTGAACGTGCTGGCGCACGAGCTGCAGGGCCAGGTCCGCGGCGCGAACCTCGACCCGGGTCAGGTCTTCGACGCCGTCGAGCGCGTGCACGAGCGGGTCGAGGGCTCCTACGCCACGATCGCGACCATCGCCGGGCACGGGCTGCTGGCCTTCCGCGACCCGTTCGGCATCCGCCCGCTGATCCTCGGCCACAAGTTCGACGAGGCCGGGCAGCCGGAGTGGGTCGTCGCGAGCGAGTCGCTCGTGCTCGAGTCCGGCGGGTACGAGATCGTCCGCGACATCGCCCCGGGCGAGGCCGTGTTCATCGAGATGAACGGCCAGATGCACGCCCGCCAGTGCGCGAAGAACCCGCGTCTGGTGCCGTGCTCGTTCGAGTACGTCTACCTGGCACGTCCCGACTCCGTGATGAACGGCATCTCGGTCTACGACGCGCGTCTGCGCCTCGGCAACCGTCTCGCCGACACCATCGAGCAGTACGCGCCGACCGGTGACATCGACGTGGTCATGCCGATCCCGGACTCGAGCCGTCCGGCGGCCATGCAGGTCGCCCGGAAGCTCGGCATCGAGTACCGCGAGGGCTTCTACAAGAACCGCTACGTCGGCCGCACCTTCATCATGCCGGGGCAGGCGGAGCGCAAGCGTTCGGTGCGCCAGAAGCTCAACGCGATGTCGTCCGAGTTCAAGGGCAAGAACATCCTGATCGTCGACGACTCGATCGTCCGCGGCACCACGAGCCGCGAGATCGTCGAGATGGCCCGGGCCGCCGGCGCGAACGAGGTCACGTTCACGAGCGCCGCTCCCCTGTCCGGTTCCCGCACGTCTACGGCATCAACATGCCGACGCGCGCGGAGCTCATCGCGCACGACCGGAAGATCCCGGAGATCAACCGTGTGCTCGGCAGCGACCACCTGATCTACCAGGAGGTCGGGGACATGCGGGACGCCATCATCGAGGGCTCCGACGTGACCGACCTCGAGATGAGCTGCTTCACCGGCGAGTACGTCACGGGCACCGTGAGCCCGGAGTACCTGTCCTGGGTCGAGGCCAACCAGCTCAGCTGAGTGGGGGTCGCGATCGCGACCACCAGACGGACGGGAGGTGGGCCCCACCAGCCGGTACCGGCGCACCGCGCCAGCGGGGTGACGGCCGAGCCTGGAGGGACGGTGCCAGCTGGCACCGGGCCTCCAGTCCGTTGATCGGGAGCGGCTACGGCCGCTGGTCACCGTGGTCGTCGAGCTCGCCGTCGACCGTCTCGGGCGGCAGTTCGACCTCGACGCGCTCCGCCGTCAGGCGGGCCGACCGCCGGGCGTAGACCCGGTCGAACACGACGGCGACGACCGCACCGATGAAGGCGCCGATCGTGACGCCCCACAGGCTGAAGTAGCCGACCAGGCTGCCGAAGCTGGTCTGGTCCCGCTGACCACCGAGGTTCATGGTGAGGGCGACCACGACGAGGGTCGCGAGGAATCCGAGCACGGCACCGCCGACGATGAACACGCCGAA
The DNA here is from genome assembly GCF_979258745.1 of Curtobacterium sp. AC268. Taxonomy (NCBI): domain Bacteria; kingdom Bacillati; phylum Actinomycetota; class Actinomycetes; order Micrococcales; family Microbacteriaceae; genus Curtobacterium; species Curtobacterium sp. AC268. Next base: position 2,890,974 of record NZ_OZ409878.1, on the reverse strand, counting down.
CTTCGGTGCACGGCGGATGGTGACCTCGTCGGGGCTGGCGACCGCGCTGGGAGCCGGCGCCGGCGTGGGGAGCGGCTGCTCGTCGGGCTGATCGGTGTTGCTCACCCGTCCATTGTCCCCCACTGTGGGACGTCCCGCGGCCTGTGCGCGGCGACTGATCCGGGAGAGGATGGTCGCTACTGGTCGGTATCGCAAGCGGAGGAGGTGTGTCGGATGCGTGAACGAACCGCACCCGCCCGCCGACGCCGACCGACCGCCCCCGCCCGCGTGGCCTGGCCCGTCGCACAGCGCGTCGAGGAGGACCGCGCCGTCGCCGTCGTCGCCGAGCACCGGTGGAGCGTCGCGCTCGTCGGTGCCCCCGGCATCGGCAAGAGCACCGCCGCGGCGCGGGTCACCGACCGCGTCGCCGGTCGCGACGGCACCGGCCGTACCGTCGTCGTGCCGATCACGGCGGTCGCCGCGAGCCGGTCGATGCCCTTCGGCGCCGTCGCCGAGCGTTTCGGCGAGCTGCCGGCGTCCATCTCGGAGCTGTCCGACGACACCGGTGCCGAGCAACGCCTCCGGGCGATCGAGGACCTCGTCGACCGCGACGTCCTGCTCCGCGTCGACGACGCCGACCACCTCGACGCGATCTCCGCGCGGTACGTCGCCTGGCTGGTCCGCCGGCAGGGCGCCCGGCTCGTCCTGACCTGCCGCGACTTCACGGCGCTCCCCGAGCCGCTCCGCGCGCTGTGGCAGGACGACCTGCTCGAGCGCATCGACCTGCAGCCCCTGGCGCTGCACGAGACCGCGGCGCTCGTCGCCGAGGCACTGGGCTCGCCGCTCGAGAACGCCTCGGCCGAGCGCGTCCACCGTGCCACCGCCGGCAACCCGCTGTACCTGCGCGAGGTGGTCCGCGCGGCACGGGTCTCCGGCGCCCTCGACCACACCGCGACCGGGTGGTACTGGCGCGGACGGGTGACCGCGTCGGACAGCCTCGCCGACATGTACCGCACGGAGCTCGGGTCGCTGCCGGAGGACCTGCGCGACGTCGTCGACATCGTCGCCCTCGCCGACCCGATCCCGCTCGCGCGCCTGCTCGGCCTGGTCACCGGCGGGGACGTCGACCGGGTCGTCGCGCTCGGCCTGGTCCGGATCGACTCGCTCGAGGACGGCGCCGCGGTCGTCCGGCCGTCGCACCCGCTCGTCGGCGAGGTCATCCGGACCCTGGTGCCGGTGGCCCGGCGCACGGCACTCTTCGCGCGCGCCAACGCGTTCCGCACCGACCGGCCCGAAGGTGCACCGCCCGCCGCACGGCTGCGTGCCGCGCTGTGGTCGCTCGAGTGCGGGGTCCTGCCGTCGGTGGACCAGCTGCTCGACGCGGCGCAGGTCGCCGTGCGGCTGCAGGAGCACGAGAGCGGGATCGCCCTGGCCTCGGCAGCGCTCCGCACGACGCTCACCCCCACCGAACAGGCCGCGGCGCACTGCCTCCGCTCGCTGGCGTACTCGTACTCGGACGGCCGTGAAGCCGGCCGCGCCGACGCCGAAGCCGCCTGGGGCGTGGCGAAGCGGCACGTCGGCGACGTCACCGACGAGGCCGTCATCGAAGCGTGCGAGACCCTGGCGAACATCCGCCAGTTCCACGACGACGACGTCACGGCGGCGGTCGCCCTGACCGATGCCGCCACGCGCCTGGTGGTGTCCGACGAGGCCGCCGAACGGCTGCGGCTGCTGCGGATGGCGCACCAGGGCTGGGGCGGGGACTTCGCCGAGGTCCGGGCCGAGATCGAGCGCAGCGGCATCGTGGACGCCCCGACGATGCCGATGTCGTTCCTCGCCGTCGCACCCTGCGCCGTGATGGCGCTGGCGACCGCCGGCCGACTGGACGACGCGTCCGCGCTCGGCCACCGCGCTCTGGCCACCGCCGTGGCGCACGTCGAGGCAGCGCCCTGGAGCGTGGGCGAGAACTCCTCCGTCCTGCACCAGGTGCAGATGTGGCGCGGCGACCTGGACGACCTGATCATCGAGGTGCCGGCGGGGCGGTCGAGCCCCTACCTGAAGTACGACTTCACGCTCGAGCTCATCGGCCAGGGCAACCTGGCGATCGCACAGCGCCGCTGGGACGACGCCGTCGCCGCGTTCTCGGCGGCGTGCGAACGGTACGACATCGCTGACCACGGCGGGTTCGCGGCCTACCCCTGGGCACGTCTGGCCCTGGCGCACGCCTACGCAGGACGCCCGGAAGCAGCCTCCAGTGCGCTCGAACGGGCCCGGACCACCCCGCAGCGGGCGATGCGGATCACCGGCGAGCAGGTCGCCGTGTCGATCGCCTGGACCGAGGCCGTGCTCGGCAACCCGGCCGGGCTGCAGCACGCCGACGAGATCATCGAACGCAGCACGGCCAACGGCTCGTGGACGCACGTGATGTACGGGTACGCCCTGCACCACGCGGTCGGCATGTCGCAGGGGCGCGACTCGACCGGCTCGCTCGAGCGGATGCGCGACGCCGCCACCCGCGTCGACGGACCACTCGCCGCCGCCGTGATCGAGTACGCCGACGCCGTTCGTGCCGACGACCGCACGCGGGTGATCGCGGCGCAGGGCGTGCTCGCGGCGCACGGGGTCTCGGTGGCCGCCGGGCGCTCGAAGCCGCCGCTGACGAAGCGTGAGTACGAGGTCGCCGAGCTCGCCGCGCAGGGGCTGAGCAACCGGCGGATCGCGGAGTCCCTCGGGCTCTCGACGCGGACGATCGACGCGCACCTGTCCCGTGTCTTCGCGAAGTGGGACCTGCACGCGCGGTCGGAGCTCAGCGAGCTGCTCTGAGCTGCTCGGCGTTCGGCATCGGCTGTCGCACACGCAAGAACGTTGCGGATTGCAGCACGACGCGCCGCCACGATTGACACGTTGTGTGGAACATCGCGTACCTTGGTGCCTGTCGCCGGGTTCGGACCCGTTCGGGTCGGGTCCGAATCCCGGCGACTTCAAGCTTAGGAACCGGGTCGATGCGGGCGCATCGGTAGGCACTACCTAATTCGCGCGGGACTTCTCCGCAGGCGCGTTCGGCGCAGGTGGGTCTGGCGCCGGTGGTTCTGGTGCCGCTGGTTCTGGTGCCGCTGGGTCAAGCGCCGGGGGCGGGCAGCCGGACCGGCAGGAACGCCGTCAGGTCGGCGCGCGAGCCCGAGGCGCTGACGCGCGACTGCGCGACCGCCTCGGCCCAGGTCAGCTCGCCGGACGCCAGCGCCAGCCACGTGGTGGCGTCGGTCTCGACCACGTTCGGCGGCGTGCCGCGGGTGTGCCGGGGTCCGGGCACGGCCTGGACGGCGGCGAACGGCGGCACCCGCACCTCGACGCTGTTGCCCGGCACCTCGTCCGCCAGGCACTGCAACGTCCACCGCACCGCGGTCGCGACGGCCGGTCGCGCCGTCTCCCCACGACGCACCGCGGCCAGTGCCGCGCGCCCGTCGGCGTCCTCGATCCTCCTGGGTGGCATCTCCACAGGCTAGCCCTCGCATCGCGGGCGGCGAGTCGGGCTGGGTAGGGTGATCGGGTGCGAATCCTCGTCCTCGGTTCCGGTGCCCGCGAGCACGCGATCATCACGGCCCTCCTCGCTGAGCATGCGGGTCACGTCATCACGGCAGCGCCCGGCAACGCCGGCATCGCCGCCGACGTCGAGACCGTCTCCCTCGACCCCACCAACGGTGCGCTCGTCGCCGAGTACGCGATCGAGAACGACGTGGAACTCGTCGTCGTGGGCCCCGAGGCCCCGCTCATCGCCGGCGTGGCCGATCCGGTGCGCACCCGCGGCATCCCGGTGTTCGGGCCGGGCAAGGCCGCCGCGCAGCTCGAGGGCTCGAAGGCGTTCGCCAAGCGGATCATGGGAGAGGCCGGTGTGCCCACCGGGCGTCCGGTCTACGCCGGCACGGCAGACGAAGCCGTCGCCGCGATCGACGAGCTCGGTGCCCCGTACGTGGTCAAGGCCGACGGGCTCGCCGCCGGCAAGGGCGTGCTCGTGACCGACGACCGCCAGGCTGCGATCGACCACGCCACCTACTGGCTCCAGCACGGACACGTCGTGGTCGAGGAGTTCCTCGACGGCGAAGAGGTCTCGTTGTTCTTCCTGAGCGACGGGCACGACGTCCGCGCGCTCAGCCCCGCGCAGGACTACAAGCGCCTGGCCGACGGCGACCTCGGCCCGAACACCGGCGGCATGGGCGCGTACTCGCCGCTGCCGTGGCTCGCCGACCGCTGGCCGTCCGAGCAGGCCTTCGTCGACGAGGTCACCGAGCTCGTCGCGCTGCCGACCGTCCGCCGCCTCGAGCACGAGGGCACGCCGTTCGTCGGGCTCCTGTACTGCGGCCTCATCGTCACCGAGCAGGGCGTCCGCGTGATCGAGTTCAACGCGCGCTTCGGTGACCCGGAGACACAGGTCGTGCTCCCCCGCCTGGCCACGCCGCTCAGTGAACTCCTGCTCGCCGCCGCCACCGGGCAGCTCGGTGCCGTCCCCGCACCCGTGTTCCGCGACGAGGTCGCCGTGACCGTCGTCCTGGCGAGCGAGGGCTACCCGGAGAACCCGCAGACCGGTCGACCGATCGCCGGCATCGACGACGCGAACGCCCGCGACGGCGTCTCGGTCGCGCACGCCGCCACCGGCGTCCTCGACGGCACGCTCGTGGCCACGGGTGGCCGGGTGCTCAGCGTCGTGGCGACCGGGTCGGACTTCGCCCAGGCCCGCGAGCGCGCCTACGCCGGGCTCGGCGACATCACGCTCGACGGCGCGCAGTTCCGCACCGACATCGCCGCGAAGGTCGCGAAGTGACCGCCGCCGCTCCGATCGCCGGCTGGCGGCACGTCTCGTCCGGCAAGGTGCGCGAGCTCTACGTGCCCGAGGGCACCGCGGACCTGGCGAGCGCCTCCGAGCTGCTGCTCGTCGCCTCGGACCGGGTCAGCGCGTACGACTTCGCGCTCGAGCCACCGATCCCGGGCAAGGGCGAGCTGCTGACCCGCCTGTCGCGGTTCTGGTTCACCCAGCTGAGTGACGTCCCGAACCACATCATCGGCCCGTCCTCCGGTGGCACCCCGGTGCCCGCCGAGGTCGAGGCACGGTCGATGCACGTCATGCCGCTCACGATGTTCCCCGTCGAGTGCGTCGTGCGCGGGTACCTGGTCGGCAGCGGCTGGGCCGAGTACCAGGAGACCGGCAGCGTGTGCGGCGTCGCGCTCCCCGCCGGGCTGTCCAACGGTGACCGCCTGCCGGAACCGATCTACACGCCGGCGTACAAGGCGGCCCAGGGCGAGCACGACGAGAACATCTCGTACGAGCAGACCGTCGACCTGGTCGGTGCCGAGACCGCCGCCACCCTGCGCGAGCTCTCGCTGCACGTCTACACCGAGGCCGCGGCCATCGCCCTCGAGCGGGACGTCGTCATCGCGGACACCAAGTTCGAGTTCGGGCAGGACGCCACCGGCCGGATCCGCATCGCCGACGAGGTCCTGACGAGCGACTCCAGCCGCTACTGGGACGCCCGCTCGGCCGACCGCACCGACTCGTTCGACAAGCAGATCGTGCGGGACTGGCTCAGCGCGCACTGGGACCGCAAGGGCACGCCGCCGGTGCTGCCGGACGAGATCGTCGAGCGCACGGCTGCGCGCTACGCCGAGCTGATCGAGCGCCTCGGCGCCTGACGCTGCGCCCGGCGCCCGGCGCGTGGCGTGGTGTGGTGTGGCGTGGCCCGTGTCGCCCGAACGGTCACGACACCCCGCTCACGTCCGTCGAGCGGTCACGAACCGTCGGCCGAAGCCCCGCCAACCGACAGTTCACGACCAGTCGGCGGCCCACCCACGACACGTCACGACCACCCGCCGCGCGACGCCCGGTGCTGCCCGGACGGTCACGACACCCCGCTCACGTGCGTCGAGCGGTCACGAACCGTCGCCTGAGGCCCCGCCAACCGACAGTTCGCGACCACCCGGCGGCCCACCCACGACACGTCACGACACCCGCCGCGCCGGCGCCCGGTGCCGCCCGAACGGTCACGACACCCCGCTCACGTGCGTCGGGCGGTCACGAACCGTCGGCCGAAGCCCCGCCAACCGACGGTTCGCGACCACTCGGCGGCCCACCCACGACACGTTGCGACCACTCGACCGGCGACGAACCGGCGCCGCCCGAGCGGTCACGACACCCCGCTCACGTCCGTCGAGCGGTCACGAACCGTCGGCCGAAGCCCCGCCAACCGACAGTTCACGACCACTCGGCGGCCCACCCACGACACGTCGCGACCACTCGACCGGCGACGAGCCGACGACAGTTCTCGACCGTTCAGTCCCCGAGCGACCCGAGCGCCTCGCGCGCCACCACGACGACGGTCAGGTCGTCGCCCGGGTCGTGCTGGGCGACGCGTGCGCGCACCCGCTGCAGGAACGTCTCGACGTCCGGGGACTCCCGGTACAGCGACCCGAGCTCGGACAGCGACGCGAGCGTGGAGTCCCAGAGCTCGAGCGCGCCGTCGGTCACGACGATGAGCACGTCACCGGGCCGGAGCACGAGCGACCCGGCGGCGCGGGGCATCCCGGCGGGGTGCAGCCCGATCGGCAGGTCCGACGACCGCAGGATCCGCTCGGCGCCGTCGTCACGGAGCTGCAGCACGAGCCCGTGGCCGGCGTCGGCGAAGTCGAGGCGCCCGGTGGACGGGGTCAGCCGGCCGTGGAACATCGTCGCGAAGGACTCGGCGCGGCTGAGCTCCGGGGCGACCTGCGCCTCGAGCTCGGCGACGGCGGTGCCCGGGTCCTGGTCGCCGCGGGCGAGCAGGCCTCCGCGGATGTTCGCGGCGAGGAGCCCGGCGGACATCCCCTTGCCCATGACGTCCGACACGGTCAGGTGGATCGAGTCCTCGCCGGACCGGTGCCAGTCGTGGAAGTCGCCGGAGACGAGCCCGTGCGGGATCGACATCCCCGTGACCCGGTACCCGGGCACCTGCACTGCGGCCGGCTGCAGGCCGTTGAGCACGGTGCGCAGGCGGTCCTCGTCGGCTCCGGCCAGGAGCTCGCGCTCCGCCCAGATGCCGAGTTCCTGCAGCAGTTCGAGCTCGTCGGCGTCGAGGGTTCGCGGTTCGGGGTCGATCAGGCAGAGGGTGCCGATCTTCAGGTCGTCGTCGCCGGCCCGGAGCCCGACACCGGCGTAGAACCGGACGTTCGGGTCACCGAGCACCATCGGCAGGTCCGCGTACCGGGCGTCCTCGCGGGCATCGGGGACCACCACCGGGCCCTGCTCGCCCAGGGTGCGTCCGCAGAACGTGTCCTGTAGCGGGATGACCGGGCCGAAGGCGGCGTCGCTCTGCTGCGACTTGATCGTCAGCGTGGTCTCGCCGGCCAGGTTGAGGAAGGAGCCGGAGACCCCGAGGGCCTCGCGTGCGATGCGGGTGATCCGTTCGAACCGTTCCTCGACGCCGCCGTCGACCACGTCGAGCGCCGCGATCAGGGCCGCTCGCCGGACGGCATCAGCCCCGGTCGGCGCGGGCACGGACATCGCGGTTTCCGGCTGCATGCTCCCACGGTAACGCGCTGAACGGACAGGGCCTGGCCCCAGTCCGGAGGGCGCAGGTGGTCGGGCGCGTCGGCGTACCCTGGTCGTCGTGCTCCGAGTCGTCCCCGCAACCGTCCTCGGCGTGGCCGCGCTCCTGGCCCTCGCCGGCTGTGGCGCCCACGACTCCACCGGCCAGGTGTCGGTCACGGTGTCGTCGAACGCCGCCGACCACCCCTACGAGGTCAAGGTGTTCGCCTCGACCGGCAAGCTCTCCGAGCACCAGCGGGTGTTCCCGGGCGGTACGGCCGACTTCGCGGGCGTTCCCCTCGGCCAGGTCACGGTCCGCGCCGGCGACCTCTGCCCGCAGACGACCAAGGTGTCCGACGGCACGGTCGCGACGGTCACCCTGACCACGACCGGCTGCTGACGCCGCCCGCCACCACGACGGACTGCTGACCCAGCCCGTCGCCCCGACGGGCCGCTGACCCCGCCCGTCACCCCGCCGACGGGCCGCTGACCCTGCCCGTCACCCCGACGACGGGCCGCCGACCCCCTCCGCGACCAGGTGCTCGACCCGCGGCTCCCCTGCGACCTCGCGCACCGACTGCAGGGTCCGCGCGTCGTCCCCGGTCTGCCGGACCTCGTGCTGGTCGACGTGCTCCTGCCACGACCCCACCCGGAACGCCTCGACCCAGGCGTCCGGCCCGTTCGCCGCGTCCCGGTACAGGTTCCAGTCACGGGCACCGGTCCGCCGCCGGCTCCGCCCGAGCCGTCCGGCGCGCGCCCGGAACTCGTCGACCGCGTCCGCCGGGACCGTCCAGTGCAGCAGCACGAGGGTCTCCCCCGTCGCCGCGCCGTGGTCGTCCGGCACGAACACCTCGTCCCCGAACGGCATCGGTGTCACGGCGCGCTGCCGGTCGGTGAGCACCGGGAACCCGGACACGAGCAGCAGCGCGGCGCTGAGCGCGGTGACGACCCCGGCGCCGGCGAGCACCCCCGTCACCCCGAGCGGCGTGGCGACGGCGCCGGCGAGCGCCGCACCGATCGCGGTGCAGCCGAAGAGCACGAGCTGGTAGGCGGCGAGTCCGCGGGTCCGGACCCAGGCGGGCAGGAACGCCTGCACGGTGCCGTTCAGCGTCGTCACCACGGCGATCCAGGCCACCCCGCCGACCAGCAGCGCGACGAGCACGACCGGCGGCACGGGGACGAGCGCGACGACCGCGGTGCAGACACCGAACACCACCGAGGCGAGCCCGACCGTGCGGCCGATGCCGAGCCGCGCGCGGATCGCCGGCATCAGGAACGCGCCGCCGACGGATCCGATGCCGACGGCGGCGAGCAGCAGTCCGTACCCGCCGGAGGACAGGCCGAGCGGGCCGTCGGCGACGAGTGGCAGGAGTGCCCACAGCGCGTTCGCGGGCACCATGAAGACGGCGAGCTGCACGAGCAGCCGGCGGACGACCGCCGCGTGCAGGACGTACCGCAGCCCGGCGCGGGTGGCGTCGATGAACGGTTCGGCCCGCGTCTCGGGGCGCTGGTACCCACGCCAGGTGACGAGCACCACCAGGAAGAGCGCGAACGACAGCGCGTTGGCGGCGAACACGAACGGCACGCCGAGCTGCGCGATCACCACCCCGGCGAGCGCCGGTCCGATCGCCCGGGCGACGTTGACGCCGACGGAGCTGAGCGCCGCGGCGTCGGTGATCGCGGCACGCGGCACGATCTCGGGCACGAGCGCCTGGTACGCGGGCAGCTGGAGCGCCGAGGCGGTACCGAGCAGGAACGTGACGGTGAGCAGGAGCGCCGGGGTCATGTCGCCGGTCGCGGTGAGCACGGTCATCACGACGCCGACGACCACCTGGAACGCCTGCACGCCGATGAGCAGCCGCCGCCGGTCGACGAACTCGCCGATCACCCCGGCGGGGATCCCGACGAGCAGCACCGGCAGGCTCGACGCGGTCTGCACGAGGGCGACGACGACGGGTGCGGCGTGCTCGTCGACGAGCAGCCACTGCGCGCCGACGGTCTGCATCCAGCTGCCGATGTTGCTCACCAGCACCGCGATCCACAGGGCGCGGAAGACCGGGATCGCGAGCGGTGCCAGGGCGCCGCCGCGGGGTGCGGGGGTGGTGCGTTCCGTGGTCACGTCGCCTCCTGGGGTGGAACGGGGACATCCTGGAGGCGCGGTGCGCGTCGGGCGCACGCCGCGCCTCCAGGGGTGGTCGCGTCAGGCGGCGCCGTCGGTCGCGCTGGTCGCGGCGACGGCGCGCTCGATGACGTCGGCGACGTCCTTCGGGTGGGTCTGCATGACGAGGTGCGGGGCGGCGAGCTCGGTCACGTCGGTGATGCCGGCGCGGGAGTAGCCGAAGCGCTCGACCTCGGGGTTGATGGTGTGGTCGTCGGACGAGACGATCGCCCACGCGGGGGTGGTCTTCCACGCGGCGGCGGAGGCCGGTTCGCCGAAGGCGGCACCGGAGAGCGGACGCTGCGAGACCGCGAAGACCTCGGCGACGCGCGGGTCGACCCCGGCGGCGAAGACCTGCGGGAACGCGTCGATCGCGACGGACACGTCGGTGCCGTCCTCGGCGCCGGCGACCGGGTACGGCGTGTACACGAGGTTCGCGGCGAGGTCGGAGTCGGGGAACCCGCCCTGCAGCTGTCCGAGGCTCTCGCCGACCTCGAGCACGTAGCCGGAGACGTAAACGAGTCCGACGACGTTCTCGGCCTCGCCGGCGACGGTGATCACGGCGCCGCCGTACGAGTGCCCGGCGAGGACGACCGGCCCGTCGACGTGCTCGACGACGGCGCGGATCGAGGCGGCGTCCTCGGCGAGGCTGCGGTTGTAGACCGGCGGGACGAGGACCGTGTGGCCGCGGTCGAGCAGCTCCCGGGTGACGGGCGCCCAGCTGGCGGAGTCGGCGAACGCGCCGTGGACGAGGACGATGGTGGGTGCAGCCATTGCGGGTCTCCTTCGTGACGAACGTCGGGTTGTGCAGGACCGGGGGTCCCGGCGTCGTCACGCTAGGGCTGCGGGCGCGGGGCCGTCGTGTCCCTGTCGTTGCCCGTCACCCCGACGACAGCGCGTCTCGGCGGCCCCGGGAGCGACGCGGGGTGCCCTCGGACGGCCGGACGCACCGTGCCGGGGTCCCCCTGCGGGGCGGAGGCACGGCGACGGGGTCCCCGCCGGGGTCCCCTTCTCCCCCCTGCTCCACTGCCCAGCCGGTTAGCGTGATCGCATGGAACACGAGGACGGCACGACGACGACGTCGGCCCAGGACTTCGTGGACGCGCTCGCCGAACCGATCGTGGTCTTCGACCGGCACCTGGACGTGGTGGCGGCGAACCGGCTCGCCGGGGCCCTGTCCGCGTCCCTCACCGTCGGCACGAACCTGGCGCGGTTCACCTTCCTGAACCCCTGGGTCGAGGACTCGGTCGACGGCTGGGAGGCCGAGGCGCACCGCACCGCCGCGATGCTCCGGGACTCGCTGGACGAGCACGACGCCGACGACCGGTTCCAGGAGCTGCTGGGCGAGCTGATGGCGCGGAGCACGACGTTCGCGACCGAGTGGGCCGGCGGCGCGGTACGGCCGGCTCGACGCGGGGAGTCGACGTTCGAGAACCCGCTGGTGGGCCGGATCGACCTGCGGTGGGAGCAGCTGCGTCGGCTGGAGGACCCCGAGCACGTGCTCGTGGTGTGGACGGCGGCGGACGAGGAGTCCGCCGCGCGGCTCACGACGCTCCGGGGACTGCTCGACGAGGACGCGACGACCGCCTGACCGGGAGCGCCGCGACCGCCTCGCTACCCCACCGCGGTCTCGCCCGCGACCGGCTGCCGGCGGGCGGTTCCCTGCTGCACCTGCGCGGCGAGGTACGCGACGGCCGCGGCTGCGGGGGTGCCGGGGTCGGCCCAGAAGGTCACGAGCACGTGCGAGCTGCCCGGGATCGCGAGGTTCTGCCAGCGGAACTCGACCCACCCGATCGGGTCGATCCAGTGCCGCGAGACCCCGGTGCGCTGCACGGCGACGTCGTGCCGGGCCCAGATGCGGGCGAAGTCCGGGTCCTGCAGGGTCAGGGTCCCGACGATCTCCTGCAGCCGCGGGTCCTCGGGTTCGGCGTGCAGCCGGAGCGCGGCGACGACCCGGTGCGCGGTGGGGTGCCAGTCGGCAGCGTGCTGCCGGGACGCCTCGGAGAACATCTGCAGGACGAGGTTCGCGCCCGGCTCCATGTACCCGGGGCCGAGGGCGCTCGCCAGGGCGTTGGACAGGATGATGTCCTGGTTGCGGTCCATCACGAACGCCGGGGTGTGCGACCACTGCGCCAGGAGCGACCGGACCGAATCGACGAGCCCCGGCGGCACGACCCCCTCGGGGCGGCGGCGTTCGGCGTGTGCGAGGCGGCGCAGGTAGTCGACGGCCTCGTGGTCGAGCCGCAGGGCCCGGCCGAGCGCCACGAGCACCTGGTCGGACGGCTGGTGGTCACGGCCCCGTTCGAGCCGCAGGTAGTACTCGGGGCTGATGCCCGCGAGCCGTGCGACCTCTTCGCGGCGCAGGCCGTCCACTCGTCGTCCGGGCTCGCGGGTGAGGCCGACGTCCTCGGGCTGGACGAGTGCCCGACGGGCGCGGAGGTACTGCCCCAATTCGGACCGTCGCGCATCCACGCGAGCAGGATAGCCGGAATCCGCAAAGAACGCGAGAACTACCGTTCTCTAGGTGTGCCGCCCCGCGCGATGGTCTGGTGCGGCTGCTCCCCGAACCGCTCCCGGTAGTGCGCCGCGAACCGCCCCAGGTGGGTGAACCGCCACCGCCGCGCGACCTCGCTGACGAGCAGCGCGCGGGACCCCGGCCGCCCCAGCTCCAGGTGCACCCGGTCGAGCCGGACCTCGCGCAGGTACTGCATGGGGGTGACGCCGAGACGACGGCGGAACAGGTCCTGCAGTCCGCGCTCGCTCAGGTCGCAGGCCGCTGCGACGTCCGCCACCGTCAGCGTCCGGTCGGCGTGGTCGTGCACGAAGCCGATCGCCCGCCGCATCCGGTCCGCGACGTCCGACCGCGACCGGGCGAAGGTCGACAGGACGACGGTCGCGATCCGCCGGTTCAGGGCCGCACGGTCGTCGGCGGGCAGGGCGGGGTCGAGGATGCGCCCGGAGGCCTCGCGCAGCAGTGCGCGCAGCGGCTCGAGTGCGGGATCGGCCGCGTCCGGCTGCCCGAACACCGAGGACTCCCCCGTGTCGCCGAGCAGCGACGGCGACAGGTGCAGCAGCGTCGTGGCGGTCGCGTCGGTCTCGAAGCCGTACGCGACGGACGCCGAGAGCATCATCGGCCGCTCGGCACCGACCTCCCAGTGCTCGCCGTCGTCGGCGGTCAGGCTGGCCCGGCCGTCGGCGAGCCAGAACACGACATGGTCGGGCCGCGGACCGATCGTCCCCGACCGCTTGCCCGGTGTCGCGATCCGGTGGATCGACAGGTCGTCGTCCCCGCCGGTCTCGTAGCCGAAGCCCTCGTCGTCAGCGGTCACGGCGTCGGGACCCGGTCCCACTCGTCGCCGTAGCGGGACAGCACCGACCACCGCGAGATCGGCCACGTGGTCACGAAGGCGCGTCCCACGACGTCGTCGACCGGCACGGTGCCGTGCACGCGCGAGTCGGCGGAATCGTAGCGGTTGTCGCCCATCACCCAGATGCGCCCCTTCGGCACGGTGATCTCGAAGTCCTTCCCGGCGACACGGTCCGATCCGCGTTCGAGCACGACGTAGGGCTCGTCCACCGCGTGCCCGTTCACCGACAGGCGGCCCCGGGCGTCGCAGCACGACACCGTGTCGCCCGGCAGGCCGATGACGCGCTTGATGAGGTCGTCGCCCTGGCCCATGCCGAGCCAGCCGCCCGGGTCCTGGAACACCACGACGTCACCACGCTGCAGCGGGACGACCCCGGGCACGAGCTCGTTGACGAGCACCCGGTCCCCGACGAGCAGTGTGTTCTGCATCGAGGCCGAGGGGATGTAGAAGGATCGGACCAGGTACGCCTTGACCAGGAAGGACGCCAGCAGCGCCACGACGACGATGATGACGAGGTCGCGCAGGAACCGCAGCCCGCCGCGCTTCGGCTCGTCCTCGGCTGCTGGCTCGGAGGGGGGTCCGGCGTGTGCGTGCGTGTCGCTCAATGCGTCAGCACCACCTTGACGAGACCGATCACGAACGCCACCGCGGCGAGCACGATCCCACCCCACAGCCCGAGGAACGTCGGCTGCTTCCCGCTGAACCGCTGCATGAACACGCCCACCAGCCCGATGCGCACCACCAGGATGACGGTCGCCGCGATCTGCGCCCACTCCGCCGGCAGCCACCCGATCCAGGCAGCCGCGTAGAGGACCGCCGGGATCAGCCCGGAGGTCGCGATCGGGTTGGCGTTCCGGACGATCGTCGCGACCGAGTCGCGGCGGGCAGCGCGGTCCGCAGCGGACTCCTCGCCGTCGTCGCCGAGCCCGTGTGCGACCAGGTGTGCGAGCACGTGCGCCAGGTAGGTCAGCACCGCGGTCGCCAGGACGGTCGCCACCGCGGCGCCGTGGTGGATCTGCTCCGGGTTCACCGCGATCGCGACGGCGAGCACCGTGATGTTGCCGTAGATGTACGACGACATCCGGTCGCGGACGTGCTCGAGCGGCAGGTCGCGGGGGTCCGGGCGACCGCCGCGGGGTCCGCGCCCCGGTCGGGAGGGCCGTCGTGTGCGTGGCATCCGTCCATCTTGGCCCCCGTGGTCGGCCGTCCGCCGACAGGACACCGGATGCGATGGTCACACGGGTGGCCGGTTCCGGCAGACTGGGTGCCGATCGGCGCGACGGAGCGCCGGACAGGAGGCACGCATGACGTCCGCACGACCACTCGCCCTGGTGACCGGGGTGGGTCGCAGAGCCGGCATCGGCGCAGCGCTCGCCACCCGGCTTGCGACCGACGGCTGGGACCTCGCCATCTCGTGGTGGGGACCCTACGACGACCGCGTGAGCGGCGGGGCGGACCCGGACGGGGTCGAGTCGGTGGTGCAGGAGTGCGAGGCGGCGGGAGCACGGGTGACGCGCCTCCCGGTCGACCTGGAGGACCCGGAGCAGGCGGCCGCACTCGTCGGCCGCGCCGAGGCGGAAGCCGGCGCCCCCGTCACCGCCCTCGTCATGTCGCACTGCGAGTCCGTCGACTCCGACTTCCGCACCACGACGGTCGAGTCGTGGGACCGCCACTTCGCCGTGAACGCCCGCGCACCGTTCCTGCTCGTACAGGCCTACGCGGCCGGGCTCGAGCGTGCCGGGGACGCCGCACCGCGCGACCGACGCCGGATCGTCGCGCTGACGAGCGACCACATCGCGTACAACCTGCCGTACGGGGCGTCGAAGGGCGCGCTCGACCGGATCGTGTTCGGCGCCGCGAAGGAGCTCGGCAGCCTCGGCGTCAGCGCGAACGTGGTGAACCCGGGCCCGAACGACACCGGCTGGATGTCCGACGAGGTCAAGGGGTGGGCCGTCGAGGGCACTCCGCTCGGCCGACTCGGACGCCCGTCGGACACCGCCGCGCTCGTCGGGTTCCTCTGCTCGGAGCAGGGCGCCTGGGTGAACGGGCAGCTGCTGAAGTCGGACGGCGGGATCTCGAACAGCGCCTGACGCGGGCGGCCGGGCAGCCGGCGCCGAGTCTCGGAGTCAGCGACACTTCTCGTGACTGCGGGCGCGAGAAGTGTCGCTCAGCCCGAGTCTCGGCCGTCCCGCGGCGGACCGCGTCAGGCGCGACCGGGCGCAGTCACCTCGATGCGGTTCGCCCACGGGTCCTCGAACGCGACCGTTCGGCCGTCATCGGCGGTCTGCACCCCGGTGTCGTGCATACGCGACACGAGGGCGCCGAGGTCGTCGGCCCCCGGCACCTCGATCCGCACGAGTCCGAGCCCGAGGGCGAGCTGGCGACGCCCGGCGCCGCGGGAGTTCCAGGTGTTCATCGCCATGTGGTGGTGGTACCCGCCGGCGCTGACGAACAGTGCCTCGCCGAAGCCGGCGGTGGTCTCGAAGCCGAGGGTGTCCACGTAGAAGGAGCGTGCGGTGGCGACGTCGCCGACGGACAGGTGCACGTGGCCGACCTTGCCCGGGCGTGCCGCGGCGGTGTCCAGGGCGTCCTGCGTCAGGTGGGACTGCAGGAACGCGTTCGGGTCGACGTACTTCGTGTCCATGTCGACCATGCCGTGCGTCCACGACCACTCCGTGCGGTCACGGTCCCAGTACAGCTCGACGCCGTTGCCCTCGGGATCGGTGAAGTAGAACGCGTTGCTCACCAGGTGGTCGGCGCTGCCGGTGAAGGTCTGCGGGAACTTCGTTGCGACCGAGTACAGCGCGGCGGCCAGGTCGGCCCTCGTGTCGAACAGGATCGCGGTGTGGAACAGGCCGGCGTCGTGCGGGCTGGCGTGCTGCATGGACGGCGCGTGCTCGAGGATCACGATCGGCACCGCCAGGCCACCGGCGCCCGGTCGCCCGAGGACGGCGACGCCGCCCTCGTTCGAGAGCAGCGAGAGCTGGACGCCGTCGCGGTAGTAGCCGATCATCCGGTCGAGGTTCGCGACGCGGAGGGTGACGGCACCCATCCCGGTGTCGGCGGCGAGGAGGTCCTGCGTGTGCATGGCACCAGTGTGCGCCCATTTAGTTGACGCGTCAACCAAATGGGCGTCGGTCGCCTGCGCCAGAGCGACAGATCCACGCCATCCCGGTGCGCGGTACCCGCCAAAGCGACAGGTCTCTGCGAACAGTTCGCGGCGATCTGTCGCTTTGGCGCACGGGGGCGCGCAGCAGACGGGGCGCGCAGGCGACGGGAGGCCCGGTGCGCGTCCGCCCCGCCGGCCGCGGTCAGCGGGAGCGGAAGTAGCGGTGCAGCGCGCGCTCGCGGATCGCGGCCGCGGCGAGCGCCCCACCGAGCAGCGCGCCCACGAGCCCGAGGGACGCGATCGCGATCGCCTCGCGCACGATCGGCAGCGCATCGTCGACGTCGAGGCCACGCACCGACACCACCGCGACGCTCGTCGCGACCACCGCCCCGACCGATGCCCAGACCAGGTGCTGCAGGACAACGCCGAGGACCTGCGCACTCCGCGGTACCCCGACGTGCCGATCGGAGGCCAGGACGAGCCGACGCCGTGCGACCGCTGCCCCGCCGATCGTCAGCCCCACGAGGGCGGCTGCACCGAACGGGACGACCACTGGCTGCCGCGCCGCGGGCGTGAAGACCGCGCCCAGCGTCGGGTTGAGCTGACCGGCGGTCGGTCGGTCTTCACCCTCGGCCCCGCTCGCCGGGAGGACGGTGCGCCGGAGCATCGCGACCGTGTCGTCGCGCTGTGGCCACACCGTCGCCCAGCAGGCGTCGAACGGCGACCCGTCGTCCACCGTCGGCGCGAGGACCGCGTACTCCAGGTCGGGGTCCCGACCGTCGTCGGGGTAGTCGTACACACCGGCAACTCCGGTGCCCGCACCGCCCGCCGTCACGAGGCGATCGCCGGCAGCAAGGCCCAGGGTCTCGTGCACCGTGGGCGAGACGATCACTCCCGCGGTGCCGTCGGCATCGGAGCCGCCGAGCAGACCACGCACCCCGGCGGTCACCTCGTAGGTCGGGATCGCCGAGCCCGGCAGTGCGGCGGGGACGACCCCGACGTCGAGGCGCCGGAACGCACCAGACGCGATGACCCCTTCGGTGTCCACGAGCGCATCGCACACGCGGCCGTCGATCCGGCCCTCGGCCCGCTGGACGGTCGTCGCCGCACCGCTCGCGACGAACACCGCAGCCGCTCGGACGTCATCGGCGACCGCAGCTGCGCGCAGGCCCACGACACCGCTGAGCAGCACCGCGAGGACGACAGCGGACGTCGCTGCCCACGAGGCTCCGGAAGCGATGTCGCGCCACGCCTCCCGCCAGACCTCGGTCACCCGCATCCGGCGAAGGCTCATCGGTACCGCCCGAGATCGAGCACTCCGTCGCAGGCGTCACGGGTCGCGTCGTCGTGCGTGGCGACGACGACGACCGTCCCCGACGCGGCGAGCGCACCGATCCCACGGTTCACCTCGATCGCGGTCGCCCGGTCGAGTTGCGCCGTCGGCTCGTCGACCAGCATCAGACCCGGCGCACTCGCGATCGCGCGCGCGAGCATCAGGCGTTGCGCCTCACCACCGGACAGTTCGGCGAATCGCGCGTGCGCCCGCGAACTAAGCCCGAAGCGCTCGAGGACCCCGAGCGCGCGGACGTCCGCGGTCCGACGATCCGCGCCCTGGGCGACGAACGGCAACGCGACGTGGTCGAGCACGCGGCGGCGGGCCACCCCGTACGGGTTCTGGAAGACCCAGAGCGGCCGACAGCCCGGCGGACGGACGGCGGCACCGCGCGTCGGACGGAGCATCCCGGCGAGGATCGCGAGCAGCGTCGACTTGCCGGAACCGCTCGGCCCGACGACCGCGGTCACGGTCCCCTCGGCGAAGGTGCGGTCGACGCGGTCGAACAGCACGGTGCCGTTCGACCAGACGTGCCCGACGCCCTCGAGCGTCACCGACACGAGCTGGACCGGTCCGGCGCGGCACTGATCCGGTCGAGCGTTCGTCCGCCGGGCACCCGGACGAACGACTGCCCGAGTTCCGATCCGAGCACCTCGACCCGGAGTGACCGCCCCGTCGTCGGTTGCACGCATGCCTGCGCGCCCACGAGGTCCCAGAGGGCCGTCGGTGGCACCACCTGGACGGTTCGTGGGCGACTGAGCGTCCAGGTCGCGGCCACCGTCGGTGCGCCGTCCGCCGAAGCGACCGTCGCCGCGTACTCCGGCAGGGCGGTGATCGCAGCGAGGTCCGTCGGCGCGGAGACCACCCCTGCGGTGTCGATCGGGACGTCGGCATTCCCGATCCGCAGCACGCGCTTCCCCGGCGCCGGATCGACCGGGAGCGCCTCGATGCGCGCACCGCGGAGTTCGGCCGGGAGTTCGACGAGGACACCGTCGGCGCCGACCGTTGCCCCGACGACGGCCACGCACGTCAGGACGGTGTTCTCGGCGGCTGGTACCCATGCGAACGGGGCCCGCGGCACGACGTCGTCGGGCAGGTCGTCGCGGTCGACGCCTCGGTCGACCAGGAACTGCTGCGCAGCGCGGAGCGTGCCCGGGCCGAGGACGCCGTCGATGCTCAATCCGGCACCGAGGCGCGCGAGTTCCCGCTGCAACCCCGTGACGTCAGCCCCGCGGTCGCCGAGCTCGAGGTCGCGCCACAGCGGCTCGTCACTGGCGAGCGCGATCACCGGCCGCCCGTCGACCTGCGCGAAGACGTCCCCGCTCCCCACGGGTGCCCCGGTCGAGCACGTCGACATCGTCACCGTGCCGGTCCGCGACGTCACGACCGCCCGTGGGGCACCGATGTCGAGTGCGAGCTGCACCTGTCGTTCGTCGGCATCGGTGCGCTCGGTCACCCGGACGGTGCTCGCGGGGGCCGCCGTCCGGAGTGCGGCCGGGACCTCGGCCGGCACAACGACCACGATGGCGGCGGCCGTCGCCGCTGCGACCACCATCGCCCCGAGCGCCAGGAGCGCGGCAGACGGGAAGCGCATCACTGCCGCCAGAGGCCGAGGGGGTCCAGCCGACACTGTACGGCTGCGGGATCCCACGGCGAGAAGGAGAAGTTCCCGTCGTCGTTCTGATCACGCCAGTCACGTTCGGTGTACGTGTCGTCGACGAGTTTCGCAGCACGGAGGCACGCGACAGTGATCGTTGCCTCGTCCTGCTTCTCCGGGTTCCGCCGGACCTCGTTGAACAGGTAGGTCACGTCGCTGTCGAAGTCCTTCGCGCACTTCGACTTCGAATCGTTCATGGCCGTGGCGTCTTCAGCCTTCCGCCCGGGGAGCGGCGACGCTTCGGACGTGCCGTCCTCCGCTGTCGTGTAGTCGTAGCCGAGATCCCGCATGCATGCGCTCATGCGGGACTGCGCATCCGCGACCTCCCGCGCCGAGATCGTTCCGTCCGAGAGGATCTGCCGCTGGTACGGGCTGGCGTCGGCGGCTGATTCCGCGAACTCACCCGCCCACGGCCCGGCCGCGGAGAAGCCCGACGGATCGACGACCCGGGGTGCAGCATCCGCCTGGGCACAACCGACGAGCCCCACGGCGGCGATTGCCCCGACGATCGTTGCTCCCCGAAGCCTGCTCCGAATCACCGCGTCAGGCCCGGGTCATGCCGTACTGGGCGATGTTGGTCCAGCAGGCAGCCTGGTAGGACCACTTGTTGCCACCGACCACGTTCCCCCACTTCATCGTCCCGCTCCGCAGACGGTTGAAGTGCTGAGCGCGACCACAACCGGACTCGTTGAAGCCCGTGCTCTGCGTCACCTTCCGCCAGCACGTCGCCGCACTCGTCTCCGGCGCCGTCACGGTGTCGACCGCGATCCCGCCGCCCACGACACTCCCCAGCACGACCGCACCCAGTACGACGTTCTTGATCGACATCGATCTCCCCTTCGTTGCGACATCGCCCCGGTGTCACCGTTAACGTATTACCGGTCAGTGCGAGAACGCAACGACCGTCACCACATCCGTGCAGGATGGACGCGTGACTGATGACATCCGGTGGGAGGTGGTCGAGGAGAGCATGCTGTCGCTCCCCGACCACGAAGCGATCGCGGCACTGCTCGGGCAGGCCTTCCCCGACTGGTCGCACTGGTACGTGGGCGGCCGGAGCTGGTCCGGCATGCAGCCGGAACGCCGGGTGCTCGCGCACGACGCCGACGGGGTCGTCCTGGCCCACGTCGGCATCCGCCGCATGTACATCTCCGTCGGCGGGCAGGATCTCCTGGTCGGCGACACCGGCCTGGTCGCCGTGTCGCCCCGACTGCAGGGCACCGGCGTCGGCCGCGAGCTGATGACCCGCACCGCCGCGGTCCTCGAGGGACTCCGCGTGCCCTTCGGGTTCCTCGGCGCGGGCGAGGACCGCATCCCCTTCTACGCGAAGCTCGGCTGGCACGAGTTCCCCGAGGCCGTCGGCACCTTCTCGGCGTTCACCGCCGAGGGCGCGGGCGTCAGCAACACCGAGCAGGGCGGCTGGATGGCGCTGCCGGTGGCAGCGCAGCTCGAGGACTGGCCGGACGGCCCGATCTGGCTGAACGGCCAGCAGGTCTGAGCACGAGGACTGGGCACCCCCGACGCGCCGGCCCGATCTGGCTGAACGGCCAGCAGGTCTAGACACAACGACCGACGGACAGGAGGCCCGGTACCAGCTGGTACCGGGCCTCCTGTCCGTCAGGTCGTCCAGCGGGGCTTACGCCTCGACCGCGACCTTCTCCGGGTCCTCGTTGGAGCCCGGCGCGCTCGGCGCGACCGCGGCGCGCACGCGCGCACCCAGGTCGGCGTCGACGTTCGT
Organism: Curtobacterium sp. AC268; assembly: GCF_979258745.1. Classification (NCBI taxonomy): domain Bacteria; kingdom Bacillati; phylum Actinomycetota; class Actinomycetes; order Micrococcales; family Microbacteriaceae; genus Curtobacterium; species Curtobacterium sp. AC268. The sequence continues at coordinate 2,870,083 of NZ_OZ409878.1, read as the reverse complement.
CCAGTAGGCGAACACGCGCTCGCGCAGGTCGTCGCGCGTCACCTTCGAGACGTGGCCGGCGATGTTGCCGACCAGGCGCTCACGGGCGGCGTCGTCCAGGACCTCACGGACGAGCGTGCCGGCCTGGCCGAAGTCGTCGTCCTCCGGGTGCAGGGTCGCGGCGGAACGCTGCAGCGCACCGTCAGACTCCCAGCCCGGGGCGTCGTCGGTCGCGTTCGGGTCGGCGTGCGCACCACCGAGCGAGTTCGGCGCGTACACCGGCACCTCGGACTTCTGGAAGTCGAAGCGCATGCCGCCGTCCTTCGAGTACGAGTGGACCTCGTTCTTCGGGGCGTTCACCGGGAGCTGGGCGTGGTTCGTGCCGACGCGGTACCGGTGTGCGTCCGCGTAGCTGAAGATGCGCGCCAGGAGCATCTTGTCCGGGCTCGCCGCGATTCCGGGCACGAAGTTCGAGGGGGCGAAGGTCGCCTGCTCGATCTGCGCGAAGTAGTTCTCCGGGTTGCGGTTGAGTTCCATCGTGCCGACCTCGATGAGGGGGTAGTCCGCGTGCGGCCACACCTTCGTCAGGTCGAACGGGTTGAAGCGGTAGCTGGCGGCGTCCTCGTAGGGCATGACCTGCACCTTGAGGGTCCAGCGCGGGAAGTCCTGACGCTCGATCGCGGCGTGCAGGTCGCGGATGTGGAAGTCCGCGTCCTCGCCGGCGATGCGGTCTGCGTCCTCCTGCGTCAGGGTCTTGTGGCCCTGCTCGGTGATGAAGTGGTACTTCACCCAGAAGCGCTCGCCCGAGGCGTTGATCCACTGGTAGGTGTGCGAACCGAAGCCGTCCATCTCGCGCCAGCTCGCCGGCAGGCCGCGGTCGCCCATCAGCCACGTGACCTGGTGCGCCGACTCAGGCGACAGGGTCCAGAAGTCCCACTGCATGTCGTGGTCGCGCAGGTGCGAACCCGGCAGGCGCTTCTGCGAGCGGATGAAGTCCGGGAACTTGATGCCGTCGCGGATGAAGAAGACGGGGGTGTTGTTGCCGACGAGGTCGTAGTTGCCCTCTTCGGTGTAGAACTTCAGCGCGAAGCCGCGGGGGTCACGCCAGGTGTCCGGGGAGCCCTGCTCACCGGCGACGGACGAGAAACGCGCCAGCATCTCGGTCTGCTTTCCCGGCTGCAGGAACGCGGCACGGGTGAAGCGGCTGATGTCCTGCGTGACGGTGAAGGTACCGAAGGCGCCGCCACCCTTGGCGTGCACGACGCGCTCCGGGACACGCTCGCGGTTGAACTGGGCGAGCTTCTCGACCAGGTAGTGGTCGTGCAGCGCGAGGGGGCCGTCGGCCCCGACGCCCATCGAGTGCTCGTCGCTCGAGACGGGGGCGCCGCTGTTGGTCGTGGTGGTCGGGGTGCCGGTCGGCGTGTTCTGGTCGGACACGGTTCCTCCTGGAGGTGGGACGTTGGTTCGGTCAGGGGTGCTCGGGTGGTTCGGGGTCCGGCGCGTCGTGCGGCCGGTGCGGTGGGCAGTCGCCGTCAGGCGGGCGTGGGGGCGCTGGGCGCCTGCGCGCTCGCGTCGGGCGCGTCTGGGTGGTCGAGCTCTGCGTCGTCGTGTTCCGCGTCGTCGCGCTCTGCCGCCGCGCAGCGTTCGCAGATGCCCCAGTAGGTGACCTCGGCGGTGGTGACCGCGAAGCCGTGCGTCTCGGACGGCGTCAGGCAGGGCGAGTGGCCGACCGCACAGTCGACGTCCTCGATCGCGCCGCACAGGGTGCAGACGATGTGGTGGTGGTTGTCACCGGTGCGGCGCTCGTACCGGGCAGGGCTGCCGGCCGGTTCGATGCGGCGGACGAGCCCGACGCCGGTCAGGGCGTTCAGCACGCCGTAGACGGCCTGGTGGCTGGTGGTCGGCAGCTCCACGGCGAGCGCGGTGACGATGTCGTCCGCGGTGGCGTGCGGCATCGAGTCCGTCGCGCGGAGCACCGCGAGTCGTGGGGTCGTGACCCGGAGCCCCGAGGAACGGAGCAGATCGGCGTCGGCGTCCATGCTGAGCCTTTCTTTTGCAGGAATCAAGACAACGCGTTCACTGTACACGAGCTTCTGCTGCCGACCAGCGAGGACCCACATGCCGCTACCGGAATACGAAGTGTCACGATCCGGTCGCGATCAGCTGGGACGACCCTGGACCGACCGTTCTGCACGCTAACGTCCGGACATGTCCACGAGCCAGGGTCTGCCTGAACAGGCGAACAGCACCGCGGACGTCCGGGGGATCATCGCGAAGCGGGACCTGGTCGTCGACCTCATCCGGACGGCCTGCGTCGTCCTCGTCGTCATCGTGCACGTCACGATGGTCGGCGTCGCTGCCGATGACCAGGGGGTGCGGGTCACGAGCCCGCTGCAGGAACTCCCCTGGTACGTCGCCGCGACCTGGGTCGGGCAGGTGATGCCGCTGTTCTTCGTGGTCGGCGGGTTCGCGAGCGCCGTCGGCTGGCGCAGCACCGTCGCCCGTGGTGCGCCGAGCCCCGCCCGCGACTACCTGGCCACCCGCCTGGTGCGGCTGTTCCGGCCCGCGGTGCCGCTGTTCGTGTTCCTCGCGCTCGGGCTCGGGGTCGCCACGGCCGCGGGCACGCCGCCGGAGCTCCTGGCCGAGGTCGCGTTCGGCATCGGTTCGCCGCTCTGGTTCCTGGCCGCCTACGGCATCACCCAGTGCTGCGTGCCCGTGATGATGCGCCTGCACGAGCGAGCACCGTGGGCCACCCTCGGCGTGCTGCTCGTGCTCGCCGGGGCGGTCGACGCCGTCCGCCTGGCCACCGGGGTCGCCGAGGTCGGGCTGCTCAACCTCGGCCCGGTGTGGCTCTTCGCGCAGCAGCTCGGCTTCCTCTGGGCCGACGGCTGGTTCGCGCGCCGGTCGAAGGCGCTCCTGCTCGGCATCGCCGTCGCCGCGTACGCCGTGCTCGTGCCGATGACCTCGGTCGGGCTCTGGGCACCGGACATGCTGCAGGACCTCAACCCGCCGATGCTCCCGCTGGCGTTCCTGGCGATCGCGCAGGCCTGTCTGGTCCAGCTCGTGCACGCTCCGCTCACCAGGCTGATGCGGACGCGGGCCGCACTCGGGGCCGTGTTCGTCCTCGGCCGCGACGGCATGACCATCTACCTGTGGCACCTGCCGCTGTTCATCGCGCTGAACGGCGTCGCACTGCTCGTCGGGGTGCCGTTCCCGGCGCCGGGGTCCGGTCCGTGGTGGGCGTCGCGCGTCGTCGCACTCGTGGTGGTGCTCGCCGTCGCGATCGGGGTGGCCAGGGCCCTGCGCTGGTTCGACCGGCCGCTCCCCCGGCTGCTGCCCTCGGCCGACCGTCCGTCGTGGCCGGTCGTCGCGTTCGCCGCCCTCTGCACGATCGGCCCGGCGTTCCTCGTGATGCAGCTGCACCTGTCGTTCGGCGTCGCGCTCGTCGGTGCCGTGGCCGTGCCGGTGGGCGTCTGGCTGCTGTCGCGGACCGTCCCGGCACGCGGGGTCGCCCGGATCTGAACCGGTTCTCACCGTCGCGGGGCCACGACGGACCCCCGCCGGACGTCGGGCGGACGGAGGATGGTTCCGGCGGTGCGAAGGACGAGTCCGCCTGATCACCAGGAGGCTCCCCACGCCGTCGACACCCGAGTTCTGGAGCACCTGGCGGTTCGACCCCCTGGCGGCGGTGCTCCTCGTCGTCGCCGCGGTCGCCTACGGCCGGTGGGTCGTCGGCGCGGCGCGACGGGGTGCCCGGTGGCCGTGGTGGCGCACGCTCGCCTTCGCCACGGCGCTCGTGCTGTTCGGCGTCCTGCAGTTCGGCATCGTCGGCGTCGACGACGAGCGGTTGCGCTGGGCCTTCGTCCTGCGGGCCGCCCTGCTGTTCTTCGCGGTCCCCACCTTCGCCGCGCTCGGTGCGCCCGTCGCACTGCTCCGGATCGGAGGCCCGGCTCGCCTCGCGCAGGTCGCCGACGCGGTCATGGGGTCACGTCCGGTGCGCCTGCTCGGCAACGCGATCGTCGCGCCGCTGGTCGCGCTCGCGCTGTTCGCCGTCCTGCTCACCCCGTTCTCGGCGGTGATCCGGGAGTCCCCCGCATGGGCGGCCGTCATCACCGTGGCCGTGCCGGCGCTCGGTTTCGGCCTGCTCGCACCGCTGTCCGAGGTCGGCGTGCTCGTCTCGTCGACGTTCGCCACGGCCGAGTTCCTGCTGGCGTTCGTCGAGCTCGTCGTCGACGCGGTGCCCGGCATCGTGCTGCGGATCACGAACCACGTGCTCGACGGGTCCCTCGTGCCCGTGGTCGGGCGGGCCTGGTACCCGTCACCGCTGCAGGACCAGCACCTGGCGGGCGACCTGCTGTGGTTCATCGCCGAGGTGGCGGACATCCCCGTGCTCGTCGCCCTGTTCATCCGGTGGCAGCGGACCGACCGCCGCGAGGCCCGGGCCGTCGACGCCCTGACCGACGAACAGATGGACGAGCTGACCCGAGCGCACCTGCAGCGCCGCGGCTGAGCGTCGGGGATCTCCCGCGTTCCACTTCGTGAGCAGCAATGGTCGGGTGCCCGAAGGCGACCCGACCATTCCTGCTCACGAAGTGCGCTCGTGCCCTACTTCGACGGGGCTCCAGCGGGCTCGGCGTCGGGCTGCGTGGTCACCGAGCCGGTCTGCTGCCAGGCGACGGTCTGCTTCGGCTTCGCCAGGAACAGCGCCGCGACGATGGCCACGATGAGCACGATCGCCGGCAGGTAGAGCGACTCACCCATGGCCTTGGAGAACGGCTCGAGCAGGAAGCCCGGCAGTGCGCCGACCTGCTGCTCCGCGCCACCGGCCGTGGCTCCACCGGACGACGCCGGGAAGTTCGCGGTGATCCGCGCCTCCATCAGGGCGGCGATGCCGGCGGAACCGAGCACCGCACCGATCTGGCGCGTGGTGTTGTAGACACCCGAGCCGGCACCGGCCAGCTTCGGCGGCAGGTTGCGCGTCGCCGAGACGGACAGCGGTCCCCACATGCAGGCGTTGGCGAGGCCGAGGAGCGCGCTCGGCAGGAGCACCCAGCCCCACTCGGCACCGCTCGACAGCAGGGCGCCGAACCAGAACAGGCCGACCGAGAAGCAGGCGAGCCCGAACGAGGCGACCCAGCGCGGGTTCCAGCGGTTCAGGTTCTTGCCGACGATCGGCGCGAGCGCGGCGGACAGCACGGCCTGCGGCACGAGGAGCAGTGCGGCCTGGGTCGGCGAGAAGCGCAGGACGTCCTGTGCCCACAGCATGATCGGCAGCGCGAACGACGCGATCGCGACACCGACGGCCGTGATGGCGACGTTGGCCAGCGTGAAGTTGCGGTCCTTGAACAGGCCGAGCGGCAGCAGCGGCTCACCCTTCTGCACGCCCTGCCAGACGACGAAGCCGGCGAGCACCACGAGGCCGACGATGATGAGCGACCACACCGAGATCGGGCCGGCGATGACGCCCCAGTCGTAGGTCTCGCCTTCCTGGATGCCGAAGACGAGCAGGAACAGGCCCGCTGCCGACAGGAAGATGCCGAGGTAGTCGAAGCGGTGTCCGTGACGCTCGAACGACGGCACGAAGCGCTGCGCGAGCACGAACGCCACGACACCGACGGGGACGTTCACGAAGAAGATCCACTCCCAGCCGAAGCCGTCGACGAGCAGGCCGCCCACGATCGGGCCGACGAGCGACGCGACACCGGCGACGGCGCCCCAGAGGCCCATGGCCGCGCCGCGGTTCTGCGGCGGGAAGATGCGCGTGATGACCGACATGGTCTGCGGGCTCATCATCGCGGCGCCGAGGCCCTGCACGACGCGGGCGACGATCAGCACCTCGATCGAGCCGGCCAGCCCGCACCACAGGCTGGCGAGCGTGAAGACCACGAGGCCGATCTGGTACATGACCTTCGGGCCGAAGCGGTCGCCGAGCCGGCCGGTGATGAGCAGCGGCACGGCGTAGGCGAGCAGGTAGGCGCTCGTCACCCAGATCACGGAGTTGATGTCCGCGTCGAGCTTCTGGGCGATGGTGGGGGTGGCGACCGACACGATGGTCGAGTCGACGAGGATCATGAAGAACCCGACGACGAGTGCCCACAGGGCAGGCCACGGCTTCTTCTCGGTCGTCCGCTGAGGCGTGACGGTGGTCATCGAGTGGTTTCCTTGCTGTTCGTGGTGGTGTCTGCGGACGCGACGGAGGCGTCCCAGGAGATGTGGCCGGCGGCGATCCGGTCGGCCGTGGCGGCGAGCCACTCGATCTGCGTCGTGAGCATGGCACGCACGTACGACACGTCGAGCCAGTACCGCTCGGGCAGGTCCTTGGCACGGACGACCCCGAGGATCTCGTCCGCCTCGTCGCGCTGGGCCCGGAGTGCGACGGCCCGTGCCCGGAGGGCGGACTCGGCCTCGTCGACCGACAGGTTCTCGATCTCGGCGACGGCCAGGTGGAAGACGGGGTACTCCTCGGCCGGTTCGGCGATCAGCCGGACGAGCCCGTCGTGCAGGGCCGTCCACCCGTCGTCCGTGATGGCGTAGGTGGTGCGTTCCGGACGGTTGCCCGCCCGATCGGTCCCCACGATCTCGGCGAGGCCGAGCTCCACCAGGCGGCCGACCTGGTGGTACAGGGTGCCGGGCCGGACCTTGACGTTCCGGCCGTCCCGTCGGTGCGTCATCGTCTGGAACATCTCGTAGGGATGCGTCGGCCCCTCGGCCAGGAGCCCGAGCGCGGCGAACGCGAGTGGCGTGAGCGACGGCACACGAGCCTCCAGTCCGCTTGTTCGTTGTTGACTATTCGAACTGGAATATACGCGTTGGAACAGACGTGAGCAAACGCACAGCAAGAGCCGGTCTGGAGGCCCGGGGCCGTCCCGGCGTGTCGCGCGCGCCCCGTAGACTGGTCGCGTCCCCCCACCCCTGAAGTGCTGGAGAGAACACGTGCCAACGATCGTCGTCGAGGTCATGCCCAAGGCCGAGATCCTCGACCCCCAGGGGAAGGCCGTGGGCAACGCCCTGGCCCGCCTCGGCAAGGCCGACCTGACCAACGTCCGCATCGGCAAGCGCTTCGAGGTGACCGTCGACGGCCCCGTCGACGACGCCAAGCTCGCCGAGGTCCGTGACATCGCGGCCGACGTCTTCTCGAACGCGGTCATCGAGGACGTCGTGTCCGTGACCGTCGAAGGCCAGTGACCCGGATGCGCATCGGCGTCATCACGTTCCCCGGCTCGCTCGACGACCGCGACGCCCAGCGCGCCGTCCGTCTCGCCGGCGCCGACCCCGTCGCCCTGTGGCACGGCGACCACGACCTGCAGGGCGTCGACGCCATCGTGCTGCCCGGTGGGTTCTCGTACGGCGACTACCTGCGTGCCGGCGCGATCGCCGCGAAGGCCCCGATCATGGCCGAGGTCATCGACGCCGCCGGCAAGGGCATGCCCGTGCTCGGCATCTGCAACGGGTTCCAGATGCTGGCCGAGGCCCGTCTGGTCCCCGGAGCACACACCCGCAACGCGCACCAGCAGTTCATCCGCCGCGACCAGAAGCTCCGCGTCGAGACCACCGCGACCGCCTGGACCTCCGGCTTCAGCGCCCAGCAGGAGATCACCATCCCGCTGAAGAACGCCGACGGCCGCTTCGTCGCGGACGCCGACACGATCAAGCGCATCGAGGACAACGGCCAGGTCGTGTTCCGCTACGTCGGCGTGAACCCGAACGGCTCCATCGACGACATCGCCGGCGTCTCGAACGAGCGCGGCAACGTCGTCGGCCTGATGCCGCACCCCGAACACGCGACCGAGGCCGGCTTCGGCCCGGACACCCCCGCTGCGATGGCCTCGGGCACCGACGGCCTGACCTTCTTCACCTCCGTGATCGAGCACGCGCTCGTCAAGTGACAGGGAACAACGACACCGTGACGACACCCGTTCGCCCGAAGCCCGACACCGTGCAGGACGCGGCAGCCACCCCCGACAAGGAGCAGCCGTACGACGCGCTGGGCCTGAAGCCGGACGAGTACACCCGCATCAAGGAGATCCTCGGCCGCCGCCCCACCTCGGGCGAGCTGGCGATGTACTCGGTGATGTGGAGCGAGCACTGCTCCTACAAGTCCTCGAAGAACTACCTCCGTCAGTTCGGCAAGAAGGTCACGCCGGAGATGACGAAGAACCTGATGGTCGGCATGGGCGAGAACGCCGGTGTCGTCGACGTCGGCAACGGCTGGGCGGTGACCTTCAAGGTCGAGTCGCACAACCACCCGTCCTACGTCGAGCCGTACCAGGGCGCGGCCACCGGTGTCGGCGGCATCGTCCGCGACATCATCTCGATGGGCGCCCGCCCCGTCGCCGTGATGGACCAGCTCCGCTTCGGTGCGATCGACCACGAGGACACCGCACGCGTCGTGCACGGCGTCGTCGGCGGCATCTCGTTCTACGGCAACTGCCTCGGCCTGCCGAACATCGGCGGCGAGACCTACTTCGACCCGGTGTACCAGGGCAACCCGCTGGTCAACGCCCTCGCGGTCGGCGTGCTCCGCCACGAGGACCTGCACCTGGCCAACGCGTCCGGTGCCGGCAACAAGGTCGTCCTGTTCGGTGCCCGCACCGGCGGCGACGGCATCGGCGGCGCGTCTATCCTGGCGTCCGACACCTTCACCGAGGGCGGCCCGACCAAGCGCCCGGCCGTGCAGGTCGGCGACCCCTTCGCCGAGAAGGTCCTGATCGAGTGCTGCCTCGAGCTGTTCCAGAAGGACCTGGTCGAGGGCATCCAGGACCTCGGCGCCGCGGGCATCTCCTGCGCCACCTCGGAGCTCGCGAGCAACGGTGACGGCGGCATGCACATCTCGCTCGACGACGTCCTGCTCCGCGACCCCACGCTCACCGCCGAAGAGATCCTGATGTCGGAGAGCCAGGAGCGCATGATGGCGGTCGTCCGCCCCGACAAGCTCGACGAGTTCCTGAGCGTCGTCGGCAAGTGGGAGGTCGAGACCAGTGTGCTGGGCGAGGTCACCGGCACCGGCCGACTCGTCATCGACTGGCAGGGCCAGGAGATCGTGAACGTCGACCCGCGCACCGTCGCCGTCGACGGCCCGGTCTACGACCGCCCGGTCGCCTACCCGACCTGGATCGACGCGCTGCAGGCCGACACCGCCGCCTCGCTCGACCGACCGGCCGACGGCCCCGCGCTGAAGGCACAGTTCCTCAGCCTGCTCGGTTCGCCGAACCTGGCGTCGAAGAACTGGGTCACGAACCAGTACGACACCTACGTGCTCGGCAACACCGCGCTGTCCTTCCCCGACGACGGCGGCATGATCCGCGTCGACGAGGAAACGGGGCTCGGTGTCGCCATCGCCACCGACGCGAACGGCCGCTACTGCCAGCTCGACCCGAAGCAGGGTGCACGCCTGGCCCTGGCCGAGGCGTACCGCAACGTCGCCGTCACCGGTGCCGTCCCCGCCGCCGTCACCGACTGCCTGAACTTCGGCTCCCCCGAGAACCCCGAGGTCATGTGGCAGTTCTCCGAGGCGGTCGAGGGCCTGGCCGACGGCTGCATGGAGCTCGGCATCCCGGTCACCGGCGGCAACGTGTCGTTCTACAACCAGACCGGCTCGACCCCCATCCACCCGACACCCGTCGTCGGCGTGCTCGGCATCATCGACGACGTCGCCAAGCGCGTGCCGTCGGGGTGGCAGGACGACGGCCACAACATCTACCTGCTCGGCACCACGAGCCTCGAGCTCGACGGCTCCGCGTGGGCCGGCACCGTGCACGGGCACCTGGGCGGGCGTCCGCCGGCGGTCGACCTCGGGCGCGAGAAGGCCCTCGCCGAGCTGCTGTACGCGGCGTCCGGCGAGCAGCTGCTCACCAGCGCGCACGACCTGGCGGACGGCGGCCTCGGCCAGTCGCTCGCCGAGTCCGTGCTCCGCTTCGGCATCGGCGCCCGCGTGGTCCTCGACGAGCTCGAGACCCGCGACGGCATCGACACCGCGACGGCGCTGTTCTCCGAGTCGACCGGTCGCGTCATCGTGACCGTCCGCCGCGAGGACGACGTGCGGTTCCAGGGCATGTGCGACGGCCGGGGCTTCCCGGTGCTGCGCATCGGCGTGACCGACGCGACGTCGAGCACGCTCGAGGTCCAGGGCGCGTTCGAGGCCACGGTCGACGAGCTGCGCGGCACCCACGCCGCGACGCTGCCGGCCCGCTTCGGCGACGTGATCGTCGAGGACGTCACCGAGGGGTACGTCGGCCGCGGGCCGCTCGACTCCGACGGTGCCTTCTCGCCGCGCACCGACGCCTAGGCCGGGTCGCGGATGCCGATCGTCACCCTGCCCTTCGCCGAGCTCGTCGACCGGTTCGGCCCCGTGCCGGACGGCATCGAGCTGGACGTCTGGGACGTCGAGTCGCCGTACGGTCGCCCGGACGACGTCGCGATCACGTTCTTGCCGTTCTACTTCGAGGGGCGGCACCGCTGGCAGTTCGTGCACGACCTGCCCGAGCTCCAGCTGCTGCAGCTGCCGAGCGCCGGGTACGAGCACGCCGTCCCGCACGTGCCCGGGCACGCGCAGCTGGCGAACGGTCGCGGCATCCACGACGACGAGACCGCCGAGCTCGCGGTCGGCCTCGCGCTGACGTCGCTCCGTGAGATCTCGGCGTTCCAGGTCGACCGGGCGAACGGCGTCTGGGACGCCCGCGAGACCCGATCGCTCGCCGACCGCCGGGTGACCGTCGTCGGCTACGGGGCGATCGGGTCCGCGATCGCCACCCGGTTCGAGGCGTTCCGCACCGAGGTGACCGTGGTCGCCCGGACCGCTCGCGAGCAGGACGGCCGGCACGTGCACGCGTTCGGCGAGCTGCCCGAGCTCGTCCCGACGACCGACGTGCTCGTGCTCATCGCGCCGCTCACCGCCGAGACCGAACGCCTGGTCGACGCGGAGCTGCTCGCGGCACTGCCGGACGGCGCCCTCGTGGTGAACGTGGCGCGCGGCAAGGTCGTCGACACGGACGCCCTGGTCGCCGAGCTGCGGTCGGAGCGGCTCTTCGCGGCCCTCGACGTCACCGACCCGGAGCCCCTGCCCGCCGAACACCCGCTCTGGACGACGCCGAACACCGTGCTCACCCCGCACGTCGGCGGCAACACCGACCTGAGCGTGCCGCGGTCGATCGAGCTCATGCGCAAGCAGGTCGCCGCGCTGGCCGAGGGTCGCCCGTTCGAGAACCTGATCGAGTTCTAGCGCGCTGCGGCTCCGAACACGCCGGCGTCAGAGCGGGACGACGCAGGTCGGGGTGCCGACCGGGATCTGCGCGACGGCTTCGCCGGGCATGCCCTCGGCGTCGAGCGGCAGCACGGCGACGGCGTCGGACATCTGGTTCGCCACCAGGACGAACCCGGGCACCCGCGCGAAGTGCCGCGGCCAGACCCCACCGCAGGGCACCGACCCGACGACGGCGAGCCCGCCGTCACGTGCGTCGAGCACCACGAGCAGGTCGCGCCCGCGCACCGCCACGTACGCGCGGCCGGCCTCGTCGACCTCGATGTGGCTGAGCAGCGACTCCCCCACGGCACCGTCGAACGTCGGCACGGCAGCGATCGTCACAAACGACCCGGAGTCGTCGCGGCGCAGGCGGTGCACGTGCCCGTCGAGTTCACCGGCGACGAGCAGGTCACCGTCGATCCAGGCCATGTGCCTCGGGCCGGCGCCGGGTGTCACGTGGTGCACGCGGAGTGCCTCGATCGCGGGGACCCCGTCGGCCGACACCGTGACGCGGAACTCGTGCAGGGCATCGCCGCCGAGGTCGGCGACGAGCACCGTGCCGTCCGGGGTGGCGATCGACTGGTGGGCGTGCGGGGCGTCCTGGCGGTCGTCGTCAGGCCCCGTGGCGTCGGGCAGCACGGCGACCGCGACGGCCTCGGTCGGCACGGAGCGCTGGTCGGCGTCCCCGTGCAGCACCACGCCGTCGCTGGCGGTCACCGAGGCGGCGTACGACTCGGCCGGGGCGAGGGAGATCGCCGTGACCGTACCGGAGACGTAGTTCGTGACGACGAGCGCGCCCGAGGGGTCGACCCGCACGTGACACGGGGCGTCTCCGCCGGCGGGGGCGTCCCACAGGTGCTCGAGTGCGCCGCCCTGCAGCCGGAAGGCCGACACGGCACCGTCGTTCGTCTCGGAGACCGCGTAGACCCGGTCAGCCGAGACCGCCAGGAACGAGGGGTCGTCGAGCACCGCGACGGTCCGGGGTGCCGGAAGGGCTCCGATCGGTCCGGCGTCGGCCAGCGAGATGCCCGTGGCGTTCCCGCCGCCGGTCGCCGTGTACGACCCGATGAGCAGCGACGGCAGCTCGGCGCTCATTCGTCGCGGCCCGCGATGCGCTCGTGGTGGTGGATGACCTCGGCGACGATGAAGTTGAGGAACTTCTCGGCGAAGGCGGGGTCGAGGTGGGAGTCGGCGGCGAGCGACCGGAGCCGTGCGACCTGGATCCGTTCGCGGTCCGGGTCGGCGGCCGGCATGCCCGACTCGGCCTTCAGGTGCCCCACGCGCTGCGTGTACTTGAAACGCTCCGCGAGCATGTGGATGACGGCGGCGTCGATGTTGTCGATGCTCTGCCGGATGCTCCGCAGTTCGGCGACGGCGCTCGCGTCGGCCTCGGTCGGGGTGACGTCGTCGTTCATGGTCCGAGCCTACTGGCGGACGTGCAGCGGAACCCGGCCCGCTGCTGCGAGAATGTGCACATGTCGGTCCTGCTGGTGATCTCGGGTGTCTGTGCGGTCCTCGCGGGCCTCATCCACGTGTACATCTTCTTCCTCGAATCGGTCATCTGGACCAGTCCGCAAGCGCGCCGGATCTTCGGCATCGCTTCCGAGACCGAAGCCGTGGCGACCCGCTCGCTCGCCTTCAACCAGGGCTTCTACAACCTGTTCCTGGCGATCGGGGCGATCCTCGGCGTCGTGCTCGTACTGGCCGGCAACACCGTGAGCGGCTGGACCCTCGTGGTGTTCTCGACGGCGAGCATGCTCGGTGCCGCGGTGATCCTGCTCGGCTCGGGTCGCAAGTACGTCAACTCCGCGTTCAAGCAGGGCACGCTCCCCCTGATCGCGCTGCTCTTCGCGCTGCTGGGCTCCACCATCGGCGTCTAGCCCCGTTCCTCCCCGAACTGCGAAAGCGACAGGGTGCCACCGGACATCGGCGGCACCCTGTCGCTTTCGTGGCACTGACCAGCGGAACCGGGCAGCAGCGACGACCAGCCCTAGCCGAGCTTCTCCTCGAACTGCGCCGGCAGCTTGTCGAGCGCCCACTCGATCGCGGCCGTGGTGCCCATCGAGAACGCCGACGAGACGTCCTTGTCGTCGAAGACGATCGCGTGCCCGGCCTCGACCGACGGCACCTTCTGGAACAGCTTGTTCGACGAGGCCTCTGACGCGTCGACGTAGATCGGCAGGATCAGCGTCAGGTCGGCGTCGAGCAGGTCGAGGTTCTCGTCGGACAGGTGCACGGAGAACTCCTTGCCGGCCTGCTCGTCGATGGCCTTGGGGATCTCGAAGCCCAGGTTCCGCATGAAGGTCGAACGGCTGTCGGTGGAGGCGTACGCCCCGAAGCCCTCGGAGCTGTAGGCACCGACGACGGCGGTCTTGCCCTCGAAGTCCGGGTGCGCCTTGCGTGCTGCGGCGTAGGCGTCGTCGAGGCCGGAGAGCAGCTTCTTGCCCTCGGACTCCTTGCCCAGCGCCTTCGCGATCATGGTCGTCTGCTGCTCGGTCGAGGCGAGGTAGTTCTCGCCGCCCTTCGGGATCGCGACGGTCGGCGCGATCGCGGACAGCTTGTCGTACCGCTCCTTGTCTCCCGAGGACTTCACGTCGAGGATGACGTCGGGGTTGAGCTTGAGGATGTCCTCGTAGCTCGGCTCGAGCGTCTGGATGATCTTCGGCGACTTGTCGTACGCACCCTTGAGCCACGGACCGACACCGTTTCCGCCGAACGCGAGCCAGTCGCTCGCACCGACCGGCTGCACGCCGAGCTCGAGCGCGGTCTCGGCGTCGCCCCACCCGAGCGCGACGACGCGCTTTGGTGCCGACTCGATGGTGGTGGTGCCGAGGCCGGTCGTGATCGAGACCGGGAACGCGGCGTCGGACGACCCCGACGACGCCGAGTCGGTCGAGGAGCCGGAGCCGGACGCGCATCCGGCGAGGACGAGGGACGCTGCGACGACGGCGCCGGCTGCGGCGAGCACGCGTCGGAGACGCAAGGGAGAACTGTTCACGAAGGGTAGCCTAACCTAACGGGGTGCTCAGGATCACGGCTGGCTAGGCTGGGTGACCGTGGCGTTCAACGATCCAGGCCGCACGCACCTCGCGGTGCTCGGCTCCCCCATCGCGCACTCGCTCTCGCCCACGCTCCACGCAGCGGCCTACGATGCGCTCGACCTGCCCTTCACCTACGGGAGGCACGAGGTCGCGTCCGGCGAGCTCGCCGCGTTCGTCGCGGGGCTGGGTCCGGAATGGCGTGGGCTGAGTCTCACGATGCCACTCAAGCGCGAGGTCCTGCCGCTGCTCGACCGCACCACCCCGCTCGTCGACGAGCTCGGGGTCGCCAACACGGTCGCGTTCCGCCTCGAGGGCTCCACGCTCGTCCGAGCCGGCGCGAACACCGACGTGCAGGGACTCGTCCGCCCGGTCGAGGCGCTCGGACATTTGCCCGGCGAGGCCACGATCCTGGGCGGCGGAGCCACTGCGGCGAGCGCCCTGACCGCTGCCGTGCGGCTCGGGGCGTCGCTCGTCCGGGTGTTCGTCCGTGACACCGCGAAGACGCGTGCGCTGGTCGACCTGGCCGTCCGGCTCGGGGTGACGCTCGAGGTGCACCCCCTGAGCGAACTCGCCGGCACGCACCACGGGTTCGTCCTCTCGACGCTGCCGGGTGGTGCCGCCGACCCGCTCGAGTTCCGTCCGTCGGGGCCGGACGCCGTGCTGTTCGACGTCGCCTACGAACCGTGGCCCACCGTCGTCGCCAGCCGGTGGACCGACGCCGGTGGCCGTGTGCTGAACGGCCTCGACATGCTCACCGAGCAGGCGATCGGGCAGATCCGGTTCTTCCTGACCGGTGACGAGGACGAGCTGCTCCCCGACGAGGCCGGGGTCCGCCGGGCGATGCGCACCGCGGTCGACCTGCCCGCCGTCATCGGCAGCTAGCCGGCGCCGGCAACCCTCACTCAGCGGCGGGACCGCGCCTCGGCGTCGAGCAGCGCGACGGAGACGTCCCACAGGCGATCGGCCTGGTCCGGATCGAGTGCCCAGGGCAGCACCCCGTGCAGGCCGTCCTCGATCCGCTCCACCACCGCTGCTTCGTGGCAGTCCTCGAAGTACCGACCCGTGACTCCGTCGAGTTCCGGTGCGGTGGCGAGCAGGACCGAGGTCGCGGCTCCCTGCTCCGGGGACTTCACGGCGTCGGCCGCGGCGATCTTCGTGGCGGCCAGGACCTCCGGGTCCCAGTGCTTCTGCAGCCCGGTCCAGATCCCGCCGGGCATGAGGGCGTTCGCGGTGATGCTGTCGGCGGCCCACCGGCGGCTGGCGGCGACGGCGAACAGCACGTTGGCGGTCTTCGACTGCCCGTACGCGAGGCCGGGCTCGTAGCGACGCCGGCGGAAGAAGAGGTCGTCGAACACGACGGGCGAACCACCGTGTCCGCTCGACGACACCGAGACGATCCGTGCCGAACCCGAGGCAGCCAAGGAGTCGTGCAGCCCGAGCGCGAGGGCGAAGTGCCCGAGGTGGTTGGTCGCGAAGTGTGACTCCCACCCGGCGGGCGTGTACGTCTCGGGCGCGTCCATGATGCCCGCATTGGCGACGAGCACGTCGAGCGGCCCCGACCACGCTGCGGTGAAGGCCTCGACGGAAGCCGGACGGTCCAGGTGCAGCTCGACGACGGCCGGTGCTTCCGTCCCCGTCGTCCGGGCGATGTCGTCCGCCACCCGTCGGCCGGCATCGACGTCCCGCACCGCGAGCGTCACGCGCGCCCCGGCTCCGGCGAGCGCTCGGGAGGTCTCCACGCCGATGCCGGACGCAGCACCGGTGACGATCGCCGTGCGCCCCGACAGGTCGAGGCCGTCGACGACCTCGGCGGCCGTGGTTCGGTCGCCGAAGCGGGTGAGGTCGCGTACGGGCATGTGGGCTCCTGTCAGCTGGCGTGGTGCGCAGTCGTCAGGCGACCACGCCGTCCACGTAGAACCATCGTCCCTGCTCGCGGACGAAGTCGCTCGTCTCCTCGAGCGTGCCGCGCTCGTCGTCGGAACGCCACCAGGCGCGGAACGTGACGGTGCCGTGGGAGTCGAACGGGCCTCCCGAGGTGGTCGCCAGCACGTCCAACCGGGTCCAGCGCTGGGTCGGGTCCAACTCGAGACCCGCCGGGCGGGTGCGTGGGTGCCAGGTGAGCAGCAGGTACTCCGGCAGGCCCAGCGCGAAGGCGCTGAAGCGGGAGCGCATGAGCCGTTCCGCGGTCGGCGCCACGGCCCCGGCGTGCAGGGGGCCGCAGCACTCCCCGTAGGGGTTGCCGCTCAGGCAGGGGCAGCGCGTCGTGTCGGTGACCACCGGCCGAACGCTAGTCGACGATGGACAGCGTGACGGTGATGTTGCCGCGGGTGGCGTTCGAGTACGGGCAGATCTCGTGTGCACGCTCGGCCAGGCGCTGGCGCTGCTCCTGCGGGGCGTTCGGGGCGTAGACGTCGAGCTCGACCGCGAGACCGAAGGCGCCGTTGCCGGTGCCGCCGATGCCGACCTCGGCGGAGACCTCGGCGCCGGTGGTGTCGACCTCGAGCTCCTTGCCGGCGGCGTGCAGGGCGCCGAGGAAGCACGCGGCGTACCCGGCGGCGAAGAGCTGCTCTGGGTTCGTACCCTCGCCGCTGCCGCCCATCTCCTTGGGCGGACGGGTGTCGAGGTCGAGCCGGTCGTCCTCGCTGCGGACGTGTCCGTCGCGGCCGCCTCCGGTGGCGTGGGCAGCGGCGGTGTAGACGATGTCGAGACTCATGGTCCGAGGTCACCGTGCTCGCCTGGACGAATCCTGAGCGGCAGCACCACGTCGCGGGTGCGGCGGCTCGGGCCGGGGAGCGCTCGGGCGTGTCCGGGTTGGGGGCTGCGGGTGCGAGCGCGTCGCTTGGTGAGCAGAAGATGTCGGGTCCCCCGCCCGCACCCGACATCTTCTGCTCACGCACGCGAGCGTGCGGGCACCCAGCACCCCCCACCGGGTAGACATGATGGATGTTCATGCTCGGCTGGCAGGTCTTCCGCCGGCACGTCACGGACGTGCTGGATCCGGCACGCGTCCGTCGCGCTGCCCGGTGGTCCGGTTTCGCGGCGGTCGTCGCGCTGGCCGGCATGGCCGTCCTGGAGGCCCGGGTCGACTGGACGGGGACCACCCCGGTCCGCAGTGTGGTCGCGATGGTACTCCTGGCGCTCGGCGTCGGACTGCTCACCTTCGCGTGCATCCCGACGTGGGGGCCGCCGGACCCCTCGACCACGATCAACGGCCGGCAGGTGCGGCCCTCGTGGCAGCTCGCGGCGCGGGGCGCCACGCAGCTGTACGTGCAGCGTCGTCCGGTGCCGGTCCTGCCGGAACACCGCGACATCGTCCGCACCGACACGGTCCTGCTGCGGCGGGGGCTGATCGGCACGCTCGCCCGCGTCACACCGTTGCTCGGTTCGGGTGTCGTCGCCGTCCTCGGGGCGTTCGTCCTCGGGCTCGTCAGCTGGTTCCACGTGCTCTGGATCGCGGTCTACGCAATCGGGCTGTCGGAGTACTTCGTCCACCTCGGCCGCTCCGAACGAGCCCGCCTGGCCGCCGAGTCCCTCGAGCCCGTCCCCGAGGCCCCCGCACGCCCGATCCAGTGAGCAGAAGACGTCGAGTCGCGCAGCCGCACCCGACGTCTTCTGCTCACTGGGCGAACCGACGAGCCCGAGGCGCACCCCGACGCGCACCACTGTCGGCGGTGGCGGGCACACTGGGCGCATGTGTGGAAGGTTCGTCGTCTCCGACACCACGGCTGATCTGTTGCCCGAGCTCATGGGCGAGCTCGCCGCCCGGACCGAGCACGTCGACGAGGACACCGGCGAGGTGCACCCCGGCCTCGCCCCGAGTTGGAACGTCGCCCCGACCGACCCCGTGTACGCCGTCCGCCAGCGGCACGGCGAACGGGAGCTGCCGCAGATCAGCTGGGGCTTCGTGCCGAGCTGGGCGAAGGACTTCCAGAAGCAGCGCCCGAAGCCGATCAACGCCCGCATCGAGACGGTCGCGACGAGCGGCATGTTCAAGCGGGCCTTCGCCACGAACCGCTGCATCGTCCCGGCGCAGGGGTACTACGAGTGGGTGGTGCGCGAGGACGGCAAGGAACCCCACTTCGTGCACGAACCCGGCGGCGCCCTGGCGATGGCCGGCGTCGTGAGCGCCTGGCCCGACCCCACGAAGCCCGAGGGTGACCCGGACAAGTGGCGCCTGTCGCTCGCGATCATCACCCGTGACGCCCACGTCGCTCCGGGCGAGGTCCACGACCGCATGCCGGCGTTCCTGACGCCCGACGGCTACGACGACTGGCTCGGCGGCGACCTGCACGCCGACGACCTGCTGGCCCTGCTCGACCACGAGTCGCTGACGGTGGCCGCGGGCCTCGCGCAGTACGAGGTCTCACGCACGGTGAACAGCGTGCGGAACGACGGACCGCAGCTCATCGCGCCCGTCGCGTAGGCGGTCGCGCCCCGCGCGCGGACAGGAGGCCCGGATCACCGCAGCGGGTCTGCTGCGGTGATCCGGGCCTCCAGTCCGGTGCCCTGTTACGGACGTGCGCTGCGGCGGATGCCCGGCGCGACGCGGACCGCGATCCGTCGTCGGGTCACCAGGAGCACGCCCGCCAGCATGAGCGCGAGTGCCGCGAGCCCGAGGCCGACCAGCCCGGTCACGCCTGTGAAGGCGAGCTCGGTACCGTGCACGATCGCGGCGAGCCCGGTCGGGAACGTGACCGTGACGGTCGCGGTGACCGTCTGTCCCGCGCTGTCGGTGACCACGTAACCGACGAAGGTGGTTCCGGTGAAGCCATCCTGAGGGGTGAAGACGACCCGGCCGTCGCGGATGGTCCACGTGCCCTGGTCGGCGACGACCACGCGGTCGGTCGGCGTGCCGGACTCGGGGTGGAGCAGGTGCAGCGTGCCGGGCTCGAACGTGGCGCCGCCGGTGGCGGAGTCGTTGTCGAGCGGATCCACGACGACCCGGTGTCCGACGATCCCGGTGGCGGAGTCGTCGGTGGCGACCGCCGCGGCGACCACGGTCATGGTCGCGGTGGCGGTTGCCGTCTGCCCCGAGGCGTCCGTCACCGTGTAGGTGAAGGTGTCCTTGCCGGTGAAGCCGGCGGCCGGGGTGTAGACGTACGCGCCGTTCCGCTGGATCGTGACGGTGCCGTGGGCCGGCTTCCGGGCCGGGGCGGCGGTGAGGCCGGTGCCCTGGTCGTCGGCGAGCAGGCCGTGGCGGGCGTCACGGGTGACGGGCGTGCCGGACACGGTGCGCCCGGTGTCGTCCGCTGCGGCGATGCCGACCGTGATCGTGACGGTGGCGTCGACCTGCTGCTCCGTCGAGTCCTGCGCACGGTACGTGACGGTGTCGGTACCCGAGAAGCCCTTCGCCGGCGTGTAGACGAACGTGCCGTCGGCGGCGATGGAGGCCGTGCCGTGACGGGCCTGACCCACCGCGACGACCGTCAGGGCGTCACCGTGGTCGTTGCCGAGCACGCCGTGGCCGACGACCCGGACCGTCTTGCCGGCCGTGGTCGTCGCCTTGTCGTCCTTCGCGGACGGGGCGACGTCGATGATGACGCGCGCGAACGCCGCGGTGCCGTCGGAGTCGTTGGCCGAGTACGTGAACCAGTCACGGCCGGACCAGTTCGACGTGGGCGTGTAGACGTACGAGCCGTCCTTCTCGAGCGACAGCTTCCCGTTGAACGGCTTCGTCTCCATGGCGGCCCAGAGCCCACGACCGGAGTCACCCACCAGCACGCCCCTGTCGGCGGACATGCGCATGCTGCGGTTCGTCGACATGGTGTGCCAGTGGTCGATCGCGGCGACGCCGACGACGACCGTGACCGTCGCGGTCGAGGTCCGTCCGGCGCCGTCGGTCACCGTGTACTCGAACGTGTCCGCGCCGGAGAAGCCCTTGGCCGGGGTGTAGACGAGCGAGCCGGGCTCGGTGCCCTCGGTCACGGTGCCGTGCTCGGCGCGGCCGTGCGCGGTGACGGCGAGGCCGGTGCCGCGGTCGTTGCCGGTCAGGGTCGCACCGGAGATCGGCAGCGCGGTGTTCGCCGCGGTGCGCAGGGCGTCGGCGACCGCGGTCGGCGTGACGGTCACGGTGACGGTCGCCGTCGCGGTGCCGCCGGTCGGGTCGGTCACCGTGTAGGTGAACGTGTCCGTGCCGGAGAACCCGTCGGCGGGCGTGTACGTGACCGAGCTGGCAGCGGTCGAACCGCCGTCGGTTCCGCCGGCCGTCGTGGCGCCGGTGATCGTGGCGGTGCCGTGGCCGGGCTGCGACACGGCGGTGACGGCCAGCTTGGTGCCCGAGTCGTTGCCGGTGACGGCGACGTCGACCGGGGTCGCGGCGCTCGTCGTCGCGGTGTCCGCGGCGGCCTTCGGGGCGACGATGATCGTCACGGTGCCCGTGGTGGACGTGCCGGAACCGTCGGTGACCGTGTAGTCGAACCCGTCCGGGCCGGAGTAGCCCGGCTCGGGCTTGTACGTGTACGAGCCGTCCTCGTCGACCGTGACCTCGCCGTGCGAGGGCTCCGTGTGGTCGGTGACCGCGAGGTCGGTGCCCTTCGCACCGTCGAGCAGGCCGGTGCCGGCCGGCACGGCGGTGGTGGCGTCGGCCTCGGCCGAGGTCGAACCGCCGCCGGCGACCGGGGTGACGGTGACCGTCACGGTGCCGGTGTTCGTGGCGCCCGACGGGTCCGTCACCGTGTAGGTGAGGGTGTCCGTGCCGGAGAAGCCGTCCTTCGGCGTGTACGTGATCGTGCCGTCGTCGTTGCGGGTCGCGGTGCCGTGATCGCCGCCGGAGACGGACACGACGGTCAGTCCGGTGCCGTGGTCGTTGCCCGTCAGGGCGCCGGAGGTGACCGTGGTGCTGCCACCCGCCGCGACGGTGATGGTGTCGGGCTCCGCGCCGGGGCGGACCGTGACCGTCACGGTGTTGGTGGTGGTGCGGCCGGCGGGGTCCGTCGCCGTGTAGGTGAAGGTGTCCGTGCCCGAGAAGCCGTCCTTCGGCGTGTACGTGTACGAGCCGTTCGCCGCAAGCTCGACCGTGCCGTGCGCGGGCTGCTGGTCGATGGCGGCGGTCAGGCCGGTGCCCCGGTCGTTCGCGAGCACGCCGTCGCCCTTCGCGACGGTCAGGGTCGACCCGGCCGTGGCGGTGGCGGTGTCGGCCGTGGCGCGGGGGCCGACGACGACCGTGACCGTGCCGGTGGTGGAGCGGCCGGCGGCGTCGGTCACCGTGTAGGTGAAGCTGTCCGTGCCCGAGAAGCCGTCGGCCGGGGTGTAGACGACACGGCCGGTGGCACGGTCGAGCGTGACGGTGCCGCGGGCGGTGCCGGTCTCGCCGGTGCCGGTGCCGGTGCTGTTGCCGGTGCCGGTGCCGGTGCCGGTGCCGGCGGCAGCGCCTGCGGTCACGTCGGTGACGGTCAGCCCCGTGCCCCGGTCGTTGCCGGTCAGGGTGGCGGCGTCGATGGTCAGCGCCTCGTCGGCACGGGTCGACACCGTGTCGGCGGTCGCGACGGGTCGCACGGTGATCGTGACGGTCGCCGCACCGGTGGTGACTCCGCTGCCGTCGGTCACCGTGTAGGTGAACGAGTCGGTACCGGACGTGCCGGCGGTCGGCGTGTACTCGACCGAGCCGTCCGCTGCGACGACGGCTGTGCCGTGGGTCGGACCGGTGACGATCGTGGTCTCGAGGTCCGAGCCACGGTCGTTGGCCTGCACGTCGATCGTCACCGGGGCGCCGGAGTCCGTCGACGCGGTGTCGGCGGCGATGGTCGGGTTGACGGTGATGGTGACGGTCGCGGTGCTCGGCGAGCCGGAGCCGTCGACGGCCGTGTAGGTGAACGCGTCGGGGCCGGAGTACCCGTCGGTCGGCGTGTACGTGAACGTGCCGGTGGCCTTGTCGAGCGTCAGCGCACCGTGCGAGGGGGACGTGTTCGACGCCACGGTGAGCCCGGTGCCGGAGTCGTTGCCGAGCACACCGGTCGCCCGGGTGCCGGCGGTGGCCGTGCCACCCGCGGCGACCTTGACGGTGTCGTCCTGTGCGGCCGGAGCGACCTGCACGGTGACCGTGACGGTGTCGGTCCCGCCGCTGCCGTCGGTCACGGTGTAGGTGAAGGAGTCGGTGCCGGAGAACCCGGCTGCCGGGGTGTACGAGTACGAGCCGTCGGGGCGCACCGTCGCCGAGCCGTGCGCGGGGGCGCTGCTGCCGGTGACCGTCAGGCCGGTGCCCAGGTCGTTCGTCAGCACGTTGCCGGTCGTCGTCGACCCGGCCGTCGCGGTGACGGCGTCGGCCGACGCGGTCGGCAGCACGGTGAGCCGCACGGTCGCCGTGACGGTCGCGCCGGAGCCGTCCTTCGCGGTGTACGTGAACGAGTCCGGGCCGGAGTACCCCTTGTCGGCGCCGTAGGAGAACGACCCGTCGGGGCCGATCTTCACCAGACCGTGCGACGGCTGGCTGTTGCCGGTGAGGGTCAGGTCGGACCCGCGGTCGTTCGTCAGGACGCCGTCCGCGGCGTTCACCTTGAGCACGGTGCCCGCGTGCACGCTGTACGCGTCGTCGGAGCCCTTCGGTGCGACGGTGACGGTCACGGTGCTGGTCGAGGTCTGCCCGGAGGAGTCCTTCGCCGTGTACTGGAACGTGTCCGAGCCGGAGAACCCGCCGGCCGGGGTGTACGTGTACGAGCCGTCGGCGGCGACCGTGGCGGTGCCGTGCGCCGGCGTGGTGTTCGAGACGACGGACAGGCCGGTGCCACGGTCGTTCGCGAGCACGCCCGAGGAGGCCGGCACCGACAGCGCCGTGCCGGTGGGGGTCGTGGCGGTGTCGCTGCTGGTGGTGACGTGCGTGGCCTTCAGCGTGTTCGTGAAGGTGACCAGGACGTCGGTGCCGTCCGCGGTGGTGGCCGCCGGGAACGTGAAGGTCCCCGTGGTGCCGGTGCCGCTGGCGACGGTCGTGCCGGTCGTCTGGTCGACCGCCTTCCACGTGGTGTCGTAGTTCGCCAGGTCGGTGGTGCCCGCGGCGGTCTGCTTGACCGTGTAGTCCTTGTTCGGCGTCGTCAGGACCGCGCCGGCCTTCTGCGCCTGCACGCCCGTGGCGGAACCGGTCGTGGTGCCGGAGACGCCCGCGGTCGCCGGGTCGATGCCGCCCCCGCTGATGGCCAGGGCGAACTGGTCGCCGCTGCTCCAACGCTGGTCGACGCTCGCAGCGCCGGTCACGGTGTCGGCGTAGTTGCAGCTCGCCAGGTCACTCGCGGCGTAGTTGCCGACGATGGGGAAGCTGCGGACCTCCTTGCCCGAGGTCGGGTCGAGCTGGTAGATCGTGGTCGTCGCGACGCTGTTGGTCGTCACGGTGTTCGAGACGTAGAGGTAGCCGTCGGACGAGAACGCGATGCCGGGGCTGTTCGTGCTCGCCGGCAGGGTCGCGATCTCGGTGGTGCTCATCGCCGTGGCGCCCGCTGTCGCCGGCACCTGGTCGACGTTGACGCGGTAGACCTTGTTCGCCGCGACGACGAAGAACAGGCCGCGCGAGCTGAACGCGAAGTCGCCGTTGGCGTTCGCAGTGTCCGCGGCGTTGCGCTTCGTGAGTCCGTCGATCTGACCGACCTGGCCGAGGTACTTGCCCGTCGACGGGTCGTACGCGCCGAGCCACCCGGTGTTGTCGCCGTAGTAGTAGATCCCCGTCACCGGATTGACCGCGCCCCGGATGACGGTGCGCGTCTTGTCCGTCGCGACCGGGTCGGACGCGACACCGGTCTTCGGGTCGAACTGCCGCAGGGTCGCGGTCTGGTTGTTCGACGCGGCGAACATCGAGACGCCCTCGCGCGAGATGCCGAGACCGTTGTTCGCGCCGGTGCCGAGGTTCGTGACGTCGGCGGTGGTGCCCCGCGAGGCCCCGGTGCTGATGTCGACCGCGAGGACCTTGCCCGTGCCGTCGATCGCGTACAGCGTCTCCTGCGGGGTGCAGACCATGGCGCCGTCCTTCGTGGCGCTGACGGCCGAGGCCGGCGCGGCCGCGACGACCGCGGAGGTCGCGGTCAACCCGGTGCCCACCAGGAGCGCGGCTCCGAGCACGGCGACGGCGCGCAGGCCGGGTCGGCGGGTGGCACGGGTGCCGGCAGGACGGTCGGGACCGTCGGCGGACACAGCGGTGCCCGGGTTCGTACGCTGCATGATCACTTTCGGGTCGAGACGATGCGGGCACCGAAACCGACCGGAGGATCAGGGAGAACGGTCGTTGGCGCCAGGTTGATCCTGGCAGTTCCTCGTGTTCTGATGGGGACAATCGGGGTCCCCAATAGGGGGGACCACTCGTTCAGGGGCCACGCCGCAGCCGGGCACCTGACCGCGCCCGGCACGGTCCGGTCGCGCCCCGGGCGCACGGAAGAACCCCCGCCGGCAGGCCGGCGGGGGTTCGAGGATCAACGAGCGATCAGCAGCGGATCAAGCGGTCGGACGGATGACGTCCGGCAGCAGCACGTGCAGGCGCTCGGCCAGGCGCGCCTTCGCTTCGTCGAGGGAACGGAAGTCCCCGACGTACGCACCGAAGGTGTCGGCGACGAAGAAGTGGCTGCCCTGACGGTCGACGGTGCCGCCGTAGTAGCCGCCGTAGTTCGCGAC
Organism: Curtobacterium sp. AC268; assembly: GCF_979258745.1. NCBI lineage: Bacteria > Bacillati > Actinomycetota > Actinomycetes > Micrococcales > Microbacteriaceae > Curtobacterium > Curtobacterium sp. AC268. Next base: position 2,845,240 of record NZ_OZ409878.1, on the reverse strand, counting down.
CCACAGGCCCGAGTCGGCCTGGGCCCACGAGATGCGGACGGGGGCAACCTGCACGGGAGCCACGACCTGGGCCTCGATCTCGGCGATGACCTCGATCGTCTGGGTGTCCAGGGTCACCTCGGCCTGCTGGCGGTGGGCGACGGTCGTGCTCATGGTCCTGCTCCTTCGTGCTGTGCTGCGTGCTGGATGGTGCCGGTGGTTCCGGGTGGTGCGGGCGTCGCGGTCGACGCCGGTGGAGCTGGTGTCCGCTGTCGTCACTCGACCGGCCGGATGACCGGCGGGAGCATCACGTGGAGCTGGTCCTCGAGCTTGGTCTGCGCCTCTTCGAGGGAGGAGAACTCGCCCACGACGAGCCCGAAGGTGTCGGAGGCCACGTAGCGGTCGTCGCGCTTGTCGACGCTGCCGCCGAAGTACCCGCCGTAGCCGGCGATCCACTCGCCCTGGTCTTCCTGCACCCAGGTGACCTTGGCGCGCTTGGGACGCGTCGAGAGCGCTGCATCGGCTTCGAGGATCGCGATGGTGTCCACGGTGTCGGTGTCGAGGGTGACCTCGGCCTGCGTCGCGTTGTTCACGGTGATGCTCATGTCGCTCTCCTTCACGATCCGGGGTACATCTGCTGACACCAGAACGCTACGAGAAGTGCCGAGGGGATCGCCAGCCAGGCCCGTCGATTCACGGGTTTCGTCAATGCCATCCATCGGGCAGCCCCGGATTTCCGGGCAGGTGCGTCGCACTTCCGGGGTACAGCGCCAGGATCGGGGTACTCGTTTTCCGGATCGCCGCGATCGGGGGACGAGATGGTGCGGACACCTGCCTGGAGGCGCGACTCGCTAGCGTCGGCACGTGACCTCCGACAAGCCCCACGTCGACGACCGCGCCCCGGCCACCTGGCGCAGCCGTCGGTTCGCGACGGGGCTGGCGATCGCCTACGGCGTCGCCCTGGTGCTCGTCGGGTTCTGGGGCTCCCCTGTCGACGCCGCAGGAGGCCCGTGGCTCACCCGCGCGCTCACAGCTGCACACCGTCACGGCCTGCCGGAGCGCATCGACTATGCCGCCGTCGAGTCCCTTGCGAACGTGGTCTACTTCGTGCCGCTCGGACTGCTCGTGGTGCTGCTCGCCGGAGCGCGGTGGTGGTGGGCCGCCATCGCCGCGGGGCTCGTCGTCAGCGCGTGCATCGAGACCGGTCAGGCGCTGTTCCTGCCCGCCCGCACCGCGACCATCGACGACGTCGTCGCGAACGGCGTGGGGGCGGTCCTGGGGGCCGTGGCAGGGGTGCTGCTGCTCAGCCGGGCGGCTCGGCGGCGCTGACGACCATCCCCGCACACGAAGAAGCCCCCGGAGCAGATGCTCCGGGGGCTTCGTTCAGTGCGTTGCGACTCAGACGGACTCGCGCTGGCGGCGGACCGAGCCGCGGACCAGCAGGAGGCCACCACCGAGGACGACTGCGCCGCCGGCGACCCAGAGGGCCAGGGCGGAGACGGTCGAACCCGTGAAGGCCAGCGTGCCGTCGGTGCCGTTGCCAGCACCGGCGCCAGCTGCGGGAACCGCAGCAGCGTCAGCCGGGGCGACGGTGAAGGCCGCGAAGCCGACGACGCCCGAGGTGGCGCCGGTGGCGGTCAGGTTGTAGGTGCCCGAGGCACCCTGGGGGAACGTGACCTTGACGACGAGCGAGCCGTCCGAAGCAGCCGTGTAGGTCTTCGAGACGGTCGTGGTCGGCAGCGCGCCGAGCGTGACGGCACCGGCACCGGTGACCTGGACGTTGACGGTCTCGTTGTCCTGGAACGCACCCGGCGTGAAGCTCACGGCTGCGGTGCCACCGGCGACGGCAGTGCCGGAGACGGAGACGTCGGAGTCAGGCGTGTAGCCGGCGGCGTTGGCGACGGCCGGAGTGGCGAGCAGTGCGGCGCCAGCCAGCACCACCGCTGCGATGAGCTTCTTCATGAATGGTTCCCCTAAAGATCTGAAAATCCAGACCCTGACACCCAGAGCCCGCTGTCCGCCGGTGGTTGACCCCAGCCACAGAAATGGCGGTTGTTATGGCGAAGTTGTCTCAATCTAGCGGAGTTTCCCAGCTTGGTACCAGATCACGTGGATTTTGGTCATTGGTCGACGTGTGTTCATCCGCGTTCACTGCCCACCGCACGACCCAAGCGTCGGTCGGTCGAGGCCTCAGATGCCAGAAACCCCAGGTGAGCGGCCCTCACGGTGCGCACTAGAACAGGCTGTGCGTCAGATCAAGGGCCTTTGGACCCGGACAGGTTGGTCTTCTGTCCCTCGGAGTGGGGGCACTTCCGCGGTTCGCTTTCCGGAGCTTGCCGATGTCAGCCAGCGGCGAGCGGCTGCTCGCAGTCGAACGTGAGGGGCTTCGTCTCGGTCTGCCGGACACCGGGAGTCGAGTTCGCCTGCACCGCTGCCTTCGCGTACTTCGCCTCGCCGAGGAAGGCAACGCGGTAGGTCAAGCTCTCGCCGGGGGCGAGCAGGGTCTGCAGCTGGGCCACGGGATGCCCACCGTCGGTCGCCGTCTGCACGGCGGTCGTCTTGCCGTCCTTCGTGGCACCGAGGAAAATCGCGTCCGCGGGTGCGTACGCGGCGAGCAGGGTCTTGATCTTGCCGGGCTCGACGCCGAAGTCGCCGCCACCCGTCACGTACCGCGGCAGGCTCGTCGCGGCATCGGCTGGTGCCGTGTTCTTGATGGTGATCTGGACGACGGACGTCGGACGCCCGTCCTTCCGGCACACTGAACTGCCGACGGAGATGCTCTTGTCGAGGTAGTAGTCCATCTTCGAGCCGGTGCCGTCGTTCAGGTAGACGGCGAACTGGCTCGAGTCGGCGGTCGCCGTCGGCAGCTCGCCGGCAACCGGTGTCCCGCTGATGCGGCGCTGCTCGGCCTTGTCCGCGCTCCAGAGCCGTAGGCGGCCCTCATCAGCGCTCTGGGTCAGCGCAGACACGAAGGCCTTCGTGTCGAACCCGCCCGACGCGACCTTGCCGAACACCGCGCTGGAGGCGGACGCGAAGAACGCGTCCTGCACGGCCGGGTCGGGGTACCTGGCGTACACATCGTTCAGCAGCAACTGGACCGCGTTGTCCGCGGTCAGGGTGTCGCCGGTAGGCAGCTGCACGGGGCCGGTCGCCCTGAGCAGGTAGCTCAGCGTCACGGGGTCGATCGCGAGCACGCCGTCGACCTGCTGCGCGAACCGCTGCTTCCACATCTCCCGCGCGAGCTTCGCCGACACGTCGAAGCGCGGCGTGAGCGTGACGTCCAGCATGTACTCGCCGGTGATGTCCCCGTAGAGCCCACGCGTGTCGTCGGCCAGCGGCAGCACCGGCTTGTCGTACGGTCCGAAGGACGCCCCGGACGCTTGGCTCCCCAAGTTGATCGCACCGTCCTTCACCTGCAGGAGCGCCACCGCGCCGGGTATGCCTCCGCCCGCGCGCAACTCGGCGTTGTTCTGGAACAGCAGCAGGTAGTTCCGGTCCCCGTCATGGCCGAGCATGGCCGGCGCGAGCTGCACGATGCGGTTCGCTGCGACCGCCTGCTCGGACGCTGACGACAGGGCGTTCCGCAGCTTCCCCACCGCGGTGGTGACCGGCGACAGCGTTCCACTGGTGTCGATCCGCGCCGCGTCGGTGCGTGCCTGCTGGAGCGTCTTCGTGGCCTCGGCGACCGCCGGCTGCGCGTCCTCGATCGGCTGGAGGTCGATCCTGCCGTTCTTCGGCGCGAACGAGTCCGACCCGAGCCCTCCGATGACGCCGGCGACCGGACTGACGGCGTCGCTGGCCACGTCGTCGACGATCACCGACACGTCACGCACGGCCCGCAGGTTGGTCCCGAAGAACGGAACGGACTGCGCAGCACCCCAGACGGGGTCGCCGGTCAGCGATCGCGCCGACGCTGCTTCGTCCTCGAGGTGGCGCGCCGTCTTCTGGGCAGCGGCGGTGTCACCGCCGGTCAGCTGGGACCGGAGCGTGTCGACGTCCCCGACGGCCCGCTCCAGGTGCCCCTTTGCGAGCATGCCGCGGATGCCCACCCATGCGACGGCGAGGATCAGCAGCAGGACAAGGGCGAGGACGACCCACAGGACGATCCGGGCCCTGGACCCCCGGCGTGCTGCAGTGCGTCGCGACTCGGGCGCGTCGGACATGAGGCGATCCTACGGTTCCGAACGTCCCACACCCGTCACTGACGGACGGAATCCGCGTGTTCGCGGTACCAGTCGATGGTGCTGCGGAGCCCGTCCTCGAGACCGATCTGCGCCGTCCATCCAGCGTCTGCCAGCTTCGACACGTCGAGCAGCTTCTGCGGAGTACCGTCCGGCTTGGTGGTGTCCCAGACCGTCTCGCCCTCGAACCCGACGATCTTGCCGATCGTCTCCGCGATCTCCTTGATCGTGACGTCCGATCCGGTACCGACGTTGACCTGGTCAGGACCGTCGTAGCGCTCCATGAGGTGGAACACCGCTGCCGCCATGTCGTCGACGTGCAGGAACTCACGACGGGGAGACCCGGTCCCCCAGTTCTCGACGGTCGACGCACCGCTGCGAGCGGCTTCGTCGTACCGGCGGATGAGTGCCGGCAGGACGTGGGAGCCGGTCGGCGAGAAGTTGTCGCCCGGGCCGTAGAGGTTGGTCGGCATGGCCGAGATCCACGGACGGCCGAACTGCCGACGGACGGCCTGCACCTGCAGGATGCCGGCGATCTTCGCGATGGCGTACGCGTCGTTCGTCGGTTCGAGATGCCCTGTGAGCAGCGCGTCCTCGTGGATCGGCTGCTCGGCCATCTTCGGGTAGATGCAGGACGAGCCGAGGAACACGAGCCGTTCGACACCGTGCTCCACCGCGGCATCCATCACGTTGACCTGGATCTGCAGGTTCTCGCTCAGGAAGTCGTGCGGATAGGTGTTGTTCGCCATGATCCCGCCGACCTTGGCAGCGGCGAGCACGACGTGCTTCGGCTGCTGGTCCGCGAAGAAGTCGAAGACCGCGCCGCGGTCCTTCAGGTCGAGCTCGGACGAGGTGCGCCCGACCACGTCCGTGAAACCCTCCGACTCGAGCTTGCGCCAGACGGCCGAGCCCACCAGGCCACGGTGTCCAGCGACGTAGACGCGATCAGCCCGGTCGATCGGACCGGCGGTGAAGTCGGTCGTGGCCATCAGGAACCCCAGCTCTCGAGTCGGACGGTGTCGATCCACGGACGGCCCTCGTGCTCGAGCGCCGAGATGTCGGCGTCGACCATGATCCTCGCCAGCTCGGCGGTGTCGACGGTCGCCTCCCAACCGAGCTTCTCCTTCGCCTTCGAGGCGTCGCCGACGAGGGCGTCCACCTCACTCGGTCGCAGGTAGCGCTCGTCGAACCGGACGTGGTCTTCCCAGTTCAGCCCGGCATGCGAGAACGCCGTGGTGAGGAAGTCCTTGACCGTGAAGTCGCCGCCGGTCGCCAGCACGAAGTCGTCCGGCTCGTCGACCTGCAGCATCCGCCACATGCCCTCGACGTACTCGGCGGCGTACCCCCAGTCGCGAACGGAGTCGAGGTTGCCGAGGTACACGTGGTCCTCGAGGCCGGCCTTGATCCGAGCGACCGCACGGGTGATCTTCCGGGTGACGAACGTCTCACCGCGACGCGGAGACTCGTGGTTGAACAGGATGCCGTTCACCGCGAACATGCCGTAGGCCTCGCGGTAGTTCCGGGTCACCCAGTAGCTGTAGACCTTCGCGGCGCCGTACGGGGAACGCGGCCAGAACGGCGTCTCTTCGTTCTGCGGCGGCGAGGTGGCCCCGAACATCTCCGAGGAAGACGCCTGGTAGAAGCGCGTGTGGATGCCGGACACCCGGACCGCCTCGAGCATGCGCATGGTGCCCACGCCTGTCACGTCACCGGTGTGCTCCGGCTCGTCGAACGACACCCGCACGTGTGACTGCGCCGCGAGGTTGTAGACCTCGTCGGGCTTCAGCTCGCTGAGGAGACTGACGAGCCGCGCGCCGTCGCCGAGGTCTCCGTAGTGCAGGAACAGCTTGGCATCGGGGTTGTGCGGGTCCACGTACAGGTGGTCGATCCGCGAGGTGTTGAACGTGGAGGCACGACGGATGAGTCCGTGCACCTCGTACCCCTTCCGGAGCAGCAGCTCGGCCAGGTACGAGCCGTCCTGTCCGGTGATGCCGGTAATGAGCGCCCGCTTCGTCAAACGATTCCCCAGTTCTCACTATGGAGCCCGTCGGTCATCCGGCGGCCCCTCCAGCTCCTGAGCATACGGACGTCCTCAAGGTGACACGACATCGGCACGACGCCGAGCACGAGACATCGACGTGCTCCAATGCGCGTGCTGGACAGTCCTCCGGAGTCGCCCACGCTCGGATACGCGAGCGCTACGATCCCACTCACTCCCCAGAAGGTTTCACGGGGTCCGACCGATGAGAGATGTGGCGACGTGGCCCAGATCGTGATCGTGCAGCCGTACGTTCCTGCCTATCGGTCGGCGCTCTTCTCCGAACTCGGACGCCGGCTCCGTTCCAACGGCCACGAACTGGTGATCGTGTCGGGAGAGCCGGACTTCGAGCAACGCGAGCGCCAGGACAGCGTCGAGCTCTCCGACGTTCGGCACCGCATCTTCAAGACCAAGTCGCTGAAGCTGGGTCCGGCGACGATACGCACGGCCCCCGCGCCGTCCGCATGGGCGTCGGCGGACGCGGTCGTCGTCGAACTCGCGGCCGGCGCCATCTACTCCTATCGAGCGCTACTCGGCTCTACTCCGACGGGGGTGTGGGGCCACGTGGGTTCCTACGTCAGTCAGGACTCGTTCGTCTCGAAGGCCTTGCGAACCTGGCAGGTGCGACGGGCAGATGCGGTCCTCGCGTACACGCCGAGCGGCGGAGACCTCGCAGTCGCGTTCGGCGCGGATCCAGCCAAGGTTTCGGTTCTCGGCAACACCTCTGACACAGGCGCGCTTCGACGGGCTGTTCTTGCTGCACGTGGCCAGTCCGAGAGGGATGCTCGTGCAGCGCTCGGTATCGGTGGTGGGGCGCACTTCGCCGTCATCGGTGGTCTCGACGCGAGCAAACGGGTGGACCTCCTTGCCTCGACACTCGACGTCTTGTGGGAGAGGAGGTCACCGGCGCGATTCGTGGTCGCCGGGCGAGGTCATCTGGAGCATCTCCTGGATCCGGCGATCGCGCGGAAGCAAGTACACTCCATTGGCTATGCCGGTGATCGCGAGAAGGCTCTCTTGGCCCGAATCTGCATGGGCATCTTCAATCCGGGCAGAGTCGGACTGATCGCTCCGGAGAGCTTCGCCCTCGGACTCCCCATCGTCACAGCCGATTCCGCGTTCCACGCTCCTGAGTTCGAGTACCTCCGCCCGGGCGTCGATTCGCTCGTCACGGAAGCTTCACCCGAAGCACTTGCCGCCGCACTCGACGAACTGGTCGGCCGCCCAGAAGAAGCCGGTCGGCTGGCTCGCGCCGCAGAGTCTCGGTTCGGCGAGTACAAGCTCGAAGACATGGTGGACCGGATGCAACAGTCCATCGAACAACTCCTCCGACGCTCTAGACCAGCCTCGTCGGAATGAGACTCCGCGCGACGGTGCCTTTCGGCTACGGTCTCACGATCGACTTTTCGTGCCCACGGAGAAGATGATGTCGCTTCTAGACCGCGCGATCAGGGCTCGCCGTGGACCATTCCGGCGCGCGGCGCGGGAGCTCTTGTCCCTCTACGGAATCGAGATACCAGCGCACGTTCAGATCGGATCCGGCTTTCAGGTCATGCACCGAGGATTCGGAGTCGTCCTGCATCCGCGCACCGTGATCGGGAACAACGTGACCATCTACCACGGTGTGACCATCGGACGCGGCGATGTCTGGGTACCAGATCCCGCGTCCTCGCTCGAAGGCTTCATCGTCGAAGACGATGTCATCATCTGCGCCGGAGCGAAGATCGTCTGTGCACGTGGGTTCCTCACCGTCGGCAAAGGTGCGGTCATCGGCGCGAACGCGGTCGTCACGAAGAGCGTCCCGGCCGGTGAGATCTGGGCAGGGTGCCCGGCGCGGAAGATCGGCACCCGGTGATGACCTCGGGCTCCTCGAGTCAAGCGTCAGCTTCGACGGTGTGACCGCGCTTCCGCTTCGACGTGCTGGTTCGGCGAGCGTCCTGGAGCGCCTGCTTGAACGCGTCGATGGCCGAATCAGGGGAAAGGAGTCGTTCGTAGTAACGAACTCCTTCGAGCCCCATCTGCGATGACCGCTCGGCATCAGCACCGACCTCGATGACCGCGTCCAACAGCGCCCGTTCGTCCCCCGCTCGGACACACACCCCGGCCTTCGAAGCCGTGACCTCCTCTTCGGTCACGCCCCCTGCGTCCGTCGCAGCGACGACCGGTCGCCCAGCTGCGAAGTACGAAGTCAGCTTGCTCGGCACCGCCATCCCGGACACGCCGGGAAGCTCGTTGACCAGCAGAACGTCTGCTGCACCCAGTGCGAGCGCGTACTCGTCATCCGGTAGAGAGCCGACGAAATCGACCTGGGTCAAACCGTCGGCCATGGCGACGAGACGATCTCGCTGATTGCCTCCGCCGATGAAGACGAACCGGACCTGGACACCGCGCCGTTCTGCGAGCGCACCCGCACGCACCACGTTCTCGAGACCCTGCTTGACGCCCATGTTGCCGGTGTGCAGGGCGATGATCTCGGCATCGCCCCAGCCCAGCTTCGACCGCGCCGCGGAACGGCGGCTTCCGTCGACCGGGTTGATGTGAGTCCAGTTCCGGATGACTCGCACACGGTCGGTTTCGACTCCGAGCAGCGAGGTGACCGTGTTCCGGAAACGCTCATGGATGACTGTCACAATGCCGACGCTCCGGAACAACCACGATTCGACTGCCGTGACCGCCTTCGCGACCTCCGCCCGGCCTCCGGTTTCGCGGATGCCGAGGCTGTAGAGGTCCTGCACCCAAGCCAGGACCGGCGTACGCGGATGCAACAGCTTCAAACGGAGCATCGTCACCGCACTCGCGAACATGCTCGGAGACACGAGGACGACCACGTCGGGCCGCCCCCAGGATGAAAGAGCTGAACGGGCACCGAACGAGAGTTCGGACACGAGGCGGCGGAGCGCGGTCGGGTGGCGAGGGACGTAGTGCAGTTTCCGGCGGAGGCGGACACCATGGAGGGTCTCGTCACGCTTCCACTGGCCGTACCCCGCTCGTATCTGCCAGTCCGGGTAGTACGGATGTGCCGTGACGACCGTCACGTCGAATTCCCCGCTCGCCTGCAGCCCCTCGGCCAATGAGGTGACGTACGGCGCGTTGCCGCTCGGTTCCGGTGCGTAGTTCTGTGCGAAGATCACGACAGAGACTCGGGAAGACACCCGAGGACAGTAACAGCCGGGGACATCCTCGACCGAGTACGGGACGTTGAACTGTGAACCTCGACAAAGAGCCATCGGGGCGGCCCCGGATCATCAGCTTGCGAGCCGCACCCGGAGAGCGCACGTCCTGGGGGCGGCCGGCACCGATCGTGTACCTCTGGGGCATCGCGGAACTGCTCTTCGTCACGAATCCCCTCCAGATCAGCTCGCGGCTCCGCGTCGCCGTGCTACGCCGCTTCGGGGCAGACATCGGCGACGGCGTGATCTTCCGTCCCCGCACTCGTGTGCGCTTTCCCTGGAAGCTCCGCATCGGCAACGACAGCTGGATCGGCGAAGGCGTCTGGATCCACAACCAGGACCACGTGACCATCGGCCACGACGTCGTCGTCTCGCAGGACACGTTCGTGACCACCGGGAGTCACGCGCACCGGCGGGACATGGGGCTGATCACTCGACCGGTGGTCATCGAGGACGGGGCCTGGGTAACGGCTCGCTGCGTGGTCCTCGGGGGTGCCCACATCGGTCGGTCAGCACTCGTGCAGCCGCTCTCGGTGGTCCGTGGTGCGATCCCCGAGAACTCGATCGCGGTCGGGAACCCGGCAGTCGTGACGGGCACCCGGCATGGCTGAGCACGTCATTCGACACGTGGTCACGCTCGTTTCCCCCGACGGCCGCTTCGGTGGCCCCACGAAGGTCGCGCTCGACATCGCAGCCGAACAACGGCGTCGTGGAATCGACTCATCGGTGTTCGCGGGAGCAGACGGCTACGAGACACTGCCGACGGACTGGCGGGGCGTGCCACTCCAGCTCGCACGCTCTCGCCGCCTCGTCCCGGGGATGGGTTTCGCGACCACGGTGGCGCCTGGCCTCCGACGGAAGGTCCTCCGCGGACTCACCGGCAAGGAGATCTTCCACGTCCACCTCGCGCGTGACCTCGTCACGCTGCCGATCGCCATGGCCCTCCGCCGACGATCGCTCCCCTACGTCATCCACACCCATGGGATGATCGATGCCTCATCGAAGCGGTCGGCGCACGTCGTCGATTCGTTGATGACCGCCCGCGTGGTCTCGGCCGCCCGGACGGCCTTGGTGCTCACCCCCGAGGAGAGCCGTGAGGTCGCTCGGTTGTCAGCCGGGACGACGCCGTCAGTGCTGTTCGAGAACGGCATCCCGGCGCATGACGATGCCGAACCACGACTCCGGCAGGGTGCGCTGTTCCTCGGCCGGCTTCACCCGCGAAAGGGAGCGACCGTGTTCGCCGCTGCGGCGGCGGAGCTGGCGAGCCGCTACCCGGACGACACCTTCCGGATTGCTGGCCCCGACGAAGGCGACCTCTCCAACGTCCGCAGCGCGCTGAGCGAATTCCCTGGAGGCGAGCGCGTCGCGCTCGTCGGATCAGTCCCTCCAGACGAGGTCGTCGACCACATGAAGTCAGCTGAGGTGTTCGTTCAGCCGGCCGCCGACGAGCCCTTCGGCATGACCATCCTGGAGGCGATGTCCACTGGAACACCGCCGATCGTGCACCACACCTCTGCGCTCGCCCCGCTCATCTCGGCGGCGCGGGCGGGGTGGACCTTCGGATCCGTCGATGAGTTGCGAATCCGACTCGAGGAAGCGTTGAACTCACCACAGACGACAGCCGAGACCGGGGCCCGGGCGAGACAACTCGCGCAGGAGCGGTTCTCGATGTCCCAGGTGGTCGAAGGTCTGCAGGACGTCTACGATGCCGAAGCCTGACGCCTTGGCGGGCAGCCGGGGACAGGTGCCGGTTCTGCACTGGTTCACGAACATCGCGGCTCCCTACCGCGTTCCGGTCTGGGAACACCTCGCGAGCCGGGCTGACCTCACGGTGTTCCTCCTCGAAAGCGACCGGCAGCGTGTGCGCGAAGGGCGTCGCCCCGCCGACTGGTCTGAGCGCGGGCTCCGGGGGCTTCGACACCGGACACTCCGCACGCTCAAGCTGCGCAGGGGCGAAACGAGCCTGTACACGCTCCTCGACCCTCGATTTGCCCTCACGCGAAAGCCGAACGCGGTCCTGCTCGGAGGGTGGGAGTCCCCCGCCTACTGGCAACTCCTGTTCGTCGCGAAACTCCGTCGGATCCGAACCGTCGGCTTCTACGAATCCACCCTCAACACGAACCGCCACCGCTCCGGAATGATCGCGCGAGCGCGGAGCCTGTTCATGCGTTCTCTCGACGCGGTCGTCGTCCCAGGTGCGGATGCAGAGGACGCTCTCAAGAGCTTCGGTGTCGCCGCCGAGCGCATCCACCGCGGTTTCAACGCCGTCGACGTCCAGCACATCGCAGATCGAGCGCGTTCCGTTCGGGCCAGCGACCAGCAGGCGCGCGGACACCGATTCATCTTCGTCGGACAGTTGGTCAGGCGGAAACAACCCGCTCTCCTGTTGCAAGCGTTCGCGAAGGTCCGTGGGCCGGAGGACGTCCTCGTCTTCGTCGGCGATGGCCCCGAGCGAGACATGCTGAAAGAGCGTGTCCGGTCCATGGGCCTCAGTGAGCACGTCACGCTCACGGGAACGACGGAGAACGACGCGGCGATCGACGAGGTGATCGCGAGCGACACCCTGGTCCTCCCGTCTTCTGAAGAGGTGTGGGGACTCGTCGTCAACGAGGGACTGGCAGCCGGTCTCCACGCGGTGGTCACCTCGAGCAGCGGCGTCGCTGCCTCGACGAAGCACATGCAGGGCGTCTACACGTGCGCTCCCGACGTGGACTCCCTCGCGGAGGCGCTCGTCGCGTCGAAGTCAGACTGGCGCGGCCACATCAGTACCCCGGAGATCCTCCAGCACACGCCGGCCGCGTTCGCATCGGTCTTCCTCGGCGCACTCGACCAGGGTTGAAGCCAGACCCCGATCAGTCCCAGGCGATCCCTCGGCGGACGACGGAAGCAGGGTTTCCCGCAATGAGGCTGTTCGGTTCGTCAACGCTCCTCGTCACGACGGCGCCGCTGGCGACGACGCACCCGTCGGCGATCTCGACACCCTTGAAGATCATTGCCTTGCTCCCGACCCACACGTGATCCCCGAGGGCGATCGGAGCAGACCGGGGTCGTTGCCGATCTCCACTCCGGAAGACGTGCTGGTCGTCGTCCAGAATCTGGACGTCCCACCCGATCGCGCATCCACGCCCGATGGTGAGCCCGGAGCTCACGATGATCCTCACGTTCGGGGAGAAGTAGCTGTCCTCGCCGATGTCCACGAGTGCGCCCGGCGCCACTTCGATCCTCGATCCGACTCCGATCGCGACCCTGCCACGGATCAGCAGCCTGCCACGCACGCGGAGGATGCCGTCATCTCGACCTGTCGCGAAACCGTACGGGCGCGTTCCGAGCGTCAAACGAGATCGTTCATCGACGAGCTCAGGCGTCCCCTTCAGACGAAAGCGCCGCCCGATGAGGATTCGACGCCCGCGGACCAGCTGGAGGAGCGTGCGGAGCCACGAGATTCGGAAATCCCCGAACAGCAGAAGAACGAGTCGCCTCATGGCCTCAAGAGTAGGTCGTCGAACTCGCCGAACCGGCTAGAGTTCGGACATGCGATCGGGGACACGCACAGGCGCACTGGTCGTTCTCGCAGCGGCGGTCACGTGTGCACTCGCGGTTGGCGCATCCTCCGACCCACGCGTGGCGTTGGTCATCCCCGCTGCGCTCGCACTCGCCCTGGTCATCCGCTACTCCTGGGCACGCGCCGCATTCTTCGTGTTCGGCGCGTTCCTCGTCTTCCAGACTTCGAGCGGTCTCAGTGCACCGAAGTTGTTCTACTTCGCGGTGGTCGGCGTATCGGTGTTGGTCAGTCTGACGAAGTTGAGAGGGCTGTCGGAGTCGCCAGCGTTGCGGTCGCTGTTCCCCGCGTACATGGGCGGGATAGGGATCATCCTGTGGCAGGTCCTGATCGTCCTCCCCTACTCCGTCGCGGTTCAAGGGGCTTCGTTGTCGAACTGGCTCCGAGACGGGGCCACGTACATCTTGATCGGCTGCGCGGTGATCATCGCCCTCGACGCGATCGGCACCACGAGTGTTCGCACTTCTCGCATCCTGGTGGTCCTGGTGGGCGCACTCGCGGCGTACAGTTTCGCCGCGCGCTGGATCGCCGCACGCGGTCTGGTGTCGGCGCAACCCGTGGACGGCGATGCCGCTCTCCTGTCGTCGCTGACCGCGCTGACGTTGGCCGTGTCACTCAGCTTCGCGATGGCGCTGGCGGGTTCACGGATCAACTGGGCGTGGTTTGCGGCAGGCCTCGCCTTCGTGTTCGCGGTCCTGGTGACCGGTACTCGAACCGGCGTGGTCTTCGCCGCAGTCCTCATCGGCATCGTGGGCGCGCGGAGCAAGCGACGCGCGCCTGTCCGGCGAATCGTGACGGCCGCCGTGGTCGGCCTCGCGGCGATCGCGGCGGCCGTGCCCCTGACTGCTCAGTTCTTCCAGAACGAGAACTTCTTGGCTCAGCGCTTCGCGAGCATCTGGCAGACGATCCAGAACGGCGTCGGTTCTGATCAGTCGGGAGCGATTCGTTCTCGTGCCTACGAGTACTGCCTCATGCTCTGGCAGCAGAACCTCCTGATGGGCAGGGGTGAAGGCCAGACCTTCATCAATCCGACCACGGGTGTCGCCGGTACCGACTTCTCGGTCGACAGTCCTCTCGTCTACCTGGCGAAGTTCGGGATCATCGGCTGCGTCATCCTGCTCACGTGCCTCGTGCTGATCTTCGTGCCGCTGTTGCGGCGTGCGCCCATGTTCGAGTGGACGATCGCGAACACCGCCGTCCGCGGGTGCGTCGCGATCCTCGTCGCGCTCCTGCCCTTCGGCGCGTCCTTGGAGGACAAGGGTTTCGCGATCACGGTCGGGCTCGCCGTCCTGCTCGTCGGCGCCGCGCTCGCTGAGCAGACGCCGGAAGTCTCAGGTCTGCTTCCTCGAAGCAAGACGAGCAAGCCCCTGCTCCGCGAGAAGCGGAAGCGCGGGCAGGGCGGACGTGAGGCCACGACGGTACCGGCGGCCCGTCGAGCCTGATTGCCCGGCGAAGTGCGGCCGTTCCGGGAAGCGCTCGATCCGGATCTGTTGCAGGGCTGCTGCACGCGCGACCGCCCCAGCGAGGACGTGCTCGAGGTAGATCCCGGCCTCCTCGTCGACGGCTGCGGTGTCGGCGAGGAGGATCGTCCGCCAAACCTGCGCGTGGGCACCGACGAACCGCGTGTCCGCGAAGGAGCGATCGAGGGTCATCCGGACCCGGACGGCGTCGAGCGGAATCGGGCGCACGAGTCGTCGGGCGTTCCGGAGAACGAGTCGACCCGTGGACTTGTAGATGCCCTGGTCCGGGTCGGAATCCTGCTCGATGGCGGCTACCCCGCACGCGATCGCGTCAGCCTCGAGACGGCCCTTGCCGCGACTCGCATCCGATTCGGATGGGTCGTACTGGATCGTTCGGACACGAGAGCGGAGACGGGGATCGACTGCTGACAGCAACTCCGTCGCGGTCGCACCGCTCGTCTCCACCACGGTGAGATCGAACGACGTGCCTTCGAGCTGTGTGGCCCAACTCGAGATCGCGTGCCGGTACTGTTCGAGCCTCGCGGCCGGATCGTGTTGCACCAGGTACATCGTCGTGTTCGGGCGCACCGTCGCGGTGAGGAGCACGGTCCCCGTCATGGGCGTCCCTCCTTCGAGGTAGTGCTCCTGAAGTGCAGGACTCCCGCGATCAGGGCGATGAGGATCAGCAGTTGGGAAACCAGCGCGGCCTGACCCGCGCCGAGCGCACCACTCGCATGCCCCAGAACGAGAACGAGAACGAGTTGCGCGATCGCTGCGATCACCATGATGAGGGCAACGTACCGGTCGCGTCCGAAAGCCTGCAGGATCACGACGAGGGGCTGGCAGATGATCGACGGGATCACGACCAGCGCGAGCAGCCGGAGCACCCCCGCGGACCCTGCGTAGTCGTCGCCGAGAAGCACGTCGACGACGATCGGCGCCGCGAAGAAGACCGCGACGGCGAGTCCGATCGCGGCGATCGGCATCCAGAGGGCCCGTCGGAGTTCGCTCCAGGCGGTTCTGAGATCGGGGCTCCTCGCCGCGTAGGGTGCGAGCGCTGACGAGAAGGCCGCAGCTAGCAGGCTCATGGGCTGGGTCCATCGGCTGACCGCTCCGTAGACACCCGACGCCGCGCTTCCGCCGACGGCCGACAGCAGCGACAGGTCCAGGGACTGTGCACTGGTCGCCACCACGGTGATGCCGAAGTACCGAGCCCCGACCCAGGGGTTCACCAGTCGCAGGCGGACACCGGTGAGACGATCCGGTGCCAGCGCACTCGCTATGACGGAAGCGAGTACCGAACCCGCAGCGAGCGCGATCCAAAGCGCGACGGTCGACGGCACTTGGACCGCAAGCAGCCCGAAGAAGAACACCGCCGCGGACGCTCGGTCGGAAAGGATGACGATCGCAACCAGATCGCCACGTGCAATGCTGCGGAGCGGCACCTGGTACGCCTGGTTGGCCACGAGCGCGGCGGCGATGGGGCCAGCGAGCCAGAGATGGGAAGCCGGCGCTGCGATCCCCAGCACGACCGTCCAGATGACCGCCAGCGCGATGGTGATGGCAATCTTCGAGAACAGGCGCGTGGCGAAGACATCACGTCCGATGGCCTGACGCGCCAGTTCCCGGGTCCAGTGGTTGTTCGTGCCGAAGTCGATGAAGCCCGCCGCTGCCGTGCCCAGTGCGATCGCTGAGACAACAGACCCGAAGGCCTCGGGGCCGACACCCCGGGCAGCGAAGAGGTAGAGCACTGCGACGAGCACTTGGGACAACCCGGTCGCTCCGGCGAGCAGTACCGCCTGGTGCGCCATCGGCCGCTCACCTCTGGTCGGACCGCCGTTCACAGGAGCGCGTCGGTGAATGCCGATGTCGTTGCTGGCAGCACCGCCCGGGGTCGAGGCTGACGAGTCGAGCGGTGGAGCAGCGCGGCCAGGGCACCCTCGTCGAGTTGTGCCCATTCGCCGAGGCCACCCAGCGCCGACACGTCGCGTCTGAGGCTCTCCGCTCCTGCTGCCACCACCCGTGTGCCGGATGCCGCCGCCTTTCCCAGGAGTCCGCTCGGCCCTTCGTTGGAGTGGGCGAGGACCAGGCAGTCGGCAGCCCGGACGGCGGTGTCGAGTTCATCGTCCGTCAGGAGTCGATCCACGACGACCGCAGAGCCCGCGGAGACCATCGAACCGAGCCGGACTCGGAGCTCCTCGCTGATGTCCTCGTCGATCTGGCCGGCAACGAGGAGCCCCCAGGGCGATGGCACGTTCCTGAGCGCATCGACGATGAGACCGACGTTCTTCCGTGCGGAGATCGCCCCGAGTACCGCGAACCAGTACCGCTCGCGGTCCATCCCGTGCTCGGCGCGGAACAGTTCGACGGACCGATCAGACGACGCGATGACCACGGGATCGACCGCGACGGGGAACCGCGCGGTGCCGGCCCACCCAGCAGACTTCAGAACACGAAGATCGACGTTCCGCAGACGAGCGACCCGGCGGAACGCGACGGTCCTCAGTCGTGTCTTCAGACCGTCCGCGAGTGGGGACCCCGTGGGCTGCGCCGACTCGCGCATGATGAGCAGGCTCAGCCGCCCTGAGCCCGCCCACCGACGTCGAACTGCCAGGCGCAGGGCGAAGCGATCCGCATCCGGGATGACAATCCGATGGGCTTCGACCTGATGCGAGAGACGCGAGACGTCGTCGTGGCTCATCAGTGGCCGCCGTAGCAACTCAATCCGGTCGATGACGGAGGCCAAGTGCACCTGTTCGGCGTCAGGAGCCGGGTCCGGCCCGAGGAGGACAACGACACGAGCCCCTGCAGCGAGAGCCGCCTCTGCAAGCACGCGGACGTAGAACAAACGATGCCCTGTGGGGTTCTGCTCGACGATCAGCACGGTGTCCGGGTTCCGTTGCCGCACCGAGGTCATGATGCTTCCTTGCCTGGCGCGAGCACAGCTCGAACGGTCTTCCAGAGGATCACGACGTCGCCCGTCACCGACCAGTTCTCCACGTAGAACAGGTCGAGGCGGATGGCGTCCTCCCACGACAGGCTCGAACGTCCGCTCACCTGCCAGAGCCCACTCATACCCGGTTTGAGGAGCAGGCGCCGCCGTGCAGCGTTGTCGTAGAGCGCCACTTCGCCTTCTCGCTGAGGACGTGGGCCGACCAGGCTCATGCTGCCCGTCAGTACGTTGAACAGCTGCGGGAACTCGTCGAGCGAGTGCTTCCTGAGGAATCGGCCCACGGGAGTGACTCGCGGGTCGTTCTCCACCTTGAACAGGGGTTCCCCGCCGCGGCCCTGCTCCGCGAGCAACGCGGCGAGCTCAGCGTCCGCTCCGACCCGCATCGAACGGAACTTCAGCATGTGGAAGGGCTTCCCGTTGAGTCCGATCCGCTGCTGGCGGTAGAGGACGGGACCTGTGCTGCTGATCCGAACGGCGACGGCGATCGCAACGAGCAGCGGGGACAGCACCAAGATCATCACGCTCGAGCCCACGATGTCGAACGCTCGTTTCGCGAAGTGGGTGGCCCCTTCGTACCGCGGCATCTCGACGTGCATGAGAGGCAGACCGGCGACCGGACGCATGTGGATGCGTGGGCCGTTGATGTCAGTGAGACTCGGGGCCACGACGAGGTGCTGACGGCCGCTCTCGAGCCCCCAGCTCAGTTCACGCACAGCACGAGCACCGAGCTCATCAGAGCTCGTGACGGCGACCGTGTCCGCTCCCGTCGTGGCGAGGGCGGAAAGGGCGTCGGGAATGCGTCCCACCACGGGGATGTCACCACCGCGAAGCGTCGATCCGATGGGGGCATTGGGCACGCAGGCGCCGATGACCTGGTATCCCTCCTCCGGATGCTTGCCGAGCTCACGGCTGATGTACTCGACGCTCTCATCCGAACCGACGAGCAGCACGAGCGCAGAGAACCGTCCGTTCCTTCGTTGCGCGCCGAGCCACTGACGCCACATCCAGCGCGTCAGCAAGAGCAGGAGCACGCCGAGCGGGAACGCGATGAAGATGTAACCGCGAGCGAGATCGACCTTGAAGCCGTACGCCAGGATGGCGATGAAAGCGAAGAGACGGATCGCTGAGTCGACGATCCGCCGGTACTCACCCGACCCGGCACCGATGTACCGAGGATCCCGAGTGTCGTAGAGCGCGAGCACGACGAGCCACGCAGCGATGATGAAGATCGACACGGCGGTGTAGCCGATCGCCAGGTCCGGGATGCTCCCGTCGACCCGTCGGCTGTCGAGGCCAAACCACGCGATCTGGACGCCGAACGTCACCCAGATGAGTGCGAGTGTGTCGGTCACGACCAGCCGGCGCGCGTACGAGCTCTCCCAACTGTCGGCGACTTGGGTCATCCGCCCTGTGACGGTCACCACGTCGCCCCACCGTCCGACGAGACCCGGACGGTCGTGCCGTCCCACAGCCACACGTCCTGGCCTGCACGGTCGATGGTGACGGTGTTGTCCGTGTCCGCGCCGTCAGCGCAACCGACCGGCGTGACGGGGGTGCTGGGTGTCACCCCGGCGGCGGGCATCGTCACGAGCTGCACGCCGTCGCACGACGCGACCCCCACGCGGGCCAGCGTGTAGTCGCTGCCGGCGACGGCGATCGAACGCACGCCGCCCATCGGCACGTCGACCCAGGCTTCCTCACCGGTGCGCCACTCGAGTTGGCCGTCGCAGATGACGACCGCGGTCTGCTCGCCCTGGAACGCGTCGATCGGGTCGGCACACGGCGCCTGCTCGGTTCCGCTCGCGAGCACGACACCGTCGGTGCTGATGCCGGCACCGGCTGCGCCGGTCGCCCCGGCTTCCCACGTCACGCCGGCGTCGGTGCTGGTCCGCGCGGTCGTGGTGCAGTCGTCGCCGACGCCCACCAGGATCGAGAGCTCCGCACTGGAGGCCCGGATCGCCATGAGCGATCCGACATCCGTCCCGAGTCCCACCGGAACCCACGTCGCCCCGCCGTCCACCGAGTGTTCCAGCACCGGCCGCGGGCCGCCGCACGATCCACCGGACGCGCGCCACGCCTCCTGGCCGTCGACCGCTGCCAACAGGCGGCGGCCCTGCTGCTTGGTCGACGCGGCGTCTGCGTCGGCGGTCGCGCTGGCCCGCGGTGTCTCGCTCGGATCCGGTGCCTGCGAGAAGGTCGGGATCGGACCCGCCGGTCCGTTCTTTTCGGGCGCGGTGCGGCCCAGGGCGAGCGCGACGAGCACCACGTCGACGACGATCAGCGCCACCACCACGACGGCCACCAGGATGAACGTGGTCCGGGGCAGTGCGCGGCCGAGGCTTCGGGTCCCCCGGCGAGTCTTCATCTGATCGGCCCCGTTCAGCGTCCGGCGCGGCGGAGCACGCCCAGCTTCTTGCCGGCACGCTTCGGCGGGTGCGTCGACGTGGTCACGGTGTTGTCGTCCTCGTCGTGGCCGTAGCTGTAGCCGTAGCCGTAGCGGCCGTGGCCGTAGGCGCCCGGGCCCTTCAGCGGCATCTTCGTCAGGACGAAGCCGGAGACCGGGGCGCCGACGTTCTCGAGGGTGGCGACGGCCGCGGCGAGCTGGCCCTTCAGCGTCTGCCCCGAGGCGACCGCGACGATCGCGCCGGAGGCCTTCTTGGCCAGGATCGCCGCGTCGGTGACGGGCAGCAGCGGCGGGGCGTCGAACAGGACGTAGTCGAACTGCTGCTCGAGCAGGTCGATCAGGTCCTGCATCGCACGCGAGCCGAGCAGCTCGGACGGGTTCGGCGGGATCTGACCGGCGGGCAGCACGACGAGCTTGCCGCGTCCCCACGGGTGAGCCACGTCCTCCAGGTCGGCGCGGCCGATCAGCACGTCGGTCAGACCGGCGTTGCTCTCGACGTCCATGTACTCGGCGACGCGGGGGCGGCGCAGGTCGGCGTCGATCAGGATGACGCGGAACCCGGCGCTGTCCAGGGCGATCGCCAGGTTCGCGACCGTGGTGCTCTTGCCCTCGGACTGCATCGACGAGGTCATGACGAACGTGCGGGCACCGGTGCCGATGTCGAGGAACTGCAGGTTGGTGCGGAGCGTGCGGAACGACTCGGCGCGGGGGCTGCGCGGGTCGACCTGCACGATGAGCGGGCGTTCGGCGGCCTTGGCGTCGAAGGCGATCCCGCCGACGACCGGCTTGTCGCTGATCTTCTCGACGTCGAGCTCGGTGCGGATCCGGTTGTCCAGGGTCTGGCGCAGCACGGCGATGCCGACACCGAGGGCGAGCCCGACGAGCAGCCCGAGCGCGACGTTGACGGGGACGTTCGGGCTGACCGGCGTGCTCGGCACGTCGGCCTGCTTCACGCGGGTGAGCTTGACCGTGCTCTTGCCGCTCGCGTCGGTGGCCTCGATGTCCTGCACGACGTTGGTCAGGCTCTGCGAGGTCGCGTTCGCGATGTTCGCGGCCTGCACCGGATCGGTGCCCTCGACCGAGATGGCGATGAGGGTGGTGCTCGTCGGCGCCGTCGCCGACACCATGGTCGCGAGCTGGTCCGCGTTCATGTCGAGCTTCAGCGACGAGATGACCGGCAGCAGGACGATCGGCGTCGACACCAGGTTCGAGTACGTCAGCACCCGCTGCTGGGTGAACGTGTTGCCCTGCGCCAGGTCGCTGGCGCTGCCGGACGTCTCGGTGGAGACGAAGACCTGCGCCGATGCCGAGTAGACCGGCTTCTTCAGCAGGGAGAACCCTGCGGCTGCGGCCACTCCCACCAGGGCGAGTACGACGATCAGCACCCATCCCTTGCGGAGCACCGTGATGTAGTCGCGGAGTTCCACGCCTTTGCCTTCCCCGATCATGGCCGTCCCCGTGGTCCCGACACAGGCACGCCGGGGTACTCCCAGCGCACGGCATACAAATAGTGCCACAGGAACGAGCACTGCTCGGGGGAAGTCGCCATCCGGCGCGCAGTGTCCTCTACGGTGGCCCCATGCGCTCCGAGCCGGCCCAGACCACCACCGAGCCCAGCGTGCGGCGACAGCGCGACCTCATCGTCATCCTCGTCGCACTCGGCGTCGCCGTGATCCTGACCCGGATCGTCGGACAGGTCACCCGGACTGGGGGCATCCCCTCGCCGGTCCTGCAGGTGCTCGCCGCGGACGCCGCCGTGTGGGTGCCGCTCGTCGTCGCGGCCGCCGTGGTGCTCCGTCGGACCCCGCGTTCGGCGATGGTGTCGCGGCTGCGGCTCGACCTGGGGATCGTGGTCTTCGCGATCGGCATCGTGATCGTGTGCCGCGCGGTGGACGTGTTCCTGTCGATCGCGTTCACGGGGTCGACCGGGCTGGTCCCGGCACCGACGCTCGGCACGCCCGACGTCGGGCTGCTGCTCGTGTCGGCGATCGGCATCGTCATCGTCAGCCCGGTGCTCGAAGAAGTGGTGTTCCGCGGGCTGTTCCAGCGCCGGCTCGCCGCCGAGCTCACGCCCCGCACCCGGTTCCTCGCGGTGCTGGTCACGGCGCTCCTGTTCGCACTGCTGCACCTGCTGCTCGGTGCGGGTGGCACGTCGCTCGGCGGGTTCCAGGTGTTCGTGACGACGTTCCTGCTCGGCCTGCTCACCGGCACGCTCGTCGGGATGACCGACCGCATCGGCGGCGCGATCCTGGCGCACGTGCTGTTCAACGCGGTCGCGGTCGTCGCCACCTGGCCGCGCTGAGCGGCCAGGGCCGCGTCCCCAGATGGGGTCAGAGTCGGTCGCTCAGCAGCCCGGACCACTAGCCTGCACTGAGCATGACTCGCCCAACCAGCATCGTCGACAACCCTCTCGTCCGTCAGGCTCCGATCAGCGGCCTGTTGGCGCTGTCGGCGTTCCTGAGCGTCGTGATGCCGACGCTGGCGATCACCCAGCACCACCTGTTCGTCGCGAGCGTGGTCGGCGTGGTGGTCGCGACGCTGATGAGCGCGATCCCCACGCTCGTGCGCAGCGCGGCCTGGGTGGTGCCGGTCCTGCTCACCGTCGACTTCCTGACGATCGCACTGCTGCGTACCGGGACGGGCTCCGGCTCCTCGCTGTTCACCGCGATCGTGGTGCTCCCGGTGGTCTGGTGGGCGTCGCTCGAGAACCGTCGCACCGTGCTCTTCGCGATCGCGGGCATCGTGCTCGTGATCCTCGCGCCCTACGTCCTGACCCCGTCCGACGCGCCCGGCGCGAGTGAACTCGTCCGCCTGGGCATCCTCGTCGTCGTGTTCGGCACCGTCGCCGTCGTCGTGCACGAGCTCTCCCGTCGCTCGCGCCTGAACCTGCGGTCGGCCGAGGCACGTGAGGGCAAGGTCCGCGCCGAGATCGACCGGGCAGCGGCGGTGCAGCGATCCCTGCTCCCGACGACGACCGGCCGCATCACCCAGGACGTCGTCGTCGCCGGTGCCTGCCTGCCGGCCCGGAGCGTCGGTGGCGACTTCTTCGACTGGTACCCGACGCCGACCGGGGTGGCGGTGAGCCTCGGCGACGTCATGGGCAAGGGCGTCGGCGCGGGGCTGATCGCGGCCGCGGTGCGCGCGACCCTGCGCAGCGCCCGGACCGTCGAGGACCCCGGCGAGGCACTGAAGCGGGCCTCCGACGGGCTGACCGCCGAGGGCGTCGGACCCGACCTCGCCTTCACCACGCTGTTCCACGCCCGGATCTCCGACGACGGCGCCCTCCAGTGGGCGGACGCCGGGCACGGGCTGAGCTTCGTCCTGCGCGCGGACGGTCACGTCGACCGGCTGCGCTCCGGCGACATGCCGCTCGGGCTCGGCATCCGCGAGGAGTGGGCGACGACCCAGGGCGCCCTCGAACCGGGTGACCTGCTCGTCTCGTTCAGCGACGGCGTGCTCGACCTGTACGACGACCTCGACGACACGATCGAGTCCGTCGCCGCGATCGCCCGCGCCGGCCGTGACCCGCACGCGGTCGTCCTCGCACTGTCGGCCCGCGCCGACGAGGTGCCGCACGACGACGACGTCACGGTGATCGCGATCCGCCGGCAGCCCGTCGAGGTGGACACGGAGCGACCGCTCGCGATGCACGCCGACTGACGGCGCGGAACGAGCACGCCGAGTGACGCGGAACGAGCGCACGCGACCGGCGCGGAACGCACGCACGGCCTGCAGAGATTGGTACGCGCCGCCGCTCGAACCCGAATCGTGCGGCGACGCGTGCAGACGGTGAGCGTCTGCCCTCGGACGCCCTAGCGTCCTCGGTCTGTGGGGGGGCGGCCCGACGGGCCACCCCGGAGGGTCAACCGACCCGGTCGAGGTCCCAGAGGGGCGGCACGTACGCACGGGACCAGCCCTCGCGCAGGCGCGTCACGGCGCGGTCGAAGGCCTCGAGCAGGTCCATCTCCGGCCGCACCATCGACTGCAGCTGCAGCCCCTCGTAGGTCGCGAGCAGCTGCTCCGAGCCGCGCGCCGGCTCCATCGTGCCCGGCTCACGGCCGAGCATGACGTCGCGCTCCAGGGCGTGCTGCACGAAGGCGTGGAACCGGCGCCACCGGACGTGCAGCATCGGCGCGAGCGGGTGCTCGGGCGACGCCGCGATGTTCAGCGTCGCCGTCAGGAACCGCATG
Source organism: Curtobacterium sp. AC268 (assembly GCF_979258745.1). Lineage (NCBI taxonomy): Bacteria > Bacillati > Actinomycetota > Actinomycetes > Micrococcales > Microbacteriaceae > Curtobacterium > Curtobacterium sp. AC268. The sequence goes on along the minus strand of NZ_OZ409878.1, from coordinate 2,821,306 downwards.
AGCGACGGGTCGGCCACGTTCGCGGTGACGATCGCACGCAGGAACCGGATGGTGCCGTGCTGCTCGGCCAGGGGCATGAGCGGGACGGTGCGCTCCTCGTTCCACCGGTCGATGGTGGCGAGCAGCAGGCCGTCCCAGCTCGGGAACGTGCGGCCGACGACGTCGGTGTCCACACCGGCCGCAGCCGCGACGACCTCGGGGGTCACCTCGTGCAGCGGACGGGAACGCAACGCCGTGATCATCCCGTGGATGACCTCACCCCGCAGGGCGGTGTCGTCGGAGGTGGTGACCGGCGGCGTTTCGATGTGCATGCATACACTGCACCAGCCCGGAGCGGCCGTGCACAGTCCCCCGAACGGGAACGCGCGTTCCCCGGACAGGCCCTACGGCTGCTCCGGCACCGTCACGATCCGGTTCTGGTACGCCCACACCACGGCCTGCAGCCGCGACCGCACCCCGAGCTTCGGCAGCATCCGCGCCAGGTGCGACTTGACGGTCGACACCTCGAGCACCAGGGCGGCCGCGATCTCCTCGTTCGACATCCCCTGCGCCAGCAGCAGGAGCACCTCGCGCTCGCGGGCGGTCAGCACGCCGTCGGCCCGGTCGCCGGACACCGGCTGCAGGCTCCGCCGTGAAACGAACTCCCGCAGCACCCGCCGGGTCAGGGCCTGGTCGAGCGTGCCGTTGCCGGCGGCGACCTGTCGCACGGCGTCGACGATGGTGTCCGGCTCGGCGTCCTTGAGCAGGAAGCCGGACGCACCGGCCTCGAGCGCCCCGAACACGTAGTCGTCCAGGTCGAACGTCGTCAGCATGAGCGCGGGGATCGCCGGATCGGCGTCCGGCGCACAGAAGATCCGGGCGAGTTCGATGCCGTTCATCACCGGCATTCGGATGTCCAGGCAGGCGACGTCGGGTCGCGTCTCGCGCGCCAGCGCGAGCGCCTCGCCGCCGTCGGCGGCCACGCCGACCACCTCGATGTCCGGCTCCGCGCCGAGGAGCGCGGACACCCCGGCGCGGACCAGGGGCTGGTCGTCCGCGACCAGCACGCGGATCACGCGACCACCCCGGTGCCGTCGGCGGCCTGCGCGGGTGCGGCAGGTGCCTCCCGGCCGAGCGCCAGCTCCACCAGCCATCCGCCGGTCGCGGTCGGGCCGGTCTGGAGGCGCGCGCCGACCAGGTCCGCCCGCTCGCGCATCCCCCGCAGGCCGTTGCCACCCGAGGGAGAGGTCCCCGCTGCCGGGACGGTGGCGGGTGCGTTCTCCACCCGGATCACCACCCGGGTCGCGTCACGGTCGTCGATGGTGACGGTGCACTGGGCGGACGGGGCGTGCAGGGCGGCGTTGGCGAGTGCCTCCTGGACGGTGCGGTAGGCGGCGAGCTGTGCGAGCGGGCCGACGCCGTCGGCCAGCGGACGGTCACCCGGCAGCACGTCGAGCCGGACGTCACTGCGGAACCGGGCGCGTTCGGCCAGGTCGACGATGCCGGCGACCGTCTCGACGGCGCGCTCGGCGGGGGCGTCGTCGCGGAGCAGGCCGACCAGGCGGCGGAGGTCCTCGAGCACGGCGGTGCTCTGCTCCCGGACCTGGCGGGCACCCTCGTGGGCACGCTCCGGGTCCGCGTCGATCCGCCGGTCGATGACGGCGGCCATCAGCGCGATGCCGGACAGGTGGTGCGCGGCGATGTCGTGGAGCTCGCGGGCCATCGCTGCTCGTTCGCGGGACACCGCGGCGTCGACCAGGGCGTCCTGCTCACGGTTCACGGCACTGGCCTCGGCGGTGCGGGCGACGCGGACCTCGCGCCGGGACTGCACGAGCAGGGTGACCAGCAGGGGCAGGCCGACCGCACCGATCGCCTGCAGCACGCCCTGCCCGAGCGACCCGGCAAGGCCCGTCGAGAAGTCGCCGCGGAACGCACCACCGGCGACGGCGGACAGCACCGCGCTGCCGGCGGCGACCAGCGCCCCGGCGACCAGGAGCGTCGGCCACAGGCGGGCCAGCGGGACACGGAGTGCTGCGAGGACGACGGCGACGACCACGGGCAGTGCGGTGAGGCCGAACAGGTCGGACGACTCCGGGGCGAGCGCCGCGACCACCACCGGCAGGGCGGCGATGACGATCAGTACGGTGCGCGGTGCCCGACGGGCGGCGAGCAGGGCGGCCGACTGGACCACCAGGCCGAGCGCCAGGACGCTCCAGGCCAGGGTGAACGGTGCGGGCGCCCGCAGCGCCAGGGCGGCACCGTCGGGCTCGAGGGCGTCCAGGGGTGGCAGGCCGAGCAGCAGCCCGAGGGCGACGACGGCCGTGCCGAGGGCGACGAAGACGTCGACGCGGCGGGCGCGCTGCGTTGCCGGCTCGGCCGGTGCGCGCTGCGCTGCCGGCTCGGCCGGTGCGCGCAGCGCGTCGTGCTCAGCGGGTGCCATCGTTGGATCCTACGAGGCGGGCGCGGGCGGGGACCGGTGCGTCGAGGGGCAGGGCGCGTCGGGCGGGGTCGTAACCCAGGCGGCCACGGGTCGCGACGAGGAGCACCACGGCGGCGATGGTCGACATGATGGTCAGGCCGATCATCAGCGTGCCGGCGGTCATGCTCGGGTACATCTCGGGGAACAGCGTCGAGATCGTGTTGTTCACGCCGACGTGCAGCAGCAGGGCCAGGGGCAGGCTCTCGCGGGTCTTGTTGAAGACCTGGATCATCACGACGTTGAAGGTGATGGTGAACAGGGCGAACACGACGGGCTCGCTCCAGTGCGCGTTCGGCCAGCCGCCCCAGTCGCTGAAGTACAGCGGCATGTGCCAGAGCGCCCAGATCGGGCCGAGGATCGCGGCGGCACCGAGGCCCCCGAAGCGGTGCTGCAGGCGGGGCAGGGCGAAGTCGCGCCAGCCGGGCTCCTCGCTCAGGCCGGTCGAGAACAGCTGGATGATCAGCCCGGGGACGAGCATGGCGAAGGCCAGGGCCGAGGGGGCCCGCACGTCACCACCGGCGAACGGCAGCGCGGACACGACGATCAGGGCCGGCACGACGACGAGTGCCAGCGCGTACCAGTACCAGGCGACCCGCCAGCGGAACAGCCGTCCGACCCAGCGGCGGAGCCCCGCGCGACCGTCGGCGACCGCGGTGACGATGAACGCGCTGCCCAGCGGGCCGAGGAGCGCCCCGGGCAGGACGCCCGTGAACTGCGCGCTGCCCAGGACCTCGGGGAAGTGGATGTCCCACACGCCCATGCCGTGCGGCGACAGGATGTACGGCACCCACGCGAGCCAGCTCAGGCCGAGTGCCATGGTGAAGAAGGACACGAGCGGGTGCCGGGCGATGAGGCCGCGGACACCCCCTCGGTCGCGGGCTGCGGTGCCGGCGGTGGGCCGGACTTCGGTGGTGTTCGTCATGCACACGACGCTAGGAACCAGTGCGCTCGGGGACGACCGGCTTCGGGATGCACCTGCGGGAGTTCCATCGAAGGATGCAAGTGCGCTGCTGGCCGGTCCGGTCCCGTCCGGTCCGGTCGCCGTGGTGGCCGGCCGTGCTTCGCCGAGGTGCACCGGCCTTGCTTCGCCGGGGTGAGGAACACGCCGTCGTCATCGCTCGACGCCCCGTCGTGCTCGAGACGCCGCCATGTTCGGAGGCGTCTCGAGCACTCGGCGGCGCCTTCGTCCGACGACGGCGTCTTCCGAACCGACTCGGCCCGCGGGACGCCGGCGTCTCGCGGCTCTGTTCAGGCGTCGCGCTGCGCAGCCACGTGCGCCAGGACGACGGGGTCCGCGCAGCCGCAGGACTCGCACCGTGCTGCGTCCCTCAGCCCGTGCGAGCTTGCTCGCTCAGTGCGCCGCTACAGCCCTGCACCAGGCCGCCAACCTCGCACCGGGCGAACAACCACGCACCGTGCGCGGCGCAACGCAGCGTCAGCGCAGCGTTGCCCGAAGTGCGTCGGCGATGAGCGTCAGCGCCGCGTCGAGCTCGTCGGCGACGCGCTGGTGGGTCGCCGTCGAGCGACGGTAGGGGTCGTCCACGTCGTCGTCGGCCGGGTCGGCTGGCGGCGGGACGGTGCCGCGCAACCGGGCGACGCGCTCCACGAGCTGCTGCGGGGTCGTCACGTCGGCCAGGTCACCGGCCTCGAGGCCGGCGAGCACCCGCGCGAACTGCTTGATCGTGAAGGTCCGCTTGGACGCCCGGGGCGCCAGGGAGACGGCGGCTGCACGGTGCGATCGCTCGGCGGTCAGCACCAGGTCGGCGCGCTCGACGATCTCGGCCGTCAGGTACCGCGACCGGTGGACCGAGGGATCTCCGCCGAGCCGCACGGACTGCTCGGCCGCGGCGGCGTCCATCGGGGCGCCGTCGTCGGCGATGGTGCCGGCCGACTCGACCACGAACGCCGGAGCGTCCGGGCCGAGCCGTGCCGTCAGGACCTGCGCGCCGAGCGGGGACCGGCAGATGTTGCCGCTGCAGACGAACAGGATCCGCATCGTCACGCTGCGTCGGTGCGTTCGCCGGCGCGCTCGGCGGCACGTTCGTCGGCACCGAGCAGGTCGTGCCGCACGACGATGGCGTCACGGCCGGGGCCGACGCCGATCGCGGAGATCCGTGCGCCGGACATGGCCTCGATCGCCAGGACGTAGTCCTGCGCGTTCTTCGGCAGGTCGTCGAAGGTGCGGGCTCCGGTGATGTCCTCGGTCCAGCCGGGGAACTCCTGGTACACCGGCTTCGCGTGGTGGAAGTCGGACTGGTTGACCGGGACCTCGTCGACACGGACGCCGTCGACCTCGTACGCGACGCACACCGGGATCGTCTCGAGCCCGGTCAGGACGTCGAGCTTGGTGAGCACGAAGTCGGTCACACCGTTGATGCGTGCCGTGTAGCGGGCGATCGGGGCGTCGTACCAGCCACAGCGGCGCGGGCGGCCGGTGGTGGTGCCGAACTCGAAGCCGTTGGCGCGCAGGAACTCGCCCGACTCGTCGAACAGCTCGGTCGGGAACGGGCCTGCGCCGACGCGGGTCGTGTACGCCTTGACGATGCCGATGATCCGCTCGAGCTTGCCCGGGCCGATGCCGGAACCGGTCGCGGCGCCACCGGCGGTCGCTGACGACGAGGTGACGAACGGGTAGGTGCCGTGGTCGACGTCGAGCATCGTGGCCTGGCCGGCTTCGAACAGGACGGTCTCGCCACGCTCCAGGGCACGGTGGATCTCGAGGGCGGTGTCGGCGACCATCGGGCGCAGGCGCTCGGCGAACGAGAGCAGCGACTCGACGACTTCTTCCGGGTCGATGGCGCGGCGGTTGAAGACCTTGACCAGCAGGTGGTTCTTCTGGTCGAGCGCGGCCTCGACCTTCTGGCGCAGGATGTTCTCGTCGAAGATGTCCTGGATCCGGATGCCGACGCGGTTGATCTTGTCGGCGTACGTCGGGCCGATGCCGCGACCGGTGGTACCGATCTGGCGCTTGCCCAGGAACCGCTCGGTCACCTTGTCGACGGTGCGGTGGTAGTGCGTGATGACGTGGGCATTGGCCGACACGAGCAGCTTCGAGACGTCGACACCCCGGGCGCGCAGGGCGTCGAGCTCCTGGAACAGCACCTCGAGGTCGACGACGACGCCGTTGCCGATGATCGGGGTCACGCCGGGCGTCAGGATGCCGGAGGGCAGCAGGTGCAGGGCGTACTTCTCGCCGCCGACGACGACGGTGTGGCCGGCGTTGTTGCCGCCGTTGAACTTCACGACGTAGTCGATGCGGGAGCCGAGGAGGTCGGTGGCCTTCCCCTTGCCCTCGTCGCCCCACTGGGCGCCGATGATGACTGCTGCGGGCATCTGGTTCTCCTCACGTTGGCGGAGGACCGCACACGGCCGTCCGGGCCGGTGGTCCACCCGAGTCTATCGGCTGGTCACCTGCGCGTCACCCGCCGTGACGCCCTGTGGACCGTGGGCCCCTTGTCCACATCCAGCGCACCTGGGTGTACTTGCGGAGCGGTCGGAGCACGGTCGGACCCGTCCAGGTCCACCAGGGAAGGAGCACGACATGAGCGGCATCGGAGACAAGGCGGAGGACTTCGCCGACAGCGACACGGGCGAGAAGGCCACGGACGCCGGCCTCGACAAGGCGGGCGACGCGGCCGACAAGGCGACCGGCGGCGGGCAGGGCGACCAGATCGGCAAGGCCGAGGACGCGGCCGACGGCACGATCGGCAAGTGACGTCCGAGACGCCACCGACGTACGGACGGGAGGCGCGGTGCCAGCTGGCACCGCGCCTCCCGTCTGTCTGGTCGGTGCGTCCCGGATCGCCCGGCCGACCCCGGATCAGCTCCGGAAGAAGTCCTGGTACGACGGGTCACCGACGGGCTGGGAGTGCCCGGGCTCGGCCAGGCGCTGCTCGATCATGGCCTGGATGACGTCCGGCGGAGTGAGTCCACGACGGCGCCACTCGACCGGGTTGGACCGGAGCTGGTTCAGCGTGTTCTGCATGTGAGCCACACTGGCACCGCTTCACTAGTTTGTCTAACTACCTGTCCTGAACACGCGTTCTCCTGCTCCACCCGGTGTGCGCCGAGGCGCTTCGTGTGCAGAAGAGGTCGGATCCCCCTTCGGGACCCGACCTCTTCTGCTCACCAGGTGACGCGCGAGCGGCGCGCACCCTGGCCTAGCGGCGCGTGACCTTCGGGGTCGCTGCGGACTTGGCAGTGCCGTCCACGTACCCGGAGGCGTGCGCGGTCACCCGCACGCTCATGCGGTGCCCGACGTCGGACGAGCCGACGTTGTACTTCGTGCCCGTGGCCGACTTGACGACCTTGCCGTCACGGAGCCACTGGTACTTGTACGTCGCCTTCGTCGTGCTCCAGGTGCCGTGCTTCGCGGTGAGGGTCGAGCCGACCTTCGCCTTCCCGCTCACCGTCACCTTGCTGCCCTTGGCCAGCGCCAGCGTCGGCGGGATCACCTTGATGGTCGACGTGTCGGCCTGCTTGCCCGCCGCGTTGTCGAGGTGGAGCACCAGCACCGTCGCCTTGGTGACACCCGACGCACGGGTGACCGTGAGCGAATCGGCGTCGGCGAACAGCACGCCGGTGGCGCCGTCCTGCGAGAACGACAGCTTCGGCTTCGACGGGTCGAAGGTGGCCGCCTTGGTCTCGTCCACCACCGAGGACCCGCTGGTGGCGGCACCCGGCGCGTAGGCCGACTCGGTCAGCACGGTGTAGTCGAACGCCTTCGACGCACCGATGGCCGATGCTCCGACGGTCAGCACTTTCACCGAGCTGTCGAAGGTGTTGACGTCCTGTCCGGGCGCCCCGCCGTTGAGCGGCTGCGCGTCGACCGTCTTGCCCGTCGCCAGGTCGACCGTCGTGGCGAGCGTGGCGTCGACCGTGGCCGACTTCGCGTCGTACACCAGGTAGTCGGGCTCGCCGTCACGGTTCGTGTCGATGAGGACCTCGACGTTGGTGACGGCCCCGGGGTTCGCGTCCGGACCAGCGGTCTGCACGCCGAACGCCAGGGTTCCCGACGCCTTGTCGTACGACGCACCGTAGGAACGGACGTCGGCGGCCTGCAGCGAACGCGTCGCCGAACCCTCGGGGAACGACTCGGCCGGGTCGGTGCCACCGAGCACGAACGGAGCGACGGCGGCGTGGTACCCGGTCGTCAGTCCTCCCTGGTCGAGCGTGCGGCCCTTGAGCGTCAGCTCGGCCGACCTGCCCGGCCCCGTGAACGAGACCGTGGTCCGGGCCCGCACGGCGCTGACGGGCTTCGGGGCCACGTAGGCCCCGAGGCGCATCGGGTTGAGCGAGCTGTCGGTCGGTGCGAACGCCACGATGCCGGAGGCGGCTGCCACGAACTCGCGCTGGTAGCCCTGCTGCACGGCTTCCTGGGTCGGGTCGATGACGCGACGGAGCTTCGTCGGGTCGGCGACCGAGAACGTGAGCGTGACCGACGCGGTGCCGTTGGCGGGCACCGTGACCTGCTTCGAGCTGAGCGCGAACGTCACGCCCGGCTGCGTCACCTGCGGCTGGTACGACACGTTGTACGTGTGCGCCTTGCCGTCGGTGTTGTCGATGCGCAGGGTGCGGCGCTCGCTCGTCTTGCCGGCGACCTCGACGACACCGAACGACGCGGTGACGAGCTGGTCGTTCTCGGTGCTGCGGACCGTGGTGCCGGCGGTGACCGCCTGCAGCGCGTCCACGCGACCGGTGCCCTGGCGGAGCAGGGTGGCCGAACGGTTGCCGTCCTTGACGTCGTGCGTCGCGGTGTTCATCAGGGCCGCCTTGACCTGCGGGGCGGACCAGGTCGGGTGCGACTGGAACGTCAGCGCCGCGATGCCCGCGACGTCGGGCGTGGCCATCGAGGTGCCGCTCATCGACATGCGGCCGTCACCGGTGCCGTTGGCCGCCGAGATCACGTTGACCCCGGGGCCGGCGATGTCCGGCTTGACGATGTCGTCGAACGACCCGTGCACGCCACGGCTGGTGAACGACGCGAGCGTGTTCACGGCGTCCGCCTCGATCGCGACCTCGAAGCCCTTGAGCTCGTCCGCGAAGCGCACGTGCAGGGTCCCCGCCTTCGCGGTGGCCTGGAGGCTCGCCACGCTCTTCGCGGTCAGCTCGGCACCCGGGATGGTCGCGTTGCCACCGATGCCGGATTCGAACGTGTCGAGCGTGCCCGCCAGCAGGACACCGACGCCGCCGGCAGCCTGGACGTTGTTGAAGCGCACGGCGGAACCGCACTCGAGCGCGGCGTCCGTCCACTTCAGCCAGACGACCTTGCCCTTGATCTTCGCGGCGTCGGCGGCGCCGAACGCGGCACAGCCGTCGATGTTCGCGGTCGGGACGACGACGTCGCCCTCGACGGGCAGGGTGCCCGTGAAGTTGGACGAGTACTGCGAGCGGTAGGTCTTCGCGACGTCGGCCGGTGCGGTGACCTGGACGCCGTCGTAGAGCGACTGGCCGGTGGCGCTCGCGGCGACGGTGAGCGCGCCCTCGGCGTTGCCCGGCGAACCACCGATGTCGGTGAAGTCGTCGGCGTTGCCCGAGGCGATCACGGGGAGCACGCCGCGAGCGGTCAGTGCGTCGATCTTGGCGTTGTCGGGGTCGTCCGGTGCGCCGTAGTCGGAGCCGAGCGACAGGTTCAGGACGTTGATGTCCTTGCCCTGGGTGAGCGCCTGGCCCACCCAGTCGAGCGCGGCACCGGTGACGTCGGTCGAGCCGCCGTTGTCGCCGAAGACCTTCAGGGCGTACAGGCCGGCCTCGGGCGCGGTGCCCGGGCCGATCCACATGTCCTGCACCTGCTGCGTGGTGAGCTTGGTGTAGTCGCCGTCGAACCGCTGCTTGTCGGCGGTCAGGCCGTAGCCGGCGATCGACCCGGACACGTGGGTGCCGTGGTCGCCGCCCGTGCCGTCGATCGGGTTGTCGTCGGGGGCCGGCACCGGGTCGTAGGTGTTCGGGTCCGTCGGGTCGGCGTTGTAGGTCGCACCGGCGAAGTCGTACCCGCCGAGGAACTTCGACGCGTCGTACAGGCTGGGGTCCGGGGCGCCGCCGCTCGCGTTCGCCAGGGCCTGCTGGTACGCCTCGGTGGTGCCGGGGCCGCCGAAGTCGGCCTGCGTGTAGTCGAGACCGGTGTCGAGGACGGCGACGTTGACGTCCTTGCCGGTGTGGCCGGTCTGCTGCCAGGCGTTGAGCGAGCGCGTGTAGACGTCGCTCGCGGCGTTCTTCGGCGCGACGCCGTCGGCACCGGGCTGGACCAGGCTGGGGTCGACGCCCGAGGGAGCGGCGTCGGCGTTCTCGTTGACCGTCGGCTCGACGATCTTCTTCGGCGTGAGCGGGATGATGCTCTCGACGTCGGAGCGCTCCGCGATCTGCCGGAACGCGTCGACGTCGGCGACGACCGCGACTCCGGGGACGGTGTACTCGGTCGAGTAGAGCTCGGTCGCCCGGGCGTCGGCGCGCTTGACGGCCGACCGCACCGCGGCGACGGTCGACTGGATCGCCTCGACGCGGTTCTTGGCTGCGGAGGACTGGGTCCGCGACTTCGTCAGGTCCCCGCCCTTCGCCTTGGCGTCCACTTCGAGGGCACCCTGGCCGGTCGTGCGCACGAACGCGGCGACGGTCTTCGTCGGCTTGGCGTCACGGAGCGGGGCGGAGAGCTTGAGGTCGGCCACCGAGATCCCGGCCGGAGCTGCGGAGGCCGCGCCCCCGACTGCGAGACCGCCACACGCGAGGGCCGCGACGGCGATGCCGGCGGTCAGGACGCGGGTGAAGCGATGGGGTGTTGGGTTCGGGTCGGGAATCGGTGTTGCACGGTTCAAAGAGGGCACTCCAGGCTCAGTCCGTGGTTCGCATGAGATTCCTGTGAAGCTATGCGTTCGTTCTCAGGCAGGACAGTCCGCTCTTTGGGGGACTCCCCTCGTCCGGGGGACGGAACCTGTTAAGTTGCACACCTATGTGCACGTTATTACGATGGGGTGCGTGACCACCACCGAGCAGCCCTCCCGCGCGCCCCGCCGCGACGCCACGGAGAACCGGGCAGCCCTCCTCGACGCGGCGAAGACCTGCCTGCAGCACGACCCGGATGCCTCGATCGAGACGATCGCCGCCTCCGCCGGCCTCTCGCGTCGTGCGGTGTACGGACACTTCCCCTCGCGCGACGACCTGGTGCGCGAGGTCGTGACCGCCGGCGCCGCCCGGATCGCCGCCGCCATGCCCACCACCTCGGACCTGCAGGAGCTCCCGCCGGCCGCACGCCTCGCCGCCATCGCCGTGACGCTCTGGAGCGAGGTGTCGCACGTCCGCTCGATGGCCAGGGTCGCCGTGCGCAGCCCCTTCGCCGAACCCGTCGCCGAGGTGTTCGCACCGTTGCGCTCGCAGGTGCGTCAGGCGTGCGCGCTCGGGATCGCCGACGGCGCCATGCGCGACGACGTCGACCCCGAGACCCTCGGCCGTCTGGTCGAGGGTGCGTGCATCGCCGTCCTCGACGAGGCCACCCGTTCCGGCACGAGCGACGAGGACGGACGGCGCATGGTGGTGGTGTCGGCGCTGGGCATGGCCGGCATCGACTGGCGCACCGCACTGCTCTCCGAACCCGCTGCTCCCGCTCCCGCTCCCGCCTCTGCCCCGAAGGACCACGCATGACGCTCGAACTCGACCACGTCGGCATCGGCGAGGAGCCCGGCGCGCCCCTGCCCGTCGTCTCCGCCGTCGCTGCCCCCGGACGCCCGGGGGTCCTCGCCGTCGAGACCGAGCAGGCACCCGTCCTCGCGTCACTCGTCGCCGGTGGCCGCATGCAGCCCGACACCGGCCGCCTGCTGCTCGACGGCCACGAGGACCCGGCAGCCGTCCGGCGCGCGTTCGCCCTGGTCGACACCCCCGGTGTCGCCGAGCCCTTCCCCGTCATGACCCTGAAGCAGATCGTGCGCGAGGAGCTCGCGTTCGCCGCACAGCGCCCGAACCGCGAGCACGTCGACACCGTGCTCGACGAGCTCGGACTGCGGGACTACGTCGACACCGCCGTGCAGCGGGTGCCGACCGCCGTGCGCATCCGACTGCTCGTCGAACTCGCCCTGCTCCGCGACGGTGTGACCGGCATCGTGATCACCTCGCCCGAGCGGCACGGCGGCGCCGTCGAGGACTGGTTCCAGGTGGTCCGCGACGTCGCACGACGGGGCGTGACCGTGGTCCTCGTGACCTCGAAGGCCGCCGCCACGACCGTCGAGCACCTGCTCGACACGATCGACACGCACGACGACGCCGAGACGCACGACGACGTCGCGACGCTCGTGACGCCCCAGACCGAGGACCCCGAGGACGTGGCCCGAACCGACGGAACCGAGCCGGGCCTCCCGGCCGCTCCTTCCGTCACCGAAGCATCCGCAACCGTCCCGACGGAGGCACAGAAGTGACCACCACCTCGCTCGTCCGCGCAGAACTCGCGCGGCTCACCGCGACCCCGCTCGCACGCCTGGCGTTCATCGCGCTGATGATCGTGCCGCTGCTGTACGGCGGCGCCTACCTGTGGGCGAACCGCGACCCCTACGCGAAGCTCGACCAGATCCCCGCCGCGATCGTGAACCTCGACGCCGGCGCCACGCTGGACGGCGAGCACGTCGACTACGGCAAGGACGTCACGAAGGAGGCCATCGACGGCGCCGACTTCAAGTGGACGAAGACGAGCGCCACCGATGCCCGTTCCGGCGTCCGCAACGGCACCTACGACTTCGTCGTCACCATCCCGCACGACTTCTCCGAGCACCTGGTGTCCGCGCAGTCCGACGACCCGACGCAGGCGAAACTCGTCATGACGACGGCCGACACGAACTCGTACCTGGCGTCGACCATCGCCGAGCAGGCGGGCAAGACCATGCGCACCGCCGTCGCCGAGCGCGTCGGCAAGCAGGCGGCGAAGACCCTGCTCGTCGGACTCGCCGACGTGCGGGACAGCCTCGGCGACGCCGTCGACGGGGCCGATGAACTCGCGTCCGGAACCGCCAAGGCGGACTCGGGCGCGCACCAGCTCGCCGACGGCACCGGCAAGCTGTCGTCCGGCGCGGCGGAGCTCGCGTCCGGCACGGCCGACCTGCCGTCGCAGACCCAGCAGCTGAACAGCGGCGCACAGCAGGTGGCGTCGGGGGCGTCGACCCTGGCGTCCGGGCTGGCCAGCGCGCAGCAGCAGACGGCGGCGCTGCCGTCGCAGACGCAGCAGTTGAACAGTGGGGCGCAGCGGGTCGCGGCCGGCAACAAGCAGCTCGCCGACACGGTCGACTCGTACAGCGCCGACGTCGATTCGCTCCGACCCCTCGACGCCCAGACCGTGATCTCGGGCATCACCGACAACCTGCCCGAGGGTGTCGAGCTCACCGAGGAACAGCAGGCTGCCCTGCAGGCGACCGTCACCGACGCCGTCACCCGGGTCAACACCGCCGGCGCCTCTGCGAAGAGCACCTACGAAACGACGAAGTCCTCGGTGGACAAGCTCCGTGACGGCTCCGCACAGGTTGCGGCCGGCACGTCGTCGCTCGCCTCCGCGGCGCCGACGCTCGCGTCCGGCATCTCCTCGGCGGCGACAGGGGCATCCACCCTCGCATCGGGGGCCGCCCAGGTGGCGGACGGCACGTCGAAGCTGGCTTCGGCCGCTCCGACGCTGTCGTCCGGGGCGTCGCAGCTCGCGACCGGTGCGAAGACCGCCGACCAGGGCGCGTCATCACTCGCGTCAGGGCTCGACAAGCTCACGACCGGGTCGTCGAAGCTCGCGTCGTCGCTCGACGAGGGCCGCACGAAGATCCCGGCGTCGAACGCCTCGGAGCGTGAGTCGCAGGCCTCGGTCATCTCCGACCCGGTCAAGGTCGGGGACGACAACGTCGCCGCCGCGTCGAACTACGGTGCCGGTCTCGCGCCGTTCTTCATCTCGCTCGCGGCCTGGATCGGCATGTACGCGCTGTTCCTCATCCTCAAGCCGATCTCCAAGCGTGCGATCACGGCGGTGCGGAAGCCCCTCGCGGTGGTGTTCGGCGGCTGGCTGACCCCGGCGCTCCTCGGCCTGGTGCAGATGGTGGCGCTGTTCTTCATCGTGCGTTTCGCCCTCGACCTGAACGTCGTGCACGTCGGCGGCACGATCGGGATCATGGTGCTGGCCTCGGCGACCTTCGCGGCGATCATCATGGCGCTCAACGTGCTGCTCGGATCGGTGGGGCAGTTCCTCGGCCTGGTGCTCATGCTCGTGCAGCTCGTCACCGCCGGCGGGACGTTCCCGTGGCAGACGCTGCCGGGGCCGTTGGCGGCGCTGCACTTCGCGCTGCCGATGACGTACTCGGTCGACGCGATCCGGCAGACGATGTACGGCGGGAACCTCGGCGCCGCGTGGTCCGACGCCGGCGTGCTGCTGTGCTGGCTGCTCGGGGCGCTCCTGGTGTCCTTCGTGGTCACCGCGCGACAGACCCGTTCCCGCACGCTGCGCGACCTGCGCCCGAGCCTGATCGGGTAGCGCGGCGCGCCGGGCGCCGTCGCGCGGGGCGCGGCACGCTTCGTGAGCAGAAGAGGTCGGGTGACGTCAGGTCACCCGACCTCTTCTGCTCACGAAGTACGTTCGCCGAGCGGCTGGTGCACCATCCCGCCGCCGAGGGTGCGCAGGTCATCGGTCGGCAGGGCAGCACGGGCGTCTGCATCGAGCACAGCGGAGGCGTCGTCGAGGGGGTGGAACCCGATGCGCTCCCCGGCGGACAGGTCAGCCGGCGACCCGGTGTTCCGCGACAGGGCCCAGACCACGTGGTGCCCGGGGTCGCGGAGCGCCACGGTCGCGAGCACCAGGCGCGTCAGGTCGTCGGGCGAGGTCCACATGAGCAGCCCCCGGGTCGTCGGCGGCAACGCACCGAACGCGCCGATCCGCGCGGACACGATCGACATCTCGTACCGATCGGCGAACAGGCTGCCGAGCAGTTCCATCGCCGCCTTCGTCACGCCGTAGTACGTGTCCGGACGGGGCAGCCGGTCGCCGGGCACGCTCTCCGGCTGGTCGAGGGGTTCGGGCACCAGCCCCACCGCGTGGATCGAGCTGGCCTGCACCACCCGGAGCACCCCGGCGGCGGCCGCCCGTTCCAGCACGTTCTTCGTGCCGGTCAGGTTCGCCGCGATCAGGTCGTCCCAGGCGGCCTCGGTCGGGATGCCCGCCAGGTGCACCACGGTGTCGACCCCGGCGAGCGCATCGTCCACCGCCGCCGGGTCGTTCACCGAACCGGGCACGAACCGTTCCCCGGCGACGATCGGATCGTGGGGTCGCTGTTCGTCGAGCAGCACGAGGTCGTGTCCCGCGGACCGCAGTCGAGGACGCAGGGCGCTCCCGATGCGACCCGCGGCTCCGGTGATGAGCAGCGTCGCCATGCCGCGGACGCTACCCCCGGCGCGCGAGCAGCGACCTCAGGTGTGCGATCGCGCCGAACGCCGTGGTGTCGAGGTCGGACTTCGCCCACCGGACGACCGCCCAGCCGAGACGTTCCATCTCGCGGTAGCGGCGGAGGTCACGGCCCCACTGCTCGGCGTCGGTCCGGTGGTGGTCGCCCTCGTACTCGATGACGATGCGTTGCTCCGGGTAGGCCAGGTCGACGCGGCCGACGAACCGACCGTCTTCGTCGAGCACGTCGACCTGCAGGTCGGGCTCGGGCAGCCCCGCGCGGACGATCGCCAGCCGTGCTCTGGTCTCCTGCGGCGACCCGGCCCCCACCCGCACGAGCTCGAGCGCCGCTCGCAGTCGTCGGACACCCGATCGCGCGCCAGCCAGGGCGACGGCGGCAGCGAGGTCGTCGATCGTCGTTGCGCACCGTCGTTCCGTGACGATGGCGTCCCCGAGTACGACGAGCTGGTCGACCGAGAGCACGGCACCGCAGTCCACCCACAGCGCCGCGGGCGTGCTCGTCGGCATCCCCCACCGTTCCGTCACCCGGGCACGGTCCGGTGTGATGCGGTGCCCGACGACCCCGCGACGTCGCGGTTGTGCGATCGGCACGGGACTCGTGACGTGCACCGGTCCGTCGTCAGCGAACGGGACCGGCAGCTGCCAGAGGACCGCCGCCGAGACGTGACTGATGAACTGCCCGGGGACCAGGACCGGCCGGAACGCCCGGATCCGGTGGACCGGGTCGGGCGGACGGTCACGTGCCCATCGGATCGACCGGGTCGGCCGGATCAGGTCACGCCGTCGGAGTCGTTGTCGGGAGACGCCCGCGCGGTCGGCGGCACCGACGTCGAACGCGCGCCCGCGCAGCGGTGTCGGAAGTGGTCGTGCTCGCATGACCACCACGTTCGCGCCCCGCGCCCACTGCCCGCGCGCCGAACGCGACTTCTGTGCACAACGCACCCCGGGCCTCCCGTGTGGAGGACCAGTCACGCGCAGATCGTGAGCAGACATGGTCGGGTCGCCGCCCCGCACCCGACCATTTCTGCTCACGAAGCGAAACCGCCACCCCGACGCCGCCCCGACACGACCCCGCCCGGCCCATGTCACGTCAACCGCTACGATCGACCCACGAGCCAACGGAGGTCGAAGCGCATCATGGGAGACGGCAAGCCCGCGACCATCTACGACGTCGCCGCACGCGCCGGGGTCTCGAAGTCCCTCGTCTCCCTCGTGCTGCAGCGCTCCCCCCGGGTCAGTGACCAGCGCCGGGCCGCCGTGCTCAAGGCCATCCAGGAGCTCGACTACCGTCCCTCCACCGCAGCGGTGTCCCTCGCCGGCACGCGCAGCCGCACCATCGGTGTGGTCCTCGACGACTTCCGCAACCAGTGGTTCGTGGACCTGCTCACCGGCCTGCGCGAGAGCCTGCAGGACCAGGGACACCGGCTCGTGGTCGCCGACCGGTTCCTCAACACGGGGCTCGATGCCTCTCCGGTGGAGGGCTTCCTCTCGATGCGCGTCGAGGGCATCGTGATCGCGGGCGAGCCCACCACGGACCTCGCGATCCCCGCGTCGATGCCGCTCGTGATCGCCGGCGGCCGCGTCGCGATCCCCCGTGCCGACACCGTGGCCAACGACGACCATGCCGGTGGCGGCATCGCGGCGCAGCACCTGCTCGATCTCGGCCACACCCGACTCGGGTTCGTCGGTGCGAGCTCGGCGGCCTCTGCCGAACGCCAGGCAGGGTTCGCGGAGGCCGCGGCGGCACGCGCATCCGTCGTCACGACGGTGCTGCCGGGAGAACCCACTGAAGAGGCCGGTTCCCGCGCCCTCGGCATGCTCCTCGACGAGCACCCGGACGTCACCGCGGTCTTCGCCGCGAACGACGTGATGGCCCTCGGCGCCCTGTCGGAGCTCGCCGAACGCGGGTTGCGCGTCCCCGAGGACGTCTCCGTCATCGGGTACGACGACACCCCGGTGGCCGCGATGCGCTACGTCGGCCTGACGAGCATCGACGACCGCAGCGTCGAGATCGGCCGAGGCGCCGGCGAGCGCCTGCTGGCCCGGATCGCCGATCCGAGGATCGCCGCCACGGAAGTGCTCGTCGAACCCCGCCTGGTCGCGCGCCGCACCACCGCCGCGCGCTGACGGTACCCCGGCCGGGAGGCCCGTCCTGCCTCCGCCCCGCCCGCTTCGTGAGCAGAAATGGTCGGGTTCAGGGCCCGTACCCGACCTTTTCTGCTCACGAAGTCGCGCCGGGCAACTCCGCGTGCTGGACGACCCAGCTGTGCATGACGATCGCCGCGGCGGCCGAGGCGTTGATGCTCCGCGTCGACCCGAACTGCGTGATCTCGAGGTGTCCGTCGGCACCGGCGACCGCCTGCTCGGTGAGCCCGGGGCCCTCCTGCCCGAACAGGAACACGCAGCGCTCCGGGATCGTCGCGGTCTCGATGCGCTCGGCACCGGGGGTGTTGTCGATGGCGACGACGGGACGCTGTTCCTCGGCCATCGCGGCGAGGAACGCCTCGACGTCGGGGTGGTAGCGGACGTGCTGGTACCGGTCGGTGACCATCGCCCCGCGCTTGTTCCACCGGCGTCGTCCGATGATGTGCACGGTGCCGGCCAGGAACGCGTTGGCGCTCCGCACGATCGACCCGATGTTCAGGTCGTGCTGCCAGTTCTCGATCGCCACGTCGAACGCGTGCCGTCGGGTGTCGAGCTCGGCGACGATCGCGTCCATCGACCAGTACCGGTAGCGGTCGAGCACGTTCCGGGAGTCCCCCGCGGCCAGCAGCTCGGGGTCGAGCCGCGGGTCGTCGGGCCAGGGTTCCGGGTGCGGCCCCACCCCGTTGGTCGTCAGCTCGTGCGACGGTTCGGGCGCAGTGGTCACCCGACCAGCGTACGGCCGAGGTCAGGCGGTGTGGGCCGGGTGGTCGATGCGCGACTCGATGCCGGCGATCAGGATGTCGAGGCCGAGCGCGAACCGGTCGTCGTAGGAGTGCTCGCCGAGGATCTCGCCCACCAGCCGGTGCCGCTCGGGGCGTCCGGCCTCGGAGTCCCCGCGCCCGACCTGCACCCCGGCGTGCCCGACCACGAAGTCGTAGACGACGAAGAAGGTGTACATCGCCTCGGCTGGCGGCAGTCCGGCGTCCTGCAGGGCGCCGACGACCTTCGCGACGACGGCGTCGGACTCGGTCGAGGCGAGCGGGGCACGCTGGCTGTGCGACTCGAGCACGAGCGGGTGGGTGCGCATCAGGTCGCGGAACGTCGTGGCGAAGGTGCGGACGACGGCGTGCCACTCGTCCGGCCAGACGAAGGTCGCGGTGAACTCGTCGACGGTGCGGCGGACCAGTTCGGCGTGCAGGTCGTCCAGCCCGCCGATGGTCCGGTGCACGGTCATCGGGGCGACGCCGAGCCGCACGCCCAGTGCCCGGAAGGAGAGGCGGTCGAGGCCGTCCTCGTTCGCGATGGTCGTGGCTGCGTCGATCACCTGCTCGCGGGACAGCACGTTGGGGCGGCCCCGGCGTCGTCGCGGCGTCACCTCGAGCTCCGTCTCCGACACCGGGGTGGGTCGGGGCGCGGTGGACGGGGTTCCGGGTTCGACGAGCACGAGGGGGCCTCCTTGATTCGGTACGTGTCCCGAAAAGCGTAGGGCAAAAGCCGACCGCAGTTCGGTGTCTCGACCATCTCGGGTCTGGCAGCAGCGCGCAAGAGCCGCTCCGGGCCTCCCGGCCCTTTCTGAGCGGACCGTCAGTGGGGCCGCGACGACTGCTCGCCGCGGCCCCGCTGCTCAGCGCTGGCTCGATCTGCGGGTGCGACGCCTGCGCGCCACGATGAGGCCGCCCAGGGCCAGGAGCAGCGCCGCCGTCACCGCCGTCAGTCCGAGTCCGTCGGCTCCGGTGAACGCCAGTCCGCCGCGTGCCGGGTCGCGGGATCCGTCGCCGGCACCCGACGACGCCTCCGCGTCGTCGCGGGTGCCGGGTGTTCCCGAAGACCCGGCGTTCCCGGCGTTCCCGGCGTTCCCGGCGTTCCCGGGATGTCCGGGCGTGCCGGGCGCTTCCGGCCCACCGGGCGTCACCGGCGGTCCGGTCGGTGTCTCCGCTGCGGGCAGGAGCCCCGCGTCGACGGTGCGGTCCTGTTCGATGTGCTCGAGCTGGCCCTCGTCGGAACGGATCGCGGCGAGTTCGACGGGGGCGGTCGCACCGGAAGTGTCGGCGTCGGAGTCGATCGCGCGGTCGTCGCCGACGAGCTCCTTCGTGAACTCCCGACCGTCCGGTGCCGTCCAGTGCACGGTGTAGGAGCCGGGGCGCAGGTCGTCGAAGGCGTACTCGCCGTCGCCGTCCGTGGTGGTCGTCCGGCGCACGGCGTCGCCGCGGTCGTCCGAGCCGGTGAGGCGGACCGAGACGTCCGCGATGCCGGCTTCGTCGTCGTCCTGCAGACCGTCGCCGTTCTCGTCGGACCACACGAAGTCGCCGATCGAACCGGCGACGACCGTGACCGTCGCCGGGTTGGACTGGACCGGCAGCGCGAGGTTCGAGGCGCGGAGGCCGAACCGGTTCGTGTACGCGTCACCGTCGCGCTGGCCCGCCGTCGCGACCACGACCCGGTGCGTCACGGTCTCACCCACGCCCACGGGGGCCGTCCGCAGGATGCGCGCAGCCGTGACGTCCGCGAGCCCGGCCGGGCACCCCCCGGTGCCGAACGCCGACGCCGAGCACCAGGTGGTGGCGCCACCGCCCTGGTTCGACGGGTCAGCGGCGTCGAGCACGACGTCGCGCGGGTCGCGGCTCGTGTAGCGGACGCGCTCACCGGCTGCCTCGGCGACCGCGATGGGCTCGGCGAGTCCGACCGTGCCGTGGAAGGTGGAGTTGCGGGTGTCCCCCCGGTACGGAAGGACGTCGATGACGTCCAGGCCGTCGATCGGGGTGGCGTCGATGTTCGTGTACCCGAGGTCCCACTCCAGGTGGTCCCCCGAGACGACGACCGGTTCGACGGCGGTCTTCTCGACGCCGACCCCGCCGGTGGCGACGACCTGGACGGCGCGCTGGGCGTCGCGGAAGGCCTTCGGCGACTTGTCCGTCGGCGAGGCGATGTCCGTCGTGTTGGTGATCGCACCCGCCGGGGCGAGCTTCGAGACCGTGGCGGTGTACGTGATCGGGTCGATCGCCTCGTTCGGCCGGACCGCTGACGTCCAGGTGAGACGCTGGACGTCGTTGCCGTCGTCGTCCTTCGTGGTGTCGATCTCCGGCACCTCGGAGGCACTGCCGGCAACGTAGGTCACGTGGTTCGGCAGCACGTCACGCACCGTCACGGAGGTCTCCTTCCCCGTGGTCTTGCCGTTCGTGAGCGACGGGTACAGGGCGTATTCGATGGTGTCGCCGGCGACGGTGAAGGTTGTCTCGTCGGGGGTGTCGGCCGCGTCGTGGCCCGGGTCGACGATCTTCTTCTGGATCCGGGCGAGGTTCTCGGTGAGGATGACGCTGTCGGACAGGGGACCGGCACCGAGGTCCGCGTCGGACCAGACGTCGTGCGCCCAGCGCTCTGAGCGGTCGCCGAACCACGCGTGACCGAAGTCGTAGGCCCGCGTGCCGTCCGCGGCGTCCTCGGTGGTGACGTAGCTGTAGAGCGTGCCGTCACTGCCACCGGGGACGTCACCGGTCGCGCGCACCGCCCCGACGGCGTCGATGCCGCCGGGGACGTCTTCCGGCTGGTCGTACCAGGGGCCGTCCTCGTCGTCGCAGGTCGCCTTCTGGCCCGCGGATGGAGAGGTCATGTCGTACGCGGCGTACTGCACCTTCGCGCTGGTCATGCCGCTGGTGAACGCCGCGACCCCGCCGCCGCCGACGCGGGTGACGTGCTGCGTGTCGCGGTCGAAGGTGTCGCAGAGGATCGCGTTCTCGAACGACGCCAGCCCCCTGTTGGAGGCGCTGACGTCGCTCCGGAGCAGCGTGCCCGGGGTGGCCCACGGGTCACCGTCGCGAGCAGAGCCCCGCTCGACGGCCTGCCCGTCGCCGATGACCCGGAGGAGCCGCTTCTGCGCGGAGCCGTCTGCGTACTCGAGGACGTTGCGCTTGGCGGAGTTGTCACCCGTCGGTTCCGTGCCGCCGGGGAAGTTCGGCGCTCCGCTGACGGACGTGGTCTGCAGCGGCGTGAAGGTGTTGACCGACTCGACCGAGGTCCCGGTCGGAGGGTTGGGCATCCAGAGGCTGATGTAGCCGCTCACGAAGTAGGGTTTGGCGCCGCCGGCGATCGGCCCGTTCGTGAGGCTCCTCGAGGGGACGTGCTCGGGGTCGGTGACCGTCCCGGTGATCGTGACGTCGACAGCCCGGCCGGGGGCCGCCTGCTCGCAGGAGAACGCACCGGAGTCCGTGACCGCTTGCTCGCCGCCGCCGCTGCCGCCGGGCAGGCCGCCCATCCGCCAGTCACCCGGCTCGTTCGGGCCGCAGACGGGGTTGCCGCCGTTCCACAGGACCGCATCGGAGGGCACGGCGCCGAGGATCTGGGAGAGGTCGTCCGTGAACGTCATCGGGCCGGCGCTCTTCTCGAACCCGAGGAGCCCCTGTCCGGACACGAGCGGCTGCCAGTCCACGGCGATCGGGTAGATCAGCTGCAGCCCCTTCGTCGTTCCGTCCGGACCGGTGACGTCGGTCCGGAGCGATGACGCGTGGACGTTCTTGCTCAGGTTGTAGCGCGCGGCTGCGGACACCGTGACGGCGTCGGCGACCGCGGTCACCGGGCCGTTCTCGGCCTCGTCCGCCGTCGCGGTCACCGGGACGGCGAGCGTGTCGCCGTTCTGCAAGTCGCCCGAGACGTCGAGGACGATCGGCACGGAGACCGTCCGGCCTTCTCCGAGCGTGCCGATGTTGCAGGTCAGCACGGCCGCCGAGACCGCAGAGCCGGGGCCGACGCAGATGGTCGGGACCCCTGCCCACGACGTGCCGGCGGGGGCGGTCACGGTGAAGCGTTCGTTCGTACTGCTGCCGTCGTTCGAGTTGAGGGAGACGCGGTACGTGACCGCGTCCATCGTGCGGACGATGCCGTTCTTCTCGCTCGCGTCACCACCAGCGCCGTCCGTCGGGGTGAAGGGGCCGTTGCCGTCCTTCGTGACGTCGATCGCGACGGCGACCGTGCTCTGCGGCGCGGCGGATGCGGTGCCGTCGGGCCCTTCCGGCTCGCTCGCCGTCACCGGGGCGGTCGGCAGGGCAAGACCGAGGACGACGCCAGCGGTGGCCAGCGTCGACACGGCGATGCGCGCTCTACTTCGAGATCGCATGGGTCTCCTTGTTCTCGCGAGGCTGATGTCCCGCAGATCGGGGGGACGAGGACCGCCCCGACCGGCAGCGTACGCACACATTGCATGTAACAACAATTATTCATGTTCCGCATATCACTGATGGTGATTGCCGAGCCTCGAGACCGCAGGCGCGAACCCCTGCGCAGTAGGGTGAGGGCCATGGCGACCCGAGACGACGTCGAGTGCTGGCTGACCGACATGGACGGCGTGCTCGTCCACGAGAACCAGGCGCTCCCCGGCGCTCCGGAGCTCATCCAGCAGTGGCTGGACGACGGCACCGAGTTCCTCGTGCTGACGAACAACTCGATCTTCACGCCGCGCGACCTCAGCGCCCGGCTCCGCGGCTCGGGCCTGCACGTGCCCGAGGAGCGGATCTGGACGAGCGCGCTCGCGACCGCGGACTTCTGCAAGTCACAGATGCCCGGCGGCTCGGCGTTCGTCATCGGCGAGGCCGGCATGACGACCGCCCTGCACGAGGCCGGGTTCATCATGACCGAGACCGCCCCCGACTACGTCGTCGTCGGCGAGACCCGCAACTACTCGTTCGAGGCGATCACCAAGGCCGTCCGCCTGATCCGCGCCGGGGCCCGGTTCATCGTGACGAACCCCGACGCCACCGGCCCGAGCGCCGAGGGGGTCCTGCCGGCGACCGGCGCCATCGCCGCGATGATCGAGAAGGCCACCGGCAAGCAGCCCTACGTGGTGGGCAAACCGAACCCGATGATGTTCCGCTCCGCGATGAACCGGATCGGGGCGCACTCCGAGAACACCGGCATGATCGGCGACCGCATGGACACCGACGTGCAGGCCGGCATCGAGGCAGGACTGCACACCGTGCTCGTGATGACGGGCATCAGCGACCAGGCGGAGATCGACCGGTACCCGTTCCGCCCGAGCGAGGTCATCTCCGGCGTGCACGAGCTCGTGCGCACCGAGCCCTTCGAGGTCGAGCTCTAGCGCAGGGCGAACGAAGTCACCCGGAACCGCACATCGTACGGCCCGGGTGACTTCTCACACCGCGATCTCTCGGACCACTCAGACCTCTCGACGGCGACGGCGCAGCCAGACCGCCAAGAGCATCACGGCCCCCGAGCCGAAGACGCCCAGGGCGATCGCGGCCGTCCTTGCGATGTCCGCCCCGGTGTACGCCAGGTCGGCCGGCAACGGTGCGACGACGAACCGGGCCTCGACCTCGTTGGACCGCACCTCCACGGCACCTCGAGGACCCACGGCCCCGTCTTCGCGCGCCACCGAACCAGTCGCGACCGCTTCGAACAGGACGTGACCGACGGTGACGTCGGCGTCGGTCACCTGACGCGGGGTGCTCGCTGTGCACGCGGTCTGCTCACCGGGGGCGAGCTCCTCAGCTCGGCAGGTGATCACGCCGGCCTCCACGCTCTGGACCGAGATCGACCGGGCGACCAGGTTGCTCGTGTTCGTCACCTCGTAGGTCGACGCGATCTCGTCGCCGGATCGCACCGGTTTGCCGTCACTCGGCGTCCACGCTCCTTCGAGGAACAAGGCCGATCGTGCATCGAGGCCGACCGTGACGGAGTCGTCCGCCGTCACGGTTTCACCGTTCGGGTCCTTGCCGCTCGCGGTCTCGATGAACTCGACGGCCCCGAGCTCGATGTCGTCTTGCGTGAGGGCATGGTCCGGCACCGTGCACGAGGTCGATCCCCCGGGCACGAGCGGTTCCGCGGAGCAGGTGACGGCGAGCTCGGGTCGGTCCTGGATCGCAGCGCCGATCTCCTTGAGCGTCGTGTTGCCGGTGTTCGTCACCGTGACAGCGACCTCCACCGAGTCCCCCGCAGCGGGAACGTCGTGCTCCGACGACGCGAGGTTCGCCGTGATCGAGGTGGACACACTCGGTACCTGGGGAAGCGTGACCGTGTCGTCGTCCTCAGCGTTCACCGTCCGACCATCCGGAGCGACCCCGACCGCGCGGTCGGAGAACACGATGCTTCCGCGATCGATGTCCGCCTGCGTGAGGGCATGGTCCGGCACCGTGCACGAGGTCGATCCCCCGGGCACGAGCGGTTCCGCGGAGCAGGTGACGGCGAGCTCGGGTCGGTCCTGGATCGCCGCGCCGATCTCCTTGAGCGTCGTGTTGCCGGTGTTCGTCACCGTGACAGCGACCTCCACCGAGTCCCCCGCACCGGGAACGTCGTGCTCCGACGACGCGAGGTTCGCCGTGATCGAGGTGGACACACTCGGCACCTGGGGAAGCGTGACCGTGTCGTCGTCCTCAGCGTTCACCGTCCGACCATCCGGAGCAACCCCGTCCGCGCGGTCGGAGAACACGATGCTTCCGCGATCGATGTCCGCCTGCGTGAGGGCATGGTCCGGCACCGTGCACTCGACGCTGTCCGTCGGTGCGAGCTCGTCCTGCGGGCAGCTGACCCCCTCGCCCACCAGACCCGGCATCGTGACCGCCACGTCGCGCAGCGTGACGTTCCCGATGTTCGTTGCGGACAACCGCAGCTCGACCGGGAGGCCGGGAACCGGCATGTCCGTCGCTTCGAGGGTCGCAGAGACCGAGGTCCCGATCGCCGGAGCGGACGCCGTGGTCGGCTGCGAAGCGGAGTCCGTGGCTTCGACCTCTGCGCCGAGGGGCGATCGTGCGGTAGCACCGACCTCGTCATCGATGTGCCCCCGGTCGATGTCCGCCTGGACGACACGACGGGACGGCGTTGCACAGTCCGTCGACGCGCCAGGGGCGAGGTCGTCAGCCTCGCAGACGACGACACCGTTGGTGCCCTCGACCTCGAGCCCGGTCACGGGGAGCGCCCCTGCATTGGTGACGCGCTGTGCGAACGCGATTCCTTCACCGAGATCGGCCACCGCATCGCTGCTTCCGCCGAGGACGGGACGGTCCTCGACGACGAGTTCGTTCTGCTCGGGCAGGAACGTGATGCTCGCGGTCTCGGGAAGGTCGATCCCGGTGTGGTCGGTCACCGTGTCGGCACCGATCGAGTAGGTACCCGCCGTCGTCGATGTCACGTCGACCGTGACCGTGCAGGAAGCTGCCCCAGCGGCGAGCCCACCCGAGACCGTGACCGTCGACGAGCCCCCGTCCGCCGCGACGTCGGCTTGTGCACAGGTGGTCTCGGCACGCGGGTCGGCCGACAGCACGAGATGGTCCGGCAACGTGTCCGAGAAGGACCAGCCCGACTTCGCACCGTTCTCGGACGTGTTCTGCACGGTGAACGTCAACCGTGCGGACTCGCCGACGAACGGAGTGGTCCCGTCGAATGCGTTCGCGAGACGCGGTGTGGCGTCGTACATCGTGACACCGTCGATCGCTCCGTCGTTCCCCGAGTAGTTCCCCTGCCGGTTCCGCATCGTCCAGCCGACCGCATCGTTCGAGACCAGCAGCGCTGCATCAGCAACGAAGTGCCCCCCGCGGACCTGGTGCCCACCGACCGAGTACGCCTTGGTCCCCGCAGTGGTGCACGGGTCGATCGCGGAATCGGTGACGGGACGCTCTCGCCCGCCGTCGACGAGGGAGAACACGAGCGACGGGTGGGCGAAACCGCTGCACGCCGACGCGGCGGCATCGACTCCGAAGGAGATGAACCGGTCAGTGCCGCCGATCGGAACGTCGCGCACTGACCCGACTTGCACACTCCCCGGCGTGGTGGACCGGTCCCAGGTCCAAGCACTGACGGCGTGGTTCGTGCGTGGGTCCCCACCGTTGATCTGGCCGAGCACGTAGGCGAGTTCGCCCACACTCCCCTGGTCGCTGTGACAGGTCGGCGCGGTCGGCGCGACGAAGTTCGTGATGATGCCGTTGCACTGCGCCGCGCTGACCCACTCGGGGTCTGCGCGGTACTTGACACCGTTCAGCCCCACGTACTGGGTGAGGAGCATCGTGGAGGAACCGACTCCCTGCTCGAAGCCCTCGCTGAAGATCACCTTCGGAGCAGAGCCGCTCGCGGACTTCGCGCCGTCCGCAGCCGGTGGGACAGCTCCGGCTCGCGGCAGTTGCCCCTCGGCATGCGCGCCGGCGGCGGTCAGTGACAGTCCGGCCGTGATGGTCGCAGCGACGGCCAACAACGCCGACCAACGCTTCCAGGCTCCAGCGCCCTGTGGCGATGTCATCGGTCTCCTTCAGGTCTTCGTCCGCGCATGCGCTCGGACGGGGGCTCGCGGACGATCGATGGATGGTCCATGCAAAATTTTACATTCCTTATCGCAATACGCAATCCCGCCCCGAGGCTGCCCATCCTGATGACGATCGGGTGAACAGAACCGTCCCGCGGTGAACGACGGGAAAACTGCCCCGCGGGTGACCCTAAGGTTGCCCTGGTTGGAGCCCAATACGGCTCTGATCAGGGTTTTCTGTAAATCGCCACAGGATGGGGTCATCGGTGCCGATGTCGGTTCGTGCCACAACGGCAGTGG
Source organism: Curtobacterium sp. AC268 (assembly GCF_979258745.1). Classification (NCBI taxonomy): domain Bacteria; kingdom Bacillati; phylum Actinomycetota; class Actinomycetes; order Micrococcales; family Microbacteriaceae; genus Curtobacterium; species Curtobacterium sp. AC268. The sequence goes on along the minus strand of NZ_OZ409878.1, from coordinate 2,794,768 downwards.
TCGTCGGCGCGCTCGGAGCGCTTGTGGGGACCGCGATCGTCGCACCGCACCTGGTCCCCTCGTCGGCGCCGCAGACGTCGGCGGTCTCCGTGCAGGCCGGCACCGACGCCTGCGGTGCGGGGTGGCCGGCGAGTCCGGACCGCGCCCTCGCCGGCCCGCACACGTTCCGGATCCACAACACGTCCGTCGCCGGGATCGAGGTGCAGCTGGTCGACCCGACGAGCGGCGCGGTCTACCTCGACGCGGAGGGGCTGGGGGCGGGCGCGACGCACGACTACGGCGTCCGACTCCCGCGCGGCCAGTACCGCTTCCGTTGCCTGCCCGCCGACGCGAACCCGAGCACCGGACCGGTCGTCCACCTGCGCGGTGCCGCCCACGTCAGCGACGAGACCCCGGGGATCGTCCCGGTCACCCGCGACGACCTGATCCCCGCTGCGAAGTCCTACGGCACCTGGATCGAGAGCCGCCTGCCGGCGCTGCTCGACGACGTGCGTGCGCTCGACGCCGACGTCCGTGCAGGCGACGTCCGGGCGGCGCAGCGGGACTGGCTGGTCGGTCACCGCGAGTACGAGCAGCTCGGAGCCGCCTACGGGGCGTTCGGCGACGACGACACCGCGATCGACGGCCTCCCCGCAGCCGGACGGACCGCGCTCGACGACCAGCACCTGGCCGGGTTCCACCGTGTCGAGGCACTGCTGTGGTCGGGCGGCCCCAGCAGCCGTGCCGTCGCGCCGGCCGACGCCCTGGTCGCCGCGGTCGCGCACCTGCGCCGGACGTTCCCCACCCAGCGGGTCGACCCGCTCGACGTCGGCCTGCGCGCGCACGAGATCCTCGAGAACGCGCTGCGCTTCGAGGTGACCGGGGCCACCGACGGCGGCAGCCACACGGCTCTGGCCACGATCGACGCGAACATCAGCGGGACGGAACACGCGCTCGAGCCGCTCCGGCCGATCCTGCGGACCCGCTACCCGGGGTTGCCAGCCACCGATCGTGCGCTGGCGACCCTCCGCGCCGACGTCGGATCGCACCGACGGACCGACGGCAGCTGGGACACCCTCGACGGCCTCGGCCGCACCGACCGAGAGCACCTCGACGCCGACCTCGACGCCGCACTCGAGCGGCTCGCGCCCGTCGCCGCCATCTGCGACCCGAGGAGGACCTCGTGACCGAACGACCGCAGCACCAGGGCCCGCGGGCCCCCGGGGTCCAGCAGGGCAACCGGGAGCCGCCGACCACGGGAGCCCGCGGGCTCGGCCGTCGCGCGTTCCTGACCAGCGCGGTCGGTGCCGGAGCCGGAGCCGCTGCGGCGGCAGCGAGCCTGACCGCCGGGGGCGGGACGGGCCTCCAGGCAGCAGCCGCGACCACCGGCGGTGCCGACGCGGCCTCGTACGCGTTCCACGGCGCCCACCAGGCCGGGATCACCACACCGGCGCAGCGACAGTCGGCGTTCCTGGCGTTCGACGTGACCGCGGCCAGCCGCGGGGACCTGGCCGGCCTGCTCCGGACGATCACCGAGCGGGCCCGTTTCCTCACCCGCGGCGGCACGCCCGCCGACGTCGGGATCACCGCGCCGCCGGCCGACTCCGGCGTGCTCGGACCGGAGGTCGCGGCCGACGGGCTCACCGTGACGGCGAGCGTGGGCGCCTCGCTGTTCGACCACCGGTACGGTCTGGTGGGGCAGCGCCCGGCGCGGTTGCGGACGATGGAGGACTTCCCGAACGACGACCTCGACCGGTCGGTCTCGGACGGCGACCTGCTGCTGCAGGTGTGCGCGCACAACACCGACACCGTCCTGCACGCCGTCCGCGACATCGCCCGGGCCACCCGCGGCGGCATGCAGGTGCGCTGGCGGCAGGACGGTTTCGCCTCGCCGCCGCGCCCCTCCGGCACCCCGCGCAACCTGCTCGGGTTCAAGGACGGCACGGGCAACCCCTCCACCGCGGTCCGAAGCGTGATGGACGACCTGGTCTGGACCCGCGGCGGACAGGACGGCGAACCCGACTGGGTCACCGGGGGCAGCTACCACGTCGTGCGGACCATCCGGATGTTCGTCGAGTTCTGGGATCGCGTCTCGCTGCACGAGCAGGAGAACATGATCGGCCGCCACCGCGACTCCGGTGCCCCGCTCACCCGCAGCGGCGAGTTCGACGACCCGCGGTACCAGGACGACCCGACCGGTGACGTGATCCAGATGGACGCGCACATCCGGTTGGCGAACCCGCGCACGGCCGAAGCCCGTGCGCAGCAGATGCTCCGACGCCCGTACAACTACGACAACGGCACCGACACGAACGGCGACCTCGACATGGGCCTGTTGTTCGCCTGTTTCCAGGCCGACCTGGAACGGCAGTTCGTCGCCGTGCAGAAGCGCCTGGTCGACGAGCCCCTCGTCGACTACGTGTCGCCGGTCGGTGGCGGCTACTTCTTCGCCCTGCCCGGGGTCCGCCACGCGGACGACTGGCTGGGCCGTCGACTGTTCGCACGCATCTGACCGGGCCCGCCGGCCCCACTGCTTCCCCATCCCCGCCGTCCCGACCAGTGAGAGGTTCCTCGTGTTCCGACCTTCCGAACGACGCATCCAACAGGGCGCGCTCGCCATCATGGCCCTGGCGGCCGTCGCGGGGACGGCCATCGCCATCCCGCAGTCTGCGTCAGCCGCGGACAACTCCCTGCGGACCACCACCCCCGTCAAGCACGTCGTCGTGATGTACGACGAGAACGTGTCGTTCGACCACTACTTCGGCACCTACCCGAAGGCCGCGAACACCGACGGCACCCGTTTCACCGCGGTGCGTGGCACGCCGACGGTGAACACGCTCGCGTCCTCCGGCACCCTCACGAAGAACCCGAACGCCTACGCACCGTCACGGTTGACGCCCGCTCAGGCGCTCACCTGTGACCAGAACCACAACTACCTTCCCGAGCAGAAGGCCGTCGCCGGTGGCGCCATGGACAAGTTCGTCGAGAGCACCTCGGTGGACACCTGCACGGGCCTGTACGGATCGCCGGGCCTGACGATGGACTACTACGACGGCAACACGACCACCGGGCTGTGGAACTACGCCCAGAACTACGCGATGAGCGACAACGCCTGGGACACCGGCTTCGGCCCCTCCACCCCCGGAGCGCTCAACCTGATCAGCGGCAACACCCACGGCGGCACGGGCGTGGACTCGGTCACCGGCGCCACGGTGCCGACCTCGACCGCCGTCGTCGCGAAGGACGCCGCGGGCCAGGGCACCGTCACGGCCGACCCGGACCCCGCCTACGACGACTGCTCCGACAAGGACCGCACGTCGACGTCGAACCTGGTGAAGATGTCGGGCAAGAACATCGGCGACCTGCTCAACGCGAAGGGCGTCACCTGGGGCTGGTTCCAGGGCGGCTTCACCCCGACGACGGCGTACGCGGGCACCGGCACCCTCGCCAAGTGCGACGCCACCACGACGAACGTGGGCGGGTCGGTCAGTAACGACTACTCGCCGCACCACAACCCGTTCGCGTACTACGCATCGACGTCGAACCCGCACCACCTCGCGCCGACGAGCGACCGCATGATCGGCTCCACCGACCGGGCGAACCACCAGTACGACCTGTCCTCGTTCGACACGGCCCTCGCCGAACACCGGATGCCCGCCGTGTCGTTCCTCAAGGCCCCCGAAGCCCAGGACGGGCACGCCGCCTACTCCGACCCGCTCGACGAGCAGAGGTTCCTGACGTCGAAGATCAACGAGATCGAGCAGTCGCCGGAGTGGTCGAGCACGGCCATCATCATCAACTACGACGACTCGGACGGCTGGTACGACCACGTCGCGCCCACCATCCTGAACGGCTCGACGGACTCCTCGAACGACACCACGGTCTGCACCTCGGCTGCGACCAAGATGGGTGTCGCTGGCGGGTACCTCGACCGGTGCGGCCCCTCGCAGCGGCTGCCGTACCTGGTCATCTCGCCGTTCGCCAAGCAGAACCACGTCGACCACACCGCCATCGAGCAGACCTCGACCACGAAGTTCATCGAGGACAACTGGTCGACCGGGCGGATCGGTGACCAGTCGTTCGACGCTCGGGCGGGATCCCTCCGGGGCATGTTCGACTTCACGCACCCGCAGCACCGCGAGGTGCTGCTGAACACGACGACGGGTGCGGTCTCGCGGATCGTGTCGACGGCCGTCACTCCGAAGCCGACCCCCAAGCCCACGACGAAGCCGCACGCGGGGACCGGCAGTGGGACGGGCTCCAGCGCGGGATCCGGGGGCGGGGCGGGCACCGGTACGGGTACCGGCAGCGGCACAAGCGGCGGGGCGGCGCCGGCCTCGAGCACCTCGGCTGGAGGCGCGGGCGCGGGCGCGGGCGCGGGCGCGGGGCAGACCGTTGCCGCCGACCCGTCCGCGACCGATCCGTCCGCGAAGCGCCTGGCCTTCACCGGCGTGCAGCTCACCGGGGTCACGGTCGCCGCGATCGTGTTCCTGATGGCCGGCATCGCACTGGTCGTCGTCCGTCGTCGACAGCTCCGCCGTCGGGCCGGCTGACACGCAGCGTCGGGCCGACCGACACGGAACCGAACGGTGCCCCGGAGCGTCCTGTGCTCCGGGGCACCGTCGCGTCCACGCGCTGCCGCCCAGCGCCCGTCGGTGCAGCGCCCGTCGGTGCAGCGTCCGTCGTCGCCGCGTCCGTCATCGCGCCGTGCGTCGGATCCGTTCCCTCAGACCACGTCGGCCGGGAGGCGCGGCTCGCCTCCCGACACCACGACCGCCGCCATCGGCGGCACCGTCCGCCACCGCTTCGCGAGCCGACGGGGCCGGTCGTCGTACCAGGCGATGACCCCGCCGGCCACGATGCCGAAGGCGAGCACCCCGAACGAGAACAGCCCGATCAGACCGAGCAGGGTCAGCTTCCCGAAGTCGCCCGGGTCGGTGGTCGCCGTGAACCCGATCGACCCGAAGTCCCAGAAGGCATGCAGCAGCACCGGGGCGAGCAGCGACCCGGTCAGCCGACGCGCGACGTACAGCGTCGACCCGAACGACGCCGCGAACACGACCTGGACCAGCGTCGGCCCGATGCCGGCACCGGCGAGCGCGTTGAGCAGGTGCAGCAGCCCGAACAGCGCGCACGACAGGGCCCACACCCCCATCTCCGGCAGGCGCCGCCGCAGCCCCACGAGCAGGGTGCCGCGGGCCATCAGCTCCTCGAAGACCCCGACGAACAGCACCCCGACGGCGAGCAGCAGGAAGTAGTGCGCGGGCAGCGCCGTCCAGTCGATCAGGGGCAGCCGGACGACGCACACCACCAGCACGAGGATCGGCGCGACCATCGTCCACCGCAGTCGCGTCCGGACCGGGTCGACCGTGGCGATCCGCCACCAGCCGAGCGCCGTGACGAACAGGGCGAGTGCCGCGACGGCGATGCCCTCGGGGATGACGAGGGCGTGCACGACGCTGTCGACCGTCTGCCCGAGGGTCGCGTAGTCGTCGCTCGGCCGTGACCGCCACGCGCTGACCGCCGCGAACACCACGATCGGCGCGAGCCCGAGCAGCAGCGACGGCGGCACCGGCCAGCGACGGCGAGGGGCTCGGACGGGGGCGGTGGTGGTCATCTGCTGGTTGTACCAGGCGGGACGTACGATTGGCGGTATGCGCCTGCCCTCCCTGTCCACCATGGCAGAGGACTACGTCAAGCTCATCTGGAAGGCCAGCGAGCGCGGCGGGCCCGGTTTGGCGACGCGGGACATCGCGGCGTCCCTGAAGGTGTCGGCGTCGACGGTGTCGGGCAACCTCAAGAAGCTCGACCGCGACGGCCTGATCGAGCACACCCCGTACTACGGCGTCGTGCTCACCCCGCTCGGGCAGCAGGTCGCGGTGGCCATGGTCCGGCGGCACCGGCTGATCGAGACGTTCCTGGTGGAGCGGCTCGGTTACTCGTGGGACGAGGTGCACACCGAGGCCGAGGCCCTGGAGCACGCCGTGTCGGAGCGGTTCCTCGACCGGGTCGACGCCGACCTCGGCCACCCGACGCACGACCCCCACGGCGACCCGATCCCCGGTGCGGACGGCATCGTGCCGGACTCCCCCGGCACGCTGCTCGGCGCGATCGAGCCGGGAGCGTGCGGCACCGTCGACCGCGTCTCGGACGACGACCCCTCGCTGCTGCGGTACTTCGACGAGCTCGGGGTGGGGCTGGGCACGCACCTGCGGGTCGAGCGGGTGCGGGACTACGCCGGCGTCATCGCGGTGTCGCGGCGGGCGACCGACGGCTCGGAGTCCCTCGTCGACCTGCCGGCCGCGGCGGCGTCGTCCATCTGGCTCGCGCCCGACGGCGACTGACCGCGCTGCGAGTTGCTGGCCGTCACGCACGCGCTGGCCGGCGTGCGTTGGTCGGCCGGTCGAGACACCCCGCTCAGGTCCGCTGAGCGGTCACGCTCTGTCGCCCGGGAGCCCCGCAGGCGACGGTTCGCGCCCACTCGGCGCCCAGCGCACGGGGTGTCGTGACCGCACCGCGGCCCGCGAACACGCGTGGCGTCGGACGGGAGGCCCGGTGCCACGCCGCCACGCGCCTCCCGTCCGGCGCCCCAGCGGTCACGAAACCCCGCTCACCTCCGCCGACTGGTCACGAACTGTCGCCCGGGAGCCCCGCAGCCGACGGTTCGCGACCACTTGGGCCCCCACCCACGGGGTGTCGTGACCGCGCGACGCGCCCACCCCGCAGCCGCCCCACGACCGCCCCACGACCGTGACGGCGACGCTTCGTGACCACCCGGCGCTCCCGGCCGGGCGCGCCCGTCGGCCCTACCCCTTGACGGAGCGCGTCCGGCCGAGGGCGACCTCACGCCGGGCGCGTTCGAGGGCGAGCGCAGATGCGGCGTCCGGGTCGTGCAGCAGTCGTCCGGTTTCGCGCACGTGCTCCCGGACGGCGTCGGTCCCCCGCTCCGCGGCCGAGGCGAGGACGGGTCCGACGGTGTCCTCGCCGAGCCCCACCAGGGCACGCGACAGGCTGAGCCGACGCTCGCGGTCGCCGACGCCGAGCTGCACCGCGAGGGTCCGCGCGAGCGACGCCCGCTCGTCGTCCGGCACCAGTGCGACGGCCGTCCGCCAGGCCGCGCGGAGCACCTCGTCGTCGTGGTCCCCGAGCAGCGGCCGTACCGCGGGCCACGCGTCCGGGTCACCGATCTTCGACAGGGTGTGGAGCGCCTGACTGCGGGCCTGCGGCTCGGGGCGCTCGAGCTCGGGCAGCACGCGGGCCACGACGTCGTCGGCGGGGTGCCGGGTGAGTGCCCACGTCAGCATGTCGCGGACGAAGAAGTCCGGCTCGACGGCGCACTGCGCGACGAGCACCTCGAGGTCCGCGGGGTCCGGGGTGGTCCCCGCGGCCATCACGGCCTGCAGCCGGGCGGAGGATCGCGGGTCGGCGAGGGCGTCGGTGAGCGTGGTCATCCCTCCATCGAAGCCCCTCGCGCCGGGGCCGTGTCAAGCATCGGGGCATAGCGTCGGGAGACGTGCGGTCCGCTCCCACCGCACCCACGACCACGAAAGGACCTCCGCATGCCCCGCATCGGTACCAGTGACCTGCACGTGTTCCCCCTCGCCCTCGGCGGCAACGTCTTCGGCTGGACGGCGGACGAGTCGACCTCGCACCAGGTCCTCGACGCCTACACCGCGGCCGGTGGCGACTTCATCGACACCGCGGACGTCTACTCGGCCTGGGCGCCGGGCAACTCGGGTGGTGAGTCCGAGCGGGTCATCGGTTCGTGGCTCCGCGCCTCGGGCAAGCGGGACGACGTCGTCATCGCGACGAAGGGCTCGCAGCACCCGGAGTTCCAGGGCCTCGCCGCGGGCACCGTCGCCGCCGCTGCCCGCGCCAGCCTCGAGCGCCTCGGCACCGACCGGATCGACCTGTACTACGCGCACTTCGACGACCAGTCGACCCCGCTCGAGGAGACCGTCCGCGCCTTCGACCAGCTCGTGCAGGACGGCCTGGTCCGCTACACCGCGATCTCGAACTACTCGAAGGACCGCGCCGCGGAGTGGATCCGCATCGCGACGGAGAACGACCTCGCCCAGCCCGTCGCCATCCAGCCGCACTACAACCTGGTCACCCGCCAGCCGTACGAGGCGGAGATCGCGCCGCTCGCGCACGAGCACGGACTCGGCGTCGTGCCGTACTTCTCGCTCGCCGCGGGGTTCCTGACCGGCAAGTACCGCTCCAAGGACGACTTCGCCGGCAAGGACCGCGAGGGCCAGGTGTCCGGGTACTTCACCGACGAGGGGCTCGCCGTCGTGGGCGCGCTGTCCTCGATCGCCGACGCGCACGGCTCCGAGATCGCCACCGTCGCACTCGCCTGGTTGCAGGCGCAGCCCGACGTCGTCGCGCCGATCGCGAGCGCCCGGAACACCGAGCAGCTGCCGGCGCTGCTGGCCTCGGCGGAGCTCGAGCTCAGCGTCGACGAGCTGCAGACGCTGTCCGACGTGTCGGCGAAGGTGCCCGCGAGCGCCTGACACCCACGCGCTGTCGAGCGACGCCGGCGGTCGCGGGCGGGCGCAGGCGGACACGGACGCGGAACGACGATGTCGCTGTCGTACGACGTCGACATCGTCGTTCCGCGTCGGACCCCGCCGTCGGCCCCCGCGTCGGACCCCGCCGCCCGACCCCACCGCCCGCCCCGACGATCGGCCCGCGCCTACGCCCCCGGCGCCAACGACCCGGTGAGCGGCTGCCCCGACGAGCGCGTCACGAAGCACGAGATGAACCGGTCACCCTGGTCCCACGTCGCCTGGTCCGGCGCGTAGGAACCCTGCACCTGCACGTCGCCCACGGCAGCGGCGGCCGAGGCGTTCAGCGCCGCGTCGGACTGGCACTGGTCGGCCGCCTGGGTCGCGAGGGCCTCGGCACCCGGGTAGGTGTCGCCCTGGACCGCGAGTCGTGCGGTCAGCTGCCCGATGTGCGGCGTCGCGCAGTCCACCACCGTGAATGTCTGCGACCACGCGTTCGTGAACGGCGACAGGCACTCCCCGCCGGCCAGGTCGGTCCACGGGTGCTCGCCGGGCCCCGCCGGCGTCGTGGCGAACTGCAGCGTGGCGGCGGGCGCGGCGGCCTCGCTCGACTGCGAGGCCGACGGCGCAGCGCTCGGTGTCGCCGGTGCCGAAGCGGCCGCCGGCGACTTCGTCGGCACGGCCTGGTCGGCGATGTTGTTGCCGAGGATCCACTTCGACAGCAGGAACACCAGCACGATGAGCACGAGGATCAGCGCGATCGACCCGTAGATCAGCAGCTGCTTGCCGCGCTTGCCCTCGTTCCGCAGCCGCGCGAAGCCCTCGTTGATGAAGTTGTCGCGTTCGCCGGACGGCCGGTCCGGACCGCCGGCGGGCCGTCCGCCAGCAGCGGGTGGCGGGGCAGCAGCAGGAGCGGCAGCAGCAGGCACGGCCGCCGCAGGCACGGCAGCCGCAGGCATCATCCGCGTCCCGGTGTCCTCGGGGTCGTAGCCGGTGCCACCGAGCTGCCCGACCGCCTCGGTGCCGAACAGGTCCTTGATGGCGCTCGTGTCGCTGGTCTCGCGGCCGTCCCACTCGGACTGGTCCAGGTCGTCCGGCGCGGCGGCGGGCAGGGACTCCGGCTGCGGACCGGTGTCGTTCCCCCGCAGCCCCAGAACGGCGTCGAGGTCCTGCCCCACCGACGGCGGCAGGTGCGCCGGGTACTCCTGTCCACCGGTGGGTTCGACGAGCGGCGGTGCGGCGGTCGGCGGCACGGTCGCGTCGGGCTCGGACCACCAGGGCGTGCCGGCCGCCGGCATCGCGGTGGTCGGGGCATCGGCATGGAGGCCCTCGGTCGCGTCCGGCACGTCGTCTCCGGCGGGCCGACGGGGTCCGTCCACGGCCTCGGTCACCTCCGACGGAGCACCAGCGGCATCCGGCACGGCAGCCGGCGCAGCCGTGTCCGACACGGGCGTGGCCGGGACCGCCGGGGGCACCACCGGCGGCACGGGGACCGCCGGCGGCACCGGGTAGGTCCGCGGTGCCTGCGGCAGCCCGGAGGCCGGAGTGTCGACCTCGCCGGCGACGACCTCGTCCTCGTCGTCGAACTCGTCGGCGAGCGACCAGGACCCGGCGGACAGCGCCGTGGTGTCGAACGAGTCGGTGGTCAGCGTCGCCGGGACCTCGCCGGGCTCGTCGTCACCGATCGCCCAGTCGAACGGCCGGTCGTGCGCGCCGGTCTGCGTGGGGACCGGCCCGGTGCTGGTGATGCGCAGCAGGTCGGTGAAGGTCGGTGGTTCCTCGGTCGGGGGCAGCACGTTCTCGACGCCGAGGGGCTGCGGTGCAGCGGGAGCAGCGGGCGACACGGGCTCCGGGTGGTTCCCGGTCGCGCGGCCGAGCCAGTCGACGTCGGCGCGGCCCTCACCGAACGGGTCGACGCGGCGACGCTCGTCCTCGATGGCCTTCGACGCAGCGGCACGTTCGTCGCGGTGGGTCTGCGCCGTCGGCAGCACGATCGACGACGGGTGCGGTGCGGTGGAGTCCGGCGGGGCGTCGGCGGCGGCGGGGATCCGGTCGTGCAGTGTGGAGCGTTCGTGCTCGACGACGGCGTCGGGGTTCTCGGAGGGTGCGAGCAACTCGGGCGGCATCGAGATGGCCTGGGTCGCGCCGTCGTCGAGCGCCGGCTCAGGCGCGGCAGGAGCAGCAGCAGGCTCAGCAGCCTCCGCCTCGCCCTCGGCCACGAAGGGCTCCGGCAGCGGCGCGCCCGTCTCGCGGGCGGTGCGCTCGGCCTCGCGGCGCTCCCGTCGCGACGGCCAGTCCTCCTCGCCGCGCGGAGCGCCGAAGATGTCCGCAGCACTGCGGAGACCGTGGAACGGAGCGTCCGAGCCGGACGCACGCCGAGCCTCCAGGCCGTCGTCCCCGTCTGCCGGGCCGGCGGTGCCGTCGGGTTCGCGTGCGTCGTCCGGACGCTCCTCGGTCACGCGGTCAGCCCCAGATCAGCCAACCCGATGGCCGCGAAGTACGGGTAGCCGGCCGCCTCGATCGTCTCCTTGGCACCGGTGTCCCGGTCGACGACGACCGCGACGGCGGCGACGATCGCGCCCTCGCGCTCGAGCGCCTCGGCCGCCTTGAGCGGCGAGCCGCCGGTGGTGGAGGTGTCCTCGAGCACGACGACGCGCTTGCCCCTGAGGTCCGGCCCCTCGACCTGCTTGCCGCGGCCGTGGTCCTTCGGCTCCTTGCGGACGACGAAGGCGTCGTAGGTCAGCCCCTGGGCGGCGGCCTGGTGCAGGACGGCGCTGGCGATGGGGTCGGCACCCATGGTGAGGCCACCGACGGCGGACACGTCCGGCACCTGCTGGACGAGCTCGGTCATGACCTGCCCGATCAGCGGCGCGACGCGGTGGTCCAGGCTGACCTTCCGCAGGTCGATGTAGTACGTCGCCTTCTTCCCGCTGGTCAGGGTGAAGTCGCCGTGGAACACCGCTTCGGAGGAGATGTACTGGATCAACTGTTCGCGCGCGTCGGTCACAGCGCACAAGGGTAGTCGGTCGGGCCTGCAACGCGCTCCCCCAGCCTGTGGGCCGCGGGGTGCCGGCACCGAGGCGGCCTCGGTACGCTCCGGGGCATGTCCCGAGCACCGCGCCGCCCCGCCGTGGAGCCGGCTCCGTCCGGCGACCGGCGGCCCGGCGAGGTCGCCGTCACGATCGGACGGGAGGCCCTGGGCGGCCTGGTCGCGCTGGCCCTGGCCGTCATCGCCCTGCGCCACGTCATCGCGACGGAGCGGGTCGCGTTGCTCTGGTACGACGGCGACTCGGTGCTGCTGCCGCTCGTCCAACGCTCGCTGCAGGCCGGCCAGCCGTTCGAGTGGGCCATGTCGCCCGCGCTGTTCTTCTTCCCCGAGCTGCCCGTGTACCTGTTCTGCTCGCTGGTGACCGCCACGCCGCAGCAGGCCCTGGCGGTGAACGGCGTGCTCGTGCTCCTCGCCGTCTACGCCCTGGTGCGGGCGGCCGCGAACGAGCTGATGCCGTCCGCCGGACGCCCCGCCCGGATCGCGGTGTCGGCCGGGGCGCTCGGTCTGGTCACGCTGCTGGTGCTGACCGAGTCGTCGGCGACGGCCACGTCGCTCGAGCTGGCGTCCCTGCTGCTCACCACGACCTACTACTACGGTGCCGTGCTGGCGATGCTCGGCACCGCGGTGCTCGTGCTGCGGGCGGTGCGCCTCGGCCGGGCGTCGGTGCCCCTGCTCGTGGTGCTCGGACTCGTCGCCGCGTGCACGACCGCGTCGAACCCGCTGTTCGTGCCGTGGTCAGCGGCCCCGGTGGTCGTGACCCTCGGGCTCCTCGTGCTGGCGCGGCGGGTGCCGTGGCATCCGGCCGCGCTGCTCGCCGGTGCCGTCACGGTCGGATCGGTCATCGGGTACCTGGTGCGGATCCCGCTCCGGCCGTTCGTCTCCCTCGACCCGGCGACGTACGTGCAGCCGTCCCGGGCCGGGGAGACCCTGCGGTTCTTCGCGGCGCTGACCGACGACCGGGCGGGCACGGCACCGGGCGACCTCGGGCTCCTGCTGCTGTTCGCCGGGGTGCTCGTCACCGTCGGGGGCACGGTCTGGGCCTGGCGGGTCCGCACCGCACGCACCGTGCTGGTCGCGACCCTGCTGCCCCTGGTGACCGTCGTCGCCGTGTCCGTCGGGGTCGTCGTCGCCGGGTCCGAGACCCCGCGGTACCTGCAGCCGATCGTGACGGCACCGCTGCTCGCGCTCGTCGCCGTGGCCGAGCTCACCCGCACCGCGGTCCGCCGCACCCGCGTGCACCGCCCGCACCGTGGGGTCCGGGCCGGGGTGGCGGTCGCGATGGCCGCCGTGCTCGCGACCGGGATCGCCGTGGCCCCGGGTACCGCCCACGCCGTGGCGACCGCGCGGTACCCGGCGGCGGCGTGCCTGGACCGCTGGGCCGACGGACGCCAGGTCACCGGCGTCGGGCAGTTCTGGACCGTCCGCCCCCTCGCCACCTACACGTCGAGCAACGTCGGGCTGCTGCAGGTCCGGGACACCTTCGAGACGTACCCCTGGCTCGTCGACCTCGGGGCCTACCGCGACGCCGACCCGAGCTTCGTGGTGGTCGGGTCGCACGACCTCTGGACGACCGCGGTCGAGGACTCCCTCGGGACCCCGGCGACGATCACCCACTGCACCGGGTTCGACGTCTACGACTACGCCGGCACCGCGGGGCAGGCCATCCTGCGGCGCGACGTCGTCGGGAGCGCCGACGTCATCCGACGCGACCGCGGCTTCTGATGCACTGCTGAAGTTGTCCACAGCGGCGCGTTGCCGTCCGATGCTCGCTGTACGGATGTATAGGCTCGTGCTCGATGTCTCGCCCCACCAGCCCCCGCGCCCACCGTGTCCCCGTGCGCCTGCGCCTCGCCGTCACCGGTCTGGCGCTCGCGGGCCTCGTCGGCACGGTCATCGCCGATGCTCCGGCCGCTCAGGCGGTGACCTACCCCACGTGGGACGAAGTGAAGTCCGCCCGCGGCAAGGAATCCGCGAAGCAGGGGCAGATCACCGAGATCCGGGGCATCATCAGCGAGCTCGACGCCAAGGTCGACGCGGCCGAGGCCAAGGCCAAGAAGCTCGGTGACGTGTTCTACAAGGCGCAGCGCAAGGCCCAGACCGCGGCCGAGAAGGAACAGCAGCTCCGCGCCGACGCGAAGGAGCACGCGAAGGTCGCCGACCAGAGCGCCGCGCAGGCCGGGCAGTTCGCCGCGCAGATGTCCCGCTCCGGGGGCGCCGACGTCACCACCTCGGTGATCACCCAGGGCGAAGACGCCAGTGATCTGCTGTACAACCTCGGTGCGCTGAGCAAGCTCTCCGAGCAGGCCGAGCGTGTCCAGGCCGCCGCGAGTGCCGACGCCGCCGTCGCCAGGTCGCTCGAGGCGCAGGCCGACCGCGCCGCCGAAGCGCTGGGTGACCTCGCTGCCGAGGCCGAAGACCGCATGCAGGAAGCCCAGGCGGCATCCGACGCCGTGCAGGCCGCCTACGACGAGCAGCAGTCGAACAAGGCCCGACTCGACGCCCAGCTCGCAACCCTGACATCGGGCCGCGTCCGGACCGAAGCCGAGTTCGCCAAGGGTGAGCGCGTCCGCAAGGCGGCGGAGGAGAAGGCCGCGCGCGAAGCGGCACAGCGCGCGGCCGCAGCGGCGGCGGCAGCAGCGGCAGCCGCGAACTCCGGCGGGGGCTCGTCGTCGGGTGGCGGCTCGACCGGGAGCAGCGGCTCGGGCGGCGGCGGTTCCGTCGGCGCGGGCTCCGGGACCGGCTGGGTCCGCCCGGCCAGCGGCTACGTCATCAGCCCGTACGGGTACCGCGTGCACCCGATCACCGGCGTCGTCACCATGCACGAGGGCACCGACCTGGCGAGCGGCTGCTACACGCCCATCGTCGCGGCCTCGGCCGGCACCGTCGACTACGTCGGCTGGTACGGCGGCTACGGCAACTACGTCCGCATCAACCACGGCGGCGGCGTCCAGACTGCGTACGGCCACATCGTCGACGGCGGCTTCCGGGTCGCCACCGGGCAGCAGGTCTCCGCGGGACAGCTCATCGCGCTCGTCGGCTCCACCGGGGCGTCGACCGGCTGCCACAGCCACGTCGAGGTGCACATCAACGGTGCCACCACCGACCCGGTGCCCTTCATGGGTGCGCGCGGGGTCGCCTTCTAGCCAGCTCGTTCACCAGACCGCCGTCCTCTCGCAGTGGGCGGCGGTTTGTTGTTTCCCACAAGCACCTCACTGTCATTTCATGCTGCACCGCTGAAATGCTACGTTTCTCCCATCAGCCAGTTCGGATGGTGGGGGACGATGGGGATCCAGTTCGACGACGCAGCCGCGTCGCGGTTGGCCGACTGCGCAGCCGAGGTGGCGCTTTCGCTGCGTGCCAGCGCCCAACCACGGCGGAACAGCGCCGAGGCCGCACTGCACGACTTCGACGGTGCGTACGCGCGGCTGTTCGAGGCGGCTCGGGTGACGGAGTCGCAAGACCGAACCCGGTTGGCGACGGCGCTCGATTCCCTGGTCGAACAGGTTCGGACCGCGCAGCGGCAGGCGGACACCGAACGCGAGCGGCAGGCGGACACCGAACGCGAGCGGTTGGCGGACGTCGCCGCGTGGCGGCAGCGCGAAGCCGACCGTGACCTGGTGCGCGCCGGTGGCGGGCTCCCGCTGCAACCCGTGCTCGACTGGAGCAGCTCGGTGTTCGACCCCGAACCATCGGGCAGGCCACAGCGACCTTTTCCGGTGTCCGCGGTGTTCAGCGCGCGCTCCCGGCAGCGCACCGGTGGCCGGTCCGGAGGACGGAGCGGGGCAGATCCCGCTCGGCTGCGGAAGTTCGCTGCCGTGGCCCGGGTGCAGGACTCCTCGACGGAGCAGGATCTCGTGCGGGTGCGCAACGCGTGGGCCGTGTTCCGCAACCGTTGCAGCTGGGTCCCGGTCGACGGGGCGTCGTTGCCAGGTGGTTTCGCCGACTACCTTGCCGAGAACGCCGACGACGCGTCGTGGATCGATCGGATCGCGAGCGCGTTCAGGGCCGCTGGCGGCGGTTCCCTCGCGAACGCTGCGCTCGACGTCGCCGGCACCTCCAAACTTCCACTCGGGCTGCAGCGGCTGCTCGATCCGTCCCTGACCCCGGCTGAGGTCGCAGCGGCCTGGGCCGCGCTCGGCTTCGCCGACGCCGACGTCCGGGCGTTGCCCCTGGCCACGCAGCTGCAGTTCGCAGGACTCGACGGGGTTCCGGCAGCGCAGCGCGACATCGCGTCCAGGGCCGTCCTCTCGGCCGCGGTACGGGACCCGGAGCGGCTGTACCGGCTGATGGGGCTGCCGTACACCTACGGCGCGGTCACCCTCGACGAGTTCCGGAAGCAGGTGGTGGCGCTTCGAGACGGCCTCCGTGACGCCGACGACCTCGCGCGCAGAATCCAGAGCCCGTCGAAGGCCATGGCGCAGCTCGTGGGTTTCGGCGTGTCGGACGGCGCGCTCGTCGCCGCAGTCGTCCTCGGCGACCTGGACACCGCGTCGAACGTGACGGTCAACGTCCCCGGCGCGACAACTGGCGTCGAGAGCATGGACGAAAAGGTCCGGGCCGCCAACAGCCTCCTGACCGCCGCGGGCAGAAAGGGAACCGGCGAAGATTCCTTCGCGATCGTGTCCTGGATCGGGTACCGCGCACCGGGTGCCGTCGAGGTCCCCAGCCAGGCGCGTGCGACCGCTGGCGGGGCGAACCTCGCCTCGTTCCTCGACGGCATCCACGACAGCCGGGGCAGCGCGCCGCGGTCGCTGACCGTCCTCGGGCACTCCTACGGGTCCACCACCGCGGCCGAAGCGCTCGCGCAGACTCGGTACCGGGTCGACTCGCTCGTCACGTACGGCTCCGTCGGGTTCACCGACACCACGACTCCCGAGCACCTCAACGTGGACCATGTGTACGCGACCGAGGGGTCCGCTGACCACACAGCGATCCTCGGCCGGATCGGACGCACCGATCCACGCGACCTTCCAGACGTCGACACGTTCGGCGCTGAGGATTCTGCAGGCGGCAGGGCCGTCACCGGGCACGACATGTTCCCGGACAGCGGCGTCGGATACCTGTCCCGCGATGCCACCGCACAACAGACCATCGCGAGGATCATCGCGACGGGGAAGCCATGATGAAGACCATGCGACCGATACTCCGTACCATCACGACTGCTGCCCTGACGCTGGGGCTGCTTTCGGGATGCGCGGCAGGAGGAACCCAGATGCCCACCGACGCAGCCGGCCTCACCCAGCACGAGGTCGCCGAGATGTCCCTGCACCAAGAGTTCGACGCCTATCGCGACCGCTACGAACACATGCAGCAGCTCCTGCGGGACGCGCAAATCCAGGTCCACGACGGCGAATGGGAATGGGACAGTGGCGACGACATCCCACAGATCGGCGGCGACGGCGTTGCCCCGTTACCGGGTTCGGACACGAAGAACAGCTACGACATGCGGAGCGGGCGGCTCTGGTCCCCGCCTGGCACCACCGGCCAACAGCGGGACCTCCAACCGATGATCGACTACTTCACCGAGCAGGGCTGGGACATCGAGCAACGCACGGTCACCGGCGACCACGAGGTCTGGGCCACCACCGGCGACGGCTGGCAGATCATCTACTCGGCGCAGACGAACGGCCGGTACACGCTCGAGGTCTACAGCGAACCCTTCTGGACCAACGACGCACACAAGCTCCGGCGAGCGGTGGCAGGACGCTCCCAGGCCGACTTCCTGATCGGTCTCTCCCCGGCATCTACCCGGACTTCCCCCAATGGGACGACCCCATCATCAACCAGCCGAAAATCTGACCCGATGCTCCGTGCCATCACGACTGCTGCCCTGACGCTGGGGCTGCTTTCGGGATGCGCGGCAGGAGGAACCCAGATGCCCACCGACGCAGCCGGCCTCACCCAGCACGAGGTCGCCGAGATGTCCCTGCACCAAGAGTTCGACGCCTACCGCGACCACTACGAACACATGCAGCAACTCCTGCGGGACGCACAACTCCAGGTCCACGACGGCGAATGGGAATGGGACAGTGGCGACGACATCCCACAGATCGGCGGCGACGGCGTTGCCCCGTTACCGGGTTCGGACACGAAGAACAGCTACGACATGCGGAGCGGGCGGCTCTGGTCCCCGCCTGGCACCACCGGCCAACAGCGGGACCTCCAACCGATGATCGACTACTTCACCGAGCAGGGCTGGGACATCGAGCAACGCACGGTCACCGGCGACCACGAGGTCTGGGCCACCACCGGCGACGGCTGGCAGATCATCTACTCGGCGCAGACGAACGGCCGGTACACGCTCGAGGTCTACAGCGAACCCTTCTGGACCAACGACGCCAACGCGCTCTCGACGGCCATCTACGGACGCTCGACCGTGAAGTTCCCTGATGGGTCCCTTCCCGGCGTGTACCCGGACTTCCCCCAATGGGACGACCCCATCATCAACCAGCCGAAAATCTGATCGGATCGAGCACCACGACGGCTCCGCTTCAGCCCGCCGCAGGTCCCACGTCGTCCACGTCGGTGTTCCACAGCGCCCGGTACCAGGCCGTCCGCTCCTGGTCGTCCGGCAGCCCGTACGCCCGGTGGAACAGCGGCTCCCACCCGGGTCCGTAGTTCCAGCCGAGCGCCATCGTCGCCACCGCGATGTCGGCCCAGCGGTCCGCGACGCCCATCGCATCCAGGTCGACGTGCCCGCTCCACCGCCGATCTGCACCGATCAACGTGTTCGGCGTGCACGGGTCACCGTGACAGACGACGATGCGGTCGGCAGGCGGCTCCGAACCGAGACCGCCCGGGCCGCGGCCGGCGTCGGCGTCGACGTCGACGACCGCCGAACGCGCGCGATCGAGCCGGTCCGCGGTCGCCCACGTGAACGGACAGTCGTCGACGGGCAACGTGTCGTGCAGCGCGCGCAGCCCCTCGCCCACCGCGACCACCGCGGTCCGGGGTTCGTCGTGCCAGCGCGGGTCGACGGCGCTCCACCCGGGCACAGCGCGGGTGTGCAGCCAGACGCCGTCGTCGTCGGTGCCGTGGCCGAGCACCTCCGGCACCCGGGCGTACCGGGACGCCCACGTGAGCCGTTCCGCCTCACCGCTGATCCACGAACCGTAGGCGTGCGGCAGGACCTTCACGAACTCCTCGGCCTGCGCATCCGGTCCGATGCGGAACGTCGTCCCGCCGATCTGGTTGTGCCAGACGAGCGCGAACTCACGCCCTCGCGCGACCTCGGTGACGATGCGCGGCACCGGGACCGTCTCGCCCGGCCGGGGCAGTCCACCGATCGAGCGCACCACGGTGATGGTCAGTGCACGCGGTCCGGGCGGGAGGACCCCGACCCACCGCGGGCGATCTCGAGCAGCACGGGCAGGCGTTCGCCGAGCAGGGCGTCCAGGTCGGCGACGACGGCCTCGACCCGTTCGGTGATCTCGCGCGGCGCGGCCCCCCGGCGCGGACGGACCCGCACCCGGATCGCGCGGCCTCCGCGGACCCGGTAGACGTCGACGGCGAGCGACCCGACCTGCGGCATGTCGCCGATGGCCGAGGAGAGCGCGTGCTGCACGGCGGTGGACTCGATGCGCACCGAGCCGGCGACGCCGTCGGCCGAACCGTCGCTGTCCACGACGGTGTCCTCGCGGCCACCGCCGAGGGTCGTCAGCACGACGAGGGCGAGCACGCCGAGCACGACGCCACCGCCGAGCACGCAGGTCCACGCGAACACCGAGTCGTCACGCGATGCACCGGTGCCGAGTCCGGCGAGGGCATCGCCGACCGTGCGCCACCACGATGCGACGAGGGGCAGCCCCTGCGCGGTCTGCACCAGGATCGCGGCGACCCCGGCGACGAGCAGGACGAGCCCGAGCAGGACCAATGCCGCGCGGCCGAGCGCGCGGTTCGTGGCGTTCATCCGTCCACCCGCCCCGTCGGCTGCACCCGGACGCGCGCGGCGAGGGCCGGCTGCGCGTCGATCGCGGCGAACTCCCGCTCGACGGCCTCGGTCGCGGCCACCGCGGGGACGTCCACCCCGGCTGCGGGCCGGAGCACGACGTCGACCGTGCGGCGGCCGACGGTGCCCACGGCGGCGTCGGCGCCCAGACGGGTCGCGGAACGGGCGGCGCGGGCCGCGGCGGAGGCCAGGACCTCGTCGTCGACGACGACTGCGAGCCGGTCGGACGACATCACGTGCCGTGGACGGCGCTGGGGCAGGACCCCCTGCAGCAGCAGGACGAGCCCGATCAGGGCCACGATGGCGCCGATGCCGATCACGACGGTGGTCTCGAGGCCGTCCGGGGCCGCGAGCGCGGCGTCGACCACGGCACGGGGGTCGACACCCAGGACGTTCTGGTCGAGCAGGACGAGCGCACCGGCGAAGACCGCGGCGGCGGCGAGCACCAGGGCGATGAGCATCGCGACGACGACTGCGGCGGAGCGGGAGACGTGGGTCTCGCGGCGCAGCAGGCGACGGTAGGTGGCGCGGTGGTCGTCGTGCGCGGGGCCGGCGGGGACGACCGGATCAGTGCGCCCGGCGGCGGTCACCGGACCCTCCGCGGAGTGTCCACGACCGACGAGGCGAAGGTCACGGTCACGCGGGCGACCTGTCGGCCGGTGATGGTCCGGAAGCGCTCGGCGATCGTGCCGCGAGCCCGGTGCGCCGTGGCGACGACCGGTTCGTCGGGGAGTGCGTGCGAGCCCAGCACCGGCAGGGCGAGCGGGGCGGTGATCTCGACCGCCAGAGCGCCGCGACCGTCGTCGGCGACCCGGGCACGGACCTCCCGGAAGGCCACGCGCAGTGCTTCGGCGGCGACCGCCTGGGCGGTGTGCACCAGCGCCGACGTGCCGATGCGGTCGGAGCCGCGGAGCCGGACGCCGCTGTCGCCGGTCGTGGCGACGGCGGCGTCGCTCACGACGAGCTCCGGCGTCCGCGCAGCACGTCGAGCAAGCGGCGGAAGTCGACGTCGCCCGTGACGATGCGGGCGACCAGAGCGCCGACCGCCATGCAGACGGCGACGACGACGAACGCCCAGAACCCGAGCGTCACGGCGACGATCGCGAGCAGGGCGCCGGTGCCCATCCCGACGACGGTGGCGTTCACCGGACTCGACCGTCCCGGGTGTCGAGCTCGTCCGCGACGCCGTTGAGCGCCGGGATGTTCACGTCGTTGATGGCGATGTTGACCTCGGTGACCTCGAGGCCGACGAGTTCGGTGACGGCGTTCGTCACGGCGGCGCGCACCGCGGAGGCGACCTCCATCATCGGCGTCGGGTAGTCGACGACGATGGTCAGGTCGACGGCCACCTGGGTCTCGCCGACCTCGACACGGACGCCCTGACCGAGCGCGCTCGAGCCGATGGCGTCGCGGATGGCGCCGAACGCCCGCGAGGCGTTGCCGCCGAGCGCGAAGACACCGGGGACGTCGCGGGCGGCGATGCCCGCGACCTTCGCGACGACCGTGTCGTCGATGATGGTCCTGCCCTTGGCGGTGACCTGCGTCGTGGTGGTGCCGGCGGGCTGGGTGCTCCCGGCCCCGGTGCCGAGCGTGGCCCCGGTCGTGGTCCCGTCGACGCGGTTCGTCGTCGATGCCATTGCTGCCTCCGTGCGATCGATTGCTGGCCTCCAGCGAACACCATCGTGCCGTACACCGCACAGGCGGCGCACCTGCCGACCTCGTCGTCAGTCGGCACCGGTAGGTTCTTGTTCCATGCGCGTCGCGACCTGGAACGTGAACTCCGTCCGCACCCGAGTGGGTCGGATCGTCGACTGGCTGGTGCGTGAGGACGTCGATGTCCTCGGCATGCAGGAGATCAAGTGCAAGCCGGAGCAGTTCCCGGTCGAGCAGTTCGAGGCCGCTGGGTACCACGTCGAGGCGCACGGCCTGAACCAGTGGAACGGCGTCGCGTTCGCCAGCCGGCTGCCGATGGAGGACGTCACCCGGGACTTCCCCGGCCAGCCCGGGTTCCTGAAGGGCCACGAGGGGCCGGACCTGCCGGTCGAGGCCCGCGCGATCGGCGTCACGGTCGACGGTGTGCGGCTCTGGAGCCTCTACGTGCCGAACGGCCGCGAGCTCGGCGACCCGCACTACACGTACAAGCTCGACTGGCTCGCTCAGCTGGCCGACCGCACTTCGGAGTGGATCCAGGCGTCGCCGGAGACCCCGCTCGCGCTGATGGGCGACTGGAACGTCGCACCGCTCGACCAGGACGTCTGGGACATGCGGGTCTTCGAGGGGTCGACCCACGTCAGCGACCCCGAGCGGGCCGCGTTCCGCGAGTTCGAGGCGCGGGGCCTGCAGGACGTCGTCCGCCCGATCGTGCCCGACGGCTACACCTACTGGGACTACAAGCAGCTGCGGTTCCCGCGCAACGAGGGCATGCGCATCGACTTCGTCCTCGGCTCGCAGGCCTTCGCGGACGTCGTCACCGACGCCTCGATCCACCGGAACGAGCGCAAGGGCGACGCCCCGAGCGACCACGTGCCCGTGGTGGTCGACCTCGACCTGGACACGTCGCTCGACGACGACCGCCCGATGATCTTCTGATCGGAGTCGGGTCACCGGCCCGGCCCGGCCCGGCCCGGCCCGGCCCGGCCCAGCCCGGCCCGGCCCGGCGCCCGTCCGGCTCTGTTACGCCCGGCGTCCGCCGTGATTGAGCCGTCCGTCACACCGACGTAGGTTTCCTGCACCGAACCCCTTCGAGAGCAGGTGAAGCCATGTCCCGCACGACGATCCTTCCCATCCAGCGCCTCATGGCGACCGCGGCCCCCGGTGCGTGGCGCGACGGCATCGTCGTCGAGACCCGCGCAGCCGACGCCGTGGTGCTGTTCCTCGACGGGAGCATCACGCAGCTGCGGGTGGCGGACGCCGACGGCGTCCTGTCGGTCGGCGAGCCGGTCGCCCACCACCCGGTCGCAGAGATCCTCAGCGCCGGCGGTCGACAGACCACCGCACGCGTCGCGTAGCGCCGGCGGAGCGGTTCAGGCCGCCATCGAGTCGAGCATCGCCTGGCACTTCGACACCATCTCGTCGCAGGCCATGGCGCAGTACCGGCACGACTCGTCCATGTCCTGGTGCTGGCGGCACTCGGCGGCACACGCGGTGCCCATCGCGACGACGGCCATGAGCATCGCCTGCATCGCGGCGGTGTCCATCCCCATCGGACGCATCATCATCCGCATGCCGGTGTCGGCGAGCATCGCGGTGTTCGAGCACATCGCGGCGCAGGTGGCCATCTCGCCGCCCATCCGCATGTCGGCCGCGGAGCACATCGTCGCCGCCATCGACGCGGCGTTCATCGCCATCATCGTGTCCTGCATCATGTCCATGTCCATCTCCATGGGCATGTCCGTCATCGACATGTTCTTCATCATCGCCATCGTGTCCATCGCCGGTCTCCTCGTC
This sequence comes from Curtobacterium sp. AC268, assembly GCF_979258745.1. Lineage (NCBI taxonomy): Bacteria > Bacillati > Actinomycetota > Actinomycetes > Micrococcales > Microbacteriaceae > Curtobacterium > Curtobacterium sp. AC268. The sequence continues at coordinate 2,771,838 of NZ_OZ409878.1, read as the reverse complement.
GTGGTCATCGGTCGCGGAGCGGTCCGCCCCGCGTGCCCGCCAGGGTACGCGCGTGCCGTCCGCGCTTCGTGAGCAGAACGGGTCGGGTCGGCGGACGCGACCCGACCTCCGCTGCTCACCATCCGCGGTGGTCGCCACCACGGCCGGACGGGAGGCCCGGTGCGGCCCCGCCACGGGCCTCCCGTCGCCGCGTCGCGCGACCACAGCGCGCTACGGGTGCAGCAGGGCGGCGATCGCGACGAGCACGGGCACCGAGCCGAGCGTCGAGATCAGCACGACGTCGCGCGCCACCGGGACCGCTGCCCCGTACCGCTGCGCGTAGTTGAAGACGTTCTGCGCCGCCGGCAGGGCGCCCAGGGTGGTGAGCACGAAGACCTCCTGGTCGCCGAGCCCGAACACGAAACGGGCGAACACGAACGCCACGGCCGGCATCACCACGAGCTTGATCGACGACGCGACGATGACGTCGGTGCGGATCGCCGGGTCCCGCAGCGGGGTCGCACCGTGCAGGCTCATCCCGAACGACAGCAGCACGACGGGCACCGCGGCCGCACCGATGAGCGAGAACGGCTCGAGCACCGGGTCGGGCAGCGTCACCCCCGTCGCCGAGCACACGAGCCCGACGAGCGAGGCGATGATGATCGGGTTCCGGAACGGCCCCGCGATCCGTCGTCCCCAGCCGCCGGCTCCCGCGGTCGAAGCGTCCAGGATCGTCAGCGCGATCGGGGCCATCACGACGAGCTGCAGCAGGATCACGGGCACGACCGCGGTCGCCTGGCCGAGCACGTACACGGCCACCGGCAGTCCGATGTTGTTCGCGTTGACGTAGCTGGAAGCCAAGGCGCCGACGGTGGTCGTGGTGACGGGACGGCGCAGCACGAGGCGGAACACGGCGGCGGCACCGAGGGCGACCACGGCGGCACTCAGCAGCGAGACCCAGAGCATCGACGACAGCAGCGACGCGATGTCGGCGGTCGCGATGGTGTGGAACAGCAGGCACGGCATCAGGACGAAGAACGCGAGCCGACTCATCACGAACTGCGCGTGCGGGCCCAGCAGACCGATGCGTCCGACGACGTACCCACCGGCGATGATCGCGCCGATGATCGCGAAGCCGGTCAACACGCCACCCATCCCGTCCATCCTGGCACCTGCCGGCGGTGATGTGACGTCACTCAGGTCGGAAATGCGTACGCATCGAATACCGTTGAGCGCATCATGACCTCGACGAACGCCGACACCCTCACCCGGTCCACCGACTCCAGCCAGCCGCTCGTGCCGCTGCTCGAGGAGCGCTGGAGCCCCCGCTCCTACGACGAGACCGCGACGATCTCGGACGACCAGCTCGACGCCGTCCTCGAGGCCGCTCGCTGGGCCCCCTCGGCCATGAACTTCCAGCCCCGCCGCTTCATCGCCGGCCGCCGTGGCACCGAGACCTTCCGGAAGATCAACGAGAACCTGCTCGGCTTCAACGCCGCCTGGGCCTTCCGCGCCAGCGCCCTCGTCGTCGGCGTGCTCGAGACCGTGACCGCCGACGGTGAGGAGCGCCCCTTCGCGCAGTACGACCTCGGCCAGTCGCTCGCCGCCCTGACCGTGCAGGCGCACGCCGAGGGGCTGCACGTGCACCAGATGGCGGGCATCGACGCCGCCGGGCTCCGCGCCGCGTTCGACCTGCCCGAGCGGTTCCTGCCGTACACGGTCACGGCCGTCGGCACCGTCGCGCACCCGTCGCAGCTCGACGACAAGGCCGCCGAGCGCGAGGTCGCCCCGCGCACCCGCATCCCCCTCGACGAGGTCGTCCTCGTCAAGGAGTGAGCACCGGCGGCACCGCCGCCCGCGATCGCCACGACGGCCGCGTCCCTGCGGGGGCGCGGCCGTCGGCGTACCATGACGTGACATGGATCAGCACCAGGACGACGCCCCGCCGGAGATGAACTTCTACACCCGGAAGTGGGTGCGACCGGAGGACCTCAACGCCAACGGCACCCTGTTCGGCGGCAGCCTGCTCCGCTGGATCGACGAGGAAGCCGCGGTCTACGCGATCATCCAGCTCGGCAACGGCAAGGTCGTCACGAAGTACATGTCGGAGATCAACTTCCTGTCCTCGGCGAAGGAGGGCGACATCGTCGAGATCGGCCTCGTCGCCACGAGGTTCGGCCGGACGTCGCTGACCATGCGGGCCGAGGCGCGCAACCTCTTCACGCACCGCAGCATCCTGACGATCGACGAGGTCGTCTTCGTGAACCTCGACGAGGACGGCAACCCCGCCCCGCACGGTTACACGGACATCACCTACGCCCGCGACCGGGTCCCCGCCACGCACCGCGCGTGACCCCGCAGACATCGCGCAGCACCCGGGCACCCGGGTGCTCGCACCCTGCGGGTGGTCGGCGGGCTCTGGCAGGATCGGTGGCATGACCACGCCCCGCCTCGTCGCCTTCGACCTGGACGACACGCTCGCCCCGTCGAAGTCCTCCCTCGACCCCCGCATGCTCGAGACCTTCGCGTCCCTGCTCGAGGTCGTGCCGGTCGCGGTCATCTCCGGCGGCAACTTCACCCAGTTCGAGCAGCAGCTGGTCACCCCGCTCCGGCAGCGCGAGGGCCTGACGCTCGACGCCCTGCACCTCCTGCCGACCTGCGGCACCCGGTACTACCGCTGGGAGGACCAGGACTGGGCACTGCAGTACGCCGAGGACCTCACCGACGAGCAGAAGGACCGCGCCCTCGCCGCGGTCGAGGCCCGTGCGAAGGAAGCCGGGTACTGGGAGTCCGAGACCTGGGGCGCCATCCTCGAGGACCGCGGGTCGCAGATCACGTTCTCCGCCCTCGGCCAGTCGGCCCCGGTGGACGTCAAGAAGCAGTGGGACCCGACCGGCGAGAAGAAGGACCACCTGCGCCGTCTGGTGCAGCAGGACCTGCCCGACCTCGAGGTCCGCTCGGGCGGCTCCACGAGCATCGACATCACCCGCAAGGGCATCGACAAGGCCTACGGCATGCAGCGTCTCGCCGAGATCACCGGCATCGCGCTCGACGACATGCTCTTCGTCGGCGACCGGCTCGACCCCGAGGGCAACGACTACCCGGTCAAGGCGCTCGGCGTCCCCTGCCACGCGGTCGAGGGCTGGGAGGACACCGACGCGTTCCTGACGGAGCTCATCCCCACCCTGCGCTGAGCGCGCGGCGGACGGGAGGCCCGTGGCGGGCCCGCACCGCGCCTCCTGTCAGTCCGCGGTCGCGTCCAGAGCCGCGAACGCGGCCGATGCAGCCCGGCACTCAGCCCAGGCTGCGGACGGCCTCGACGAACGCACGGATCTTCGCGGGGTCCTTGACGCCGCGCTCGGACTCGACGCCGCTCGACACGTCGACGCCGTCGGGGTCGAGCGCCTCGACCGCGGCGACCACGTTGGCCGGGGTCAGCCCGCCGGCGAGGATCCAGGCCTCGTCCACGCCGTCGATCGTGGCCGGGTCGACGAGCCGACCGCTGCCGGGCACGGCGGCATCGAGCAGCAGCAGGTCGTGGTCGAACGCGGCGCGCTGTTCGGGCGTCTCGCGCAGGTAGTCCTCGGCCGCGATGGCCCGGATGGTGAAGAAGCCGGCATCGCGCGCGCGGGCGAAGTCGGACGCCGACTCGCCACCGTGCAGCTGCAGCGTGGTGAGCCCGACCTCGGAGGCGATGCCCACGATCTCGTCGATCTTCTGGTCGCGGAAGACCCCGACGGCGTCGATGCCGTCCGGCACCCGCTCGACCAGTTCCTTCGCCAGGTCGGCGGTGACGGTCCGGGGGCTGCCCGCCGCGAAGACGAACCCGACGGCGTCGGCACCCGCGTCGATGGCGGCGTCCACGGTGTCCGGCGTCGACAGGCCACAGATCTTGATCCAGCGCTGGTCGGTCATGCTGTCCATCCTGCCAGGGCGCTCCGGTGCTCGGAGCACGGAGCCGCCGAGCGGATCAGTGCAGGGCACCCGCGACGTAGGCGGCCACGCAGGCCGCGGTGACGCCGAAGGCCGCGAAGGAGCCGACCAGGACGTTCCGCCGTCGCCAGCGACGCACGGCGGAGAACGTGCCGCGCTTGGCGTGCCGGTGCGCGGCGCGGTGCATGCGGTGGTCGCGCTGGTGCTTCACCCGTTCCGGGCCGAGCGGCACCGGGCCGGTGATCTGGGTGGACCCGCCGCGCAGCGCGTTGGCGATGGCGACCGCCGTGGGCCGGCGCTCCGGGTCGCGGGCGGTCATCCGGCTCAGCAGCTCGCGCCACTCGTCGGCGACGTCGTCCGGGATCTCGGGGTCGCGGCGGAGCCGGGCGAGTGCGGCCTCGATCAGGGTGCCCGAGTACTCCTGCTTGCCGGTCAGCGCCTCGAGCAGGACGAGCCCGAGCGAGTACACGTCGGTGGCGAAGCTGATCGGTTCGCCGGCGACCTGCTCCGGGCTGAGGTAGGCGGCGGTGCCGATGACCGTGCCGTCGTTCGTCAGGCGGGAGCCGTCGACGAAGTGGGCGACGCCGAAGTCGGTGAGCTTGACCGTGCGGGCGAACCCGGACGAGCCCTCGTCGCTGATCAGGATGTTGGCGGGCTTCACGTCGCGGTGCACGATGCCGCGGGAGTGCACGTAGGCCAGGGCGTCGGCGAGCTGCGCACCGAGGTCGGCCACCTCGTAGTTGTGCAGGGCGCCCTCGGACAGGCGGCGGAGCAGCGTCGTGTCGGCGATGAGCTCCATCACGATGAACCGGTGCGGGCCGTCCTCGAACTCGTGGGTGCCGGCGTCGTACAGCGGGATGAGTCCCGGGTGGGAGAGCATGCTGAGCAGCCGGATCTCGCGCTCCTGGCGGACGCGATCGGCGGTGGTCATCTTGTCCGGGGTCGCGAAGAGCTTCACGGCCACGGCCCGGTACGTGTGCTCGTCACGGGCTTCGTAGACGGATCCCATGCCGCCGGTGCCGATGAGCTTCACGAGCCGGTACCGCGCAGAGAGGACGGTGTCCGCCCGCGCGCTGTCCAGCAGGGTCATGGTGTCCGTCGTCCCGTCCGGAGCCCGTGGTTCCGCGGCCGCTGCCGACGTGTGGACTCAAGGGAAACGGTACGCGTCCGACTCTCGATCCGCATGGCCGTTACGACATCGTGATCGCCGTACTCCCCCGGGTTTCCGGGGATCGACGGGGTACAGTCCGACCTCCACCAGGACGAGGAATCGCGCAAGGAGGACAGCATGGCGTTGTCGAAGGGTGACGAGGTGCACTGGAACACCTCGCAGGGCAGGACGACCGGCACGCTCGTGCGCAAGCGGACGAGCGACTTCGAGTTCGACGGGCAGCACTTCAGGCCGACCGACGACGACCCGTACTGGATCGTCGAGTCGGAGAAGAGCGGCAAGCAGGCCGCCCACAAGGAGTCGGCGCTGACGAAGGCCTGAGGCTCAGTCGCGGGCGGGCTCGGCGCGACGACGGCCCCGGGCGCCGCCCACGGCAGGGCTGCCGGCGGCGTCGTCGTGGTCGTCGGGGCCGCCCGTGCGCCGCTCGGCGCGCACACGGCGGATCCGGCGCACGACGAAGGTCACCACGACCACGGCGATCGCGACGTAGAGCACGCGGTCGATCCACTCGGTGTACGCCTCGACCTGGTCGTACTGCGACCCGAACGCGGCACCGAGCAGCACGAGCGCGCTGTTCCAGATGCCGCTCGCGATGATCGTGAACACCGAGAACGTGCCGAGGTGCATGCGGTCGGCGCCGGCCGGCAACGAGATGAGGCTGCGGACGATCGGGACGAACCGGCCGAAGAAGACCGCGCTCTTGCCGTGCCGGTGGAACCAGCCGGCCGCCTTGCGGAAGTCGTCCTCGTCGACGAGGGGCAACTTGCCGAACCACCGCGTGGTGCGTTCGAACCCGATCTTCGCGCCGAGCCAGTACAGCACCAGCGCCCCGAGGTACGAGCCGATCGTCGCCAGCACCAGGACCAGGACCAGGTTCATCTGGCCGGCGCCCGCGAGGAACCCGGCCAGCGGCAGGATGACCTCGGACGGGATGGGCGGGAACACCGTCTCGACGAAGAGCATCAGCCCGACGCCCCACTCCCCCAGGGCGTCGATCAGCTGGAGCACCAGGCCGGAGAGCCCACCGAGGTCCGACGGAGCGGTGGAGTCGCCACTGGCGACGGTCATGGCACGGGCGGTCACGGCAGTCGTCATGCCCCCAGCATCCCTGAACGCCCTGTCAGGACCCGGCGCGCTCCCTGGGTGTCAGCCGAGTCCCATGTGGACGGATCGGACGTGCACGAGCGACCGGGCGAGCGCACCCCGGGCCACGGCGTCCCGCCCGACGGTCGACGGGGTGAACGCCACCGGGTGCCGGAGCTGCGGCGTGACGATCTCGTCGAGCGCGGCGCAGAACACCTCCGCCGCCGGCAGGACCTCGCCACCGACGACGACGACCTCGGGGTCGATCGTCGTCACGAGCTGCACGACGCCGGGTGCCACGTCGGCCGCGAACGCACGAACGGTCTCGACGGCCGACACCGAGCCCTGGGCGGCCGCGGCGAAGACGGACTCGAGGTCCGTGTCGGTCGGGATCCGGGCCTCCAGGCGGGCGGGTGCGGCGGGCCAGCCGGTCGAGGCGATGCCGCCCATCTCACCGGCGGCACCGCGCGCACCGCGCGCCAACGAGCCGTCGACCACCAGGGCGGCACCGATCTGCCGCCCCATGACCAGGTACAGGCCGTCCCGGATGCCGTGGAACCGCCCCCACCGGGCCTCGGCCGTGGCGGCCAGCTTGGCGTCGTTGTCGAAGAAGGTGGCGACCCCGGGGAAGAGGTCCTGGATCCGGCCGGGCACCCGTCGTTCGACCCACTCCGGCACCGCGACCGTGTAGTCGATCGCCCCGTCGCGGTCGACGACCGCCGGGACGCCGAACGTGGCACCGAGCACCGGCGCACCACCGGCGGGGCCGCCGACCCCGCCGCCGACAGGCGACGTCAGCCGACGGACCACGTCCTGCACGCTCGACCACGCCTGTTCGGCGTCGGCGAGGTCGGCGTAGCGCTCCTCGACGCGGGCGAGCGTGACGCCGCGCAGGTCCGCTCGCACGCCGACGATGCCGTGCAGGCCGAGGTCCACGCCGAGCACGGAGCCGGCCGACGCGTCCGCGGCGAAGCGCTTGGCGCGACGACCGGCCTTGTTCGGGGTCGCGATCGCCTCGGCCTCGGCCACCCAGCCCTGGTCGACCAGGTCGGCGAGTGCGGCCTCGACCGTGGGGCGGGAGAGTCCGACCGTGCGGCCGAGCTCGGTGACCGTGCGGGAGACGTCGTCGCGCAGGAGCTCGTCGAGGATGGCCCGCGAGTTCATCTGCCGCAGGACGCCGGGGGTCGTCCCCACGACACCGGGGGTCGAGCCCGCGACGCTCGGGGTCGTTGACACGGTCTGCTCCACGGTCATAGCCTCCACATTACGAAAGATCATTGAGGAATGGTGGCTCCGACATGCTCGTCCCACGACCGCGCCGCACCGCTCCCGGTGTCGGGGCCTTCGAGATCACCCCGTCGACCCGGATCGCCGCCGACCCGGCGAGCGAGTCCGTCCGACTGTACCTGCAGCAGACCCTGCGGGGATCGACCGGGCTGCCGGTGCGGGACGCCCTCGACGACACGGCACCGGGGGCCGGCACGATCGCGCTGCGCGTCGCCGACGACCCGTCCCTGCCCGCGGGCCCGACCACGCCGGAGGGCGACCGGGTGGAGTCGTTCCGCCTCACCGTGACACCGGACGGCATCGACGTCGTCGGCGGTTCGCCCGCCGGGGTCTTCTACGGCGTACAGGCCCTGCTGCAGCTGATGCCCCCGGACGTGTACCGCAGCGGCCGGGTCGCGACCGGCCCGTGGTCCGTCCCCGCCGTGGTCGTCGAGGACGCCCCGGCCTTCGCATGGCGCGGCGTGATGCTCGACGTGGCCCGCCACTTCCGCACGAAGCACGAGGTCATGCGGGTGGTCGACCAGCTCGCCGCGCACCGGATCAACCGCCTGCACTTCCACCTCACCGAGGACCAGGGGTGGCGCATCGAGATCCGGAAGCACCCGCGCCTGACCGAGGTCGGCTGCTGGCGTCGGGAGTCCCAGGTCGGCGCGCACGTCCCCGGGCCGGACGGCACACTCGTCGTCGCCGGGTTCGACGGCCGCCCGCACGGCGGGTACTACACGCAGGACGACATCCGCGAGATCGTGGCGTACGCGGCCGACCGGTTCGTCACCGTCGTCCCCGAGATCGAGACCCCCGGGCACGTCCGTGCGGCGCTGGCGGCCTACCCGTCGCTCGGCGTCACGGGTGAGCCCGTCGAGGTGTGGACGGAGTGGGGCATCGCCGACGACGTCCTGAACGCCGAGGACGCCACGATCGACTTCTTCAAGGACGTCCTCGACGAGGTCATCGCGCTCTTCCCCTCCGGCTACATCGGCATCGGCGGTGACGAGTGCCCGAAGGTGCAGTGGGAGACCGACCCGCGCACCCAGGAGCGCATCCGCGAGCTCGGGCTGCGGGACGAGGAACAGCTGCAGGCCTGGATCATCGGGCAGCTCGCCGCACACGTCGAGTCGCACGGCCGGCGGGCGTTCGGGTGGGACGAGATCCTCGAGGGTGGCACGCTCGACCCCTCGGCGACGGTGGTCTCCTGGCGCGGGCTGACCGGCGCACGGACCGCCGCCCGACGCGGGCACGACGTCATCTCGTCGCCGGACGACCAGGTGTACCTCGACTACCGCCAGAGCGACCTGCCGACCGAGCCGATCCCGGTCTCGATCGTGCTCACCGTCGACGACGTCTTCGCCTTCGACCCGGTGCCGTCCGGACTCACCGACGCCGAGCGCGCCCACGTCATCGGCGGCCAGGGCAACATGTGGACGGAGCACGTCGACTCCGCCCGTCGGCTCGACTACCAGCTCTTCCCCCGCGTCGCCGCCCTCGCCGAGGCACTGTGGTCGGCGGACGTCACCGGGCCGCGTGACCTCGCCGAGTTCCGCGGGCGCCTGGCCGAGCACACCGCCCGGCTCGAGGCCATGGGGATCGAGTACCGGCACGAGGCCGGGCCGTTCCCGTGGGAGCAGCGACCGGGCGTGCAGGGGCGCCCGCACTCGCGCGAGGAGCGTGCCGCGTACATCGACGCGGTCACGGCGAACATCGCCGAGTAGCGCGCGTCGAGCGGTCGCGTCGCGACCACACGACGGACGGGAGGCCCGGTGCCAGCTGGCACCGGGCCTCCCGTCTTGCCCGCGGTCGCGTCGACTACGCGGCGACCGGTGCGCGCTGGCCCACCGTCTCGCCGGCCACGGCAGCCTCGCTGCCCGCAGCGGCCTCCTCGACGGGGCGGCGGCGGACCCACTTCTTCAGGGCGACGAGCACCAGCGCGGACACCACGGTGCCCGCCAGGATCGCGACGACGAACATCAGGACGTCACCGATCGCGAAGAAGACGAAGATCCCGCCGTGCGGCGCTCGCGAGGTCACGCCGGCAGCCATCGAGATCGCACCCGTGATCGCGGCACCGACCATCGACGCCGGGATGACGCGCAGCGGGTCGGCAGCGGCGAACGGGATCGCACCCTCGGAGATGAAGGACGCACCGAGCAGCCACGCGGCCTTGCCGTTCTCGCGCTCCGGCTTCGTGAAGCCCTTGCGGTAGAGCACGGTCGAGGCGAGTGCGAGTGCGAGCGGCGGCACCATGCCGGCCGCCATGACGGCGGCCATGATCTCGAACGGCACCACGTTCGTGGCGGTCCCGGCACCGAGCCCGGCGACGGCGAACGCGTACGCCACCTTGTTGACCGGACCACCGAGGTCGAACGCCATCATCAGGCCGAGGATGATCCCGAGCAGCACGGCCGAGGCACCGGAGAGCGAGTTGAGCCAGGCGGTGAGTTCGGTCATGACCCAGGCGATCGGGCCACCGAGCACCAGGAGCATCAGGCCCGAGGCGATGATCGACGCGAACAGCGGGATGATCACGACCGGCATCAGGCCACGCAGCCAGCGCCAGGTCGGGATGCGCCCGATCCAGTACGCGGCGGCACCGGCGATGAGGCCACCGACCAGACCACCGAGGAACCCGGCGTTCATGAACACGGCGATGGACCCGGCCACGAAGCCCGGTGCGATGCCGGGACGGTCGGCGATGGCGTAGGCGATGTACCCGGCGAGTGCTGCGACCAGGAACCCGAGCGACACGGACCCGATCTGGAACGCGGCGGCGCCGAGGTAGTAGCCGAGGCCCTCCGGCGGCAGGTTCAGCAGGGTGTAGTTGGTGAGCGTGAAGACGGCGTTGTTCTGGCCCGAGTCACCGTGGGTCAGCGCGATGCCGTACCCGGAGAGCAGGAAGCCGAGCGCGATGAGGAGCCCGCCGCCGGCGACGAACGGGATCATGTAGCTCACGCCCGTGAGCAGCCAGCGCTTGAGCGCCTGCCCGAAGTGCTCGTTCGACTTGTTCGTCTCGCCCTCGACGGCGGCACCGCCCTGCACGCGTGCGGCGTGCGGGTCCTCCGAGGCGCGGATGGCCTCGGCGATCATCTTGTCGGGCTCGTCGACACCGCGCTTCACGGGTCCGGACACGAGCGGCTTGCCGGCGAACCGACCGCGGTCGCGGACGTCGACGTCGACCGCGAACACGACGGCGTCGGCGCGGGCGATGAGCGCCGGGTCGAGGGGCTCGACCTGCGAGGACCCCTGCGTCTCGATGTGCATCTCGGCACCGGCACGCTGGGCTGCGGCGACGAGGGCGTCGGCCGCCATGTAGGTGTGCGCGATGCCGGTCGGGCAGGCGGTGACGCCGACGAAGACCTTGCGGCCCGCCTCCGGCGCGGTGGCCGGTTCGGAGGCACCACTCGCCTTCCCGACGCCGGCCTCGGCCACTTCGCCGCTCACCTCGTCGTCGACGAGCTGAACGATCTCGTCGGCCGTGGTCGCGGCGCGGAGCGCAGCGGTGAAGTCCTCGCGGATGAGTGCGCGGGCCAGGGTCGAGAGGACCGTCAGGTGGTCCTTGTCCGCCCCCTCGGGCACGGCGATCATGAAGACGATGTCGGCGTCGCCGTCCGGGGCGCCGAACGGCACCTTCCGGGCCAGCCGCGAGAACGCCAGGGTCGGCTCGGACACCGACGCCGACCGGGCGTGCGGGATGGCGATACCGCCGGGGACGCCCGTGCCGACGCTCGCCTCGCGCTTGATGGCGTCGTCGGCGAGCGTGGCACCGTCGGCGGCGCGGCCGGTCGCGGCGACGCGGTCGGCGAGCACCCGGATGACGTCGGTCGACGTGGCGCCGAGGTCCTCGTCGAGGCCGACGAGCTGTGCGCTGATGAGGCGCGGACTCGAGTCTGCGGACATGTGCTTGCTCCTTCGCAATGGCGCTGATCGCGCGGTCGTGCAGGTGTTCGTGGGGTGGTCGGGTGGGGAGGGGATCAGGCGGGTTCGGGCGCCGGGTGCGTGTCGAGCACCCGGACGGAGACCGCCGTCGGGTCGGTGTGGTCGAGTGCCGGCACGTCGCTGCCGGGCAGGGCTGCGGCCGCGGCACCGGTGGCGACGGCCTGGGCGAGACGCTGCTCGGGTGACGCTCCGGCGACCTCGGCCAGCAGGTAGCCGGCGAGCGAGGAGTCCCCCGCCCCGACGGTCGAGCGGGCGACGATCTTCGGTGCCGCGGCGGCGAACGCGCCCTCGTCGGAGACCAGCACGGCGCCGGCGCTGCCCAGGGTGAGCAGGACCGTGCCGACGTTCCTCCGCCGAAGACGCTGCGCCCCGGCCACCGCGGCGTCGAGGTCGCGCTCGTACTCCTCGGGATCGCCGCCGACGACCTCGGCGAGTTCCTCGGCGTTCGGCTTCACCAGGTCGATCCGTTCGCCCGACTGCAGCAGCGCGGTGAACGGCACCCCGGACGAGTCGACGGCGATCCGGACGTCCGCACCGTGGCGGGCACGGACGGCCCGGACGAGCACGGCGAGCGCGTCGTCGGGCAGACCGGGCGGCAGCGACCCGGCGACCACGACCCAGCGGGCAGCGGGACCGGTGGCGGTCGCAGCGGCGGTGTCGGCGACCAGGGCGGCGAGGTCGTCGAGGCGACCGGCGAGCGAGGGGCCGGGTTCGTTGAGCTTCGTCGTGGTGCCGGTCGGCTCGGTCACGGTGACGTTCGACCGGAGCGGCGCCCCGATCGGCAGCGCTGCGGTGGGGATGCCGCGCGTGGCCAGGCCGAGCAGGACCGGGTCGAGCTCGTCGCCGGGCAGGACGGCGACGGTGTCCCCGCCGCTCGCGACGACCACGCGGGAGACGTTGACTCCCTTGCCGCCGGGTTCCGCGGTGGACCGGGTCGCACGCTGGACGGCGCCGCGCTGCAGTTCGCCGGCGAGCTCGATCGTGCGGTCGAGGGACGGGTTCGGCGTGACGGTGACGATGCGGACGTTCATGCGACGACGACCTCGACGTCGGCGTCGGCGAGCGCACCGGCGAGGTCGGCCGGGGGCTGTTCGTCGGTGACGAGCGTGTCGATCTCGTCCAGGCGCGCGAACCGCATCAGGGCCTCCACGCCGTGCTTGGCGGCGTCGGCGAGCACCACGGCCCGTCGGGCGGCGAGCACGTAGGCGCCCTTCACGGCGGCCTCGTACTCGTCCGGGGTGCTCAGACCGAAGCCGGCGGACAGGCCGTTCGTGCCGATGAACGCCACGTCGGGCCGGAGGGCACCGATCTGCTCGACGGTGGCCGTGCCGACCGCGGCGCTCGTGACACCGCGCACGCGGCCGCCGAGCAGGTGCAGTTCGAGGTGCTCGCTGTGCTGCAGGGTGGCAGCGATCGGCACCGAGTTCGTGATGACGGTGATCGTCGAGCCGGCGACCTCGGGCTCCCAGCGGGCGAGTTCGGAGGCGACGGCGGCGCAGGTGGTGCCGGCGTCGAGGGCGATCGAGCCCGTGAAGGTCGGCGGTACCAGGCGCATCGCGGCGCGGGCGATCGCGGACTTCGCGGTGCCGTGCTGGCCCTCCCGCTCGGCGACGCTGAGTTCGACGACGCTCGAGCGGCCGACGGGGACCGCTCCCCCGTGCACGCGGCGCAGGACCCCGGCGGTCTCGAGCAGGTCGAGGTCGCGGCGCACGGTCTCGGTGGTGACGTCGAAGTGCTCGGCAAGACCGGCGACGGACACGCGACCGGCGGACTGCAGCTCGGCGGCGATGGCGGTGTGCCGCTCGGTTGCGTACATGCCCGAACTCCTTCGTTCCGTTGGGTTTCGAGCACTCTACGTTTGAAACCCACAAGAACGCAACCGTTCCGTCGTGCAACCAACACGATCACAGGTGCAGGTCGTGTGCTGCACCGGTCACAACACGTCGTGAGCCGAAGGTCGAGGGGTCACAAAGTGTCGGCTGCAATGGCGCCAGCCGACACTCCTTGACCGCTCGCAGGCATGCACGCGGGGTGTTGCGACCTCGCGACACGACGCAGATGCAGGTCGTCCGACGTGCTACCCCTTCACGGCACCCGCCGTCATCCCGCTGACCAGTCGGCGCTGCACGATGAGGAAGAACACCACGACGGGGATCGAGAACAGCACGCTCGCCGCCATCAGCCCGCCGAAGTCCGTGCCCTTGTTCGTCGAGAACCCGGCGAGCCACACCGGCAGCGTGTACATCCCCTGGTCCTTGAGCATCACGTACGCGATCAGGTAGTCGTTCCACGCCGCGATGAACGCGAACACGCTCGTGGCGATGACCCCGGGCATGACGAGCGGGAACAGCACGCTCCACAGGATCCGGAACGTGCCGGCGCCGTCCACCTTCGCCGCCTCCTCGATCTCGACGGGGACGGCCACGAAGAAGCCGCGCATCACCCAGATCGAGAACGGCAGCACGCTCGCCACGTACGCCAGGATCAGCCCGACGTAGCTGTTCAGCAGCCCGAGGGTCTGGAACGACAGGAACAGCGGGATGAGCAGTGCACCCGACGGGATCATCTGCACGAACAGGATCGCGACCAGGATCGCCCGCCGTCCCCGGAACCTGAACCGCGACAGTGCCGCCGAGGCCAGGAACCCGACGACGATCGACAGCAGCACGGCCGCCACCACCACGATCGTGGAGTTCCGCAGGTAGACCAGGAAGCCCTCCTGCGTGAGCGCCCGCGTGAAGTTGTCGAGCGTCGGGTGCAGCGGCGCCCAGATCGGGGTCATCGTGGTGACCTCGTCGGCGGGCTTGAAGGCGGTGTTCACCATCCAGTAGATCGGGAACACCCACACCAGGCAGAACAGCACGGCGATGGTGTTCGCGACGACGCGCGGCTTGCGCTTGCGCACCCGCACGGGGCCCGGCGCGGACGCCCCGCTCGTTCGGGGCGCCGTCCTCGAGACGGTCACAGGTCCTCCTCACCGCTGCGGACGAGCCGGCGGATGTAGTAGCTGGTGAGCACCCCGAGGATCAGGGTCGAGATCACGGCGATCGCCGCGCCCTGCCCGTATGCGTTGGAGACGAACGACTGCACGAAGGTCCAGATGCCGAGCGTCAGCGTGGCCTCCTCCGGTCCGCCGCGGGTGAGCAGCCAGATCTGGTTGAAGACGTTGAAGTCCCAGATCACCGACAGGATCGACACGAGCAGCAGCGTCGGCGCGAGTGCCGGCAGCGTGATCGCGCGGTACATCGTCCACACCGAGGCCCCGTCGAGCGCACCGGCCTCGTAGTACTCCGGCGCGATCTGGGACTGCGCGGCGTACAGCGTCAGCGCCACGAACGGCACGGCCTGCCAGATGACGAGCGTCAGCACGATCGTGTACGCCTGCCCCGGGTGCGACGCCCAGTTGTCCTGCGTGTGGTCGCCGAACACCCGCAGCTGCGTGATGAGCCAGTTGAGCACGCCGTAGAACGGCTGGAAGAGCCACTGCCAGACCAGGCTCGAGGCCACGTTCGGCATCGCCCAGGCCAGCACGAGCACGACGCTGACGATCGTCCGCATCGCGACCCCGAGGCGGGTGAGCAGCTGCGCCACCCCCATGCCGATGACGATCGTGCCCAGGACCATCGCGCCCGTCACGAGCACGGTGCGCAGGATGACCGGCCAGAACGACGCGTCGGTCAGGACGTCCGTGTAGTTCGTCAGCCCGGTGAACCCGGCCTGCCCGGTGAAGATCGCCCGCAGCCCGTAGTCCTGGAACGAGATGACGACCAGCCGGACGAGCGGGTAGACGACGAGGGCCATGAGCAGCAGTGCCGCCGGGGCCAGCAGGACGAGCGGCGCCCGCGACCCGACCGGCGACCGACGACCCGCGCCGCGCCCACCCCGACGGGATCCCCGCGACGACCCCTGAACCGGCCCGTCGGCCCGCCGGCCACCGGCACCCCGGCCGCCGGCACCCCGCCCGCCGGCGACCGGCGCGGACCGCTCCGCGTCGGTCACCGGCTCCGCAGTGGACGTCATCGCCTACGGCTGCGCGTTCAGCGCGGTCGTGAGGTGCTCCGAGAAGCCCTCGGCTGCCTGCTCCGGCGACTTCCGGCCGGTCGCGACGTCGGCGAACATCGACTGGAACGAGGCGTCGCCCTCGATGGTGGCCCAGCCCGGGGTGGCCGGGGTCGGTCGGCTCGTGCCGGCCGCCTCGAAGTACGGCTTGTGCAGCTCGTTGACGTCGCCGGCGACCGCGTCGAGCAGCTCGGTGGAGTTCGGCTCCCAGCCGTCGACCCCGAACACCTGGTCCTGCTGGAACTCCTTCGAGGTCAGGATCTTCAGGTAGTACAGCGCGAGCTCCTGGTTCTGCGCCTTGGCCGGGATCCCCAGGTCGGAGCCGCCGAGGAACACCGGCTGCGTCTTCCCCGCCGTGGACGACGGCATCGGGAACGTGCCGATGCGGTCGGCGAGCTCCGGCTTCGCCGTGGTGATCGAGCCGATCTCCCAGGCGGATCCGAGGAACGCCGAGGTGTTCCCCTGCGCGAAGACGTCGCTCTGCGAGGGCTTGTCGGTGTTGATGTCCTGCGTGGACTTCGCCGAGTACGCGTTCTGGAAGTCCTTCCAGGCGGTCAGCCCCTCGACCGCGTCCGCGGAGTCGAGCGTGCCGGTCCACTTGCCGCCCTTGTCCGTCGCGATCTCGCCGCCGGCGTCCCAGACCCACTGCAGCCCGCCGTACCAGTACTGACCGGGCATGTAGAAGGCGGAGAAGTCGCTGGCCGGGTTGGCGGCCTTGACCTTGTCGAGGTCGGCGGTGAGCTCGTCGTAGGTGGTCGGCACGTCGGTCACGCCGGCGTCCTTCCAGACCTTCTTGTCGTAGACCACGGCCCGGTTGCCGGCGAACAGCGGTGCCCCGTAGAGCTTGCCGTCGACGGTGGCAGGGCCCTCGAGCCCGGTGAGCCAGGTCTGGCCATCCTTGAGCTCGTCGCGGTACGGCGTCAGGTCGGTCAACCCGCCGGCGGCCGCGTAGACCGGCACCTGCGTGTTGCCGAGGTCGACGACGTCGGGGGCGTCGCTCTGCGCGAGCGCCGTGGTGAGCTTGGTGGTGATCCCGTCCCACTGCTGGGTCTGGATCTTCACCTCCGCCCCGGTGTCGGCGGTGAACTGCTTGCCGGCGGCGTCGAGCACCTTGTCGCTCAGGTCGCCGTTCATCATCCAGACGGTGATGGTCTTGCCCTTGCCATCGGGTGTGCCGATGGACTTCGTGCCGCCGTCGGAAGCGGCATTGCTCCCGGCGGAGCACCCGGTGAGGGCGAGCGCGCCTGCGAGGGCGAGCGCACCGAGTGCGGCGAAACGCGTTCGTGTCACGATGACTCCCTTGGTCCGACCTTTATGAAAGGACGTTGCGTATTCGCAATAGAAGACCCTGCACGGCCCCTTGTCAACCGTTGGATCGGTCCCTGTGACCGCTTTAGATCCGCGTGTTTCCGGGGCATCACGGATGTCGAACAGATCGACGCAGATGCTTGACCAGGTGGTCATGACCAGGCATGATCTGCGACTCGCGTCCGGTGTGGGGAAGCGACCGCCTGGAGGCCCGGTGCTGGTCCGGCGGACCAGCACCGGGCCTCCAGGGCGTGCGTCCACCGCACGCGTCAGACGGCCGCCAGGGCGGACGTCGGCGGGATCCGCGCCGCGCGTGCCGCCGGGTAGAGCCCGGAGACCCCGCCGATGACGACCGTGGCACCGAGTCCCCCGACGACGGCCCAGACCGGCAGCGCGACCGGCCAGCCCTGCGTGACGGCGAAGACGACCGTCACCGCGACGCCGAGCACGACGCCGGCCAGCCCGCCGAGGAACGACAGCAGCAACGACTCGACCAGGAACTGGTCGCGGATGTTCCGACGACGGGCCCCCAGCGCACGACGGACGCCCACCTCGGCGCGGCGTTCCAGGACGGTGATCACCATCGTGTTCGCCACCCCGATGCCGCCGACGAGCAGCGCCACCCCGCCGATACCGACCAGCAGCCCGGTGAAGGAGTCGTCCGTGGCGTCCTTCGCTGCCAACGCGTCCGACGGCCGTGTCACGCCGACGTCCTGCGGTGCCCCGGGTCGGACCGCACCGGCGAGCAGGTCCCTGGACCGTTCGACGTGCTCCGGGTCGACACGCGTGTAGACCGCGGTCGGGGCCCCGTCGAAGCCCAGCTGTCCGGCGAACCCGCGGGGTACGAACACCCGCGAGTCGAGGTCTTCGGCGAGCGCGACGGGTTCGAGCACCCCGACCACCTGCACCCAGCGACCGCCGATCCAGACCCGGCTGTCCGGGTGCAGGTCGTCGAAGCCGAGGACCGCGGCCGCCCGTGCTCCCAGCACGACCTGCGGCGGCGCCCCGGCGGCGTCGTCGATCCACCGCCCGGCTGCGAGCTGGCCGCCGAGGACCCGTGGCACGTCGCCCCACGCGGCGAGCACCCCGAGGCCCTTCGTCTCGGGCGCCGGGACGTGGTCGTTCCGGTACACACCGGTGTCGGGCACGGTGCCGACGGCCGCGGCCGACTCGACGTCGTCCTGCCGCAGCACCGATTCGAGTGCGGTGGACGGCAACGGAACCGGTTCGCCGAGGCCCTGCGCCTGTGTGAGGGTGAGCACGTTCGTACCGAGCGTGTCGAGCACCTGGTCGACCTTCGCCTTGCTCGACGACGAGATCCCGACGACCGCGAGCATCGCCGCGATGCCGATCGCGATGCCGAGCGCCGACAGCACGACGCGACCCGGACGGGTCCGCAACCCGAAGACGCCGAGGCGGAGCAGGTCGACCGCGCCCGGGGACCGACGCCGGCTCACCGGGCGACCTCGTCGACGACCGGCGTGACCTCGTGCTCGATCCGGCCGTCGCGCATCCGGACCTGCCGGGGCAGCGACGCCGCCAGGTCGAGGTCGTGCGTGATGACCACGACCGTCGTGCCCGCCGCGTTGAGCTCGCGCAGGAGCTCGACCACCGCGGCCCCGGACACCGAGTCGAGCGCACCCGTCGGTTCGTCGGCGAGCAGGATCGTCGGGTCGCCCACGACGGCCCGCGCGATGGCGACGCGTTGGCGCTCCCCTCCGGAGAGCTGGTGCGGTCGGTGGTCCACCCGGTGCGCCAGGCCCACGCGACCCAGGGCCTCGACCGCCAGTCGGTGCCGCTCGCGCCGGGGCACGCCCTGGTAGAGCAGGCCGTCGGCGACGTTCTCGGTGGCGGTCGCGCCGGCCTGCAGGTGGAAGTGCTGGAAGACGAACCCGATGTGGTCGGCACGGAGTCCGGACAGGGCGTCGTCGGACATCGTCGCGACGTCGTTGCCGGCGATCGTCACCGTGCCGGACGTGGGACGGTCCAGGGTCCCGACGACGTTGAGCATCGTCGACTTGCCCGATCCCGACGGGCCGACGACCGCGACGAGTTCGCCCGCGGTGACCTCGAGCGACACCCCGCGCAGGGCTCCGACGTCGCCGTAGGTCTTCGTGACGTCACGGAGCGACAGGACGGAGTCGGGTGGCGGCACGGCGGCGGCTGACGGCACGGCGGCGGGTGGCAGCACGGCGGCGCTCATCCGGGCACCACCACGCGGTCGCCTGCGGCCAGGTCACCCGTGACCGCGATCCGTCCGTCCGCGCTGAAGCCGGGCTCGACCCGAACCCGCTCCGTCGTGCCGTCCCGCTGCACGACGTCGACGGCGTACCGGCCACCGGCGCCCGCGACGAGTGCGGCGACCGGCACGGACAGGACGTCGTGCTCGGTGGCGCCCTTCGCGTCGACCTGCGCGGACGCTGCCGCGGGCAGCGTCCGCTTCCCCGGGTCGAACGACACCGAGACGTCGACGGACGTGCCGCCGTCCTCGCTCGTCGTCGGCTGCACGTCGACGACGGATCCGGGCATGGCTGCCCCGGCGCCGTTCACCCGGACCTCGACGTCGGTGCCGACCGCGAGCCGCTCGGCGTCGCGCTGGGGCACGGTCGCCGCGACGACGCGCCGGGTGCTCGTGACCTGCAGGACGTCGGCCGCCGCACCCGCGCCGGGCGCCGCACCCGTACCGTCCGCTGCACCTGCACCTGCACCACCCGCACCCGCCGCCGCACCCGCTCCGCCGGCGATCCGCTCCCCGAGCCGACCGTCGACCGAGGCGACCCGCACCGCACCGTCGACGAAGGCGACGTCGTCCGCCGTCAGCACCCCGGTCACCACGTGTCCGCGGTCCCGCTGCCACTGCCGGACGGCCCGCTCGGTCCGTGGACCGAACCGGTCGTCCACGGACACGTCGTACCCGAGCGCGGCCAGGTTCTCGTTGAGCTGCCGCACGTCGGCGCCCTGCAGCCCCCGTTCCAGGTCACGCCAGAGCGGCACGGTGCCGTACATCGACCGGACGTCCCGCTCGTCGACGGCGTACAGGGCCCCGTCGCGTTCGATGACGTCTCCGGCGCGGGGCAGCCAGGTGATCGTGCCGGCGGCGGCACCGGGGACCCCCGTCGCCGCGCCGTACCCGAGCGTCCCGGCGAACACCTTCGAGTCGGTCAGGTCACCGCGCGTGACCGTGGCGGTGGCTCCGGTCGACGCGGTCCCGCCGCGCGACCCGCTGCTGGCCGAGGCTCCCGGACCACTCGGCACCGTGGCGAGGGCCCACGTCCCGGCCCCCGCGGCCACCGCCGCGACGAGGCACACCGACACGATCGTCCGGCGTCGAGCGCGCCGGTGGCTCACGACCCGGCTCCGCCCTGGACGGCCTCGAAGGCCGCGTCGGTGCAGGTGCCGGCGGCCTCGTCGAACGCCTCCTGGTCGTCGGGCTGGAACCGGTTCTGCGCCTCCTGGTCGTCCGGGAAGTCCGGGAACCCCTGCTCCCGCAGGCACTCCGCGGTCTTCCGGGCGATCTCCTCGCTGCCCGGCATCGGCTGCGCGGCCTGCGCGTCGCCGGCGGCTGCGGAGTCGTCGAGGCAGCCCTTGAGGTCCCTCTGGTACTGCTCGGGATCGACGCCGTCGGGTGCACTGAGCTGCATCGACCCGCCACCCGTGCCGGGGTCGGGCATGTCGTACCCGCGGTCGCGCATGCACTCGGCCAGGGCGACGCCGGGCGCCGCACTCCCGGCTGCCGTCGTCGTGTCGTCGTCCGGTGCCGTGTCCGAGCAGCCGACGAGCAGCAGGGGCAGCAGGACGACGGCCGCGGCCGCGCTCATCAGGGACCGGGTGCGACGGGTGGTCGTCTTCGTGGTGTGGTTCATGCCTCCAGCACACCGGAACGACTGTTTCGCCCCGCGTGCTCGTCGGGTTGCACCGGCGAAACACGGACCCGGACGAGCAGCCCGCCCGCCGGCCGTGCGGTGATCGACAGCTGCCACCCGTGCGCGTGCACGATGGCGGCCACGATCGACAGACCCAGACCGCTGTGCTGGCCGCGTCCGGCATCGGTCCCACCGCGGCGGAACGGCTCGACGAGCAACCCCGCCTCGTCCGCCGGGACCACCGGCCCTCCGTTCTCGACGACGAAGCCGTCCGGCTCCGTGGTCACCAGGACGGCGCCGCCGGGTTCGTTGTACTCGACGGCGTTGCCGACCAGGTTGCCGAGCAGCTGGCGCAGCAGCGTCGGCTCCCCCGGTACGACCAGGCCGGGAGGCCCGATGCGGCGCTCATGGGTCAGCGTCACCCCCGCCTCGGCCGCGTCCCGGGCCGCCCCCGCGACGACCTCGGCGGTCACCTCGTCGAGGTCGACCGCGCGCGTCGCGCCCGCCAGGCCGCGATCGGCCTCGGCGAGCACGAGCAACGACTCGACCAACCGCTCGGTCCGGCGGTTCTGCTCCAGCAGCTCCGCCCGGACCGCTCGGACGTCCGCGGGGTCGGCGTCGTCGTGCAGACCGATCTGCACCGCCGCGCGCTGCACCGCGAGGGGCGTCCGGAGTTCGTGGGACGCCTGGGCGACGAACCGACGCTGGCTCTCGAACGCGGTCTCCAGGCGGGCCAACAGATCGTCGACGGTGCGCGAGAGGCGCCGGAGCTCGTCGTCCGGACCGTCCAGCGCGATGCGCTCGTGCAGGTTCGACGCCGAGATGCGGTTCGTGGTCGCGGTGATCCGGTCGATGGGGCGGAGGACCCGGCGGCTGACGAGCCAGCCGATGCCCCCGGCCGCGAGCCCGGCGCCAGCGATCCCGATCGCGGACCACTGCCACTGCTGCACGGCCACGAGCCGGATCACCGCCACCGCACCGTCATCGTCTCCGCCCACCTCGATCGGTTCTGGAGCGGTCGTGGCACCCGGCGATCCGGACGGCGGGCGCTGCACGGCCGCGGTGTCGAGGCCGGCACCGACACCGGCCAGCGACATCGTGTTCGTGAAGAGGACGACCCCGGTCGCCAGTGCCATGGCCGCGAGCGCGAACGTCAGGGCCGTCCGGGTCCGGATGCTCCAGCCCCGGGCCCACCGACTCACAGCGAGTAGCCCTGGCCGGGCACCGTCCGGATCGGGTCGGGGTCCCCGAGCTTCCGGCGGAGCTTCGACATCGTCACGCGGACCGCGGCGGTGAACGGGTCGGTGTTCACGTCCCAGACCTTCTCGAGCAGGTGCTCGGCGGACACGATCCGACCGTCCGCGCGGAGCAGCGTCTCGAGCACCCCGAGTTCCTTCGAGGTCAGGTCGAGCGGCCGTCCGTCGCGTGTGGCCATCCGCCGGTTCGTGTCGACGACGAACCCCGCACGCTCGAGCACCGGGGCGACGGGTGCGACGCTCCGCCGACCGAGCGCGCGCACCCGTGCGACGAGTTCCGGGTACTCGAACGGCTTGGTCAGGTAGTCGTCGGCGCCGAGCTCGAGCCCGTGCACCCGGTCGCTCAACGTCGTCGCGGCGGTGAGCAGGAGGATCCGCGTGAGTGCACCGCGCGCGGTGAGCCGCCGTGCGACCTCGTCGCCGTGCAGACCGGGGACGTCACGGTCGAGCACGACGACGTCGTAGTCGTGCACCGCCAGCAGCTCGTCGGCGTCGTCGCCGCGGTAGGCGACGTCCACCGCCATGTCCTGCCGGGTCAGGCCCGTCGCGACCAGGTCAGCGAGGGCCCGTTCGTCGTCCACCACGAGTACGCGCATCGATACATCACACGTGACGTACCTTTGCCCAACCTGTGAAGTGGATCAGGCGTCGAACGGCACCTCGCCGTGTTCGCTGACGCCAGCACGCTGTCGGTAGGAGAGGTGCCCACCGAGGTACCCGCCGACACTGACGACGGCGAGACCCGCGAAGCCGAGCAGCTTGCCGGCGCCGTGGTTGCCGCGCTTCCGCTGCAGCCACGACAGGCCGTACAACGACAGGCCGGTCCAGTTCACGGCCTGGTGCACCCATCCGGTGCGGAGCTGCTCGCGGTTCAGCTCGGACCAGTCGACGTAGCCGGCGACCGAGGCGCTGCTCGCCGAGACGACCCCGACGCCGACCAGGGTCTTGGCGGCCTTCGCGTTGCCCTTCCCGCCGAGCAGGTCGAGGACCGCGGCGGAGATCCAGGCGCCGAGGGGCACCTGGACCATGAGCGGGTGGATCGGGTGACCGAACGGCACGCCGTGCAGCAGCTGGCGCAGGGCCTTCGGCTTGGCTAGGGCGTTCACGACGGCACGGTCGATGTCGACGGCCTTGTCGAGCACACTCGCGTGCTCGACTGCGCCGGTGAGGCGACGGATCGCGCGGATCTCAGGCATGCCGTGGACGGTAGACGAGCGGCCCGTCGCCGGTCCCAGGAACCGTTGACGGGCCTCCCGTCCGTCTTGGTGGACTACTCCTCGACGATCTCGGCCAGCTCGAAGGGCTCGACCGTCAGGCCGTCGCCGTCCGCCGCGACGTCCACCCGCACCGTGTCGCCATCGCGGACGTCACCGGACAGGATGGCGCGTGCCAACCGGTCGTCGATCTGTCGCTGCATCAGGCGACGCAGGGGCCGCGCGCCGTACAGCGGGTCGTACCCGCGCTCCGCGAGCCAGCCGCGCGCCTCGGGGGTGACGGCGAGCTCGAGCCGGCGGTCGGTCAGACGGCGGGCCAGCCGGTCGACGTAGAGCGACACGATCTGCCCGAGGTCGTCGGCCGTCAGGGCCTGGAACACCACGATGTCGTCGAGTCGGTTGATGAACTCCGGTCGGAACGCCTGCTGCACGAGCTCACGGACCGCCTCTTCCCGCTGCACGTCGCTCAGGGTCAGGTCGGTCATGAACTGCGAGCCCAGGTTCGACGTCAGCACCAGGATCGTGTTCCGGAAGTCGACCGTGCGCCCCTGGCCGTCGGTCAGTCGCCCGTCGTCGAGCACCTGGAGCAGCACGTCGAACACCTCGGGGTGCGCCTTCTCGATCTCGTCGAGCAGGATCACCGAGTACGGACGGCGGCGGACCGCCTCGGTGAGCTGTCCACCGGCCTCGTACCCGACGTACCCGGGCGGGGCACCGATCAGGCGGGCCACGGAGTGCTTCTCGCCGTACTCGCTCATGTCGATGCGGACGAGGGCCTTCTCGTCGTCGAACAGGAACTCGGCGAGCGCCTTGGCCAGCTCGGTCTTGCCGACGCCGGTCGGGCCGAGGAACAGGAACGAACCGGTCGGCCGGTCCGGGTCGGAGATGCCGGCGCGGGTGCGACGGACGGCCTCGGACACGGTGGTCACGGCGGTGCGCTGCCCGATGATGCGGCGGCCGAGCTCGCTCTCGAGGTGCAGGAGCTTCTCGGTCTCACCCTGCAGCAGTCGGCCGAGCGGGATGCCCGTCCACTGCGCGATGACCGCGGCGATGTCCTCGTCGGTGACGCTGTCGTTCACCATCCGGTCGGCGCTCTCGGCCTGTTCGGCGGCGGCGAGCTCGGCCTCGATGCGGGGCTTCTCGCCGTACTCCAGTCGGGAGACGAGTTCGTAGTCGGCCTCGCGCTGGGCCCGCTGCGACCGCATGTTCAGGTCGTCGAGCTGCTGCTTGAGCTCACCGATGCGGTTCAGGCTCGCGCGCTCGGCCTGCCAGCGCTGCTCGAGCTCGCCGAGTCGTTCCTCGCGCGTGTGCAGCTCGTTGCGCAGGGTCTCGAGGCGGGCCTTCGAGGCGTCGTCCTTCTCCTGCTTGAGCGCGAACTCCTCGACCCGCAGACGGTCGACGTTCCGCTTGAGCTCGTCGATCTCGACCGGGCTGGAGTCGATCTCCATGCGGAGTCGGCTCGCGGCCTCGTCGATCAGGTCGATGGCCTTGTCGGGCAGCTGGCGGCCGGAGATGTACCGGTTCGACAGGCTCGCGGCCGCGACCAGTGCGGAGTCGTTGATCGTCACCTTGTGGTGTGCCTCGTAGCGCTCCTTGAGCCCACGGAGGATCGCCACGGCGTCCTCGACGCTCGGCTCGCCGACGTAGACCTGCTGGAAGCGGCGCTCGAGCGCGGCGTCCTTCTCGATGTACTCGCGGTACTCGTCGAGGGTCGTCGCGCCGATGAGCCGGAGCTCACCGCGGGCGAGCATCGGCTTGAGCATGTTCGACGCCGCGACGGACCCCTCGCCGCCCCCGGCACCCATCAGGGTGTGCAGCTCGTCGATGAACGTGATGACCTGCCCGTCGGAGTCGTTGATCTCCTTGAGCACGGCCTTGAGCCGCTCCTCGAACTCGCCGCGGTACTTGGCGCCGGCGATCAGGGCGGAGATGTCGAGCGAGATGAGTCGCTTGTCCTTGAGGGAGTCGGCGACGTCACCGGCGACGATGCGCTGCGCGAGCCCCTCGACGACGGCGGTCTTGCCGACGCCGGGCTCGCCGATGAGCACGGGGTTGTTCTTGGTGCGGCGCGTGAGCACCTGGGAGACGCGCCGGATCTCGGAGTCGCGGCCGATCACGGGGTCGAGCTTGCCGCTGCGGGCGATCGCCGTGAGGTCGATGCCGTACTGCTCGAGGGCGGTCTTCTGTCGTTCTTGCGAGTCAGGAGCGCCCTGGAGGTTCGCCATGCGTTCCGTCCTTTCGTTGCGGTGGTCCTGGAGTTGAGTCTACTCCACTCAACTTACGTCCGCGCGGGCGTATTCCGGATCCCGACGGCGCAGACGACGGCGCCGGCCAGCAGCAGGAGCGTCATCACCACCATGGCCCGGTGCAGCCCGTCGACGCTCACTTCGCCGCCGAGCACCACGCCGGCCAGTGCCACCGTGACGAGTCCGGCGATCCGCGCGACCGCGTTGTTCACGGCGGACCCGGACCCGGCCTCGGACTGCGGCACCGACCCGAGCACCGCGCTCGTCAGGGGCGTGACCATCAGGGCGATGCCCACGCCGATCAGCACCAGCCCGGGGAACACCGACCACCAGTACCCGGTCGGGTCGTCGCCGGCGAGCAGCAGCAGGAGCGCCCCGACCGCCCCCACCGCCGGCCCGGCGGCCATGAACCACCGCGGGCCGAACCGACCCGCCGCGGACCCGACGGCGGTGGACAGCGCGAGCAGCATGATCGTCGGCGGCAGCGTCGCGAGGCCGGCGAGCCAGGCCGGGTACCGCCAGACCTCCTGCAGGAACAGGGTGACGACGAAGAACACCATGCCGAGCGCACCGTAGATGGACAGGGTCGCGAGGTTGCCGACCGTGAAGTTCCGCGCCCGGAACAGCTCGAGCGGGACGAGCGGCGACCCTGTCGTCCGGGTCACCCGCAGTTCCCACGGCACGAACGCCACGAGTGCGGCGGCACCGAGCACGAGCGCGCCGACCACCACGGGCGCACTCCACCCCAGCCGCTCCTGTTCGATGAGCCCGAGCACGACACCGCCGACCCCGACCACGGCGAGCACGGCCCCGACGACGTCGATGCGTGGGCGCACCGCAGGGTGCACGTCGCCGGTGATGCGCAGGACCAGCGGGATCGTGACGGCGATCGGCACCGCGGTGAGCACGAAGACCCACCGCCACCCGATGCCGTCGACCACCAACCCGCCGACCACGGGGCCGAGGATCGTGGCCGCGCTCGACCACGCCGTCCACGTGCCGATCGCCTTCGCCTGCGCCGCCCCGCGGAACGCCGCGACGATGAGGGCGAGTGCGCTCGGCATGACGAGTGCCCCGCCGACACCCTGCAGCGCCCGCGCGACGATGAGCACCTCGCCGGTCGGCGCGACGGCGCACACCACGGAGGCGATCCCGAAGACCACGAGCCCCCACGTGATGATCCGGACCCGGCCGAACAGGTCGGACAGGCTGCCGGCGACCAGGATGAGCGAGCCGAGGGTGACCAGGTACGCGTCGACGACCCACTGCTGCACGACGAGTCCGCCGCCGAGCTCCTGCCGGATCGCGGGGAGCGCGACGTTCACGACGCTCGAGTCGAGCCCGACGACGAACGACGCCAGGATCGCCACCACCAGCACGATCCGCCGGTCGTCCCGGAGCGGCGCGACTCCGTGCGGCACGGGGGCCGGAACGGGAACGGGAGCGGTCATGTGCTCATCCTGCGGCACGGGGTGCCCGGCGGTCGATCCCACACGACGAAGCCCCCGCGACCGATGTGGTCGCGGGGGCTGCCGACAGGACGGGGCTGGGTGTCCTAACGCCGGGAGTCGGTGTTCGGCTGCGCGCTCGGCCCCGGGTTCAGGACCGGACCGGCGGCGGGCTCGGCGGGAGCGTTCTGGACGGTGCTGTTGTGCACCGTGCCGTCCGGCGCCGTGCCGTTGGCCTGGGCCTTCTTCTCGTCGTCGGACATCTCCTTCTTGAAGATGTTGATCGACTGGCCGAGGCCCTTGGCGAGCGCCGGGAGCTTGGTCGCGCCGAACAGCAGGATGACGATCCCGAGGATGATCAGCAGGTGAATGCCGCCGAGGTTTCCGAGCATCATGACTCCTTGTTGTGGAACTGGTCGCCGTCCGGTGATCGTCGTCGACCCACGCGGCGGAAGTCCGTGTGCATCCATCGTAACTCCCCCGCCCCTGGATGCCCAGGCCGGGCACCGGAACGGACACCGTTCGTACAGGGAGGCGCAGCGCTCAGTACGCGCCGCGGGACCGCAGCACCGACGGGACGGTACGGGCGAGGATCACGAGGTCGTGCAGGAACGACCAGTTCTCGACGTAGTGCAGGTCGAGCCGGACCCCTTCGGCCCAGTCGAGGTCCGAGCGGCCACTGACCTGCCACAGGCCCGTGATCCCCGGGGTCACGAGGAGTCGGCGGTCCGCGAAGTCCTCGTACAGCGCGACCTCGCGCGGCAGGGCAGGCCGAGGGCCGACCAGGCTCATCGAACCGGTGAGCACGTTCCACAGCTGCGGCAGTTCGTCGAGCGAGGTCCGTCGCAGGAACGCACCGACCCGGGTCACCCGCGGGTCGTCCTTCATCTTGAACAGCGGACCGGCGCCCTCGTTCTCGGACTGCAGGGCAGCCATGCGCGCCTCGGCGTCGATGCCCATCGTCCGGAACTTCAGGATCGGGAACTCCGCACCGCCGCGACCGACGCGGACCTGCCGGAAGAAGACCGGCCCGCCGTCGTCGGCGCGGATCGCCAGCGCGACCACGGCGAGGACCGGGGCGAGCAGCGTCAGGCCGAGCGCGGCGCCGACGACGTCGAGTGCCCGCTTGCCCGCGCGGCGGCGGTAGTCGGGCGTCTCGACGTGCATGAGCGGCAACCCGTCCACGGGGCGCTCGTGCACCCGCCCGGCGGCGATGTCGGCCAGGGGAGAGGACACGACGAGCTCGACGCCGTGCTCCTCGAGCTGCCACCCGAGTCGACGGAGGCGCGCGTGCCCACCGCGGACAGCGCCCGCGACGACGACGGCCGACACACCCTCGGCCCGGGCGTGCGCGAGCACGTCCTCGATGCCGCCGACGACCGGAGCCGTGGCCGCCCCCAGGTCGACCTCGGCCCCGACCGGAGCACAGTCCGTCACGACGGCACGCACTCGGTAGCCGGCACTCGGTGCGGCGGCGATCCGGGCGCCCACGTAGCGGACGTCCTCGGCGTCGCCGACGATCAGGACGTCCTGCAGGTGCTCACCCCTGGCGCGGCTGCGGGCGAGCACTGTCCGGACCCCCTTGCGGCCGAGCGCCAGGAAGACGAGCCCCAACGGGAAGGCGATCGCGACGTACCCGCGAGCCAGGTCGAGCTGCGCTGCGTACGCCACGACCGCGACACCGGCGACGGCGACGAGACTCGCGGTGACGAGGCGGCGGTACTCGTCGCCGCCGATGCCGGCGATCCGGGGGTCGCGGGTGCGGAACACCGAGAGCAGGAGCATCCAGACCACGACGATGGCGGGGGCCACGACGAACTCGAGCCAGCCGGACCGCGGTCGGACGGACGCGAGTTCCCAGGGGAACCGCACGACGTGGGCGATGACGAACGCGGCGAGCAGCAGCACGAGGTCGAGCAGCGCCACCGCGGGGACGAACCCTCGGCGGGCCCCCGCCGGAGCGACCGTGCGGTGCGACGCCGTGGACCCAGCAGCCCCGGCAGGGGAGGACACGGGGACGATCGGGTGCAGCGCGGTCGAGTGCAGCGCGGTCGAGTGCAGCACGGTCGGCACCGCTCCGGTGGTTGGGCGCATGGCGAGCGACATGTGGGACCTCCTGTCGACCGGTCGACGAGGAGGTCGATCGGACGCCGGAGTCGCTCAGGTCACGACAACGAGCGGCGCAATGTCGAATATATCACCGTGCTGTTCTGCATATCAACGAGCGAGGGCGCGGTCCAGACTCCAGAGGACCGGCTCCGACCGCAGCGCCGGTACATCCGCTTCGGTCACACCGCCGAGCCGGAACACCACCCGTTCCCCGGGCAGCAGCGTCATGAACCCACGATCGACCGTGCCGCCCTCCGCGACCCGGTCCGGCTGCACCAGCAGGTCGCGCACGAGCGAATCGGCCTCGACCGTCAGGTCCAGACCGCCGTCGACCACCGCGAACGAGGTCCGGTAGCGGGCGGGCTCCCAACGGATGGCAGCGTCGGGTCCGGGGGTCCAGACCGCACGGCGCCAGTCCATGTCCGCGACGATGAGCTCGTTCGCCGGGTCGTCGACGACACCGACCGACTCGGGCAGCGACACCACCGCGACGCCGGCGCCGGACAACCGGACCGGCAGTGACACCTCGGCCAGGATCGTGCCGGCCGTGGTGATCCGGCGCACCCGCACCACACTGTCGTGCCCGGTGCGGGTCGACCGGACGGCCACCTCGACGGGCGAGGACCCGAACGCGCCGGGCGAGACACCCAGCGAGAGCGTGTCCGCGAGCTCGCCCAGGTCGGCCGTCTCGCCGACCGCAGACGATCCACCCGGGTGATCCGTGCCTCCAGTCCGCTCCGCACCCGACGCACCAGCGGCCCCTGCCGCACCCGGCGTCACCGACACCGACGACACCGGACGGATCGTCAGCAGCACGTCGTCGTACAGACGGCGCAGCTCGTGCGCCAGCGGCTTCAGCCGCCCCGCCGAATCGATCGCCGACCACGACGACACCGGCCACAGGTCGTTCAGCTGCCACACCACGACACCGGTGTTGCGCGGCCAGTGCGTGCGCCAGTGCTCGATGCCGGTCGCGATCGCCCGCGCCTGCTGGAGCTGCGTCAGGTAGTGCCACGCGTCGAACGCGACCGGTTCGACCGCGCCGAAGCGCGGCTCGAGTCCGCGTGCCAGCTTGGCCATCCCGTCCGCGGCCTTCTGGTGGTGGACCACACCGGGCGAGTCGACCCGGAGCGGCGAGTCCGTGACCGCCTCACGCAGCGTGCGCCAGGCGGGCGGCGCCTGCCAGCCGAACTCGGACACGAACCGCGGCACCGACTCGCGGTAGGCGGTGTCTGGCAGCCGGTTCCAGACGTCCCACGAATGGTGTGTCTCGTGGTCGACCTCGTTCGCGGGCAGCGACTCGGAGCCGGACCACGGCGACGCGACCGTGTAGAACCGCGACGGGTCGACGGCGTCGACGATGGTCGGCAGCAGGTCGAGGTAGTAGTCGAGTCCCCAGCCCCGATCGCCCAGCTCCGCACCCCAGCCGTCGGCGTCGTGCAGCCAGATGTTCTCGTTGTTGCCGTTCCAGACCACCAGCGAGGGGTGGCGGGCGAGGCGGGCGACGTTGTCGCGCGCCTCGGCGATGACCTCGCTGCGGATCGGCTCGACCTCGGGGTAGGCCGAGCACGCGAACGGGAAGTCCTGCCAGACCAGCAGTCCGAGTTCGTCGCAGACCTCGTAGAAGTCGCGCGATTCGTACACTCCACCGCCCCAGACGCGCACGAGGTTCGTGCCGAGCGAGGCCGCGGCACCCAGCCGGGACTCGAGCCGGGCACGGTCGACGCGCGAGACGATGACGTCATCGGGGATCCAGTTGACGCCCCGGACGTCGATGAGCGTGCCGTTGACGTGCACGGCGAAGGGGCGGCCGATGCCGTCGACCTGGGTCTCGATGCGGGTCGACCGGAACCCGGTGCGGAACGTGTCGCGGTCGAGCACCTCGCCGTCGACGGTCTGCAGCTCGACCACGACGTCGTACTGCGGCTGCGCGCCGTAGCCGCGCGGCCACCAGCGCCGAGCCTCCGGGACGCGCACGGTGACGACCGTCTCGTCGTCCTTCGGGGTCAGCTGCGCGCGGGACCGCTGGCGTGTGGTGCCGCCGTCCTCGGTCTCGCCGCTGACGGTGACGACGAGCACGAGGTCGTCGTCCTCGCCGTCCTGGTCCAGGTCGTTCATGCCCGAGCGCTCGACGGTGATGTGCGCATCGAGCACGCCCTCGCCGGCTTCGACGTCGACGAGCGGGCGGACCTCGCGCAGGCGAGCGGTCGACCAACGCTCGATCGCGACCGGTCGCCAGGGGCCGCTCGTGACCGCCGTCAGGCCCCAGTCCCAGCCGAAGTTCGACGCCATCTTGCGGACGTACGGGAACGGCTCGTCGTACGGACCGGGCATGCTGCCGGCCTTCGCGGCGACCCGGCCAGCCTCGCGGTAGGGCGACTCGAACAGGATCTCGAGGTCCTTCGTGGTGCCGCCGGATCCCGTCTGCACCCGGGCGTCGAACCGGTAGCGACGGTGCATGTTGCGGGTCGTGCCCACGACGACGCCGTCCAGGCTGAGCTCCGCGACCGTGTCCAGGCCGTCGCAGACCAGGTCGACGCGCTCGTGGCCCCGCGGGTCGACGTCGACCGTGCGGCGGTAGGCCCAGTCGGCGCGACCGACCCACTTGGCGGGCTGCTCGTTCAGGTGGAACGTCGGGTCCGGCAGCAGGCCCTCCCGTTCCAGGTCGGTGTGCACCTGGCCCGGCACCGTCGCCGGGATGGCACGGCCCGCGACACCGTCCGGCGCGCCGGTTCCCCCGGCCAGGGTCACTGTCCAGTCGTCGCGGAGTTCCTCGCGTTCGAGGGTCATGCGGGTCCTTCTCTTCGGCGGCAGGGTGTCCGTCAGCCTCGGTCGGGGACGCCGACCGGCGGTCCGACCCACGGCCGGTTCCCACGGCCTGGAGGCTCGGCACCGGTTGCCCGGGCGTCGTCACGTCGCGCGCGCGAACGGGTTGCGCTCGCGCGAGGGGTGCTCGGCGATGCTAGTACGGGATGCTTTCGGCAACCTAGGTGGTGACAGGGGCGGGTCGCGCGGGCAAGGTGGGAACGTGATCACCGTCGAACTCGCCAGGTCCCTCCGAGACGCCGGCCTCCGCTGGCACCCCGAGACCGGGGACCGGTTCGTGATCGACAAGCCCGGCATCGACGACGACGTCTACACGGTGTCGGAGATGACCGTCGAGCGGCACGACTCCCCCACCGGCACGATCCTCGGCTTCAACGGCACCACCGAGTGGGCGCTCGACTCGGTCACCGCCACCGAGTCGCTCTGGCTGCCCCGCGAGGACCAGCTCCGCGAACTCCTCGGGCCTTCGTTCATCGGACTGACCCGGGTGCAGGTCGGCGGTCGCGTGGTCTTCACCGTGACGGCGACGATCGGCGGGGCCGACCGGAGCTTCGCGTCCGAGGTGCCGGCCATCGCCTACGGGCGGGCCCTGCAGGCGTACATCACGGCCGCGCTCGCGTGAACGGCGCGCCCGGGGTCGCCGTTCCTGGGCGTTGGCGGAATGGGCGCTGAGGGGCGTTTGGTTGCATGACACCATGACCGTTCCGAACATCACCCTGAACGACGGCAAGACCATCCCGCAGCTCGGCTTCGGTGTCTTCCAGATCGACCCCTCCGAGACGAAGGCCGCCACACTGGCCGCGCTCGAGGTCGGCTACCGCCACATCGACACCGCCGAGATGTACGGCAACGAGAAGGAGGTCGGCGAGGCCATCGCTTCGTCCGGCATCCCTCGCGAGGAGATCTTCGTCACCTCGAAGCTCAACAACGGCTTCCACGACCCGGCCGCAACGCTGGAGAACGGCAAGAAGTCGGCCGACCTGCTCGGCGGCTACACCGACCTGTTCCTCATCCACTGGCCGCTGCCCACCGTCTCGGACTTCGTCCCGACGTGGAAGGCCCTCGAGGAGCTGTACCACGCCGGCACCGCCCGCTCGATCGGTGTCTCGAACTTCCAGGCGCACCACCTGCACCGCCTGCGCGCCGAGACCGACGTCCCGCCGTCGGTCAACCAGATCGAGGTGCACCCGTACCTCGTGCAGGACGACCTCCGCGCCGTGAACCGCGAGCTCGGCATCGCGACCGAGGCGTGGTCCCCGATCGCGCAGGGCCTCGTCCTCGACGACGAGACCATCACCCGCGTCGCCACGTCGGTCGGCAAGTCCCCGGCTCAGGTCGTCCTCCGCTGGCACATCCAGCGCGGCGACATCGTGTTCCCGAAGTCGGTCACGCGAGCCCGCGTCGAGGAGAACTTCGCGATCTTCGACTTCGAGCTCTCGGACGAGGACATGACCGACATCACCGCCCTCGACAAGGGGCACCGCACGGGCCCCGACCCCGACACGTTCGACTACGTGCCGGCCTGATCGGTCCCAGCACCGTCGCGAGAGCCGTCCGGGTCAGCCCGGGCGGCTCTCGCCGTCAGCGGCTGGTCGCGACCGAGGCCGTCACCGTGAACTTCGGGGTCCGGACGACCTCGCGGGTCGGCCCGACCAGGCGCGAGAGCACCGGCCGGTAGCGCAGGTGCGTGTTCCAGACGCACCACAGTTCACCGCCGGCCTGGAGGATCGTGGCCGCGTTCCGGAACATCGCCTCGGCCGTGTCCGTGGTCACCGTGGTGTCCGCGTGGAACGGCGGGTTGCAGAGCACGAGCTGCGCGGACCCCTCCGCGAGCTCGTCGCCCGCGTCGGTCCGCAGCACCGTCACCCGGTCGGCCACACCGTTGGCCTCCGCGGTCGCGCGCGTCGACTCGACCGCGATCCGGGACACGTCGGTGGCGATCACCCGCACCGACGGTCGCCGACGGGCGACCGCAGCCGCGATCACGCCGTTGCCGCTGCCCAGGTCGATGATCGTGCGCGCGGTCGGGACCGCCTGGTCCATCGCATCGAGGAGCACCCGTGTGCCCTGGTCGAGCGACGTCCCGGCGAACACACCGCCGTGCGCGACCAGGGTCATCCCGAGGTCGTCGACGTGCACCGACCGGGGCCAGGGGTTCGTCGTGGCGGCGCGGTTCGCCTGTGCGCGCAGGGGGTCCTGCGCGATGAGCAGTCGCGACTTGCCACGACCTCGCGATGCCGTGACCTCGCCGAACGAGCGCCGGAGCACGTCGTTCTGCGTCACGTGCATGTACTTCACGTTGCCGCCGCAGAGCAGCACCACGTCCGGCGCCGCGAACCGGGCGACCGCGCGGGCGATCTCGTCGAGCCGATCGTGCGACTTCGACAGCCGCAGCACCACGAGCCGCACGTCGCGGAAGGCGTCCTCGAGCGAGTCGGGGTGGTGGAAGCCGCGCAGCCCGAACGTGCCGGCGTTGGCCTCGAGCGCCCGCTCCCCCACCAGGGAGTCCTGCACGACGCGGATGTCGCTCGCCCCGTAC
The DNA here is from genome assembly GCF_979258745.1 of Curtobacterium sp. AC268. Classification (NCBI taxonomy): domain Bacteria; kingdom Bacillati; phylum Actinomycetota; class Actinomycetes; order Micrococcales; family Microbacteriaceae; genus Curtobacterium; species Curtobacterium sp. AC268. The sequence goes on along the minus strand of NZ_OZ409878.1, from coordinate 2,737,587 downwards.
TGCGTGATGAGGCCGAGCGTCAGCACCCCGTACCGGTCGTCGACGACCGCGACCTCGCCGGGCTGCCGGAGTGCGTCGCCGTGCACGTGCGGTGCTTCGTCGAGCAGGAAGCGGTCGGTGCCGTCGATCGCGATGAGGTCGGGCGCGTCGTCGTCGCGTCGGCGGAAGAGGTCGGCGAAGTCTGGCACCGCGTCAGCGTACCCGGCGACAGCCCGCAGCGAAGCGCATGGTGATCGCACTCGCGATATCAACAGCCTGTGTATTTCATATGTCAATACACTGGGGGTCCCCCACCAGAAGGAGCCCTCAATGGCATCCACATCGTTCAGGAGCGCCGCGGTCGTCTGCGGCGTCCTCACCGCTTCCCTCGGCTTCGGCTTGCTGACGCCCGCGGCCGCCACCGCTGCCACCGCCACTCCCGCAGCCGCCTCGTCGTCGGACTCCACCGTGCAGGAGACTCTTCCGGACTTCGATTCCATCCCCGTCGATCCCTCGCTGGAGGCACTGCGCTTCTCCATCGACTGGAGCACCCCGTGGTCATCCCGCATCGTCGGCGGACGAGCCGGTGGTGGCGACGACGTCTGGCTCGTCAGCGGCAACCAGGTGTACGACCGGAGCACCACCGGCATCTTCTTCCTCGTCGTGCAGGACCGCCACAAGGACGAACCGCTCGAAGCGATCCGCGTCCACACCGCCGCCGACGGCACCCAGACCCGCGGCGAGCGCACCCCGATCCCCCGCACCATCAAGATCGACGGACTGCAGCAGCAGAACACGTTCACGCCCGGCACCACCCACTTCGCCGGCAGTGCGACCGCCGGCGCCACCATCGTCGCGAAGGACACCACCTCGGGCGCCACCCTGTTCACGACCGAGGTCAGCGGGGCACGCAACGGGACCGGCACCTGGAACGCCGATGCCGACCTCGCCGACTCCGACCACGTGATCACCCTCACGCAGACGACGACCGACGGTCGGAAGAACGAGCTCCGCGACGTGCGGTTCTCGCCGGCGGCATCGGAGGCGCCGCAGGCGCCGACGGTCGTGCAGAAGGGGCGCGTCCTCGACGGGTCGTTCGTCGTGGCCGGTTCCGTCACTGAGGACGTCGACTCGGTCGTCGTGCAGGACGAAGCCGGCTCCACCATCGCCGACGCCAGCCTCGGCGAGACCGGCTACTCCGCTCGGCTCCCGCAGGACCGCGTCGGCTCCACGGTCTACGTCGTCGGACGCACTGCCGACGGCACCTCCTCGGCCCGCGTGCCCGTCGCGCTCGAGCAGCTGCCGATCGACCCGACTGCCGCCGCACCGTCCCTCCGGTCCGTGTTCGTCTACCCGGACGGGCGCGTCCAGGTGGTCGGGGAGCACGATGACGCTCCTGGGCTCTGGATCCTCGACGGCGACCGCGTCGTCGGTCACGTCACCAGCGCCGATGCGGTGTGGAGCTACACGATAGCCGCCGCCGCGACCGGCAAGCAGCTCGACATGGTCAACCTGGTCTTCGACGGCCGCGACTTCGTCGGGACGTCCGAGCGTGTGGCGCTCCCCCGCCTCCTGCAGGTCGACGGCATCGCCGACGACAACGCCTACGCGCCCGGTGCCCGCACGTTCTCCGGCAAGGCCGAGGCCGGCGCGACCGTCACCGCCACGGACCAGGACGGCCACCAGGTGTTCAGCGCCGAGGTCACCGGCTCACGCTCCGGCGTAGGCACGTGGAAGGCGGACGCGGACCTCACCAGCGCCAAGGGCTACGAGCTCACCTTCACCCAGACCACCGCGGACGGCCGCACCTCGGTCATGCGCGACATCGCGTTCGCCGCCGAAGACGACTCCGTCGCACCGGTCGTGGTCGAGACTCCCGAGATGAACGGCACCGCGACCGGGCCCCGCCCCACCTTCACCGGTACCGGCCAGGCCGGAGCCACGATCGAGATCCGCGGCACCACCCGCGTCGTCACGACCGCGAAGGTCAACGCTGACGGCAACTGGAGCGCCGAGTCGAACATCGACCTCGCCCGCGGTAGCTACGTCCTCACCGCGAAGCAGACCGCCCCCGGCAACGCCACCAGCGAAGCGCCCGTCCACTTCACCATCGCCGCCGCCGCGGCAGCGCCGATCGCGGTCACGTCTCCCGAGACGAACGGCACCGCGACCGGGCCCCGCCCCACCTTCACCGGTACCGGCCAGGCCGGAGCCACGATCGAGATCCGCGGCACCACCCGCGTCGTCACGACCGCGAAGGTCAACGCTGACGGCAACTGGAGCGCCGAGTCGAACATCGACCTCGCCCGCGGTAGCTACGTCCTCACCGCGAAGCAGACCGCCCCCGGCAACGCCACCAGCGAAGCGCCCGTCCACTTCACCATCAACTGAGCCCCGGCTCACAGAACGCCCCCGGTGACCAGATGGTCACCGGGGGCGTTCTGCGCTCTCCGACACTCAGCGCGGCCCGCGGTACAACACGATCTGCGTGTTCCGCTGCGGCCGCGACCCCGCCTTGAGCGAGATCGCCGCACCACTCGCGGTGGCTGCGAAGACCCGTGCGCCGGGCCGGTTGATGAGCTGGTCGGCCAGCGCCGACTCGAGTTCCCGCACCCGGTCGCGGAGCGCCTTGTTCTCGTTCTCCAGGTCGAGCACCCGCCGGATGCCCTCCAGCGACACCCCCTCGGAGCCGAGGCGCGCGATCTCGCGAAGCTGCACCACGTCGCGCATCGAGTAGCGCCGCGACCCACCCCGGGTGCGACCCGGCACGACGAGGCCGAGCCGGTCGTACTGCCGCAGCGTCTGCGGGTGCATCTCGGCGAGCTCCGCCGCGACCGCGATCGCGAAGACGGGCGAGTTCTCGTCCATGTCGGTCATGGCGCGTTCCTTTCCGTCGTCCGCGTGGGGTGGAAACCAGCCTGGAGGCTCGGGGTGGCTTCCTGACGGAGCCGCGCCGGGCCTCCAAGCCGGGTCTACTGCTGTGGTTGCGCCCGCTAGTCGCGCGCCTTGGCGAGGAGGTCCTCGCGGGGGTTCTCGTCGGGCAGCGCAGCCGCGAGTGCCTCGACTGCCTCGCGCTGCTTGTCCGACAGGTGCGACGGCACCGCGACCTGGACGGTCGCGAGCAGGTCGCCCGTGCCGTTCTTCGTCGTGACGCCGCGGCCCTTGACGCGCAGGACGCGACCCGACGGCGTGCCGGCGGCGACCTTGAGCTTCACGGGCGACCCGCCGAGCGTCGGGACCTCGATCGTCGCGCCGAGCGCTGCCTCGGTGAACGTCACGGGGACGTCCACACGCAGGTTGAGCCCGTCGCGCTCGAACACCGGGTGCTTCCGCACCGACACGGCGACCACGAGGTCACCGGCCTCACCACCGTCGGGCGAGGGCTCGCCGCGGCCGCGCAGACGGATCTTCTGGCCGTCGGCGACACCCGCTGGGATGCGAACGTTCACCGGTCGGCCGTTGCCCTGCGACAGCTTGACGGTGTCACCGGCGATCGCCGTCGTGAAGTCGAGGGTCGTCGACGCCGTGACGTCGCGGCCCTTCGTCGGCCCACCGAAGCCGCGGTAGCCGCCGGAGGTCTGGCCGAAGCCACCACCCCCACCGAACATCCCGCCGAGGATGTCCTCGAAACCGCCGGCACCGCCAGGGCCGCTCTGGCCGAAGCGGACGCGCTGTCCGCCACCGCCCTGCTGCCCGAACATCCCGCCGAAGACGTCCTCGAACCCGCCCTGGCCCCCGCCGCCCGCCGTGAAGCGGGCGCCGGAGCCCATGGCACGAACCTGGTCGTACTCCTGGCGCTGCTCCTTGTCGGAGAGCACCGAGTACGCCTCGCTGATCTCCTTGAAGCGGTTCTCGGCGGCGGCGTCACCCGGGTTGGAGTCCGGGTGGAACTGCCGCGCGAGCTTGCGGTACGTCTTCTTCAGCTCGGCGTCGGAGGCGTCCTTGGACACGCCGAGGACCTTGTAGAAGTCCTTGTCGAACCAATCCTGACTGGCCATGGATCACCTGCCTTCTTCTGTCGTCACCGTGGGGACCCGGCTCAGGCCGGGACCGCCACCGCGACCTTGGCCGCGCGGAGGACCCGCTCACCGAGCTTGTAGCCCGGCTCGACGACGTCCGCGACGGTCTGTCCGGTGGCACCCGGGGTGGGGAGCTGGACGATCGCCTCGTGGATGTTCGGGTCGAACGCCTCGCCCTTCTCGCCGATCTGCACGAGCTTGAACTTCTCGAAGCCCCCGCGGATCTTCTGGCCGATGACCTGCATCGGACCCTCGGCGAGGTCACCGTGGGCCTCGGCCCGGGTGAGGTCGTCGAGCGCCGGCAGCAGTGCCCGCACCACTTCGGCGATGGCGACCTCGCGGTTGGCCTCACGGTCACGCTCGACGCGCTTCCGGAAGTTGACCAGCTCGGCCTGCGCACGGAGCATGTCCGCACGCATCTCGGCGACGAGGTCGCGGTCCTCGGTGCTCAGCTTGTCCTCGGCGATGCCGCGGGCGGCGTCGGCGAGCAGCGCTTCGTCCTCCGGGGAGAGGTCGTTCGCTGCGTCGGCCGCCGGGCCCCCGGCGGCGGGGCCGTCCGTCGGTACTTCGACGTCGGGCCCCTCCGCCTCGATGAGGTCCTCGGGCTCGGCCGCGTTCGTGGCGTCTCCCTCGACCTGGGGTTCTTCCTCGTTCGGCACGTTGTCCTTGGGATCCGTCATCGTTACTTCTTGTCCTTGTCGTCCTCGTCGTCCACGACCTCGGCGTCGACGATGTCCTCGTCGTCGGCCGGCTGCTCACCCGCGGGCTGCTCGCCACCGGCGGTGCCGGCTGCTGCGTCCTGCTGGCTGTAGATGGCCTGGCCGAGCTTGCCCTGCGACTCGTTGAGCTTGTCGAAGGCGGACTTCACGGCGTCGTCGTCCTCGCCCGCGAGCGCGGACTTGAGCGCGTCGACGTCGGCTTGCACCTCGGACTTGACGTCCGCGGGGAGCTTCTCGTCGTTCTCCTTGATCAGCTTCTCGATCGAGTAGACGAGCTGCTCGGCCTGGTTGCGACGCTCGTTGGCCTCGCGACGAGCCTTGTCCTCGGCGGCGTGCTCCTCGGCTTCGCGGACCATGCGCTCGATGTCCTCCTTCGGCAGCGACGAGCCGCCGGAGATGACCATCGACTGCTCCTTGCCGGTGCCCTTGTCCTTCGCGGACACGTGCACGATGCCGTTGGCGTCGATGTCGAAGGTGACCTCGACCTGTGGGACGCCACGGGGAGCCGGTGCGATGCCGGTGAGCTCGAAGGTGCCGAGCGGCTTGTTGTCGCGGGTGAACTCGCGCTCGCCCTGGAAGACCTGGATCGCGACCGACGGCTGGTTGTCGTCAGCGGTCGTGAAGGTCTCGCTCCGCTTGGTCGGGATCGCGGTGTTGCGGTCGATGAGCTTCGTCATCAGGCCGCCCTTGGTCTCGATGCCGAGCGACAGCGGCGTGACGTCGATGAGCAGGACGTCCTTGCGCTCGCCCTTCAGGACACCGGCCTGCAGTGCGGCGCCGACGGCGACGACCTCGTCCGGGTTGACGCCCTGGTTCGGGGACTTGCCACCGGTCAGCGACTTGACGACCTCGGCCACGGCGGGCATGCGGGTCGAGCCACCGACGAGCACCACGTGGGCGATGTCGTTGACCGAGACACCGGCTTCCTTGATGACGTCGTTGAACGGCTTCTTGGTGCGGTCGAGCAGGTCGGAGGTCATCTGCTCGAACTGTGCGCGCGAGATCGTCTCGTCCAGGTTCAGCGGGCCCTCGGCGGTGAGCGTCAGGTACGGGAGCTGGATGTTCGCCGACATCTGCGACGACAGTTCCTTCTTGGCCTGCTCAGCCGCTTCCTTCAGGCGCTGCTTGGCGATCTTGTCCGTGGACAGGTCGACGCCGTGCTCGTCCTTGAACTTCTTGACCAGGTAGTCGACGATGCGCTGGTCCCAGTCGTCGCCACCGAGGCGGTTGTCACCGGAGGTCGCGCGGACCTGGATCGTCGAGAAGTCGTCGTCCTTGCCCACCTCGAGCAGGGAGACGTCGAACGTGCCGCCACCGAGGTCGAAGACCAGGATGAGCTCGTCTTCCTTGCCCTTGTCGAGGCCGTAGGCCAGGGCGGCCGCGGTCGGCTCGTTGATGATGCGGAGGACGTTGAGGCCGGCGATCTCACCGGCGTCCTTCGTGGCCTGGCGCTCGGCGTCGTTGAAGTACGCCGGGACGGTGATGACCGCGTCCGTGACGTCTTCGCCGAGGTACTGCTCGGCGTCGCGCTTGAGCTTGCCGAGGGTGCGGGCCGAGATCTCCTGCGGCGTGTACTTCTTGCCGTCGATCTCGGTGGTCCAGTCGGTGCCGACGTGACGCTTGACCGACGCGATGGTGCGGTCGACGTTCGTCACGGCCTGGCGCTTGGCGGTCTCGCCGACCAGGACCTCGCCGTCCTTCGTGAACGCCACGATCGACGGCGTGGTGCGCATGCCCTCGGCATTGGCGATGACGGTGGGTTCGCCACCTTCGAGAACTGCGACGACGGAGTTGGTGGTTCCGAGGTCGATGCCTACTGCACGTCCCATGTGTTGCTCCTCTTGCTTGGGGGTAAGTCGTTGGACTTGCGTCCGATGGACTCAACTCTACTCCTGAGTCGCCTGGAGTCAACTTCGGGGCCGGGAACGTGCGCCGGCCTCACTCAACTCACAGGCAACCGAGCGCCACAGCCAGCACGCACGTATGTTGGTATTTCACGTGATATTCTGAATACACATGCGCCGTCGGACTCTGCCGACGGGCGTGCCCCTTCCCGCACAGCCGCTGTCTGCGGCCTGTCCTGAAAGATGCACATGTCTCACAAGAAGAGGGCATCGACCGCCCTCAAGTCCATGGGTGCGGCCGGGCTGGCCGCTGCCACCATCGTGTCTGGCCTGTCCTTCGGTGCAGCAACGGCGATCGCTTCGCCCGAGCCTCGGTCGATCTCGACCCAGGCCACCGCCTCCGGCAAGTTCGTGATGAAGTCCAGATCCAACTCGACCTGGTGGGCTGTCCAATCCAATCTCAGCGCCACAGCCCATTCATCGCTCGCCGCCGCGAAAGCGGCTGCTGCGACTGCGACATTCACTACGGGTACTGGCGAGCTCAAGATCGGATCCTCGTGCATTGTCCCGGCGCCGTCGGGCTTCACCCACGACTACACCGTTGGGTCTTGCGGCAACGCGGTGCAGATCAACCTCAGCGGCGGCACCCTCTGGGAGGGTTCTTCCCGGATCGGTATTTGGCCGTACTCGAACGAGCCAGCATGGCTTGGGAAAGGCCAGACAGGTTACGAACTCGCGACGTACGATGAGATTTTCCCGAGCACCCGAGCCATGACCGCGCAGGTGACGAAGGTGAACAACATCGCGAAGACCGCCGTGGTGTCGGGCACCGCGACGCCGAACGGGACGGTGACGATCGGCGGAAAGACCGTCGACGTGAACTCGAGCGGCAACTGGTCGATGACCGTCGAAGGACTCTCCGTCGGAGCGAACTCCCTCACCGCGACGCAGCGCTTCAACAACTCGCAGGTCGACCAGAAGACCGTCACCGCGACGATCGTCGAGGGAGGCACGCTCGTCGGTGTCGACCAGGGCCCGATCGAGCTCGAGCGCGGGGAGAGCACCCCGGTGCCGTTCGTGGTCGAGAACCGCGAGGCGCGCACGAACACGGATGGGACTGTCACGCTCGAGGCGCCCGAGGACACGACGTTCGACACACAGGCCACCGTCCAGGGGCAGATGCGCGACGTCGGAGAGGATGACTGGGCGAACACCACATCCGTCCCGCTGACCGCCGGTTCCCTGTCGAACGACGGCAAGACCATCACGTTCGACGCCGACTGGGCCGCGAACCGCCCCGCTGACGAGCAGTACCGCTTCATGGTCGGCGTGACCGCTGCCGATGACGCCCCCGCCGGTTCCGACGCCATGGAGTTCACCATGTCGGGTACCAGCAGCAAGGGTGACTTCCTGGCCGAGGGTACGACGACCACGACGATCGAGACGAACGTCGTCGACCTCGTGGCGAACATTGCGTCGATCGACCACGCAGGCAAGACCGCGGTCATCTCGGGTACCGCAACCCCAGGCGCGACGATCACGATCGGCGACAAGAGCGTCGAAGCCGACGCCGAGACCGGTGCGTGGAGCATCACGGTCGACGATCTCGACCGCGGGACGAACCCGCTGCACATCGTGCAGGAGATCGACGGCGAGGAGCACGACTCGAAGGACCTCGACGTCGTCATCAACGATGCCGCGATCTCGGGCCAGGACGGCACCGCTGTCACGCTCGAGCGTGGCGAGGTCACCTCGGTGGAGTCCCTGTTCAAGACCAACGGTTCGATCAGCCGCCCGCAGGGCAAGGTCGAGTTCACCGCGCCCGAGGGGACGACCTTCGCCGCGGACCAGGGCACGATCGAAGGTTCGTTCAAGAAGCCGGGTGAGGACGCCTGGACGAACGCCTCCATGACCCTGACCAACGGGGTCCGCTCCGAGGACGGCACGAAGTACACCTACGACTTCGCGACCACCACCACGACCTGGAATCTCCCCGACGCGTCGCTGATGCGCTGGAACATCAACGTGAGCACGCCCGAGAACGCCGACGCCGGCACCTTCCCGATGCGCACCGTCCTGAGCGGCACCGCCGTCGAGGGCGCGTTCAACACCACGAGCACCACGCAGGCCACGCTCGACGAGGCCGTGAACCCGGTCGCTCCGATCGTCGTGGAGACTCCGGCGAACGGGTCGACCGCGACCGACAAGCGTCCGGTGTTCTCCGGTACGGGCGACGAAGGTGCCACGATCGAGATCACGGGCTCGACCGGCAGAGTCGTCGCCACCACCACCGTCAAGGACGGCAAGTGGAGTGTCCCGGCTGGCTTCGACCTCGTGGACGGCAGCTACATGCTCACCGCCACGCAGACGCCGCTTGAAGGGGAGAAGACGACCGCGCCGATCAACTTCGAGGTCAAGGCGATGGTCCCGGTCACGCTGACCGCTCCCGCGATCGACTCCGATGTCTCGACGCCGAACCCCGTCTTCACGGGCGGCGGCACGCCTGGGGCGACCGTCGTCGTGAAGGGCACCTACGGAAGCACGCTCGCCACGACCACGGTCAAGGAAGACGGCACTTGGTCGGTTGCCTCGACGGTTGCGCTCGGAACCGGTAGCTACGCCGGAACGGCAAGCCAAACTGTCGACGGCAAGACCACGACGGCACCGTTCAGGTTCACCGTCGGCCAGAACCTCGCCCCGGTGACGCTGACCGCCCCGGCGATCGGCGCCGAGGTCACCGACACCAAGCCCGTGTTCAAGGGTGAGGGCCAGCCCGGCGCGACCGTCGAGGTCAAGGGCACCTACGGCACCCTCCTCGCCACCGCGACCGTGAAGGACGACGGCACCTGGGAAGCTCCCTCGGACGTCACCCTCGCCAACGGCACCTACGCCGGCAAGGCATGGCAGACCGTCAACGGCAAGACCACCACGGCGGACTTCCGCTTCACCGTCGTGCAGGCGATCGCCCCGGTGACGCTGACCGCCCCGGCGATCGGCGCCGAGGTCACCGACACCAAGCCCGTGTTCACCGGTGAGGGCCAGCCCGGCGCGACCGTCGAGGTCAAGGGCACCTACGGCACCCTCCTCGCCACCGCCGTCGTGAAGGACAACGGCACCTGGGAAGCAACCTCTGACGTCACCCTCGCCAACGGCACCTACGCCGGCAAGGCATGGCAGACCGTCAACGGCAAGACCACCTCGGCGGACTTCCGGTTCACCGTCGTGCAGGCGATCGCCCCGGTGACGCTGGAGACCCCGGCGATCGGCGCCGAGGTCACCGACACCAACCCCGTGTTCACGGGTGAGGGCCAGCCCGGCGCGACCATCGAGGTCAAGGGCACCTACGGCACCCTCCTCGCCACCGCGACCGTGAAGGACGACGGCAGCTGGGAAGCAACCTCTGACGTCACCCTCGCCAACGGCACCTACGCCGGCAAGGCATGGCAGACCGTCAACGGCAAGACCACCTCGGCCGACTTCCGGTTCACCGTCGTGCAGGCGATCGCCCCGGTGACGCTCGAGACCCCGGCGATCGGCGCCGAGGTCACCGACACCAACCCCGTGTTCACCGGTGAGGGCCAGCCCGGCGCGACCATCGAGGTCAAGGGCACCTACGGCACCCTCCTCGCCACCGCGACCGTGAAGGACGACGGCACCTGGGAAGCTCCCTCGGACGTCGCCCTCGCTCGAGGCACCTACGCCGGCAAGGCATGGCAGACCGTCAACGACAAGACCACCTCGGCCGACTTCCGCTTCACCGTCGTCGCACCGATGATCCCGGTCTCGCTGACCGCTCCCGCGCAGGATGCGGTGGTCTCCACCCCGAACCCGGTCTTCAGCGGTAAGGGGACCCCGGACGCAGACATCACCGTCACCGGCGCTTCCGGGACCCAGCTCGCCGCAGGCAAGGTGCGCAGCAACGGCGAGTTCGACCTCACCTCGACGATCGCGCTCGGAGCCGGTTCCTACTCCGGGACCGTCCGACAGGTCGCTGACGGCAAGGTGACCACCGCCCCGTTCCAGTTCCGCATCCAGTTCACTGCGGTGACGCTGGAGAGCCCGGCGATCGGCGGGACGGTGACCAGCGGCACGCCGGTGTTCTCCGGAGCGGGCACGCCCAACGCTCCGCTGGTCATCAAGGGTTCCGGCGGTACCACCCTGGCCACGGGATCGGTCAAGAACGACGGCACCTGGACGCTGACGTCGACCGTGACGCTGGCACCCGGCAGCTACTCGGGCACCGTGCTGCAGTCCCTGCCCGGTGCGGACACCACCGCGCCGTTCTCCTTCACGGTGAGCTGAGCACTCCGAATCCGGAGCACTCGTCGAGGCCCAGGCTCGCTGACCGCGACCTGGGCCTCGGCCCTTCCCATCCACACAACGCAATCGACGTCAGGATCCCTCATGCAGTTCATCAAGCCGCTCGCCATCGCCACCGCCGCCTTCGCCATCGCCACCCTCGCAGGCTGCACAGCGGCTGAGACGAACACGGCGAAGCCCAGTTCCAGCCCGACGTCCACGTCGACGGCCCCGCCCGTGGTCAAGAAGGACGTCGCGTGCAAGGACGGGACCGCGAAGGTCACCGACGACAGCGCTGAGCTCACCGTGCAGGGCGACTGCGAGAACGTCGAGATCTCCGCGTCCAATTCGCTCGTCACGGTGTCCGGAGCCGTCGAACACGTTTCGATCACGGGGGCCATCAACACGGTCCGTGCGAAGTCCGTCGGGTCGGTGACCATCGGTGCCGGCTCGAACGGCAACCTCGTGAAGGCCGGGAACACCCCCACGGTCGACGACAAGGGCGAGCAGAACGAGATCACCGCGGAGTAGCACGCGCACGAGCGCGTTGTTCCCGCACACCACGAGATGCCCCGGCTGCTCATCGCGAGCAGCCGGGGCATCTTCGTGTGCGCGCCAGTGCTCGCCTCGGTCTCTTCGGCGGGCGACGCGTGTGTCGATCAACGGCCGCCGGCCTTCCGCGGGACAGCAAGAAGCCCCGACCGCTCCACACGGGAGCGGTCGGGGCTTCTTGTGCGAGCGCCTCAGCCAGCCATCAGTGCCTCGACCGGCGTTCCGAGCTGGCCGTCGATCCAGTCCTGCAGGCGCACGACGCCGGCGTCCAGGCTCCACTGCGGCTGCCAGTCGAGCGCAGCGACCGTCGGAGCAACGTCACACGCGGCGAACCGGACGTCGCCGTCGCGGAACGCCCCGGTGATGTGCGGCGCGGGTGCTCCGTGGTGACGAGCGATCGTCCGAGCGAGATCGTTGATCGTCGAAGGCACGCCGGACCCGACGTCGAACGTCGTGGTCCCGACCGAGCGAGCGGTCCCGAGCGCGGCGACGAAGGCGTCGGCGATGTCGTCGATGAAGACGAAGTCGCGGGTGATCTCGCCGTCCTCGTAGATCGGGATACTCTGACCGGCACGGGCGAGCTGCGAGAACAACGAGACGATCCCGGTGTAGCTGTTCGTCAGGGACTGGCCGGGCCCGAACACGTTCTGCAGGCGCAGCACGGTCAACGCCGTGTCGCGCGCGCCCACCCATGCCGCGAGGATCTGCTCCTGCGACAGCTTGGTCGATCCGTAGACGCTCGTCGGATGCGGGACGTTGTCGCCGGCGCGGGCGGGCAGCGGTGCCAGTCCGTCGAAGTCCCACGCCCCACGCTCGAGCTGCCCGTGACTGCGCTGGCCCGGGTACCGGACGTCCCCCCGCTCGGAGATCCAGCGCCCCTCGCCGTACACGGCGCGACTGCTGCTGAGCAGGATCCGCTCGGGGACGATGCCGAGACGACCGAACCCGTCGAGCATGCGCGTGGTGCCGACGACGTTCACCTCGGCATGACGCGAAGCCTCGTCGAGCGATTGCGCTGTTCCCGTCTCTGCGGCGAGGTGGATCACGATGTCCGGGCGGATGTCCGAGAGCACACGGTCCCAGGTCGCGCTCTTCGTGATGTCGCCCACCACGAGCTCTGCCGAGTCATGGAGTCCATCCGGTCGGACTCGCTCGGGGTGCACCTGTGGGTGCAGCGAGTCGACCACCACCCAGCGGGTGAACGAACTCGCGAGCCGCTGGGACAGGGCGCAGCCGATGAAGCCGGCACCCCCGGTGATGAGGACGGTCTTGGTGGTGTTCATCTGTTTCCGCTTCCTTCTTCTGTGGGACGGTGGAGACGCCGACGCTCGCGAACGGCGTCGCGAGCTGACACAGCGACGTACCGGAGCACCTCGACGGCGCGACGTGGTGGGGCGCTGGCAGCACGGAGGTAGGGCGCGATGGGAGTCGCACCCGCTCGAGAGCGGCCGGCCGCGAGGACACGGGCGGTGATCGCACGACGGTGCCGCTCGTTCTCCCACCAGTAGCGCCACGGCCGGACGGCTCCAGGGGACGCGTAGACCACGACGGGTGCGCGGTCGGGGACGACGGCTCCTGGGCGCCATCCGCGTGCGAACAGGTCGTAGTCCTCGCACCAACGGATCTGTGGGTCGTACCCGCCGGTGTCGAGGTACCACTCGCGGCGGAACGCACTCGCCGGGTGCGCCACCGGCATCTGACCGCGCTCGAACATCGCGTCGACGGCATCGGAGTCGGGCGGGAACCGATCGGCGAGGATCGTCCGCGAGCCACGCTGCTCGACGAGCCTGCCGAACGTCGCGACTGCGTGCGGGTTTCCCCGGAGCTGTCGGACGTGTGCCGCGAGCCTTCCAGGAAGCGCGACATCGTCCGCGTCAGCGATCGCGATCACCGCTGCGGTCGTCGCTCGGATGGCGCGGTCGCGTCCGACCGATCGACCGACGTTGTGCGGGGAACGGATCACGCGGAGCCTCGGATCGGCGAGTGATCCCAGCGCGAGATCGGTCCCGTCGGTCGATCCGTCGTCGAACACCACGACCTCCAGGGCGACCTCGGTCTGGTCGAGGAGCGAGCGCACGGCGGGGATGATCGTGTCGACGGCGTTGTAGGCGCTCATCACGACTGCGATGTCGGGGCGACCGGTCATCGGGATGCTCCGAGGAGTCCGCGGTCGCCGATTCGAGGCTCTCGTGCGCGCGCTCCCGTCGTCGGTTGCTCGGAGAGACCGACCGGGAGACCGAGCGACAGCCCGATGAGGACCGAAGCGGGAAGCAGGACGAACGGGTAGACGAGGACGTTGTCCGTGGCGGCGGCAGCGAGTGTCGCCGTCAGGGCGAACAGCGCGGCCCAGTGGATCGGCTGGTCCGTCCGTGCGATCCGCTTGATGACACGGATGAGCACGAGCAGACAGCCCAGGACGAACGGGATCAGTCCGACGAGGCCCTCGTCGTGCAGGACGCGGAGGTACTCGTTGTGCGGCTGGGTGATCCCACCGAACCGCTCCGTCACGAAGACGACCGCCGACCCCGGGCCGTGGCCGAGGAAGGGCGCGTGCATCGCGTTCTGGCTGACTGCTTCCCAGAGCGCCGAACGGCCGGAGGTGTTGATCGCGAGGCCACCGACCTCGACCGCGTTGTCACCGACGAGGAAGCGATCACGCAGCGGTGCGAACGTCGACAGGAGCGCCCACGTGGCGAGCGCGACGCCGGTCACCGCGCCACAGGCGAGCAGGAGCCGGTGTCCTCGGCGGAGCCGGACGACGAGTCCCACCAACATCAGGATGCTGATCGCGGACGCCGTCCGGGACAGGCTGAGCACGATGGCCCCGACGATCACGAACGGAGCGGCACGGGCGAGGAGGTCCGTCGGTGGCAGCACGACCGCAGCGGCCAGCAGCACGAGAGCAGTGAGGGCGAATGCACGGGTCATGTAGACGTCCGCACCCGACACGCTGCCGACGGCGAACACGACGGCGACCAGGACACCGACACCGGCGAACACCCGGAGCGTCGCGCCGGCGATCTCCACCGTCGCCGACCGCGCAGAGAACGCGATGCCGAAGGTGAACATGGTGAGGATCGCTGCGTTCTGGAGCCCGTCGGGGTTGGGCGCGAAGACGAGACGGACGACGACGAAGCCGTAGAACAGGAGGAACGGCAGGGGAACGGCCGCGAGGCCCGCTCCCACGACGAGCGGGGCCAGCGCGATGAGCACCGCCATGACGCCGACCGAGATGAACGCCGAGAGGCTCACCGACCCCAGACCGACACGGCCACTCGTGTCGATCACGATCGCCATCCCCACCGCCACCCAGGTGAGCCAGGGAAGGGCCGGGGCTCGCCAGCGGTGCCCTGGGAACGATCGACGGCTCGGAAGGAACGCCGTGCCGGGACGGACGCTCATCGGGTGCTCTCGTCGAGGACGTGTCGCCAGGCGTCCGTGTAGGCGAGCTCGGACAGACGCGCCGAGAAGGTCCGGGAGGCGCCAGCGGACAGACGTCCGCGGAGTGCAGGGTCTCTGATCAGGGACTCGAGTGCATCGGCGAACGCTTCCTCGTCGCCGACGTCGACGAGGAAGCCGTTGACACCGTGCTCGATGAGGTCCGGAACGCCGCCGACGCGGTACGCGACCACAGGCGTGCCGCTCGCGAACGCCTCGACGATCGTCAAAGGCTGCGCCTCTTCGAGCGACGACGTGAAGGCAAGACACGTCGACACCGCCAAGGCTTGCCACTTCTCCGCCGCACCGAGCGCGCCCACGACCGCGACACGCGCCGTGGCGTCAGCGTCGACCAGTTCTCGTTCGACCGCTGCGACGACGGCTGCATCGGCGGGCGAACCCGCCAACGTGAAACGCCAGCGCTCGGTCCCGGTGCGACGGAGGAGGAGGCCGGCGATCCGCGCGAAGTCCTCGGCACCCTTACCGGGGATGAGGTTCGACAGGAAGAGGACGCTGCACGGGTCGGCTGCGGTGGTCACTGCCGGAACTGGGCCCGGCGTGTTGGCGAGACACAGTGCAGCGCGGTCAGGCAGGTCTGCGAGCAGGGACGGACCGAGTGTGACGATCCGGTCGCTCGAGCCGAGCAGACGGTCCACACACCACGCCCACAACCGACCTCGACGACGGAGGTCCTCGAAGCCGACCGAGTGCACGTAGAGCACCAGAGAACTCCGGAAGAGCCGCAGGAGCTCGGACACGGCCCAGTCGACGAGGAACGATCCGCCCCGGGTGGTGACGAACACCACGACCACCTCGGGCCGGAAACGGACGCTCGTCCAGACGACACGGGTGAGCAGTCCGACCACCGCGACCACCTTGCGCAGCGACGGCACACCGACCTCGGCGACCGTCGCACTGAACCGTCGGTCGATGAGTCGTGACGGTCGCCCCAGCCGCTCGAGCACGTCGAGGAAGCGGAGGGTCATCACGGTCTGGCCGTGCACGGGCGGAGGAACCTGGCTGACGACCGCCACGCGTCCGCCGGTCATCGGCGTCGCCGCAAGGCCGCGCGGAGGAACACGAAGTTCCCGATGAGGTAGCGCTTCCAGAGACGGCGCGGTTCGCTCGCGAGCCGGAAGACCCACTCCAGTCCGACACGGGTCATCCACTCCGGCGCCACTGGCTTCGTCCCCGCGATGAAGTCGAACGCCACCCCGACCCCGATCGCGACCTTCCCGAGGTGTTCGGCGATCCGTCGCGTCTCGACGTCCTGCAGCGGTGTGCCGAGGCCGACCCAGATGATGTCCGGATCAGCTGCGACGATGTCGGCGTCCTGCGCAGCGAGCTCGTCGTCGGTCAGCGGCCGGAAGTACGAGCGGTGCGTCCCGACGATCGAGACGCCCGGGTACCGCCGCTCGAGTTCGGCGCGGAGGGATGCCAGCACCTCGTCCGTGTTGCCGAGCAAGAAGTGCCGGATTCCCAGGCTCCGCCCCCGGTCCATCATGTCCGGGAACAGCGACGGGCCCCTGACCTGCGACAGCGCGCGGCCCGGGAGCACTCTCGACACCCACGTGAGGGGCTTCCCGTCCGGGTAGACGGCAGCCCCGGAGGCGATGAGCCGGTGGTAGTCCTCGTCCTGCGCGGTGAGGGAGATCACGTACGAGTTCGCCAGGTGGACGTCACCGGCACCACCGCTCTGCGCGACCGCCGCGATCTGTTCGATCGCTTCATCACGGGTCGCGACGATGATCGGCACGCCCGCGATCTCGGTTCGCTCGAACTCGGCAAATGTCAGCATCTCGGTCCTTCACTCATCAGGTGGGTCCCCCACGGGTCAGTGATATACTAACACGTGACATCCATAATGAGAGAGGCGCGAACATGCAGCGACTCGGCCGACTCGCGCTCCCCTTCGCCGCTCAGGCGATGCTGAGCCTGGGCCAGATGGGCATCACGATCGTCGGCACCGTCCGCCTCACTCCCGACGGATGGGGCCGTTTCGCCGTTCTGCTCTCCGTGTTCTTCATGGCGGCCGGCTTCGTGCGCGGGTTCGGAGCACTGCCCGTCGTCATCTACCTGTCAGGCGACCCGGAACGGTCTCGAGCCGCACGCCGCGCTGCAGTGCTGCTCACCCTCGTCGCAGCGGCTCCCGCGTCGATCACGATCGCGGTCGTCGGTCTCGGTCTCGCAACCGCCGCATCCGGACTCGCGCTCGCAGCCGCACTCGTCACGTACGCCCTGTACGACACGACACGATCGGTCGAGATGTCGGCCGTCCGCTACGGCCGCGTCGTCTCGACCGACGGCGTGGTGATGGTGGTCCTGGCTGGACTCTGTGCTGTCGGGCTGTTGCCCGGCGTCGACGCGTCGGTGGCGCTGCCGGTGGCGATGACGATCGCGTACGGAGTGGGTGCCGCAGGACTCGCACTGCGCGGACGCCCGACCCGGTCGTGGAGCGTCCGGGTCTTCCTCGATGAGTACCGGCGGGACATCCCGTTCCTCGCGCTCGACGGAGTCCTGATCGGCACCACGATGAGCGCGGTGGTGATCGCGCTCGGTGCATCGACGTCACTCGCCGTGGCCGGCGCGTTCCGGAGCTGCACCACCCTCATCGCGGGACCGTTCCAGATGCTGCAGACAGGACTCTCCCCGACCGTCATCCGCTCGATGCGAGGCCGAGCGCTCGAGGAGCGATCGGCCGATCACCGGGATCCCACTCGAGCTGTGCCGTCGTCCTTCCGCGCACGGATGCGGTCGCTCGCCTTCCCCGCAACGATTGCCGCGAGCGCGATACTGGCCGGCGTGCTCTGGGGCACGACGGCTGCTGCGGTCGTGCCGTTCGTCCTGAGCGCCATCCACCTGACCGCGCTCTCCGACGCAGTCCCGTTCAGCGTGGTCGCTTGCCTCCTGGTGTCAGCACTGTGGACCAGCACCGTGTTCTCGACGTTCCAGCGCTACCGCCGATCGAACGCCGAGCTCACGACTGTGCGGGTCGTCACGCTCGCGTGTTCGCTCGGCATCCTCGTCGCCGTACCGTCGGACATCGCTGTGCCCGTCCGGCTGATCGCCGCGACCGCGCCGTGGGTTGTCTTCCCTGCGCTCCATGCCGTGCTCCGCTGGGCGCCCGTGTCGCGGCGACTCTGACGAGTCCCGAGCCGAGAACGCAGCGGCTCCCGGGCGCTCCGCGCGTCGATGCGAACAGCGCGCTCATCAGCGTGCGTCAGGAGTGGACTGCTCCGAGGGCGGACCGGACGATCGCGTCGAGACCGTGACGAGCCCGCCACCCGAGCTGATCGGCTGCGACGGACGGGTCCGCGACGACCGCGGCGGGATCGCCAGCACGAGCTGCGGCGACCCGCAGGGTGCTCGGTCGACCGAGGGCGCTGCTCACCTCGGCCACGACCTCTCGGACGGACGCCCCCTTGCCCGTGCCGATGTTGACCGGGCCGGCGAAGTCGCTGGCGTCGTGGAGCGTGTCGACCGCAGCGAGGTGCGCCCGTGCGAGGTCTGCGACGTGGATGTAGTCGCGGATGCAGGTGCCGTCCGGGGTGTCATGGTCATCGCCGTAGACGACCGGTGACTCACCGCGAAGGATCCGATCCAACACGATCGGGATGAGGTTCTTGGCAGCCGTGTCCGCGAGGTCGTCCCATCCGGCGCCGGCGACGTTGAAGTAGCGCAGCGAGATCGCCCGTAGCCCCCAGGCGTCGCGCGCTGCGTCGAGCATCCACTCACCGATCAGCTTCGTCTGGCCGTACGGATTGATCGGCGAACACGGGGTCCGCTCCGTGACGACGACGTCCTGCACATCGCCGTACACGGCAGCCGAGGAGGAGAAGACGATTCGGGTGACTCCGACGGACCGCATCGCTTCGAGCAGGTGCCCGAGCCCTCCGACGTTGACGCTGTAGTAGCGCTCCGGCTCGGCGACCGATTCCGCGACGTCCTTGAGCGCCGCGAGGTGGATGACCGAGGACACGTCGTGCTCGTGCATGACGTCGATGAGTGCTGACGTGGCATCGGCGGCCGCGAGGTCGAGTTGGACGACGACGGCTCCGACCCGGGACCTGAGGCCGCTCGAGAAGTCGTCGACCACGACGACCGACTCGCCTCGCTCCTCGAGGAGGCGGACCACGTGCGAGCCGATGTACCCGGCGCCGCCGGTGACGAGGATTGACAAGTTCAGCTCCCAGAGGGTTCGGGGTCGGTGAGGGCGGCGCCGACCGGGCGGGCGACGGTCGAGCCGACACCGTGGGTCATGTGGTCAGACCGCGCCGGCTGCGCCGCTCCTCGGGCACCGGCTCGATGACCGGGGTGTCGCCGTCGTAGTAGGCGTACTTGCCGTAGGACCCACCACCGGCACCGCGCATCGGCAGCATCTGGCCGACCACTCCGAACGTGACCGCCTTGACCGCATCGAGCGCCCGGAGTGCCGCGACGACATCCGCCTTGCGGACCTTGCCGGCGGCGGCCACGAAGAGGATGCCGGCGACCGCGCTGAGCACGGTGGCATCGGCGACCAGCAGGACAGGCGGCGCATCGATCACGACGTAGTCGAAGTTGCGCTCCAGGTGTTCCACGGTCGCACGCATCGCAGCGGAGCCGAGCATCTCGCTCGGGTTCGGGGGGATGCGTCCGGACGGGAGCACCGAGAGCGCTTGCTCACCCCACGGCTGCAGGACGTCGGCAATCTCCGCACGTCCGATGAGCAGGTCCGTCAGCCCGGCGTTCCCCTCGATGCCGAGGTAGTCCGCCACACGGGGGCGCCGGAGGTCCGCATCGACGAGGACGACACTCGCTCCGGTCTCGGCAAGGGCGATGGCCAGGTTCGCTGCGACGTAGCTCTTGCCCTCGCCCGGCCCGGAACTGGTCACCACGAACGAGCGGCCAGCGTCGCCGAGACCGACGAACTGCAGACTCGTCCGGAGTCGGCGGAAGGCTTCCGACCGTGGGCTCCTCGGGTCGGCGTGGACGATGAGGGGGCGTTTCTGGGCGTCCGGATCGACGAAGATCCCGCCCAGGTAGGGGCGACGCGCGACTGCCTCGATCTGCTCCGCGGTCCGGACCCTCGTGTCCAGGTTCGTCCGGAGCACCGCGATCCCGACCCCGGTCACGAGACCCACCGCGAGGCCGATCGCGAGCATCAGCGGGATCCGTGGAGCACTCGGCGCGCTCGGCACGGTTGCCGGCGCGATCGTCTTCACGGCGATGAGGGACGGCCCGACGCTCGGTTTCTCGAGGTCCTCGGACACGACGCGTGCGAAGGACTCCCCGACGGCGTTCGCGATCTCGGCCGCTCGCTTCGCGCTGGTGTCCGTCACGGAGACCTCGAGGAGCACGGTGTTGGCAGGGGACGAAGCGCTGACGAGCGGCGCGAGCTCGGCTGCCGTCATGCGCGGCTCCAGCTCGCGTCCGGCGCGATCGAGGACGATCGGGCTGTTCACGACGTCGACGTAGGTGGAGATCGCTTGTCGCGCGAAGCTCGTCCCCTGGTTCAGATCCGTACTGGCGGCGCCTTCTTGCGCACGGACCGAGACGTAGAGACGGGTCGCCGCGGTGTAGGCGGGTGTCGACGCAGCAGCGAGCGCACCACCGCTGAGGATGCCGAGCAGCGCCGTCGCCGTGATGAGGAGCCAGCTCTTCCGCAGGATCCGGACGTACTCCTGAGCCTCCATCAGGCAACACCTCCGTGGGCACCAGCGGGTTCGACCGTCTCGAACGGGAGCGGCTCGCGGAGCTGGTCGGTCATGGTGACGCCCTCGCGCCAGTCGGCTATCCGTTGCACCCCGACCACGAGGCGCTGGCGGAGCGTGCTCGCCAGCGCCTGGGTCGCCGAGCGCTCCAGGGGGTCGAGTGCCCGCATTGCAGCATCGACGATCTGCTGCTCCGTCGAGCCCGGAACGACCGTGGGCCGTTCACCCGTGACGCTGAGCCAGAAGTCGTCACACTTCGAGGCGTAGGCGAGCGGCACCGTGGGGACGCCCAGGCCGACCGCGGCGACGGCGCCGTGCAGTCGCTCGGTGAGCATGAGACTGCACCGGCTGATCTCCGAGGTCGTTGCGCGGACGTCGCCGTCGAACCGGTGGATCCGCGACGGGCGGTGCAGTTCGGACTGCAGGGTTCGACAGGCGGCGAGGTCGTTCGGGGACAGCGCGAACAACACGATCTCGGTGTCCGCTCCGGTCATCCTGCGCACCGCCGCTGCGACCGACCGCGGGTCGAACCGCGACACCGGATCAGCGCCGACGCTCACACCGACCGGGCCGTCGGCGTCGTGGACGTGTTCGATGCCCGCCACGACCGGGTACAGCAGAGCGGGGTCGCCGACGACCGCAGGACGACCCCAGGCCCGCTCGCACTCCACCGCTGTGAGCGGACCGCGGACACCGAGCAAGATCGATCGGAGCTCCGCCCAGCGCCGCCAGTCGCGCTCCTGCAGGCCCAGGGCGAACGTGTCGGTCGACTCAGCCGCCCCCGCTCCGAGTGCGACCACTGCGTCTGCGCGGTACACCCGAGCAGCATCTGCCACGTGCCGTGCCCAGTTCTGGAAGCCGAGCACCGTTCCGCCACCGAGGAGGAGCATCCGCTCGGTACGGCCTCCGGTGCGGTACGAGTGGATCGCGCTCCGGACATCGGCGAGTCGCTCCCGTCGAGTCACCGGCGAGACGGCGTCGATCCCGAGGGCGAGACGCCACGTCTCGAGGAGGAGTTCATCGCCGTAGTTGCCGTGCCCCGTCCAGCCGAGGTAGACGACCTCGCGCGCTGCGGTTCGTGTGGTCATGTCATTAGTATATCACCTGCAATATCCATAGCACGCGCTCGATATCATCGCGTATGTTTGTATTTTGCATGTAGAATTGCTACATGCCGACCCGACAGCAGCCCTTCCGTCTCATCCAGCCCCTGCGGTACATCGCAGCCGCCCTCGTGGTGGTCGTCCACGCGTGCTACTACTCGGCGGAGCGCTTCGACGAGCACACCCCGCAGCTCGACAGGATCGGCGGACTGGGCGTCTGGCTGTTCTTCGCGATCAGTGGTTTCGTGATGGTGCTCGTCGGCGACGACCTCGGTCAGGCGCCGGGGTCCTGGCACCGGTTCGCCCGGGCGCGGCTCGCGCGGGTCGTCCCGCTCTACTGGCTGATGACCACCATCAAGGTCGCCGCGGTGGTCCTGGCCGGCTCGTTGGTGGTCAACTCGGCCCTCAGCCCGGGCACGGTCCTTGCGTCGTACCTGTTCATCCCCAGTCACGACGAAGCCGGTGCCATCCATCCGCTCTGGGGCGTCGGGTGGACGTTGGTCTTCGAGATGGCGTTCTACGCGCTGATGACGCTCGCCCTGGCCATCCGGATCGACCCGTTGGCACTCTGCGCACCGATCCTCACGCTCGCGGCCGCCGCGTCACTCCTGCGCCCGGCCACCGGGTCAGCATGGTGGTTCTACGCCGATGACGTGACGCTCTACTTCCTCGCCGGCATGGTCATCGCCCGCGGGTGGCGAGCACGACGACCGGTCCTGACCGTCTTGTCGCTCGGCGGCATCGCGGTCTGCATGGGCACCCTGGCCTCGTTGCGAGCCGAGCGGCTCGAGGTCTCGGCGGCCGTCGTCCCGCTCGTGATCTCCGCTGTCGTGTTCTCGGCGGTCTGGCTGGACGATCGGATCGGCCGGTTCGTGCCCCGCTGGGTGATGGCCGGCGGCGCTGCCTCGTACGCGCTGTACCTCGTTCATCCGCTCCTGGCGCCGGTGGTGCCCGCAGCACTCGCCGCCGTGGGCGCGTACTGGGTGCCGTGGTTCGTGGTCGTCACGATCACCGTCGGTGCCATGCTCGCCGTGGCGCCACTCGCCCACCGCTTCGTCGACCGTCCGCTCACTCGCGGAGCCAGCCGCCTGCTGCTCCCCGGGGCTCGCTCCGGCCATGGCCGCAGGTCCTCGAGCCGAGCAGTCGCGCGATCAGGACCCCTGGACGCAGCCCGTACCGCAACTCGGGGGACGGTCCGCGGCGGCATGTCTTCAACATCTCACATTCCGGACGGCGCTGCTCCGGAAGGGTGACACCTGTGGAGAACTGCGGAGCTGGACGAGAGCACGCGACGAGGCCCTCCGCGGGGAGACGGACCACTGCCGGGTAGGGTCGTCCCGTGCGATGGAGTCGAGTGAACTGGCCCTCCGTTGGCTACGTCTCCCTCGAGGACTTCGACGGCCAGCGCGAACACGTGACCCGGCTGCTCGAGGACGCCCCGCCGACGATCGCCGCGCTCCTGACGGTCAAGTGGACCGACTCACGGATCGAACGCTGGGTCGTGGAGTCCGCCGACGCCGTCGTCGACCCGGACGCCGACGAGGACGACGTGACGACCCCCGTCGACCTGCCGGGGCACGGTGTGCCGGACCCGGTCGTCGTGCACGCCGACATCGTGGTCCGCAACGACGAGGTGCTCGACACCCCGAGCGGCCTGTGGCGCCGCTGGAACCACGCCAGGGTGTCGCTCCGGCTGCGGGACGCCGTCATCGACCCGCCGGGTGTCGACGCCGCGGCGCTGCTCGCCGGTGACGCGCACGTCGCCCGGGGCGAGCTCGAGTACCTGAACGAGCACGACGCCTGGGAACTCCGCCTGCTGATCTCCCCCGTCGGTGAGGTCGCGATCCGGTTCCGGGGCGTCCGGGTGGCGATCCGGAGCGTCGCCGAGTCCGTGTACTCCGGCCTCGAGTCGCGCCCGGCACGCGGCTGGCACGGCCCGGTGCCGGACGGTTGGGTGGAGTGGGCGACCGAGGTGGTACGGGCCGCGGCGTACGGCGACCTCGGCGGGCTGCACCTGGCCGATGACGCGAGCGACGTCGACGACGTCGACCCCCGCTGGGGCTTCGCCCCGCTGCACGCCGCCGCGTGGTTCGACCACCCCGAGATGCTCGAGGAACTCCTGCGCCGCGGGGCGACCCTGCAGCTGGAGGACACCGAGGGGCGGACGCCGCTGACGCTGGCGATCGACCGCGACGCGCGACGGGCGGTCGACGTGCTGGTCGCAGCGGGCGCCGACCTGGAGGCCCGTGACGGCGACGGCAACACCCCGATCGTCCGCGCTGCGTGGGGCGGGCACGCCGCGATCGTGCGTGCCCTCGCCGCCGCGGGTGCGGACACCAGGGCGCGCGGGTCACGGGGCGCGACGCTGCTGATCGCGGCCGTCGACTCCGGCGACCTCGACACGGTCCGCGTCGTGCTGTCGCTCGACGTCGACCGGGACGCCGCCGACGACGAGGGCTCGACCGCTGCGGACCGCGCGGAGCTGCTCCGCGAGACGGCCGTCGCCGACCTGCTCGCCGCCGCCTGAGCGCTGTCCGCACCACGGCCCGTGGGCCGACCCGTGCCGGACACGACGAAGCGCGGCGGACGGGAGCAGGGCCTCCCGTCCGCCGCGCGCCTGCGGGGTCGACCGTCCTAGACGGTGACCGACTCGAGGGCGTTCGCCTGCGCGACCCGCCCGTACCAGCGGGCGGAGTCCTTCGGCGTGCGCTCGAAGGTCTCGCGGTCCCACGCGACCAACCCGAAGGTCGGTCGGAAGCCGGAGGCCCACTCGTAGTTGTCCAGGAGCGACCAGTGCTGGTAGCCGAGGACCTCGATGCCGTCCTCGATGCAGCGGTGGATGCCCTCGAGCGCGCCCTGCGTGTACACCTGCCGGCGGGAGTCGTCGGCCGTGGCGATGCCGTTCTCGGTGATCATCAGCGGGACACCACCGGAGAGCTCCCACGCGCTGCGGAGCCCGTCGGCCGAGGCCTCGGGGTAGAACTCCCAGCCGGTCAGGGTCGTCTCGACGTCGTCCGCGACGGGCAGGGGCCCGTCCGGACCGATGAACGTGCGGGTGTAAGCCTGCACGCCGAGGAAGTCGTCGCCCGCGGCGTTCTCGAGGTACCAGTCGTCGCGCGGGTACCCGTACTCGCGGAGCATCGCGTCCGCGCCCGGCTCACCGTTGGACTTGAAGGCCTGGGTCGCGACGGTCCACCCTGACTGGAGGCCCGACACCTGTGACAACACCTCTCGCGACCGCTTGTGGCTGGCCAGCAGGGCGTCGGCGACCCCCAGGTCCGGGTTCGGCAGGCCGAAGGCCACCAGGTTGGCCGCGTCCTCGCCGCCGGCGAGCATGGCCGCGATGTTCGGTTCGTTGATCGTGCAGACGTAGCGGACGCCGTCCTGCACCACGGGGAGCGCGGCCTCGGTGTAGCGGGCGAACAGGTCGGCGGCGTCGGGTGCCCGCCAGAAGCCGTCGCGTTCGAACCAGCGCGGCACGGTGAAGTGCATGAGGGTGACGATCGGCTCGATGCCGAACTCGTGGCAGGCGTCGACCATGCGGCGGTAGTGGTCGACCTCGGCACGGCTGACGAACCCGCGCTCGGGCTCGATGCGGGCCCACTCGATGCTGAACCGGTAGGAGTTCAGCCCGAGCTCGGCCGCGATGCGGATGTCCTCGCGGTACCGGTGGTAGCTGTCCGCCGCGTCACCCGAGGGCTCGACGATGGTGGTGTCCGGCTCGTGCTCGTGCACCCACCAGTTGCTGTTGACGTTGTTGCCCTCGATCTGGTGGGCGGCGGTGGCGGCACCCCAGAGGAAGCCGTCGGGGAACTGCAGCGTGGAGATGATGGTGCCTTTCAGTGCTTGTTCGAGTCAGTGCTGGCTCAGGAATGCGTCGAAGACGGCGACCGTCCCGAGCGGGTTCTCGACCTGGGGACCGTGGTAGCTCGCGGGGATGACGACGTACTCGGCGCCGGTCTGCTCGGCCATCGCCCGCTGCCACGGGATCGGCCAGGCGTTGTCCCACTCGCCGTGGGCGACGAGGACCGGCAGGCCGGTGGCGCGCAGGGCGTCGGAGGCGTCGGTGTGGTCCTCGAGGATGTGGCCACCGGCGACGACGCTGAGCGGGCTCGTCGCGTCGAAGCGGTCGCGCACCATCCGGACGTCGTCGGGCAGCTCGCCGTCGGGCCGGTACGCCCAGAGCGGGTTCGTCGAGTCGAACAGCTGCCGGAGGTTCCCGCCGGTGTCGTGCAGGATCGTCAGCTCGGCGACCTTGCGGTACGGCCATCCGTGCGGCCCGGAGCAGAACTGCACGACGTCGCGGAACGCCGTCGGGTCCTGGATCGCGGCGGCCCGGACGATGACACCGCCGAGCGAGTGCCCGACCAGGTGCACGGGGGCGCCGTCGTCGAGCAGGCGCGCGACCCGGACGACGTCGGCCGCTTCTTCGTCGAGGGAGTAGTCGCGGGGTTCGGTCGGTGCGGCCGAGTCGGCCTGACCGCGCCGGCTGATCGCGACCGCGGTCCAGCCGGCGTCGCGGAGGACGGGCAGGAAGGTCCGCCAGTCCTCCTTCGAGCCGGTGTAGCCGGGGACGATGAGCACGGTGCCCTTCGACACCCCCTCGGGCACGATCCGGTAGGCCGTCAGCCGACCGACCGGGACGTCGATCCCGACGACGTCGACGCCGTCCGGGGTGGGCAGGTGCCCGAACGGCGGGACCGTCGGGAAGTCGTGCAGGTTCGTCATGCGCGCAGGGTCCTCCGCGGATTGGGGACAGCGTCGAGGAGGGCGATCGTGTACGGGTCCTGCGGGTCCTGCAGCACCTGGGCCGTGTGACCCCGCTCGACCACGGCGCCCTCGTGGAGCACCATGATGTCGTCCGTGATGAGCCGCGCACTCAGCAGGTCGTGCGTGATGTAGAGGAGCGAGACGCCCCACTGCTCGCGGAGGTCCTCGAGCAGCGCGAGCACACCGGCGCGCAGCGTCACGTCGAGCATCGACACCGGCTCGTCGGCGATGATCACCTGTGGGTCGCTCGCGAGCGCCCGGGCGATCACCACGCGCTGCCGCTGCCCGCCGGAGAGCTGGTGCGGGAGCTTCTGGGCGAACTGCTCGACGGGGGTGAGCCCCACCGTCTCGAGCAGCTCGAGGACCCGACGTCGGGCATCGCGCCCGGTGAGCCCGGTGTAGTTCGCGATCGGCCGGGACAGCGTGTACTCGACCGTGTGCAGCGGGTTGAGCGCCGAGTACGGGTCCTGGAACACCATCTGGACCTCGGAGCGCAGGTCCCGCAGGCCGCGCTTGCCGAGGCGGGCGACGTCGAGGTCCCCGAACCGGACCGTGCCGGTGGTCGGCTTCTCGACGCCGGTGAGCAGCTTCGCGATGGTCGACTTGCCCGAACCGGACTGGCCGACCAGGGCGAGCGACTGCCCGGGCTCGAGGGTGAACGACACGTCGCGCACGGCCTGCACCGGCTGCTCACCGCGGCGGGGTGCCGGGTAGGTCTTCACGATGTGGTCGACGACGATCGGGTTGCGGGCGGCACTGCGCTCGCGGGACCCGACGGTGCTGAACGACGAGGTCGTCTCCTGCCGCTTCTCGCCGGCCTCGGCGCGGAGCGAGCGGTCCGGGAAGCCCGGCAGCGACACCACCTCGGCGCGGGGGTCGGCGTAGTGCGACAGGAGCATCTGCGTGTACTCGTCCTGCGGGTCGCGGAGGATCTCGCGGGAGCCGCCGTCCTCGACGATCCGGCCCTCGTGCATGACGAGGACGCGCTCGGTGGCCTCGAGGACGATGCCGAGGTCGTGGCTGATCAGGATCGCCGTGAAGCCCTCGGTGCGCTGCAGCTCGATGATGGTGTCCATCACGGCGTGCTGCACGAGCACGTCGAGCGCCGTCGTCGGCTCGTCGAACACCATGAGCTGCGGTTCGAGCGAGAGCGCCAGGGCGATGGAGACGCGCTGCCGCATGCCGCCGGAGAGCTCCCCGGGGAACCGGGCGAGCATCGAGGTCGGCAGCTTCACCTTCTCGATGAGCTCCTTCATCCGGGCGTCCCAGCGGTCGCGCGACACGTGGCCGTGCGCCTGGAAGACGTCGATGAAGTGGTTCCGGATGGTGCGCACCGGGTTGAGCGCGTTCATGCCGGACTGCAGCACCATGGCGAAGCCGCCCTGCCGCTGCTGGCGCAGGGCTTCGTCGTCGAGGTCGCGGATGTCCTTGCCCGCGAAGACGATGCTGCCGCCGTTCGTGCGCGCCGGCGGCTTCTGCAGCCGCGTCAGCGCGTAGCCGAGGGTCGACTTGCCGGAACCGGACTCGCCGACCAGGCCGACGAACTCGCCCCGCTTGAGCTGGAACGACACGTGGTCGACGGCCTGGACGGCACTCTGGCCGGCCGACTCGTAGACGACCGACAGGTCGCGGACGTCGAGCAGGACGGAGGCGTCGCCCTGGACGGCACCACCGTCGGACTGGAGGCCCGTGGCGGCGCCGGTGGGCGCCTCCAGGCCGTCTGCCGGGTGCGTTTCTGGCAAGCCGCTCATGCGCGCTTCTCCTTACGGGGCCGTGCGCCGTCGCGCAGCCGCGGGTTGGACACGGCGTCGACGCCGAAGTTGATCAGGGTGAGGCTCATCGCGAGCAGCGCGATGCAGAGACCCGGCGCGAAGAGCAGGATCCACTGCCCGGTGAGCAGCGCGTTCGAGTTCTGCGCCCAGTACAGGATCGTGCCCCAGCTGACGATCGACGAGTCGCCGAGTCCGAGGAACTCGAGGCCCGCTTCGGCGAGGATGGCGCTGGTGGCGGCCCCGAAGAAGCTGCCGACGATGAGGCTCGTCATGTTCGGCAGGATCTCGCGGAACACGATGCGGGTCGCGCCATCACCGGAGAACTGGGCGGCGGTGACGAAGTCCCGACCGCGCAGCGACTGCGTCTGCGAGCGGAGCACGCGAGCGCCCCACGCCCAACCGGTCACGACGATGACCGCGATGATCACCGCGATGCCGCCGTTCTGCAGGTAGGCGGCGATGACGATCATCAGGGGCAGCCCCGGGATGACGAGGAACAGGTTCACGATGAACCCGATGACCTCGGCGATCCAGCCGCGGACGTAGCCCCAGCTGAGGCCGATCGCGACGGCGACGAGCGTGGACAGGATGCCCGCGACCGCGCCGACCATGACCGAGATGCGGGCGCCGTAGATGATCTGGGACAGGACGTCCTCACCGGCGGCGGTGGTGCCCATCCAGTGGTCGGGCGTCGCGTCGGCAGACCGGGCGAAGCCGTTCTGGCTGGCGCCGTACGGGGCCAGGAGCGGGGCGAAGACCGCGACGAACACGAAGACGCCGAGGATGATGATGCCGATCCGGGCCTTCTTGTTCGACCAGACGACGCCGAACTGGCGGGCCGCGGCGCGCCACTTGGACGGCGCTGCTTGTTCTTCCGTGTCTTGCGTTCGCACGGCGATGGTTGCGTTGTTGGTCATCGACGTGCCCCCGGGTGCTTGATGTGGGCGCAGCACGCCGCCTTCGTGGTGTTGTTGGTCATCGACGCGTCCTCGGGTCCAGGACGCCGTACATGACGTCCACGATGAAGTTGGCGATGAGCACCGACACGGTGATCATCAGGAAGAGGGCCTGCATGAGCGGGTAGTCCTGCCCGATCACGGCGTTGAACAGCAGGTAGCCGATGCCCGGGTAGCCGAAGACCTGCTCGACCAGGACGGAACCGCCGACCACGCCACCGAGCGCCAGACCGAAGCCGGTCAGGTTCGGCAGGATGGCGTTGCGGGCCGCGTAGCGGATGGCCACGGTGCGTCCGCGCAGGCCGTTGGCCTCGGCGAAGGTCACGTAGTCGTCACCGAGGGTGTTGATCATCGCGTTGCGCATGCCGATGATCCAGCCGCCGAGGCTCGTCACCAGGATCGTGACCGCCGGCAGCACCGCGTGCTGCAGCGCGTCGCCGAAGAAGGCGCCGTTGAGCCCGGGCGTCGTCGTCGCCGAGTAGGCGCCCGTGGTCGGGAACCAGTGCAGCACGTAGCCGAGGAAGAACAGCAGCAGCA
Organism: Curtobacterium sp. AC268; assembly: GCF_979258745.1. NCBI lineage: Bacteria > Bacillati > Actinomycetota > Actinomycetes > Micrococcales > Microbacteriaceae > Curtobacterium > Curtobacterium sp. AC268. The sequence goes on along the minus strand of NZ_OZ409878.1, from coordinate 2,707,906 downwards.
GGGCGGTCCAGAAGTACGGGAACGTCGACATGAAGCTGCCCGACAGGGTCGGCAGCGAGTCGAGCCAGGTGCCACGCTTCCACGCCGCCGCGACACCGATCAGGGTGCCGAGGACGAACGCCAGGATCGTGACGACCCCGACCAGGATCAGTGTGTACGGCAGGGCCTTCGACACGAGGTCACCGACGGGCTGCGGGTAGAACGTGTAGCTCGTGCCGAAGTCGAGGGTGATGACCTGGTGCAGGTAGCTGACGTACTGGTCCCAGAGGTTGCCGGTCGGCACCCCGAGCTGGGCCTCGATGGCCTTCTTGGTGGCGTCGGTGACCGGACCGTTCTGGCTGAGCTTCGCGAGTGCGGCGTCGGCCGGGCTGCCGGGCATCAGGCGCGGGAGCACGAAGTTCAGCGTGACCGCGGCCCAGAGGGTCAGGACGAAGAGGACGAGTTTCTGGAGGATGTACTTCACTTCTGGTCCTCCTGCTGCGCGGCGTTCTGCTCCTGCAGGATCTGCTTGCCGGCGGCGCTGTCGCGCAGACGGAGCTTGGTGAAGATGAGCAGCGGTGCCGAGTCGTAGTTCTGCGGTGCCATGTAGGGGTCCTTCGCACTCGGCCAGCCGACGAACTTGCCGGTGTTGAACAGACCCCAGAGCCCGCCGTAGTACATGCCGATGACGGGGAGCTCGTCGTAGACGGTCTGCTGCAGCTGGTCGAGGATCTCTTGCTGCTTCGCGGTGTCCGTCGTCGCCTTGTACTCGTCGAGGAGCTTCTGGGTGTCGGCGTTCTTGTACCGCTCGTAGTTGTTGACGGTCGACTTGCCGACGGGCTGGTAGAACTCGCTGCTGAGCAGGGAGTTGAACGCCTGGTAGACGTCACCGTTGCCCATGCCGCCCATCGCCATGTCGAACGTGCCGTTGTTGATGTTCTGCTGGTACCCGGCGGGCTGCGGCGCCTGGATCGTCACCTTGATGCCGATGGCCGTCAGTTCGCGGCGGACCTCCTGCGCGGCGCGGAGCCAGTCGGAGTAGCCGTTCGCGGTCATGATCGTGATCGCGAGCTGCTTGCCGTCCTTGACGACCTTGCCGCCCTGCACGGTGTAACCGGACTTCTCGAGGCTGGCGAGCGCCGCCTTCGTGTCCTGGGTGATCATGCCCTGGTCGGGGATGTCCGGGTTGAGGTACCGCTCCTGGTTCGGCAGGATCAGGCCGGTCTGGCCCGCCGCCGACAGGTTGCCCTCGGACGCGGTCTCGGCGATGGCGTCACGGTCCAGCGCGAGCGAGATGCCCCGGCGGACGTTGACGTCGTTGTACGGCGCCTTCGTGAGGTTCGGGATGAGGCCGATCACACCGCCGGCCGGGAACCACCACTCGTTCGTCTTCGATGCGGCACCCCAGGTGCCCTTGACGTCGGAGATGAACGAGTACGCCCAGTCGTAGCCGCGGGTGACGGTGTCGAGCTGCGTGTTCGTCGCCGGCAGGATGAGGTGCTTGATGGCGATCTTGTCGGCCTGCCAGTACTTCGGGTTCTTGTTCATCGAGTACTGCTGGTCGGTGTAGTTGCCGAGGACGAACGGACCGGTGCCGACCGGGTTCGGGTCGCGCCAGGTCGTCGGGTCCTTCACGCCGCCCCAGTGGTCCTCGCCGAGGATGTACGTCTGGCCGATGATCGTCAGGCTCGGGACGTCCTCGCTCTTGAGGTGGAAGACGACGTGGTCACCGTCCTGCTCGATGCGCTCGATGTGCTGCCACGCCCCCTTGACGTCCATGGCGGGGAACTTCTTGAGCAGGTCGAAGGTGAAGACGACGTCCTTCGCGCTGAACGGCGACCCGTCGGACCACTCGACACCCGAGCGGATCGTCATGTCGATCGTCTTCGCATCGGGCTGGCTCCACGCGCTGGCGAGCCACGGGTTGCGCTTGCCGTCGAGGGGGTTCACCTCGATGAGGGGCTCGTACATCCACTTGGAGGCCGTGCGGGCGTTCGCGATGTACGGGTTGAAGTTGCGGTCGAACAGCGGGTTGCCGCGGTCCGCGTTGATGAGCATCGTGTCCTTGCCGATGGTGGGATCGGGTTCGGAGCGGACCTGGATGCTGCAGCCGGTGGCCACGAGGGCCACTGCGGCGAGGCCGGCGATGGCCGCGACGAGGCGGCCTCGGCGGCGGGGGCCTGGGTCACGCGTGCCGCGCGTGCGCTGTGGGGGAAGCGTCATTGCTCGGTCGACCTCCATGTCGAGTCGGTACGTGCTCAATGTATGCGCTTACATCACGGCGTGCAAGCGCGGGTGTTGTTTTGCGGGGTGGCACCGTGCGAGGTGCCGTCGGCGCGGGAGGTCGCACGGTGCGAGGGCGTCGCGCGTGGTGCGAGGTTGCGGCCCCGAGGGCGGGCGGCGCACGGTGCGAGGTGCGCCGACTGGTGCGAGGTTGCCCGCTCCGTGCGCGGCTCCAGGCTCGCACTGAGCGAGCAAGGGCGCACGGGATGCACAAGGTCGCACGGTGCGAGCCGCCGCACGCCTACAGCGCGGGCGGGCAGCTCTCGCGCAGCAGCACCTCGACGGGCAGGCGCACGGCGCGCGGCGGCCCCTCGCGGCGCTCCAGCCGGTCCACGATCGCCAGGACGGCAGCACGCCCGAGCGCCCCCATCGGCTGGTGCACGGTCGTCAGGCGCGGCGACGAGAACCGACCGGCGTCGATGCCGTCGAACCCGGTCACGACGAGGTCCTCGGGCACGCGGAGCCCCCGGGCAGCGGCGGCGTCGAGGACCCCGAGCGCGGACTGGTCGTTCGAGCAGACGACGGCGCGTGGGACGTCGTCGGCCAGCAGCGGCACCGCGAGCTCCCGCGCCCGAGCCCGCCCGAAGTCGCCGTGCACGGTGCGCACCGTCGAGGCAGGCACCCCGTGGTCGGCCAGCGCCGCGCGGAACCCCGCCGAGCGCTCCATGTCGTCGGGCGAGTCGATGGGCCCCGCGACGTACGCGAGGGACCGGATCCCCAGGCGCCCGATCACGTGTGACGCCAGGGTCCGCATGCCCGCGGCGTTGTCCACGCTCACCGAGTCGAACCCGTGCGAGCGCCGGTCGTCGGCGAGCACCACGACCGGGATGCGTCGGGCGACGTGCTCGAGCAGGTCGTCGGGCACGGTCTGCGCCAGCACGGCCAGCCCGTCGACCCGGCCGGCGACGTCGTTCACGATGACGTCGCGCGACGACCCCCGCCCGGCGGCGACCATGAGCGCGAGCCCCCGCTGCCAGGCCTCGGTCTCGGCACCGCGCAGGACCTCGTCGAAGTACAGGTTGGACGAGAACGGCTGCGTCACGTGCCGCCGGTCGTCGACCACGCGGACGCCGCCGTCGGTGACCAGGTCCGGCCGCTCGTCGGGCACCACGTCGAACCCGGGCAGCAGCAGTCCGACGACGCCGGTGCGCTTGCCGGCGAGGGCGCGGGCGTTGCCGGACGGGACGTACCCGAGGCTCCGGATCGCCGCCTGCACGCGGTCCCGGGTGCCCTCGCGGACAGCGTCGGGCGTGCGGAGCACGCGCGAGACGGTGGCGATGGAGACGCCGGCTGCAGACGCGACGTCGTAGACCGTGGGAGGTGCGGTGCGCTGGTCGGCCAACCCGTGCCTCCCCTTCGACGTCCGCTGGTGCCGCGCCTCGCGCTGTGCGGCCGGACCATCCTAGGCATGCCGTGTCCCGGGAGTTCTCCACACGGTGCCGGAAACGCTTGCGGGACCGCGGGGGTCGCGCGACACTGTTCCGACCTCAGTACGTCCCGTGAGGAAGCGCACCAGCGGGCCGCGTGCCCGCACCGATCAGGTTGCCCACACGCAGGGGAAGGACACGACATGTCACAGTCGACACGTTCCGGGAGCAAGCTCGCACTCCGCGCGAGCCACGACGAGGCCGAGGTGCGCGACGCGCTGCTCGAACGCACGGATTCGATCCGCACGTTCGACGATCTCGACGCGCCGCAGGAGACGACGGACCTGCGCTAGCGGCTCGCGCCCGGCCTCCCCGGACACGGCCAGGAGGCCCGGGCAGGCGCCCGCAGACCACTCACGTCCGCGGACACTCAGCCCTCGGTCGCGCCCACGATCGTCATGCCCGCCCCGCGCAGGCGTCGGCGCTCCTGCGCGATCCAGCTGAGCAGCCGGTCGTTCGTGCCCGCGACGTGGGCGGCCACGAGTTCCGCTGCGCGGTCGGCGTCACCGTCGCGGACGGCGTCGATGATGGCGCTGTGCTCGTCCCACGCGGCGTCGCGCGCCTCGGGTGTGCGGACCTCGATCCAGCGCGTGCGCTCGAGCCGCGTCAGGGCGTCGGCGATGGCGTCGGTGACGAACCGGTTGCCCCCGAGCGCGGCGAGGTCGAGGTGGAACGTCGACCCCATCCGGATGCCGGCCTGCTGGTCGGGGGTAGGCCGGAGCGCGTCGAGGTGCCCACGGACCTCCGCCAACTGCTCGGGGGTGGCGCGCTGGACGGCCAGCCGAACGGCAGCGGGCTCGAGGATGCCGCGGAGTTCGGCGAGCGAGGCGATCTCGTCGAGGTCGATCGGGGTGACCGTCCACGAACGACCCTCGTGCAGGATGAGCCCCTCGCGCTCGAGCCGCGACAGAGCGGCGCGGACCGGCGTGCGCGAGGCGTGGAACCGTGCCTCGAGCCCCCGCTCCGAGATGCGCTCACCCGGTGCGATGTCGAGGGTCAGGATGGCCGCGCGCAGGTTGTCGTAGAGCTGGGCCGTCTGCGACACGGGCGCGGCGTCGGTCGTGTCGGTCACGGCGGACAAGCCTAGCGGCGTGACGGCGGGAATGGTATACCGTTCTGGTATACCAATCCGTTCCGCGATGGAACGACGACGAACGGCCGACACGACCCATGCCCACGACCGACGCCCCGCAGCGATCCACCACGACGCCGCCGGTCTCCGCCCGCGCCTGGACGATGCTCGCCCTCGGGGTCGCGGCCCAGGCGGCGGGGACGCTCGTCGTGTCCGCGCCGGCGCTCCTCATCCCCCACCTGCTCAGCCGCGGTACGTCCCTGCCGGTCGCCGGGGTCCTCGCCGCCGCCCCGACCTTCGGCATGGTCCTGACGCTCATCGCCTGGGGCGCGATCACGGACCGGTTCGGCGAGCGCGTCGTCATCGCCGGCGGGCTCGTGCTCACCACGCTCGCCGTGGTCGCCGCCTGGCTGGCCGCGGGTGACCCGGCGCTGCTCGGGTTGGCGTTCCTGGCAGGCGGCATGACGAGTGCCTCGACGAACGCCGCGAGCGGTCGGGTCGTGGTGGGGTGGTTCCCGAAGGAGCGCCGGGGACTCGCGATGGGCATCCGGCAGATGTCGCAGCCGCTCGGGGTGACGCTCGCGGCGGTCACGGTGCCGCAGCTCGCCGAGGGCTCCGGGATCCGCGCGGCACTGGTCCTGCCGATCGTGCTGTGCGCGGTGCTCGCCGTCTGCTGCGCGATCGGGATCACCGACCCGCCACGCCCTGCCCGGGCCGCGGTGGCGACGACGGCGACCACGAACCCCTACCGGTCGAGCGGCTTCCTGTGGCGGGTGCACGCGGTGTCGGTCCTGCTCGTGGTGCCGCAGTTCACCCTGTCGACGTACGGGCTCGTCTGGCTCGTGGGCCTCGGCTGGTCGACACCCGCGGCCGGGCTGCTGGTCGGCGCCGCGCAGTTCGTCGGGGCGATCGGCCGGATCCTGGTCGGTGGTTGGAGCGACCGGGCCGGGTCGCGCGTCGGACCCCTGCGCATCGTCGCGGTGAGCGCCGCGGTGGTGATGGCGGTCCTCGCGGTCGTCGACGCGACGCACCTGGCCGGGGCGGCGGTGTTCCTGGTGCTCGCGACGAGCGTGACGGTCGCCGACAACGGGCTGGCCTACACGTCGGTCGCCGAGGCGGCGGGACCGTTCTGGTCGGGGCGTGCGCTCGGGGCGCAGAACACCGGACAGTTCATCGCGGCGAGCGCCGTCGGTCCGGGCATCGGGGCGCTGGTCGGTGCGCTCGGGTTCGCGGCGTCGTTCGGCATCGTGGCGGTGCTCCCGCTGCTCGCGGTCCCGCTGGTGCCCCGACGCGACCGGTCGCACGACTGACCGTTCGCCCCCGTTCGTTCCTTCCCAGGACACGTGAGATGGGTTGCAGGAACGGGCGTACCTGGTCGGAAGAACCGACCAGGTACGCCCGTTTCGACCAGGTACGCCCGTTTCGACCTGGTCAACTCGCGCCCCGGCTCACGCGGGGACCACGGGCCCGACCGGCCAGCGGAGCAGCGCAGCCGCAGGGGCACCTCCGGGCAGGGACGCCGCGTTGACGAGCACGAGCTCGGCGTCCGTCAGGACCGACGCACGGACGAGCGCGCACACGGCGGGGACCGCTGCGATGACCGGCACACCCGCAGCCTGCTCCGGCGCAGTGGCCACCCAGGGTGCACCCGCAAGGGCGAGCAGCGTCCGGTCCCCGACGGCGACGGCGTCGAGCGCGACCGTGGCGCCCTGCGCCTGCTGGAGCGCCTCGACGACCAGCCCGAGTCCGGTCACGACCTGGTTGTCGCCGCGGCCGACGTGGGTCCGCAGGGCGTCCTCGAGGTCGTGGCGGCGGGTGGCGACGACACGGGCGAGTGCGGTCTCGACGTGTTCGACGAAGGCCTGCTTCGACCCGGTGTCGGCACGAGGGTCGCCCGGGAACACCGACACGAGCGTCCGGGTCTCCGTCGACAGCGCCTTCACCAGCAGCTCCCGGGCGGTGACGTCACCCGCGACGACGACCAGCCCGGGGCGGATCGTCCGCACGGCCTCGTCGACGGCGGCCGCGGTCTCGGACGAGTTCTGCTTCCAGATCTCCTCGGTGTGCTGCTGCCAGTGCGGCTGCTTCCACCCGGTGCCGGCCTTCGCGTAGTGCAGGGTGTCGTTCCGCCCCCGGACCTGCTGCTCGGTCGTGTCCTCTGCGACCGGCGCGTGCCCGAGGCGGTAGGCGCGGAACGCCCCGCCCTCCTTCCCGGCGTGGACCACCAGGAACGGCAGGTCGACAGGCCGGTGTGCGACGAGCGGCACGAGGTCCGGCACAGCGCCGACCCCGACCGATTCGGGGCCGTGCAGTGAGCCGGGCAGGACCTCGCTCAACACGACCGTGTCGTCGTGCACCAGGACGTACCGGCTGACGGGCGACGGGACACCCGGCTCCTGCTCGAACTCGGCCGCGACCAGCTCGACGACGGCGTCACCGGCACCCTGCGCCCGGAGCGCTTCCTCGACTGCCCGGAGCTTCAACGCGGCCTGCCGTCGGGGATCCTCGACATTGCCGGAGACGTCGGCGTACGCCCAGGCCCAGGTGCCTCCGCCCTCCAGCCGCTCTCCCAGGATCCGGTGCAGTTCGCTCGTCGCATTGGTCGACGTCATGGCAGCTCCTCTCGGACGGGTGCCGGAGCCGATGAGCCCCGGCGCTCTCACGTGCGACCACACTCCACCCGACGACCTGATCCCGTCCGCAGTCGTGAGGGAACACCCAGGCGGCCCTGCGCCTGCCTCGGCGCCGCACCCACAGCAACGAGTCGGCCACGAAACCACAACGGCGTTCGGTTCTGTGGTTGGGTGTGGACAACCCCGATCAACGACGAACGGAGTGCGGCAATGGCGCCACGACCACGACCCATCACGAGACGACACCTGTTGGGCTTCGGCCTCGGCACCGCGGCGGCGGGACTCCTCGCCGGCTGTGCGGTCCCGGGCTCGACCAACGTCAACAAGGCGGCCCTCGTGCCCGCCGCGGCCTCGGGTGAGACCGTCCAGCTCACCTACTGGGCCTGGCTCAAGGACCTGCAGAAGGTCTGCGACGTCTGGAACGAGACACATCCGAACATCCAGGTCTCGGCGAACTGGATCCCCGGCGGCAACAGCGGCGGGTACCAGAAGATGTACTCCGCGCTCGCGGCCGGCGGCGGCCCCGACATCGGGCAGGTCGAGCTCCGGCAGATCCCCGAGTTCATGCTCGCGAACGGCTTGGTCGACCTGGCCCGGTACGGCGCGAAGGACTTCGAGTCGAAGTACGACGAGGCCGCGTGGGCGCAGGTGTCGTTCGTCGACGGCATCTACGGCATCCCGCAGGACACCGGCCCGATGGGCTTCTACTACCAGACCGCGATCCTCGAGCAGGCCGGCGGCGAACCCCCGACGACGTGGGACGAGTGGCGTGACCTGGCCGACAAGGTCCGGAGCACCGGGAAGCAGAACTACCTCGAGGTGTTCCCGGTCGCCGACGCCTCACCGTTCGCCGCGTACGCACAGCAGGCCGGCGCGCGCTGGTTCAAGGTCGACGGCGACGAGTGGGTCGTCGACATGACCGACGACAAGACCCTGATGGTCGCGGACTTCTTCGACGGTGTGATCGACGACAAGCTGGTCGACACCAGTGCCGGTGCGTACTCCCCCGGCTGGTACGCCGCGGCCGCGAGCGGCAAGATCGCCGCGGTCACGAGCGCGAGCTGGGGTGACGCACTGATCGAGTCGGTGCAGGGCGGCGAGGGCAAGTGGAAGGTCGCCCCGATGCAGAAGTGGGGCGCCGACGGCTTCGGCTCGAGCGCCATCGGCGGTTCGACGGCCGCGGTGCTGGCGAACGCGAAGCACCCGAAGGAGGCGCTCGAGTTCATCACGTGGATGACCACCTCGAAGGCGGGCATCGACGCGATGATCAAGTACTGCGGCATCGGCTGGTCGCCCGCGGTCGACTACATCGGGGCGCAGCGCGAGGAAGCCGTCGAAGTGGTTCTCCGGCCAGAACTACAACGAGGACGTCTTCGTGCCGGCCTCGAAGGAGCAGAACATCGACTGGTCGTGGTCCCCGGTGACCCAGTCGGCCTTCACCAGCCTGCAGAACCAGTTCCGCCGCAAGATCACCTCGGGCCTGAAGCTCAGTGACGCCGTGGAGCTCGCACAGCGGGAGATCGTCCAGTCCTTCAAGGACAAGGGCCTCAGCGTCAGGACGGCACGATGACCCAGCAGACCACCACCCGACGGTCCACCGGTCGACCGGCCGGCAGCACCCCCGCGTTCCGCACCAGCACGAAGGCCACGAGCGCGCAGAAGCGCGCCCCGTGGATCCTGCTCGCCCCGTTCCTGGCCCTGTTCCTGCTGACGTTCGTCATCCCGATCATCAGCGCCCTGTTCCAGTCGTTCACCACCGTGGACCGCGAGGGCCTGTTCGGCGAGGACGGCGTCGTCGGCCGGTTCGCCGGGTTCGACAACTACGCGATCGCCCTGCAGGACAGCGGGTTCGTCGCCTCGATCGGCCGCATGCTGCTCTTCGGCATCGTCCAGGTCCCGGTGATGATCATCGCCTGCACGATCCTCGCGCTGCTGCTCGAGTCGGCGAGCGCCCGCTGGCCGGGCTTCTTCCGGGCCATCTACTTCATGCCGTACGGCGTCCCCGGGGTCATCGCCACGATCCTGTGGTCGTTCCTGTACGTGCCCGGCCTGTCACCGATCGTGTCGCTGCTGCAGTCGATGGGGCTGCAGCCGGACTTCCTCGGCGCGAACAGCGTGCTGTGGTCGATCGCGAACATCGTCACGTGGACGTACACCGGCTACAACATGCTCATCATCGTGGCGCAGCTGAAGTCCATCCCCGGCGAGGTCTACGAGGCCGCCAAGGTCGATGGTGCGAACGCGTTCCAGGTCGCGTGGCGGATCCAGATCCCACTCATCGCACCGGCCCTGGTGCTCACGACGGTGTTCTCGATCATCGGCACCCTGCAGCTCTTCGCGGAGCCGCAGATCCTGTCGACGGTCGCACCGGCGATCGACACCGAGTACACGCCGAACTACGCCGCCTACACGAACGCGTTCGCGTTCAACGAGTACGGCGTCGCGAGCGCGCAGGCGGTCATCATCGCGCTGGCCGCGTTCATCCTGTCGTTCACGTTCCTCGCGCTGACGAACCGACCACCCAAGGACGAACGCGACCGCCGCAAGCGCGCACGGCGCGACGGCCGGGAGGCCCGCACCGCGCTCCAGACGCGCGCTGCGGCGGGCAGCACGGTCACCACCCAAGCCGACCCGGGCCTCCAGGCCGGTCGCGTCGCGACCACCGAAGGGACTGACCGATGACCAGCGAAGCCATCGAAGCGCCGGCCACGGCGAAGACCGCCGTCCCCGTGGACACCACGTCGATCTCGGCGCACCAGCGCCGCAAGCTCGACCGGTCCCCACGCTCGCAGATCGTCGTCACGGGGATCCTCGTCGTCGTCGCGCTGTACTTCATCGTCCCGCTCTACTGGGTCGTCATCGCCGCGACGAAGACCACGGGCGCGCTGTTCTCGACGAACGGGTTCTGGTTCGGCGGCGAGTTCGCGCTCTGGAGCAACCTGCAGCAGGTGTTCACCTACGACGGCGGCATCTTCGTCCGGTGGATCGCGAACAGCATCCTGTACTCCGGCGTCGGTGCGGTCCTGGCCACCTACTTCGCCGCGGCCGGCGGGTACGCGCTGGCGAAGTACGACTTCCGGGGGCGCCAGTTCGTGTTCGGCACGATCCTCGGCGGCGTGCTCGTGCCCGGGACCGCGACGGCACTGCCGCTGTTCCTGCTGTTCTCGTCGATGGGACTGACGGACACGTACTGGAGCGTGCTCATCCCGAGCCTGGTGTCGCCGTTCGGCCTGTTCCTGTGCCGGGTGTACGCCGCCGCGTCGGTGGACACCACCCTGCTCGAACAGGCACGCATCGACGGTGCCGGTGAACTGCGGATCTTCCACACCGTGGTGCTCCGGCAGATGACCCCGGCGCTCGTCACCGTGTTCCTGTTCCAGGTGGTCGGGATCTGGAACAACTTCTTCCTGCCGCTCATCATGCTGGCGGACCAGAAGCTGTACCCGATAACACTGGGTCTGAACAACTGGCGCTCGCAGGTCGACCGCCTGCCGGAGTTCTACCAGCTCACCACCGGCGGGGTGCTCGTCTCGGTCATCCCGCTCGTCATCGCCATCATCGTCCTCCAGCGCTTCTGGCGTGGAGGCCTCACGGAAGGATCGGTCAAGGGTTGACCCACTCCGCACTCTCGTCCACCGCACCCGGCTCCGACTCGCGGCTGGCACCCCGTGCCTGGCTGCACACCGACGCCCCGTCCCTGTCGCTGAACGGGGACTGGCGGTTCCGGTGGTCGCCCGTCGCCTCGGTCTCCGAGGACTTCGCGACCGAGGGTGGGGAGGACGACGACCCGGCCTGGGGTGAGCTCCCGGTGCCGTCGCACTGGGTGCTGCACGGGCACGGCGCTCCGAGCTACACGAACCTGCAGTACCCGTTCCCGATCGACCCGCCGCACCCGCCGGAGGAGAACCCGACCGGTGACCACCGCCGCACGTTCGAGCTGCCGTCGTCGTTCGACGGTGCCGGCCGGGTGCTGCTGCGGTTCGACGGGGTCGAGTCGCACTTCCGGGTGTGGCTGAACGGGACGCTCGTGGGGTGGTCGACGGGCTCCCGCCTGGCGACCGAGTTCGACGTCACCGAGCTGGTGCGCCCGGGAGCGAACGAGCTCGCGGTCCGGGTGCACCAGTGGTCGGCGGCGTCCTACCTGGAGGACCAGGACCAGTGGTGGCTGCCGGGCATCTTCCGTGACGTCACCCTGCTCGCCCGGCCCACGGCGCCGATCGACGACGTGTTCGTGCGCGCCGGTTGGCGAGCGACGCTCGGCACGGCCGCCTCGGCGGGCACCGCGGCGTCGGGACGGCCAGAGACGGGGACCGGCACGATCACGTTCCCGACGCTCGACGCGGTGTTCCCGGTGCGGTTCGCGGTGCCCGACCTGGGCGTCGACGTGACCTGGGCCACGGCGGACGACGTCGAGCCGATCGAGGTCGAGGGCGTCGAGCCGTGGAGTGCCGAGCTGCCGAAGCTGTACGACGCGACGCTGTCCACCGGCGCCGCGGCGGCCGGCGGCTCGGGCGCTTCGGGCGGCTCGGGCGGCGAGACGGTGTCGCTCCGGCTCGGGTTCCGCACCGTGTCGATCGTCGGCGACCGGTTCCTGGTGAACGGCGAGCGCGTGGTCTTCCACGGCGTGAACCGGCACGAGACCCACCCCGTGCGCGGCCGGGTGTTCGACGAGGAGCACGCCCGCGCCGACATGGCGCTGATGAAACGGAACAACGTCAACGCCATCCGCACCTCGCACTACCCGCCGCACCCCCGCGTGCTCGACCTGGCCGACGAGCTCGGGTTCTGGGTGATCCTGGAGTGCGACCTGGAGACCCACGGGTTCCTGTTCACCGACTGGGTCGGCAACCCCTCCGACGACCCGGCGTGGGCCGAGGCCTACCTCGACCGGATCGCGCGCACCGTCGAGCGTGACAAGAACCACCCGTCGATCGTGATGTGGTCGCTCGGCAACGAGTCCGGCACCGGCCGGAACCTCGCGGCGATGTCGCAGTGGGTGCACGACCGCGACGCCGAGCGCCCGGTGCACTACGAGGGCGACTACACGGGCGAGTACACCGACGTCTACTCGCGGATGTACCCGACGCTGCAGGAGACCGAGTCGATCGGCGGCGGCACCCCGACGCCCCTGCTCGGCTGCGGCCCGGCCGAGGCCGCACGGCAGCGGTCGAAGCCCTTCATCCACTGCGAGTACGTGCACGCGATGGGCAACGGCCCCGGGCAGATCGCCGAGTACGAGGCCCTGGTCGACCGGTACCCACGGCTGCACGGCGGGTTCGTGTGGGAGTGGCGGGACCACGGCCTGCTCGCGAAGACGCCCGCGGGCGAGGACTACTACGCCTACGGCGGGGACTTCGGCGAGGTCGTGCACGACGGCAACTTCGTGATGGACGGCCTGGTGCTGCCCGACGACACCCCGACGCCGGGGCTCGCCGAGTTCGCCGCAGTCGTGGCCCCGATCCGCCTGGCCGTCTCGGACACCACGGTGCTCGTCGAGAACCGGTACCACTCGGCCTCGACCGCCGGGCTCCGGCTGTGCTGGACCCTGTCGCGGAACGGCGTCGTCGAGGCCTCGGGGCGCCTGTCCACGGGCATCGTCGCCGCCCGGGAGTCGGCGACGGTCCCGGTGCCCTCCGAGGTGCTCGACGCGGCCACGTCCGAACTCGCACCCGGCGACGAGCTCTGGTTCGACCTGACCGTGGAACTGGCGGGGCCGACCGGGTGGGCGGACACCGGCCACGTCGTCGCACGCACCCAGCGGCTCGTCGCGGCGCGCGCGGCGGACGCACCACGGGCCTCCCGGCAGGGGTGGGACGGCGACCGACTCGGTGACGGCACCTTCAGTGCCCGCGGCGACCTGGTGTCCTGGAAGGGCCACGAGGTCGCGGGGCCCCGCCTGGAGCTCTGGCGTGCGCCGACCGACAACGACAGCCTGGCGTCCCAGGGCGGCTACGAGACCGCGGACCCGGTGCTCACGCACGGTGTCGGCGACCCGACCGCTCCCCCGTCGGCGTCGCGCTGGCGCGACCGAGGGCTGGACCGGCTGACGCACCGGCTGGTGTCGGTGTCGCGGACCACCTCCGGGCTGGAACAGCGCGTGCGCGTCGCGGCGGCGAACAGCGGGTGGGGCCTCGAGGTCACGCACCGCTGGACCCTGACGTCCGACGGACTCGTGCTGCAGACCGACGCGGTGCCGTTCGGGGCCTGGGACGTCACCTGGCCGCGGATCGGGGTGCGGTTCGACCTGCCGGCCGGGCTGGCCGACGAGGCGGCCACGTGGTTCGGCACCGGGCCGCTCGAGTCCTACGCCGACTCGTCGCACGCTGCTCGCGTCGGCCGGTTCACCGCTCCGGTGCGGTCGCTCGGGGTCGAGTACTCGCGGCCGCAGGAGACCGGGCACCGGCCCTCGCTGCGTTCGTTGTCGGTCGGGCCGTTCACGGTGTCGACCGTGGGATCGCACCGTGCGGGGTTCACCCTGTCGCCGTGGACCGCGCAGCAGATCGACCGTGCCGAGCACCCGTACGAGCTGCCGACGTCGGACCACCTGTACCTGTACCTCGACGCCGCGCAGCACGGGCTCGGCAGCCGGGCGTGCGGGCTCGACGTGCTGCCGGAGCACCAGCTCTGGCCGCAGGCGTTCAGTTGGAGCGTGCTGCTGGGCTAGGCGGTCGTCGCGGCCCCGCAAAACACCGGTGTTCGCACGTTGCACACCCGCATCCCGCGGCGTGCAGTGCGAACACCGGTGTTTTGCGTGCGGGAGCTACGCGCCGGCAGACAGTGCGTGCAGGGCCTCGGGGTCGCTCGCGTTCAGGAAGTCGGTCAGGCGCTCGGGCTCGCCGGGCTCGTCGATCGCCTCGGCGGCACGGCGCAGGGCGAACAGCGCCCGCAAGACCCCACGGTTGGGGCCGTGCGACCACGGCACCGGGCCGACACCGCGCCAGCCGGCCTTGCGCAGGGCATCGAGCCCACGGTGGTACCCGACACGGGCGTACGCGTAGGACTCGAGGGTCGCGCCGCGCGCCCACGCCTCGTCGGCGAGCAGCGCCCACGCCAGGCTCGACGACGGGTAGGACACCACCACGCTGGCGACGGGGGCCTCCGCCTCGATCGCGGCGGTCACCTCCGGCTCGGCGGGCAGCAGGGTCTCGGGGTTCGACGACGGGGTCGGCAGCAGGTTCTCCGGCATGCCCCCAGCCTGTCATCCCTTGCGGGTGCCCGTGTCACGGGATTACCGTGGAGGTCACCTCGTCGTCATCGCGGGGCCGCCGGGGCGGGAGACCGACCGGCGGAACGGATGGCGGACACGGGGGTCCCCCGACGGAAGCAGACGGATTGCTGTCGATCACCGGTACCGCTCAGCCCACGCGCTGACACCGTGATCGCGCGCCCCGTCGGGCGCTCCACCGCACCGCGGTGGCCTCGGTGTCGTGCGCCCAGCATCGACACCGGGAGACACCCCCATGCCCACCAGTCCGTCCGTCGTCCTGCACGACGTCACCTTCGCCTGGCCCGACGGCACAGTCGCGCTCGACCACCTCACCGCCGCCTTCGGACGTGGCCGGACCGGCCTGGTCGGGAGGAACGGGGCCGGCAAGTCCACGCTGGTCCGGCTCGCGACCGGCCGGCTCCACCCCACGTCGGGCAGCATCGCGACGTCCGGCCCCGTCGACCACCTGCCGCAACGCCTTGCAACGGGGAACGACGACACCGTCGCCGACCTGCTCGGCGTCCGGCCCACACTCACCGCGCTCCGGGCCGTCCTGGCCGGCGACGCCACGGCCGCACAGCTCGAGGCGGTCGGCGACGACTGGGACCTGGAGGAACGGGCCGCCGCGGTGCTCGACCGGGTCGGGCTCGTCGGCACCGACCTCGACCGACCGGTGTCGACGCTGTCCGGCGGGCAGTCGGTGCTCGTCGCCGTCGCCGGAGTCCGGTTGCGCGCGCGGCCGATCGTGTTCCTGGACGAGCCGACGAACAATCTGGACCGCCGGGCCCGCGGGCTGCTCCTCGACCTGGTCGACGACTGGCGCGGCACCCTGGTGCTCGTCAGCCACGACCGGGAACTCCTGGAGCACGTCGACGAGACCGTGGAGCTCCGCGCCGGGGCGATGGCCGTGTTCGGCGGGACCTTCAGCGCGTTCGAGGAGCACCTCGCCGTGCAGCAGGCGGCCGTCGAGCGCGAGGTCCGGGTCGCCGAACAGCGGCACCGCACCGAGAAGCGGCAGCGCATCGAGGCGGAGACCAAGATCGCCCGACGTGCGAGGGCCGGCGAGAAAGCGGGCCGCTCGATGCCGAAGATCCTGGCGAACGAGCAGCGGAAGAAGGCGCAGGAGACCGCCGGCCGACTGCGCGTCGGGTACGCGGACGACGAAGCCGCCGCCCTCGCCACCAAGCGCGAGGCCGAGCTCCGTCTGCGCGACGACGAGTCGATCCACGTCGCCCTGCCCGACCCGGACGTACCGGCGTCGCGTCGGATCGCCACCGTGACCGTCCGCGGACGGGACATCGTCGTGCAGGGGCCGGAACGGATCGCCGTGACCGGGGACAACGGGGTCGGCAAGTCCACCCTGATCGAGCAGCTCGTCGGCGACCCCGCTGCCCGGCAGCACCCGCTGCCCGAGACCACGGCCGTCGCCCACGTCGACCGGATCGCGTACCTGCCGCAGCGGAAGGACAGCCTGGACGACACCTCCACGGTGCTCGACAACGTGCGCCGGGACGCCCCGCACGTGCCCGTCGCCGAGGTCCGAAACCGGCTGGCGAAGTTCCTGGTGCGCGGGGACACCGTCGACCGCCCGGCCGGGGACCTGTCCGGCGGGGAGCGGTTCCGGGTGGCGCTGGCGGCCCTGGTGCTCGCCGACCCGCCGCCGCAGCTGCTCGTGCTTGACGAGCCGACGAACGACCTCGACCTGACGAGCGTCGACCAGCTCGTCGACGCGCTGCGGGCCTACCGGGGAGCACTCGTCGTGGTGAGCCACGACGAGACGTTCCTGGAACGGCTCGAGCTCGACGACCGGATCGAGCTGCGGTAGCCGATGGTCGCCGTCAGCGTGTCAGCGCCGTCGGGTCGGCCGGATCGCGAGCGACTCGACGGTGCCGCGCTCGGGCAGGTCGACGACGGTGCGGACCGCGGCGGCCACGTCCTCGGGCGCCAGGTAGTAGTCGGTGTCGTAGGACTCGCCGAGCTTCGCCACGAGCTGCCGCTGCATGTCCGAGTCGGTCCGGCCCGGGTGCACGCTCGACACCCGCACGCCGTTCGCCCGCTCCTCTTCGCGCAGGGCGTCTGCGAAGGCCCGCAGCGCGAACTTCGACGCCGCGTACACGCCACCGCCGGGGCCCGAGTGGAACCCGGAGCCGCTGTTGATCGGCACGACGATGCCCCGGGCCGCCCGCAGTGCCGGCAGCGCCAACCGGGTGAGCTCGGCGACCGCGAACACGTTCGTCGCGAAGACCTGCTCCCACACCGCGCGCGGGGTGTCGGCGACGGTGGTGCCCTGCTCGACGCCGGCCGAGTGCACGAGGACGTCGAGCCGATCGGGCAGCGCGGGGACCTCGCCCGCGCCCAGGTCGCCGACGAACGGTGCCGCGCTCGGCAGCTCCTGGACGAGGACGTCCACGGCGTCGGCGGACCGGCCGCCCACGAGCACGTGGTGGGTGCGGCCGAGGTCGGCGGCGATCGCGCGGCCGATGCCGCGGGTGGCTCCGGTCACCAGGGCGACCGGACGGTTCTGGAGCGGTTCTGTCGTCACGTGGGCCAGCCTACGGAAGCCGGGCCGGGCCTCCTGTGCGATCGCGGCGACGACGCAGGACCGTCAGCGCGACGCCGGCGACGACCACCAGGCCCACGAGCGCCGCGATGCCCCACGGCGAGCCGGCGAGCGCCGCGACGACCGCCCAGAACACGGCAAGCCCGACCGTCGCGTACAGGAACGCCCAGGCCACGCATCCCGGCACCATCGCGATCGTGTACCGCCACCAGGCGACCCGTGCCAGCCCCGCTGCGGCGTTCATCACCGTCTGCAGGCCGACCACGACGAAGCTCACCGTCACGACGGGCAACCCCCAGCGATCCAGCAGCGCCGAACCGCGACGGACCGGCGGCGAGCGCAGCCAGCCGCCCCACCGTGATCGGGACGCACCCGTCACCGCGAGCCGCGCGACCCAGTACGTGGCCTGCGCACGGCAGAACACGATCACGAAGAGCGCGAGGACGAGCCACCGGAACGGGAGCCCCTCGAGGAAGGACGGCACGCTCGCACCGTAGCGTCCCGACCCGGAGAGCGCCCGTCAGCGCCGATCAGACGCGCAACGCTCAGTCGTTGTCGACGCCCTGGCGGATGCGGATGCCCTCGAGCACGTCCTGCGCCCGCTTCTCGTCCTGCTTCTCGATCTGGCGGGTGTCGCGCTCGGGGAGCTGGATGTCCTCCTCCGCGCGGATGCCGGCCTGCAGTTCGCGACCCCGCTCGATCTCGGCGTCGAACTCGGCACCGAAGAGCAGGGCGTTGTTCGTGATCCAGATCCACAGCAGGAACACGATGACCCCACCCAGGGAGCCGTACGTGGCGTTGTAGTTCGAGAAGTTCCCGACGTAGAACCCGAATCCGACGCTGGCGATGATCCAGATGAGGATCGCCAGGATCGAGCCGCCGCTGACCCACCGGAACTTCGGCTGCTTGACGTTCGGCGACCAGTAGTAGAGCACTGCGACGACGATGATCGCGATGACGAGCAGGATCGGCCACTGCACGATGAGGAGCACGGTCGCGGCGACGTCGCCCAAGCCGATGACGTCGCCGAAGCTCCGAGCGAGTGGTCCGCTCACCAGGACCAGCAGACCGATCACGAGCAGGACGACGGTGGTCACCGTGACGCCGAGCATGGTCGGGCGGAGCTTCCAGATCGGCCGGCCCTCGCGGACGTTGTAGATCCGGTTCATGGCACGGCCGAACGCGCCCACGTAGCCGGAGGCCGACCAGAGGGCACCGACGACACCGACGATGAACGTGATCGGGGCGGCGGGCGAGCGGACGAGCCCCTCGAGCGGCTCCCTGATCAGGTCCACGACCTGGTCGGACCCGATGTTGCCGATGATCTGCAGCAGGGTCTTGATCGTGTTGTCGGCCTGTCCGACCAGGCCCAGCAGCGACACGACCGCCAGCAGCCCGGGGAACAACGCGAGCACCGAGTAGTACGTCAGGCTCGCCGCCAGGTCGGTGCACTGGTCGCTCGTGAACTCGCGCAGTGTCTTCTTCAGCGTGTAGACGAGCGTCGGCTTCTTGAGGTCGGTGGGGTCGTCGGGCTTCCGGGCGTCGTCCGGGTCCGGCTTGTGCTCTTCGTGCGCCATGTGCCTACCCTCTCGCCTTCACGGCCTGCTTCGACCGCTTGACCGCCTGCTTGCGGTTCTTGTTCGCCCGTCGCTGCACCGCCGCGATGCCGACCTGCTGCTTCACGCGGCCGCGGTGGGCCGGGTCACGCTCGAGGGCTTCCTCGGCCGCCTTGGCCCGCGCCTTCCGTCCCTTGCGACCTGCCTGCGCCTGCTCCTTCGCCGAGGGGGCGTCGCCTCGCGCGCCGAACGGCAGCAGCGCGGTGAAGGCCGAGTTCGCCGGGGGCTGAGCGAGGTGCCCAGCGGGCTTGTTCCGGAGCGCGATGCCGAGGACGATCGCCGCGACACCGGTCAGTCCGGTGATGCCCATCGCCACCAGCGGCGTGGGGTCGCGGTGCCACCGCTGCTTCGTCTTGGCGACCGCGAGCCGCGTCCGGGCGGGCAGGTCCGCGCGTCGCTTCAGCTCCGTCACGGTGTCCGTGATGCCCTCGCGGGTGCGCACGTTGGCGAGTTCGAGCTCGGGCAGACTGTCCTTGGCCATTCCCCATTTCGTACACGTCCCACCCGGGATCGTGCCCAGCAGGCCGCGTCTACCGTGCCGCACATGCTCTTCCGGGACGCCGCCGAGGGGATCCACCGCCTCGAGATCGCACACACCAACACCTACCTCGTCGAGACCGGCGATCGGTTGCTCGTCGTCGACGCCGGGTTGCCCGCCGCGTGGCCGCACCTGCAGCTCGCCGTGCACGACCTGGACTACACGCCCGACCAGGTCGAGGGGCTCCTGCTCACGCACGGGCACTTCGACCACGTCGGCACCGCCGCACGGATGCACCGCGACTGGGGCACGCCCGTGTTCGTCCACCCGGGCGATCGGCACCTCGCCGCGCACCCGTACTCGTACCGGCCGCAGACGAACCGCTTCGGGTTCGTCGCGCTCCACCCGGGTGGTCTGCGCCCCCTGGGCCGGATGCTGCTGGCCGGTGCGGTCACGGTCAACGGCATCGCGGACACCGAACCGCTGGAGAGCCGCGCCGACGTGCCGGGCAACCCCTGGATCATCGAGACCCCGGGGCACACCGACGGCCACGTGGCGCTGCACTTCGCCGACCGTGACGCCGTGATCGCCGGGGACGCGCTCGTCACCTTCGACCCGTACACGGGCGGGATCGGACCCCGGATCGTGGCACCCGCGGCGACCTCCGACGTCGCGACGGCGGTCGCGTCGCTCGACCGGCTCGCGGACACCGAGGCGAAGCACGTGCTGCCCGGCCACGGGCCGGGCTGGTCGCTCGGTGTGCGGCGGGCCGTCGCGCAGGCGCGGCGGGTGGCCGGCGCCGCCTGACGCGGCGACCAGCTCGCGAGTCCACGCGCTCAGCGACACCTCACGGGCGCTCCGACGCGTGGACTGTCGGTGGGCGCGAAACGTCGCCGTGGGGGCGTGCGCGAAACGTCGCCGACGCGGTGGGCGCGACCAGAGCCGGTCCGGAGGCGCGGTGCGGGCCCGCCCCGCGCCTCCGGGCCGTTGGTGGTCGCGGTCAGGACGGGACGACGACGTCCTCGGGCAGACCGGACGCCGCGGAGCGGCCGGCGGCCTCCATCAGCGCGAGGCTCCGCAGGTTGTCGCGGCCGCTCGTCTCGGGAGCGGGGCCGCCCTGCACCGAGCGGGCGAACGCCTGCAGCCCACCCTGGCGGTCGGTGTGCGCGAGCACGGGGAGCTCGACCGGCTCGGCGACGTCGTCCTGCGTGCGGCGGACGGTGACCCGGTCGCCGTCGACCGCGTTCGGCTCACCGTCGCGGCTCGTGAACCAGAGCTCGCCGTCCTCGCCCTCGATGCTCCACTCGCCGGCCCAGGCGGTGCGCGGGCCACGGCTCAGCCAGCTGCCGCGGTAGTTGACGACCGTGCCGCCGTCGAGCTCGATGATCATCGAGGCGACCGCTTCGTCCTGGTACTTGCTGTAGGCGGGGTAGCTGGCCTTGGCGAAGACGCGGACGGCCTCTTGCCCGGTGATCATCCGGAGCAGGTCGAAGTGGTGGATCGCCATGTCGTTGATCATCGCGTGCGGGAACCGGTAGTGCGGGTACGTCTCGGCGGGCTGGTCGTTGTCCCACTGGCGGAAGTCGACGTTGATCGCGGAGACCTCGCCGACGACGTCCGCCTCGAGCATCTCCTGCACCACCCGCGGCGCCGGGTACCAGCGGTAGTTCTGGCTGACCTGCAGCACCAGGCCGAGCTCCTCGGCGCGACGGACCGCGGTGACGGCCTCGTCGGTGGTGTTGGCGAACGGCTTCTCGACCAGGACGTGCTTGCCGGCGTCGAGGGCCTCGAGCGCGAGGGGCACGTGCGTCACGGCGGGGGCGGTGATGACGACGGCGTCGGCCTCGACCGCGGCGAGCGCCTCGGTCAGGGACCCGAACGCCGCGGAGGCCGGGAGCCCGAGGTCGGTCCGCACGGCCTCGAGCGTCGGCGCCGACGGGTCGACGATCCCGACCACCTGCACTTCCGACACCTCTGGGATGGCGGTGCGGGCCCAGTTGCCGCCCCACCCTCCGAGACCGACGTGGATGATCCGGACGCTCATGCGTGCACTCCTTCGTGGCTGCCGTCGTGGCTGGTGTCGCACCACGGACGCCGCGGTGCGTGCGTCCAGTCTGTCAGTGCGTGAAGGCGTACGCGATGAGGGCCATCGTCACGATGAAGCCCGCCAGGTAGTTGATCCAGAGGAACCGCTTCCACCCGGCGTTCGCAGCCTCGGCACCCTGGTCCGTGATGTTCCACCACGGCAGCACGTTGAGCGCGTACGGGATGACGACGATCGCGGCGATCGGGCCCGGGAACGCCGAGAACAGCAGCGCGACCCCGGCGACCAGGTAGGCGACGAAGGCCAGGCGGACGGTGGCCCGGGCACCGATCACGGTCGCGACGGAGCCGATGCCGCCGGCACGGTCCGCCAGGACGTCCTGCACGGCACCGAACGCGTGCGAGGCCACACCCCACAGGAAGAACGCGATGCAGACGGCGACGAGTTCCCCGGTCCAGTGCGGGCCGGCCAGGGCGAGGCCGTAGATCGCCGGTGAGACGAAGTGGGTGCTCGACGTGAGCGAGTCGAGGAACGGCTTCTCCTTGAACCGCAGCCCCGGTGCCGAGTACGCGATCACCGCGAACACGCTGATCGCCAGGACGAGCCACGACCACGGCCCGTTGCCGCTGACGGCGCCGAGCACCACGAGCGCGACGAGGAAGGGGACGTTCGTGACGACGACGGCCCAGAGCGTGGTGCGGTGGACGCTCTTGTCGAGCAGGGCGCCCTCGACACCGCCCTTGCGCGGGTTGCGCAGGTCGGACTCGTAGTCGAAGACGTCGTTGATGCCGTACATCGCCAGGTTGTAGGGCACCAGGAAGTACACGACACCGACCAGGAACGCGACGAGCGAGAACCCGCCGCCGCCCTCGACGCCGACCCCGCTGCCGAGCAGGTACGCGGCGCCGAACGGGTAGGCGGTGTTCACCCAGCTGATCGGGCGTGACGACACGAACAGGGCGCGCAGGGTCGACGGCCGGGAGGCGGTGCTGGCGTTCACTTCATGTCCTCTGCTGGTGCTGGCTCCGCTGGTGCTGGGGTCGGGTCGGGCGCGGGGCGCGCGCCGGTCCGGTCGCGTGCGCCCGTCCGGTCGAACAGGACCCACAGGCTGGGCAGCAGCACGATGGCGGACATCGCGTAGGCGAGGTCCTCGACCGGGATCGCACCGATCTTCGCACCGCTGATGAGCGAGGGGTCGTAGGCGACGATCCGCAGCGTGACGATGACGTTGTCGAACACCATCGTCATCACCAGCAGCGCGATGCCGGCGATCACGGACGTGAGCACCGCGACCCGGCGCCCGAGGGCCGGCCGTCGCCCCGCCGCGCGGGCCCGGCGAGCGGCGACGACGCCGGCGACCACGGCCACGACGGCCGTCACGCCGAAGAACGGCAGGGCCAGGAGCGCGTACGCCCCGGTGCCGTTCACGCACGCCGCCGATCGGTCGCCCGCTGCACCAGGGGCCGGACGAAGCCGACGAGGTCCATCGTCGAGTAGCAGAGCAGCAGCAGGAAGAAGAGCTCCTCGAGCGGGACCTCGGGCGCCAGGAGCACCCCGGTGAGCAGGTTCTGCGGCCCGATGAAGAAGATCCCGGCAGCGACACCGGCGACGTCCCACACCATGAAGAACGCGACACCGACGACCATCACGGCCGCCGCCCGCCACGGTGCCCGCCAGAAGAACAGCCGGAAGCGGGCGTCCAGCACGGTCATGCCGACCAGGGACACCACCAGGCCGGCGAGGTAGACCCCGGGCATCAGGCGGTCTCGGTCCGGTCCCGCGGAGCCCCGAGGGGCGTCGGCAGCGGCTCGGTGCTCCGGTCGCCGTGGATGCGCTTGAGCAGGACCTCGGCGCTGATCAGGCACATCGGCAGACCGATCCCCGGGATCGTCGAGGCTCCGACGTAGTACAGCCCCTCGACCTTCTTCGACGCGTTCTTCTCGCGGAAGAACGCGCTCTGCTTCAGGGTGTGCGCCGGGCCGAGCATCGAGCCGTTCCAGGCGTTCAGGTCGTCGGCGAAGTCGCGCGGCCCGATCGTCCGTCGGACCCGGATGCGGTCGCGCAGGTCCGGCACCCCGGCGCGCTCGGCCAGCACGTCGATGGCACGGTCCGCGATCTGCTCGACCTGGTAGTCACCGGCACCGTCGATGCCGCCCTTGCCGATCGACAGGTCGGCGGGCAGGGGCACCAGGATGAACAGGTTGCTGGTGCCGGGCGGGGAGACGCTCGGGTCGGTCTCCGAGGGGGCGCAGACGTAGATCGAGGCGGGGTCCGGCACGTGCCGGTCGTCCCCGAAGATCGCGCCGAAGTTCGCCTTCCAGTCCGCGGTGAACATCAGGGTGTGGTGCAGCAGGCCCGGCGTCGGACCGTCGATGCCGAGGTACACGAGCACCGCGCTCGGGCCCGGGTCGCGCTTCTTCCAGTGGTCGGCACCGTGGGTGCGGTGCTCGCGGTCGAGCAGCTGCATCTCGGTGTGCTGCATGTCGGCAGCGCTGACCACGAGGTCGGCGGGGGCCGTGTGCTGCACGCCGTCGCGGTCGCGGTGGACGACTCCGGTGGCGACGCCGTCCTCGACGACGATCCGTTCGACCTTCGCACCGGCGATGATCTTCGCGCCCTCGGCCCGGGCGACCCGCTCGACGGCGGAGATCACCTCGGTGATGCCGCCCTTCGGGTAGAGCACGCCGTCGGCCAGGTCGAGGTGGCTCATCAGGTGGTACATGCTCGGTGCCGCGTACGGGCTCGTGCCGAGGAACACCGCCGGGTAGCCGAGGATCTGCCACAGGCGACGGTCGCGCACCGCGGTCTCGGCGAAGGTGGAGAGCGGCTCGAGCAGCAGGCGCGCGAGCTTGGGCAGGCGCCGCAGGACGTCGGGTGCGGCGAGCTTCGTGAGGTCCTGGAAGCTCGTGTAGAGGAACCGGCGCACGGCCATCGTGTAGGTGTCCTCGGCCGACGCGAGGTACTTCCGCATCCGCTCGCCGGCACCGGGCTCGATGGACTCGAACAAGGCGATGTTGGCCTCGGCGTCGGCCCGCAGGTCGATCGGCTCGTCGTGGCCCTCGCTGTAGACGCGGTAACCGGGGTCGAGCTTCACCAGGTCGAGTTCGGCCTCGGCCGACGTCCCGAGCAGCTGGAAGAAGTGGTCGAAGACCTCGGGCATGAGGTACCACGACGGCCCGGTGTCGAACCGGAACCCGTCCTGCTCCCACGAGCCGGCACGGCCGCCGAGCTGCGTGCGCTGCTCGAGCACCGTCACCGAGAAGCCGTCGCGTGCGAGCAGCGCCGCGGCCGCCAGGCCGCTGATGCCGCCGCCGATGACGACGGCGCGGCGTGCGGGCACCTTGCGCCGGGTGGTGGTGGCGACCGTTGTCGGTCGGGAGGCGCGGGGCGGGGTCATGAGGAGCCTCCCGGCCGGTGGGTGGTGCCGCGCGACCGGAGCGGTGCGCGTCCGGCGAGGACCTGCGCCGCGAGGCGGACCTTCACCGGGTTGGGGACGCGCACGCGCGTCGTGACGAGGCGGCTCGCCGGCGTGCGCGCGAGTCGGTCGTTGAGTTCCTGGAACAGTGCGTGTGCGAGTCCGACCGCGTTGCGGGCGTCGGCCGGCAGCAGCCGGATCGTCCGCGCGGCGTGGTCGAGGTCGGCCTGCACGTCGGCGACCAGGCGGTCCTTCGTGGCCTCGTCGAAGGACCGGATGTCGACGCCCGGGAAGTACGAGCGACCGAGCACCTCGAAGTCGGCGTGCAGGTCACGCAGGAAGTTCACCTTCTGGAACGCGGCACCGAGCGCACGCGCCCCGGCGACGAGTTCGGCCTGGTCGAACGTCGGCCGACCGGCCCGGTACACGAACGCGCGCAGGCACATCAGGCCGACGACCTCGGCGGAGCCGTACACGTACGCGTCGAACGAGGCGTCGTCGTGCTCGGTGCGGTCGAGGTCCATGCGCATCGAGGCGAAGAACGGGGCGGTGAGCTCGGCGCCGAAGCCGGTGGCGCGGGCGGTCCGGGCGAAGGCGTGGACGACGGGGTTCACCGAGAAGCCGAGCGCGATGGCCCGTTCGGTGTCGGCCTCGAGCTCGTCGAGCACCGTCCGGGCGAGCTCCCGGTCGAGCCCGGCCTCGGTCGCGGGGCCGTCGACGACCTCGTCGGCGACGCGGACCAGCGCGTAGACGTTCCGGATGTGCTCGCGCGTGTCGCGGGCGAGCATCCGGCTCGCCAGGCCGAACGACGTGGAGTACCGGTCGATGACGACACCCGACGCGGCCTCGGCCGTGGCGTCGTACAGCTGGAGGCGAGCCGGACGGGATCCGGTCGCCGTGGTGGTGCTGTGGGTCACCGGGCGCGCTCCACGAGTTCGGTCACGAGGGCCTCCAGGCGGTCGGCGAGGTCGTACGGCAGCCGGGCGAGCTCGGCCCGGGCGAGTGCGGTGTGGTCGGCGACGCGTTCTTCCGCGGCACCGCGCGCACCGCAGGAGACCAGGGTCGCACGGACCTCGTCCGCACGGGCCTCGGTCAGGTCCGGGTCGCCCAGGTACGGCTCGAGGTCCGGCCAGCAGTCCGTGGTCGCCGCGTAGGCGATGAGCATCGTGCGCTTGCCCTCGCGCAGGTCGCCCAGCACGGTCTTGCCGGTCATGGTCTCGTCGCCGAAGACCCCGAGCAGGTCGTCGACGATCTGGTACGCGATGCCGATCTCGCGGCCGAAGGCACCGAGGGCGGTGACGATCTCCTCGTCGGCGCCGGCCAGCACGGCCCCGGACTGCAGCGGAGCCTCGAACGAGTACACGCTCGTCTTCGCCCGCTCCATCGCCAGGACCTCGTCCACCGTCGGCATCACGCCGAGCGCCAGGTCGACGTCGGTCATCTCACCGGCAGCGCTCGCGAACACGGCCTCGTCGAACAGTTCGAGCAGTCGCTCGCGCCGGGTGCCGTCGACGCCCGCGGCCTCGATGAAGCGGGGCGCCCCGGCGAGCGCCAGGTCACCGGCGATCACGGCGGCGCTCATCCCCCGGTGCTCGGCGGTCGGCAGCGGCAGGCCGCCCGTCGTCCCGTTGTCGCGGAACGACCCGGCGACGTTCGGCTGCCCGCGGCGCGACCAGTCACGGTCGATGACGTCGTCGTGCACCACGAGTGCGGTGTGCAGGAGTTCGTACGCCGCTGCGACGTTGGCGGCAGCGTGCGCGTCGGTGCCGCCCATGCCGGCGTACGCGGTCATGACCATGCGGGGGCGGAAGCGCTTGCCGCCCATGCTCGCCTTGCGGAGCACGCGCCACAGTTCTTCCGACGGTCGGCCGTAGCGCTCGGCGCGCGCCGACGACACGGCGAAGAAGCGCTCGAGGCAGTCGTCGACGAGCGCGAGGTCGATGTGCGGCACGGTGGTCGCTTCCTCGCTCATTGGCCTAACCTATCGACACAGATGAACGCTTTCCCTGAATCCGTGGTGCTCCTGGCCGACGACCGTACCCCGATCGGCACGGCGGACAAGTTCACGGTGCACACAGCCCACACGCCCCTGCACCTGGCGTTCTCGTGCCACGTCCGGAACACCGACGGCGACGTCCTGGTGACCCGACGAGCACTGTCGAAGAAGACCTGGCCGGGGGTGTGGACGAACACCTTCTGCGGCCACCCCGGTCCGGACGAGTCCTTCGAGGACGCCATCGCCCGTCGGGCCTCCCGCGAGCTCGGCATCACCGTGCGCGACGTCGAGGTCGTGCTGCCGGAGTTCCGGTACCGCGCGGTCGACGCCTCGGGCATCGTGGAGAACGAGGTCTGCCCCGTCTTCCGTGCCGTGACCGACGACACCCCGGCTCCCGCGGACGACGAGGTCGCCGAGTGGGCATGGGTGTCCGAGGACTCTCTCAGGCAGGCCGTCGCCGGCGCGCCGTTCGCCTGGAGCCCGTGGCTCGGGTGGCAGCTCGCCGAGCTCGAGACCGCTGGGCTGCACGTCACTCGCTGACGCGCCTGCGCCTGCGCCTGCCGCTGTGCGGTTGCACCCTGCCGGCGCTTTGCTCATGCACGAGGTCGTTGGGGCCTGACAGGTGCGCAAGCGGCACCTGCCAGGCCACGGCCTGTCCGCTCAGGACCAGGCGTTCGACACGCACTTCGCGATGGTGCCCGTCGTGAAGCCCGCCGCCGCGGCGAGACACGGAGCGCACAGCACCATGGTCGCGCAGGCTGCGCCACACGCGACGCCGAGGACTGCGATCACCGCCCAACTGATCCCGATGCTGTTGAGGCAGTTGTTCAGCCGCTTCCAATCGAGGCCGTACGTCCCGATCGACGACGCCCGCTCCGCGTCGGATCCCTGCGTGAGGTCCACGTTCTTGGTCAGCTGACCGTCCTGCCACATGGCGAAGTGCACCACGGTGGTCGACGTCATGGCGGATGCCATCTCGGTGATCGCCGTCTCACCGTCCACGGTCACGAACGAGAGCTTCGTCATCTCCGGCACGTCGGTCCCGAGCAGCGGGACCGACACGACGTCCGCGCCCTCGTACGAGTACGCGGACGCACCGGCCCAGTCGGGTTCCAGCCCCGAACGCACGGAGTACCCCGTCTCCCGAGCCGCCGAGACCGCACTCGAGCCCCGGCTGCCGCCCTCGGCTCGGAGCTGAGACGCGAGCTGGATGAGGCGTCCTGTGCCGGAGGGGTCCGTGGCCGTCACGGCACTCGACGCATCGGCCCGTGTCGGCGCAACGACGCCGACGAGCGCGATCGCCGCAGTGGCCGCGGCGACGAACGCCACCCCCGACAGTGCCAGTGTCCTCGTCCGGCGCCGCCGCCTTGGTCGTATTGCGCGCATCCACGCCGTGGTGACCCCGGCGGCACCCAGGAGCCACCACACGACAGCGACGTCGCGGAATCCCGGGGCGAACGACAGGGCGATGCACCCGACTGACGCGACGATGATGCCGACGGTGGGCGATTGCTTCTTGACCATGACACTCCTTCGTGTTCGCATCCAGTGTTCTGGATATCAGGACATTAGCGTCCTCCCTGGTGTGCAGCAAGGGTCGTCGCGGCCATGTGGAACGTGGTGGTCGGTGTTGTCCGACCCGCGCCGCAGGCGTACGCTCGACCGTGTGCAGCGCTCTGGGCGCCGCACGACGAGACGAGAAGGGCAGGTGAGGCGCGATGTCGGGTGACCATCCTCGATCGGGCCGGCCGCCCGTGTCGGTCGTCGCGCCCGCTCGCTGACCCTGCCCCGCCCCGGATCGCCTCCGGGGCGCCATCGCGCCCGCCTGCTCCCCACCGAAGGAGCACGCACATGGCACTGATCGACAACGCGATCTACGTCCGGGGACGCCGCGTGGAGTCTCCGTCGACCCTGTCGCGCCCGGCTCGTGGCGACCTGACGTGGATCGGGCTGCTCCGGCCCGACCCGCACGAGCTCGAGGCCGTCGCCACCGAGTTCGACCTGCACGAGAACGCCGTCGAGGACGCCCGCAAGGGACACCAGCGCGCCAAGCTCGAGCGCTACGGCGACACCCTGTTCCTGGTGCTCCGGCCGGCCTGGTTCGACCCGTCCGAGGGCACCGTGGAGTTCGGCGAGGTGCACCTGTTCGTCGGCGACCACTTCGTCGTGAGCGTCCGGCACGCCGCCCGACCCGACCTGGCGGTGCTGCGGGCGCAGGTCGAGGCGGACCCGGAGTTCCTGGCGAAGGGGTCGGAGGCGGTGACCGCGGCCGTGCTCGACGAGGTCGTGGACGGCTACGGCCCCGTCGTCCAGGTGCTGCAGGAGCAGATCGACGCCATCGAGGACCAGCTGTTCGCCGGGCAGGTCGACCCCGGGGTCTCGAAGCGCATCTACCAGCTGCTCAGCGAGGTCCTGGCGTTCCAGCGGGCCACCACCCCGGTGCCGGCGATGGTCACGGGGCTGCTCCGCGGTGCGGACAAGTACGGCGTGGACGACGACGTGCAGCACCGGCTCCGCAACGTGCACGACCACGCGCTCCGTGTCACCGAGCGGGTCGACTCGTTCCGCGCCCTGCTCGAGAACGCCCTGACCCTGCACGCCACCCTGGTGTCGCAGGAGCAGAACGAGGCGATGCGCCGGATGACCAGCGCGAGCCTGGCCCAGGGTGAGGAGAGCCGGCAACTCGCCCGGGCAGCACACCGCCAGGGCGAGGAGGTCAAGAAGATCTCGTCGTGGGCGGCGATCCTGTTCGCGCCCGGCCTGATAGCCGGTGTGTACGGGATGAACTTCGACCACATGCCCGAGCTGCACTGGCACTACGGCTACCCGGTCGCGATCCTCGCCATGCTCCTGCTGATGGGCGTGCTCTGGGCGATCTTCCGCAAGCGCAACTGGCTCTGAGCGGACGGTGGATCGATGCACAGGTGGCGTCGATCCGTCGGACGTGCATAATGATCTGGCCCGGATGTGAACGTGCACATCGATGTGCCACGACACCCGGGCGGAAACGAGCAGCAATGGCGTCATCGCGGACACAGCAACCGCGTTCGCCCAGCATCCGTGACGTCGCACGGATCGCGGGCGTCTCGCACCAGACCGTCTCGCGGGTGCTGAACAACTCGGATGCGATCCGGGCCGAGACACGCGACAAGGTCCTGGCGGCCATGGAGCAGCTGCAGTACCGGCCGAACCGGGCCGCACGCGCCCTGGTCACGAGCCGGACCCACACGATCGGCGTCCTGACGGCCCGCCGCGCCCACTACGGTCCCGCCGTGGCACTACAGGCGATCGAGGACGCCGCGATGCTCCGCGGCTACTCGGTCACGACGGCGAACATCGCCGAGGCGACCGATGCCGCCGTGCGTGAAGGACTCGGGCACCTGCTCGACCTCGACGTCGAGGGCATCGTCGTCATCGCACCCCAGCAGCGGGTCTTCGACCTGATCGCGGAGCTCGGCATCCGCACTCCCTACGTCACCATGCGCGCGAGCGTCGGCGAGGACCCGACGGCCCTGTGGGTGGACCAGATGGAGGGCGCACGACTCGCGACCGCACACCTGCTCGACCTGGGGCACGAGTACGTGCGGCACATCGCCGGACCGCAGGACTGGATCGAGGCCGACGCCCGCATGCAGGGGTTCCTGCGTGAGATGTCCGACCGCGACATGGCCGTCGCGCCGCCGATCCTGGGCGACTGGACCGCCGACTTCGGCTACCACGCCGGCCGTGAGCTGCTGCGGTGGCGGGACTGCACCGCGATCTTCTGCTCGAACGACCAGATGGCGCTCGGCGTGATGCACGCGGCACGCTCGTACGGGCTCGACGTCCCGGGCGATCTGTCCGTGGTCGGCTACGACGACATCCCGGAGGCGAAGCACTTCTGGCCGCCGCTCACCACGGTGCAGGTCGACTTCGCCGAGCTCGGGCGTCGCTGCGTGGACCTGCTGCTGCCGAGTGAGGGCGAACTGCTCCGCCCGATCGACATCGTCCCGCAGCTGGTCGTGCGCGCCTCCACCAGCGCACCCCGCACGCGCTGACGAACCTCGGGCAGCGCCACGCCCCGAGTACCTGCCACGAACGGGCATCCCTGTCACGAACTTCTGCCCAGGTACGCCCGGAACCACCGGGTACGCCCGAAGACACCAGGCACGCCCGGAACCACTCGGCCGCCGCGGAGTACCTGCCACGAACGGGCATACCTGCCACGAAGTTTCGACCAGGTACGCCCGAAGACACCAGGTACGCCCGGAACAACCAGGTACGCCCGAAACCACCCGGCCGCCCCGCAGTACCTGCTACGAACGGGCATACCTGCCAAGAAGTTCCGACCAGGTACGCCCGGAAGCACCAGCCACGCGCGGGACCGCAGGGCGGCGGCGCACCGGCGAGCGCGGCTCCGGACGCGACCACGAAGCGGACGGGAGGCCCGTGGCCGGCCCGCCACGGGCCTCCCGTCCGCGCATGCGGAACCACGCAACGAAACGCCCGCTCCCGGGGCCCCTGGCCCCAACCCGGGGGACGTTCCCTCCGGATCACGCACGCCGTTACGAAAACGCGACCAATCCGAATTGACAGCCGCACCGAGGCTGTGCGTAAATTGCCTCCGTCCAGCCGATGTGACCGTTCACATGAGCGTCACACCGAGCCGGATCCGGACGCGACAACGAAGTCCACACAGGCCCCCTGTGCTTTCGCTGCCGCAGCAGAACCACCCGAACACACTGCCGCACCGAAGCGGCAGAAGGAGATGCACTGTGGCGTCAACCCCGATCGACACCGGCCTCGAGACCCGGTCGATCACCGCACCCGAGACGATCCTCGAGATGCGCTCGATCACCAAGGAGTTCCCTGGTGTGAAGGCGCTGGCCGACGTCTCCCTCAGCGTCCGTGCCGGCGAGATCCACGCGATCTGCGGCGAGAACGGCGCCGGCAAGTCGACCCTGATGAAGGTCCTGTCGGGCGTCTACCCGTACGGCACCTACAGCGGCGAGATCGTCTACGAGGGCGAAGAAGTCCGCTTCTCGAACATCAAGCAGTCCGAGCAGGCCGGCATCGTCATCATCCACCAGGAGCTGGCGCTCATCCCGGAGCTCTCGATCACCGAGAACCTGTTCCTGGGCAACGAGCCGAGCCGCGGTGGCGTCATCAACTGGACCGCCGCGCAGCTCCGTGCGCAGGACCTGCTCGCCCGCGTCGGCCTGGCCGACGACCCGGACACGCAGATCAAGAACCTCGGTGTCGGCAAGCAGCAGCTCGTCGAGATCGCGAAGGCCCTGCACAAGGACGTCAAGCTCCTGATCCTCGACGAGCCGACCGCCGCGCTCAACGAGAACGACTCGCAGCACCTGCTCGACCTGATCGTCGGGCTGAAGGCCAAGGGCATCGCGAGCATCATCATCAGCCACAAGCTCAACGAGATCGAGCAGATCGCCGACGAGATCACGATCATCCGCGACGGCAAGGCCATCGAAACGCTCAACGTCAAGGCGGACGGCGTCAACGAGGACCGCATCATCCGCGGCATGGTCGGCCGCTCGCTCGAGTCGCGCTTCCCCGACCGCACCCCGAAGATCGGCGAGACCTTCTTCGAGGTCCGCAACTGGACCGTGCAGCACCCGGTCGACTCGTCGCGTCTGGTCTGCAAGGCCTCGAACTTCCACGTCCGCCGCGGTGAGATCGTCGGCTTCGCCGGCCTGATGGGCGCCGGACGCACCGAGCTCGCGATGAGCCTGTTCGGTCGCTCGTACGGCACCTGGCTCGACGGCCAGATCATCAAGGACGGCCGCGAGATCAAGGTCACGAACGTCCAGCAGGCGATCGAGAACGGCCTCGGCTACGTCTCCGAGGACCGCAAGGCGCTCGGCCTGAACCTGCTCGACACCGTGAAGCGCTCGACGGTCGCCGCCGACCTGCGGAAGATCTCGAAGGCCGGTGTCGTCGACTCGCTCGAGGAGTACTCGGTCGCCGAGAAGTACCGCAAGATGCTCCGCACGAAGGTGCCGAGCGTCGAGGACAACGTCGGCAAGCTGTCCGGTGGCAACCAGCAGAAGGTCGTCCTGTCCAAGTGGATGTTCACGGACCCGGACATCCTGATCCTCGACGAGCCCACCCGCGGCATCGACGTGGGCGCCAAGTTCGAGATCTACGGGATCATCCAGCAGCTCGCCGCCGAGGGGAAGGGCATCATCCTCATCTCGTCCGAGCTCCCCGAACTCCTCGGTCTCTCCGACCGGATCTACACCATCTTCGAGGGCCAGATCACCGCTGACCTCCCGGCCGACCAGGCCGATCCCGAATCGCTCATGCGCAGCATGACCTCCGCGCGGAAGGGCGCCACCGCCTCATGAACAACCTGAAACTGCTCTTCGGCAAGGGCAACAGCATCGGCCAGTACGGCATGATCATCGCGCTCATCGTGCTGCTGATCTTCTTCTCGATCACGACGAACGGGCTCATCCTCGAGCCGACCAACGTCATCAACCTGTTCCTGCAGTACTCCTACATCCTGATCCTGGCGCTCGGCATGGTCATGGTCATCATCGCGGGGCACATCGACCTGTCGGTGGGGTCGGTCGCAGCGGTCGTCGGCATCGTCGTGGCGCAGTCCATGGCCGTGTGGGACTTCCCGGTGTGGGCCGCCATCATCCTGGGTCTCGCGTGCGGTGCCCTGATCGGTGCGTGGCAGGGCTTCTGGGTCGCGTTCGTGAAGGTCCCGGCCTTCATCGTGACGCTGGCCGGTCAGCTCATCTTCCGTGGTGTGAACCAGATCATCGGCAACTCGACGTCGGTCCCCGTCCCGGACGCCTTCACCCCGATCGGCGCCGGCTTCCTCGGTGACTTCGGCCCCGACTTCGGCTTCAGCAACGGCACGCTGCTCATCGGCCTCGTCACGATCCTCGCGCTCATCATCATCGAGGCCCGTGGCCGTGCCCGCCGTCGGAAGATGCAGGCCGAGGTCCCGCCGCTGTGGGTCTCGATCGTCCGCACCGGCATCCTGGTCGCCGTCACGCTCGTCGCCACGTACCTGTTCGGCGCCGGTCCGGTCGGCACCTCGGTCCCGATCGTCGCGATCATCCTCGGTGTCCTGACCATCGTCTACGGCTTCGTCACGAAGAACACGATCTTCGGTCGCCAGGTCTACGCCGTCGGTGGCAACGCCAACGCAGCCGTCCTGTCCGGCGTCTCGGCGCGGCGGGTCAACTTCTTCGTCATGATGAACATGTCGGTCCTCGCCGCGATCGCCGGCATGGTGTTCGTCGCCTACTCCGGCGCCTCGGGCCCCGCGGACGGCACCGGCTGGGAGCTCGACGCGATCGCCGCCGTGTTCGTCGGTGGAGCGGCGGTCGCCGGTGGTGTCGGCACGATCTCCGGCTCGATCATCGGTGGTCTCGTGATGGCGTTGCTGTCGAACGGTCTGCAGCTCATGGGCCTCGAGTCCAACCAGGTGCAGATCATCCGCGGCCTGGTCCTGCTCGTCGCCGTCGCCTTCGACGTCTACTCGAAGTCGCAGGGACGCCCGTCGCTGATCGGCGGCATGATGCGGCAGTTCCAGCGGAAGGACACCGAGCAGAACACGGTGGCCGCCCAGCAGCCGCGGTCCATCGAGGACCAGCCGGACAAGATCACCCTCCCCTAGTTCACCCCTCCCCACAGCGGGGCTCCGGCCCCACACCTCCTCAACGAAGAGAAAGCAATCACATGCGCAAGAAGATCGTCGCCGGCCTCAGCCTGGCGCTCATCGCGGGCCTCGCCCTCAGCGGCTGCTCGGCACGCGGCTCGTCCGACGACGCCGGCAGCACCAGCAGCATCAAGAAGGGCGACCTCATCGGCGTCGCCCTGCCGGCCAAGACCTCGCAGAACTGGGTCCTCGCGGGTGCCGCGTTCAAGAAGTCGATCGAGGACGCCGGCTTCAAGGCCGACATCCAGTACGCCAACGCCGGCAACCCGGTCCCCGACCAGCAGTCGCAGATCTCCGGCATGATCACCAAGGGCGCCAAGGCCGTCATCATCGGTGCCGCCGACGGTTCGCAGCTGACCGCGCAGGTCAAGTCCGCCAAGGACCGTGGCGCCGTCGTCATCGCCTGGGACCGCAACATCCTGAACACGAAGAACGTCGACTACTACGTGGCGTTCAACAACTTCAAGGTCGGCCAGCTCCAGGCCGAGGCGCTGCTCAAGGGCCTCGAGGAGAAGAAGGGCGACAAGCCGTACAACGTCGAGCTCTTCGCCGGTTCGCCGGACGATGCCAACGCGACCGTGTTCTTCAACGGTGCGATGGACGTCCTGCAGCCGAAGATCGACGACGGCACGATCAAGGTCGTCTCCGGTCAGACCACGTTCCAGAAGGTCGTCACGCAGGGCTGGCTCGCGCAGAAGGCCCAGTCGCGCATGACCGACCTGCTCTCGCAGTACTACACGGGTGACACCGAGCTCGACGGCGTCCTGTCGCCGAACGACACCCTCGCCCGTGCGATCCTCACCGCGACCAAGGCCGCCGGCAAGGACAACCCCGTCGTGACGGGCCAGGACTCGGAGACCGCGTCCATCCCGCTCATCATGCAGGGCACGCAGTACTCGACGATCTTCAAGGACACGTCGAAGGAGGCCCAGGCGGCCGTCGACCTCGTCTCCACGCTGTCGAAGGGCGACAAGCCCGACACGAAGATGGACAAGACGAACAACTACAACGGCAAGAAGACGGTCCCCGCGATCGAGCTCACGCCGGTCCTGGTCACCAAGGACAACGCCGTCGAGGCCTACAAGGGCAACGACACCCTCGAGGAGCTCGCCAAGAAGGGCTGATCTCCCCAGCACCACGGACGGCCCCGTCTCGCCTCGGCGAGACGGGGCCGTCCTGCGTCGTCCTGAGGCCGGCCACACGGCGGACGGGAGGCTCGGTGCACGTCGTGATCCGTGCCTCCAGTCCGGCATGTGGTCCGCCCAGGGCACGTGGCCGCGCCCGGTCCGTGCCCGCGTCCGTCAGGGGGTGGGCAGCGCGCAACCGGCGCGCGGCGTCGGCGAGGTGCGGGACGTCGGTGCGGGCGGTGCCGAACACCAGCGCACGCGTCGTGTCGAAGTACCGCCGGGTCAGCCGCTCCCCCAGGTCGGACACGCGCGACCACGGGATGCCGGGCTCGCTCGCGGTGACCCCGACCGGGAGCACCCGCACGGCCTCACCGATCTCGACCAGGCGCATCCGGACCGCGTCGTGCACCAGATCCTCGGGCAGCCGCTCGTCGTCGACGTAGCGCCGGATCGCCTCGCAGGCCCGGATGACGTCGTCGAGGCGGTCGCCGACGGCACGTCGGACGCCCGGCTCGGCGCTCACAGCGGCACCGCGGTCCGGACGACCCCGGGACGCATGCCCGCGGCATCCACCACGTCGACGCGGACGCCGAGCAACCGCTCGGCGGCGTCCTGGATCCGCATCAGCGCGAAGATCCCGAGCCCCGCGTCGACGTCGACCATCAGGTCGACGTCGCTGTCCGGGCCGTCCTCACCCCGGGCGACGCTGCCGAAGATCCGGGGGTTCCGCCCGCCGAACCGCTGCACGATGTCGACGAGGTCCTGCCGGGCGGCGACCACCCGTTCGAGGAGCGGCTGGGGTTCCTCGACCGGCTGCAGGTCGATCGTCGTCGTGAAGCCCGCCGCCCGGAGCATCCGCTGCAGGGCGGCGAGCGACGGTTCCCGCCGACCGTTCTCGTAGGTGCTGATGACGCTCTGCGTGACGCCGGCGCGCTGGGCGAGCTGGACCTGGGTCAGTTCGGCGCGTTCACGGGCGTCGCGGATGAGCACCGCGGCCGACAGTGGCGGGGCGGGCCGTGGGGGAACAGCGGACATGCTGCAACGATACACAGCATGCGACATTTCGTCTGCTAGTGGGACATGCGGGTCTGTGCAAGCCCGGACGAAACGGTACGGTCCGACGCTCGTCAGCGCGGGTCGGAGACGTCCGCCCGGTGGAAGTTCTGCGCCGAGCGGGACGCGGTCGGGCCCCGCTGACCCTGGTAGCGGGACTGGTACTCGGCGGAGCCGTAGGGCTTCTCGGCCGGGCTCGACAGCTGGAAGAAGCAGAGCTGCCCGATCTTCATCCCCGGCCACAGCTTGATCGGCAGCGTCGCCACGTTCGACAGCTCGAGCGTCACGTGCCCGGAGAACCCGGGGTCGATGAAGCCCGCCGTCGAATGGGTCAGGAGGCCGAGGCGACCGAGCGAGCTCTTGCCCTCGAGCCGCGCCGCGATGTCATCGGGCAGCGTCACGACCTCGAACGTGGAGCCGAGGACGAACTCGCCCGGGTGCAGCACGAACGCCTCGTCCGGGTCGGTCTCGACCAGGCGGGTCAGGTCGGGCTGGTCCACCGCGGGGTCGATGTGCGGGTACTTGTGGTTGTCGAACAGCCGGAAGAACTTGTCGAGCCGGACGTCGATGCTCGACGGCTGCACGAGCGAGGCGTCGTACGGGTCGAGGCCGATCCGGCCTTCGGCGAGCTGGGCGGTGATGTCGCGGTCGGAGAGCAGCACGGAGGAAGCCTAGCGGCAGCGGGCGTCGCGCCGGTATGCTGCCAGGCTGCCCACCACCCGGGCGGGCGGCGTTCGGAGCAGTGATGACCACGTACACCGTCGACGAGATCACGGTGCCCGCCACCATGGACGACGACCCGGCCGTCGTCTCGGTGTTCCGTGAGTGGGTCGACGTGCAGAACCGGGCCGAGGTCGCGACCACGCACCTGCCCGAGCTGCTCTGGACCCCCGAGGAACAGCTGCCGTACCTGCTCGACCCGGACGCACCCAGCCGACTGTTCCTGGTCCGCGACGACGAGGGGACCGCGGTCGGAGCCGGCTCGTACGACTCGAAGGTGGACCCGGCCGCC
Organism: Curtobacterium sp. AC268; assembly: GCF_979258745.1. Classification (NCBI taxonomy): domain Bacteria; kingdom Bacillati; phylum Actinomycetota; class Actinomycetes; order Micrococcales; family Microbacteriaceae; genus Curtobacterium; species Curtobacterium sp. AC268. The sequence continues at coordinate 2,670,326 of NZ_OZ409878.1, read as the reverse complement.
CCGAACTGCTGGATCGCGGTCAGCGTGGCACCCGAACACCGACGTCGCGGCGTGGGAACGCTCCTGGCCGAACACCTGGAGGACGTCGCTCGCGGTCAGGGACGCACGCAGTGGAAGACCTACGCGGTCTCACGACAGGTCGGGCCGGCATCCGGCCCCGGGTACCGACAGGCCCCCACCGGGTTCGGGGCCGTCCCGGAGGACGAGGCAGCGGTCCGGTTCCTGACCGGTCGAGGCTGGCGGCTCGGGCAGGTCAACCGGATCAGCCGTCTCGCACTCCCGGCTGCCGAGGCCGCGGTGGCCGGCGTCCGTGCGGCTGCGACCGCGGCGTCGGGTGACCACCACCGCGTGCACACCTGGACAGGTCCGACACCCGATCGGTGGCAGTCGGACCTCGCGCTCCTGCTGACCCGGATGAGCACCGACGCCCCGTCGGGCGACATGACCGAGCCCGAGGACGCCTGGACGGTCGAGCGGCTCCGGACACACGAGCAGCACCTCGAGGACGGGCCCCGCACGATGCGCACGGTCGTGGTCGAGGACACCTCGACCGGGTCGCTCGTCGGGTTCACCCAGCTCGCCGTCCCCGGTCCCCTCGCGCAGCCGGTCATGCAGGGCGACACCCTCGTCGTCCGTGAGCACCGTGGGCAGCGGCTCGGATGGCTCCTGAAGGCGGTCGGGATCGAGGCCGTCGAGCGGGAGCATCCGGGGCACCCGTCGATCATCACGTTCAACGCGGAGGAGAACCGCCACATGCTCGACGTGAACGAGGCCGTCGGGTTCGTCGGCGTCGGCTGCGAGGGCATCTGGGAACGGCGGGTCTGAGCGCGCACCCGAGGGGCCGGTTGCCAGCCGACACGCCTACCATTGGACGGTCATGACCGTCACGTCACCCGAAACCCAGCCCACCGGGTCAGCGCCGGACGCCGCCCCCACCACCGGGCGCTCGTCCACCGTCGCGACGGTCCTCGTCATCGCGATCCCGCTCGCCGTCGCGTGCTCGATCCTCGGGCTGACGATCACCGGTGCCTTCAGCGCGAGTCAGCAGCTGGTGTCCGCCGGCGACGTCGTCGAGTACGGCCTGCCGATCGCCCGCGTCGTGCACGACACGATGGCGGCGCTGACCATCGGGCTCCTCATCGTCGCGGCGTTCGCGCTGCCCGCGCAGAAGAAGGACCACGGCGCCCTGTCGAGCGTGCAGCACCGGGCCACCCGGTGGGCCGCGGCGACCGGCGCCGTCTGGTTCCTGGCGGCCGCGGTGAGCATCGTCCTGACCGGCGCGAACACCCTCGGTGTCCCGCTCACCAGCCCGGTGTTCGCCCGCAACTTCATGCTCTTCGCGTTCCAGGTCGAGATCGGCCAGGCGCTCGTGGTGTCGGCTGCCGCGATCCTGGTCGCCACGGTGGTCGCCGCCTTCGCCACCCGGGTGACGACCCTGGCGTTCGCCACCGTGATCGGCCTGTTCGCCCTGCTCCCCCTGGCCCTGTCCGGCCACGCCGCCGGGTCGCTCGAGCACGCCAACGCGGTGAACTCGCTCGCGATCCACCTGGTCGGGGTGTGCGTGTGGGCCGGCGGCCTGGTCGCCGTGGTCCTGCTCCGCACCCGCACCAAGGGCGCGACCGGACGCGTGATCGCCCGGTACTCCACGCTCGCCGGGTGGTCGTTCGGGGCCGTGGCGTTCTCCGGCATCGTCAACGCGTCGCTGCGTCTGACCGGCCCGCTCGACCTCGTCACCACGACGTACGGCTGGCTCATCACCGTCAAGGCGCTCATCCTCGTACTGCTCGGCGTCGCGGGGATCGTGCAGCGCCGGAAGCTCGTGCCCGGGCTCCTCCGCGCGCCGCTCGACCGCCGCCTGTTCACCCGGTTCGCGCTGGCCGAGATCGTGTTCATGGCCGTGGCGATCGGCGTCTCGGTCGCCGTGTCCCGCTCGCAGCCCCCGATCCCGCAGACCCCGGCGACGGGCGAGGACACCCGCTCCGGCCTGATCGGGTTCCCGTTCCCGCCGGCGCAGACCACGCAGACCTACCTGACCCAGTGGCACATCGACTGGGTGTGGCTCGGCTTGGCCGTCGTCGGGGCCGTCTGGTACCTGCTGGCGGTGCGCAAGCTCCGGAAGCGCGGCGACGCCTGGCCCGTCGGTCGCACGATCGCCTGGCTGATCGGCTGCGCCCTGTTCATCTGGACCACGTCGGCCGGCCCTGCCGTGTACGGCATGATCCACTTCTCGTCGCACATGCTCCAGCACATGCTGCTGATGATGTTCGTCCCGCTGCCGCTCGTGCTCGGTGGCCCGGTGCTGCTCGCGCTCCGCACCCTGCCGGTCCGGAACGACGGTTCACGCGGTGCCCGCGAGTGGCTCATGCTCTTCGTGCACTCTCGCTGGATGCAGTTCCTCGGCAAGCCCGCCGTCGCGGGCATCATCTTCGCCGGGTCCCTCGTGGTCTTCTACTTCACGCCGGCGTACCAGGCCGCGATGCAGTCGCACGAGTGGCACGTCGCGATGATCATCCACTTCGTCCTGAGCGGCTACCTGTTCTTCTGGGTCTTCGTCGGCGTCGACCCGGGCCCGCAGCGCCCGCCGTACCCGATGCTCATCATCACCCTGCTGGCCACCCTGGCGTTCCACGCGTTCTTCGGCGTCGCGGTCATGACGTCGCAGTCGGTGTTCGCGGTCGACTGGTTCCACGCGCTGGGCCAGACGAACGACGCCGCACTGCTCGACGACCAGCACACCGGCGGCGGCATCGCCTGGGGCGCTTCGAGCTCCCGATGGTGTTCGTGGCCCTGCTCGTCGTCCGGAACTGGATGCGCTCGGACAAGCGCGACGCGAAGCGCCTGGACCGCAAGGCCGACCGCGACGGTGACGCCGACCTCAAGGCCTACAACGAGCGCCTGGCAGCGATGAGCAAGCGGGACTGACCCGCGGTACCGGCCACACGGCAGGCACGGCCCCGGTCAGTCCCCGTGGACGATGCAGACCGCGTCGAGGTCCATCGCGGCCTCGAGCGCGGCCGAGATCCCCGATTCCCCGTCCGGGCCCGCGGGGGTCACGGTGTCGACCCACCACAGCGGCGTCGCCAGGGTCGGGGCGTCCGGCAGGATCCGCTCGACCTCGTCGAAGGAGTCCACCCGGCGCACGCCGAGCACGGTGATCACCGGGTGCGTGGCGTCGCGGCAGACCTGCATCATCGGGCCGTCGTCGAGCGCCCGGACGCCCCAGGTCTCGTCGTGCAGCAGGAGCGCCTCCGCCACCTCGCGCGTCTCGACCGGCTGGCGGCAGAGGATGGTGACGTCACGCGGCACCGTGACCGCCCACCATCCGGTCGTCGCGGACGTGGCCGTCGAGCGTGCCCTCGTCGTGCGCGGGGTCGAGCGGTGCGCCACCGACCAGCTGCAGGAAGCGGTCCTCGTCGATGCGGTCGAGGAACGACTCGAGCGCTTCCCAGCCGTCCTCGAAGCGGACGATCATCCCACCGTCGTCGGCTGCGTCGGCACCCGGACGGGCGGCCGGCCCGGAGCCGGCTGCGAACGTCGCGGTCGTGGTGCGCGGCGGTGGCCAGACGCCGTCGCGGTCCAGGAAGCCCGCGGCCTCGGGGCCCACGACGACGGCGAGCGGCGACGGTTCGCCGTGCGAGACGGCCCGCACCAGGTGGTCGGCGTCCCCGCGGCGCTGCATGACGACGCCGAACACGGGGACGACCTGGTCGGCGACCCGTTGCACGGCGTCGAACATCCGGTTCGCCAGCCCCGGGTCGGTGTTCTCCTCGGGCACGGTGAGCACGGCGGACATCGTCTCGACGACGACCCCGCCGACCAGGTGCGCGGTCATCGTCGCGGAGAACCCCTCGCCGACGGCGTACGAGGTCGAGATACCGGGCGCTTCGTGCTTCGCGTACTGCGTCACGACCCAGCGGTCCCAGGGCACGGTGAGCGGTTCGGCGGTGCCCCACCGGGTCGGGCAGGTGCCGACGGTGTGGCACAACGCCTCGATCGCGGAGCCCATGTCGACCGCGCGGCCGGGGTGGTGCCGGAGGGTCAGGTCGATGCTGATCTGTCGCACCGAGTCAGCCGAGACCGGGTGCTCGGGCGACGGGGTGCCCACGAGTTCGGGGCCGCGGTGCACGAAGTCCTCGATGTCCGATGCGGCGACGCCGGTCCGGCCGTCACGCAGTGTGCCGTCGAAGTCGGACACCGCCCACGCGGCACCGTACGCGCCGAGCGCGTGCCGGAGTGCCGGGGTGATGGCCGCGGCCCGGCCGGTGCGGAGCACGACCGTCCGTCCGGCGTCCGCCGACCGGCGGAGCAGCGAGGCGAACGCATCGGTCAGCCACACGACGGGCGAGGCTGACTCGACCACGATCGCCGAGCCGACCACGTCGTCGATGAGGGGATGCCTGACCATCCGGGTCCTCCTCGGTTCGGGGCTGGAACTCCCTGGACGGTACACACGGGGGCGACACCTGTCCGTCAGGCTCGCACCCTCACAGCGGAGACTCGGGAGGCACGACACGCGCCGGCGAGACGGCGTACGGTGCGCGGTCGGCTGGCTTCCAGGCGAGAATCCGCTAGGCTTGCCGAGTCCCGTTCTGCGGGGCGCGCGAGTGTAGTTCAATGGTAGAACTCCAGCTTCCCAAGCTGGTAGCGCGGGTTCGATTCCCGTCACTCGCTCCAACTACGATCGAACCGTGGAGTCCAAGCCGGCATCGGTCCTCAAGGCCATCAGGGCCGAGATCATCAGCGGCTCGCTCGCACGTGGCTCGAGACTCAAGGAAGACGTGCTCGCGGAGCGCTTCGGCGTCTCCCGGGTCCCTGTCCGCGAAGCCCTCCGGCAGCTGGAGACCGAGGGCTTCGTCGTCGCCGAGAAGTTCAAGGGCGTCCGGGTCGCGGATTCCTCCACCGAGGTCGTCATCGAGTTGATGCAGATCCGGCGCGGGCTCGAGGTCCTCGCCGCCGAGCTCGCGGCCGACCGGACGGGCGGCGACTGCGCGGACCTGCTCCGGGCGGTCGGCCACGAGGGCCGCTCCGACCAGGAGGTCGAGGCCCAGTCGCCCCGGTTCGCCTTCCACGGCCTGGTGGCCCGGGCATCCGGGAACACCCGGCTCGAGACGATGATCGAACAGCTCATCCACCAGACCGCCTGGGCCTTCGAGCGCGTGACGCGTGAAGAGGTCGCCGCGAGCAGCGGGGACCACGCCGCCGTCGCGAACGCGATCCTGCGGGGAGCGTCGGTTCAGGCAGGGCTGCTGATGGACGAGCACCTGCGTCGCGACGAAGCGATCTACCGCGAACTCAGCGCGTAGAACGTATACGACGTCGGTTCGCGCGCAAACGGGAGCCCCGGCCGCATGCCCCACTTGGTGCGGTTCAAACAGGAGACGTCACGAAACGTCTTGCAGTCGAAACCAGCCCGAAACAGCTTTTCGTATACAAAAGAGTGACCGCACGGTGCACCGCTCACTCTTCCCCGCTGGAGTTACGAATGTCTGCTGTAACGCGCTCCACCGCACCAACACGCACCACCACCGACCAGCCTTCCGGAGGCGTCGGCTCCGCACTCGACTCGATCGGGTTCACACGAGCCCAGTTCTGGGTCCTCATGCTCATCCTCGCCGGTGAGTTCTTCGACACCCTCGAGCAGAACTCCATCGGCGCGATGGCCACCAACATCAAGGCCTCCCTCGCGATCGGCGACGTCCAGCTCTCCACCATCAACACCGCGACCGTCGTCGGTGGGTTGGTCGGCAGGCTCCTCGCCGGTTGGCTCGCCGACCGCTACGGCCGCCGGTTCTCACTCGGCCTGAACCTGCTCGTCTACACGCTGGGCGGCCTGCTGAGCGCTGCCTCCCCGAACTTCGAGATGCTGCTGGTCAGCCGCTTCATCGTCGGCATCGGCGTCGGCGGTGAGTTCATGATCGGCATCGCGATGCTGTCCGAGATGGTCGCGACCCGGTACCGGGGCGGACTCATCGCCACGATCAACGTCGGTGCAGGCGGCATCGGGAACTTCATCTCCTACGGCCTCTTCCTGCTCCTCCTCGGCCCGTTGGCCGTCCCGCTCGGCGGCGACGACCACGTCTGGCGCTGGAGCTTCGTGATCCTGGCGCTCCCCGCGCTGTTCGTCGTCCTGTACCGGCGCAAGTTGCCCGAGACGCCGCGCTGGCTCCTCTCGAAGGGCCGGATCGACGACGCGAACCGCTCGCTCGCGGTCCTCGCCTCGAACACCTTGACACCGCCTGCGGACGCCGTCGGCCCCGTCCGGCTCAGCCCTGCAGATCTCCCGCCGGTGTCCTTGCACGCCTCACCCGCAGCTGTGTTCCACCGGCTGGTCCTGCGCCGGACGATCGCCATCGGGGTCGCGTCGTGGATGGCCTTCGGGGTGCAGGTCACGCTGAACTTCCTCATGCCCACGCTGCTCGTCGAACGCGGGTACTCCGTCTCGCAGAGTCTGCTGTACACGATGATCATGAACGTCGGCTCGCTCCTCGGGTGCACCGCCGCCGCCCTGCTCGCGAACCGCATCGGGCGTCGACCGTTGATCGCCACCGCGGGGGTCCTGGGCTGTCTGACCGCACTGGCGTTCGCAGCGTTCGGGAACGACACCGGCGCGATCCTCGCCCTCGGCGCACTGTTCCAGTTCTTCACGATGCTGACGAACACCACGCTCGCGGCCTGGACCGCCGAGGTCTACCCCACGGCGATCCGAGCGTCCGGCGCCTCGATCGTGAACGGGATCGGCAACATCGCCGGCGCCGTGATGCCCTTCGCCGCGATCGCGCTCTACGGTTCCTGGGCCTTCGCCGGTGTCTTCGGACTCGCGGCAGCCATGTACGCGGTGCTCGTGATCGCGTCGCGGTTCGCTCCCGAGACGCGCGGTCGGTCCCTCGAGGACGTGAACGAGAACGTCCTCACCGCCAGGTCCACCTGAACCACCCGATCCACCCACACGATCCAGCGGTGTGCCGGGGAACGCCCGGCATACCGCACACCACGAACGGAGCACCACCATGGACACCCTGCAGATCTCGGCGACCGCGAACGGCCTCAACTACCTGCCCGAGTACGTCGCCGACCTGGGCGGCCTCTTCGCCGAACGCGGACTCACCGTGACCGCCACCGCTTGCGACCCGTGGACGGGCGTCCTCGACGACATCGACTCGGGTGCAGCCCACCTCGCGCTCGGGGGCCTCTGGGTGCCGGCGATGTACGCCGGCACCGCCCGTGAGTTGTCGGTCGTCGGACAGCTGAACAACGCCTTCCCGATGACCATCGTCGCGCGGAACGAGACTGCCCCGATCACCCTGGACTGGCTCGCGGGGAAGGTCGTGCTCGCGCCGGGTGCGGGCGGCAGCGCGCCGTACGAGTTCACGGCGGGGCTCGTCCGCGAAGCCGGTTTCGACGTCGCAGCGACCCGCTTCGTCCGCGACCTGTCGACCGCCATGCTCGTGGAGCTCTACCGGGGAGGCCTCGGTGACGCCATCATCCTCGACCTCGTCTCCGCCGAGGAGCTCGTGGCGGCCGGCGGCGGGTCGATCGTCTTCCGGCACCTCGATGCCGGCGGGGTGATGCCGAACAGCGTCTACTACACCCGCACCGACCGCATCGAGGAACTCGGTGACCGCGTGCCCCGGTTCATGGACGGCATCGCTGCGGCCATGCAGCGGATCACCGCTGGGCACGCCGACGCCGAGATCACCGCCGTGCTCGCAGCACGCTGGCCGGACAAGGACCAGTCACTGCTCCGACGAGCCGCCGACGAGATGGCGGCGGGCGGCGTGTGGGACTCCGCCGTCGTGGACCGTGATGCGTCCGACCGGTGGATGCGGATCCTGTTCGACGGCGGACTCACGACGCATGTCCCGTCGTACGACGAACTCCTCGGTTCGCCGAGCGCCGTCGCCGTCTCGTGACGCTCGTCCTCGAGGCGTCCGACGTCGCTGCTGCGCTCGAGGACGTCGATGTGCTCGAAGCCGTCGAAGCCGTCCACGCCGACCTCGGAGCAGGCCGGATGCAGCAACCGGCCCCGGTTGCCATGTCCGGTGCCGACGATGCGCTGTTCCTGCCGATGGCGGTGCGGTCCGACCGGCTGGGTCTGGTGGCGGTGAAGCTCATGGCGGACATCCCGCACAACGCCTCCCGCGGCCTGCCGACCCAGCGGTCCACCATCTTGGTGTCGTCTGCGATGACCGGCGAGTGCCTGGGCGTGCTGGACGGCAAGGACATCACCCGAGCGCGGACGGCGGCAGCGTCGGTCGTGGCCACACAGCACCTCGCTCGATCGCACAACACGACGCTGGGGCTCGTGGGCGCCGGGAACCTCGCCGTCGAGCATCTGCGCGCGTTCGCGAAGGTCTGGCACTTCGAACGGGTGCTCCTCTGGTCTCGCTCCGCGGCGACGACCGGTCGGTTCCTCGAGGCCGTCGGTGACGACCTCGCTCGACGGTGCACCGTGGTGGGCGGTCCCCGCCAGGTGGCCGAGGAGTGCGACGTCCTGTGCACGCTCACGCCGTCGGTACGCCCGGTCGTCGAGGGCGGTTGGCTGCACGCGGGCCAGCACGTGAACGCCGTCGGCGCCCGTCCGCGCCCCACCCACCGCGAGCTCGACGGCCCCGCGATGGCGCGTGGGACGGTGTTCGTCGACAGCCGGGCCACAGCCTGGTCGAAGTCGGGCGACCTGCTCGAGGCCGTCGTCGAGGGCGCGCTCCCGCAGGACCTCCACCCGACCGAGCTCGGCGAGGTCATCGTCGGACGTGCCGCCGGCCGGGTCGACGACGACCAGGTCACGGTGTTCGACTCGGTCGGGCTCGGTGCGCAGGATCTGGCGGTCGCCGCCCTGGTGCTCGAAGTCGCTCGCGAACGAGGCCTCGGGACCACGGTGCCGACCTCGGGCGGCTGATGGGGACGGTCGTGTCGGGGTCGGCGTGCCCGACTACGATCTCGACATGACCATCCCCGCACCGGCAACGCACGTCGTCATCGGTGCCGGGGTCGTCGGCGCCGCGACCGCCTACGCCCTCACCGCCCGCGGCGAGCGCGTCCTGCTCGTGGAACAGCACGCCCGCGGCCACCACCTCGGTTCCTCGCACGGTGCGACCCGGATCTTCCGGCAGGGATACGCCGACCCCGAGTACGTCGCGCTGACCACCCGGGCCCTCGAACTGTGGGGAGCGCTCGAGGCCGCCGCCGGCGAGGAACTCATCGTCCGCACGGGGGCCGTCGACCACGGTCGGCCCGAGGTCGTCGACGCGATCGCCGCCGCCCTCGCCGACGCGGACATCCCGCACGAGTCACTGACCCCGGACCAGGCGGCAGCACGCTGGCCCGGCATCGCGTTCGAGGGGCGCGTGCTGACCCATCCCTCCGCCGGGCGCATCCGCTCCGACCGGACGATCGAGGTGTTCCTGACGCTGGCCGAACGGACCGGTCTCGCCGACCTGCGGTTCGACACGCGGGTCACCGGGCTCGAGGACCACGGTGACGACGTCACCGTGGCGCTGTCCGACGGCAGCGCGGTCCGTACCGCGTCCGTGGTGGCCGCGGTGGGCTCGTGGGCCCCCACGCTGGTCGGCGGGCTGCTCGCCGGACGCGGGGCGGGCCTCCCGGCCATCCGCGTCACCCAGGAGCAGCCGGCCCACTTCCCCAGCCACCTGCCGGACGCGGCCTGGCCGAGCTTCGTGCACTGGGCCGACGGCGACGACGTGTACGGGCTGCTCACGCCGGGCGAGGGCGTCAAGGTCGGGTTCCACGGCACCGGCCCCGTCGTCGACCCGGACCACCGGGACTTCGTGCCCGTGCCGGCCGAGGCCGAGCGGCTGCAGGCGTACGTCGCGCGGTACGTGCCGGGGGTCGACGCGACGAAGCCGACGTTCATCAGCTGCCTGTACGACAACTCCCCCGACGAGGACTTCGTCATCGACCGCGTCGGGCCGCTGACCGTGGCGACGGGGTTCTCCGGGCACGGCTTCAAGTTCGCGCCGCTGCTGGGCGAGATGCTCGCGGACCTCGCGACGGGCGGGGCGCCGCACCCGCGCTTCGCCCTGCCGGAGCCGGTGCCCGCGCCCTGAGGCCAGCGCGCGGGCGTTCGCGAGACGCCGGCGTGTCCGTTCGACGCCGCCATGTCGTCGAGACGCCGCCGGATCCGGAGGCGTCTCGAGGACAACGAGGCGTCCTGCGCACACGCCGGCGTCTCGCACACGCGCACACGCGCACACGCGCACACGCGCACACGCGCACACGAAGGCGTCTCGCACGCACGCCGGCGTCTGGCGACCGGCCACTACGGTGGGAGCCGTGCGCATCATCGTGGCTCCGGACTCGTTCAAGGGCACCGCGACGGCGGCGTCGATCGCTGCGGCGGTCCACGACGGCTGGCTGACCGAACGCCCCGACGACGACGTGGTGCTCGTCCCGATGGCCGACGGCGGCGAGGGCACGCTCGACGCCTTCGAGTCCGCGGTCCCCGGAGCCGTCCGGGTCCCCGTCGCCGTGACCGGACCGGCCGGCACCCCGGTCGCCACCCACTGGCTGCGGCTGCCCGACGGCCGCGCGGTGGTGGAGCTCGCCGCGACGAGCGGCCTCCCCCTGCTCGACGCTCCGATGCCGGACACGGCGACGAGCCGCGGGTTCGGCGAAGCGATCGCCGCCGCGCTCGACGCCGGTGCGACGGGGCTCGTGCTCGGCATCGGGGGCAGCGCGTCGACCGACGGCGGGCGTCCAGTGCTCGAGGCGCTCGGACTCGACAGCGAAGGAGCCGACACCGGCGGCCTCCGCGCGCTCCCCCGCTCGGTGTCACCGTGCTCACCGACGTGACCTCTCCGCTGCTCGGTCCGACCGGTGCCGCCGCCGTCTTCGGCCCGCAGAAGGGCATCGCGCCCGACCGTGTGGTGTCCTTCGACGACCGACTCGCAACCTGGGCCGCACGCTTCCCCGACGTCGACCCGGACACCCCGGGCGCCGGAGCCGCCGGCGGTGTCGGGTTCGGCCTGCTGGTGTGGGGCGCCACGCTCGCCGGTGGGGCCGCGGCCGTCGCCGAGGTCCTCGGGCTGCCGGCGCTGCTCGACGGTGCCGATGTGGTGATCAGCGGCGAAGGGTGCTTCGACGGCCAGAGCGCCGTCGGCAAGGTGCCCTCGGTGGTCCGCGACCTGACCGCGGCGCACGCTCCCGGTGCCCGCTCGATGCTCGTCGCCGGCGCGATCGAGGCCCCGCTCGACGACTACGCGGCAGCCGCGTCGCTCACCGTGCTCGCGACGCAGACCACCGGCGAGCCCGACGACGCCCTCGCCGACCCGCTGCGCTTCGCCACGATCGCGGGGCAGCGGTTGGCCCGGCTCGCCTGAGTGAGCAGAACGACGCGAGCACCGCGACGCGCCCGTCGGCGGGCACAGGGGTGTCCTGGTTGTACCTCCCACCCGGCCGCGGCTGCGCGCACACTGGTTCCGGGCCGGAACCGGCCCGCAACGCACCACCCCCACGAGGAGATCATTGCGCACCGTCAACGCGTACGCGGCACCGTCAGCGACCGAGCCGCTCGTCAAGACCACCATCACCCGCCGGGACGTCGGCCCGGACGACGTCGCGATCGACATCGCCTACGCCGGCATCTGCCACTCGGACATCCACACCGTCCGCGGTGAGTGGGGTCCCATCCAGTACCCGCAGGTCGTCGGCCACGAGATCGTCGGCCACGTCACCGAGGTCGGCGAGAACGTCACCAAGCACAAGGTCGGCGACCGCGTCGGCGTCGGCTGCATGGTGAACTCGTGCGGCGAGTGCGAGAACTGCGTCGCCGGCCAGGAGCAGTACTGCCTCAAGGGCAACATCGGCACCTACGCCAGCGTCGACCCGGCCGACGGCTCGATCACCCAGGGCGGCTACTCGCAGGCCGTCGTGGTGAACGAGGACTTCGTCCTCCGTGTCCCCGAATCGCTCGACATCGAGAAGGTCGCGCCGCTGCTCTGCGCCGGCATCACCACCTACTCGCCGCTGCACCACTGGAACGCCGGTCCCGGCACCAAGGTCGCCGTCGTCGGCATGGGCGGGCTCGGCCACATGGCCGTCAAGATCGCCGTCGCGCTCGGCGCCGAGGTCACCGTCCTGTCGCAGACCACCTCCAAGCAGGAGGACTCGCTCCGCTACGGCGCGAAGGCCCACTACGCGACGAAGGACCCGGAGACGTTCGAGAAGCTCGCGAACTCCTTCGAGCTGATCATCAACACCGTCTCGGCGAAGATCCCGATGGGCGCCTACCTCGGCCTGCTCAAGGTCGACGGCACGCTCGTCAACGTGGGCGCTCCGTCCGAGCCGCTCGAGGTGCCGGCCTTCGCGCTCATCCCGCGTCGGCTCAGCTGGGCGGGTTCCGCCATCGGCGGCATCCAGGAGACCCAGGAGATGCTCGACTTCTGCGCCGAGCACGGGATCCTCCCGGAGACCGAGCTCATCAGCGCCGACCAGATCAACGAGGCCTACGAGCGCGTGCTGTCCTCGGACGTCCGCTACCGCTTCGTGATCGACGCGGCCACGCTGGCGTAGTCGTCACCACCTGAACGACTGGAGGCCCGGTACCAGCTGGTACCGGGCCTCCAGTCTGTCGTCTCGAGACCGTCAGCCGACCTCGTCGCCGGACGGCAGCGCGCCGCACCAGTCGACGGAGCCCGCGTCGATGCTCGCCTCGAGCGCACCGGAGGCCGCGTCGACGATGCTCACGAGCTCGCCGGCCGCCGACTTCGTCGCGACTGCGACGAACTGGCTGTTCGGGGACGGGCAGACCGCGGTGACGCTCGCGTCGTCCGGGATCGTCACGGGCAGCCGGGAGGCCCGTCCCCCGTCCACACGCACGATCCGTGCCGCGATGGTGCCGTCCGACCGCACGTCCCCCAGCACCCGCAGGTACGTGTCGTCCGACAGCTGGGCGATGCGGCCGAGGACGGCCGCATCGGTGCTCGCGGCGGGCGCCTGCAGCGCCGACTTCGACCCGTCGGTCAGGTCCAACCGCTCGATACCGGTTCCCGTCTCGACGACGGCCGTGGTGCCGGTGCCGACGAAGCCGTGCAGGTAGGTGGCGCTGCCGAGCCGGACCGGGTCGGCACGCCCGCTCATGTCGACGAGCACCAGGTCGTCGCTGCCCGTCCGGACCAGCGCGCTCTCGGTCCGCGGCACGTAGGCCCACTGCCCGACGGTCATCGGCACGGCGCCCGTCTTCGGCTTGCCGTCCGCCGCGATCGCCGTGGGCATGTGGGTGCCCGTCATGTCGACCACGTACAGACCGGTGTTCCGGGACTGCCCGGTCGAGGTGTCGGCGTACTCGAACCCGAACGAGGCACCGTCGTCGGCCACGTGGAGCGCCGTGACGCGACCCTCGGAAGTCGGCAGGGTGAGGTGTTCGACGGGGGCGTCGGCGTCCTGCACACCACCGCTCAGCGCCACGATGTCGACGGACGAGCTGGCGTCCGTGCCGCTCACGACCACCAGGGAACGGCCGAGCCGGGCGTACTCGGAGATCGCGGTGCCCTCGTGGACGGTGGTGGCGCCGCCCGCGTCGAGGGATCGCCGGACGATGCGGTCCTTCGCCCCGGCCTGCCCCGGCACGAGTGCGAGCACGTCGGTGCTGCCGGTGCGGATCGCCGCGGTCAGGTCGGACGTGGCGCGCTGCCCGGGTGCCCGGACGTCCGCGACCGTCACGGTGTACTCGCGGTCGTACGCCAGGGGTCCGGCGAACTCGACCGCGATGGTGTTGCCGCTCGAGGTCACGGTGTGCGCCGCAGCCGGGCTGACCCGGACGTCGGCGGCGGCGACCTTCTGCAGCGCCTGGTTCGCCGTCAGGATCACCCGCTGGGCCGGACGGGTGACGAGGCCGGTCGCGTCGTAGGACACGTCGCGGAGCCGCGGGCCCTGCTGCGAGCCGACGACCGCGGCGAGCGCGGCGACCACGGCGAGGACCACCACGACGGCGACGTACCGGCGGTGGAAGCGGTGTGCGACGGGGCGGCGCTCGCGGCGCTCGTCTCTGCGCCGCTCGCGGGGCTGGTCTCCGCGGCGCTCAGAACTCATACGGGTCCTCGGGCTGCGCGATGTCGGTGATCTTCGCGGCCTTGACGACGATGCGGGCGTCGGCGGACTGGTCCGGGTTGGCGGCCAGGGCTCCGCGGACGGTGACCCACTGCCCCTCGTCGGGGACGGTCCCGGTGCCGTCGCCGGTCACGACGCCGAGGCCGACCGGTTGCGCGTCCACGGCGCAGCAGCTGATCACGAAGCGGGTGAGGGTGAAGGACCCGTCGTCGCCGGGCACCACGAAGCCGGACAGTTCGACCGGCTTGCCGACGAGGGCCGTGGTGTCGGTGGTCTGCCGGATCAGCGCGGCCCAGTCCTTGACGCCGTACTGCGAGGTGTCGACGCCCTCGCTGCCGAGCAGCTGCACTGCGGACTCGGAGCCGGTCGCGTTGGACAGGGTCGCGGAGTCCACGCTCCGCTGCTGGGCGGTGCGGGCGGACAGGGTCGTCGGCGGCAGGACGAGCATCGCGACGGTGACGCCGATCGTGACGACGGCGGCGGCACCGCCGAGGGCGAGGCGGACGGCGCGACCGCGGCCGGGGCGCGGCTCGTGGGCGTCGGCGTCGGCGTCGTGCCCGTGGGCATCAGCGGCGACGTGGGCGTCGGCGTGGTGCTCGTCCGCTTCGTCACCGTGCGTGTGGCCGTACCCGCGGGCGGTGGCCACCAGTCCGGCGATCGACGCGGGCACACCGACGGCGGCGAGCACGACCGTGAACACCGAGTACCGCGGGTTGATGTACAGGTCGAGGTGCCCGACCAGCGCGAGCCACAGCGTGCAGAGCGCCGCGGCCAGCACCGACCCGAGACCCAGGTACGCGGCCGCGTTGCTGCGTGCATCAGACGAGGACATTCATCACCAACCCGACGGCTCCGGCGAACAGGACGCACACGACGGACAGCAGCACCAGGAAGCGGACCCGGAACGTCGTGCGCAGCAGGGCGATCATCTTGACGTCGATGATCGGCCCGATGATCAGGAAGGCCGTGATCGACCCGGGCAGGAACGTCGACGCGAACGACAGCGCGAAGAAGGCGTCGACGTTCGAGCAGAGCGACACCGTCATCGCCAGCAGCATCATCGCCGCGACGGACAGCACCGGGTTCGAGCCGACGGCCACCAGTGTCGAGCGGGGAACAGCGACCTGGATCGCCGCGGCGAGCCCGGCACCGACGAACAGCGCCGGCATCATCGTCGCCGTCTCGCCGCCGAACTGTGCGGCGCTCTGCCGCCAGCGGTGCAGGCCGCGGGGCGCTCCGACGGCCGCACGGCACCGGGCCTCGAAGGCGGGGAGCAGCAGGTCGGCCGGACGGCGGTGCGCGGCGACGATCCAGCCGACGAGGTTCGCGATGACGAACCCGCCGACGATGCGCACCGGCAGGATCCACCCGGACCAGCCGAACGCCTGCGCGGTGCTGATGATGACGAGCGGGTTGAGGATCGGGGCCGCGACGAGGAACGTGACGGCCTCGGCCGGCGTGAACCCGCGCATCATCAGGCCTCGGGCGAGCGGGACGTTGCCGCACTCGCACACCGGGAACAGCATGCCGATCAGGGAGATCACGGCGCGACGGCCGAAGGCGTTCTGCGGCAGGACCTTCTCGAGCGCGCCGACCGGCACCCAGACCTCGACGACGATCGACAGCACGATGCCGAGCACCACGAACGGCAGGGACTCGACGACGACGCTGATCGCCAGCGTGAGGAAGTCCTGCACGACGTCCGGCAGCCCGGTCGTCCCGATGCTCGGGGAGAACAGCCGGATGCCCAGCAGGATCACGACGGCGAGCAGCACCAGGCCGGGGCCGGTGAGGCTCCGAGTGCGCTGCGGCGGCCGCGTGGTCGTCGTCACCGGGACAGGATAGGTGACGCGTCCTGCCCGGGGCTGCGCGCGCGCCCTCGCACGGTGCGAGGGGGCCGCGCGCTCAGCCCGCGGTGACGCCGTCCAGGTGTCGGTCGAGCACGTCGATCGCCCAGTCGCCGGACTCCCCCGGAGCCAGTCGGACGACCTGCATCGCGAGCCCGTCCAGGAGCGCGTGCAGACGGCAGGCCTCGTACTCCCGGTCGTCCGCCGGCACGCCGAGCAACCCGAGGATCTCCTCACACCACGTCCGCATCGCCGCGACGGTCCGGTCGAGCGTCGGCCGGAGCGCGACGTCGGTGAGCGCGGCGTTGCCGAGCGCCAGGTAGACCTCGAGCTCGATGACCCGCTCCTCGTCGAGGGGCAGCAGCTCGAGCACGATCCGGCGTGCCCGTCGGGCCGGCGTCAGGTCAGCGGGGATGGCATCGATGCGCTCGCGGATCCGGTCGAACACGAGCGTGATGGTGTGCTCGCGGACGCTCGCCTGGGTCGGGAACGTGTAGCGGACCGTGCTCGGCGGCAGTCCGGCCTCGGCAGCGACGTTCCGCACGCTGAGCGCCCCGAGGCCGTCGCGGGCGAGGACACGGCAGGCCGCCTCGGACACGGTGCGGCGCCGTTCGTCGACGTCCATGCTCCTGGCCACGACGCCATACTCGCACAGTTGTACGAACTCGTGCTACCGTCGATGTCGTTGTCGCACAGTCGTACGACAACGAGAACGAACGACTCCAGCAGGAAAGGACATCGTCATGGCATGGGCAATCCTCGTGCTCAGCGGCGTGCTCGAGGCCGTCTGGGCCACCGCCCTCAGCGCCTCGAACGGCTTCAAGAAGGTCGTCCCCACGATCGTGTTCGTCGCCGGGATGGCACTGAGCATGGTGGGGTTGGCGTTCGCGATGAAGAGCATCCCGGTCGGCACCGCCTACGCCGTCTGGGTCGGTATCGGGGCGTCCCTGACCGTGGTCGTCGCGATCCTCCGCCGACAGGAGGCCGCGTCCCTCGCCCGCCTCGCCCTGGTCTTCGGCCTGGTGGCGTGCGTCATCGGCCTCAAGGTGGTGAGCTGACGTGGCGTGGATCGTCCTGTTCGTCAGCGCCGCACTCGAGACCGTCTGGGCGACCGCCCTGGGCGAGAGCGACGGCTTCACCGAGCTCCGACCGACGATCGTGTTCGCCGTCACGATCGTGATCAGCCTGGTCGCCTTCGGCTACGTCCTCAAGCACATCCCGATCAGCACGGCGTACGCGGTGTGGACCGGTACCGGCGCCGCGCTCACGGTGCTGTGGGGCATGGCCACCGGCGCGGAGCCCGTCACCGTCCTTCGCCTGCTGTTCATCGCCGGCATCGTCGGGTGCGTGGTCGGCCTGAAGCTGGTGCCGGCCCGCCCCGCCGCGGAGCCCGCCGCCGAACTCACGCGCTGAGCGACAGCTCACGCACCAGCGACCCCGTGAAGTGTCGCTGACCCCGTGAAGCGGGTGCGGTCCGAGAACACGCGCCGAGACGGACGGGAGGCCCGGTGCCAGCTGGCACGGGGCCTCCCGTCCGGTCGTGGCCGCGCCCACCGCGCATGGTGAGCAGCAATGGTCGGGTCACCTCGCGGGACCCGACCATTCCTGCTCACGATGCGAGCGCTGCGAGCGTCAGACGGAGGCGCCCGTCCACTCGTCCTCGGCGGCGACGTGGTCGCTGCCGACGGTGCCGTCCGCCATCGCGGCAGCGGCACGTGCCGCGTGCGACGGCGGGTCCGACGGGACGTCGGCGGGGCGACCCTCGTCGTTCAGCTTGCGCAGCTCCGGCACGATGTCCGTCGCCAGGATGTCGATCTGCTCGAGCACCGTCTTGAGCGGCAGACCGGCGTGGTCGATGAGGAACAGCTGGCGCTGGTAGTGGCCGACGTGGTCCTTCATCGCCGCGTACCGGTCGATGACCTGCTGCGGCGAACCGACGGTGAGCGGGGTCTGGGCGGTGAAGTCCTCCATCGAGGGGCCGTGACCGTAGACCGGGGCGTTGTCGAAGTAGGGCCGGAACTCGTTGATCGCGTCCTGCGAGTTCTTCCGCGCGAAGAACTGCCCACCGAGCCCGACGATCGCCTGGTCGGCGCGGCCGTGCCCGTAGTGCTCGAAGCGCTGGCGGTACAGGCCGACCATCTGCTCGGTGTGCTGGATCGGCCAGAAGATGTTGTTGTGGAAGAAGCCGTCACCGTAGTAGGCGGCCTGCTCGGCGATCTCCGGCGTGCGGATCGAGCCGTGCCAGACGAACGGCGGGACACCGTCGAGCGGACGCGGGGTCGAGGTGAAGCCCTGCAGCGGCGTGCGGAACTTGCCCTGCCAGTTGACGACGTCGTTCTCCCACAGCTGGCGGACGAGTGCGTAGTTCTCGATCGCCAGGTTGACGCCCTGGCGGATGTCCTGCCCGAACCACGGGTAGACGGGGCCGGTGTTGCCGCGGCCCATCATCAGGTCCATGCGGCCGTCGGAGACGACCTGGAGCATCGCGTACTCCTCAGCGATGCGCACCGGGTCGTTGGTGGTGATCAGGGTCGTCGACGTGGACAGGGTGATGCCCTTCGTCTTCGCCGCCAGGTAGGCGAGCAGCGTGGTCGGCGACGAGGCCACGAACGGCGGGTTGTGGTGCTCGCCGGTCGCGAAGACGTCGAGCCCGGCCTGGTCGGCGTGCTCGGCGATCGTCAGGATGTCGCGGACGCGCTGGGTGTCGTCCGGCGTGGTGCCGGTCGTGGGGTCGGTCGTGACGTCACTGACCGTGAAGATGCCGAACTGCATGATGCGCCGCCTTTCGCGATTTCGATGCGTTTGCATCGACTTGCTGGGTACAACGTAGCGCACGCGTCAGCATTCCCGCTCCGCGCGTCAGGCGGCCGGCAGCGTGGCCGGGTCGGTTCGCGCGGCGTGGTGCATCCCGTCGAGGAACCACACGATCGTCACGACCGACAGGACGCTCGCACTGGACGCCAGCCGTCCCGCAACCAGGATCGCGGCGTGGTCGTGCGCGCCGCCGCCGGTCAGGCCGACCACGAGCGCCGCGACACCGATCGCCAGCGTGATCCCGGTCGCGACGAGGAGCACGACGCTCACCACCCGCCGCGGCCCCCGCCGACCGTCACGGTCGCCCCGGAGCCCGCGGTCGACCCGGGGCCCGACCGCGCGGACGATCCCGAGCCAGAACATCGCGATCGCGCAGGCACCGATGATGTCGCTGACCCGGTGCCAGCCGTAGACCACGGTCTGGTTCGCCACGAAGACCGCGTACCCGGCGCCGACGATGGTCACCAGCGGGCGGAACCGACGAGGCGTGACCATCAGGACGGCGAACAGCGCCGCCAGCGCGATCGTCGCGTGCCCGGACGGGAACGAGTTCGGCGTCGTCGACTGAGCGATCTCAGGGCGCACGGCGATACGCTTGACGAGCGTCGAGGTGGCCGCCGACGCGAGCACCACGACCCCCGCGCCGAGTCCCACCGAGAGCCGCCGTCTGGCGAACGCCACGGCGACGATCACGACGACGAGCAACAGGATCACCGGCACCGAGATGACGTTGAGCGCAGTGTCCGAACTGAACAGGTCGGACTCCCGGACCCCGCCGAGCGCGGCGTCCTCCGCTTTCTGACCGACCGGGGTCAGCACCGCGACCCCGTAAACGAGAGGCACGATCACGAACCCCAGAGCCGCCAGCGCAGCCCACCGCACCCGCCGCGAGACCCACGGTCCGCGCGACTCGGATGCACTGCGCTCGGGTGTCAAGGTCACCGGGCTGGTCCTCCTCGGGGTGGTCGTCGTCGGGCTCGTCGCACGACTGGCGGCGGCGCTGCGATTGGGTCGGTCGGGGTCCGACACGATACCGTTGGAGCACCGGCCGGAGGCTGGGAACCGCACCCCCGTCGGCCGCGCACTGCGCGCTGACACGAGGGGATCGGTGATCCCCGCCGGGCCGTCGCACCACGCGGGACCGACGCACGTCGCGTCGGCAGTGTACGAGGAGGAAACCGAAGTGGCCATCAAGGAACCGGGCATCATCGCCTCGCCGAACCGGGGTCTCGCACTCACGGCCGGCGGCGTCCTCGCACTCTGGGGCGTCCTGGGCTTCTTCTTCGCCGCCGACGGCGACCCGGGCTTCTTCAACCGCCAGGGCGGCATGCTGTGGAACGCGTTCGGCGTGAACCCGGCGCTCTGCCTGGTGTGGGTGCTGCTCGCCGCAGTGCTGCTCATCACCGGCCTCGGCAACACCGTCGGATCGCGCAACGGCAACCTGCTCGTCGGGGTCCTGCTCGTCGGGGTCCTGCTCGTCGTCTTCGCGGTGTACGGCTTCGTCTTCGTCGACACCTCGGCCAACGTCTTCGCGCTGAACACCACGGACAACGTGTTCCACGCCGTCGTCGGTGTGCTCCTGCTGCTCACCGCGCTCGGTGCCGACAAGGAGAACCTCCGCGCGCTGCGAGCGCGCGCGCCTGACGCACCCGCTCGACCGCACTCCCCGACGCCCGTCTGCCGCTCCGGCAGGCGGGCGTCGTCGTGTGTGCGGGCGGCGGGGTGGTCCGGCGGGTGTGTCGTCCGGTCACGACTCCCCGCTCAGGTCTGCCGGCCGGTCACGAACCGTCGGCTGCGGCGCCTCGGAGCGACAGATCGTGACCGCTCGAGGCGGGACCGACGGGGAGTCGTGACCGCTCAACCGCGCCGCGCCGCGCGGAACGGACGGAACCCGCTCGGACGGCGGCCGGGGACAGCCGCAGGTCGGACGCGTCAGTCGGCGTCGGGCTGCTTCTTCGGGGACTCGAGCTCGGTGGCGACGATGCGGGGCGCCTCGGACATGAAGCGCCGGACGTCCAGGTCCACGATGATGTCCTGCGGCCGGAGCGGGCGGGTGAGGAACAACCCCTCGAGCGAGGTCAGCCGCGACAGCGCCACGTACGTCTGGCCCGCGCTGAACACCCGGTTGCCCAGGTCGACCACGGCCCGGTCGTAGGTGCTGCCCTGCGACTTGTGGATGGTCACGGCCCAGGCCAGTCGGAGCGGGAACTGCTGGAACTCCCCGACGGTGTCCTTCTTGAGTTCCTTCTTGTCCGCGTCGTACGAGTACTTGAACTTCTCCCACACCGACGGCTGGACCTCGAACGACTCACCGTCGACGTCGACCCACACGGTGTCGCGGATGGCCGTCACGATGCCGAGGGTGCCGTTCACCCAGCGCTGGTCGGCGTCGTTGCGCAGGAACATCACGTGCGCTCCGGGCTTCAGCTCGAGGGCTTCGTCGGCCGGGAAGTTCCGTCCACCGAAGTCGCCGTTCACGTCGGCCTTGGCGGTCTTCACCTTGCCGGGCAGCCGTTCGAGGGCCGCCTTGTTGATCCGGGCGACCGTGTCGTTGCGGGTCGCCAGGGTGATGGCGTCGTCCGGAGCCGGACGTGCCCCGGCGGTGTTGAGCTGCTCGGCGATGTCCGCGGTGACCCGGCCGTGCCGGACGGCGGTGAGCATCGCGGCGAAGGCGTCGTCGCGCTGCCGGTGCACCGTGGCGAGCTCGATGATGTTGAGCTCGGCCTCGAGCCACACCTTGGCGTCGAAGAACCACATCGACCGGTAGTGGTCGGTGAAGTAGGCGCGCTCGTCGGCGTCGCCGGGCACCGGGGGCAGCTGGTACGGGTCGCCGAACATCACGACCTGGACGCCGCCGAACGCCTCGAACTGCCGACCGCGGGCCTTGCGGAGCGACCGGTCCATGCCGTCGAGCAGGTCGGCGTTGACCATCGACACCTCGTCGATGACCAGGGTGTCGATCGTGTTGAGGAGCTTGCGGGTGTCCGGGCCCTGCCGCAGCTCGGCGTCGGCGATGAGCCCGATCGGCAGCCGGAAGAGGGAGTGGATCGTCTGGCCGCCGACGTTGAGCGCAGCGACTCCCGTCGGGGCGCAGATGACGACCTGCTTCTCGGTGTTCCACGACAGGTGGTTGAGCAGCGTGGACTTGCCCGTGCCGGCCCGGCCGGTGATGAAGACGTGGTCACGGGTGTGCTCGATGTACTCGAAGACGGCGCGCTGTTCGTCGCTCAGCTCGATGCTCATCGGGCGTCCGCCCCGGGCGAGGGTTCGAGGTCGTCACTGACGTCGTCGAAGTCCAGGTCGTCCTGGTCGGCCCGGGCAGCGGGCTCGGCGACGGCGGTGGAACCGGCTGCAGCTGCGTCAACAATGTCGACCGCGTCTCCGCCGTCACGCCGCAGCCGCACGAGCACCACCACGACCACGGTCACCAGGAGCAGCACCCCGGCGACGATCAGCACCAGGCCGGCCCTGGCCTGGTCGACGAGCGGGTCCGGCCCCCACGTCCGACCCATCGCGCCGAACCACGAGGCCTGCAGCAGCCCGAGCGGCCCGCGCATCGCGATGCCGAGCGAGACCGTGCCCGCCGCGATCACCACGGCACCGACGATCCGGACGACCGCGGCAGCCGTGGTCGGACGACGGTGCCCGGCGGGGATCGGTGTGCAGAGCGTCGGGACGGCCAGGAGCCCGACCAGCAGGAACACGACGTCGCTGACGGTGCGGCCGGTGGGGTCGCTCACCGACCACCGGACGGCGTCGGTCGCGAAGAAGGCCCACCACAGGGCCGCCGCGAGCAGGAACGCGGGGAACGGCTGGGCCAGGTAGCGCACGGACGGGTGCTCGACGATGACGTCGGTCCACTCACGCACGCCCGTGCTGTCGTCGTTCCGGGGTTGCACGGCGGCGCGGATCAGGGCGACGGGGGCCGCCGCCCACACCAGGGCGGGGACGACCAGGCCGAGCAGCACGTGGGCACCGACGTTCGCCGAGACGAGGAACCGGTCGTACTGGTGCAGCGAGCCCGAGGTCGCGACCACCAGGGACACGACCGCCAGGGCCGCGGCGATCGAGCGACGCGCCGGCCACCGAACGCCGCCCCGTCGCAGTCGCACGACGCCGGCCACGTAGGTCGCAGCGAGCAGCACGGCGGCGATCAGCCAGAACAGGTCGATGTTCCACTGGGTCAGCCAGCCCCACGCACCGGGCGCGTGCGGCAGCAGGTCGTCGGTCAGGAGTTCCGCGGGGCTCGGGTCGGTGGTCTTGCTCAGGGCGATCTGGTCGACCGGCGTGGCGGTCCGCCCGAGTGCCGCGGCGAACCCCGACGCCACACCCATCACCGCGAGCTCGACCACGATGAGGGTCCAGAAGGGCCGCTGTCGATCGGGCGAGGTGGTCAGCGCACGGATGGCCCGACGACGCTGCACCGCGCCGAGGACCCCGATGGCGACGATCGCACCGATCTTCACCAGGACGAGCGTGCCGTACGGGGTGAACAGGTTGGACAGCGCCCCGACGCGGATCTGCGCCGACGCGGTGCCGGAGACGGCGACGAGCACGAAGCAGCCGAGGGCGATGCTCGAGTACCGGGCCACGACGGCAGCCAGCCGGTCGCCGGGCAGCACCCCGCGCAGCAGCACGAGCATGACGAGCCCACCGACCCACAGCGCCGCACCGACCAGGTGCAGCCCCAGTGCCGTCACGGCGGCGTCGTGGCTCGCGGTGCCGGCGGCGTGGCCCTGCTGCGCGAGCGGGATGAGGCCGATCATCGAGACGCCGGCGGTCAGGGCGACCATGCCCCGCGAACGGACGGCGAAGCAGAGCACCGTGACGGCCGCGGCGACGAGGACGGTCACGAGCCAGGCGAGACCGAGCTCGGTGCCGGTGAGGAACACCCCCATCGACTGCCCGAACTGCTCGTCGATGCTGATGCGCGAACCGGCGACGCTGAGGAACGTGCAGAACGTGGCGACGGCCGACGCGACCGTCCAGACGCCACTGGCCCCGGCGGCGACGTCGATCGCGCGGTTCCACTCGGGGCCGGAGCGCGAGAGGCCGATGGTCGCCAGTGCGAGCCCACCGATCGTGGTGGCCGCGGCCAGGTCGACGACGAGCCGGGCGATCGGCAGCCCGAAGCGGACGACGGGCCCCGGGTCGGCGATGAGTGCGGGGTTCGCGCCCCCACCGATGACGAGTGCCGTGAGCAGCGCCACGAACCCGACGAGCAGGAGCACGGCGGGACCGGCGATGCGCGCGATCCGATTCACCCGTCAAGCCTAGGCGGTGCCCACCCGGCCGACGGACGGGGCGGGCCGATCTGTGCAAACCGGCTCGGGCCTCCAGGCAGGACGCGCGCACCGGGCGCACGCACGCGCGCCCGACCGAGCACACGTCCACGCACGCGCCCCGGGAACGACGAAAGGGACGGCCGAAGCCGTCCCTCCCGATGCGCGGAACAGTCTTACTTGACCGCAGCCTTGAGCTTCGAGCCGGCGCTGACCTTGACCGAGTCGCTCGCGGCGATCTCGATGGCGTCACCCGTCTGCGGGTTGCGGCCGGTGCGGGCGGCGCGGTGCGTCTTCTCGAAGGCGATCCAACCGGGGATCGTGACCTTCGTGCCGTCGGCGACGGACGACGAGACGACGCTGAAGAGCGCGTCGACGACGCCGTTGACGGTGGCCTGGCTCTGGCCGGACTCAGCGGCGACGGCAGCGACGAGCTCGGTGCGGTTCAGTGACTTGTCAGCCATGGATGTCCTCCTCGGACTTCTTGCAGTATCGGTCGGACGCACGTGTCGTCCGGCGCCCGGAGCGGTTGCCCCGTGCCACGGTGCCAGTGGGCCGAGGGCCCGGCGGAACCGGAGTTGAACCTACCAGCCGCCGGGGGTGAAAACCGCCGACTCGCCCGGATTTCCGGGGTTGTCGGGGCTCCGAGGGGGTGCTGGAGGGGCAGATGTGACGAATGACGGCTCGCATGTACCCCGTACACAGCGAACGCCCCGCCACCAGGAGGTGACGGGGCGTCGTGTACTGCGAGTGCTTACCAGGAGCTCTTCGTGATGCCGGGGAGCTCGCCGCGGTGGGCCATGTCACGGAAGCGGACACGGCTGATGCCGAACTCACCGAGGTGGCCACGGGGGCGGCCGTCGATGGCGTCACGGTTGCGGTACCGGATGGGCGATGCGTCGCGGGGCAGCTTCTGCAGGCCCACGCGGGCGGCCTCACGCGACTCGTCGGTGCCGTTCGGGTCCACGAGGGCCTTCTTCAGCTCGAGACGACGCTCGGCGTAGCGCGCGATGATGACGGCACGCTGGTTGTTCTTCGCGATCTTGCTCTTCTTCGCCATGCTTAGCGCTCCTCACGGAAGTCGACGTGCTTGCGGATCACCGGGTCGTACTTCTTCAGCACGAGTCGGTCGGGGTTGTTCCGACGGTTCTTCTTGGTCACGTAGGTGAACCCGGTGCCCGCCGTCGAGCGGAGCTTGATGATCGGACGGATGTCCTGACCCTTTTTCGCCATCAGATCTTCTCCCCACGGGCGAGGAGATCCTTGACGACGGACTCGATGCCACGTGCGTCGATCACCTTGATGCCCTTCGCGCTGAGCGTGAGCGTGACGTTACGACGAAGCGAGGGCACGTAGTACGTCTTCTTCTGCACGTTCGGGTCGAAGCGACGCTTCGTCCGGCGGTGCGAGTGCGAGATGTTGTGACCGAAGCCGGGAACGGCGCCGGTCACCTGGCACACTGCTGCCATGGTTTCCTCCTGAGTACCGTGCGACCGGACGGCCGCACCCAAGTTCACTTGCCTGGTGCACACGCGCACTGCCACCGGGGTGACCGTGCGAGGGGGTTGTGTGCACCGCCCAGGTCCGCATCCCCTGTCGAAGGAGAGCCGGACACCACGCGACCGCGGCGTTCGCGACGGTCGGAGGGCTTGGAACAACGGGTCCGCCGCGCGGACGCGGAGAACCAGGGGTCCACGTTACGCGAGGACCGGGCGTGTCGCAAGCCGCGCCTCCAGGCCTGGAGGCCCGTGGCTGCCGGACAGGGCCGCTCACGCACCCGTGTGGTCGCCCCTACGGCGCCTGCGTCGGCTTGGGCGCGAGCGCCTGCACCATCAGCTCCCCGAGCTGCTGCGGCGCCGTGAACATCGGCCAGTGGCCGGTCTCGAGCCCGACGATGGAGAGCTCCTCGGTCGCGACGAGCTCGGCCGCCCAGGCCTGGTGGTCCGCCACCATCGCCAGCAGCTCGGCGGCGGGGATCTCGCAGGTGATGATCGTCGCGGGGATCGTGTGCCGTGCCGGGTCGGCGTAGTGGAACCGGTCCGACGGCACCGAGGCCGGCTCGGGGATCGCCCGGTGCTCGACGTCCTGCCGGACCTCGGGCGTCATGCCCCGGACGGTGGCGGGTTCCCAGATGTCCCACGACGGCAGCGGCACGACCCCGTCGACCACGGGCAGCTCGTCGTTGACGCACCCGCCCTCGGGCCCCGGGAACGTGTCGACGTAGAGCAGGTGCGCGACGAGCGACGGGCGCTGGTCGGCGGCCATGTACGCGATCGGCCCGGCACCCGAGTGTCCGGCGAGCACGACCGGTTCGTCGGCGGACGCGAC
This sequence comes from Curtobacterium sp. AC268, assembly GCF_979258745.1. Classification (NCBI taxonomy): domain Bacteria; kingdom Bacillati; phylum Actinomycetota; class Actinomycetes; order Micrococcales; family Microbacteriaceae; genus Curtobacterium; species Curtobacterium sp. AC268. Next base: position 2,643,991 of record NZ_OZ409878.1, on the reverse strand, counting down.
GTCGTCCAGGATCGCGACCAACGCGGCGACCTGCTCGTCGAGCGTGTCGCCGTCACGCGTGATCGCCTGCACCGAGTGCCCGGCCTCGCGGAGCACCGGGGCGACGTCGTCCCACGCGCTCGCGTCGAGCCAGAACCCGGGGACCAGGATGACGTGCATGCGGGGCAGGTTACTCGTCGGTTGCGGCGGTCGCGCGGGCTGCCGTGCAGACGGCGCACTCGCCGAAGATGTCGACGACGTGGCTGGCGTTGGTGAACCCGTTGGCGGCGGCGACGTCCTGCGCCCACTGCTCCACCGGGTCCGCCTCGATCTCGACGGTCCGGCCGCAGTTCCGGCAGATCAGGTGGTGGTGGTGCGCGTCCGTCGTGCACGCCCGGTACAGCGATTCGCCGTCCTGCTGCAGCGAGTCGGCGTCGCCCTCGGTGGCCAGGTCGGCGAGGGCCCGGTAGACCGTGGCCAGACCGATGGTCGAGCCCTCGTCCCGCAGGTGCTGGTGCAGCGCCTGCGCGCTGACGAACCCCTCGGTCGAGTCGAGGGCTCCGCGCACCGCTTCGCGCTGCCACGTGTTCCGCTTGGTCTTCTGCACGGCGTTCATGCTGACACCTCTTCCTTCCGACCGGCTGTCGACGTCGTCCCGGCCTGGAGGCCCGGTTCGCCCCCGCCACGCTGGTTCCGGCCGGCGACGCGGTTGCGTCCCCGCCTGTCGCGTCGTGACCCGATGATCCGGCAGACCACCCAGATCGCGAACGAGATCGTTGTCACGTAGGGGCTGATCGGCAGGCCGCCGCCCAGTGCGAGCAGGATGCCACCGACGACCGACGTCACCGCGAACACCGTCGACAGCACGGGCACGACGACCGGGTGCGAGCTGAGGCGCAGGGCCGCGGCCGCCGGGGTGACGAGCAGGGACAGCACGAGCAACGCACCGACGATCTGCACCGACACGGCGGTGGCCAGTCCGAGCACGAGCATGAACACGATCGCGAGGGTCCGCACCGGGATCCCCGCGGCCGCGGCCACGTCGGGGTCGACCGAGGCGAACATCAGCGGGCGCCAGATGACGAGCAGCGTCGCCACGACGATCGCGGCGACCACGATCAGGAACGTCAGCTGCGGGTTGTCGACCGAGACGATCTGCCCGGTGAGCAACCCGAACTTGTTGGCGGCCCGGCCCTTGTAGAGCGCCAGGCAGAGGATGCCGAGCCCGAGCCCGAACGGCATGAGGACGGCGATGATCGAGTTGCGCTCCCGGGCACGCGACCCGAGGACGCCGATGAGCAGGGCAGCGATGACCGATCCGACGAGTGAGCCGGAGACGACGTTCACCCCGAGCAGCAGCGACGCGCTGGCCCCGGCGAACGAGAGCTCCGAGATGCCGTGCACGGCGAAGGGCATGTTCCGGGCGACGACGAACGGTCCGATGAGCCCGCCGACGATGCCGAGCACCGCGCCGGCCCAGATCGAGTTCTGCACCAGCACGAGGAGCTGGCCGTAGTCCTGGAACGAGAAGACGGTCGAGAGCACGTCCATCAGATCCGCCCCTCGTCCGGCTGGTCAGCGTGCGGGTCGACCTCGCCCGGGTGGTGCTCGTGGGCCTCGTTCGCCCCGACGATGACGATGCGTCCCATGGTGCGGACGACGTCGACGGGAGTGCCGTACAGGTCGCTCAGGACGTCGGCGCGCAGGACCTCGTCCGGGGAACCGATCCGGAACCGACCCCCGGCGATGTAGAGCACGCGGTCGACGACGTCGAGGATCGGGTTCACGTCGTGCGTCACGAAGAGCACGGCGGCGTCGCGTTGCCGGCGCTCGCGGTCGATGAGCTCGGTGATCCCGCGCTGGTGCCGCAGGTCGAGCGAGATCAGGGGTTCGTCGCACAGCAGCAGGGCGGGGTCTGCGGCGATGGCCTGCCCGACGCGGGTGCGCTGCTGTTCGCCGCCGGAGAGCTCGGCGACGGGGGCGTTCGCGAAGGCGGTGGCGCCGACCTCGTCGAGGACCCGGTCGATGCGCATCCGATCGGCCTTCGACGCACGTCGGATGCCCCACCGGTGCCCGGTCACGCCCTGGGCGATCATGTCCCGCGCGCGCAGGGGCGTCCCCGCCTCCATCAGACGCTGCTGCGGGATGTAGCCGATCTTCCGGTGGCCGCGGTGCACCGGCTGCCCGAGGAACGACATCGTGCCGCTCGTCAGCCGCTGCTGCCCGAGGACGGTACGGAGCAGTGAGGTCTTGCCGGCGCCGTTCGGGCCGAGGACCGCGACGAACTCCCCCGGCGCGAGGTCGAGGTCGAGGCCTGCCCAGAGCTTCCGGGCGCCGTAGGACAACCCGGCGTCGCGGAGCGCGAGGACCGGACGAGCCGCAGCCCGGTCGTCCACCGTGGTGGTCGCCGGGCCGTGGGTCGCCGCTGCTGCGGTCGAGGTCGTCACTTCTGGAGCGCTGCCTTCACCGCGTCGATGTTCGCCTGCTGCCACGAGACGTAATCCTGCCCCTTGGGGAGCGTCTCCGTGACACCGACGACGGGGATGTCGTTCTGCTCGGCCGCCTTCTGGACCTGTTCGGTCTCGGGGCTCGACGCCTGGTTGTTGTAGGCGAGCAGCTGCACGCGCTTGCCGGTGAACAGCGCGAGGGTGTCGCGGAGGGCCGCCGGCGGGACGTCGTCGCCTTCCTCGATGGCCTCGGAGAAGGCCGGCGGGGTCTCGTTCTCGAGCCCCATCGCGTCGAACAGGTACCCCGGCACCGGCTCGGTGTACGCCACCTTGTCGCCGGAGTCCTGCTTCTTGACGGCGTCGGTCTGGGCCTCGAGGTCCTCGAGCTTGGTGGTGAGCGTGGCGGCGTTCTTCTCGAAGGCGTCCTTGCCGCTCTCGTCGAGCGCGCTGAGGTCCTTCGTGACCGCCTCGACCAGCTTCACCATCGTCGGGTAGCTGTAGAAGACGTGCTCGTTGAACTCGGCACTGCCGCCCTTGTCGAGGCCGGAGAGCTTCACGACGTTGATCGTGTCGGCCTTGGTGTCCGAGGCGTTCGCGAGCGTCGTCATGAAGTCGTCGTACCCGCCACCGTTCTCGATGAGCAGGTCGGCCTTCGACACGGAGAGCTGCGTGCGGGCGCTCGACTCGAACGAGTGCGGGTCCTGCGACGGGTCGCTCAGGATGCTCGTCACGGTGACGGCGTCGCCACCGATCATCTTGACGATCGAGCCGTAGACGTTGGTGGAGGCGACGACGTTGACCGTGCCGTCACCGCTGGCCTCCCCGAGGCGGACGAGGTGGCGCACCCGGTCAGGGCGAGCGCGGCGGCGCCGGCGACGAGCGGGAGGGCGAGGAGGCGGTTGTGCATGGCACGACGCTAACGCCTACTGATAACGATTGTCAAAACCGCTATGAGGGCTCTCAGCGCGACCAGGAGACGGACGGGAGGCCCGGTGCCAGCTGGCACCGGGCCTCCCGTCCGTCGGAACGCGCGTCTACGGCTTGGTGGCCGCGTCGATCGTGTTCTCGGCGATCGTGTCCTCTTCACGCCCGGGGGTGCGGAGGTTCCACTTCTTGATCACGAAACTGAACAGGAAGTAGTAGACGACCGCGTAGCCGAGGCCGATCGGGATGAGCCAGATCGCACCGTCGGCCTTGCCGAAGTTCAGCACGTAGTCGATCGCTCCGGCCGAGAACGAGAACCCGTCGTGGATCCCGAGGGCGTTCACCAGGGCGAGCGAGGTACCCGTGAGCACCGCGTGGATGATGTACAGCGGGAACGCCACGAACATGAACGAGTACTCGAGCGGCTCGGTGATGCCCGTGACGAACGAGGTCAGTGCGGCGGAGATCATGATGCCGCCGACGAGCTTGCGGTTCTGCGGCTTGGCGTTGCGCCAGATCGCGAGGGCACCGGCGGGCAGTGCGAACATCATGATCGGGAAGAAGCCGGTCTGGAAGATGCCGGCGGTCGGGTCGCCAGCGAGGAACCGGGCGATGTCGCCGTGGTAGGTGACGCCGTCGGCACCGGTGAAGCTGCCGAGCTGGAACCACGGGAAGAAGTTGAGCAGCTGGTGCAGCCCGATCGGGATGAGCATGCGGTTCACGAAGCCGAAGATGCCGCCGCCGATCACGGCGTTGTCGGCCACGGCCGTGCCCGCCGCGGTCAGCGCGATGTCGAAGTAGCGGTACACGAAGGACATCGCGACGGCGATGACGAGACCCGCGACCGCGGTGAGGATGGGGACGAGGCGACGGCCCGAGAAGAACCCGAGGAAGTCGGGCATCTTCGTGCGGTGGAACTTCTCCCACATGACCGCGGAGACGAGACCCATCACGATGCCGCCGAGCACGCCGAAGTTGATCGTCGCCTGGTCACCGTTGGCGTCCTTCACACCGGCGAGGACGATCGGAGACATGGCGGCGAACACCTGGTACATGACCATGTACCCGACGACGGCCGCGAGCGCGGTGGTGCCGTCGGACTTCTTGGCCCAACCGATCGCGATGCCGACCGCGAAGAGCAGCGGGAGCCAGGTGAAGACACCGTTGCCCGCGGCCGCGATGATCGTCGCGCCCTGCTCGAAGCCGGGGATCGCGCCGAGCATGTCGGACTGGCCCAGGCGGAGCAGGATGCCCGCTGCAGGCATGACCGCGATCGGCAGGAGCAGACTCCGTCCGAGGCGCTGGGCCTGTGCGAACAGCCGTGACTGCTTCTTCGGCTTCTTCTTCTCCGGCACATCCGTGGCAGTGGTGGCGCTCATCGGAGGTCCTCTCGTCATTGGGTGGAGCTGTCGGGGTGAGTTGAGTCGTGCAGCCAGCGCAGGTAACCTCGGCGGTGTCGCCAGGTCCGGTCCTGTCCGGTCATGACCAGTTCCGTAGTCTGATCCGCGAGCGGTCCGGTGTCAACCTGCGACGCAAACCCTTAACGAGGAGGAAACGATGGCCGACATCAAGGCAGCCGACATCATCGCCGCACTCGGCGGTGCCGAGAACATCGAAGAGGTCGAGGGCTGCATCACGCGCCTCCGTGTCGAGGTCGAGGACGGGGACCTGGTCGACAAGGCCGCCCTGCAGGCAGCCGGAGCCCAGGCGGTCATCGGTGGCGGCACCGGCTGGCAGGTCATCGTCGGCACGGTCGCCGACAACCTCGCCCAGGACATCCAGGACGAACTGTGACCGTCGTCCGCACCCCGTTCGGCGGCCCGGTCGTCGCCCTCGCCGACGTGCCCGACCCGGTGTTCGCCGGGCAGCTCGTCGGTGCCGGCGTCGCGGTCGACCCGACGGGCGTCGAGGGCGCGGTCACCGCGGTGGCCCCGGTCGACGGCACCATCGTGAAGCTGCACCCGCACGCGTTCGCCCTGCAGGGCGCCGCTGGCACCGATGTCCTGGTGCACGTCGGCATCGACACCGTGAAGCTCTCCGGCGAGGGCTTCGAGCTCCTCGCGACCGAGGGCGACACCGTCACCACCGGTGACCCCGTCGTCCGGTTCACCCCCTCGGTCATCTCGGCCGCCGGGTACTCGCCGATCTGCCCGGTCGTCGTGCTCGGCTCGACGCCGGACAGCGTCGACCAGGGGAAGGTCGGCACCACGGTGCTCGACGGCGAAACCCTCTTCGAGGTCTAGGGGTTTTTCCTCGTCGAGAGCGACCGTGCGCTGCGGGACACCCGCGGCACACGGTCGCTTTCGCGTTGCTGGGCGGGTCTACGCGACCGCGGGGGTCGCGGTGACCTCCATCTGCACGCGGTAACGGTCCGATCGGTACCAGCTGCGGGTGTGCTCCACGGGTCGCTCCCCCGCGTACGACACCCGGTCGAACTCGAGCACCGGTGCTCCGGTCTTCGTGCCGAGCAGCGTCGCGACGTCGTCGGCCGCCGGGTTCGCCGCGACCGTCTGCTGCGCGCGGTCGATCGGGGTGCCGTACTCCGTGGCGATGATCGAGTACACCGACCCGGACAGGTCGTGGTCGAGCAGGCCCGGGAACGCGTCGGCCACGAGCCAGGCGTCGTCGATCGAGACCGGGGCGCCGTCGGCCATCCGCAGACGCTTCACGTGGAAGGCCGGCACGTCCTGATCGATCCGCAGGGCCGCGGCGGTGTCGGCCGGCGGCACGCGTTCCTCGCGCACGAGCACCACGGTGGTCGGTTCGTGCCCCATCGCCCGCATCTCCTCGGTGAACGAGGCGAGGTGCAGCGTCGACTGCACGGGCCGGTGCGCGACGAAGGTGCCCTTGCCGCGGACGCGCTCCAGGTACCCCTCGTTCACCAGCTGTCCGAGGGCTTCACGCACGGTGATCCGGGAGACGCCGTACTCGGCGATGAGCTGGCGTTCGGACGGGATCGCAGCGCCGGGAGCCAGCCGTGTGGTGACGAGGTCGAGCAGGATGCGCCGCAGCTGCTGGTGCTTCGGTTCGGCACCCTCGGTGATGCGGCTCGTCATGCGTCCCTCGTGCTCCGTTGCTGGTCCTGGGCGGTGGTCATGCGCGGACATGACCAGTGCCCATCACAGTAGCGAGTCAGGCCGGGAAGACCAACGTGCGCGGTGACGAAGGGACGGAGTCGGTGCTCAGGCGTTGGCGACGAGCCAGGCGAACTGCTCGTCGGAGAGCAGCCGATCGGTCCAGACCTGCCCCTCGACCCCGGCGGCCGCACGGTTCTGCGCTGCGGGAGCCCCCTGCCACACCAGAGACAGGCCCGCACGACGCAGCACGGCTGCAGAAGCAGGGTTGTTCGTGAGCACGCGGCCGGTCACCGGGACGTCCGGAGCGGCGTCGGCGGCGGCACGGGCGGCAGCGAGGGCTATCTCGGACGCGAAGCCCTGCCCCCATGCCGCGGGCGCCAGACGGTAGCCGAGGTTCCAGACCCCACCGGCGGTCATGTCGACCCCGCCCACACCGACGAAGGCGTGGTCGGAGGCGATGCGGACCGCCCAGGACCCGAGGCCGTGGCGTGCACGACCGCCGATCTTGCGCTGCACCATGTCCACGCTCGAGCTCCGCGCCACGTGCCGACCCGTGGGCAGGTGCTGCCACGTGCGGGCGTCCGAGAAGAGCGCGTGCACGTCGTCGATGTCGGCCGGGGTCAGCGGGGTGAGCAGGAGGCGATCCGTTCGGATCTCCTGCGAGGGGGTCAGGAGCTGGTGGACCATGCACCGATCATGCCGCCGACCCCCGACATCCGTGTGAACACCACGCGACGTTTGCGGAAGCCCGCAGGAGACCGGCAGCAGGCCGAAGCGCTAGTCGAGCAGGAGCGCGGGCTCCTCGAGCACCGAGGCGACGTCGTGCACGAAGCGGGACGCCACGTCACCGTCGACGACCCGGTGGTCGAACGAGGCACCGATGGTCGTCACCATGCGCGAGCGGACCTCGCCGTCGACGACCCACGGCTTCGGCTTGATCGTGCCCATGGCGACGATCGCCACCTCGCCCGGGTTGAGGATCGGGGTCCCGGTGTCCATGCCGAACACACCGATGTTCGTGATCGACACCGTGCCGTTGGCCATCTGCTTCGGCGTGGTCTTACCGTCGCGGGCGGTCAGGGTGAGCTCCTCGAGCGCCTGTGCCAGCTCGAGCAGCGACATGTCCTGCGCGTCCTTGATGTTCGGCACGATGAGCCCGCGCGGGGTCGCCGCGGCGATGCCGAGGTTCACGAAGTGGTGGACGATGATCTCGCGGTCGGTCCAGGTCGAGTTCACCGAGCGGTTCCGGCGGACGGCCCAGATGACGGCCTTCGCGACGATGAGCAGCGGCGAGACCTTGACGCCGGCGAACGTCGGCGAGGCCTTGAGCCGCTTGACGAACTCCATCGTGTGGGTCGCGTCGACGTCGACGAACAGCGACACGTGGGGTGCCGTGAACGCGGACGTCGTCATCGCGGTGGCGATGGCCTTGCGGACACCCTTGACCGGGATCGTCTCGCTGCGGACCTCGCCCCACTCGGGCGTCTCGATGTTCCGGAAGACGCTGGCCTGCTTCGCGTGCCGGATGACGTCGTCGCGGGTGACCTCGCCGGCAAGACCGGTCGCGACGATCTCGGTCAGTTCGACGCCGAGGTCCTTCGCGAGCTTCCGGATCGGCGGCTTCGCCAGCACGTTGGTCGCGGTGCTCTGCTTGTGCGCGGAGCCCGTGCCGAGGGCGCTGATCGCCTCGGCGGTGCTCTCCTCGCCCGGGTCGACGGAGGCTTCGGCAGCCGCGGCGCTGTCCACACTGGAGGCGCGGCTCGCCTCGGCCGCGAGCGCTGCGGCCCGGCGGGCACCCGGCTTGCGACGCGAGGGCGACGAGGTCGCCGAGCCGTAGCCGACGAGGACGGCGCCGGAGGACTCGTCCGTGCCCTGGACGGAAGCGTCGACCGCGACCGGTTGGACCGGCGCCGCCGGCGCGACGGCAGCAGCCAGAGCAGGCACGGCCGGAGCGGGGGCAGCCGGAGCAGGGGCAGCAGCGGCGCGCGCCGGAGCGGGCGGGGTCTGCGCGACCGGAGTCGACGGGGTGGCCGCGGCCGGCGGGGTGGACGCGACCACCGGCGAGACGGGTGCGGTCTGGGCGACGGGCGCCGCGCCTCCAGGCTGCTCGACAGGCTGTTCCGCGGGCGGCGTGAGGGCCGCACCGGAGGCGACCGAGGCGTCCGAGTCGACACGGATGATCGGCTTGCCGACCTCGACCGTGTCGCCCTCGGACACGAGCAGCCCCGTGACGGTGCCGGCGAACGGCGACGGCAGCTCGACGAGCGACTTCGCGGTCTCGATCTCGACGAGTACCTGGTCGACGGCGATCTCGTCCCCGATCGCGACGCGCCACTGCACGATCTCGGCCTCGGTGAGACCTTCACCCACGTCGGGCAGGGGGAATTCGGCGGCGGCCACTACGGCTCCTTCGCGGATCTGGTCGAGCTCGGTCGGACGGGTCAGTAGGCGAGGGCGCGGTCGACGGCCTCGAGGATGCGGTCGGCATCCGGCAGGTGCAGGTGCTCGAGCTTCGACACCGGGAACGGCACGTCGAAGCCGGAGACCCGGAGCGGCGGTGCCTGCATCGTGTAGAACGCCCGCTCGGCGACGGTCGCGGCGATCTCGCTGCCGACGCTGACGAAGCCGGAGGCCTCTTGTGCGATGACCAGGCGACCGGTCTTGCGGACGGAGGCCAGCAGCGGCTCCCAGTCGATCGGCGAGATCGAGCGGAGGTCGATGACCTCGCAGCTGGTGCCCTCGGCCTCGGCGATGTCCGCCGCCTGCATCAGGGTGGCGACCATCGCGCCGTGCCCGACGAGCGTGACCTCGGTGCCGGTGCGGGCGACGCGGGTCGTGTGCATCGGGACGTGGCCGTCGACCAGGTCCACCTGGCCCTTGGGCCAGTAGCGGGACTTCGGCTCGAGGAAGACCACCGGGTCCTTCGACGCGATGGCTTCCTGGATCATCCAGTAGGCGTCGTTCGGGGTGCTCGGGCTGACGACCCGCAGGCCCGGGGTGTGCGCGAAGTACGTCTCCGGGGACTCCTGGTGGTGCTCCACGGCGCCGATGTGTCCGCCGTAGGGGATGCGGATGACGACGGGCAGCGACATGTGTGCCGGCAGGCGGTTCGCCATCTTCGCGAGTTGCGAGGTGATCTGGTCGAAGCCGGGCCACACGAAGCCGTCGAACTGGATCTCGACGACCGGCCGGTAGCCGCGCAGGGCGAGGCCGATCGCGGTGCCGATGATGCCGGCCTCGGCGAGCGGGGTGTCCCGAACGCGCTCGGCGCCGAAGCGGTCCTGCAGGCCCTCGGTGATGCGGAAGACGCCGCCCAGCTGGCCGATGTCCTCGCCCATCAGCAGGACCTTGTCATCTGCTTCCATGGCCGCGGCGAGCCCGGCGTTCAGGGCCTTGGCCATCGGCAGGGTCGGGGTGGGGTCACTCGGGACCTCGCCGGCGCCCGGGTGGGAGCGCAGGGTGTAGTCGAAGAGCTGCTCGGTGGTGCTCATGCGTGGGCGCCCCCTTCGAAGCCGGCCTCGTACTGGGCGAGCCAGGCCTTCTGCTCGGCGATCCGCGGGTGCGGCTCGCGGTACACGTTGTCGAACATGACGTCGACGGACGGTGCGGTCAGGGCGACGGTGCGGCGTCGGACGTCGGCGGCGATGTCCTCGCCCTCTTCGTCGAACGCGGCGAACTGCTCGTCCGTCGCACCCTTCGAGCGCAGGTACGCCTCGGACCGGACGATCGGGTCGCGGAGGACCCATTCCTCGAGCTCGCCGTCGGCACGGTACCGGCTCGGGTCGTCGGAGCTGGTGTGCGCACCGATGCGGTAGGTGTCCGCCTCGATGAAGGCCGGGCCCTGGCCGCTGCGGGCGTGCTCGGTCGCGACGACCGAGGCCGTGTAGGACGCGAGGATGTCGTTGCCGTCGATCAGGACACTCGGGATCCCGAAGCCGCGCGGGCGGTCGACGAGCGGCGTCGGGGACTGCACCGACACCGGCACCGAGATGGCCCAGTGGTTGTTCTGCAGGAAGAAGACGACCGGGGCCTTGGTCGACGCGGAGAACACAAAGGCCTCGTTCACGTCGCCCTGGCTGGTGGCGCCGTCGCCGAAGTAGACGATCGAGCAGGCGTCGCGGTCCGGGTCGCCCGTGCCGACGTCGCCGTCGAGCTTCTGGCCGAGCGCGTACCCGGTGGCGTGCAGGGTCTGCGAGCCGATCACCAGGGTGGAGATGTGCGTGTTGCCGCGCTGGTCCGGGTCCCACCCGCCGTGGGTCTGCCCGCGGTACATCGCGATGATCTCCATCGGCTCGACGCCGCGGTGCATGGTGACGGCGTGCTCGCGGTAGGACGGGAACACGTGGTCCTGGGCGCGGAGGGCGAAGGCCGAGCCGGTCTGCGCGGCCTCTTGCCCGTGGCTGGGCACCCACAGGCCGAGCTGGCCGGTGCGCTGGAGGTTGTGGCCGGCGTGGTCGAACCGACGGGTCAGCACCATGCGGCGGTGCATCGCCAGCAGGGTCTCGTCGGGGATCGCCCGCGCGGCGGCGGCGAACTCGGCGTTCTCGTCGGTCTCCACGAACCGACCCTCGGGGTCGAGGAGCCGGACGGTGGTCGTCGCGGGAGCCGCGGCGCGGAATGACATGCGGGCCAGCGTAGCGCCAGGCACTAGTCGGCCACCTGGAGGTCCCCCACAAGTGAGCGGGCTGTTTGGAGGAGCGTTTCCACAGCTTCGTGCTCGCCGATCGAGATGCGGATGCCCTCTGGCGGGAAGGCCCGGACGATGATGCCGGCGTCCTCGAACGCGGCCGCCGCGGCGACGGTCCGCTCGCCCGTCGGCAGCCAGAGGAAGTTGCCCTGGGCGTCGGGGACGTCCCAGCCCTGTCCCCGGAGCTCGACGACGATCCGGTCGCGCAGGGTCGCGATCTCGGTCACGCGCTCGAGCAGCTCGGCCTCGCGTTCCAGGCTGGCGAGCGCCGCTGCCTGGCCCTGGGCGGTCACGGACAGCGGGATCGCGCAGGCACGGACGGCGTCGAGCACGTAGTCCGGACCGAGCGCGTAGCCCACCCGGAGCCCGGCGAGCCCGTACGCCTTCGAGAAGGTGCGGAGGACCACGAGGTTGGGGTGCGCGGCGAGCAGCGGGTGGCCGTGCACGGCGGCCTCGTCCGTCACGAACTCGGCGTATGCCTCGTCGAGCACGACCAGCACCGACTGCGGCACCGCGGCCATGAACGCGTCGAACTCCGCGGCGGTCACGATCGGCCCCGTCGGGTTGTTCGGCGAGCAGACGAGCACCATGCGGGTGCGTTCGGTGACGGCCGCGGCCATCGCGTCGAGGTCGTGCCCACCGTCGGCGCGGTTCGGCACCTGCACGCTGGTGGCGCCGGCGACCGTGACGACGCCCGGGTACGCCTCGAACGAGCGCCACGCGTAGACGATCTCGTCACCGGGGCCGGAGGTCGCGCGGGCGAGTTCGTGCAGGATCGCGACACTGCCCGGGGCGACGTGCACCTGCTCGGCGGTCAGCCCGAAGCGGTTGGCCAGCACAGCGCGCAGGGCGAGGGCGGTGGCGTCGGGGTAGCGGTTGTACGAGGTCTGGGCCTGCACGGCCTCGACGACCCCGGGGAGCGGCGGGAACGGGTTCTCGTTGCTCGACAGCTTGAAGGCGGAGTCGGACGCCTGTCGCCCCTGCTTGTACGCGGGGAGGACGGCCACCTCGGGCCGGATGTGCACACGCTGCTCGCTCACGGGTTCAGGCTACCGGCAGGCCCACGGCACCCACGAGGGGAAGCGAGGGCATCATGGGCGCATGCGATTCCTCGTCCGCCTCGTCGTCAACGCCCTCGCGCTCTGGCTCACCACGCTGATCGTCAGCGGCGTCTCCGTCACGCCGTTCGGTGACGGCGGGACCACCGCGACCGTCCTCACCTTCCTGCTCGTGGCGTTCGTGTTCGGTCTCGTGAACGCGGTGATCGGCACGGTCATCCGGATCGTGGCGTTCCCGATCTACATCCTCACGCTCGGGCTCATCTCGTTCGTCGTGAACGCGGTCCTGCTGCTCATCGTCGCGGGCATCTCGGACGCGTTCGGCTTCGGGCTCGAGGTCGACTCCTTCGGCTGGGGCATCGTCGGTGCCTTCGTGCTCGCGGTCTTCGCCTGGCTGATCGGGCTCTTCGCCCGCCCGGTGCTCAACCGCCAGCGGGCGTGACCCCGGCGGGCCTCGCGGAGGACCCCGCCCTGCGTCATGATGTGCTCATGACCCAGGACGTCGACGCCCCGTTCCGCGTCTCGTTCGTCTGCAGCGGCAACATCTGCCGCTCCCCCATGGCCGGTGTCGTCTTCGCGCAGATCGCCGCGGACGCCGGCCTCGCCGACCGGTTCCAGGTGGAGTCGGCCGGCACCGGTGACTGGCACGTCGGCGAACCCGCCGACGAGCGCACGATCGCAGCGCTGGCGGCGCGCGGATACGATGGCAGCAGGCATCGCGCCCGTCAGTTCGACCCGGACCGGTTCCCGGACCTCGACCTGGTGGTCGCACTCGACCGCTCCCACGAGCGCATCCTGCGTTCGTGGGCCCCGACCATGGACGACTCCGCCAAGGTGACGCTCCTGTTGCGGTACGACGCCGCCTGGCCCCAGCAGGCCGACGTGCCGGACCCGTACTACGCGGACCGGCACGAGTTCGACCGAGTGCTCTCGACCGTCGAACGGGCCTGCCGGGCGCTCTTCCACCAGCTCGAGCCGGCAGTCCGTCAGGGAGCCCCATGACCCCCCTTCCCCCGCAGCCGATCAGCCCGCTCGACGGGCGCTACTACCCGATCGTGCACACGGTGGGCGAGCACCTCTCCGAGGCCGGCCTCAACCGCGCGCGCATCGTGGTCGAGGTCGAGTGGCTCATCTTCCTGACCGACCACGCGATGTTCACCACCTCGCCGCTCAGCGTCGACGACAAGGCCGCGCTGCGCCGGATCGCCTCGACCTTCGGCCAGGACCAGATCGCGGAGCTCGCCGACATCGAGGCGACGACCCGGCACGACGTCAAGGCCGTCGAGTACTTCGTGCGCCGCCGGCTGTCCGAGCTCGGGCTCGACGCGATCGCCGAGCTCACCCACTTCGCCGCCACGAGCGAGGACGTCAACAACCTGTCCTACGCACTCACGGTGCGGGACACCGTCGACCAGGTCTGGCTGCCCGGCTTCCGCGCCGTGCTCGAGAAGCTCCGGACGCTCGCCGTCGAGCTGAAGAGCGTGCCGATGCTCTCGCACACCCACGGTCAGCCGGCCACCCCGACGACGCTCGGCAAGGAGCTCGCGGTCGTCGTCTACCGGCTCGAGCGCGTCCTCGCCCAGATCGAGGGCGGCGAGTACCTCGGCAAGTTCTCCGGCGCGACCGGCACCTTCTCGGCACACCTCGCCGCGGACCCCGAGGCCGACTGGCCCGCGCTGTCCCGCGAGTTCGTCGAGGGCCTCGGCCTGACGTGGAACCCGCTCACCACGCAGATCGAGTCGCACGACTGGCAGGCCGAGCTCTACGACCGGGTGCGTCACGCCAACCGGATCCTGCACAACCTGGCGACCGACGTGTGGACCTACATCTCGATGGGGTACTTCACCCAGATCCCCGTCGCAGGTGCGACCGGGTCGTCGACGATGCCGCACAAGATCAACCCGATCAAGTTCGAGAACGCCGAGGCGAACCTCGAGATCTCGTCGGCGCTCTTCTCGACGCTGTCCGAGACCCTCGTGACGAGCCGGCTGCAGCGCGACCTGACCGACTCCACCACCCAGCGGAACATCGGTGTCGCGTTCGGGCACTCGCTGCTCGCGCTCGACAACCTGCGCCGCGGTCTGGGCGAGATCGCCGTGAACGAGGCCAAGCTCGCCGACGACCTCGACCACAACTGGGAGGTCCTCGCCGAGGCCATCCAGACGGTCATCCGTGCCGAGGTCACCGCCGGGCAGTCGAACATCGAGGACCCCTACGCGATGCTCAAGGAGCTCACGCGGGGCAAGCGGGTGAGCCAGCAGGACCTCATCGTGTTCGTGAACCGTCTGGACATCTCCGACGGCGCGAAGGCCCGGCTGACGAACCTGACGCCGGCGACCTACACGGGTCTGGCGGACGAGCTGGTCGACCACCTCGACGTCTGACGTCGAGGACCGCCGTCCGGCGTCAGCCGACGCCGGACGGCGTCGGCTGACGTTCACGTGACACGCGACGCTCCCTCACGTAAGCTCGCGTCGGATGCTGGGGGGACCGCGACGTCGCGGAGCACGGAACCGGGTCCGCGCTGCACCCCGCTCGGGTGCTCGAACCGGAAGAACCCGTCCATGCGCCGTACCACCATCGTCACCGCCGCCGCGGTGACCGCGCTCGCAACCGCGCTCGTCGCCCTCCCGGGCGTCGCCACGGCCGAGAACGCGCCGAGCCCGACCCCCACCGCGTCCCAGCAGTCCATCACGGGCACGGTGGGCGAGGGCACCGCGGCGAAGGCTGCACCCCAGAGCCGCGCCGCGACGGCGGCCGGCACCGAGTGGGTCACCGCGGACGACCTCACCACCTGGACGAGCGGCGCCTTCCCGGCGACCTGGTTCACCACGGGCGGCACGCCCACCTTCGGTGCGAGCGGTGCGACGCTGTCGACCGGCACGCTCCTGGCACACACCACGACCGGCAGCGCCGCGACCGACCTCACCGACGTCCGCAGCACGGCGAAGGCGTCGCAGGACGGCCTGGGGCTCGGCACCGCCGACCTCGTCGCGACCGGCGACGCGCGCTACGCGCTGGTGATCGACACCGCCGGTTCGACCGACAACGCCCCGGGCGACGGCGTCGTCCTGACCACCTCGGCCACCGGGCCCACCGCTGTCGACGGCACCTGGACCGCCACGCTGCCCGTCGGCACGATCGCCGCGGGCACCCCGGCGACCCTCGCCGCCTTCCAGGCCCAGTTCGCCGCGACCACGCCGGACGCCACGATCAACGCGTACGGCGCGCTGACGCTCACCGGCGCCGGCACGGTCACGGGGATCTCCCGGAACAGCGACGACACCTACTTCACCCCCGAGCCGACCGGCACGATCCGGGTGCAGACACCGACCACGTCGTCGTCGCTCCGCGACCCGGGCGTGCAGGTCACCGCGACCGGTTTCCTGCCGGGTGAGAAGGTGCTGCCCGCGGTCCTGCTGCAGGACCTCGAGTACGTCGGTGCGGACCAGGTCCTCACCGCCGACGCGGACGGCAACGTCTCCGGGACCGTCACGTTCAGCTCCGACATCCCGGCCGGCGACGTCGCGTTCATCCTGAGCGGTGACGACAGCGGCATCCTGGTCAGCTTCGCCGTGACGGTCGTCGCCGACCCGACGACGCCGGGCACCGACCCCGCCCCGGTCGACGACCCCGCCCCCGTCGCGGTGCCGGTCCCGGGCAACGCGGCCTTCACCGGCTGACCCGCAGCACCGACCGAACCGACACCCACCGCGGTGTCCGACGGCGTCCGGCCAGTTCCACGCCGGGCGCCGTCGCCACGTCAGAACCGAGGAGCCGCACCGTGCCCCGACCGTCGTCGTCACGACTCCGCCCCGGGCTGCTCGCCGCCGCCGTGGCGGTCGCCGTCGCCGCGGTGATCATCGTCCTGGCGCTGCGGCCGTGGTCCGCTCCGGCCGCCGCGCCCAACCCGACGCCCTCGTCGGTCGCATCGAGCACGCCGACGCCCAGCCCGACCCGGGGACCGACCCCGACACCGACGCCGAGCGCCGCTCCGGTGGACGCCGTGCACGCGCCGGTGACGTCGACGGTCGCTGCGGTCCGTGGCGCGTCGATCGCGGTGCACGCCGAGCCCGGCGGCGCGGTCACGACCACCCTGCCGAACCCCCAGGCCTCCGGAGCCCCGCTCGTGTTCCTCGTGGTCGCACAGCAGGACGGCTGGGTGCAGGTGCAGCTCGCACAGCGTCCGAACGGCAGCACCGGCTGGGTGGAGGAGACGTCCGTCGACCTGTCAGCCGACCCGTACGCGATCGTCGTGACGAGGTCGACCAACACCCTCGAGCTCTACCGGGGCGGGAAGGTCGTCGACCGCTACCCCGTCGCGACCGGTACCGGTGGGACTCCGACCCCGACGGGGCACTTCGCGCTGACCGAGCTCCTCGCGCCGACCAACGCCGGGTACGGCCCGTACGCGTACGGCACGACCGCGTTCTCCGACGTGCTGAACTCGTTCGGCGGTGGTCCGGGGCAGATCGGGCTGCACGGCACCGATGACTCGTCGAGCATCGGCACCGACTCGTCGCACGGCTGCGTCCGCATGCACAACGCCGACATCACGGCGCTGGCGGAGCTCCTGCCGCTCGGCACGCCGTTCCAGGTGCGCTGACGTTCCAGGGGCGCTGACGTTTCAAGAGCGCTGACGCGGCCTGGAGGCACGGCGCGCGTCCGGCGGTGGGCGCCACCGTCTCAGGTGGTGACCTCCAGGGCGACGGCGACCAGCGCCTCCAGGACGGTGCGCACCACGGGCCGGACGGCACGGTCGGGGCGGACCAGTGCCTCGATGCGGCGTCCGGCACGGACGTCGGCGAGTTCCGCCAGGTGGAAGCGCCCGGCGGCCCGCGTGCCCGACGTGTACCGCGGGACGAGTGCGATGCCGTGCCCTGCCGCCACCAGGTTCTCGATGACCGGCAGGTGGATCGTGCGGAACGCGACGCTCGGCGGGGTGTCCGTCGCCGCGGCCATCGCGTGCAGCACCCGGTCGATCGGGTACCCCTCCGGCACGCCGATCCAGCGTTCCCCGACGACCTCGTCGATGCCCACGCGTGCGCGGCCGACCAGGGCGTGCCCGGGCGGCAGGGCGACGTCGAGCGGTTCGCGCAGGAGCGGCAGGGTGTCGACCGATCCCTGATCGGCCGGTCGGACGCCGTCCGACCGGTGCCCGACGACCACGTCGTGGTCCGCGGCGAGCGGTGCGAACTCCCCCTCGCCGACGTCCACGTCGACCAGGGTCAGCGCGATGCCGGGGTGCGCCTGCATCCGGGTGAGCACGCCGGGCAACAGCAGTTCGGCGGCGGACGGGAAGATCGCCAGGGACACCGGTCCGGTCGTGCCGCCGAGGTGTTCCTGCCAGGCGGCGTCCACCCGGGCGATGGCGGTCGCGACCCCGGGTGCCAGGCCTGCCAGGACCTGGCCGTGCGGGGTCAGGCGGACGCCGCGCCCGACGCGTTCGACCAGCGGGACCCCGACCTGCCGCTGCAGCGTCTGCAGCTGCTGGGAGACGGCGCTCGGTGTGCGGTGGGTGGCCTCGGCGACGGCCGTGACACTGCCACGCTCAGCGAGCTCACGGAGGACCGCCAGCAGCTGCACGTCGAAGTCGACCATGCAGGGACCCTACATCGTGCTTCGCGAAGGTTTCGATGGACCTACAACGTGCGGACCGGGACGATGAGGAGCATGACCGCTCGTGACCGTCTCTTCGCCGTCGTCGTGGCCGTGGTCTGGGGACTGAACTTCCCCGCGACGGCACTCGCGCTCGAGCACTTCCCGCCGTTCCTGCTCGCAGCGCTGCGGTTCACGATCCTGGCGGTCCCGACGCTGCTGTTCGTGCCGCGGCCGAGGATCCCGTTCGGGCGACTGCTGCTCGTCGGCCTCGGGCTCGGCGTGCTGCAGTTCTCGTTCCTGTACCTGAGCATGGCGTCCGGCATGCCGTCGGGGCTGGCCTCGCTCGTGCTGCAGGCCTCCGCGCCCTTCACGGTGGTGCTGGCCGGGGTGTTCCTGCGCGAGCGGCTGACCGGCCGGCAGGTCGTCGGGGTCACCGTCGCCGTGGCCGCCCTCGCCGCGATCGCCCTGCACCGCTCCCAGACCGCCGCGCTGCTGCCCGTCGTGCTCGCGCTGTGCGGTGCGCTCGGGTGGGCGATCGGCAACGTCGCGACCCGGCGGGCGGGCGCCGCGAACCCGCTGCACCTGACCCTGTGGTGGTCGGTCGTGCCACCCGTGCCGATGGCCGTGCTGTCGCTCGTGGTCGAGGGACCGGACCGCATCGGGGCCGCACTCGGCACCGCGTTCACGCCGGCGGCGCTGCCGGCCGACCTCGGCCTGCTCTACATCGTGGTCGTCGCGACCCTGGTGGGCTACGGCATCTGGTCGCGGCTGCTGGCGACCTACCCCTCGAGCACGGTCGCGCCGTTCTCGATGCTCGTGCCGGTGGTCGGGGTGCTCGCGTCGTGGGCGGCCTTCGGCGAGGTACCCGACCTGGTCGAGGTGCTCGCCGGCGCGGTCGTCGTGGCCGCCGTGCTGTGGTCGTCGCGTCCGGCGCGGGACCGCGGGCCGCGACCGGGCCGGAACCCGGCGCCAGCTCCGGTCGACGGGGTCCCGGTGCCGGTGCTCAGCCCCGGTGCTGGCGGCGCTCCGCGATGATCCCGGCGAGCGCCCCACGCAGGTGCGGGTACCGGAACTCGTAGCCCGCCTCGGTCAACCGGGTCGGCACCACCCACCGGCTCTTCAGCACGAGTTCGGTCTCGGTGCGGATCGCGAACGACCCGAGTTCGAGCATCCACCGCCAGGTCGGTACCCCGAACCGGCGTCCGACGGCGTCGCGGATGGTCGCCATCACGGTGCGGTTGTCGGACGGGTTCGGGCTCGAGAGGTTCACCGGCCCCTCGATCTCCGGGTGGTCACGGAGGAACCGGATCGACCCGAGGACGTCGGCGATGTGCACCCAGCTGAAGCGCTGCCGACCGTGCGTGGGCCGGTGGTGGTGGTACGTGCCGGCGCGGAGCCGGGAGCGCGTCGGCACCCACGGCCCGTCGTACTGCGGCCCGCCGAGGCCGGCCTGCGCGAGCCGGAGGAGCGGCAGCAGGGCGCTGCCGTCGCCGAACACGATCGCCATCCGGAGCGCCACACGACGGGTGCCGGGCAGGTCGGCGCCGAAGAAGGCGTCCTCCCACGCGCGGGCCACGGAGACCGAGAACCCCTCGCCGATCTCGCCGGTGGTCTCGTCCTGCGGGCGGTCGTCGGCGTGCCGGTAGATCGTCGCGGTCGAGGCGTTCATCCACAGCGGCGTCGGGTGCTCCGACGTCCGGATGGCCTCGGCGAGCTCGAGCGTGGTGTCCACCCGGGAGCGCATGATCTCCGCACGGTTGCGTCGGCCGTAGCGGCAGTTGACGCTCTTGCCCGCCATGTTCACGACCATGGCGGCGCCGTCGACGAGTTCCCGGATGCGCAGGGTGTTGCCCCACACCGCGTCGCCGGTCCGGCCGACGGTGACGACCCGGTAGCCCTCTGCCGCGAAGGCGTCCCGCAGGTACCGCCCCACGAAGCCGCTCGCTCCCGCGATCACGACGCGGCCCTTCTCGTCGCTCATCTTCATCCCCGTCCTGTGTCCGGCGCGATCTCGTACCGGAACGCCCCCTCGTACCGGTACAGCGTGCCGAGCACCGGCGCGGTGAGCACCAGGGACACGCGCTGCAGGTCGGCTTCGTCATCGAATCGTTCTGCGCGCCCCGCTCGGCGGCAACGCGCCAGCGTTGCGCGGGGTGCGCCGGGCGAGCCTGCGAGCCCGGGTCACACGCCCGGGTACGAACCAGGCGCAGGGCGCCCGCGTCCGGACCGTCCGCGTCGACCTGCGCCCGCAGACGCGCGCTGACGCGCCCGCGGCGACCGAGGTGGTCGACCAGGCCGTCGGGTTCGGCGGTGATGGCGTCCACCATCGCGCGGGCGCCCGAGCGGAACCGGAAGGTGCGGTGGGCGCGGACGGCGGGGCGGGCCTCCAGGCCGGTGCCGGGTCCACGACGGACGCGAGCCGGGCGGTTCTCGACGGTGAAGGGCACGTCCCGTTCCCACACCGGGAACACGACGGCGTCGCGCGCGAACCACGCGAGGACCGGCCAGACCCAGCGGCGCGGGGTGCCGACCACGGTGAAGACGCCCTCGCCGCGACCGACGTGTCCGGGCGGGACGGCAGCGAAGTACGTCCGGAGCCGGGGGTGCAGCCGGGCCAGCACCTCGGGTGGTGTGGACAGCTCGTAGGGCGACCGGCTCACGCCGACGATCCTGGCATGTCGTCAGTGCGGATCCCTACGATGTCGCACATGGGACACGACCACGGGCACGGCGTCGGGCACGCCTCGGAGCGCGCCCTGCTCATCGCGTTCTGCATCTCGGCGGGCATCCTGCTCGCCGAGGTCGTGGGCGCCGTGGTCACGGGTTCGCTCGCACTGCTCGTCGACGCCGGGCACATGGTCGTCGACACCGGCGGACTCGGCATCGGACTCGTCGCGACGCGGCTCGCCCGCCGGTCGCCGACCGCACAGCGCACCTGGGGCTTCCAGCGGGCCGAGGTCCTCGGGGCCACCGCGCAGGCCGCGATCCTGCTCGCCGTCGGCGTCTACGTGATCATCTCGGCGGTCCAGCGACTCATCGTGCCGGAGGAGATCCACTCCGGGCCGCTGCTCGTCTTCGGCATCGTCGGACTCGTCGGCAACCTGGTGGCCTACGCGGTGCTGCTCCGGGCCTCGGGCGAGGGGTTCACCTCACGTGCCGCCCGGCTCGAGGTCCTCAACGACACCCTCGGGTCGGTGGCCGTCATCATCGCCGCGGTCGTGCTCATGCTGACCGGGTGGGAGCGGGCGGACTCCGTCGCCGCGATCCTGATCGGCCTGCTCATCCTGCCGCGGGCGATCCGGCTGCTGCGCGAGACCGCGAACGTGCTGCTCGAGTCGACGCCGCCAGGGCTCGACCTCGACGACGTGCGGGGCCACATCCTCGAGCTCGACCACGTCATCGCGGTGCACGACCTGCACGCGACGCTCGTGGCGACGGGGGTGCCGAACCTGACCGCGCACGTGGTCGTCGACGACCACTGCTTCTCGACGGCGCACGCCCCGGCGATCCTCGACGAGCTGCAGCGGTGCGTGGCGGAGCACTTCGACGTGCCGGTGGAGCACTCGACGTTCCAGTTGGAGCCGGCGTCGCACCGGCGGCACGAGTACGAGGTGCACGCGTAGGGTCGCGCGCTCGGGCGCCCAGCCCCGGTTTCGCGACGATCCACCAGGTGATCGACTCGTGGTCCGTCGCGGAACGGGCGGCCAGCGCCAGCGCCGGCGTCAGCAGTCGTCGGTGCGCGTGGGGTACGCCGTGATCACCCGGTCGGTGGTGGCCGAGACGATCACCTTGACGAAGGGCTCGTCGTCGGGGCGTGAACCGTCGTCGAACCGGACGGGTGCGGCGTAGCAGACCTTGCCGTCGCCGGCGTCGAGCGGGAACCCGGGGCGCGGGTCCTCGAGGGCCGTGTGCACCGCCGTGAGCATGGCGTCGTCCCAGTCGCGCGAGCCGTGCCCGGACACGACGTCCTGCCAGTCGGCGGTGTGCCGCACCCGGATGTGCTCGTAGCCCTGGGCAGCGGTGCCGCACTGCAGGGTGACACGGCCCAGGGCCTCGGTCTCGTACTGCGCGACGGCCGCCTGGGTCGTCGTGTCGCACCGGCCGAGCGCCGTGCTGCCGGGCATGTCCGGCCCGGTGCGGGTGATCGTGACGGTGCCGTCGCCGGCGGCGGTCGCTGCATCGGCCGGGGTCTGTGCGGCCGAGTCGGCGCCGATGGTCGGGTCGTCCGCACCCTGCCGTGCCGTCAGGAACAGCCCGCCGGCGAGGAGACCGGCGGCGACAACGGCAGCGATCCCCGTGATCACGGGACGGTTGCGGTTCCGGGGCACGCACCCAGTATGCCGGGAGTGCGCCCGCACGTCGTGCGACGGGCGGCCGGGAGGCCCGTGGCGCGTCAGGCGCGCGCGGCCAGTCGGGTGCCGGCGACGACGGCCAGGACGGCGACGAGCACGACGTACCCGATCAGGACGGGGAGCGTCTGGATCACCAGCAGCGCCGCCCCGACGGCCACGACCGGCACGGTGAGTCCGGCGTAGGCGATGAGGAACGTGGCGGCGAGCACGCCGCCCCGACGCTCCGGCCCGACCAGTGCTGCGGCGCTGCCGATCGCGGCGCGGAACAGCAGGCCGACCCCGGCGCCCGCGACGACCCCGCCGCCGATGAACCCGGCGACCTGCAGCAGGACCGCGGCGACGGCCAGGACGACCAGCCCGACGACCAGCAGCACCATGCCGAGCCGGATCTGCGCACGCTGCGACAGCCGGGCGAAGACGATCTGCGAGAGCGCGCTCGCGGCGAAGACCCCGAAGGTCGTGGCCCCGGCGGCCAGGCGGTCGGTGACGTGGAAGGTGGTGCCGAGGAAGCTCGGCGCGACCGAGGTGAAGAGGCCCTGCACGGCGAGCGCGGCGAACGCGGCTGCACCGGCGGCCCAGAACGCGGCACCCTGTCCCTCGGGCGCCTGCATGCGCTGCGGGCGGTAGGCCACGGGCTGCTCGGGGCGGCCGACCGTCTCCGGTGCTGCGAGCACCAGTACGAACGCGACGGCCAGCGCGATCACGAACACCACGTACGGGACCATGAGCGGCTGCCCGACGAACTCGGCGAGCGCTCCACCGACCAGGGCGCCGAGCGACAGCCCACCGAGGTTCACGGCCCCGGCGGCGACGCTCGCCCCCTTCGCGGAGTCGCTCGACCCGGTCGCACGGACCCGGAGCTCACCGAGGTGCGCCGTCGCGGTCGCCGTCAGCGTCCCGACACCGAGGCCGGTCACGAGCCGGGCGACGATGAGGCCGGTGACGTCGTTCCAGAGCAGGAACAGCACGGCGGCGACCAGCTCGAGGGCGATGGACACCAGGATGAGCGGGCGCCGCCCGTGCACGTCGCTGAGGTGTCCCGCGAGGTACAGCGACCCGACGACGCCGACCCCGTACGCCGCGAAGATCACCGTCGTGGTGAAGGTCGGGAACCCGTCGCGGGCCTGGTAGATGACGTAGAGGGGTGCTGGGACGGTCGCGAAGGCCATGACCGCGAGGAACGCGAAGGCGACGGCCCAGAAGCCGAAACCGTGGCGCCGACGGGTGTGGACACGGCGTCCGCGCGGGGCGACGACACGGTCGCTCGCGGATACGGGAGCGGCGGTGGTGGCGGGGACGGTGCCCGTCGGGGTGTCGGTGACGGTTGACATGCTCCGATGATCGCGCTCGGTGTGCATCGAGTCCAACGGATGCGCTTGATGTGCACGATCGATCTGTTCGATACTCGGACGATGGAGACCCGGCTGCTCGAACAGTTCGTCACCGTCGCCGCCGAGGGCAGCGTCACCCGGGCGGCCGAACGACTCTGGGCGGCGCAGTCCACGGTGTCCGCGGGCATCGCCTCGCTCGAACGCAGCTTCGGGGTGCGGCTCTTCGACCGCACGGGCCGGCAGCTCGTGCTGACCCCCGCCGGCGAGGACCTGCTCCCCCACGCCCGCGCGGTGCTCGAGTCCCTCGACCGGATGCGCGACCTGGCCACCGCCGACGACGCCGACCTGCGGGGCCGGGTGCGGCTCGGCATCTTCACGAGCATGGACATCGTCGACCTGACGGGCGTGCTGCAGCGGTTCCGACGGCAGCACCCGCTCGTCGCCGTGGAGCTGATGACCTCGCCGTCGGGGACGACCGGGCTCGTGCAGGACCTGGTCGCCGGGCGGCTCGACATCGCCTACACGGGCCTGCCCACCGTGCCCGCCGGCGTCGTCGTGGAGCCGTTGCGGGAGATGCCGTTCCGGGTGTTCACCGCGTCGGACCACCCGCTCGCCGGCCGGTCGTCGGTGTCGCTCGCCGAACTCGCCGATGAACCATTCGTCGACACGGCGCACGGGTTCGGCAACCGGATCATCCTCGACGGGGCACTCGAGCGCCTCGGCATCCGGCGGCGCATCGTCGCGGAGATGAACGACATGCCCGCCGTGATCCGGTTCGCCTCGGCCGGCCTCGGTGTCGGGGTCGTGCCGGACTCGGGGGTGCGGTACGACGGTGCGGTGCTCGACCTGGAGGACGAGGTCGAACCGCTCCGCATCGGTCTGGCGGTCAGGACGTCCCCGGAGCCGAGCCGCGCGGTCCGGACGCTGGCACGCGACATCGTGGCGGCGCGGGTGGGGTGACGCGGCGTCGGTGGGTGGACCCCACCGACGGACTGGAGGCACGGGTCGGGTCCGCCACGTGCCTCCAGGCCGTCAGTCCCCCCAGATCTCCCCGACCACGGCGTCCAGCAGACCGTTCGTCGGGAAGTTCGCCTGCCGGATCACGATGAAAGTGTCGTCGCGCAGGAAGAAGGTGGAGACCTGGTCGACCGGGCCGGTCTCGGCGCGGACGGACGACTGGCACACCCGGCCGCCGTCACGGTCCTCGCACTGGAGCGGACTGGTCGCGAGCACGTCCGCGGCCCCGGGCCCGGCCGTCCCGATGGTCATGGTCAGCCCGCTGACGTCCGCCCGCGGGTCGGCCCAGTTGCAGATGATCTCCGACTCCCCGTCCGCCCAGGTGACGTCTTCACCATCGCCGCCGGCCGTCCCGTCCTTCGCCTTCGAGATCTCGGTCAGCGGAGTATCCCCGAAGAGCCGCGTGTAGTCCTCCGCCGGCACCATGTCGCGGCAGGTCGCCGGGATCGTCGCCACGGGGGGGTCGGGGTGGGCTTCGGGACCGGGGCGCCCGTGATCGGGGCGGAGCTCGGCGTGGTCGCGGACGGCGACGGTTCGGGCTGCTGGGTCTGGGTGGGAGCGGCGACCGGGTCGGCGTTCTGCTGCGACAGGGTCAGGGCCACGGCACCGGTCGCGGTGCCGAGTGCCAGCAGGGCGACGACGCCGACCACGACGCCCGAGCGACCACGACGTCGCTTCGGGCGGGGCGTGGCGCGTTCGAGGACGTTCTGCTTCATCGAGACGAGCATGCGCTGCAGCTCGTCTCCCTGGGGAGGTTCAGTGTTCATCGTGCATCACCGCCTTCTTGAGTCGACGTCGGTTGCGGGAGACCCGCTGGGTGACCGCACCGACCGTGAGACCGAGGAACTCCGCGGCTTCGGCGTAGGAGTACCCCTCGAGGAGGCAGAGCTCGCAGATGCGGCGGTCGAGGTCGGGGAGCGCGGCGATCTCGGCACGGACCCAGCGCAGGGTCTCGCGGGCCTCGTCGTGGTCGGCGGGCGAGGCGAGGTGCTCGGGGAGTTCGTCCGCGCGACGACGGGCCTGCTTGCGGCCGGTGTTGAAGGCGTGGTTGCGGCAGACGACGAGCAGCCACGGCAGCACGGTGTCCGCCGGCAGCTCGAGGGTCGCCGCCCGCTGCCAGAGCGTGAGGAACGCGTCCTGCACGATCTCCTCGACGTCGGAGCGGTTGTCCACGAGTGCCCAGGCGTACCGGGTGAGGGTGGCGGCGTACCGGTCGAACGCTCGTGCGAGCGCTCCGGTGTCCCCCTGTGCCATCGCACGGACGAGTCCTTCGTCCGTGTCGGTGCCGGTCGTCACGTCCACATCCCACCTCCTTCACCCAGAGGTGTCGGCAGGACCCGCGATCCTGACAGGACCGTTCCTGATTCGTGACCTCGGGCGTGTCCGGCGTCAGGACGCGGTCGCCGCTGGGTCAGCCGTCAGTGGAAGTCGTCGCCGTCGCCCTCGCCAGGCGTCTTGTGCCCGCCGAGCATGTCGTTGTCGTCCTGCTCGCTCGACGAGGCGAGCTGCAGCATCGCGAGCACGACGACGACCACGATGAACGCAACGCCGAGGAAGATCACGGCCAGCTGCAGCTCCCGCGTCGAGAACAGCACGACGAGCCCGGTGAACACCGCGACGATCGCGGAGATCCCGAGGAGCTCGACCGGGCGCAGACGGTCACGACGGCTGGGGGTGGTCATGCGTGTGGTGCTCCGTCCGGGGCGACGGCCGGCGTGGCCGTGCCCCACTTGTGCGAGAGGCCGGCGATCACGTGGAAGACGGCCGTGATGGCGAGGTACGCGCCGAGCAGGCCGACGAGCACGATCGAGGCGTCGAGGGTGCCGGTGACCTGTTCCACGCCACCGAGCTGCTGGGAGTAGTCGGGCGGCGTGACGAGGAAGGCGACCGCGAGCAGCAGCGTGAGGCCGCCGATCGTGGTCCAGTCGCGAGCGAAGGGTGAGCGACGCCGGGCACGGAGCCCCTGCGACAGCTCGAGGGCCCCGGTCAGCACC
This sequence comes from Curtobacterium sp. AC268, assembly GCF_979258745.1. Lineage (NCBI taxonomy): Bacteria > Bacillati > Actinomycetota > Actinomycetes > Micrococcales > Microbacteriaceae > Curtobacterium > Curtobacterium sp. AC268. Next base: position 2,617,524 of record NZ_OZ409878.1, on the reverse strand, counting down.
GCGAACGCGACGATGACCGTGATGAAGGCCGGCAGCCCGAACCCATTGCACGCGAACGCGGCGACCGCGGCGAGCAGGGTGATGACGGCCTGCAGCAGGGTCGTGCGACGCGAACGGCCGTCGAGGGGCAGTCGGGAGATCCCGGCGAACAGGAGCACGAGGCCCTCGACCAGGGCGAAGCCACCGAACAGCACGAGACCGTAGCCCGCGGCGTGGTTGGTCGAGAAGGTGATGACCATCGCGACGACCGCTGCGGGGACCGCCCGGAGGATCGGGATCGGCCAGTACCGCGCGCGCTGGGTCGCGTCTTCCACGGTGGTGGCGTCGTCCACGGTGTCGGACACGAGACCTCTTTCGGGCATGCGGATCGTGGATCCGATCCTACCGCCGGTGGGGTGAACGCCCGACCGGCGGCGTCTCCACCCCCTGTGGACGTGCACACCCGTGCGCCGGGACGGCGCCGCTTCCGGTGCCGTCCCGGCGGTGTTCAGGGCTGCTGCGGGTCGTCGGTCGGCGCGTTCCGGCGGGCACGACGTCGGGCGAGCCACCAGCACACGGACCCGACGGCGGCGGCCAGGGCGGCGAGCGCGGCGGCGAGGCCGACCCCTTCGGCGCCGGTGTACGCGAGGGCTCCCACGGGCGCGGCGGCGCCGTGGTCCGCTGCCGGAGCACCCGCACGCCCGTGGTCAGCACCCGCCCCGGGGCCGTCGCCGTCGCCGGAGCCACCGGTACCGGATCCGTCCCCGTCGTCCGGTGCCGGACCGGTCGTCGGCGCGGGGCTCGGCGCCGGTCCGTCGTCGTCCGGGTCGACGACGATCGCCACACCGGTGGACGGGTCGCCACCGTCCGGGTCGGTCGGCGAGGTCGCGGTCGCCACGTTCACCACGTCGGATCCGTCCCCCCGGTAGCCCGGATCGAGCACGGCGCGGATCCGGAAGGCCCGGGTCTCCCCCACGTCGAGCGAGACGTCGGATCGGCACGTCACGCGCTGCCCCTCGGCGGTGCACCCGTCGTCCGAACCGGCGAAGCGCATGGCCTCGGGCAGGTCGTCGACGGCCCCGACGTGCTCCGCGACCGCCGGACCCCGGTTCCGTGCGGTCACGAGGTACTCGACCTCGTCACCGGGTGCGACGGTCGACGGCGACACCGACTTGTCCGTCTCGACGTGCGCGACGGCCGCCGGTGCCGTCACGGTCGTGCTCGCCCGCGAGACGTTGTCCGTCTCGTTCGTGTCGGACAACGACGCAGGCGTGGCGATCGTGGCGACGCTCTCCAGGCTCCCCTCGGTGCCCGCGGCGACCCGCCCCTCGATCGTCACCACGGCCGAACCGTCGCGGGGCAGGGACAGGTCGGTCGCCACGTCACCGCTCCCCGTCGCGGTCGCGCAGGCGGAGCCCGCCGCCGCGGTGCACGTCCAGGTGACGTCCTGGATGCCGTCCGGCACGTCGACGTGCAACGGGCTCGGATCGGCGGCGTTCGGACCGGGGTTCCGAGCCGTGACGTCGTACCGGACGGGGTCGCCGGCCGTGACGGTCGCGGGCAGGTCGTGCTCGACCGACAGGTCCGCCGGCTTCCACACCTGCAGCGCGTCGACCTCGTGCTTGTCGACGTGGCTGCCGGTGGCCGCGGCGAACCCGAGGCGGAGCGTGCTCGGCAGCGGGGCCTGTCCGTCGCCGTGCAGCGGCACCGAGTCCAGCACCGTCCGCAGGGCCCCGCCGGCCTGGATCCGGACCGTCACGGCGAGGCCGCCGTCGGCCTCGGGCAGCAGGGTGACGCGGACCTTCCGCGGTGTGGCGCCGTCGGTCACCGTGCCGCCGGGGGCCGCGACGCCGGCGACGTAGCGGTAGCCATCGGTCCCGTCACCCGAACCGCGGACGACGACGTGGTCGGCCTGGGCACCCGGACCGGAGTCGTTGATGCGCGACGAGAAGTTGCCGTAGTGGTCGATCGCGACCGCGGCGAAGCCACCGGGGACCCCCGGCAGGTCGCACGGGCGTCCACCGCCCTCGGTCTCGGTGCTGCGGCAGGCGTACCCGAGGCCGGCGCCGTACGACCCGACACCCTGTGGTGCGGCCCCGTCGGCCAGGTAGAGCAGCAGGCCGTCGGCCCCGGGGTCGTCCTTCGCGGTGTACATGGCGTAGGTGAACTCGATCTCGAGCCCGGTGTCGGAGGGGAACGTGTCGTTCGTCGACCAGGAACCGGCCTGGTCCCGGACGTCGTCGGTGAGTCGAAGGCGGCCGTCGGACACCGCGGCGTCACCCTGCAGGGTGCCGCCGGACGCACCGGCGAACTCGTTGACGTAGGGGAAGTCGAGCGCAGCGGCGCTCGACCCGGACGGGAGCACGGCGGGCGCCGCGAGCACACCGAGGGCGGTCAGCGCGGCGCCGACCGCAGCGAGGCGGCGGACGACCCGCGACCGGAGTGGTCGTGGACCGGATGCTGGAGCAGTGGGATCTGTCATGCCCCGATGCTCGCGATCGGGAGGTCACCCCGGGCGGCGGCGAGACGATCTGTGGAACACCACCACGGGCCTCCGGGCTGTGGAGGAAGAACCTGTCCGCTCAGGCCAACCACACCGTCGTCTCGCCGGGCAGCACACCGGGCGAGACCTCGTCGAGCGGTCCCGACGCGACGACGACCGTGCCGGCGGGCAACGGCACCGGCTCCGTGCCGAAGTTCGTGAACGACCGCCAGCCGTCGTGCCGGGCGAACGCCACGACCTCGGAGCCGGACTCCAGCCACGTCAGCGCCTCCCCCTGCTGCAGCCGACGTCGTGCGGCCAGCGCCCGGCGGTACAGCGACAGGGTCGACCCGGGATCGCCGTCCTCGGCCTCGACCGAGGACTCCCCGAAGTCCTGCGGCTGCGGCAGGTGCGGAGCGACGTCCCCGAAGCCGAACGACGGCCCGGAGCGCGTCCACGGGATCGGCACGCGGCAGCCGTCCCGGCCCTTCACGGTGTGCCCGGTGCGGAGCCACTTCGGGTCCTGCAGCAGGTCGCGCGGGATCGCGGCGGCCTCGTGCAGCCCGAGCTCCTCGCCCTGGTACACGTACGACGACCCCGGCAGCGCCAGCATCAGCAGCGTCGCCGCGCGTGCCCGGCGGAGCCCCCGTGCACGGTCGAGCTCCGGCGTCGTGCCGTCCGTCATGAGCCAGGCGTCGGTGTCGGTGCCGTCCGGCAGGCCGTACCGGGTGGGGTGCCGCACGACGTCGTGGTTCGAGAGCACCCAGGTGCTCGAGGCACCCGAGTGCTCCGAGGCGGCCAGGTTCCGCTCGATGATCTGACGGAAGGCGTCCGGCTCGAACGGGGCCTCGAGCAGGTCGAAGTTGAAGGCCTGCCCGAGCTCCGTCGGCCGGGCGTACAGGACACGGCGGGGTGCAGGGGCCCAGGCCTCGGCGACCGCGGCACGGGGCGGCTCGTACTCGTCGAGCACCCGACGCCAGGTGGCGAAGATCTCGTGCACCTCGTCGCGGTCGTACAGCGGGTCGGAGCCGTCGAGCGGCAGGTCCTGCTCGTTCGACGGCCGGTACGGGGTCGACAGGTCCTTCGCCAGCCCGTGCGCGACGTCCACGCGGAACCCGTCGACACCGCGGTCGGACCAGAAGCGCAGCGTGTCCTCGAAGTCGGCGCGGACCTCGGGGTTCGACCAGTCCAGGTCCGGCTGCTCGGGGGCGAACAGGTGCAGGTACCACTGCCCGTCCGGAACCCGGGTCCACGCGCTGCCGCCGAAGTTCGACACCCAGTCGCTCGGCGGCAGTTCCCCGGAGTCGCCGGACCCCTCGCGGAACACGTACCGCGCACGCTCGGCCGACCCCGGCGAGGACGCCAGTGCGGCCCGGAACCACTCGTGCTGGTCCGAGGTGTGGTTCGGCACGATGTCGACGATGACCTTCAGGTCGTGTTCGTGGGCTGCCCGGACCAGGGCGTCGAGGTCGTCGAGGGACCCGAGCTTCGGGTCGACCGCACGGTAGTCAGCGACGTCGTAGCCCCCGTCGGCGAGCGGCGACGGGAAGAACGGGGAGAGCCACAGCGCGTCGACACCGAGCGACGCCAGGTACGGCACCCGGCTCGTGATGCCCGCGACGTCACCGAGCCCGTCGCCGTCGGTGTCGGCGAAGCTGCGTGGGTAGACCTGGTAGACGACGGCATCGCGCCACCAGGTCGGGTCGGTGGTTCGTGGCGTGCTGGCCGGGGTCCGAAGCGTGGTCACGTCGCCACCGTACCCAGGGGGCTGGGAATAGCGCCCCGTACGATCGCATTGGTTGTCGCTGACACCTTTCCGTCCAGCAACAGCATCCCGCAACAGAAGGAGCTCCATGACGAACGTCCTCGTCCTCGTCGGCAGCCTGCGCGCCGACTCCATCAACCGCAAGCTCGCCGAGGCCGCCGCGCACCACGCGCCGGAGGGCATCGAGCTGCACACCTTCGACGGCATCGTCGACCTGCCGTTCTACAACGAGGACATCGACGGCGACACCCCGCCCGCCGCTGCCGTCGCCTTCCGCGACGCCGTCGCCACCGCGGACGCCGTCCTGCTGATCACCCCCGAGTACAACGGCACCATCCCCGCCGTCCTGAAGAACGCGCTCGACTGGGGTTCGCGTCCGTTCGGCGCCTCGCCGCTGTCCGGCAAGCCCCTCGCCGTGATCGGCTCGGCGTTCGGCCAGTACGGCGGCGTCTGGGCGCACGACGACGCCCGCAAGGCCGCCGGCATCGCCGGTGCGAAGGTCCTGGAGGACGTCAAGGTCGCCATCCCGCAGTCGGTCGTCCGTTTCGCGGAGACCCACCCGCGTGAGGACGCCGAGGTCACGACGCTCGTGCAGGGCGCGCTCACCGCGCTCGCCGAGGCCGCAGCCGGCACGGACGAGCAGGCAGCCGCGTAACGCGACGAACCACCGGACACCAGGCCCGTGGCGACCCCGCCACGGGCCTCCTGTCCGTCCGGTGCGGACGCAACGGTCGTTGCGAACGCATCGGACGGTGCGGACGCACCGGTCGTGGCGGAACCCGGGAGTCCGCTAGACGACCGAGATACGAGACGGGTTACCCTGAACGCCATGTCGACGCAGGAGATCACCGAGGCGTCCGGGTACTGGTTCCCGGACGACGACGCGACCCAACGCGGGGTCGCCGTGCTCAACGCCCTGCGCCGGTACCGATCCGCCGAGACGGCCATGCGCCGCCGGACCCGCGACTCGATGGGCATGGGCGAGACCGACCTGCTCGCCGTGCGCTTCCTGCTGCAGGCGCAGCGCTCCGGCACCGCCGTGAGCCCGAAGGACCTCGCCGCGTACCTGAAGATCTCGTCGGCCTCGACGACGATCCTCATCGACCGCCTGGTCAAGTCGAACCACGTCCGCCGCGACCCGCACCCCACCGACCGCCGGGCGCTCGTCATCACGCCGACGACCGAGACCGACGACGAGGTCCGCGCCACGCTCGGCGTGATGCACCGCCGGATGATGTCGATCGCCGAGGGACTCCCCGCGTCCGAGGCCCGGATCGTCGCCGGCTTCCTGGAGCAGATGCGCGAGGCCGTCGACCAGGTCGACCCCGCGCCGTCGCACTGAGCGGCACCGCGCCGGACGACCCCGGGGGACGCTGCCTCCGAGCGCACTGAGAGCGTGCACTGCGGCACCGCGTAGACCGGAACGGTCACACCGACGCGAAAGGAGCCACAACCATGCACGCTTCGGACAAGATGGCCAAGAACCTCCAGGCGGTCCTCGTGGACCTCATCGACCTGCACCTGCAGGGCAAGCAGGCCCACTGGAACATCCTCGGCACCAACTTCCGCGACCTCCACCTGCAGCTCGACGAGATCGTCGACGCGGCTCGTGAGTTCGCCGACGACACCGCCGAGCGCATGCGCGCGCTGTACCTCGTGCCGGACGGCCGCTCGGCGACCGTCTCCGCGGGAAGCCACCTCGACGCGTTCCCCTCGGGCGAGATCACCACGCACGACGCCATCGACCAGGTCACGCTCCGGCTGTACCAGGCGACCGGCACCATGCGCGACGTCCACGACGAGGTCGACGAGGAAGACCCGACGACCGCGGACCTGCTCCACGGCTTCATCGAGCGCCTCGAGCAGCTCGCGTGGATGGTCTCCGCCGAGAACCGCGCGCCCAGCACTCCGCTGGCCTCCGCCACCACGCCCGCCGTCGCCGACGCGTCGGCGCACGCGTAGGGGCCCGGGTGGACCTCGGTATCCAGGGCAAGACCGCACTCGTCTTCGGCGGCGACTCCGGCATCGGCTGGAACACGGCGCGAATCCTCCTGGCAGAGGGTGCGACCGTGGTCGTCACCGACATCGACCAGAGCCGTCTGGACACCAGTGCCGACCAGCTCGAGGCACCGATCGGCAAGCTGCACGCCTTCGCCGCCGACGTCCGGAGCGCCGAGAGCCTCGCCGCCCTGCACGACAAGGTGCGCGAGGCCGTCGGCGAGATCGACATCCTGGTGCAGTCCTCGGGCGTCACCGGCGCCCAGGGCATGTTCCACGAGATCGACGAGGCCGGCTGGGCGGAGACGATCGACATCGACCTGATGGGGCCGGTGCGGATCACCCGCGAGTTCATCGGCGACCTGCGCCAGGGCGGCTGGGGACGCATCGTCTACCTGGTGTCCGAGGACGCCTCGCAGCCGTACGACGACGAACTGCCCTACTGCGCCGCCAAGGCCGGGGTGCTCTCGTTCGCGAAGGGCCTGTCGCGCTCCTACGCCTCCGAGGGCCTGCTGGTGAACACGGTCTCTCCCGCGTTCATCCACACGCCGATGACCGACGCGATGATGGACAAGCGAGCCAAGCAACGCGGGACCTCGTTCGACGAGGCCATCGGCAGCTTCCTCGAAGAAGAGCGGCCGTACATGGAGCTCAAGCGCCGCGGCGAGCCGGAAGAGGTCGCGAACGTCGTGGCCTTCCTGTGCTCCGACCTGGCCAGCTTCGTGAACGGCGCCAACTACCGGGTCGACTCCGGCTCGGTCGCCACGATCTGATCGTGGTGCCACAGCACCGCCAGGAGGCGTCATGACCGACTTCCGCTACCTCATCGTCGGCGGCGGGATGGTCGCCGACGCCGCTGCCCGCGGCATCCGCGAACTCGACACCGACGGATCGATCGGCATCCTCAGCGAGGACGTCGACCGGCCCTACGCGCGGCCCGCGCTGTCGAAGAAGCTCTGGACCGACCCGGACTTCAGCTGGGACGACAAGGTCGACCTGCACACCGAGGAGACCGGGGCGCAGTTCGTCCTGGGCACCGCGGTGACCGCGATCGACCGTGCCGCGACGACCGTCACGACGGCCGACGGCGCGACCCACGGCTACGAGCGGCTCCTGCTCGCGACCGGAGGGAAGCCGCGCGGGCTGCCGGGGCTGTCCCCGTCGGCACGCGTGCTCGACTACCGCAGCGCGTCGGACTACCGCCGGCTGCGCGAACTCGCGGATGCCGGAGCACACGTCGCCGTCGTCGGCGGCGGGTACATCGGCCAGGAGATCACGGCGGGCATCGTGCAGAACGGTGCGCGCGTCACACTGGTCGACCCGGACGAGGTCGTCGGCGGACGCATGTTCCCCGAGGACCTGGCACGGGCGTTCCAGCAGCGCTTCGTCGACCACGGCGTGGAGCTCCGCACCGGCCGCCGGGTGTCCGAGGGCACCGAGACGACGGACGGCGTGCGGCTGACGCTCGACGACGGCTCCGTGGTCGAGGCCGACGCCGTCGTCGCCGGACTCGGCATCGAACCCGCGACGCAGCTCGCCGCCGACGCCGGACTCACCGTCCGTGACGGCATCGTGGTGACCTCGACACTGCTCACCGACGACGACTCGGTCTTCGCGGCCGGCGACGTCGCGGAGTACCCGGACCGGATCCTCGGCACGCGACGCGTCGAGCACGTCGACAACGCCCAGCAGCAGGGTCGGCAGGCCGGCCGCAACCTGGCCGACGCCGACGAGACCTACGACCACACGCCGATGTTCTACTCCGACGTCTTCGACATGGGGTACGAGGCAGTGGGGCAGGTCAGTTCGAAGCTCCGCACGGTCGAGGACTGGCAGGACCCCACCGTGACCGGCGTCGTCTACTACCTGGACGACGACGACACCGTCCGGGGCGTGCTGCTCTGGAACGTGTGGGACAAGACCGACGAGGCCCGCAAGGTCCTCGCCGAGGCGAACGCGCTGACGCCCGACATGCTGCCGGGCCGCATCACGCCCTGACCGCTCGCCCGTCGCGTTGGTCGCGACGCCCTGGAGGCCCGGCGCCGGTCCGTCGGACCGGCACCGGGCCTCCAGGCGGTCGCCCGCAGATCGCGACGCGCGCTGGTGCGACGGTGCTCGCTACTTCGACTCCGGCGCCACTTCGTCGACGACCGCCCGGCGGTCCGCCGGGTCGACCGGCAGGTCGTCGCCGTCCGCCATCGCGACGGCGTGCGCGGACTTGGCCGCCTCGAGCGTCTCGTCGTCGTTCCGGGCCATCCCGAACAGCTCGATGAAGCGCGACTTGACCAGCAACCAGGCGTCCCCCGGGCTGAGCCGCGCCAGGTCCGACGACGTCGAGTGGTCGCGCACCCGCTGCAGCGACGACACGCCCCGGTCGGGGATCCGGTGGTCGACGTGCGCCACCGCGAGGCGCGCGACCGCGTCGGCCTGTGCGTGCATGACCGAGTGTGCGCCGTCGACGACCTCGCGGAGGACCGCGTACGGGAACACCCGCGCCAGCCGGCGGACCCAGTCCCGCGGCACCATCGCGTCGTGCTCACCGCGGACGATCAGGGTGCGGGCCTGCACGTGGGCGGCGCGCTCCTCGATCGGGAACGCGATCATCCGTGGCAGGACCTTCCGGAACCAGTGCCACCCGCACAGCGCGTACGCCGTGATGCCGTGCCACCGGACCGCGGCGGGCTCGTGCAGCGTCGACCGCAGGAACCGGAACGCCGACTGCCGGACCGTGCGTGCCGACGAGTCGACCACCGGGCTGATGAGCACGAGGTCGGAGATCCCCGGACGGCGGGCGGCGACCTCGGTGACGACCTGCGTGCCCATCGAGTGCCCGACCAGGACCGGGTCCTGGAGCCCGAGGTCGTCGATGACCCGTTCGACCGCGTCCGCGTAGCGCTCGATCGAGACCTTCCCGCGGAATCGCGGGACGCCGGCGAACCCCGGCAGGTCGAGCGCGTGCACCGGACCGTTCTCGTTGAGGTGCGGGGCGAGCCGCTCGTAGTAGGTCGACGCGATGCCCAGGCCCGCGACCAGCACGAAGGCCCGCGCGCCCGGCTCGCCGATCGAGCTCACCCGGACGTAGGTGCCGTCGACCGCGACCCGGTCCACCTGCACCGTGACGTCGGCGTCCTCGGCCTGGGCGAGCTCGCCGGCCGGGTCCGGCCGGGGTGCCTGGCGTTCGTCGTCCACGTGGGTCTCCTCCGGTCGGGCGGTCGCCCAGGATACCCGGCCGCCGTCCGCGCGGGCGGCGACGACGTGCTCAGCCGCTGAAGGTGTTCGCGGGGAACCCGTGCACCGTCGTCGGCACCGCGAAGACCGCACCGGACCGCGGCGCCTGCTCCAGGTCCTGCTCGGTGAGGTTCTCGCGGGCCGTCCCGACGAAGAGCGTCGACATGTCCGGGCCGCCGAACGCCACCGAGGTCGGGTTGGCGACGGGGAGCTCCACCGTCTCCAGGTGCGAGCCGTCGGGCCCGTAGCGCTCGACGCGGGAACCGCCGTAGATCGCGCTCCAGAAACAGCCCTCGTCGTCGCGGACCAGGCCGTCGTGCGCGTGACCGACGATGAACGGCTCGAGTTCGCCGAGCTCGCCGTCCGCGCCGTACGACCCGCGGAAGACCGTCGAGGCGCTGGTGTCGGTGACGTACATCGTGCTGCCGTCCTCCGACCACTCCATGCCGTTCGTCACGCCGAAGCCGCCGCGGAGCACCCGGGTCGTGCCGTCGGCCTCGATCGAGTAGAGCGCCGCGTCGGGTTCGCCGGTCGTCACGTTCATGCTGCCGACCAGGAACCGGCCGAACGGGTCGCACTTGCCCTCGTTGAACCGGTTGCCCGAGGTGCTGTGGGTGACGCGGGCGATCTCGCGCTCCACGGCACCCTGCTCGTCCGTCACCACGACGGTGTCCCCGAGGGCCGCGACGAACCCGCCGGAGGCCCGGGGCTGGAAGCTCGCCAGCGGGGGCGGCAGCGGCACGCTCGACCGCACCGTGCCGTCGGCCTCGGCGGTGTTGAGCGTGCCGAGGGTGATGTCGGCCCACCGGAGCAGCTGTGCGGACGGGTCCCAGACGATGCTCTCGGCGAGGACCGCTCGGGCGTCGGCGAAGACGGTCGCGGGGCCGGTCGTGACGTTCGTGCTCATCGGCCCCTTCTACCGCGAGGACGGTCCGTGCTCGCTCAGGCGTGGGGGGCGGCGGCGGCGGCGAGTTCACGGGCTGCGCGACACCTCACGCCCGCTCCGGCCCGTGAGGTGTCGCGCAGCGCGAAGGTCCGCGCCGGCCCGGTCGTCCGTGCACCCGCGGGTCAGAGGCGGGCGAACCGCGCGCGGAAGAAGCTGTAGACGCCGAAGGCCAGGAACCCGATGCCGATCGCGACGAGGACGAACACCCCACCGGGCATGCGCCGCACGGCGTCGAACGCTGCGTCGAGGCCGGTGGCCTGGTCGGGGTCGCTCTGCAGCCCCGCGACGGCGATGAGCACGCCCACGATGACCACGGCGATCCCCTTGCCGACGTACCCGACGACGCCGAGCACGGTGACCACACGGTCGAGCTGACCCGACGGTCGCGTGATCTGCTTGCGGAACGACCGGCGGCAGCCGATCACCACGAGGCCGATGCCGACCGCGACCGCGATCGCCCCGGCGAGGAGCAGCACGAACACCCCGCCCGGCGTCGCCAGGGTCTTCGCCGCGGCACTCTGCGACGAGCTGCTCGAGCTCGACCCGGCACCGAGCGCGTACGAGGCCGCCGAGTACGCGATCACGCCGTAGACCACGGCCTTCGCGACGTCCTTCAGCCGGGCGAGCCAGCCCCGGGTGGTGTCGGAACGGCCGCCGACGATCGCCTCGACGATCAGGCGCACGGTGAGTGCGGCGGTGCCGACGGCGATCAGCCAGAGCAGGAACACCCCGCCGGGGACCGCGGCGATCTGCTGCAGCGCACCGGACTGGTCCGTCTCGCCGCCGGAGGACGCGTTGCCGATCCCGAGCAGGATCGCCAGGTACCCGATCAGCAGGTGGACGATGCCGCTGCCGACGAACCCGGCGCGTGCCGTGACCTCGAACCAACGGCTGTCGGCCGCTCGCCGGACCTGTCGTCCGGTTTCCTTCGCCGCGTGCTCCGCCGTGTCGCTCATCACGCCCCAGCGTGCCCGACGCGTGCCGTCCTGTCCGGGGCGCGCCGGGCCGTGCGGTCCGCCACGTGGCGGACGGGAGGCCCGTGGCGGTGCCGCCACGGGCCTCCCGTCCGTCGGTGGGCGCGTCTCAGTCGCCCTTCACGTTGACGACCTGCCGCAGGGTGTGCCGGATCGACACGAGGTCCTCGGCGTCCGCCATGACCTGGTCGATCGGCTTGTACGCCGCCGGGATCTCGTCGAGGAACGCGTCGGTGTCGCGGTACTCGATGCCGGTCATCGCCTCGCGCAGCTGCTCGTGGGTGAAGGTCCGCCGGGCCGCGCTCCGCGAGAACAGCCGGCCGGCACCGTGCGGGGACGACTCGAGCGAGGGCTTGTTGCCGAGTCCCTCGACCACGTACGACGCGGTGCCCATCGACCCGGGGATCAGGCCGGGCTGCCCGGCCTTCGCCTGGATCGCACCCTTCCGCGACACCCACACGGACTTGCCCCAGTGCGTCTCACGCTGCGTGAAGTTGTGGTGGCAGTTGATCCGCTCGAGCTCGTCGACGGGCGTGCCGACGGCCTCGGACAGCTGCCGGACGACGCGGTCCATCATCTCCTCGCGGTTGAGCAGCGCGAAGTGCTGGGCCCACCGGAGCTCGGCGATGTACCGGTCGAACTCCGGCGTGCCCTCGACCAGGTACGCCAGGTCGGGGTCCGCCAGCTGGATCCACCACCGCTCCATCGCCTTCTTGGCGACCTTGATGTGCCGCTGCGCGATCTTGTTGCCGACGCCACGCGACCCGGAGTGCAGGAAGAGCCAGACCCGGTCCTGCTCGTCGAGGGAGACCTCGATGAAGTGGTTGCCGGACCCGAGGGTGCCGAGCTGGTTCCGCCACCCGCCGTGCACGCCGTCCGGGTCGAACCCGGCGGTCTCGGCCATCGCCTCGAGCTCGGCGATCCGGGGCGCGGCGGTCGCCACGATCTTCCGGTTCGACGCACCGGCCGACAGCGGTATCGCGCGCTCGATCTGCTCGCGCAGCCCCTGCAGGTCGGCGGGCAGGTCGGTGGCGGTGAACTGCGTTCGGACCGCGATCATGCCGCAGCCGATGTCCACGCCGACGGCCGCCGGCATGATCGCGCCGAGGGTCGGGATGACGGACCCGACGGTGGCCCCGAGGCCGAGGTGTGCGTCGGGCATGAGGGCCAGGTGCGGGAACACGAACGGCATGCGCGCGGTCGTGCGGGCCTGCTGCTCGGTGTTGTCCTCGAGCATCGAGGCCCAGCTGAGCAATCGGTCGTTGATCTTCTTCATGGAGTCGTCTCGCTTTCGTGACGGTCGAGGTGACGGTCCGAGGCGGTCGTACGCCGGGCCTCCTGGTCGTCGCCGGACGTGGCGGACGGAAGGAGGCGGTGCTGACGAACGCCCCGGGCCGGGTGGGCACGGGGCGTCGTGGGACGTCGCGTGCCTACGCGGGATAGCGGAGGGACCACTGCTGCTCGGGCAGCACGGCGGCCGCGGCGAGCTGGAGCTCGACGCGTTCCTCGTTGTGCTGCACGGCGCGCATGCGCGGTCCTTCCGGTGTGCCCGGGGCGGGCGGTCTGCCGATCGGCAGGAGCACGACGCTAGTGCGACACGCCCGGGATGCGCAAGTCACGTGGGCGTGTCGGCGGTGCTCTGGCGCTTCCCCGGCGGGCTCCGGGGGTGCTCCGGCGGTTCTCCGGCGGTTCTCCACAGGCTGGAGGCCCGGCGTGCGTTCTCCACGAGGGGTACGTCCGCCTGATGGTCGCCACCGGGGCCGGGGCAGGCTGGACGCATGACCGAGCGCACGCGAGACACCCCCGACGCGACCGAGAACGAGGAACGGACGAACGGGTACGTCCCGCTCCGTTCGTACGGCGCGATCGGCGACGGGCGGACGGTCGCCCTCATCGCGCTCGACGGCCGGATCGACTGGCTGCCGATCCCGTCGATGGACTCACCGCCGGTGTTCGCGAGCATCGTCGACGCCGAGCACGGCGGACACGTCGCCCTGCGGCCCGTGGACGACCAGGCGCAGGTGTCCCGCGCCTACCTGCCGGGCACGAACGTGCTCGTGACGACCTGGACGACCCCGTCCGGCACCGCCACCGTGACCGACGCCATGGTCACCGGAGTGGCCGGACGGCTGCCCTGGGCCGAGATCGGCCGCTGCGTGCAGGGGGTCGACGGCTCGGTCGAGATGGAGTGGGCGGTCGTGCCCGGCACGATCCTGAACACCGCGGAACCGCGCCGACTCGACACCGCGAACGGCACGGTGATCGGCGTCGACGGCGTGACCATCGCGATCGTCGAGCAGGGCTTCGAACCGGTGCACGACGACGGGCCACGGTTCTCCGGGCGGTTCTCGACGACCGAGGGCTCGAAGTCGATCCTGACCATCGTCGGCACGTACGACGAGCCGATCTTCCTGCCCGAGCCGGAGCGCACGCTCGAAGGGGTCGACCGCACGATCGAGAACTGGTCGACCTGGTCGAAGGAGTTCAGCTACGACGGCCCCTGGTCGGACGCGGTCCAGCGCAGCGCCCTCGCCCTGAAGCTCCTGATCTTCTCCCCCACCGGCGCCATCGCTGCGGCCCCGACGACGAGCCTGCCCGAGGACCGCACCGGCGGCAAGAACTGGGACTACCGGTTCGCCTGGGTGCGCGACCTGGCGTACACGGTGCACGCGCTCACCCGCTTCGGCCTGCGCGAGGAGACGCACGCCGCCGTGTCGTGGGTGATGCGCACGATCGCCGAGCACGACGAGACGATGCCGATCTTCTACGGACTCGACGGGTCGAAGAGCGACACCGTCGAGGAACGTGACGTCCCGGGCTGGAGCGGCATCGGGCCGGTCACGATCGGCAACCGGGCTGGTGACCAGCTGCAGCTCGGGGTCTGGGGCGACGTGTTCGAGATCATGCGCCAGTACGTCCGAGCCGGCAACGTGCTCGACCGCAAGACGGCCGCGGTGCTGCAGGAACTGGCCGACGACGCGTGCCACCGCTGGGTGGAGCCGGACTCGGGCATGTGGGAGCTGCAGGAGGCACAGCACTACACGACGAGCAAGATCGGCTGCTGGCAGGCGCTCGACGCGGCGGTCGAGCTGCACGACGCGGGGATGATCGACGGCCCGCGCGAGAAGTGGATCGAGAACCGCGAGCTCATCGAGGACTGGGTCGCCGAGAACGGGTGGAACGAGGAGCTCGGCCACTACGTCATGTACCCGGGCACCGACGCGCTCGACTGCTCGATCCTGCTGCACGCGATGTCGGCGTTCGACCGCGGACCGCGCATGGAGTCCACGATCCGCGCCATCGAGGAGCAGCTGCAGCACGGGCCGCTCGTGTACCGGTACTCCGGCATCCAGGACGAGGAGTCCCCCTTCGTGGCGTGCTCGTTCTGGCTCGCCGCCGCGCTCGCGTGCGTCGGACGCATCGACGACGCGAAGCAGCTGATGGACGACATGGTCGCGCAGGCGAACGACGTCGGGCTGTTCAGCGAGATGCTCAGCGCCGTCGACGGGGACTTCATGGGCAACCTCCCGCAGGGGCTGTCACACCTGGCGCTCATCCAGGCCGCGCTGACCATCGAAGAAGTCTCAGAAGAGTCCTGACCGGGCTGGACGGCCCCTCGGGGGCGCGGGGCATCATGGTCTGACGATGAACGACGTCGATGCACGGATGGACCGGCTCCGCAGGGCCGCCCGCTACCGCTACCAGCAGCTCGTCGACCAGGAGATCGAGCGGGGGTCGCTCGACCCCGACGAGGTGCGCTCGGAACGCGAGGAGCGTCGGCTGCTCAAGGCCGCCGACGTCGCCGCGCACGCCCGGGCCCAGATCGCGGAGGCCGAGCGGCGCGGGGTCTTCGAGGGCAACCCGTACCACGGCAAGCCGCTGCCGGGCCTCGACGGGCAGCACGACCCGGACTGGTGGATCAAGTCGAAGATCGAGCGTGAGGACATCCGGGGCATCGCGCCGCCGGCCCTGGCACTGCGGACCGAGGACGCCGAACTCGACGACGCCCTCGATGCCCTGTCGCTCGAGACCGACGTGCGCGACGTCCTCGTGGACTTCAACGCCCGGGTGAAGGAGGCCCGGCGGCAGCTGCTCGGCGGGCCGCCGGTGGTGACGCCGATGCGCGACGTCGAGGCCGAGGTGCTCGCCTGGCGGGAGCGCCGCGAGGTGCGCATGGCTTCTGCCGCGCGGGCTGCGGAGCAGGCGCGGCTCGAGGCGAAGCCACGGCGGTGGTGGCGGCGCGGCTGAGCGGCGCCGTCCGGGGGCGAGATTTCGCGCTGAGCGACAGTTCTCGCGAACGTGAGCGCGTGAGGTGTCGCCCAGCCCGTGACGACGGCGGCTGCCGCCGGCCCGGCGTGCGCCCGAGACGCTCGACGCGAAACGCAAGTCGGCCCGGACCGCGCTGCTGCGTGGTCCGGGCCGACTGTGGTGGTGCGGGGTGTTACTTGATCTGCGCGGTGATGGTGGCGGTGCCGACGAGGAGGCCGCGCTTGACGGCGTCGGTGCCGAAGGTCTTGTTCAGCAGGCCCGCGGCGTCCTCGGAGATGTGGACGGTGGTGCCGGTGAGGATGGCGTTGTCGCCCTCGAGCTGGAGGGGCTTGAGGGAGCCGCCGTGCAGCTCGAACAGGAACGCGTTGGCCGCGGCGACCTTGCCGTTGACGAGGACGTCGCCGTAGAGCTTGGACGAGCCCGGGTTCACGACGAAGTTCTCCAGCGTGACGGTGGTGTCGCCGGCCTTCAGGGTCAGCCCCGAGTCGTCGTGGTTCAGCAGGCCCTGCACGTACGGGCGGTAGTTGCCATCCGGCGACCAGTAGGTGACCGACCCGGCGGTGATCGGGAACGACACCGACCCGTCAGCCAGGGTCGCATCGCCCGAGACGCCGGGGGTGAGCTTCAGGGCGGTGAGGGCGTCGGTGAAGCCGGAGTCGAGCTTCACGGCGGTGGAGCCGCCGAGGACCTCGGGGACCGAGGCGACGGGTGCGGGGATCTTCGACTCGGACGACGAGGACACCGTGTGCACGTTCGGGGTCGCGGCCTGGGCGGAGGAGATCCCGAACGCGGCACCGCCGAGGACGAGGGCGCCGGTCGTGGCGAGGGTGATGGAGGTCTTGAGGCTCTTACGCATCGTGATCAGTCCTTTGCTCTGGAGGCGCTCCGGCCGGTGGCCGAATGTGCACGTGGTGTGCACGCTTGCTGTGTACAAGCTGCAGCCCGGCCAACTGTGACCGGAGAGCGCCCTGGGCTTTTGCCCTGTGCAAGTGATTCGGCACCCCCGCCCGAACGGTTTGGGACGAGTTTCCTGAGGTGCCGCAACCCGGTGTTTCGTACCGTGTACCCATGGCTCCAGCACACATCTCCACCACCGACCGGCTCCGGGCGGTCGACGCCTGGTGGCGCGCCGCCAACTACCTGACGGTCGGGCAGATCTACCTGCTGGACAACCCGCTGCTCACCAGGCCGATCGAACCCGACGACGTCAAGCCGCGGCTGCTCGGCCACTGGGGCACCTCCCCCGCACTGAACCTCGTGTACGCACACTGCAACGCGCTGATCACGGAGACCGGGCGCGAGTTCCTGTACATCTGCGGCCCGGGGCACGGCGGCCCGGCGATGAACGCGAACGCCTGGCTGGACGGCACGTGGAACGAGCTGTACCAGGACGTCGACCTGCAGCGGTTCTTCCGCCAGTTCTCGTTCCCCGGCGGCATCCCCTCGCACGCCGCCCCGGAGACGCCCGGCTCCATCAACGAGGGCGGTGAGCTGGGCTACTCGCTGTCGCACGCCTACGGTGCGGCGCTCGACAACCCGGACCTCGTCGTCGCGTGCGTGGTCGGTGACGGTGAGGCCGAGACCGGTCCGCTCGCCGGGTCGTGGCAGGCGCACACGTTCCTCGACCCGGTGTCCGACGGTGCCGTGTTGCCGATCCTCAACCTCAACGGCTGGAAGATCGCGAACCCGACCGTCCTGGCCCGCATCCCCGACGAGGACCTCACCGCGTACTTCCGCGGGCTCGGCTACGACCCGATCGTGGTCGACTCCCGCCGCGTTGACGACGACCCGTACGCGGTGCACGCCCTGTTCGACGGTGCCCTGCGACGCGCCCTCGCCGGCATCGACGACATCCAGGCCGCTGCCCGCGCCCAGGCGGCCCGTGCCGCCGCGGGCCAGCCCGCCGGTGCCGCCGACCTGCGTCCGCGCTGGCCGATGATCGTCCTGCGCACCCCGAAGGGCTGGACCGGCCCGAAGGAGGTCGACGGCGAGCAGGTTGAAGGGACCTTCCGCGCGCACCAGGTGCCGCTGCCCGCGGTGCGCGAGGACGACGGCCACCGCGCCCAGCTCGAGGAGTGGATGCGCTCGTACCGTCCCGAGGAGCTCTTCGACGAGGACGGCCACCCGGTCGGCATCATGACCACGATCCGTCCGACCGGCGACGTACGGATGAGCGCCACCCCGCACGGCAACGGCGGTCGGCTGCGGACCGCGCTCGATCGGCCGCCGCTCGAGCCGTACGCGGTCGAGGTCGGTTCCACGGCGTCCGCCACGGGCGCGCTCGGCCCCTGGCTCGCCGCACTCATCGAGAAGAACGCGTCGACCTTCCGGCTGTTCGGCCCGGACGAGACGATCTCGAACAAGCTCGACGCCGTGTTCGACGTGACCTCGCGCGTCTGGCGGGCCCAGCGCGCCGCCGGCGACGAGCACCTCGCCGCACGCGGCCGGGTCACCGAGGTCCTGTCCGAGCACCTGCTCGAGGGGATGCTCGAGGGGTACGTGCTGTCCGGTCGGCACGGGATGCTCAACACCTACGAGGCGTTCGCCCACATCATCGACTCGATGGTCGGGCAGTACGCCAAGTGGCTGGAGTCCTCGACCGACATCGACTGGCGGGTGCCGGTGTCCAACCTGTCGCTCCTGCTCTCGTCGCACGTCTGGCGACAGGACCACAACGGGTTCTCCCACCAGGACCCCGGGTTCCTCGACGTCGTCGCGTCGAAGCAGCAGGACCTCGTCCGGATCAAGCTGCCGGCCGACGCCAACACCCTGCTCGCCGTCGCCGCGCACGCGATGGAGACCACGGACCGCATCGAGGTGATCGTCGCGGGCAAGCACCCGGAGCCGGTCTTCCTGTCCCTCGACGACGCGGTCGCGCACGCGGAGGCCGGACTCGGCGTGTGGGACTTCGCCGGCACCGAGCAGGCCGTCGGGCAGGTCGACGTCGTGCTCGCCTGTGCCGGCGACGTCCCCACGGTCGAGGCGATCGCCGCCACCGACATCATCCGGAAGCACGCTCCCGGCGTCGGGGTCCGCGTGCTCAACGTCGTCGACCTGCTGGCGCTCGGTGACCCGCGCAAGCACGAGCACCCGATCCCGGACGAGCAGTACGACGCGCTCTTCCTGCCCGGCACGCCCACGGTCTTCGCGTTCCACGGGTACCCGACCCTCGTGCACCAGCTGACGTACCGCCGGAACGGGCACGACGACCTGCACGTGCACGGGTTTCTCGAGCAGGGCACGACGACCTCGCCGTTCGACATGCTCATGCGCAACGAGATGGACCGATTCGCCCTGGCCCACGATGCCCTGACGCGGGTGGACGCCGAGGCGCACGCCGACCTGCTCACGAAGCTGTCCGAAGCGCGGGACGCTGCGCGGACGTTCGCGTACACGAAGGGCGAGGACCACCCGTCGCTCGCGGGCTGGGAGTTCGCGGGCTGGCCCCAGGACGAGCCGGCCAGCGGCGGGACCGGCGGTGACCCCGGTGCGGGCGAGACCGAGGCGGCCGCACCCGGCAACTGACGCACTCCTCCACAGGCCGGGAGGCCCGGAGCACCCTCCACAGGACCGGTCACGCCCGCCACGTGGCCGGTTCCGTGCTGTCAGGGTTCCGGCATGGACATCGGCTGGATCAGCGCGCTCGTGTCGGTCACGAGCGCGTCCGTCGCGCTGGGTGCGCTCGTCGCCTCGGTGCTCGACGGGCGCGCCGGACGGCGAAATGCAGAGTTCTCGGTGCACCGCGACCTGTGGTGGCAGCGTTGGTCATGGGTCGCCGACCGGGCAACCTCGGACGACGAAGGAAAGCGCGCGGCTGCGGGTGTGCTGTCGGCTGCGCTGGTGACCCGCAGTTGGACGACCGCGGACGACCGCTGGGTCGGCCAGGCACTCGACGACCTGACCGCAGCGACGATCGAAGGAGCGAACGGTGATCTCGAAGCTGAGTGACAAGGACTTCAAGCGCTGGCTCGACGGACGCGAACTGACGACGCCCGCACTGCTGGCGGACCCGCACTACGGGCCCATGATGCGGGCGAAGGGCGCCGAGGAAGAGCTCCGTCAGGCGCGCATCGAATGGCGCGAACGCCAGGAGCGCGCCCGGGCGCGGAAGCTCAAGGACGAGGCGTCCTTCGGTGAGAGCTGAACCGATGCTCTGCGCGCCTGCCAGGCTGTGAACGTGACCGAACTCGTCATCCCGGCCCCGAGCCTCCCGACCGTGCCCACGACGACGGGCGCGCGTTTCCCCGTCCGCCGTGTGTTCTGCGTCGGCCGGAACTACGCCGCGCACGCCCGCGAGATGGGCCACGACCCGGACCGCGAGCCGCCGTTCTTCTTCACCAAGCCGGCGGACGCGGTCGTGGTCGACGGCGGCGACACCCCGTACCCGCCGCTGACGCAGCAACTGGAACACGAGGTCGAGCTCGTCGTCGCGATCGGCACCGGCGGCACGGACATCGCCGCCACCGACGCGCTCGCACACGTGTGGGGCTACGCCGTCGGGATCGACCTCACCCGCCGAGACCTGCAGGCCGAGGCGAAGCGACTCGGACGACCGTGGGACACGGCCAAGGGCTTCGACGCCTCGGCACCGATCGGGGCGCTCACCCCGGCGGCCGACGTCGACCCGACCAGCGGCGCGATCGAGCTGACGGTGGACGGCGAGCTCCGGCAGTCGGGCGACCTGACCGACCAGATCTGGTCGGTCGGCGAGACGATCGCGGCCCTGTCACGGTCCGTGGCGCTCGCGCCCGGCGACCTCGTGATGACCGGCACTCCTGACGGTGTCGGCGTGCTCGACCGCGGCGCCGTGCTCGTCGGCACGATCGCCGGCGTCGGCGAGGTCCGGACCCGGATCGTCTGAAGCACGTGTCGGCGATGTGTCGACGGGCTGGGAGCGCTCGCAGGCAGAACGGGTAATCCTTGGGCATCGTCGCGGGTGGGGCCCGCGGCGGACACGGGGCGGCGCATCGCGACGGGGCGACGCGGACACCCCGGGACTGCCGGAGGTACCACCGTGCTGGAACACGACCTGCTCGCCACGTCCTGGACGTGGGCTGGCGACGAGAGCGTCCGCGACCGGGTGCACGCCGTCGGCGCCGCCGGGTTCGCCGGCCTGTCGCTGTCCCTCGACGACCTGCACGAGGTCCGCGCCACGACGGGCTTCGCCGAACTGCGGCGCATGCTCGACGCCGCGGGCATCGTCTGGGTCCAGCTCGGACCGCTGGACCGTTGGTGGACGTGCACGAGCCGCACCCAGGACGAGGATGCCGACCGCGGTGTCGTGCTCGAGGCCGCGGCGACGCTGAGCGCCTGGCAGGTGGTGGCGCGCGCCGACACCTCGTTGCCCGGAGCCTCCCCCGCGACGATGGCCGACGACTGGGTCGTGCTCGCCGACCAGGCCGAGGCGGTCGGAGCGCAGCTCGTGCTCGAACCGGAACCGTGGTCGAACCTGCCCACGATCGAACGGGCCTCCCGTTTCGTCGCCGCCGCCGGACACCCGAACGGCGGCCTGCTCATCGACGCCATGCACGCACTCCGCGGCGGTTCCACCCTCGCGTCGATCCGGCAGGGCGTCGCACCGGGGGTCCTCGCAGCCGTCGAGCTGAGCGACGGACTGCTGCACACCCCGAGCGGGATGACCCTCGCCGAGGAGTCCCGGACGGCACGGTACCTGCCCGGTGCCGGAGCGTGGGACCTGCCCGGCTTCATCCGGACCGTGCGCGAACTCGGGTTCGCCGAGCCGTGGGGCGTCGAGGTCCGGACCCCGGCGCACCGGGCGATGCCCGTCCGCGATGCGCTCCGGACAGCTGTCGCCGCCACCCGTGCGGTGCTCGACGCCGCTGATGCGTTCGGTGCCCCGGCCGCTCCCGCGATGCCCTCGACCCCCGCACCGACGTCCGCGGTGGACTTCGAGCCCCCGCACACCGGCCGCTCTGACCCGACCCACGATGCCCGTCGCCGGGACGCCGACACAGGGACGCCCGCGTAGGTTGCTGGCATGACCGATCAGGCAGCACACGACGACGACCTGCTCCGCCGTTCCCAGGAGTCCATCGACGAGGCCAAGGCCGCCGCGGCCGAGGTGGTCGAACCGGAAGAGGACGAGCTCATCGAAGAGGACGCACCCGTGGCCGACCACGCGGTGCCCACCGACGGCCCTGCGCCCGCGGCCTGACGCGGTCCTGATCCGACAGGATCCCGCGCACGGACGAGATCGCCGGGTGACCATCGAGGTCGCCCGGCGATTTTTCTGCCCCCGCGTGACGAAACGCTCACTCGGCACGTCTCACCAGTGGACCCACCGAGTGTCGCTTCGGCGAGCCCGGTGCGGGGCTTCGTGGTCGGTCTCCCTGAACCGGCTGGTCACGTGCCTCGGCGACGGTCCGTGCGCTCCCTGATCCAGCGTGCGGGCCGTCGGGTCTGTCGGGCCCGTCGAGCGGTCAGGCGTTCAGGGCTCCCCCGTCAGTCGTCGTCTTCGTCAGCCGTCGTCTTCGTCAGTCGTCGTCTTCGTCAGTCGTCGTCCTCGTCGGCGAGGAAGTCCGCGTACCGGACCTCGGTCTCCGTGGTGCCGGTGCCCGGTTCGACGGTGCGCTGCGACAGGTCGTCCCCCGTGATCGCGACGCGTTCTGCAGCCGTGTAGGGCGGCAGGTACTTGCTCGAGTTCATCCTCGGAGCCCCCTTCGTCCCCGCGAACGTAACAGCCGATGGCCGATTGTGGCCAGCGGTGCCGATACTGTCCCCCGCGGAGGCTCCGGACGGGGGACGGATGTTCGCCAGCGGCGGACCCCATGCGCACGCATGTGGCCCCGAAGGCGGGGCTCGGGTCAGGTCTCCCGCAGGACGTCGTCCGGGTCCTTGTCCACCCGCCACCCTCGCCAGGACGGCTGCCGGAGCCGTCCGTCGCCGGTCCACTCGGCGAACTCGACCTCGCCGACGCGCTTCGGCGTGACCCAGTGCGCATCACGCGCGTCAGGTCGTGGGACATCGACGAACGGCGGGGTCTTGCGCTCCAGCGGTGCGAGGACACCGGCGATCTCGTCGAGGTCGCGGTCACGGAACCCGGTGCCGACCTTGCCGACGTACTCCAGGCCGTCGGGGCCGGGCACCCCGAGCAACAGCGACCCGATCCCGCCGGCACGTCGCCCGCTGCCCGGTTTCCAACCGCCGACGACGACTTCCTGCGTGGCGTGGTGCTTGCGCTTCAGCCAGGCCTCGGACCGCCGTCCCTCGGCGTACTTCGACGACCGCTTCTTCGCGACGACGCCTTCGAGGCCCTGCTCGCGCGATGCAGCCAGTACCGCGTCGAGGTCGCCCTGCACCGCCGGCGGCACGTCGATCGCACCGCCGGGTTCCACGACCGTCTCGAGTGCCTGCCGCCGGGCGTCGTAGCCGAGCCGCGTGAGCTCGTGCCCGTCCGCCTCGAGCACGTCGAACAGCAGGAACCGCACGGGCGTCGTCTCCTGCGCGCTCCGGACCTCGCGCGCCTTCGTCAGGCCCATGCGGTTCTGGAGCAGCTGGAACGAGGGGCGGCCACGATCGTCGACGGCCACGATCTCACCGTCGAACACGCCGTCCACGCCGGCCCGCTCGCCCAGTTCCTGCAGCTCGGGGTACTGGGCCGTCAGGTCGTTGTCGTTGCGGCTACGCAGGGTCACCGACCCGTCGCGGACCGTCGCCAGGGCGCGCACCCCGTCCCACTTCATCTCGAACGCCCAGTCCGCCGGGTCCAGCCGGGGCTCGCCCTTGGCCAGGGTCGCCTGCATCGTCCGGCGCTCGGACGGCGGGGTCTCGGCGTCCGCGGCCCCGCTGATCCGTCGCTGCCCGGCGCGGTGTGCACCGCCGTGCCCGTCCGACGGCCGGTCCGCCCGTCGTGCCACCGCCTGCCCGGCAGAGCCGCCGCCGTCAGCCAGCCGTTCGGGTTGCTCCTTCGTGCGGTGGATCAGCCAGTTCTTCTCGTCCCCGCCCCCACGGCCGCGGGTGTGCAACAGCGCGAGGCGGCGAGCGCCACCGGCCCGACCGTGCAGCGTGACGATGACCTCCTGCCCCTCGCGCCACTTCTCGAGCTCGTAGGTGCCGTCGTCCCAGATCGTGACCGTGCCGCCGCCGTACTCGTCCTTCGGGATCGTGCCCTCGAACGCCCCGTACTC
The DNA here is from genome assembly GCF_979258745.1 of Curtobacterium sp. AC268. NCBI lineage: Bacteria > Bacillati > Actinomycetota > Actinomycetes > Micrococcales > Microbacteriaceae > Curtobacterium > Curtobacterium sp. AC268. Next base: position 2,593,736 of record NZ_OZ409878.1, on the reverse strand, counting down.
GAGCGGGTGGTCCTCGGTCTGCACGGCCAGGTGGTTCTTGCCCGGGTCGGTGGGCTCGCCCTTCGGCAGGGCCCAGCTCACCAGCACCCCGTCGTGCTCGAGCCGGAAGTCGTAGTGGTCGCGGGTGGCGTGGTGCTCCTGGATGACGAAGGTCGGAGTGCCGTCCTTCCGCACGGTGGGTGCACCCTCGGGAACGGGCTCCGGCGTCTTCGAGGCGTCCCGCTTCGCCCGGTAGGCGGCGAGCCGGTCACGTGCGGGCTGCTCGGCGTCGTTCGCGCGCTCGGTCCGGTCGCTGTCCCAGTGGCCGTGGTCGTCGCGCCCGACGGCCAGCGACGCGGAGGCGACCGGGTGCAGGAAGTCCCCACGGGCCTCCAGGCGTTCGAGGACCTCGTCCAACGTGAGCTGCGCGAGCCCGCGTTCCTCGAGCTCCTTCCAGGTGCGGGGTGCCGCGACCGTCGGCCGCTCGCGGCCGCGCAGCGAGTACGGGGCGATGGTCGTCTTGTTGCCGTTGTTCTGCGACCAGTCGACGAAGACCTTGCCCTTCCGCTCGGCACGGCTCATCGACGACAGCACCAGGTCCGGCAGGTCAGTCTCGAGGGCCTTGGCCAGCTCGTGGGCGACGTCGGAGACCTGTGCGGTCGTCGCCTTGCCGTCGAGGGCCGCGTACAGGTGGATGCCCTTGGAGCCGGACGTCACCGGGTACGGGTCGAGTCCCATGCCGTGCAGGATCTCGCGCGCGGCCACGGCGACCTCGACGCACTCGGGCAGCCCCACGCCCTCGCCCGGGTCGAGGTCGAGGACGAGCCGATCGGGGTTCTGCTGCGCGCCGCGGGGGCCGAACCGCCACTGCGGGACGTGCAGTTCGAGCGCGGCCTGCTGCGCCATCCACACCAGGGTCGGCAGGTCGTCGACGATCGGGTACTCGTTGTCGTGTTCCGAGTGGTGGATCGTGTGGTGCCGCACCCAGTCGGGGGCCGAGTCGGGCAGGTTCTTCTCGAAGAAGACCTTGCCCTCGACACCGTTGGCCCAACGCTTGCGGGTCACGGGGCGGTCCTTGACGTGCGGGATCATCCACGGCGCGACCCGCTCGTAGTACTCGATCACCCGGCCCTTCGTGGTGCCGGTCTCGGGGTAGAGCACCTTGTCGGTGTTCGTGAGCGCGAGCCGCCGATCGCCGACGATGACGACGGTCTTGCGCGAGGCGGGACTCACAGCGCCACCCCGGTCGCTCCCGCCACCGTCAGGGTCGTGCCGGACGTGTACGACGACTCGGGCCCGGCCAGGTAGACGTAGGCGCTGCCGAGCTCGACGGGTTGGGCGGGACGGCCGAACGGGGTGTCCTGGCCGTACGCCGCGATCTCGTCGCCCGGGTAGCTGATCGGCTGCAGGGGCGTCCACACCGGCCCGGGCACCACCGTGTTGGCCCGGATGCCCTTGCTCGCGAGCTGCCGCGCGAGCCCGTTCGTGTAGGTGATGATCGCGGCCTTCGTCGCCGCGTAGTCGATCATGCGGTCCTGCGGCTGGTACGCGGACACCGAGCTGGTCGTGACGATCGAGCTCCCCGGCGCCATGTGCGGGACGGCAGCGCGGACGAGCCAGAACAGCGAGTACAGGTTGACCTTCATCGTGCGGTCGAAGTCCTCGGTGCTCTGCACGGTGATGTCCTCGTGCACCTGCTGGTGACCCGCGACCAGCACGAGCGCGTCCAGGCCGCCGAGCTCGCTGACGGCGTCCTGCACGAGGACGTCGCAGAAGGCCTCGTCCGTCAGGTCGCCGGGCAGCAGCACCGCCTTGCGCCCGAGGTCACCGATGACGTCGCGGACCTGTTCGAGGTCCTCGCGTTCCTCGGGCAGGGCGTTCAGGGCGACGTCGGCCCCTTCCTTCGCCATCGCGATCGCCGCAGCGCGCCCGATGCCGGAGTCCGCGCCCGTGACGAGCACCCGGTACCCGCGCATCCGCCCGGTGCCCAGGTAGCTCGTCTCGCCGTGGTCGGGGGCGGGGTCCATCGCACTCGCCAGCCCGGACCCCTGCTGGGTCTGCGCGGGGAACGGCGGACGGGGGAACTGGTCGCGCGGGTCCTGCTTGTCGAGCTGGCTCATGGGCCCATCGTGCTCGCGCCGGCCTCGCGGCGGCCCAGCGAACCGGACATCCGTGGAACGATCCCCCGGACGCGGACCTGTGGAGGAACCGACGGCTCCGGGCACGCACGCGTGCGGGCGGGCATCATGTGCGCATGAGGTCGATCTGGAAGGGCTCCATCGCGTTCGGGCTCGTCAACGTGCCCATCAAGGTCTACGCGGCCACCGAGACGCACGACGTGTCCCTGCACCAGGTCCACGACGAGGACAAGGGCCGCATCCGGTACAAGCGGGTGTGCGAGTTCGGCCACGAGGTCGAGTACGCGGACATCCAGCGTGCCTACGACGACGGCGACAAGACCGTGGTGCTCACGGCGGACGACTTCAAGCAGCTCCCCGAGGAGCAGTCGCACGAGGTCGAGGTGCTCGAGTTCGTGCCCGTCGAGCAGGTCGATCCGATGATGTTCGAGAAGACCTACTACCTCGAGCCCGACTCGCGCTCGCCGAAGGCGTACGTGCTGCTGCGCGAGACCCTGGCGAAGACCGACCGCCTGGCGATCGTGCAGTTCACCCTGCGGCAGAAGACCCGGCTCGGGGTGCTCCGGGTGCACGACGAGGTCATCCTGCTGCAGGGGCTGCTCTGGGGCGACGAGGTCCGCGCGGCCGACTTCAAGACCCTCGACACGACGGTGAAGGTCAGCGCCAACGAGCTGAAGATGTCGTCCTCGCTCGTCGAGAGCATGTCCACCGACTTCGACCCCGACCGCTACACCGACTCCTACCAGGAGGAACTGCAGCAGCTGATCGACGCCAAGCTCGAGGCCGGCGACGACATCGACACCGAGAAGACCTTCGGCGCCCAGGACGACGAGGACGACGACGACGACGACGAGGGCGGTGACGTGCTCGACCTGATGGCCGCCCTGCGTGCGTCCGTCGACAAGAAGCGGACAGGAGGCTCGGGGTCGCGTTCGTCGTCGACCGCTCGGTCGTCGTCCGGTTCCGGCTCGGGCACGTCCGGCTCCGGCAGGAAGGCGCCGGCGAAGAAGGCGCCAGCCAAGAAGGCCGCGGAGAGCACGGCCGAGAAGGCCCCCGCGAAGTCGGCGCCGAAGAAGGCCCCGGTCAAGAAGGCTCTGGCGAAGAAGCCCGCCGCCAAGAAGCAGGCGAGCTGACCGCTGGCGGGGGTCAGGCCGCGGTCGAGCCGCCGCCCGCCAGCCGCTCCAGGGTGGTGAACACCCCGGCGTGCTCCTGGCGCAGGGCGGTCCACCCGGCGCCGGTGTCGATCCGCTCCGGGTGCTCGACGGGCAGCGCGTACCCGTGCTGTGCCCGCGGCACCGGGTCGCCCGGCAGCCGGAGCTCCTGGGTGAAGGCGCCGCTCGCCGCCTCGAAGGTCAGGGTGTGCGACGCGACGTTCCGGCCCCAGTCCGCGGACGGCCACGACATGAACGCGACGTGCCGCATCCCCTCGGCGGGATCGGTCGCCGAGACGTAGCAGCCGTGGTGGTCCTCACCCGGGGACAGGATCGTGTACGTGCCGTTGTCCCGGTAGACGAGCAGGGCCTCGGCGAAGGGCTTCGGGGCGTACATCGCGGTGTAGCGCAGGGCGTGGACGAACCGTGGCCGCCCCAGCGGGACCGACACCACCGCGCTGCGGACCGGCCCCTCGCTCGGTGGCGCCTCGCCCGGGGTCGACGCCACTCCGCCTGCCGGGAGGTGGGCGACGTAGAGCAGTTCGGCGTCCTCCGTGCCGGTGCTGCGGCCGTCGTGCACGACGTGTGGCTCCTCGACCAGGGCCTGCCCCGGCCCGACGACCCGTGTCGCCTCTTCGGTGACGTGCGTCAGCGCGCCGCGCACCACCAGTCCGGTCTGACGCGCGTCGTGGCGGTGCCATCCGGTCGACGCACCCGTCGGGAGCGTCAGCCGCCGCACCTCGTACGTGCCGCCGTCGGGCCCGTCGACGGTGGCGATAAGGGTGGTGGTGGGCTCGGGGAGCATCTGGGTCCTCTCGGTCGTGCGTTCGCCAGATGATCGTCTTGCACCCGCCTGGGACGGTGGTCGAAGGACGACGCGGATCCGTTCAGCCGACGACCGCGGCACGCGTCACGAGCCGGAAACACGGGTCCGGGACACTGGTCGTATGACTCCACAAGAGCCTGGGAGCCTGCAGTCGTCATCCGAGACCGCAGGCCCGCCCGTCACCGTCTCCGTCACCCGCCTGGTCGAACCCGACCGCATCCCCGAGGTCACCCGCTGGGTGCAGTCCGGGGTGAACCTGGCGAACCGCTACCCCGGCTTCCTCGGCTCGGGGTGGGTGCGTTCCACCGCGCAGTCCCGCGAGTGGCACATGCTCTACCGGTTCGCCGACCACGACTCCCTGGCCACGTGGGAGAACTCCGACGACCGGCTGCGCTGGCTCGACCTGGGCCGTGACCTGGTGGTGGAGTCCCGCGTCGAGAAGCGCACCGGCATCGAGGGGTGGTTCGACGTCCCGCAGGACGCCCCGGCCTCGAGCGCTCCCCCGCGGTGGAAGCAGTCCGTGAGCATCTGGCTCGGCTTCTTCCCCGTGAACCTCGCGTTCACGTACCTGACGGCCTGGCTCGTCCCCGCGTTCGCGCACGTCGCGATCCTGCCCCGGGTGCTCATCACGACCGTCGTGCTCACGCCGATCATGACGTTCTGGGTGCTGCCGTTCGTGACGAAGCTGATCCGTCCGTGGCTGCTCGCACCGCCGAGGTCCGAGCGGGCCTAGCCGACGGCCCCGAGCGGCACGGGCCCGTCGTGGCCGAGGGCGTCCCATCCGACCTGCAGCATGTGCGGCCGGGCCTCGGTCGCAGAGGCGTCGGTCTCGTACGTCAGCGCGAGCATCACGATCGCACCGAACGCCCCGGAGACCCGTGCCCGCCGGTCGAGCGGGGTGGCCGTGGCGTCGGCCATGTCGATGCCGAACACGTCGAGGAGCGTCGCTGCGACCGGTTCGAGCCGGACGCCGACGTCGTCCCCGCGCCGCAGGGTGAACGCCGCGAGCGCGAGTTCCGCCCACCCCGGCCGGGCGAGAGCGAGGTCGGCGATCCCTGCGAGCGCCGCGGCGTCGCGGGCCTCCCCCGCGGGGGCGGCGGCGGCGACTGCCCGGATCGCCTCGGTCTGCGCGGTGCACTGCGCGAGCGCGGCCTCGACGAGCAGCTCCTTGCTCGTGAACCGGGCGAGGATGCCCGCCTTCGAGTAGCCGGCCTGGTCGGCGACGGCCTGCACGGCGGTGTCCTTGATGCCGCGGCGGGCGATGAGTCCGGCGGTGATGTCCAGGACGCCCCCGTTGATCTCCTCGGCGGAGGGCCGAGCACGGCGCGCAGGCCGGCTCACGCGCCGACCGCCGAGGCCCGTGCCGTCCGCAGGCGCCGGGTCCCCGCAACGAGCAGGGCGATCCCGGTCAGGAGCTCCCACGCGACGATCGTGTACACGGACGCACGCTCCCACACGCCGTCGGGGAGCACCTCGATCGCCGTCGACGACGAGTCCACGAGGAGCATCACGAGGGAGACGAGGCCGACGATCCCGAGCACGACGCTCGCGACCCGGTAGGCCGTCGGCGCCCGCAGCGCCCGGGACCCGATCCCGGCGGTGATCGCCACGAGGTTGCCGGTCGTGATCGCTGCGGCGGCGCCGAGCACGTGGAACACGATGGTGCCCGCGTCGGTGCTCGTCTGGCTGCCGTGGAACGAGCCGACCAGGACCATCCCGACCAGGTGGACCACGGCGAGGACCGCGGTCGCCACCCGCGCACGGCGGGACGCGGCGCGGAACACCACGGCGGCGAGCACCGCTGCGATCCCGAACAGGACGCCCTGCCCGATGAACGTCGTGTTCATGAGCACGTGCAGCGGTGAGTCGATCGACCGCCCCTGGAACGTGCCGACGTCGGGGACGCCGAGGTCGGAGATGTAGTTGGTCGCGTAGTCGTAGCCGGGGAACGCCGACGCCGAGACGGCTTCGCCGACGAGCCAGCCGACTCCCGCCACCGTCCAGAGTGCCCCGGGGACCAGCGCTCCGCGAGTGTCCGTTTTGGTCATCTCCTGACCATATCGGTCACGACTGGGAGTTGCCCAGCACCGACAACTGGTCGAGCCGCTCGAGGATGACGCCCTCACGCAGCGCCCACGGGCAGATCTCGAGCGCAGGCAGGTCGAAGATGTCCAGGCACGCCTCGGCGACGAGCGCCCCGGGCACCACCTGGTGTGCGCGGCTCGCCGAGACGCCCGGCAGCGCCGCGAGTTCGTCGACCGACATCGTGAGCAGCTCCGGCAGGCGCTGCCGCAGCACGTCGCCGTCGAGGGCACGGGGCACGAGCGGTCCGGCGGCCGAGGGCGCGGCCCCGCAGATCCGGGCGATCGACCGGAACGTCTTCGACGTCGCCACGGCCCGGTCCGGGCGGCCCGAGCGGAGCAGCCGTCCGGCGTCCCGGGCGATCTCGACGCGGATCTCGTGCCGGATGCGGCGGACGTCGTCCTCGGTCGGGGTGCCGGCGGCGAAGTAGGAGCGCGCCAGGCGTGCGGCGCCGATCGGCATCGACCACGCGACGTCCGGTGCCTCGTCGGCACCACCGGCGATCTCGAGCGAGCCACCGCCGATGTCGAAGACCGCCAGGCGACCGGCGGACCATCCGAACCAGCGGCGCACGGCCAGGAACGTCAACCGGGCCTCGTCGGAGCCGGACAGGACGGCCAGCTCGACCCCGGTGGACGACTCGACGTGGGCGAGCACCGCCTCGGAGTTGCCGGCGTCGCGCACCGCCGAGGTGGCGAACGCGAGCATGTCCTCGCAGCCGCGCTCCTCGGCGACGCGGACGGCGTCGGCGACGAAGGTGGTCAGGGCGTCGATCCCCTGCCGGGTCACCGCGCCCGAGGCGTCGAGGTGCTCGGCCAGCCGCAACGGCTGCTTGAACGAGGACGCCGGCAGCGGCGCGGCGCCGCCGTGGGCGTCCACCACGAGCAGGTGGCCGGTGTTGGACCCGATGTCGAGGACTCCCACGCGCATGGACTCAACGCTAGTGGGCCGCGCGGTCACCCCACGGCCGGGAGGCCCGTCCTACGCCCGCAGGAACGCCTCCAGCTCGGCGGTGGTCGGGTACGAGGCCTGTGCGCCCGGCTTGGTCGCGGCGTACGCCCCGACCCCCACCGCGAACCGAGCGGCGTCGACGAGGGTGTCCCCCGCGGCCAGACGCAGCGCCACCGCACCCATGAAGGCGTCGCCACAGCCCGTGGTGTCCACGGGCTCGACCCGGACGGCGTCGATCGACACCGGCTCGGCACCCCCGTCGTGCACGACGCAGCCGGCACCGCCGCGGGTGACGATCGACCGGGCGACGCCGTGGTCACCGAGCGCCGCGGCCTCGTGCTCGTTCACCAGCAGCACGTCGGTCAGTTCGAGGAGCTCGGCCGGCACGGCACCGAACGGTGACAGGTTCGTGAGCACCGTGACGCCGGCGGCGTGCGCGGCCCGGGCGGCGGCGAGGACGACGTCGATCGAGACCTCGAGGCAGAGTCCGAGCACCGCGGCGCCGGCGAAGACGTCGTCCGGCACGTCGTCCGGCGTCAGCGTGCCGTTCGCCCCGGCGGAGATCACGATGGTGTTCTCACCTGCGGCGTCGACCGTGATGACGGCGGTGCCGGTCGCGACGCCCTCCCGGATCGCGACGTGCGTCGTGTCGACCCCCGCAGCCGCGACGGAGTCGCGGAGCAGCGCACCGTTCCCGTCGTCGCCGACCGCACCGATCATGCGCACCGTGCCCCCGAGCCTCCCGGCAGCCACCGCCTGGTTGGCGGACTTGCCGCCGGGCAGGATCGCGAGGTCGGAGCCCTGCAGGGTCTCACCGGGCTGGGGGAAGCGCGCGGTGCGGACCACCAGGTCCGCGTTGAGCGACCCGACGACGACGATGCTCTCGGTCAACGGACGGTCTCCTTCTGCGGGGCGACGGACGTGGTCTCGGCGCCCTCCGGACGGGGGATGAGGAACGAGATCGCGAGCGCGACGGTCGTGATCGCGGCCCCGAGCAGCATGCCACCGGAGTACCCGGCGGTGCCCGCGGAACCGCCGACGCCGAGCGCGATCTGCAGCGCGGGCAGGACGGCGAAGCTGACGCCCGCGCCGAGGTTGAACGCACCGGCGTTCAGGCCGGGCAGGAACCCGGGGTTCGACTCCGGCGACAGCACGATGCCCAGGCCGTTCAGGATGATGTTCGCGATGCCGGCGTAGGTGATGCCGATGAGCACGGTCGCGGTGACCAGCACGGGCAGCGAGTGCACGCCGACCAACGCCATCAGGACGGTCGAGACGATGCTGCCGATCAAGCCGACGCGCAGGACGGCGCGGTACCCGATGGTCGGGGCGAGGCGGCCGGCGAAGGGCCCGACGATCCACCCGACCAGCGCGTACGGGGTGAGGAACACGAGCGACGCCAGGTCGGGCTCCATCCCGAAGCCGGCGTCGCCGTTCTGCGCGAGCGAGGTGACCAGGCCGTTGACCACCGCGAAGACGCCCGTCATCGTCAGGAACGTCGTCGCCAGGAGCGCCCAGGTCGCACGGCGCTTCAGGAACCGGGTCTCGACCAGGGGCTCCCGCACCCGCGACTCGACGGCCCAGAACACGGCGAAGGCGACGAGCGCGACGACGACGCCACCGACCACGAGCACGGGGTTCGCCGCGCCGAGCTTGCCGGCCTCGTTGAACGCCGTGAGCAGCGCACCGACGCTCACCACGAGGGGCACGACGCCGATCCAGTCCATCCGGGTGCCGGCGGAGGGCTTCGACTCGACCCCCCAGACGGCGACCAGGAGCAGGGCGATCACGGTGACGACGGCGATGACCCAGAAGATCCCGCGGAACCCGAAGTTCGTCGCGATCCACCCGCCGGCCAGGGCGTCGACGCCCGCGATGCCGCCGTTCACGGCGGTCAGCAGGCCGAGCGCGGCGCCGTAGCGCTTCGGGTCGCTGATCTCGTTGCGCAGGACGAGCAGGCAGATCGGGACGACCGGACCGGTGACGCCCTGGATGATGCGACCCGCGAAGAGCATCGGCACGTTCACCGCGAGCGCGGCGACGATGCTGCCGACGAGCATCACGGCGAGCATGCCGATCAGCACGCGCTTGCGGCCCACGATGTCGGACAGCCGCGGCAGGAACAGCGAGAACAGCGCCGCGAGCGTGAAGTACAGGGTCTGCGACAGGCCGATGGTGGCGTCGTCGGTGTTCAGCTCGCGCGCCATCGTGACGAGGGCGGGGCTGAGCATGCTCGCGTTCAGCTGGAACGCGATGCACGCGGCGAGGAGCGCGGCGGTGAGGGCGCCGATCGACTTCTTCGTCGAGGTGGTGGTCATGGGGGTTCAGCGCTCCGGGGTCGTGGTGATGCCGGCTTCGACGGCGTCGGCGGCGGCACGTGGGGTCCAGCTGGTGTCGGCCGTCTCGCCGATGCGCTCGAGGGCGTCGACGACGAGGTCCCAGAACCGGCCGTGGTCGAGCTCCATCGCGGCGCTCGTGCGGCAGTCCTCGGGTGCGGGGGCGCGGAAGTCGGCGACGGTCATGCCGAGGGTCAGCGCGCCCTGGGTCTCGACGTGGATCGGGACCTTCACGGCGCGGACGATCGTGGGGTCGATCACGTACGCGACGGCGCAGGGGTCGTGGACCGGCGGGGCGTCGAAGCCCTGGGCGTCCTTGTAGGTCTGGCCGAAGAAGTCGAGCAGCTCGCCGACGAACGCGGCGGGGGCGGTGCCGACGCCGGCGATGCGCGCGGCGACCTCGGGGGTGGCCAGGGCCTGGTGCGTCAGGTCGAGGCCGACCATCACGACGTCCCAGCCAGCCTCGAACACGATGGCCGCGGCCTCGGGGTCGATGACGATGTTGAACTCGGCGACCGGGCTCCAGTTGCCGACGTGCACGCCGCCGCCCATGAGCACGACCTGCTTGACGCGCTCGACGATGCGGGGCTCCTTGCGGGCGGCGAGGGCGATGTTCGTCAGGCCGCCGGTCGGCACGAGGGTGACCGTGCCGGGCTCGTGGGCCATCACGGTGTCGATGATCAGGTCGACGGCGTGGCGCTCGTCGAGGTCGAACGACGGCTCGGGGAGCATCGGGCCGTCCAGGCCGCTCTCGCCGTGGATGTCCGGTGCGACCTCGATCTGGCGCAGCAGCGGGCGGGCGGCTCCGGCGGCGAACGGCACCCCGGTGATGCCGGCGATGCGGGCGACGGCCAGGGCGTTGCGGGTGACCTTCGGCAGGGTCTGGTTGCCGACGACGGTGGTGACGGCGAGCAGGTCGATGGCCGGGCTGCCGTGGGCGAGCAGGAGCGCCACGGCGTCGTCGTGGCCGGGGTCGCAGTCGAGGATGATCTTCGCGGCGGGCTGGGTCGCATCGGGCACGCTGGGCGCTCCACTTCTTCGGGGAATCGAGGTGAGTGCTCGACGTGGTGGGGATCCACGGGCCGGCAGAGCGCTGGCGACGTGGCGCGTCAAGCGTTTGACATCGAAACACGTCAAACGCTTGACGTCAAGTTCGACCACCGCGCTCGCTAGCATCGACGAGTGCCCTCCCCCGCCGCCCCGAGCCGTCGTGTGACCGCTGCGATGGTGGCCGAGCGTGCGGGCACGAGCATCGCCACGGTCTCCCTCGTCGTGAACGGCAAGGACCGCGGGCGGGTCTCCGCTCCCATCGCCGCACGGGTCCGCGACGCCGTGGACGACCTCGGCTACGTCGTCGACCACGCCGCCAGCTCGTTGGCGCGCGGCAGCGGCGACCTCGTCGTGTTCATCGCCCCCGACCTGTCGAACCCGTTCTTCGCCGAGGTCATCCGTGGCGTCCGCGACACCCTGGGCGACCGGTTCCAGCTCGTGCTCTCCGTCACCGAGCGGGGTGCACAGCCGGTCGCGGCCGACGTCCGGCGCTTCGAACGGCTCCGGCCGGCCGGCATCCTGGTCGACGCACCTGCCGCCGACGAGTCGATGTCGGCGAGCGTCCCCGTGGTGCTGCTCGACGCCCCCGGTGGGCCCGAGGCGGTCAACTACGACCTCTCCACCGGCGTGCACGACCTCGTCGCCCACCTGCACGACCAGGGACACCGGCACGTGGGCTACCTCGACGGCACCTCGCGGGCTGCGACGTTCGGCGTGCGCCGGGAACTGTTCGAGCAGGCCTGTGCGGAGGCCGGCATCACGGTGTCCGAGGTCACCGCCCGCGCCGACCTGACCGTGGAGGCCGCGGCCTCGGCCACCGAGCACGTCATCGAGGCCTGGCAGGACGACGACGTCACCGCCGTCGTCGCAGCCGCGGACACCCTTGCCTACGGAGTCCTGCGGGTCGCCGGCGCGCTCGGCATCGCCGTCCCCGGCGCACTCGCGGTCGCGGGCTTCGACGACCTGCCGTCGTCGTCGGTCACCGCGCCGGCCCTGACGAGCGTGGCGCTGCCCGGCGCCGACCTCGGTCGGGCTGCGGCACTGCGGCTCCTCGCGACGCTCGACGGCACGGCCGCCGAGCCCGCGGCCCTGCCGACGCGGCTCGTGCCGCGCGCGAGCACCGGCGCGTAGCGCGGGGTCACCGCGACCTCACGCGCTCAGCGACAGCTCACGCGCGCGGGAACGCGCGAGGTGTCGCTCAGCGCGAAAGTCCGGCCGCGGCAATGAGCGTCTACCGGTCGGTGTCCCGCCCCGGTGCGGAACCCTCCGGAGCCGCCGCGTGCTCCGCACGCGCAGCACGCTGCGCGCGCTCGAGCTCGTCGGCCTCGTCGCCGCCGACGGCCTCGCCACGGGCGACCATGCCGGCCGTGTCGGAGAGCGTGATCTGCGGCAGGAAGAGCGCGAGCAGGAACGCCACCGCGATGAACGGCAGCAGGTACCAGAACACCGGTGCGAGCGAGTCGGCGTAGGCGTTCACGACGCCGTCCTGCACCGCCGGCGGCAGGCCCGCGACGGTCGACGGGTCGATGCTCCCCGCCGAGGACGCCGCATCGGTCGCCGACCCACCGGCACCGCGGAACACGTCGGTCAGCGACGTCGTGAGCCGCGCGGTGAAGAGCGCACCGAAGACGGCGGTGCCGAGGGAGGCACCGACCTCGCGGAAGTAGTTGTTCGTCGACGTGGCGGTACCGACCTGCTCGGCGGGTACGGCGTTCTGCGCGACGAGGACGACCACCTGCATGATCAGGCCGAGCCCCGCACCGAAGACGAACAGGTACGCGCAGATCAGCCAGATCGGTGTGTCCGCCGCCAGCTGGGTCATCGCGAGCATCGCGATGGCCACCAGGACCGTGCCGACGATCGGGAACATCCGGTAGCGCCCGGTCTTGGTGATCAGGACACCCGAGGCGATCGAGGTGCCGATCAGGCCGGCCATCATCGGCAGCATCAGCAGGCCGGAGACCGCCGCCGAGGTACCCGAGGCCATCTGCAGGAACGTCGGGACGAAGCCGATCGCGGCGAACATACCGATGCCGAGCACGAGGCCGATGCCGGTGGCCAGCAGGAAGGTGCGGTTGCGGAAGAACGACAGCGGGAGCACGGGGTCCTGGGCACGGGACTCGACGAACACCAGGAGCGCTGCCGAGACGACGAGACCGGCGAACCAGGCCCAGGTCTCGGGGGCGTCCCAGCCGTGGTCCTTGCTGCCGCCGAACTCCGAGAAGAACACCAGGCACGTGGTCGCGGCGGACATGAACAGCACGCCGAGGACGTCGATGCGCTTCGTCGCCTTCTTGTTCGGCAGGGTCAGTGCGAACCACGCCACGAAGAACGCCGCGATGCCGACCGGGATGTTGATGTAGAACGCCCAGTTCCAGGTGAGGTGGTCCACGAAGAAGCCACCGAGCAGCGGGCCACCGATGGCGGACAGGCCGAAGATCGCGCCGAGCGGGCCGAGGTACTTGCCGCGCTGCGAGGCCGGGACGATGTCCGCGATGATCGCCTGCGACAGGATCATCAGGCCGCCGCCGCCGAGCCCCTGCATGGCGCGGAACGCCACGAGCTGCGTGAAGTCCGTGGCGAACGCGCACCCGGCCGACGCGATGGTGAACAGCGCGATCGCGATGAGGAACAGGTTGCGGCGACCGAGGACGTCACCGAACTTGCCGTAGACGGGCATCACGATGGTGGAGGCGAGCAGGTACCCGGTCGTCAGCCAGGCCTGGTGCGCGACGCCGCCGAGCTCGCCGACGATGGTCGGCATCGCGGTGGAGACGATGGTCTGGTCGAGGCTGGAGAGCAGCATCCCCGCGATCAGGGCGGAGAAGATGATCCAGATGCGACGCTGCGTCAGGAGCAGCGGGCCGTCGGAGCCTGGGCGGGCACGCTTGGTGGTGCCCGGCGCGGTGGCGCTCATGTGGTGTGTTCCCGTTCGGTCGTGGTGACCGCCCTGAGCAGGCGGAGGTTCTCGGTGAGCAGCGCGTCGAACGTCGGTCCGGTGGCTTCGTCGAAGGCGTCGTCGAAGTACGTCTCCGCGGTCACCTTCAGCAGCGCGGCCGCGGCCTCGGTCACCAGGCGCGCCCGACGGTCGCCAGGGTCGTCCCACCCGAACCGACGGCGCACGGCCACGGTGACCCGGGCGAGCTGCACGTCGGTCGCCGACAGGAACCGCGCGACGAGCGCCGGTTCCCGCTCGAAGACCCGACGCATCATGGCCTCGTCGGCACGGACGAACCCGACCCGGCCGAACTGGTCGATCGCCAGCGCCACGATCGACCCGAGGGGGTCGAGCTCGCCGGGGACGATCCCGCCCGCGGCGTAGGCGTCGATCGCCTCGACGTCGGCGTTGAGCTCGATGCCGAGCACGGCGTCGTCCTTCGAGCCGAAGTGGTTGAAGAACGTGCGGCGCGACACCCCGACGGTCTCGCAGAGCTGCTCGATCGTGAAGCCGTGCAGCCCGTGTTCGACCGTCGCCCGACGTGCCTCGACGATCATGCGTCGACGCAGTGCGCGGGTGCGTTCGGTGGTGCTCACCGAGCAAGAATTGCACTCTCCTGCTGAAAGTGCAATACGGCTGGGAACGGGCTACAGGGCCTTCTCGAAGCAGAACGACCACGGCATGGTCGCGACGTAGGGCTCGTAGACCGCGATCTGTTCCCAGCCGGTCTTGCGGTAGAGCGCCACGGCGTCGGGCTGCTTGTCACCGGTCTGCAGGATGAGCCGCCCGGCGCCGAGTTCGCGACCGACGCGCTCGCACTCGTCGAGCAGCGCGGTGGCCGCACCCTTGCCGCGCGCCGAGGCGAGCACGATGAGCCGCTTCAGCTCGACCTCGTCACCCAGACGCCGGACGGCGATGTGCCCGACCGGTTCGCCGGACTCGTCGACGGCCAGGATCGACGTGACGACGGTCGACGGGTCGACGCTCAACGCACGACCCCGCTCGGCGGTGACAGCAGGGTCCTCGCCGGCGTTCGCCGACCCGTAGCGTTCGTGCATCTCGTCGTCCATGCGGGCGCGGAGCACCACGCTGCGGGGGTCGTCCCAGGACACGCGTTCGATCGTGATCACGAACGTCGATCCTGGCACGGGCGACCGACGACGCGGAAACCGAGGTGCCCGTCGGGCGCGACCGGCGCCGCCCGTCAGGCGCGACCGGCGCCGCCCGTCAGGCGCGCTGGCCGAGTGCCGCGATCGGGCCCTCGCCGGCTCGGAACGCCGCGAGCACGGCCGCAGCGTCGTCGTACACCTCGGCCGCCCCGGCACCGCGGAGCTCGTCGCCGCCGATGCCGCCGGTCATCACGCCGACGCACTGCACCCCCACCTTGCCGGCGGACTCGACGTCCCACATCGCGTCCCCGACCATCACGGCGTCGTCGGCGGAGACCCCGGCCTTGTCGAGCGCGACCCGGATGATGCCGGGGTCCGGCTTCGCCTGCTCGACGTCCTCGGAGCTGGTCTCGGCGGTGACCCACTCGCCCGCGTCGAGCAGGTCGCGCAGGCGGGCGAGTTCGTGCTCGGGAGCGCTGGTCGCCAGGACCACGGCGTGCCCCGCTTCGGCGACGGCCTGCAGGAGTTCGCGTGCACCCGGCAGCAGCCGGAGCCGCGGCATCTGCTCGGCGTAGTAGGCGGTGTGGAACTGCTTCGCGGCGTCGCGGGTCTCCTGGGACGCGTCCGGCAGCAGCGTCTCGAGCAGCTTCGCTGAGTCCATCCCGATCGCGCGGTGGATCCGCCAGGCGTCGACGGACTCCCCCGCCGCCAGGAACGCCCGCCACCACGCGTCGATGTGCGCGTAGTTCGAGTCGGCGAGGGTGCCGTCGATGTCGAAGAGGACTGCTGTCGTGGGTGCGTCGGCCATCCCACCATGCTGCTCGGGAGGCCCGGATCGCCTCCCAGGGGCCGCCCGCGTCCGTCAGACGGTGATCGTCTCCCCCGCGGGCAGGATCAGGACGGGCACCGGCCCGAGACCGTCGGGTCCGAGGAAGCGCGCGGCGGACTGCTGGCCGAGCTCGCTCAGCATCGCCTCGTGGATCTGCACGGCCCGCTCCGGCGCCACGGCTCGCACGTAGTCGACGGCCTGGGCGGTGTTCGTCCACGGCCCACTCGTCGGCAGCAGCAGGGTCGGCACCGGGACACCGGGCTCGAGGTACGCGTCGCCCGGGTGGAACACCGCGTCGTCCACCAGGTAGCCGACGTTCGCGGTGGACGGGATGTCGGGGTGGATGACGGCGTGCTGCTCGCCGAAGACCCGGACGGAGAACGGTCCGACCGCGATCGTGTCGCCGGCGTGCACCGCTTGGACCCGGCCGTGGTGTTCACCGAGCTGCTCGACGACGGTCTCCGGACCGCGGACGACGAGGTCCGGGTTCGCGGAGAGTCCCGCGCGCAGGGCGTCGATGTCGAAGTGGTCGGGGTGGTCGTGCGTGACGAGGACGCCCGCTGCTCCGCGGACGAGGTCGACGGCCTCGGGCGTGAACACCCCGGGGTCGATGACGAGGGTGACGCCGTCCTGCTCGAGGACGACGGTGGCGTGGTTGTACTTCGTCAACTCCATGCGCACAACTGTACAGCCGTGTTGTACTTCTCGGGCTCCCGATAAGGTGAGCGGTCGTTCAGTCGGCCCGACGCGCGACCCGCTCGAACAACTCGGGCAGACGGCGCAGCAGCGCACGCTCCTCGGCGTCGGTCTCCTCGCGGATCGCCTCGGCCAGCCAGTCCGTGCGGGCGTCCATGTCCCGCTGCAGTGCGGCCCGGCCGGCGTCCGTGATCCGGATGACCGACGCGCGGCGGTCGGTGTCCGACGCCGTCCGGTCGACGTAGCCGAGCTCGGCCAGTTCGCCGACCGTGCGGGACTGCCCCTGGTGCTTCACCCCGCGGCGGCGCGCGAGTTCCGCGATCGTCATCGGACCCTCGCGGTGCAGGAACCCGAGGGTGGTGGTGTGCGTGGCCGGCAGCGCGTCCGCCTCGCGTCGTGCGGCACGCACGACCCGGCCGATGGACTGTCGGAGCTCCGCAGCGAGCTCGTCGATCGGGTCCATGCCCGGAACGCTACCGCGTCACGGACAGGAGGCGCGGTGCCAGCTGGCACCGCGCCTCCTGTCCGTCACGGGGTTCCGCTCAGCTGCTGCGGACGTCGTCCGCCGCACCCTGCGCGTTGTCCTTGACGTCGGACGCGGCCCCCTGTGCCTCGCCCTTGACCGCCTGCGCGGCGTCCTGCGCGGTCCCCTTGAGGTCCTGCGCGTGCTCCTTCGCCACGTCGCCGAGCTGCGAGCCGACGTCCTTTGCCTGCTCCTTGACCTCGTCGACGAGCGGTGCAGCCTTGTCCTTCAGCTCACCGGCGAGCGCTTCTTCCTTCTCGGTGGTCGGCAGGAGCGACGACACGAGCCAACCGGCACCGAACGCGATGAGGCCGACGGCCAGGGGGTTGCCCTTCGCCTTCTCGACGCCCTTCTGCGCGACGTCCTTCGCCTGGCCGGTCGCGCCCGAGGCGGAACCGGAGGCGCTCGAGCGGGCCGACTGGGCCGCGCCCATCATGGACTCGCGGACGTCCTGGAACCGGCCCTTCACCTTCTCGCTCTGGCGGTGGGCGATGGACGACGGGCTGACCTTGTCGGCGAGGGCGTCGACGTCGGAGCCGAGTTCGCCGCGGGTGCGCTCGATGTCGGCGCGGATCTCGTCTGGGGTGCTCATGGCTTCCTCCCGGTGTTGGGCTTGAGTGTCTCGGGGACTTCCTTGGCGGTCTCGACCGTCTGCGGGGCGCCCTTGATCTCCTTGATCTCCTTGCGCCCGCGGACAGCCAGGATCGCGGCGACGATCGCGTAGACGACCGCGATGATCAGGGCGGACCAGGCGTTGCCGATCAGGTAACCGAGGCCCCACCACGCGGCGATCGACAGGAACAGCAGGGCGAACACGGCGGTGAGTCCGGCGCCGCCGAACATCCCGCCCGCCTTGCCGGCCTTCTTCGCGGAGTCGGTCAGCTCGGCCTTCGCGAGGGCGACCTCCTGCCGGAACAGGCTGGAGAGGTCGCGCGACACGTCGGACAGCAGCTCACCGAGCGGTGTGGTCGCAGCGCGCTCCTCGGGCGTCGGTTCGCCCAGGGGTGTCGCGCCGGGGACGGACTGGCTCATACGCCACTCCCCGATCCGGTCGTGCCGTCGCCGGCCTCCTTCTCGTGCTTGACCTCGGTCGCGAGCGCCTTGGTCAGGCGGCCGGCCAGCAGGCCCGCGCCCGCGGCGATCGCGATGAAGGTGCCGGGGCGCTTCGCGGCGAAGGTCTTCACCTCGTCGAGCAGCGAGCCCGGGTCGCGGTTCTCGAGGAACCCGGCGGCGGACGTCGCGCGGCCCGACAGGTCGCGGACGACCTTCGAGGCCACACCCTGCTCGTCGTCGTTCTCGGCCATGCGCCCGAGCTGCTCGCCCAGGGAGCGGAGTCCGCCGGCAGCGCGCTGCTGCTGCTCGCCGGCCTGCTGCTTGAGGTTCTCGGACGCCTGGCCGTAGAGCTGCTTGGCGTGGTCGGTCGCCTCGGAGGCGACCTTCGACGCCTGCTCCTTGGCGGTGCCCGCGACGTTCGCGGCCTTCTCCTTGGCGTCGCCGGCGACGTCCTGCGCGGCACCCTTCGCCGCATCGGCCTTGCCGGAGCCGCTGCCGTCGCCGCTGGCGCTGCCAGAGCCGCTGGAGCCGCTGACGCCGTCGGCGGAGCCAGCGGACGCGGCGGACGGGACGGCGGGGAGCTGCTCGTCGGCCGGGACGGCGTCGAGGGGTGCGTCGAACGGAACCTCTGCGGCGCTCTCGCCGTACGGGTCGTCGGTCCGGGGCGCACCGGGGTCGGTGGATCGCGCGGCGGGGGTACCGCTGGCGTACGACGGCACGGTCACGCCGGGGGCGACCTCGTGCCCCTCGGAGGCTGCGGTGCGGTCGTGGATGGGCGTCCCGGAGTCGTTCCCGGGTGGGTTCGTGGTCATGGTCGGCCTTCCGGTTGTCGTCGCCCCCGGCGTGCACCGGGGGCGTTTCGCAACGAACCTGCGCCGTGCCCTCTTGGGCCTGTCCCAGGATCACCGGGAAACGCGGTCCGGCAATCCGCACAGCCGACAGCCGGTTGGATCGACGGGTGCCCTGTGTCTCGGTCGTGATCCCCGTGCGGGACGATGCCGTGCACCTGCGCCGGTGCCTCGCGGCCCTCGCGGCCCAGACCCGGCCCGCCGACGAGGTCGTCGTGGTCGACAACGGCAGCACCGACGACAGCGCGGCGATCGCCCGGGACGCCGGCGCGGTCGTGGTCACGGAGCCGGTGCGCGGGATCGCCCGGGCCTCGGCGCGCGGCTACGACCGGGCGTCCGGCGACGTCGTCGTGCGGCTCGATGCCGACTCCGTCCCACCGCCGTCCTGGATCGCCGACGCCGTCCGCCTGCTCGCCGACCCCGAGGTCGTCGCGGTCACCGGTCCGGGCCGGCCCCGGAACGGTGGCCCCGTGGTGCGCCGACTGTGGGACGCCGTCTACATGGGCCCGTACTTCGTGCTGATGTGGAGTGCGCTCGGACACCCACCGTTGTTCGGGTCCGCCATGGCGATGCGCCGGTCGACGTGGGCCGCCGTCGGAGGGCGAACGCACCGGGACGACGCCGAGGTGCACGACGACGTCGACCTGAGCATGCAGCTCGACCCGGCCTGGCGGGTGGTGGCCGACCCCGTGCTCACGGTGCAGGTGTCCGCGCGACCGTTGTCGGGCCTCCCGTCCGTCTGGGTGCGGACGCGACGCGCCTTCCACACGTTCCGCGTGAACGGCCGGCGGGCCAACCCGGTGCGCCGGTGGGCACGTCGGCTGCGATCGCGGTCGCGGTCGCGGCGGTGGTGGCGCAGCCGCTGACGACGGCTCCGGTCAGCCGGTCACCGAGCAGGTCGCGACCGCACGTGCGCCCGCTCGCCCTGCGGCCCGTACAGGCACAGCACCTCGGTGACGGAGTCGGTCACGTTGCCCATCCAGTGCGGGGTGTGGGTGTCGAACTCGGCGACCTCACCGGGACCCAGGTCGAGGTCGTGCTCCCCCAGCACCAGCCGGAGCCGTCCGGACAGCACGTAGAGCCACTCGTAGCCCTCGTGCGTCTTGAGCGACGGTTCCCCACCCGGGGTGTTCGGCGGGAACAGCTGCTTGAACGAGCGCACCCCGCCGGTCCGCTTCGTCAGCGGGACGACGACGCGGCCGCCGTGCACCTCGGGCTTCATGTGCACGCGCGGGTCGCCGGTCTGCGGTGCGCCGACCAGGTCGTCGAGGGGCACCTGGTAGGCCCGGGCGAGGGGCAGCAGCAGTTCCAGCGTGGGCTTCCGCTGGCCGGACTCGAGCCGCGACAGGGTGCTCACCGAGATCCCCGTCTGCGCGGACAGTGCCGCGAGCGTGACGTCGCGGTGGGCGCGCAGCGCGCGGAGTCGGGGGCCGACCCCGTCGACGACGTCGGCCGTCGTGCGCGGGACGACCGGTCCCGAGGTGCTGTGTGCCATGCGGGCCATGTTGCCACATCAGCAAACTTCGTTGCCGTTCTCTCGTGACCGGCCGCATGATCAGCGCATGCCTGGACACTTCGACGTCATCGTCATCGGCGGCTCGGCCGCCGGCCTCTCCGCCGCCCTGATCCTCGGCCGTTCGCGGCGCTCGGTGCTCGTCGTCGACTCCGGCGAGCCCCGCAACGCTCCGGCGGCCGGCGCACACAACTACCTCGGCCACGAGGGCGTCGCGCCCGCCGAGCTGATCCGCATCGGTCGCGACGAGGTCGCCGCCTACAGCGTCCAGGTCACGGCCGGGAGGGTCGTGGCCACGTCCGCCACGACCGGTGACGGTCACGACCCGGTCGGCTTCTCGGTCACGCTGGACTCGGGCGCGGTCGTCACGGCCCGCAGACTGGTCGTCGCCTCCGGCGCCGTGGACGTCCTGCCCGAGGTCCCGGGCCTGGCCGCACAGTGGGGGCGCGGGGTCGTGCACTGTCCGTTCTGCCACGGGTGGGAGATCCGCGACCAGCGGATCGGGGTCCTCGCAACGACGCCGAACGCCGCACACCACGCGCTCATGTTCCGGGCACTGAGCGACCGGGTGACCGCGTTCCTGACCGATCCGAGGCTGATGGACGACACCACCCTGGCCGGTTTGGCAGCCCGCGGCGTCTCGGTGGTTCAGGGCCCGGTCGCCGCCGTGGTCTCCGAGGGCGACCGGCTGACCGGGGTCCGGCTCGGCGACGGTTCCTTCGTCGAGCTCGATGCCCTGGCCACGGCGAGCCGGCCCGAGGCGCGGGTGGACTTCCTGTCCGGGCTCGGCCTCGCAGCCACCGACCAGTTCATGGGCGACCACCGCTTCGCGACCGCGCTGACCGTGGACGCGGCCGGGCAGACCACCGTGCGCGGGGTGTCCGCGGCCGGCAACGTGACGGCCCCGATGGCGACGGTCATCGCGTCGGCTGCTGCCGGCACCCAGGTGGGCGCAGCGGTGCACGGCGACCTGGTGCAGGCCGACCTGGCCGCGGCGCTGGCCGGGGTCGGCGCTGGCGCTGTTTCGGGCGCTGTTTCGGGCTGAGCGACAGTTCGCGGGGCCGGTCGGGCGTGCAGTGTCGGTGAGCGCGAAACTCGGCGTGGGTCAGTCGACGCGGTAGCCGGCCTGCGCGGCCAGCAGCGGTGCGAGCGTGTACAGCTGGTCGGCGCCGATCGTGGCCCCGCGGAAGCCCTCGAGCCGCTCGACCCGATCGAGGTCCGCTGCGCGCAGGTCCACGTGGTCGATGCGGGTGTTCGACCCCTCGGCGGCGCGGATGCTGCTGCCGTCGAACGAGACGCGCAGCAGCTTCGCGTCGGCGATGTCGAGCTCGTCGATGACGCAGTCACGGAACACCACGTCGGTGATCGTCGAGCCGCGCAGGTTCACGAACCCGAACTTCATGCCGACGAACTCGACGCCGTTCAGTCCGGAGTCGTACAGCTCCGCCGAGCCGACCCGACCGCCGGAGACCCGGACCTCGCGCCACGAGCTGCTCGACGCCCGCAGGATCGGGGCGTCGAGCGAGTCGATGATCGAGTCACGGACCCGGAGCCCACGGAAGTCCGCGTCGTCGCCCCGGAACGTGTCGATGACACACTCCTCGATCTCCAGGTCGGGCAGCCGCTCGCCGGCCAGGTCGAGGACGTCGATGCGCTTGCCCTCGATGCGGTCCCCCGTCAGGACGTCACCGGGAGCTGGCGCCCAGTCCTCGAGGTTCGTCGGTTCGGTCAGGGTGATGCGCGGGGCGTCGGTGCCGGAGGAGCGTGCCATGCCCCCAGTCTGGCGGTGGCCGCCGACTCCCGGGTCACGACCGCGGTCGGGTGAGGACGCTGTCCAGCCGGTAGTCCTTCGCCGGGCCCCGCGCTTCCCACCGCACCGTCCAGCGGTCCCCGTCGCCGTCGAAGGCACCCGTGTAGGCGTCGGGAGCGCAGGCGTGGGCGACGCTCGTGCCCCAGACCCAGTCGTGGAAGACCCGACCGTCGGAGAAGTGCACGGTCCAGCCGCCGTCGGGACCGCGCCGGAGGATGAGGGTCCGGGACACCGGGGTGGACCGGCCGTCGAAGGTCATCACGCCGGACTCGTCCCAGCGCACCTCGTCGTCGCCGACCCGGGTCAGGGTGGTGGTCCCGGTGACGACCCCCGTGGCACCGGCACGGTGGTCGTGCACGGTGCGGTGGAGGTCCCACACCCCCAGCAGGTCCGTCGGCAGCAGCACCGGACCAGGCTAACCGCGCAGGGCCTCGGCCCGCGCGGCTCGGCGCTCGTCGTCGGTGATGACACCGCGGGCGTGCAGCTCGTCGACTTCGAGGAGCCGCTGCTCCGGCGAGGTCCGACGGACACCGTGGGGACGCCGACTGCGGACGACCGCGATGCACACGGCGACGATGACCGCGATGACGACGAGCGCCATCAGCAGGGTCCAGACGAGGTCGTAGACCGGCGGGATCAGGGGGTTGCGGACGTCTTCGGAGGCGATCATCGTCCGCGCAGGGCCTCGGCTCGGGCGCTGCGGTGCTCCTCGTCGGAGATCACACCGCGCGCGTGCAGGTCGTCGAGTTCGGCGAGGCGCTGTTCGAGCGGCTTGTCCGGAGCGAGCGTGCGACTCTGCATCGCCTGGTACGCGATGTCCTCCTGCATGGTGAGCGGGTTCTGACCACGGTCGGCCATCCGCTTGCCCCGGTAGAGCGTGAGGATGACGATCGTCAGGGTCATGAGGATCATCAGGGCCGCGACGACCCCGAAGGCGATGCCGAACCAGCCGCCGAACAGGTCGGGCATCCCCGACTCCCCCGGCCCCTCGAGCTCACTGAACGCGGACCAACTGAGCACCATCGCGCTCCCCCTTCTCACAACGACGAGCGAAGCGTAGCGCGAGACGGGGAACACGAGCGGACGTTCCTTCCCAGAACGCCCGCGATGGAATGTGGAACCGGGCGTACCTGGTCAGAACTTCCGACCCCGTACGCCCGAAACCACCCGGTACGCCCGAAACCACCCGGTACGCCCGGGGCGACCCGGCAGCGCCGCCCCCCGGCCAGCCCGAGCCGGGTCAGCCGCGGAGCGGCTCCGACCCCGGAACGTTCGCACCGTCCGCGAACCCGGCCACGAGTGCACGCAACGCTTCTTCGGAGGTGTGCCGGGCCTCCCATCCGAGCACCGACCGGGCACGGTCGGTCCGCATGATCGGCACCCCGGCCGCGATGTCGATCCACCCGGCGTCCGTCGGCTGCAACCGCAGCCGCCACGTCACCGTCACGATCCCGCGCAGCAACCGCAGGGGGATCCGCACGGCACCGAGCATGCCGAAGGCCCGGGCCAGTCGCGGCGGGTTGAGCACGGGCGAGGCGGCGATGTTGAACGCCCCAGCTGCCCGTCGGTCGATGGCGCGCCAGTAGGCGTCGGCGACGTCGTCGGCGTGCACGGCCTGGAACACGAACGGGTACGGCAGCGGCAGCACGAGCCAGCGGATCCACCGCACGATCGACATCGGCACGAGGTGTCCGAGGAACAGCCCCCGGATCTCGGCCGCGGCGTCCCGCTGGAAGATCAGCCCCGGGCGCAGCCGGGTGACGGTCACGGAGGGGTGTTCGGCCTCGAACGCGTCCATCGCCGCTTCGTTGGCGGCCTTGTGGATCGAGTACGTCGCCGTCGGGATGCCGTCGGCGGGCCAGCTCTCGTCCACGGGGGTGCGCTTGCCGTCGACGTCCACCCCGCGGTAGGCGCCGACCGAGGACGCCACGACGACCTGGGGCACCTCGGCGCGCGCGACGGCTGCCAGGACGTTCGCCGTGCCGGTCACGTTCGTGCGGTGCTGCGCCGGGATGTCGTGCGTCGGCTGGAGGGCCCACGCCAGGTGGATGACGGCGTCGGCGCCCTGGAACACGGCCGTGAGCTGGTCCACGGCGTCCGCGGCACCGACGTCGACCGCGTGCCAGACGGCGGCGGCGTACGGCTCCGCGCGCAGGTCCGGCAGCCGCCGGGCGACGCCGACGACCTGGACGCCGGCGGCGTCACGGGCGGCGACGCCGGCGGCGTCACCGGCGGCGTGACGGCCGGTGTCACCGTCGTCGTCGGCGCGCACGGCCGCGAGCCGACGGAGCACCGCCGTCCCCACGTTGCCGGTCGCGCCGACGACGACGATGCGCATCAGGCCGCGGCCATCGCGGGGTCGAGCACGACCTTGACGCAGTTGTCCTGCTTCTTCTGGAAGACCTCGTACATGTGCGGGGCGTCCTCGAGCGAGACGCGGTGGGTGGTGAGGTCGAGCGTGCCGAGCGGGTCCGACGGGTCGGAGACGAGCGGCATGATGTCGTCGATCCAGCGCTTCACGTTGCACTGGCCCTCGCGGATGGTGATCTGCTTGTCGAACAGCGTCATCATCGGCATCGGGTCGGCCATGCCTCCGTAGACACCGCTCAGCGAGACGGTGCCGCCGCGGCGGACCAGGTCGATCGCCGCGTGCACGGCGGCCAGCCGATCGACACCGGCGGTCTCGATCGCCTTCTGCGCGAGCTTGTCGGGCAACAGGCCGGCGGCACGCTGTGCGAAGCCCGCCATCGGGTTGCCGTGGGCCTCCATGCCGACGGCGTCGACGACCCCGTCGGGGCCGCGGCCGTCGGTCAGGTCGACGAGCTCGGGCACCAGGTCCTTCGTGAGGTCGAACACCTCGGCGCCGTGCTTCGCCCCCAGGTCACGGCGGACCTGCTCGGGGTCGACGGCGAGCACGCGGTAGCCGAGGTGCTTGCCGATGCGGGCGGCGAACTGGCCGACCGGGCCGAGGCCGAGCACGGCGAGCGTGCCGCCCTCGGGCACCTGGGCGTACTGCACGGCCTGCCACGCGGTCGGCAGGATGTCGCTCAGGAACAGCCAGCGGTCGTCGGGGGTGCCGTCGTCCGGCACGACGATGGGGCCGTAGTCGGCGTGCGGCACGCGCAGGTACTCGGCCTGGCCACCGGGGACCTGGCCGTACATCTTCGTGTAGCCGAACAGCGAGGCACCGGTGCCGTACTCGGTCACCTGGGTGGTCTCGCACTGCGACTGCAGGCCGTGCTGGCACATCCAGCAGTGGCCGCAGGAGATGTTGAAGGGGATGACGACCCGGTCGCCGACCTTCAGGTTCGTGACGCCGGATCCGACCTCTTCCACGATGCCCATCGGCTCGTGGCCGAGGACGTCGCCGCGGTCGATGTACGGGCCGAGCACGCGGTACAGGTGCAGGTCGGACCCGCAGATCGCCGTGGAGGTGATCCGCACGATCGCGTCGGTCGGCTCCTGGATGGTCGGGTCGGGGACGGTCTCGACGGACACCTTCTCGGTGCCCTGGTAGGTCAGTGCGCGCACGTTGCGTTCCTCTCGTGGTCGCTTCGAGCCGGCCTGGAGGCACGACTCGCGTTCCCCTCCTCGGTACGCGCCCGCCCCGTGGACGCTCCCAGCCCCGCGTCCCCCTCGCGCACGTCGGCGCGGGTCGGCAGCCGTGGCCGCGACCTCAGGCGAGGACGGCCGCGAGGACCCGCTCGTGCTCGTCGCGACCGCCCGGTCCGGCGCTGCCGGCGAGCATGATGAGCGCCTTCCACAGCGCCCATCCCCGTGCACGCGCCCACGTGTCGTCGCCCAGGTCGACGGCCTGCCGGAACACCCGTCGCGCCGGGCCGTCCAGCATCGTCCACGCGAGCACGAGGTCGCACGCCGGGTCCCCCACGCCGCACGTGCCGAAGTCGATCACCGCACACAGCCGCCCGGTGTCGTCGACGAGCAGGTTGCCCGGGGAGACGTCTCCGTGGAACCAGACGGCCGGCGCCTCCCACCGGCTGGCGAGGGCCTCGGCCCAGACCGCTTCGCACGCGCCGCGGTCGACGACGGTGCCGCCGGTCCTGCCGCTGCTGCCGCTGCCGCTGCCGCTGCCGCTGCCGCCGAGCGTGTCGAGCGCCGCCCGCACCTCGGCGTCGTACACGGACGGGTGCTCCCCGCGGTGGAACGAGTGCGCACCGGCAGTGGGGCCGCCCGTCGCCGGGATGCTCCGGAGCTGCCGGAGCACGGCACCGACCTCGGCCGCGAAGCGCTCGTGGTCGAGGTCGTCGACCTGCACGGCGGGCACCCCGTCGAGCCACCGCCGCACCGACCACGGGAACGGGTACCCCTGGCCTGGTTCCCCCAGCGCCACGGGCTCCGGGACGGCGACGTCCAGCCGCCGGGCGAGGTACGGCAGGACGTCCTGCTCCTTCTCGACCGCGGGCACGTAGCCGGCCGCGCTCGGCAGTCGCGCCGACAGCGCGTCCCCGAGCCGGTAGGTGCGGTTGTCCCAGCCCTGGTGGTCGACCTCGCGCACGGGCAGGTCGGCCCAGTCGGGGAACTGCTCCGCGACGAGTCGTTCGACGAGTCCGGCGTCGATCCGGGGCACCTCGGTGTGCATGCCCGCAGCCTAGGCGTCGGACCGGGACGGCGGTGGAGCGGGTGCGCGCGGGCGGCCAGCGGCGGGGCGGACCCGCACCGGGCCTCCCGGCCGTCGCCCCAGGCGGGTTCTGCCAGGGCGAGCAAGGCGTCGCGCGCGACCGCGAGCTCCGTCAGCCCCGCAGCCGGTCACGCTCCCCCGGCGGCAGGTGCTCGGTCGCCGTCCGGCGGGCGGCCGGGCTGAGGAACCGGCCGCTCTGCTCGAGGAACGCCACGAGTGCCGGCTCGGACGCCCGCTTCCCCGTCTCGCGCAGGACGAGACCGAGCGCCGACTGCACCGTCTCGCTGCGCTCACGAACCAGGCGCCCGGCGATCCCGAGCGGCACCTCGGCGTCGCCCTGCTTCACGAACGCCAGGGTCGCCACGACCGCGATCCGGCGGACCATCGCGACGTCGGACTTCGCCAACGCGAACAGCGGACCGGTCGAGGCGCCCACCAACGGGGCGCCGACGAGTTCCTCGGCGGCCAGGTCGACGAGCACCGGGTCCTCGAACCGCTCGGCCTTCGCCGCGGACAGGTACTCGTCGGTGAGCTCCGGGTCCGGGTACGCCCGCATCGCCTGCACGAGCAGCAGGACGGCGACGAGCTTCGCGCCGTCGTCCTCGCTCCAGAGCAGCGCCGAACGCTCCCCCTCGTCGAGGTCGTGGAACTGCCGCGCGACCCGGCGGGCCGCGGCCACGTCGCCGGTGGTGCGGGCGAACGCCGCCAGCACGGCTTCCGCGTCGCGCCCTGCCGGGAGGCCCGTCACGCGACCTCCCCGTCGCTCGCGTCGTTCTGTGGTGCCCTCCGACGGCCGCGGCTGAGCACGATGACCGCGACGACCACCAGGAACGCCGCGAACAGCCAGGTGCCGACCTGCGGGTCGACCAGGCGCGCGAGCACGGCACCACCCGGCGAGCAGACGGCGGCGGTGATGCCGACCGTCAGCCCCACCCGCAGGTCGACCGCGCGACGCCGCAGGTTCGCGACCGTCCCGGACACCGACGTCGGCACCATCGTGAGCAGCGACGTGCCCTTCGCCAGCAGGTCGCCGGCGCCGAGCACGACCTCGAGCCCCGGCACGATGACGACCCCGCCGCCGACCCCGACGAGCCCGGACAGCACGCCCGACAGCAGCCCGAGCAGCAGCAGGACGATCGCCTCGACGACCCCGAAGTGCACCTCGCCGCCGCGGGTCGGCACCGTGGTGAACAGCGACACCAGCACGACGGCGATGAACCCGACGAAGATCCACGGCAGCACGCGGAGCGGCAGGGCACGGAGCAGCCGGGCACCGATCGGCGCGCCGACGACGCTGCCGACCGCCAGGGTCAGGGCCGCGAGCCAGTGCACCTCGCCCTGCACGGCGTAGGTGGCCGCACCGACGACGGCGGCGGGGGCGATCGCCACGAGCGAGGTGGCCGAGGCCCGACGCTGGTCCATCTGTGCGAAGGCCATGAGCGCCGGCACCACGATGACCCCACCGCCGACGCCGAACAGCCCGGACAGGACCCCCGCCAGGACCCCGATCGCCACCAACACGAGCACCGTTCCGCCGCGCTTCCTCATCCCGCCCAGGCTAGCCGCGCCGCGCCGCGCCGCCGTGCTCTCGCACCGTGCGAGGAACTGCATCGAGTGCGCAGAAGAGGTCGAGTGGCGTACAGCCACCCGACCTCTTCTGCTCACGAAGCGAACACGGAACCGCGCCGACCGCGCCGACCCCGCGTCAGCGGAAGTGCAGGGTCTTCAGCGGGTCGACGAGGCTGCCGTTCCGCCGCGTCTCGACGTGCACGTGCGGACCCGTCGACTGCCCGGTGTTGCCGGACTTGGCGATCTCGGTGCCGAGCTTCACGATCTGACCCTTCTTCACCTCGATCTTGCTGAGGTGGGCGGTGAGCACCGTGGTCATGCCGTAGGTCACGACGATGTAGTTGCCGTACGCGCCGTCGTTCGCCACGGTCTTCGTCACCGTTCCGGTTCCCGCGCCGTACACCGCGGTGCCGACCGCGACCGGGGCGTCGGTGCCCTGGTGGTAGCGCGGGACGTGTCCGGCGCCACGGTCGTCGCCGTACCGGCCGGTGATCTTCGTGCCCTTCACGGGCCAGGCAAGCCCGGTCACGGGACGGCTCGACCACACGCGGGTGTCCTTCGCTCCGTAGATCACGAGGTTGCCGTCGACCTGCAGGAGCAGGTTGCTCGAGCCCGCGGTGGTCGTCTTCGTCGTCCACAGCGCGACCTTGCGCGCCGGGTCCTTCGACCAGATCACGAAGTTCCCGTTCTTCTGCAACTCTGCCCAGGCCCCGGGGTGGCCACCCGTCTTGGTGTGCCAGACCACTGCACCGTTCACCCGCTGCACCAGGTTGCCGTCCGCACGCATCTCGAGCGTGCGGTTGGTGCTCGCATCAGAACGCAGCACGGTGCCGCTCAGCAGAGCGCCGCCGGAGCTGATCCGGTCCTGGAACGTGTTCCACTTCACGACGACGGTGGTGCCGGCGAGCAGCGCCATGGTGCCGTCGGCACGGACGGCCAGCGCGGTCGAGTTCGCTCGGCCAGCCGAGGCCCAGCGCGCCACGCGCTTGCCGTTGCGCATGATGTCGAGTGCGCGGTCCCTCCCCACGACCGCGTAGACGTTCGAGGAACCCGCGGTGTTCGAGGCCCACAGCACACGGTTCCCGATGCCGTACTCGACCAGGTTCCCGTCACCCTGCATGATGAGCCGGAACTGACCGTTCGACGAGGTCACCTGGTCACCGGGCAGGAGCTTCGTGCCGGCCGGTACCGACCCGACCCACACGGCGGACGCCGCGGCGGGCTCGGCGGTGGCGACGAGCGCACCCGCCGCCAGGGCCAGTGCCATCACGGCGCCGGCGATGCGTGGGAGTCGGCGCGCACGTGCGACGGTCGACGGAGTGGTGGTCATGGATCCCCTGCCCTGGAACCGACCGTGCGAGCGCCCGGTCGTTCGGCGCTCGCCCTGCACGAGTCGCCGAACGATGTTCGCTTTTCTGCACGGGGTGCACAACCCCTTGGACTGGGGGTGTACAGCACGGAGCCGATCGCCGCGGGACAGGATGGGACCATGCCGACGCCGAACCCCGCCTTCGTCCCGCCCGCAGCGCAGACCACCCGCCCGGACCTGCGGGGCACGTTCGGGATGGCGGCCTCGACGCACTGGATCGCGACGGCCACGGCCCAGTCGGTGCTCGAGCGCGGCGGCAACGCCTTCGACGCGGCCGTCGCCGGGGCCTTCGTCCTGCAGGTCGTGGAGCCCCACCTGAACGGCCCCGGCGGTGACCTGACGGCGGTCTTCGCGACGGCCGTGAACCCCGTGCCGACGGTGCTGGTCGGTCAGGGCCCCGCCCCCGAGGGCGCGACCCCGGAGCACTACCGCGCCGAGGGCCTCGACCTGGTCCCCGGCTCCGGCGCGCTGGCCGCGACCGTCCCCGGTGCGGTCGACGCCTGGCTGCTCCTGCTCCGCGACCACGGCACGATGGAGCTGGCCGACGTCCTCGCCCCCGCGGTCGGGTACGCCCGCGACGGCCACCCGGTCGCACCTGCGGTGGTCCGGACGATCACCGCAGTGCGCGAGCTGTTCGAGCAGCACTGGCCCACCTCCGCCACGCAGTGGCTGCCGGGAGGCACGGTGCCGGTCCCCGGGGACCTGGTGCGCAACGAGGCACTCGCTGCAGTGCTCGACCGGCTGGTCGAGGCCGGCGCCGGTGCCGGCAGCCGGACCGGCCGCATCGATGCGGCCCGGTCCGAGTGGGCGGAGGGGTTCGTCGCCGAGGCGATCGACCGGTTCGTCCGCGAACCGCACCGGCACGCGTCCGGCACCGACCACGCGGGGGTCATCCGGGCGTCCGACCTGGCGGCGTTCCGGGCGTCGTACGAACCCGCGACGACCGCCGAGTTCCGCGGCTGCACGATCGCCAAGACCGGGCCGTGGGGCCAGGGGCCGGCGCTGCTGCAGACCCTGCGGCTGCTCGAACCGCTCGACGACGCCCTGCTCGACCCGTCGACCGAGCTCGGCGCCCACACGATCGTCGAGGCGCAGAAGCTCGCCCTCGCCGACCGTGAGGCGTTCTACGGCGACGGCGAGGTCCCGATGGACGTCCTGCTCTCCGACGCCTACGCCGACGAGCGCCGTGCGCTGATAGGCGAGCGGGCCTCGGCGGAGCTCCGGCCCGGAACGATCGCCGGGGTCGAGCACGCGCTGCCGCCGGTCCGGACCTCGTACGACTCCTCCGGTTCGGTCGGGGTGGGCGAACCGACCGTGCAGGTCGCCCGCGACACCGAAGCCGGCACCGAGGCCCCGCCGGCCGCTCCGCTCGAGGACCGCGGCGAGCCGTTCGTGACCCCCGACGGCGAGACCCGCGGCGACACGTGCCACATCGACGTCGTGGACCGCTGGGGCAACATCGTCAGTGCGACCCCGTCCGGCGGCTGGCTGCAGTCGTCACCGACGATCCCCGAGCTCGGGTTCTGCCTCGGCACCCGCCTGCAGATGACCTGGCTCGAACCGGACACCGCGTCGACCCTGCGGCCCGGCGAGCGCCCCCGCACCACGCTGACACCGACCCTGGTGCTCCGCGACGGACAGCCGGTCGCCGCGCTCGGTTCCCCCGGCGGTGACCAGCAGGACCAGTGGCAGCTGCTGTTCCTGCTGCGGTGGATCGTCGGCGGGTACACCCCGCAGCAGGCGATCGACGCGCCGGCGCTGCACACCACGTCGTTCCCCGGTTCGTTCTGGCCGCGCACGTGGGAGCCCGCGGGCCTGGTCGTCGAGGACCGCCTGGGTGACGAGGTCATCGCGGCACTCGAGGCCCGCGGGCACGTCGTGACCCGCGGCGGTGACTGGAGCCTGGGGCGGCTGTCGTGCGTCACCCGCGACCCGGACACCGGGATCCTCGGTGCCGCCGCGAACCCGCGGGGTGCGCAGGGCTACGCCGCGGGACGCTGACCGACGCCCGTTCCTTCCCAGAACACCCGCACTGGAAAGTGGAATCGGGCGTACCTGGTCAGAACTCCCGACCAGGTACGCCCGATTCCACCAGGTACGCCCGCCTCAGAGCGTCGGGACGACCACCGCGCGGCCCGAGAGTTCCCCGCCTCGAGCTTCCGGTACGCCTCGAGCGCGTCGGACAGCGCGTACCGCTCGACGTCGGGGACGATCTGGCCGGCGCGGTACATCGCGACGACCTCGTGCAGGTCCTCGATCGTGCCCCAGTAGGTGTTCGTGATCGTCGACTCGTACGGCGTCGCGAAGAAGTTCCACTCGGTGGTACCGCCGGCGATCCCGACGACGGTGAAACGCCCGCCGACCGCCATCGACGTCTGCGCGACCTTGATCGTGGGGGTGGCACCGACGAAGTCGAAGGCCGCGTCGACGCCGCGTCCGCCGGTGATCTCGCGGATGCGCTCGGCCTGGTCCGGGCCGCCGGGGACGGTGATCGCGCCCCGGGCGGCGGCGCGGTCCATCGCGTCCTGCTTCATGTCGGTCGCGATGACCGTGGCGCCGGTGAGCGCCGTCAGGATCTGCACGGCGATCTGCCCGAGGCCACCGAGCCCGACGACGAGCGCGAAGCGACCGCCACCAGCCAGGTTCGGCAGGGAGTTCTTGATCGCGTGGTACGGCGTGAGCGCGGCGTCACTGAGCGGTGCGGCGGCGATCGGGTCGGCGTCACCGAGCGGCACGAGGTTCCGCGCCGGGACGCTGACGTACTCCGCCATGCCGCCGTCACGCCCGAGACCGATCCCCATGTACGGGTTCGTCGCCGCGTTCTCGCAGTAGGTGTCCTGCCCCTTCGAGCAGTACGAGCAGTGCCCGCAGCCGACCGGCCCGTAGACCAGGTAGGCGTCGCCCTCGGCGAAGCCGGTGACCCCGTCGCCGACGGCCTCGACCCAGCCGGAGTTCTCGTGGCCGAGCACGAACGCGGGGGCCTGGGCTCCCGGCTGCCCCTGCTGGAACTCCCGGTACACGGCGACGTCCGAGTGGCAGGCACCGGCGCCGGCGACCTTGAGCAGGACCTCACCGGGCCCGGGTGCGGGCTTCGGGACCTCGGTCAGGGACGGGAAGGTCTGGTACTGCTCGAACACGACGGCGCGCATGGGGTTCTCCTTTGATCGCACCTTACGCTACACCTGTTGATTAACACGCTCAATCACGCGAACGACGACGAAGTTCGTGCAGCTACACCACTTCGGAGACCTCCCGGAATCGCTAGGCCGGTAGACCGTCGTCGCCCGCAGACTGCCTTGAAGAACGAAGACTCGGTCGCTACCTCGTGCCCTAGGCTGGCAAGTGGCTAGCTCATCAGCAGAGGGGGATTCGTGCTCACGAGCCAGGAAACCAGGCTTCAACGCATAACGAAGCTGACAACTAAACAAGTCGAACTGTTCAAGGAAGGCGTCGCCCACGAAACGGCCTTCGGGGCTTCACTCGACGACGTTCTTGCTCGCACAGTTGCCGACCGACTCGCTTTGGCGGATTCATTCATCCTCATGGCAGAGCGAATGGAGCGTTCGCGATCCGACCTTAGCCGCCCGGCAATAGCTCGGTACTATTACGCAATGTATCACGCCATGCGCGCCGCCGCCTTCCAGTTCCACGGTGGTGATGACCACGAACAACACACGGTCCTTTCGGTAAAGGGCGTCCCTCATGACTTTCCCTCCCGGACGATTGCCGCGAACGACTTGAAGGATGCGCGTGCGCTTCGCAACGAGGCTGACTACGATCAATATCCGTCGAATCAGTCCTACTTTCGAAATATTGTTCGCGGACTTGGGCCCGTCGCGAAACCATTCGTTCTAGAAGCCCGCGCCTATATCCGAGCAAAAGGAAACTCCCACGCATGATCGATGTAAATGAAGAAACCGCGTCGCACATCATCGAGGGCCTGCTTGGTCCGGCAGGGATTACCCCTGCACGCATAGA
The DNA here is from genome assembly GCF_979258745.1 of Curtobacterium sp. AC268. Taxonomy (NCBI): domain Bacteria; kingdom Bacillati; phylum Actinomycetota; class Actinomycetes; order Micrococcales; family Microbacteriaceae; genus Curtobacterium; species Curtobacterium sp. AC268. The sequence goes on along the minus strand of NZ_OZ409878.1, from coordinate 2,560,349 downwards.
GTTCAAGAATTTTCCCGACGAAGTAAACGTCCTGGTTTACGTAAGCCCCGCGGACTTCCTTTCGCTTGTCGAGATGTCGGACGCGATCGAAAGTGCGCTCAAGAGCGCGTTCGGTGTCACCTACTTCCTCGTTGTCCGAAAAAGTGGAACGAACGAAGTGGCGGCTGCTCCTAAATTCGAGGGCATGCAGGATCCAAAGGTAGCTGAACTTCTTCGCCTGATAAGTGCGAAATCGAGAGTTTCTAGCGCCGAGCCCAGTCTCGTCTATGTTCCGGACGCACGCGCAAGTCTTTCGACAGTCACCGCAAGTCGGCACCATCTGGTTTTCGGTCGACGCGGGGCTGGAAAATCAGCCCTGCTTATGGAAGCACGTCGCCAGATCGTTTCCGAGGCAGCAATCGATTCCTGGACCAACATCCAAACACTCCGCCATGAGACGCCGCAGCGGGTCTTCCTATTCGTCATCGCCGACGTGCTGAGCTCGGTGATTGCTGGTCGGCGGACAGTTTCTCCGCGATCCTCACTCACGCTCGCTGTGAATGAAATGCATGAGCAGATTCGGTCCATGCTCTCTCGCGATGAAACGAGCATCGAGGAGGCGCAACGAGTTGTCCCACGGGTTCAGCGTGCCCTGTCTGCCTTCCTCGATATCGAAGGCCGTCGTGTGGTTGTTTTTGTGGACGATTTTTATTACATGCCCCGGGATGCTCAACCGACAATCTTAGACATGCTACACGGGGCTTTCCGGGACGCAAACATCTGGATGAAAATAGCTTCAATCCGTCACCTGACAAATTGGTGGCAGGCCTCTCCCCCCACGGGTTTGCAAAGTGGTCAGGACGCAGATCTGATTGATCTTGACGTAACCCTGCAGGACCCGGAAAAGGCAAGCGAATTTCTCGAAGGAATCCTCGCCGAATACGCGCGACGCGTCGGCATCCCGACTCTCGCGAGGGTCTTCAACCGATCTGCGCTCGATCGCCTTGTACTCGCCTCAGGTGCGGTGCCCCGTGACTACATGGTCCTTGCGGTTAGCGCTATCAACCGAGCATTACGTCGCCCGAAGGCGCGAGCGACGGGCGTTCAGGACGTAAATCAGGCGGCGGGCGACGCCGCGTCGGCCAAGATCAATGAACTCGAGGAGGATATGGCCGCGAACAGCGGCGTCGCTGAGCGTACGCTTGCAACCCTCGCTGCCGTGCGAGACTTCTGCCTCAACGAACAATCCTTCACCTACTTCCTCGTCGGATATCGGGATAAAGAAGCGGCTCCGAAACTTTATTCACTCCTCACGGATCTCATGGATGTTCGCCTCATTCACCTGATTGATAGCGGCGTGTCCGACGCGCATGAGGCCGGAAGCCGTTCGGAGGCTTACATGCTTGACTTGAGCCAATTCTCCGGCTCACGTTTGAAGCAAAATATCACGGTTCTGGATTTCGAAGACGGGCACTTCGTGAGCAAATTAACCCGTAGCAAGGAGGCGCCCCAGCGTGGCAGCACTTCTCTTCAGTTGATCGGAATCCTTCGACGAGGGCCAGTGCTCCCTCTCGCGAGATTGTCCTAGTTCGTTCCACGAGAAACAATTCGGTCGGCACAAGCGACTGCCGCCTACGTCCCTCGCAGGTGGAAGGTGCGGGAGTCTCGCGATCCTGCGTCTTCGCCGTGAGCCCGTTGCGAGAACGATCGTTCTCCGATTGACTCAGGAGCGGTGGTCCCGTTCGGGGCCGCTCCCCCACACGAAAGGAGCGGGCATGCCCACTCGCACCGCACGCACCGCCTGGAACGGCGGCCTCGAGGACGGTTCCGGCCAGGTCGAACTCTCGAGCTCGAAGGTCGGCACGTACGACGTCTCGTTCCCGAAGCGCACCGCCGAGGACGCCGGGGGCACCACGAGCCCCGAGGAGCTCATCGCCGCCGCACACTCGGCCTGCTACGCCATGCAGTTCTCCGCGGTCCTCGGCGAGGCCGGCGGCACGGTCGAGGCCCTCGACGTCAAGGCCGACGTCTCGCTCGGCCCGGACCCGGCCGGCGGCTTCCGACTCACCGGCATCGTCCTGACCGTCAGCGGTGAGGTCTCCGGCATCGACGAGGCGGCCTTCCTCAAGGCCGCCGAGGACGCCAAGGCGACCTGCCCCGTGAGCAAGGCGCTGACCGGCGTCGAGATCACGCTGCACGCGACCTTCGAGCAGTAGGCGCGGAACGCAGGAACCGTCACCACGTGACGGACGGGAGGCCCGTGGCGACCCCGCCACGGGCCTCCCGTCCGTCGTCCACCTACGCTGATTGCCGTGCCCCGATTCCTCGCCACCCCGACCCTCGTCGCCCTCTGGCTCGGCCTGCTGGCCGTCGTCGTCGGGATCGTGTTCGTCCTGACGGCTCCGCCGTCGTCCTTCGGGTGGTTCGCGTACGCCCCGCTGTCCGACTACGCGTTCGTCGCCAACGGCCGACCGTGGCAGCTGACGGCCGGACCGGTCCTCGTGCTGGTGGGCGCGGTCGTCGCGGCCTTCGCCCTCGGTCGTCTGAGCACGCGCCGCCGGGGCTGATCCGAACGCGTCCAGCGGACGTCCGGACTCGGCCGCCGTCGACTGGCACCATGGCGTGATGGCCGAGCAGCACCCCCCGGGCCCGCACAAGCCGGGCCGCCCGCCCCGGCCACGCCGCCGCAGTCTCGCGCAGCACGACCTGCGCGACGCACGGGCCCGCCTGCGCGGGACGATCTACGAGCACGTCGAGCCCGACGCCAAGGGGCGTGACCAGTACACGGCGACCCAGATCGTCGACTTCTGCCTCGACCTGGCCGAGGTCATGCTCGCCTCCGGTGCCGACACCCGCAGCGTCGAGACGGCCGTCGTCGCGGTCTCGACGAAGTGGAACCTCGCACCGCTCGACCTCGACTTCTCCGGCAGCTCGGTGACGATCCAGTACGCCCCGGCCGACGTCCCGCCGCTCGTCAAGGTCCGGACCGTGCGCTCGGACGGCTCCGACCTCGACAAGCTCGCGCGGGCGAACCAGATCGTCGACGACCTGATCCACGACGACCGTGACATGACCTCGGCGGTGAACGCCCTGGTCGCCGTGCTGCGGCTCCCGCCTCGGTGGCCGATGTGGCTGTCCGACGTCGGCCTGTCGATCCTCGGCATCTCGATCGCCGTGCAGGCAGGCGGCGGGTGGCGTGCGGGACTCGGGGCGTTCGTGCTGATGCTCGGGATCATCGTCTCCGGACGCTGGCTGACCGACCGGGGGTACCCGCAGTTCTTCGTGTCCGGGGCGCAGGGCGCGGTGGCGTCGGCGATCGGCACGCTGGCCATCTGGGCCGGCGTGCTCAACGCGAACGGCGCCGCGACGATGGTGGCGGCGCTCGTGGTGCTCCTGCTGCCGCACCCGTCCCTGGTGACCTGGGCGCAGGACGCCATCTCGGGGTTCCGGGCGATGGCCGTGGCCCGGGCGTTCTACATCGGGCTGGTCATCGCGGCGATCGTGGTCGGGGTGCCGGCCGGGATCGCGATGACGCACTGGCTGCAGATCGAGGTCGACCCGTCCGGCATCGTGACGCAGACCCTGCCGCTCTGGGCGTCGCTGTCGCTGACCGTCGTGTCGGCGGGCGCGAACTGCTTCGTGCAGCAGGCGAGCGCCCGGGTGATCCCCGTCGCCGTGGTGTTCTCGGTCGCCGCCGGTGCCGCGCTGTGGGCGCTGCGGCAGGCCGGGCTGCCGCTGCTCGGGGCGACGTTCCTGGCGGCGGTGCTGCTCGGAGTGCTCTCGACCTACGCGGCCGTCCGGATGCGCACGGCCGTGGCGGCGATCGCGGTGCCGGCGTTCTGCGGGGCACTGCTGCCCGGTGTCGCCGTGTCGAACGCCCTGCTGAACTTCATGTCCGGGTCGTCGAGCGCGGCGCTCGACTTCGTGGCGGCGGTGTCCGTGGCACTCGGGATCGGCGCAGGTCTGGTGCTCGGCGGGCTCTTCGCGACACCCGGTGCCCGTCGAGCGCTCCGCCGGACGCGTCGGGTCGTCGTGCACTCGGTCCACAACGACACCACGGCGCTCCGCGTCATCCGTGACACCGGGTACGACCCCGGCGACGGGTCGGTGCCGCGCGGGTCACGCTCCGGGGGCACTTCGTGAGCTGCGCTTCGTGAGCAGCAGCGGTCGGGTGCGGTCAACGCACCCGACCGCTGCTGCTCACCGAGTGGGCGTGCCGCGCTCAGCCGGCGTCGGACACCGCGCTCGACACCGCGGTCGGGGCGTCGTACTCGCCGTCCGGGATCGCGCGGAGCGCCTCGAGGACATCGTCCGGGGCGCCCTCCTGCTCGGCCGTCGAGACCACGTCGTCCTTGGACGCCGGGTAGTCGATGCCGCTCAGGTACTTCTGGACCTGGATGGGGTTCGGTGCTGCCATGTCGGTTCCTTCCGTCAGGTTGCGACTCCCGGACTACCCGGGGGGCGCTGCACGACGGCGCGGGGAACGCGCTCCGCGGACGAACCGCCGGTCAGATCTCCCAGCTGCCCGAGTCGTCGTCGTCCCACATCGCCAGACGGCGGGCGGCCTGCGGCTCGTACCGCTCCATCCAGCCGCGCTCGAGCCGGGCGACCGCGCGGTCGAACGCCGCCACCAGGTCGAGCTCGGCGCGCAGCAGGGCCTGCAGTTGCAGCCCCTCGTACAGGGCGATGAGCTGCTCGGCGCCGCGGCGGGGGTCCATCGTGTGCGGGGCACGGCCGATGGCGACGTCGTGTTCCAGGCCGCGCTTGATCTGGGCGAAGAAGAGCTGGTACCGCGACCGCAGGTAGGTCGCCATCGGGTGCGCCGGGTTGCCCGCGACGGACAGCAGGGCGACGAGCAGGCGCATCAGGGCCGGGTCCTCGGCGTTCGAGGCGACGATGGCGCGGAGCAGGTCCACGGTCGAGCCGTCACCGACCTCGTGCGTGACCTCGTCCATCCGGGCGCCGTTCCAGCGGTCGAGCGCGGCGAGGACCAGGCCGTCCCACGACGGGAAGTGCTGCTCCAGCTCGGCGACGCTGATGCCCATCCGCTCGGCGACCTGCACGGGCCGGGCTTCGTGGAAGGGGACGTCCCGGAGCAGGTCGACGGTGGCACCCACGATCGTGATCCGCAGGTGCAGCGTGGCCGCGGCGGCCGCGGCGGCCTGCGTGTCGGCGCTGGTGTGTTCGAGCATCGTGCCCTCCGTCGTCCCCGGACGTCCTGTCCGCGTCACCCCGGGTCCGGGGCACCTCCATCCAAACGCAGAACGGGGGACACCAGAATCCCCGGTACGGGTGTCGGCACAAGGGGGGACAGGCCACGACGTCGAGCCGGTTCGCGGCCGTCCGTGCGACCATGCCGGCATGACCCCGAACGACCCCACTGCCCAGGGACTCGCGACCATGGCCTCGACCGGCTTCGAGTTCGGCGGCGACCCCGATCAGGTGGCGCACGACGTCCGGGCCATGTGGGAACAGCTCGGACGTCCCGCCGGTGCGTTCGAGGCGGCGGCGCGAGCCATCGCCGTGCTGCCCCAGCGCCCCGAGGTGCCGATCGCCGACCAGGCCCGCCGTCGCGCGTTCGAGCGGGCGATCGGCATCAACCCCGTCGAGGTCGAGCTGGCCGCCGCGATGTCGGCACGCGAGCTCCTCGAGCGGATGGCTCGCTCAGTCAGCTGCTGACGCCACGACCCGGATCCGGAGCGGACCCGCCGACGTGACCAGGAGCAGTCGACGCGACCAGGAGCCGTCGACCCGACCACACGGACGACGGAAGGCGCGGTACCCGCCGGCACCGCGCCTCCCGTCAGGTCCCCGTCAGGAACAGGCGCCCTACGGCGTCGGCATCCCGCCGTCGACGTGCAGCGTCTCGCCCACGACGTACGACGACTCACCGCTCGCCAGGAACACGTAGGCCGGCGCGAGCTCGGCCGGCTGCCCCCAGCGACCCAGGTAGGTCTGCTCGCCCGCGCTCGGCAGCGCCTCCGGTGGCTGGCCGCCGGCCGGCTGCAGCGGCGTCCAGATCGGGCCGGGGGCGACCGCGTTGACGCGGATCCCCTTCGGCGCCAGCTGCGCCGCCAGACCCTTCGCCAGGTTGTTCACGGTCGCCTTCGTGGCCGCGTAGTGCACCAGGTGCGGCGACGGGGCGTACGCCTGGATCGACGTCGTGTTGATGATCGTGGAGCCGGGCTGCAGGTGTGGCACGGCGGCCTTCGTGATCCGGAACGTCGCGTAGGCGTTCGTCTTGAAGGTCTCGTCGAACTCCTCGTCGGAGATCTTGGTGATGTCGTCGACGTTCTGCTGCTTGCCGGCGTTGTTCACCAGGATGTCGAGGCCACCGAGCTGCTCGACCGCGTCGGCCACGAGCTGCTCGCAGACCTCGAGCGAGGTGATGTCGCCCGGCAGCGCGACGGCCTTGCGTCCGGCGGCCTCGATGAGCCCGACGATGCGGTCGGCGTCCTCCTGCTCCTCGGGCAGGTACGAGATCGCGACGTCCGCGCCCTCGCGGGCGTAGGCGATGGCCACGGCGGCACCGATGCCGGAGTCGCCACCGGTGACGAGCGCCTTGCGTCCGGTCAGACGACCCGAGCCGCGGTAGGTGTCCTCACCGTGGTCTGCGGGGACGTTCTGCGCCATCTCCGCGTCGGTGCCGGCACCCTCGAGGTACTGCTCGTCGGGCTTCTTGTCGGCGTACATCTTCGTGGGGTCCTGCATCACGTACTGGTCAGGCCCGGTCTGGTCGTTCTGCTGGTCCGTCATGTCGCCGACGGTACGCAGGGGGTCGCTGCGGGCCGTCCAGGAGGCTGTCCCCCGTTGCGCAGAGCGGCCTGCGCCCGCCGGCCGCAACACTCCAGGGCCGGCAGGTGCGTGATCCTCGTTTGTCACGGTCCGGTGACGGGCAGGCTCCGATTCGGTAACACCTGTCGTTCTGTCCCGGTCGAGGCCCTACCGTCGAACGGTGACTCCTCGGACCCTGCTGGCGCTCGGCGCCGCCGTGCTGGCCTTCTCGGCCGGTGCGCTCACGTTCGACGGCACCACCGGGCTCGGGGCGGACGTCGCCGTGGCCGCCGAGACCTCGCACGACGCCGCTCCGGTGCACGTGACGAAGGCGGAACTCCGCCGGGTGGACTCGATCGAGCTCGACGCCGAGGCCCTGGTGCTCCGGAACGGCGACGACACCGTGGTGAAGTCCTCGATGCGCGACTCCGGACTCACCGTGAGCGTGCTGAACCGCCTGCTCGGCACCCCCTCGCGCACACAGACGGCCGAGGGCGACGGCGGGGCGTGCTTCCCCGCCAGCACCACCTACACCTGGGGCGGCGCCCTCCGCGTCGCAGCCCTGGCGACCGACGCGGCGGCCGGCAACGCGGTCGAGATCCGGGTGCTGCGCGACTCGGTCCGCAGCGTGCTCGGCAAGCGGATCGAGCTGACCGGCCCGGGCGGTGTCCGGGTGGGCGACGACATCGCGGACGAGATCGCCGACGCCCCCCGCTCGGAGCGGGTCTCCTTCGGCTCGGACGACTCGCGCGCCTGGCAGCTCCTGCTCCGCGAGGGCTGGGCCGACCGGCACGACGACGAGAACGACGACGACGAGTCGGGCAAGCACTCCGACGACGTCGGCACCAACGGGGTCTCCGCCCTGACGAACGAGACGACCGTCACGGTGCTCGGTTCACCGATGCCCGTCCACGCGCAGCGGAGCTGCTGACAGCGAGCAGAGCGCGGAGCTGCTGACAGCGAGCAGAGCGCGGAGCTGCTGAGGCGACTCAGATCCGCAGCGTCGCGATCACCGGGAAGTGGTCGCTGGCGAACCAGGTCTCGGGGCCGTCGTGGTCGATCACGACGCGGTCCACGGCGCTGACGTCTCGGGTGAGCACCCAGTCGATCCGCTCGCCCGAATCGACCGGCGGCTGCCAGTCGTTGAACGTGGCGGTGCGGTCGGCGGGGTCCCCCGCGGCGAGCCAGGCGTCGGCGAACCCGGCCTCGGCGAACACCCGCGAGGCCGTCCCGCTGCCCGCGGGTTCGTTGCAGTCGCCCGCGAACACGACCGGGCCGGTGGCGCTCGCGAGTCGTTCGGCGATGAGGGCGGCGCTCCGACCGCGCACCTCGTCGCCGTGCGGGCCGGGCTCGTGGTCCAGGTGCGTGGTGAGCAGGGTGAACGCGGGCCCTTCGGCGTCGAGGAACCGGGCGTGGTTCGCGATCCGCGGGTACAGGCTGCCCCAGGTGTTCGAGACGGGTTCGTCCGGGGTGTCCGACAGCCAGAACGACCCCTCGTCGGACGGACGGAACCGGTCGCGGCGGTAGAAGACGGCCGCGTGTTCGCCGGCGTCGCCGCCCTCGCGCCCCTGCCCGACGTCGGCGTGGTCGGGCAGCCCGGCACGCAGGTCGTCCATCTGGTGCGCGAAGGCCTCCTGCACGCACAGCAGGTCGGGGTCGTGTCGGCGGATGAGGTCGAGCACGACCGGCAGGCGGGCCGGCCAGTCGTGCGCGGGGTCCGGGTTCTTGATGTTGTAGGTCATCAGGACGATCGGGCGTGCGGCGCTGGTCACACCGTGAACCTACCGACCGGTTGCCCGGCAGGTTCCCATCAGTAGATGCAGGTGCTGTCGTTGCCGTAGTTGTGCACGTCGGTCGACTTGGGCGACGGTTCCTTCGCGGGCTGCTTCGTCGGCTTCGAGTCCGTGCTCGAACCGCCGGTCGACGGCGTCGATGCCCCGGCGCTCGGCTCGGTCGCGATCGGCTTCACGGTCGCGCCGTCGGTGCCGAGCACCAGCGTGACACCGGTGACCGCGGCGGTCCGGACGGCGACGGCACCGGGCACTGCGGACGCGACGGCCTTCGCCTGCGACTCCTGGCCGGCGGGGTACTGCACCTGGGTGGTCTTCGTGGTCGCGGACGAGCCGGGCGGGGCGACCTGGAACCCACGGGCGGTCAGGACCTGCCCCGCAGCCGCCGCGGCACCCTGGACCCCGCTGCCGTTCACGACGGTGACCGAGGTGTTCGCGGGCTGCGCGCGGCCGGCCTTCGTGTACGCCTCGGGTTCGCCGACCAGGCCCTGCACGAAGGCGGGCAGACCGACGGTGTCGACCTCGACGATCGACAGGGCGGAGCCGTTCGCGTAGATGGTCGGCGTGCCGAGCGTCGGGATCGTGGCGGACTGGATGTTGCCGGGCCGGAGGTTGCGCATCTGCGACGCCAAGGACACCAGGTCGGTGTCGGTCTGGATCGAGTCACCGATGGCGCCGAGGATGTTGTTCATCTTCACCGGGTTGAGCAGCGTGCCCGCCGACAGGACCTTCCGGGCCTCCTGCGACAGGAAGTACTGCTGCCGCACGTTGCGGTCGAGGTCGCCGTTCGGCAGGCCGTGGCGCTGTCGCACGAAGGACAGTGCCTCCTTCGCGTTGAGCGAGGACTTGCCCGCCGGCAGGTTCACGCCGGAGTACGGGTCGTTGGTGGCCTGCTTCAGGCAGACCTGGACCGGTCCGAGTTCCTTGACCACCTGGTAGAAGCCGAGCAGCGAGACGCGGACGTAGTGGTCGATCTGCAGGCCGCTCAGGTTCTCGATGGTCTTGATGAGCATCTTCGCACCGCCGGTGTCCCCACCGCCGTTGAGCGTGCCGTAGTAGAAGGCGCTGTTGAGCTTGCCCTTGCCGACGTCCGGGATGTCGACGTACGAGTCGCGGGGGAACGAGATCATCGTCGCCTGGGTGCCGTCGGCGTTGATGTGCAGCACGATCATCGTGTCGGTGTTCGTCGCACCGCCGTCGTCCTCGGTGCTGAGTTCGGCGAGCTGCTCCGGGGTCGCGTTGTCCGGGCGGTGGTCGTCGCCGACGAGCAGGATGTTCTGCGCCTTGCCGTCGACGTCGTCCTTCTGGCTCTTCGTGCCGGCGATCGCGTCGATGTGCGTGACGCCGCTCTGCAGGCGGTTGAACGCGAAGGCCGCGTAGCCGCCGCTCAGCAGGAGGGCCATGGTGAGCACTCCCGCGACCGCCGGGAACACGACGCCCGCGCGTCGCTTCTGGCGCCCGTGGCGCGGCGTCGCGGCACCGCGGCGTGCGGGCTCGGTCGTCTGCTCGGGTTCGTTGCTCACCGGGAAACCATAACCGCCGCGCGGGGAACGGACATGGGATGCGCCTGGAAGGTCGCCCCGTACTCGCCGTCACCCCGGGCGGACGGGAGGCCCGTGGCGGCGTCGCCACGGGCCTCCCGTCCGTCTCCTGGTCGCGCTCGTCGCGCTCGTCGCGCTCGTCGCGCTAGTCGCGCGACGGCAGCAGGTGGATCGCCTCCATGGCGAGCTCGGCAGCGATGGGGTCCTTCGCGACGACGGCGTCCTTGAGCTTCGTCAGCTCGGGCAGGATCACGTCGGCCGGCAGGAGCTCGGCGAGCTCCGGCACGCGGAGCTTGAACGAGAGCCCGTCGGTCGTCGAGTTGCAGAGCTGCACGAGCGACGGGTTGCCGCACGCGTCGGCCCACACGGCGTAGATACCGGCGCCCTCACGCGCGACCTTGTCCTGCTCGTCGGCGCTCACCCGTGCGTGCACGTCGTCGAGCATCTTCACGATCTTCTTGCGCTGCGCGTCCGTGAACCGGGGCACCGCGAGCCGCACGACGCCGCCGTAGATCACGCCGAGGGTGCGGTACGCGTCGAGGAGTTCTTCCTTCGTCGGCGCCGCGACCCGGGTGTAGCGGTTCGGCGCCATCTCGATGAGTCCGGCCCGGGCGAGTTCGGCGAGGGCCTCGCGGATGGGCGTCCGGGAGACACCGAGCCAGGCGATCAGGTCGTCGTCGTTGAGGCGTTCCCCGGGCTCGAGCGTGCCGTCCATGATGGCGTCTCGGATCTTGTCCTGCACCGTGTCACGGAGGAGCTTGCGCTCGGCAGCGGGCTGCGTCGAGGGAACTGGCATGGGTCCAGCGTGTCACATGTCAGGGCGCGTGCGCGAGAGGCGCGACGGCCACCAGGCCCGGTGCCCGAGGTCGTAGGCCAGCGCCGGCACGAGCAGTGAGCGGACCACGATCGTGTCGAGCAGGACGCCGAACGCGACGACGAACGCGATCTGCACGAGGAACAGGATCGGGATCACGCCGAGGGCGGCGAACGTGGCGGCGAGCACGACGCCCGCCGACGTGATCACCCCGCCGGTCACCCCGAGTCCGCGCAGGACGCCCTCGCGTGGACCGTGCCGCAGCGCCTCCTCGCGCACCCGTGTCATGAGGAAGATGTTGTAGTCGACGCCGAGTGCCACCAGGAACACGAACGAGTACAGCGGCACGCTCGGGTCCGCGCCCGGGAAGTGGAACACGTGGTCGAAGACGAGCGCTCCGACACCGAGGGCCGCCGCGAAGGACACGATCACGCTGCCGATCAGGACGAGCGGCGCGACGATGCTGCGGAGCAGGAGCATCAGGATCAGCAGGATGACGACGAGCACCACGGGGATGATGAGCGTGCGGTCGCGGATCCCGGTGTCGTTCGTGTCGACCGCCGTCGCGGTGACGCCACCGACGATCGCTCCAGGGTCGACGCGTTCGACGGCGGTGCGGAGGTCGCGGACGGCCTGCTCGGCGGCGTCCGAGTCGGCGGCGTCGGACAGCGTCGCCTCGAGCAGGACGTCACCGCGGGAGACGGTCGGCGTGCCGCTGCCGGCGGCGTCCCCGGTCACCGGGACGGTACCGGCGGGGCTGTCCTTCGCTGCGGCGACCACACCGTCGACCCCATCCACCGCGGTGATCGCGTCGACGAGCTGGCCGAGGTCGCGCTCCGCGCCGATGACCTGCGCGGGACTGCCGGAACCGCCCGGGAAGTGGTCGGCCAGCACGTCCTGACCGTCACGGGCCTCGGACGACCCGATGATCAGGTCGCTCTGCGGCACCCCGTCCGCCTTGAGTCCGAACAGGCCGGCGCCCATCGCGAGCAGGCCGACCGTGCAGACGATCCACACCACCCGGGACCGACGGGCGACGAGCCGGCCGACGCGCGCCCAGATGCCGCGTGCATCCGGACCGGTGAGCTCGGGGTGGGCGCTGCCGAACGCGGGACGCAGCGGCCAGAACGCGGCGCGGCGGAACGCGAGCAGCAGCGCGGGCAGGAGTGTCAGGGCGGCGAGCAGGCTGAACGCGATGCCGATGGCCGCGACCGGCCCGAGCGCCTTGTTCGAGTTGAGGTCGGAGAGCAGCAGGCAGAGCACCCCGACGATCACCGTGCCGCCCGAGGCCAGGATCGGCTCGAGGCTCCCCCGCAGAGCGGCCTTCGTCGCGTCCCAACCGGTGCGGTGGTCGCGCAGCGCCTCGCGGAAGCGCGAGGTGTACAGGAGCGCGTAGTCCGTCGCCGCGCCGATCACGAGGATCGACAGGATGCCCTGCACCTGCCCGTTGACCGTCACGATGTCGGCCTTGGCGAGCCACCAGACCACGAGGATCGAGGCGCACAGGGCGAAGGTGGCGGTGCCGAGCACGAGGACGGGCAGCAGGGGTGATCGGTAGACGATGATCAGGATCACGAACACCGCGGCGAGCGCCACCCCGAGCAGCAGTCCGTCGATGCCGGCGAAGGCCTCGGTCAGGTCCGCGGTGAACCCGGCGGGACCGGTGACGTAGCCGCTCACACCGGACGGGAGCGTATCGTCGACGTCGGCGCGGATGGCCTCGACCGCGTCCCCGGTCTCGGCGTCCTGCGTGAGCGTGGCGACGATCTCGACCGCGTCGCCGTCCTCGCTCGGGATCACCGGGCTGACGGCCTCGACGTCGGCGCGGTCGGACAGCGTCGTCGCGAGTGCCTTCGCGTCGACGAGGTCGGTCGACGTCAGGCCGCCGTCGCGTTCGAGGACGATGATCGCGGGCGCCCCCGACTCGTCGCGGAACTCGGAGGACCGCTCCTGCACCTTCGTGGCGTCGGCCGAGGCCGGCAGGAACGAGGTCTGGTCGTTGGTGGAGACCTCGGAGATCTTGCCGAAGAAGGGACCGCCGACGGAGGCGATGCCGAGCCAGACCACGATGACGAGCGCGGGGAGGACGATGCGGAGGAAGCGGGACACGTCGGTGAGCGTACACCGATCGTCAGCATGCTGATTACTTGACGGTCGAGCGCACTCGCCGACCATAGAATCACGACATGCAGGACACGACCGAGCAGTGGCCCCTCGGGCGCCTGCTGTCCGCGGCCGCACGGTCCGTCGAACGGGACTGGGACGAACGCCTCCGCGCCATCGGGCTCTCGCACGCCGCGGTCGTCGCGATCGACATCCTCATCCGGACCGGACCGACCGGCGCCGACACCATCGCCCGCACGGCCCGGGTCCAGCCGCAGACGATGTCGCGCACCCTCGAGCGGATGGAGCGGGACGGCCTCGTCGAACGCACCCCGCACGCCGCCGACCGTCGGCGCCGCGTGGTCAGCGTGACGCCCGCCGGCCGGTCCGCGTGGGAGACCGCGCGGCACATCGAGCGCGAGGTCCTGCCGGAGGACCCGGCGCTCCGGACGGCACTGGGCGAACTGCTCGCCAAGCCGCCGTCCGGGTGAAACACTGTTCATGAAATACCACATGCGATAAGATCCTGTGGTCGGTGCGTGCCGACCTGACCGCAGGAGCCCCCGCATGTCCGAACGCCGAGCCGCCCGGGCGGCCGCAGCACACACTCTCCGCGCACCCCGTCGCAGCACCCGGCGACGGCGACCGTTCCTGGTCGCCCTGGTCGCGACGCTCGGCTCGCTCGTCGGTGTCGCCCTGGTCCTCGCCGTCGTGGCGAGCGTGTTCGTCGGCGGACTCGCCCGGAGTTTCGACGCCGGTCGCGACACCATCGCCGACCCGTTCCCGAGCGGTGCGCGGCCGAGCACGTCCAGCGGTGAGAACATCCTGCTCATCGGATCCGACGCTCGCGCGCAGGGCGGCCCCGAGGGCGCGCGGCCCGAGCTCGGCGGGCGCTCCGACACCCTGATGCTGGCGCACGTCCCCGCCGATCGACAGCACGTGTACCTCATGTCGATCATGCGCGACTCGTGGGTCGAGGTCCCCGGACACGGGCGCGCGAAGATCAACGCGGCCTACTCCTGGGGTGGTGTCGCCCTCACCACGGAGACCGTCGAACAGCTCCTGGACATCCGGATCAACCACGTGGCGGAGATCGACTTCGCCGGGTTCGAGGACATGACCGATGCCCTCGGCGGCGTCACGGTCGACTCCCCCCGGGCGTTCTCGGCACGCGGCCACGACTTCACGGCCGGGGCGAACCGGCTCGACGGGGCCGCAGCACTGGCCTTCGTCCGGGAGCGCTACTCCTTCGTCGACGCCGACCACACCCGCGTCCGCAACCAGCAGGCGTTCATGCGCGGCGTCGTGAACGGGCTGCTGTCCCGTGGCACCGTCACCAACCCCGGGCGCATCCAGGACTTCGTGGCCGCGACGAGTGCGCACCTGTCGGTCGACGCCGGGTTCTCGTTCGCACGGATGGCGGAACTCGGGTGGTCGCTCCGAGCGGTCCGAGCGGACGACCTCGTGACCTTCACCGTGCCGACCGCGGGCTCCGGGACGTCACCGGACGGGCAGTCGATCGTGAACCTGAACGAGCTCGCCGTCGGGTCCCTGTCCCAGGCGCTCCGGTCCGACGACGTCGCTGGCTGGCTCGCCGACAACCCGCAGTAGTCCGGCACCGCGAGGCCGCACGCACGACGACGCCCCACGACTCGAGGTCGTGGGGCGTCGTCGTGTTCGGTCTGCGGAGAGATCAGGCGGGGAGCTGGAGCTCCTGGCCGGCGTAGATCAGGTTCGCGTCGTCGATGGTCGACGTGTTCGCGGCCCAGAGCTGCTTCCAGCCACCGTCGATCCCGAGCTTCGTCGCGATCGTGTCGAGCGTGTCACCCGAGGCGATCGTGTACGTCTTGCCGCTCGTCTTGACCGGGGCCGGCTTGCTCGGCGTGGTCGCCGCCGGGGCGGGCGTCGCCTCGGTCGTGCTCGGCTGCGGGGCGGCCTGCTCGGCAGGAGCCGGTGCGGCGGGCTGCGGGGCAGCCTGCTGTGCGGGGGCCGGAGCCGGTGCGGGGGCCGGAGCAGCCGCGGCGGGGGCCGCACCGCTGGTGCCGCTCAGCCCGAGCTGGGCGGAGCAGGCGGGCCATGCGCCCCAGCCCTGCGAGGCGAGGACACGCTCGGCGACGGCGATCTGGGCCTCGCGGCTGGCGGAGGCGGGGTTGCCCGCGCCACCGTTGGCCTGCCAGGTACCGAGGTTGAACTGCAGGCCACCGTAGTAGCCGTTGCCGGTGTTGATGGCCCAGTTGCCACCGGACTCGCACTGCGCGAGCTGGTCCCAGGTCGAACCGGACGCTGCGTTCGCGGGGGCTGCCGCGAGGCCGACACCGGTCGCGGCGATGCCGGCGAACGCCAGGCCACCGACGATGGTGCGGGTACGGGAAAGCTTCTTCATGTGATTGCTCCACCGGGGTCACGAGCCGCATCTGCTGCGGAATCCACTGCCCACCCCGACCGATCGCGGTCAGTTGTGGGGGTGCGCCACCGGGGGCAGTGGTCATCGGGCCGGCGGCACCTCGGTCGGCAACCATAGGAAACTCTTGACCGTTATCAAACCGAGACAAACGGTTCTACCCGTGCATGCTATGTACCCCTACCCCGAACCTGAACGGTCAGATCCCCATGGCCATGGTCATCGAGCCGTACCCGGGTACGTGTCCTTGGCAATTCCCTGGCAATGCCGATCCGCGCTCGGGATCAGCCCCGTACGAGCAGGGTCACGGCCTCGAGGTGCCCGGTCTGCGGGAACATGTCGAGCACCCGGGCCCGACGCAGCCGGAACGACGGCATGCGTGCCAGGTCCTTCGCCAGGGTCACCGGGTTGCAGCTCGAGTACACGACGTGCTGCACGTCCGACTCCTCGAGCCAGGTCGACAGCCGTTCGCCGATCCCGCGACGCGGCGGGTTCACGACGACGAGCTCGGGCACCGCGTCCGGACGGGCCCGGAGTGCGTGCTCGGTCGCGTCGTCGGCGGCGAACCGGAGGCCCTCGAGGCCGGCCTCACGAGCGGACTGCTCGGCGGAGCGGATCGCTTCGGCACTCGTCTCGATGCCGGTCACCACGCGGCCGGGGCGGGCTGCGTGCAGCGCGAACCCGCCGACGCCGCAGTACAGGTCCCACATCGACGCCGGGTCGAGCTCGTCGATCCAGGCGGTCGCCTGCGCGTACAGCTCGGTCGCGACACCGGTGTTCGTCTGGAAGAAGCTCTGCGGCCGCAGGTGCATCGTGATCCCGCCGAGCCGCATCGGCAGCGTCTCCTGGTCGGTCAGCACGATCTCGCGGTCGCCTTCGGTGACGGCCTTGTGCTCGGGCAGCAGGTTGACGGTCACCACGACCGCGTTCGGCAGCGCGGCGCGCAGGGCGTCGAGGTGCTGCCGGAGCCGTGGCAGCTGCCCCTCGGAGCGCAGCACGAAGCGGATCATCAGCTCACCGTCGGGCGACTCGGTGACCAGCACGTACTTCAGCTCGCCCCGGCGCGCAGCGACGTCGTACGGGATCAGCCCCGCGGTCGAGACGAACTCGGCCAGCACGGGCAACGCGTGCCGGATGCCGGGCGTGCAGATCCCGCAGTGCCGCAGGTCCACCCCGCGCTGCCGGTGGTCGAGGATCCCGACGGTGGGGTGCTGGACGGATCCGCCCACGACCATCTTCGCCTTGTTCCGGTACCCGGACTCCGGGCTGGTGATCGCGGGCGACCAGGAGACTGCTCCGGGGCCCCCGGCAGCCTCGACCGCGTCGTGCAGGAGTTCGCGCGTGCGGAGTTCCTTGTCGAGGACCTGGCCGGCGTAGGGCTGGCCCATGAGCGTGCACGACCGGCACACCCCGCGGTCGAAGTAGTCGCACTGCATGGCCGAGTCAGGATACGGCAGCGTCCCGCGTCGTCGTGGCGATCCGGTACACCGACGTGGTCGCGGTCAGGAACAGCGTCGTGCCGTCGTCGCCGCCGAAGCACAGGTTCGACGTGACCTCCGGCACGGCGACCGCTCCGATCCGGGCTCCCTCGGGGTCGAACACGACGACGCCGTGGTGGGAGGACGACCAGACGTTGCCGTGCACGTCGACCCGGATGCCGTCCGGCGCACCCTCTCCGGGCTCGAGCCGCGCGAACACCCGGCCGTTCTTCAGCAGGTCGCCACGGCGGTCGTAGGCGCGGATGACCGGCTCGTCGCCCGACGAGCTCGCGATGTACAGCACCCGCTCGTCCGGGTCGAAGGCCAGGCCGTTCGGCTCGTCGAGGTCGGTCGCCACGGGCCGCAGGTCCTCGCCCTCCGGTCCGCACCGGAACACCCAGTGGTCGCCGTACTCGCGCACACCCGGGTGCCCCTCACGCGGCTGGGTGATGCCGTAGGCCGGGTCGGTGAACCAGACGCCGCCGTCCCGCGCGACCACGACGTCGTTCGGGGAGTTGAACCGGCCCCCGTCCCACGCGTCCACGATCGGCGTGACGACGCCGTCGCGGTCACGCTCGACCCGACGCAGGCCGTGCGAGCACTGCACGACGCTGCCGTCCCGATCGAGCGTGCGGCCGTTGGTGAACTCGACACCGTCCGCGTACACCGAGGTCTCCCCCGAGTCCGCGTGCCACTGCAGGATCCGGTCGCCGGGGATGTCGGACCACCGCAGCGTGCGGGTCGACGGGATCCAGCAGGGCCCCTCGGCCCAGGTGCTGCCGGTGGCGATGCGCTCGAGCGCGTCGCGGTCCGGCACGAGGTCGTCGAACAGCACGGGTTCTCCTTCGAACGGGGTGCCCACCCTACTTTCGTCAGGCCGCGGCCGCCGCCTGGGTGCGTCGTCGCACGGCCTTCTCGATCGCGGAGATCGCCAGGCCGAGCAGGATCGACGCCACGACCGCGAGGGTCGTGACGAGGAAGGGCTGCTCGCGGCTCCAGCGCCCGGTGGCCGAGGCGATGCCGACGCAGTACGCCGCCCACACGACGTCGGCGAGCACGCAGCTGAGCAGGAACCGCCGGAGGTCCAGCCCGCTGTCCGCGCCGACCAGGTTCGTCGTCAACCGGCCCATCGGGATGAAACGTCCGAGCACCGCGATGCGTCCGGGAGCAGCACGGTAGCGGCCGTCGATGGCGTCCCGGGCCGCGCGGACCTTCGGCCGCGAGAACCACGACCTCGAGCCGAGGTCGACCGAACGCGCCAGGTGGTACAGCCCGAGGTCGCCGAGGACCATGCCGATCGACGCCGCGACGACGAGGAACAGGACCGGCAGGAGACCGCCGTCACCGCCCACCAGGAGCGTGCCGATCGCGACGACGAGTGCCTGGCTGGGCAGGAAGACCGCGACGCTGCCCACGGCGAGCACGAGGCCGACCACGAAGAACGCCCACGGGGTGCCGACGAGCTGGACGACCAGGTCCTGTGCTGCGTCCACGACTCACCCTCCACGGGCACCGGAATGGCACACCGGGGTCCATCCTCGCAGGTCCGGGGGGCTCCACTCACGTGCGGTCGACGATCGCCCGCATCGTCGAGGCCGCCTCGTCCGGGCGACCGTCGAGGACGGCATCGGCGAGTGCGAGGTGGAGGCCGACGTCGTGCCGGTCCGGGCGGACGCTCCCGCGTTCGCGCAGCACCTGGCCGACGACCTGGTGCAGTCGTCGGTACAGCGCGTTGCCGGACAGGTCGAGCACGAGCGCGTGGAACCGCACGTCCGCGGCCACGAAGTCGGGGCGGTCGTCGCGGGTCGCGGCGGCGGCGAGTTCGTCCGCGGTGGTGCGGAGGGCCTCCCGTCGGTCCGCGAACTCGTCGAGCGCCACCCGCCGGGCTGCTGCGACAGCGGCGGCGGGCTCGACCGCCGCACGCAGCTCACGGAGCTCGACCGCCACGCGGTCGGCGTCCGGGCCCCGCAGACGCCACCGCACCACGCGCGGGTCGAGGACGTCCCACTCCCGCACGCCGAGCACGGTCACGCCGACCCGCTGCCGCGCGGTGAGCAGGCCGAGGGCGACGAGGACCCGGACGGCCTCGCGGACGATGCTGCGACTGGCACCGGTCCAGGCCACCAGGTCGTCGATGCTCCGGCGGCTGCCCACGGCGACGGCACCGGAGACGACGGCGGCACCGATCTGGTCGAGGACCCGTTCGAAGGTGCTCGTCACCGCTGCGAGACCGGCGACACCACGAGCTCGTCGATGCGCACGTGTGCCGGTACCCCGAGCACGAAGGCGACCGTCCGCCCGACGTCCTCCGGCTGGAGCATGCGCTGCCGGGCGGCCGCGTCGGGGACCTCCGGCCGCTGGTCGAGGAAGTCCGTCGCCACGTCTCCCGGGCACAGGTGCGTGGCACGCACGCCGTGCTCGGCCTCCTGCTGGTTCAGCGTGCGGACGACCGACGCGAGCGCGGACTTGCTCGCCGAGTACGCGACACCCGCCCCTGGCTGGAAGGACCACCCGGCGTACGAGGACACCACCACGACCACGCCGCCGGCCGTGCGGAGTGCCGGCAGCGCGGCGTCCACCAGCGTGACGACGGCGGTGAGGTTCGTGTCCACGATCGCGCGGAAGTCGGTGAGCGACTGGTCGTCCCACCGGCGTCGCGGGGCGTTGAGCCCGGCCGCCAGCACGAGCCCGTCGAGTCGGCCGTGCCGCTCGAGCACGGCGTCCCGCGCGGCGGTGACGGCGTCGGGATCGTTCGCGTCGAGGGGCAGGACGTCCGCGGTTCCCCCGGCGCCGCGGACGGTGCGCGCGACCTGCTCGAGCCGGTCGGCACGACGTCCGCTGAGCACCACGGTCCAGCCGTCCCGCGCCGCCGCCTCGGCGCTCGCGGCTCCCATGCCGCTGCCCCCACCCGTGACCCAGAGCACACGCTGATCCGTCATGCTCGAATAGTATGCCTATTGAAGCCACCGACGACGGGAGCAACGATGCACCTCGACCTGACCGACCGCGTGGTCGTCGTGACCGGCGCAGCGCGCGGGATCGGCCGCACCCTCGCCGACCGCTTCGTCAGCGAAGGGTGCCGCGTCGTCGCGCTCGACCTGGCCTTCGAGCAGGACTTCCCGCTCGACCACGTCGTGTGCAACGTCGCCGACCCGCAGTCGGTGCACGACGCCGTGGACGAGGTCGTCGGGCGGCACGGCACGATCGACGTGCTGGTCAACAACGCCGGCATCAACGTCACGGGCACGGTCGCCGAACTGGAGTGGGACGCCTGGCGACGCTGCGTGGACGTCAACCTCGGCGGCACCTTCCTGATGAGCCAGGCCGTGGCCCCGGTGATGCAGGCGGCCGGGCGCGGTCGGATCATCAACGCCGCCTCGTTCGCCGCGATCGTGCCCAGTGTCGGGAGCGCGGCCTACGCGGCCTCGAAGGCCGCCGTCGTCTCGTTCACCCGGGTGCTCGCATCGGAGCTCGGACCGTGGGGCATCACCGTCAACGCCTACGCGCCGGGCATGGTCCCGACGGCGATGAACGGCTTCGCGACCATGCCGGCCGAGGCCCAGGACCGCCTGCTCGACACGCTGTCGCTCCGCCGGTGGGAGACGCCGGACGACGTCGCCGACCTGCTCGTCTTCGTGGCGAGCGATGCCTCCGGGTACATCACCGGCACCCTGCTCGACGTCTCCGGCGGCAAGCTCGCGACGCAGATCCCGGCACGCGCGCACGGCCGGACCTGAGCAGACTGCTGTCCGACCGCACAGGTTCTCCACATGGCCTCCTCCGTAGGCTGTGAGGGCCCAGTGAGCCGGACTGCAGCCCGACCCCGAGGAGGTGCCCGATGGTCCTCGTCCTCGTCGCGTTCGCGATCGTCGCCCTGATCGTCCCCGCCCTGACCCCCGTCCTCGGCCGCCGCGTGTTCTACGTGGCGGCCCTCGCCCCCGCCGCGGCGGCGGTGCTGACGATCGCCCAGACCGACGCCGCCCTGCACGGCAGCGTCGTCGAACGGCACCGGTGGGTCCCCCAGCTCGACCTCGACGTCACGCTGCGGATGGACGCCCTGTCGTGGGTGCTCGCGCTCGTGGTGTCGATCGTCGGGGCCCTCGTGCTCGTCTACTGCGCCTCGTACTTCGGGCGCGACGAACCGGGGATCGGCCGGTTCGCGGGCGTGCTGACCGCGTTCGCCGGGTCGATGTTCGGGCTCGTCCTCGCCGACGACGTCATCGTGCTCTTCGTCCTGTGGGAGGCCACCACGGTCTTCTCCTACCTGCTCATCGGACACGACGCCGACAAGCGTGCGAGCCGTGCGGCCGCGATGCAGGCCCTCGTCGTCACCACCGCCGGCGGTCTGGCGATGCTCGCCGGTCTGGTCACGCTGTCGGTCGCGGCGGGCACGACCTCGCTCTCCGGCATCATCGCCGCCCCGCCGACCGGGCCGATCGTCACCGTCTCGGTGGTCCTCGTCCTGCTCGGCGCGCTGACGAAGTCGGCGATCGTGCCGTTCCACTTCTGGCTCCCCGCCGCGATGGCCGCACCCACCCCGGTCAGCGCGTACCTGCACGCCGCAGCGATGGTGAAGGCCGGCATCTACCTCGTGGCCCGGCTCGCCCCGGCGTTCGCACTGCTCGACGGCTGGCGCGAGACGATCACCGTGCTCGGTGTCCTCGGGATGCTCATCGGTGGCTACCGGGCGCTGCGGCAGACCGACCTCAAGCTCCTGCTCGCCTACGGCACCGTCGCGCAGCTCGGGTTCCTGGTGCTCGCCGCCGGGTGGGGCGCGCCCGCCGTGGCGCTCGGCGGGGTCGCCCTGCTCGTGGCGCACGCCGCGTTCAAGTCCACGCTCTTCCTGGTGGTCGGTGCGATCGACCACACCACCGGCACCCGCGACCTCGGGCGCCTGAGCGGCCTCGGCCGGAAGGCACCGTGGCTGGCCGTCGTGGCCGCACTCGCGCTCGTGTCGATGGCCGGCATCCCGCCGACGATCGGCTTCGTCGCGAAGGAAGCCGTGCTGACCGGCTTCACCGAGTCGCTGCACGGTCCCGACGCCGGCTGGGCCTGGTTCGCCCTCGTCGGAGTGACACTCGGCTCGGTGCTCACCGTGGCCTACTCGCTCCGCTTCTTCTGGGGAGCGTTCGCCCGCAAGCCCGACGTCGCCCAGACGGAACCGCACGCCCTGCACGGCCTGGGTGTGGTGCCGTCGATCCTGGCACTGACCGGTGTGGCCCTCGGCCTGCTGACCCCGGTCGTCGCGCACGGCATCGAGCCCGCGGCGACGGTGGCCTCGCTCCCCGGCGAGGAAGTCCCCCACCTCGCACTCTGGCACGGCCTCGAACCGGCGCTCGGCATCTCGGCCGTCACCCTGGTCGGCGGTCTCGCGCTGTTCGCCCTCCGACGTCCGGTCGAGGCACTCCAGCACCGGCTCGCCGGGTTCCCGAGCGCCGCGGGCACGTACCGGCACGGCATGCGACTGCTCGACCGCGGAGCGACCGGACTCACCGCGAGCCTGCAGCGCGGCTCGCTCCCCTACTACCTGACGGTGATCCTGTCGGTGTTCGTCGCCGGGGCGCTCGCCAACCTCGTGCTCGGCGGGCCGTGGGAGTTCCACGTCCGGTTCGCCGACTCGTGGGGCCAGATCCCGGTGATGATCGTGATGTCGATCGCCGGCATCGCGGTGCTCACGGCGAAGACCCGGTTCGCCGCCGCGGTGCTGGTCGGCGTCACGGGCTACGGCCTCTCGGTGCTGTTCGTCCTGCACGGCGCCGTCGACCTCGCCCTGACGCAGCTCGTGGTCGAGACGGTCACCCTGATCGCCTTCGTCCTGGTCCTCCGACGGCTGCCCCCGCGCATCGCCACGACCAACCCGTCGCGGTTCCGGGTCGTGCGGGCGCTCTTCGCCGGGCTGGCGGGGCTGACACTGGCGATCGTCGTCGTGGTGGCCGCCTCCGCCCGCACGGCACGCCCCCTCTGGCCCGACCTGCCCGCGCTGACGAGCTCGTTCGGGCACGGTCTGAACGTCGTGAACGTCGCCCTCGTCGACCTGCGCGGCTGGGACACCCTCGGTGAGCTCACCGTCGTGGTCGCCGCGGCCACCGGCGTCGCGAGCCTGATCTTCGTGAACTCGCGCGAGGACACCCTGCCCCGGCTGCGCGACCTGCCGGAGACCCTGACCGCGAACGGCGAGCGCACCGACGGTGAGCCCCGCGCCTGGCTGCCGACGAGCGCCGCGATCCCGACCGGCCGCTCGGCTCTGCTCGACGTGGTCGTCCGACTGCTGTTCCACGGCCTGATCGTGCTGTCGCTCTACCTGCTGTTCGCCGGCCACAACTCGGCCGGTGGCGGGTTCGCCGGCGGTCTGGTCGCCGGCATCGCCCTCGCGGCCCGCTACCTGGCCGGCGGCCCGGCCGAACTCGGCGCCGCGGCCCCGGTGCGTGCCGGTCGCCTGCTCGGCCTGGGGGTCGCGACGGCCGCCGTCACAGCGATCGTGCCGCTGTTCTTCGGTCGCGAAGCCCTGTACTCCGAGTTCTTCGAGGCCACCGTCCCGATCCTCGGACACGTCGAGTTCGTCACCGCCACGTTCTTCGACATCGGCGTGTACCTGGTCGTCGTCGGCCTGGTGCTCGACGTCCTCCGCAGCCTCGGCGCCGAGGTCGACCGGCAGCGCCTCGAGGACGCGTCGACCCCGACCCGCGACACCACCGAGGGGTCCGTCAGCGACACCCTCGATGCCCCCACCCCGGAAGGGAGCGCCACATGACCGTCACCCTCGTCCTCGTGATCGCCATGGCGGTGCTGTTCTCGTGCGGCGTCTACCTGCTGCTCGAACGCTCCCTGACCCGGATGCTCCTCGGCTTCCTGCTGCTCGGCAACTCGCTCAACCTGCTGCTGCTGGTGATGTCCGGCGCCGCGGGCGACCCGCCGATCGGCGAGAGCGCCGAGGGCATCACCGATCCGCTCCCCCAGGCGTTCGCCCTGACCGCGATCGTGATCACCTTCGCCGTGAGCGCGTTCCTGCTGGCCCTGATCCACCGGTCGTGGCAGCTGTCCCGCGCCGACGAGGTCGAGGTCGACGAGGCCGACGCCGCGATCGGCCGTGACCGCGACGAGCCGGCCGACGAGGACCCGGAGACCACCACCGACGCAGAACAGGAGGCGGCCCGATGACCTGGCTCGTCCCGCTCCTCGTCCTCGTCCCGCTGCTCGGTGCCGCGGTCGCGCTCGGACTCCTCCGCCACCAGAAGCTCCAGCGTGCGATCACCGTCGTGGTGCTCGTCGTGGCCCTCGCCGTCGCCGCCACGCTCATGGTCCTGGTCGACCGGCACGGCACGATCGTGGTGCAGGTCGGCGGCTGGGACGCCCCGTACGGCATCTCGCTCGTCGTCGACCGGCTGAGCGCCCTGCTGCTCACCGTCAGTGCGAGCGTCCTGCTGCTCGTCCTGCTGTTCTCGATCGGCCAGGGTCTGGCCGCCGACGACGAGGACGCCCCGGTCACGATCTTCTACCCGACGTACCTGGTGCTCGCCGCCGGCGTGCTCGACTCGTTCATCGCGGGCGACCTGTTCAACCTGTACGTCGCGTTCGAGATGCTGCTGGTGGCCAGCTACGTGCTCATCACGCTGGGCGGCAGCGAACAGCGCGTCCGGGCCGGCACGACGTACATCGTCACGAGCCTGATCGCGTCGGCGATCTTCCTCGCCGCCATCGGTCTGGTCTACGGCGCCACCGGCACGGTGAACATCGCCCAGATCAGCGAGCGCGTCGCCGACCTGCCGGAGCACGTCCAGCTGCTCCTGCACACGATGCTGCTGATCGGGTTCGGCATCAAGGCGGCCGTGTTCCCGCTGGCGTTCTGGCTGCCGGACTCGTACCCGACGGCCCCGGCGCCGGTCACCGCGGTCTTCGCGGGCCTGCTGACCAAGGTCGGCATCTACGCGATCATCCGGCTCGAGACGG
Source organism: Curtobacterium sp. AC268 (assembly GCF_979258745.1). Taxonomy (NCBI): domain Bacteria; kingdom Bacillati; phylum Actinomycetota; class Actinomycetes; order Micrococcales; family Microbacteriaceae; genus Curtobacterium; species Curtobacterium sp. AC268. Next base: position 2,535,522 of record NZ_OZ409878.1, on the reverse strand, counting down.
TGATCTTCCCGCGACCACAACTCAACGAGGTGCTGCTCGTCGTCGCCGCACTGACGATGGTGGTCGGGGTGCTCGGCGCGGTGTCGCAGACCGACGTGAAACGGCTGCTGTCCTTCACGCTGATCAGCCACATCGGCTTCATGGTGATGGGCGTCGGACTCGGCACCGTCGCGGGGACGGCGGCAGCGGTGTTCTACACGGTGCACCACATCGTCGTGCAGACCACGCTGTTCCTGGTGTCCGGCCTGATGGAACGCGTCGGCGGGACGACCTCGACCCGGTCGCTCGGCGGACTGCTGAAGGCCGCACCGCTGCTGGCCGCCCTGTACCTGATCCCCGCGTTCAACCTGGGCGGGATCCCGCCGTTCTCCGGCTTCATCGGCAAGCTCGGCCTGTTCCGCGCCGCCGCCGAGGACGGTTCCCCGATGGCGTACGTCACCATCGGCGCCGGCGTCGTCACCTCGCTGCTCACCCTGTACGCGCTCATGCGGGTCTGGGACGCCGCCTTCTGGCGGCCGAAGCCGGCGGCCGAGGCCGCCGCCCCGCACGCGACGAGCGCGGAACCGCACGCCCACCTGCGGTCGCCGGAACCGGCTCCCCTCACCGTCTCCGAGGAGACGGGCGAGGCCTACCACCCGGGAGGCTCGGTGACGGTCACCGACGCACCGCACGCAGCCACCGCCTCCAGTCCGACCACCGGCGCGACCGAGGCGGTCGGCGAGGCTCCCGAGAAGGTGCGCCTGCCGCGCATGCTCGTCGGTGTCACGACGATCGCGGTGCTCGGGTCCGTCGCGCTGACCGTCGTCGCCGGCCCGCTCTACGGCTACGCGACCCGCGCAGCGGAGTCGCTGGAATCGCCCGACCGCTACGTGCAGGCCGTGCTCGGAGGTGAGCGATGACCGACGTCCGCCGCATCTCCAACGCCAGGCGGATCGCGCTGGCGTGGCGCTACGACGTGCCCCTCGTCGCGGGACTCACCGTGCTCTGGGCGCTGCTCTGGGGGTCGTGGACCCCGCTGACGCTGCTGTGCGGCATCGTCGTGGCGCTCCTCGTCACCCAGGCGCTGCCGCTCCCGCCGGTCCCGCTGTCCGCACGGTTCTCGATCATGCACGTGCTGCGGTTCCTGGTGGTGTGGTCCGGGCTCGTCGTCGTGGCGTCCTTCCGGGTCGCATGGGTCGCGTTCCGTCCCCGCGGTGTGCGGCGCAGCTCGATCACGCTCGTGCAGCTGCACTCCACGTCCGAGATGACCTTCACGCTGGCCACCCTCGCGATCTCGCTCGTGCCCGGCTCGTACGTCGCCGACGTGGACCTGCGGCGCCGTCGCCTGCTGCTCCACGTGCTCGACACCGAGCGCCTCGAGCAGGTCGAGGACGAACGCCGCGTCGCACTCCGGATCGAGGCCATGGTCATCCGCGCACTGGGCTCCAAGCAGGACGTCTCCGAACTGTCCGAGCCGCTGCCGGAGGTGAACCGGTGAGCGCCGCCGTCGTCGTGATGGGCATCGCCGTCGCGCTCGTGCTCGCGCTCCTCGGGGCGACGTTCGCCCTCGCGGTGTTCCGGATCGTGCGCGGGCCGACCATCCTCGACCGCATGATCGGCTCCGACATGGTGCTGACCACCGTGCTCGTGGTGATCGCGGCCGCGATGGTCATCCGCCAGGACCTGACCGGCATCCCCGTGCTCGTGGTGATCTCGGCGACGAGCGTCTTCGCCACGGTCGCCGTGGCCCGGGCCGTCACGCCCTCGGCGGACCCGTCCGACGAGGGGCTGACCGTCACCACCCCCGAGCGCGCCGAGGAGGACCAGTCGTGATCGAGATCATCGAGTCGTTCGTCGACGACGCCGGCATCCGGGCCTGGATCGCCATCGGGCTGCTGCTCGTCGGGTCGCTGCTGTCGCTCGGCGCCGGGGTCGGCATCGTCCGGTTCCCGGACCCGCTCGTCCGTCTGCACGCGATGGCGAAGCCGCAGGTGCTCGGGCTCGCACTCGCGCTGGCCGCCATCGTCGTCGCAGTGTGGACGTGGACGGCGTTCTGGGTCGTCCTGCCCGTCATGGTGTTCCAGCTGTTCCTGGTGCCGGTGTCGACGCACATGATCGCCCGCGCCGGCCTGCGCGCCGACGACTACCGGCACGAGGACCTGCTCGTCGACGACACGGAGTCCTGACGCACCGATCTGCCGGAGCGGAGGCCCGTGGCGGCGTCGCCACGGGCCTCCGCTCCGTCAGGCGCTCACGTTCGCGGTCAGGCGGTCGCGACCCGACGCGGGAGCAGCAGGTTGAGGACCGCGGCGACCACGACGATCGCGGCGGAGACCGCCGGCAGCAGCATCGATGCGGCGGTGCCGTGGTGCTCGGCGACGTCACCGGTGATGGCGGAGGCGATCGACTGGCCGACGATGACGGCGGACCCGAGGATCGTCATCGTGGTGGCGGAGCGGCCGACGGGTGACCGGTCCGAGCCGAGGCTGTACTGGGCGACCAGGGTGGGTCCGATCCCGATGCCCATGACCGCGAGGACGACGCCCGCGGCGACGACGGAGTCGGCGCTGGCGAACGCGAGCGCACCGGCGAGGAGCACGACGCCGAAGACGAGCCAGCGCCAGCCGAGGCCGAAGGCCCGGGGGAACGCCGCCGACCCGAGTGCCAACCCGGCGGACCCGATGCCCATCAGGCCGTAGAGCAGGCCGGCCTGCGAGGCCTCGCCGTGGGTCTCCATGAACGCCGTCAGCGAGGTGAGCGTCGAGCCGAAGAACAGCCCGATGCCGAGGATGCCGACGACCACGACGACGAGCCGCGGGCGCAGGAGCTGCCGCGCGGGTGCCTGCGTTGCCTCCGCGTGCTGGCCGACCACGAGCTTGCCGGTCGGGTGCAGCGCGAACGCCGTCACGAACACGAACGTCAGGACCGAGGCGCCGGCGACGGCCACCCACGGGGCGATCGCGCTGGCGAGGATGCCGACCAGGAACGGGCCGATGATGAACACGGTCTCGTCGGCGGCGGACTCGTAGGCCATGGTGCCGCTGAGGGTCTTCTCGCGCCGCGCCGGGGCCGTGCGCTGCCGGATGATCGCGACGAGCCGCGTGCGGGACATCGGGGCGACCTGCGGGGCGGAGGCGCCGATGCAGAACGCGACGGCGAGGACGGCGAGGTCGGGCGCGGTGCCGCTGACGACGAACGGGAAGAGCCCGAGCAGCGCCGCGTTCACCAGGCCGACGGGGACGAGCACCGCGCGCTGGCCGAAGCGGTCCGCCGCGGCGCCGACCATCGGGCCGAAGATCGCGGAGCCGATGCCGACGGCGGCGGAGTTGATGCCGCCGAGGGCGACGGAGTCACGGGCGGCGACGACCAGGGTCAGGACGCCGACCACCATCATCGCGAACGGGAGCCGGGCGATGAACGCCACGGGGAAGTACCAGCGTCCGGCGAGGGAGACGAGCGAGCGGTCCGGAGCGGACGGGGCGTCGCCGGTGGAACGGGTGTCGCCGGTGGAACGGGTCTGGAGCATTGGGGTGTGCCTTCTCGGCCCGCCCGGTTCGGTGGCGGCGGACCCATCGGGTGCCGCCGTTGTCCGCCGGGGAGCCGGCGGCCGGTAGATACACACTGCGTGTTGTCGAACGCTGTCGATGGTACCAATCGGCCGCCGCGGCCCGGAGGAGTTCGCTCCTGGCGCCGTCCCGCCGGCCAGCCGCGGTGCGGTCACAGACCGTCGCCTGCGGCGCCGCCAGCCGACAGTTCGTGACCGGTCGGCACGCGACCCGCGACGTGTCGTGACCGGCCGACGCGGGCCGGACACGCGACGCGACGTGACCGGACGACGGACGGGAGGCGCGTGGCGGCGCACCCCGCGCCTCCCGGCCGCCGCGCCGCGCGTCCAGGGCCCCGCACCGGTCACGACACCCCGCCCGCCGTCCGCGGTGCGGTCACAGACCGTCGCCTGCGGCGCCGCCAGCCGACAGTTCGTGACCGGTCGGCACGCGACCCGCGACGTGTCGTGACCGGCCGGCGGGATCCGCCGAGCGACGAGATGCGACCGGCCGAGGGACTGCTGCGGCGTGGCGCTCGGGTCAGGAGACCTCGCCCGCGCGGGCTCCCGCCCACAGGTCAACGTCGGTGATGCCGACGGAGTGCTCGTCGATGACGCGGAGCTCCTCGTCGGTGAACGAGGTGTTCGACAGCGCGGCGACGTTGTCCTCGAGCTGCGACACCCGCGAGGCGCCGATCACGAGCGAGGTCACCCGCTCGTCACGGAGCGCCCAGGCGAGGGCGAGCTGCGCGAGGGACTGTCCGCGTGCGGCCGCGACGTCGTTCAGGGCACGGAGGTGCTCGACGACCTCGGGCGTGATGCTCGACGCGTCGAGGGACTTGCCTGCTGCCGCGCGGGAGTCCTCGGGCACACCGTTCAGGTACTTGCCGGTCAGCAGCCCCTGCGCCAGCGCGGTGAAGCCGATGACGCCGAAGCCGAGCTCGCCGGCGGCGTCGAGCAGCCCCTCGGTCTCGATCCAGCGGTTGAGCATCGAGTACGAGGGCTGGTGGATGAGGAGCGGCGTGCCGAGGTCGCGGAGGATCTCGGCCGCCTGCCGGCTGCGCTCGGCGTCGTACGACGAGATCCCGACGTACAGCGCCTTGCCCTGCTGGACCGCGGTGTGCAGGGCGCCCATCGTCTCCTCGAGCGGGGTCGAGGCGTCGAGACGGTGCGAGTAGAAGACGTCGACGTAGTCCAGGCCCGTGCGCTGCAGCGACTGGTCGAGCGAGGCGAGCACGTACTTGCGTGAGCCACCGCCCTGCCCGTACGGCCCCGGCCACATGTCCCAGCCGGCCTTCGTCGAGACGACCATCTCGTCGCGGTAGGGCCGGAAGTCCTCGCGCATCAGGCGGCCGAAGTTCACCTCGGCGGCACCGTACGGCGGGCCGTAGTTGTTCGCGAGGTCGTGGTGGGTGATCCCGAGGTCGAATGCCCGGCGGCTGATGGCACGCTGGTTCTCGAAGGGCATGTCGTCCCCGAAGTTGTGCCAGTACCCCAGGGAGAGCAGCGGCAGGTCGAGGCCCGAGCGGCCGGTCCGGCGGTACGTCATCGAGTCGTAGCGGTCGTCACTGGCGATGTAGGTCATGGGACGAGCCTGGCACTCCATCGGGGCCGGGCCTCGCACGCTTCGCTTCGCGGACCCATGATGGGTGCACGAGACCACGAGGAGACGACGATGGCACGGACGACGAAGACCGAGACCACCTTCACCGACGAGGAGCGCGCGGCGATGCAGGAGCACGCCGCGGAGGTCAAGCGCGCCCGCGGCACGAAGGGCACCAAGGCCGAGAAGGCAGCGGCCGACGCCGCTGCGGTCGAGGCGAAGATCGCCGAGATGCCCCAGCCGGACCGGGGGCTGGCGGAGCGCATCCACCGCATCGCGCTCGAGGTCGCGCCCGAGCTCGCGCCGAAGCTCTGGTACGGCATGCCCGCCTACGCGCGGGACGGCAAGGCGGTGTTCTTCTTCCAGGACGCCGCGAAGTTCAAGGCCCGCTACGCGACGCTCGGGTTCCAGGACTCGGCCGCGCTCGACGACGGCACGTTCTGGCCGACGTCGTGGGCGATCAGCCCCGAGTTCTCCGAGGCCGACGAGGCACGGGTGGCCGACCTGATCCGTCGCGCGGTCGGTTGACGGTGCTCGGGCTGGGCGCCGCTCCCGTCTTCGCCCTGCTGTTCCTGGTGCTGTACGTCCTGGGGCGGCGACGGGACCCGCGGATGCTCCGCAACGGGGTGTTCCTGACGGCGGCCGTGCTGTTCGGGCTCGCGACGGTCGTGGCCGTGCTGACCAGGGTGGTCCCCGGGTTCAGCCTGCTCGTCGCCGTGGTGCTGCTGCTCGTGCCGCTGACGGTCGTGGTGCTCGGGGTCGCCCTGGTCGCGAACGGTCTGCAGATGCTCCGGGCCGAGGGGCGCAGCGTCGGCAACCTGCTGTCGCTCGCCGCCGGGGTGGCGGTGTTCGTGCTGCCGGCGGTCGCCATCGCCCTGCTCGTCTCGGGCAGCGGCGAGGGCTTCACACTGTGGGACGGCACGAAGATCGCGATCGCCGTGCTGATGGTGTTCGTCTGCGGGTACTTCGCGCTGTCGCTGGTCGCGTTCGCCCTGTACTCCGTGGTCTACGGGCGGACGCGGCACGGCATCGTCCCCGACACGATCGTGGTCCTCGGCTCCGGGCTCGTGCACGGCGAGGTCCCGCCCCTGCTGCAGAGTCGACTCGACCGGGCGCTCGGCGTCTACCGGGCTGAACGGGCAGCGGGACGCCGACCGCTCCTCGTGCCGTCCGGCGGACAGGGCGACGACGAACCCCGCCCCGAGGGCACCGCGATGGCCGAGTACCTGGTGGCGCACGGTGCCGACGCGGACGACGTCGTCGCGGAGACCGCGTCGCGGAACACCCGCGAGAATCTCCGGTTCTCGCGGGACGTGCAGACGGCCGCCGGTCGGGACGGCCAGATGGTCGTGGTCACGAACAACTACCACGTGCTGCGGGCGGCGACCCTGGCCCGCCGCCTCGATCTGCCCGCCCAGGTCGTCGGCGCGCGCACGGCGGCGTACTACGTGCCGAGTGCGTTCCTGCGGGAGTTCGCCGCGGTGATCGTCGAGCACCGCTGGCTCAACGTGGTCGCCTGCACGCCGTTCGTGCTGTTCACCGGGTTCCTGCTCTGGGAGTCCTTCCAGCAGTAGGATCTCCACCATGGTCGAGATCCAGGCACCGCGGCCGACCGACCTGCTGCCCATCGGCGAGATCGTCCGCCGCACGGGCGTCGCCGCCTCGGCCCTGCACTTCTACGAGCGCAAGGGCCTGATCCACCCGGAGCGCACCGACGGCGGGACGCGGATGTACCCGCGGCACGTCGAACGGCGGATCGCGATCATCCAGGTGGCCAAACGCCTCGGCATCCCGCTCAGCGAGGTCGCCGAGCAGTTCGAAGCCCTGCCCGCCGACCGCATGCCTTCGTTGCGCGACTGGAACCGGTTGAACGAACGGTGGCGCGCACGGCTGCGGGCCCGCCAGCTCGAGCTCGAGCGCCTGCAGCAGGAGATGACGCAGTGCATCGGCTGCGGGTGCGTCTCGCTCGGAGCGTGTTCGGTCGTGAACCCGGGCGACGCCCTGGGCGACGAGGGGCACGGCGCGCGTCGCCTGCTGCCGATCCAGGACGAGGCGGCCGACGACGCCGTCACCACTGCCGACGACCCCGCCGTCGCCGCCGCCGCCGCCGAGGACGCTGTCGCCTAGCCCGCGCGGAGCCCGTCGTCGATCCGCTGCAGCAGCTCCAGCGCCTCGACCGCACCCCGTTCGTCGCCGCCGAGGGCCGTGCGGAGCTTGCCGGACCAGTGCCGGTAGAGCCGGTCGACGCTCTCCTGGGCCAGGGCGGTCGAGTGCAGCTGCACGGTCCGGGCGTCCGCCGGGTCCTGGCGCCGCTCGACCATGCCCTTCGCCACGAGCGACCGGAGTGCGACGCTGAGGTTGCTGCGCTGCAGGGCGGTCGCCTCGGCGGTGGCACTGGGCGAGGTGCCGGGATTGCGGTTGATCCAGCGCATCACGAGCGCTTCGGTGCCGGTCAGCGGCACGATGTCGAGGGTCTCGGAGCCGTGTGGATCGATGTCACGCGCGATCCGGAGCAGGACGTCCGCGAACTCGGCGAGGACGTGGTCGGACACGGCGGAGTGCATGACCGTACTGTACCGATCTCCGGCGATGAGTTATGCTTTCATAACAATGACCACGGACACCGGAACCATCCGCGCGACGATCGCGACACCCACGACCAAGCAGCAGGGCATCACGACCGCGCTGCTCCTGGTGCTCGGCCTGCTCAGCGCCGTCGCCCCCTTCGCCACCGACCTGTACCTGCCGGCGTTCCCGCAGATGACCACCGAGCTCGGGGCGAGCGCCACCGCCGTCCAGCTCACCCTCACCGCGTTCCTGGTGGGCGTGACCGCGGGCCAGCTCGTGTTCGGTCCGCTGTCCGACCGGTTCGGCCGCGTGCCGCCGCTCATCGCCGGCGCCGCGGTGTGCGTGCTCGCCAGCATCGCCGCGGTGCTCGCGCCGAACATCGGCGTGCTCATCGCGGCCCGCCTGCTGCAGGGCCTCGGCGGTGCGGCCGGCATGGTGATCAGCCGTGCGGTCATCTCCGACCTGGCGACCGGCAAGTCCGCCGCCCGCGCGTTCTCGCTCATGATGATCGTCGGTGGGGTCGCCCCGGTCGTCGCACCGCTGCTCGGCGGCTTGCTCACCGGCCCGATCGGCTGGCGCGGCCTGCTCTCGATCGTGCTCGGCCTGTCGGTCGTCATGCTCATCGCGGTCCTCGCCGTGATCCGCGAGACCCACCTGAAGGAACACCGCGACGCCCTGCGTGCGGAACGCCGTGGCTCCGGCTCGGCCCTGCGTGCCCTGCGCTCCCGCACGTTCCTCGGCTACACCGCGGTGTTCGGCTTCGCGTTCGCCGTGATGATGGCCTACATCTCCGCGTCGCCGTTCCTGTACCAGGACATGATCGGCTTCGGCACGGTCGGCTACGGCCTGGCCTTCGGGCTGAACGCCCTGGCGCTGATGGGCGTCAGCATCCTGTCCGCCAAGCTCACCGCGACCCGTTCGGTCACGGGCGTGCTGTCGCTCGGCATCGTGCTGGTGCTCGCGTCGACCGTGGCGTTCGCGCTGCTCGTCGTCTCCGGGGCGCCGGTCATCTGGCTCGCCGTGCCGCTGTTCACCGCGGTCGGTTCGCTCGGTCTGGTGCTCGGCAACGCCACGGCACTCGCCCTCGGCGCCGTGCCGTCGGCCGCCGGCAGCGCCTCCGCCGTGCTCGGTGCCCTGCAGTTCGGGCTCGCGGCGCTCGTGTCCCCGCTCGTCAGCATCGGCGGCTCGGACACCGCGGCGCCGCTGGCGATCGTGATGCTCGCCGCCGCCGTGGTGGCCGTCGTGGCACTGCTCGCGGCGCGGGGCCGGACCAGCACGCTCCGCTGATCCGGAACGCCACCGCCCGCTGACGCGGAACGACACTGTCGACGTCGTACGACATCGACAGTGTCGTTCCGCGTCGACCAGACCGCCCGCGACAACCCGCCCGGCGTCAGCTCCGCCCCGGCCGCAGGAACGGCACCCGCGGCATGAGCCAGTCCACCCACACCACCCGCACCCCCGGCGCCACGGCGAGCGCCCACAGGATCGAGGCAGCGGCGTCGGTCGGGTAGTGGACCGCGTCGATCGACACCGCGAAGAACACGATCACGATGGCCACGACCCCGAGCGTCAACGCCAGCCGGTGCCACCGGGTCTCGCGGAGCAGCCAGATCAGGGCGATGACGAACGCCGTGATGTAGACCGTGTGCCCACTCGGGTACCCGGGGTCGGGCTGCACGGGGAACGGGTGCGGCAGCACGGCGACGTCGGGCCGGGCGCGGTGCACGATCTCCTTCACGATCGCGGACGGCACCCAGGTGATCGCGATGGTGCCGCCGAACGCCAGGGCCGGTCGCAGGTCTCGCGTGCGCCACCAGATCACGGCGACGACGACGACCGTGATCCCGATCGCCGGTGCCGGACTGATCACGTGGTAGACCGCCGTGCTGAACGCCCCGATGAACCCGGTGTGCAGCGCGTTGAGGGCCTTGGACAATCCGAGGTCCACGGTGCCGAGGGTGAACCCGACGATGGTGATGACGACGACCGCGATGACGGCGATCGCCACCGAGACGAGCGGGTACGGCGAGCGCTCGAGGATCCCGTACGCGGCGGGCTCCCGTCGGCGGGGACGGAGGAGCGGCGCGTCGTCGGTCATCCCGCCATCGTCGCAGCATGACCCCGGCATCCCAGGGCGAGTGAGGCTCACAAAACTCCGAAAGCGTTCAGCGCAGCGGTCGCGAGTAGACAGGGCACATGCCAACCGTTGCCGAGAACATCGTCGCCACCCTCCGCGCCAACGACATCCACCGGGTCTACGGCCTGCCCGGGGACTCCCTGAACGGCTTCACCGACGCCCTGCGCAAGGACGGCACGATGCGGTGGGAGCACGTCCGTCACGAGGAAGCGGCCGCGTTCGCCGCCTCTGCCGAAGCCGCCCTGACCGGTGACCTGGCCGTCTGCGCCGGCAGTTGCGGGCCCGGTAACCTGCACCTGATCAACGGCCTGTACGACGCGAACCGTTCGCGGGTGCCGGTGCTGGCGATCGCCGCGCACATCCCCACGGCGGAGATCGGCTCCGGCTACTTCCAGGAGACGCACCCGCAGGAGCTGTTCCGCGAGTGCTCCGTCTACGTCGAGTACGTCGCCGACCCCGTCCAGATGCCCCGCCTGCTCGAGATCGCCATGCGTGAGGCGATCGAGAAGCGCGGCGTCGCGGTGCTCGTGATCCCGGGCGACGTGTTGCTCGCCGAGGCGAAGGACGACCGCGCCACCCGCATCGAGCGGGCCACCCCACGCATCGTGCCGAGCGAGACCGAGCTGCAGCGCACCGCCGACCTGCTGAACGGTGCCGACCGGATCACGATCCTGGCCGGAGCCGGCGTCGCGGACGCCCACGACGAGGTCGTCGCCCTGGCCGAGCGGCTGCAGGCCCCGATCGTGCACGCGCTGCGCGGCAAGGAGTACATCGAGTACGACAACCCGTACGACGTCGGCATGACGGGGCTGCTCGGCTTCGCGTCCGGGTACCGCGCGATGGAGGACGCCGACGTCGTGCTCATGCTCGGCACGGACTTCCCGTACCAGCAGTTCTTCCCGGCCAAGGCGAAGCACGTGCAGGTCGACATCCGCGGCTCGCAGCTCGGTCGGCGGCACCCCGTCGACATCGGGCTGGTCGGTACCGTCAAGGACACCGCCCTCGCCCTCATCCCGCTGCTGACCGGCTCGCACCCGACGAAGCACCTGGAGGACTCGCTGCGGCACTACCGGAAGACCCGCGAGAAGCTCGACGACCTGGCGGTGCCGGCCGGCAGGAAGAAGCCGCTGCACCCGCAGTACGTCGCCCGGGTGCTCGACCGGCTCGCCGCCGAGGACGCCGTCTTCATCCCCGACGTCGGCTCCCCCGTCGTCTGGGCCTCGCGCTACCTCACCATGAACGGCAAGCGCCGGCTGATCGGTTCGTTCGTGCACGGCACGATGGCGAACGCCGTCCCGCAGGCGATCGGTGCGCAGACGGCGTTCCCGGACCGGCAGGTGATCGCCCTGGCCGGTGACGGCGGGCTGACGATGCTCCTCGGTGAGCTGATCACGATCGTGCAGAACAAGCTGCCGGTGAAGATCGTCGTGTTCGACAACTCGTCGCTCAACTTCGTCGAGCTCGAGATGAAGGCCGCCGGCTTCGTGAACTACGGCACCGAGCTGCAGAACCCGGACTTCGCCGCCGTCGCCGAGGCGATCGGCATCAAGGGGTTCCACGTCGACGTGTCCGACGACTTCGAGGACGCCATGGCCGCCGCGCTCGCGCATGACGGTCCCGCGCTCGTGTCGGTCCGCGCGAACCGCCAGGAACTCTCCATGCCCCCGGCGGTCACGCTCGAGCAGGCGAAGGGCTTCACGCTCTACGCCATCCGCACGGTGCTGTCGGGTCGCGGCGACGAGCTGCTGGACCTCGCGTCCACCAACGCGCGCCAGCTGCTGTAGACGCGACCGGACGACGGCCTGGAGGCGCGGTGCCAGCTGGCACCGCGCCTCCAGGCCGTCATGACGTCACCACCCGAGCGTCTGGCCGTCCTCCAGGAACACGCCGGTGGGGCCCTCCGTGCCCGCGCTCGCGGCGGCCGCGATCGTCGCGGCGCTGACCTCGACGGGGCGACCGTCCGGGTTCGGCATGCCACCGAACTCGGTGGCCGTGTAGCCGGGCTCGATCGCGACGAAGTGCACCTCGGGCACGACGCGTGCGTACTGCACCGTCAGCATCGAGACGGCGGCCTTGGACGCGCCGTAGACCACGGCCGGCACAGTGAACGCGGGCTTCGACGGGTCGTGGGTGGCGGTGAAGGAGCCGAGCGCGCTCGACAGGTTCACCACGATCGGGTTCGCGGAGCGACGCAGGAGCGGCAGCGCGGCCTCGGTCGCGCGGATGGTGCCGACGGCGTTCGTGTCGAAGACGGCGAGCGCCTCGGGCCCGCTCTGCCCCCAGACCGCGATGCCGGCGTTGTTGACCAGCACGTCGAGTCCGCCGTTCGCGTCGACGTGGGCGAAGGCCGCGGCGACCGAGTCGTCGTCGCGGACGTCGAGCTGGACGGAGCGTGCGCCGATCTCGGCGGCGACCGCGGCGCCCTGGTCGGCGTCGCGGGCGCCGATCCAGACGGTGTGGCCCGCCTCGACGAGCTGGCGGGCGGTTTCCTTGCCGATGCCGCGGGTGGCCCCGGTGATGAGTGTCGTTGTCATGGGTCCAGCGTCACGCTCGGCGACGGCCGCAGGGAGTCGACCGGTTGTCGTAGGACCGGCAGGGCCAGGACCCGGTCGCCCGTCGCGCGCAGACTGGGGACATGGCGGACACGGACTTCGGGCACACCCTGCGGCGGCTGCGCGACCACGTCTCCCCCGAGGCGACGGGCATGGTCGTCGGGCCGCGTCGGCGCGCGACCGGTCTGCGGCGTGAGGAGCTGGCCGGGCTCGCGGGGATCTCGGCCGACTACCTGACCCGGCTCGAGCAGGGGCGGGCGACCTCGCCGTCCGCCCAGGTCGTCGAGGCACTCGCGCGATCGCTGCGGGTCGCCGATGCCGACCGCGAGCTGCTCTACCGGCTCGCCGGGCACGCGGTCCCCGGTGCCGACGTGGTGCCGTCGCGGATCCCGCCGAGCGTGCAGCGGCTGCTCGACCGACTGGCGGACACCCCCGTCGCGGTGCTCGACGCGGCCGGGAACCTGCTCGTCGCCAACGCCCCGTACGACGCACTGATGGGGCCGATCGGGGCACTGCGCGGGAACGACCGGAACACCGCGTGGCGGCACCTGGTCGGATCCGGCAGCCGCGCCGTGCACACGCCCGAGGAGCAGGCGGCCTTCGAGGCCAACCTGGTGGCCGGGCTCCGGATGACCGCGGCCCGCTACCCGCTCGACCGCCAGCTGCAGCAGCTCGTGCGGGACCTTCGGGCGGCGAGCCCGCGGTTCGTCGGGCTGTGGGACTCCGGCGCGACCGCGCTCGGCGAGACCGCCCGCCGGAAGGTGATCGACCACCCGGACGTCGGACTGATCACGCTCGACTGCGACACCCTGGTCGTCGGGCCGGAGGACCTGCGGATCCTGGCGTACACGGCCGAGCCCGGGTCGGTGGACGCGGAGCGGCTGGCCCTGGCGATCGTGGTGGGGACGCAGTCGTTGGTGGGGTGAGGCGGGGGCCGTCGGCGGCCGTCGGCGTCCGGAGTCCGGCGTCCGGCGTCCGGCGTCCGGCGTCCGGCGTCCGGCGGCGTCGCACAACCAAAGTGACCTCGAACCACGCGACCACGCGGCGCGGATGCACTTTGGTTGCGCGCGGCGCAGCGCCGACCGGCCGCGGCCCTTCGCTGCGAGCCCGCCTGAACCCTTCGGAGAAGGCCCACAGGTCGGGTCCATCGCCCTTGTCCGGCTCGGACGCCGTCCATAGGCTCCCGCTGTCAGACGATCGTCTGGCTCACGAGCGGGACGAGGACTGGCATGAACGACGACACGCAGGTCAGCATGAACCGGGTGCACTGGACCGGCGGTGTGCCGCGCATCGCGGTGGACGCCCTGCTGCACGACGGCGGGCTGGCGGTGGTCCCCACCAAGGTCGGCTACATCCTGATGACCTCGGACCGCGCGGGTCTGGAGCGGAAGTTCGACGCGAAGGAACGCAACCGCAACAAGCCGGGCGTCGTGCTCGTGAGCTCGCTCGAGATGCTCCGAGGCATCGCGCAGCTCACCCCCGAGATCGACGCCCTGTACCAGCGGTGCTGGGACGAGGACGTCCTGCTCGGGTGCATCCTGCCCTGGAGCGACGAGGGTCGAGCGGCGTTGCCGACGGACGGCTCCGACGAACTCATGATGGACACCCGCGGGACGTCCTGCTTCGTCATCAAGTTCGGCGTCCCCGGTGAGCTCGCCGCCCGCGAGCTCTGGACCGAGCACGGCAGGTTCGCCTTCGCGAGCTCGGCCAACCCGTCGGGCACCGGTAACCGTGGCGTGGTGGACGGCATCGGCGAGCGCATCGCCGAGCGCGCCGACGTGATCGTCGAGGCGGACGACTACGTCGCGTCCATCCAGCCGGAGCAGAGTGCCGAGACCCGCTACGAGCAGGGCGTCATGGTGTCGATGGTCGACAGCGCCGGAGCCCTGATCCCGCTGCAGGACGGACGCCGATCGGTCGTCCCCGCACCGACGCTGATCCGCAAGGGGCTCGACGTCGACCGGATCATGGGGCTGCTCGCCGACACGTTCACGAGCTGGGACTACCGGCAGGGTGAGTACTACTGAGCCCGCGCGAGAGGACTTCCGCGGGCCGGAACCGCCTGCCGCGTGAGGACGCCTCGAGCCGCATCACCGCGTTCGTCTACGGCAACATCGTGATCCTCGGCACGATCGCACCGATGGTCCCGGACACGGCCGAGAGCGGTCGGGGGCTCTGGTACGTCCTCGCCACGGCGTTCTCGACCTTCCTCGCACACACCTTCGCCGAGTCGGTCGGCCGACGTGCGCGGAGTGACCATCGACTCACCGGGGAGACCGTCCGCGCCGAGCTGCGGGATTCGCTGCCCGTCCTCACCTCCGGTTTCCTGCCGGCTGCCGTCCTCGCCTACGCCTGGCTGACCGGCACGTCCGGGCTCGCGGCCGAGATCATCGCGATCGCGTACCTCGTGGTCCGGCTCGCCCTCCTCGGGCCCGTCGTGGCCAGGCTCCGCGGGGAGAACCCGTCCCCGCGGACGTTCGTGGCCGGCCTCGTCCTCGCGCTCGTCGGTGTCGGCATCGCCCTGGTCAAAGCGGGTCCGGGCTTCTGAGGCGAGCGTGCGAGGGAGCGCGGGGCCTCGAAAGCCCGCGCCGTCACGTGGGCTGACCGTCGGCGACGGCCGCGACGGCTTCGATCTCGACCAGCTGGTCGTCGTAGCCGAGCACCGTGACCCCGAGCAGGGTGCTCGGCACGTCGTGCACGCCGAAGGCATCGCGCACCACCTGCCATGCGGCGACGAGGTCGGCCTGCCGCGAGGACGCCACGAGCACCCGGGTGCTCACGACGTCCTCGATCGACGCACCGGCGGCTCGGAGCGCCTCCCGCATCGTCTCGATGCACCGCGCCGCCTGCCCCGCGTAGTCCCCGACCGCCGCCGTGGACCCGTCCGGTTCGAGCGGGCAGGCCCCGGCGAGGAACACGAGCCGGGTCCCGGCCGGCACGGTGGACGCGTACGCGTACTGCGCCGCGTCGCTCAGGACGTCGGACCGGATGAGACGGACAGCGCTGGCCATGCCCGTCATCCTGCCAGGGAGGCCCGGAGCGTTCGGCGTCAGGCTCCGGCGCCGCCGTCCACGGGGACGATCGCCCCGGTGACCATCGACGCGCGATCGCTGAGCAGCCAGGCGGCGACCTCGGCGACCTCCTCGGGCTCGGCCATCCGACCGAGCGGCACCGTGGCGTTGATCTGGTCGACGATGCCCGGTGTCGCGGCCTCCCAGGCGTCGATCATCTCGGTCGCGGTGCCGCCGGGGGTGATGCCGTTCACCCGGATGCGCGCCGGCGCCCAGGTGACGGCCGCGGTCTCGGTGATGCTGTTGAGCGCACGCTTCATCGCACCGTAGGCGGGCAACGCCGGGTTGGCCCGGCGGCTGCCGATGCTCGAGGTGTTCACGATGGCGCCGCCTGCGCCGCGACGCATCAGTTCGGCTTCGGCGTTCATCGCCACCCAGTGTCCGCGGAAGTTCACCGCGAACTGGGTGTCGATGTCCTCGTCGCTGGTGGTGTCGAGCGGCCCGGGCTGCTGGATGGTCGCGCCGTTGTTGAAGGCCCCGTCGAGTCGCCCGTGCAGCTCGTCGACGCGGGCCACCGCAGCACGGATGCTGGCGGGGTCGGCGAGGTCGAGTGCGACGGCATCGGCGGTGCCCCCAGCCGCTCGGACGTCGGCGACGACGGCGTCGAGTGCGGCGGTGCTGCGGGCGGCGAGGACGACCCGGGCGCCCTCCCGAGCGAAGAGTCGGGCGGCCGCCGCACCGATGCCGCGGCTCGCGCCGGTGATGAGGATGACCTTGTCGGTCAAGAGGCCGATGGGACTGGTGGTGGTGGTTTCGTTGTTCACGGGACCAGCGTCACGCCGGACGACTGCCCGGATACAGGTACGAGCGGTACCAGGATCCGGGCCCCCAACCGGTGGAGACTCGTGCCATGGACAAGCCGGAACTCGCCGCGTTCCTCCGCTCACGGCGCGAACGCCTGCGCCCCGAGGACGTCGGGTTGCCGTCGGGACCACGACGTCGGACGCCCGGGCTCCGTCGCGAGGAGGTCGCGGTCCTCGCCCACATCTCCACCGAGTACTACGTCCGACTCGAGCAGGGACGCGCACCCCGACCCTCTGCCGAGGTCCTCGCGGGCATCGCCGGGTCGCTCCTGCTCACCCCGGCGGAGTCCGACCACCTGCACGCACTCGCCGGCACGGCCGCACTGCAGCTGGGCCGGGTGCGCCGCGACGTCCGGCCGAGCATCCTCGCGCTCGTGGACCGGCTGCCGCAGACCGCGGCGCTCGTCCTGTCCGCCACCTTCGACGTGCTCGCGTGGAACCCCCTCGCCGCAGCGCTCATGGAGGACTTCTCGGTGCTCGATCCGGCCGAGCGGAACCTGGCCCGGCGGGCGTTCCCCGCACACCCCGGGCCGGAGACTCCCCCGCCGTACGGGATCTCCGACGGCGCCGAGTTCCGGCGCCACGTCGTCATGCAGCTCCGGGCGGCCCGGACCCGGTACCCGGACGACCCTGCCGTGGGCGACCTGATCGAGGAGCTCGGAGCGGGCGACAGCGAGTTCGGGCGGCTCTGGGACCAGCACGACGTGCAGATGACGCCCGTGCTCACCAAGACCTTCCAGCACCCGTCGGTCGGATCGGTCACGGTCGACTGCGACAGTCTCGCGCTCACCGACCGCGACCAGCACCTGGTGCTCTACACGGCCCCGGTCGGCTCACCCGACGCCGACGCCCTGGCGCTGCTCGGTGTGCTCGGAGCCGAACCCGTCAGCCGGTAGCGAGGAGTCAGGCGCAGTACTCGTACGGCAGCTTCGCGACCGACCCCACCCAGATCGCAGCGACCGTGGCGCCGTCCGTCCCGAGCTGGAACGTCATGTAGCGTCCGTCAGCCTGCACGCTCCACATCGAGTACGGCCCCTGCTCCTCACCGTAGGTCCCGGTGTACTGCAGGTCCGGGTACGCGGACCGCACCTCGGTCAGGGGCGCTCCGATGCCGATCCCGGCGTCGGTCTCGGGCGAGTTCGTGGTCACCGGGTCCGCCCCCACCCCACCGATGGTCACCCCGACGACCTTGCCGTCGCGGGGGATGACGATGAGGCCGGGGGTGTCGGCTCGCTCCCAGAACGTCGTCTCCGGGCTGGCCGGGCACGCGTCCGTACTCCGGGTGTAGGCGGCTGCCAGGTCGTCGATCTCGCCCTGCACTGGACCACCGAGGGCGATCGGTCCGACCTCGTCGGTCGAGATGGTCCAGGTCGCGGGGTCCGACGGGCTGAACGCTGCGTCCGTCGCGGGAGCGGTCGGGGTCGGAGTGCCGGTGTCGGCCGGTGCCTCCGGCGTCGCGGTCGCCGTCACGGTCCGGGTCGGCGTCGCGGCCGGTGCGCCGGAACAGGCGGTCAGCGCCATCGCCGCAACGAACCCCAGGGTCATGCCGACGGTCCGGACGGTGCCGCTCACGCGGCACCCGCCGCACTGCGCCGTTGCCGGTCAGGTGGGAGTTGAGGACCGGGTTGCTGCACCGTCCGCCAGCTGCCGATCCGCGGGTCGAGCCGGACGGCGTCACCGCACTCGTCGCAGTGCGCCGCTCCCGCCTCGCCGAGCAGGATCTTCGCGCCGTCGTGGACGAACGGGTTCGGGTTGCCGGGCATCGTCTGTTTCCCTCCGTCGGCGGATGTCGAACGGTCCCCGCCCGCAAGGCGGGGACCCGACCTGCGCGGGCTCCGAAGAGCCACGGCGCCGGCCGGTGACCCCCGCGCCGTTGCGATGGCCGATCCACCGTACGTCGAGGCTCCACGAACAACGGAACCCCTCGGCCGCCATCGCAACCAGAGCGTTACACAGCTTCCGCCGCAGCGGTCAGCTGGCGTCCTCGACGTCGAACACGACGACACGCGCACTCGCTGCACCGATGAACTCGGCCACCGGCCGGTGCTCCGGGTGCGGCAGGTACCCGGCGAGCGCGGCACGATCGCGGAACCGGACGACGAGCATCCAGTGGAACCCGCCCTCCAGCCCCTCGGTGCTCACGCTCGTGCCGGACTGCACCGACTCGACCCCCTCGACCCGTGGCAGGTGCTCACGCGACAGGGCCGAGGCCTCGGACGACCGGTCCTCCCCGTCCCACTCGACCAGCACGGTGTGCGTCACTCCGGACACGTGGTCCCCTTCCTCGAACGCAAGAACACGAAACTCAGAACCTCAGAACGCCGGCGTCCCACCGGCGATCGTGATCGTCGACCCGGACTGGTAGCTCGACTCCGGGCTGACCAGGTGCACGTAGGCGGCACCGAGCTCGGCGGGCTGGCCCGGGCGACCGAACGGCGAGCTCTCCCCGAAGTGCGACACCGTCTCGGCGTCGTCGGAGCCCGGCTGCAGCGGCGTCCACACCGGCCCCGGCGCGACGGAGTTCACACGGATGCCCTTCGGCGCGAGCTGCTGCGCGACGGCCTCGGTGAAGAGCTTGATCGCGCCCTTCGACACGGCGTAGTCGATCTTGTCCGGCGAGGGCGTCGACGCCTGGATCGAACCGGTCGTCACGATGGTCGACCCGGGCTCGAGGTGCGGCACCGCAGCCTTGGTCAGCCAGAACAGCGAGTAGATGTTGGTCTTGAAGGTGGAGTCGAACATCGACGTGTCGAGCGTGAGGATGTCCTCGTTGCTCTCCATGCGCCCCGCGACCATGACCAGGGTGTCGAGGCCGCCGAACTCGTCGACCCCCTTCTGCACCAGGTCCGTGCAGTACTGCTCGTCGGAGATGTCCCCGGGGAACAGCACGGCACGACGGCCTTCGGACTCGAGCAGGTCGCGGACCTGTTCCGCGTCCTCCTGCTCGTCCGGCAGGTACGAGAGCACCAGGTCCGCACCTTCGCGCGACAGGGCGATGGCGGCGGCACGGCCGATGCCGGAGTCGGCACCGGTGACGATGCCGCGGTAC
Source organism: Curtobacterium sp. AC268 (assembly GCF_979258745.1). Taxonomy (NCBI): domain Bacteria; kingdom Bacillati; phylum Actinomycetota; class Actinomycetes; order Micrococcales; family Microbacteriaceae; genus Curtobacterium; species Curtobacterium sp. AC268. The sequence goes on along the minus strand of NZ_OZ409878.1, from coordinate 2,516,213 downwards.
CCCTTCAGCCGTCCGAGCCCCGTGTAGCTCTCCTCGCCGTGGTCGGGCTTCGGGTCCATCTTCCACGCGGCACCCGGCAGTGACTGCTCCTGCTTCGGGTACGGCGGTGCCGGGTAGAGGGTGTTCGGATCGCGCTTCTCGTACTGGCTCATGGCCCTACTGTCGTCGCAGCGCCCGCACGGGCGCTCAGCTGGTGGGTGACGGACGCCGAGCAGGCGACCCCGGTTCTGGAGATGGGTGGGGACGGACGGGAGGCGCGGTGCCGGCTGACACCGCGCCTCCCGTCCGTCAGGTGGTTCAGACGCCGGCTGTCGTCCGGATCCAGGACGAGGCCTGCGACAGCAGGGCGTAGTTCGAGCCGGCCTTGGTGTTCGCACCCGGGTCGGCGCTGTCGCCGGTGGAGCAGACGGCGACGACCTTGCCGTTCACGAGCAGCGGGCCGCCCGAGTCACCGTGGTTCGAGGCGCCGGTCACGCCGGTGAGGTGCTGGGCACGACCGTTGAAGGCGTCGGTGCTCGCGCCGGTGAGCGAGACGGTGGCCTGGTAGAGGCCGTCGGACTGGGTCGCGTTGGCACGCAAGCCGTAGCCCTGGATGGTGCCGGTGCCGCTCGACTTGGCCGTCGCGGTGAGGTCGAGGGGTGCGTAGGTGGACAGCGAGTAGGCGGTCCGCAGGTGCACGAGCGCGATGTCACCCGCCGGCGAGGCGCTGACCCGGTCGACGGCGACGGCCGCGCCGCGGTTGACGGTGGAATTGGAGTGGTACACGTTCATCGCACCGATGCCGTCGATGCAGTGCCGGGCGGTGAGGATCCACGAGGCGTTGAGCTGCTCGCCGGTGCAGTTGCTGACGTAGCCTGCGGGGATGCTCCCGCCGGAGGCTTCGAGCTGCACCGCCCACGAGGTGGTGGGGGCCTTCTCGCCGCCGACGACCTTCGTGCTGACGGGCAGCGCGGACGCGGGCGACGCGGCGAACACGCCGGCGGTGATGACGGCGACCGCGGCGAACGCGGCTGCGATGGACTTCTTCATGACGACTCCTCTGTCGGTGAAGCACCTGCCAGTTGCTCTGTGCAACTGATGCGTCATCCTGACCCCCTGTCCGGGGGTCGCACCAGTCCGCACTTCGACGGACGTGGCTGGCGGGAGGGTCGTCACGGGCGTCAGACGGTCATCCGGTACGCGAACTGGCTGAGCCGTGCGCCATCGGTCTGGTCGTAGCGTCGAAGCATGACGACCAGTGGCGCAATCAACCTGCCGGATCGGTTGGTGCCTGCTCTGGACACCGACCTCGAGGTGCTCGACGCCCTGGACCGTGTGATCGCGGCGTGCGTGGAGGGGACCTCCGCGACGGAGGCGGGCGTCGTGCTCGCGGACCAGTCCGGTGCACTGCAGGTCATCGCCTCGACGAGCGAGCGCAGCAGCGAGGCCGAGGAAGCGCAGCTCGGCACGAACGAGGGCTCGTGTCTCGACTGCTACCGGACCGGCAAGACGATCGACGTGCCCGACGTGTCCACGCACGAGTCGGAGTGGCCGGCGTTCGCGGCGACGATGCGCGAACGCGGGCTGCACGGCACGTTCGCCGAGCCGATCCGTCTGCGGGACCGGACCATCGGCTCCCTGTGCGTCTTCGCCGAACACACCCGCGGGCACAGCGACCAGGACGTCGTGCTGCTCCAGCTGCTCGCCGGCGCGGCTTCGGCTGCCCTGGTCCGACAGCGCGACCGCGGGGTGTCGACCACGATCGAGGAACAGGTCGAGGACGCGCTCGAGGCCCGGGTGCTCCTCGAACAGGCCAAGGGCGCACTCGCCTACCGCCGTGGCATCCGGATTGACGAGGCGTTCCAGATCCTGCGACGTGCTGCTGCCGGCGCGGGTCGCGGGATCCGGGCCATGGCCGAGGACGTCGTGCACCGGGGTGCCGACCTCGGCAGCACCGGCTAGACCGGTTCCGTCCGGAGCACCAGGCCGTGGTGGTGCGTGGTGAGCGACACCGCGACCACCTCGCCGAACGCGTCGCCGTCGAGCTGCACACGCTCCGGGGTGTCGACGGTCAGCCGCAGCGTCCGTGCCCGGGTGTACCGGAGCGCACGCGAGGTCGGCAGCACCCGGGCCAGGAGCCGCCCGAACCGGGTGCGCGCGAAGAACCGGTTGAGCGTCAGGGCGTACCCGACCTTGGTCCAGCCGAACCACCCGGCCGGCCGGAACGCCACGGCGTCGAGGATCCCGTCGTCCGGGCGGGCCGCGGGGAGCAGCAGGATGCCCGCGGTCAGGGTGCCGCAGTTCCCGACGATGATCGTGTGTGCGCTCATGCTGCGGAGCGGGCCGTCGTCGATCCCGTAGTGCACCGGGATCTGCCGGTTGCCGATCACGGACCGGGCGATGGGGTCCGAGTAGGCGACCCACCCCAACCGCTTCTTCACCCACGCGTTCGTGTCCGCCGCCATGCTCGCATCGAGCCCGATGCCGGTCATCACCAGGAACGCGTGCGACGTCGTGGTACCCGCCGGGTCGGTCAGGTCGGCCAGCCCGACGTCGATCGGGCGGTCCGTCCCGCTGAACCCCGCACGGACGGAGCGCACCAGGTCACCGAGGGGCAGCCCGAGGTTCCGCGCGAACAGGTTGCCGGTGCCGCTGGGGACGAGCGCCACCGGCGTCCCGGTGCCGCGGAGTTCCTCGGCGACGACCCGGAGCGTGCCGTCCCCGCCGGCGACGAGGACGACGCTCGGGTGGGCGTCGCGCGCGGCCCGTGCAGCCGCCCGTCCGTCGTCGTCGGCACTCGTGACGAACCAGAGCGACTCGGCCCATCCGTGGGCGCGCTCCTCGGCGGCGAGCACCCCTCGGAGGCGCGTCTGGTCGGTCTTGGTCGGGTTCACGACCACCGCTGCTCGCAGCTGGTGGGGTTCGTTCGGGAGGTTCGGCACGGGACGGGGTCAGTGGATCCGGAGTTCGGTGATCATCGGGCAGACGAAGGGGTCGCGGGCGGCGAGGCCGACGCGGTTGAGGTACCGGACGACGATGCCGTACGAGCGCAGCAGCGTCGTCTCGGTGTACGGCACGTCGAGGGTGTCGCAGTGGTCACGGACGAGCAGGCGGGCCTGCTTCAGCGCCGGACGCGGCATCGACGGGAACAGGTGGTGCTCGACCTGGTAGTTCAGCCCACCCATCAGGAACGACACCCACCAGCCGCCACGGATGTTGCGCGAGGTGCGCACCTGGCGGGAGAAGAAGTCGACCTTCGCATCGTGGGCGATCGTCGGCATGCCCTTGTGGTTCGGGGCGAACGAGGCACCCATCATCACGCCGAACACGGCCAGCTGCACCCCGAGGAACGCACACGCCATCCCGAACGGTAGGAACCAGAACACGACCGTCAGGTAGATCGCGAACCGCGCCACGAGCAGGATGCCCTCGAGGACCCGCCCCCGGGTGTCGCTGCGGCCGCCGGTGCCCCGGAGCACCGACATGACGGCGGCTCGGTGCAGGTTGATCCCCTCGAGCGTCAGCAACGGGAAGAACAACCAGCCCTGGTACTGCACGAACACCCGCAGCGGCCCGTTCGTCACGGCGGCGGCGTCCTCGGGCAGGAACCGGATCGCGTCCGGGGCGATGTCCGGGTCCTTGCCGACCGTGTTCGGGTTGCCGTGGTGGCGCGTGTGCTTGTTCATCCACCACGAGTAGCTCAGGCCCACCAGGAACGTGCCGAGCCAGCGTCCAGCGCGGTCGTTCCACTTCTGGGACTCGAACACCTGACGGTGCGCGGCCTCGTGCGACAGGAACGCGAACTGTGTGAACAGCACACCCAGCGCACCGGCCACGATGAGCTGGAACCACGAGTCACCGAGGAACGCGAACACGACCCAGCACGCGGCCGTCGCCACGACGAGCGCGGAGAACAGCGCCCAGTAGAACCCCCGACGGCGCTCGAGCAGCCCGGCTTCCTTCACCTGCGCCAGCAGCGCGGAGTAGGACGAGGTGCCGCCGGTCCGCGGTCCGGCCGGGGAGCCGGTCTTCCGGTAGCCGCCGGTGAGGGGTTTCGAGCTGGTCTCCCGCTGCGGGCTGGTACCGGCGTGCTGCGTCGTCATGGATTCCCTGGTCGTCATCGGAATGGCGGAACGTTCCGGCGGCCGGGGTCTGGGGCAGCTGCTCCAACGCTAGAGCCGCCGCGCTCCCGGGTGCAAGCCACACGTCCGCGTGTCTGCTGCTCGGTTACGGTTGTCCCGCCTGCTCGACGGAAGGACCGCTCCACATGACCGAGGTACGCGAAGCACGACTGGTCGAGACGTTCGTCACCCTCACCGACAGCCTGGTGGCGGACTACGACGTGGTCGACGTCCTGCAGACGCTGGTCGACCGGGCGGTCGAGTTGTTCGACGCCGCCGCGGGCGCGATCCACCTGCTCGACCAGCAGGACGAGCTCCGCGTCGTCGCGTCCACGAGCGAGCGCAGCAGCTTCATCGGTCTACTCCAGCTCAACGCCGGTGAGGGGCCGTGCATCACCGCCGTGACCACCGGCCGGCTGGTGACCTCGGAGAACGCCGACGATCTGCGGCAGCGCTGGCCCCGGTTCGCCGAGGCATCGAGGGCTCGCGGCTACGCGGGCGTCCACGCCATCCCGCTCCGGCTGCGGGACACCACCGTCGGGTCGCTGAACCTGTTCCGCGAGACGGAGGGAGCGCTGAACGGCGCCGATGCCCGAGCCGCTCAGGCCCTCGCCGACGTCGCGACCATCAGCCTGTTGCAGCAACGGACCCTCGAGCACGCGACGCTCACCGCGGAGCAGCTCCAGCGCGCGCTCGACAGCCGGGTCGCCATCGAACAAGCCAAGGGGTACCTCGCACGTGCGGCCGGGGTCGACGTCGAGGAGGCCTTCGGCATGATCCGTCGCTACGCCCGCACACACCAGCGCTCGCTGAGCCAGGTCGCCGCAGCCGTGGCGCGCGACGACGTCCCGCTCGCCGACCTCATCGGAGCCGGAGCGTCCTGAGGGTTCCCTCGGGACGCCCCGGCAACGACCAGGTCGTCCTCGACGAGCCGGGAGGCCCGTGGCACGTCGTCGAAGACACAATCGGTCGGCATGCCCCCATGCAATCGGGCACGTGGACCGACCGCAAGGCCGGTGATGGCACGCAGACGGCCCCGCGACCAGGGTCGCGGGGCCGTGAGGACGTACGGGTTGATCAGATGCGGCCGACGGTGCGACGGCGACGACGGAGCAGGACCATGAGCGTTGCACCCGCGGCGAGCAGCGCGGCGGCGATGCTCAGCGGGACGGTCGGGTCCGAGCCGGTGAACGCGAGCTCACCGGTGGGCTGGCCGGTTCCGCCGCCACCACCGCCGGCGCCTGCGGGGCCGCTCGGGGTGCCGGTGGGCGCCACTGCGGGTGCCGTCGGGGTGGGCGTCGCGGTGGGCACCGGGGCCGGGGCGCGGACGGTGATCGTGACGACGCTGGTGTCGTCCGGGCTGGTGCCGTTCGACGCGGTGATCGTCACGGTCGACGTGCCCGGGGTGGTCGGGGTGCCGGAGATGACGCCGGTGGTGCTGTCGATCGTCAGGCCGTCGGGCAGGCCCGTGGCGGTGAAGGTCGGGTTCGGGGTGCCGGTCGCGGTCACGGTGGACGAGTAGGGCACGTCCACGGTGCCGTCGGACGGGGTGCCCGAGGTGATGGTCGGCGACTCGGACGGGGCGCCCGGCGCGGGGCAACCGTTCGATGCCGTGATCGTGTTCGTGTCGAGGGTCACCGCGCCGGTGCGGGCCAGCAGTCGGCCCTGCACGGTCGCGCCGGTGGTGGCGGTCACGGACTGCTGCGCCAGGACGGTGCCCTGGAACTGGGCGCCGGTGCCGACGGTCGCGGAGCTGCCGACCTGCCAGAACACGTTGCACGAGCTGGCACCGCCGGTGATCACGATCTGGCTGGCGGACCCGATGGTCAGGGTCGACGCGGCCTGGAACACCCACACGGAGTTCGCGCTGCCGGCCAGGGTCAGTGCACCGTTGTTCGCCAGGGCGAGGGCGCCGCCGGAGTACACGCCGGGTGAGAGCGAGAGGCCGTTCAGCTCGGTCAGACCGGTCTGGGTCGGGGAGAGCGAGGCGGCGACGTTGTACGCGGTGGTGGTGTCGCGCTGGGCCTGTGCGGCTGCGGCGTCGGTCTGGTGCGTGGTGCCGTTGACGACGCCGTTCGGTGCGCCGCCGAAGCCGGTGATGGACGTGCCCGGCGACAACCCGAGGTCGCCGTTGATCACGGAGGGGCCGGTGTTCGTGACCGCGCTCGCGCCGAGGGCGCCGTAGGTCGAGGCGGTGCCGAGGTTGACGGGGCCGTCGATGACCGTGGCGGCCGATGCCCCGCCACCGGTGCCGAGGGTGATCAGCGCGACGGCGGCGGCCGACACCACCAGGAGGGAACTTCGTCTGAGATGGCGAGCCTGCATGGTCCGGCCTCTTCCTGCAAGGAGAGGCGGGGTGACGTCGGCGACGAGCGCGCATTCTCGGAGGCTCGAAGTATGCGCCTCTCCACAGCCAGAACCTAGGAATGTCTGCACATTCGCTCAAAGCCTGACAATCGGCCTGGTGGGGTGGACGAACGAGCCCCGTCGGCGCATGCTCACCACAGGTTGACCGGTCGCTCTCACCAGCGGACGGACAGGGAGTTCGGGTCTCCCGTCAGCCGGTGCGGCACCGGTCCCGGGTAGGACCGGGCGCCCACCCCCGGCCACACGGCGAAGGGCCCCGCGATCGAGATCGCGGGGCCCTTGCTCGTGCCTGGTGCTACTTGACGACGACCTTGATCGTCGGGCTGGTGCTCTTGTCGAGCACCGAGGTGCCGGCGAAGACGGCGTGCAGCTTGTGCGTGCCCTTCACGCGCAGCGGCACCTTCGTGGTGGCCGTTCCGTTCTGGACCTTGACGGTGGCGAGGAGCTTCGTGCCCTGGTAGATCCGGGCGGTGCCGTCGACCCGGAAGCCGGTGGCCTTCACCCCGACGGTCGCCTTGCCGCCGCTGTACTTCAGGGACGTGCTCGTCGCCTTCTTCTCGACGGTGACCGTCGTGGCCTTCGCCGTCGAGGAGCCGGTGCCCGAGTAGACCGGGTCCGCGTTGACGAACGAGGCCGTGACGGCGTGCTTGCCGACCGTGAGGGTGCCCGGCAGCGTGATGCTGGCCGTGCCGCTCGTGACCGGGGCGGTGCCGAGGACCTTGCTGCCGTCCTTGAACGTCACCGTGCCCTTCTGCGTGCCGATGCCACCGCCGATGGTCGCGGTGACCTTGACCGGCTTGGCCGTGCGGTAGGTCTGCTTGGTCGCCGACGCGGTGAGCGTGGTGCTCGTCGTCGGCAGCGTGGCGTGCAGGTTGAACTTGTCGACCGTCGATCCGATCGCAGCCGGGTCAGCGGTGGCCGTCGGCTGGAGCGTCACGCCGCAGCTGTCGACCTTGCCGTGCTGCACGGCCGAGTTGAGCGTGGTGCAGTCGCTGGCGCGGATGTTCTCGACGGCGAGCTTGTCGTCGGTGACCGAGACCTTCACGAAGGTGCGGACGTGCTCCTGGTTCTCGACCGAGTTGGCGAAGTGACGCTGACCGGTCGGGTCGAGCGGGTCCGCGCCGTAGCCGCTCTGGGTGGCGTCCGGGGTGGTGAGGTCGTAGTACTTCGAGCCCGAGGCCGAGTTCGCCGTCATGTAGATGACGCCGCCGGGGCCGGAGAAGACCTCGGGAGCAGCGGGCTGCTCGTTGACGTTGGCCTTCTTGCCGTTCTTGATCGCGTAGCTGCGCGAGTAGGAGTGGTCGTGGCCCTGCAGGACGAGGTCGACACCCATGTCCGAGAACGCACGCGTGAAGTCGAACCGGCGCTGCTGGTTGTCCTTGTCGTTCGCGTGGTCGGCCGGCGAGTAGATCGAGTGGTGGTAGACCAGCGTGGTCCACTTCGCGTCGTCGCCGTACCGGTTGATGACGTCGCGCACGTAGTTCACGTGGGACGCGTCCGAACCGGCCGCGTAGGCGTTCGAGTTGATGTCGATGAACAGGACGCCCTTGTACATGTACCAGTAGTCGCCACCCGAGTTCGCGGTGGTGTTGCCGCCCGGGTAGAAGTCCGGCACCTTCAGGGAGTTCGGCACCTGGTTGTGCTGCTCGTAGGCCTTGCCGCCCACGTCGTGGTTGCCGATCGTCGAGGCCCACGGGTAGCGCTTCAGCACGTCGCTGCTGTCGGCGAACGCGCTCCACTCGTACTCGTTGTTGGCGTGCTCGACCTGGTCGCCACCGGAGACCAGGAGCTCGGCGTCCGGCTCGGTCGACGTGGCGTACTTGAGCGTGTCCGCCCAGCCGGCGCCGTCGTCGTCGGTGAAGCCCGACGATCCGATCTGCGGGTCACCGAAGAACAGGAAGTCGAAGTCGCCGGAGAAGCTCTTCGTGGTGAAGGTGTAGGACGCGGACCAGGCCGAACCGTCCGCCGCACCGACGTGGTACGTGTACGAGGTGTTCGGCTCGAGGTCCGAGATCGTTGCGTGGGCGTTGATGTAGCCCGACTCGGCGGCGATGCCGGGGATGCTCTTGGTGTTCGAGTCGGTCGCGCTCGTGTCGGCGGCGGTGTTGGCGGCCTCCGAGGCGTCGATCGTCTTCTTGGCGTCGGTGAAGACGCCGTCCGTCATGGACGCGGTCTTCTGGATCTCGAGCGACTGCGCGACGTTCGTGGGGAAGTACCACGAGGCGATGCGCTGGCTCTCGGTCGCACCGACGCCGAGCAGGATGTGGATCGGGCCACCGGTCGAGATGTTGGTGGTGGGGGTGTTCGTCGCAGCGGTGGCGGCGTTCGTGCCGACCATCGAGGCGCCGGCGATGAGCGCGGCCCCGAGGACGGCTCCGCAGACGCGGAGGGTGGTGGTTCTGCGCCGGGTAGTAGCGCCGGACAGGAGACTCATGTGGGTCCGTTTCTCAGACGTGGGTTGGTGCAGCACGGAAGACTCTGCATGCACTGCAAAACGTCTTGGTAAACGCTGAGTGACGGTTCGTCGCTGTTCAGGAACGAGCTCGACCCGTCGACGGTTCCACGGCGAGCGTCAGCCCGCCGCCAGCCGTTCGACGAACCAGATCATCCCCATCACGAACACGCCGGCGGTCACGGCACCCGTCACCCAGAGCGACACCCGGTGCGCCTTCCGCCGCAGCAGCGAGAGCGGCGGGAACACGGTGACGATGATCGCGAGCTGCACGGCCTCGATGCCGACGTTGAAGATGAGGAGCGAGACGAGCAGCTGCCACGAGAACGCCTCGTGGATGCCCAGCGCCCCGGCGAACCCGAGCCCGTGGATGAGCCCGAACGCGAAGACGACGGCCAGGCGGGTCCACCCGGCACGGTCGAGCGAGAAGTGTCCGTGCTCGCCGACCACCAGCTCGTCGGCCCGCGAGCGACGACGCCAGAGCCGCCACAGGTACCAGCCGGCGACCGCGGCGATCGACAGGGCGATGAGCGGCTCCACGACGATCGCGGGCGGGCTGACCACTCCGAGGGCGGCGAGGATGAACGTGATCGAGTGGGCGATCGTGAACGCGGACGCCGTGTAGACGACCTCACGCAGTCGACGGGACCCGGCGATGAGCGCCACGAGGAACAGGATGTGGTCGATCCCGGTCAGCAGGTGCTCGGCGCCGAGGCGGAAGAACTCCCAGAAGCGCTCCCCCGCCGACTGCTCGGTCGAGAAGGTGCGCTGCGAGGCGTCGAGGGTGGCCGAACCCGTCCGGTCGTCGACGTCGTAGGTGACGATCGTCTTGGTGTCGCGCACGAAGGTCTCGTCGTCCGGGAACAGCTCGGACGACACCACGTGCCCGGACTGCGTCTCGGACGGTTCCGGGCAGGTGAAGTCCGCGGTCACGTGGGCGTACGGCACCTCGTCCTGCAGGTCGACCGTGACGGTGTCGTCGAGCGTGCCCGTACAGGCCTGCCCGCCGGCTCCGGTCACCGTGAAGCGGTCGAACACGTACTTCCCGATCGCGTCGGTGTGCGCCTCGGCAGCCGTCACCATCCCGGGGAAGTCCCCGTCGTCCCAGGCCTCCTGCCCCTGCTCGTGCAGCGCGTCGTCGTGCTCGCTCGTGGCCACCGAGACGAGCATCAGGTCGTACTCGAGCCCGAGCTTCGCCTGCACGACCGTCGGCTTCGTGGACGTGACGTCGGCGTAGACCACCGAGCTGAAGCCGTGTGCCGACGCCGGTGCCGCGCCCGCGAGCACACCGATCACGACCACCCCGAGCAGCACGAGTGCGGCGACGAACCGTGCGACGAGCGCGGACACGGGAGACGGGTGGGCAGGGCGGGCGCGCAGGAGCGCGGCGGTGGTTCCGGAGGGCACGCGCAGACGATCCGGCCCGCAGACGACCGGCAGGTGAACAGCCGGTGACCAGCAACGGGACGGGTGTTGGACAGGTCCCCCGACCGGCCCGGGGCGGCCGGCGGGCGTGCTTGCATGGTGCCGTGACCCGCCTCGCCACCCGGACGACCGTCCTGTTGACCGCCGTCGCCCTCGCGGGTGCCGGCGCCGTCCTGCTGGCCGGCTGCTCCGGGGCGTCGGACGACACCACCGGCGGCACCGGCCCGACGGCGACCGCGTCCGCGCACGCCTCGGCCGGGGTTCTGGGCGCCGGGTTCTCGGACCCCGACCAGCCGCCGGCTCCCGAGGCCACCATCCACCCGGAGCCCGGTTCGTGGTCCGGTGTGCACGCCCCCGCCGGCTACGACGTCGTGCTGCTCTCCGACGCCGGTGACGCCGCCGACGCTCCGACCCGGACCCTGCTCGACGCCGTCGAGTCGTGGGCCGCGGACGAGGACGTCACCGTCACCCCCGTCTCGGCGAGCGACGCCGACGACCGCATCGCCGCGGTCCTGCGCGCCGTCGACGCCGAGCCCGACCTGGTCATCACCGTCGGCAACCACATGGTCGACCCGCTCGCGGCCGTCTCGCCGACCGCGCTCCACCAGCAGTTCCTGGTCGTCGGTGCCGAGATCGCCGAGCCGACGTCGAACGTCACGGCGGCGGACTGGACGGGCGGCGGATTCCGCGGCGAAGGCCTTGGCCCGTCGAGCCACTACGACCCCGAGACCTTCACCGCGGACCGCGCGGCCCGTGGTCTGCGCGCCGGGCTCGCCGCCGTGCTCCACGACCTGCGCGGCATCGTCGTCTGGGTGCCCTGACCCGGGCGCTCCCCCGCTACGCGGTCTCCGGCTCCAGCACGCGCGCTCGCACCTGCGCCGCCGCACCGAGCGCGACGGCGTCGGACCCGAGCGTCGACTGCGCGAGCCGGATCGTCGCCCCGCTGACCGGCGGTTCCGCGGCGATCGCGGCCGTGATGGCCGGTTCGAGCAGGTCCCAGGACCGTGCGATCCCCCCGCCGATCAGGACGGTCGTGACGTCGAGGATCCCCGCGGTCAGCAGTGCGGCACGGGCCAGGCCCCACCCAGCGGTGGCGAAGACGGCGGCCGCGTCGGCGTCCCCGGCGCGTGCGGCGACGGCGACGTCCCGTGCCGAGAGCATCCGGCCGGAGCGCTCGGCGTAGCGGTCGGCGATGCCGCGTGCGCCCGCGATGGTCTCCAGGTGCCCGGTCTGTCCGCAGGTGCACCGCGCGTCACCGAAGCCGGGGACGTGGCCGATCTCACCCGCGGCACCGCGCGGGCCGGCGAAGAGCCGTCCGTCGAGCACGAGCGCGCCGCCGACGCCGGTGCCGAGGGTCATCCCGAGCACGTCGGACTCCCCCACGACCGCGCCGGTGGCGATCTCGCCGAGCAGGAACGCGTTCACGTCGTTGTCGAGGGTCGCGGGGACGCCGAGGGCGTCCGTCACCGCCCGGGTCACGCCGTACCCGGCCCACCCGGTGAACGAGTTGCCGGTGACCAGGACGGTTCCCGTGGTCCGGTCGACGACGCCGGCTGCGCCCACCCCGACACCCGCCAAGGAGGCCCGGTGCGTCTCGAGCAGACCCGTCACGGCCCCGAGTGCGGCCGTCACGATCGCCGCCCCGCCCGCGTGGGCGGGCGTCGGCAGGTCGAGGCGGTCGATGACCTCGAGGTCGGGCGTGGTCAGGACGACCTTCGTGTTGGTGCCGCCGACGTCGACCCCGGCCAGGACCCGGGTCACGCGGTCACCGCCGCGAGCGAGGCGAGGCGCTCCGTCCGACGCTGCCGTTGCAGCACGGGGTCGGGCACCGGCACCGCGGCGAGCAACCGCCGGGTGTAGTCGGTGGTGGGGTGCAGCAGCGTCGTGCCGGTGGTGCCCTGCTCCTCGACGACGCCCTGGCGCATCACCACGACGCGCTCGGCGAAGTGCTGCACGACGGCCAGGTCGTGCGAGACGAACAGGCACGCGAACCCCAGGTCGTCCTGCAGCTCGCCGAGGACCTCGAGCACGGTCTCCTGCACGCTGACGTCGAGCGCCGAGGTCGGTTCGTCGGCGACGAGCAACCGCGGTTCGAGCACCAGCGCCCGGGCGAGCGAGACCCGCTGGCGCTGCCCGCCGGAGAGCTCGCGCGGGGCACGGGACGCCAGGGTCCGCGGCAGCCGGACGGCGTCGAGCACCTCGTCGATGCGGCGACGGCGGTCGGCCGAGGACATCCCGCGACGGTGCACGGCGAGGGGCTCCGCGATGCACTCGGCCACGGACATCCGGGCGTCGAGGGACGCCACCGGGTCCTGCAGCACGACACCGATGCCGGAGCGGAGGGCACGACGGTCGCGGCCCTTCGCGGTCCGCAGGTCCTGCCCGAACAGCGACACCGTGCCGGACGTCGGCTTGATGAGCCCGAGCGCCACCCGGGCCGCGGTCGACTTGCCGGAGCCGGACTCGCCGACCAGGCCGACGGTCTCACCGGCGTGCACCGCGATGTCGATGCCCGCGAGCGCGTGGACGGCGCGCGCCCCGCGCCCGAACGTCACCGAGACGTCCCGCAGGTCGACCACCGGGGCCGCACCGGGCCTCCCGGCCGTCTCGGTCGGTGTGTCGGCGACGGGAGCCGACGGACGATCGCCCGCCACGTCGAGCCGCGGCACCGCGGCGAGCAGCCGCTTGGTGTACTCGTGCTCGGGGCGGAGCAGGACGTCCTCGACCCCGCCGGTCTCGACGATCTCGCCCTGGAGCATGACCGCGACCCGGTCGGCGAAGTCCGCGACGACACCCATGTTGTGCGTGACGAGCAGCACGCCGGTGCCGGTCTCGACGGCGAGCGCGCGGAGGAGCTCGAGGATCTCGGCCTGCACGGTCACGTCGAGGGCCGTGGTCGGCTCGTCCGCGATGAGCAGCTTCGGCGCGTTCGCGATCGCCATCGCGATGACCACGCGCTGGCGCTGCCCACCCGACAACTGGAACGGGAACGACCGGGTGCGCGACTCGGGGTCGGGGATGCCGACGCGACGGAGCAGGTCGACGGCCTCGGCCGCGGCGGCGGACGCGGAGACGTCTCGGTGGTTCCGGATCACCTCGGCGATCTGCGCACCGACGCGGGTGAGCGGGTCGAGGGCGGTCGCGGGCTCCTGGAAGACCATCGAGACGGTCGAGCCGCGCAGTGCCCGGAGCGCGGGTTCGCCGGCGCCGACGACCTCGTGGCCGGCGACGACGGCGCTGCCCGATGCCGTCGCGTTGCCGGAGAGCAGGCCCATCGCGGCGAGGGCGACGGTCGACTTGCCGGAGCCGGACTCGCCGACCAGGGCGAGGGTCTCGCCGGGGGCGACCGTCAGGGACACCCCCCGCACGGCGTCGACGGTGCCGGACTCGGTGCTGAAGGAGACGCCGAGGTCGGTCGTCCGCAGGATCGGTTCGGTCGTCATCAGCGGCCCCGTACGTCGAAGGCGTCCCGCAGTCCGTCGCCCACCGCGTTGAACGCGCAGACGACCAGGATCACGGCCAGACCCGGCGGCACGATGAGCCACCAGCGCCCGGAGTAGGCGGCGGTGAGACCCGCCGAGAGCATGCCGCCCCAGTCCGTCGCGGGCGGCTGCACGCCGAGCCCGAGGTACGAGACGTAGGCGACCAGCAGGATCGCGTCGGCGACCTGGAACGTCGCCGCGACGACGATCGTCGACACCGAGTTCGGCAGCAGGTGCTTGCCGATCGCGCGGGCGTGCGAGCCGCCGATCGCGCGCAGCGTCAGGACGTAGTCGCGGTTCTTGAGCGTCAGGGTCTCGGCGCGGATCAGGCGGGACGGCACGAGCCACGACACCAGGCCGAGGATGACGATGAGGCCGCCGACCCCGGGGTTCGTGATCGCCGAGATGACGAGCAGGATGAACAGGGCCGGGATCGCGATGCCGGCGTCGACGACGCGCATCATCAGGGCGTCGACCCAGCCGCCGACGTACCCGGCGACGGAACCCCACAGCGTGCCGACGACGGTGGCCAGGACCCCGGCGGCGATGCCGACCATCAGGGAGACCTTGCCGCCGTACATCAGGCGGCCGAGGACGTCGTGCCCGACGGCGTCGGTGCCGAGCCAGTGCGCGGCGCTCGGGCCCTGGTTGGCCTGCTCGAGCAGCGTGTGGGTCTGGTCGGTCGGGTACACGAACGGGCCGACGAAGCAGAACAGCACGATGACGACGATCAGGGCGAGGCCGATCACGGCGAGGGTGTTGCCCCGGAACCGGCGGGCGGCGAGCCGGAACCCGGTGGCCGCGACGGTGACGGGGGCACCAGGGGCTTCGGGGGCCATCTGGACGGCGGTCATGCGCGGCTCGCCTTCACTCGCGGGTCGATCAGGGACTGTGCGACGTCGGCGAGCAGGGTGCCGATGACGGTCGCGATGGAGATGACGAGCACGCAGCCGAGCAGCGTCGGGTAGTCGGAGGACTGTGCGGCGTTCCAGAACAGCAGCCCCATGCCGGGGTAGTTGAACAGCTGCTCGGTCACCAGGGCGCCGCCGAACAGCACCGGCAGGTAGTACCCGAGCATCGCGACGACCGGGGTCAGCGAGTTCCGGAACACGTGCCGTCGCAGGATCGTCGCGGTCGAGGCGCCACCGGCGCGGGCGGTGCGGACGTAGTCCTCCTGCAGGTTCTCGAGCGTCGAGGCGCGCATGTACCGACTGAACACCGCGATCATCGCGAGGGCTCCGGTCACCACGGGCAGCACGAGTCCGGCGGGGTCCTGGAACACCTCGGCGAGGGTGGTGCCGCTCGGGGCCTGGGACGGCAGCCACGGCAGCTGCTGGCTGAAGACGATGATCAGGACGAGGCCGAGGAAGAACGCCGGCGTCGAGTAGAAGACGAACGCCAGGGCGGTGGCCGCGTAGTCGACCGCACCGTTGCGGCGGGCCGCCTGGAGCATGCCGACCGGGATCGCGACGACGAGTCCGAGCACCGCGGAGATGCCGGTGAGCACGAGGGTCTTCGGCAGGCGCTCGGCGATGAGCTGCGAGACCGGCTCGTTGAGCGTGTACGAGGTACCGAGGTCGCCGGTCAGCAGACGACCGAGGAACCGCAGGTACTGCACGGGCAGCGACTGGTCGAGCCCCTGCGCCTGGTTGAACTGGGCGATCTGCGTCGGGGTGGCCGAGACGCCGAGCACGCCGCGGGCGGGGCCGCCGGGCAGCGCGTGCAGCAGGCAGAACACCACGACGGTGACGATGAGGATCACCGCGAGCGCCTGCAGGACGCGCCTGGTGAGGTAGAGAGCTGTGGTCATGCGGCTTCCGATGGTCGGTTCTTGCGTGAGCCGGGGCGGAGGCGCGGTGCAGGTCGGGCCCGCACCGCGCCTCCAGGCCGTGGTCGCGTCAGCGACCTACTTGGTCCACTTCCACTGGGCCGGGTGGAAGTTGGCGAGCGAGTCCTGGTCGAAGCCGGACAGGCCCTTCTTGACGACCGAGATCTGGTAGTCGGGGCTCGGCAGCCAGATCACCGGCAGGTCCTTCGCGACCGCGGCGCTGTAGTCCTGCACGGCGGTGGCGTCGGTCGAGGTGGTGGTCGCGTCGATCAGGGAGTCGACCTCCTTGTTGGAGTAGCTGCCGAAGTTCGCCGAACCGCCGGTCTGGAACAGCGACTCACCGGTCGGGTAGGCCGGGAAGTACCAGCTGCCCGCGGTGCCGAAGAACGACAGGTCCCAGTCGCAGCTGGCCTCGTCCGAGGTGCAGGTCGGGGTCTGCGACAGCACGCTCGACACCGGTGCGGTCTTGATGGTGAAGTCGATGCCGGTCTTCGCGAGCGAGGACTGGATCGCGCTCATCATGTTGTCGGTCACGGTCGAACCGGACTGCGACAGCACCTGCATCGAGAACTTCGTGCCCTGCTCGACGCCCTCGCCGCACTGACTGGCGGACGTGCCCGGGTCGGTGCAGACCATCGTGCCGCCCTGCTCCTCCCAACCGTGGCTGGTCAGCAGGTCCTTGGCCTTCGAGGTGCTGAACGGGTACGGGTTCGACTTCTGCACGTCGGAGACGTAGTCGGACTCCTGTGCCTGCGGGATCGGACCGTACGTCGAGGTGGCGGTGCCGTTGAAGACGACCTTCGACAGCGACTTCTGGTCGATCGACATCTGGACGGCCTGACGGGCGTACAGCTGCTTGAAGACGGCGCCCATCGTCGGGTTGTTGAAGTTGTACGGCATGTACGTGATGGCCCAGCCGGTCCACGGCTCGACCTCGTAGCCCTTCCCCGTGAAGGAGGACTCCTGGTCCATGTCGGTGGCGTTGATGTACCCGTAGTCGACCTCGCCCGAGCGGACGGCGTTCACCTCGGCGTCGGCCGTGGTGAAGGGCAGCAGGTTCACCGTCGTGATCGACGGCTTCTCACCACCGTCGTACTTCTTGTTCGCCGTCAGGGTGACCTTGCCGGCCGTGGTGAAGGTCTTGACGCCGTACGGTCCGGAGATGGTCTTCCACAGGTCGTCGGTGGCGTAGTCGGAGATCTTGCCGGCGGCGGTGTTGAGGTACTTCCACACCTGCTTCGCACCGGCGGTGGTCTCGTCGGCGTCGGTCACCTTCGCGGTCGCGCTGGTCTTGTCCCAGGCGTGCTGGGGCAGGGGGATGATGTGACTCAGCTGGTTGGCGAGCATCCAGTCCGAGTTGTAGGCCTTGTCGAACGTGATGGTGAAGTGCGTGTCGTCGACTGCCTTGAACGACGTCCAGTTGTCCGGTGCCTTGCCCTTGGAGTACGAGCCCCACTGGTCCTTGTTCGCCTTGATCAGGTTGAACCAGAACCCGACGTCGCGGCTCGTGATCGCCTCGCCGTCCGACCAGTGCCGGTCGCCGAGCGTCATGGTGACGCTCTTGCCGTCGTCGGCGAACTTCGCATCGGTGGCGACGGAGCCGGCCTTGTTCCACGCGATCTTGCCGGTGGAGCCGTCGTACGCGACGAGCGGCTCGTACAGCGACTGGGCGATGGAGCCGTTGTTCGTGTTGAGGTGCGCGGCGGTGCCGATCGGCAGGATCCAGTTCGGCGTGAAGTTGGCGGGGAGCGCGTAGTCGATCTCGTCGGTCGATCCCTGCGAGGCGTTGCCGCCTCCGGAACAGCCGGCGAGCAGCGCGCTCACAGCGATCGCAGCTCCGGTGAGGAGCGCCCAGCGACGGGGCTTGGACATGCGGTGTCTCCTTGTGCGAGGGACTTCGGGGAGGTGGAGCACGGGTGCCGGGCGGCACGAGGACAGTCAAGGACCAAAGCGATTGGAAAAACAAACATCTCGATGTAAAAACTGCGTTACTGCCGAACGGACGAAAGGGTGGACCGCTCGATCCGCCCCGTAGGCTCGCGGCAGAACGGACCACCGACCGGTGTTCCGCTCCCGTTCCGCCCGGATTGGAGAAAGTCGTGGCCGATCTCAGCGCCCGCGTCCTCGAGCTCGTCGCCTCGGGGCAGGCCGCCAGCCGGACCGAGATCGCGAAGGTGCTCGGAGCCGCCCCCTCGACCGTCTCGCACGTCGTCGGGCAGCTCCTGGAGCACGGGATCCTCGCCGAGGAAGGCACGGATGTCTCGACCGGCGGCCGTCCCCGCAAGGTGCTCCGCATCGGCGGCGTCGACGAGTACGCGGTCGCCGCGGACGTCGGCGGCGGGCACGCGCGCATCGGCGTGGTCCTGCCTGGAGGCGCGCTCGAGTCGGTCGCGAACGTCCCGTTCGCGCTCTCCGACGGTCCGACCGCCGGGCTCCAGCGCCTGGCCGCGCTGCTCGAGCGGCTCGCCGACGACCGTGGTCGCGAGGGGCTGCGGGGCGTCGGGCTCAGTCTGCCCGGGCCCGTCGACGTCGTCGCCGGCGTCGTGGACCTGCCGAGCCGGATGCCGGGGTGGAACGGGTTCCCCGTGGCCGCGTGGCTGAGCGACCGGTTCGGCCTGCCGGCGATCGTCGACAACGACGCGAACTGCATGGCGGCGGGTGAACAGACCGTGCAGGACCCGGCTCGACGCCAGACCATCACGATCAAGGCCGGGTCCGCGATCGGCGCGGGCATCGTCATCGACGGCCGGCTCTACCGCGGGTCGACCGGGGCCGCCGGGGACATCACCCACGTGCGGATCGACGCCGCCGGGGACACCCCGTGCTCGTGCGGCAACACCGGCTGCCTGGAGACGGTGGCGTCCGGTGCCGCCCTGGTCCGGATCCTGTCGAACGCCGGGGTCGACGTCGCCTCGACCGCCGACGTCGTCCGGCTCGCCTCGGACGCGCACCCCGAGGCCACCCGTGCCGTGCGGATGGCGGGCCGGTACCTGGGCGAGGTGCTCGCCGCCAACGTGAACTTCTTCAACCCGGACGCCGTGTACCTGGGCGGCATCCTGTCGACCCTCGACCCGTTCATCGCAGCCGTGCGGAGCCAGCTCTACGAGAGCTGCCACCCGTTGATGACCCAGCACCTGGCCATCGAGCCGGTGTCGCTCGGCGCCGATGCCGGGCTCGTCGGCGCCGGGCAGTTCGCGCTGCAGCGGGGCCTCGCCGCCTCGCTCGAGGAGCTCTCCGCGCCCATCCCCCAGTCCACCACCAGGAACAGGAGCGTCCGTGTCTGAGACCGGTCCCGTCACCCCAGCCGTCCCCGTCGCCGCGGCCAGCACCGCTGGCGCCGCTGGCGCCCGTCGCCCGGTCATCGCCATCGCCGGGCTCGCCATCGAGACCTCGACGTTCACGCCGACCCGGACCCACGCCCCCGCGTTCCACCCGGACCGCGGCGACGAGGCCGTCGCCCGCTACCCGTTCCTGGCGACCATGGCGGACCGGGCGGACTTCCGCGGGGCGCTCATCGGGCACGCGCTGCCCGGCGGGATCGTCGACCGGGCGTCGTACGAAACACTGGCCGACGAGATCGTGGAGCGGCTGCGTGCGCTGGGTCCGGTCGACGGGCTCTGGTACGACATCCACGGCGCGATGGTGGTCGAGGGGCTCGACGACGCCGAGACGGACCTGCTCGGCCGCATCCGCGCGGTCGTCGGCCCCGACGTCATCGTATCCGCGTCGATGGACCTGCACGGCAACGTCACGCGCGAACTCGCCCACCAGGTCGACCTCGTCACCTGTTACCGGATGGCCCCGCACGAGGACACCCTCGAGACGAAGGAACGTGCCGTCCGGAACCTCGTCGACGTGCTCACCGAACGACCCGTCGGTGCGCAGCGACCCGTGAAGGCCTGGATCCCGATCCCCGTCCTGCTGCCGGGCGAGCAGACCTCGACCCGTCTCGAGCCGGCCAAGTCCCTGTACGCGCAGGTCCCGCTCGTCGAGCAGACCGAGGGCGTGCTCGACGCCGCGATCTGGGTCGGGTACGCGTGGGCCGACCAGCCCCGCGACCAGGCCGTCACCGTCGTCACCGGGTGGGACGAGGCCGCCGTCGCCGCCGGTGCCGAACGGCTCGCCGGTGCGTTCTGGGACGTCCGCGAGGACTTCGTGTTCGTCGCCCCCACCGGCACGTTCGAGGAGTGCCTCGACGCGGCGCTCGCCCCGGGCGCCGCGAAGCCGTACTTCGTCTCGGACTCGGGTGACAACCCCACCGCCGGCGGCTCCGGGGACATGACCTGGGGCCTGACCCAGGTGCTCGCCCGCCCGGAGTTCCAGGACCCGTCCGGCCCGACCGTCATCTACGCGAGCGTGCCCGGACCGGCCGCCGTCGCCGCGGCGGTTGACGCCGGCGTCGGTGCGACGATCACCGTGACCGCCGGTGCCGAGGTCGACCACGTGCACGCGGGCCCGATCACGATGACCGGCCGGGTGCACGCGATCAAGCACGGTGACCGCGACGCCGAGACCGAGGTCGTGCTGCAGGTCGGCAGCGTCTTCGCGATCCTGACCAAGCTGCGGAAGCCGTACCACCACGAGCACGACTTCACCGACCTCGACCTGGCGCCGCGGCAGGCGGACGTCGTCATCGTGAAGATCGGGTACCTCGAACCGGAGCTGTTCGACATGTCCGCGGACTGGATGCTCGCCCTCACCCCGGGCGGTGTCGACCAGGACCTGCTGCGCCTCGGGCACCACAGGATCGAGCGGCCGATGTTCCCCTACGATCGAGTGTTCCCGACGGCACCGGACCTCCGCGCCCGCATCGTCCCCGCCTCCAACGAACCGCTCGGAGCCCCTGCATGAGCACCACCGCCGCACTCGAGATCGCCGTCACCTCACCGGCGGGTGCGATCACCGCGCGGGACGGCGGCGCCGACCGCGTCGAACTCTGCGTCGGGCTCGAGCTCGGCGGGCTCACCCCGTCGCAGGCCCTGGTCGAGACGACCCACGAGACCGGGATCCCGGCGCACGCGCTGGTCCGCTGCCGTCCGGGCGGGTTCGTGCACTCCCCCGACGAGGTCGAGCTCATGGTGCGCGAGGTCCGCACGGTCCTGCGCTCCGGGGCCGCCGGCGTCGTGGTCGGTGCCCTGCGCCCCGACCGGACCCTGGACGAGGACGCCCTCCGCCGCTTCGTGGACGCCGCCCGCTCGGTCAGCGCCACGGCCGAGGTCACCCTGCACCGCGCGATCGACCACGCGACCGATCCCGTCGCCGCTGCCGGGTCGCTCGCGGCGCTCGGGTTCACCCGCGTCCTGACCTCGGGTGCCGCCCCCACCGCGGTCGCCGGCGCCGAGACGATCGCGCGCATGGTCGAGGCCGCCGGGCCCGTGCAGGTGATGGCCGGCGCCGGGGTCACCCCCGCCGACGTCCGCGCCCTGCTCGCCACCGGCGCCGCAGCCGTGCACCTGTCGGCCAAGCGTCCGGCCGCGGACAGCACGCACGCCGGGGTGCCGATGGGCGCCGGGGACGACGGCTCGGCGCACTTCGTCACCGACGCCGAGGTCGTCGCGGCCGCACGGCGCGCGCTCGACGCCTGACTCGCCCGCCGTCACACGGGAATGGCGGCCGTCGGCACCCGCTTGACGCCCCCATGACATCGTCAGCAGCGCGCCGCGGGTGGCTCAGCGTCACGTCCGTCGCACTCGGGTCGTTCGTGCTCGTCCTGTCCGAGTTCCTGCCCATCGGACTGCTCCCCGCCATCGCCGACGACCTGGACGTCGGCATCGGCACCGCCGGCCTGATGGTCGTCGCCACCGGACTGGTCGGCGCCGTCGCGGCACCGGTCGTCACCGTCCTGACCTCGCGACTCGACCGCCGGGTGGTGCTCGTGTCCCTGACCGTGCTGCTCGTGGTCGCCGACGGCCTCGCCGCGATCGCGCCGTCGTTCTGGGTGCTGCTCATCGCACGGATGCTGCTCGGTGTCGGCATCGGGGGCTTCTGGGCCATCGGCGCCGGGATCGCCGGGCGACTCGTCCGGCCCGAGCTGACGATCCGCGCGACCTCGCTCATCACGGCCGGCGTCTCCGTCGCGACCGTCGTGAGCCTGCCGCTCGGCGCGCTGGTGTCGTCGCTCGCCAGCTGGCGTCTCGGCTTCGTGATCGGTGGGGCGCTCGGTGTCGTCGCGCTCGTCCTGCAGCTGGCGATGCTGCCGAGGATCCCCGCGCAGCAGCGGGTGCGGTTCGCCACGCTCGGGTCGCTGCTCCGCGTGCCCCGTGCCCGGGTCGGGCTCATCGCCGCGGCCTTCGTCTTCGCCGCCCAGTTCGCCGCGTACACCTACATCGCGCCGTACCTGCAGCAGCTCGTCGGCGTCGGCCCGGACACCGTGACGATCGCGCTGCTGGTGTTCGGCGTCGCGGGCATCGTCGGCAACTTCGCCGCCGGCTTCACGCTCGATCGCAGTGTCCTCGGCACCATCGGGGCGTCGAAGTTCGTGCTCGCGGCGGCCGTCGTGCTGCTGCCGTTGCTCGCCCACTCCGTCGTGGGGGTCTTCGTGCTGCTCGTCGTGTGGGGCCTGGTGTGGGGTGCGCTGCCGCTCGGGATGCAGACCTGGATGTCGACGGCGTCGCCGGCCGGGTCCGAGACCGGGCTCGCGCTGTTCGTCACGACGATCCAGCTCGCGATCGCCGCCGGTTCGGTGCTCGGCGGTGCCGCGGTGTCGTCGTTCGGTCTGGCTGCCGACTTCTGGCTGGCCGGTGGGGTCGCGATCGTCGGTGCCGTCGTGCTCGTCGCGATGGGGCTGCGGAAGTCGAGTGCCGTGCCGGTGGTCGAGCCGGTCTCGGCTGAGCCGACGCCGACCGGCCCGGTGGCCGTCGCCTGCCCCTGACGCCGGTCGGGATCAGTAGGGATCGGTCGCAAGACACCGGTGTTCGCGCACTGAACACGCGCAGACCGCGGTTCAACGGGTGAACACCGGTGTTTTGCGGAATCGGTCAGGTCAGGGTGACGATGCGGTCGGCCGCGGCGATCGCGGCGGGGTCGTGGGCCGCGTGCACGACCACGACCCCTGCCGCGGCCTCGTCGGCGAGCGCCGCCACCACGAGCGCCGCCGACTCGGCATCGACCCCCGCGGTCGGTTCGTCCACCAGCAGCACCCCGGCACGCTGCGCCAGCCCGAGCGCGACGAGCGTCCGCTGACGCTGCCCGCCCGACAGCTCCTCGACGGGCCGGTCGGCGAGGTCCGTGATCGCCATCCGCTCGAGCTGCGCATCGACGATCGCCCGGTCGGCGTGTCCGAGCGGCCGCCACCACGCGCGGTGCCGCCACCGCCCCATCGTGACGGCCGCGCGGACGGTGAGCGGGAGCGTGGTCGGCGGCACGGACTGGGTCACGTAGGCGACGCCGTCGGACAGGAGGCCCGTCACCCGCCCGGCGGTCGGCCGCACGACGTCCGCGACCACGTCGAGCAGCGTCGACTTGCCGGATCCGTTCGGTCCGGTGAGCGCGGTGACGGCCCCGGCGGGGAACGTCACGTCGAGCGTGTCGAGGACGGTCCGGTCGCCGAGGACGGCCGTCACGCGGTCCAGGTGGACGGCGAATCGGGGATCAGTCGGCTCGGTCGGCTCGGTCGCAGGCACCTGAGCACGCTATCAGTATCGATACTCGTTTTCATGTAGCGTCTCGGACCGTGACCTGGCTGACCGATCCGTTCTCCGTCGACTTCATGGTGCGCGCCCTGGTCGGCGGCTCCCTGGCGGCGGTCCTCTGCGCCGTGGTCGGCACGTGGGTGCTGGTCCGGGGCATGGCGTTCCTGGGCGAGGCGCTCTCGCACGGCATGCTGCCCGGCGTCGCGATCGCCACCCTGACCGGGATCCCGCCGGTGCTCGGCGCCGCGGTGAGTGCGGGCGTGATGGTGCTCGGCGTCGGGGCACTGCGACGTCGCGCCCGACTGTCGTACGACACCTCGATCGGCCTGCTGTTCGTCGGGATGCTCGCGCTCGGTGTGATCATCGTCTCGTCCTCGCGGTCGTTCGCCACCGACGTCACCGCGATCCTGTTCGGCGACGTCCTCGCCGTCACCCGAGCCGACGTCGGCGGCCTCGCGATCGCCGCAGCCGTGGCCCTGGCCGTCGCCGTGGCGTTCCACCGGCCCTTCACCGCGCTGGCGTTCGACACCCGCAAGGCCACGACGCTCGGGCTGCACCCGCGCCTGGCCGAGGTCGTGCTCATCGGGCTCGTCACCCTGGCGGTCGTCGCCTCGTACCGAGCCGTCGGCACCCTGCTCGTCGTGGGCCTGCTGCTCGCGCCGGCGGCCGCCGCCTGCGCCTGGACCCGACACGTGGCCTCGACCATGCTCCTCGGCGCCGGGATCGGTGCCGCCGCCGTGCTCGTCGGGCTGCTCGTCTCCTGGCACGCCGGCACCGCCGCCGGCGCGAGCATCGCCGCGGTCGCCGTCGGCAGCGTGGTGGTCTCGCGCGCCCTGGCCGTCGTCGTCCTGCGGCGCACCCCGATCCCCACACCGGCGCGCGCGGCCGCGCCGGCAGCACCACGATCCGCCGCACCGTCTCGAGAGGGAGCATGAAGCACTCGACCACCAGCCGCGCCCCCGCGCGCCTCCTGTCCACCATCGGCCTCGCCACCGGCCTGGCCCTCACCGGCACCGCCTGTTCCACGGGCGCCCCGTCGGCCGACAGCTCGACCGGCACCGCCCGCCCCCACGGCTACGTGGCGGGCGCGAGCGAATCCCAGGAACCCGAGGTGCGCCTCCTGGCCGTGTCGGCGACCGGCGCGACCGCGCTGCACGACCTGCTCACCGAGGAGACCACCGAACTCGAGGACGTGGACGCACCGGAGCACTCGGCGACCGACGGCCGGTTCCTCGTGACGAGCGATGCCGACCGCACCACGATCGTCGACGGCGGGTCCTGGACGGTCGACCACGGCGACCACACGCACTACTACGCCGCCGAGCCCC
Source organism: Curtobacterium sp. AC268 (assembly GCF_979258745.1). Lineage (NCBI taxonomy): Bacteria > Bacillati > Actinomycetota > Actinomycetes > Micrococcales > Microbacteriaceae > Curtobacterium > Curtobacterium sp. AC268. Next base: position 2,491,600 of record NZ_OZ409878.1, on the reverse strand, counting down.
GGGTCGTCGGCACGATCGACGGCGGTGGCCGGGTCGCGGTGCACTCGTCCGAGACCATGACGACGATCACCTGGCCGGACCGGGCCGAGGCCGTCGTGCTCGACCGTGAGGCACTGGGCCAGGGCGAGGTCGACGAGACCGCCCGGATCGACGCGAGCGTCCTGCTGCCGATGGGCGAGCAGCTCGTGGCGGCCGACGGGGACACGGTCCGCGTGCTCGACCCGGACGGCGAGGCGACCGACGCCGCTGACACCGCCGACACCACTGAGCAAGCGTGCACCGACCCCGCAGGCGGGATCGTCACCCGCGCCGGTGCCGTCGTGGGCTGCGCCGACGGAGCGGTCGTGGTGGACGACACCGGCGAGCCCTCGTTCGTCGACCTGCCCGACGGCGCCGAGCGTCCGACGGCCTTCGCCGCACGTGCCGGCCGCCCCACCGTCGCGGGCCTGGCGGGCACGAGCGGGTTCTGGTTGCTCGACGTGCGTCAGGGCTCGTGGCGGCTCGTGCCGACCGATCGGCCCCTGCGCGCCGTGGTCGCGGTGGACGACGAGGACGAGCACGTGGTCGGGGTCGACGACTCCGGGCGGGTGGTCGTCGTGACTGCTTCGACGGGGAAGGTCGCCACGACCGAACCACTGATCGACGCCCGAGCCGGCGACACCGGCACCGACGACCCAGCACCGCTGCTGCAGCTCGACGCCCAGCGCGCCTACCTGGCCGACCCCACGGACGGCACCGTGCACGAGATCGACTTCGCCGACGGCGCCCGGGTCGCCCGCACGATCGAGCTCCCCGTCGCCCCCGTCGCCTTCGCCGAGGTCGGACTGTGACGGGCACCAGGGCCCTGACCGCGGGCCTCGTCGCCGCGGTCGTCGCCCTCGTCGCCACCGGGTGCACCACCGCAGGCTCCGACCGGCCCCTCGTCGCGGTGACCACGAACATCCTCGGCGACGTCGTCAGCGAAGTCGTCGGGGACCAGGCCGACGTCATGGTCCTCATGCCCCCGGGCGCCGACCCCCACTCGTTCGAGGTCTCCGCGCAGGAAGCCGCCCGACTGCGGAGCGCCGACCTGGTGGTCGAGAACGGGCTCGGGCTCGAAGAAGGGGTCGCCCGTCACGTCGCGGCGGCGGCCGAGGACGGCGTGCCGGTCTCCACTGCCGGAGACGCGTTCGACCCGCTGGAGTGGACCACCGAGGACGACAGCGGCCCCGACCCGCACTTCTGGACCGACCCCGCCCGGATGGTCGACGTGGTCGAGGCCCTCGACCAGGACCTGCGCGACGCCGGCATCGAGCCGACCGGCACCGACGCCTACCTGGACGAGCTCCGCGACCTGGACGACACGATGACGACCGCGTTCCGGACCGTGCCCGAGGAACGCCGGGCGCTCGTCACGAACCACCACGTGTTCGGGTACCTGGCCGACCACTACGGGTTCCGGGTCGTCGGGGCGGTGATCCCGAGCGGGACCACCCTGGCCTCCCCGAGCGCCGCCGACCTGCGCGACCTGGCCGAGGCGATCGACGAAGCGGGGGTCCGGACGATCTTCGCCGACGCCTCGCAGCCCGCGCGACTGGCCGAGGTGCTGGCCGAAGAGGTCGACCTGCACGTCGAGATCCGCCCGCTGGCGACGGAGTCCCTCACCGAGGACGGCGACGCCTCCACCTACCTCGGCATGATGCGCTCGAACACCGAGGCCATCGTCGACGGCCTGTCGACTGGTAATTGAGAATGAGAATCAATACAGTGAACAGCATGACGAACACGAAGACGCTCCGGGCCGTGTGGCCCGCCGCCCTGCTCGGCGCGGCCGCCCTGGCCCTGACCGGGTGCGCCACGAACACCGACGCCGGGTCCGACAGCACTGCTAGCCCGGAGGCCGACGGGACCCGCATCACCCTGACCTACGACGGCGGCCTGCTGGTCCTCGACCAGGACCTGCGGGTCGTGGCCGACGACGAGATCGACGGCTTCACCCGGGTCAACCCGGCCGGTGACGGACGCCACGTGCTCGTCACCGTGCCCGAGGGCTTCCGGGTCCTCGACACGCAGGCCGTGCCCGCCCTGACCGACGCGGTGTTCCCCGCCGACACCGGCGGCCACGCGGTCGTCCACGGCGACCGCACCGCCCTGTTCGCCGACGGCACCGGCGACGTGACGACGTTCGACCACACCGAACTCGACGGCGCCGACCTGCCCGAGGTCGAGACGACGAAGTCCGAGGCCGCCCACCACGGCGTCGCGATCGAGCTCGAGGACGGCACGCTCCTGACCACCATCGGCACCGAGGAGAGCCGCTCCGGCGTACGCGCCCTGGACGCCGACGGCAAGGAGACCACCCGGTCCGAGGAGTGCCCCGACGTGCACGGCGAGGGTGCGGTCACGGGCGAGGTCGCGGTGTTCGGCTGCACCGACGGTGCGCTGGTCTACCAGGACGGCGCGTTCGAGAAGATCGACGCCCCGACCGAGTACGGCCGCACCGGCAACCTGTTCACCACCGAGGACTCGTCCGTCGCGGTCGGCGACTACAACGACGACCCCGACAGCGAGGGCTACCTGCTCGACCAGATCGCCCTGATCGACGCGGCCTCGGGCGAGTACACCGTCGCGGACATGCCCGACGGCGTCGGCTTCACGTTCCGCGACCTGGCCCGCGGCCCCGGCGACGAGGCCGTCGTGCTCGGCGACGACGGCGCCCTGCACACCTTCGACGAGACCACCGGCGAGCAGCTGGAGTCGTACCCGGTGGTCGACGCGTGGGAGGGCCCGACCGAGTGGCAGGACGCCCACCCGGCCCTGAAGGTCGAGGGTGACGTCGCCTACGTCACCGACCCCGCCGAGCAGAAGGTCCACGCCGTCGACCTGACCACCGGCAAGGTCATCGCCTCGAGCGACGAGCTGCCGGGCGTGCCGAACGAGATCGCGGTCGCGTAGGGCTGGAACCGGCCCGAGACGCGACAGGAGGCCCGTGGCGATCCCGCCACGGGCCTCCTGTCCGCTGTCAGCGCGTGGACCGCGCGACGTCAGCCGCCGTCCGTCAGCCCTTGACCGGGATCGACTGCGCCTTGAGCGCCGCGATGGTCTTGGACTGCCCGGACTCGAGCGCCTCGGCCAACGTGCCCGAACCGGACGCCGCCTGCCCGAAGCCGTCGGAGACGTCCGAGTAGGTCTGCGTCATCGTCGGGCCCCAGGTGAAGGGCTGGATGTCCTTCGCCGCGGTGGCGAACTCCTCGTAGATCTTCTGGCCGCCGTAGAAGTCGAGCCCCTCGGTCAGGGCCGGCAGGTCGGCGCCGGTGGTCGAGGCCGGGTACAGGTTGGCCTCCTTGTTCAGTGCGGAGAGCGCCTCGGTCGAGGTGTTCAGCCAGACCAGGAACTTCGACGCCTCGGCCGGGTGCGCGCTGCCCGCGAAGACGACGTTCGACGAACCGCCCCAGGCGGCCGACTTGGTCTCACCGGACTTCCACTGCGGCATCGGCGCGACGGCCCACTTGCCCGAGGTCGACGGCGCACCGCTCGAGATGGTGTTCGCACCCCAGACCGCGGAGACCCAGGTCCAGTCCTTGCCGCTGTCGTAGGCGCTGTTCCACTGGTCGGTGAAGCTCGGAAGGGTGTTGACGAGCTTCTTGTCGATCAGGTCCTGCCAGTAGTCGGCGACCTTCTTCGACGCGTCGTCGTTCAGGTTGACCTTCCAGTCCTGGCCCGAGTTCTCGAACCACTGGCCACCGGCCTGCGAGACGAGCCCCGCGAACTGGTTGACGTCTCCCTTGGCGAAGTTGGTGATGTTGCCGCCGAGCGCCTTGATCTTCACGGCGTCCTCGGCGTACTCCTCCCACGTCTTCGGGGCGTCGAGGCCGGCCTTCTCGAACAGGTCCTTGCGGTAGTACAGCGCCATCGGACCGGAGTCCTGCGGCACCGCGTAGACCGACTTCGACTCACCGAAGGTCACCTGGTTCCACAGGCCGTCGGAGAAGTCCTTCTTCGCGTCGCTGATGCCGGCGCACGCGCCGATGTCCTCGAGGCCGCCCTGCACGCGGAACGCCGGCAGGGTGTCGTACTCGACCTGGCCGATGTCCGGCGCCTGCTTGGCCTTCAGCTGGTTGAAGAAGTTCTGGTAGGTGCCGCTGTTGCCGTTCGCGACGATCGAGACCTTGACCTGGATGTCCGGGTTGGCCTTGTTCCAGATCGCGACGACCTTGTCCATGTTCGGCACCCAGGTCGTGAAGTCGAGGGTGACCTTGCCGTCCGAGGGCTTGCAGCTGGCGGCCGTGGTGTCGGATCCGCCGCCGCTGCTGCTGCCGCCGGTGCTGCAGCCGGCGAGGGCCACGGTGGCGGCCACGGCGATCGCGGCGACGCTGAGGAACTTCGTTGTCTTCATGCTGTTTCCGTTCGGATGTGGTGTGGGGAGAGCTGGTGCGGGAAGGGGTGCGGGTCGAGGGACTACTTCAGGCCGCCGGAGCCGAGGCCGGAGCGCCAGAAGCGCTGCAGGCTCAGGAAGGCGATGAGCAGCGGGATGATCGAGACGAACGACCCGATGAGCACGAGGGTGCGCAGGTCCGGGTACTGGTTCACGCTCGAGTTCCACGTGTAGAGGCCGAGGGTGACGGGGAACAGCGACGAGTCGCGGAGCATCACGAGCGGCAGGAAGAAGTTGTTCCACACGGCGACGAACTGGAACAGGAAGATCGTCACGAGCGCGGGCGACATGAGCCGGACCGCCACGGTGAAGAACGTCCGGACCTCGCCGGAGCCGTCGATGCGGGCGGCCTCGATGATCTCGTCCGGCACGCTCGACGCCGCGAACAACCGCGACAGGTAGACGCCGAACGGGCTGACGATGCTCGGCAGGAACACCGACCAGAACGTGTCGGTCAGGTCGACCTGGCTGAAGATGAGGAACAGCGGCAGGGCCAGGGCGGTCGCCGGCACGAGCACGCCGCCGAGGAACACGTTGAACAGGACCTCGCGGCCGCGGAACCGGTACTTGGCCAGGGCGTACCCGCACATCGCGGAGAGCACGGTGCCGAGCAGGCCGGCGACCCCGGCGTAGGCGATGCTGTTCAGCAGCCAGCGCAGGTAGATGCCGTCCTGCCGCGTGAACAGCTCGACGAGGTTGCCGAAGAAGTCCTGCACCGAGGTGGCACTGAACCACAGCGAGAACGTCGAGTTGAAGTTCGCGGCGGTCTTGGTGGACGAGACCAGCAGCCAGAAGATCGGCAGCAGGAAGTAGAGGGTGAAGACCCCCATCACGATCATCGCGGCGCTGCGCGAGATGACGCTCTCACGGGGACCGCGCGCTCCGCGCTGGTGCGGACGGGAGGCCCGGTTCGGCTCGAGCGGTCGGCCGACGTCGCGGACGAGGTCACCTTGGGACGGGGCGTTGACGGTCATTCGGCGGCCTTCCGCTGGGTCAGTCGGAGGAACCCGATCGACAGGACGAACGTGGCGACGGCGAGGACGACCGAGAACGCCGCTGCGAGGTTGAAGTTCGGCACCGAGGACGTCGAGTAGACGAGCATGTTCGGCGTGAACGTCGACGAGATGGTCGAGGTGAACTGGCGGAACACGGTCGGCTCGGTCAGCAGCTGCAGGGTGCCGATGACGGAGAACACCGCGGTGAGGACGATGGCCGGCACCACGAGCGGGATCTTGATCGACAGGGCGATCCGGAGCTGGGACGCACCGTCGAGCTTCGCCGCCTCGTACACCTCGGCGGGGATCGCGAGGAGCGACGAGTAGATGATGAGCATGTTGTAGCCGACGTAGACCCAGGTCACGACGTTGGCGACGGCCCACAGCACGGTGCTGCCGCCGAGCAGGTCGACCCGCGAGGTCACCGCGGAGAACGGCGACAGGTCGGGGGCGTAGAGGTAGCCCCACATGATCGCGGCGATGACGCCGGGCACCGCGTACGGCGCGAAGAACGCCAGGCGGAAGAACCGCTTGCCGCGCAGCAGCGGGGAGTCCAGCAGCAGGGCGAACAGGAGCGCGAGCCCGAGCATCACCGGCACCTGCACGACGCCGAACAGCAGCACGCGGAGCACGGAGCTCCAGAACTCGCCGTCCTGGAACACCAGGGCGTACTGGCTCAGACCGCCGAAGACCTGCGTCGGGGCGCCGAACGTGCCCTGCCGCTCGATCTTCTGCAGCGACTCCCACACGGCGTAGAGGATGGGGACCAGGTAGAACGCCGTGAACAGGACGGCGAACGGCAGGACGAAGATCGCGATGGCGCGGCGGTAGCGGAACCCGCCGCCCCGGCGTCGTCGGGTCGCGCTGGGCGACTGTGCGGTGGTGGTCATGAGCGGTTCCTGTCGGTGCGGATGATCTGGGTCCCGCCGGGGGCGATGGCGGTGGTCCCGGTGACGGGGCGGTCGGCGACGAGCTCGTGGCCGGCCTCGTGGTGCTCCACGGTGCGGTCGGAGTGGTTCAGCAGGAAGACCCACTCGTGGGTGTCGTCCCGGCGTCGCACGACCTCGAGTCCGGGGCGGACGGCGGGGTCGGCGCGCACCCCGGCCTCGTCGAGGACGCGGTGGACGAACCCGCCCAGCGCACCGGCATCCAGCACCGTGGACGTGTACCAGGCGGTCCCGGCGCCGTGCTCGTTGCGGGTGACGGCCGGACGGCCGGCGAGCGAGCCCTCGGCGTAGTCGACGACGCTCGTCGCACCGCGCAGCTCGACCGGCTCCGACCAGACGCTGCCGGTCGTGCCGTCGGACAGCGCGATCGCGGCGTCGGCGGCGAGCGGGAGGAACTCGTCCACCCGCACGCCGAGCAGGTCACGGAAGGCGCCCGGGTAGCCGCCGGTGCGGACCCGGTCGCGCTCGTCGACGATGCCGCTGAAGCAGCTGACGATCGCGTGCCCGCCGCCGGCGACGTGGTCGGCGATGACGGCCGCGTGCTCGTCGCGGACCAGGTACAGCTCGGGGACGACGACGAGCGCGTACCCGTCGAGCGGTGCACCGGGGGCGACGACGTCGACGGTCACGCCGAGGTCCCAGAGCGCGGCGTGGAACGCGTGGACCTGCTCCAGGTAGCGGAGCGCGGTGCTGGGGTGGGCCTCCAGGTCGGCGGCCCACTGGTTCTCCCAGCTGAACACGAGCGCGACGTCGGCGACGACGCGCGACCCGCGCAGTTCGCCGAGCCGCTCGACCAGGGCGCCGAGCGCGACCACGTCGTGCCAGGTCCCCGACTCGGTGCCGGCGTGCGGCAGCAGCGCCGAGTGGAACTTCTCGCTGCCCTGCACGGATGCGCGCCACTGGAAGAAGCAGACCCCGTCGGCCCCGCGGGCGATGTGCGCCGCGGTGTTCCGGAGCATCTCGCCCGGAGCCTTCGCGACGTTGTGCGGCTGCCAGTTGACGGCACCCGTCGAGTGCTCCATGAGCAGCCAGGGGGCGCCGCCGGCCAGGCCACGCGTGGTGTCGGCGGCGAAGGCGAGCTCGACGTGCGGCCGGGGCAGGCGGTGGTCCAGGTAGTGGTCGTTCGCGATGACGTCCATGTCGCCGGCCCACGACCAGTAGTCGAGCGCCGTGATGTGCGCGGCGACCATGAAGTTCGTCGTGACGGGCTTGTCGCTCAGCTCGCGCAGGACTGCGGCCTCGGCGCGGTGGTGGCCGAGGAGCTCGTCGGACGAGAACCGGTCGAAGTCGATGGTCTGCGCCGGGTTCGTGAACGACAGCGTCGCGCGGGGCGGCAGCACCTGCTCCCACGCGGAGTAGCGCTGGCTCCAGAACGAGGTGCCCCAGGCGGCGTTGAGTGCGTCGACCGTGCCGTACCGGGCCTGCAGCCAGCCGCGGAACGCCTGGGCGGAGACGTCGCAGTAGCAGTGCGCGTTGTGGCAGCCGAGCTCGTTCGACACGTGCCAGAGCCGCACGGCGGGGTGCTCGCCGTAGCGCTCGGCGGTGGCGCGGACCAGGGCGAGGGCGTGCTCGCGGTAGACCGGGGAGCTCGGGCAGAACGCCTGGCGGCCACCGGGCCAGCGGGTGGTGCCGTCGGCGACGACGGGCAGGACCTCGGGGTACCGGGTGGTGAGCCACGGCGGTGTCGAGGCGGTGCCCGTGCCGAGGTCGACCCCGATGCCCGCGCCGTGCAGCAGCTCGATGACGGTGTCGAGCGCGGCGAAGTCGTACTCACCCTGCCGCGGCTCGACGTGCGACCAGCCGAAGACGTTGATCGCGACGAGGTTCACGCCGGCCTCGCGCATGAGCCGGACGTCCTCGACCCACACCTCGGGGTCCCACTGCTCGGGGTTGTAGTCGCACCCGAACGCGAGGCCCGTCGAGCCGAGGCCGAGCGCGCCGGTGGCGGTCGTCGGCAGGGTGGTGGTCGTCACGGGGATCCTCGCTGATCGGGGCGACCCGGCCGCCTCGGTCGCGTGCGACCCCTTCGACGGCGAAGGCCACCCAGTGTTCTGGGAGCGCTCCCAGTCCGTACCGGCCGATCGGGGCCGGATGTTTCTGGGAGCGCTCCCAGATCAAACACCAGCGGCTGCACCCTGTCAACTGCGAGGCGTTCCGAGGGCTCCTCAGCGCCGGATATGGTTGCCCCATGTCCGAGGTCCGATCCGCTCGTCAGCGCGCCACGATCCAGGACGTCGCCGACGAAGCGGGGATGTCGCGCGGCACCGTCTCACGGGTGCTCAACGACGAGCCGTACGTCTCGCCGAAGGCGCGCGAGGCCGTACAGGACGCCGTCCGACGCGTCGGCTACGTGCGCAGCGCCGCCGCCCGCAGCCTGGTCACCCGGCGTTCCGGGGCGATCGCGCTCATCGTCCACGAACCCTCGGTCGTGGTGCTCGACGACCCCAACATCGGCAACATCCTGATCGGCACGAACGCCGTGCTGTCCGACGCCGACCAGCAGCTCGTCACGATCATGGTCGACTCCGCCCGCGACAGCGAACGCGTCGTCGAGTACCTGCGCGGCGGGTTCGTCGACGGCGCCATCGTGCTGTCCGCCCGCGACGGCGACCCGATCACCGGCGCGATCGAGGAGATCGGCATGCCCGCGTGCTTCGTCGGGCACCCGTCCGACGCCGCGAACATCTCGTACATCGGCATCGACAACCGCGCCGCAGCCGAGCAGATCACCCGGCGCCTTGTCGACACCGGTCGACGCCGGATCGGGATGCTCGCGTCCGGGCTCGACCGCGACTCCGGCCAGGACCGCCTGGCGGGGTTCACCGCGGCACTCGGCGAGCGCTTCGACCCCGACCTCGTCGCCCGGAACCCCCTGTTCAGCTACACCGCCGGCGCCGAGGGCATGCGCGAGCTGCTCGAGCGAGCCCCGGACATCGACGGGGTGTTCGCTGCGTCCGACGCCGTCGCCGCCGGTGCGATGGACGTCCTGCAGCGCAGCGGCCGGAGCGTGCCATCCGACGTCGGAGTGGTCGGGTTCGACGACAGCGCCTGGGCGCTGCGGTGCGACCCGCAGCTGTCGACGGTGCGGCAGCCGGCGCGCCTGCTCGGCGAGCAGGCGGCGCACCAGGTCCTCGAGCAGATCGGCGGCACCGACGACGGTCCACGCGGTCTGCTGTTGCCGACGGAGGTCGTCTGGCGCGGGTCCGCGTAGCCGGCCGCGGACGGACGGGAGGCCCGTGGCGGCGTCGCCACGAGCCTCCCGTCCGTCCATGGGTGCGTCCTGCACCCAACCGGGTCAGCCCTGCGGGGGCGAGTACAGCTGCAGGTCGTTGCCCTCGCTGTCCTTGAAGGGGATGATCTTGCCCCACGGGTGCTCGCTGATCTCGCCCTGGATGTCCGCGCCGCGCTCCTTGAGCGCGGCGACCTCGTCCTCGATGCTGCCGTCCGGCTGGAACGACACGACGGCGCCGCCGTCGCTCGCCTGGCTGGCGGACTCACGCCCGTTCAGGCCGATCATCAGGCCACCGGCGTCGATCTCGCTCCAGTCGTCGGACTGGTCCTTGACGGTGAGACCGAGCGTGTCGCGGTAGAACGCGACGGCGCGCTCCATGTCGCTGACCGGGACCCAGACTGCTGCGACTCCACTTGCCATGGTGCTTCCTCTCGTCGTGGTGTGCCGTGGACGGTAGGCAGCGCTCGTGCACGCCGGTACAGGGTCGGTGTCCCCCGGGGTCGGGTCAGCCGGCGGCCGGACGCCACATGCTGATCGGGGTCGCCGCGCGGAACCCCGCGATCGGCGCGCCGTCCGCGAACCCGTGCCGTCGGTACAGCCGACGGTTCACCGGGGTGGAGGACTCCAGGTACGCGCCGTCCGACGTCCGGTCCGCGCGCTCGAGTGCGTGGCCGAGCAGCAGTCCGCCGATGCCCCGACCCCGTGCTGACGCCGACACCCCGATCTCGGTGAGGTACCAGTGCGGTGTGACCGGGCGGGCGCGCTCCATGCGGCGCAGGTGGGCCAGCGCACGGAGCGCCCCGCCGAGCCCCAGGGCCCGGAGGAACGCCGGCACCTGCCGCACGAAGGCCCGGACGCCACCGGGCTGCCGACCGGGCGCCTGCCAGAAGGCGGCGCCGACCACCCGCTCACCGATCGTGGCGACGTCCACCCGACGCGCGGGCATCGGCACCGACCGGATGAGCGCGGCGAACAGCCCGGTCAGCACGGCCGGACGGTCCTCGCCGGGTCGCGGCGGCCGGAACTCGGCGAGCACCGGGTCGTCGGCGAAGGCCTCGGCGAGGACGGCCGCGGCCGCCTCGAGCTCGGCGGGTCCTGCTGCTCGGACGACGGTCTCCATGCTGACCCCTCGGGTGCTCGCTGATTTGGCCACCTGGCCGACTTCATCTTCGCGGCCGGTCCTGCACGCGCCCCGTACGCTTCCTGTGATGACCGACGAGCAGCAGACGCGCGGGTACCGCAGCCGACAGGACCGGCGTGCGGAACTGCTCGACGCCGCTGCCCTGGTGGTGCGGGACGACGGCCTGCGCGGCCTCACCACCCGGGCCGTCGCCGCTCGAGCCGGCGTCGCCCACGGTGTCGTGCACTACGCCTTCGGGGCCCGGCGCAACCTGGTCGTCGCGCTGCTGGAACGGCAGGCGCGTGCGGTCCTGCCGCCGGTGCTCGCGGCCGCCGACGAGCACGACGACCTCGCCGCGGCGCTCGAGCCGGGGATCTCGGCGTACCTCGACCTGGTGCGGCGCGAGCCCGAGCGGTTCCGGGTGCTCGAGGCCCTCAGCGCGACGGCCCTCGCCCCGGACGGCGACGGAGACCTGCTCGACGCCGAACGTCGGCTCTGGCGCGACGGCGTGGTCGCCGGGATCGCGCGCTGGACCGCGCGGCACGGGGCGGCGCCGTCGGAGCCGGTGCCCGTGGTCGCCGACGCCGTCATCACCCTGGTGGACGGGCTCGCCCGCGCCGCGTGGAGCGATCCGGACGGCACCGCGACGGCCCGATCGCGAGCGCTGCTGGTGCGCGGATTGACCACCGCGGTGACCGCCGTCGAGACCGCCGCCGTGACCGCCGAGCACTGACCTGCAAACCGACCGGGGAAGCGCTCCGAATGTCATGTGTGCCGCACACTGCGGCGCGTACAGAAAAGAGGGCTGATCATGACCAGCAGCGCAGCAACCGCACGCACCACCTCCGGTTCGACGTGGACCCAGCGGGGCGCGTTCGTCTTCGGTGTCGTCTTCCTGATCGTCGGCATCGCCGGGTTCATCCCCGGACTCACCATGGACATGGGCTCGATGTCGATGGCCGGCCACGGCTCCATGGCCCTGCTCCTGGGCCTGTTCCAGGTGTCCGTCCTGCACAACATCGTGCACCTGCTCTTCGGCATCGTCGGGCTGCTCGCCGCCCGCCGTGCAGCCTCCGCACGCCTGTACCTCGTCGCCGGCGGCATCGTCTACGCGGTGCTCTTCGTCTACGGGCTCTTCACGGCGGGCATGGCCGGTGGCGCGAACTTCGTGCCGCTGAACAGCGCGGACAACGTGCTGCACGCCTTCCTGGCCGTCGCGATGATCGTGCTCGGCTTCGTCCTGCCGCGGATCGGGACGCGCACCGCGCGCTGAACCGCAGCACACGACGGACGGGAGGCCCGTGGCGACACCGCCACGGGCCTCCCGTCCGTCGTCAGGGGCGTCCGTCGTCCGCGTCGACGACGCCCGGGGTCGGGCTCGTGCCCGTGAAGGCGTCGCGCATCGTGCCGACACCGCGCTCGCCCTCGCGGTTGAACGACCACATGAGCATCGGATCGCCGATCGGCAGGTCGTGTGCGGGCTGCGAGCCCATCGGGGTGCTGTGCCAGGTGTGCCAGGGCTAGCCGTACGAGTTCACCAGGTGCCCCATCAGCTCGGTCTCGACCGAGATCGGCAGGCCCGGAGCGACGAGTTCACCGGAGAACACCTCGTGGTTGTGCGGGTGCCACGACGCCTGCTCGCCCTCGGGCAGGTGCGCCTCCATCTGCACGTCGGGCTCGCCCTTCACGCAGTGGAAGCCGACCACGTAGACGTCGAAACCCCGCAGCGGCGCCGAGGTCTGCAGCACGGCGGCGCCCCGGTCGAGCAGGGCGAGCTCGAAGCCGCCGGCCGATCCGGGCGGGGTGACACCGGTCTTCCGGTCGTGCACGGTGGGCTTCAGGGGCATGGGGGCGTCCTTCCGTCCGTTCGAGGTGGGCGCCATGCAACCCGGCAGCCCCTCGGAACGCTGTGCGGTTGCGGCGTACTGTCCGCTGCATGCCCGCACTCATCGACACGTTCACCATGTCCGACGGTCTGCACATCCCGAAGATCGGCTTCGGCACCTGGCAGATCCCGTCCGGCTCCGACGCGTACGACGCCACGAAGACGGCCCTCGACCTCGGCTACCGCCACATCGACACCGCCCTGGCCTACGGCAACGAGGCGAGCGTCGGCGAGGCCGTCCGCGACAGCGGCATCCCCCGCGACGAACTCTTCATCACCACGAAGCTGCCGGCCGAGATCAAGACGGCCTCGGGCGCCCGCGACGCCTTCGAGGAGTCGAGCCGCAACCTCGACCTCGGACACGTCGACCTGTACCTGATCCACGCGCCGTGGCCCTGGAGCGACATGGGCTCCGACCACCGCGACGGAAACGTCGAGGTGTGGAAGGTCTTCGAGGAGCTCTACGACGCCGGCCGCACCAAGAGCATCGGTGTCTCGAACTTCGCCGTCGCCGACCTCGAGGACCTGCTCGGCCGCACGGACGTCGTCCCGCACGCCAACCAGATCCGCTGGTTCATCGGCAACACCCAGGACGAGACGACCGCCTTCGACCGCGAGCACGACATCCTGACCGAGGGCTACTCCCCGCTCGCCACCGGCGGACTGCTCGAGAACGAGCAGATCGCCGAGATCGCGGCGAAGTACGACAAGACCGTCGCCCAGGTCGCGATCCGCTACCTGCTCGAGAAGGACGTCCTGCCGCTGCCGAAGTCCACGACCCCGTCACGCATCGCCGAGAACGCCGACGTCGACTTCGTGCTGGCCGCCGAGGACGTGGCCGCGCTCGACGCGCTCGAGGACACCGCGAGCTGACGCCGGCCCCACCGAGGACTGGAGGCGCGGTGCCAGCTGGCACCGCGCCTCCGGTCCGTCAGACGGCGGGCTCCACCCCGATCTTCCGCAGCCCGAGCGCAGCCTTCTTCCGCACCCACGGGCGGTCGTCGGTCAGCTTTTCCTGCAAGGCCTCGCGCGCTCGCGGGTTCGGCCGCTTGCTCAGTGCGAAGACCGCGTGCCCGCTGATGTCGTGGTCGTCCATGAGTTGCAGGAGGACGTCGACCGCTTCGGGCCGCTTCGACTTCCCCAGCGCGAGGGCCACCATCTGGCGAGCATCGCCGTACTTCCGGTCAAGCGCGAGCGCTGCCACGTCATCGAAGTACGTGTCCACGTACGCTGATTCGATCGAGGCCCCCACCGCCCAGCGTGTATCCGCTTCGTCGGTGAAGTTGCGGAACGCCTCAATCAGCGCAGGCATCGCCGTGCCCTTTGCCGACGGGTTCGCCAGCGCATGAGCGATTACCCGCTGCATCATCGGCGTCCGCGCCTTCCGCAGCCACTCGAGTAGCGTCGGCACCGCGTCCTTGTACCGGATACCCGATTGAGCGAAAGCGGACAGGTTCGGGAAGTCGTACCCCAGCGCTCGGAGGTCGGCCAGGATCGCCGACTGCTCGGCAGTTTCTTCTGGTGTGAGCGGCATCAAGACCCCGGGAGCACTTGGTGGATTTTGACCAGACCGTCTTCTTGCGCCTTCAGGAGCCGCGGAGACGGAGTGGTGTTCGTTCGGAGATACAGGTTGAAGGTCGCACCTTCCCGCTTCGCGATAGCAGCGAAGTCACGCAGCTGCGAAGTCCATCCCTGGTATGAAACGTTCTTGACCTCGCCGAGGTTGACCCCTTCCACGTAGAAGTCGGGGATACGGTACGCCACCTTTCCGCTAGGCGCCTTGAACTGACGGTTGTTCTTGGTCAGGCCGAGGTAATCGGCGGCCCATGCCTCACCTGCTCGGCCCTTCGCAGCGTTCGCGGCCAGCCTGGACGCAACCGCTTCCGCCGCCGCCGCTGCGTCCGCGCGAGCCTGCGCAAGCTGGTAGGTCCTTGCAGTAGCACGCCCCCCTGCTCCGGCCATGCCCACAGCGGCCGCGCCCTTCTCCGCAGCCCCCTCGAGGGGAAGGGCGTTGAACAGGTCGAGGAGCTGACCGAGCTGCCAGGCGGCCCACTGGGTGCGCGCCTCGCCTGCCAGTGCCTGTTTCCTGGAGACCTCGAAGTTCGAGTACGGTCCGACCGGGTGGGGCTGCGCGATGCGAACACCGCTGACGTACGTGTAGGTCGTTGCCGGCCGGGGTGCAGACGGTCGGCGCGGGATGGTCACCCAGACACGGCCGTTCGCGCCGTGGTTGATACCGCTCGGAGCGTGGGGGTTGACGTGCTCCACCCCACCGCCACAGTTGCCGCCTCCGCCGATGGCCAGGTAGCACTCGCCGGTCGCGTCGGTGTTGTTGACGGGGTCGTTCGCACCGTACCCGTACGCGTTGTTCTGACGAGGGTTGTCCGTCCCGGAGACCGGGTCGACCGACAGGAATCGTCCGAGCGACGCATCGTAGGCACGCGCTCCGAGTTGCACGAGCCCGGAGAAGTCCGACACGGGTGCGTTGAGGAAGCCACGCTTCGATCCCCACGTCGGCGAGGGCTCGCGCAGGTTGCCGAACGGATCGAACCAGCGTCGGACAACCTTGCCGTCCGAGACCGAACTCTCCAGGTCGGCGTTCCCGTCGATGTCACTGTCGAGGGCCTTGACGACCTGACCCGTCGGTTCGACGGAACGCTCTGCGATCAGGACGCCGGCGAGGGCGTACGTGCGCGTGGCTCTCGGCTCTGCGTCCGAAGGCTCCTGCCTGAGCTCGGTGTCACCGAGGAAGAGCGCGGCGCCATCGACCGGGTCGATCTGGAGCAGGAGCGCTCCTTCGGCGTCGTAGATCTCCTGCTGTTGCCCCGAGCCGGACTGGATCGACGACACACTGCCGTCGGCGCCGTACGACAACGAGAGGTCGTCGTTCTGGATGGTGTTGCCGGCGGGATCGTAATCGTAGGTCGAGTTCTCGACAGCTGATCCGGCTGTGGCCTTGGCAACCTGCTCCACGGCGTGCGGGTGGGCGGACCCTGGCGATGCATAGGAGTAGCTGGAGACGACGTCACCGCTGGCCACGTGCTTCGTTTCCGAAGTCCGGTTCCCGGTTTTCGTGTCGTACTCGTACGAGTTCCAGAAGGGGCTCGCGCCACCGAGACCGCCGACGACGGGATCATTCGCACAGCTCGCTGTCGGGGTCCATGCTTCGGTCAGTTCCTGCAGGGAGTCGTACGCGTAGCACTGGATTTCGCTCCCCGCTGCGCCCGTCGTCGACGTCGACGTGATCGATCCGGCAGCGTTCCTCGTGTAGGTCCGCTTCGCCTGGACGACCGTGGACGAACCCGTCCCGGTTTGATCCAGGATCCCGGTGAGCGCGCCGGTGGCCGCATCGCGCGTGTACGCCGTCGTGTTGACCACGGTGCCGTCACGATCCACCTGTGCGACCCGGTTGAGCGCGTCGTACGTCAGTCCGGCGTAGCTCTTGATGCCCGCGAGACTGCTCGGCGCCCCCAGTGCGTTGTACGTGTAGGTGGAGCGCTCCGCAGCGATACCCCCGATCGCGGGAGCGGTCACCGAAGCGAGCGATCCGTCGGTGTTGTAGGCCTGCTTCGTCGTGTAGGTGGTTCCCCCGAAAGCCGGAGCATCAGCCGGGATGCTGACCGTGCGCGCGGTCGGCTGGTTGGAACCGTCGTAGCCTCCGATCGAGGTCGTGTAGGCGCTCCCAGGGTGACCAGGAGTGGAACCGACGTACCGCGTGCTCGAACTGAGTTGTCCGATCTTGACAGAGTCGTAGGTCCACGAGCTGTCGATGGCGCCGTTCGTGCCACCGACGTAGCGGGCGGTCTCACGATCGAGGTCGTCGTACTGCGTGGTCAACGTCACGCCGCGCGCGTCGGTGCTGCTCGTCTGGCGACCCGCGGCATCGAAGGCGTACGTGGACGAGCCAGCGTCTGGATCGTTCGCTGCGACACGACGGCCCAGCACGTCGTAGGACCACGACCACCGGTTTCCCGCCGGGTCCTGCATCGAACTCAGCGCACCGCGCCCGTCGTAGGTGTAGCGCGTGTCTTGGCGCTCGGTCGAACCGAACGCACCGAGGTACTCACGGTAGGTCGTCTTCTTGCCGAGCGAGTTCGTGAAGATCGATGTCGGCGTCCCCCCTGCCGGCGGGAGGACGTCCACTTCGTCCGCACCGGAGTACCGGGTCGTCGTACGGTACTTCTCGACCCCGTACGAAGACGTGATCTCCGCCGTGGAACGGCCGACGGCGTCGTACTGCGTCTCGACGCTGGACTGGATCTGCTGCTGACTCACGGGGAGGAACAGCTTGTTGGACGGAGCGCTTCCGCTCGACCAGTAGTCGTTGTTCACCAAGGTGGGTCGGCCTTGACTGTCGTACGCCGTGTCGGAGACGACGCTGCCCCCGGAACTCGACGGGCGCTGCGTCTGCACTTGCCGGCCGAGCCCGTCGTAGAGCGTGAAGGCGGTGGTCGTTCCGGTCGCGTTGAGCGAGGTGGTCGCCACGGCGAGAGGGGCAGTCTGGGACTCGGTGTAGGCGTAGGCGTAGTTGGGCGCTGAAGGAAAAGCAGCCTTCGCCCGTCCTGGCATCCAGACCTGGGTCCGCCGACCGAGCGGGTCGTAGCTCGCCGTCGTGACGCTGCCGTCGAAGTCGGTCACGCTCAGGACCGAGTTCCGCCCCGGCTCCAGCGTCTCCGTGTGCTTCCAGCCCTTGACGTTCGTCGTGGTCACAGCCGTCACCGGGCCGCCGGTCGTCGGTGTGTAGGTCGTCGCCGTCGTCCGCCCGATCTCGTCAGTGGAGGAGGTCACCCTGCCCATCGCGTCGAACTGTGCAGCAGTGGCCTTCGTCCACACCGGAACCGACCCGGAGTACGACGAGACGGTCTCCACCTTCGTCGGATCAGCGCGCGTCGGGACGGCGCCGAGCGCATCGTTGTCGTACGTCGTCCGAACATCCGACATGACGTCGCTCACATCGGGCGTCTCCGTGTCGCACGGGACATCGACGACCTTCTCCTCGAGCGGTACGCCGACCAGCCAGGTGGTCGTGTTCGCCGGAGCGTAGGTCGTGGTCGAGCAGGTCGACCCAGCGTCGGAACTCCGCGTCTCTTCCTGGATCTCCTCACCGTGGGAGTCGTAGTCCTTCGAGGTGACCACTGACCTCGTCGCCCCAGAGGAAGTCGGCTCCGTCACCCTCGAGGTGCCCTCGTCGACACGACGAGCTTGCAGCGTTCCGTCGTCCGCCAGGACCGACGAAGACCACGGAGTCTGCACCGTGGTGGAGATGACCGCTCCGCCGACCCCGGCCCGGACGACCGTTTCACGCGTCCGTCCGGCGAGCCACGGTGAATCGTCCACTCCGGGCGCTCCGGTCACCGCGACGGACTTGGTGCCACCCGCGTCGGAAGCCCTGTCGCCGTCGAGCCCCCGGTAGAAGACGTACGCGGTGACCTGTTGATCGGCCGGCGAGGACTTGGCGCCATCGCGCACTTCTACGGTGTCGTAGCCAGCGTAGTTCGACCAGGTCCGGTACTTCGACGGCACGAACGGCGTATTCGAGTAGCGCCATGCCGGCTTGCCGGTGTACGCGTAGCTCGTCTCGTGCGGCCGGTCGTTGCCCCCACCGGTGCGGGGATCATCCACGACACTCGTCACGACGTACTTGTGGAAGAAGTCGAGTTTCGGTTCCTGCGCCGGAACGACGTTGCCCGTCCACCACTGCGGGAAGCACCGCCGCACGTTGTTCGCCAAGTCGCCCTTGAGCGACGGGACTTCTGCCGGCGTGCAGTCCTGGCCCGAGTAGTTGACGGATGTCACAGCACCTGTCTCGGAGGTGATGGACGAGATTCGCTGCTTGTCCAACGGCGCGAGGCCATCGACCGCCCAGACCCGGTTCTGCATCGCCACGCCGCCGAACTTCACGGCGGGCTCGGTGAGCGAGCTGCTCCCTGAGTACCCGGTGTGCTGCACCTGCGTCATCCACAGCGCAGCGTTCGTCCCGTCTCCCGGCGACGGGAACGAATGCGACAGCGTCCACTTGTCGACGGTCGCGTAGGAAGATCCCGACCGCACCGCTGTCGTCACCGTGTCCAACATGCCATCGGTCCAGAAGCTCGGGACAGTGGTGGCGGTGCATGCCGACGTGCAGAACTGGTCCCACGGCACGTCCGGGTAGTAGGTCGGCTTCGCGGGCTTCGTCGCGGCAGCTGTTATGGCTTCACTCGTGCAGTTTGCGTGGGTTGAGTCGCTGCACCGTCCGTACGCGTTGTAGCCGAAGGTGACTCGTCCGCTCGCGGCGTTGGCCGTGTAGACAGTGGCGGCAGTGAGTCCGTAGTCGATGTGATCGAGCTGGCCGCCTCGGACGTAGCTGGTGGCACCCGAACCGTTCTTGCCGTAGCTGTTCGTCTCCGCGTCGTAGTAGAAGGCCTCGGCATTCCCATGGACATCGACGACGTAGTCCAGGTTCCATCGCCACGCCTGTGTGCAGGACGACGCAGCGAACGTCGACGCATGGCAAGGCTCCCCGGCGTCGTTCCCGAACACCGGCACCGTCCAGGTCGAGTTGGTCGTGGCCTTTCCGGACGCCCATCCAGGCAGCTGGTTCTTCCCGAAGTAGTACTGCGTTCCGTCGGTCGTCGTGACGCGCCAGCAGTCGGTGTCGTAGGTCCCGTTCGGCGAGCAACCGGATCCGGTGCCGACGAGGTGCTCGATGCGTGACCCGTCATCGGATTGCATCTTCCACGTTCCGGAAGTCTTGTCGCGAACCAGCGCCGCATTGTGGCCAGCGAGGGAGAGCGTCGCGTTGTCCGCTTTCCAGCACTGGTCACCGGAGGTCTTCACCGGACCGGACGCACCGTCGTCCTGAGAACATGGCACGTACCGGCGCTCGATGGAGCCGGCCGCCGCGAGGTCCCACCCGTCTCCGACGGCCGAGGGCTGGTTGTTCGTCGAGCCGGTCTCGCCGTCGACACTCTGCGAGTCGTACGCAAGCGCGATGTTGGGGCTCGGGCCTGCCGGCGGTGCAGGAGCCGTCATCGGGTACTGCCAGGTGAAGTCTCCGGTCTGCGCGGACACGTCCCACGACCCGGATTCCTTCATGGACGTTGCGGAGAAGCTCCCCGAGCCACTGCTCGACGCCGTCGCACTCGTTGCGGCGAGGGTCACCGTGCGAGCAGCGAGCATCGGTGTCAGGACCACGCTCTTCGCCGAGGTCAACGTTGCCACCGGCACCGCCGCTGCCGCAGAGTACGGCTTGTCGCCGTCCAGCTGCACCCAGCGTGTGCGGTGTGCGTAGTCCGCACCGAACTGCTGTGCGAGCAGCTTGGTCGGTACCTTCACCGCGACGGGAGCAGCGTTCTTCCGGGTCGTCGGGCGTGTGAGCTTGATCACGATGCCTTGGAGGTGTTGGTGTTTCGCTGCGGCACGAGAGGCCACCCGTGCGGTCACGTGTTCGAGGACACCGGTCGAGGTGTCGGCACGTGCGGCGGCGACTTCGAGTCCCGTGTCACCGAGCGCGCGCCATGCCCCGCTCACCCGTGCTGCGGTCCCCCCGGCGGAAGCAGAGGTGACGAGGCCAGTCCCCGGCAGCTCCCCACCGAGGGAGAGATCCCAGCTGTTCGCCGTCAGGTGCTTCGTCGGAGTCGTGACCGTCTTCGATGACGACGCCTGGACGTGCTGGTCGATCGCACGCGCATGGCGACCCGAAACGGAGGTCCCGAGATCGGCGACGATGCTCGAATCGCCGGAATTGACGTAGGTCAAGACGGAGGTGGTGACCGCCACGACTGCGATCAGGGCGATCGATGCTCGAGTCCTCAGGCGCTGACGGGTCTGCGGCCGTGAACGGTGCCGGCTCACGCGTCAGCGCCTTCGACCGCAAAGCGAACGGTTACAGCTGCTCGATGCACGAGTCCCCCAGTTTTCGGTTCAGGGCCGCGCGCGGAGCTTCCGTGGACGGCTTCCGGATCGTATCGATCGGGAACACATAGACAGGTGCCCCCCGAACGCGGGTGACCCGGACTCGATCCGCGGAGATCCGGGCCTCGCGCCTCTGCAGCTGTGAGGACTATCACCCTCCCGGCCATGCCCGCCGGTCCGGGCGAACTCCGCCTCGTGGCTGTGTGGTGTGCCGTGTTCGGGGGTCTTCGCCGGGTTCGGGGTCTCGCTACGGTGTGCTCGCGCAGTTCGCGCTCGGGATGTTCACAGGGGGTTCAATGCCGCACGGCAGAACCGTGGTCGCGACAGTGGCCACATCAGCGTTGGTGCTCGGTCTGCTCGCGACGACGGGCGCACCCGCGTTCGCCGATGGGTCCGCCACCACCACACCGACCATCGCGGACAGCCAGTCCTCCGCGACCTCGGCGGACGCCTCCGAGATCGCGCAGGCCCACGACCACGGCGTGACCGTCTCGGACGAAACCACCCCGACGAGCCTGCTCACGGCGAACCCGGACGGCTCGTTCACCGTGACACAGGACACCATCCCGGTCCGCACCCAGCAGGCCGGGCAGTGGATCCCCGTCGAGACCGACCTCGTTCCCGTCGACCAGTCCTGGATCGCACCGAAGGCCACCGACACCCACGTCCGGTTCTCCCGCGGCGGCACCGACACCCTCGCACAGGTCCAGACCGACACCGGCGCCTGGGTCAGCGAGTCCTGGCCCGCCGGCGGCGCCCTGCCCTCGCCGACCATCGACGGCGCCACAGCCACCTACGCAGACGTCCTGCCCGAGGTCGACCTGCGCCTCACCGCAACACCGTCAGGCATGGCGGAAGTGCTCGTCGTCAACACGCCAGAAGCCGCCACGAACCCGGACCTGCAACAGGTCGAGCTGCAGATGCACGGCGCCACCGTCTCGACCTCGTCGACAGCATCAACAGCGACCGCGACCGATGGATCCACCCTGCAGTCGTCGAAGCCGACCTGGTGGGACTCCTCCGACGGCGGCGACGCCGACGGCCCCGGCGGCGCCGGCAGCGCCACCCCCCTCGAGCACACCACGACCACCACCGCAGTCACGCTCGACGTCACCGACGCAACCGACACCGCACCGACGTTCCCCGTGTTCGTCGACCCCGACTGGTCCTCCGGTCAGAACGCACTCTGGTTCGACGACATCGCCTACCCCACCCAGTCCTACCTCAACGGCCAGGCAGCGAACGGCTACCAGAGCGTCGGCTACGCCGTCGAGAACGGCAAGACGTTCATGTCACGCGCGTTCTGGCAGTTCAACCTCGGCCCCCTCGACGGCAAACACATCACCGAAGCACACTTCAACGCCATCGCGAACTACAGCTGCGGCGAAGCCACCGTCCAGGCCTGGCGCTACGGCAACGTCACACCCGGACAGAACTGGAACGACGACCAAGCCAACCAAGGCCAATGGCGCGACCACATCTCCGACGCCGAGATCCCCAGCGTCGCCGGCTGCGCCATGCCCGGCAAAGCCGTCGGCTGGGACGTCACCCGCGGCGCCGCCGCCACCGCCGGCAACACCCTCCAGATCGGCCTCCGCTCCCCCACCGAAGGCAGCCTCAGCCGCAAACACTTCGCCTACAACGCCACACTCACCATCGAGTACAACACCGTCCCGAACGCCCCGACGCACTTCCGGATCACCTCGCCGACCCGCACGTGCGGGGACTCGACTGATTCCGCCGCATGGATCAACAACGATGCGCAGAGCCTGACCCTCTCGGTGCAGAGCTCGGATCCCGACGGGGAGAACCTCGCGACGAAGTTCTACGTGTACAAGGCGTCGGACCTGGCAACGCACGTCGGTGACGGAGTCGTCTCGGTCCGAGCGGCACAGGGAACGCAGACGGCAGTCCTGCCGAAGGGCTACCTGCCCGACGGGGACTTCGCTGTCCGCGCGCGTTCGAACGACGACAGCGAGTGGGGCGACTGGTCGTCGTGGTGCTACATCCACTCCGACTCGACTCCTCCGAAGGCTCCTTCGGTGACGGGTGTGGACAAGCCGCACACCGTCGGGGTCGCGACCTCCGTCACCGCCACCACGCCGACGGACGCGTCGATCGCCGGGTTCGCGTGGTGGGTGAGCGCTTCTCGCTCGGACATCCAACCGGTCACGGCAGCAGCGAACACTGCCATCGGGTTCCCGGACTGCGGCCTGCACGACGGGATCGTGACGTACGTGTGTGCCACGTCCTCGCGGACCGCGACCATCCGGTTCGCACCGACCGACAACAGCAGCGTTCTCTGGGTGAAGAGCATCGACAAGGCCGGCAACGTCTCCGTCACCGCGGCATCCCCGGACACCTCGAACCAGGGTTGGCCCATCGTGGCGGACTCCGATCGCACCGTCGACAGCGAGAGCGCTGCACACACCTGGACGGGGAGCTCAGGGCACGTGGGAGGCGACGGCACTTCCGGATCACGAAGAGTCCTCCTCGACGAAGCATCGACCCCGACCAGCCCCCGGTCGTTGACCCTCGACCCGAGCGCGGTCACGAGCGGCCCCATCGATGACACCGGGTACGCCGGTCCGTTCGACGCCACGCGTGTCCACCAAGACGACCTCGTCCGGATCAACCGCTACTACGGCGACTACGGTCACATCGCCGTCACAGCGCGCACGCGAGCCGGCAAGGACTTCCAGTCCACGCTGGGCGAACTCCTGAGCCCCGCCGCACCCGCGCCTTCGCACAGTCGGCTGCTCTGGTCGTGTCCGACGTCGGTCGGCGACATGACGACCGGACGTGCCTGCAGCGACTCTGGTGTGCAGCTCGGCTACTCGTGGACGGTGGCGGCCGATGTGCCCACGGGGACGAAGCCCGTACACGCGTACCGGTGCGTGCACGGCGACGTCGACTACTTCACCTCCATCGACCCGGACTGCGAAGGCTTCACCAAGGACAGCGACCTCGGCTTCTTCGCCGCGGCAGGGACCAGCACGACCTCGGGTCCCATCGTGGACACGACGAAGAGCTACACGGTCTCCGCATGGCTCCGGCCCTCGAAGACCTCCGTCGACGAGACCAACACGGCGATGTCCCTCGACGGACAGACCAATTCGCCGTTCTACCTGCAGTACGTCGACGGCAAGTACCGCTTCTGCGTCAAGGAACAGACCGACACCCCGTCCGTCGACTGCACCAGTCCCGCTCAGACGTCCGCGTCCCCGGGCACGTGGGCCTTCGTCACGGGTGTCTGGGACCCCGCGAACAACCAGGTCCGGATCATGGTCAATGCGTCGTCGTCCGGGGTGGGCGTGACCGGTCACTCGCTCGGAGCAGGCGAGAGGTCGAGCAGCGGCGGCCTCCTCCTCGGCAGCGGTGTCAGCGACGGAGCGCCCGTCGATTCGTGGAGTGGTGACATCGCGATGCCGTCCATCACCCAGGGCGTCGCAACCCGGACGCAGCTGCGTTACTTGATGACCTCCGGGAGCTACCGCTACTGACGATTGATCCGCGCCGTGTGCTGAGTGGATGTTCACAGGACGACGGCGCGGGTCTCTCCGACGGTGCATCGCCGAGTTCTCGGGGCTGAGCGGGGCGGGGATCCCCTCGTGGCTGTGTGGTGTGCCGTGTTCGGGGGTCTTCGCCGGGTTCGGGGTCTCGCTACGGTGTGCTCGCGCAGTTCGCGCTCGGGATGTTCACAGGGGGTTCAATGCCGCACGGCAGAACCGTGGTCGCGACAGTGGCCACATCAGCGTTGGTGCTCGGTCTGCTCGCGACGACGGGCGCACCCGCGTTCGCCGATGGGTCCGCCACCACCACACCGACCATCGCGGACAGCCAGTCCTCCGCGACCTCGGCGGACGCCTCCGAGATCGCGCAGGCCCACGACCACGGCGTGACCGTCTCGGACGAAACCACCCCGACGAGCCTGCTCACGGCGAACCCGGACGGCTCGTTCACCGTGACACAGGACACCATCCCGGTCCGCACCCAGCAGGCCGGGCAGTGGATCCCCGTCGAGACCGACCTCGTTCCCGTCGACCAGTCCTGGATCGCACCGAAGGCCACCGACACCCACGTCCGGTTCTCC
Source organism: Curtobacterium sp. AC268 (assembly GCF_979258745.1). Classification (NCBI taxonomy): domain Bacteria; kingdom Bacillati; phylum Actinomycetota; class Actinomycetes; order Micrococcales; family Microbacteriaceae; genus Curtobacterium; species Curtobacterium sp. AC268. The sequence goes on along the minus strand of NZ_OZ409878.1, from coordinate 2,467,018 downwards.
CGCGGCGGCACCGACACCCTCGCACAGGTCCAGACCGACACCGGCGCCTGGGTCAGCGAGTCCTGGCCCGCCGGCGGCGCCCTGCCCTCGCCGACCATCGACGGCGCCACAGCCACCTACGCAGACGTCCTGCCCGAGGTCGACCTGCGCCTCACCGCAACACCGTCAGGCATGGCGGAAGTGCTCGTCGTCAACACGCCAGAAGCCGCCACGAACCCGGACCTGCAACAGGTCGAGCTGCAGATGCACGGCGCCACCGTCTCGACCTCGTCGACAGCATCAACAGCGACCGCGACCGATGGATCCACCCTGCAGTCGTCGAAGCCGACCTGGTGGGACTCCTCCGACGGCGGCGACGCCGACGGCCCCGGCGGCGCCGGCAGCGCCACCCCCCTCGAGCACACCACGACCACCACCGCAGTCACGCTCGACGTCACCGACGCAACCGACACCGCACCGACGTTCCCCGTGTTCGTCGACCCCGACTGGTCCTCCGGTCAGAACGCACTCTGGTTCGACGACATCGCCTACCCCACCCAGTCCTACCTCAACGGCCAGGCAGCGAACGGCTACCAGAGCGTCGGCTACGCCGTCGAGAACGGCAAGACGTTCATGTCACGCGCGTTCTGGCAGTTCAACCTCGGCCCCCTCGACGGCAAACACATCACCGAAGCACACTTCAACGCCATCGCGAACTACAGCTGCGGCGAAGCCACCGTCCAGGCCTGGCGCTACGGCAACGTCACACCCGGACAGAACTGGAACGACGACCAAGCCAACCAAGGCCAATGGCGCGACCACATCTCCGACGCCGAGATCCCCAGCGTCGCCGGCTGCGCCATGCCCGGCAAAGCCGTCGGCTGGGACGTCACCCGCGGCGCCGCCGCCACCGCCGGCAACACCCTCCAGATCGGCCTCCGCTCCCCCACCGAAGGCAGCCTCAGCCGCAAACACTTCGCCTACAACGCCACACTCACCATCGAGTACAACACCAAGCCGAACACGCCGAGCGGCATCACGATCACGAGTCCCACGCGCGCCTGTGGCACGAGTGACGCCAACAGCGCGTTCGTCAACAACGCAGCCCAGCCCATCACGTTGCAGGTCAAGGCCAGTGATCCCGATGGTGGACTCGTGCGCACGACCTTCCACGTCATGCGCTCCGACGACCCGGACACGATCGCCTGGTCGGACGGCGTCGACCTGACGAGCGCAGGGCCCCAGAGCGTCCAGATCCCGAAGGGCGCCCTCGCTGACGGCCACTACATGTTCCGTGCGAAGAGCAACGACGGTACCGACTGGGGCGGCTGGACGGGCTGGTGCTACTTCTCCTCCGACAGCACCGTGCCGAACCCTCCGACCGTCTCCGGGCTGCCCGCCTCGTACAGGGTGGGCACGAAGGTGACCGCCACGGTGACCGCCAGCACCAAGGACAAGGACATCCGCGGTTTCCAGTACTGGCTCTCCGACGGCGGCAGCCTCCAGCCGGTCCAGCCGGTTTCGGAAGCGGTGACCACCGCGACCGGGTACCACTCGTGCGACCTCCGTGACGGCATCGTCGTCTACGTCTGCGCAGATGCCAGCGGTACGGCGAAGGTCAGCTTCACACCGTCCGACAGCACGAGTCGACTGTGGGTGAAGAGCATCGACAAGGCCGCCAACGTCTCGACCGCGTACGCCGGGAGCGGCAGAGACGGCCTGGTGGTCCCCGGCAACAGCGTGGCCGCAGATGACGATCCCCGTGTCGGTACCGGTCCCTCGAACGCAGGACACGCCTGGTCGGGCCAGCAGGGCGAATCAGTGTCGGGTCGCGGAACCGTCGCCTCGCCGACCGTGATCGGCGACGACAGCTCGTACGCCGGTACCGGCGCACGGGCAGCGCAAGCGCTGACGCTCGACCCCACCACGAGCACGACGCCACTCGACGTGGGGGCGATCCCGTTGGGGGCCCCCTCCATCGAGCAGGACGACGTGGTTCGCGTCAACCGCTACAAGGGTGGGGGTGCGCACTCGACGTCTGCGACCGGCAAGACCTACGAGATGGGGCTCGGCGGACTGCAGGTCTACGGGCCGTCGGCCGACGTCCCGTCGAACATGATCCAGGTCAAGACCTGCACGAGTGGCATCTACACGGCCACGGTCACCGGCGCGTGCCCATCTGGTTTCACCATGCAGGTCGGCGCGGACGGGAAGCCCAAGGCGCTCGGGTACGCCTGGAAGACGGCAGCGGACGTCCCGACCAAGTGGAACGGGTCAGCCGAGGTCTTCCAGTGCCTGTCCGGTGAGGACTACTTCCTGTCGCGCGACACCGCGTGTGAGGGCAAGACGAAGAAGTGGAGCCTCGGCTACTGGGCTGCCCTCTCCGGCTTCAACCGCACCGCCTCAGCGCCGATCGACACGACGAAGAGCTACACGGTGTCTGCCTGGATGAAACCGTCGGCGGCGCAGGAGGGTCGGTACGGAACTGCCGTGTCGATGGACGGACCGACCGGGTCGGTCTTCTACCTGCAGTGGGCGGGAGACGACTACCGCTTCTGCGTGAAGTCGCAGCCCGACCTGACGAGCGGCACGTGCGTGTCACCAGCGCGGACTCGGGGGCTGACGGACCAGTGGACGTTCGTCACCGGCGTCTGGGACGCGGACAACCAGCAGATCCGGATCGTGGTCAACCACGACGCTGCCGGCGAAGGCGTCGCCTACCACGCCCTGGGCGCGGACGAGCAGGCGAGCACCGGGGGGCTCCGCGTCGGTGGCGCAGTCAGCAGCGGCGGCCCGTCGGACACCTGGACCGGCGCGATCGCGATGCCGACGATCAGCCAGGGTGTCGCAACGATGACCCAGCTCCGGGTGTACTCCGTGCAGGGCACCTACGCGTACTGAAGCGGGGCGCGATCACCTGATCGACAGATCGATCGCGACGACGCCGAGCACGAAGATCAGGACGATGACCACGAGGCCGATCGTGGGTACCACCACCTGTCGCCGTACCGTGGGAGCACCAGACGCCCCGATGACCCAGGTCGTGATCGCGACGACGAGTGCGAGGAGCGGCACGAGGAACTGTGCGGTCTCCCCGACGGCGTACGAACACTGCAACGTCACGTCGGAAGCGCAGGGCGTGTACTGCTCAAGTTGCGCGACGACCATCCCCAGTAGCGAGCCGATCGCCACGAACACCTCGAGGAAGACGAGGAAACAGAACGCGAGTCCGAGCAGCCACCAACCACGTGGACGGCGCTGGACTTCGTCGATGGATGACCGCTTCATGTGAGCCCGACCGTACCGCAGGGGTGACACGGAGCACGGACTCGTAGGGTCGAGTCGTACCGACCGCACACCCGGGTGGGTCCGTGCCCCACAGGGGACCTGACGACGGGAACAGATCGTCCCTGTTGCCGGTTGCACCACACGGTGTTGCAGCCAGTGACACGAGAGCCCAGGAGGCCACCATGACCACCACCGAGACCGCCATCCTCGCCGGCGGCTGCTTCTGGGGAGCGCAGCAGCTCCTCCGTCGTCGTCCCGGCATCGTCAGCACCCGCGTCGGCTACTCCGGCGGCGACGTGCCGAACGCGACGTACCGCAACCACGGCGACCACGCCGAGTCGGTCGAGATCGTCTTCGACCCGTCCCAGATCTCGTACCGGGACCTGCTGGAGTTCTTCTTCCAGATCCACGACCCGTCGACGAAGGACCGCCAGGGCAACGACATCGGTCGCAGCTACCGTTCGGCCATCTTCACCACGACCGACGAGCAGAGGCAGGTCGCGCTCGACACCATCGCGGACGTCGACGCGTCGGGCATCTGGCCCGGCAAGGTCGTCACCGAGGTCACCGCGGCCGGCCCGTTCTGGGAGGCCGAGGACGAGCACCAGGACTACCTCGAGAAGAACCCGCACGGCTACACCTGCCACTTCGTGCGTCCGGGCTGGAAGCTCCCGCACCGCGACGAGGCGACCGCGGCCGTCTGACCTGACGACCGCCGCGGATCAGCGTGATCCGCCGAGCAGTTCCAACCAGTCCCCGGGAAGGCGATCCGCCGGCCCGGGGACTGCCTGCGTCACGGGGTGGCTGGTGGGTGCCGCGAGCTCGAGCCCCTCGGAACGGGAGTCGTCGCGGTAGTCCCACGCCCAGGTCTCGCCGGGCTCGTAGCTCTGGATGACCGCGTGCCCGGTCTCCTCCCAGTGCCGCGTCGCGTGTGTGTTGAGGGAGTCGTCGCAGCAGCCGACGTGGCCGCACGCCGCGCAGCGGCGCAGGTGCACCCACCACGAGCCGGTCGCGTCGCACTCGACGCACCCGTCTCCGCTCGGTGCGATCTCGGGGTGGATCATCTCGGCCTGGTCCGTCATGGCCCCATCATGCCTGTGAAGGGCCACATGCGGTCGGGAGGCACGGGGCGGGCCCGCACCGCGCCTCCAGGCCGTCATCGGGTCGCGTCCAGGGCGAGGCGTGGGGCGGTCGTGCGGGTGGCCGGGCCAGGATGGCCCTGGGGCCGACACCCGATCGGCTCGCAGAGGGAGGACACCGTGGACACAGCGCCGTACTCGCAGCCGTTGCGGGAGTACATCGAACAGCTGCGGACCGAGGGGTACAGCGTCGCGGACGGTCAGACGGCCGACCCGGAGCTGATCGACCCGCACGGCAACCCGGTGCTCACCTGGCAGGACGACTACCCGTACTCGGAGCGCCTGCCGCGGGACGAGTACGAGTACCAGAAGTACCTGCTGCAGATCGAGCTGCTGAAGTGCCAGTACTGGCTCGAGGACACCGGCCAGAAGGTCGTCGTGCTCTTCGAAGGGCGTGACGCCGCGGGCAAGGGCGGCACTATCAAGCGGTTCACGGAGCACCTCAACCCCCGGACCTCGCGGGTCGTGGCGCTGAGCAAGCCGACCGAGCGCGAGCGTGGCGAGTGGTACTTCCAGCGGTACGTGCAGCACCTGCCGGCCGCCGGTGAGATGGTCCTGTTCGACCGCTCCTGGTACAACCGCGCCGGCGTCGAACGGGTGATGGGGTTCTGCAGCGACGACGAGTACGAGTCGTTCATGACCCAGGTGCCGCAGTTCGAGCGGATGCTCGTCGACTCCGGCATCCACCTGACGAAGTTCTGGTTCTCGGTGACCCGGCGCGAGCAGCGGACCCGGTTCGCGATGCGCCAGCTCGACCCGGTGCGGCGGTGGAAGCTGTCCGACATCGACCTGCTGTCGCTCGACCGGTGGGAGGACTACACCGAGGCGAAGACCGCGATGTTCACCAGGACGAGCAAGCGCTACGCGCCGTGGACGATCGTGCGGTCGAACGACAAGAAGCGCGCGCGCCTCAACGCGATGCGGTACTTCCTGACGCAGTTCGACTACCCGGACAAGGCAGCCGACGTCATCGGCAAGCCGGACCCGCTCATCGTCCGCCGCGGCAAGCGGGACGTGGACGTCGAGTGATCCCCCGCCGGTGATCCCCCGCCGCTGATCCGCCCGCCGACTCGGAACGTTTACACGCCGAGGCCTGCCGTCACGCACTCGAAACAGACGGGCAACGGCGACGACACAGGGCCGCAAGACACTTGTCGCACTACCTGTCACCCGACAGGTACTCCGCGAAAGGTCTGCAGTCATGCGTTCTCCGCAAGCACCGCTCCACGCACCGCGCGCCACGTCCGACGTCGACACCCAGGGGCTCGCCCGCCTCGGCTACGAGCAGGAACTCCACCGCGGGGTCGGCTCGTTCTCCTCCTTCGCGGCGGGCTTCTCCTTCGTCTCGATCCTCACCACGGTCTTCCAGCTGTTCGGACTCGGCTTCGGGCTCGGCGGTGCTGCGTTCTTCTGGGCGTGGCCGCTCGTCTTCGGCGGCCAGCTGCTCGTCGCGCTGAACTTCGCGCAGCTCGCGGCCCGCTGGCCCATCTCCGGCGCGATCTTCCAGTGGTCGAGCCGCCTGGCCGGAGCCCGGTTCGGGTGGTTCACCGGCTGGACGATGATCATCGGCCAGATCCTCACCGTCGCGGTGGCGGCCATCGCCGTGCAGGCCGTGCTCCCCGCGATCTGGGACGGGTTCCAGGTCGTCGGCGGTCCGGGCGCGGACCCGTCCGTCGCGTCGCCGACCGGTGCCGCGAACGCGGTGGTCCTCGGTCTGGTGATGCTCGCCGTGACGACGATCGTGAACATCACGAGCGTCCGGCTGATGGCCCGCGTGACGAGCTTCGGCGTGCTCATCGAGATCATCGGCGTCGTCGTGCTCATCGGCGCCCTGTTCCTCCTGCCGCACCGCAGCGCCTCCGTGGTGTTCACGACCGCCGGGTCGACCAGCACCGAGCCGTACGTGTGGGCGTTCCTGGCGTCCTCGCTGATGGCCGCGTACGTGATGGTCGGCTTCGACTCGGCCGGTGAGCTCGCCGAGGAGACCCACAACCCGCGCCGGACCACCCCGAAGACGATCGTCCGGGCACTCACGGTCTCCGGTCTCGGCGGCGGGCTGCTCATCATCGGCGCCCTCGTCGCCGCCCCGAGCCTGACCGACGGCAAGCTCGCCACGCAGGGCCTCGCCTGGGTGATCACCTCGACCCTGGGCGACGTCTTCGGGCGACTCCTGCTCTGCACCGTCGCCGTCGCGGTCTTCGCGTGCACCCTCGCCGTGCAGACCGCCGGCGCCCGGATGGTCTACTCGATGGCCCGCGAGAAGGCGCTGCCCTTCCACCGCACCCTCGCCCGGGTCTCGCCCCGCACCGGCACCCCGATCGCGGCGTCGATCGTCGTCGGGGTCGGCGCCGGGCTGGCCCTCGCCGTCAACATCGGGCAGTCCGCGATCTTCACCGCCCTGTCGAGCCTGTGCATCGCGATGCTCTACCTGGCCTACCTCGGGGTCACCGGGCCGCTGCTGGTCCAGCGGATCACGCTCCGTCGTACCGGGCTGCCGACCGGGGTGGACGAGGACGGCAAGCCGCTCTTCACCCTCGGTCGCTGGGGCATCCCGCTCAACGCCCTGGCGGTGGCGTTCCAGATCGGCATGGCGATCAACCTCATCTGGCCCCGGCCGGAGATCTACGACCTGACCGGCACGTCGTGGTGGCTGCAGTACAGCGCCCTGCTCTTCATCGGCGGCGTGCTGCTCGTCGGCTGGGCGTGGTCGAGCTGGCGGCACCGTACGCACGGGCCGATCACCCTGGCCGAGGTCCCCACCACCGCCTCGGTCCCCGCCCCCGTCGAAGCCTGATCCGGAAGGAACCCCATGCGCGACCTCCACCAGACCGACAGCGTGCTCGCCTCCCGGTCCGACGCACGCGCCCAGGCCGGCTCGCAGTCCGAGTACATGCCGTACCTGCCGGCGTCGTCGTCGCCGTTCGCCCCCGAGGGCGTCGACCCCGCCCAGCTCGTCTGGGCCGAGACGGTGGCGCCGGGCGGGTACACGCACAAGGTGCTGGCCCGCGGGTCACGGTTGCGGTTCGACGACCCGACGGGTGAAGCCTGCGCCAACGTCCTGGTGTTCAACGCGCTCGAACCGTGGGAACGGCTCAACGTCGCCGACACCCAGAAGATCCCGTGGCAGGCGTACCTGGGCCAGGGTTCGCCGCTGCTGAGCGGGGACGGCCGGGCACTCGCGACCGTGCTCGAGGACACCTCGGGGCACCACGACGCGTTCTGCGGCACCTCGACCGACGCCTGGAACGAGCGGAAGTACGGCGACGCGGCACCCGAGGGGCGCACCCCGAGCGGTCGGTCGCTGTTCGCGAAGGCCGCCGCGAAGCACGGGCTCACCAAGCGGGACCTGCCGCCGAGCATCTCGTTCTTCCAGGGCGTGCGGATCGACGCCGAGGGGGCGATGACCTTCACCGGTTCGGCCGGCGCGGGCACCCACGTCACGCTCGTCGCCGAGCTGCCGCTGCTCGTCCTGGTCGCCAACGTCGCGCACCCGATCGACCCGCGCCCGGACTACCTGGTCGGACCACTGCGGGTGCACGCCTGGCGCGGGGCCCCGACGACCGCGGCCGACGAGCGGTTCACCGCGACGCCGGAGCTCACCCGCGCCTACCTGAACTCGATCGACCACGCGGAAGCCCGAGGCCTGTGATGACCGGCACGACGACCCACACCCACACCCCCGCCTCCACCGTCCCGGTCGGAGCCGTCCACGACCCGGACGTCGCCCTCGACTGGAGCGAGTCCCTCGTGCCGGGCACCGTGGTCCGCGACGACCGGGTCGCCCCGCTCGCGCCGTGGTCCGCCGTGGTCCGCGCCGGCCAGGTGCTCACCATCGTCGACGTCGGCGGCAACCAGAGCGCCGACTGCCTGCTCTACGACGCCCACGACCCCGACGAGCGGTACAGCGTGCCGGACACCCTCGCCGCGCAGGGCAACGCGTACGTCCGCACCGGCACCGTGCTGATGTCGAACGAGGGCCGCCCGCTGATGACCGTCGTCGCGAACGAGATCGACCGGCAGGACACCATCGGCGGCGCGTGCTCGAAGGAGTCGAACACCCTTCGGTACGGGCACCACACCCGGTACCAGCACGGCTGCCGCGAGAACTTCCTGGCCGAGGCCGGCCGCCACGGACTCGGTGCCCGCGACATCGTGTCGAACCTCAACTGGTTCATGAACGTGCCGGTCGAGGCCGACGGCGCCCTCGGGATCGTCGACGGCATGAGTGCCCCCGGCAAGCGGGTCGCGATCCGGGCCGAGCGGGACGTGCTCGTCGTCGTCTCGAACTGCCCGCAGATGAACAACCCCTGCAACGACTTCTCCTGCACACCGCTGCGCATGATCGTGGTCCAGCCGTGACCGCCGCGCCCGACCCCACCGGGACCGCCACCGTGAACCAGACCCCCCTCAGCACCGACACCGTCCTCGTCGCGAACCGCGGTGAGATCGCCCGCCGCGTCATCCGGTCCGCAAAGGCGCTCGGCATGCGCACCGTCGCCGTCTACTCCGACGCCGACCGTGCGGCACCCCACGTCCGCGAGGCCGACACAGCCGTCCGGCTCGGACCCGCACCCGCCCGCGACTCGTACCTGCGCATCGACGCGGTGGTGCAGGCCGCGAAGGACACCGGCGCCGGACTCGTGCACCCCGGCTACGGGTTCCTGTCCGAGAACACCGACTTCGCCCGCGCCTGCGAGGACGCCGGCATCCGGTTCGTCGGGCCGACCGCCGACCAGATCGTCCGGTTCGGCGCGAAGCACACCGCCCGCGAGCTGGCCGCCGCCGCCGGGGTCCCGATGCTCGCCGGCACCGGGCTGCTCGCCAGCGTCGACGACGCCGTGGCCGAAGCCGCGCGCATCGGGCTGCCCGTCATGCTCAAGGCCACCGGAGGCGGCGGCGGGATCGGCATGCAGGCCTGCTCGACCCTCGACGAGGTCCGCGAGGCCTACACGAGCGTCGTCCGCCTGGCGACCGCGAACTTCGGGTCGGCCGGCATCTTCCTCGAGCGGCTCGTGCGACCGGCCCGGCACGTCGAGGTCCAGCTCTTCGGCGACGGCGAGGGCCGCGTGGCGGTGATCGGTGACCGCGACTGCTCCCTGCAGCGCCGCAACCAGAAGGTCATCGAGGAAGCCCCGGCACCGGCGCTCCCCGAGCACGTCCGCGCCGAGCTGCACGCGTCCGCCCGCCGCCTGGCCGAGAGCGTCGGGTACCGCAGCGCCGGCACCGTCGAGTTCGTCTACGACCCGGTGCGCGAAGAGGCGTCGTTCCTCGAGGTGAACACCCGCCTGCAGGTCGAGCACCCGGTCACCGAGGAAGTGTTCGGCGTCGACCTCGTCGAGCTCATGCTCCGCCTGGCCAGCGACGGTGCCGCCGGCATCGACCCCGACGTGTTCGACCGCACCTGGACCCCGAACGGCCACGCCGTCGAGGCCCGCGTCTACGCCGAGGACCCGGCGAAGGGCTCGCTGCCCTCCAGTGGCCTCGTCACCCAGGCCGTGTTCCCGAGCGCGACCACGGCATCCGGCGAACGCACCGGCATCCGCGTCGACGGTTGGGTCGAGACCGGCTCCGAGGTGTCCGCGTTCTACGACCCGATGCTCGCGAAGGTGATCGCCACCGGGGAGACCCGCGACGACGCCCTCGATCTGCTGCGCGACGGGCTCGCGGCCACCCGCATCGACGGCATCGTCACGAACGCCGGGCTCCTCCGTGCGCTGACCGACGACCTCGAGCTCCGCACCGCCACGCACTCCACCTCGACGCTCGACGCGACCGAGGACCCGGACCCGCGCATCGACGTCGTCGCGCCCGGCACCATGACGATGATCCAGGACCTGCCCGGCCGGGTCGGGTACTGGCAGGTGGGCGTCCCGCCGAGCGGCCCGTTCGACGCGGCGTCCTTCGCCGAGGCGAACCGCGCCGTGGGCAACCCGGACGGTGCCCCCGCGCTCGAGGTCACAGCCACCGGCCCGACACTCCGGTTCTCGGCCGCCGCGGTGGTCGCGCTCACGGGTGCGCCGGCGCCGGTCAGCCTCGACGGTGAGCCCGTGGCGCTGTGGGAGCCCGTCGAGGTCGGCGCCGGCCAGACCCTGGCGATCGGCACGGCCCCCGGTCCGGGCCTCCGCACCTACCTGGCGGTCCGGGGCGGCTTCGACGTGCCGACCTACCTCGGCTCGACCGCGACCTTCACGCTCGGTGGCTTCGGCGGTCACGCCGGTCGGGCCCTGCTCGCCGGCGACGTCCTGCGCCCGGGCTCCCCGGACTCGGACGCCCCGCACCCGGCGTTCCCGTCCGGCACGCGTCTGGGCCTGGTGGGCGGTCCGACCCCGGCCGACCGCCGCACCGCGCTGACCGACGCGTGGGAGATCGCCGTGACCGAGGGGCCGCACGCCGCGCCGGACTTCTTCACCCGTGCCGACCTCGACGTCTTCTACGCCACCGACTACGCCGTGCACCACAACTCGGCGCGCACCGGCATCCGGCTCATCGGGCCGCGGCCGGAGTGGGCGCGGACCGACGGCGGCGAGGCCGGTCTGCACCCGTCGAACATCCACGACACCCCGTACGCGGTCGGTGCGATCGACTTCACCGGGGACACCCCGATCATCCTCGGACCGGACGGACCGTCACTCGGCGGCTTCGTCTGCCCCGCCGTGGTCGCCAGTGGGGACCTGTGGAAGCTGGGCCAGCTCCGACCGGGTGACACGGTCCGGTTCGTCCCCGTCCGCGAAGCCGACGCCGCCGCGCTCGACGCACACCGGGCCTCCAGGACGGTGCCGCGCACCGGGGGTGACGGCGACGACGGCGTGATCGCCCGCCTGGACGCGACCGACGTGCGGCCGAGCGTCGCGTACCGACGCGACGGCGACGACAACGTGCTCGTCGAGTACGGCGACATGACCCTCGACATCGCGCTGCGGATGCGTGTGCACGCGCTCATGACGAAGCTGCAGGAGCACACGCCGAAGGGGATCCTCGACATCACGCCGGGCATCCGCTCGCTGCAGGTGCACACCGACGCGTCCGTGCTCAAGGCGCGCGACGTGGCGGGGCTGCTCCGCGAGCTCGAGGACGAGATCCCGCCGACCGACCAGCTCGTCGTGCCGTCCCGCACCGTCAAGCTGCCGCTGTCGTGGGACGACCCGGCCACCCGGCTGGCGATCGAGCGGTACATGAACGGCGTCCGGAACGACGCCCCGTGGACGCCGTGGAACATCGAGTTCATCCGTCGCATCAACGGGCTCGAGAGCGTCGACGACGTCTTCCGCACCGTGTTCGACGCGAGCTACCTGGTGCTCGGCCTGGGCGACGTGTACCTCGGCGCCCCGGTCGCGACCCCGCTCGACCCCCGGCACCGCCTGGTCACGACGAAGTACAACCCGGCCCGCACCTGGACCGCCGAGAACTCCGTCGGCATCGGCGGCGCGTACCTGTGCATCTACGGCATGGAGGGTCCGGGCGGCTACCAGTTCGTCGGCCGCACCGTGCAGATCTGGAACCGGTTCCGCCGCGGCGGGCTGTTCCAGGAGAACCCGTGGGCGCTGCGGTTCTTCGACCGGATCGAGTGGTACCCGGTCGGTGCCGACGAGCTGCTCGAGCTGCGCGCCGAGACGGACGCCGGACGGGGCTCGTTCGAGACCGTCGAGGGCGAGTTCTCGATCGCGTCGTACAACCGGTTCCTGGCTGACAACGCCGGGTCCATCGCCGACTTCCGGGCGCAGCAGGCGCAGGCGTTCGGCGAGGAGAAGGAACGGTGGCGGGCATCGGGCGAGTTCGACGTCCGTGACGAACCGGCCGCCGTGGTGGCCGACGCCGTGACCGTGCCCGAGGGGTCGACCGCCGTGTACGCCCCCTTCACCTCGACCGTGTGGCAGGTGGACGTCCGCCCGGGTGACCGCGTGGACGAGGGGCAGAAGCTGCTGGCCGTGGAGGCGATGAAGATGGAGTCGATGGTGCACGCACCGGTGCCGGGCCACGTGCTCGAGGTGTACATCAAGCCGGGCGACCAGGTCGCACCGGGCCAGGTCCTCGCCGCGATCGGAGCGGCAGCGTGAGCGGCACGAGCGCCGGCGTGAGCGGGATCGGCGCGGCGAGCGCCGCCGTGAGCGGGATCGGCGCGGCGAGCACCGGCCCGACCGCCGCCACCGCGGCCGCCACGACGTCCGCCGCGGCCCGCGTCCGTGACGCCTTCGCCCGCATCGACGCCGTCGACCGGCCCGAGGTCTGGATCACCCTGCGCGACCGCACCGACGTGCTGGCCGAGGCCGAAGCCGTCGACCCGACGCTGCCCCTGGCCGGCCTGCTGTTCGCCGTGAAGGACAACATCGACGTCGCCGGCCTGCCCACCACCGCAGCCGCCCGCTCCTACGCCCACGAACCCGCCGCCGACGCCACCGCCGTCGCCCGGCTCCGCGCCGCCGGAGCCGTCGTCGTCGGCAAGACGAACCTCGACCAGTTCGCCACCGGCCTGGTCGGCACCCGCTCGCCCTTCGGTGCGGTCCGGAACGCCTGGGACCCGACGCGGATCTCCGGCGGCTCGTCGAGCGGTTCCGCCACGGCGGTCGCCCTGGGCATCGTCGACTTCGCGCTCGGCACCGACACCGCCGGGTCCGGCCGGGTGCCCGCCGCGCTCGGCAACCTGGTCGGGGTGAAGCCGACGAAGGGGCTCGTGCCGAACACCGGGGTCGTCCCCGCCTGCCGCTCGCAGGACTGCGTCACGGTGTTCGCCCGGTCGCTCGACCTGGCGCGCACGGCGGCCGAGCTGATGGCCGGTCCGGACGGCGTCGACCCGCTCGCGCGGCCCGACCTCGCCCTTGCCGACCTGCCCGCCGTCCCGCGCATCGCGGTGCCGCTGCCGTCGCAGCTCGAGGGGCTCGCACCCGGATGGGCCGAGGCGTTCGCCGCGGCAGTCGAGCGGTTCCGTGCGCTCGGACACCAGGTGGTCGAGGTCGACATCGCACCCCTGCTCGACGCCGCGTCGCTGCTCTACGACGGCGCGTTCGTCGCCGAGCGGTACGCGGCCGTCGGCGCCCACATCGAGGCCCACCGCGACGAGGTCGGTGCCGACCTCGACCCGTCGGTCGCCGCGATCGTGCTCGGTGGCGCACTGCCGACCGCCGCGGAGCTCTTCGCCGACCAGGAACGGCTCGACGCGTTCGGGGCAGCGGGTCGCGCCGCACTCGAGGGCACGACCGCCCTGCTCACCCCGACGACGACGTGGCACCCGACGCTCGAGCAGGTCGCGGCCGACCCGATCGGCGCGAACAGCCGGATGGGTCGGTACACGAACTTCGCGAACCTGCTCGACATGGCCTCGCTCGCGGTGCCAGCGGGCTTCGTCGACGGGCTGCCGTTCGGCGTCATGCTCACCGGTCCGGCGTTCAGTGACCGCCGCCTGGCGGCGTTGGCGGCCGCGTTCGCCGCCCCGACCGTCGACCTGCTGGTCGTCGGGGCGCACCTGCGCGGTCAGCCGCTGAACGGACAGCTGGTCGCGTCCGGCGGATCGTTCGTCCGGGAGGCCCGCACCGCGTCCGACTACCGGTTGTACGCCCTCGACACGGTGCCGCCCAAGCCCGGGTTGGTCCGCGTGGGACCGGTCGCGTCCGGTGCTGCTGCGCCGGGGACGGGCTCGGGGACGGGCTCGGGCTCGGGCATCGTCGGGGAGGTCTGGCGCCTGCCCGCCGCCGGCTTCGGCACCTTCGTCGCAGCCCTGCCGGCACCGATGGCGATCGGCACGGTGGCGCTCGACGACGGCACCGAGGTCTCCGGGTTCCTGGTCGAGCCGTTCGCGGTCCAGGGGGCCGAGGACATCACCCACCACGGCGGCTGGCGCGCGTACCGGGAGCGGTCGTGACGGACACCGGCTGTCAGGATGGGGGCATGACCCCCGACGACCGGCCCGTGCGCCCCGGCCGACCGCGGGTCGTGCCGAACGCCGACTCCGCGCTGAGCCCGCGCGACCAGATCCTCGACGCCGCCGCCGCGCTGTTCGTCGAGAACGGCATCAGCGCGACCTCGACCCGGGCGATCGCCGAACGGGTCGGGATCCGGCAGGCCTCGCTGTACTACCACTTCGCCGGCAAGGACGACATGCTCGTCGAGCTGCTCACGACGTCGGTGCGCCCGAGCCTCGAGCTGGTCCGCGGCCTCGAGCATCTCGTGCCGGAGTCGGCTTCGGCCGCCGGTGCCCTCGCCGCGTTGGTCGTCGCCGACGTGGACACCCTCGCCCGCACGCCGCACAACATCGGCACGCTCTACCTGCTGCCCGAGGTGCAGGGCGAGCGCTACGACGGGTTCCGGGCCGAGCGCGTCGAACTGCAGGAGGCCTACGGGCGCCTCGGCTCGCGCGCTGCCAGCCCGGACGTCGCCGCCGGCGTCTCGCCGTCGCGTCTCGGTGCGGTGCTCATCCAGATCACCGAGACCGTCATCCAGCTCCGCCGGTCCGGCCCCGTGCAGGACGCGGACCGCGACGCCCTCGTCGCGACCTGCCTGCGCGCCTGCGGCCTCGACACCGCCGCCGTGGCCGAGGCCCGACGCGACGCCGAGTCCCTGCTGGCCGCCGTCGCGGTCTGACCCTCCCTCTCCCCTCTGCAAGGAGTCACCATGACCACGATCACCCCCGCCGCACACCGTCCGCTCGCCGACGCCCTGCTCCCCCGCACCGCCGTCGTCAGCACCACGCTGGTCCTCGGCGGCGCGCTGCTGACCGCCGGTGCAGCGCAGGTGTCCGTGCCGATCTGGCCCGTCCCGATCACCGGGCAGACCCTGGCCGTGCTGCTCGTCGGCAGTGCCCTCGGCGCCCGTCGCGGTGCCCTGTCGATGCTCGTCTACGCGCTGCTCGGCGTCGTCGGGCTGCCGGTCTTCGCGGACGGCTCGGCCGGGGTCGGCGTGCTCGTCGGCCCCTCCGGCGGGTACATCGTCGGCTTCGTCGCCGCCGCAGCCCTGGTCGGCTGGGTCGCCGAACGCTTCGGCGACCGCCCGTTGCGGAACGCGCTGCTGTCCTTCGCCCTCGGCACCGTCGTCACCTTCGTCGCCGGGATGGCCTGGCTCGCGGTGGCACTCGGCCTCGACCTGCAGCAGACCCTGCAGTACGGGCTGTACCCGTTCGTCCTCGGTGGTGTGGTGAAGACCCTGATCGGCGCCGGCGTGATCTCGCTCGGGTGGACCGCAGCCCTGCGCTCGGCCACCCGCCGGTGAGCGCTCCGTCAGGACTCCGACGCCGGCCGTAGGGGTTCCGTCAGGAGGCCTTCCGCGCCGCTCGAGCCCGCGAGAGCGTGTGCTCGTGACACTGACTGCGATCATGCCGACGCTCCGCGCGTCGCTCCCCGATCCGATGGACCCGTTCCTCTGGCCGGCCCACACCGTCGCGACCACCGACGACCTGCTTGTCTCGGCGATCTCGATGGTCCGGCTCGCCGACCTCACTGGCACCCCGACCGTGCACACCGCCGAGCAGTCCCCGCCCCGGTACCGCCCGCGCGGCTGGGTACCTCGCGACGTGAGCGTCGCCGTGGCGGCGGTCACCCGTGTGCGGCGACCGCGCACCGGGGTGGTGCTCCTGGAACTCGACGCGGTCCTGCCGACCTGCGCCGTGCTCGACCAGGTGCGCCTGATCGGACGCCGGAGCACCGCTCCCTCTCCCCGATGTACGTCGTCACCCGCTGTGACGGTCAGGCCGACGGTCCGTTCCACCGCCTCCCGGCTCCGTTGCCCGCCGACGTCCGCGAAGGCGACCTGGTCTGCTTCCCGTGCCTGGCGACCGTCCGGCACCGCGACGTCGTCGAGCCGGTCCGGGCGGAACTCGCGCCGGTGCGCGCGGAACTCGCGCCGGTCGTTCGATGACCACGGCGCTGCCGGTCCGCACCCGGCTGCTCGACGGCACCCACCTGTGGGGCCGGTACACGATCCGACCCGTCGGGCGGACGCTGTGGAGTTCGCGGACCCTCGTCGTGTTCCCGCCCGGCACGACCACCGGCGAGCGCCTGCTGCTGCGTGCCTGGCACGTCTGGCCGGCCGTCGGGGCGGTCCTCGCCCTCGCCGCCCTGGTGCTCGCCGTCTCGGTCCCCGCCGTCGGCACGACCACCGCGCTGCTCCTCTACGGCGGTGGTTTCGCGGTCCTCGCCCGCGCCACCCGCTCGCTGCGACCGCGGGTGCGGTCCGTCACCGTGACGACGTTCCTGGGCGACGGCCGCCGCGAGGTCCACGGCGACGAACGTCTGCTCACCGGCTCCCTGGACGCGCTGTCGATCCTGGAGCAGGCGCTCCGGGCCGACCGCATCCGCCCCGTCGACTTCGAACTCATCTGGGGCGACGTGTGGAACGCCCTGGAGTCCGCGGACCCGGGCCACCGCGTGCAGCGGTCATCCTGAAGCCCGTTCCCGCGCCGCGCGTTTGTATGGGTCCGGGAAGGAGTACGCGATGAAGCACATCCACTACGACGCCACCACGATCCTGGTCGGTGACGACGTCGCCGATGCCGTGATCGAGTACGCCGCGGCCCTCGCAGGCGGGGACCGAGCGGACACCGTCGACGTGCCCGCCGTCGCCGACGACGGGACGATGACCACCACGAAGATCCTCATCGGGCCCTCGAGCGAGATCGTCATCGAAGACGCGGAAGAGGACGAACTCGAGATGGACAACGGGGAGTTCGTCGGGCGGCTGCGTGCCGCTGCGAAGACCTTCGGGCACAGCGAGCCGATCCACGCGAACACGCGGTCGGACCTGGCGGACGCGGCGGAGGCTGCCGAGGAGTCCTGACGCCTGGGCATCGCGCTTCCGCGTTGAAACGGAGAGGGTCTCCTGTACTGTGGTGATTCCGGAGAGCTTCTCCGGTTCCTGAGCCACAGCCTGGAGGCCCGCCATGCCCGAGCAGACCGCTCCCGCCGGGCGCGCCCCGCGTTCACCGCACTCCCCGCGTCCGCCGCGTCCCGCGCGCGCTGACGCGCTGCGGAACCGGGATCACATCCTGCGGGTCGCGGAGCGGGCGTTCACCGAGCAGGGCGTGACCGGCTCGCTCGACGCGATCGCCAAGCAGGCCGGCGTCGGCGCCGGCACCCTGTACCGGCACTTCCCCACGCGCGAGGCCCTGCTCGCCGAGCTCCTCGCCGCGCGCGACGAGCACCTGGTGGCCCGTCGCGAAGCGCTGCGCGACGGCTCCGTGGACACCGGCGACGCCCTGCACGGCTGGCTCGACGCGGTCACCGAGTGGGCCGGCACGTTCGACGGACTGCCCGAACCGCTCCGTGCCGCCGCGTCGTCCGACTCGTCGCCGCTCGCCCTGACGTGCCAGGGGTTCATCACCACCACGGACGAGTTCCTCCGCGCCGCGCAGCGTTCCGGTCGTGCGCGTGCCGACGTCCGCGCGCGGGACCTGTTCCTCGCCGCGTTGGCGACCAGCTGGGTCCGGGGTGCCGCGATGGCCGACGACTCGTCGTCCGCCGCGCTCTCCGCCCTGTCGCGGCGCGGTTGGGAAGCCCCTGCTCTCCCCTGACCTCCACCACTGTTGAAAGGGCACCACATGAACCGCATCGGCATCATCGGCAGCGGAGCCATCGGCACCGCGATCGCACGCCTGGCCGTCGCCGCCGACCTCGACGTCCTCATCGCGAACTCGCGCGGCCCCGAGTCGCTGCAGGACCTCGTCGCCGAGCTCGGCCCGCGTGCCCAGGCCGGCACCGTGCGCCAGGCCGTCGAGTTCGGCGACGTGCCCGTGCTCGCCATCCCGCTCACCGCCTACCCGGCGCTCGCCCCCGACCTCGACGCCTTCGCCGGGCGGACCGCGCTGTCGACGGGCAACTACTACCCCGGTCGCGACGGCCGGATCGAGCAGCTCGACACCCTCGCGACGACCACGGCGGAGTACGAGCAGACGCTCCTGCCCGGCACGCGGATCGTCAAGGCGTTCAACAACATCGTCGCGCACCACATCCCGAACCTGGCCGACTCCACTCCCCGCACTGCGCTGCCGATCGCGGGCGACGACGAGCAGGCCAAGGCCGTGGTCGCCGAGCTCGTGCAGCTGCTCGGGTTCGACACCGTGGACGCCGGGACCCTGGCCGATTCGTGGCGCTTCGAGCCGGAGTCCGGGGCGTACACGGGGATCTACGCGGCGAGTACCGAGGGGTTCGCGGCGGACTACCTGGCGGATCAGGGAGCACCGTTGCCCGCGGAGCGGCTGCGGGACGTACTGGCGGTGTCGCACCGGGCGGATGTGGCGAACCGGCAGTTCTGAGTGGTATCCACCGCTCGACGCAGGCCGAAGGTCAAGTGTTCTGATCACTTCGGCCGCTCACCTAATTTCGCGGGGCTCGATCCCACCACCGCTTGAGCGGCCTGCGGGAACTCGACAGCAGCGAGCCTCAGGAGTTCCCACACGAGCCCGACCGGGACGACCACCCCTTCCGATGACGAGAAGGTGCAGACGCCCGTTGCGTTGTCCTCGAACACCTCCGCGACGACCACACGCGAACAGTCTTGGAGCTCCACAGCCATGCCGTCCCGTGCACCGAAGGAACTCGTGAGGTTGCATGCGCACTCGCTCGTCCCTGACTTTTCCCGTTCTGCTCTGCCCGCATCACGAGTGCGAGAGCCTTCTTGCCGAGAAGGAAATCGCAAACCAGAGACGCAACGAACGCTCGGCCTTCATGCCCACCAAGCTGCATGATGCCCTACGCCCGTCCACGGCATCTTGGACGCCCAACGGAGTGGCCAATCCTCCGGGGCCGACACCGCCGGACGGCTCCGCGTGATGCAATGCAAGCATGGCCGACAGCTCACGGTCGGCAACACCTTCCTCCTCGATCCGCTTCAAGAAGGAAGGTGCGACGAGGACGACTCGGCCTGCACCATCCGCAGGCCTCGTCGATGGCTCGCAGCGTGGCACACCCAGGTCGAGGTCCTTCGATGATTCGAGGTCGGGCCGTTCATTAAGCACACGTTCGGGCCCGATGCAATCGTCCCCCACCGGCCGCAGCCCGTTCGAGTTCGAGTTCGATCATGAGGACTTCGTCCGCGGCTTCGGGCTCTTGCTGGGGCGGCGCGGCCGGCGCACGAGGGCCCGAACCTCCGCGCGAGCCGCCCGGCAGGGTGGGGCCCGTTCCCTCGAACTGTCCCTATTGAGAAAGCGGACCCAGCCTGTGGGATTCTCCGCCGACGGGCATTGGAACCACGGCGTTCTTGGCCGACAGTGCTGGATCGGTGAACGGGAAGCTAAACCCGCGCTACCCTCCGTATCGTGACGGTTGAGCTCGGGGAACTGCTGCTGCGAGGCTTGTTTGGGACAGTGGGCCTCGGAGCGATCGTGGCCATTGTTCGAGCGATCTACGTCGTCTCTACGGAGCGGGGGCCGCGCCGCCGCATTGAAGCGGTTAAGCTCTCGCAGGAAACCTTGGAGTCGCTGCCGACCGACGCCGAGCTGCGGAAGTTCGTACAGGTACATAGGGACCGCGAATTGGCCGCGTTGGGCAACCTGATGGCGCGGGCGCAAAAGCGAGCCACATGGTGGGAACGGATAGTGGACAACCGTGGTCGACTCATTAGTTCCGCGGTTGCATCGGTCATCGGGATCGTGGGGGCTGTCACCCTGACCCTCGTCGTGACAACCACCGATTGGGGCTCGGCATCGAACTCACCCGGCGGCACGGCCGATTTCCTCAACTTGGTACTGCCTGTGGTGCTTGCTGTCTCAGTTGTGGCGTTGACCACCACCATCGACCTCCTGAAGCGGCGAAACCGGCGCCTACGCAGCGAATTCGAAGCCTGGGGACTCAACGAGGAAGCCGTCAACATGGCACTGCTGCTGCTGGCGGCTAGAGACCAAAGGAGCGATGGCAACGAGCCCAAAGACGGGTGAAGTGTCGAGAAGAGCGACCGGCACGTCCGGTATGTAACGCACCCACAACGCCACTAGTCGTCTGCCGTCGGCGGTTCCGGGGCCGCTACTCGAGGCGGTGCCCCCGCGGTGGTCGCTCTAACGGGCGCCAGTTGAGCGCCAGGACGACGAATGCATTGTGCGGAGCTCGTTGTGGCCCTGTCATGAGGCTGGCGTGTCTCTTCGACGCCATCGTGGGGGCGATCTGGCTCCCGTTAGTCGTCCTGCCCTGGATCTGCACCCCTCACGGTGGCTTCACTGCTCAGCGTTCGGGATAGCGGAGCAACGGCACTCCAGAGGCGTGCCACGATCGGCGGTCCCGAGTCACCCAGCGCCTCCACCAGCGCAGTCGACGCAGGAAGCCCCCACCGCTTGGTGGGGGGCTTACCCGCTTAGGTCAGTCGGCACCGCGACTGCTCATCGAGCCGCCGTCCTTCGTCGTCGTCGACATCGATGAGTTGCACTTGGCGGCGGCCGATGTAGCGGCCGATGATCGACGAGCGGTGTCTCTCGCGGCTCGGCGGCCAGCTCGAGGTAAGGGTCTCACGGCCCTGGCTATCCCCGAGTTCCTAGCGAACGCACTAAGCCACCAGGACTTCGAGTGGGCCTGTGGCAGCGTCACTATCGAGATGTTCGAAGACCGGTTAGAAATCACCAACCCCGGCCGTTCCGTAATCGGTGTGTAGAGGTTCGTTGACGAGCCGGTACCGACGCCTACAGCCTTCAGCCGGTTGGCTCGCGCCCAGGCGCGCCTCAATACGAGAGCTCGTTCACGCCCCCAGCGCCCCGTAGTCGATGGTCTCCGCTAACGCCCAAAGTTCCGGCTCGCGGCGGAACTCGAATGGCACATCAAGGCTCCATGCCGACCGCGCCCACGCCACCCCGACGGGGGCCAGCGGACGCTACCTGAGGAACACTACACTTTGCTTGGGTCAGCGTGAAATCACGCCGAGAACGGGGTAGCGTGCGGAATTCACTCGCGCAGATGGTCCTTGCTGAGGTGACATCAGAGCACGATCTCGAGCGCCTGAGCGAGCTGCTGTCAAAGCTACAGGTGCTCAGTCGAACGAAGTACGATGAATATGGCGGATACATGCCTGGTGTGAAGTTCATCGAGTCATTGGCAACATGGCTCGACTGCTTCGACCGAGGCGATCGGACCGCGGCGCTCGACTTCATTCTTCGACGCCTGGTGTTCATCTCGGCCGCCGAGATGGAGCATCTCGTTTCGACTGTATACCAGGATGTTCTAAGGCCCTGGTTTCGCCGACAAGCAGCAGAGCAGCTCGGGCTGCCGTTGTGGCAGGTTGCGCGCATAGTTGCATCGGATGAGTTCAAAGCGGTGCAGCGACGGACCTTGGTTCTTGGGATGAGTGACGGCGCGCGACTTGATCGCCTCCGGCGGGCAAGCAATATGTCTACAGAACAGTTCCACCTCGACTACGTCATTGAGACCGAAAAAGCGAAGGGCATGCGGGCGACGCTCGAGGATGCCCTTGAGAAGCAGGGTCTGCAGGCGGAGCCAACCTTCCAGTCAGTCCTCGTCGTCGACGACTTCTCCGGCTCCGGCGCGTCCATGCTACGGAAGGAACATGACGTTTGGAAGGGCAAGGTCCCGAAGATACTGCGCCAAGTCGACCTGTTACAAAGCGAGGGCGTAGTCGCGGATGATGTGCAGGTCACGGGACTGCTTTATCTGATGACGGAGAACGCCGAGTCCACCGTGCAGACCCGACTCATCGAAGCTGGGTACGCCGACCGTTTCACGGTCAAGTCCGCGTACACGTTCCCCGAAACGTTTCCTCTCAACGCTGCCCGCGACAGCGACTTCCTCGAATTATGCGATCGGTATTTCCGCGCCACGTGGGTAACTGACGCCACGAGAGTCGGGGGTGATGACCTCCGATTCGGATTCGGCGGCTCCGCTCTCCCACTTGTCCTGCATCACAACGCGCCGAACAACGCACCGCCGATCCTGTGGAAGGATGACGGAGCAGACGCCGAACGCTTACCGGACGCGAGCCCGTGGACCGGCGTCTTCCCCCGGCACGAACGACACCACCCCGGACGACCATGAGCCCATCAGGTAACCCATTCCGATCCCGCTACACGGAAATGCAACGGGACCGCGCCGGGTTCCTCACCACGTTCAGCACCACGATGCTCGAAGCGCTTCCGGACGCCGCGGTCGCTTGGAACCGCCTGGTCGTCTTACGCAGCGCTCCCGGCGCTGGCAAGACGTCGATGCTCCGGATGCTGACGCCAGATAACCTCGCAGCCTTCCGGAGTCCCACTCGCGATGATCACCTCGAAGAGCTTCGATCCGAGCTGAACTCTAGTGGTGTCCTCAGCGACGGCAGACCCCAGCTGCTCGGGCTGATGGTGAGCGTGGGACGCGACTATCGCTCCCTCGTCGATCTCGGACCGCAAGGCGCCGGCGCCCTCAAGATCTTCTTCAAGCTTCTCGACGCGCGTATATTGACGCGCGCGGTCGAAGCAGCTCTCACAGCGACTGAGCAGCGCTTCCCCGACGGCGCCTCGTCGGTCGAGTTCCGACCGAACGCCGGGCCCGACACCGAACGCGCCCGGGCACTCGCAAAACGCCTCTTCAATATCGACACTGTTCCCTTCAACGGGCAGCAGATCCTTGATCAGTTACGCGAGAAAGAACGATCCGTTCTGGACTTACTCGGCTCTCTAATGCCAGTTGACTGGGAAGGCATCGACGGCCACCCGGACCTTCTCTCCCTGGAATTCCTCGCGACAACAAGAATCTTCGTCAACGACTCTGAGCTTCATGCCCGACCGGTGCTGCTCTTTGACGACGTACACGACCTTGACCCGGATCAGAGAACCGCTCTTTACAACGCACTGATCGTCCGAGAACCCCGAGTTGGCCGTTGGATCGCGGAACGACGGTCGGCCGTCCCTCTCAATGAACTCCTGGTCGGTCGAACCGAGGGCCGAGAATACAGCCTCATCGAAATTGAGAAGCACCTCGACCGGCCGTTCAAGCAGCGGCAGATCATGACCGCAATCGCTGACAGCAGAGCGATGCGCCCGTTGTTATCTCAGGGGAGAAACGAACTATTCTCGATGCTTTTGAGCAGTGCTGAGTCTATCCCGGGTGGTCTCATGGAACGTGCCCTCGCGGAGGCGGAGCGAGACGCCTCCGCCGCGGTTGACGCGCACCCTGAGCATCGTCAGTGGCTCGCACGTTTGACCGAGCAAGGTGGATCACAATCCGTTCTTGAACGCGCAGTTGGGTTTCGGGAGCTACGAATTCTGATTGAACGGAACTTGAACCGTCAAGCTCCTACATTATTTGACTTTGTGGAGGAACTCGACCCGGACCGCGCTGAAAAGCTCTCAAGCAGCAGCACCCGCGCGGCTGCAAAACTTTTTCTCGCTCGTGAACAGAATCTTCCTTACTACTTCGGGCCGAACGTCCTTGCGGAACTATCGAGCAGAAACATCGAACAGTACCTCGCTCTCGCCGGCGACCAGTTCGACCTCATTCTCTCGGCGTTGATGATCCGGGGCCGCTCACCGTATCTACTTGCCTCTGAACAGGATGTCCGCGTGCGGCGAGGCAGCAAGGAGATGTGGAACACCATTCCACGACGAATACCTAACGGCATGGACGTGCAAGCTCTGCTGTACTCCATCGCCGAGCGCGGGCGAGCCGAGACGTATCAGCCGACCGCGCCGTACGCGCCGGGCGTGACCGGCATGGCTCTTGAATGGTCAGAAGCGCAGCGCCTGTTCCGCGCACCGCAGCAGGACAGCAACCTGGAGCGCCTTCGCAACGCCTTTGGCCAAGCAGTGGCCAACAACTTGTTGGAGACCACTGCCGAACCGCAGGCAGTGAAGAACAGCCGCTTCCAAGTGTTCTACCTCAATCGGATGCTGCTTCCGCATTTCTCGCTGCCGCTGCAACGAGGCGGGTTCCGAGAACAGAGCGTCGCACGGACGCTGAACCGCTGGACGCGCGCGGCCGCCCGGCTGGGCGGACACCTCCCGGACATCGACGACGACGTCAGCCTCCCAGACGAACGGCTTCTGTAACCCCATGGCTCCTGATCTGAGATGGCTTGACTACGTCTTTGCCGATAGTTCCGATGAGTCCGTCGACTTCTGGCGCGCCGCCGCGGAAGCGGGCGGCCGCACTCTGCTGCTCTGCGGCGCCGGATTCGACCCGCGTACGCTCGACGTCCCCCACCGAGTCGCGCAAAGCATCACCGACCTAGACGTCCTCGCCCTTGAACTCGCACCGCCAGGCTCCCACGACACCGCCGACCAAGTGGCAGCCACGCACCAGGACGAACTGCGCAACCTGTTCTCAACCCAACTGCGGTTCGTTCCACGAGTTACCTCGTCGGATCCGTCAAGCCAGTCCGCAAAGCTCACCCGGGCCCTCGTGCGGGACTACGCCCTTTTGGACTACGACACCATCTTGCTGGACATGTCGGGCCTGCCTTCGATGGTGTCGTTCGCAATCCTGCAGCTACTGCTCACCCAGGCCGGCCAGCACATGAATCGATTCGCCGGAAACCTCCTCGCGATCGCATCCGAGGACCCCGTCACGGACAGCAGGATCATCGCCTCCGAGCTCGACGAACCAGAGATGCTCCCCGGATTCGCGGGTGCCGACGAGACCGCAGCAACCACGATCTGGATCCCCGTACTCGGACGCAGCTCCGTCGATGAAGTCCAAGCTCTCAGCACCTTCCTGCAGCCTGAAGAGGTGTGTGCGGTCATCCCGTTCCCAGCCACCGACCCCAGGACCGGCGACGATCTCCTGCTTGAGCATCGGCAACTCCTTTTCGATGAGCTGCAACTCGAGCAGCGAAACGTCTTCTACGCGAGCGAGTCCAATCCCTTCGATCTGTACCGTCAGCTGGTCAACCTCGCGGACCGATACCGCCAGGCTCTCCGTCCGCTCGGGTCGACCGCCGTTGTCGTCAGTGAACATACGAGCAAGATGCTCGGACTCGGCGTCGTCCTCGCCGCGCACGAACGAGGTCTCTCTCTAGCGCATGCCCGCCCAATGTCGTACCGGCTGCACGACGCGCCTCCGGGTAGACGAACGGTCAATATTTCGACTGCATGGCTGTTAGGAGCACCGTATGCCGTTTGATCCGACTGCGGACTACCGGGACGAAACAGGCGAACTCCCACAGGTGTACCGTCTCGCCGCTGCAGTGGCAGTCGACAAAACGTTGCGCCGGCTCATGTCAGCGCAGCATGCCTACATGGTCGCATCCGGAGGTGCCGCGCCCGCAGCAGCCATCGCAGCGATGCTACATTCCGACAACGGCGCATCAGCGGAAATCGTTTCCCCGCTCGCGTTCATCGAGCGCCGAGCATTACCACCCGATTCAATTGCCGTGGTGTTCTCGGCGCGCGCACGTCACCCAGACTCATCAATGGCGGTCAGTCACGCTCTCGCTCATGGCCTGAATGTCGTTCTGCTGACAACACGCTCACCCTCAGAGCTCGCTGCCCCTTTCAACAACTCTCGAGTGCACGTGATCACTGTACCGACCGTCCGACCCAAGGACGGGTTCCTTGCGACCGGGAGCGTGCTGTCGATGAGTACCGTGGTCGCACGCGCCTACGAGAGCACCCTTCCCCCCGCATTAAGTCTGCCCGCGCTGCCAGAACTGACTTCCGAAGGGCCGTTGGTCGTCCTCTACGGCTCCGGGGGATACCCGGCGGCGTTGGACATCCAGATCAGATACGAAGAACTCGGTTTAGCTCCGGTAGAGCTTGCCGACTACCGCAACTTCGCACACGGAAGGCATGTCGGATTGCAGCGGCGCGCATCGCACGCCGCTGTGCTAGCGCTGATCACCCCGGAAGTCGAAGCGCTCGCTGAGCGCACGCTCCGCACCGTCCCGAGCGTCATCCGGATTGTCCGCATCCGAACGACTACACCAGGCGTTGCCGGATCACTGCACCTACTCGCCGCCGCGATGCAAACGCCGACGCTGCGCGCCGCTGCGCAAAACCTGTCTCTTAGCAAGCCGCCGGTTCCCGCATTTGGGCGCGAGCTATACCATCTTCCGTTCAAACGGTTGTTCCCGACCCCGGAGGACAATCCCGTGACGCGGAAGGCACGTGCCATCGGCACAACATTCTCCGACGCGCTACCGCTAGTGGAGGTAGCGTACGACCGGTGGCGACTTGGGGTAGGGCGCCAGCGGTTTACGACGATCGTCTTGGACTACGACGGCACATGCGTCGACACCACGGCCCGGTTCGAGTTGCCCCGAGCAGAAATCCGGGACGCCCTTCTGCAACTCCTACAAGACGGCCTTCAGCTTGCGTTCGCTTCTGGCCGTGGAAGTAGCCTTTACACGACGCTTCAAGCGTGGGTGCCGGAGCATCTCCGCTCGCAAGTTAAGCTCGGGTTACACAACGGCGCTTGGGAGCAGGCACTCGACGCACCGCTGACCCAGCCAACAGATGAAGCCGCTTGGGTGCAAGAAGTCTGCGCTTCCCTCGCTGCGTATGTTGAACTTGGCGCCATCGTCGTCCGGCAAGGCCACCAGCAGGTCGGCGTCGAGCCCGTCGGGAACGGCGCGTCCGTCGCCGCCGCACGGAGCATCGTGGACTCTGTCGTTGCGTTCCTCGACGCGCCCGTACAGGTCGTATCCAGCGGCCACAGTGTTGATGTTGTTGCAGCTAACAGCGGTAAGGCGCCGTTCCTCCGGAAATTGCAACAGCGATCCGGAGCCACGCTGGCAGTCGGCGATCAGGGCGCGCCGGGCGGTAACGACTTCGCGTTGCTCACGGCGACGAGGCTGAGTGTCAGCGTCGACCGATGCTCTCCCGCGTTGGATCGTTGCTGGCCGCTTGGCCGGTCTGGCCAGCGTGGACCAGATGCTCTCCTCGATGTCATCGGCATGCTGCACACTTCTAACGGGGGGACAAGACTGGTCCCTCCGAAGGTGAAGAATAGGACGTGATGAACTACTCCGAGCTGCCGGCAAGGTCCCGCACCGTCGTGACCAGCGGCTTCGCCGCCGTCGACGTCATGATCAACGGAAGCGTCTGCGCCTCTCCGGGCGGCACGGCGGTGAACGTGGCCGCAATCCTCGCGCGCCTCGGATGGCACTCCGAAGTGGCAGGAACCATCGGCACCGACCCAGCTGGACATTTTCTTGCGGAGTCGCTGGAAGCCGACGGGGTAGGAACGCATTCGCTGAGGCTATTCGACCAGTGGACGACTCCCATCGTCGTGCAGGAACGCCGCCGCGATGACCATGCGTGGCGCTTCGCATGTCCAGCGTGCGGCGCCAGGTTCGCCAAGCACCGGCCGTCAGAGGTGGCATACGCTGCGGCGATAGTGCAGCAGTTGCCAGCTCCCGACGTCTTCTTTTTCGACAGAGTCAGCCTATTCACCATCGAACTTGCTCGTCGGTGGAAGGAAGCTGGGTCACTGGTCTTCTTCGAGCCGGCCGGACTGGGTAGGCCTGCGCTCTTCGACCGGGCGGTCGAGGTGTCTGATGTCGTGAAGTACAGCGCCGAGCGCGCCCCAGCCTTCGCAGACCGGCTACCGGCGGACCTGACAACCCTGATTGAGACCCTCGGACCGGCGGGCGCACGGATCCAAGTCGACGGCGTGTGGACCGACGTTCCGGGTCATCCGGTACCAGCTCTTGTTGATTCCGCTGGAGCCGGGGATTGGACGTCCGCTGGCATCATCGACGCTCTGTTCACCTCAGACGGTCAACCGGACTGGGAAAGGGCGTTAATCGCAGGGCAGCGGCTCGGAGCCGACGCCTGCGGTTGGCAGGGCGTACGGCCGGAGGCCGCAACACATATCGCTGGCGATTTCGAGTCGTTCGGATGCCCGCGGAAGCTCTCGGAACGGCGCGCGTCCGCGCAAATGTCTGTCCGATAATCGACCGGCGCGCAACCTCGGCGTGTATCTCAGACCGGTGGACCCGACCGCGCACAGGTCCCCACATGGCTAACACCGCACAAGCTGCATCGCTCATCGAACGCGCCTGACGATCGCCGCACTACGAGTTCAAACGTGAGGGCACCACGTCGCATCCCTGGCCGACGAACAGCACGTACAGCCAAGAAACCCACAGCCGGATTTCGGGCGGCAGTCGCGGTCGGTGTGGGTAGCTCATCTAACATTGAAATTACCGACCACTCAACTTCGTCAGTTCGACAGTTCCCACACTTGCGCAGTGGTCCGGGCTTTGACCTCGCGGAGGGCGTCCGTCGGGTCGACCTTCTTTGCCCACCGCGGCCTGATTTTTGTCGAACCCTTCTCGAGTCCGTACGTGAATACCGCATGATCCGGATTGAACAGGCTGAATAGCGCTATGTTATGGCCATTCATTGATCCGTGGTGAGGAGCTGTCACCACGCACGTCTGAACGCCCGACGGCAACCACTTATGCCATTCCGCCGCGAATGCTTGCCAAGCATGACCGACGTTGAGCGGCAGATCCCCCGTGTGGATCCACCCATTTGTGCATGAATGTGCGAAATGGGTTGGATTCCACGAAATAGAAGGATGCTTGGTAGGAGGATTAGTAGATCCGCTGTACAAGCTTATTGATGACCAGTTGGTAATGGTCGTTCGACCGCGTGGGATCCCGTGAGCATGCGCAACGTCTTCCATGATGGCGCGAGCTGCGCGTCGGTGGGCGTGCGACTGGATCACGCTCTGGCGGGCCGTTTCCCGGTTGACGTCGAGCTTCAGTTTAGACCTGATCCGCTTCGCCACCTCTTTCAAGGTCTTCTTCGGAACCGTGAGTTGTGTGACGAGCAGCATCCACGGCACACCTGCCGGTGTGAGATCTGTTCCCGAGGCGATCGTTCGTACTGGTGCGGCCACTACCGCTCCGTCGGTGTCTACCTGCTGGGCAAGGTCAACAGCAACGTTCTGGTCGGCTGCGTTTAGGCCGTCTTGTACCAAGAGAACTTCCACGAATCCGAGGTTTGCCGCGAACTCAGCGATACTTGCGTCAGATTGCAGAAGGCTCATGCTCGCCGCTTTCCCCGCTCGATGAGATTGCCGGAGCATGCCGAAGAGCCTCGATACGGGTCCGAGCCAGGGTATGACAAGCGTTCCGACCGATATCGTTGACCGACCCATCTCCTTGACAAGAAACCGCAATCTATTCACATGATCTTCGTCGAGATGTGATACGAAGATGAAGTCAATGCGCACTACGCCTCGATTGACCAGGTCCTTCGCCAAGTCACGAATGGCTGATTCCAGTTGGCCCACACGCGGTGCCGCACCGACGTCGTAGATGTAGGTCAGCGGGCTCACCCCCGGTTGCGCGACAGTAGTGGCATGGAACCCGCCGTGGCCGACCCGATACTGCACTCGGTGCGCACTAAGCGGCGCCCCGCCCCCTGCTACTGACATCCACTCAAGATAGCGTAAGCACCAGGATCACTTCGGGAGACGTCACACACTCAGCCGATCCGGGATCGAACCTACAGCTAGTCACGACGCTCCGGGTCGTGATCGCTTCTCGGTAGCCGATCGGCTGCCGCACGCGTCCCTCCCGGTCCGGGTACGTGTGGGCAGCTTCGCTCTGTGTCGTCCTTTTCGCTTCGCACCGAAGCCACGCCGGCACCGCCGCACTCATCGGATCGCCATGCGAGTGTCCTCGGTGTGCACCTCGTCCGAACCTTTTTCCCTCCACGACACACGAAACCTCGAAACACATCATCCAGTTCGAACACGAGCTCTACATCCTCGACAAGCGCGCCCGAGAAGGGCGGCAGCCTCAGCCGCGCAAGCAGGAGCACGAACGCCTGCAGCGCCGACGCGACCAGCTCGGCCGGTCCAACTACAAGCGCAACTCCGACCGGCGAAGCTCATACCGATGCCGCAGACGTAGGCTGTATGGAGCCTCTCGAACTGAACAAGCACGACCAGCACCCGGACGCTCCAACGCGCTTGAAAACGCTCCACCAGCGTCCGGGATGCTTCAGCGCGCCCGAGAAAGCCGCCCGCCCGTCCGGATCCGCCCGTCGCACCGAACAGCGAGGCAGATCACGCCGATCGACAGCGGAACGAGAAGAACCCCCGGCCCGAGCCGGGGGTTCTTCTCTTGAGCCACGTTTCGCAAACCGTTGAGGTCAGAAACAGAATCAGCTCTGTGGCGGTACCGGTGGGATTTGAACCCACGGTGGAGTTGCCCCCACACATGTTTTCGAGACATGATCCTTCGGCCGCTCGGACACGGTACCGGGAAAGAGTTTACACGATCCCAGAGGCCCGTGATGACACCCCGGGTCAGCTCCCCCTCCACAGGCGGTCACCTACAGGGCTCTCCCCACACCCACAGGTCCTCCTCGTCTCCGGCAAGACCGGCGGGCGTACCGTCCACGGCATGAGATCCCGCACGCTCATCGCACTCCTCACCTCCGTCGTCGGCAGCCTCGGTGTCGTCGGTGCCGCAGCCGTCGGTGCCCGCGCCGGCGTGAAGGGCCAACGGGCAGCGGCCCAGAGGGTCGTCGACATGCTCCCGATCCACGCCGACTGGTGGCGCGAACGACAGCAGCACGAAGGGCAGCTGCTCTACGTGGCGATCGGTGACTCGGCAGCGCAGGGCGTCGGTGCGACCGCGCCCGGGCGTGGCTACGTGGGGCTGCTCGCGCGGCGCATCCGGCACCGCTCCCACATGTCGGTCCGGGTGGTGAACCTCAGCGTCTCCGGCTCGACCACGTGGGGCGCGAAGCGTGATCAGCTGCCGAAGCTCCGGCACTACGCGCCCGACATCTGCACGGTGTCGATCGGGGCGAACGACATCGCCGACTTCGACCCGGACAAGTTCGAGCGGAACATCCGCGCGATCTACGGCGCGGTGCCGTCGCACGCCGTGGTGGCCGAGCTGCCGTGCATGTTCGTGCCGGACCGGGAGCGCAAGGTGGCGGTGGCCAACGAGATCGTGCACCGGGTGGCCGACGAGTTCGGGCTGACGGTGGCCCCGCTGCACACCATCACGAAGCGGGTCGGGCTCCGCCGGACCTTCTTCAACAGCTACGGCGACCTGTTCCACCCGAACGACCGCGGCTACGAGATCTGGGCGAGCGCGTTCGAGCCCGCGGTCGACGCGCGGGTCGACACGGTGGCGGCGATCCGGCACTACCTGTCCGTGCGCGAGGCCGAGAACCTCGGTCGTGAAGCCGGGGCGGTCGCGAACGCCCGCGCCGAGCAGGACACCGATGGTGCCGAGGCACTCGACCACGCCTCGCGCCAGGGTCCGGGGCCGGTCGAGCGCCTGCGCCACCGGATGACCGGGTCGATCGCGGTGCCCGACGAACGAGACCAGTCGGACGAACCAAACGGACCGGACGAGCCGGGCGACCGCGCCGGTGATGTCGGCCGTACGGCCTAGCCTCGACGACATGGCGCGCCCGCAGTCCCTCTACCGTTGCACCGAGTGCGGCTGGACCAGCATCAAGTGGGTCGGCCGGTGCGGTGAGTGCCAGACCTGGGGCACCGTCGAGGACAGCTCCGCGGCGTCAGCGAGCACCCGGGGTACGTCAGCGGTCGCCGTCACCGGCGCCCGGGCCGCGCGACCGATCACCGAAGCCCGCGGCACCTCGGTCCAGCGCTGGCAGACCGGCATCGGCGAGTTCGACCGTGTCCTCGGCGGCGGCGTGGTGCCGGGTGCGGCGGTCCTGCTGAGCGGCGAGCCCGGCGTCGGCAAGTCGACCCTGCTGCTCGAGGTCGCCTCCCGAGCCGCAGCCTCGGGCAAGCGCGTCCTCTACGTCAGCGCCGAAGAGTCCGTCGACCAGGTCCGACTCCGCGCCGAACGCACCGGGGCGATGCACGACGACCTGTACCTGGCGAGCGAGGTCGACCTCGGCGTCATCATCGGCCAGATCGACCAGGTCCAGCCCGACCTGCTCATCGCCGACTCCGTGCAGACCATCTCGTCGAGCTCGATCGACGGCATCGCGGGTGGCACGTCCCAGGTGCGCGAGGTCGCCTCGACCCTGATCCGCATCGCGAAGGACCGCGCCCTGCCCGTCCTCATCGTCGGGCACGTCACGAAGGACGGCACGATCGCCGGCCCGCGGCTCCTGGAGCACCTGGTCGACGTCGTCTGCCACTTCGAGGGCGACCGGCAGACCGCGCTGCGCTTCGTCCGGGCGCTCAAGAACCGCTTCGGCCCCACCGACGAGGTCGGGTGCTTCGACATGGGTGGCGACGGCATCCACGAGGTCCCCGACCCGAGCGGTCTCTTCATGTCGAAGAACGCGACCCCGGTGTCCGGCACGTGCGTCACCGTCGCACTCGAGGGCCGTCGCGCGCTGCCGGTCGAGGTGCAGGCCCTCATCGTCCCGAGTTCGGCGCCGCAGCCACGCCGGGTCGTGAACGGTGTCGATGCCTCCCGTGTCGCGATGCTGCTCGCGGTGCTCGAACGCCGCGCCGGCCTCAAGCTGTCCGACGCCGACGTCTACGTGTCCACGGTGGGCGGCATGAAGCTCACGGAGCCCGGCGCCGACCTGGCGATCGCACTGGCCCTCGCGAGCGCGGCACGAGACCGTCCGTACCCGCACACGCTCGCGGCGGTCGGTGAGATCAGCCTCGCCGGCGAGATCCGTCCGGCCACGGGCACGAAGCAGCGCGTGAACGAGGCCACCCGCCTCGGGTTCACGACGGTGCTCGGCTCGGACTCCGGGCACCTGCGCGAGGCCCTGCGTGTGGCGTTCTCGATGACGCAGTCGCCGCGCGAACGCGAGCTCGACCGCTCGTTCTGAGGCGCTACGCGCGCAAAGCGGCCAGCAGGTCCGCCGGCGCGGCCTGCATGGTGTGCGGGCCGGCGATGTCGAAGAACACGCCCTCGAGCATGTCGAGGTGGGCGGCCAGGAACTCCTCGAGCCGCGGCCCGTCGTAGACCATGACCTGCCGGATCTTCTCGTCCGGCACCATCGCCGTGTAGGCGTCCGCCGACGAGAACAGCAGCAGGATGCGCTTGTCCGACCCCTCACGGCCGAACACCCGCACCTGCATGTCCTTCTTGCCGGTGACGAGTCGGGGGACGATCACGATGTCGTGGCGGAGCGCGAACGCCACCGCAGCGACGTCCTGCTTCGCGAGGGCTTCCTCGAGCTGTTCGCTCCGGAAGCGCTGTTCCTTGTCTGCCATCAGCTCAATTCCACCAGATTTTCGTCGTTCCGTGACGCACGGGTAGCCAGTCGGCCCAGAGCACGCTAGCCTGATGGAACCGCTTCGGCGGCGCTCAACGTCCGGGCGAGGTGGTTTGCCCCTCAACCCGGGCCCCAGGGTCACTGGCCGACAGGCCTGACCCCGAACCCGTCCCGCCGGCACCTGCCCGCGTGGCGCATTACCCCCGTCGACGTACGTCGGGGTCTCCGTCGGTGCATCTGCACCTTGGCGGAAGCAAGAAAGCTAAGGAAACGCCATCATGGCATCTACCGGTACCGTCAAGTGGTTCAACAACGAAAAGGGCTTCGGCTTCATCGCCCCGGACGACGGCAGCGCTGACGTCTTCGCGCACTTCTCTGCGATTGCTGGCAACGGCTACAAGTCGCTCGAGGAGAACCAGAAGGTGGAGTTCGACATCACCGAGGGCCGCAAGGGCCCGCAGGCGGAGAACATCACCGTCCTCGGCTGATCACATCAGCTTGAACAGGCCCCGTCGTCTTCGGACGACGGGGCCTGTTGCTGTTCCCGGCCCTGCTCGGCATCTCGCACGACCAAAGCCACGCCGAACCACGCGAGCGCCTGGCGCGAAAGCACTTCGGTTGTGCGGAACGGATCGGAACCGCGTACCGCGTACCGCGAACCGCGAACCCGCCGCCGCCGCCTACTGCAGGATGAACTGCACAGAGCTCTTCGACTCGAGGTTCCCGACGGCGACCTGCAGGTGGTAGCTCGCGCCTCCAGCGGTGACCGCCGGCCGTGACGAGTCGCACGTCGACGTGGACGAGCGGGTGCGGTCCCAGGCGATCGCCGGGGTCGTGAGCGTCTGACCGGACTTGATCGTGACGTCCTGGTTCGTCCCGCCGGTCTGGCAGTCCTTCGACGACCAGTACTGCTCCTGGCCCGAGCTGATGGTCAGCACCTGCTGCGCCGACCCGAGGTCCAGGTGGCAGGAGTTCGTGCCGGAGTTCTTGATCGACATCGCGATCTTCGGGTCCTCGGTGGGGCCGTAGGCCGACTTGTCGAGCACCGGGGTCAGGACGATCTGGTCCTTCGTGCAGGTCGACCCGTCGGCAGCAGCGGACTTCGACGCAGAAGCCGAGGCGGAAGCCGACGGCTTCGGCGCAGCGGACCGCGAGGACCCGGAACCGGACCCAGAACCGTCCGACGACGCACCGGCAGCAGACCCGGCAGCAGCAGAGGCACCAGCAGAGGCCGACGCACTCGGCGCCGCCGACGTGGCCCCGCTCCCCCGCCCGACGACGATGAGCACCACCACCAGGACGACGACCAGCAGCGCCCCGAGCACGAGCGCCCGGCGGCGCCAGTAGACGACCGGCTTCTCGGGCCCGACGGGGTGACGCAACGACGACATGCGCACAGGGTAGACAACGGCGCGGGCCGCACACGGCCACCCCGCCGGGCGGCACGGGAAAGCGTCAGAGGTTCTTCAGCATGCGGGTGTTGCCGAGGGTGTTCGGCTTGACCCGGGCGAGGTCGAGGAACTCGGCGACCCCTTCGTCCGACGAGCGGACCAGTTCGGCGTAGACGTCCGGTGAGACGACGCTCTCGCCGATCTCCAGGTACCCGTGCTTCGCGAAGAAGTCGACCTCGAAGGTCAGGCAGAAGATCCTGGCGACGCCGAGTTCGCGGGCGTCGTGCTCGAGCGCTTCGAGCATCCGGTGCCCGACGCGCTTGTGGATCCACTGCTCGTCGAGGGCGAGCGTGCGCACCTCGGCGATGTCGTCCCAGAAGACGGCGAGCGCCCCGCACCCGATCGGGGTGCCGTCGGGCCCTTCGGCGATCCGGAACTGCTGGATCGAGCCGTACAGGGCGACGTTCTCCTTGCCGAGCAGGATGCGCCGGTCGACGTAGGGGGCGATGAGCCGCTGGATGTGCGGGACGTCCGAGGCGAGCGCCGGACGCACGAGGATCCCGTGGTCGTCGCGCTCGTGGAACGCATGCTTGCCGTGCTCTGTCATCCGCCTCACACTACTGCGTAGCGACGGACGGACCCGTACCCGCCGACGTCGCAGGGGGACAGCCCTGCTGAGTGCCGCCCAGGTCGATCGGCCTACCGTCCGGTGCATGCCTCAGATCATCGAAACCGTCGACGTCAACGTCCCCGTCCGCCAGGCCTACGACCAGTGGACCCGTTTCGAGGAGTTCCCGCACTTCCTCGACGAGGTCGAGAAGATCGTCCAGGTGGACGACAAGACCACCGACTGGACCGTGAAGATCGCCGGCCAGGAGCGCGAGTTCCGGGCCCTCATCACGGAGCAGCACCCCGACGAGCGTGTCGCCTGGACCGTGAAGGACGGCGAGACCGACCACGCCGGTGTCGTCACCTTCCACAAGCTCTCCGACGCCGAGACCCGCGTCACCGTGCAGATCGACTGGGAGCCCTCCGGCATCCTCGAGAAGCTCGGCTCCGCCGTGGGCGTCGGCGGCCACGCCGTCAAGAAGGACCTGCAGAACTACAAGGAGCGCGTCGAGAACGCACCGACCCAGCCGGGCTGGCGAGGCGACGTGCAGGCGTAGTCCGCACCACACGACGGACGGGAGGCGCGGTGCCAGCTGGCACCGCGCCTCCCGTTCGTTCGTCCCCCGTTCGGCATCCCCCCATCGAAATGCCGACCTGACGAGCGAGCGCGAGCCTGGCAGAGTGGTGACACCGGCCAACGCGCTGGATCAGTTTTATCATGTCTGAGACAGATGTGAGAGTGGGGACACGTGATCGAGTACAACGACGACGACGCACACCGTCGGGAACTGTCGCGCAAACTGCAGCTCCTGATGGACGTCGTCGAGGCCAACTCGGGCCAGCGACCCCCGTACAAGGAGATCGCCGCCGAGATCGAGGCGCAGGGTGCGTCGATGAGCCGACCGCGCTGGGGCTACATGCTCGGCGGCAACGGTCCGGCCGTCCGTGACCAGCGACTCCTGGCGGCCCTGGCGACCTACTTCGGCGTCCCGGCGGAGTACCTGACCGACGCGGCCGGCAACACGGACGTGCCGGAGCGGGTGCAGGCGCAGCTGGAGCTCGTGCTCGAACTCCGCAAGCGCGAGGTCGTCGCGTTCGCCACCCGGCGTCTGGGCGAGTTCGCCTCGGCGGACGAGATCCGCGACTTCACCGACCACCTGCGTCGGCTGGACGAATCGGGCGGCACCCCGTGAGCGGCTACCGCGACCGCTTCGACGCCCTGCGCCGGCAGACCGAGGCCCGTCGCCGCGTGCAACGCCTCGGGCTCCCCCGTCGGCTGTCCCTGCCGGAGCTGACCGCCCGCGCCGAGGCGGCGCTCGGCAAACCGATCCACGTGCGCACCACGGAGCTGCCGGGCGACCTGTCCGCGCGGCTCATCCAGCGCACCGACCACGCCCTGCTCGAGACCCGCCCCGGCCTGTCCGAGCGCTCCCGGGTGGCGTGCGTGCTGCACGAGCTCGCCCACGTGTTCATGGACGACACCGGCTGCGACCACCAGGCGTACACGGGGCTGCTCAGCGGCAGGACGGCGTTCACCCGCTCGCTGGACACCCCGCACGAGCAGGCCGTCGAACTCGTCGCCGACCAGCTCGCGCTGCGGATCGGGCTGCTCGACCCCGAGGGCCAGCCCGGGATCTTCCGGTGACGCGGTGACGCTGCACGTCTGGGGGTCGATCCCGGTCTGGCTGATCCTGGCGGTGCTGGTCGCCCGGCTGCTCCTGGTGCGCACCCAGTCGGCCAGCGTCACCTGGCTGATGGTCTGCTGCAGCTGCGTCGCCGTCGGACTCACGATCAACCAGCCCGACGTCACGACGTTCCTCGCCGGTGTGACGCACGTGCCCAACATCGCCGACCTGATCGGCCGCTGCCTGATGGTGTGCGGCATGTTCGCCCTCGCGCAGTCGGTCGAGGCCGCGGCACGCTCCGCCAAGCTCCTGCGCGCCAGCCGCATCATCGGCTGCGTGCTCGTGCTCGTCGCCCTCGTCGTGCTGTTCAGCCTCATCGACGCACCGACACCCACGGCGCAGTTCATGGCGGCCTACGGCGACCAGCTGCCGACCGCGCTGTACTCGGCGGTCGAGATGACCTACATCGCCATCGTGATCGCCCGGTCGGCCGTCGCCGTGCTGCGCGGGTTCCGGAGCGGCGACGGGCTCGGCCGCCTGTACTGGCTCTTCGTCGTCGGTGCCGCCGGCCTCGTGCTCCTCGCCGGCATCGCGCTCGCCCTCGACGCCGTGCACGTCGCCGGCGCGGACGGTGCGGTCGGGGTCCTGTCGAAGCTCTACACCCCGGTGTTCCTCGGCTCGATGGTCCTGCTCGCCATCGGCGCGGCCGGCGGCGTCCTGCCCGACGCCGCACGGGAGTTCCGCGACTGGCGGGCCGCCCGACGCCGGTTCCGCGTGCTCGAACCGGAACTCCGGCGGCTCGAGACGGCATCGGGCAACACCGGGCTCTACTTCACGATCGTGTGGCAGCGTCGCCAGTGGCGGAGTCGGCAGCACCGACTGTCCGTCGAGATCGAAGACCGCGCGCGCGAGGCCGGGCAGGACGTCCCGGCCGCTGCGACGCTCACCACGGCACGACTCAGGGAGATCACATGACCGGCGCACGCATCACGGCACTCGGCACCGCGGCAGGAGCGGTCGGCACGCTCGGACTCGGCGCCTTCGTCGCACGGCGGCTGCTGTTCCCGACGCCGTACACGGCGACCGCCACGGTCCGCAGCGCCACGGACACCGAGGTCGAGCTGACCGCCACCCGCGACACCCGCCTGCCGGGCACCTACGACCTGCAGCGCGACGACACCCGGGTGCAGGTCGGCGCGATCACCACCGCGAGCACGGAGACCGGGGCCGGCAGCGACGGTGACACCGTCCGCCGCAGCGTCACCGCCCCCGTGGCGACCGGTGCGTGGGGCTGGGACGCCCTGCGGTACGACGGACCGGACGACGTCCCCGGCACCGAGCCCGAGGCCGCCACGACCCACGTGGTCCACGTGCACGGCCAGTCCCTCGGCCCGCGCCAGGTCCTGCGCGGTGTCGGGGTCTGGCGTGCGCTCGGCGCCTCGTCCGAGGTCGTCGACACCACCGACCTGCCGCTCCGCTCCCTCGACGCCGGTGCAGCGGACCGAATCGTCGCCGCCGTCCGCGCCGCCCGAGCCCGTGGCGCCCAGCGCGTCGTGCTCCAGGGCTGGTCCGCCGGCGCGCTCGCCTGCTCCGTCGCCGCCGCACGCGTCGACGTCGACGCAATCGTGGCCGTCTCCCCCCTGCTCGACGTCGCCTCGGCACTCCGCGGGGCCGTCCGGGGCGCGCACCTGCCCGCGTTCGTCGGCACGGTCGCCGCCCGCATCGCGACCACGAACGTGCTGTCACGGCTCGCCGGGGCTCCGACCCCCGTGACGACGACCACGTGGCAGGACTCGTCGACGCCGACGCTGCTGATCCGCTCCGAGGCCGACGCCCTGGTCGCGGCCGACGACGTCGCCGACGCCGCGCGGCAGGGCGCCACCACGGTCACGTTCCGCACGGCACCGCACACGCTCGAGTGGAACGAGGACCCGGAGCGCTGGGAGCGCGCCGTCCGCGACTTCGCCGCACAGCTGCCCGACACCGCCTGACACGGCGGACGCCCGCACGGCCGACCGGCACCACCGCCGGACGTGCAACGGCCCCGGTCTGCGAACAGACCGGGGCCGGCTGCGACTCGATCCGTTGGGGGGAACCGATCGAGCGCGACGCGCGAGGAGTTGGGGGGAACGTCTCGCGCGTTGTCATCACAGTACCCCCGGACGGGGGTCCGTGGCCGGAAGGACGCGCAGATCGGCGTTGCGGGATCTGAACGCGACCCGAGAACGGACAGGAGGCCCGGTGCCAGCTGGCACCGAGCCTCCTGTCCGTGGGGTGTCAGGTCCTAGGACTCGATCTCGCCCTGGGGCGTGTCGGTCGCGGCCTCGACCGCGGCTGCACCGGCGAGGACCTCTTCGCGGCCCGGCTGACGCCCGGTCTCGAAGTGGAACGCACCGTCGACGAAGTCGACCTTCACGTGGTCACCGGCGTTGAGCTCACCCTGCAGGATGTGCTCGGACAGCTGGTCCTCGACCTCGTGCTGCATCGCGCGACGCAGGGGCCGTGCACCGAGGGACGGATCGAACCCGACCTTGATGAGCTGCTCCTTGGCCGGCAGCGTGAGCTCGACGGTCATGTCGCGGTCGAGCAGGCGGTCCGCCAGACGCTTCACGAACAGGTCCACGATCTGCAGCAGCTCGGGCTGCGACAGCTGCGGGAACACGATCGTGTCGTCGACACGGTTCAGGAACTCGGGCTTGAAGTGCTTCTTCAGCTCCTCGTTGACCTTGCCGCGCATGCGGTCGTAGCCGACGGCCGAGTCACCCTCGACCTGGAAGCCAACCGGGCCACCGGCGATGCCCTGCGAACCGAGGTTCGTGGTCATGATGATGACGGTGTTCTTGAAGTCGACCACGCGGCCCTGACCGTCGGTGAGACGGCCTTCCTCGAGCACCTGCAGCAGCGAGTTGAAGATGTCCGGGTGGGCCTTCTCGATCTCGTCGAACAGGACCACGGAGAACGGCTTGCGGCGCACCTTCTCGGTGAGCTGGCCGCCCTCCTCGAACCCGACGAACCCGGGAGGGGCACCGAACAGGCGGGACACGGTGTGCTTCTCACCGAACTCCGACATGTCGAGGGAGATCAGCGCACCCTCGTCGTCGAACAGGAACTCGGCGAGGGCCTTGGCGAGCTCGGTCTTCCCGACGCCCGTGGGGCCGGCGAAGATGAACGAGCCGGAGGGACGGTTCGGGTCCTTCAGGCCGGCACGGGTCCGGCGGATGGTCTTGGACAGGGCCGAGATGGCCTCTTCCTGACCGATGACGCGCTCGTGCAGTGCCTTCTCCATGAAGACGAGACGCGAGGTCTCCTCTTCGGTGAGCTTGAACACCGGGATGCCCGTGGCCTGGGCCAGGACCTCGGCGATGATGCCCTCGTCGACGGTGCCGGACGCTGCGACGTCACCCGCACGCCACTGCTTCTCGAGGCGGAGACGCTCGCCGAGGAGCTTCTTCTCCTCGTCACGCAGGCTCGCGGCCTTCTCGAAGTCCTGCTCCTCGATGGCGGCTTCCTTCGACCCGCGGACCGTCGAGATCTTCTCGTCGAACTCGCGGAGCTCCGGCGGCGCCGACAGGATCGACAGACGCAGGCGAGCGCCGGCCTCGTCGATCAGGTCGATGGCCTTGTCCGGCAGGAAGCGGTCCTGCACGTAGCGGTCCGCCAGGTTCGCCGCGGCGACGATCGCACCGTCGGTGATGGACACCTTGTGGAACGCCTCGTACTTGTCGCGCAGACCCTTGAGGATGTTGATCGCGTGGGGCAGCGACGGCTCGTTGACCTGCACCGGCTGGAAGCGACGCTCGAGTGCGGCGTCCTTCTCGAAGTGCTTGCGGTACTCGTCGAGCGTGGTGGCACCGATGGTCTGGAGCTCACCGCGGGCGAGGAGCGGCTTGAGGATCGAGGCCGCGTCGATCGCGCCCTCGGCTGCACCGGCACCGACGAGCGTGTGGATCTCGTCGATGAAGACGATGATGTCACCGCGGGTGCGGATCTCCTTCGTGACCTTCTTCAGGCGCTCCTCGAAGTCACCGCGGTAGCGGGACCCGGCGATGAGCGACCCGAGGTCGAGCGAGTAGAGCTGCTTGTCCTTCAGCGTCTCGGGCACGTCGCCCTTGACGATCGCCTGGGCGAGGCCCTCGACGACGGCGGTCTTGCCGACGCCGGGCTCACCGATCAGGACGGGGTTGTTCTTGGAGCGGCGGGAGAGGATCTGCATGACCCGCTCCATCTCCTTCTCGCGCCCGATGACGGGGTCGAGCTTGCCGTCACGCGCGGCCTGGGTGAGGTTCCGACCGAACTGGTCGAGGACCTGCGAACCCTGCTGCGCGTTCTGCTGCTGCTCGCCGCCGACGGCGACCGCTTCCTTGCCCTGGTAGCCGGACAGGAGCTGGATGACCTGCTGGCGCACCCGGTTCAGGTCCGCGCCGAGCTTCACGAGGACCTGGGCTGCGACACCCTCGCCCTCGCGGATCAGGCCGAGCAGGATGTGCTCCGTGCCGATGTAGTTGTGGCCGAGCTGCAGCGCCTCGCGCAGGGACAGCTCGAGCACCTTCTTGGCGCGCGGCGTGAACGGGATGTGCCCGGTCGGCTGCTGCTGGCCCTGCCCGATGATGTCCTGGACCTGCTCGCGCACGGCGTCGAGCGAGATGCCCAGCGACTCCAGCGCCTTGGCGGCGACGCCCTCGCCCTCGTGGATGAGGCCGAGGAGGATGTGCTCGGTGCCGATGTAGTTGTGGTTGAGCATCTTCGCTTCTTCTTGAGCGAGGACGACAACACGACGGGCCCGGTCGGTGAATCTCTCGAACATGTGCTCTCCCTTGGCCCCTGATGAGCGGAGCCGACGCTGTGCCGGTCTCGTGTGAGTCCGGCCAAGTACTTCGAGAGTAACCAGCGCTCCCCCCGGGGGCTGCCCCTGTTCGCCGTGGGCGTGACCAGGGTGCGTCTTGTGCGCAGTGAGCGAACGACGAGACGGGCTGGGCCCCGCCGCCGGTACCGGACCGACGCGCCAGCGGCGGGTCGGCCGTGCCGGTGGGAGAGGCCCGTGGCGGGATCGCCACGGGCCTCCAGTCCGCTTGTCGGTCGCGCCGGGTCAGGAGCGCCGCACCGCGCGACGCAGGTCGCGTCGGAAGCGGCGCGCGTCGACGCCCAGGGCGTCGAGGACGTCGTGCCCGGACCCGGCGAGCGGATCGTCGACCGAGTCGAGCACGGCGAGGACGACGTGCGGCGGTCGGATGCGCTCCGAACGGCCGGCGATCGTCGCGGCCCGGGCGAGCACGCGCATCGCAGC
Source organism: Curtobacterium sp. AC268 (assembly GCF_979258745.1). Classification (NCBI taxonomy): domain Bacteria; kingdom Bacillati; phylum Actinomycetota; class Actinomycetes; order Micrococcales; family Microbacteriaceae; genus Curtobacterium; species Curtobacterium sp. AC268. The sequence continues at coordinate 2,424,680 of NZ_OZ409878.1, read as the reverse complement.
CGGCGTGCACGCGACGCGGTCGTGTTCGCCGGGGCAGGTGCTGTGTGCCCCGACGAAGGCGCGGATGCCGGAGCGGACGGCGTCGGGTGTGATCCGGTGGGCGTCGAGGACGGGCCGGAAGCGGGGCATGCCGGCGCAGAGCGTGACGGCCGCCAGCAGCAGGTGTTCGGCGTCGACGAAGCCGAAGCCGGACTCGTGGGATTCGAGGTCGGCGAGCAGCACGATCTCGCGGCCGTGCCGGACGGAAGGGAGGGCGACGGAGAGTTGAGCGGTCTGCATGTATTCAGAATATCGCATACCCCGGCGAACGACCAGCCCGCATCGGAGGTCGGCTCGGTACGATCCGCTCATGGAGCAGCCCGTCGTCGGCCTCGTCGTCCACCCGACCAAGAACGTGCAGGAGTCCGTGACGACCCTGCAGCGCTGGAACGCGTCCGGCCAGGGCGAGCTGCTCGCCCGACGCGCGGACGCCCAGCGCATCGGCGGTGGGGTCGACGTGGTCGACGACGACGACTTCACCGACCGCGTCGACCTGGTCGTGGCCCTCGGCGGCGACGGCACCATGCTCGGCGCGATGCGGCTCGTGGCGAAGCGCCCGGTGCCCGTCCTCGGCGTGAACTACGGCAACGTCGGGTTCCTGGTCGAGATCGAGCCGCCCGAGCTCGAGAGCGCACTGGAACGGCTGTCAGCCGGCGAGTACCAGCTCGAGCCGCACCACGCGCTCGAGGCACGGTTGTCCTGGGGCGGCGCCCGCACCGACTACCTGGCATTCAACGACCTGACCATCGTGCGGCGGCCCGGTGCCGGGCAGGTCTCGGCCGACCTCAGCGTCGGGGGCCTCGGGTACGGGTACTACCGGGCCGACGCCATCGTGGCCGCGACACCCGCCGGCTCCACCGCGTACAACTACGCCGCCGGTGGGCCGGTGCTCTCCCCCGCGCTGTCCGGCTCCGTGGTGACGCCGGTCGCGCCGATGGCCGGGATCGACCGCTCCGTGGTGCTCGCCGCGCGGGAGCGCTACCGGTTCGACATCGCCGAGGGCACCAGGAGCGCAGCGCTCGAGGTCGACGGGCTCGTGGTCGGCGAGGTGGCCACCGGGGCGCAGATCGACATGCGGCTCCGGAAGGACGCCGGCAGCGTCGTGCGCCTGGACGCCGAGCGGCACGGGCGGACCGGACGCGTGAAGCTCAGCCTGCTCGACCTGCCGGTGCGGCCCGACCAGCTGGTCGAACTCATCCCGAGCGACCTGCGGCAGAAGCTCCGGCGCGAGATCGACGACTGACGCCGCGTCGGTGCTGGCCCTGGCACCGGGCCTGGCCCCGGTCCGGGCCCCGGTCCGGGCCCCGGGAACGTGAATGGCCCGCTCGAGCAGTGCTCGAGCGGGCCGTCCCATCACCCCACCGGATCGTCTTCCCACAGAACGACCCGGTTTCCCCGCGCCGGCACGGGTGAACGTGCCGACCGAAGTCCACTGACCTAGTCGGTCAGGTACAGCTGCATGTCCTGCGAGACCGCCTTGGCGAACAGACGCAGCTTGGCGCGCGACTCCACCCGGCTGACGGCCTGGCGGGTCGTGTGCACGATCTTCGAGATCTCGTCGAGGGTCATCGGCTTGTCGTCGTCCAGGCCGTAGCGCATGCGGATGACGTTCGCCTCGTCGCTGGGCAGCTCGGCGACGATGGAGCGGATGTCGCGGTGCAGCAGCGTCGTCTCGGTGAGCTCGTTCGGGCTCGCGGCGTCCTCGTCCTCGATGAAGTCGCCGAGCTCGCTGTCGTCGGAGTCGCCGACCACGGTGTGGATCGAGACCGGCTCGTGCGAGCGGCCCTTGAGGTCGACGAGTTCCTCGACGCTCATGCTCAGCTCGGCGGCCACTTCCTCCGGCATCGGCGCACGGCCGAGGTCGACGGTCAGGTCACGCTCGGTGCGCGAGATCTTGTTGATGAGCTCGACGGTGTGCACCGGGATGCGGATCGTGCGTGCCTTGTCGGCGAGACCACGCGAGATGGCCTGGCGGATCCACCAGGTGGCGTAGGTCGAGAACTTGTAGCCCTGCGTGAAGTCGAACTTCTCGACCGCACGGACCAGGCCGAGGTTGCCTTCCTGGATGACGTCCATGAAGGGCAGGCCACGCTGCGAGTACCGCTTGGCGATGCTCACGACGAGGCGGAGGTTCGAGGTGATCATGCGCTCCTTGGCGCGCTCACCGTCACGGACGAGCCAGCGGAGTTCACGCTGCAGGGTCTTCGCGAGACCCTTCTCGGTGGCGAGCTTCTCTTCGGCGAAGAGCCCGACCTCGATGCGGCGTGCGATCTGCGCTTCTTCCTCGGCGGTGAGGAGCGAGAGACGGCCGATGTGACGGAGGTAGTCGCCGACCTGGTCGACCGAGGCACCGCGGACACCGGCGAGCTGCTCGTCGGCCTCGACCTCGGTGTCGAGGGAGGTGGTGGCGGACTCGGCGGTCGCGGTCTTCGATGCCGATGCCTTCTTGGTGGCGGTGCGGCGGGTGGTGCTGGGTGCAGCCGTTGCGATCGTCATGGTGTTTCTCCCTGCGTTCGACGGTGATGGCTTCGTGGGGCGTTGCCGGGGGGTGCTGATGAGTAAAGCGGCCCGGAGGTGTACCCCACAAATCGTTCGGAGCGATTCTCAGGGTTCTCCGTGCTTCATCATCGAAAGCGTCCCCCGCGGGGTACAGCCCACCGCCAGTCTGGTCCCCCAATCAGCCCTGGATCAAGCGGATAACGCCGTTTTTCCGGCGTTGCAGGCGTGTTTCACCAGCGTTTCCGATCGTGTACCCCAGGCGACTGCGTACTCCGGACATGCAAAAGGGGTACGTCCGACCGGATCAGTGCGATCTGGTCGTCGTACCCCGAATACCGAATGGGTGGGGGTCACCAGGAGGGTTCGAGCCACCCGTCCCGGCGCTTGGAGACCTCGAGGTCTGCGTCTCGGTCGAACTCGTCGTACTCGCTCTCGATGTCACCGACGAGGCTGCGGCCCGTGAAGGGATGTGCGGTGGTTGCCATGCGGACGATGCTCACCCCGGCACGCGTCGGCGAGGTGAACGGTGCGTGACGGTCCGTCGGCGCTCAGACGTCGAGGTCGTCGACGTCGCCCTCGTCGTCGAGGGGTGCGCCGTCGGCTCCGCGATCGGTTCGATCGGCACCGTCGGGCAGGCCGGACGTGCCGCACACCGGGTGCCCGAAGGCGTCCTCCACGTCGAGGTCGTCGAGGTCCTCGACGGGTTCCGGGAAGGTCGGCATGCGCGACAGCGTCACACCGCGCGGTGAACGCCGGGTGAAGTCAGCGCGGGGACGTGCGCGCCGGTCAGCGCGCGGGGTGCTGCGGCTGCGGTTACTCGGCCGACGTCGGAGCCGGCGCGGGGCGACCGTGCTCACGCTCGAAGCGGGCGCGCTCTTCGGCCTCGACCTTGGCGTACGCGGCACGCTCGGTCCGGTCGGCACGCATGATCGCGCGCATCACGAACCAGAAGATCAGGCCGACGACGATGGTCGGCGTCAGGGCGAAGACGATCCCGCTTACGACTCCTTCAGGCACCCGAGCATCGTACCCCGACTATCTGTTCCGACCGGACTCGCAAGCTCGTCCGGGGCTGGCGTCGCGCAGCGCTGGCGCGCTGCCCTAGGCTCCAGCGCCCTTGACCAGCGGGAACAGGATCGTCTCGCGGATGCCCAGGCCCGTGATGGCCATGAGCAGGCGGTCGATCCCCATGCCCATGCCGCCCGACGGGGGCATCGCGTGCTCCAGGGCCCGCAGGAAGTCCTCGTCGACGCGCATCGCCTCGAGGTCACCGCCGGCCGCGAGCTTCGCCTGCTCGACGAACCGCTCCCGCTGCACGACCGGGTCGACGAGCTCGGAGTACGCCGTGCCGAGCTCGAAGCCGCGGACGTACAGGTCCCACTTCTCGACGACGCCCGGACGGGTGCGGTGCTGCCGGGTGAGCGGCGAGGTGTCGACCGGGAAGTTCATCACGAAGGTCGGGCGGTCGAGCGAGTCGATGACGAAGTGCTCCCAGAGCTCCTCGACGTACTTGCCGTGCGTGGCGTGGGCGACCTCGACGCCCTCGGCCTCGGCGAGCACCTGCAGCTCGGACAGCGGGGTCTCCGGAGTGATCTCGCGCCCCGCGGCCTCGGACAGCGAGTCGTACATGTCGATGCGGGGCCACTCGCCACCCAGGTCGTAGGTGCTGCCGTCGGGCAGGGTGACCTCGAGCGCACCACCGGTGACCGCGCGGGTCGCGTTCTGCACGAGCTCCTGCGTCAGGTCGGCCATCTGCTCGTAGTTGCCGTACGCCTGGTACGCCTCGACCATCGCGAACTCGGGCGAGTGCGACGAGTCGGCGCCCTCGTTCCGGAAGTTGCGGTTGATCTCGAACACCCGGTCGATGCCACCGACGACGGCACGCTTCAGGAACAGCTCGGGTGCGATGCGCAGGAACAGCTCGGTGTCGAAGGCGTTCGAGTGCGTCACGAACGGTCGGGCCGAGGCGCCGCCGTGCTGGGTCTGCAGCATCGGGGTCTCGACCTCGAGGTACTCGTGAGCAGTGAAGGTCTGACGGAGCGAGGCCATCACGGCTGCGCGGGCACGCACGGTGGCGCGGGCCTCGTCGCGGACGATGAGGTCGAGGTAGCGCTGGCGGACCCGCGTCTCCTCGTTGAGCTCGTTGTGCAGGTTCGGCAGCGGCAGGATCGCCTTCGCCGCGATCGCCCAGTCGTCGACCATGATCGACAGCTCGCCGCGGCGCGAGGAGATCACCCGTCCGTGCACGAACACGTGGTCGCCCAGGTCGATGAACTCCTTCCAGCGGGCGAGGGACTCGTCGCCCACCTCGGCCAGGGAGACCATCGCCTGGATGCGCGAGCCGTCGCCCGACTGCAGGGACGCGAAGCAGAGCTTGCCGGTGTTGCGCGAGAACACCACACGACCCGCGATGCCCACGACGTCCTGGGTCTCCTCGCCGGTCTCCAGGTGCGCGTACTGCTCGCGCACGGCCGGGATCGTCGTGGTGATGGGGAGCTCGGCGGGGTACGCCTCGATGCCCGACTCCAGCAGCTTCGCCCGCTTGTCGAGCCGGACCTGTCGCTGCTCGCTGGTCTCCTGCTCGGCCAGTGCGGCGGCGTCGGCGATCGCGGTGTCGGGGGTGACGGTCTCGTCGGTCATGCGGGTGCGGCTCCGATGGTCGTGGGGGTCGGGGGAAATGCTACCCGCGCCGCGGTCCCGCAACCGTCCTCGCCCGGCCGACAGTCTCCGCCCCCTCGGCAGAACTGAGCGGTGGGTCCCGACCACCACGGGCTGCCGGGCGGCGGGGCTGCCAGGCTGCCGGAGCCGAGACCGCGGTCGCAACACCCCGCCCGCACCACCCCGACCGGTCACAATCCGACGGCTCGAGCACGCGCTGCCGACGGTTCGTGACCACTCGGCAGAACTGAGCGGGGAGTCGTGACCAGCCGGAGTCGCCGAGCTCGCCGAAACAGGAGCCGAGACCGCGGTCACAACACCCCGCCCGCACCACCCGCACCGGTCACGATCTGTCAGCTCGAGCACGCGCAACCGACAGGTCGTGACCACTCGGCGGAACTGAGCGGGGAGTCGTGACCTCTCGAGCGCCCGGCCCCGACCTCCGCCCCGCGCCGCGGTCCCGGCCCCGAACCGCTAGAGCGTCGACTGCCCGTCGGCGGCGGTCAGCGCGTTGTCGACGGCGGAGCGGACGAGTGCACCGAGGACACGACCCGGGTGTTCGACGCCGATGCCGGACAGGGTGCCCGCCGACTGGTCGACGATCGCGGTCGAGAAGCTCACGGCGGCCCGCACCGCATCGGCGTAGGCGGGCCGGTCACCCTCGGCCACGACGAACGGTTCGGCCCCCATCTCGACCACGAGCGCCTGCGCGATCGGCAGGACGGGTGCCGGGGCGGTCACCGCGCAGTACGCGTCGCGCAGCCGGGACAGGTCGACGCTCGTGCCCGTGAAGGCCATGGCGGGGTGGATCGCCAGCGGGATCGCACCGGCTGCCATCGCCGGGGCGAGGATGCCGACGCCGTGGTCCGGGCTGGTGTGCACGACGAGCTGCCCCGGCTGCCAGATCCCGGCGTCCGCCAGACCCTGCACGAGCGAGGCGAGCTGGTCGTCCGGCACCGCGAGCAGCACGAGTTCGCTCCGCTCGACCAGGTCCGGCGTCGCGAGCACCGGGGCGCCCGGCAGCATGGCCTCGGCGCGGTCACGGCTCTCGTCGGACACGGCGGTCACCCCGACGACGGCGTGCTCCGCGTTCGCCAGGGCCGCTCCGAGGACGGGTCCGACCCGTCCGGCGCCGACGATGCCGACCCCGAGGCGCCCGGCCCTCATCGTGCGGCTCCGGTCGGGGGGACGTCGCCCCAGCCGGCAGGGACGGCACCGGGCCGGTGGTCCGCCGTCGGTCCGGCAGGGGCTCCGGACCCGGGCACGGTGTCGGCCGCAGCGTGCGTGGCGGCCGCGGGACGGGCCTCCCGTTCGCGCCAGCGGTGGGTCGTGTCGACCGCGGCCGCCTCGACGGCACGCTGCGTCGTCTCCGACCACAGGCGCTGCGCGTCACGCGCGTCGAGCGCGCCGACGCGGGCCGAGACCGGACCGGCCACGGTGTGGACGTGGACGGCTGCGAGCCGCAGGGCACGCTCGAGGGGACCCTGCTCGACCTTGACGCTCTGCACCCGGGGCAGCGGCACGATGACGAGCGACCGCCACACGGCACCGAGCCGCAGCAGCACCGCACCCTGCACGAACCGGTAGCCGTTGCGCCGGAACGCGAACGGACGGAGCCAGGCGCCGCGACGTGGGGAGTGCACGAAGCCGCCGCGGTCGCCCGAGGTGGTGAGGCTGTCGTCGACGACGTCCACGGCTTCGGCAGCCCCTTCGCGCAGGGCTTCCTGCGAGGCCTCGGGGCCCGCGACGACGGTACCGACGAGCCCGGGAAGGATGATGTCGAGGACCTCGCGGACGTCCGCCGTGGTGCCCACGGGCAGGACGATCGAGGACACCTGCTGGTTGCTCGACGCCCCGTTGCCGGCGCTCGTCGCACGGTTGATGCGGATGTCCCACCAGCCGAACGGACGCCACAGCAGCGGCTGGGCGACGCTGACGGCGTGGATGCGGCCGGGCGGCAGCGTCTCGTTCGACGTCGAGACCAGCCCGAAGCCGATCCGGATGCCGTCGCGGGTCTCGGCGATCGTGTACTGCAGCGAGCGGGAGAACTTGCGGACGTAGTAGCCACCGGCACCGAGCACGGCGGGGAACAGCCCGAACAGCACCGCGAACTCGCCGGTGAGGGCGACGCTGACGATCATGCCGGCGATGACGAGCAGCAGGAACAGCGTCGTGCCGGACAACAGCATCGACGCGATGAGCCGACCCGGGCGCACCTTGACGATGCGGGTCGCGTGCACGGCTGCCGGGTCGAGCTCGGGCGAGAACATCTCGTCGACGCGGTCCTGCAGTGCTCCGTGCGACTGCCGCGACGGACCGCCGTGGCCGTCGTCGTCCTTCGCCCCGGACGCGAGCACCAGGATCCGCTGCCGCAGGTCGTCGGCGGCACGGGCCCCGAGGTAGGCGAGCTGCACGTTGGCGTCGTTGCCGGCCTGCGCGATCTCGAGCTTGGCGGTGCCGAACACCCGGGGCACGAGGGGCCGCTGGATGTTGATGCCCTGGATCCGGTCGAGCCGGGCCTTGCGGTGGTTCCGGAACAGCACGCCGGAGCGCACCTCGACGATCTCGCCGGTGACGCGGAACTCGTGCATGCGCCAGGACAGGTAGAACAATCCGATCAGCACCACGAGCAGCACCACGATGCCGAGCAGGACCCAGCCGACGACGCCGTGCTCGTACACGTACCGGACCGGGTCACCGTCCTCCTGCTGCTCCCCGGGGATGAAGAACTCGACGAGCTGGTCGCGCAGGCTGTTGAGCACGTAGCCGAGGATGACGATGAGGAAGATCCCGCCCTTGAGCAGCGGGGTGAGCGGGTGCAGGCGGTGCCACTCGCCGTCGGTCAGGGGTGCCGCGGCGGCCGCGTTGCCCCGGGTGGGCGGAGTGGGCGGAGCGGGTGGCGGGGTGCCCGGTCGGAAGGTCACGGACGACCCCTACAGTCCGGCGCGACGGGACTCGGCGAGCTCGACGAGGCGGTCGCGCAGCTCGTCGGCGTCCGCTGCCGGGACCCCCGGGATCCGGACGTTCGTCGCGGCCGCGGCGGTGACGAACTTCAGCTCGCTCATGCCGAGCGCCCGGTCGAGCGGCCCGCGGGCGACGTCGACGAGCTGCATCCGGCCGTACGGGACCGCCGTGAACCGCTGCCACATGAGCCCGCGGCGCACGACCAGGTCGTCGTCGCGGAGCGCGTAGCCGATGGCCCGGACCCGTCGGGGCGTGAGCGCGGCGGTGATCGCCGTGGTGACCGCGACCACGATGCCGATGGTGAGCCAGACGGTGCCGGCCCCGGAACCGAAGCCGTCGGTGACGATCCCGATGAGCACGCAGCCCGCGGTGAGCACGACACCGATCACGAGCGTGGTGATGAGTTCGGTCCACACGAGCTTCGTAGACACCCGCTGCCAGGCGATCCCACCGAGGCCGAGGCCGGGCTCGTCGAGTCGTTCACGCGGCATCGCGGGCCTCCTGGGGTTGCTCGGTCAGTTCACCGTCGTCGAACCGTTGCGGGGATCGTCACGGTCGTCGTCGTCACCCGGAGGTGCGATGCACATGCGCTCCGCCACGAGTGCGCAGACCGTCAGGACGATCCCGCCCCCGACGGCGATCACGTTCGGCAGGGTCGAGCCTAGCGAAGGCGTCGCGGAACGGGTCAGCAGGTAGAGCACGAGGCCGAGGGCGAACCCGCCGAGCAGCGTGCCGCAGATGCTGGACGCCTTCGCGAGCACGACGACCCGCGTCGCGTAGAGCGGGTCGACCGGCCGCTGGCGTCCGGCGCCGTCGCGCGCGTGCCGGCGCACCGGGCGCGCCATGAGCACGACCGCGACGCCGATGAAGGCGAGCGTGATGCCGAGCGGGATCGAGAACAGGAAGGTCGGCAGCTGGCGCGACGCCAGGACGGCGTCGACCGCGAAACCGGCGACCACCGTCACGACGGCGATGCTGATCAGCGTGGAGGCACGGGTGGGCTTCATGCGCTGGTCGCGCTCCCCGCCGGCCGGGAGGCCCGTGCCGGCTCCGCGAACAGGCGCGGCTCGTCGACGCGCTCGGTGTCGTCCCCCACCGCGGTGAGCAGGTCGGCCACCGGTCCGGCACCGGGCAGGACGGCCTCGGGGTCGGCGTCGAGCCACGGGGCGAGCACGAACGCGCGCTCCGCTGCCCGGGGGTGCGGCACGACCAGGGTGTCCGTGGCGATCCGCAGGTCGTCCACCGCGACGATGTCGAGGTCCAGGGTGCGGTCGCCCCACCGGACCTCGCGCGTGCGGCCGTGGGCGTCCTCGATGCCGTGCAGGGCATCGAGGAAGGCCTGCGGCTCGAGGTCGGTGTCGACGACCACGACGGCGTTCCGGTAGCGGGGCTTCGACGTGTCGAGGCCGTCGAGGGTCACGGCGACCGACTCGACCTCGCGGCTCGAGGCCACGGGCTCGACCCCGGGCAGGGCGGCGATCGCGGTGGCTGCGGCACGGAGCGTGCTCCCCCGGTCGCCGAGGTTCGCTCCGAGGGCGACGACGACCCGGTGGGTCATTCTTCTTCCTCGTCCGGCACCGTGGCGCCGCGGGTGCGCCGGATGGTGATCGAGACGTCGGTGAACGGCACGGTGATCGGGGCCTGCGGCTTGTGCACCGTGACCTCCGTCGCCAAGGCGGCCCGGTGGGTGAGCACGGCCGCGGCGATGCGTTCGGCCAGCGTCTCGATCAGGTCGACCGGGTCGCGTTCGATCTCGGCCACGACCTGCTCGGCGAGGACGCCGTAGTGCACGGTGGCGTCGAGGTCGTCGCTGCCCGAGGCGGCGCGGGCGTCGAGCTCCACGGCGACGTCGACGACGAAGTCCTGGCCGTCCTCGCGCTCGTGGTCGAAGACGCCGTGGTGGCCGCGGGCGCGGACCCCGGTGAGTCGGATGGTGTCGTTCACGATCGAGCTGCCCTCCAGGCGTCCCAGACGTCGAGCACGGCACGGGTCGGTGCCGGGTCGTGCACGCGCACACCCCACGCGCCGCGTTCTGCGGCGAGCAGGCTGATGGCGGCGGTGGCGAGGTCGCGCTCCCTGGGCGGAGCACCCTCGGGGCTCCCGACACCGTCGAGGAACCGCTTGCGTGAGGCGGCGACGAGCACCGGCAGACCGATCGAGGCGAAGCGCTCGTAGCCGGCCAGGATCTCCCAGTTCTGCACGCCGTGCTTGGCGAAGCCGAGGCCCGGGTCGATCACGACCTGCTCCTGTCGGACACCGAGCACGATGAGTTCGGCGACCCGGAGTTCGACCTCGCGCCGGACCTCTTCGACCGCGTGGGTGTACTCCGCGTTGCGGTACATCCGGTCGCTGTGGCCGCGCCAGTGCATGACGACGAAGCCGACCCCCGTCGACGCCACGACGCGGGCCATGTCCGGGTCGGCGAGGCCGCCGGAGACGTCGTTGACGATGGCGGCACCGAGGTCGACGGCACGTTCGGCCGTCGCGGCGTTCATGGTGTCGACGCTGACCGGGATGCCCTCGGCCACGAGCTGCTGCACGACCGGCAGCACACGTTCCTGCTCGACCGGCACGGGCACGCGCTCGGAACCGGGGCGGGTGGACTCCCCACCGACGTCGATGACGTCCGCACCGGCCGCGACGAGGTCACGTGCGTGCTGCACGGCGGCGTCGTAGGCCTGGTGCAGTCCACCATCGCTGAACGAGTCGGGGGTGACGTTGAGGATGCCGAGCACCCGGGTGCGTTCCTCGGCCGGGCCACCGCGGTCACGGCGACGGCCGGTCACGACCTCCGGCACCGGCTGGGGTGCACGGAGGTCGATCGCGACCGTCGCCGGTTCGGCGGCGGCGGCGCGGGCACGACTCACCTCGGCGAGTCGACGCTCTCGTCGCGTCGGCAGCTCGGTCATGCCGGCCTACGCGGGGGCGATACCCGGGTTGCCGAACGGGCGACGACGGGTCTTCGAGGTCGACTCGGAGTCCGACGGGTCCGCTGCGGTCGAGGCGGCCTTGCCGGGCACGTCGATCGCGGGCAGGTTGCTGACCGGGCGCTTGTCGCTGGAGAGCCACTGCGGGCGCTCCGGCAGCTTGCGGACGTCCTTGAAGATCTCCACGAGCTCCGGGGCGTCGAGCGTCTCCTTCTCGAGGAGCTCGCCGGCCAGGCGGTCGAGGATGTCGCGGTTGTCGTTGAGCACCTGGTAGGCCTCGTCGTGCGCGGCCTCGAGCAGGGCACGGGTCTCGGCGTCGACCGTCTGGGCGATGGTCTCCGAGTAGTCGCGACCGGTGCCACCGCTCATGTCGCGGCCGACGAACGGCTCGCTCGAGCCGGACCCGAGCTTGACGGACCCGACGGCCTGGCTCATGCCGTACTCGGTGACCATCTTGCGGGCGGTGCCGGTGGCCTTCTCGATGTCGTTCGAGGCGCCGGTGGTCGGGTCGTGGAACACGATCTCCTCGGCGACGCGACCACCCATGGCGTAGGTGAGCTGGTCGAGGAGCTCGTTGCGGGTGACCGAGTACTTGTCCTCGAGCGGGAGCACCATCGTGTAGCCGAGGGCACGGCCGCGGGGCAGGATCGTGATCTTCGTGACCGGGTCGGTGTGCCGCATCGCCGCTGCCGCCAGGGCGTGGCCGCCCTCGTGGTACGCGGTGATCAGGCGTTCCTGGTCGGACATGATCCGGGTCCGGCGCTGCGGGCCGGCCATCACGCGGTCGACGGCCTCGTCGAGGGCACGGTTGTCGATGAGCTGCGCGTTCGAGCGGGCGGTCAGCAGGGCCGCCTCGTTCAGGACGTTCGCCAGGTCGGCACCGGTGAAGCCCGGCGTCTTGCGGGCGAGCAGCTCGAGGTCGACGCTCGCGGCGAGCGGCTTGCCCTTCGCGTGCACCTCGAGGATCTGCTTGCGGCCGGCGAGACCCGGGGCGTCGACGCCGATCTGGCGGTCGAAGCGGCCGGGGCGCAGGAGCGCGGGGTCGAGCACGTCGGGACGGTTCGTCGCGGCGATGAGGATGACGTTCGTCTTGCCGTCGAAGCCGTCCATCTCGACGAGGAGCTGGTTCAGCGTCTGCTCGCGCTCGTCGTTGCCACCGCCGATGCCGGCACCACGGTGACGACCGACAGCGTCGATCTCGTCGATGAAGACGATGGCCGGCGAGTTCGCCTTGGCCTGCTCGAAGAGGTCTCGGACACGGCTCGCACCGACACCGACGAACATCTCGACGAAGTCCGAACCGGAGATCGAGTAGAACGGCACGCCGGCTTCACCCGCGACGGCGCGGGCGAGCAGGGTCTTGCCGGTTCCGGGAGGGCCGTAGAGCAGCACGCCCTTCGGGATCTTCGCCCCGACGGCCTGGAACTTCGCGGGCTCCTTGAGGAACTCCTTGATCTCGTGCAGTTCCTCGATCGCCTCGTCGGCACCCGCGACGTCGGCGAACGACACCTGCGGGTTCTCCTTGTTGTTGATCTTGGCCTTCGACTTGCCGAACTGCATGACCTTCGAGCCGCCGCCCTGGGCGCTCGAGAGCAGGAACCAGAACAGGGCACCGATGATCAGGAACGGCAGCAGGATGCCGAGCAGCGACAGGAACCAGTTGCCCTGTGCGACACGGTCGTTGTAGCCGTCGGGCAGGTTGGCGTCGTTGACCGCCTGCACCACTTCTTCGCCGCGGGGCGTGGAGTAGTAGAACTGCTCCTGCTTGTCGCCGTCCTTCAGGACGAGGTCGACCCGCTGCTCGGTGGAGTTGATGGTCGCGGACGAGACCTTGTCATCGGAGAGCTGCTCGAGACCCTTCTGGGTGTCGATCTCTTGCGTGCTGCCCTGGCTGATGACGCTCCAGCCGATGAAGATGCCCGCCAGCGCGATCAGCACGTAGAGGTACGGGCCGCGGAAGATGCGCTTGAAGTTCATGTGATCCGGGCGCGAGTGCCCGACACCTTTCTCTGCCGAAGTTGCGTGCAGGTCAGCATACGGCCGCGATTCTGTGGCGAGAATGGGTGTCCTCTGCGGGCGAACTCACCCCCGGGCCAGAGTCGGCCGAGTGCGACCCGAGCGCGGCGGGCCGCCCGTCAGGAGTAGACGTGCGGAGCGAGGACGCCGACGCCGCGCAGGTTGCGGTAGCGCTCGTCGTAGTCCAGGCCGTACCCGACCACGAAGGCGTCGGGGATGTCGAAGCCCACGTACTTGACGTCGACCTCGACCTTGGCGGCCTCGGGCTTGCGCAGCAGGGCGACGATCTCGACGCTCGCGGCACCGCGGGACTGCAGGTTCTGCTTGAGCCACGACAGGGTCAGACCGGAGTCGATGATGTCCTCGACGATCAGGACGTCACGGCCGTGCAGGTCGGTGTCGAGGTCCTTGAGGATCCGCACCACACCGGACGACTTCGTGCCGGAGCCGTACGAGGACACCGCCATCCAGTCCATCCGCGCCTGCATCTTGAGGTGGCGCGAGAAGTCCGCCATCACCATGACGGCACCCTTCAGCACCCCGACGAGCAGCGGGTCGCGGCCCGCGTAGTCGGCGTCGACGACCGCCGCGAGCTCGGCGAGCTTCTCGTCGATCTGCTCGGGGGTGAAGAGCACTTCGGACAGGTCTGCCTGGACGTCGGAGAGTTCCACCACGCCAGCCTAACCGGCGCTGAACTCGATGCGGTCGCCGGTCCGCGTGGCACGGACGCCCGGCAGGTCGATCGGGCCCTGTCCGCTCCAGTCCGTGACCAGCCGGCAGACCTCGAGCGTCTGCACGCGCGACAGCGTCACCCCGAACTCGCTCTCCACCGCCAGGCGCACGAGTCGCTGCCGGAGCGCCGGCGGGTTCGCCCCGAGCGCCCGCACCGACAGCGAGATGCCGGCCTCGGAGTGCTCGGCGATGTCCTCGGCGATCTCCTCGGCGAAGTGGTCGAGGGCGGCGGAGTCCTCGCGCAGCTGGTCGGCCGTCCGGGCCAGGGCCTCGGGCACCCCGGCACCGAGCTCCCGTTCGAGCACCGGCAGCAGGGTGTTCCGCACCCGCACCCGTGCGTAGGCGGGGTCGTCGTTCTGCGGGTCGTGCCACGGCGCGAGCCCCGCTGCGGCGCACGCCTGCCGGGTCGCGTGGCGCCGGACCGACAGGAGCGGCCGGCCGTACGCCGGGCCGCCGTCGCGTCGGGCGAGCGGCTGCATGCCGGACAGGCTGTCCGGCCCGCTGCCGCGCAGCAGGCCGAGCAGCACCGTCTCGGCCTGGTCGTCCAGGGTGTGGCCCAGCAGCACGAGGGGTGACCCGGTGGCGGCCGCGACCTCGGCGATCGACGCGTGGCGGGCCTCCCGGGCGGCGCCTTCCGGGCCACCGTCGGAGCCGACCGTGACCCTGCGGACCGTCACCGGGTCGAGTCCCAGCTCGGATGCCTGCCGGGAGGCGCGACTCGCGACCGCCTCGGAGCCCGCCTGGAGTGCGTGGTCGACGACCACTGCCCCGGCCCGCAGACCCTGCTTGCCCGCTTCGAACGCGGTGGCCGCCGCCAGGGCGAGGGAGTCCGGTCCGCCGCTCAGTGCGACGAGGACCAGGTCGTCTGCGGCGACCACACCGTCGTCGACGGCTGCGGCGAGCAGGTCGCGGACCGCCAGGCGGGTCTCGGCGACGGCGGGGTCGAGCCGGGGACGCGGAGAGTTCACCCGGTAACGTTAGCCGCGCTTTCGCAACACACGACAGTCCCCGAAGCAGACACAGGAGCGCAACATGGCCGCGTACGACGTCGTCGTCGAGATCCCCAAGGGCAGCCGCAACAAGTACGAGGTGGACCACGAGACCGGTCGCGTCTACCTCGACCGCGTGCTGTTCACCTCGTTCGTCTACCCCACCGACTACGGGTTCTTCGAGAAGACCCTGGCCGACGACGGTGACCCCGTGGACGCGCTGCTGCTGCTCGAGTTCCCGACGTTCCCCGGCGTCGGCGTCAAGGTCCGCCCCGTCGGCGTCTTCAAGATGAGCGACGAGGCCGGCAACGACGAGAAGGTCCTCGTGGTCCCCGCCAAGGACCCGCGCTGGGCACACATCCAGGACATCTCGGACGTGCCGGAGCAGACGAAGGCCGAGATCGCGCACTTCTTCGAGCGCTACAAGGACCTCGAGCCGAACAAGTGGGTCAAGGCCGAGGGTTGGGGCGACGCCGCCGAGGCCGAGCGCATCGTGCAGGCCGGTCAGGCCGCGTACGTGCCCGGCTCGCACTGACGATCCCCTGACGACGAACGGCGCCCGCTCTCCTTCCGGAGGGCGGGCGCCGTTCTGTGTGCGGTGTGGGCTGCCGGCGCGCGGGGCGGGGCGTACCTGGTGGAAACGGGCGTACCTGGTGGGTTGGTCCGTGCAGGTACGCCCGATCTCGCTTGGTACTGCATCCGCTCTGGGAAAGAACGGGCACACCGGGAGCTGGCTACAGGGAACCGCTCGGGCGCGCGACGTACGGCATGAGCTGGTTCGGCAGCCAGATCGCGCGCTCGACGACGCCGACGCCGGGGCGCGCGGCCTCGACCATGGTGCCGTAGCTCGTCACGATCGAGTCGTGGTACGCCCCCGAGGCGGTGCCGTTCGACGAGTAGAACAGGATGTCGCCGGGCTGGCGCTGGGACAGCGGGACGAGGCGACCGATCGACTTGAAGTAGTTGTACTGCCAGACGACGTTGTGCCCACCGGTCGCGATGCCCTGCGAGTTGTAGGCCATCATCACGAGTCCGGAGCAGTCCCAGGTGGTCGGGCCGGCGCCGCCGAGGACGTACGCCTCGCCGAGCTGCCCTCGGGCGTAGGAGATCGCGCCGGCGGCCTTCGAGGGGCTGCTCGGGGCCGGTGCGGGGGCGGGTGCTGGCGCAGGGGCCGGGGCGGGAGCAGGGGCGGGTGCCGGCTTGCTCGGCGTGCTGGGAGTGCTCGGGGTACTCGGCTTCGCGGGGGTGCCGGGGTTCGACGGGGTGCTCGGCTTGGACGGCGTGCTCGGGACAGCCGGGGTGGAGGTCCCGCCACCGGTGCTGCCGGCGCCGCCCGTGTTGCCGGTGTTGCTGCCGCTCGTGCCCCCGCCGGTGGCGTTCCCGGTACCGGAGTCGTTCCCGGTGCCGGCGTCGCCCGTCTGCTTGGCGATGGCGGCCGCGGCGGCCTTCGCCTGCTGCGCGCTCCAGTACGCGGTCTCCGTCGCGACGCTCGTGCCCTTCAGGTACGCGAGCTGGCGCAGGACCTCGGCCTGCTGGTCCTGTTCCTTCTGCACCCGCGCCTGGGCGCCTGCGGCCACGTCGTTGGCCGTCGCGAAGGTGGTCTTCGTCGCCTCGGTCGCCTTGCTCAGGGCCTTCTCGGCGGCGGACTGCTGGGCCGCCAGGGACTCGACGGTCTTCTGGTCGGCACGTGCCTCGGCCAGGACCGTCGCGGAGCGCTCGGACAGGTGCGACATCGTGCCGACGCGGTAGAGCAGGTCCTTCGAGTCCGACGAGTCCATGAGCATCGTCGTCGACAGGTCACCGCCGCCCGTGCGGGACAGCTCGACCACGAGCCCGGCGACCTGGCCGGCCGAGTCGTCCGCCCGGTCCTTCGCACGCTTCGACTGCGCGGACAGGTCGGCGAGGGTGTCCTCGGCCTCCTGCTGCTGCGACGCCGCCAGGGCGTACGCCTGCCCGGCCTGCTGCTCGGCGACACCGGCCTGGTCGGCGGCGTCCTGCAGCGTGCCGAGCCGGTCGCTCAGCTCGTCGACCGTCTGCTGGGCGTCGGCCGCGTCGGACTTGGCGGCCTTGACGTCGTCCCAGGACGGACCCGAGGGCGCGGCCTGGGCCGGTCCGGCGATGACGACCGACAGGCCGATGCCGAGCACGGCGATGGTCGCGATCCCGCAGGAGAACGAGCGAGCGGAGGTGGTCATGACGTGGAAGGACTCGTTCCGGCGGCGCTGATGCTCATACCGAGATCCCCCGCGCTGCCATGAAGGGGACCGGGTCGACGGCAGCGCCGTTGACCCGGGTCTCGAAGTGGAGGTGGCACCCGGTCGACCAGCCGGTCGAGCCGATCTTGGCGATCTGCTGTCCCGCGGTGACGTGCTGGCCGGCGGTGACCATGATCCCGCCGTCGACGACGTGGCCGTACGCGGTGGAGATGCCGCCGCCGTTGTCGAGGATGACCTCGTTGCCGTACCCGCCACCGTTGCCGGCGAAGGTGACGGTGCCGTCGTGTGCCGCGTAGATCGGGGCGTAGCAGGCCGGGGCCAGGTCGACGCCGGCGTGCAGGGCGCTGACGTGCGTGTACGGGTCGACGCGGTAGCCGTAGGGGCTGGTCTGGTACCCGCCGGCGGGCCGGACCCAGCCGGACGCGTTCGCACTGCCGCCGCCGGTGCCGCCCTGGCTCGTGGCTGCGGCCTTGGCTGCTGCCTTCGCGGCGGCTGCGGCGAGGCGGGCCTGGCGGGCCTTCTCGGCGGCGACGCCCTTGCGGTAGTCGGCCTCGACGCCGCGCTGCTTCGAGGTGAGCGCGGTCAGCTGCGCCTCGAGCCGGGACTCGTTGTCGTTCTGGGCGTCCACCGCGGTCTGTGCGGCGTCGGCGGCACCCTGGGCCTGCTGCATCTTCGACTGTGCGGCGTCGGCGAGGTCGCCCAGGGCTGCTTTCGCAGTGTCCGCCTTGTCGGCCTGGGCCTGGGCGGTGCCGCGGTCCTGCGACGCCTGCGAGTAGATGCCGTCGGCCTGCTCGCTGAGCTTCGACATGGCACCGAGCTCGTAGAGCAGGTCGCCGGAGTCCGAGGGGTGCGTGAGGATGTCGGTCGTCACGTCGTCGGCGCTGGCCCGACCGAGCTGCGCGGCGAGCTGACCGGCCTGCGCTTCGGACCGCGCTGCGGTCTGTTCGGCCTCGTCGGCCTGGGACTGCAGCGACTTCTGCTTGAGCGTCGCCTCGTCGTACTTGCTCTGCGCGGCCTGGTACGCCTCGCCCGCGGCCTGTGCGGCCTTCTGCTTGGAAGCCGCCTCGCTCTTCAGCGACGAGATGAGCGACTTGATCTCGCTGACCTTGGCCTGCTGGGCGCTGGTCGACGACTTCGCCTGCTGCACCTCGTCCCAGCTGGGGTAGCTCGCAGCGCTGGCGGACGACGTCGGGGCGAGGGCCGCGAGCGCGCCGGCCGTGAGCGCGACGGCGACCGCGGCGGCGATCAGGCGGCTGCGGGTGCGGAGGGAGAAGGGAGTGGAGGTCGACATGTATCTCGATTTCGTAACAGCGCGGCAAGGCTCACGCACGTAACACTGTTAACAGGTGCAACAGTAACAACACGGGTCGCAGGCTCGACAGCCCCTCGGACGAGGGGTGCGACCGCCGACGATGCTCGCACCGACAGCATCCGAGACCCGTGCGCTGACGCCGCGACACGCCGGGGATGCACGGTTGGCGGCGTCGGATTTGTGAAACCCGGGGGGCATCCGTATGCTTATCCATCGGTAGCGCGATGCACTGCTTGCGGCCCTATCGTTTAGTGGCCTAGGACACCGCCCTTTCACGGCGGCAGCACGGGTTCGAATCCCGTTGGGGTCACTCCTTGAGTGAGCGAGCAAGTAGTACTGAACAACACCACAGCAATTCAATATGGCCCTGTAGCGCAGCTGGTTAGCGTGCCGCCCTGTCACGGCGGAGGTCGCGGGTTCAAGTCCCGTCAGGGTCGCCACGGCTGGATAGCTCAGTTGGTAGAGCGTTCGACTGAAAATCGAAAGGTCCACGGATCGATGCCGTGTCCAGCCACCGGTGAAGGCCCCCTGCTTCGGCAGGGGGCCTTTTCCGTTGTCTGGGCGGTGTGACCTGCTCGCAAAACACCGGTGTCCGCGCATCGAGCCGCGGCATGCGCGTGTTCAACGGGCGAACACCGGTGTTTCGCGGAGGGCCTAGGCCTCGCGCGTCTTCGGGCTGCTGTCGTTCGTCTTCCCGGGGTCGCGCTCGACCACGGCGCCCAGGGCATCGTCGATCCGCGACATCAGCTCCGCCGGGATCGTGACGCCGGCAGCGCCCGCGTTGTCGTGCACCTGCTCCGGACGCGAGGCCCCGATGATCGCGCTCGCGACGTTGTCGTTCTGCAGGACCCACGCGACGGCGAGCTGCGCCATCGACAGGTCGAGCTCGTCGGCGACCGGCTGCAGCTCCTGCACCGAGGACAGCACCTCGTCGCGCATGAACCGCTTGATCATGTCCGCGCCGCCCTTGTCGTCGGTCGCGCGGGAGCCCTCGGGCAGCGGCTGACCCGGCTTGTACTTGCCGGTGAGCACCCCCT
Source organism: Curtobacterium sp. AC268 (assembly GCF_979258745.1). Classification (NCBI taxonomy): domain Bacteria; kingdom Bacillati; phylum Actinomycetota; class Actinomycetes; order Micrococcales; family Microbacteriaceae; genus Curtobacterium; species Curtobacterium sp. AC268. The sequence continues at coordinate 2,405,291 of NZ_OZ409878.1, read as the reverse complement.
GGGCGATCGGGGACCAGACGATCTGCGAGATGCCGAGTTCCTTCGAGGTGGGGACGACCTCGTCCTCGATGACCCGCCACAGCGCCGAGTACTGCGGCTGGTTCGAGATGAGCTGGAAGCCGAGGTCCTTCGCGAGCGCAGCACCCGCACGCAGCTGGTCCGCGGTCCACTCGCTGACGCCGACGTACAGGACCTTGCCCTGGCGCACGATGTCCGCGAAGGCCTGCATCGTCTCTTCGAGCGGGGTCTCGTGGTCGTAGCGGTGTGCCTGGTACAGGTCGACGTAGTCCGTCTGCAACCGCTGCAGCGAGCCGTCGATCGACTCGAGGATGTGCTTGCGGGACAGCCCGGTGTCGTTGTGGCCCTTCGGACCGGTCGGCCCGAACACCTTGGTGGCGATCTCGAGGGACTGGCGCCGCTCCCCCTTGAGCGCTTCGCCGAGGACCGTCTCCGCGCCGGTGTTGGCGTAGACGTCGGCGGTGTCGAACGTCGAGATGCCGACCTCGAGGGCGGCCTTGACGCAGGCGATCGCCGCGTCGTTCTCGACCTGGGATGCGTGGGTGAGCCAGTTGCCGTAGGTGATCTCGGAGACCTTGAGGCCCGAGTTGCCGAGGTAGCGGTACTCCATGTGCGTGTCACTCCTGTCGTGGGGCGCGTCGGTGCGACCCGAACCGTGACGGTAGTCGGCTCGGACGGTGCAGGATCACATGGGACGACGGCGCGACGCTGCGCCGCGGAGAGTGAGGGAGCATCCATGACCGGAGCGAGCGTGTTGTTCATCGGCGGGAGCGGCGTGATCAGCGCCGCCTGCGTCCGGGAAGCCGTCGAGCAGGGGTTCGACGTCACCGTGCTCAACCGGGGAACCACCGGGGGCAGGCCGATCCCGGAGGGTGTGACGCGCCTCCAGGCCGACGTGTCGGACCGCAGCGCACTGGCGGACGCACTCGGTGACCAGCGCTTCGACGTGGTCGTGAACTGGATCGCCTTCACGCCGGACCAGGTGCAGGCCGACGTCGACTTCTTCGCCGGGCGGACGCGGCAGTACGTGTTCATCAGCTCGGCCTCGGCGTACCAGACGCCGGCGACGCACCTGCCGATCACGGAGTCGACGCCGCTGAAGAACCCGTACTGGCAGTACTCGCGCGACAAGATCGCGTGCGAGGAGCTGCTGATGCAGGCGTACCGGGAGCAGGACTTCCCGGTGACGATCGTGCGGCCGTCGCACACCTACGACGAGACGAAGCTGCCGCTGACCGGCGGCTGGACCGCAGTTGCTCGGATGCGTGCCGGCAAGCCGGTCATCATCACCGGCGACGGCACCTCGCTGTGGACCCTGACGCACAGTCGCGACTTCGCGGTCGGGTTCACGGGGCTGCTCGACCGGGCCGAGGCGATCGGTGAGCCCTTCACGATCACCAGCGACGAGGCGCCGACGTGGAACGCCATCGCACATGAGATCGCGGCGGCGGCCGGGGTCGAGGACCTGCGGATCGTGCACGTGCCGGCGGATGCCATCGCCGCCGCGGACGCTGAGTGGGGCGCGGCGCTGCTCGGCGACAAGGCGAACAGCTCCGTGTTCGACAACGGCAAGGTCCGGTCGCTCGTGCCGTGGTACCGGCCGCGCACCACCTACCGGCAGGGTGTCCGCGAGGTCATCGCCTGGTACGAGGCGCACCCCGAGGAGCAGGTCGTCGACGAGCGGCTCGATGCTCTGATGGACGAGCTGGCGGCGCGCTGGGCGGTGTGAGCCGCACTGGTTGACGCGCGCCGGCGCACGCAAGACACCGGTGTTCGCCCTCCGCACCGCGGGATGCGGGGGTTCAACGCGCGAACACCGGTGTTCCGCGGATCAGGTCAGGCGCGCGCCGTCAGGACGTCGGCCAGGGTCCCGATCGCGAAGCGCACCTCGTCGTCGGTGACGACCAGGGGCGGCGCGAAGCGGATCGTCGACCCGTGGGTGTCCTTCACCAGGAGCCCGCGGTCGGCGAGGTCCTTCGAGATCGCCTTGCCGGTGCCGAGCGCGGGGTCGATGTCGATCCCCGCCCAGAGTCCGGCGACCCGGTGCGAGACGACACCCTTGCCGAGCAGGTCGTCGAGCAGGCCGCGCAACAGCGGTTCGCCGTCGAGGGCCCGCTGCTGGAACGTGCCCTCTCCGAGCATCGCCACGACCTCGGCACCGACGGCCGCGGCGAGCGGGTTGCCGCCGAAGGTCGACCCGTGTTCGCCGGGGCGCAAGACCCCGAGGACGGCAGCCGAACCGACGACCGCCGACACCGGCACGATGCCGCCGCCGAGGGCCTTGCCGAGCGTGATGAGGTCGGGGCGGACCCCGACGCGCTGCACCGCGAGCGTGTGCCCCGTGCGACCGAGGCCGGACTGGATCTCGTCGGCGATGAACAGCGCGCCGAACTCGTCGCAGACCGCGCGGACGTCAGGAAGGTAGGACTCCGGCGGGATGACCACGCCGCCCTCGCCCTGGATCGGCTCGAGCAGCACGGCGACGACGGTCTCGTCCATCGCCTCGCGCAGAGCCGCAGCGTCGCCGTACGGCACCGTGCGGAAGCCGGGCGTGAACGGTCCGAAGTCATCGTGGGCCGAGGGGTCGTCCGAGAACGAGATGATCGTCGTGGTGCGGCCGTGGAAGTTCCCGGACGCGACGATGATCGTCGCCCGCTCGGCCGGCACGCCCTTGACGCGGTAGCCCCAGGCGCGGGACACCTTGATCGCGGACTCGACGGCCTCGGCACCGGTGTTCATCGGCAGGACCATCTCGGTCTCCGTCAACGCCGCCAGTGCTGCGGCGAACGGCCCGAGCTGGTCGTTCACGAACGCGCGGCTCGTGAGCGTCACACGGTCGAGCTGCGCCCGTGCGGCGTCGAGCAGCCGCGGGTTGCCGTGGCCGAAGTTCACCGCCGAGTACGCGGCGAGGCCGTCCAGGTACTGCTTGCCGTCGACGTCGGTGACGGTCGCTCCGGCACCCGACGCGATGACGACGGGCAGCGGGCTGTAGTTGTGCGCGAGGGCGCGGTCCTCGACGGCGAGCGCCGCCGCGGTGTTGACCCCGAGCGACGCTGCCGCCGACATCAGCTGACCCCGAGCGAACGCGCGACCGAGGTGCCGGTGCCGACCGGGTGCAGGTCGAGGGTGCAGCACTTCACGCCGCCGCCGCCGAGCAGCAGCTCGGACAGGTCGACGCCGATCGGGTTGTAGCCCTTCTCCCGCAGCTGCTCGGCGAACCGGACAGCCCGGGCGGCGATCACGACGTTGTACCCGTCGGAGTACGAGTTCAGGCCGAGGATCGCGGCGTCTTCTTCGGTGGCGATGATCGCGTCCGGGAAGCGCTCGCGCAGGATCGCCAACGACGGCTCGTCGAAGGCGCTCTCCAGGTACGCGATGTTGCTCGTCCCGTCGACGGAGGGCTCGGGGTCGAGCACGGCGATCGCGGTGTCGAGGTGGTAGAAGCTCGGGTTGATGAGCTTGAGGGTGACGACCTCGCGGCCGTAGATCTTCGCGAGCTCGTCGTGCGAGGTGCTGTCCGACCGGAAGCCCGTGCCGGCGAAGATGGTGTCCCCGATGAGCAGGAAGTCGCCCTCGCCCTCGTTGGTCTGCTCCGGCTCGGCGACGGTCAGACCGGCCTGGCGGAACCAGTCCATGTACGCGGGGCCCTCGGGCTGGCGCTCCGGGTACTGGAACTTCGCGCCGTACGCGATGCCGTCGAGGACGAACCCGCCGTTGGCCGCGTAGACCATGTCCGGCAGGCCGTCGATCGGGTCGATGTACGAGATGTCGAAGCCGAGCTCCTCGTAGACGGCGACGAGCGACTCCCACTGCTCGACGGCCTTCGACGTGTCGGTCGGCTCCTCCGGGTGCATCCACGGGTTGATCCGGTAGCTCACGGTGTAGAAGTCCGGCTTGCACATCAGGATCGTGCGCTTGGTGGCGACACGGGCCGGGGTGGCGACGGACTCGGGGGCGGGTGCGGTGTTCGACATCAGTCCTCCTGGAAGGGACCGGGGCCCGAGCCTGCCAGGAACCGAAACGGAACGAGGAGAAGAGCTCCGGTGAGATGCAGGCTCACTCACCGCAGCGGACCAGGTCGACGCCACTCCGATCCTGACACACACCGTCCAGCAAGTGCAGTCCCCCGCCTGCGGGACCGTGACACCCGTTCGGGTGACGCACGTTTCGTGCGCGAGACCCACCGGGCTCGCAACAAGTCCGCGTACGATGGGGACAAATGGATACGCTCGACCACCGCATCCTGGATCAGCTCCGGGACAACGCCCGCGCCGGCTACGGCGACATCGGGTCGGTGGTCGGACTCTCGGCCTCGGCCGTCAAGCGCCGCGTCGACCGGCTGGTCGGTGACGGCGTCATCCAGGGCTTCACGATCAAGGTCGACCCCGCCGTCGAGGACCGCGGCACCGAGGCCTGGGTCGAGCTCTACTGCCGCGGCACCGTCTCGCCCGACGAGCTGCGTGCCCTGCTCGACACCGTCCCCGAGGTCATCGACGCGGGCACGGTCACCGGCAGCGCCGACGCCGTCGTGCACATGCGCTCGAAGGACCTGTCCGCGCTCGAGGAGGCGCTCGACAAGGTCCGCCTCGCACCCCAGGTCGACCACACCCGCTCCGCGATCGTGCTCTCCAAGCTCGTCAGTCGAGAGACCGCGTAGCGTCCCACGCATGGGACGGAAGACGGTCTGGAGGCGCGACTCGGCACCCACGGGATCGCGCCCGGCCCGGCAGCTGGTCACCGCTGCGAGCGTCGCCTACGTCGCGAACTGCCTGTGGGGCACCGCGGTCGCCGTGCGGCTGATCCGCACGAAGAAGCTCCGCGTCGTGCACCACGGCCTGTTCGTCGTGACCGCGACCCTGACCGGCGTCGCCGCGACGACCCCCGCGTGGACGCGCGACCGCACCGCGCTGTTCCTGCTGCCGGCACTCGTGCCGCTGGCGGTCGCTCCACGCACCAACCCGCGCTCCGGAGCACACTGGAGGGTCGCGGTCGCCGCCGCACCGTCCTACCTGGGGGCCGTGCTCGCCCGCAGGCGATCAGAGAGGTGAGCAGTGGAGCTGTTCGAGGCCATCCGCCGACGACGCACGACGAACGGGCCGTTCCTGCCCGATCCGGTGTCGGACGAGCACCAGCGGCTGCTCATGGAGCTCGCCGGCCGGGCGCCGTCCCAGCTCAACAGCCAGCCGTGGCGCTTCGTGCTGATCGAGGAACGCCGGACGATCGACCGCGTCGCCGAGATCAGCGGCAGCTCGATGACCCGCACCATGGCCGAGGGCACGTTCTTCGAGCGGTACAAGCCGTACTTCCGGTTCTCCAAGGCCGAGATGGACGAGCGGCGCGACGGCATGCTGTTCGACAAGCTCCCCGGGCCGCTGCGGCCGTTCACGAAGCAGGTGTTCACGAAGCGCGGGCAGCTGCTCATGAACACACTCCGGGTGCCGCAGACCCTGGGTGAGGAGAACCGGAAGCTCGTCGCCGGGTCACCGCTGCTGCTCGGCGTGATGCTCGACCGCCACGAGTACCGGAAGGAGGAGCTGTCCGGCTTCTACTCGGTGTTCAGCATGGGCGCGGCAATGGAGAACATCTGGCTCGCGACGACCGAGCTCGGCCTGGGGATCCAGTTCGTGTCCTTCCCGATGGAGACCCCCGGCGCGTGGGAGGAGATCGAGGGACTGCTCCGCGTGCCCGAGTCGCTCGAGCTGATGGCCGTCTACCGGATCGGGTACCTGCCCCCGGAACGACGACGGCCGGCCATCGACTGGACGTCGAGCGAGCGGAAGCGTCCCTCGCAGTACGTGTTCCGTGGCACCTGCGACACCCCGCAGCGCGGGTGGGACGACGCACCCGTCGCAGCCCACATCGAACCGGAGGCGACCACATCGTGACCGACACCCGACCCACCCAGAGCACCCCGGGCCTCCAGGCCGTGGCCCCCGGCCTGCTGGGCCGCCCCTGGATCTCGCAGGACTGGCTCGACGTCGTCTTCGTGCACTGGCGCGTCGACGTGTCGGCGGTGGCCCCGCTGCTGCCGGCCGGCACGCGGCCCGACACGATGGCGCTCGACGGCACCGACGACGGGGCGACCACCTGGGTGGGCCTCATCGCGTTCCGGTTCGAGGACACCCGGTTCCCGCCGTTCTCGACCGGGAGCATCGGCGACTTCGTCGAGCTGAACGTCCGCGTCTACACGGTCGACGAGCAGGGGCAGCGCGGGGTGGTGTTCCTGTCGCTCGACGCCGGCAAGCTCCTGCCGACCATCGGCGCACGCGTCGCGACCGGGCTGCCGTACCGGTGGGCGGTCGCGGAGTCGCGCAGCGGTGACGGCCGTGTGGGGTACGCGATGCGGCGGCACGGCACCCACCTGCGGTCGATGCTCGACGTCCGTGTGGGCGAGGTGCTCGACGAGCCGGGGCCCCTCGAGACGTTCCTGACGGCGCGGTGGGGCATGCACGTGCACCGGGCGGGGCGGACGCGGTTCTGGCCGAACGAGCACGAGTCGTGGCCGTTGCACCGGGCATCGGTCGTGTCGCTGCGGGACGACCTGGTCGGGGCGGCCGGGCTGCCCTTCGGGCTGACCGAGCTCGAGCCGGACTCGGTGCTCTACTCGCCGGGGGTCACGACGCGGTTCGGTCGGGGGCGCTGAGGCACGGCTACGGCAACGTCGGGGGACAGCGGCTGAGTGGTGCCCGGCCGGCCGCAGGTACAAGGGAGCCATGACTCGAGTGGCAGTGGTGACCGGTGGATCCGCAGGACTGGGACGGGCGACCGTCCGGGAGCTCGCCGCACGGGGGTGGGACGTGGCCGTCCTGGCCCGCGGGCAGGAGGGCGTCGACGCCGCCGTCGCCGAGGTCGAGGCAGCCGGGCGACGCGGGCTGCCCCTGGTCGCCGACGTCTCCGACCGCGACGCCGTCGAGGCCGCGGCCGACCGCGTCGAGCGGGAGCTCGGACCGATCGACCTGTGGGTGAACGGCGTGATGGTCGGGGTGTTCGGGAAGTTCCTCGACACCGCCCCGGAGGACTTCGAGCGCGCGCTGCACGTGACCTACCTCGGCTTCGTGAACGGCACCCGGTCGGCGCTGTCGCGGATGGTCCCCCGCGGTCGTGGGCACGTGATCCAGGTCGGTTCGGCGCTCGGGTTCCGCGGGATCCCGCTGCAGGCCGCGTACTGCGGCGCGAAGCACGCGATCGTCGGGTTCACCGAGTCCGTCGTCTCCGAGCTGCGCGAACAGGGCAGCAAGGTCAAGGTGTCCCGGGTGGACATGCCGGCCCTCAACACGATCCAGTTCCAGTGGGTGAAGTCGAAGCTGCCGCACCACCCGCAGCCGGTCGCCCCGATCTACCAGCCCGAGGTCGGCGCCCGCGCCATCGCCGCCGTGGCCGAACGACCGCGCAGCCGCACCTGGGTGGGCGAGTCGACGGTCTACACGATCCTCGGCAACCGGATCAGCGGACGCTTCGCCGACTGGTACGCCGCCAAGACCCTGGTCGACGGGCAGCAGGCTCCCGACAAGGACGGCCTCGAGATGCGGGACAACCTGTACGAGCCGGTTCCGGGCGACCACGGCGCGCACGGGGTCTTCGACGAGTCAGCGCACGCCTGGTCGCCGCAGACCTGGTGGGTGGAGCACCGCCGGGTCGGCAACGGCATCATCGGGGCCGTGCTCGGTGCGGCCGGTGCCGCTGCACTCGTCGCGGGACGCCGACGATGAGCCGCCGGTCGTCCGCCGGCAACGGGGCAGCCGTCGTCGAGCTGGCGCGTGCCGGGCTCGGCCTGTGGCACCTGAGCCGTGCGGCCCGAGGGTCGGACCAGGCCGTGCTGCACGGCGTGCTCGGGGTCCGTCAGCTCGCACAGGCTGCGCTCGTCGCACGGGCTGGTTCCGGCAACGCGCACACCCTGAGTGCCGTCGTGGACGCCCTGCACGGCGTGACGATGGTGCCGCTGGCCGTCGCCGATCCGCGTCGACGCCGGTTCGCTGTCGACCAGCTCTGGATCGCCGCGGTGCTCGCGGTCGCCGAGGCAGCGGTCGTCGGTCGCGGCGGTCGTCGCTGACTCCTGTCGGGGGTGCTCGGTAGCGTCCCCGGCATGAGCACGATCTACTCCGTCGCGTCCTCGCTGGACGGCTTCGTCGCTGCACCCGACGACGACCTCGACTGGCTGCTGCAGTTCGGCTTCGAGCCGTTCCAGGAACACCACGACCGGTTCTTCGCCGGCGTCGGGGCGATCGCGATGGGGTCGACGACGTACGAGTGGCTGCTCGAGCACGACGACACGTGGGCGTACCCGGACCTGGCGACGTGGGTGTTCACGACCCGAGACCTGCCAGTGCGCGACGGCGTCGACGTGCGTTTCGTCTCGGGCGAGGTCGGCGACCACCAGGTCGACCTCGAGCGCGAGGCCGCCGGGCGTGACGTCTGGGTCGTCGGCGGCGGACTGCTCGCGGCGCAGTACCAGCAGGCGGGGATCCTCGACGAGCTGCGGGTCACCGTGATGCCGGTCGCGCTCGGCGGCGGAGCTCCTTGCTGCCGGTCGCCGCACCGACCCCGGTGTTCGAGCTCGTCGGCACCACGCAGTTCGACGGCGGAGCGGTCGAGCTCCACTACCGTTCCGCAGCAACCGCGGCGTAGCGTCCGGAGCATGAGCGACAACGAGCAGACCGAGCCCGTCATGGACGGTGCCACCGATGCCACGAACCACGAGAAGCTGCAGGGCCTGATCGAGCAGGTCGACCACGACCACGCCGGTGAGGGCGCCGGCGCGATGGCGGACCACCTGCGCGACCGCATGGACGAGACCGGCGTCGAGGACGAAGACGCGGGTGACGCCGAGGACTGATCCTCGGGGCACTTCGTGAGCAGAAGAGGTCGGGTCCCGTCTGGGAACCCGACCTCTTCTGCTCACGAAGCGGAACGCGCGAAGCGGAACGCTCGCGACGCGCGCAGCGCCTAGACGCGCAGCTCGGAGAAGTCGCTGTCGACGTCGCCGAACCGGTGCGCGGTGATCGACACCGACTGCTCGCGCAGGTACGGCAGCATCTCGATCACGCCGGCCTCGACCACGGGGGCGTCGTGGATCGCGACGTCGATGCTCGCGCCCAGGGCTTCTTCGAGGGCGAGCGGGTCACCGCCGAGCAACCGGATCCGGGCACCGGGACCACCGAACGCCGTGTGGGCCGGCCGGTCCTGCCCCTGCGACAGCACGGCCTCGAGCGCGTCGACCGGCTGGTCGTCCTGGTCGGTGGACCAGTCCGCCTGGAACACGGCTCCCGACGACGCGCGGGCGTGGAACTCCTGGTCGGACTCGACCAGGTGGTCGACGACGTCGAGCGGGGACCGGTTCGACGCGAGCAGCTGCGTGAGCGGGCCGGGCAGCGGCCGAGCCGTGCTGAGCAGGATGTGTGCGCGTGCCGAGGTCGCGGCCACGAGCGTCCGGACGAGGTCCACGGTCGAGGCGTCCTCGGCCTGGCGCACGATGACGGACTGGGGTCGGTGGCGCAGCACGTTCCGCTGCACCACGAGCCCGGACAGGTCCCGCGACCGGAAGAGCGTCTCTCGTGCATGCACGTCGCTCAGGGCTCCGGCGCGGACACGGTCGAACTCCTCGAACGACAGCCCGCTGCGTGCGGCTTCGATCACCGCGGTGACGCGCGGGGGCAGGCCGTGCAGCTGGATGCTCTTGTGCACCGTCCGGGGTGTGGGCTGCCAGCGGCCGAGGGTCGCGACGTACATCGGGCCGCCGGCCTTGGTGCCGGTGCCGACCGAAGAACCCTTCCAGCCACCGAACGGCTGGCGCCCCACGACGGCACCGGTGATGCCGCGGTTGACGGACAGGTTGCCGGCGTGGACCCGGGCCAGCCACTCGGACACCTCGTCGACGTCGAGCGAGTGGATTCCCGCCGCCAGCCCGAAGTCGGTGCCGTTCTGGATGGCGATCGCCTGCTCGAGGGTCTCGGCGCGCATGATGCCGAGCACCGGGCCGGAGTGCACGGTCTGGTGGAAGTCGCTGCCGGGTCGGACGCCGTCCCGGATGCCCGGCGACCAGAGCCGGCCGGAGTCGTCGACCGCCTCGGGTTGCACGAGCCAGGACTCCCCCGGCCCGAGCTCGGTCAGTCCCTGGCGGAGCGTGCCCTGCGGTTCGGCGATGAGCGGGCCGACCTGCGCCGTGGGGTCGTCCGGCCACGCGACCCGGAGCGTGCGGGTGGCGTCGACGAGCTGCCGCTGGAAGCGCTCGCTCTCAGCCACGGACCCGACCAGGATCACGAGGGACGCCGCCGAGCACTGCTGTCCGGCGTGCCCGAAGGCGGACTGCACGATGTCCTGCACCGCCAGGTCGAGGTCGGCGCTCGGCGTGACGACGATGGCGTTCTTGCCGCTCGTCTCGGCGGTGAGCGGCAGTCCGGCACGCCACCAGCGGAACGAGCGGGCGGTGTCCGACGAGCCGGTCAGGATGATGCGGTCGACCGTGGGGTGGCCGATGAGGTCGCGGCCGAGTTCGTCCTCGGCCAGGTCGACGAGCTGCAGCAGCGAGTGCGGCACCCCGGCGTCCCAGAGCACGTCGGCGAACACGGCACCGGAACGCTTCGCCTCGGGCGCGGGCTTGAGCACGACACCGCTGCCCGCGGCGAGCGCCGCCAGCACGCCACCGGCGGGGATCGCGACCGGGGAGCTCCACGGCGGCACGACGACGATCAGCCGCGGCGGCACGAACTGCGCGCCCTCGACGTCACCGAGGCGGCGGGCGCTCTCGGCGTAGTAGTGGGCGGCGTCGACGGCCTCGGTCACCTCGGCGTCGGCCTCGGCGAAGGTCGTGCCCGTCTCGGCGGCCATCACCTCGATCAGGTCGGCGCGGCGGGTCTCGAGTTCGTGCCCGATGAGGTCGAGGAGCTCGGCACGGTCGGACGGGTCCTGCCGCCCCCAGTTCACGCCGGCCTGGGCGGTCCGCGCCATGATCGGCTCGAGCTTGGACCGGTCGGCGACCTTCGCGCCGCGGATCGTCTGCGCGCCGAGCTGCGAGCGCGGCACCCGGCGTAGGACGTCGAGCGCCCAGGCCCGGTTCGCGGCGACGGACGGGTCGGTGTCGGGGGCGTTGCGGAACGCGTCGCGCAGGACGGGTTCGCCGAGGGCACGGTGGCGGTCCTGCGTGCGGTGGCTGGCGGGGACGGGCTCGTCGAGTGCGGCGACGGACGCCAGGAACCGGCTGTGCTCCCGCTCGAAGACGCTGGCGTCGTGGTCGATGTCGGCTGCGGCGGCGATGAAGTTCTCGGGGCTCGCGCTCTCCTGCAGGCGCCGGGCGAGGTACGCGATGGCCGAGTCGAACTCGTCCGGCTGCACGACGGGCGTGTAGAGCAGGACCTGCCCGACGTCGGCCCGGACGGCCTGGGCGTGGGTGGACGCCATGCCGAGCAGCATCTCGACGTCGACGGCGTCGGTGACCCCTCGGCGCTGCGCGAGCACCCACGCGGTGGCGAGGTCGAACAGGTTGTGTCCGGCGACCCCGATCCGCACGGCGTCGGCGCGCTCCGGCGTCAGTGCGGTGTCGAGCATCCGGAGGTAGGCGGTGTCGGTCTCGCGCTTGCTGCCCCAGGTGGCGAGGGGCCACCCGTGCAGGATCGCGTCGACGTGCTCCATGGCGAGGTTCGCGCCCTTGACGAGCCGCACCGTGATCGGGGCACCGCCGCGCGCCCGGCGTTCCTGTGCCCACTCGGTCAGCGCGTCGAGCGCTCCCGCGGCGTCGGGCAGGTAGGCCTGCAGCACGATGCCGGCCTGCAGGTCGGCGAACTCGTCACGGTCGAGCAGCGCCCGGAACACGGCGAGGGTGACGTCGAGGTCGCGGTACTCCTCGATGTCGAGGTTGATGAACTTGGCCGGGCGTCCGGCGGCCGTCGGCGCCGCGGCCAGGCGGTAGAGCGGGACGAGCCGGTCGACGACGCGCTCGACCGTCTGGTCGAAGGCCCACGGCGAGGTCTGCGGCACGACGGAGCTCACCTTGATCGACACGTGGTCGACGTCGTCGCGGGCGAGCAGGTCCATGGTGCCCTGCAGGCGTCGGTCGCTCTCGGCGCTGCCGAGGACGGCTTCGCCGAGCAGGTTCACGTTCAGTCGGGTGCCCGGACCGCGGACCTTGGCGAGGGCCGGGCCGAGCTTGCTCGTGCTCGCGTCGATGACCAGGTGCCCGGTCATCCGGCGCAGGGTCCGGCGTGCGGTCGGGATCACGGCCCACGGTGCCATGGTGGCGAACCCACCGCCGAGCGTCACCGCCCCGCGCAGGTACCAGGCGAGGAAGTCGGGGACGTCACGGCTCAGCTGCTCGAGGTTCCGTGCCGCCACGCGGGGGTCTTCGGGGCGGACGACCTTGTCCACGAAACCCCGGGTGAAGTCGAGGCCCTGCTCGTCGCGCAGGACCTCGGCCAGACGGACCGCACCCGGGTCGGGCTTCACCCCGGCGGACGCCGCCAGCCACCGGCGCACGAGCACGACGGCGTCATCGGTGGTGTCCTGGAGGCGAGCACTCGGCATCCCCCGATCGTATGCCGCACGTCCGACGCGACCTCGGAGCACGCCGTACGTCGGCCAGGAGTCATCCGAGCGGATGAAAGGGGTCGCTGGGCGGACCGACCGTCCGCCCGGTGGATACGCTGGTCGGCATGTCGACGGAGGGCAACGGTGGCCACGACTGGGTCACCTGGGACGCGTACCACGACGCCTGGCGACGACTCGACCGGGCGCTCGACCGAGCCGTCCAGGCGGGCGCCGGCATCTCCGTCCCCGAGTTCGAGATCCTGATCGGCCTGCACCGCGACCCCGACCACCGTCTGCGCGTCCGGGACATCGCCGCGGGGATCGGCTGGGAGAAGTCGCGCGTCAGCCACCAGGTCACGCGGATGGTCTCCCGCGGCCTGGTCGAGCGGGCGGACTGCCCGAGCGACGCCCGCGGCAGCTGGGTGGTGATGACCGCGGACGGCCGTCGCGCGGTGCTCGCCGGCATCCGCGCACACACCGGCGCGCTCGAGGACCTGTTCTGGAGGCCCGTGGGGACCGACGCCGAGACGCTGCGGTCCGTCAGTGCGCGCGTCCAGGACGCCATCGGCCCCGACGACGCCTCGGACGAGGCCGACATCGGCTAGAGCGTGACGACGGCGAGCGCGCCGCGCTCACCGCGCAGCCGGACCTGCACGCTCTCGATCTCGTCCCGCGGGATGTCCGTCGACGCCGACAGCCCTCGTGCGTCCGCGCCGGCAGCAGTCCACGACCCCACGGTCTGCGTCGTGCCGTCGGTCCGGACGACCACCAGGTCGTAGAGGATCGACCCGTCCGGCGACCACTCCTTGCCGCCGTACGAGCACCCCCAGTCGAAGCGGGTGCCCCACTGCTCGCCGCTGATGGCGAGCTGGACGTCGAGTCCCTGCAACCCGGTCATGTCGTAGCGGTCGGCGGTGGCAGCTGCCGTCGGAGCGGCACCGGCCTGCACCGTGGTGCGCTCCCCCGCGGCACCGACCGCGAGCCCGCCCAGGACGGCGGCGACCACCGCGAGCCCCGCGGTGGCGGCGACCCAGACCCGGCGACGGCGGCGACGGTGTCGGACGCGGTGCGCGACGGAGGCGAGGTCGCTCTCGGAACGGGTGTCGGGCCTCCCGTCCGGTTCTGCGATCTCGATCGCCTGGTCGGCCGGCAGCTTGCCGAGCAGCCCCGGCAGACCGACCAGCTCGGCGACGGCGGCCGCACAGCGGTCGCACGTCTCGAGGTGCCGCTCGTACTCCAGGCGTTCACCGGCCGGGAGCGACCCCAGGACGTACGCCGCATCCCACTCCGCGTACTTGTCGTCGCTCATCGGGTCACTCCTCGTTCCTGCAGTGCGAGCCGGAGGGCTCGCAGCCCGTAGTGCAACCGCGACTTGGCGGTGCCCTCCGGGATGTCGTGTCGCCGTGCGATCTCCGGCACCGTGTGCCCGAGCCAGTACGCGTCCACCACCACGCGGCGGTGGTCCGGGGTCAGCGACGCGAGTGCGTCGGCGACCACGATCCGGTCCAGCACGGCGTCCGTACTGTCCGACTCGATCCGTTCGACCTGGTGCTCGGTGCCGTGCTCACGCCGGTTGCGGGCCGACCGCGCGTCGTCGACCACCAGGTTGCGCGCCACCGTGAAGAGCCACGCCCGCGCGCTGTCGGGTGCCCGTTCGAGCACGGCCGGACGCTGCCAGGCGCGGACCATCGTCTCCTGCACGACGTCCTCGACCGTCGAGCCGTCCCGCGTGAGGTGCCGGACGTACCGCGTGAGCGCGTCACCGTGCTCGCGGTACAGCGTCGCGAGCAGCTCGTCCGCGGAACGACTCGTCACGGTCACTTCCCGAGGTCGAGGGAGAACTCGACGGAGCCCTTCCCGTCCACGGTGACGAAGCCGAGCGACGGGGCCTTCACGCCGTAGTCGGCGAAGGTGATCGGCACGGTGCCGGCGACCTGGACGGTCCCGCCCTTGCCGACCGCGACCTGCGCGTCGGCCGTGACCGGCTTCTCGACGCCGTGCAGGTCCATCGTGCCGGTCAGGGTGACGTCCTGCGTGGAGCCGTCGAGCGCCTTCGTGACGTCGACGGGCTTCGTCAGCTCGAACGTGGCAGTGGGGTACTTGTCGGTCTGCAGCGCGGTGGAGCGGAAGTACTCGTCGCGGGCCGCTTCGGGGGTGCTGATCTTGCCGACCTGGACGGTGACGGTCGCCTTGGTGAGGGAGCCGCCGTCGACGACGGCGGTGCCCTCGACGTCCTTCGTGCGTCCGACCACGTTCACATCATTCCCCTGCAGGACCTCGTGCACCCGGTACCCGGCGTACGAGCTGCTCGTGCTGGTCCAGGTGCCGTCGGCGTCCTTCGCGTCGAGGGTGCCGGACGAGGACGCCGACAGCGAGGGGGCTGCGGCGGCCTGGCCGTTGACGGTGTTCGCGTAGATGACCGGGCCGGCGATGACGGCTGCTGCCGCCACGACGACGACGCCGGCGGAGATCCCGATGATGACCTTGGTGCGTTTGCGGAGTGCCATACCCTGAACGACGAGGCAGCAGGGCAGATCGTTCAAACGGGTTTCAGTCGGAGGTGCGGGCCCGGTCCTGGTCGGCTCGGTCCTGGTCGGCGCGGTCCTGGTCCGCCCGGTCGTCGTCCGCCGCTGTGTCGTCCGCGGTCACGGCGTCGTCGGCGGGGGTCTCCCCGCGCATCCGGACGAGGCTCGCCAGCGTCGACACGGCCATCGCGGCGACGATCACCAGCAGGGACACCCACGTGTTGATCTCCGGCGCCCACTCGATGTGGTGACCGCCGTTCAGGAACGGCAGCTCGTTGTCGTGCAGCGCGTGCAGGACGAGCTTCACGCCGATGAAGGCCAGGATCACGGCGATGCCGTACTTCAGGTAGACCAGACGCTCGAGCAGTCCGCCCAGCAGGAAGTAGAGCTGGCGCAGACCCATCAGCGCGAAGACGTTCGCGGTGAACACGATGAAGGGGCTCTCGGTGATGCCGAAGATCGCCGGGATCGAGTCGAGCGCGAACAGCAGGTCGGTGGTGCCGATCGCGATGAGCACGATGAGCAGCGGCGTGAAGTGCCGGACACCGTCGTGGTGGGTGCGGAACTTCATGCCGTCGTACGTGTCGGTGAGACGGACCCGGCGGCGGAGCAGCCGGACGATGAAGGTGTCCTTCTGGTCGTCCTCGTCCTCGCCGCGGAGCTGCTGGATCGCCGTCCAGATCAGCCAGGCGCCGAAGATGTAGAAGATCCACGAGAAGTTCTCGATGAGCTGCGCGCCGACCAGGATGAAGATCCCGCGGAGCACGAGCGCGATGATGATGCCGAGCAGCAGCACCTCCTGCTGGATCTTCTTCGGCACCGAGAAGCGCGCCATGATGATGACGAAGACGAACAGGTTGTCGATGCTCAGGCTGTACTCGGTCAACCAGCCCGCCAGGAACTGCCCGGCGGAGTCGCCACCGGCGAAGACCAGCATGAGCACCGCGAAGATCAGTGCGAGCCCGACGTAGATGCCCACCCAGATGCCGGATTCGCGCAGCGTCGGCACGTGCGGGCGACGCGCGACGATGAGCAGGTCGGCGAGCAGGATCGCGACCAGGGCGATCATCGAGCCGACTTCGAACACGACGGGGAGCTCGGGCATGCGGAGCCTTCCTTGCTGGTGGTGGGGCGGGCGGCTTCGTGAGCGACCCGCACCAGTCTCCGGCATGATCCGGGCGGTGGCGAACCCCGGGGCTGCGTGCGGCGGACAGAGCCGTCCCGCTCCCGGCTGTTCCCGCTGGTCGAACGGGCCGTAGCCTGGGCGCGTGGCGACTCCTCGAGCGATCTGCTTCGATCTGGACGGGACGCTGTTCGACCACCGCGGGTCCGCTCGCGTGGGCCTGACCCGGTTCCTCCAGGGTTTGGGCGTCGAGGGCACGGAGGCAGCGATCGGCGCCTGGTTCACCGCCGAGGACGAGCAGTTCGAGCGCTGGCGATCCGGGGTGATCGGCTTCCAGGATCAGCGACGCGCACGACTCCGCACGGTCTTGCCGCAACTGGGCGTCGCGGTCCCCGGGGACGATGCCGGCCTGGACGCCGTGTTCGACGACTACCTGCGTGCGTACCGCGAGGCCTGGCGGCTCTTCCCCGAGGGCCTGCCGCTGCTGCACGAGTTGCGCGACCTCGGACACCGCCTCGGTCTCTTGACGAACGGCACGGAGACCCAGCAGCTCGACAAGCTCGCTCGTACCGGCCTGGCCGACGCGTTCGACGTCGTCTGCATCTCGGAACGCATCGGGTTCCAGAAGCCGGACGTCCGCGCCTTCCACGCCCTGGCAGCACAGCTCGACGTCGACCCGGCGGACTGTCTCTTCGTGGGTGACGACCCCGAGCGCGACGTGGCCGGTGCCCGGGCAGCCGGGATGCGGGCGGTGCTGGTCGACCACGCGCAGCCGGAGGCCCCTGGTCTCCGGGCGCTCGTGCGGTCAGCGCTCTGACGTCACCGCGTCCGCGACGGTCTGTGCGACCTCGGTGGCGGGGGCCTCGGTCGCGTCGATGACCTCTGCCTCGGCATGCAGCCAGCCGCGCGCCGCCTCGGCGTAGGCGTCGACGTACGCGAACCGGAACGTCGACGGCCCCACGATCCGGTCGTTCTGGATCCGGTCGCGGAGCGTCGGCCCGTCGACGTGCAGCACGAAGTGCCGGACCGGGATCCCGTGGGAGGCGAGCCCCGCGGCGATCTCCCGCCAGTAGGCCTCGACCAGGACCGTCATCGGCATGATGAGCGGCCCGCCCACGTAGTCGTGCACCCGGCGAGCGGTCTCGACCACGAGCGGCCGCCACGGGTCCCAGTGCTGGAAGTTGTCGCTGGCCGGCAGCGCCGGCGTGACGTCCATCAGCACCTCGCCGACCTTCTCGGCATCGAGGATCCGCGAACCGGGCAGCAACGGCTGGAGCAGTCGACTCGTCGTCGTCTTCCCCGCCCCGTGGGTTCCGTTCAACCAGACGATCACACCAGGACCCTAGCCGCCGACCACCCCGTGGGGCGGTCGGCGGCTGGTCGGTCGGTGGTCAGCGGTTCGGCCCGCCGGCAGGACGGCCCGTCAGCGTCCGCTGAGGTCGTACGGACGCATGGTGGAGTCGACCGTCGTCAGGTACCCGCCCCCGGCGAGCGCCGTCGGCAGCGTGATGGTGCGGAGCACCGAGGGCCTCGCACCGGTGGTGTCGATCTGGGTGATCTCCCCCTCGTCACCCCGCGTCACGAACACACTGCGGCCGTCGTCGGTCGCCGCGGTGAACCGCACCGATGCCCCGGCGGCCGACTGCCCGGCGACGGGCCCCTTGTGCAGCGGCGTGAGCGGGACCGAGGTCGTCCGGCCGGAGTAGACACCGTCGGCCTGCTTCCGCACCAGGACGAGCGAGTCCCCGGTGCCCGAGGTCAGCGCGATGGCGGCGAACCGTGCGGTGACGGCGACCCGGGTGAAGGACCCGGTGCCGAGGTCGACGCTGTGGATCCTGCTCGAGGACGTCGACGAGGTGGTCAGGTACGCGGGGACGGTGTTCCACGGGGTGCCCGCAGCCGTGCTGCCGGCCTGGGTGCCGACCACGGTCGTCCCGTCCGGCGCCATGCGTGGCCGGTAGCTCTGCACGCTCGGCTTCGGGTACGCGACGGACCGGGAGCCCGTGAAGCCGGTCCGCGTCACCCGGACGGTCTGCACGCCGGCGGCCAGGTCGGAGCCGATCACCGTCCCCGTGGCGTTGACGACCGGGCCGTGCGGGTACGCGCCGAGGGGCGTGGTCGCGACGGGGCGCGGGTGGGTCGCGCCGCGCATGATCGCGGACACGGAGTAGGCGTCGAGGCGTCCACCCGCGGTGACGACCAGGCGCAGGGGGCTGCCGACCAGGAACGTCTCGACCTCTTCGGTGCCGCGCTTGCCGGTCGTGGCGAGCTGCACCGCCGAGGTGTCGATCCGGGCGGTGCGCTCCACCTTCCGTTGCAGGTCGATGACCGTGACCCGCTGCCGCTCGGAGCCGTCGAAGTCGGAGCCGACCGCCAGGTGCCGGCGCGCGGTGTCGGTCGACAACCATCCGGCACGCTCCCAGCGCCCGTCGGCGTTCGGGATCGCGTAGTGCTGCGCGATCCGTGCGGTGCCGCGGGGACCGATCGCCATGACGTCGAGCTGGGGCTTCGACTCGTCCATGAACGCGATCCGGCCGTGGCCGAGCTGCACGGAACCCGCGTGGGTGCCGAACTCGATCCCGCTCAGGGTGGCGGTCCGCCTGCCCGTGACGGCGTCGTCGACGTACACGCGCTTCGCCGTCGGGTCAGCCGTGACGAGCCAGCTGTGGTGGGCGGTCCGGGTCACGGCGGGAGCGGCCGAGGCGGGGACGGCGATCGCCGTGGCGACGAGCGGGACGAGCCCGGCCAGGACGAGCGCGGGGAGGAGACGCAGGGATCGAGGGGACATGGAACTCCTGTCGAGAAGACCGGACGGTGATCGCCCAGTTGAGAACCATTATCACCAAGCTCCCCGCCTTCCACCATGAGACCGTGCCAAGGTCGAGCCGTGCAGAACTCCACGACAGTCG
Organism: Curtobacterium sp. AC268; assembly: GCF_979258745.1. Taxonomy (NCBI): domain Bacteria; kingdom Bacillati; phylum Actinomycetota; class Actinomycetes; order Micrococcales; family Microbacteriaceae; genus Curtobacterium; species Curtobacterium sp. AC268. Next base: position 2,386,200 of record NZ_OZ409878.1, on the reverse strand, counting down.
TCATCGCCGGATGCGGCGACCTCGGGACCGAAGCCGGCCTGCGCTTCGCCGACCTGGGCCACCACGTGATCGGACTCCGCCGCCGCGCCGAGCTGATCCCCGCGCCGATCACCGGCCGGAGCGTCGACCTGCGACACGAGGTCCCCGAGATCCCGGCCGACACGAGCGTCGTCGTCGTGGCCTTCGCCGCCGGCAGCCGCGATGTCGACGAGTACCGCGCCACCTACGTCGACGGCCTGCGCAACGTGCTCGACGGCATCGACGCATCGGAGGCCGACCCCCGGGTGCTCGTCGTGTCCTCGACCGCCGTGTACGACGTCTCGGACGGCAGCGAGGTCACCGAGAAGACACCCGCGCGCGCGGCGACCCCGACCGCCGAGGTCCTGGTCGAGGCCGAGGTCCTGCTGCGCGAACGTGCTCCCGGCGCCGTGCTGGTCCGGCTGTCGGGCGTCTACGGTCCGGGCCGCGAGCGGCTCATCGACCAGGTCCGGTCCGGTGCCGCACGGCTGGCGCCGGGGACCTCACCACACACGAACCGCATCCACCGCGACGACGCCGCCGCAGCGCTCGTGCACCTGGCGGCGCTGCCGGACCCGGCACCGCTCTACCTGGGCACCGACGACGAGCCGAGTCGGCTGGACGACGTGCTGCGGTTCCTGGCCGACGAACTCCACGTCGCCGAGCCGTCGACGGGCGACGGTGACGCGCGGCAGGCCGGCGGCGACAAGCGCCTGTCGAACGCGCTGCTCCGGTCGACGGGATGGGCGCCCCAGTACCCGACGTTCCGTGAGGGCTACCGCGCCGTGCTGGCAGGCGAGGGCACCCGCCACCCCTGACCTTTGACGAGCCGCGCGGTCGGGACCGGTTGACACCGCCTCCCGACGCCGGTACGAATACCAGCATGGGGAATACCGGCGGCATCGTTGCTGCAACCGGATCGGTGTCGCTCGCGGACAAAGGGGCCGATCTGATCGTCGCGCTGGTCGCTGCCGTGATCATCGCTGTGTTCAGCCTCGCCGTCGGGGGGAAGGGCAAGGGCAAGTCCGCGAGTGGATCGGGATCACCGTTCCAGCAGGTCACGAACAACAGCGGGACGGTCGTCCAGGCGGGACGAGATGCACGCGACCTGCACTTCTACGACCAGCGGATGTCGATCCAGCAGAACGTGACGGTCCAAGCGCAGAACAACCAGTCGAGTTCAGGAGGCGGCGACTGGGGGCCGATCATCCTCGCAGCCGCGGTGGGCCTGGTCGCTGCCCTCGGCTTCGTCTCGTACTCGAACCTCGCGTTCGGACTGCTGCTCGGTGCGGCCGTCGGCGGCGCGGTCGGGTTCGTCGTCGCGCTGGCCCGATCAGCGAGACTCGGCGTGCTCGGCGACCGCCGGGTGATCCGCATCATCGTCGTCGTCGTCGTCCTTGCGGTCGAGTGCGCGCTGATCGTCACGTTCGCGCTGCACCGGACCTGGGGCAGCCATCGCCTGAGCGACTTCCAGGCCCTCGCGGAGAGCGTCAGGGGCAACGACTCGTCCTGGTCGATCGAGTACCCCATCGAAGTCGCTCGAGCCCTGCACGGCCCGGCGATCTGGCTGAGCGGTCTCCAGATCACCGTGGTCTTCCTGGCCGCACTCGCCGCGGTGCTCTTCGCGATCGTGCAGATCCTCGAATGGCAGAACATGCTCCGCATCGTCGGTGGGACAGTGTCCGGTCGGGCGTCAGCGCGCGCCGAGAAGTTCGCTGCGGCGTCGGTCAAGTCCGAATTCGGGTACGTCGTGCCGCCCGTGCTCCTGGTCGCCGTCATGTGGATCGTGGATGCCTTGGGCAACGGAGACCTCACCCAGGTGTTCCAGTAACGGCCGGCGAGCCGTCGCTCGTGCTCAGTGCCCCCGGTGGTCCTGGATCGTGATCCGCGGCCCGAACGACGGCTTCCGGAACCCGGAGCCGCCGATCAACCGCACGACACGCTCCCGGTGCCCGCGCCAGGGTTCGAGCAGCTCGAGCATCCCGTCGTCGTCCACGGGGGCACCGGTCAGTGCCCACCCGACGAGCGCCGGCACGTGGAAGTCCCCCACGCTGGGTGAGTCCGGGTCGCCGTGGGAGCGCTGGGCCGTCTCGGCGGCGGTCCACCGACCGACCCCGGGGATCGACTGCAGCTTCGTGGACACGACCTCGCCGCCGCGGCCGTGCACCAGGGTCCGTTCGAGTGCCGGCGCGAGCTTCACGGCGCGCATCACGGTGGCCGAGCGCCCCGGTTCGATGCCTGCCCGGTGCCACTCCCAGCTCGGGATCCGCGCCCACGTCGGAGCGTCCGGCGGCACCATCATGCCCGCGGGTGCCGGACCGGGCGCCGGGGTGCCGTGCCGACGGAGCAGGTACCGCCACGCGCCCCACGCCTGGCGTGAGGTCACCTTCTGCTCCATGATCGCCGGCACGAGCATCGCGACCACGGTGTTCGTGCGGAGCAGCCGGAGCCCGGGCTGCCGGTTTCGTGCCGCGGCGAGGAACTCGTTGCCGGAGACGTCGAACGACGACCAGTCGTCGCCCCGTCCGAGCAGATCGGGGGCGTGCTCGACCGCCCACGACGCACCGCTCCCCCACGCCGACACCGCGATGGTGTCGCCGGCCCGCCGGATCGCCACGGAAGCGGGACCGGAGGGAGTGCGCAGCGCGAGCCACACGACGCCGCCGACCACCTGGAAGGCCGGGTCGCCGGAGCCGCGCTGCAGGGGCCGCAGGGTCGACGCGACGTCCACCGCGCCTCCAGGCCGGTACACCGTGTCGACGCGAGACGCGTCACCGGACGCACCAGCGTCGTCGACGGCGGCGGAAGCGAGCAGGGACACACGGGGATGGTAATGCGGAACCACCGTCAGTCATGATGGGCACTGATCCCCACCACCCGACGACGGAAGTTCACCATGCGCATCGGCATCCTCACCTCCGGAGGCGACTGCCCCGGCCTGAACGCGGTCATCCGCGCGATCGTCCTGAAGGGCATCGCCATCTACGGACACGACTTCGTCGGCTTCCGCGACGGGTGGCGCGGGGTGGTCGACGGCGACATCGTCCCGCTCGGCCGCAAGGACATCCAGGGCATCGCGAAGCAGGGCGGCACGATCCTCGGCACCAGCCGCACCAACCCGTTCGAGGGCCCCAACGGCGGGGTCGAGAACATCTCCGCGACCCTGCAGCGGCACGGGATCGACGCGATCGTCGCGATCGGCGGCGAGGGCACCCTGGCCGCCGCGAAGCGCCTGACCGACGCCGGCCTGAAGATCGTGGGCGTGCCGAAGACGGTCGACAACGACCTGGGCGCGACCGACTACACCTTCGGCTTCGACACCGCCGTCGCCATCGCGACCGAGGCCATGGACCGCCTGCGCACCACCGGTGAGTCGCACTCGCGCTGCATGGTCGCCGAGGTGATGGGTCGGCACGTGGGCTGGATCGCGCTGCACTCCGGCATGGCCGCGGGCGCGCACGCGATCCTCATCCCCGAGCAGAAGACGAGCATGGAACAGATCGCGAAGTGGGTGCGGGCCGCGTACGACCGCGGTCGCGCACCGCTCGTGGTGGTGGCCGAGGGCTTCGTCCCCGACCACGAGGACACGGCGCACACCGAGCGCGGACTCGACGCCTTCGGGCGCCCGCGACTCGGTGGCATCGGCGAGCGCCTCGCGCCCCTCATCGAGGAGATGACGGGCATCGAGACGCGGGCCACGACCCTGGGGCACATCCAGCGCGGTGGCACGCCGACCGCGTACGACCGGGTGCTGTCGACCCGGCTCGGGCTGGCGGCGATCGACTCGGTCGTCGAGGAGCGCTGGGGCCGGATGGTGGCGCTGCGGGGCACCGAGATCGAGCACGTCTCGTTCGAGGAGGCGCTCGGCGAGCTCAAGACCGTGCCGCAGGCGCGGTTCGACGAGGCCGCCATCATGTTCGGCTAGGTGGGGCGGGGGCGGGTCGTGGCGGGGCTGGGGCGGGGGCCGTTTCGGGCGTACCGGGTCGAATCGGGCGTACCTGGTCGGATGTTCTGCCCCGGTACGCCCGAATCCACCAGGCATCGCACGCGTTCTGGGAAAGAACGGGCAGGCCGCCGGGAGGCCCGGGGTAGCGTCCGGCGCATGACCCGCGCCGTCCTCGTGTCCACTACAGCCCCGCCCACCGTCACCGACGTCGACCTGCCGGATCCGGCCGAGGGCGAGGCCCTCGTCGACGTCACGTACTCGAGCGTCAACTACAAGGACGGCCTGGCCCTCGCGCGGAACCCCGGCGTCGCCCGGCTCGATCCACTCGTGCCGGGGATCGACGTCGTCGGCACGGTGTCGGGGCTCGGGCCGGGCGTGCACGAGGTCGCGATCGGTGACCGGGTGGTGTTGAACGGCGCTGGCCTGGGTGAGACCCGGCACGGGGGCTGGGCAACGCAGGCCGTGGTGCCGTCCGGGTCGCTCGTCGTGCTGCCCGAGGCGATCGACGACTCGTTCGCGGCGGCCATCGGCACCGCGGGGTTCACGGCGATGCTCAGTGTGCTGGCGCTCGAGCGCTTCGTCGCGCCGGACGACGGGCCGGTGCTGGTGACCGGGGCGTCCGGCGGGGTCGGCACCGTGGCGATCGCACTGCTGGCGGCCCGCGGGTACCGGATCACGGCGTCGACCGGTCGCGCGGCCAACACGGACTCGCTCCGCCGACTCGGGGCGACCGAGGTGGTCGACCGCGGCACCCTGTCCGAGCCGGGCAAGCCGATGCAGCGCGCAACCTGGGCCGGAGCGGTGGACAGCGTCGGCGGGACCACGCTGGCGAACGTCCTGGCCTCGACTCGGTGGGGCGGTGCCGTGACGGCGTGCGGGCTGGCGCAGGACTCCGCGCTGCCGACGACCGTGTTGCCGTTCATCCTGCGGTCGGTCTCGCTGCTCGGGATCAACTCCGTCGATGCCCCGCTCGAGCTCCGACGTCGGGCCTGGGACCGGCTCGCGACCGACCTCGACGCGGCGCTCCTGGCCGACGTCACCCGCACGGTCACGCCCGAGCAGGCCATCGCGGTGGGGGCCGAGGTCGTCGCAGGCCGGGTGCACGGCCGGACTGTCGTCGCCGTGGCGGGCTGATCCGGGATGTTTCCCGAGCGGTTGATTTAGCAAACGTTTGCATATTGGCACGCTAGGATTTCGAGTGTCGATTTCGTCCTCGAGGAGATGACATGCCGGTCCCCAAGTCCACCGTGGAGAGTTCTCCCCGGAAGCTCCTGCGCGATGTCGTCTACGACAAGATGCTCGCGGCCCTGCGCGATGGCACGCTGCAGCACGGCGAGCGCCTGAACGACGACGAGCTGGTCCAGTGGCTGGGTGTGAGTCGCACCCCGATCCGCGAGGCGATCGCGAAGCTCGTCGACATCGGCCTGGTCGAGATGGAGGCGAACCGGTACACCCGCGTCGCCACCCCGACCTTCGAGGACTGGGTCATCGCGACCCGCGCGACCGCCGGGTTCTTCGAGCTCAGCCTGCGCTGGGGCGTCCCCGAGTACAGCGACGAGGACGTCGAAGCCCTCACCGTGCTGCTCGACAAGGCCGACCGCATGCGCAAGGTGCGGGACTACGGCTTCAGCGGCGCCCTCACCGAGATCATCGAGTTCGCCGTCGAGCACTCCGGGAACCCCCTGGTGCAGAACGCGGCCGTCGGCGCCATGGAGCGGGTCCGCTTCACGCTCAACCCCACGCCGGCGTTCGAGCAGTACGGATCCGAGGCGTTCTTCTCGATCCTGCACGAAGCCCTCTCCGAACGCGACGGCGAAGGCGCTGCCGAGGCTGGACGCGCCCTCACCCGCAACTTCGAACAGCACATCGAGGCGGTCCGCGCCGACCGCGGCTGATCCCCGTGGTCGACGGCGAGTGGGGTGACGCCGACCCGTGGGCGGCGTCGAACGACGACGCCTACGAGGCGCTGCTCGCCCATGTCCGCGCCGGGCCCCGCGGACCCGTCGCCGTCGACCTCGACGCGATGCGCTGGGCATGGGCCGTCCCGCGCGGCCACGTGCGGGGTGCGGCCGCACGTCTGGAGGACCTGGGGCTACTGACCCGACGTCCGGACGACACGTGGCTGTACGAGGAACTGTCCGACGCCGACCTGTCGGATGCGCTCGACGACTGGATCGCGCTGATCGGCCCGGCGCTCCGGACCACGATCCCGACGCTCACCGCCGAGCAGCGCGGCGAGTACGAGCGCTTGGTCGCACGTGCCGCACTGACCGCGGCCCTGCGGCTGCCGGAGCGCCCCACGGCTTTCTCCGCCACCTGCCAGTTCTGGTTCGACCACTGCCCGAACGCCCTGGTCCGCGACCTCGGCCATCGGGCGTTCGAGCGGTTGCGCTGGGCCCGCGTGCCGACCCGGGCTTGGTCGGTCCACGACGTCGACGCCTGGTTCACCACGTCCACCCGGGCGCTGGACACCGGCGACCCGGCCGACGCCACCGCGGCAGCCGAGGTGCTGGACGATCTGTTCGACGTCCACCGCCGGAACATCGGGGTCCCCCGGACCAGTCGACCGGCCGACGACGCCTCCGAACGGCGCGCGGGTGCCGTGCACCGCGCGCTCCTCCGCGACGTGCGTTCGGGTTCGCTGCCAGCGGGCTCGACGCACTCGCTCGAGGGCCTGGTGGTCCGGACGGGAGCCCCGCCCCAGGCGGTGCTCGAAGCGGTCCGGTGGCTGCACGACCTCGGCCTGGTCGAGGGTGGCGGCGGTGGGTACCGTGTCGTCGAGCCGTCGCTCACCACCTGGCGCGACACGATGGAGCTGCTCAGCGGGGTGTTCGCCCACGCGACCGTCCGCGTCCTGCCCGGCCTCGACGGTCCGGCGCTCGACGAGTTCCACCGGCTGGTGGAACGCGCCCGCGCCGACGGCCAGGTCCGCGACCACCGCTACACCGAGAGCGCCTTCGCCGTCACCCGGTTCCTGTCCGAGCAGTCCGGCAACCGCTGGACGCGTGCGGCGCTGCGCCTCGTGATGTCCAGGCTCGCGTACGCACTGCCCGAGGCTCCGGCGTTCCGGCAGTGGGACGCGGAGGCACTCTGGCTCTCGCTCGACGCCACCGCCGGCAGCGGTGCCGTCGGGACCGCTCGGCTCGCAGCTCGCTTGTTCGTCGACGTCGCACGGGCGCACGTGGACGACGTCACGGCGCGGTGGGGCACGATGGGGTCATGACCGACGCGCACGACGACGTCCTGATCCACGCCACCGGGGTCCGCGTCACGCGCTCCGGCCGCGACCTGCTGCACGACGTCGACTTGACCGTCCGGCGCGGGGAGCACTGGGCGCTGCTCGGACCGAACGGTGCCGGCAAGTCCACGCTGCTCGCTGTCCTCGGCGCGACCGGACACCCCACAGCCGGCACGGTCGAGGTCCTCGGCCGCCGCCTCGGACGCGTCGACGTCCGCGAACTCCGGGAGCACATCGGCCACGTCGACCCTCGGCACCGGATGCTGTCGCCGCTCACGGTGCTCGAGACGGTGCTCACCGGGCTGACCGGCACGACGGACCTCATGATGCGGTGGGAGCCCTCGGCCGAGCAGGTCGCGCTGGCCGAGCAGCACATCGCCGACGTCGGACTCAGCGCACGACGGGACGCCCGCTGGCCGGTGCTGTCGCAGGGTGAGCGGGGACGCGCCCTCATCGCCCGCGCTCTGATGTCCGAACCCCAGCTGCTGCTGCTCGACGAGCCGGCGACCGGCCTCGACGTCGCCGCACGGGAGCACCTGCTCGAGACCGTCGACGCGCTGCGGCACCGGCACCCCGAGCTGGGCAGCGTCATGGTGACCCACCACCTGGAGGACCTGCCGGCCTCGACGTCGCACGCGATGCTGCTCCGCGACGGCGCCGTCGTTGCTCAGGGCACCTCGGACGAGGTCATCACGTCGTCGGCGGTGTCGCACGCGTTCGACTTCCCGCTCGCGATCCTGCGGTCGGAAGGGCGCTGGGCGGCACGCCGATCCGCCTGACGCGTGCTTGAATGGCCGTTCAGTGTCCGCGGCCCGTGTCGGGGAGGGACCCCGGCACCGCCCCACGGTGTCACGCCGCGGACCGTCACCAGGGGGAACCATGACGAACACGCCGCCGCCCTACCCGGGGTCGGAACCGCAGCCGAACGACGGGCAGCCGAACACGGGCCAGCCGAACGGCCAGCAGTACCCGCAGCAGCCCGCCGGCCAGCCCTACGCGCAGCAGCAGCCGCCCGCCGGCCAGCCGTACCAGGCCCCGGCCGGCGCCGCTCCCTACGCACCCCCGCCCAAGTCGTCGTCGTCCCGAGGCAAGCGCGTCCTGATCTCGGTGCTCGGCGTCGTCGTGGCCGTGGTGGTGGCGTTCCTCGTCCGTCAGGGCCTCAACGCGGCCTTCAGCGACTCCACGGAAGAGAAGGTCTCGAAGGCCGTCGAGCAGATCCGCGAGCAGAGCAACCTGCCCAAGCAGGTCGACTCCGTCACGACGTGGACCGGGATCGAGGCCGAGGGCGCCGCGATCCACTACGACTACACGGTGTCGTCGAACGTCGACCCGGCCTCGATCACCGAGGGGGCCATCCGCGACGCCGTCGGGCCGAACCTCTGCTCGAACAGCGAGACGAAGAAGCTCCTCGACGAGGACGTCGACATGCGGTACACCTACGAGTTCGAGGGCTCGTCGAAGACCGTCGACACGACCTTCACGAAGGCAGACTGCTCCTGAGCCCCGACGCCCGTCACGCGGTCGCGGCGGCAGCAGCCTTCGCGGCCGCGGGCAGGGCGTCGAGGATCCGTCCGACCGCACGGTCGTCGTGTGCGGCCGTGACGAACCACGCCTCGAAGACGCTCGGCGGCAGGGTCACCCCGGCGTCGAGCATCGCGTGGAAGAACGGCGCGTAGCGGAACACGTCCTGCGCCCGCACGTCGTCGTAGTTCCGCGGTGTCTGCTCGGTGAACGCGAACGAGAACAGGTTGCCGGCGCGCTGCACGGTGTGGGCGACGCCCTCGGCCGACAGGGCGTCCGACGTGGCCGCGGAGATGACCGCAGCCGTGCGGTTCAGCGACTCGTACACGGACGGCGTCGCGGCCCGCAGCGTGGCGATGCCGGCGGCGACGGCCAACGGGTTCCCCGACAGGGTCCCCGCCTGGTACACCGGCCCGAGCGGGGCGAGGAAGTCCATGACCTCACGCCGACCGCCGAGTGCGGCGAGCGGCATGCCACCGCCGATGACCTTGCCGAACGTGATGAGGTCGGGCTTCCACCCGGCACCGTCCGGCACGACCTTCGACGCCTCGAGGCCCCACCAGCCGGCAGCACCGACGCGGAACCCGGTCAGGACCTCGTCGACGATGAGCAGCGCCCCGTGCGACCGGGTGATCTGCGCCAGGGCACGGTTGAAGCCGCGCTCCGGTGCCAGGACGCCCATGTTCGCCGCGGCGGACTCGACGATGACGGCGGCGATGCGCTCGGAGTGCTCGTCGAAGGCCCGGCGGACGGCGTCGAGGTCGTTGTACGGCAGTACGAGGGTCTGCGCCGCGGTCTCGGCGGTGATGCCCGCACTGCCCGGCATGGCCAGGGTCGCGACGCCCGAGCCGGCCTCGGCCAGCAGGGAGTCCGAGTGCCCGTGGTAGTGCCCGGCGAACTTCACGAGCAGGTCGCGACCGGTGTAGCCGCGGGCCAGCCGGATCGCCGTCATCGTGGCCTCGGTGCCGGTCGACACCATCCGGAGCTTCTCGATGGGGCCGTCGCCGTCCACCGACACCCGCTGCTTCACCAGTTCGGCAAGCTCGGTCTCACCGGGGGTCGACGCCCCGAACGACAGCCCGCGCGCGGCGGCCTGCTGCACCGCCTCGACCGTGCCGGGGTGGGCATGACCGAGGATCGCGGGGCCCCACGACGCGACGAGGTCGACGTACTCGCGACCCTCGGCGTCGGTGACGTAGGCGCCCTTCGCGGACACCAGGAACCGCGGGGTGCCACCGACCGACCCGTAGGCGCGGACCGGGGAGTTCACACCACCCGGGATCGCGTTCTTGGCACGGCCGAACAGCTGGTCGTTCGTGGTCATTCGGGGGCCTTCCCGGTCGAGGCGATGCCGGCGACGTCCGCGGTGCTGCCCGAGGTGCGGAGGCCCGCCTCCTCGTTGAGCTTCCGCGCGATGTCGACGGCGAAGTAGGTCAGGATCGCGTCGGCGCCGGCGCGCTTGATGCCGACGAGCGACTCCATCGCGGCGGCGTCGCGGTCGATCCACCCGTTCTGCGCTGCTGCGGTGATCATCGCGTACTCGCCGGAGATCTGGTACGCCCAGACCGGGACCGGCGAGGTGGCCGCGGTCTCGGCGAGCACGTCGAGGTAGCTCATCGCGGGCTTCACCATCACGATGTCGGCGCCCTCGTCGACGTCGAGCTCGACCTCGCGGAGCCCCTGCCGACCGTTCGCGGCGTCGATCTGGTACGTCCGGCGGTCACCGACGAGCGACGACGACACGGCCTCGCGGAAGGGCCCGTAGAACGCCGAGGCGTACTTGGCGGCGTAGGCGAGCAGCGCGGTCCCGCTGTGTCCGGCGCCGTCGAGGGCGTCACGTGCGGCGGCGATCTGGCCGTCCATCATGCCGCTCATGCAGACGAGCTCGGCACCGGCTTCGGCCTGCGCGACCGCCATGTCGCGGTAGCGCAGCAGGGTGGCGTCGTTGTCGACGGAGCCGTCGGCTGCCAGCACACCGCAGTGTCCGTGGTCGGTGAACTCGTCGAGGCACAGGTCGGACTGCACCACGAGGGCATCACCGACCTCTTCCTTGGCCACCCGGATGGCCACGTTGAGGATGCCGTCCGGGTCGGTCGCACCGGAGCCGGTGGCGTCCTTCGTGGTCGGGACGCCGAACAGGTTCACGCCACCCACACCGACCGACGCGGCGTCGACGAGCGCGCGGCGGAACGAGTCAAGGGAGTGCTGCTGCACCCCCGGCATGCTCGAGATGTCCACGGCGTCGGTCGCGCCTTCGCGGATGAACATCGGCAGCACGAGCTCGGCGGGGTGGAGCCGGGTCTCGGCCACGAGTCGTCGCATCGCGGGGGTGGCGCGGAGCCGACGGGGGCGGACCTGGGGGAAGCGTCCAGTCACGGGTGACCTTCCTGGTGGGGGGTGGTTGGGTTCAGTGCCTCGACGACGGCGTCGAGCAGGGCTTCTGCGGACCTGGTGCCTCCGACCGCGTGCACGGGCAGTCCGGCCGCACGGGCGTCGGTCGCGGTCCCGGGGCCGATGCAGGCCACGACGGTGCGGGGGTCGAGCGGGGTCATCCGGCGGGCGATCTCACGGGCGACGCTGCCGCTCGTCACGAGCACCGCAGCGGGCGTCGTCTCGAGGGTGATCGGCTCGTCGCCGGTCCCCACGGTACGGTACGCGACCACGTCGTCCACGTCGATGCCGCGGGCACGGAGGCCGTCGACGAGGGTCGGTGCCGCGATCTCGGAGCGGGGGAACAGCACGGTGCCGTCGGTGTCCGGCAACTCCTGCACCAGGCCCGCGGCGGACGTCTCGGTCGGCACCAGGTCGACGACCCAGCCCGCAGCGCGCGCGGCACGGGCGGTCGGCTCGCCGACCGCAGCGACGCGCACCCCGGCCGGGAGGCCCGCCACGCGTTCCGACAGGACCGTCACGGCCGTCGCGCTGGTCACCACCACCCATGCGTAACCAGCCACGGGGGTTCGTTCGCCGACAGCAACGGGTGATCCGGACCTCCCGGCCCAACCGGACGCGACCAGGCGGCGGACCGCAGCGTCGAGCGCGGAGGGGTCGGACGGCGGAGCGTCCGTGATGAGGGGGACGACGACGGGCGCGAGCCCTCGAACCCGCGCCGCTTCGGCGACCCGGTCCCCCCACGCACCGCCACGCGGGACGAGGACGACCGGGGGTCGCGCCTCGTCCGTCGCGGTGGTGGAGGGTTCCGTGGTGACCGCCTACTCGGCCGGCGTCGCGAGGCCGGGACCCGCGGTGTACGGCCCGTCCGTGGTGTCCTCGGCGACGGTGGTCGCCAGGTCGGCGAGGTCGGCAGCGCCGTTCTCGAGCAGCTCGGTCGCCACGCGACCGCCGACCGCGAGCGCCTCGTCGAGACGGTCCTGCGCCGACCCGTCGAGCACGGCCGCGTGCGACGCGGTGCGGTACTCGGTGCCGTCGGGGCGGTAGACGGTCGCGGACACGAGCAGGAGCTCGGCGTCCACCACGGCCGTCGCACCGATCGGGGCGGAGCAGCCGGCCTCGAGCTTGGCGAGGACCTCGCGCTCGGCCGTCACCGTCAGGCGGGTGGGGGCGTGCTCGATCTTGCGGAGTGCGGCGAGCAGCCCACGGTCGGTCTCGTCCGAGCGGATCTCCACCGCGAGCGCGCCCTGTCCGGGAGCACTGGGCCAGAAGCCGAGGTCGAGCAGTTCCGTGGCGGCCGACAGGCGGTCGATGCGCCCGAGGCCGGCGGCGGCGAGCACCACGGCGTCGAGGTCGTCGTCCACCCGGCCGAGGCGGGTGTCGATGTTGCCGCGGATGTCGACCACGTCGAGGTCGGGGCGCTGCGCACGGAGCTGCGCGGCACGGCGGGGCGAACCCGTGCCGACCTTCGCGCCCTCGGGCAGGGTGTCGACGGTGGCGCCGTTCCGGGCGACGAGGACGTCACGGGCGTCCGCACGCTTCGGCACGCCACCGATCGTCAGGCCCGGGTACGGCGCGGTCGGCAGGTCCTTGAGCGAGTGCACGAGCACGTCGACCTCGCCCGCGACGAGCGCTTCACGCAGGGCGCTGGCGAAGACACCGGTGCCGCCGAGCGACGCGAGGGAGGCACGGTTCGTGTCGCCCTCGCTCGTGACGGTGACGAGTTCGACGGGGCGACCAGCCGCCTTCGCCAGGCGGTCGGCGACGTCCTGTGACTGCGCGACCGCGAGCCGGCTGGCACGGGTGCCGAGCCGGATCGGGGTCGGGCCGTCGTGCCCGGTGGCGCTGGGGTCGTTCACGGTCGTGTCGGTCACGGAGCGACGCCCGCGGCAGCGGGCTTGAACCCCGCTCGCACGTTCTCGCAGCACCCGGGACGGCACACGTCGTACCAGGGGCCGATGTCGGTCATGTGCGGACGCTCGGCCTTGGGCGTGCCGTTGACGCGCTCGAGCACCAGGTCGACGAGACCGGACACGTAGGCCGGGTCGATGCCGGGGGTCTGCGTGCGGAGCGACCAGAAGCCGAGCTCACCGGCGGTCTCGGTGGCTTCCTCGTCGAGGTCCCACATGACCTCCATGTGGTCGCTGACGAAGCCGAGCGGGACGATCAGCACGGCACGCGTCGGGCCGCCCTTGAGGTCCTCGTTCATGTAGTCGTTGATGTCGGGCTCGAGCCACGGCTGGGTCGGGGGGCCGGAGCGCGACTGGTAGACGAGCTTCCAGGCGGGCTTCGACGTGCCCTGCAGGTGCGCGTGCTCGGGCTGCTCGAGGAGCTCGGCCCAGGCCTGGTCGAGGACGACCTCGCCGACGGCCAGGTGCTGCGCCTCGTACGCGCCGTGCTCGTCGAACCCGCGGTAGTCGGGGCCCGAGCGGGCGGCGTCGGTCGAGGGGATGGAGTGCGTCGAGAAGAGCACCTGCAGCTCGGTCGCGACGTCGAGGCCCTCGTTCTCGGCGATCGCACGGGCCATGCCGTCGCGGACGCCGTCGATGAACGGGCGGACGAAGCCCGGGTGGTCGAAGAACTGGCGGATCTTGTCGATCTGGATGGTGTCGATCAGACCGGTCTCGTTGAGCACGCGGGCGTAGTCCTCGCGGTACTGCCGGCAGCTCGAGAACGACGAGTACGCGCTCGTGGCGATGGCGACGAGCTTCGTGTAGCCCTTGTCCGCCGCCTCGGTGAAGGCTTCTTCGAGGTAGGGCTCCCAGTTGCGGTTGCCCCAGAGGACCGGCATGTCGATGCCGCGCGACGCCAGCTCGGCCTCGAGCGCGGCCTTGAGCGCACGGTTCTGCGCGTTGATCGGGCTCACGCCGCCGAAGTGGCGGTAGTGGTGCGCCACCTCTTCGAGACGCTCGTCCGGGATCCCGCGGCCGCGGGTGACGTTCCGCAGGAAGGGGATGACGTCGTCCTGGCCCTCGGGGCCACCGAAGCCGGCGAGCAGGATCGCGTCGTAGGCGGTCGGGGTCTCGACGTGCTCGGGACCGGACGCCGCCGCGGGGGTGGCGGCGAGGACCTGGCCGTTCGTGATCATGCTGGTGTCGGTCATGACAGCACCTCCGGGAGTTCGGCGGTCGTCACGCGACGACCCGTGAAGAAGGGGACCTCTTCGCGCACGTGCATGCGCGCTTCGGTGTAGCGGAGATCGCGCATCAGGTCGACCAGGTCGACGAGGTCCGGGCTCTCGAGCGGCAGGATCCACTCGTAGTCGCTCAGGGCGAAGGTCGCGATGGTGTTCGTGAGCACGCGGCGGTACTTCGCGCCGGCGACGCCGTGGTCGCGGAGCATCTTCGAGCGCTCCTCTTCCGGCAGCAGGTACCACTCGTAGGAGCGGACGAACGGGTACACCGTGATCCACGCCTCGGGGTCCTTGCCGCGCAGGAACGCGGGGGTGTGCCGCTTGTTGAACTCGGCCTCGCGGTGCATGGCCATCACGTGCCAGACCGGCTCGGCGTCCTGGAACAGCCCGGTGCGACGGATCTCGCGCAGCACGGCCTGGATGGCCTGCGCATCGTCGCCGTGCAGCCAGACCATGACGTCGGCGTCGGCACGGAAGGCCGAGACGTCGTAGAAGCCACGGATCGTGACCCCGCGCTCGGCGGCGCTGGCGATCACGGTGTCGAGTTCGGCCACGGCGTCGTCGCCGACGCGGTGGACCGGACCGAGGGGCCGGCGGAACACAGCCCAGAGGGCGTAGGCCGTCAGCAGGTTCGGGTCGATCCCGGAGTCCGGGTGACCGGTCTCAGCGGGTTCCGTGTGGGGATGGTCGTGCGCGGGCACGGGCCCGGTGTTCGTGGGCGCGTCGGAGCTCATGGATCCATTGTCCTATCGGTTGCCAGGGTGTTGGCCGCCCCGCATCCGGTGGACCGCGCTCGGGCGATCTACCGCCGTCGGAGCACCAGCACGACGATACCCCCGACCACCGCCACACCGGCTGCGAGACCGGCCAGGTAGGGCACCGGCTTCTCGTCGAGGCCGCGCTTGAACTTCGACGCCGCGATCCCGATCTGCTTCGGGACGTTGAGCTTGTCCTCGATCGCGTCGAGGGTGTCGAACAGCTGGGCGCGGGTCGCGGCGACGCGAGCAGCGAGATCGTCGTGCGGGTCGGTCACGGTTCCTCCGTCGGTGGTGCGGCTGTCGGGGCTGTCGGCGCTCAGGGAGCGGCCGTCGACGTCCGGCTTGCGGCTGCCGTACTGCGTCGGCGGGGTCGGCTTCTTGCCGAGGCCCTTCACCGCGTTGATGTCGTCCTTGACGCTGGCGATCGTGCGCTTCGGCGTGATCGGCAGGCCCTTCTTCAGGCGCTTCCAGCCGATCAGGCCGAGGATCGCGGCGATGATCAGCATCGCCACGGCCACCACCAGTGCGGCCAGCCACGCCGGCATCACGGTCGCGAGGCCCATGACGGCTGCGGTCAGCAGGACGCCGATCGCGTAGAGCACGACGACGAGCGCACCGACCAGCAGACCGGCTGCGAAGCCGAAGATCTTCGCCTTCGCGAGCATCTCGGCCTTGAGCAGGTCGATCTCGCCCTTGACCAGGCCCTTGACGAGCTTCGGGACGTCGCCGACCAGGCCGAACAGCGAACGCGACTTGCGATCGCGGGTGTCGGTCATGAGGTGGTGGTGTCCTTCTTCTGGCCGACCTTGCGGACGGCCTTCTTGGTCGTCTCACCGATGAACTCGGCGACGTCCGGGGTCTTGTCGGCGATGAAGTCCTCGGCGACGTGCACGCCCTTCTGGACGCCGTTGCTGTTCCAGACCTTGCCGCTGACGGTCTTGATCTGCTCGTACCGCGCCCGTCCGGCTCGCGATCCCAGGACGTACCCGAGTGCGGCGCCGGCGACGAACAGGAGCTTTCCGCGCATGTGCGATTCCTCCGTGCATTGGTTGTGCGGTGGTCATGCACCGAACGGAATACGTCCGGCGGTCTCACCAACAGTAGCCCTCAGGGGCTGCGCGGTCCGCTCAGGAACCGAGGATCTCGTCGGCTGCCGTCCGAGCGGCGGCGATGATGCCCGCCAGGCCCCGTCCGGTCGAGGCCTCACCGATGCCGACGACGCCCTCGGCCAACCCGGCCGCGGCCAGGTCCGGTCCGTACCAGCCGACGCGTGCGGCGCCGCTGACGCGGTCGGCCGTGATCGGCACACCGAGCAGCGTGGACGCGTCCTGCAGCGCGCGGCTGCCGACGGGGTCGGTCGGGTCGACCGGGAGGCTCGTGGCGACGCCCGCAGGGTCCGTCCCGGTGGTCGCGTAGCTGAGCCGCAGGACGTGGCGCCCGTCCGCCACGTCGGCCAGCCACGGCCACTTCACGGTCGCGTGCGTGAGGGCCTTCGCCGCCACCGCCTGGGCGTCGGGGTGCACGAGCATCCCGGTGCCGCGCGGGGCGGCGTCGAGCTCCGGCTGGTCGACGACGAGCGTGACGAGCTGGATGCCCGTCCGGTCGGGGGCTGCGGTGCGCTCCGGGTCGGCGACGGAGGACAGGGTGCGCTGGGCCGGCAGCCGTTCGGTGGAGCCGTCGGCGCTGACGACCTCGACCGCGTGCGCCTCGATGCGGGTTGCCCGGGTGTGCAGCCGGACGTCGACCCCGTAGGTCTCCATGTCGGCGACGAGCTCGTCCACCAGGCGCACCGTCCCACCGCGGATCCCCTGCACCGGGGTGCCGGCAGCCGCGCGCGCCCGCAGCGACAGCACGGCCCGGGCGAGTGAGCCCTCGCGGAGCAGTGCGGCACGCAGGCCCGGAGCCACCCGGTCGGGGTCGAGCTGGTCGGGGTGCGTGGAGTGCACGCCACCGGCGATCGGCACCACGAGGTCGTCGAGCACCCGCTCCCCCATGCGCCGGCGGACGAGTTCGCCGAGCGACGAGGCCTTGGCGCCCACCGGTGCGGGCAGCAGCGAGTCCATCTGGGCGCGCAGGCCGCCCTTCTGGCCGACCACGGCCAGCACGTCGGCGGCCATCGGGGTGCTCGGGATGCCGAGGAGCCCGGTCGCCGGGATCGGGGAGGTCCTGCCGTCGCGGGTCATCAGCCAGGCGCCGCGCGGGTCAGGGGCGACGACGTCGTTGCCGAGCCCGAGCTCGATCGCCAGGCGGCCGACGGCGTCCGTGCGGGTGGCGAAGGAGTCCGCCGCCATGTCCAGGTCGATCCCGCCGACGGTGTGCCGACGGATCATGCCCCCGAGCTCGCCCGAGGACTCGACGAGCACCACGTGGGCGCCGCCCTTGGCGAGGTCACGGGCGGTGACGAGCCCGGCGACCCCGCCGCCGACCACGACGACGTCGGTCACGCGTCGGCTCCGGCCTGCGCTGCACCGTCGTCCGCTCGGCCGTCGCCGAGCGAGTGGACCAGCTCGACCACCCGGGTCAGGACGGCCGGGTCGGTCTCGGGCGGGACCCCGTGGCCGAGGTTCACGACGTGGGCCCGTGCGGCACCGCCCCGACGGACGACGTCGCGGACGTGCGCTTCGAGGACATCCCACGGCGCCGAGAGCATCGCCGGGTCGATGTTGCCCTGCACGCTGACGCCGGTGCCGACGCGCTGGACCGCCTGGTCGAGCGGCAGGCGCCAGTCGACCCCGACCGCGTCGACGCCGACGGTGTCCGTGCCGAACGTCGTCATGTCGGCCAGGACCTCGCCGCTGCCGACGCCGAAGTGGATGCGCGGCACCCCGAGCTCGGCGACGTGCGACATCGCCTGGGCGGAGTGCGGTGCGACGGACCGGACGTAGTCGGCGCGGGAGAGCGACCCGACCCACGAGTCGAAGAGCTGCGCGGCCGAGGCCCCGGCGAGCACCTGTGCCCGGAGGAACATCCCGGACACCTCGGCGGCCCAGGCGAGCAGCCGCGACCAGGTCTCGGGGTCGGCGTGCATGAGCGTGCGGGCGCGGATGTGGTCCTTGGACGGGCCACCCTCGACCAGGTAGGCGGCGAGGGTGAACGGCGCCCCCGCGAAGCCGATCAGCGGGGTGTCGCCGAGCTGCTCGACCGTGCGTCGGACGGCCTGCTCGATCGGGGCGAGGGCCGCGGGGTCGAGCTGCTCGAGGGCGTCGACGTCGGCGGGGGTGCGGATCGGCGACGAGAGCACCGGGCCACGACCGGGGACGATCTCGACGTCCACTCCGGCGAGCTTGATCGGCACGACGATGTCGCTGAAGAAGATGCCCGCGTCGACCCCGTGCCGACGGACCGGCTGCAGGGTGATCTCCGACGCCATCTCCGGGTCGAGGCACGCGTCGAGCATGGCTGTGCCGATCCGAAGCTCCCGGTACTCCGGAAGGGACCGTCCGGCCTGCCGCATGAACCACACCGGGAGCGTCTCCGGACGGTCACCCCGCAGGGCCCGTACCAGGCGGGAACCACTCGTCCGCCCTGATGCCAGGGGGTGGGAGTCGGGGAGGGATGTGGTCGTCGCTTCGGTCACCGGATGATTCTCCCATCGAGCGCGTTACCATTGACTACGTGCTCATCTGTCTCACGGCGTCGCATCGCAACGCCAGCTTCGATCTCCTGGAGCGACTGAGCATCGGTGCACCCGCGGCAGCCAGCCGACTCGTCACGGATGCCGGCGTCCTGGACGGTGCCGTGGTGCTCGCCACCTGCAACCGCTTCGAGGCGTACCTCGACATCGCGGGCGACGAGAGCGACTCCGCCGTCTCCGCCACCGTGCAGGCCGTGGCCGCCGCGAGCGACCTGGACGCCACCGAGGTCCTGGACTCCGTCAACGTGCTGGACGGCAAGGACGTCGTGCAGCACCTGTTCGCCGTGTCGAGCGGACTCGAGTCCGTCGTCGTCGGCGAGACCGAGATCTCCGGCCAGGTCCGTCGCTCGCTCGAGGACGCCCGGTCGAACGGCACCACCACCTCGGACCTCGAGCGCCTGTTCCAAGAGGCCGCGCACACCTCACGCGGCGTCAAGACCCGCACCCGCATCGGCGCCGCCGGACGGTCGCTCGTGCGCCTCGGCCTCGAACTCGCCTCGTCGCGGGTCACCGACTGGGCCCGCACCCGCGTGCTGCTCGTCGGCACCGGCAGCTACGCGGCCACCACCATCGCCGCCCTGCGTGACCGCGGCGCCACGAACATCCAGGTGTTCTCGCCCTCGGGCCGGGCGCCCTGGTTCGCCGCCAAGCACGACCTCGTCGCCGCCCGCGACCTGCGCCAGGCCATCGGCGAGAGCGACGTCCTGATCACCTGCACCTCGAGCGAGGTCCCGGTCGTCGCACCGGCCGACCTCGACGACGGGGTCCGCCGCATCGTCATCGACCTCGGGCTCCCCCGCAACGTCGACCCCGCGGCCGCCGGTGTCGACGGCGTCGAACTGCTCGACCTCGAGACGATCAGCATCCACGCCCCGATCTCCGAGCTGAACGCCGAGTCCGAGGCCCGCGCGATGGTCGACGACGCCGTGTCCCGGTTCCGCGCCCAGGCGATGGAGCAGTCGACGACCCCGGCGCTCGTGGCGTTCCGCAAGCACGTGTTCGACATCCTCGACGACGAGATCGAGCGGGCCAAGCGCCGCGCGGACGCCGACGGCGAGTCCGTCGAGCACACCGAGCGGGCGCTCCGGCACCTGGTCGGCGTCCTGCTGCACCGTCCCTCGGTCCGCGCTCGTGAGCTCGGTCGCGCCGGTCGCGGCGAGGAGTTCGTCGGGGCGATCGACTCCCTGTACGGCGTCCGGCCGGAGGCCGAGCCGGAGCTGCCGTCGCCCGTTGTCCCGCTCGCCGACCGCACGGCACTGGACCCGACCGCCTCGGATCGCGACGACCAGGCGGACGCGAGCTGAGCCTCCAGGCCGCTCCGCAACCGCCCACGCTGCGCGTGAGTGCGCTGCTGCTGGTGCGTGACCGACGTGTCCTGATGGTGCGCGCCCGGGCGCGCGACGTGCTCTACCTGCCCGGCGGCAAGGCGGAGCCGCACGAGACCGACGTCGAGGCCGCCGTGCGCGAGGCGCTCGAGGAGACCGGCCTGCGGCTCACCGCCGACGACGTCGACCCGTTCGGCGTCGTGCTCGAGCCCGCCCACGGGCAGGCTCCGGGGACCATGGTCGCGATGACGCTGTTCCTGGTCCGGCCGGGAGGCCCGCTGGACTCCGCCACGCCCGTCGCCTCGGCCGAGGTGGACGAGGTCGAGTGGGTCACCTCCGCCGACGCGGACCGCTGCCCGCCTGCGGGCGTGGAGACGCTCCGCCGCCTGGTGGCGGCGGAGCTCATCGACTGACCGTCAGGCGCAGAGCGACGACGCAGAGGAGCCCATGCTCAAGGATGAGTACTCATCCTTGAGCATGGGCTCGCTTCCGCTCGGGTTCGTCAGGCCTTGTCGGTGTCGGTGTACTCGCCGACCTCGCCGTTCTGGACCGGCTCGGCCTCGCCGGGGATGTCCGAGTCGACGTACTCGCCGTCGGGTCCGTCCCCGGTCGGACGCGTCTCGCCGGGGATGTCGCTCGAGACGAACTCGCCGACGGGCTCCGTCGACTCGACGTGTTCCTCGCCCGGGATCTCGCTGTCCGTGAAGGCTCCGGCGCGGGGTTCGACCCCGTCCGCGCGACCCTCGTCGCCTCGTGCCTGTTCGTGCTTGCCCGTCATGTCCGACCTCCGCTGCTCGGGTTGCTTGCCTCGGAGTGTGCCCGTGGTCCCTGGACGCCGACCGAACCAGATGCGGCGTTCGGTGGTTGCCTGTGCACCATGCAACGCAGCAGCCGATCGAAGTTCCTGCTCGTCGTGACCGGGCTCGTCGCCGTCGGGACCCTGGCGGGGTGCGCCTCGGACGGGCAGCCCGCCGCCACCGAGACCGTCACCGCGCCCGCGCCGTCGCCGTCCGCGTCGGCGACCACGCCGCAGTCGTCCGAGGAGTCCGCCTCGGCAGCACCGTCCTCCGGGTCCGGCTCGTCCGCCGGATCCGGTGCCACCGGCGAGGCTTCCGGCGACCGGTGCGCGGTGTCGTCGCTGGCCGGTCGCATCGAGGCCGGCAGCGGTGGTGCCGCCGGCAGCGCCATCGTGCACCTGGTGCTCGAGAACACCGGGTCGACGACCTGCACCGTGCAGGGGTGGCCCGGCGTCTCGTTCGTCGGGGGCGGCACCGGCAAGCAGATCGGAGCGGCGGCCGTCGCGGAGAAGAGTTCACCGCACCCCACTGTGACGCTGGCGCCCGGCAAGACCGCCGTCGCACCGCTCAAGATCGTCCGGGCCGGGAACTACTCGGCGGGCGACTGCTCGCCCGAGACCCCGGACGGCTTCCGCGTGTACCCGCCCGGGTCGAAGCAGTCCCTGTTCGTGAAGGACACCGACTTCCAGGCGTGTGCGTCGGCCGATGCCTCACTGCTGGCCGTGCAGGCGTTCGTGCCGGAGGGGCAGGCGACCTCGTAGCGGTCGGGCACGATGGGCACCGTGACCACCACGAACAGCGACGAACGACCCGGCACCGATGAGCTGGTGGCGCTGTACGACGCCGTCGGGTGGACCGCGTACACGCAGGACCCCGCAGCCCTGACCGCGGCGATCGCCGGCTCCCACACCGTGCTGACGGCCCGCGACGACGACGGGCGCCTGCTCGGTCTGGTCCGCACGGTCTCCGACGGGGTGACGATCGTGTACGTGCAGGACGTCCTGGTCCTGCCGTCCGCGCACCGGTGCGGTATCGGCGGCGCATTGCTCGACGCCGTCCTGCAGCGGTACGCCGGCGTTCGCCAGACGGTCCTGCTCACCGACGACGAGCCGGGGCAGCGGGCGTTCTACGAGTCGCGTGGCTTCGTCGAGGCCCACGACATGGAACCGCAGCCGCTGCGCTCCTTCGTGCTCCTGCGCTGAGCACGGATGGGTCTCGCGACCGATTCCGTGCGGCGTGATGCCGTTCCTAGACTCGGACGCATGGGGGCTCGCGCACGGACACGTTCAGCGGCAGCCGTCGCGACCGCGCTCGGCGTCGTGCTCGCCCTCGCCGCGTGCACGTCGCCACCACCGCCGGCTGGGTCGGAATCGGCGCTCGCGAAGCTCATCACCCGGATCGAACGACTGCCCGGGGTCGACACGGCCGACGGCGAGGTCCGTCCGGTCGACGCGAAGGACGATCGGAACCACTGGATCGCGTCGCTCGAGGTCACGACCGACACCACCGACCTCGCCGTCGCCGAACGGATCCGCCACACGGCAGCGCGGGGTGTCACCGGGACGACGCTGACGGTGAGCGTGGACGTGCCGCGCGGCCGGGCCTCGGCTCCGGTCATCATCGACCCGATGGACGCCGACGTCGTCGAGCTGGCCGGTCGGTTGCGTGCGGAGCCCTTCGTGCGTCGGCTGTGGCTGACGCCGTCCGATGCAACGATCCGGCTCGTGCAGGGCATCAGCTTCAGCGACGCCGTCGAGCAGGCCCGGCCGATCCTCGATGATCACCCGGCCTCCCTGCTCCGTGGTGACGTGTCCGTGGGCATCACGGCGACACAGCCCGGCCGAGCACTCCTGCGCACGATCGACGGGTTGGTCGGCGACGGTCACCACGACGTCGAGCAGTTGTACTACTCACCGGGCACGACCTACGCCGACGCGGCGCAGGCCCCGGCCGACACAGCGCAGGCCCCCACCGGCACGGCTGCCGAGGCCGAACGCCCGTACCTGTCGATCTCCGGCGAACGACTCGGCGCCGTCGCCGACGTCCTCGTCCGGACGAAGGACGAAGCCGCCGATGCACACCGCGCTTCGCGCACCGCGTTCTCCGTCGGCCTCGACGGGACGAGCGGCTGGCTCGGACTCCCCCTCGACGCCGAGAAGCCGCAGGACGCCACTGCCCCGGGCACCCCGACGTCGGGCCCGTCGCCGACCCCGTGGGTGCCCGCCGACGTCAGCGACCGGGCCGCGACGCTCCGAGCGTTCCTCGAGCGCTCCGCCGACGCCGCCGGGGTCCCGGCAACCGTGACCACGGGTACCGAACAGTGCGCCCCGACCGGGTCCAGCTGGTCGCCCGACGCGACCGGCACCCGCGCGACGGCGTCCAGCGTCGTGCCGGTGTTCCAGATCGTCGACGACGCGCAGGAGCCGTTCGACGCCGTGACCGCGCTGTGGACGTCGGAGGGCTTCAGGGTCAGCGGCCGGGCGATGGGGCGGGACTACTGGTCGTCGTCGACCGGGGCGGACCCCGCCACGGCGAGCATCCGGGGCACCGTCGACGGGCTGAGCCTGAGCGCCGAGTCGGTCTGCGTCCCCTGACCGAACGCGTTCAGGACTCGGGGTCGTCCATGATCTCGCGCACCTCTTGCGCACAGCGGCAGGCCTCGGCGATGCGGGCGGCCCAGGCCAGTGCATCTGCCCGGCTCTCGACATCGATCACCGAGAAACCCCCGATGAAGGTGTCCTTACCGGGGCGTGTGGCGGGATCGTGGACGGTGCCGTCGGTCTCGACGACCGCGCCGGCCGACGCTTCCATCATCCCGCCGCCGAACACCCACACACCGGCGGACTTCGCCTGTCGGACGACGGCGTGCGACGCCTCGGAGACGGCCGGCAGGTCGGCCATGGGGAACACCATCGTGCCCTCGTCGAAGGAGATCAGGTACCGGGTCATGCCCAGCATCATGCTCCTCAGCGACGAGCGGGGGCGTGCACGGCCTCGAGCACCTCGGTGCCCATGGTCCGCAGCGCCTCGACGACGGCCAACCGCCGCTGCAACGAGGCGTCGTCGAACGTGACGGTCACGGCGTAGCTGACCGACGACCCGGGCCCCCGCAGGATCCCCGCCTCGGCCCGCACGCCGGTGCTCGACCCGGTGACCGCGACGACCTGCAGCCCGTGGTCGAGCGCACGGTGCGCCAGGGGGTCGAGCCCGAAGGACCCGGCGACCAGGTTCAGGTCACTCGCCAGGGACAACCAGCCGAGCACCCGGTTCGACACCGCCTCGTCGACGACCTCGCCGAGCGCCAGTCCGCGCATCACCCACGACAGCTCCCCGGTCGGTGCGACGGAGGCGTCGGGGGCGTCATCCGGGCCGCGGCGGTCCCGCACGCGGTCGATCAACGCCGTGCGCTCGATGCCCAGGGACTCCGCGCGTTCCCGGACGGCGTCGATGCTCACGGTCGACAGCAGTGCGTTCATGGCCCAGGCATCGGCGGTGGCCCCCACCAGGGTCGCCAGGTCGGGCACCTGCATGGTCGGCTCCTGCAGGAACTGCCACAGGCCGGCACCGGTCGCGGTGTCGCGGGCCATGCGCTGCAGGCGGTCACCGTGCAGGCGGCCGTCCTCGAGCTGGGCGGCGACCTCGATGAGCAGCAGGACGCGGCCCAGGCTCGCGACCGGCTGCACCAGGGTGTCGTCGATCGCGAGCAGGGCCTTGCCGCTGGAGGTGTCGATCACCGAGGCGCTGACCCCGGCGCCCTCGAGCGCGAGGGCGCCGAGGGCCTCGGTGGTGGCGGTGAAGCGGTCGTCGGACCGGCCGCTGTGCCGCCCACGACCGCGGCCGCCACCTGCTGGGCGGTCGTCCGGTCGCCGGCGGCGCGACGACCGGGCCGCGTCCGGCTCCGTCATCACCAGATCGCGACGCGCTCGGCGGGGTCGAGGTACATCGCGTCCTGCTCGGTCACGCCGAAGGTGTCGTACCAGACGTCGATGTTCCGCACGACCTGGTTGCAGCGGAACTCGTTGGGCGAGTGCGGGTCGATGCTCAGCAGACGAGCCGCCTCTTCCGGGCGGATCGCCATGCGCCAGGCCTGTGCCCAGCTCAGGAAGAAGCGCTCGGCACCGGTGAGGCCGTCGACGACCGGGGGCTCCTGACCGTCGAGCGACAGCAGGTACGCCTTCCACGCGATCGACAGGCCACCGAGGTCGCCGATGTTCTCGCCGATCGTCAGGGCACCGTTCACGTGGCTGTCGGGTACCTCGGTCGGCACCAGGGCGTCGTACTGGGCGATGAGGGCCTTCGTGCGCTCCTCGAACGCCGCCCGGTCGGCCTCGGTCCACCAGTTCTCGAGCTTGCCGTCGCCGTCGTACTGCGACCCCTGGTCGTCGAAGCCGTGGCCGATCTCGTGCCCGATGACGGCACCGATCGCGCCGTAGTTGGCGGCGGCGTCGCGGTTCGCGTCGAAGAACGGGAACTGCAGGATCGCGGCCGGGAACACGATCTCGTTGAAGCCGGGGTTGTAGTACGCGTTGATCGTCTGCGGGGTCATGAACCACTCGTCACGGTCGATCGGCTTGCCGATCTTGCCGAGCTCGCGGTCGACCTGGAACGAGGCGACCGCGCGGACGTTCGCGACCAGGTCGTCGGCACGGACGGGCAGCGCCGAGTAGTCGCGCCACTTCACCGGGTAGCCGATCTTCGGCGTGAACTTGTCGAGCTTGTCGAGCGCACGGGCACGGGTCTCGTCGGTCATCCAGTCGAGCGCGGTGATGCTCTGCCGGTACGCCTCGACCAGGTTGGCGACGAGGTCGTCCATCTTGGCCTTCGAGGTCTCGTCGAAGTGCTCCTGCACGTAGATGCGGCCGACGGCCTCGCCCATCGCGCCCTCGACCAGCGAGACGCCGCGCTTCCAGCGGTCGCGCTGCTTGGGCGCGCCGGTGAGTGCGGTGCCGTAGAACGAGAAGTTCGTGGCCGAGAACGCGCTCGTCAGGTACGCGGCGGAGCCACGGATGACCTGCCAGCGCAGCCAGTCCTTCCAGACCTCGAGCGGCTGGTCGTTCAGCAGGTCGGCCAGGCCGGTGATGAACGAGGGCTCGCGCACCACGACGGTCTCGAACGC
Source organism: Curtobacterium sp. AC268 (assembly GCF_979258745.1). Classification (NCBI taxonomy): domain Bacteria; kingdom Bacillati; phylum Actinomycetota; class Actinomycetes; order Micrococcales; family Microbacteriaceae; genus Curtobacterium; species Curtobacterium sp. AC268. Next base: position 2,360,323 of record NZ_OZ409878.1, on the reverse strand, counting down.
GCCGGCCGGGGCGTCGATGGCCTGCCACCAGGTCTGCAGGTCGACGCCCTTCGCGAGCGCGGCGACCTCGGCCCAGGGCAGCTTGTTGTAGGTCTTCTGGCTGTCACGCGTGGTGACGTTGTCCCAGTGCTGAGCGGCGAGCGCCGTCTCGAGCGCGATGACGTGCTCGGTGCGGGCGCCGCCGTCATCGAGGCCGGCGAGCGGGAACATCGCCGCGACGAACTCGCGGTACTTCTCGCGGATGTCGGCGAAGCGGTCTTCGCGGTAGTACGACTCGTCGGGCAGCCCGAGGCCGGACTGCTCCAGGAACACGACGTAGGACTCGGGGTCGCCCGGGTCGTTGTCGACGAAGAGCTGCAGGAAGCTCGGCAGGCCGATGCGCTCGAAGCGGCCGACGGCGGCGATGACCTCGGGCACGGACTGGATCTCGGTGATCTCGGCGAGCAGGTGCTCGATCGGTGCGGTGCCGAGCTCCTCGAGTCGCGCTTCGTCGGTGAACGAGGTGAAGAGGTCGCCGACCTTGCGCTCCTCGGTGCCGGGGGCGGCCTGCTGCGAGCGTTCGATGATGTCGCGCACGGCGATCTCGGCGGCTTCGGCCAGCACCGTGAAGGAGCCGTACCGGGCCTTGTCGTCGGGGATCGGCGTCGCCTCGATCCAGGTCCCGTTCACGTGGCGGTACAGGTCGTCCTGGGGGCGCACCGCGGGGTCGAGTTCGTCAGTGTGGATGCCGGAGGCACGTGCGACGTCGGTCATGCTGTCCACGATAGCCACCGACCCCATGGGGCAGGTCGATCCGGGTCGTCACCGGCGCACGGCTGCCGGTACGGTCATCGCATGGGACTTCCGTGGAAGCTGCACGGAGACGGCAAGACCGTCTCCGCGACGACGATCGTGGCACCCGACGAACGGCTCACCTGGCCCCGGACGATCGGCCTCGGCGTGCAGCACGTCGTCGCGATGTTCGGCGCCACGTTCCTGGTGCCGCTGCTGACCGGGTTCCCGCCGTCGACGACGCTGCTGTTCAGCGGCATCGGCACGATCCTGTTCCTGCTCATCACGGGCAACCGCCTGCCGAGCTACCTCGGCTCGTCGTTCGCGTTCATCGCCCCGATCGGTGCGGCGACCAAGATCGGCGGCATCCCCCTCGCCCTGTCCGGCATCATCGTCGTCGGTGCGCTGCTCGCGATCGTCGGGCTCGTCGTCCACCTGGCCGGTGCCGGCTGGATCGACCGGCTGATGCCCCCGGTGGTCTCCGGCGCGATCGTCGCCCTGATCGGCTTCAACCTGGCTCCGGCGGCCCGCGACAACTTCACGGCAGCCCCGGTCATCGCGCTCATCACCCTGGCGGCGATCATCCTGGTCACCGTGCTGTTCAAGGGCCTGATCGGCCGCCTGTCGATCGTCATCGGTGTGCTCGTCGGCTACGTCGCGGCGCTCATCGGCGGCCAGGTCGACTTCTCGAAGGTCGACGCAGCACCGTGGATCGGTCTGCCGGAGTTCACCGCTCCCGCGTTCGACCCCTCGCAGCTCGCGATCTACCTGGCGTTCGTGCCGGTCGTCCTGGCGCTCGTCGCCGAGAACGTCGGCCACGTCAAGGGCGTCGGGCAGCTGACCGGCCGTGACCTCACGCCGCTCACCGGTCGGGCGCTCTTCGCCGACGGCATCTCGACCGTCCTGGCGGGCGTCGGCGGCGGCTCCGCCACCACCACCTACGGCGAGAACATCGGTGTCATGGCCGCCACCCGCGTCTTCTCCACCGCCGCCTACTGGGTCGCCGCCATCGCGGCCGTCCTGCTCGGCCTGTCGCCGAAGATCGGCGCCGTCATCTCCTCGGTGCCGGCCGGCGTGCTCGGCGGCGCCACCACCGCGCTCTACGGCCTGATCGGCGTCATCGGCATCCGGATCTGGGTCGAGAACCGAGTAGACTTCTCGAAGCCGAAGAACCAGCTGACGGCCGGCATCGCCCTGATCATCGGCATCGCGGACTTCACGTTCCGCTTCGGCCAGGCAAGTTTCGGCGGCATCATCGTCGGCACGATCGCCGCGATCGTCGTCTACCACGTGATGGACGTCATCGGCCGGGCCCGTGGCACCGACGAGCCGTCGACCGAGGTCGCCGACCCCGCACACGCCGCCACCGGCGCCGTCCCCGCGGAACCGCGCGCCGACTGACGCGAGTGGTCGGCCGGAACGCGCGTCCGGCCTGACGACGTGGGACCACCGGACTGGAGGCCCGTGGCGGACACGGCCACGGGCCTCCAGTCCGTCACGTGGTCGCGTCCACCCCGCCTGGCGACCACGACGGGTCGGCATCGCCGACAGAATGGGTCGGTGCACCGACCGACGCGACCCGCTGTGACCGCTGAGCGGCGCGCGGTCGACCGCGACATCGTGCGGCTGGCGGTGCCGGCGCTCGGAGCGCTCGTGGTCGAGCCGCTGTTCCTGCTGACCGACACCGCGCTCGTCGGGCACCTCGGGGCGACGCCGCTGGCGGCCGTCGGGCTCGCGAGTGCCGTGCTGTCGACGGTGACCGGGCTGCTGGTGTTCCTGGCGTACTCGACGACCCCGGCCGTGGCACGGGCGCTGGGTGGTGGCGACCGTCGCGGAGCCGTGCACGCGGGCATCGACGGGATGTGGCTCGCGCTCGTGCTGGGGGTGGTGCTGGCGCTGGTCGGGTGGCCGCTCGCCGGACCGCTCGTCGACCTGTTCGGCGCCTCGGCCGAGGTGTCGGCCGCCGCGACCGCGTACCTGACCATCTCGCTGGTCGGGCTGCCCGGCATCCTGGTCGTGACGGCCTCGACGGGTCTGCTGCGTGGGCTGCAGGACACGAAGACCCCGCTCGTCGTCGCGACCATCGGGTTCGTCGCGAACGGGTTGCTCAACGCCGTCCTGATCTACGGCGCCGGCTGGGGTGTCGAGGGATCCGCCGCCGGCACCGTCATCGTGCAGTGGGCGATGGCCGTCGTCTACGTGCGCATCGCGGTGCGGGCCGCTCGGTCGTCGGGGGCGCCGCTGCGACCCGGCGCCTCGGGCGTCGCCCGGGCCCTGCGGTCGGGGGCATGGCTGTTCCTGCGGACCGCGTCGCTGCGGATCGCGATGCTCGCGACCGTCGGGGCCGCTGCCGGGCTGGGGACCACCGGGCTGGCGACGACGCAGGTCGGGCTGACCGTCTTCTCGACGCTGGCGTTCGCGCTCGACGCCCTGGCGATCGCCGGGCAGGCGCTCGTCGGGCACGGACTCGGCGGACGTGACCCGGAGCGGGTGCGACTGGTGACGCGACGGCTCGTGCTGCTCGGGATCGCCGGTGGAGTGGTGCTCGGGGTGCTGACCCTTGCCGTGAGCAGGGTGCTCGGGCCGGTGTTCTCGGACTCGCAGGCGGTGCGGGACGCCCTGCCCGTCGTGCTGGTGCTCATCGCCGTCGGGATGCCCGTCGCCGGGTACGTCTTCGTGCTCGACGGGGTGCTGATCGGTGCCGGTGATGCGCGGTACCTGGCCATCGCCGGAGGTGTGAACCTCGTCGTGTACCTGCCGCTGCTCTGGTGGGCCGGCGGGACGCTCGCGGGGCTGTGGGCGGCCTTCGCCCTCGGGTACATCGGGGTCCGGGCGGTGACGCTCGGGGTGCGGGCGCACCGGCGTGGCTGGGTGGAACAGGCGCTGGCGCGGTGAGCGGGCCTGCTGCTTCTGCGGCGCCGTCGTCTTCCGTGGCTTCGTCGGCCGTGCTCGCCACGGTCGGCATCGGGGTGCAGGGCGTCGCGAAGCTGCTCGTGACCGTCGTCGTCGGGCGGGTGTTCGGCACCGAGACCCTCGGGCAGACCACGGCGCTGCTGTCACTCTCGGTCTTCGTCGCCCTGCTCTGGCCGAACGCCGCGGGCAACACCGCGTCGCGGTTCCTGGCGATCGCACTGCGGGGCCGGCGGTCGGACGCCGCGGTGAACCGGCTGCTCGGGGTGTCGATGCTGGTGTCGAGCGTGGTGCTCGCGGCGGTCACCGTGCCGATCGCGCTGGCCTGGGGCAACGGCCCCGGCATGGTGCTCGGCGGTGCCGCGGTCGTCGTCGGCTACGGCCTCTACTGCTACGCCCGCGGCGCGCAGCTCGGCTACGACCGCGCGCCCCGCGTCGCGCTCTGGGACTCCGTGACGAGCGTGCTGGCGCTCGGGCTGCTCGTGGTGGCGTGCGTCGCGCGGCTCGAGCCCTTCGTGCTGCTGCCCCTGGCCATCGGGTACACGGTGTTCGCGATCGCGTGCTGGCCCCGGGGCAACGGCTTCTCGCCGGCTTCGCACGAACCCGCCACCGGGGTGCTCGGGTTCGCGGCGTGGAACGTGCTGGCGGTGGTGACCTCGAACGGGTTGCTGCAGTTGACGATGATCTCGGCGCAGGTGACGTCGTCGGCGCACGACGCCGGTGTCTACGCAGCCGCGTTCACCCTGGCGACGCCGGCGTCGATGCTCGGGCAGGCGTTGGGGCAGGTGCTCGTGCCGGCGTTCGCGCACCGGACCGACGGCGGGTCGTTACGCTCCCGCGGCGCCCTGCTGCTCGTCGTCGGGTTCGCTGCTGCCTCCGCCGTCGTCTTCGGCGCGGTCGCCCTGCTCGCCGGATGGTTCCTGCCGATCGTCTACCCCGCCGAGGGTGCCGCTGCCGTCGCCGACCTGCGGTACCTGATGGTCGCGGTGTGGGTGTTCACCGTCGGGCTCGTGCCGGCGGCGTTGCTGCTCGCCGCCGGACGCTCGCGCCAGGTCGCCCTTGCCTCGGTCGCGGGGTTCGTCGTCGGCGCCGGGCTCATGGCGGTGCTCGGACCCGTCGTGGGAGTCGCGGGCGGGACGACGGGGTTCCTGGTCGGGAGCGCGGTGAACCTGGTTGCGGTGGTGGGGCTCGGGGCGCGGATGGGCAACATTCGCCGGGTATGCAATTCGATGCGGCCCATTACACGGCGTTGAACACACGGCTTGCAAGATTACTCGTCCATAGAGACACGGAGTAGGACGAAAACCAAGTGCCAGGGTGGATTAAAGAGAAGCGCACGGGCTATCGATCTACGGGACCGCACTTGAATAGGTATTTCAGAGCGGTCCAATTGCCACATTTACACCAATCCACTTTCACCGTCTTTTCTTGCGGATGCTCTTTTTCTGGGGCGGAAGCACGCCGAGCTTTCCGAGCTTTTGACTTTGGGCAGCATTAAAGGGCTTTGCGTGCCTGTCTTGCGCTGCATTGAACTCATCACGCAGAGACATCTTGTAACCTCGAGGGATCATCTGCAAATGACCCACGACTTGGGCCGCAAGCGCGGCATTTGTCTGAATACCAGTCTTCAAAAGATCGAGGGCGATCTCCATCAAACGATCCGAGCCTGGACTTTGGGAAGTGAACGGGACAGTCAGAAGGCGCTCAGTGGCCGCCGCCCGTTCATCCGAACGTGGCGCAAGCACGATTCGTTCACGAAGGCGGGCAACCGCCGAGTCGCCAACAGTGTGGCGTGCGAGCGCTCTCAGATGAGCCGTGGGCCACCCAAGCGACTCCGCTTCAAGCCAAAGCCGATCGGCGTCAGCGTCGCCGAGGTGTCGTACGTAGCCGCTGATTGGGTGCAAACTCACCCGTCCTCGGCCCATGAGCGTGAGCACATCTTCGACCGCGGGCTTCGCCCCCAACCAATCAGCGATCACTTCCACCTCGCCATTCTCTACGTACTCTGAAATGTCCGCGAACAAACGAACGGTACTTCGCTCGGTGCGCCGTACGGCGTAGAACTCGAGACGCGCGACTAGGGGCTTCTCACTCAATGCTTCAGCCTCAAGCGCTTCGGCAAGGAGTCGGACGGTATCCGACCCGGAAGCGTCCAACTGTCGTCGAAGAACAACAAGCCCACTAGCAGAGAACGATGAAGCAATCGCCTCGCGCCGAATATCACTGGAGAGCAGTTCACTAATGGTCTCAGCGCCGAGAACGGACTCGAGCGCACGGACCGTGCCATACACGTTGTCGACCCTGCTCGCGCCTCCTTGAGCCCAGTTCTCCTGATCGAGCAGAGCTTGCGCACCCGCCCGCAGTTCATCCGTGGACTCAATGCTCGGTATCAATCCGCCGATCTTTGCGATGGCGCTCGATATACCTGAGGTGACCTCCCCGCTCTCATCCAGACGCAGAGAATCGAGCATCCTCACGATGAAATCAGCCAGCGCAGCGGGCTCGCCACCGCTTATATTGCTCGCCCAAAACTCAAACTCGGCATCTTCAGCGTAGCTTGACGCAATCAACGCGATCGCGCTGCGAGGCGCCCCTTCCGCCGCGATCTCGATATGCTCACGTGCAACACCGAGTGCGACCGATTGTAGGTCTGCGTCATCTGATCCAAGCGCGAAAGTCATCACCTCCACCATCAGGTCCGGATTCATAACACGGCCCTCGGCCGCCTTGACCAATTCATTGAGCTTGGACTGAGCATCGGCGAAATCTTTGTGGGCGGGGACGGCGCGAGTGCCTGCCATCTCGACGCCGCTTTTCTCAAGCCGTTCGAGCATTACGGTCGCGGACGCCTTCACAAGTTCCGTAACTATCCGCTCGTCCGCCCGAAGAATAAGCTCCGTCAGCAGGTCATCGTTGCCATTTTTGATCAGTTCGAGAATGAATTCAGTCAGAACATTGATGTCCTCCTGTTTCATCGCCCCCGCCAGGTGCGAGGCTTCGAGGAGCGTTCTAGCGTCAGTGCCGTGCCCAGCAATCAGGAGGATCAGACTGTCGCTTTCTGCCGCTGCTAGAATCCGGATCGCGCCGGGGCTCGCCGCATCCCGTAGATCATGCTTCTTTTCAGCGGCGACAAGCGGTGCGACGAAACGTCTTGCTGAGCGACGGAGCGTCTCGCCCGGCACTTCCTCGGACAAGCGGGCCGCCGCTTCGAGAACGTTCCCACGACCGGGTCCAAACGCGTTCTCGGCCATACCAAGAAGCACCTCGATGCCGAGAAGACAGTCCGCCGGCGAGGCACCCTCGAAGGCCCTTAAAGTTGTCGCGACCGACTCATCCGCGCTCATATCCACAGCTCGCGCCACCGCCTCACTCTCGAAGCGTTGCGACCCGCCAGGCTGCTGGAGGTAAAAGAGGTCCGGGCTCGGATCGACGACGCCGGTGACTACTACACGCTCGAGGTATCGGACGAGTTGACGATGTAGCGCGGTCACCGCCGCCGATCTCTCATCCATTGAGCTACCGTTGTCGTCGTCCTCGATCAGATCGCTCGGTCCCGCTCCTGTCTTGAGAGCGTTCGCTACTTCCTTCGCGTCGTCAGAAGCCGAGTCCTCGTTTCGCAAAGCTTGCAAAAGTGACGGGTGGCTAAGAAGGCTCCGCGCTACGTCGGGGAACTCAATCTCGAGCGTCGAAAGTTGTGCAAGTTCGAGTACACGCGGGAGCCAGCTGATACCCCGCGCTTCGGCAACCCGGCAACTCGTTGCGAACGAATTGAGAAGAGCCTTAACGCGGCGCGGACTGCGGACATGTGCCGGTATGAGGACATATACGACTGCCTCCAGCAATTCATCCGATCCGTGCTCGCGAATTTGTCGCCATAGTCCACCTCTTTGCGCAACAAGATCTCTGGCGAAGCCCGTCAGCGCGCGCTCTCGGAGTGGTGGTAACGCGAACTGATACTGGAAGATTTTTTCCAGAAACGCGCCAGAGGTGCTGTAGTACGGCTCGTTGGTGCGGATGGGTGTGACCTGACGAAGGCCATCATCAAGGGCTGCTTCAAGCACTAGACGGTCTGCGGCAACAACGAAAGCTGCATCGGGTTCGTCAAGGAACGTCTTGAGGCTGACCAGCGTCGAGACGACTTCGCTCGGTGCGCACCGATCGAGTTCATCTACGAAGAAGACCAAGCGTTGCGCGCCGTACTTCCTCTTTGCGCTGGCGATCAATTCGCGAAACGTCTCGGCGAATTGTTCGTCCGAGCTTGGCGCACTCGACTCGACCGTAAGATTAGCGCCGTCCACGATCTTGAGCGACGTCATAAGTGTAAGCAGAACAGTCCCGAGTGTGAGCATCGAAGTGGGCAGGTGCTTCCAGAAATCGTCTAGGAAGTGGCCCTTTGCAATAGCGGCCAGTGAAACGATGGCCGCCCATCCTGTCGCGACGGTTGCAGCGAACAGCAGAATGAGGAGGAGTGAGCGCCAGTGCTGCTTCAAGAATGCGACCCAGTCAAGTCTGACCTCGCGGCGCGTCTCGTATAGACCCTGCATAAACTTTTTGTGGTGGTCGAGTCCCAGAGATCGTGCGGTTGAACTTATGAAGTTACGTTTGAGCGAATCTCCGCCGTACTTCCAAGCGTCGTAACGCACCAGCTTCACGCTGTTGTCCGCATCCATGCGCTCCTTCATGAGGCGATAGATACTAGACTTCCCGGAACCCCAGGGGCCGTAGAGCGCAATGTTCAACGGCGTGCGACCCGCTTTCAGCACCTCGACGACTCGTCCAGCGATCGCATCGTGCTCAAACTCGTCTCCGTCAACGTTGGCAACAACACTGTCGTCGATGAGGTCGTCGGTCCGGAGAAGGGGTGCTGGCTGCGAAGACATGAGGGTTCTAACATGACCATGCCTCGGTTGACCCGATAGCCCTCAAACGGGGGGCGGGCGAGGTCCGCAGCTTGTGCCGTGCGGCTGATCGGGCTGATTGCAGGCTCGCCGCCCTGTCGCCAGGGCACGTCCAAGCACGTGTCCAGAGATTCGGCATGGCCACCGACGGTCTCGCTTCCTGCCTGAATCCCGCGGTACCTGTCACGATCCACATGTCGCTGCTTCGCAAGCAGCTCACCCGTTCTGCCGCGAACGCGCCTCTCTGGCATCGCGCCAAGGAACGAGAACGTCCCCAGTTGCGTCGCTGTCGACCCTTCTGGCACCAAGTCAGTGCAGATGCGTTCGGTGGCCTTCTCCAACGTCTGACCCGAGATTTAGGTCCCCGAGGACATCAACATGCGCCAATCGTCGATACGGTCAGCACATGAAGGTGTTCATTAGCTGGTCCGGCGACGCTGAGCGCCGTGTCGCCGAGGCGCTTCGCGACGCGCTACACACGGTCGGAACCGGCAACGTCGAAGCGTTTGTGTCGAGCATCGACATCCCGCGGGGAGGGCGCGGGATTGCCGCGATCGAACAAGAGTTGTCGGCGACGGACTACGGGATCGTGGTGCTGTCTCGCGCAAACCTGCACAAGCCCTGGATCAACTACGAGGCAGGTGCGCTGTCCACCAAGTTACTGAACCGCCGCGTGGCAACAGTCCTACTCGATCTTTCAACGGCAGACGTAGACACGCCCTTGGCGGACTTCCAAGCGACGCACTTTCGCCAGCGAGAGTCGGTCCGACAATTGTTCACACAGATCGTCAACGCTGCCGCAGAATCGTTCCCGGAGAAGGCAGTTGCACTCTTGTTTTCAGCGGAGTGGCCGGCGGTGGAGGCCTCCTGGCAGCCGGACGAGGACGCCGACGGTAACGTCGAGCCGCGTAATGATACGTCAATGCTCGAAGAACTCGTCAGCCGGGTTCGGTCCCTCGCTGCAGGGCAGGATCGGCTGGCTAACAGCATGAGCCACGGCACGCCGAGAGAACGCGCCGCGCTCGACGCGCGGCTGACGACTGGTGCGCCTTACTCGAGCTTCCGCGACTACCTTAATAAGCTTGTGCGCAGCGAGACCGCTGGGATGGTTTGGGTTCAGAACGTGACGGAGTACGCGGGCGGTGCGCTTTCCGTTGAGCTCGCCGGTGAACCCGAGACGACGCGAGCTGAGTTCGAGCAAGCGATGGTCTTGGCCACGGATGCTGTGCCCGCTGCGCGTGACGTACGTATCAAAATGCCGCTCGAACCGGTCGATTCGGTGGCAGGCCTCCGACCAAACGACACAGTGGAGACGATTACCGAGCCAATCGATAGCGACTAAGGCGAGAAGTCGCCCCCGGAACAACACTCCGGAACCCCGGATCGATCTTGGAGCATGCTCAGACGAGATCGTGGTCGCCGGAGTCGAGGGCGCGCGGAGGTTGCTTCATTGGTCCAGAGAGGCCGCCTCGCCGCGCCCATCTGAACGCGCTAGCTACCAAAGACCTCCCGCTTGCCCCCATCGAGTAAACGATGTTTGCGGTCGGTCATACCCGGAATGCGCTGTACCAGCTCGACCGCTCGGAGCCCAAGCGCACCACCGGCAGATTCGGGCGATGACCCCGTGCGCCAGTTTCTCGGTCTGGCGAACCCGGACGGCGTGGGATCAGCGCGAAGGGGGCGGCGGCCCCGTCGTGTCCCCCACCCGCAACTCCGACGTGAAGGACGCCGGCCGCGGTTCCGCCCCCTCGAGCATGGCCAGGGCGGCACGTGCGGCGGCCTGGCCCTTCTGCACGAAGGGCTGCACCAGGGTGGTCAGGTGCCGGATCGGGGTGCGGTGAAGCAGGCTGTCGTCCACGGTGATGCCGTCGAAGCCGACGACGCTGACGTCCTCTGGGACACGGAGTCCGGCGTCGAGTGCGGCCGAGATCACCCCGACGGCGATCAGGTCGCTCTGCGCGATGACGGCGGTGGGGCGCGGGCCGTCCGGCGCGAAGAGCTCCGTGCCGGCGAGACGTCCCTCTTCAACCGAACTGCCGGCGGTCTCGATCGCGACGGCGTCCGGGTAGACCTGGCGCACACCGCGCAGGCGTTCGAGGGTGGTGAAGGCGATGCCCTCGCCCTGCCGGGCTGCGTCGATCGGGCCACGGCGGCGTGCGGCGTCGAGGGGCAGGGTCACGACGGTCACGTCCCGGTGGCCGAGCTCCTGCAGGTACTCCGCAGCACGGCGCGAGGCATCGCGGTTGTCGAGCTGGACGGGGACAGCACCCTCGATCTCGTCCGCCTCGATCGCGACGACGGGGATCTGCCGACGCCGCAGTACGGCGACGGCAGGGTCGATCCGGACGTTGCACCCGACGAGCACCACGGCGTCCATCGGGGCATCCACCAGCGGGCCGGCACCCTGCTCGTCGTCGAGCGGACTCCGGACGAGCAACAGAGAGGCACCTGCGGCACCCGCGACCTCGGCGATGCCGTCGAGCGTCAGGACGTTGACCGGGTCACGGAAGGCGTCACTCAGACGCTCGTCCATCACGACGCCGATGACGCCGGAACGACCGCGGCGCAGGGAACGGGCACGGGGGTCGGGGCCGCCGTAACCGAGGTCGGCGGCAGCGGCGAGCACGCGGGCCTTGGCGTCCTCGGACACCGGGCCGAGACCACTGAAGGCGAGCGAGGCCGTCGACGGCGCAACACCGGCAGCACGGGCGACGGCTGCCAGCGTCGGGCGCGACGAACGGGTGACGCCGCCGCGGGAAGGCGACGCGCCGGGTCCTGTTGCCGGTTCGTCCATCGCCCGTTAGCGTAGCCGGAACGAGCAGTCGAATCGATTCGACAACCGCAAGACCAGCACTGACACGCACCAGAACGCGCACTACCGAGCGCGCCGCAGCACGATGGGAACCACCATGACGACGCCGTCCACCCGCACCGTCCCGACCACCAAGGCCTGGATCATCGCGGTGTTCGTGGTGTTCACCCTGTCCGGGCTCGACATCGCGACGTGGCTGGGCCGGATCCCGAGCGTCCGCGACTCCCTCGGGGCGAGCACGTTCGAGATGGGCCTGCTCGTGCTCGGCATGGCCGTCGGCTCCATCGGCGGTCTGACCTTCGCCGGCCACATCGTCGCGAAGCTCGGTGCCCGTCGGGGCGTGCAGGTGGCTGCGGCGTGCCTGGCGGTCGGGATGATCTTCGCGGGGGTCGCGGTCACGCTCGGATGGGGCTTCGCCGCCATCTGGATCGCGCTCATCGCGTTCGGATTCGGCAACGGCCTGTGCGACGTGTCGATGAACGTCTCCGGCGCCGCCGCCGAGAAGGCCGGCGGACGCACGATCATGCCGCTGTTCCACGCCGCGTTCAGCCTCGGCACGCTCGCGGGTGCGGGCCTCGGCGCCCTGGCCGAGCGGTTCGAGATCCCGGTCTCGTGGCACTTCATCGTGCTCGTCGTCATCACGAGCGCCGCCATGCTCGTCGCCGTCACGAAGTTCCAGGACGAGCACCGCTTCGAGCAGCCGGTGTCGACCGACACCAGCCCGGTCGCGACCCCGCTCACCCGCTGGCAGGTCTGGGCACAGCCCTCGACGCTGCTCATCGGCGTGATCGTGCTCGGCATGGCGCTGGCCGAGGGGGTCCGCGAACGACTGGCTGCCCCTCGCGATGATCGACGGCCACGGGCTCGACAACGCCGGTGGTGCTGCCGTGCTGACGGTGTTCCTCGCCGCGATGACCGCCGGCCGCGTCGCCGGCAGCCCGCTGATCGACAAGTTCGGCCGCGTGCCGATCCTGCGCATCAGCGCCGCCGTCGCAGTGGTCGGCCTCGGCATGCTCATCTTCATCGACAACGTGCCGCTCGCGATCGTCGGCGTCGTGCTCTGGGGCCTCGGCGCCAGCCTCGGCTTCCCGATGGGCATGTCCGCCGCGGCCGACGACCCCCGCACCGCGGCCGCCAAGGTCAGCGCGGTCGCGACGATCGGCTACGTGGCGTTCCTGGCCGGGCCGCCGCTGATCGGGTTCCTCGGTGAGGAGATCGGCCTGCTCGGCGCGCTGCTGATCGTCTTCGTGTTCATCATCGCGGCCGGCCTGGCCTCGGGTGCGGCCCGCGAGACCGGCGCCGCCGCCCGGCCCGCCCGCGGGACCGACAAGAGCACGACCGAGCACGAGCACGACACCGCGACCAGCGAGACCGAGAACGCCAGCGACCGCAGCTGACGCAGCGAGCCCTCAGCCGCCGTCGCCCGCCCGCGCCCGCGTCGCCAGGTGCAGGGCGAGCCGGGTCTCCGGGTCGGACAGGTCCACCCCGAGCAGCCGCTCCACCCGCGCGATGCGGTCGGACACGGTGTTCCGGTGGACCCCGAGCACCGCGGCGGTCTCGGCGATCGACGACTCCGCGTCCAGGTAGGCGGCGAGCGTCGTCAGGAGCGCGCCGCCACCGCGCTCGAGCGGTGCGAGCAACTGCCGCGAGGCCGGCAGGAACGTATCCGTCTGCGTCCACGCGAGCAGCAGCTGCGCGAGCCCGAGCCGGTCGACGTGCACGAAGTGCCCCGACTCCGGACGGCTCGCGGCCAGGCGAGCGGCGTCGCCGGCCTCGCCGAGCGTCCGGACCAGCCCGGCAGGGCCCGCCTGCAGACTGCCGACGCCCACGTTGGTCTCCACGGTGGTGCGGAGCGTGTTCTGCGCGCGCCGCAGCCGACCCGCGATGTCGGCCACTGCCTCCCGGCCGGGTTCGTCGGGTTCCGACAGCCACAGCACCCAGCCGTCCGCCTGTTCGACGACGACCGCGTCGAGTCCCTCGGCGCGCACCGCGGCGTCGACCTGCTGGCGGAGCGCGACCAGGTCGACGCCCTGCCGCGCGACCACGCGTGCGCCGACGTGCCAGGCGTCCAGCCGCCACCCGGCGGCGATGGTCCGCTGCACGAGCTGCGGGGCGGGCGCCCCGTCCGCCGCGCGGAGTTCGTCGAGCATCGCCATCCGGTAGCGGGCGTCACGCTCGTCGTCGAGCCGGGTGAGCAGCAGCCGGTGCCCGACGGCGACGGCGGCCACCTGCAGGGCACTCGCGACCACCTGCTGTTCGGCGGCGATCGGGACGGGCAGGCCGACGGCCAGCCAGGCGCGCGGTCCGATGCCGGTGCCGACCGGGATCGCCACGAGCGTCTCGTCGACGCCCTCGGCGGTCAGCACGTCGCTCGTGCCGGCGCGGCGGACGAGCACGGCGCGGGCCGCGTCGTCGACCGCGGCTCCGCGGAGCGCCAGGCCCGAGGCGTCGAGGAACCGCACCGGGTGGCCGAGCGAGCGGTCGAGCCGGGCGAACAGGTCGTCGAGTTCGGGGCCGGCGTCGAGCGCGACGCGGGAGGCGTCGAGGGCTGCCCGGGCCGCCGGACCCATCCCGGTGCCGATGAGTTCGTGCAGGCGGACCGAGGTCGCCCACGGGTCCGGGGTGGCGAGCACGGCGACGCCGAGCCGGTCGGCGAGCGTCGTGGTGCCGGGGCCGAGTTCCAGCGCCCCGTCGACGACGAGCAGGGTGGTGCCGGCGGCGGACGCCCGGCGCAGCAGCACGTCGAAGCGCGCGTCCGCGCGGTCGACGGGGGTGAGCAGCACGACGACGTCGTCGCCCTGTGACAGGGACCGGCCGACCTGGTCGGGGGTCCCCACGACCCCGCGGACGCTCCGGACCGCGGTGCTGCCGGGGCCGACGAGCAGGCGGGTGCCGAGTGGCAGGAGCGGCAGCAGGTCGCCGACGGCGTTCACGCGAGCACCTGGCCCACGGCCTCGGGCACGACGTCCGCGTCGATGCCGAACGCCCGCGGTCCCATGCGCGCGGTGCGGTCGGGGTCCGCCCACCACCACGGCGCCGACGGCAGCACGAGCACCGCGAGCTCGTTGCCGACCCGCGTGCGGTCGGTCGCCACCGGCGCGAGCGAGCGCGCGTCGACGACGGTGATGACGCTCGGGGTGCTGGCGACCGGCAGGCCGTCGACCAGGCAGTGCACGTACTCGCTGCCCGCCTCGACCCGGGCGACCGCACCGGTGCCGGCGTCGCGGATGGCCAGGCTGCTGCGGACGAAGGCGAGCGCGTCTCCTTCGCGCTGGACGTCGATGACCCGGCCCTGCGCGACGACCCGGCCGCCGATGAGCGCGGCGAGTTCCGCCGCGTCGCGTGCGCCACCCGCGGCACGTCCGATCCGGAGCGCGCGCTGCACGCTGCCGACGACGGCCCGCTCGCGCAGCAGCGCCACAGGGACCGGGCCGATCGCGAAGGCCGCCCAGCCGCCGCTGTGCGAGACGGCCTCGCGCCAGACGGTCTCGACGTCGTGGGGGTGCCGGGCGTCGACGACGATCCGCAGACCGCTGGTGGTGGCCGCGGCTGCCGTGACCGTCGTGGTCGGGCCGACGAAGACCGACAGCTGGTCGATGCGCGGGACCGCGCGGCCGACCAGGTCCGCGTCGACGAGCGGCAGTCCGGCGGCGTGTGCGGTGAGGGCGGCGGCCGGTCCGGTCACGCCGCCGATCTGCGCGGCGACCACGGCGTCGGCACGGGTGCCCGTCCAGCGTTCGACCGCCGCGAGCGCGGCCGGCAGCTCCTCGCCGCTCGGCATCTTCTCCTCGAGCACGGTGGTCGACCCGATCAGCCCGACGGCCACCACCGATCCGAGCGCGGGGTCGTCGAGGTCGACGACCGGCACGCTGCGGTCGCCGAGCGCGAAGCGGAGCGCGCTGACCATGTGGTCGACGCGGCCGCCACCACCGCAGCCGAGCAGGGCGGTGCCGCGTCCGAAGACGGTCGCGTCGTCGGCCTGGAGGCCCGCCACACCGCCGCCCCGCCGCTCACCCTGGTCCATGGGTCCATTCTGCTGCCGTGGTCGCGTCTCGGGGCCCGAGCCCGGGGCCGGGGGGGTCGGGTGTACGGGCCGGGCGCCGGCGTCGGCGCGCGGCCGTTCGTCAGCCGACCGCCGGGGCGGCCGGGCGGACGTGCTCGTGCAGGTCCTCGACCGGGACGAACGGTTCGTCGAGCCCGAAGCACGACGGCCCGAACACGGCGAGCGCCTCCGGGGTCCGCATCAGGTCGGGCGTCGAGATCCCGATGACCCGGACGCGCTGCCCGAACCGCAGCCGTTCGGTGGTGATCGGCTCGGCGGTCTCGGCGTCGAGGACGCAGATCAGGTCGGGCACGACGGCGACGAGCTGCCCGTCACGCCGGGCGACGAGGTTCTCGTTCTGGAACCGGAGTTCGAGCTCGGAGCCGTCGGTCCCCTGCACGGTGGCACGACCGCGGGCGAACCCGTCGACCGTGCGGCGCTCGACGTCGACGACCTTGCCGTCGAACAGCTCGCGCAGGTGCGTGTAGATCGTCGTGCCGAGGGCCTCGGCGAGCGCGTCGATGGGGTCGCGGTGGGCTTCGCGGGCGACTCGGATGGCCCGACCGACGGCGAGTGCCAGGGAGAGCGTGCGCGGGACGGCGGTCTCCCGCACCTGGCGGCCGGACATCGCGTACTCGGCGATGTAGGCGACGCCGCCGAGCCGGATGGTGACCCCGCGGGCGAGCCACTCCATCTTCTTGTTGTCCGTGCCGGTCTCGATGATGACGCCGTGGCCGTTCTCGTCGCTGATCGCCAGTGGACTGCCGGGGACCCCGTAGACCGAGAACGTCTCCATCTGCAGCTCGGGGAACGCGCGGCCCATGCCGTCCGCGTCGACCACGGGCAGGCCACCGGTGGCGCCGACGAGCAGCGGGATCATCGAGTTGATGCCGCCGCACTCGATGGGCATCGTCGCGGTCGCCGTCCGGCCCAGGTGGGCTTCGAGCCGACGGAGGGCGCCGAGGGGTTCCGGTCCGGCCGGGATGCGTTCGAGCACCACGGTCGGTGCGCCCATCTGCGCGGTGGGGATGACGAGGGCGTCGTCGGGCACCTCGGACGGGTCGAGGATCGTGACGGGGCCGTGCTGTTCGATCGCAGCACGGACCAGGAGCATCCCGATGGTGGGGTCGCCCCCGCCGCCGGTGCCGAGCAGCGCGGCGCCGCGGGCCAGGTCGGGCAGGTCATCGACGTCGAGGATCCAGCTCATCGGTTCTCTCCCGTGCTCAGTTCCCCCGCGCTCGTGGTGCCGTCGTGGCGGACCGCGGGGGTGTCGTAGCCGAAGTACCGCGGGCCGGCCAGGCGCAGGCCGTCCGGGGAGTGCCAGCGCTCGTCGGCCGGCGCGGTGACGATCCGGATGCGGGCGCCGAAGCGCAGGGCTTCGGTGGTGATGGGCTCGCCGGTCTCGGCGTCCAAGGTGATGATGAGGTCGGGAGCCGTGGTGCGGACCTGGCCGGCCACCTCGACCAGCAGGTGCTCGTTCTGGAACAGGAGCACCGCCTCCAGGCCGGTGTCGCTGCCGGAACCGGCGATGCGGGCCGTGCCACGGGCGAACCCGGTGACGGTCTTGCGCTCGATGTCGGCGACCTTGCCCTGGAACACGACCGTGCCGCCGAGGACCTCGGTGACCGCCGTGACGGGGTCGGTGTTCTCGCCGCGTGCGCGGACCAGCGTCTCGCCGAGCCGGACGCTCAGCGACAGGCTGCCGCGGACGAACGACTCCTTCACCTGCGCACCGGACATGGCGTACTGCGCCGTGATCGCGGAGCAGCCCATCTCGACCGTCGCCGTGCGGGCGAGCCGTTCCGCCCACCGGTTGTCCACCGTGTCGAAGACGGCGGTGTTGCCCTTCTCGTCGGCCAGGGCCATCGGGGTGGCACGGACCCCGGACAGGGTCGGCAGCACCATCTGCACCTCGGGGAAGGCGCGGCCCATGCCGTCGCCGTCGACCAGGGGCAGGCCGAGCTCGGCAGCGGCGACGATCGGGGTCGTCGAGTTCACACCGCCGACCTCGATGCAGGCCAGGTGGGTGGGGGTGACCCCGAGGAACGCCGACAGGCTGCGGATGGCCTCGGCGAACTGGCCTGCGGACGGCAGCTTCTCGACCATCACGGTGGGGGCGCCGATCATCGCGACCGAGAGCACCACGGCGTCGTCCGGCAGGTCCTCGACCTGGACGATCTCGACCGGGCCGTGGGCGCGGACGGCGGCCTCGGCGAGCAGGCGCCCGATGTAGGGGTCACCGCCGCCGCCGGTACCCAGGATCGCGGCGCCACGGGCGAGGGCGGAGCAGTCGGCGCCGATGGTGGTGAGGGGCGCGGTGGCGGCGTGCGTGGCGGCGTGGGGCGCTGCGTGCGCGGCGGCGGCGCGGGGCGCGGCCTGCGTGGCGCTCATCGGACCAGCGCCCCGAGTGCCAGGTCGCCGACGGCCTTGGCGCGGATCCGCGTCGCGTTGCCCGGCAGGTACGGGATCGGGACCTCGTCAAAGTCGACGATGTCCACCGAGCCGGGGTCGGCGCCGGCCGCGATGGCCCGGTCGACCGCCTCTTGCCGGGCCTCGTCGACCACGGCGGACCGGCGGCCGTCGCTGATCGCGTAGACCTTGTCGACCTCGCCGCTGACCTGCGCGATCGCCGCACCGATGGCGTTGGCGACCGAGTAGTGCTCCGGGCGGTGCACGGTGCCGAGTCCGGGCAGGGTGTCCGGCAGCAGCACCGAGCCGCCGCCGACCGCCACGACGGGCAGCGGGTCGGACGAGGTCCGCATCCGCTCGACGATGTCGGCGACGCGCTCCGCGATGACGTCGAGCGCGCGGGCGGCGACCTCGGCCGGCACCCCGGCGACGAGCGACGGGTCCCCGATCGCACCACGGCCGCCGCGGACGGCCACGTCGGTGGCGGTCAGGGTGGTGCCGCCGAAGACCAGGCCCTCCTCGGTCAGGCGGTACCCGACGGAGTCCGGACCGACGACGCTGCCGTCCTCGCGGATGCGGGAGCCGCCGCCGATGCCGACGGACAGGACGTCGGGCATCCGGAAGTTCGTGCGGATGCCGGCGACGGCGACCTCGCCCGTGGCCTCACGGGGGAAGCCCGCGGTCAGGACGCCGACGTCGCTCGTCGTGCCGCCGACGTCGACGACCGCGCAGGTGTCGAAGCCGGACAGCACCGCTGCGCCACGCATCGAGTTCGTCGGGCCCGAGGCGAACGTCGCGACCGGGTAGCGACGGGCGTACTCGACGTCCATCAGGGTGCCGTCGTTCTGGCTCAGGAAGAGCGGTGCGTCGATGCCGCTGCCCGTGACGGACCCGGACAGGCCGTCGACGATCCGGTCGGCGAGCTCGCGGAGTGCCGCGTTGATGATCGTCGCGTTCTCGCGCTCGAGCAGCCCGATGCGACCGATCTCGGACGACAGCGAGAACGCCACGTCCGGCCCGAGCTCGGCGGCCATGATCTCCTGCGCGCGCTGCTCGAACTCGTCGTTGATCGGGGAGAACACGGACGAGATGGCGACGGAACGGATGCCCGCGGCCGCGATGGCACCGGCGTGCCGCTTGAGTTCCTCGGGGTCGAGCTCGGAGATGACGCGGCCGTCGAACTCGTGCCCGCCGTGGGCCAGGAACGGTTGCGCGTGCACGGCCGACACCAGGTGCGCGGGCCAGTCCGTGAACGGGGGCAGCGACGCCGTCGCCGGCAGGCCCAGGCGGACGGCGGCGGTGGGGGCGAGGCCGCGTGCCTCGACCAGGGCGTTGATGAAGTGGGTGGTGCCGATCATCACGCCGTCGATGTCGGTGGGGCCGAAGGCGTGCTGCTCGCGCAGGCCGTCGAGCGCGGCGACGATGCCCGAGGTGACGTCGGGGGTGGTGGACCGCTTGACCGCCGCGCGGACGGTGCTGCCGTCCATCAGGACGGCGTCCGTGTTGGTGCCGCCGACGTCGATGCCGATGCGCATGGGGGTTCCCTTCGGTGGTGCTGGTCGCGGGGTGGTGCTGGGGGGGGGGGGACCGGCCGCGCCGTCGCGCGGATCAGGGGTGCGGCGACGCGACCGGCCGTTCGGGGAACGCCCGGGTCAGGCGGCCGGGGTGGCCGGTCCGGCGACCGGGGCCGCCTCTGTCCGACTGACACCGACGCCGCGGATCAGCCCGACCTTGCCGGCGACCACGTAGAGCACGAAGGCGATGACCACGGAGTTGATCGACGGGATGCCGACGGCGACGAAGTACCCGATGAGCGAGGCGACCGCCCAGATGACCAGGGTGGCCGGCACCCAGGTGGGCGAGGTCGCCGGGATGTTCTCGGCGTCGCTCAGCTCGCGGCGCCAGCGCTTCACGACGAAGTACTCCGCCACCATGATCCCGGCGATGGGCGGGAAGACGACCCCGAGCACCGACAGGAACGGTGTCAGGGCCCCGAGGAACCCGACCGCGGCGAGCACCGAGCCGACGACGCCCATCACGAGCGTCACGAGCCCGCGGTTCACCTGCTTGCCGAACACCGCGTCGATGAAGTTCGTGACGCCGAGGCTCGAGCTGTAGATGTTCCAGTCGTTGATCTTGAACGTGCCGAGCAGGATCACGAGGATGCCGACCCAGCCGACGCTCGACGTGATCACACGGGTGATGTCCGCGGAGCCGACGGCGTGGGCGAGCAGGACACCGGCAAGGCCGATGACGTACTCGCCGAGGGTCACGCCGAGCAGCGTCTGCTTGACGACGTCGCCGACCGACCGGTTGAAGCGGGTCATGTCCGGCGTGATCACCGCACCGACGATGAACCCGCCGGCCACCAGGGTGGTCCCGGCCACGAAGCTCAGCTCCGGACCGGCCGGGGCACGCGCCGCGAGCTCGGCGATCGAGTGCCGGCTCAGCTCGACGATGACCGCCCAACCGACGAGCACCAGGAACAGCGGCACGGTCACGTTCGCCAGCCACTGCATCGAGTGGAACCCGCGCAGGACGATCGCGGTGACGAGCAGCCCGAACACGAGCGACCACGCCCAGGCGGGCAGGATCGGCAGGATCGAGACCAGGCCGGCCGCCGAGACGCCCGACTGGATGCCGAACCAGCCGATCAGGCTCAGCCCGATCGCCAGCCCGACCAGCGCGGAGCCGGCCTTGCCGAACCCCGTCCAGCGGGCGATGACCGAGGTGTTCAGGCCCTCCTTGACGCCGATGACGCCGACGAGCACCGAGACGATCTCCAGGATCACGGCGCCCAGGGTGATCGCCCAGAAGGCGTCCCAGAAGCTCATGCCGAAGCCGAGCGTCGCACCGAGCAGGAACTGGGACAGGGCCGAGATCTGCCCGAAGCGCTGCACGGCGACCTGGAACCAGCCGTAGCGCGCGGACATCGGAACTCGGCTGAGCGAGTAGTCGTCGACGGCGACCGACTCGGAACGGGGGGTTCGTGGTGCTGACACTGCGGTCTCGCTGGCCATCGTGGCTCCTCGGGGAGGGGTGTCGGCGTGGGCCGATCGGGGTGGGAGCCACGGTAGGACGGCATCGGATTGCGGTACATGTGCAGAACGTCGTTACGGGCATGTGAATCCGTGCGGGCCGCACAGGCCGCGCGCCTCGTCCGGCCGACGACACCGCGCCGGTTAGGCTTCCGGGGTGCGTCTCGTCATCGCCCGGTGCTCCGTCGACTACGCGGGCCGGCTCTCAGCCCACCTGCCGCTCGCGACCCGCCTGCTCATGCTCAAGGCGGACGGCTCCCTGCTCGTGCACTCCGACGGCGGGAGCTACAAGCCGCTGAACTGGATGAGCCCGCCCTGCTCGATCGAGATCACCGAGCCGGACGACGAGCAGTCGAGCGCCGGCATCACGCAGGTGTGGACGGTGACGCAGAAGAAGACGCAGGACAAGCTCATCGTCTCCCTGTACGAGGTCGTGTCCGACGAGACCCACGACCTGGGCGTCGACCCGGGCCTGGTGAAGGACGGGGTCGAGGCGCACCTGCAGCAGCTCCTGGCCGAGCAGATCGAGCTCCTCGGTGACGGCCACACCCTGGTCCGCCGCGAGTACATGACGGCGATCGGACCGGTCGACATCCTGGCCCGCGACGACGCGGGATCGAGCGTCGCGGTCGAGATGAAGCGCAACGCCAACATCGACGCCGTCGAGCAGCTCACCCGGTACCTCGAGCTCATGAACCGCGACCCGCACCTGCGTCCGGTGCAGGGCGTGCTGGCGGCGCAGACGGTGGCACCGCAGGCACGAACCCTCGCCGAGGACCGCGGTATCCGCGTCCTCGTGCTCGACTACGACGCGATGCGCGGCATCGAGGGCGGCCACACCCGCCTGTTCTAGAACAGGCCGGACCCGGGTCCTCCTTCTGGGGTACGGAAACCTGAGGTTTCCGTGTCAATCGCATGTGACGCCCCTCGAAAGAGGGGGTGAACCTGCGACCCCTGTGACCAAACCTGTAAGAGTTGACAGGGGGAGTCGCGGGGCGACCGGCGCAGCTGTCCTCCGTCATCTCGTCGCCCTCCGGGGCGGTGCCGGCCGTGATCGATGTCGATAACGGAAGAGGAATGGGGAAGACCATGACGTCACTCGCGTCACGTGTGAACAGCGATCGATCGATCGCGAACCTGCAGATGGACCGCACCAACTGGTCCGGAGCACCAGGGGAGCTGCCCGTGCTGGCCACCCCGGCCACCGTCACGGCCGCTGCCGCGTTCGTGGCAGCCAACAAGGGAGCGGTCGCCGGCGCGGCTGCCTTCGCCGGGCTGTTCGGTGCCGGCGTGTGGGTCGGCGTCGCGACGGCCGACTAGGGGGTGGTGACGATGCTGCTCGAGAAAGTGAACGCGGACGCCGCGCTCGCGACGTTGCCCTTCGCCGACGTGTCCAGCCGAGGGTTGAGCGCCTCCGTCCCGGTCCTCGCGACGCCCGCCACGGCCGCGGCCTTCTGCCCCGGTTTCGTCGCTGCGTTCAAGGGCGCAGCGGCGGGTGCCGCCGCCTTCACAGCCGGGTTCACCATCGGTCAGGCCATCGGCTGACCACCTGTGCCGGCCGACGGTTCCTCGTCGGCCGGCACCCCGCTCGACCGCGCAGCGGTCGGGTCACGTACGTCCTCGTCCAGACGGGTCGCACAAGCGACTCCCTCGCCCAGGAGGCCACACACCCATGCACCAGCGACCCGCGAGCGGGGACCGAGCGTGAACGCCCGGTCCGTCCTCGCGCACTTCCCTCCGCTCCGCGCACCCCGTCTCCGGGCGATCACAGCCGGCATCGGCGACGTGCTGACCGCCGTGTCGCGACCGCGCACGGCGCTGCTCGCGGCCGAACGGATGAGCGCGGTCACGCAGGTGCTCAGCAGCGTCGAGTACCTCTTCAGCCGACGTGACCAACGTCCCGGCGGCCTGGGTGACTGGACGTACGGTCGCAGCGCGATGGCTACCCGGTTCCCTCGGCTGATGCCGTTCCTCGACCGCGTCTCGGACGAGAAGATCGACAACGTCGTCCACGTGCTCCGGATCGGCGCGGGGTTGTCGCTCTTCCTGCCGTTGCACGTGACGGCACACCGGGCCCCGGCGAACGCCTTCCTCGCTGCGAGCGCGCTCGTGCTGCACCCGAAGAACCACTACGGCTCGGACGGGTCCGACCAGCTCGCCTTCCTCGTGCAGACCTCGGCAGCCCTCGGCCGTGTCGGTCGCGGTTCACCCCGAGCGGCCGAAGCGGCGGTGTGGTTCCTGGCGATGCAGGCCGCGTTGTCGTACAGCGTCTCCGGCCTGGTGAAGATCGTGAGCCGGACGTGGCGGACCGGCGAGGCGCTCCCGGGGATCCTGCGCACCCGCACCTACGGCGACGAGGGCCTCTACCGGTTCCTGACCGCGCACCCCCGCCTCTCCCGACTCGCCGCGCACACTGTCCTCGTCCTCGAGACCGCGTTCCCGCTGGTCTTCGTGCTGCCGACCCGCGCGGCTTACGCGGTCGTCGGTGCGATGGCCGCGTTCCACCTGGCGAACGCGCGGTACATGGGACTCGCCCGGTTCGTGTGGGCCTTCATGGCGACCTACCCGGCCATCCTCTCGGTGGTGCAGGGGCGCGCGGCGCGGTCGCTGACGGCAGGCGCGCACCGCTCGCCCGCTCGGCTCCCGGCGATCGTCGCCTCGGTCACCGGCCTCCTCGCCGTCGTCGGCGTCGGTTCCGCGCTGGTGCGCCGCGCCGGGATCGAGCGAGCGGACGGGCCGGAGGCCCGGCGGCACCGCACCCCGTCACGGAACGTGCTGTCCTACCGCCTCCGGCGCGCACCCGGTGCGGAGGCTCTGCCGCTCGTCGTGTTCGAGAGCGGCCACCAGTCCTCCGCCACCTACTGGCACTGGTACGGCGAGGAGCTCGCCGGACGGGTCGACACCCTGTTCTACAGCCGTGCCGGGTACGGCGCGAGCAGCTACTTCTCACGTGACAGCTACAGCCTGCAGGAGTCCGTCGACGACCTGGTCGACCTGGTCGACGCGGTCGCCGCCGATCGGGACGTCGTGCTGGTGGGGCACTCGCTCGGCGGGTACCTCGTCACCCGTGCGGCGGAGCGTCTGGGATCACGGGTGACCGGGATCGTGCTCATCGACCCGACGCACCCGGGCGAGGTCGCCGTGTCCGCGGTGCAGGCCGAGGGTGCCCGCATGCTCGACATGTCGATGCGACTCGTCGCACCCTCGCTCCGGCTCGGACTCGGTGTGATGCTCGACGTCCCGCCGTGGGTGTCCCTGTACCCGGACGAGGTCGCAGCGCGGCTGCGGGCCGAACTGCGGGACCACGCCCTGTGGTCCACCGCCAAACGGGAGTGGACGAGCCTGTACCAGGTGTTCCGCGCACCGGTGGGGAGCCTGCCGACGACCTCGGCTCGTGTCGACGTCGTCGCTGCCGACCGGACCCTGCGGGAACACCCGCACCAGCGGGCGCTCGACGAGGAGTTCGTGGCCGCCGGTGCCGACGGTCGTCTCACCGTGGTCGACGGAACCGATCACCTCGGTCTCCTCGCCGACCGTGCCGTCGTCACCCGGATCGCCGCCGTCGTCCTCCAGCACACGACGCCGCGGGTGCCCGTGGAAGCGGAGGGTGCGCGCTGATGGGCCGCCGACCCGCACCCACCACCGTCATCACGACCGCCGTCGAGGCGGTGTTCGCCGGCTGGTTCGTCCTGACGCTCCTGACCCAGCACCCGCAGCGGAGCTTCGACCGGCTCCGCAGCCTGGACCCGGTCGGGCTGACGATCCCGAACTGGCGGTTCTTCGCTCCCGAGCCGGCCACCCAGGACTTCCACCTGATGTACCGGACACGCGGTGCGGACGGCCAGGTGTCCCCTTGGCACGAGGCCTCCAGCATCGTCCGCCGGCGGCTCGTGCACGCGTTCTGGTTCCCCGGCCGACGCCGTGAGAAAGCGTTCTTCGACGTCGGCATCGACCTCATCGCGCTCAACTCGCTCGACGTCGAGCAGATGCAGCAGGCGTCCTCGTACCGGCTCGTGGCCAACTACATCCGGCACGCCGTCGAACGCCGCGAGCGCGCCGGCGACCTCGAACCGGGCAGCGACGCCTTTCAGTTCATGGTGGTGCTCTACAGCGGCTACGACGAGTCCGGCGATCCCGAGTACCGCTTTGTCTCCGGGCTCGTCCCGCGGATCGAGGGTGCGGAACTGCCCGCGCCGACGGAGGACCGATCGTGATCGACAGCAACATCGACCGAGACCGGGACCGGGACCGGGACCGGGACCGGGACCGCCAGGACATCGACCGCTCCGGTGGGTACGGCGGAGCGTGGGCGAGCGTCTACGACCGGGTGTTCGAGCACGGTGGCGCGCTCGAGGCCGAGGCGCTCGGGAGCCTCGTCGCCCCCGAGTCCCGGATCGTCGAACTGGGTGCCGGGACCGGCCGGGTGGCGATCCCGCTGGCGCGCGCGGGACACACCGTGCGCGCCGTGGAGGTGTCGTCCGCGATGGTTGATCGCCTGCGGGACAACCTCGGTGCCGAGGACGCCCCGACCCGAGCCCGGACGACGGTGGTCGACGCGGACATGCGGGACCACTCCGAACCGAGCGGATCGGCCGACCTCGTCGCCTGTGTCCTCGGCTCGATCTCCTGCCTGCCCGACCCGGCCGACCGGGAAGGCGTTGTGCGACGAGCCTCGTCCTGGCTCGCGCCGGGTGGCCACCTCGTGGTCGAGGCGTACGACCGAGCGACCGCGGTCGGCAGGTTCGGCATCGAGCCCCTGCCGGTCGTCACCGAACGCCCGGACGGTGCACGCCTGACGTCGACCTACCGTCTGGACACGGCGGCGGACACCTGGTCCGTCGCGCACCGGTGGGAGGAACCGCGGTCCGTGACGCAGTTCGACGAACGGGTCGCCTTCGTCGAGCCCGACGAACTCGCCGCGTGGGCGGAGGACGCCGGCCTCGAACGGGTCGCGCTGCTCGGCGACTGGTACGGCACGCCCTACGAAGCGGGCGAGAACCCGCTCTGGGTCGCGGTCCTCCGGCGGCCGGCATGAACCCGGCCGGCACCATCGAGGTCCGCGACCTCGACAAGCGCTTCGGGTCCCGGCTCGTGCTCGACGGGGTCTCCTTCACCGTGCCGTCGGGGCAGGTCACCGGCTTCATCGGCAGCAACGGCGCCGGCAAGAGCACGACGATGCGGATCCTGTTGGGCCTGCTCGAGGCCGACGACGGGACGGTCTCGGTCGGTGGGCGCCCGATCGACTCCGCCTACCGCAGCGGCATCGGGTACATGCCCGAGGAACAGGGTCTGTACCCGGAGATGCGGGTCGGTGACCACCTCGTGTACCTGGCCCGGCTCCACGGCATGGGACGCCGACAGGCTCGTGCCGAGGTCGCGCGGTGGGGGGACGTGCTGGGGATCCGGCATCGTTTCGGCGACGTCGTCCGTGAACTCAGCCTGGGCAACCGGCAGCGTGTGCAGCTCGTCGCCGCCTTGCTCGGCGACCCCACGGCGCTCGTGCTCGACGAACCGTTCTCGGGCCTGGACCCGAGCGGCGTCGACGCGATGGGCGCGGTCCTCGCCGACACCGCACGATCCGGCCGCCCGATCCTGTTCTCGAGTCACCAGCTCGACCTCATGGAGCGCGTGTGCGACCGGGTGGTCATCATCCACGACGGGCGGATCGTCGCCGAGGACCGGGTCGACGACCTCCTCGAGGGGACGGAGAACCTCCACGTCGTGCGCACCGCCACCCCCGTCGCTCCGGGTGTGCTCGCCGAGCTCGGTGCGGACGTCGTGACGAGCGGCCGCCATGCGCTCAGCGGCACGACGACCGATCCGGATCGCCACGTGGTCCGGGTACCGTCCGGCACCGAGGCGGACGTCTTCCGACGCCTGGCCGCCGGCGTCGACGTGATCGGCGTCGAGCGGGCCCGCGCGACCTTGTCCGACCTCTACCGAGACGCGGTGACGCAGGATGCTCTCTGATCGACCACGGCTCGACCTCCGACAGGTCGGCCACATCGCCGGCCGCGAGGTCCACGTCGGACTGCGCATGCGGTCGTTCTGGATCGGCATGGTGGTCAGCTGTCTCTTCATCGTGGCGCTCGCGCTCGTGCCCGGACTGCTGGCCGGCAACACGGCCCCGACCGCGCTCGCGTTCGCCGCGACGCCCGAGGCCGTCGCCGCGCTCTCGGCGGACGACCGGGGCGCGGTCCCCGGCGTGGACATCCGTCCCGTCGACTCCGCGGGCGAGGCGGCCAGGGCCCTCGATGCCGGCGACGTCGCGGGGACGGCAGCGGTGGCCGACGGCCGGGTCACGGTCACGATGGCCGACAGCGCCGACGAGGCCGCCGGCCTGGCCGTCGCAGCCGCGATCAGGACCGGCACACTCGAGATGATGGTGGCCGACGCCACCGGGAGTCCGGTCTCGGTCCCCGAACCGGTGGTCCGTGCCGTCTCCGATTCGTCCGGCGACGCAGCACGACTCGTGCTCGCGTACGTCGTGTCCATCGTGCTGTTCACCCAGATCGCCGGCCTCGGCGGGTCGGTCGCGCAGGGAACGATGGAGGAGAAGACGACGCGGGTCGTCGACATCCTGTTCTCGCGCGTGCGCCCCGTGTCCCTGCTCGTCGGCAAGGTCGTCGGCACGGGGCTCTTCGGTCTCATCCAGATGGCGATCCTCGCCCTCGTCGGGATCGGCGCCGTGCGGGTGTTCGGGACGGCTGGCCTGCAGGACCTCATCGCCCCGGCGGCGCTCGTCAGCATCATGTGGTTCGTCCTCGGGTTCGCCTTCTACGGCTTCATCTACGGGGCGGTCGCCGCCACCGCGAAGCGGCCGGAGGCACTGTCCTCGTCGTTGCTGCCACTCCAGCTGCTGAACGCAGCGGTGTTCGTCGTCGCGATCCTCGCGCTCCAGGGCATCGGGGATCCGTGGGTCCGCGTGATGAGCCTGATCCCGCCGTTCTCCGCGATCCTCATGCCGATGCGGCTCGCTGCCGGCGAGGTCGCCGGTGTCGACCTCGTGGCGTCCGTGGCGGTGATCGCCGCGGCCACGGTGATCGCCGCGGTCGGCGGCGCGAGGGTCTACCACCGGTCCATCACCGGCCGCCGCAGCCGTCTCCGCAGGCCGGTCCGCTCGCCCCGGGCCCGCCCGCAGCACCCGAACCCCTGACAAGCACCACACCCACCGCACAACACCGACAGGAGCACAACGTGGAGACCACAACAATCATCTGGATCGTCGTCATCGCCGTGATCGCCGGCCTCTCGCTCACCGCCGGGGGTTGGTTCTCGCGGAAACGCCGCTGATCGGCGAGCGCCGTCGGTCGACGTCGCCCTCCGAGCGCTACGAGGACCGTCCGGTCCCCGGCCTGGAGGCGCGGCGCCGGTCCACCCCGTCGCCGCCGCGACCCCGGGTGGTCGCCCGCCACCGCCCGGCTAGGGTGGACAGGACATGACCAGCCCGTTCTCCGCCATCCTGTTCGACCTCGACGGCACCATCAGCGACTCCGCGCCGGGCATCCTCGAGAGCCTGACGCACACCTTCCGCACCGTCGGCGTCCCGGTGCCGGACCACGACACCCTGATGTCGTTCGTGGGCCCGCCGATCATGGACACGTTCCGGGTCGCGATGGGCATGGACGACGAACTGGCCGACCGCACCCTCGCCGTCTACCGCGAGCACTACTTCTCGCACGGGGCGCTCGACTCCGCGATGTTCCCGGACATCGACGTCGTGCTGCGCACCCTGCACCAGGCGGGGCTGCCGATCTCGACGGCGACGAGCAAGCCGGAGACCCCGGCGACCTACATCCTCGAGCACTACGGGCTCACCGGGGACATCGACATCATCACGGGTGCGAGCGACGACGAGGTGCGGTCGAGCAAGGCCGACGTCGTCGAAGAGGCGCTGCGACGCCTCGAGGCCCACGGCTTCGACATCAGCCGCCCGGTGCTGATCGGCGACCGGAAGCACGACGTCGAGGGCGCGACCGTGCACGGCGTCCCGGTCGTCTTCGCCGAGTGGGGCTACGGCTCCCCCGACGAGGCCGAGGGCACCATCGCCCGCGCCGCCACCCCGCTCGACCTGCTGCCGATCCTGCTGCCGTCCGCGACGCCGTCCGCATGAGCGGCGACGTCGTCCGGCGCGGGCTCCGCGGTGCCGCCTGGCTGCTGCCGGCGGCGATCGTCCTGATCGCACTGAACTTCCGCGGTCCGATCGTCGCGACCGCCCCGGTCATCGGCGACGTCCGCGCCGACCTCGGCCTGACCGCGACGATCGCCGGGCTGCTGACCACGATCCCGGTGCTGTGCTTCGCCCTCGCGACGCCGTTCGCCAGCTGGGTCATCGCGAAGGCCGATCCCGAGCGCGCGGTCTCGCTGTCGCTCGTCATCGTGCTCGCCGGCACCGTCGTGCGCTCGATGCCCTCGTCGGCGGCGCTGCTGATCGGCACCGCGGTCATCGGCATCGGCATCACGATCGGCAACGTGGTGATCCCGGTGGTCATCCGGCGGGACACCTCACCGGAACGCGTCGGCCTGGTCACCGGCGTGTACACGTCGGCGCTCAACGTCGGGTCGATGATCACGTCGCTCGGCACCGCTCCCCTGGCCGCACTGTGGGGCTGGCCGGTCGCCATCGCGATCTGGGCGGTCTTCGCACTGATCGCCGCCGCCGCCTGGACCTACGCGGTCGGTGCTCGGGCCGCCTGGCGACGCCCGCTGCCGTCCGAGCGGGACGAACCGCTGCCCGTCACCGGGCCCATCGACCAGGTGCTCGACACCGGGGCGATCCGGACCGCCCGCGCCGCCGAGGCCGCACGGGTCGCCGCCGCCGAGCCCATCCGACCGGCGAGACGGCTCATCACGTGGGGCCTGACGCTCGCCTTCGGTGGTCAGGCGTTCTCGTACTACGCCCTCACCGCGTGGATCCCGACGCTGCTGCACGACGAGATCGGGTTCTCGAAGGCGTCGTCGGGCGCCAGCTCGTCGGTGTTCCAGATCCTGGCCGTCGTCGGGGCGCTCGGTGTCCCGTTGCTCGCGACCCGGTGGCGTCCGGCGGCGATCATCGCCCTGGTCGGCACGCTGTGGCTGGCGATGCCGCTCGGGCTGCTGTTCGCCCCGCAGCTCTGGTTGCTGTGGTCGGTGCTCGGCGGCGCGGCCCAGGGTGGCGGCATCACCGTGATCTTCATCGTGATCGTTCGGATCGTCTCGAGCGACGCCGACGCCCGCCGGATGTCCGCGTTCGTGCAGGGCGGCGGGTACCTGCTCGGCTCGGCCGGGCCGCTCGTCGCCGGTGCCCTGCACGGTGCGACGGGGAACTGGACGGCACCGCTGCTCGTCGTGCTCGTCGCGGTGCTCACCCTCGGCGTGGTCGGGACGTTCGCCGCGCGACGGGTGTCCTGACCCCGAACCCGAACACCGGCTGAGACCCCGCTCCGGCTCGCCCCCCGAAGGGCTGACCGACGGGGCCCGCACCCGCACGACCCCTCAGCGCACGGACCGGCTTGGGGGCGAGCTGGCGGCACGGTCCCGGCCGGTCGTCACCCCGGACCGCCAAGGTCCGGAGGGTGGACATCCGACGACCCGCCCGGTGGCGGGACCAGCCGCTCACAGCACGGCTCACCCTGTTCGTCATCGCGGCCGGTACGACCGTGCTGCTCGCCTGGAACCTGGGCCGTGGCGGGGACTTCAGCTTCTACCAGGCGTCGGCGCGGTCGATGTCCGAGTCGTGGCGGGCACTGCTCTCCGGTTCGTTCGACCCGTCGGCGACGGTGACGCTCGACAAGCTCAGCGGCTTCGCGGTGCCGCAGGCGCTGAGCATCCGGCTGTTCGGGCACTCCACCGCCGCGATCGCGTTCCCCCAGGTCGTCGAGGGGCTCGTCACCCTGTGGGCCTGCTCGTTGGTCGGACTCCGCTGGGCCGGGGTCGGCACGGGCCTCGTCGCCGCCGCCGCAGCCGGGTCGACGCCGGTCTTCGTGTCGATGTTCGCGCACCCGATGGAGGACGGCATGGTCACGGCCGCGCTGGCCGTCGCCCTGCTGTGCTGGCAGCACGCGGCACTGACCGGGCGCTGGTGGCCGCTCGTCGCCGCGGGCCTGGCGGTCGGCGTCGGGTTCCAGGCGAAGATGGTGCAGGCGTGGTTCGTCCTGCCGGCGCTGCTCCTCGGCACCCTGCTCGCCACGGCGCGGCACGACGGCGGCCCGCTCCGCCTGGGCATGCGGGTGGTCCGCGCCGGGGTGCTCGGGATCGTCGCGGTCGGGGCGTCCCTGTCGTGGGTCACGGCGCTGGCTCTCACCCCGTCCGGTTCGCGGCCCTGGGTGGACGGCTCCACCGACGACAGTCCGCTCGCGATGGTGTTCGGGTACAACGGCATCGACCGGTTCCTGCCCGGCGCGGTCCCCGGGTCCGTCCGGTCGTTCGCCGTGCCGGTCGGCCCGCACACCTGGCGCGGCGGCGCGGCCGGGTTCGGCAAGCTGCTCGGACCGCACCTGGCATCGCAGGTCGCCTGGCTCCTGCCCGCGGCGGTGTTCGGCGTGGTGGTCGCGACCGTGGTGCTCGTACGGCGACGAGTGGAACGGCTCGACGGCCCCGGTTCCTCGTTCGGGCACACGTTCGACACCCGTGCCGGATCCGCCACCCTGGCCGTCCTGGTCGTCTGGTTCGGCACCGCGGCGGCCGTGCTGTCGGTGGCCGCGGTGCCGCACACCGCCTACGTCGCCGCGATCGGTGTGCAGCTCGCCCTGCTCGCCGCCCTCGGGTGGCGCGGTGCGGTCGGACTGGTCCGCGCGCGGTCACGGGTGCTCCGGGCGCTCCCGGTCGTCCTCGCCGTGGCGCAGCTCGGCTGGGTGGTGTTCCTCGCCCGGGGCACCGCGATGCCGCGCGTGCTCGCCTGGCCGGCGATCACGCTCGCGACGGTCGCCGTCGTCGCCGGCGTGGTGGCGGTGTGGTGGCGACCCCGCTGGGAGGCGACGCGCGGACCGCGCCGGCACCAGGCCTCCCGGACGGCCATCGCGCTCACAGCCGGACTCGCGCTGCTCGCCGGACCCGCCGCGTTCTCCCTGCAGGCCCTCGACGCGACCCGCGACGGCAGCGGCGTCGACGCGTCGGTCGGGCCGTGGCCCGCGCGTTGGCCGGCCCCGATCGGCAGCCCGGACGTCTTCCACGTGTCGCGCCCGGACCCCTGGGGCGGGTCGACGCCCTACCCGCGCGCACTCCGCCGGCTCGTCGCGACCGCGCGACGGCTGGAGGGAGACCGGCACGACGAACCGCTGTTCCTGACGGACACGTGGCGCGTCTCCGCGCCGATCATCGACGCGACGGGCCTCCCGGTGCTGACGGACGGCGGGTTCTCGGGTACCGTGCCCGTCTTCACGGCGCAGCAGATCCGCCGGAGGATCGCCGACGGCCTGCACGTCCTCGTCGTCGAGGCCCACGCGCCGCGCACCGACCCGGTCCTGCGCGCCGCACTGGCCGGGGGCTGCCGGGCGGTCACGGGGGTCGCGCGGCACGCACGTCCGCCGGTGCGACCGCGCCGGACCGCCGGCATCACGTGGACGGTTTGGCACTGCGGGCTGCCCGGGCCGTCGGTCGGACCCGGTGCGCACCACCACCGCCGAGGATCAGCTCGCGGCGAGCACCTCGCGCAGGGACATCGGCGGACGGCCGGTGATGCGTTCGACGTCGCCGGACACGTGCGCGAGCGCCCCCTCGGCGATGGCCGTGTAGGTGCTCACCCAGGCGTCGGCCTGCCACGGCTCCGGGTTCCACTGCGCACGTGATGCGTACGCCTCGTCGAGGGTCTCCGGGTGGTAGCTGACGGTGCGGCCGCGGACCTCGGACACGATCGCCGCCGCCTGGGCCAGGGTGATCGCCTCGGGGCCGGTCAGCTCGTACGTCTGGTCGCGGTGGGCGTCCGGGTCGTGGAGCACCGCGGTCGCGACGCGGGCGACGTCGGCACGGGCGACCGCGGCCATGGCGCCGTAGCCGGCCGGGCCGCGGATCACGCCGTCCTCGCCGACCAGGTCCTCGACGAAGTCCAGGTAGAAGCTGTCGCGCAGGAACGTGAACGCCATCCCGCTGTCGCGGATCGCCTGCTCCGTCGCCCAGTGGTCGCGGCCGAGCGTGAAGGTCGCGTCGGGAGCCGCGCCGAGGAACGACGTGTAGACGACGTGCCGCACGCCTGCGTCGGCCGCCGCGGCGACGAACGCCCGGTGCTGGTCGAGGCGGTCCTGGGCCTCGGCCGCCGAGACCATGAGCAGCACCTCGACGCCCTGCAGCGCCGCTCGACTCGCGTCGGCGTCGGCGAAGGTCGCGACGGCGACCTCGGTGCCCGGGAGTTCCGGCGCACGCGAGGCGTCGCGCACGAGCATCCGGAACGGCACGGCGTCCGCGGCGAGCGCCGCGCTCACGGCGCCCCCGATGTTGCCGGTCGCTCCGGTGATGGCGATGGTCATGGTCGCTCCTCGTGTCGGTGTCGGTGTCGGTGTCGCGTGGTGGTGGTCGGGGTCTCGTGGTTGTCGGGGTCGCCTGGTGGTCGTCGACGGTCGCGTCGGTCGGTGGTCACGTCCACACCGTCCTGGAGGCCCGGATCACCGTGGGCGCGACCCTCGCGGCGTTCACGCCGTCCACCTCCACCGCCCATGCGCGGGCGGCGTCGTGGTCGCGGCCGTGCCGCATGTGCCGGCCGACCAGGCGGTCGAGCCGCACGTCGTCGTCGACGGCGCAGAACCAGGTCTCGGTGAAGAGCGCCGGCAGCGCCGACCACGGTGCCGTGTCGTCGAGCAGGTAGTTGCCCTCGGACACCACGAGTCGGGCTGCGCGGGGCACCGCGATGCTGCCGGCGACGGGCTCGTCCACGCGACGGTCGAAGTCCGGTGCCCACACCACGTCCTCGTCGGCGGCGACGAGTCGGCGGACGAGCGCGACGTACCCGTCGGCGTCGAAGGTGTCCGCCGCGCCCTTGCGGTCGTGCCGGCCGAGGGCGTCGAGCGCCGCGTTCGACAGGTGGAAGCCGTCCATCGGGACCTGCACCGCGGTGCCCGCACCCAGGCGGTCGTCGACGGCGGTGACGATGCGGCGGGCGAGCGTGGACTTGCCGGCACCAGGTGCTCCGGCGATCCCGAGCACGGTGCGGTGGCTCGAACGGGCCAGTTCGACGGCACGCTCGACGGCCTGGTCGACGGTCGTGCCGGAGTCGCTCACGGCTTCATCCTCGCAGAGCGCACCGACGGCGGGCCGCGGTGGTTCACTTGCCGCATGGTCGATGCGACGAAGGCGTTCAGCGGGTTCTCGGTGCGCGACGTGCCCGAGGCGAAGGCGTTCTACGAGGACGTCCTGGGGGTCGAGGTCGCCGAGGACCACGGCATGCTCTTCCTGCAGCTCGGCGGCGGACACCAGGTGCTCGTCTACCCGAAGGGCCCGGGTCACGAACCGGCGGCCTTCACGGTGCTGAACTTCCCGGTGCCGGACATCGACGCGGCGGTCGACGAGCTCACCGCGAAGGGCGTCGTGTTCCTGCAGTACGAGGGGGTGACCGACGATCGGGGTGTGAACCGGAAGGGCGGGCCGCTCATCGCCTGGTTCACCGACCCGTCGGGCAACGTCCTCAGCGTCATCGAAGAGTGACGCCAGCGGTCAGCGGGACAGGGCACCCGCCCAGCCGAGGGCGATCGGCACGAGCAGGCCGTGGCGGTGGTGCGGGAGCTCGGCGACGGGGATCCACCGCGACTCGTCGGTCGAGCCGTCGAGCTCGTGCCGCAGTGCTCCCCCGGTGACGGTCGCCCGGAAGACCACCTGCACGGCCTTCATCGGCCGGCCGTTGGCGTGGATGCGGCGTTCCGCGGGGACGATGTGGTGCCGGACCCCGAGCAGGGCACCGGCCTGGGCCTCGTACCCGGTCTCCTCGCGGATCTCGCGCACGACGGCCTGCTCGACGGTCTCGTCGAACTCGACCCCGCCGCCCGGCAGCGTCCACGTGCCCGCATCGGGGTGACGCAGCTTCGCCAGGAGCACGCGGTCACCGTCCGTGATCACGCCGTAGGCGGCGAGCCGGGTGTCGTAGTCCGTGTACTCCATGGGCCGACCATGCCAGGTGGGTGCACCGACGTCTGCCAGCCGCGCCGGGCCTCCAGGCCGTGGACCGGGGTGGGGCGGACGCTCCACCAGGCCACCGACCGGTCACGACCCCCGCGGCCCGCACGCCGAGCGGTCACAGACCGTCGGCCCCGACGCCCGCGGACGACGGAACGTGACCACGCGACGCAGCCCGTGCGGTGTGTCGCGACCACCCCGCGGGCCGGGAGGCGCGAGTCGCCGCCGCCACGGGCCTCCCGGCCGTCCGGCGTACCGTCGGGACGTCCACGCCGGCGCGCGGTCAGGACACCCCGATGGCTGCCCGCCGAGCGGTCACAGACCGTTGCTTGCGGCACCGCCAGACGACGGAACGTGACCACGCGACACTGCACGCGCGGGGAGTCGTGACCGCTCGCCGCGCAAGGCCCCGGACCCGACGTGCTCGCCCGACCCGGATCAGGCGTCGGCGCGTGCCGCCGCCCAGCCCACGCGCATCCGGGCGGCCGCCCGGTCGAAAGCGCTGAGCGGCTCCCCGTCGTCGCGGATGACGGACTGCAGCTGGAGCCCCTCGTACAGCGCCATGAGCTGCTCGGCGGCGTGCCGGGGCGAGGCGCCACGGGACTCCCGGCCGGCGACGACGTCACGGACCAGGGCGAGGGTGACGTCCTCGAACGCCCGCGTGTACTGCGTGCGGAACCACCCGGCGGCCGGGTGGTCGGGGTTCGAGGCGGCGCTGAGCACGGCGACCCGGAGTCGCACGAGGGCCGGGTCCTCGACGCCCGCGGCGAGCCGGGCTCGCAGGTAGGCGACCGTGCCGTCCAGCTCTGCGATCGGCCAGAGCTCGCGTCGGCTGCCGTTGTTCCACTTGTCCATGACCGCGACCACCAGCAGTTCCCACATCGGGTATGCCCGGTGGAACTCGTCGGCCGTGACCCCGGCGTGCTCGGCGACCTCGTCGGGCCCGACGCGGTGGAAGTCCCCGGCTCGGTAGGCACTGATCGCCCCGGCGACGATGCGTGCGCGGAGGTCGACGTCGGTCGTGGGCATGCTGACGATTGTGCGGGGCCGGTCAGCGGCCCGCGACCGCCAGTTCAGGGGGCGCAGCCACCGTCACCGGCTCCCGGTCAGCCGCGGTCGAACGTCAGCGTCTCGTCATCGGGGGCCCGGACCTCGCCGGTGCGGGCGAAGTCGGCCCAGATCGCCCGGAAGGCCCGGCCGCGGCGCTCGACCTCGGGCCAGTCGCGTTCGGGGACGAACCGGGTGCCGGCCCAGGCCTCGCGGCCACCGAGCAGCAGCGGCAGGTCGCTCATGTGCACGGCTCCGGTCGGGGCGCTCGTGACACCGCGGTGCAGTCGGTAGGAGGTCGACCGGCCGCCGGCGCGTCGGTGCCGTTCGGTGAACCGTCGGGCGTCGCGCCCGTAGATGACATCGGACAGCGGGCGCACGACCCACCACCGCAGGGCCGACCGCAGCACTCGCGACCGGGTGACCCGACGCAGCCCGGGTACGAGCGGCACGTACATGCCGGCCTCGTCCGAACCGGACCCGATCAGGACGTCGACGTCGGGCGCGACCCGGCTCCACGCGGCGTCGAGGTCGCGCTCGGCGGGCAGCGGCGCGAACCCGTACTGGGTGCCGAACGGCATGCCGGCGGCGAGCCCGTACGGCGCAGCCGCCCGGGTGCCGAGCGCCTGCCGGTCGAGCAGGTCCTCGAGCGGGGTGTCGGCGTGCACGGTGCCGACCGCCCGGACCATCGCGCGGTTCATCCGGGTCCGACGACGGGACAGCCCGAGCGGCGCGCTCTGGATGATCGCGCGGCGGAAGAGCCCTTCGGCGCCGGCACTGATCATCAGGTGCGCAGCTGCGTCCCCGCCGGCCGACTGCCCGAAGACGGTGACCAGGTCGGGGTCGCCGCCGAACGAAGCGATGTTCGCGCGCACCCAGCGCAGCGACTCGACCAGGTCGAGGAGCCCGAGGTTCGCCGGGATCGTCTCGCCGTCACCGAGGAACCCGAGCACGCCGAGCCGGAACGTGACCGACACCACGATCACGCGCTGCTCGGTCACCAGGTCGCGGGCGTCGTAGATCGGCAGGTCGCCACCGCCGATGACGTACGATCCGCCGTGGATCCAGACCATCACCGGCAGCTGTTCGCCCGGACGGACGTCGGCGGGCAGCGTGATCGAGAGCCGCTGGCAGTGCTCGTCGACCTCGATGCCCTGGATCGGGTTGAGCAGCAGGTCGACGAACTCCTCGTGCGGCTGCGGTGCGACCGGCGACGGGGTCGACGCGTGCAGCTCGCCCACGAACGGTGGCATCGGCTGCGGCGGGGCGAACCGTTCGGCCTGCGCGTACGGGATCCCGAGCACCCGCACCACGTCGCCGTCGACCGTCCCGACGATGCGGCCGGCGGGGGTGTCGAAGGGGGCTGGGGCGGCGGCGAGCATGTGGATCACGCTATCGGGGCCCGCTGACGCAACCAGGCAGACGGACGGGAGGCCCGTGGCGGCGTCGCCACCCCCTCCCTCGCAGGCTCGGTCGGCGCGGCCCGCGTGTCGCTGGCGCGACACCGCTGAGCGTGCCGCGCCCGTCCTCCTCTTGTCGCGTTGCGCGACGGGCGCTACCGCACCCGCTTGATGGGGATGACGACGAGTGCGCCGATGATGGCGATCGCGCCGGCGGCCCAGCACATGAGCGTGTAGTTGTCGGCGGCGTCCCCGGACCCGATCTTCAGGAAGAACAGTGCGACGGCCGGGGCGAGCGACTGCGGCAGGGCGTTGGCGATGTTGATGACGCCGAGGTCCTTGCCGGGACGGTCGGCGTTCGGCAGGACGTCGACGACGAGTGCGGTGTCGATCGCGGAGTAGATGCCGTACGCGAAGCCCATGATGACCTCGGCGACGTAGAAGCCGTTGACCGTGTCGGCGTGCGCCAGCACGATGAGTCCGACCGCGAACATCGCCGTGGAGCCGCCGACGAACACCTTGCGGCGACCGAGCTTGTCCGAGGCCCAGCCGGACAGCGCCGCACTGACGAGCAGCGCGATCGTGTAGAGCAGCACACCGAAGGCGACGGCGGCCGTCGCCTCCTTCGCGCTCTCGATGCCGAGGTGCTGCTCCATGTAGAGCAGGCGGTACGTCGTGAACATGAAGGTCGCGAAGATGATGAGGAAGCGCGACCACCACGCGAACGCGAAGTCCGGGTTCTTGACCGGGTTCGTCCAGAACGACGCGATGAGGTTCAGGAACGTGAACTTCTTGAGCTTGTAGGTCGGCAGGTCGTCCCGCGCGACGACGGCGTACACGGCGACCAGGATGATCGCCAGGATGCCGGGCGCGATGAACAGCACGGGCAGGTTCGCGACGAAGAAGACCGACAGGTAGGTGCCGGCGAGCACGGCGATGTTCTGCGCGAGCGCGATGATGCTCGAGGACCGGCCGCGCTGCAGCTGCGGCACGTTGTCGGCGAAGCTCGCGAGCAGGGTGGCGAGCGTGGCGTTCGCGGCGAGCTGGGCGAGCAGCCAGGCCAGCGTCAGGTTGAGGACGTCCGGCGAGTAGGCGATCCAGGCGAGGGCGATCGCGAAGACCACGACACCGCTGAGCAGCCAGGGGCGACGACGACCCCAGCGCGTGCGGGTGCGGTCGGACAGGGCACCCGCGAGGGGGTTCATGATGAGCGCACCGAACGCGCCGATCGGCAGCACCGAGCCGATGACGTTCGCAGCGTCGTCGCCGACCAGGGCCTGCGCCTTGAGCTGCATGCTCACGTAGACGGGCGCCATGAGCGCGACGAAGAGGCCGAACTGCCCGAGGAACAGGGCGATCTGGTAGCCGATGCCCACCTTGACCGTGCTGACGGGCTGGGTGATGCCCTCTTCCGGGTTGAGCAGTGCCGGGCTGCCGGGTTCGGGTGTGCTCATGACGCCTCCTTGAGTCGATGAAAACCTTGCCTGACAAGGTTTTTCCGACGCGAGCATACATCGACACGTGTTGTCTGCAACACCGGCCGCGTCACACGGGGCAGCAAAAACTACACACCGGGTGGTTTTTGGGGTAGCGTCGTCATCGATCTCGCCGCGGAGCATCGCTCCTCGACGGGCCGCGACACCCAGACAGGATCGAAGGAGCCTCTGCAATGCCCACCACTTCTGTGCAGCTGTACTCGCTGCGCGACGCCATCGCCGAAGACCTCGACAAGGCCATCGCCCGTGTCGCCGAGATCGGGTACGAGAACGTCGAGCCCTACGCGTTCGTCGAGCGCGCCACCGACCTCGAGCGTGCGTTCGCGGCCACCGGCCTCAAGGCTCCGTCCGGCCACGTCGCCGTGATCGACGCCGAGGACACCGCGCCGATCTGGGACGCCGCCGAGCGCCTCGGCATCCGCACCGTCATCGACCCGTTCATCCCGACCGACCGCTGGCAGACCGCCGACGACGTCGCGAAGATCGCCGAGCGCGTCAACGAGCTGACCGCCGAGGCCGCCGGCCGTGGCCTGCAGTTCGGGTACCACAACCACCAGTGGGAGTTCACGAACAAGGTCGACGGCCGCACCGTCTACGACCTGTTCGTGTCGCAGCTGTCGCCGGAGACCGTCCTCGAGGTCGACACCTTCTGGGCGACCGTCGGTGGCGCCGACGCCCCTGCCGTGCTCAAGGGCCTGGGCGACCGCGTCGTCGCGATCCACGTCAAGGACGGCAAGGTCGACGGTGACATCCGCACCGCGCTGCCCTCGTCCGAGAGCGCCCTCATCGTGCCCGAGGCGCTGCAGCGCGCCTTCGAGAACCAGACGCCGGCCGGTCAGGGCGACGTCGACGTGACCGCGATCCTCGCCGCCGCACCGCAGGCGATCCGCGTGGTCGAGTTCGACGCGTACAAGGGCGACGTCTTCGAGGGCATCACCGAGTCCCTCACCTGGCTCAAGGACAACGACAAGTGAGCCGTGTCGGGATCGGCATCATCGGTGCCGGCAACATCTCCACGCAGTACCTCGAGAACCTGACCAAGTTCGCCGACGTCGAGGTCCGCTTCGTCGCCGACGTGCTGCTCGAGCGTGCCGCTGAGCAGGCCGCTTCGTACGGCGTCGCCTCGTCGGGATCGGTCGAGGAACTCCTCGCCCGCGACGACATCTCGATCGTGATCAACCTGACGATCCCGGCCGCACACGCCGAGGTCGACCAGCAGATCATCGACGCCGGCAAGCACGTCTGGAGCGAGAAGCCGATCGCGACCGACCACGCGTCGGCCGCCGCGGTGCTCGAGTCGGCGAAGGCCAAGGGCCTGCGTGTCGCGACCGCTCCGGACACCGTGCTCGGCGCGGGCATCCAGACGGCGCTCCGGGCCATCGCCCGCGGTGACATCGGCGAGCCGCTCTCCGCGACGACGCTGTTCCACGTCCCCGGGCCCGAGGCGTGGCACCCGAACCCGGACTTCCTGTTCGCCACCGGTGCCGGCCCCCTGTTCGACATGGGCCCGTACTACGTGACGACCCTGGTGCACGCGTTCGGCACCGCCTCGCGCGTGCAGGCCGTCTCGTCGAAGTCGCTCGACCGTCGCACGATCGCGTCCGGCCCCCGCGCCGGCGAGACGTTCCCGGTCGAGGTCCCGACGCACCACGCGGCCCTGATCGAGTTCGCCGGCGGGCAGTCCGCCCAGTCGACGTTCTCGTTCCAGCACGCCCTGCCGCGCATGGGCTTCGTCGAGATCAACGGCACGCTCGGCACGATCTCGCTGCCGGACCCGAACACGTTCGAGGGCTCGTCGCAGCTCTGGCGCTACGGGCAGGACGAGCCCGAGACGCTCGAGGCGGTCGGCTCCACCTGGGGTCGTGGCACCGGTGTCGTCGAGCTCGCCCGCGCCATCGCCGAGGACCGCCCCGAGCGTGCCTCCGGCGCCGTCGCGCTGCACGTGCTCGACGTGCTGCTCGGCATCCGTGACGCCGCCGAGTCGGGTTCCGCCATCGACATCACGTCGACCGTGGACGCGATCCCGCCGCTCCCCGAGGACTTCGACCCCGCGGCAGCCGTGCTGACCGCGGGCGCGAACGCCTAGGAGCGTCGCGAGCACCACGCGCACCACTTCGTGAGCAGCAATGGTCGGGTCCCGAACGGGGACCCGACCATTGCTGCTCACCAAGCGAAACCGCGCGAGCCCCGCCCCGCGTCAGACCAGCGCGGTGAAGGACGCGTCGCGCACGAGCAGCGTCGCCGCGTCGCCCACCACGGCCTGGTCGGGGTCGCTCGACAGCCCGAGGGACCAGCTGCCCCCACCCGGACGCTCCGGCAGCGTGAACTCCACCGTGGTGTCCGACGCGTTCAGCAGCACGGCCACGGTGTCGTCGCCCTGGTGCAGCACGAGCGTCACGGCCCGGTTGCCCCCGTCCGCCCAGTCGCCGTCCTCGAACCCGGCGGCGTCGGCACGGAGCACGGTCACCGTCGACTCCGAGTCGCCCGGCGCGGTGCGGAACCACTCCGGACGCAGCGCCTGGTGCTGCCGACGGAACGCGATGGCCGCCGTGGTGAAGGCGAGCAGGTCCTGGTCGGCGGCGGCCCAGTCGAACCACGAGATCTCGTCGTCCTGGCAGTACGCGTTGTTGTTGCCGCCCTGCGACCGGGCGAGCTCGTCGCCACCCAGGATCATCGGCACGCCGGCGGAGAGCAGCAGGGTGCCGAGGAAGTTGCGGCGCTGCCGGTCGCGGTAGTCGTTCACCGCGCCGTCGTCGGTCGGGCCCTCGATGCCGCCGTTGAACGAGGTGTTGTCGCTCTCGCCGTCGTTGTTGTCCTCGCCGTTCGCCTCGTTGTGCTTGTCGGCGTACATCGTCAGGTCGGCCAGGGTGAAACCGTCGTGGGCGGTCACGAAGTCGATCGAGCACAGCGGGGAGCGCCGCGAGCCCTCGTAGACGTCCGGGCTGCCCAGGACCCGCTGGACGGCGTCGCCGAGGGCGCCCTCGTCGCCGCGCCAGAAGGCCCGCAGGTCGTCGCGGTACTTGCCGTTCCACTCGGACCAGTCGGCCGGGAACCCGCCGACCTGGTAACCGGCGGTGTCCCACGGCTCGGCGATCATCTTGACCTCGCGCAGCACGGGGTCCTGGTGGATGATGTCGAGGAACGCGGAGTGCTTCTCGGCCTCGCCGTCCTGGCGGGTGAGCGTCGTGGCCAGGTCGAACCGGAAGCCGTCGACGTGCATCTCCTCGACCCAGTAGCGGAGCGAGTCCATGATGAGTCCGAGGGCCGCCGGGTGCCCGACGTTCAGGCTGTTGCCGGTGCCGGTGGTGTCGAAGTAGTTCGCCTCGTCACCCTCGACCAGCCGGTAGTACGACTGGTTGTCGATCCCCTTGAACGACAGCGTCGGGCCCATGTGGTTGCCCTCGGCGGTGTGGTTGTAGACGACGTCCATGATGACCTCGAGCCCCGCGGCGTGCAGGGCCTTCACCATCTCCTTGAACTCGGCGACCTGCTGCCCGGCGGTGCCGGCGGACGAGTACTCGTCGTGCGGCGCGAAGAAGCCGATGCTGTTGTAGCCCCAGTAGTTGCGGAGGCCCTTGTCGAGGAGCGTCGAGTCCTGCACGAACTGGTGCGTCGGCAGCAGCTCCACCGCGGTGACGCCGAGGTCGGTCAGGTGCTTGATCGCCGCCGGGTGGGCCATGCCGGCGTAGGTGCCGCGGATCTCCTCGGGGACGTCCGGGTGCTGCTTCGTGAAGCCCTTGACGTGCACCTCGTACACGACGGTGTCGGCGAGCGGGGTCCGCAGCAGGGTGTCACCGTCCCAGTCGAAGGACCGGTCGGCGACGACGGACTTGGGCATCGCGCTGGCCGAGTCGGTCTCGTCGATCTGCTCGGGCTCGTTCATGTCGTGACCGAAGAGCGCCTGGCCCCACTCGTACTCGCCGTCGATCGCGGTGGCGTAGGGGTCGAGCAGGAGCTTCGCGCCGTTGTGGCGGAGGCCGTTCGCCGGGTCCCACGCACCGTGCACGCGGAAGCCGTAGCGGGTGCCGACGGTCACCCCGGGGACGACGTCGTGGAAGGTGTAGCCGGTGCGGTTGCGGAGCTCGGTGCGGTGCTCGGTGCCGTCGTCGTCGAAGGTGCAGAACTCGACCCGCTCGGCGGTGCTCGAGAACAGGGCGACGTTGGCGCCCCCGTCGACGAGCGTGACGCCGAGCGGGGTGCGCGTGGAAGTGGTCATGCTGCCCTTCTACCGGCCGGTCGCTGTGCCACCGGCGGTGTGGGCGTACCCCTGGCCGCTCAGCGCACCGGCGGGACGAGCTGCTCGAGCAGCCGCAGCACCCGCTCGCCGTCGACGGCGTCCGGGTCGAGCAGCCACTGGACCTGCAGTCCGTCGGATGCCGCGATGCTCAGGCTCGCCAGGTCGACCGGGTCCAGGTCTGCGCGGATCCGGCCACTCGCCTGGTCCGCCTCGATCAGCACGGCGAGTTCGGCGCGAAGGCGGGCGAAGCGTTCGCGCATGAAGTCGCGCGTGGCCGGGTGGCCCTCCTGCACGGCGTCGGCCGCGAGGGTCGTGTACAGCTGCACCAGCCCCGGCACGGCCCGGTTGCGCGATGCGCTCTCGCGCATGTCGCCGATCGCCGACTTCATCCGGTCGGGCGCGCCCTGCTCGCGGACCTCGTGCTCCCGGTAGACGGCGAGCAGCAGTTCGTCGCGACTGGGGAAGTAGTGGCGGAGCGCCGCGTGCGTGATCCCGAGGGCTTCGGCCACCGAGCGGAGCGACGATGCGTCGACCCCCTGCTCCGCGACCATGCGGATCATCTCGTCGAGGATCTGCGTGCGCCGCTCGGCGCCCTTGCGGTACCCGCCGCGGCGCGGCTGGGCCGCGTCGGCGTCGTCCGCGGGGTGGGTCATGCACCCAACTTACCGCTGGAAGGTTTTCTCGCCACCGTCCGGTCTGGAGGCCCGTGGCGGGCGCACCACGGGCCTCCCGTCCGTATCCGGTCGCGTCGCACCCGCCGGGTCGCGTCAGCCGGGTGCGCTCGCGTCAGTCCTGGTCGTCGACCGTGTACTCGTCGACCGGCGCGGGCGTGCCCGCGGCGAGCGCGTCGACGATCTTCGTGAGCGAGTCGGCGAGGACGGCGTTGTCCGTGTCGGGGAGTTGTTCGAGCACCTCGACGACGGCCGCGTGGAAGCGCGCGTACGAGGCGTCGATCTTGTCGGCGGCCCGGTCGGTCGGGGCGAGCACCTGCGCACGACGGTCGGTGGGGTGCGCCGTGCGGGACAGCAGACCCTTCTGCACGAGCCCGTCGACGATCTTGGTGACCGAGGCGTTCGAGACGGCGAGCATCACGGCGAGGTCCTTCGGGCCCATCGTGCGGCCGTCCCGGTGTGCCTGGAGCATGTACCGGACGGCGAGGAACTCGTTCTTCGACAGGCCGCTCTCGATGCGGGCGGACTCGATCTGCTGGTCCTCGGCGTGCTGCAGGCGGAGCAGCGCGTCGACGGCGGTCTTCGCGACCCCGGACTCGGGTTCGCGGGCGTAGAGGTGGACGTGCTCTCGACGGACGACGGTCAACGGCATGGGGTCATGCGCTCCTTGCTAAACGGCAGGCGTGCTGA
Source organism: Curtobacterium sp. AC268 (assembly GCF_979258745.1). Classification (NCBI taxonomy): domain Bacteria; kingdom Bacillati; phylum Actinomycetota; class Actinomycetes; order Micrococcales; family Microbacteriaceae; genus Curtobacterium; species Curtobacterium sp. AC268. Next base: position 2,315,826 of record NZ_OZ409878.1, on the reverse strand, counting down.
AGAAGTCCGCGTAGGACGGTTCGGAACGACCGGCGAGCAGCGAGGGGTCCTGGATGCGACGCTCGACGTAGGCGTCGATGATCGCCGGGTCGGTGAGACCGACGCGCGTGTGACTGCCACCGATCCGTGCCGTCCGAGGCATCCCGGAGTACGTGCTGTGCATGTCGTGTCCCGCCTTTCTTGCTTGCCGTGTGTCCCCTTCGGACGGCTGAACTCTTTCACAAAGTGAACGGTCAGTTCAACGAACCATTCGCACTGTGTACGTTTTGCGCGCCGAACGGTTCGGCGGAGCCCGTCAGGGTCGTGAGGAGCTGCAGGAGCGCCGCTCGTCGCGGCTCGTCGAGCGGTGCGAACAGGGAGTCGAGCACCCCCTCGGCGATGCGGTGTCCCTCGTCGAGCACCCGCCGACCGTCCTCGGTGATCGCGTGCTCGATCCGCCGACCCCGACCGGCGGTCCGGGTGATGAGCCCGCGGTCGAGCATCCGGTTCGCGAGGGTGCCGAAGGCCTGGTCGCTCTGGAACGTCGCGACGGCGAGGTCGTGCCCCGATGCGTGGGGCATCCGGTCGATGGCGCGCAGGGCGTCCCACTGCACGAGCGTCACGCCGAGGTCACGGAGGGCGGCGTCCATCGTGCGGTGGTTGCGGTACTGCGCCCGCTTGACGGCGTGGCCCAGGGCTTCGAGGTCGGTCGGCATGGTGCTACGGTATCAATACTCGTACATAAACATGTTGATACGGAGCACCCATGACCGACACCCACACCCGCACCGCGCTCGTCCTGCATGGCGGCGGCGGCCCCCGGACCGTCGCGCCGATCGTCGCGCACCTCGCACCCACCCTCCACGTCGTCGCCCCCACACACCCCGGGTGGGACGGTACCCCGCGCCCGGACGGGATCGACTCCGTCCCGGCCCTGGCGACCGCGTACCTCGAGCAGCTCGTCACCGCCGGAGAGCAGGACGTCGTGGTGGTCGGGTCCTCGATCGGCGGCTGGATCGCCCTCGAGATGGCCCTGCAGGCAGCTGGCGACGACCGGTACGCCGGGGTCGTCGGTGCTGTGGTCGACATCGACGGGGTGGGTGCGGTGGTCGAGGGCGAACCGATCGCCGACTTCTTCGCCCTCGATGCCCGCGGGCTGGCCGAGGTCGCCTGGCACGATCCCGCGCGGGGGTACCAGGACCCGGCGTCCGTCACCGAGGAACAGCGGGCGGCGCAGCGGTCGAACGGGCAGACCATGGCGGTGATCGCCGGCCGGTCGATGAGCGACCCGAGCCTGCTCGGTCGACTCGGGGCCGTACGGGTGCCGACGCTCGTGGTGTCCGGCGCGAGCGACCGGGTCGTGACCCCGGCGTACGGTCGTGCGGTCGCTGCGGCCGTGCCGGGTGCGGTGTTCGCCGAGGTCCCGGCGGCCGGGCACCTGCCTCACCTCGAGGCCCCCGACGCGACGTGGGCGGTCATCGACCCGTTCCTGGCGCCCCTGCTCGGCTGAGTTCTCGGCGTCCTCTGAGCGATCTCTTGGCACTCGCCAGAGTCGAGTGCTAAAACGGTGGCAGTTGAGTCGAGGGGACTCAACGAGAACCACGAAGGAGTTGATTTCGATGACGATGAACTTCGACCCGTTCCGCGAGCTCGACCGACTCGCGGGTTCGCTCCTCGGCACCGCAGCTGGTCCGCGCTCGATGCCGATGGACCTGTACCGCACCGGGGACCACTACGTCCTCGACGTCGACCTGCCCGGCATCGACCCGGGCTCCGTCGACATCGACGTGGACGGCTCCGTCCTGACCATCCGCGCCGAGCGCACCCTGGGCGCGCCCGAGGGCTCGCAGTGGCTCACGCGTGAGCGCCAGCCCGGCACGTTCGTCCGGCAGCTGACGCTCGGCGACGGCCTGGACGCCGAGCGCATCACCGCCGGGTACGACAACGGCGTGCTGAGCGTCACGATCCCCGTCAAGGAGTCCGCGAAGCCGCGCAAGATCGCCGTCACCGTCGGCGGCGCGTCCGAGCATCTCGCGGTCGGTTCCGGCGCCGCCGCCGAGTGAGGAGCTGAGCGATGACGTCCGTCCTGCTGAACGCGGTGGTCGCGGTCCTCGTCGTCACCGCGGCGCTCGCGCTGACGAGCCTGGACCGGCGCACCGCCGTGCTCCTCGGGGCCACCGGCAGCCTGACCGGCACGTTCCTGACCTGGGTCGCCGCGCCCCGGCTGTTCGAGCAGTCGCTCCTGGCGCCCTGGGTCGCGGCGGTCCTCGGCACGGCCCTGCTGATCGCGGGGTGGAGCGCGGTCCGCGCCTACTCGGGCATCTTCGAGGCACCACGCGACGAAGAACCCGAGACGGGGGCGCTGATGACCGTGGGCGGGTCCGCCCCGTCGGCGCGGTGACCACCTGACGGACAGGAGGCCCGGTGCACGTCGTGCGCCGGGCCTCCTGTCGTTCCGTCGGTCGCGTGGGCGACCGTCGGGACTACTCCTTGTTCAGCTTGTCCTGCACCAGGCCGGCCGTCTTCTCGACGACGTTCGGCAGCTCGGTGGTGCCGTAGAGCCGGACGTCGGGGTGCGTGGGCGGGGGCATCGGGACCGAGGTGGTCGGACCGTCGTGGTACGAGTACTCGCCCTTGCCGTCGAACGAGGGGCCGCTCGCCCACGGGCCGTTCTTCGCCTCGGCACCGTCGGAGAAGTTGAGGTACTGGTAGTTGACCTCCTGGTTCTCCTTCGACTGCGGGAAGTTGCTCGGCACGGGGAAGCCCTCGACGCCCTTCTCGCGCAGCTCGGCGGCGGCGGTCGCCCACATGTTCTGGTGCATGGTGTCGCGGGCGATGAGGAAGGACAGCAGGTCCCGCACGCCGTGGTCGTCGGTCATGTGGTAGATCCGGGCGGCCTGCACACGACCCTGCATCTCGGCGTTCTCGTTCGCCGTGAAGTCGGCGAGCAGGTTGCCGCTGGCGGTGATGTACGAGCCCTGCCAGGGGTTGCCGTTGCTGTCCACCGGACGGGCGCCCGCACCGGCGACGATCGCGTGCTGGACGTCGGTGCCGCCGACGATCGCGGCGACCGTGGGGTCGTCCTGCAGCGCGTCCTCGGTGATGCCGAGCGGGGACTTCTCGAGCAGCTGCGCGATCATCGTCGCGAGCATCTCGACGTGGCCCATCTCCTCGGCGCCGATGCCGAACACCATGTCGCGGTACTTGCCGGGGATGTGCATGTTCCACGCCTGGAACTGGTACTGCAGCGCGACGGAGATCTCTCCGTACTGGCCACCGAGCACCTCCTGCAGCTTGCGGGCGTAGATCGCGTCGGGCTTGTCGGGCGTTGCCTTGTGCTGGAGTTCCTGCTTGTGGAAGTACAAATCGTGCTCCTTCGTGTCGATCGAGCGATTGCACGGCCGATGGTTCGCCGGGGGCACTGGGCGGCCGTCCAAGGTGGCCGGATCACGCAGACGGCAGGTTCACCCGGCAGGACGAGTCCCTTCGGTCGACCGCCCGATGCCCTCGGCCGTCCCGTTGCGCAGGCTGGGAGCATGCAGACCTCGACCAAGCACACGATCGCCACCCTGCTGCTCTGCGCGGCGATCGTGGTCGCCACCGTCATCGCACTCATGGCCATGACCCCGCCCGCGTGACGCCGGTACGGCATGGGAGGATCGCTCTCGTGACCGAACGGGGCAGGTTCCTCCGGCCGCTCGCCACCCGGTCGATCGCCGTCGACGTGGCCTGGGCGGCCCTGGCGGCGTTGGTCTTCCTGCTGCCCATCGACCTCGAGCTCGAGCATGCGAGCCTCGCCGCGGTGCTGTCGGCCTCGGTGGCGATCGCCCTGCGTCGCATCTCCCCGTCCGCCGCGATGGCGATGGTCGTCGTCCTCGGGGTGATCCAGGTCGGCGGCGGCGAGCGCCCGTCGCTGGTGGACCTGGCGCTCTTCGTCGTGATCGGCACCGCCGCGGTCGTGGGCACCCGCACCGAGGTCGTCGCCTCGGGCGTGCTCGCGGTCGTCGCCGGGGCGGGTGCGACGGTCTACCTGGCGTCGACCGGCTTCCGGTTCCTCGTGCTCATCAACGGCCCGCGCGACCAGGCCTTCCTGGCGATGGCCGCCCCGGTGACCGCGCTGCTCGGGGTCTGGGCGGGCGGCGTCGCCGTCCGGGCCTTCCGCTCCCGCGACCGCGAGTCGGAGCGCCGTGCCGACGCCGAGGCCGCAGCATCGCGTGCCGAGGCCGTCGCCACCGAGGCCGAGGCCACCGCCACCCGCGCCATCGACGTCGCCGAGTCCGAACGCATCCGCGCGGACATCGCCCGCGACGTGCACGACGTCGTCGGCCACTCGCTCGCGGTCATCATCGCGCAGGCCGACTCGGTGCCGTTCCTCGACGACGAGGCGCGCATCCGAGCGGTCAGCGCCACCATCGCGAGCACCGCCCGGAGCTCCCTGGTCGAGGTCCGACAGGTCCTCGGGCACATCGACGGCTCCGCCGAGGCGACCGGCCCGGGCTCGCTCGAGGAGATCGTGCAGGGTATCCGCGACGCCGGGGTCGACGTCGACCGCACGGTGCGCGGGGTCCCGCTGGCCCTGCGCCCGGACACCGGCACCGCCGCCCGCCGCGTGCTGCAGGAGATGCTCACGAACGCCCTGCGCCACGGCGCCCCCGGCAACCCGGTCGTCGTGCGGGAGACCTGGCGGAACGCGGACCTGGTGCTCGAGGTCGAGAACGTCGCCGGCGACGGCACCACCGCCGGCTCGGGCCGTGGGATCGACGGCATGGACTCGCGCCTCGGCGCCCTCGGTGGGTCGTTCGACGCCGCCGTGCTGGACGACGTGTTCACGGCACGCGCCCGCATCCCGTTCGACGTCCAAGGGGGACCCGTCCGATGACCGAACCGATCAGGATCCTGCTCACCGACGACCAGGCGCTGTTCCGCGCCGGGCTCCGGGTGGTGCTCGACGCCCAGGACGACATGCGCGTGGTCGGTGAGGCCTCCGACGGCGCCGAAGCGCTCGCGCTCATCCCCGAGGTGCGCCCCGACGTGGTGCTGCTCGACATGCGGATGGCCGGCATGGACGGCGTGGAGACCGTCCGGCAGCTCTACTCAGGCGCCGTCCCGGGTCCGCTGCCCCGCGTCGTCGTGCTCACCACCTTCGGGCTCGACCCGGCGGCGGCGACCGCGATCCGGCTCGGCGCCAGCGGGTTCCTGCTCAAGGACACCACGCCGCCGTTCCTGTTCGCCGCGGTGCGGGCCGTGCACGAGGGCAGCTCGGTCATCGCACCGAACGACCTCGCGCAGCTGTTCGGCACCGACGTGGCGCGGGCCCCCGCACCGCAGCCGCCGGAGTTCGCGACCCTGACCGAGCGGGAGCGCGTCGTGTTCGGGTGGGCGTCCCGTGGGCTCTCGAACGCCGAGATCGCCACGAAGGAGTACGTCACCGAGTCGACGGTGAAGACCCAGATCTCGAGCATCCTCGGCAAGCTGTCACTGCGCGACCGGGTGCAGCTCGTCGTCTACGCACACGACCACGGCCTGGCGGGCGCCCGCGAGGACTAGTCCGCGGCGATCCGGTCGAGCCACTCCGCGAGCATCGTCCGCTCGGCTGCCGACAGTCGATCGAGCCGGGGCGCTGCAGCACGGAGCGTGATCGCGGCGCTCGTCACGGCGTCAGTCCCCCGACCGCGACCACCCGGGGCCGCGCCGCCGTCGTCCCTCGTCGGCCCGCTCGGCACGAGGATCCGCCCGAGCACCGCGTCGAGGACGTCGTCGGCGAGTGACGGGTCCCGCTCGTCCGCCGGAGCGGCCAGGATCGCGAGCACCGCACCGGTGCCGGCCGCGTGCACGAGCTCGACCGCGCGGTGTTCCGGCACGGCCAGTCGTCCGGCCTCGGCCACCCGCCGGATGCGTTCGGCGAGCAGCGCGGTACCGGCGCGGGCGGCTGCCGACCGACGGCCACGCTCCGGGTCGCTCAACAGCACGAACAGGTCGGGGTTCGCCAGCCCGAAGCCGATCGTCATCGACCACCCGGTGCGCAGGTCCTCGACGGGGTCGGTCGCCTCGTCACGAGCAGCTCGGACGGCGTCGGCCTTCATCGCCGAGAACGTCGCCATCGCGTGCTCGGCGACCGCTTCGAGCAGACCGTCCTTGTCGCCGAACAGCCGGTAGATGGTCGGTGCCTGGACGCCTGCGCCGTCCGCGACCGCCCGCGTGGTCACCGCCGCGGCACCGCGTTCGCGCAGCATGGTGCCGGCGACCTCGACGATGCGCGCACGCGTCTCGTCGCGCTGGCTTCCCTGCTCGATCACGGAACAACGATAACGGATCTGTGCTATCACTGTGTTAGCAGCGATACCGAAGCGCTGTTTCCATCGATACGGAGAAGTCATGATCGTCATCACCGGGGCCACCGGAGCCCTCAACGGCGCGACCGCCGACCACCTGCTCGAGCACCTCGCGCCCTCCGACCTGGCGGTGGTGACCCGTGATCCAGCCCGAGCACAGCGGTTCGCCGACCGCGGCGTCGAGGTCCGCCGAGGCGACTACGCCGAACCGGAGACCCTGCCGGCAGCCTTTGCGGGCGCCGACCAGCTCCTGCTCGTCTCGTCGAGCGACCCGGCCGCCGACGCCGTCGCGCTGCACCGTGCCGCGGTCGACGCAGCCGTCGACGCCGGCGTCGGCCGGGTCCTGTACACGAGCCACCAGGGCGCCGCGCACGGTTCGCCCTTCGTGCCCGCAGCGCACCACGCCGCCACCGAGGACCTGCTCCGCGACTCCGGGCTGCCGTGGACGAGCCTGCGGAACGGCTTCTACGCGCACAGCGCCGCCTGGATGACGGGCCCGTGGCAGGAGACCGGCACGGTGTCCGTCCCCGTCGACGGCCCGGTGTCGTGGACCGCCCGCGAGGACGCCGCCGAGGCAGCCGCCGCGATCCTGCTCGCCGACCAGCCGTTCGACGGGCCGGTGACGCTCACCGCTCCGGACGCGCCGACCTTCGCCGACCTGGCTCGGCAGGCGTCCGAGGTGTCCGGTCGGACGATCGGGTTCGAGGCCCTGGGCGAGGACGAGTGGCGTGCCCGTGCGCTGGCAGCGGGGCAGGACCCGCACATGGTCGCGTTCCTGCTCGGCATGTACCAGGCCGCCGAGCGGGGCCTGTTCGCCGGCACCGACCCGCTGCTCGGCGAACTGCTCGGTCGCGCCCCACGGCGGGTCCGCGACCAGCTCAGCTGAGCGCCGCGACCTCATCGAGGATCGCCTCGACCGCTGCGGGGTCGTGGGCGAACCGTCCGAGGAACAGGCCGCCGATCCGGCCCTGCCCCCGCGTGAGCAGACCCGGTCCGGCACTGCCGCCGTAGAGGACGGTGCTGCCGCGCAGCTCGGGCCGGGTGGCGAGGTGCTGCTCGATCCCGGCGAGCACCGCCACGATGTGGTCGTCCGGTGCGGGTGCCGGTGCGCCGATCGCCCACACCGGTTCGTAGGCGACGGTCAGGGGTCCGGCGAGACCGTCCGCGACGGCGGTCGAGACGGCCCGGTCGAGCTGCGCGGTCACCGCCGCCACGGCCTCGGTCGGATCGGAGGCCCGGTCCGGCTCCCCGACGCAGACCAGCGGACGCAGGTGGTTCCGGAAGGCCGCGTGCACCTTCCCCGCGATCGTCGTGTCGTCCTCGTGGAAGAGGGAGCGCCGTTCGGCGTGCCCGATCTCGACCAGGTCGACACCGATCTCCCGCAGTTCGGCGCCCGAGACCTCGCCGGTGAACGCACCCGCGTCGGCCCACGACAGGTCCTGCGCGGCGAGCTGCACACCGGTGCCTTCGAGCAGGTCACGCACCGGGACGAGGGCCGGGAACGTCGGCGCCACGAAGAGCGACGCCGCAGCCGAGCGCACCGCGGGGTGTCGCCGGGCGATGTCGCCGACCTCGGCCGCCCACGACAGCGTCCGGGCATGCGAGAAGTACGTCTTCAGCGACACCCCGACGGTGATCACGGGGCGACCGTCTCCACGACGAGGGCGAAGGACAGCGCACCGGGGTCCGCGGTGCCGACGGCCTGGTCGGCGTGGGTCCGTGCCCGGCCCATCCTCGGCACCAGGGACTCCGTGGCGTCCGCTGCCTGTCGGGCGGCGCGGACGGCGTCGCCCCAGACCTCGGCGAGCGCCGCCCCGGCGTCGAGCCGGGTGCGGAGCACCTCGTCGAACGGCACCAGGGCGTCCACCATCGTCTTGTCACCGACGGTGGCGCCGAACGCGAGCACGGCCTCGGTGGCCGCGCGGACCCCCTGCGCGACGGTGGCACCCGACGGACGCGAGTCGTCCCCGACCACGCGACCCAGTGCCTCCAGGGCGGCACCCCAGATCGCACCGGACGTGCCGCCGGCCTTGTCGGACCAGGCGTCCGCGGCGACCAGCAGGACCGTGCCGGCACCGGCACCGCGGCTGACCGCGTCGGCGGCTGCGACGTCGGCGGCGTGCGATCCGCGCTGCATCCCGATGCCGTGGTCGCCGTCACCGGCGACGGCGTCGATGCGGCCGAGTTCGTCGGCGTGCTCGTCGAGGACGGCTCGGACCGCCGCGAACCCGGCGGCGACCTGTTCGGCGACCGCGCGGGACTCGGCGGTCGCCGGGCCGATGCCGACGCCCTCGGCGTCCGCCGCCACGGTGGACGGGTCGACCCGCTGTTCGGCGACCGCCCCGCCCTTGCGGTAGGCGGGCGTGTCCGCGGGTGCTGCCCAGAGTTCCTCGAGCTCGTCGTCGAGCCAGAACAGCGTCAGGGAGACCCCGGCCATGTCGAAGCTCGTGACGAGTTCGCCGACCTCGGGCTCCACGATGACGACCCCGGCGTCCGTCAGGAGCCGCTGCACCGAGCGGTAGACGACGAAGAGCTCCTCGTACTTGACCGAGCCCAGGCCGTTCAGGATCGGGACCACCCGCTGGCCCTCGAGCGCCACGCCGTCGGGCAGTTCGTCGAGCAGACGGGACACCAGCAGCTCGGCCAGCCCGTCGGCCGACGGCACGTCCGTCTCGTCGATGCCACGCTCGCCGTGGATGCCCATGCCGACCGCCATCCGACCCTCGGGCACCGTGAACAGGGGTTCCTCGGCGCCGGGCAGCGAGCACCCGGAGAAGGCGACGCCGAAGCTGCGCGTCCGGTCGTTCGCCCGTTCGGCGACGGCGGTGACCGTGTCGAGGTCGTCACCGCGCTCGGCGGCGGCGCCGGCGACCTTGAAGACGCAGAGGTCACCCGCGATGCCGCGGCGCTTCGCGCGGTCGTCGGCCGGGGCGCTCGTCACGTCGTCGGTGACGCGGACCGTCCGGACCGGGATGCCGTCGGCCTCGAGCGTGCGCGCCGCGGCGTCGAAGTTCAGCACGTCACCGGCGTAGTTGCCGTAGCTGAGCAGCACCCCGCCACCGTGCTCCGCGGCCTTCGCGACCCCGGTGACCTGCTGGGCGCTGGGGCTGGCGAACAGGTTGCCCATCGCGGCACCGGCGGCCAGGCCGTGTCCGACCAGTCCGCCGAATGCGGGGTAGTGGCCCGAGCCGCCGCCGATCACGACCGCGACCGTGCCGTCGGGGCTCGTGGTGGAACGGGCGACCCCGCCGTGCACCCCGCGCACCCACCGCTCGTTCGCGGCGACGAAGCCGTCGGTCGCCTCGTCGGCGAAGTCCGCCGGGTCGTTGAACAGTCTGGTCATCGCTTGCTGCCCTTCGGGTCGGTGGTGCGGACGTGCGAGGTGTCGAGCAGTTCGTCGGCCTTGGCCCCGCGGAAGAACTTGGTGCAGAAGATCATCACCGCGGCGACGAACGCCAGGACGCCGAGCGAGACGATGCCGAACGCACCGCTGTCGGTGGGCACCACCTCGTTGATCGCGGTGCGCATGATCGGGGCGACGAACCCGCCGAGGTTGCCGAGCGAGTTGATCAGGCCGATGCCCGCGGCGGCTGCGGCACCGGTCAGGAACGCCGTCGGGTACGCCCAGGTGATCGGGCCGACGGCCAGGAAGCTCGCGACGGCCAGGGTGATGAACAGGATGCCGAGCACCGGCTGCCCGTTCGCACCCGCCCACGCCGAGCCGAGGATCGACAGGCCGGTCGTGACGTAGAACAGGGTGCCCCAGCGACGACGGCGACCGACGGAGTCCGCACGCGACCCGATCAGGTAGCAGGCGACGAGCCCGACGAGCCACGGGATCGCGGACACCAGACCGACCTGCCAGCCGACGTCCTGCCCGAGCAGCGAGGACACCTGCTGTGGCAGGTAGAACGTCGTGCCGTACACGGCGACCTGCAGGCAGAAGTAGATGATCGTGAAGTACCAGACGCGCCCGCTCGCCATCGCGCGCCAGATGCCCTTCGGGCCGTCCTCGCTGCGGGCGGTGTCCTCGCGCTCCATGGCCGCGGTGAGCGACGCCTTCTCGCCCGGTTCGAGCCACTTCGCCTGCTGCGGACTGTTCGTCAGGAACACCAGGGCCGCGATGCCCGCCAGCACCGCGAGGATCCCCTCGCCGGCGAACATGACCTGCCAGCCGTGGAACGGGGTGACCTGGTCACCGACGCTGATGAGGCCGCCGGACAGCGGGGCGCCGATCATCTGCGAGAACGGCTGCGCCAGGTAGAAGATCGCGAACATGCGCACGCGCACCTTGTTCGGGAACCACTCGGACAGGTACATGATCACGCCCGGGAACAACCCGGCCTCGGTCACACCGAGGATGAACCGCAGGATGATGAACATCGTGTCGTTCGTCGTGAAGGCGAACAGTGCGGCGACGATGCCCCACGTGACGGCGATGCGGGCGAGCCAGAAGCGCGCACCGAACCGCTTGAGCAGCAGGTTCGACGGGATCTCGAAGATCGCGTAGCCGATGAAGAAGATGCCGGCGCCCAGGGCGAAGGCGGCGTCGGAGATGCCACGGTCGACGCGCAGGGCCTCTTCGGCGAAGCCGACGTTCGTGCGGTCGAGGAACGCGACGAAGTACAGGATGACGAGCATCGGCATGAGGTGTTTCGTCGCCTTGCCGATGGCGGACTTCAGGCCGGGGTCGTTCGTCGACCCGAGCGCGGGGGCAGGGGGTAGTGACACGGGTTCGCTCCTTTGCGAGCACGGTGCGGTCGTTCTGGCGTCCGGCGGTCGGTTCGGTCGTCCGGACGGGAGGCACGGATCGCGTCGCACGGTCGGCGCGCGTTCCGTGGGCGGCTGGCCCTAGTGCATGTACAGGCCGCCGTCGACGTTGAGCGTCTGGCCCGTGACGAACCCGGCGTCCTCGCTGATCAGGTAGGCGATCGCGGCGGCGATGTCCCGCGGGGTGCCGATGCGCGGCAGCACGCCGTCGGCGGCCATCTCGGCCTTCCGTTCCTCGGAGAGGGTGCCGCCCATGATGTCGGTGTCGATCGGACCGGGGGCGATCGCGTTGACGGTGACGCCGCGCGGGCCGAGCTCGCGCGCCAGGCCGCGGGTCAGGCCGATCACGCCGGCCTTCGCCACCGTGTACGGGGTCTTGCTGAAGGTGCCGCCGCCACGCTGGGCGGAGACCGACGACAGGTTCACGATGCGCCCGTAGCCGGACCGCACCATCGACTCCGCCGCCCGCAGGCTGGCGAAGTGCACGCCGTCGAGGTTGATCGACAGCACCCGGTGCCACTCCCCCTCGGGCAGGTCGAGGTAGGCGTGCGCGGACGACACCCCGGCCAGGTTCACGAGTGCGGTGATCGGCCGGAGTTCGGCCTCGATCGTGTCGAAGGCCGCACGGACGGCGGACTCGTCGGCGACGTTCGCACCGACGCCGACGGCCCGCACGCCGTGCTGCTCACGGATCTCGGCGGCGACCTGCTCGCTCGCCGTCTGGTCGAGGTCGATGATCCCGACGTCCCACCCGGCCTCGGCCAGGTGGTGGGCGGTGGCGCGGCCGATGCCCCGCGGTGAGGCGGCACCGGTGAGGACGACGGTGCGGTCCTGGTGCTGGCCGGCTGACTGGTTCTGGTCGCTCATGGTGTCCCTCCCGCCTCAGTGGATCGGTGCCGGGCCGAGCTCGTCGAGGAGCTTCTGCATCGCGACGTACGCCTTGTTCCGGTAGGCGACGAGCTCGGGCGTGCGGTCGGCGGGGACCTCGAGGTACCCGGCGCCGGACTTCGTGCCGAGCTCACCGGCGTCCACGTGCTGCTGCAGCGACGGCGGGGTGGCGAAGCGCTCGGGCCAGCGGGTCTGCAGCGACTCGAAGCAGAACGCGTAGACGTCGAGCCCTGCCATGTCAGCGATCGCGAACGGGCCGAAGAACGGCAGGCGGAACCCGAACGTGGTCCGCACGATGGTGTCGATGTCGTCGGGGCTCGCGATGCCTTCGTCGGCGATCTTCGTGGCCTCCTCGAACAGCGCGTACTGCAGGCGGTTCAGGACGAACCCGGTCGAGTCCTTCACCCGTGCCGACTGCTTGCCGGTCGCGGCGACGACGGTCTCGCCGACCTCGACCGCGTGCTCGTTCGTGGTCGGGTGCGGGATGAGCTCGACGCCGGGGATGAACGGTGCCGGGTTCGAGAAGTGCACGCCGAGGAACCGCTCCGGGCCCACGACCGCCTCGGCCAGCGACTCGATCAGGATCGTCGAGGTGTTCGAGCCGATCACGGCGTCGGGGCGGGCGGCCTCGCTGATGCGGCGGAGCGTCGCGTGCTTGATCTCGAGCTTCTCCGGCACGGCCTCCTCGATGAAGTCCGCGTCGGCGACGGCGGCCTCGATCGACTCTGCGGCGCTCAGGTGTGCGCGGACCCGTTCGACGGCGTCCTCGGGGAACAGCCCGTCGGCGACGAACTGTGCGGTCTCGGTGAGCAGCCGCTCCAGGTTCTGCTGGGCGATCTCGGCCGAGACGTCGGCGATCCGGACGGTGTGGCCGGCGAGGGCGAGGACCTGGGCGATCCCGCCGCCCATGTAGCCGGACCCGACGACGGCGATGTCGAGGGTGCTCATCGGATTGCTCCTTCGGTGCTGGTTGCTGCAGTCGGGGTCGCCGTCGCGTCGAGCTTCGTCGTCGCGAGGACGGATCGGATGTACTGCTGGTTGGTGGCGCAGACGCCGAGGCTGTCCCCGCCGTACTGCTCGGTCATGACGATCCCGCGGAACCCGTCGGCGACGGCGTCGCGCAGGACCTGGCGGTAGTTGATGAGGCCTGTCTCCATGGTGCTCGGCGCACTCGTCGCCCAGCTGCCGTCGCCGGCCTCGTCACGCGTGTAGTTCTTCACGTGCAGGTAGTTCGTGTGCGGCATCGTCTTCGCGAAGAGCTCCCGCCAGTCCTCGACCGGACGGTGCAGCCGGATGAGGTTCGCGACGTCCGCGTTCAGCCCGACGTTGTCGAGTCCGATCTCCTCGACCAGGCGGACCGCGCTGTCGGCGGTGCCGAGGTACGTGTCCTCGTACAGCTCGAGCGCCATCGGCAGCCCGACGCTCGCAGCGTGCTCGCCGAGCTCCCGCAGTCGCTTGACCGCGGCGTTCCAGACCTCGGGGTCGTCCGGGTCCTTCGGGCCCGGCGCCGTCCAGAACCACAGCGCGCGCTTCTGGGCGTCGGTGAACGGCTGGTGCAGCCCGGTCGAGAAGACCTGCATGCCCCACTCGGCCGCCGCGTCGATGGTGCGGTGGGCGTAGGCCAGGTTCTCCTCCTCGTGTCCGGGCTGGATGACGCTCTTGCGCTGCAGGTGCACCGACGGGATCCCGATGCCGTGCGACTTCGCGACGGCGAACAGCTCGTCGCGGCGCGAGGCTTCGAGGTCAGCGGGGCGGATGTGGCTGTCGGCGAGTTCGGCGAGCGAGAAGCCGACGGCCTCGATCTGCCCGAACACCTCGTCCCACACCTCGGCGGGGGCGTCGTGGAAGGCCGTCCCGTCGCGGGTGACCTGCGCGAACCCGTGCAGGCAGGCGGCGATCGGCCAGGTCTCCGACGTCCAGGTGGTGGGGTCCCAATCCTGGTCGACCCAGTCCTGTGGAGTGGTCACGGAATGCTCCCTTGCATGTCGTGGCGGTTCGACGGCGAACCTCTTTCCTATAGGAAAGATACTCGCACGACGCCGGAACGCAACCCCTCCGCCTCAGCTCGTGTGGGACGCGTCCGCGCGCGAACGCAACCGGACGGCGTCGATGTGGAGCCGCATCGCAGCGACGGCCGACGTCGGGTCCGCAGCCAGCGCCTCCAGGATGGCCCGGTGTTCCTGGACCGCACGATCCGTGTCGTCCCCGCCACCCTCGACGATCTGCCGCATGCGGTGCACGCGCGTCGTGATGATCTCGGACATCTCCTCGAGGAACGGGTTCCGTGTCGCGTCGAAGATCAGCTGGTGGAACTGCCAGTCGCTGCGGAAGAAGCGGGCCATCAGTTCTTCCGGAGCGTGCGCAGCACCGACGGACGCGACCTCGGCGGCCACCGCCGCCTGCTCGTCGAGCGCTGCCGCCAGTCGCTCGCGCAGGCCGTCGACGTCACCGCGGGCCGCGAGCTCGACGGCGCCGCTCTCCACGATGAGCCGGGCGTCGAACAGGGCCTCGAGCTGGTCGCCGGCCAGGGGCGGGGAGACCCGGTACCCCTTGTTCGCTTCACGGGTGACGAGGCCGGTGCGTTCGAGTTGCACCAGGGCTTCGCGCACCGGGGTCGGGGAGACGCCGAGGGTCCGGGCGAGCCCGTCGATCGACAGTCGCATGCCCGGTTCGACGTCGTGGCCCATCAGGACCTCGAGCACCCGGTCGTAGACGCGGTCGCGCAGGCCGAGCTGCGTGATGCGCTCCGTCCCGAAGCCGGGCATGGTCGTGGACATGGGTCGATCCTAGAGAATCCACGACTCGGGCTTGGTGCGCGGGCCCCGCGTCACCCAGCGCCGCCACCGGGCATCCCCATCTGCGAAGTTGCCCCGGGCTCACCCCGCGCCAGTTGGACATCCGTCCTTGTCACAAGCGTCTCCTACTTCCACCCCGCTCCGACCTCGCGATACAAGAGGTCCCAGGCGCCGGATAGAGCGGCCACAGCCCCGGGAACCGAGATTAGGGCGAACCGTTGTACTACCGATGCCTCGCCAGTTAGGCGACGCACCCGGAACCATCGCAAGAATCGGTGACGCTCTCTTGGGACGCCCACGGCTTGCACCCGCTCAAGGAACAGACCTCCGGGGGCTTGGTTAAGGTAGATCCCTATTCTTTTTCCCGGGAGACCAGGTCCACAGCCACCCAACGAGTAGGCCGACAAACAGATTCGCAATACCGATCACAAGAGCAGCCGGAGCTGTTGCATCCCCGATTGCGATGACAAGGTAAACAGTCAACCAAAGGGGGAAAATAATTGCCCCTAAAATACGCGCAAGGCGTACCAGTCTGAAGCGGTCCACGCTATGCCATTCCTGTCAGCTGCAGAAGTGAATTTGTCACGAATCCGCCCACGAACCCTGAAACCAGCCCTGTAGCGGCTCCTAGACCGCAACCAGGGAGAGCGCCGACTCCGCCGGCCAGCGTTCCGACCGCTCCTCCCGCAAGGCATCCGCCAGCCGCAGAACCGATTCCACTTGCCGCACCTGTCACCGTAGCTTGCCACAAGTCGTACTGACCCGTCGGGTCAGAGTGATTGATGGGATCCCCGGCCGCGAACGCGTAGCGATTTGCATTGGTTGGGTCGAGGGGTGCGTCGAGGGTGTCACGTTCGATCCACGCTCCCGTGGTGCTGGACTGCCACCGGTACCCGAACTTGGTGAGCCCGTTTTCGGTGCTGCTCGAGCGGAGGCCGCTCTTGAAGCCGTAGGGGTTCTGCTGCCACTGCGCGCTGTCGCCGCCGACGGTGACGGTTTCGACGCCGTACGGGTCGTACGAGACGGTGTACGCGGTCTTGCCAGTGTCAGCGATCGCGGCGACAGGGTTGCCGGTGCCGTCGATGACCCACATGCTCGTGGTGCCGTCGGTGGTCTGCAGGTCCAGCGGCTGTCCCGTACCCGGGTCGCTGATCACAGACGCGGTTCCGGTGCCGGCGACGGTGCGACTGGTGATCACGGGGACACCGTTGGAGTCGGACGTGCCATACGTGTAGTCGTACTCGGCTCCTCCGTCGGTGACCTGCGAGAGCAGCTTGTTCATGTCGCCGCCGGCGTACTCGTAGCGGGTGGTGACACCGTCCTTCGTGGAGGACGTCATCTGCTGCGCGCCGTTGTACGTGAACGTCTGCCCGGGCGCCTTCACCATGTTGCCGACACCGTCGTACGCATACCCGTCAGACGTGATCTGCCCGGCGGTGTTGTAGGTAAGCGTCTGCGACGACGTGACATCGCCGCCGCGCTTGGCGGTGAGCCGGTTCCCGGCCGCGTCGTACGTGTACGCCCACGTGATGTTCCTCGCACCGCCGGCCTGCGCTGCCTTGGTGAGGCGGCCGTTCGAGTCGTACGTGTACGTGGTCGTCTGCTGGGTGATGTTGTCCTTGACCCACTGGATCCTGTCCGTGGCGTTCGGGCTCTTCGTCGCCGAGCAGTCACCCCCGGCGTCGATACCGGTGATGTAGCAGTACGTCAGGCTCACGACGGACTTGGACGGGTCGTCGGCGTCCACGGCGCGAACACCGGTGACGTGGTCGGACACGCCGTAGGTGATCGTCTGGTGCGCCTGCCACGACGTCGGGTCCTTGGTCGGATCCGAGTTCTCGACAGCGCCGAGCCAGGTGTCCGTGCGGCGGCCGTGGTCGTCATTCTTGTAGACCTGCTTCGCCGTGCCGCCGTTCGCGGTCGGGTAGGTGGTGCGGGTCAGGACATTGGCGACGTCGTAGTCGTGCGTGACGGTGCCGTGGGCGTCGGTGACCTTGGCCGTGTTGCCGGCGAGGTCGTAGCCGTAGGACACGGTGCTGCCGCCGGCGGTGTTCACCGTCGAGGTGAGCCGGTTCCGCTGGTCGTAGGTGTTGGTGATGGTGCCGGTCGCGGACTGCTCGGTGAGCTGATTGCCGTTGCCGTCGTAGGTGTTCGTCACCGTTGCGGTGCCGTCATCGAACGCGGTCGTCAGGAGACGGTCGTCGTTGTCGTACGTGTACGTCGTGACGCCGCCGTCACCGTCGGTGTGGTTCTTCACGCGGCCGAAGTCGTCGTAGGAGTACTTCTGCTCCCCGACCGTGTTCGCCGGCGCCGTGATCGCCAGCAGCTGGTCGTGGGTGTCGTACGAATACGTCGTCTTCCGGTCACGGTCGCTGTCGCCGGGAGCCGTCGCGGACTTCACCGCACCCCACGCATACGGGTCGGTGCCCTTCTTGTTGTACTCGAGCTCTGCCTTCGCCGCCTCCGGACCGGAGCCGCCCGTGGCGGTCGACGTTCGGTTGCCGGGGCCGTCGTAGCCGTAGTTGGTCTCGTTACCCGAACTGTCGGTCACCTTCGACGGCAGGTACGCGGCCGATCCGGAACCGTACGTCGCCGAGTTCTTCGTGCCCGCGCCGGACTCCGACTGCGTCAGGGACTGCTCGTTGTTCGCCCCGTAGGTGTTCTTCGACGTCGACGCGCTTGCGCCCGCGCCGACACTCGAGTTCTCGACGCCGTTGTTCGTCGACTTGTAGGAGCGGGACTGTTCCCGCTTCGCGGCGTCGACGACGTTCGTGACGAGGTCGTTCCCGTCGAGGGTGTAGTTGGTGTACTTCGTGTCCGCCACCGCGACCGACTGATCGGACCGCGGGTCGGCGACCAGCGTGGTGGTGTCGTCCTTGAACGAGAACCGCGTCACAGCGGTCCCCGGGGAACCGGCGGTGGTGTTGCGCTGCTCGACCTTCGTGACCCGGTCGGACGAGTCGTACGTGAACGCCGTCACGCCGCCGGTGGGCGCCGTGATCGAGGTGAGGTCCCCGCTGGTGTACCCGAACGTGGTCTTCTTGCCGAGCGCGTCCGTGTACGTGGTGATGTCGCCGGTGCTGTTCTTCGTCCACGACACCGAACGCGAGCTCGAGCCGCTGGTCTGCGAGAACGTCTGCACACCGTTGGCGTACGACGAGTTCGCCGTCCGCGCCCCGGAGACACCCGCGGTCGAGACGAGGGACTTCAGGGTGAAGCCCGGCTCGTCGGAGTTGAAGCTGATCTGGTTCTTGTTCCGGTCCACGATCGAGGTGGGCTGGCCCGCCAGGTTGAAGTGCGTCGTCGAGTTCGACGTCCACCCCTTCAACGTGTACTCGTGCGTCGTGCTGTTGTCGACGCGGGTCAGGGTCTGCTGCAGACCGGCCGGGCTGGTGAACGCACCCTGCGCCCCCGACGGCCGGAACTGCCACGTCGTCCCCACGGCGTCGGTGTAGATGACTCCGTCGGCGTTCGCGGTGAGGTTCCCGGCGCCGGCGAGGGCGTACTGCCACCGGTTCGCGTCCATGGTGTTGACGTCGCCGACGGTGGTGCTGCGCGAGTTGTACGCGGCGCCGATCGTGGTGTTCTCGGTCACTCCCGGCAGGCTCATCGCCGTCGTGGTGACCAACAGGTTGCCCGTGCCGACGTCGACGGATGCGTCGGTCTGGTCCGTGATCGGGAACGGCAGCGTCGTCGCCGAGGTCCGCTGGCCGGTCCGGTTCGTCTTGCCGGGGCCACCGGGGAGCGAGTTGTAGGCGCCCTGCAGGTCGACGAGGTAGTTCATCGCCCCCGTGCCCATGTTCTTGATGCGGATCTTCCCGTTCGCACCGACCGGCGCGACGACGGTGTTCGTGACCTTCGAGGTCCGGTCGCTGCTGATCGCCGACGACTCCGGCTCCGCCGCACCGTCGGCCCACATCTTCGCGTACGAGTCGGCGCCGCTCTCGTTGACCGCGGTGAACGTGACGGCCACCGCAGACAGGCCACCCTCGACCGTCGGAGCCCCCTGGACCCCGCCGACCTGGACCGTGAACGATGCGCCCGACGCGATGCTCGAGCCGTTGCGGGTGTCGATGAGTCGGCCGTTCAGCGGGGTGAAGCCGCCACCCGGGTTCGACTTGAGGAAGTACCCCTGGATGTCGACGACGAGGTCGATCTTGCCGCCGTCCTCAGCGGTGTCGATGCTGAACTTGCCGTCGGCGTTCAACGCGACCTGTGCGTTCATCGCGGTCGACTGGCCCGCGACCGAGTTGTAGTTCAGGACACCCGTGCTGCGGGTCTCACCGGTCGGCGTCGGGCGGACGTAGCCGGCCTTGGCCTCGCGGTTGATCACGATGATGTTGACCGCGACCGCCGCCGCACCAGCGGGGATGCCGTTCGAGCCGGTCGCCTGGATGGTGCGCTGCGAACCTGCGGGGATCTGCCCCTGCGCGGCACCGATCCCGCCACGCGAGTCCAGGACACGGGAGGGGGACATCGCCACGAACCCACCGGCAGAGACACCGTTCTTCGTCGAGGTGTAGTAGCCGGTGACGTCGATGACCACCTTCGACTGCGCCGTCTCGGTCCGCACCTGGATCGTGCCGTCATCCGCGACCGCGAGCAGGCCCGTGTTCGACGTGTTCCCGCCGACTCCAGAGTTGTAGATCATCATCAGCGTCGTCGTGTCGGCAGCGTCGGCGCGCATCTGCAGCTGCCCCGACCCCGACGGGTCGGCGATCGTGACCATCATCGTCACCGCGCCGATCCCGGACGACGGCAGTCCGGCGACCCCCGCGACCTTCACCGTGCGGAACACGCCCTTCTCGGTCGCACCACCCAACACGCGGGCGTTGGAGGGCATCGGCACGTACTGCCCGCCCGTCCCGGTCACCACGGCCTGCGCCGGTGCCGGCTGGGACACCACCACCAACAACGAACCCAGCAAGGCGACCAACGTCACCACTGCCAGCATCACTCCACGAACACGACCGGACCACGACGCAGCGAACACGCGAAAAGAACCCCTCTAGGGTTGCCCCAGCTCAGCAGTCCCCATGACGGCGCTGTGCAACCACTCAGAACGGTACGGAGCATCCCTCACGCTCGCTCCCCCAGATCGGGGGGGTCGAAAGTTGCAGGACGAAACCGATACGGCACTGCGCCGCACGCCCTGCGGAGCAGGACGGTAGCGTGCCGCCATGCACTGGGGAGACGCCGGACTCGACGACGACCAGATCGCGTTCGTGCAGCAGTCGCTTCCCGGTGCCGTCGTCGTGGCCGATGACTCGTGGGGGCTCCTCGACACGAGGGTCCTGCACGTCCGCACCGGCGTCGACGGCTTCACCGTGAAGGCCTCCGGCCCGACCAACACCCACTTCCCCCGCGAGCTCGACGCGCACCGCACCGCCACCGCCGCACTCCGGGCGAGCGGGGACACCGGTGCCCTCGTCGCCGCGAACGAGGAGCACCGCGTCCTCGTGCTCGAACGCGTCCCCGGGCACCTCGCCCTCGGGACCCCGGACGAGCACGACCCCGACGTCCACCGTCAGGCCGGCGCACTGCTCCGACGGCTGCACGACCAGGACACCCGCCACGACCCGACGTTCCTGCAGCACGAGCAGGCGAAGGCGCTGGCCGCGCTCGACACCCCGCACCGGATCCCCGCGGGAGTCGTCGCCAGCGCACGAGCGGCACTGGGCGAACTCCCGACCGACCGCACGACGCAGGCCCTCGTGCCGACCCACGGCGACTTCCACCCGCGCAACTGGATCGCCGACGGCGGCCGACTGCGCGTCATCGACTTCGGCCGCTTCGGCTGGCGCCCCGCGTCCTTCGACCTCACCCGCCTCGCGGTGCTGCACTGGCAGCACGATCCCGCCCTCGAAGCGGCGTTCTTCGCCGGGTACGGGGATGATCCGCGCACTCCGGACGCGTGGCGCTGGCTGCAACTCCGCGAAGCAGTGGGTACCGCGACCTGGGCCCACGCGGTCGGCGACGAGGGCTTCGAGGCCCAGGGCCACGACATGCTCCGCCGCGCCCTCGCCGCGTTCTGACCCGTCAGGCCCGGACGCAGCTCACGGCACCCGCACGAAGCGCGGCGCCCCACGGTCCCGCAGTCGGAACCCCAGGTGCTGGTACAGCCCGATCGCCCCGGTGTTCCCCGCGGCCGCGTGCATGAGCGGGGTCTCCCCGCGCTCTCGGATCCCGAGCGCGACGGCGAGCACCAACCGGCGCCCGAACCCCTGCCCCCGGTACGCCTCGTCCGTGCACACCGCGCTGATCTCGGTCCACCCCGGCGGGTGCAACCGCTCCCCCGCCATGGCGACGAGCCGCCCGTCCCGCCGGATGCCCAGGTACGTGCCGAGCTCGATCGTGCGGGGCAGGAACGGCCCTGGCTTCGTCCGCTCCACCAGGGCGGTCATCTCCGGCACGTCGTCGGGCGTCAGCACGACGGCTTCGTCGTCCGGTGCACCCTCGATCGCCTCACCGGTGAGCTGCACGCCGCCGGCACCCTCGACGAGCTCCCACCCCACGGGCAGGACGGCAGCCGCACCGACGCCGAGCATCCCGCCCGACCCGAGCAGCGCCCGGACGTCCTCCCAGTCCTGCGCGGTGGGTCGCTCGGGGATCCCCGTCCACACCGACACGTCGGTCTGGTAGCGGACGACGTCGCCGCGCCGCTCGGCGAACCGTGCGTGGTGGCTGTTCAGCGCGGCCATCGCGGGTGCGTCGAGCATCCGCGTCGGGGTGCTGTCGTCGGCGATCGTCAGGTCGAGGGTCCGGAGCGCTTCGCCGCGGGCATCACCACCACGGAACCCGAGGTCCTCGATCCGCCGACGATCGCCGTCCGCCCACCCGGCGGTGTCCGCGACGACCCCGGAGGCGTACTGGTTCGTGGCACGGTGCACGACCAGCTCGACGTCCGCTGCCGAGGCCACGAGGACCTCTCCGGGTCGGGGCAGCGCGGTCGAGGTCGGCGCAGTCGTCGTCATGCCACCATTCTCCGCCCGCGGCGAGCGCCGCCGACGCATCGTTGCACCCGGTGACGCCGTGCTGCGGATCGCACGGTGCGAGGGGCCCACGACCCGCCCCGTCTCACCCCAGCCGCGCCGCCACGAACTCGACCATCCGCCGCACGAGCAGCGCCTGCGACGACGCCCGCCGGTACTCGTGCCCCTCACCCTCGAGCTCCAGGTACTCCACGTCGTGCGCCCGCTCCCGCAACGCCGCGACGACCTGGTGCGCCTCACCGATCGGCACGTTCGTGTCGAGCTCACCGTGCACGACGAGCAGCGGCGCCGTGACGTCGTCGATCGCGCGCATCGGTGACAGGGCCGCGAGCAGGGCTTCGTCCTCGACGGGGTGGCCGTACTTCGTGGCGGCAGCGGCCGCGATCCACGGTTCGGTGTCCCGGTAGAAGGTCGCGAAGTCGCTCATCCCGCACACCGCGACCCCGGCCGCGAACACGTCGGGCGTGAACGCCAACGACGCGAGGGTCGCGTACCCGCCGTACGAGCGCCCCTCGACGGCGACCCGGGACCGCTCGGCGTACCCGTTGGTCACCAGGAACCGCGCGCAGTCGACGACGTCGGCGAGCGCGTTCCACCGCAGCGCCAGGTCGTCGGCGTGCACGAACTCGTGGCCGTACCCGCTGGAGCCACGGATGTTCGGTGCGAACACGGTCACCCCGGCGGCGGCGAGCGCCTGGTGCTGCGGCGAGAACGTGGGTCGCTCTTGCGACTCCGGTCCGCCGTGCAGGTGGACGAGCGCTGCGCGGCCGGGAGGCACGGCACCAGCACCAGGGTCGGCGCCCGCCCCCGACGCGGTCGGCTCCACGGCCCGGTACAGCCACCCGGTCAGCTCCAGTCCGTCACGGGCGGCGAACCGCTCGAGCGTCGGCTCGACCAGCTGCACGTCGGGCAGCACCGGCACGTCGGTGACCCGGCTCCAGGTCAGCGCGTTCGTGTCGAGTCGCCACAGTTCGCGCGGCCGGGTCGGTCCCTCGACGGCGAGCAGCACGCTCCGGCCGTCACGGCTGAGCACGGGATCGGTGACGACGTACCCGGGCAGGTCCGGCACGGGGGTGCGCGAGGCGTCGTGGGTGTTGATGAGGTCGAGTTCGCTGCGGCCGTCGACGTTCCAGACGAGCAGCAGGGTGCGGCCGGCGTCGTCGGCGTCCAGGTACTCGAGTTCGGCGTCGTCGCGCTCGACGATCCGCCGGGGTGTGCCGCGCCAGCCGTGCGGCCCGACCGGCTGCGCGACGAGCCCGCGGCGGGGCAGTCCGGCCTCGGTGGCGACGTAGGCGACGAGCGGGCTGGTCTCGCTCGCGGGCGAGGGCCGCAGGAACGCGATCTCGGCGGACCCGTCGGGGTCGTCGGCGAACAGGGCGTGGCTCTCGTCGGTCAGCCGGTCGACGACCACGACGAACTCCTGGCCGCGCTGGCCGTCGCTCAGCACGACGAGCCGTTCCTCCACCGACAGGTCCAGGATGTGGATGAGCTCCCCCACGGCCAGGTCGTCGCGATCACCGGTGACCGGGTCGACCAGGTACGCACGGGCCGGCTGCTCGGGCTCGGTCGAGGGCAGGGTGATGACGACCCGGTGGCCGCTGCGGCTCCACGGTCCGAGTTCGGCGTGCTGGTACCGCGAGCCGGCGATCTGCGCGGCGTCGGAGCCGTCCGGCCGCACCACCCAGACCTGTTGCTTCACGCCGCCGTCGGTCGCGATGGCGACGGCGAGCCACTCCCCGTCGGACGACCACGACACCCGGATCACGGGGTCGTCGGAGAGCGCGATCCGCACCGGTTCCGGCAGCTCGCCGTCGACGACGACGTCCTGCACGAAGACCTCGGGGGTGCCGTGCCGGTCGCTCACGAACGCCACCCGCCGGGCGTTCCGGGTCATGGTCGGTCCCCACGACCCCCAGGCGGCGGTGAGCCGCGCACCCAGGTCGGCCGCGGCCCTGGTGGTGACCGACGGCTCGACGGTGGCCGACGACGCGACGCCCTGCGCGCCTCCAGTCCGGACGGAACCCACGGTCACCGCACCCCCTGCTGCTGCAGCCACATCTCGATCAGGCCGAGCTGCCAGAGCGCGTTCGCGCCGATCGCGGTCCTGGTGCTGTTCGGGTCCTGCAGCATCCGCTCGACGGTGGCGGGGTCGAAGAGCCCGCGCTCCCGCGCCTCGGGTGCGTGCAGCGCGTCGCGGACGCGCTCCAGGTACGGACCCTCGAGCTGCCGGATGGCGGGGACCGGGAATGAGCCCTTGCTGCGGTCGATGACGGCGTCGGGCACGATCCCGCGCGAGGCGCGCTTCATCACGCCCTTGCCGCCGTCGGTGAGCTTCATCGACGGCGGGATCGCGGCGGCGAGCTCGACGAACTCGTGGTCCAGGAACGGCACGCGGGCCTCGAGCCCCCACGCCATCGTCATGTTGTCGACCCGCTTCACCGGGTCGTCGACGAGCATGATCGTGGTGTCGCTGCGGAGCGCGGCGTCGACGCTGCTCTCCGCGCCCGGCCGTGCGAACTGGCGGTCCACGAACGCCGACGGGGTGTCGTCGTCGCTCTTCCACCGCTCCCCGAGCATGCCCTGCAGCGCCGGCCAGCGGCGGTCCATGAACACGGAGCGGTAGGCCTCAGCGGCCTGGTCGCGCGGCACGTCGGCGAGCGGCGGGTACCAGTCGTAGCCGGCGAGCACCTCGTCGGCGCCCTGGCCGGACTGCACCACCTTGACGTGCTGCGAGACCTCCTGCGACAGCAGGTAGAAGGCGACGCAGTCGTGGCTGACCATCGGCTCGCTCATGGCGGCGACCGCACCGTCGATGCCGTCGAGCAGCCGCGACGAGGGGATGTGGATGCGGTGGTGGTCGGTGCCGAAGTGCCGGGCGACCTGGTCGGAGTACTCGAACTCGTCGCCGGACTCGCCGCCCGCCGCCTCGAACCCGATGCTGAACGTGGCGAGGTCCTGCTGCCCGGCCTCGGCGAGCAGCCCCACGACGAGCGACGAGTCGATCCCGCCGGAGAGCAGCACCCCGACGGGGACGTCGGCGACCATCCGGCGCTCGACGGCGGTGCGGAGCGACCCGATGAACGCCTGCTCCCAGTCGCGCTCGGACCAGTCGGCCCGGGCGGGGTCACGCTCGAAGCGGGGCTCCCAGTAGACGGTGTCGTGCGCGGTGCCGTCGGGTTCGATCACCCGGACGGTCGCGGGCGGGAGCTTGCCGACGCCGGCCAGGATCGTGCGGGGCGCGGGGACGATCGAGTGGAAGCTCATGTACGACGCGAAGGCGACGGGGTCGATGGACGTGTCGACGCCGCCGGCGCTCGTGCCGCCGCTGCCGCCCGTGCCGCCGTTGCCGGCGTCGCCCGCCAGGATCGCCGGCAGGGAGCTCGCGAACCGGAGCCCGCCGGGGACGGGCGCGACGTAGAGCGGCTTGATGCCGAGCCGGTCCCGCGCCAGCACGAGTCGGCCGCTGCCGTGCTCCCAGATGGCGATGGCGAACATCCCGATCAGGTGGTCGACGAACGCGGTGCCCCACTCGGCGTACGCCAGGGCGATGACCTCGGTGTCCGACGTCGACGCGAACCGGTGCCCCTTGCCGTGCAGCTCGTCGCGGAGCTGCCGGTAGTTGTAGACCATCCCGTTGTAGGCGATCGTGAGCCCCGCCTCGGCCAGCACCATCGGCTGCGCGCCCGCGGTGGACAGGTCGACGATGGACAGCCGTCGGTGCCCGAGCGCGACCGGGCCGCGAGCCCACAGGCCGTCGCCGTCCGGGCCGCGGTGCGTCATGCAGCCGGTCATCCGGGCGACCGCCCCGACGTCCGGCGCTCGGCCGTCGAACCGGATCTCGCCCGCGAGTCCACACATCAGCGCTCTCCCTCGGTGTCCGCCGGGGCGGGTTCGGTGTCCGCCGGGGCGGGTTCGATGTCCGCCGGGGCGTTCCCCACGATCCACGTGTCCTTCGCGCCGCCGCCCTGCGACGAGTTGACGACCATGCTGCCCTCGGGCGCGACGCGCGTCAGGGCGACGTCGGCCAGGTGCACGTCGTCCGGTCCGGTCCCCGTCGCGTAGACGAAGGCCCGCAGGTCCACGTGCCGCGGGTCGAGACCGGCGGGTCCGATCGTCGGGTGCGAGGACAGCTGCACCACCTCCTGCCCCACCCACCCGGCGGGGTCCGCGGCGATCTCCCGCCGTCGCTCGGCCACCTCGGGCGCGCTCGCGCTCGGTCCGATCAGGACCCCGCGGCCGCCCTCGCCGTCGACCGGCTTCGTCACGAGTTCCCCGACGCGGTCCAGGACCGACAGCCGTTCGACCTCGATGCTCGTGCGGTACGTCGGCACCGATGCCAGCAGGGGTTTCTCGTCGAGGTAGTACCAGATCAGGTCCGGCACGGTGACGTACATCGCCTTGTCGTCGACCAGCGCGTTGCCCGGCGCGTTCGCCAGGTAGACGCGTCCCGCCTCCGCCGCGTCGAGGATCCGCGCCCCGAGGTGGGGAGCGTGCTCGGCGGTCAGCGCACTGACGTCGCGGTCGATCCGCAGGTACAGCCCGTCGAGCACGTCGCCCGTCGTCGCGTCGACCACGCGTCCGTCACGGACGTCCAGGTCCGACCCGGACAGGAGGCGCAACCCGGCCCCGTCGGCCAGCCTGCGGTGCTCGAACCACGCGCCGGCGGCGGGGCCGTCGCTGACCAGCGCGATCACGGGGTCCGTCGCGCCGGTCACCGCAGTGGTGTTCGCGCAGAGGGTCCGGCGGAGCCGGTCGGTCACGCCGTGCGGGTCGCGCAGGTGCGCCGGCCGCGGGGCGTCCGGCACGACGTCGTCCATCAGCTCGCGCAGGGCGATGCCGTACGCGACGCCCGAGGGCGAGCGGACGTTGTCCTCGAGCACCCGCCAGCCGCCGAACTCGTTGCGCACCAGGTCGAACCCGAGCACCGGCGCACGGACGGCGGTCGCCGGCAGCCGGGTGGCGTCCGGGTCCCAGCCCTTCGCGCCGACGAAGTGGTCCGCGTCCAGCACGCCGTCGGCCACGATCCGCCGGTCGCCGTACGCGTCACGCAGGAACAGCTCGATCGCGCGGGCACGCTGCCCCAGGCCACGCTCGAGCTGTGACCACTCGTACGCGCTGATCGTCCGGGGCACCAGGTCGCAGCCGAACGCCTGCGCCCCGCCGTCCACCACGAAGCCGACGTGGTGCTCGCGGGTCCAGACGTCGCGAGCGGTGCAGCGCTCGATCGCGGTCTCGGCGTCCCAGCCGTCGAAGAACGCCGCCAGGTCACGGAACGCCGGACGAGGGCGTGCACCGGGGCCGACCGCCTCGTCGCCGGCGCGGACGCGGTACCCGTGGATCGGGACCACCGGGTCCTCGTCGCGTCCGGACGGGAGCCCCGCGGTGTCCTCCACCACCAGGGCGACGACGTCGTCGATCTCCCCGCGCTCGGCGTACGCGGTGCGCTGCCGGTCGGTGGAGTTGCCGCGGGCCAGGGTCGCGTCGAGCAGCTCCGTCACCGTCCCCCAGTCACCGAGCTCCTCGAGCTCCGGGCGCAGGCGGGACACGAGCTGGCGTACCGCGACCTCGGCGGGCAGCCGTTCGGGGTGCTGCCCCAGGCCGACGAGTTCCCCGCTCAACCCGGAGCGGGCGGCCTGCCACATCGCCGCACGGTGCAGGGGTTCGCTGCGCGGGTGCCACTCGGCGCCGGACACGACCGACTTCTCGGCCTTGCGCACGGCGGCGCGGAAGAGTCCGGCGATGAGCACGGCGTCGTCCACCACCGGGGTCGCGTCGCAGACCCGGAGTTCGAGCGTCGGTGCGTGCGACGACGGCCGCACATCGAAGTAGGCCATCTTCTTGTCGGCGATCACGCCCGATGCGATCAGGTCGTCGAGCACCCGGTCGTACTCGGCGGCGTCCTCGACCGGACCGAAGCTGCCGGCCGACGGCCACCGCTGCCAGATGATGCTCCGGAACGAGGCGTACCCGGTGTCCTGCCCGTTCCAGAACGGACTCGACGCACTCAGGGCGAGCAGCACCGGGAGCACCGGCGCCACCCGCTGGGCGATCAGCACCGCCAGGTCGCGGTCGCTCACCCCGACGTGCACCTGCAGGCCGCAGATGAGCTGTTCGTCGACGAGCATCCGGTACTGCTCCTGCATCCGGCCGTACCGACCGCCGGAGCTCAGCTCGAAGTCGGCGTACTCCGACCTCGGCGCGGTGCCGACGGCGGCGATGGTGACTCCGGCCGGGGCGATCGCGGCGCTGAGTTCACTGCGCAGGTCGACGATCACCCGCCGCAGGTCGTCGAGGGTCCGCACCACCGGGGTGTTCGTCTCGATCGTCGTGCGCTGCAGCTCGGCGCCGAAGCGGTCGGTGGGCAGTTTGGGCAGAAGGCGCGGGGCCTTCGCGGAAAGTCGGCCGGACTCGAGGTCGATGAGGTGCAGCTCTTCCTCGGCGCCGAGCGTCAGCTCTGCACTCATGGCTGGAACCTACGCGTGTGCCCTGTGGCGCGCACCGCGGCACACCGCCCGACTCGTGCCCGTAACACTCCCGTCCACCGAGCGTCACGAGCGCTGAACTCCCGCCCGCACCGTGCGACCCGCGCCACCCCGTGCGAGGTTCCACGCTCCGTGCCCGGTTACAAGCGCGCACCACGCGCGCAACCCCGCACCAGCCCACGCACCTCGCACCGTGCAACCCGCGCCGATCGCGCACCGGCCCGCGAAAGCCGCACCGTGCTGTGGACGCACCACCCGCAGTCGGGAGGCACGGCGCCAGCCCCGCCACGCGCCTCCCGTCCGCACCGTGCGCACCTCTTCACCCCGTGCGAAGTTCCACGCACCGTGCGCCGCTACAAGCACGCACCCTGCGGCCAACCCCGCACCAGCCGACGCACGCGACACCGTGCCGGTGCCAGCGCGCGCACGCCGCACCGTGCGACCCGCGCCAACCCCGTGCCAGCGCGCGCACGCCGCACCGTGCGACCCGCGCCAACCCCGCACCAGCCCGCGCACTCCGCACCGTGCGTGCCGGCGCCTACCCCCGCGTGCGCGCCAGCCGCCGGTTGAGCGCCCCGTTCAGCAGCGCGACGAGCAGCCCCACCGCGAACACCAGCGTCCCGAAGCACAGCACCTGCGGCGGCATCCCAGCCTTCGCGGCGCCGTAGACGAACAGCGGGAAGGTCACCGCGGGCCCGGCGACGAACGAGGTGATCACGTAGTCGTCGATCGACATCGCCAGCGCCAGCAGCCCGGCGGCGAGCATGCCCGGTGCCAGCAGCGGCAGGGTGACGAGCCGGAAGGCCTGGAACGGCGTCGCCCCGAGGTCACCCGCGGCCTCTTCGAGCGCCCGCGAGGTCCCCGCGATCCGGGCCCGCAGCACCACGACCACGTAGGCGACGTCGAACGCCACGTGCGTGATGAGCACGGTCAGGAACCCGGTGCCGAGCCCCACCGACAGGAAGAACGAGAGCGACGCGGAACCGACGACGATCGAGGGCGCCGCGATGTCCGCGAACACGACGGTGTTCACGACACCGCGACCCGGGAACCGGTACCGCTCCAGCGCCAGCGCGAGGGGCAGCCCGATCGCGACGGAGATGATGGCGGCCAGGAACGCGACGAGCACCGAGGTGACGAACGCCGCCCCGAGCCCGGACACGTTCACCAGGTTCGCGTACCAGTAGGTCGTGAAACCGTTCCAGGCGAACGACAGCCGGTTGGTGGGGGCGTCGTTGAACGAGTACACGACCATGTAGACGATCGGCACCAGGGTGATCGCGATCGTCACCCAGTACACGATGGCGAGCCAGGGCCCCCGACGGTTCACGCCGTGGCGACGCGGACGGCCGGCGACGGAACCGGTCACGGGCGAGGCCGGAGCTGCGGCGGATCGGGACGGTGCGACGGCGGTCATACGAGGTCCTCGAGGTCGTCGGTGCCGGAGACGCGGGCGTAGATGAACAGGATGATGCCGAGCACGACCATGAGCACGGTCGACAGGGCTGCGGCGACGTTGTACTGCTGGTTGCCGGAGTAGGCGTCCTGGATCGCCTGACCGATCGTGTACGTGTTCGTGCCGCCGAGCAGGGCCGAGTTCACCGGGTCGCCGACGCTGTCGATGAAGACGAGCAGCACCCCGGCGAAGATGCCCGAGCGGGACAGCGGCAGCGTGGTGTGCCAGAACGCCCGGAACTTGCCGGCGTACAGGTCGTTCGCGGCCTCGCCGAGTCGAGGGTCGATGCGCTCGAGGGCGGCGTAGATCGGCAGCACCATGAAGGCCAGGTCGTTGTAGGCGTCGCCGAAGATCACCGCGCCGCCGGTGCCGAGGATGTGGAAGTCCTTGCCGGCCAGCCCGAGCGACTGCAGCGTCGTGACGACCGGGCCCTGCGACGCGAGCACGAACGCCCACATGTCGGTCCGGATGATGAACGACACCAGGAAGCTGATGAACACGAGCATGAGCAGCGGGTTCTTCCACCGCGGGGACACCCGGAACGCGATGAAGTACGCCACCGGGTACCCGACGACGATGCAGGCGATCGTGGCGGCGGCTCCGTACCAGAGCGACCGGAGCAGGAACGTCAGGTAGGGCACCTGCGGGTCGACGAACAGCGAGCCGTAGATCCCGAAGTTCCAGGTGAACGTGTAGCCGTCGTCCGGGTTGCCGGTCATGAGCGAGACGATCAGCCCGGACACCAGCGGGATGACGAAGAACACGCAGAGGTACGCGGTGCCGACGAGCGCCAGGAAGAACGGTGTGCTCCGACGGCGTCCCCGCCGCACCGGCGCCGGGCCGGCGGAACCACCGGGAGCGAGCCCCGGCGCCACTCCGACCGCGCTCACGACTGCACCACCGCGTTGAAGATGCCGTTCCACTCCGAGTACTCGTCGTAGTTCTCGAACACCCGGAACTCGTGCGACTGCTCCAGCACGTCCGCAGAGGGGAACACGAGCGGGCTGTCCGCCACGGTGGCGTCGTCGAGTTCGTCCCGCACGTAGTCCTCGGCCGCGGGCACCGGGCAGACGTAGTTGACCCAGTCCTCGACGATCCCGGCGACCTTCGGCGTGTAGTAGAAGTTCATCCACTCCAGCGCCGACACCGGGTTCGCGGCCTGCCGTGGGATGAGCATGTTGTCGTGCCAGGTCATCTGCCCCTCTTCCGGCGTGACGAACTCCAGGTCGGGGAACCCGGACTGCTGCGCCTGGAACACGTCGCCCGACCACGCCTGGGTGATCCAGGTGTCGCCGTTCTCCAACCGGTTGATGTAGCTCTGGTCGTAGAAGCCGGTGACGCTCGGTCGCAGTTCGCGCAGCCAGGCCTGGGCCTTCCGCCAGTCGGCGGGCGTCGAGGTCTCCGGGTCGATGCCGAGCGCGAGCAGTCCGAGCGACCCGAGTTCGGTGTTGTCGCTCATCAGCCCGATGCGGCCCGTGAACGCCGGGTCCTGCAGGTCCTTGAGCGAGGTGATCTTCCGCCCCGTGTACTTCGGGTTGTAGGCGAGCCCGGTGAACCCGGTCTGCCAGACGACGGAGTGCTTGTTGCCCGGGTCGTAGATGGGGTCCTTGACGGAGTCCGACGCGTTCGCGGCGAAGTTCGGCAGCCGCGAGTGGTCGAGTTCGCACACGAACCCGTTCTTGATCATCTGGGTCAGCTCGAACCCGTTCGTCATGACGACGAGGTCGTAGCCGGTCGCACCGTGCGCCCGCAGGATCGGTGAGACGGTCGCGTAGAAGGTCGCGTTGTCCTGGATCACCGCCTGGTAGTCGACCGCGATGCCGGTCTCCTGCTTGAACAGCGCCAGGGACTCGGACTTGCCGTGGTCGGAGTCGATGTACAGCGGCCAGTTCGCGAAGTTCAGCGTGCCGGTCGCCTTCGCGTCCTTCCAGAACGCCGCCCAGTCGACGGTGTCCTCGGCGCCGGCGGCGGCGGAGCCCTTGATGCTGCAGCCGGTGAGCAGGGCGGCCAGCGCGGCGGCCCCGCCGCCGGCCAGCAGGCCGCGTCGGCTGACGCGGGCCGACGTCAGCCCGCGCAGCAGGTCCGGACCCGGCACCGCGCCGGTCACGCGAGCGATCCTGCCGTGGCGGGGACGGCCTGGAGGCCCGGGTCGTCCTGGGTGGTGACGGTCGCGCCGGACGCGGGGTGCGCCTCCAGGCCGAAACCGTGGTCGACGCCCCACGTGAGCCAGACCTCGGTGCCGGTCGCGATCCGCGGCCCGCCCTTCGAGTTCTGCGCGAACACCGAGACACGACCGGCGCCCGGCACGTCGACCAGGTACTGGGTGCTGACGCCGGAGAACGAGACGTCCACGACCCGACCGGGGCCGAGGATGTTCCGTCCGGCCTCGGGGGTCGGTTCGGCGGTGCGGATCTTGAGCTTCTCGGGCCGGACGCCGACGACGACGCGACCGGTGGTGGCGACGGCTCGGTCGGCCGGCACCGCGATGGAGCCGGCCGCGGTGGCGACGACGAGCAGGCCGGCATCGGTGCCGCGGACCTCGCCCTCGAGCAGGTTCGACTGGCCGAGGAAGTTCGCGACGAACGCCGTGCGCGGCAGCTCGTACAGGTCCTGCGGGCTGCCCATCTGCTCGATCCGGCCGCCGTTCATGACGGCGACCGTGTCGGCCATCGTCATCGCCTCTTCCTGGTCGTGGGTGACGTGCAGGAACGTGAGCCCGACCTCGGCCTGGATCGTCTTCAGCTCGAGCTGCATCTGGTGGCGGAGCTTCAGGTCGAGGGCGCCGAGGGGCTCGTCGAGCAGCAGCAGGGCCGGCCGGTTCACGATCGCGCGGGCCAGGGCGACGCGCTGCTGCATGCCGCCGGAGAGCTGGGCGGGCCGCTTCGACGCCGACCCCCTCGAGCTCGACGAGCCGCAGCGCTTCCGTGGCCTTCGTCATCGGGTCCGGGATCCGGCGCCGCTTCAGCCCGAACGCGACGTTGTCGAGCACGCTCATGTGCGGGAACAGCGCGTAGTTCTGGAACACCGTGTTGACGGGCCGTTGGTACGGCTTCGTGTCGGTGACGTCCTGGCCGCCGATGGTGATGGTGCCGCTCGTGGGTTCCTCGAGCCCGGCGACGAGCCGCAGGGTCGTCGTCTTGCCGCAGCCCGACGGGCCGAGCAACGCGAAGAACGAGCCGGCGGGCACCGTCAGGTCGAGGCTGTCCACCGCGGTGTGGCCGGGGAAGGACTTCGTGATCTGGTCGAGCCGGAGATCGGCTCCCGATTCGGCGAACGTTCCGGTCATTGCCATGGTGCCTCCAGGGGGTGGTCGGCCTCAGCCGATGTAGGACATGACGTGCTTGATGCGGGTGTAGTCGTCGAAGCCGTACTGGGACAGGTCCTTGCCGTACCCGCTGTGCTTGAACCCGCCGTGCGGCATCTCGGCGACGATCGGGATGTGCGTGTTGATCCACACACAGCCGAAGTCCAGGTCACGGGCGAAGCGCATGGCACGCGCGTGGTCGGTCGTCCACACCGAACTCGCCAGGCCGTACTCGACGCCGTTCGCCCACGTCAGGGCCTGCTGTTCCGTCGAGAACCGCTGCACGGTCTGCACGGGGCCGAAGATCTCCTGCTGCACGGCACGGTCGTCCTGGCGCAGGCCGGCGACGATCGTGGCCTCGTGGAAGTACCCGCGGTCGCCCTGTCGTGCGCCGCCGAGCTCGATCGTCGCGTGGTCGGGCAGCGTGTCCAGGAACGACTGCACGTGCGCGAGCTGGTTCGCGTTGTTGACGGGACCGTAGTGACCGTCCGACCCGGTTCTCGCGTTGACGCGTGCCTCTGCTGCGAGCGCTGCGACGAACTCGTCGTGGATGCCCTGTTGCACGAGCAGCCGGGTGGCGGCGGTGCAGTCCTGTCCGGCGTTGAAGAACCCGGCGGCGACGATTCCGGCCACCGCCGAGGGGATGTCCGCGTCGTCGAACACGATCACGGGTGCCTTGCCGCCGAGCTCCAGGTGCGTGCGCTTGAGGTCACCGGCGGCGGCGCGGGCGACTTCCATGCCGGCACGGACGGACCCGGTGATGGACACGAGCTGCGGGGTGGGGTGGTCGACCATCGCGGCGCCGGTGGTGCGGTCCCCCACCACGACGTTCAGGACCCCCGGCGGCAGGAACTCGGCGGCGACCTCGGCGAGCAGCAGGGTCGACAGGGGTGTCGTGTCGCTCGGCTTGAGCACGGTGGTGTTCCCCGCGGCGAGCGCCGGCGCGACCTTCCACACCGCCATGTTGAGCGGGTAGTTCCACGGGGTGACCTGGGCGACGACACCGATGGGCTCGCGCCGGACGAACGAGGTGTGGTCGGCCAGGTACTCGCCCGCGCTCCGGCCCTCGAGGTTCCTGGCGGCTCCGGCGAAGAAGCGGATCTGGTCGACGGAGAGCAGGATCTCGTCCTCGACCAGGGAGGCGCGGGGCTTCCCGGTGTCGAGCGACTCGAGGTCGGCGAACTCCGACGCCCGCTGCTCCATCGCGTCGGCGATCCGGAACAGGGCGAGCTGCCGTTCGCCGGGGGTGGTGCGGCGCCAGGTCTCGAACGCGGTCGCGGCCGCACCGAAGGCGGCGTCGACGTCGGCGGGGGTGGACACCGGGGACGTGCCGTAGACGTGCTCGTCGGTCGGGTCGACCAGGTCGAACGTGGAGTCGGCGGTCGACTCGACCGAGGCACCCCCGACGAAGTTCCGCACGACCCGGGTGTCGGTGTCCGCCGTCGCCGTGCTCTGTGCGTCCAGCATGGCGGTGATACTGACACGGATTCCGGCCGCACGGAAGAAGGATCCGGAGGTTGTGGAGAACCGTAACAACGGAAATCGTCGCGAAACACGGTGTTCACAACGGAATCCCTTGCGCACCCCGAACCTCGCTGCCATGCTGTCCGGCATGGCGGCAGCACCACGACGTCCGGGACCGATCGACGACACCTCGAAGCGGATCATCGAACAACTCCAGGCGGACGGGCGCCGCCCGTACGGCGAGATCGGCAAGGCCGTCGGTCTCAGTGAAGCGGCGGTCCGACAGCGCGTGCAGAAGCTGACCGAGACCGGCGTCATGCAGATCGTCGCGGTCACCGACCCGATGCAACTGGGCTTCCACCGCCAGGCGATGATCGGCATCCGGGTCAGCGGCGACACCCGAACCGTCGCCGATGCCCTGGAGCAGCTGCCGGCGGTCGACTACCTCGTGATGACCGCCGGCAGCTTCGACCTGATGGTCGAGGTCGTGTGCGAGGACGACGACGACCTGATCGAACTGCTCAACGGCACCATCCGGGCCATCCCGGGCGTCGCCGGCACCGAGACCTTCGTCTACCTGCAACTCCGCAAACAGCTCTACGACTGGGGGAACGCGATGACCATCTCCGACCAGAAGACCGAACAGCCCACCCGCCTCGGCTCGTACGACCCGTTCGCACCGGTCGACGACGCCGACCTGCAGCGGAAGTCCCGGGACCACCTGTGGATGCACTTCGCCCGGCACGGTGCGAACCAGGCCGGCGCCGACGTGCCGATCATGGTGCGCGGCGAGGGCCACCACGTCTACGACAGCCACGGCAAGGAGTACATCGACGGGCTGTCCGGCCTGTTCGTCGTCGCCGCCGGGCACGGGCGGAAGCGCCTGGCCGAGATGGCCGCGAAGCAGGCGGAGACGCTGAGCTTCTTCCCGATCTGGTCGTACGCGCACCCCGCGGCGATCGAGCTCGCCGACCGGCTGGCCGAGCACGCCCCCGGTGACCTCAACAAGGTCTTCTACTCCACCGGCGGCGGCGAGGCGGTGGAGACCGCCTTCAAGCTCGCGAAGTACTACTGGAAGCTCCAGGGCAAGCCGATGAAGCACAAGGTGATCTCCCGTGCGGTCGCCTACCACGGCACCCCGCAGGGCGCCCTGGCGATCACCGGCATCCCGGCGATGAAGGAGATGTTCGAGCCCCTGACCCCCGGTGGCTTCCGGGTGCCGAACACGAACTCGTACCGCGCCGAGGAGATGGGCTTCCCCGGCGGCACCGAGGAGCAGTTCGGCTTCTGGGCGGCGGAGCGGATCCGCGAGATGATCGAGTTCGAGGGCCCCGACACCGTCGCCGCGGTGTTCCTCGAGCCGGTGCAGAACTCCGGCGGCTGCTTCACCCCGCCGCCCGGGTACTTCCAGCGGGTGCGCGAGATCTGCGACGAGCACGACGTGCTGCTCGTCTCGGACGAGGTGATCTGCGCCTTCGGTCGGATCGGCACGATGTTCGCCTGCGACACCTACGGCTTCGTGCCGGACATGATCACGTGCGCCAAGGCGATGACCTCCGGGTACTCCCCGATCGGCGCGACGATCATCAGCGATCGCCTGTTCGAGCCGTTCTCCAAGGGGGACACGACCTTCTACCACGGCTACACGTTCGGCGGGCACCCGGTGTCGGCCGCCGTCGCGATGGAGAACCTCGACATCTTCGAGGAAGAGGGGCTGCTCGCCAACGTGCAGCAGAACGCCCCGCTCTTCCGCGCCGAGCTCGACACCCTGCTCGACCTGCCGATCGTCGGGGACGTCCGCGGTGACGGCTACTTCTACGGCATCGAGCTCGTCAAGGACAAGGCCACCAAGACGACCTTCGACGACGACGAGTCCGAGCGGCTGCTGCGCGGGTTCCTGTCGAAGGCGCTGTTCGACGCGGGGCTGTACTGCCGGGCCGACGACCGCGGTGACCCCGTCGTGCAGCTCGCACCGCCGCTGACCATCGGGCAGCCGGAGTTCCGCGAGATGACGTCGATCCTGCGGAGCGTCCTGTCCGAGGCCTGGACGAAGATCTGACCGTGGGCGGCTACCGGGGCGTCTCGTTCTGGCTCGACCAGCTCGCGTCCACCGGACGCGACGACCTGACGCCCCGGCCGCCGCTCGACGGCGACACGACGGCCGACGTCGCGATCGTGGGCGGTGGACTGACGGGTCTCTGGACCGCGTGGTACCTGCACCGAGCCGACCCGGGCCTCCAGATCGTCGTCCTGGAACGCGAGATCGCCGGCTTCGGCGCGTCCGGTCGGAACGGCGGCTGGTGCTCGGCGCTGTTCCCGCGGTCCGCCTCCGCGATCGCCGAGGAGCACGGGCGCGACGCCGCGCTGGCGCTGCGGGCCGCCATGCGCGACACCGTCGACGAGGTCGGCCGCGCCGCGGCCGAAGCCGAGGTCGACTGCGACTACGTGAAGGGCGGGACCGTCCTCTACGCACGCTCCGCCGTGCAGGAACGCGCCGCCCACGACGAGGTCGCGTCCTCCGCGGCATGGGGCGACGACATGACGTGGCGGCCCGCCCGAGCGGGCGACGCCGCCGGATCGGCGGGGGTCGCGTGGACCCCGGACTGCGCGCGCGTGCAGCCCGCCGCGTTGGTACGTGGCCTCGCGGCAGCCCTGGAGGCCCGTGGCGTCCGGATCGCGGAGCACACGCCCGTCTCGTCCTGGGATCGCGGGCGTGTGGTCACCTCGCGCGGCACCGTCACGGCGGGCGCCGTGGTGATCGCGGTCGAGGGCTACGGCGCCCAGCTGGAGCAGACGAAGCGGCGGATCCTGCCGCTGTACTCGCTCATGATCGCGACGGCCCCGCTGCCGGCGTCCGCGTGGGAGCGCATCGGGCTCGAGCACGGGCAGACGTTCTCCGACTACCGGCACCTGCTCGTGTACGGGCAGCGCACGGCCGACGACCGGCTGGCGTTCGGCGGCCGCGGAGCCCGGTACCACTGGGGATCGGCGATCACGCCCGGGTACGACCGGGTGCCGCGGGTGTTCGAGCACCTGCGGAGGGCCCTGGTCGACCTGTTCCCCGTCGTCGCGGACGCCCCGGTCACGCACACGTGGGGCGGACCGCTCGGGGTGCCGCGTGACTGGTGCGCCTCGGTGACCTGGGACGGCCACGTCGGCAGCGCCGGCGGGTACGTCGGTGACGGTCTGTCGACGACGAACCTGGCCGGACGGACCCTCGCCGACCTCGTGCGCGGGGAGTCGACAGCACTGACCGCGCTGCCGTGGGTGAACCACCGATCGCCCGACTGGGAGCCCGAGCCGCTGCGGTTCCTCGGGGCGAACGCGGGACTCGTCGCGACCGACCTTGCCGACCGCGAAGAGGCGCTGACCGGGCGGCCGAGTCTGGCGGCCCGGCTGATGGCACCGCTGACCGGAGGACACTGATGGCTGCTGGTCTCGACGCCGACGTGGTGGTCGTCGGGGCGGGGGTCGCCGGACTCGCCGCCGCCCG
The DNA here is from genome assembly GCF_979258745.1 of Curtobacterium sp. AC268. Lineage (NCBI taxonomy): Bacteria > Bacillati > Actinomycetota > Actinomycetes > Micrococcales > Microbacteriaceae > Curtobacterium > Curtobacterium sp. AC268. The sequence continues at coordinate 2,277,871 of NZ_OZ409878.1, read as the reverse complement.
GGCGGTCGCACTCGGCGGGCAGCGGGTCGTCGTGCTCGAGGCCCGCGACCGGATCGGCGGGCGCACCTGGACCGATTCGTCGATCGGGGTTCCGGTCGACCTCGGCGCCTCGTGGATCCACGGGGTCGACGGCAACCCGCTCTGGGCCCTGGCGTCGGCGTTCGGCATCGACACCGTGGAGTTCACGGTCGGCAGCTTCCAGTTCGACGGCCGGCCGATCGCGTGGCACGACCCGTCCGGCGCCGCACTCTCCGCCGAGGACACGTCGGCGTTCGTGGCGGACCTGCACACCGTCGACGCGGCCCTCGACGCCGTCGTCGCGCAAGCGCCCCCGCCCTCGACCTACGCGGCCGCCGTCGACACCGTGCTGCGGTCGCTGCAGTGGCAGGGCGACCGGGCCGCACGGGTCCGCGAGTACACGGCCCACCGCTCCGAGGACCTCTGCGGGGCCCCCGTGACCGTCCTCGACGCGCACGGCCTCGACGAGGAGCACGTCCCCGGCGACGAGGTGGTGTTCCCCGGCGGCTACGCCCAGTACGCCCGCGCGCTGGCCGAGGGTCTCGACGTCCGGCTGTCGTCGGTCGTGCGGTCGGTGACCCAGGCCGACGACTCGGTGACGGTGGGGCTCACCGACGGCACCGCCGTGGTCGCCCGGCAGGTCGTCGTCACGGTGCCGCTCGGGGTGCTGCAGGCCGGCGACGTGGTGTTCGATCCACCCCTGTCCACGCCGGTGACCGGAGCGCTCGACCGGCTCGGGATGGGCACCTACGACAAGGTGTTCCTGCGGTTCCCGTCACGGTTCTGGGGCGACTCGTGGGTGGTCCGGCAGCAGGGGTCCGCCGGGGTCGACTGGCACTCCTGGTACGACATGTCCCGGGTGACCGGTGCGCCGGTGCTCGCCGCCCTGGTCGGTGGTGCCGGAGCCCGTCGGCTCGAGACCCTGCCGGACGCCATGGTCGTCGACGAGGGGGTGGTGGCGCTGCGGAAGATGTTCGGCGCGTCGGTCCCCCGGCCCGAGGCGTTCCGGATCACCCGGTGGGCCGAGGACCCGTTCTCGCGGGGCTCGTACTCGTACCTGCACGTCGGGGCGTCACCCGACGACCACGACCTGCTCGGCACCCCGTCCGGCCGGGTGCAGCTCGCCGGCGAGGCCACCTGGAGCGACGACCCGGCGACGGTGCACGGTGCGCTGCTGTCCGGGCTGCGCGCGGCCGGGCGGTTGCTCGGCACCCAGGTCGAGCCGCTCTCGCTCGCCGACCCGCTGTCCACGCCCTGAGCGCACCCCCGCCGGTGTCGGCCCGTGCGACACTCGCTCCGTGACCCCGACGAGGACCCGACCGAGACACGAACACCGGGCACCGGTCGCCGTCGCGGTCCTGGTGAACCTGGCGCTGAGCCTGTTCCTGCCGGACGAGGTGCTGTTCTTCCCGTCGTGGGTGGTGCCCGTCCTGGGCGTCCTGCTGCTCGCCCCGCTCATCGTGTTCAACCCGCGGCGTCTGACGCGCGAGACCACCTGGTCACGGTGGCTGTCGTTCGCGCTCGCGGCCCTGCTCACCGTCGCCAGCCAGCTCACCGTCATCCGGACCATCACCGAGCTGCTCGGCGGGCACGCGGACGGTGCGGCCGTGCTGCTCACCGCGCTGCAGGTCTGGGTGAGCACGATCATCGTGTTCGGGCTCGTCTACTGGGAGCTCGACCGCGGGGGTCCGGTGGCACGGCGTCGCCCCGAGCTGTGGGCGAGTGCCGAGGCGGACTTCCAGTTCCCGCAGGAGACCGACCCGAAGACCGCGGACTGGCGGCCGGTCTACCTCGACTACCTCTACGTGGCGATGACGAACATGATGGCGTTCAGCCCGACGGACACGATGCCGATGACCGTCCGGGCGAAGATGATCATGGCCTACCAGGCGCTCAGCGGGTTCATCCTGCTGGCGCTGGTCATCTCGCGCGCGGTCAACATCATCAGCTGAAGGCCTTGCGGTAGTTGATCGTGTGATCAACAATGGCGCATGGACGTCGTCACCGCACCCTCGCTCCCGTCGCCGCTGCACGCCGACACCGGCGCACCCCGCCGGTCCCTCCGCATCGCCCTCGTGCAGATGCAGTGGCTCCCCGACCCGGACGAGCACCGGGCCCAGCTCGCCGACGGCATCGCGACCGCCGCAGCGCACGGAGCCACCGCGGTGTTCCTGCCCGAACTGACGCTGCGCCGCTACCCGGGCGACACCCCGGCGAGCGGGACCCCGAAGGACCTCGCCGAGTCGCTGCAGGACGGTCCGACCGTCACCTTCGCCCGTGCCCGGGCGATCCAGCACGGGGTGTTCGTGCACGCCTCCCTGTACGAGCGGCCGGACGACGACGACCAGCCCGACGACCCGCGCGGGTACAACACGGCGATCCTCGTCGCGCCCGACGGCACCCTGGTCGGCCGGACCCGGAAGACCCACATCCCGATCAGCGCCGGCTACCACGAGGACACGTACTTCCGCCCGGGGACGGACGACGACGCCTTCCCGGTGTACGAGCCCGCCGGACTCGGCGTGCGCCTCGGGCTGCCGACGTGCTGGGACGAGTGGTTCCCCGAGGTCGCCCGTTCCTACGGCCTCGCCGGGTCCGAGGTGCTCGTGTACCCGACGGCGATCGGCTCCGAACCGACCTTCCCCGACTTCGACACCGCGCCGATCTGGCAGCGGGTGATCGTGGCGAACGGCATCACCGCCGGGCAGTTCATGGTCGTGCCGAACCGGTGGGGTGACGAGGGCGACATCACGTTCTACGGCTCGTCCTTCATCTCGGACCCGTTCGGCCGCGTGCTCGTCGAGGCTCCCCGTGACGCGAGCGTGGTGCTCGTCGCCGACCTCGACCTCGACGCCCGGACGGAGTGGCTCCGGCTGTTCCCCTTCTACCTGACCCGGCGCCCCGACCTGTACGCCGGGCTCGTCGACCCCGTCGACGAGGAACGCCACGCGTACGGCGCACGCGACGCGATCGACGCGGCCCTGGCCGTGGAACCGGCCACCGCCGGGCGCGGGGCGCGCGCATGACGTGGGTGATGCCTCCCGAGACGGCTCCGCAGGAACGCACCTGGATGGCGTTCCCGCGCCCCGGCCTGACGCTCGGCGACGACGCGGCGAGTGCCGAGGCCGCGCGCACGGCGTGGGCGACCACGGCCAACACGATCAGCGAGCACCAGCCGGTGACCGTCGTCGTGGACCCGGTCGCCCGCGCGGATGCCGGTCGCCTGCTGTCGTCCGGCGTGGACGTGCTCGAGGCGCCCCTCGACGACTTCTGGATGCGCGACATCGGTCCGACGTTCGTCGTCGACGACGTGACCGGTGCGCTCGGCGCCGTCGACTGGGTCTTCAACGGCTGGGGTGCGAACCCGTGGTCGACGTGGACCCGTGACGCCGAGGTCGCCGCGACGGTCGCCCGTGCTGCGGGAGCCACACGGATCCCGTCGTTGCTCGTCAACGAGGGCGGGGCGATCCACGTCGACGGCGCCGGCACCGTGCTCGTGACGGAGACGGTGCAGCTCGACCCGCGCCGGAACCCGTCCGCCGACCGGGAGCGCGTCGAGCTGGAGCTGGCGCGCACGATCGGCGCCACACGGGTGATCTGGCTGCCCCGCGGTCTGACGCGCGACTACGACGGCTTCGGCACCCGGGGGCACGTCGACATGGTGGCGACCTTCGCCCAACCGGGCACGGTCCTGCTGCACGCCCAGCCGGATGCGGGCCACCCGGACCACCTGGTCATGCCCCAGATCCGACGTGCGCTCGAGCAGGCGACCGACGCGACGATCATCGAGTTGCCCGCCCCCTCGACGCTGTCGGACGACGGTGGACCGGTGGACTGGAACTACGTGAACCACGTCGTGGTGAACGGTGCCGTGATCGCCTGCGCGTTCGGCGACCCGGTCGCTGACGACCGCGCCAGGGGCATCCTCGCCGAGGCGTACCCGGGCCGACGGGTCCGCTCGATCGACGCGCGACAGGTGTTCGCGCGCGGCGGCGGGCTGCACTGCATCACGCAGCAGCAACCGGTGGCCTGAACCACTGCCGCGGTGTACAGCGGGTGCCGATCACCTGTACACCGCGGCCGGTCCGCCCACTGCCGACCCGTCGGTATGGTGCTCCGAACTGATCCGGGCGACGCTGCCCGGCCCCGAAGAGCAGGGAAGTCACATGGCATCACCGATCGCGGTCACCGCGCCGGCAGCACCGGTGCGCGGCGGGTCGCTGAAGCGGAGCCTCGGGCTCTGGGCGATCGTCGGACTCGGCCTCGGCTACATGACCCCGACGGTCGTGTTCGACACCTTCGGCATCGTCTCCGGGCAGACCGACGGCGCGGTGCCGAGCGCGTACCTCATCGCCCTCGTCATCATGGCGCTCACCGCGATCAGCTACGGGAAGATGGTGCGCGTCTACCCCGCGGCCGGTTCCGCGTACACGTACGTCCGGGAGTCGATGCACCCTAACCTCGGCTTCATGGTGGGCTGGGCGTCACTGCTCGACTACCTGCTGCTGCCGATGGTGAACGCCCTGATCATCCGGCTCTACCTGGAGCAGGTGTTCCCAGGGCTGCCCCCGTGGGTGACCGTCGTCGTGTACACGGTGTTCGTGACGACGGTGATCTGCCTGTCGATGCGCGGCACGTCGAACCTCAACATGGTGCTGCTCATCGGTGCGGTCCTGGCGATGATCGCGTTCGTGGTCTTCACCGTCATCGAGCTCACCCACGGTGCCGGTGCGGGCACGATCGTCAGCGCCGAACCCTTCGTCCACGACGGCGTGACGATGTCGGCCCTGCTCACCGGGGCGACGGTGGTCTGCTTCTCGTTCATCGGCTTCGACGCCGTGACGATGTACACGGAAGAGGCGAAGTCCATCCGCATCATGCCGAAGGCGATCATGCTGACCGTCCTGCTCGGCGGTGCGATCTTCCTGGTCTCCGCCTACTTCGCCCAGCTCCGCTTCCCCACCAACGCACCGTTCGGCGAGTTCACCGACGACCCGCTCCCCCAGATCGGCCTGCTCGTCGGCGGTCCGGTGTTCCAGGCGGTCCTGGTGTCGGCCGGGTTCGTCGCCGCACTCGCCTCGGGTCTCGCGTCGCACGCCAGCGTCGCCCGCATGCTCATGGTGATGGGTCGGAACAACGTGCTGCCGAAGCGGGTCTTCGGCTACGTGCACCCCCGCACGCACACCCCGGTGTTCAACGTCGTCTTCGTCGGCGCGGTCACCCTGCTGGCGATGAGCTTCTCGCTCGACACGATCGCGGCCTACATCAACTTCGGCGCGCTCATCGCGTTCACCTTCGTCAACGCCACCGTGATCGTGCACTTCGCGATCCGGAACGGGCGCCGTCACACGGCGGGCGACCGCTGGCGCTACATCGTGCTGCCGGGGGTCGCGATGCTCCTGACCGGGGTGCTCTGGTCACAGCTCCATGCCGACGCCCTGATCGCAGGAGGAGTGTGGGCGGCGATCGGGTTCGTCTACCTGCTCGTCATCACGAAGGGCTTCCGGGTCGCACCGAAGGGCTTCGACGAGAACCAGCCCGTCACCGGTGTGAACAAGCAGCTGACCGACCAGGCCTGACCGCCACCACGAGAGGACGCCATGTACGCCGTCACCGACCCCACCACGGGCACGACCCTCGAGACCTACCCGACCATCACGGACGCCGAGCTGCACGACGCCGTCGCAGCCGCCGACCGCACCCACACCGAGTGGTCTCGGGCGACGACGGTCGCCGACCGTGCGGCCCTGCTCCACCGCGTCGCGGACCTGTACCGGGAGCGGCACGCCGAGCTCGCCGCCACGATCGTGCGCGAGATGGCGAAGCCGATCGACCAGGCCGAGGGCGAGGTCGACTTCTGCGCCGACATCTACGACTACTACGCGGAGCACGCCGAGGCGTTCCTGGCCGACCAGCCGATCACCCTGGCGGACGGGTCCGAGGGGTCCGCGTTCATCCGCAAGGCCTCCATCGGCGTCGTGCTCGGCATCATGCCCTGGAACTTCCCCGCCTACCAGATCGCCCGGTTCGCCGGACCGAACCTGGTCATCGGCAACACCGTCCTGCTGAAGCACGCACCGCAGTGCCCGGAGTCCGCCCTGGCCATCGAGCGGATCTTCCACGATGCCGGCTTCCCGGACGGCGCCTACACGAACGTGTTCGCGACGAACGACCAGGTCGCCGACGTCATCGCCGACCCGCGCGTGCAGGGCGTCTCACTCACCGGTTCGGCGCGCGCCGGTGCCGCGGTCGCCGAGATCGCCGGCCGGAACCTGACGAAGGTGGTGCTCGAACTCGGCGGCTCGGACCCCTTCATCGTGCTGTCCACCGACGACCTGGACGCCGTCGTCGAGTCCGCAGTCACCACCCGGCTCGAGGGCAACGGCCAGGTCTGCAACGCCCCGAAGCGGTTCCTGGTGGTCGACGGCCTGTACGACGAGTTCCTGGCGAAGTTCACCGCGGCGATGTCGGCGGTCGAACCGACCGATCCGAGCGTGCCCGGTGCCGAACTCGGCCCGTTGTCGTCACCAGCCGCGGCCGACCGGCTGCAGGAGCAGCTCGCTGCCGCCGTCGAGCAGGGTACGACCGTCGTCACGGGCGGCGACCGCCAGGGCAACGCCTTCCTGCCGACGATCCTGACCGACGTCACACCGGACAACGACGCCTACCGCGAGGAGTTCTTCGGCCCCGTCGCCGCCGTGTACCGCGTCGCCGACGAGGACGAGGCGATCGCCCTGGCCAACGACACCCCGTACGGCCTCGGCTCGTACCTGTTCACCACCGACGCCGACCAGGCACTCCGGGTCGCCGACCGGATCGAGGCCGGCATGGTCTACGTGAACATCGTCGGCGCGGACAGCCCGGAGCTGCCGTTCGGTGGCGTCAAGGGCAGCGGCTTCGGCCGCGAGCTCGGCCCCCTGGGGGCCGACGAGTTCGTGAACAAGAAGCTGATCCGCATCGGCTCCTGACGCGCTGGACCCGGGTGACGGACGGACGGGAGGCACGGTGCCAGCTGGCACCGTGCCTCCCGTCCGTCGTCGGTCGCCGCTACTGCTGCGGGTCGGCGGGCTCGCCGCCGGAGTCCGTGTCGCTGTCCTGCTGCGGGTCCTCCGTCGCGTCGCCCGTGGGCGACCCGTCCGGCAGGTCCTCGGTGTACTGCTCCTGGTCCTTGGTGGGGTCGCTGGACCCGTTCGCTGCGTCACTCATGGCCCGGACGGTACGCGTCGGCGCCTGGACGGGGCACCCAGACGTAACCGGCCCAGGTAATTACCGTGCCGCAGTGGGCTGTGGAACGACCGCCAGGATCTCCTCGGCGACCTCGCGTCCGATGCGCACCGCGCCGTCGACGTGCTGGTACCCCTGCCCAGCCAGGTCGCTCGAGGCGAACCGGATCGGACCGACCGCGGCGCGCTGGTCGGCGCCGTAGCGGACGAGCCCGCCCAGGTCGAAGCTCGCCGCGTAGGCGCCGCGCGTCCACTCCTCGGTGCCCCAGTCGCTCTCGTAGTAGACGACCGGCGACAGGGCCTCGTCGCCGTAGTAGTGCGCCAGCGAGGCGAGCACACGGGCCCGCCGTTCCTCGGTCGACAGCGCGAACAGGTCGTCCGCGTGCTGGTCGGAGACGAAGCCGACCAGGGTCCCCTGCTCGGAACCGTGCGAGGTGTTGTCGTACGCCTCGTGCACGACCTCGTACGGGCTGAACGCGGTGCCGGACAGGCCCGCCGCACGCCAGAACGGACGGTCGTAGACGGCGTGCACCTTGATCACGAAGCCCATCGACAGGTGCTGGTGCAGCTGGTGCTGGCGTCGGGGCAGCGGCGGTTCGTACGAGATCCGTGAGTACAGGGGCGGCGGGACCGCGACGAGGGCCTGTCGGGCGTGCACCTCGATGCCGCCGTCGGCGAGCGCGACGACCCCGTCGTCGCCCCACCGCAGCGTCCGGACCGGGGCGTTCAGGTGGACGTCGTCGCCGAGGCGCTCGGCGAGCCGCTCGGACACCTGCTGCATGCCGCCGACGACCCGCTTGTCGAGGATGAAGTCGGCGTCGACCAGGTTGGTGAAGCTCCCGGCGGACGCCGCCATCAGCAGGGCCTGCAGCGCCGAGAACGCGTGCGCGGGCTTCGTGAGCATGGCGCCGGCGATGAACAGCTCGACGTTGTCGCTCGCGACCCGGTCCGGGCTCAGGTCGTGCAGCCAGGCGCGGAACGAGACCTCGTCGAGGGCGGCCGCGTCCGGGGTCTCCCAGGGGCGGGCGGGGTCGACCTTCGCGACGTACTCGTCGACGACGGCGACGAGGCGTTCGATCTCGTTCGCCGTGGCCTCGGGCAGGGGGAAGATGTCGCCGGTGTACTCGGTCCGGGTGCCGTCGGCGTCGACGTAGACGCTGGAGCCCTCGCGGTACCGGTCGTACGTCTGCAGGCCGAGCTCGTCGAGGGTCTCGAGCAGTGCGGTCTGGTCGGGCGAGACCCACTGCCCGCCGATCTCCAGGGTCACCCCGTCGATGTCGTTCGTCCAGGTGCGGCCCCCCACGCGGTCGCGGGCCTCGAGCACGGCGACCCGCAGGCCGGCGGCCCGCAGGCGGTTCGCGGCGGTGAGACCGGCGACACCGGCTCCGATGACGACGACGTCCTTCTCGATCATCGAGCTGCTCCCTGTGCGGTCGTGGTGCTGTCGGTGTACCGGAACGGGTCCGGGGTGAGCGTGTACATGGTCTCGAGGTACTCGGCGATGCCCTCGCCGCCGCCCTCGCGACCGAGGCCGGACTGCTTCACGCCGCCGAACGGGGCCGAGGCGTTCGACACGACCCCGGTGTTCAGCCCCAGCATGCCGGTCTCGAGCCGCTCCATCAGGCGCTGCCCGCGTGCCGGGTCCTCGGTGAACGCGTAGCCGACCAGACCGTACTCGGTGTCGTTCGCGGCGGCCACGGCCTCGTCCTCGGAGCGGAACGTGCGGATCGCGAGCACCGGCCCGAAGATCTCGTCGTCGAGGATCGCGCTGCCGGGTCGCACGTCGGTCAGGACGGTCGGTGCGTAGAAGGTGCCGGGCCCGTCGACCGGGTGTCCGCCGGTCCGGAGCGTCGCCCCGCGCTCGACCGCGTCGGTGACCAGGCGGTGCGCCTTGTCCACGGCTCGGGCGTCGATGAGCGGCCCGATGGCCACGCCGTCCTCGGTCCCCCGGCCGACCCGCATCGCGGCGACCCGCTCGGTGACCCGGCGGGTGAACTCGTCGGCGACGTCCTCGTGCACCAGGAACCGGTTCGCGGCGGTGCAGGCCTGGCCGGTGTTCCGGAACTTCGCGGCGAGCGCGCCCTCCACCGCCAGGTCGAGGTCGGCGTCGGCGAACACCAGGAACGGTGCGTTGCCCCCGAGCTCCATGCTCGTCCGGAGCACGTTCTGCGCCGCCTGGCCGAGCAGTGTGCGTCCGACCGGCGTGGAACCGGTGAAGGACAGCTTGCGCAGGCGGCGGTCGGCGATCACGGGCGCGGAGACTTCGGCGGCCCGGGTGGTCGGGACGACGTTGACGACGCCGGCGGGCACACCGGCCTCGACGAGCAGGTCGGCGAACAGCAGGGTGGTCAGCGGCGTCAGTTCGGCCGGCTTCACGACGACGGTGCAGCCGGCGGCGAGCGCCGGTGCGATCTTGCGGGTCGCCATCGCCAACGGGAAGTTCCACGGCGTGATCAGGAACGCGGGTCCGACGGGCTTGTGCGAGACGGTGGCGCGGCCGGTCCCCTCGGGGTTGGTGCCGTACGAACCGCCGATCCGGACCGCTTCCTCCGAGAACCAGCGGAGGAACTCGCCGCCGTACGCGACCTCGCCGCGGGCCTCGGCCAGGGGCTTGCCCATCTCCAGCGTCATCAGGAGCGCGAACTCCTCGCGTCGCTCCTGCAGCAGGTCGAAGGCGCGGCGCAGCACCTCGGCGCGCTGCCGCGGGGGAGTGGTCGCCCAGCCGTGCCGTGCGGCGACGGCGGCGTCGAGCGCCTTCCGGCCGTCCTCGGGCGAGGCGTCGGCGATGTGCAGGAGTGTTTCGCCGGTCGCAGGGTCGACGACGGCGAAGGTGCCGCCGTCGGCCGCCGGCTGCCAGACACCGTCGACCAGGAGGCCCGTGGGGACGCGGTCGAGCACCGCCTGTTCGGCGGCTGGTCCGGTGGCGTCGGGGACGCTGGGCCACGCTGTGGCGGGGATCGTCGCGCTCACGACGCGGCCAGCCCGTCGAGGACGACGGTCAGGCCGTCGCGGAGCAGGTCGTCGTCGATCGACAGCGGCGGCAGGAAGCGCACGACGTTGCCGTACGTGCCGGCCGTGAGGGCGATGACGCCGTGCTCGAACGCGTGCTGCACCACCCGTCCGGTGAGCCCGGGGTCGGGATCACCGGTGGCCGGGTCGACGAGCTCCATCGCGACCATCGCACCGCGGCCGCGGACGTCGCCGATGCGGGGGTCGTCGGCCTGCGCGCTGCGCAGGGCGTCGAGCAGGACCGTGCCGATCGCCCCGGCGCGCTCGACGAGTCCGTCGTGCTCGAAGGCGTCGATGGCCGCGAGGGCTGCAGCGCAGGCGATCGGGTTGCCGCCGTACGTCCCGCCGAGGCCGCCGACGTGGGCGGAGTCCATGATCGCCGCACGCCCGGTCACACCGGACAACGGCAGTCCGCCGGCCATGCCCTTCGCGGTCGTGACGACGTCGGGCACGATCCCCTCGTGCTCGCTGGCGAACATCGCGCCGGTGCGGGCGAACCCGGTCTGCACCTCGTCGGCGATGAACACGACGCCGTTGGCGGTGGCCCACTCGGACAGTGCGGTGAGGAAACCCGGTGCCGGGACGACGAAGCCGCCCTCGCCCTGGATCGGTTCGATCAGGACCGCGGCGGTGTTCAGAGCCCCGACCTGCTTCTCGATCTGGCTGATCGCACGCTTCGCCGCCTCGGGCCCCGACAGCCCGTCGTGGAACGGGTACGACATCGGGACGCGGTAGACCTCGGGTGCGAACGGTCCGAAGCCGTTCTTGTAGGGCTGGTTCTTCGCGGTCAGCGCCATCGTCAGGTTCGTGCGGCCGTGGTAGGCGTGGTCGAAGACGACGACGGCCTGCCGACCGGTGTGCTTCCGGGCGATCTTGACGGCGTTCTCGACGGCCTCGGCCCCGGAGTTGAACAGCGCCGTCCGCTTCTCGTGGTCGCCGGGGGTCAGACGGTTGAGTGCCTCGGCGACGGCGACGTACCCGTCGTAGGCGGCGATGGTGAAGCACGTGTGCGTGAAGGCGGCGACCTGCTCGGTGACCGCAGCGACCACACCGGGGTGGGCGTTGCCGACCGACGTCACGGCGATCCCGGACCCGAGGTCGACGAACGAGTTGCCGTCGGCGTCGACCACGACGCCGCCACCGGCCGCGACGACGGCGATGGGCACGGCCACACCGACGCCGGCCGCGACGGCACCGGCCTTCCGGGCGAGCAGCTCCTGCGATCGCGGGCCGGGGACGGCGGTGACGAGCCGTCGTTCCTGGGGCAGCGACGGGCCGCCGGTGGTCGCTCGGGTCGCGGACGCTGCGGTGGAGGACATGCCGCGATGGTAGGAGCCACCACCGCGCACTCGTACTGTCCACGGCGTACATCGGCCCCCGGCCAGATCGACCCGGTGGATAGGGTGACCGCATGCCCGCAACGCTGCGCTCCCTGCTGCACCGGCGTGAACTCCACCTGCGCCCGCTCACCGACGCGGACGAGCACGCCCTCGATGCCCCGCTGTCCTGGCTGCACAGCTCGGACCTCGAGGACCCGACGCCGTTCCTCGCCGAGGGACAGGGACTGCTCACGACCGGCACCCAGTTCGGTGCCGAGGCCGAGGTGCGCGACGACGTCGCCGAGGCCTACGTCCGGCGGCTCGTGGACGGCGGTGTCGTGGCGCTCGGGTTCGGCACCGAGGTGGTCCGGGCTGGCACCCCCGACGCCCTGGTCGCCGCCTGCGCCCGGAACGGACTGCCGCTGTTCGAGGTGCCCTACGAGACCTCCTTCATCGCGGTCGCGCAGGCCAACGCCGAAGCGGTCGCACGGGACGCCAACGCACGCGGTGCCTGGGCCCTCGCCGCGCAACGGGCCATCTCGCTCGCCGCGATGCGACCGGACGGACTCGGCGCGACCATCGCCGAGCTGTCCCGGCAGCTCGACGGGTGGGTCGGCCTGTTCGACGTCTCCGGGCGGCTCGACCGCGGACACCCCGCCGACGGGCTGCCCGCTGCCGACCTCGACCTCCTGCGGACCGAAGCGCTGCGGCTGCTGCGCTCCGGGCAGCGGGCGAGCCTGCCGGTCGCCACCGTCCGGGGCGTCGGGTACACCCTGCAGACGCTCGGCAGCGGCGGACATCTGAGCGGCGTGCTCGCGATCGCGAACGGCGGAGCCCTCGACCGGGCCGGACGCGAGGTCGTCACGGCCGTGATCGCCCTGGCCGGCCTCGCCCTGCAGCAGAACCGCGAGCTCGCCCGTGCCCGGGGGCTCCTGCGGACCGGGCTCCTCACGATGCTGTCCGTCGGCGAACCCGAGGTGGTGCAGGCGACGTCCCGCGAGGTGTGGGGGCCGCTGCCCACCGAACCCGTCCGGATCGCGGCCGTCGACGTCCCCGACCACGACCTCGACACCGTGGTGGACCTGCTCGAACTGTGGGTGCAGGACCGTCCGGGGCACCTGTTCTTCGCGGTCGACGACGCCCTGTTCCTCTGCGTGAACGCGGACGACACCGGGATCGTCGGTGCACTCGTCGACCGCTTCGACCTGCGCGCCGGCCTGTCCGACGGCGCCGCCTACCGGTCGTTCGGACGCGCCCGCACCGAGGCCGTGCAGGCACTCGACCGACGCCGTGAAGGACGCCCGGGCACCACCGAGTTCGGCGACCTCGCCCGAGAGGGGGTGCTCGCCCACCTCGCCCACGTCGACGTGGACGCCGGTGCCGTCGCCCGCGCGTTCCTCGCGCCGCTGCTCGACCACGACCGCACGGCCGGCACCGAGCTCACGGGCACCGTCCGGACCTGGCTGCAGGAGAACTGCGAGTACGACCGCACCGCACGGGTCCTCCGCATCCACCGGCACACCGCCCGCGCCCGGGTGGAGCACGCCGGTCGGCTCCTCGACCGTGACCTCTCCGTCTTCTCGACCCGGGCCGACCTCTGGGCAGCCTTCGTGGTCGAGGGCGCGTGACGCGCGGATACGGTGGGTCGATGCCGTCGACACCGGCCCGCCGGCGCCTGAGCCCGGCCGAACGCGGAGCCCAGATCACGGCGGCCGCCGTCGACCTGGCGCGTGCCGAGGGCCTCGCGGCGGTGACGCTCCGCGGGGTCGCCGCCGTGATCGGGGTCGCGCCCTCGCTCGTCGCCCACTACCGCCCGAGCATGGAGGACCTGGTCGGCGAGACGTTCCGCACCGTCGCGGTCGCCGAGGTCACCGAGGTCCGCGCGATCGTCGCCGCTGCGCCCGACCCCGTCTCCGGCCTCCGCACCCTGCTCGGCTGCATCGCCGATCCCGCGCGCGACGACGTCGCCACCCTGTGGGCCGACGCCTGGAGCATCGGCCGCACGAACGCGGCACTGGCGACCGCGGCACGGGACGTCATGGACGCCTGGCAGCTCCTCGCGACCACGGTCGTCGTCGACGGGGTGCGCGCGGGGGTGCTGCACACCGACGACCCGGACGGCGTCGGACGCCTGCTCTTCGCGCTCGTCGACGCCACCAACGGGTACGCCCTGGTCGACTACCTCGACCGCCCGACCCGCGAGGGCCTGGTCCGCACGACGATCGCTCGAGCGGTGGGTCTGGACGGGTCAGTCCTGTCGGGGTGACACCCGCCCCAGCGCCACCCACTGCAGCAGCATGATCGTCTTGCCGTCGGCGATCCGACCGTCCGCCACCATCGCGAGCGCCTCGTCGAGCTGCACCTCGAGCACCTCGATGTCCTCGCCCTCGTCCTCCACGCCGCCACCGGCCTCGACCCGGTCGGCCGGGGTGTAGGCGCCGAGGTAGAAGTGCACCCGCTCGGTGACCGAACCGGGGCTCATGAACACGTCGCCCAGGTGCTCGAGCGCACCGAGCCGGATGCCGAGCTCCTCGGCCGCTTCACGCCGCACCGCGGTCTCGGGATCGTCCTCGTCGAGCAGTCCCGCCGCGGCCTCGATCAACATGCCGTCCGGGTGTCCGTTCACGTACGCCGGCCACCGGAACTGCCGCGTGAGCAGGACGGTGCCGCGCTCGGCGTCGTACGGCAGGACCGTCGCACCGTTGCCGCGGTCGTAGGTCTCGCGCTGCTGCCGGTCCCACCGACCGTCACGCCGCCGGACGTCGAGGGTCGTGCGACGGAGCACGTGCCAGCCGTTCGACACCACCTCGACGTCCCGCACGACGACGTCGGGGTTGCGGTCGAGGGCACGGCCCACGGCGTCGAGTCCGATGCGACCGCGGTCGTCGGGGACGTCGACACCGGGACGAGGGGCGGTCGTGCGTTCGTCGGTCACCCGGTCACCGTAGCGGGGCACCTCGGCAGGTCTCCGTCCGCTCGGTACGCTCGACGTGCCGCACCAGGGAGCGGCAGAGGGCGGTGCAGCATGACCAGGACGTTCATCCTCCGACGACCGGACCGACCGCAGGTGGTGACCGTGTCCTTCGTGCTGTGGCTGGTGTGGGTGGCGGCCTGCGTCGCGGCCACGGTGCTCCAGTTCTTCGCGACGGACGCCGCGGTCGGTCAGGCACCGGTCCTCGCCGGGATCGTCGCCCTGGCACTCTGGGCCCTCGTGACGTGGGCGGTGTTCCGGATGGCCGCGGGCTCCCGCGTCGCGCGCATCGTGCTCGTCGTCGTCGCGGCCTTCCGCGCGGTCCTGAGCCTCACCGGCGGCGAACTCGCGGTCCTGACGATCGCGCTGTCGGTCGTCGCCGCGGTCCTGCTCTTCCTGCCCAGCGCGCGCCCGTTCTTCGCCTCGCAGCAAGGACGGAGAGCCGACCACGGGTTCGACGTGACCGGCGTGTCGGGGCCGGGCCGTGCCTCCAGGCCGGATGCCGACCACACGACGGACGCCGACCGGGCCTGACAGCCGCGAACCGCGGACGGCTCCGGAGAAACAGGAAAGGCCCCGGATTCCTCCGGGGCCTTTCCTGTTCTTCGCCTGGTGCGCGAGGGGGGGACTTGAACCCCCACGCCGTTTCCAGCACACGGACCTGAACCGTGCGCGTCTACCAATTCCGCCACTCGCGCCAGCCCCGAAACACTACCACGCACAGACGGGTGTCAACGCCAACCACTACCATGCAGTGGTTGACGACCGACGACACGGGAGACGCATGGGCCTGCTGGACAACTTCGAGCGAGGGTTGGAACGCGCCGTCAACGGCGCGTTCGCGAAGACCTTCCGCTCCGGGGTGCAGCCCGTCGAGATCTCGAGCGCCCTGCGGCGCGAGCTCGACACGAAGGCTGCGGTGGTCTCTCGCGAGCGCATCCTCGTGCCGAACGAGTTCACCGTGCGCCTGGCACCGCCGGACTGCACGCGCATGAACGACGTCGGTCGCCCGCTCATCGACGAACTGACCCAGATGGTGCACCAACACGCCGTCGCGCAGAACTACTCGTTCTCCGGCCCGGTCACCATCCGGCTCCAGCAGGACGGCACGCTCTCGACGGGCATCCTGCAGGTCGACTCCACCACCGTGCAGCGCGACGTGGCCTGGGTCCCGGTGCTCGACATCGGCTCGCAGCGACACCGACTGCACCGCGGGCGCACGGTGATCGGGCGCGGCAGCGACGCCGACATCACCATCGCGGACACCGGGACGAGCCGGAAGCACGTCGAGGTGCTGTGGGACGGCAAGCACGCCCAGGCCACCGATCTCGGCTCCACGAACGGCTCGAAGCTGAACGGTCAGCACTTCCAGCAGGCGATCGTGGAGCCGGACTCCACCATCGAGATCGGTCGTACCCGTATGGTGTTCCGGGTGATCCCGGAGAACGACGGAGGTGCTCGATGACCACAGGCCTGACCCTGCTCGTCCTGCGCTTCGCGTTCCTCGCGGTGCTCTGGCTGTTCGTCTTCGTGATCGTGTTCGCCCTGCGCAGCGATCTCTTCGGCCAGCGCGTCCGCACGATCCCGACCGATCCCAAGTCGGCGCCGTCCGGACCGAGCACCCCCACCGTGCCGGCTGCGGCGGCCCCCGGCCCCGCCTCGAGCGGTGCGTTCACCGACGTGATCGGGCAACCCGGAGGTTCGCAGCGTCCCGCCTCGCCGGCCGCGTCCCGCCTGGTCATCACCGAGGGTGCGCGCGAGGGCATGGAGATGCCGCTGGGTGGCGGCCCCATCACGATCGGACGGTCGAGCGAGTCGAACGTCGTGATCCGTGACGACTACACCTCGACCAACCACGCCCGCCTCGACCTCCGCGCCGACGGCTGGCTCCTCACCGACCTCGAGTCCACGAACGGCACCTTCGTCAACGGTCAGAAGGTGAGCGCTCCCGTCCTCGTGGCAGAGGGCACGCCCATCACGATCGGGACGACGACGTTCGAGCTGCGGCGGTAACCCGGCATGACCGCTCGCACGCTGAGCGCCGCTGTGTCCCACGTGGGGCGCATCCGCGCGAACAACCAGGACTCCGGCTACGCCGGGGCGCACCTGTTCGCGGTGGCGGACGGCATGGGCGGCCACGCCGGCGGTGACGTCGCCTCGGCGATTGCGATCCGACGCATCCGCGAGGTCGATCGCGAGTTCCCGTCGGCGCACGACGCCGAGTTCGCACTGCAGTCGGCACTCATCGCGGCGAACCAGTTGATCACCGAGACCGTGTTCGAGCACCAGGAGCTCACCGGCATGGGCACCACGGTGTCCGCGATGATCCGCGTCGGCGAGCAGATCGCGATCGCGCACATCGGCGACTCCCGCATCTACCGTCACCGCGACGGCGAGCTGCAGCAGATCACGTCCGACCACACCTTCGTCCAGCGGCTCGTCGACAGCGGCCGGATCACGCCCGAGGAAGCCGCGGTCCACCCGCGCCGCTCCGTGCTGATGCGCGTGCTCGGCGACGTCGACGCCGCCCCCGAGGTCGACACGGCGATCATGGACATCCAGCCGGGCGACCGCTGGCTGCTCTGCTCCGACGGCCTGTCCTCGTACCTGGCCGAAGAGCGCATCCGCCACGCTTTGGCCTCGAACATGGACGCCAACCAGGTCACGCAGCGCCTGGTGAAGGAGACGCTCGACCACGGTGCCCCCGACAACGTCACCGTCGTGGTGATGGACGTCACGGACACCGAACCCGAAGACGACGACGACGCGGCCACCACGGTCGGCTCCGCTGCGGCACCGCTCACCTTCGAGGCGTCGACCGGCCGCAAGCCGATCCGCCTCCCCACGATCCTGCTCCACCCGCTCAAGGTCACCACCGCGCCCGAGGACTCGCACTTCGAGCCCGAGTCCGACCAGTTCTTCGCCGAGCTCATCGCCGAGGACCGCCGACGCCGCATCCGCCGTCGGGTGTCCTGGACCGTCGCGCTCGTGGTCGCGGTCGCCGTGCTCGTCGGCGCGGTGTTCATCGGCTGGCGGATCACGCAGGACCACTACTACGTCGGCACCGACCGCGGCACCGTCGCGATCTACAAGGGCGTGCAGCAGTCGATCGGGCCGTTGGCCTTGTCGGACGTGTACGAGGACACCGACATCACGGTCTCGTCGCTGCCGGACTACACCCGCGAGAACGTCCGCTCGACGATCAACGCGCAGTCCCTCACCGACGCCCGTGACATCGTCGACCGCCTGCGCAAGGCCGCCGCGACCGGCCAGGACCAGGCCGGCACCGGTGGGGACGGCGACGCCAGCTCGTCACCGTCGCCCTCGCCGACCCGATCGCCGTCTCCGAGTCCGACGCGGAGCCCGCGATGAGCAACGCCACGGCCGCCCAGTCCTTCACCCAGGCGATCACGATCAAGCTCCGGGAGCCCGCTCGCGCGCGGAACCTCGAGCTCTTCCTGCTCGTCATCGCGTGCGGCATCTGCGCGGGTGCGATGGTGCTCGTGCAGCTCGGCACCAAGGGCCGACTGTTCGACCAGTCGGTGCTCTGGGTCGGCGGCGGCATCCTCGGGCTCGCACTCGTCATGCACGTGGTGCTGCGGGTCGTGGCGAAGAACGCCGACCCGTTCATCCTGCCGATCGCGCTCGTCCTGAACGGCATCGGCATCGCCGAGATCTACCGCATCGACGTCCACAACGGCCTGTCCGGCTGGGACGCCATCGGCGTGAAGCAGATCGTCTGGACGATGCTCGCGATGGTCCTGGCGATCATCACGCTCGTCGCCGTCCGCAACCACCGGTTCCTGCAGCGGTACCGCTACATCTTCATGGCGCTGACGATCGTCCTGCTGCTCCTGCCGATGCTGCCGGGCATCGGCACGAACATCGGTGGCGCGCGGGTCTGGATCAAGATCGGTCCGTTCTCGTTCCAGCCCGGTGAACTCGCGAAGATCACAATGGCGCTGTTCTTCGCCGGGTACCTCGTCACCGCCCGCGACTCGCTGTCGATCGTCGGCAAGAAGTTCCTCGGCATGACGTTCCCGCGTGCCCGTGACCTCGGTCCGATCCTGGTGATGTGGGGCGCCGCGATGGCCGTCCTCGTGTTCCAGCGCGACCTCGGCACCGCCCTGCTCTACTTCGGCCTGTTCCTCGTGATGATCTACGTCGCCACGGCACGCATCAGCTGGGTCGCGATCGGGCTCACGCTGTTCATCGGTGGCGCCCTCGTCGCACAGAGCGTCCTGGAGTACGTGCGCGGCCGCTTCGAGCAGTGGCTCGACCCGTTCAACCAAGAGGTCTTCAGCCGCGACACCCAGGCGAGCTACCAGCTCGTGCAGGGCCTGTTCGGCTTCGCGAACGGCGGGATCACCGGGACCGGGCTCGGGCAGGGCCGGCCGTACATCACGCCGGTCGCCAACGCCGACTACATCGTCGCGTCGCTCGGCGAGGAGCTCGGCCTGATCGGCGTCTTCGCGATCCTCGCCCTCTTCATCGTCTTCGCATCGCGCGGTATCCGCGTCGGGTTCATGGCGCAGGACGACTTCGGCAAGCTGCTCGGTGTCGGCTTCGGCTTCATCATCGCCCTGCAGGTGTTCGTGGTCGTCGGTGGCATCACCCGGATCATCCCGGTGACGGGCCTGACGACGCCGTTCATGGCCGCCGGTGGTTCCTCGCTCATCGCCAACTGGATCATCGCCGCGATGCTGCTGCGCCTGACCGACTCGATCCCCGCCGAACAGCGTGTCCAGCAGGGCGCGCTCCCCGCCGCGAGCGGGCGGACCAGGAAGGAGCGTCGTCGATGAACCGACAGCTCCGCGGTGTCTCGACCGTCATCGTGCTCATGTTCGTCGCACTCTTCGTGTCGACGACGTCGATCCAGTTCTTCGCAGCGGACTCGTTGCGCGCCGACTCCCGGAACTCCCGGACCATCTTGGACAGTTACTCGACGAAGCGTGGCGCGATCCTCGTCGACGGCAGCCCGATCGCCGAGTCGACCCCGGTGGACGACCAGTACGAGTACCAGCGGAAGTACACGAACGGCGACCTGTACTCGGCGGTGACCGGGTACTTCACGATCGGGCAGGGCAACACCGGCATCGAGAGCGCGGAGAACACCGTGCTGTCGGGCAACTCCGACGCCTCGTTCTTCCAGAACCTCAACTCGATCCTCACCGGCCAGGACGTCCAGGGCGACAACGTCAACCTGACCATCGACCCCGACGTGCAGCAGGCCGCGTACGACGCACTCGGCACCAACAGCGGTGCCGTCGTCGCGATCCAACCGAAGACCGGCAAGATCCTCGCGATGGTGTCGAAGCCGAGCTACGACCCGAACTCGCTCACCTCACACGACACGGCCGAGGTCAAGCGCCAGTACGACGCCCTGCTCGGCGCCGACACCGCCCCGCTGCAGAACCGCGCCATCGGCGGCGACCTGTACACACCCGGGTCGGTGTTCAAGCTCGTGGTGGCCTCCGCGGCACTCGAGGGCGGCAAGTACAACCTCGACTCCACGTTCCCGAACCCGTCGCGACTGCAGCTGCCCGGGACGAGCTCGTACATCAACAACGCCGAGGGCGGCACCTGCGGCGGCGGCGACAAGGTCAAGCTCCGCACGGCCATCCAGTACTCGTGCAACATCCCCTTCGCTGAACTCGGCCAGAAGCTCGGGTACGACGCGATCAAGAGCATGGCCGACAAGTACGGCTTCGGCGACGCGATCGAGGTCCCGATGGCTGCCACCGCGAGCCAGTACCCCGACGTCGACTCGACGGCCCAGCTCATGCTGAGCGCCTTCGGCCAGGCGAGCGTCCGGGTCTCCCCGCTGCAGATGGCGATGGTGTCCGCCGGCATCGCGAACGGCGGCAAGGTCATGCAGCCGTCGCTCATCGACTCGATCACCACGAGCGACCTGAAGACGGTCGAGTCCTTCTCCCCGAGGCAGTACAGTGATCCGCTGTCACCCTCCGAGTCCGCTGACCTCACCGAGGCCATGCAGAGCGTCGTGAACGCGGGGACCGGTACCAATGCCAAGATCGACGGTGTCGACGTCGCCGGCAAGACCGGCACGGCCGAAGGTGGCACCGGCGATCCCTACACGCTCTGGTTCACGGGGTTCGCCCCCGCCAAGGACCCGGAGGTCGCCGTGGCGGTCGTCGTCGGCAACGGCGGCGGGCTCGGGCAGTCCGGAGTCGGCAACACGGTCGCGGCCCCGGTCGCGAAGAAAGTCATGGAGGCGGTGCTGAACAAATGAGACCCACCAGCGGACTCACCTTCGGTGGGCGGTACCAGCTCTCCTCCCGGGTCGCCATCGGCGGCATGGGCGAGGTGTGGCAGGCGACCGACCTCGTCATCGGCCGAACCGTCGCACTCAAGATCCTCAAGGACGAGTACCTCGGTGACCCCGGTTTCCTCGAGCGCTTCCGCGCCGAGGCCCGGCACGCTGCCCTCGTCAACCACGAGGGCATCGCCAACGTCTTCGACTACGGCGAAGAGGACGGCAGCGCCTACCTCGTGATGGAGCTCGTCCCCGGCGAGGCCCTGTCGACCATGATCGAGCGCGAGCACACGCTCCCGGTCGACAAGGTGCTCGACATCGTCGCGCAGACCGCCAACGCCCTGCAGGCCGCGCACGCGGTCGGCCTGGTGCACCGCGACATCAAGCCCGGCAACCTGCTCATCACGCCCGACGGTCGCGTCAAGATCACCGACTTCGGCATCGCCCGCATCGCCGACCAGGTCCCGCTCACCGCGACCGGTCAGGTGATGGGCACGGTGCAGTACCTGTCGCCCGAGCAGGCGAGCGGCCACCCCGCCTCGCCGTCGACCGACATCTACTCGCTCGGCATCGTCGCGTACGAGGCCCTGGCGGGTCGTCGTCCGTTCACCGGCGAGTCGCAGGTCGCGATCGCGATGGCGCACATCAACGAGCAGCCGCCGCCGCTGCCCGGGGACATCCCGGAGCCCGTCTCGGCCCTGGTCATCTCGTGCATCGCGAAGAAGCCCGCCGACCGTCCCGCGACGGCCGCCAACCTCGCCCGTGCCGCACAGGCGCTCCGCCGTGGTGACGTCGCTGCGGCCACCGTGGCCGTCCCCGCGATCGCGGGGAACGGCACCGTCGCGTTCAACCCGCCGCAGGGTCAGGGGAACGACGCCGCGACCGCACTCATCGGCACGCAGGCCGGCGCGGTGGCCGGCGGGCCGGGCACCCCCCGCTCGCCCGTCTCCGACGAGTCCGAGGAGCCGAAGAAGAAGCGCGCCTGGATCTGGTGGGTCGTGGGCGCCGTCGTCGTGCTCGCCATCGCCGCGGGCATCGCTGTCTTCGCCCTGAACGGCAACAGTGCGCCGGACCCGTCACCGAGTCCGTCGCGGTCGACTCCCCGAGCGACCCCGACGGAGACCACGCCGAGCCCCACGCCCTCCGTGGCCCGCGTCGACATCGACTCGTCGGACTACATCGGCCGCCCGACCTCCGAGGTGCAGACCGAACTCGGCCAGCTCGGACTCGTGGCAACCGTCGTCGACGGCGACGCGGCGACCGGCTCCAACAGCCCGAACACCGTCCAGTCGCTCGACCCGACCGGCAGCCTCGTCCCCGGCGACACCGTGACGATCCGGCAGTGGACCACGCCGCCGACCGTCTCGAAGCCAGCCGCTCCCGAGGCCGGCGACGTCTCCGACACCGGATCGGTGACCTTCAGCTGGGAGACAGCCACGTGCCCGACCGGGTACAGCGTCTCCACCTACTCGTGGAACGTGACCGGCGGCAAGGACTCCTCCGGAGCGACCTCGGGCACGATCTCCTCGACAGCCGTCAGCATCCAGGCCGACGCAGCCGACCAGCCGGTCACGTTCAAGTACTCCGTCACCTGCGGCGCGAACGGGAGCGACCTCGCGAAGTCCCCGGGATCGGACGCCGCGACGGCCACCTGGACCGCCCCCGACACCGAGGATCCGGGCAACGGTACCGACCCCGGTGACACACCGAACCCGACCGAGACCCCGCAGGACAACCTGTGAACGACCCCCGGACGGGGACTGTCGACACCGTTCGGTAACGGTTCGGTCGGCCCCTCCGTGACCAGCGTCCCACCAGGTGGTGCTGTCGTACACTAGGCCGGACGAACAGACGGAGGAGTACGTGCCAGAAGGTGTGACCGCGGGGATCACGCTCCTCGCCAATCGCTACGAGATCGGTGACGTCATCGGTCGGGGCGGCATGGCGACCGTGCACCTCGGCATCGACACCCGTCTCGGCCGCAAGGTCGCGGTGAAGCTCCTCAAGCCGAGCCTCGCCAACGACCCGGCCTTCCGCACGCGTTTCCGACAGGAAGCCCAGGCCGCCGCCCGCATGGCGCACCCGACCGTGGTCCGCGTGTACGACGCCGGCGAAGAGACGGTGTCCGAGCCGTCGGGTGCCGAGGTGCAGGTCCCCTTCATCGTGATGGAGTACGTCGAGGGCCGACCGCTCTCCGACATCATCGCCGAGGGCGCCGTCGCCCCGGACGAAGCCGTCCGCATCACCGAGGGCATCCTCACCGCACTCGAGTACTCGCACCGCGCCGGCGTCGTCCACCGGGACATCAAGCCCGCCAACGTCATGGTCACGCACAGCGGCCAGGTCAAGGTCATGGACTTCGGCATCGCCCGTGCCATCACCGACACCTCGGCGACGGTCGCGCAGACCACGTCGATCCTCGGCACCGCCTCGTACTTCTCGCCGGAGCAGGCCCGCGGCGAGACCGTCGACGCCCGCACCGACCTCTACTCCACGGGCGTCGTGCTCTTCGAGCTCCTCACCGGTCGCGCACCGTTCCTCGGCGACACCCCGGTGGCGGTCGCGTACCAGCACGTCAGCGAGCAGGCGGTCGCACCGTCGACGATCTCGCCCGACGTGTCACCTGCCCTCGACGCCGTGACCCTCCACGCCCTGGTCAAGGACCGCACGCGCCGGTTCCAGAACGCGGCCGAGTTCCGCGCCGACCTGCAGCAGGCTGCAGCAGGCCGGGTCCCCGCGTCCACCAAGAAGCAGCAGCAGAACGCTGCGAACGACGCGTCGACCGTGCTGTTCGGCGTCGACCCCCGCACGACGACGAACGCAGCATCGGCGTTCCGCGAGCTCGACGACGACACCGCCGAGCACCGACCGCAGCGCACGCAGAACCGCCCACCGGTGGCGTGGATCTGGGTCGGCATCCTGCTCACGGTCGCAGTCATCGTCGCCGTGGTGTTCTTCGTCGCGAACCTGCAACCCGGCAAGCCGCCGGTGTCGTCCTCGGTCAGCGTGCCGAACGTCGCGGGCTCGACCTACAGCGCCGCCGCCAGTGCCATCGAGAAGAAGTCCCTCAAGCCCGTCAAGGTCGAGGAGAACTCCGACAGTGTCGACAAGGGCATGGTCATCCGGACGGACCCCGGCTCGGGGGTGAACCTCGGGCGCAACCAGAACGTCGACGTCGTCGTGTCCCTCGGCCCGGAACGCATCCCCGTGCCCGAGCTGGACGGCCAGTCACAGGCCGCGGCGCAACAGTCTCTCGACGACGCCGGGTTCCGTCTCGGCGCGATCTCGAGCGACTACTCGGCCGACGTGCCCGAGGGCACGGTGCTGAGTTCCGACCCCGAGTCAGGGTCCCTGCACACCAAGGGGATCGTGATCAACCTCACCATCTCCAACGGCAAGGTCCAGCTGCCGGACGTCACGCAGCAGCAGTTCCCGGCGGCGAAGGCCACCGTGGAGCAGCTCGGGCTCACCGTGAACGGCGCTCCGTCGTACTCGTGCACGGGTGGCCTCGTCACCCAGCAGGACACCCCTGCCGGTGACGTCGCCCAGGGCAGCGCCGTCACGCTCACCTACTGCGCACGCTCCGCGGCGCCGTCGAAGGCCCCGACCTCGAACGACGACAGTGGCGACAAGAGCGGGAACAGCGACAGCGGTGACGGCAAGGGTGACGACGGTCGCTGAGCCGACCGTCTCCTGAACTGACCCTCCTGACGGACGGGTGACGGGCCTCCGGTTCGGCCTCCATGCCTGTAGGCACGTCTGATCGTCGCCTCAGTTCGCCGCGCTGGACACAACGGCCTGGAGGCGCGGCGCACGACCGCCTCCAGCGACACCTCACGCAGGCGGTCCGGTCCAGTGCGGGACAGACGCCGTCGTGTCGGCACGGCGCTCCGGAACGCACGAGACGCCGCCGGATCCGGCGGCGTCTCGAGGACACGGCGGCGTCTGTCGCCGCGGGCGTTCGTCAGGCGCGGTGCGTGGCGATGAGCGGCCCGAGGTCGGCGGCACGCTCGGCGGCCCCGGTCAGGCCGGTGGTCTCGAGCCAGTTGCCGACCATGCGGTAGCCGCCCTCGGTCAGCACGGACTCCGGGTGGAACTGCACGCCGAACACGGGGTGCTCACGGTGCTGGACGCCCATGATGACCCCGCCCTCGGTGCGCGCGGTCACGGTGAGCTCGTCGGGGACGGTGCCGTCGACGATCGCGAGCGAGTGGTACCGGGTGGCCGTGAAGGGGTGCGGGACGCCGGCGAAGAGCGCGCTGTCGTCGTGGTCGACCTCGGAGGTCTTGCCGTGCATGAGCTCCTCGGCGTGCGTGACGGTCGCGCCGAGGGCCTCAGCGATGGCCTGGTGCCCCAGGCAGACACCCAGCAGCGGGGTCTCCGCAGCGATCGCCGCGTGCACCGTGGGGATCGAGACGCCCGCAGCCGCTGGTGTACCCGGACCCGGGGACAGGAGCACGCCGTCGTACTCGGCGATGCGGTCGGCGATCTCGGACTCGGGGGAGGCATCGTTGCGCACGACGTCGGTCTCGGCACCGAGCTGCTGCACGTACCCGTTGAGCGTGTAGACGAAGCTGTCGTAGTTGTCGACGACGAGGATCCTGGTCATGGCGGTTCACCGTACTCGTGGGGGATGTGTGCGGCGGTCCGCGGGCCGATCCACACACGTGGTCACGGTAGGATACCGGCCATGGCCAAGGACAAGGACCGCACCAAGCCCGCCCGGACGACCCGAGCTGACTCGGTCGACACCGCGGGGGACGCCCCGAACCCGGTGTGGTTCAAGCCGGTCATGTTCGGCTTCATGCTCATCGGTCTGGTGTGGGTGATCGTCTTCTACATCTCGAACGCCACGCTGCCGGTTCCGAGCCTCGGCTCGTGGAACATCGTGATCGGCTTCGGCATCATGTTCGTCGGCTTTCTCATGACCACCCGGTGGCGCTGACCCCCAGCCCGCTGTTCTCTCGACGCCCGTCGCACCGCAAGGTGCGGCGGGCGTCGTCGTTCTCCACAAGGTCGAGCACCAGAGGAACGCAGATCCTCGATGATCCGGCCGTTCTCCACACTTTTCCCCACTCTCCACACGGTCATCCACACCCCCACCCCGGAGTTATCCACAGCTGAGTCCACAGTGGGGATAATCACACTGGTGTAACTCACCGACTTCTCCACAGCTGTGGATAACTCCCGGGGACGCTGTGGAGAGCTGTGGATGAGCAGCAACGGTGTGCCCCGGGAACGACGAACGCCCCGCCGCAGTGCGACGGGGCGTTCGAAGGTGGTGCTGCGGACGTGTCAGCCGACCGTGACGGCGTACCCGACTGCAGTGAGGGCGAGGCCGAGCACCGCCGCAGCGACGATCAACGCGATCTGCAACGGGCGCTTCCGGATGTTCCGCGTCTGCGCGAAGACGAAGCCCATCACGAACCCACCGATGATCCCGCCGACGTGCGCCTGCCACGAGATGTTGGTCCCGGGCAGGAACCCGATCACCAGGTTCAGCCCGATGATCACGAGGAGTTGCACGGCGTTGTTCCCCAGGCTGCGCTGCAGCACGAAGAACGCGGCGAAGAGACCGAAGATGGCACCGGACGCTCCGACGACCCAGGTGCCCGGAGCGAGGAAGGTCACGAGCATCGACCCGAAGATCCCGGTGATGAAGTACAGCGCCAGGAACCGCCAGGCACCGAGCATGTTCTCGAGCATCCGACCGAAGATCCACAGCGCCCACATGTTGAACAGGATGTGGAAGATGCCCGAGTGCACGAACAGGACCGTCACCACGCGCCATGGCTGGGTCGGGAACAACAGCGAGTTGTAGGCGAACAGGCTCGAGAAGAACCCACCGCTCACCTGATCGAGCAGCCAGATGGCGACCGTGACGGCCACGATGACGACCGTGGCCTTCTGGTCGAGCATGGCGAAACGCCGCCGAGCGACCGTGAACCCACTCGGGGCTCCGGACGCTCGGCGGTTCGCTGCGAACTGTGCGCGCTGTTCACGCACGCACTCCGGGCAGTGCACCCCGACCGCCGCCGGCGTCTGGCACTCCGGGCAGATCGTCCGCCCACAGCGCTGGCAGAGGACGAAGCTCTGCCGGTCCGGATGCCGGTAGCAGGTGTTGTTCGGGTTGTACGCCTGGTCGGTCACGTGAGGGTCAGACGCCTTCGACGTCGATGCTCTGGATGACGACGTCCTCGACGGGCTTGTCGCGACCGTCGGTCGGAACACCCTCGATCGCGTCGACGACCGCGCGGGACTCGTCGTCGGCGACCTCACCGAAGATGGTGTGCTTGCCCTGCAGCCACGGCGTCGCCACCGTGGTGATGAAGAACTGCGAGCCGTTGGTGCCGCGGCCGCCCTGGATGCCGGCGTTCGCCATGGCGAAGATGTAGGGGTTCTGGAACGTGAGCTCCGGGGAGATCTCGTCGTCGAAGCGGTAACCGGGGCCACCGATGCCCTGGCCGAGCGGGTCGCCGCCCTGGATCATGAAGTCCTTGATGATGCGGTGGAAGATCACGCCGTCGTAGAGCTTGTCGGTCGAGACCTTGCCCGTGCCGGGGTGGGTCCACTCCTGCTGGCCCGTGGCGAGGTCGACGAAGTTCTTGACGGTCTTCGGTGCGTGGTTGCCGAACAGGTTGACGCGGATGTCGCCCTTGTTGGTGTGGATCGTTGCGACAGCGGTGTGCAGAGACATGTTCCGATTCTCGCATGTACTCCTGACCGCGGACGGATTGCACAGCTGCGGTTCCGTGACCTGTCAGGCAGTGTGGTGGCAGGATGGGGGCACGCCGATCCGATGGAGGTACCAGATGACGACGATCGAGATCCCGCGAAAGCGTCGGAAGCAGATCAAGAAGCTCAAGGGCCAGACCGCCTCGCTCCTCGGCGAGCAGCGCAAGGTCCTCGAGCACGCGAACGCGATCCTGGCTGAGGCCCGGTCGAACGCCGCGGACGCAGCTCGCAAGGACATCGCACCCCGCGTGCAGAACGCGATCGACAACGGGATCCGTCCCGCGTTCGCAACCGGCGTGCACGCTGCCACCTCGGCAGCGCAGAGCGCTTCGCACAAGTTCCAGTCCGAGGTGGTCCCCGGACTCGTCTCGACCGCTGGTTCGGTGCTGAGCGTGACCGATCTCGCGAAGGACCCCCGGGTCAAGAAGATCGTGAAGAACGCGCAGAAGAAGAGCAAGAGCGCGAAGAAGGCCGCGGCGAAGTACGTCCCGTCGCAGCAGAAGAAGGGTCTCGGCTTCGGCGGAGTCGCACTCATCATCGTCGGCGTCGTCGCCGTCGCCGGTGCTGCGTACGCCGCG
The DNA here is from genome assembly GCF_979258745.1 of Curtobacterium sp. AC268. NCBI lineage: Bacteria > Bacillati > Actinomycetota > Actinomycetes > Micrococcales > Microbacteriaceae > Curtobacterium > Curtobacterium sp. AC268. The sequence goes on along the minus strand of NZ_OZ409878.1, from coordinate 2,249,741 downwards.
TACCAGACGCTCCGCGCCGACGATGACCTGTGGGTCGCCGACGACGCCGACACGGCGGAGAAGCCCGCCGCCTGACCTCCCGGTTCGTACGAAGGGCCCCGGCTGTCGCCGGGGCCCTTCGTCGTTCTCCGGGCCGGGCATGCGGACACCAGCACCGCATGCCCTGAACGCGCCCACCCACCAACCTGGAGGCCCGCGCCGGCCTTGCACCGCGCCTCCCGTCCGCCGCGCGCTCACGCCACGCGCCCCGGGCACGCCCCCGAGTGGTCACAACCTGTCGCCCGGAGGACGCTCAGACGACAGTTCCAGCCACCTCGGCGAACCGCACGCGGCATGTCGCGACCACTCGACCAGAAGCAATCCGCAGGGAGACTGGCGGACCCGACCATCGCGGAGCGGCGCGTCGCCGAAGGCGCGCAGACAAGCACCACGACCGGGCTGCCGCGACGATCGCGCCGCAGGGGCGGCGGCGCGCACGGGCACAGAACGAAGCCCCTGGGCAGACGACGAAGTCGGCAACCAGGGGCTGATGCGAGTGGAGCCTGGGAGAATCGAACTCCCGACATCCTGCTTGCAAAGCAGGCGCTCTACCAACTGAGCTAAGGCCCCGAGTGCCACCGAGGTGATCGGCGACGGGATGGAATTGTCGTGCTGTTCCGGAGAACTGGTGGGGCTACAAGGACTTGAACCTTGGACCTCTTCGTTATCAGCGAAGCGCTCTAACCGCCTGAGCTATAGCCCCTCAGACCGGATGAAAGCCTACCGTACGATGCCGCCGGAACGAAATCGAGCAGTGGGCCCATCCGGCCCGGGTGTGTCAGTTGTTCGTGAAGCCCACGAGCAGACCGCCCGTGATCCGCACACTGAGGTTGTAGAGCACGCTCACGATGGCGCCGAGTACGGTGCCGACGACCACGTTGAGGATGCCCACGACGATGGAGAACCCGAGCACCTGGCCCAGCGAGAACTGGTCCATGATCGAGTAACTGTTCTGTCCGGTGACGTCCTTCAACAGGGCGTCGACCTGGGTGAACACACCCGTCTGGTTCAGGATGACCCACACCAGTGCCGTGGCGACCACGATCACGATGCTGCCGGCCAGGGCGATGAGGAAGCTGAGCTTCACCATCGACCAGAAGTCGACGTAGACCAGCCGCAACCGCACCTGGCGGGTGCCGACGGGTCGCTTCGCCTTCTTCTGGAGCTTCTCGGCGACACTACTCATTGCTTGACTGGTCCTCTCCGGCCTCGTCTGCGACGGGCTCGGTGTCGATGGGATCAGTGGAATCCGGGGCCGCTTCGGCAGGGCTGACCGTCTCCACCGGGCCCGCGGGCTCGATCTCGGCGTCGTCCTGGTCGTCCAGGTTCCGCTCGGTGTTCCGGGCCACCGCGATGATCCGGTCGTTCTCCGCAAACCTCGCGAAGACGACGCCCATCGTGTCACGGCCCTTGGCAGGGACCTCGGCCACGGCAGACCTTACCACCTTGCCCGATTGCAGCACGACGAGCACCTCGTCGTCCTCGCCGACGATGAGAGCGCCCACAAGGTCGCCCCGGTCGACCGCCAACTTGGCCACCTTGATGCCCAGACCACCACGGCCCTGCACACGGTACTGGTCGACCGCGGTGCGCTTGGCGTAGCCGCCCTCGGTCATCACCCAGACGAAGCCGTCGTCGGACACGACCCGGGCTGCGAGCAGGGAGTCGCCGTCGCGGAAGGACATGCCCTTCACGCCCGAGGTCGAGCGACCCATCGGACGCAGGGTGTCGTTCGTCGCCGTGAACCGGAGCGACATGCCCTGGCGGGACACCAGGAGCAGGTCGTCGTGCTCGTCGACGAGCAGCGCCTGGCGGAGCTTGTCACCGTCGCGCAGGTTGATCGCGATGATGCCGCCGGTGCGGTTCGTGTCGTACTCGGTGAGCGCGGTCTTCTTCACCAGGCCGTGCTCGGTCGCGAGGACGAGGTACTGCGCGACCTCGTAGTCGCGGATGTCGAGCACCTGCTGGATCTGCTCGTCGGGCTGCATCGCGAGGAGGTTCGCGACGTGCTGGCCCTTCGCGTCGCGGCCGGCTTCCTGAAGCTCGTACGCCTTCGCGCGGTAGACCCGGCCCTGGTCGGTGAGGAACAGGAGCCAGTGGTGCGTCGTCGTGACGAAGAAGTGCTCGACGATGTCGTCGGCGCGGAGCTGGGCTCCGCGGACGCCTCGGCCGCCGCGGTGCTGCGAGCGATACTGGTCGCTGCGCGTGCGCTTGACGTAGCCACCGCGGGTGATGGTGACGACCATCTCCTCTTCGGGGATCAGGTCTTCCATCGACATGTCGCCGTCGTAGCCGAACATGATCTCGGTCCGGCGGTCGTCACCGAAGCGGTCGACGATCTCGCTCAGCTCGTCGCGGATGATCGACCGCTGACGGCTCTCCGACCCGAGGATGTCCTGGAAGTCGGCGATCTTGCGCTCGAGCTCTTCGGCCTCGTCGTGGATCTTCTGACGCTCGAGGGCGGCGAGACGACGGAGCTGCAGCTCGAGGATCGCGCGCGCCTGGATCTCGTCGACGGACAGCAGGTCCATCAGGCCCGTGCGGGCCTCTTCGACGTCGGGCGAGCGACGGATGAGCGCGATGACCTCGTCGAGGGCGTCGAGCGCAGCCAGGTAGCCGCGCAGGATGTGGGCGCGCTTCTCGGCCTCGCGCAGACGGAACTGCGTCCGGCGGACGATGACGTCGACCTGGTGCGCGACCCACGCCGAGATGAAGCCGTCGAGCGGCAGGGTGCGGGGCACCCCGTCGACGATCGCGAGCATGTTCGCGCCGAAGTTCTCCTGCAGCTGGGTGTGCTTGTACAGGTTGTTCAGCACGACCTTGGCGACGGCGTCGCGCTTCAGCACGATCACCAGGCGCTGCCCGGTACGGCCCGAGGTCTCGTCACGGATGTCGGCGACACCGGCGAGCTTGCCGTCCTTGACGAGCTCGGCGATCTTGATCGCCAGGTTGTCCGGGTTGACCTGGTACGGCAGCTCGGTGACGACGAGGCAGGTGCGACCCTGGATCTCCTCCACCGAGACGACGGCACGCATCGTGATCGAGCCACGGCCGGTGCGGTAGGCGTCCTGGATGCCCTTGGTGCCGAGCACCTGCGCACCGGTCGGGAAGTCCGGGCCCTTGATGCGCTGCATGAGCGCGGCGAGGAGCTCTTCGCGGGTGGCGTCGGGGTTGTCGAGCGCCCACTTGGCACCCTCGGCGACCTCGCGCAGGTTGTGCGGCGGGATGTTCGTCGCCATGCCGACTGCGATGCCGACCGAGCCGTTGACGAGCAGGTTCGGGAACCGGGCCGGCAGGATCGCCGGCTCCTGGGTGCGGCCGTCGTAGTTGTCCTGGAAGTCGACGGTGTCCTCGTCGATGTCGCGGACCATCTCGAGCGCGAGCGGCGCCATCTTCGTCTCGGTGTACCGCGGGGCGGCGGCACCGTCGTTGCCCGGCGAACCGAAGTTGCCCTGGCCGAGCGCGAGCGGGTAGCGGAGCGACCACGGCTGCACCAGGCGGACCAGGGCGTCGTAGATCGCCGAGTCACCGTGCGGGTGGAACTGGCCCATGACGTCACCGACGACGCGGGAGCACTTCGAGAACGCACGGTCCGGGCGGTAGCCGCCGTCGAACATCGCGTAGATCACACGGCGGTGCACCGGCTTGAGGCCGTCGCGGACCTCCGGCAAGGCACGACCGACGATGACCGACATCGCGTAGTCGAGGTACGAGCGCTGCATCTCGAGCTGCAGGTCGACCTGCGAGATGCGGTCACCGGAGACGACGATGTCCCCGCTGTCGCCGTGGACGATCTCGGGCAGCTCGTCGGCGCCGTTCTCGTTGTCGTCAGCCATGTGGCTTCGTTCCCTTTCTGGACAGCCTGGAGGCTGTGGTTCCGTTGGTCGCGCCGGGCGCGACCACAGGTGGTCAGGACTGGTCGACGCGGCTCACGCCGCGCCTCCTGGCCGTTAGATGTCGAGGAAGCGGACGTCCTTGGCGTTCTGCTGGATGAACTGGCGACGTGCGTCGACGTCCTCACCCATCAGCGTCGAGAAGACGCTGTCCACCGCAGCCGCGTCCTCCAGCGTGACCTGCAGGAGCGTGCGGGTGTCCGGGTTCATCGTGGTGTCCCAGAGCTCCTTGTAGTCCATCTCGCCGAGACCCTTGTAGCGCTGGATCCCGTTGTCCTTCGGGATGCGCTTGCCGGCTGCGAGGCCCGCCTGCATCAGCGCGTCGCGCTCCCGGTCGCTGAAGACGTACTCGTGTGCCGAGTTCGACCACTTCAGGCGGTACAGCGGCGGCTGCGCGAGGTACACGTAGCCGTGCTCGATGAGCGGACGCATGTAGCGGAACAGCAGTGTGAGCAGCAGCGTGGTGATGTGCTGGCCGTCGACGTCGGCATCGGCCATCAGCACGATCTTGTGGTACCGGGCCTTGTCCGGGTCGAAGTCCTCACCGATGCCGGCACCGAACGCCGTGATCATCGACTGGATCTCCTGGTTCGCGAGGGCGCGGTCGAGCCGGGCCTTCTCGACGTTCAGGATCTTGCCACGCAGGGGCAGGATCGCCTGGGTCATCGGGTTGCGGCCCTGCACGGCGGAACCACCGGCGGAGTCACCCTCGACCATGAAGATCTCCGACACCGTCGGGTCCTTCGACTGGCAGTCCTTGAGCTTGCCGGGCATGCCGCCCGACTCGAGCAGCCCCTTGCGGCGGGTGGTCTCGCGCGCCTTGCGGGCGGCCAGACGTGCCTGCGACGCCTGGATCGCCTTGCGGACGACGTCGCGCGCCTGCGTCGGGTTGCTCTCGAACCAGTGGGTCAGCTCGGTGCCGACGACGCGCTGCACGAACGACTTCGCCTCGGTGTTGCCGAGCTTGGTCTTCGTCTGGCCCTCGAACTGCGGCTCGCCGAGCTTCACGGAGATGACGGCCGTCAGCCCTTCGCGGATGTCGTCACCCGTGAGGTTGTCGTCCTTCTCCTTGATGATCTTCGTCTCGCGCGCGTAGCGGTTGACGAGGGTCGTGAGCGCGGCGCGGAAGCCCTCTTCGTGGGTGCCGCCCTCGTGCGTGTTGATCGTGTTCGCGAAGGTGTGGACGCTCTCCTGGTACGAGGTGTTCCACTGCATCGCGACCTCGAGCGCGATCTTGCGCTCCGGGTCCTCGGACTCGAAGCCGATGACGTCGGGGTGGACGAGGTCGGCCTTCTTCTGCGCGTTGATGTACTCGACGTAGTCGGCGAGACCGCGCTCGTACATGAACGTGTCGTTCCGGGCTTCTTCCCCTTCTTCCGGGGTGCGCTCGTCGCGCAGGTTGATCCGCAGGCCCTTGTTGAGGAAGGCCATCTGCTGGAAGCGCGTGCGCAGGGTCTCGTAGTCGAAGACGACGGACTCGAAGATCTCGGCGTTCGGCCAGAACGTGATCGTCGTGCCGGTCTCGTCCGTCTCTTCGTCCTTGGAGACGGGCGCGACGGGGACACCGTCGGTGTAGCTCTGGCGCCAGACGTGGCCCTGCCGACGGACCTCGACGTCGAGTTCGGAGCTCAGCGCGTTCACGACGGACGAACCGACGCCGTGCAGTCCACCGGAGACGGCGTAGCCGCCACCGCCGAACTTGCCGCCGGCGTGCAGGACGGTGAGGACGACCTGCAGGGTCGAGACCCCTTCGGCCGCGTGGACGTCGACCGGGATGCCACGGCCGTTGTCGACGACGCGGACGCCACCGTCTTCACGGATGCTCACGTCGATGGTGTCGCAGTAGCCGGCGAGGGCTTCGTCGACGGAGTTGTCGACGATCTCCTGGACGAGGTGGTGCAGACCACGGGGACCGGTCGAACCGATGTACATACCGGGGCGCTTGCGGACGGCCTCGAGCCCCTCGAGCACCTGAATCTGGTCTGCGCCGTAGGACGGTTCGCTCTGCGGGGTCTCCGCGCCGAGCGGGTTCTGCCGGTCGTCTTCAGATTCTGCTGCCATGTCGAGCGTGCTCCTGCCTGCGCGCGGAACGCCCGCGCACTGCACCTCCCAGTCTACCGCAGAGCCCCCTCTTTCGAGGGCTCATCTGCCCCTCAGACGGGCTTTTCTGGCACTCCAGGATGATTTCGTCGCCTCAACCGTAGGTGTCGCGAGGACCGCGCCCCTGGACCGTCCTGGGGCCGCGTTTCCACGTGGGGGGCGTCCGGGCCGGAAACCCTGATCGACTCGACCCCGGCTTCCGGGTGCCGTTCCGCGATGGTCGTCGTGACCGTCGCGCGCATGAGTCGGAGCTGGGTCGCCCAGGCCGTCGAGTCGCACCGGATGACGAGTGCGCCGTCCTCGATGGTGACCGGCCGGGAGTGCTTCGCCAGCTCCTCGCCGACCACGCTCGGCCAGTCCACGAAGAGCTCGGAGCGGGCGAGGGGTTCCGTCCAGCCGAGCTCCTGGGCGAGCGAACCGACGATGTCGGCGAGGCCCTTCGGCTCGCGGCCGCGTCCGTACGGCACGGTGTCGGCGTCGAACTCGCGGGCTCGGCGGCGGCGGGCATCGGTGCCGCGCTTGGACGGGTCGCCGAACACCGCGCGCAGGTGGCGGTACACCTGCGAGGGCTCGGTGGGCTTGCGGGGCTTCGGCATCAGGCGTCGGCTCCGGCGGGGCTCGGGTCCGTTGCGCCGGCAGCGTCCGTTGTGCCGGTGGCGTCCGTTGTGCCAGTGGCGTCCGTCTGGTCCCTCCGGTCCGTCGCCGGACTGGAGGCCCGGATCGCGTCCGTCTCGTCGGTCACGATCGTGCCCGCCTCGATCCGCACGGTGTGCGCCGCCAGCTTCGGGGGCACGTCGCCGAACACCGCGGCCGTGATGAGCACCTGCTCGTAGTCGGCGACGGCGTTCGCCAGTCGTTCCCGACGCGATTCGTCGAGCTCGGCGAAGACGTCGTCGAGGATGATGATCGGGTCGCCCAGGTTCGACTCCGCGCGCAGGATCGAGGCGCTCGCGAGCTGGATGGCCAGCGCGAAGGACCAGGATTCGCCGTGACTGGCGTATCCCCGGGCCGGTAACCCGTTGAGCTGGAACAGTACGTCGTCCCGGTGCGGCCCGACGAGGGTGAGTCCGCGATCGAGTTCGTCCCGGCGACGTCGCTCGAGCGCGGCTGCGAAGGCCTCGGCCGCCGACGCGACCGTGACGGGCTCGTCGGGGGTCCCGAGGACGGGATCGGTGGCCGCCGCCGACTCGGGGTCGCCACCACGGATCGACAGGACACCGGTGATCGAGGCGTCGTGGTGCTCGCCGGCGACGGTCGCGTAGGCCTCGGCCACGAAGGGCGCGAGCCGCCGGGTCAGGTGGTCACGTGCCGCGACGATCTCGGCGCCGAGTCCGACGAGCCGGTCGTCCCAGACGTCGAGCGTCGACAGGGCGTTCGCCTTCGCGCCGGTGGCACGGGCTGACTTGAGCAGGGTGTTCCGCTGGCGGAGCGTGCGGTCGTAGTCGGCGAGCACGCCCTGCATCCGCGGCGCGATCTGGCCGAGCAGCTCGTCGAGCATCCGGCGCCGACCGGCCGGCTCGCCTCGGACGAGCGCCAGGTCCTCCGGCGCGAAGAGCACGCTCGTGCAGTAGCGCGGCAGCTCGCGCGGTTTGATCGCGGAGCGGTTCACCTGCGCGCGGTTCGCGCCGGTGCGGTTGATCTGCACCTCGGCGAGGATGCTGCGTTCCTCGTGGGCGAGCCGTGCCCGGACGATCGCGGCGTCACATCCCTGACGGACGAGGGCCGCGTCGGTGGGGACGCGGTGCGAGCCGAGGGTGGACAGGTACCCGATCGCCTCGACCAGGTTGGTCTTGCCCTGTCCGTTGCGCCCGACGAACAGGTTCGGCCCGCGTGCGAGGTCGACGTCCGCCTCCCGGTAGTTCCGGAAGTCGGTCAGTTGGAGATGGTCGACGTGCACGCGGGCCGAGTCCGGGTTCCCCCGGGAAGTCCTAGGACTTCTTGACGGCGTGACCGCCGAACTGGTTGCGGAGCGCCGCGACGGCCTTCATCGTCGGCGAGGCGCTGCCCTGGCGCGAGACGAAGCGCGCGAAGATCGACGCCGAGAGCGCCGGCATCGGCACGGCGAGCTCGATGCCCTCTTCCAGCGTCCAGCGGCCCTCGCCCGAGTCCTCGACGTAGCCCTCGAGCTCGTCGAGCTTCGGGTCCTCGTTCAGCGCGAGCACCATCAGGTCGAGCAGCCAGGAACGGACGACCGTTCCGCGCTGCCAGCCGGCGAACACGGCGGGGACGTCGGTGATCAGGTCCTTGGCCTCGAGGAGCTCGTAGCCCTCGCCGTACGCCTGCATGATCGCGTACTCGATGCCGTTGTGGACCATCTTCGCGTAGTGGCCGGCGCCGATCGGGCCGGCGTGCGAGAAGCCTTCTTCGCGGGGACCCTCGGGGCGCAGCGCGTCGAACACGGGCATCGCGAACTCGACGTCCGCGGCGTCACCGCCGACCATCAGGCCGTAGCCGTTGTCCTTGCCCCAGACACCACCGGAGACGCCGGCGTCCATGTAGCGGATGCCGCGCGCACCGAGCTGCTCGGCGTGCGTGGTGTCGTCCAGCCACTTCGAGTTGCCACCGTCGATGACCAGGTCGCCCTCGCTGAGGACGCCGGCCAGGTCGGTGATCACGTCGTCGGTGATCTTGCCGTGCGGGACCATGACCCACACGAGACGCTTGCCCTCCGGGAGGGCAGCGGCGAGGGCGCCGAGGTCGGCGACGTCCGAGACGGCGGGGTTGGCGTCGTACCCGGTGACCTCGATACCTGCGTTGCGGAGACGGGCACGCATGTTGTTGCCCATGCGACCAAGGCCGACAAGACCGATGTGCATGATTTCCTCTTCTGTTCGTCGTCGCGCTGATGCTGCCGGTGGTGTGCGCCAGCGCAGGTTGCCTGTTGCGCCTATCGCAGCAGCAGGTTCGGCTGCAGCAGGTACCGGTATCCATCGGTCGCTGCGGCCTCTTGCGAAGTCTGGCCGGTGATCAGCACCGGGCCCGGCTTGTTGGGGTTCTCCGTCTTGGTGAAGGAGATGCGGACGAACTCGGAGTGCACCGCGTTCAGTCCGTCCAGGAGGAAGGCGGGCTTCAACGAGACCACCGTTTCCTCGCCGGTCAACAACGCACTGATCGACTCTGACGCCTGCGCTTGTTCGGATCCGATCGCCTCGAGCGTGAGCCCGTCGACCGTGAAGGAGAACCGGAGCGCCGCTTCGCGCTCCAGGACGAGGGAGACCCGTCGGACCGCCTCGACGAGCTCCGCGGTGTTGATCACCGCGTGGTCGTTGACGGTCTCGGGGAAGAGCCGGCGGACCGGCGGGTAGTTGCCCTTGATGAGCAACGACGTCACGGTCTTGTCGTCGGCGTGGAACGCGATGAGCTCGCGATCGGAGTTGCCGCTGATCGACACCGACACCGTCGACGCCGAACCGAACGTGCGGCCGACCTCCTGCAGGGTGCGGGCCGGGACCAGTGCGTGCAGGGGGTCCGAGCCGACTCGGCCGGAGTCCCACGCGATGGTGCGGACGGCGACGCGGTAGCGGTCCGTCGCGATGAGGGAGAGGTCGTTGTCGCCGACCTCGAGCTGCACGCCCGTGATGACGGGGGTGACGTCGTCGCGGCTGGCGGCGACGGCGACCTGGGACACTGCTTCGGAGAACGCGTCGCCGGGGATCACACCGGTCTGCGGCCCGATCTCCGGCAGCGTCGGGTACTCCTCGACCGGCATGGACAGCAACGTGAAGTGCGCCGACCCGCAGGAGACGGAGATCTTGGCGTCCTCGGTGGTGAACGACACGGGGGCGTTCGGCAGCCGGCTCGCGATGTCGTTCAGGAGTCGACCGGAGACCAGGACCGTGCCCGGCTCGTCGATCTGGGCCGAGATGGACGTCTGCGCCGACACCTCGTAGTCGAACGACGAGAGCGTCAGACGATCTCCGTCGGCGTGGATCAGGACGCCCGACAGGATCGGGAGGGTCGTGCGCTGCGGGAGGAGCTTCACTGCGAAGGAGACGGCTTCGGAGAAGACGTCCCGGTTGACCTCGAACTTCACAGCTGGAACCCCTGTCGATCGGCTTGGACTGTCCGGCCGCCCCATTCTGGCACAGGCGGACGGGGGCCGGATTTCTTGTCATCCCGCCGTCCACAAGGTTGTCCCGCGGAGATTGATCGTTAACCAGGAGTAATGGTGTTAACGCCTGTGCACACTGTGGATAACCCTGTGCATCCCGCTCCGCAGTAGGGAACTACACGCTTGTGACTTGTGAGCGGTGTGTGAGCGTTAACGGGATGAATGAATCTCATCTATCCACTTCCATCCCCAGTCTCCACAGGTGACCCCCTACCTGTGTACAACCGGGCGGCGTGTCCTCCACAGTTATCCACAGGCTATCCACACTGTGAGAAGTCCGGCCCATGGAACCGTCTCAGATGGTGGATGGGGCCGGGAACGGGCCGATCTCAGCGGTAGCGGCGGTCTTGCTTGATGCGGCTGGTGAGCTCGGTGACCTGGTTGTAGATCGACCGACGCTCCTTCATCAGCTCGGTGATCTTCTTGTTCGCGTACATCACGGTGGTGTGGTCGCGGTTGCCGAACAGCTGCCCGATCTTGGGCAGGGACAGGCTCGTCAGCTCGCGGCACAGGTACATCGCGATCTGTCGTGCCGTGGCGATCGCCTGCGAGCGGGACGACCCGTACAGGTCGTCGACGGAGAGCTTGAAGTACTCCGCGGTGTGGTTGATGATGTCCGTCGGCGCGACGACGTTGTCCTCGTCGAGGGTGATCAGGTCCTTGAGGACCGTCTGCACCAGGGCCATGTCCACGGCCGTCCGGTTCAGGCTCGCGAACGCGGTGACCCGGATCAGGGTGCCCTCGAGCTCGCGGATGTTGCTCGACACCTTCGACGCCATGAACTCGAGGATGTCGTCGGGCACCTGCAGGTGGTCGGACTGTGCCTTCTTGCGGAGGATCGCGATGCGCGTCTCGAGCTCGGGTGCCTGCACGTCGGTGATCAGGCCCCACTCGAAGCGCGATCGCATCCGGTCCTCGAACCCGGTCAGGTGCTTCGGCGCGACGTCGGACGTGATGACGACCTGCTTGTTGTGGTCGTGCAGGGTGTTGAAGGTGTGGAAGAAGGCCTCCTGCGTGGAGTCCTTCCCCTGCAGGAACTGGATGTCGTCGATCAGCAGGATGTCGATGTCGCGGTACCGCTGCTGGAACTGGTTCGAGCGGTTGTTCGCGATCGAGTTGATGAAGTCGTTGGTGAACTCCTCGCTCGACACGTACCGGACGCGGATCCCCGGGTAGAGGCTCTCGGCGTAGTGCCCGATGGCGTGGAGCAGGTGGGTCTTGCCCAGCCCGGAGTCCCCGTAGATGAAGAGCGGGTTGTAGGCCTTGGCCGGTGCCTCGGCGACGGCGACCGCTGCGGCGTGGGCGAACCGGTTCGACGACCCGATGACGAAGTTGTCGAAGTTGTACTTGGGGTTGAGCCGCGACTCGGGGCGCCCGCTGGTTCCGGGAGAGTCGATCTGGCTCGGCACGAACGGTGCCTCGATGTACTGGCGCGGAGCGGCACTCTGCTCGACGGCTTCCTGCACGGGCTCGGCGTACTCGGGCACGTTCGGGTCCACCCGCGGCTCCGAGGCCATGTCGGGGTTGACCGTGATCGCGAAGTTCGCGACCGAGTCGTCACCGATGCGGGCGACCGCCTCGGTGATCGGGATGCGGATGCGCTGTTCGAGCATGCCCCGGGTCAGGTCGTTCGGCACCTCGAGGTACAGGGTGCCGGCGAGCACGCCCTTCGGCTCGACCAGGTTCAGGAACCCGTGGAGCTGCGGCGTGATGCGGGGGTCCTCGGCGAGGAGTCCGAGTACGGATGACCAGAGGTCCTCGACGGGGTCGGCCGGCATCGTCATGTCGCGCTCGTCTCCAGGGGTCGTGTCGTGCGTTCGCTGCCGGACGAGGGTGCGTCCTGCGGGGTCGGACATGCGGTGGCGTCCTCGGGGACCGCACTCGGGACCAGGTCGTCGCCGGCGGATCGGTGGCTCCGGGGGCTTCGTCGACGCCTCGTTGCCGCGGAGGTTCCCACAGGGTTGTCCACAGTGTTGTCCACGACCACCTCGAGCCGTCTGACAGGAGTACTTCCCTGTCGTACCGGCCATCGGGGGGATCGATCACACCACTGTAAAGGACCGGACCGAGTCCCACCGAACGGAAGTTGTCCCCAATGTGGAGAATGGGCTCGAGGGGCGCCAGGCCCGGCGGGGACGGCGTGACCGATCCAGGCGGGGTTTGACCTGCTCGCCGCTGTCACGTACCGTTAACCAGTTGACTGCGGCCCTTTGGTCGCGCCCATCTGCGTCGTTCGACACCCGGACGGCTACACATACGTGACGGCTCGCCGCGAGCAGCCGTGTGGAGAACATCATGAGCAAGCGCACCTTCCAGCCGAACAACCGCCGCCGCGCCAAGAAGCACGGCTTCCGCCTCCGCATGCGGACGCGTGCCGGCCGCGCCATCCTGTCGGCGCGTCGCGCCAAGGGCCGTACCGAGCTCTCGGCCTGATCAGGCTCATCGCCTGATCCGGTCCTCGGTCTGACCCCGGCGTCGCAGTGTTGGCCAGCGCCAACCGCATCGTGCGCGGGGATGACTACCGGAACGTCGTGCGTCGTGGTCGCAAGAGCGCCACGGCGCACGTCGTCGTGTCCGTGGTCCGTCAGCCGGCAGATCGCAACGGACCGACGCGGTTCGGCTTCATCGTCGCGAAGACGGTGGGCAACGCCGTGACCCGGAACCTGATCCGGCGGCGGCTCAAGGCGATCGCGCACGACCTGCTCGTCGAGTGCCCTCAGGGCTTCGACGTGGTGGTCCGTGTACTGCCAGCCGCATCGCAGGCCGGATGGCCTACCCTGCTCGAAGACGTCACGCGCTCCTTCGCGCGCGGGGTGGAGAAGGCAGCATGAACCGCACTCTGTGGACCCGGCTCGCCTGGGTCATCGCGTTGCTCCCACGCAACGCGTGCGTCGTCGTGCTCCGGGCCTACCGTGCGGTGATCTCCCCGCTGTACGGCAACGTCTGCCGCTACCACCCGTCGTGCTCCCGGTACGCCCTCGAGGCGATCCAGCAGTACGGCGTCGTGCGCGGATCCGCCATGGGCGCCTGGCGCATCGCCCGTTGCAACCCCTGGGCTGCTGGCGGCATCGACGACGTCAAGGAACGCCGTCACCCGTTCGTCGTCAACCGGTTCGGGTTCGTCCTCGCGCCGATCCCGCAGCAGCCGCACCCCGCGGTCGGAACGGTTCGGCCGGTCCTGCTCCCCCAGCGCACTCGAAAGGCGTAGCCGTCCCCATGGACATCATCGGAACGATCCTCTGGCCGCTCAAATGGGTGGTCTCGGCCATCCTCGTCGGCTTCCACTGGATCTTCGAGAGCATCGGCATGGACCCGAACGAGGGCATCACGTGGGTGCTCTCGATCATCTTCCTGACGTTCGTCGTCCGCGCAGCGTTGATCCCGATCTTCGTCCGGCAGATCAAGTCGCAGCGCCGCATGCTCGAGGTCGCGCCGCAGCTGAAGAAGATCCAGGACAAGTACAAGGGCAAGAAGGACCAGTTCTCGCGTGAGGCCATGAGCCGCGAGACGATGGCGCTCTACAAGGAGACCGGGACCAACCCGCTCAGCTCCTGCCTGCCGCTGCTGCTGCAGATGCCGATCTTCTTCTCGCTGTACTCGGTGCTGCACGAGGCCCAGATCAACAAGACGGGCATCGGCCTGCTGACGAACGACCTCGCGGCGTCGTTCGGCAACGCGGCCCTGTTCGGCGCTCCCCTGCACGAGACGTTCACGAACGCCTCCGGGTGGGAGGTCCGTGCGATCGCGGGCTTCATGATCGTCGTGATGACGGCGTCGCAGTTCATCACGCAGCTGCAGCTCGTCGCCAAGAACATGTCGCCGGAGACCAAGGAGTCTCCGATGTACCGCCAGCAGAAGATGATGCTGTACATCCTCCCGCTGGTCTTCGTGATCTCGGGTCTGAGCTTCCCCCTCGGCGTCATGTTCTACTGGCTGGCCTCGAACCTCTGGACGATGGCGCAGCAGTACTTCGTCATCCGCAGCATGCCGACTCCCGGCTCCGAAGCCGCTCTGGCTCGTGAAGCCCGCCTGGCCAAGAAGGCACAGCGTCGCGGGACCGCCACCCCGGTCCTCGCCGAGGCCGGTGCCGGCGCCGGTGCGACGGAGATCGAGCCCGTGCGCGTCACCACCCAGCGTCAGCAGCCGGTCGGCAAGCAGCGCCAGAAGAAGAACGGGAAGAAGTAAGTGACCGAGCAGGACACCGCAGGCGCCGTCGAGACGACGGACACCGAGACCGAGGACGCCCGCGACGAAGCGGACATCGCGGCGGACTACATCGAGGAACTCCTCGACATCTGCGACCTCGATGGCGACATCGAGATCGAGGAACGCGCCGGTCGCGTGTACTTGTCGGTCACCGATGACGGCGAGGCACTCCGCGTGCTGTCGAAGCCCGACACCGTGACGGCGCTGCAGGAGCTCACGCGGATCGCCGTGCAGGCCGAGACCGGCGAGTTCAGCCGGCTGATCCTCGACGTCGGTGGCTCGCGGGATGCCCGTGCTGACGAGCTGCAGCGGCTCGTGGACACCGCTGTCGAGCGCATCGAAGCCGGTTCGTCGTCGGCTGCGCTCCCCCGATGTCGTCGTACGAGCGCAAGCTCGTCCACGACCTGGTCGCTGAGAAGGGCTTCCACTCGGAGTCCGAGGGTGAGGGTCGGGACCGCCACACGGTCGTCACCCGATGACGGACGCACCCGTCCCGACCGACGCAGCACCGGTGCTCGAGGCTGAGCCGGCGGCCGCTGCAGCACTCTTCGGTGACCAGATCGAGGGTGCGCGCTCGTTCACGAACGAACTTGCGCGACGGGGTGAGGAGCTGGGCCTGATCGGCCCGCTCGAGCTGCCCCGTCTCTGGACGCGACACATCCTCAATTCCGCCTTGCTGGCGCCCCTCCTGGAGGCCGGTGGTCGCGTTGCTGACGTCGGCTCGGGTGCAGGGTTGCCGGGTCTTGTGCTCGCGATCGCCCGTCCTGACGTCGAATTCGTCCTCATCGAGCCGATGGAGCGGCGGACGGATTGGCTTCGTGCCGAGTCCGATCGTCTCGCCCTGCAGAACGTCACGGTGCTCCGCGGGCGTGCTGAGGACGTCGCTGACGACGTCGTCGTCGACCAGGTCACCGCACGGGCCGTGAGTGCCCTGTCGAAGCTCATCCCGCTCACCGTGCCCCTGGTGCGCTCGGGCGGGCAGCTCATCCTGATGAAGGGTGCGCGGGTCGACGAAGAGATCGAGAAGGCCCGAAAGGTCATCCTTCGGAAGCGCCTCTCTGATGTCGAGGTGCTCGAGCTCGGAGAGGGTGTTGTCGACGAGACCACCCGCGTCTTCCGGGCTACAGTTGACTGACGCTGCGGCTCGGGCCGGGACATCCGGCCGCCAGTGGCTCCGCGTTCCACGTGAAACATCGAACCGGGGAAGAGGCACTCGTTGAGTTCATCGACCGACTACGACGCGTCGACACCGCTCGCTCGCGAGATCGCCGACCTGAACCGTCGCCGGCGTGCGATCGCCACGCAACAGTTCCCGCTGCCTTCTGAGACACGGATCATCACCGTCTCGAACCAAAAGGGTGGCGTCGGCAAAACGACGACGACGGTGAACCTGGCCGCTGGTCTCGCGCATGGTGGCGCTCGGGTGCTGGTGATCGACCTGGACCCGCAGGGCAACGCCTCGACGGCGCTGGGCGTGGACCACCAGGCGGAGGTCGCGAGCATCTACGACGTGATCGTCGATGAAGCACCGATGGCCGACACCGTGCAGGCCTCCCCCGAGTCGGACACGCTCTGGTGCGTTCCGGCCACCATCCACCTTGCCGGTGCCGAGATCGAACTCGTTTCACTGGTGGCCCGCGAGCAGCGCCTCCGGACTGCACTCGACATGTACCTGCAGTCGTTGGACGAGCCGTACCACTACGTCTTCATCGACTGCCCGCCGTCGCTGGGCCTCTTGACGATCAATGCCTTCGTGGCTGCGCAAGAGGTCCTCATCCCGATCCAGTGCGAGTACTACGCGCTCGAAGGACTGAGCCAGCTGCTGCGGAACATCGAACTGATCGAACGGCACCTCAACCCGAACCTCCGGGTCTCGACGATCCTCCTGACCATGTACGACAGCCGCACGAACCTGTCGAACCAGGTGGCGAACGACGTCCGTGAGCACTTCGGCGACCAGGTACTCAAGGCCATGATCCCCCGATCCGTCCGAGTGAGCGAAGCACCGAGCTACGGCCAGAGTGTCGTCGCCTACGACGTGAACTCCACCGGGTCGCTGTCCTACCTGGAAGCGGCCGCCGAGATCGCAGCACGAGGAGCGAAGCACTGATGGCACCGAAGCGAACCGGACTCGGCCGAGGCATCGGCGCCCTGATCCCGACCGCGACCGATCAGCAGGACCGTCCCGTCGACGTGTTCTTCCCGACCGGAGGCTCGCCGGCATCCGCGCCGACGGCCGACGATCTGGTGGCCGTGCCGGGAGCACGGCTTGCCAACCTCAACCCGCTCGACGTGATCCCCAACGCGCAGCAGCCGCGGAAGGAGTTCCGCGAAGAGGAGCTCCAGGAGCTCGTCCACTCGATCCGTGAGATCGGTGTGCTGCAGCCCATCGTCGTCCGGCCGATTCCCGGCGCGACGGGTACCGAGCCTCAGTACGAGCTCATCATGGGTGAGCGCCGTCTGCGTGCCACCAAGGAGCTCGGTCTGAGCACGATCCCGGCGATCGTGAAGGACACCCCCGACGACGCGATGCTGCGCGATGCACTGCTGGAGAACCTCCACCGTGCGCAGCTCAACCCACTCGAGGAGGCGTCTGCGTACCAGCAACTCCTCGCCGACTTCGGGATCACCCAGGAACAGCTCGGGCAGCGCATCGGTCGATCGCGCCCGCAGATCACGAACACGATCCGACTCCTGCGGCTCCCCTCCCCCGTGCAGCGGCGGGTGGCCGCAGGCGTGCTCTCTGCCGGACACGCTCGCGCCATCCTCGCCGCTCCGGACGCCGAGGCGATGGAGTACTTGGCCGAGAAGATCGTCAATGAGGACCTGTCCGTCAGGGCTGCTGAGGCCATCGCGCAGCAGCTGGCGGCCAAGACGCCGCCGGCGAAGCCGAAGGCCGAGCCGTCCAAGCGCCAGGCACACTTCAACGATCTCGCTGAGCGGCTCGGCGACCGCCTGAACACGCGGGTGAAGATCGCAGTCGGTGCTCGCAAGAGTTCCGTCACGATCGACTTCGCGAACGGCGACGACCTCAACCGGATCCTCGGGGAGCTCGGCGTGCAGGACCTCGAGGGCTGAAACCATTGCTGCGCGGCCCTGTGCGGCCCTGTGCGGCGGTTTGAGCGCCTGTAGCGGCGATACCGGGCGCGGACCTTGGTTGGCCGTTTCGGCGGCGTCAGCGGCTCCGTAGCTCGCTCGGACGCGGTTGCAACAGGGGTGACCAGAGTCTGCGTCAGATGAGATGGTGGTGTCGTGACCAGCGACGGCTCGCCCTTCATGCCATCGGTCCGAGGGACGTTCTACCGGGCCGTTGACCCGAGGTTCCGCGCGTTCGCTGTCGCGGGATCTCGGTCGTCGGGTGGGAACGCGAGGGCCCAGCAGCCTACGTTGTGCCGCAGCTCCTCAGCTGTCGGAGTACGGGCCGCGGTGGTCGCCCACAATGCGTCCGGTCTGAAGGGGTGGAGATCGTGGCGATCGACGTCGTGGCCGGAGGGACTTCAATCCATCGCTTCGGCGCGTGAGGCGACGTTCCACGTGGAACATCGGAGTTCGCCCGCAAAGGAGGCCCGGAACGAGATGCCGGTGTTCCACGTGGAACATCGGCTGCAGGGTCAGGCGCGATGGTCGCGGATCGCCTGCTCGGCGAGCTCGGCGTAGGTCCAGCCGAGATCGAAACCGGACGCCGACAGCGCCTGCGGCAGCAGTGACGTCTCGGTGAGCCCGGGGAGAACGTTCGCCTCGAGGAACCAGGGCGTCCCGGCCCCGTCGATGATCAGGTCGACGCGGGACAGGTGGCGGAGTCCCAGGGCTGCGTGCGCTGCGACCGCAGCCGCCGCGGCTGCTCCGGCGAAGCTCGCCCGAGAGCCGCGCGGGCGTGTAGAAGGTCGTCTCCCCCGCGTTGTAGCGCGCCTCGAACCCGTAGATGCCGTTCCGAGGCACGATCTCAACAGCGGAGAGCGCCACGGGGCCGTCCCCGGTGTCGATGATCCCCACGGCGACCTCGGTGCCGCGGATGAGCTGCTCGACCACGACGTCGTCGCAGTACGTGTACGCCGTCACCATTGCCCGGGGAAGGTCCTTGACGTCGTCGACCAGGGTGACGCCCTGTGCACTCCCGCCTCGCGCCGGCTTTACCGCGAGCGGCACCGGGTGCTCCGTCGCGATGGCCTCGAGGACACCGACGGCACCGAGCTCACGGAAGACGTCGTGGGAGAGCGTCACAGAACGAGGGGTTCGGACGCCGGCGCGGGCGACCAACGCTGACGCCGTGGGCTTGTCCCATGCCAACCGGGCCGACGTCGAACGTGAGCCGACGAACGGGATGTCCACGGCCTCCAGGATGCCCCGCAGGGCCCCGTCCTCACCGGAGGCGCCGTGCAGTGCCGGCCACACGACGTCCGGGCGTGATTCGGTGAGAGCCGGCAGGAGCATCGCGTCAGCGTCACGCAGGTCGACCTGCCAGCCGTAGCCGGTCAGTGAGTCGGCGACCCGGCGGCCGGAGCGGAGGGAGACGTCGCGCTCGTGCGAGATGCCTCCGGCTACGACGACGACGTGACGACGGGTGAGCTCGGCCATGCGGGGTCCTCCGGTGTGGAACTGCGGTGCTGTGCGAGCAGCACTGAGGAAAAGCGCTGATCAGGAGATGTTCGGCGGCGGTGCGCTGACCGACGACGTCTGGCGGACCACGGTGTTCGGTCGGGTCGTCGGGCCGAACGTCTCGATCAGTTCGAGTTCGTCGTTGACGACGTTGGCCAGGCGCTTGACCCCCACCCGGATCTGCTCCGGGGTGGGGTAGCAGAACGACAGACGGATGTGTCCGCCTCCGCGTCCGTCGGCGTAGAAGGCCGTCCCCGGGGTGTACGCCACGAGCTCCTTGACCGCACGCGGCAGCATGCCCTTGGAGTCGAGGGACTCGGGCAGGGTGAGCCACACGAAGAAGCCACCGTTCGGCTTGGTCCAGGACAGGTCGGGCAGGAACTCCCCCAGTGCGGACAGCATGGCGTCACGGCGCTCGGCGTAGATGCCCCGGAAGGTGTCGACCTGGCCCTTCCAGTCCGCCGCGTCGAGGTAGGCGTTCACGACGTACTGGCCGAAGGAGTTCGGCGCGAGCACGGCCGATTCGTTGGCGAGCACGAGCTTCTCGCGGATGGCGTGCGGCGCGAGGGCCCAGCCGACGCGGAAGCCCGGTGCGAGGGTCTTCGAGAAGGAGCCGAGGTACACCACGCCCTCTTCGTCGATCGATCGGATCGCCTGCGGCGCCGGCTCGTCGAACCACAGGAGCCCGTACGGGTTGTCCTCCAGCACGAGGATGTTGTTCGACCGGCAGATGTCGAGCACCTCGATGCGGCGCTCACGGCTCATCGTGACGCCGGCCGGGTTGTGGAAGTTCGGGATCGTGTAGAGGAACTTGATCCGCTTGCCCTGGGTGCGGAGGTTCGCGATGGCCTCGCGCAGGGCCTCTGGGACGAGACCGAGCTCGTCCGTCGTCACGTGTACCGTCTCGGCCTGGTACGACCGGAAGACGCCGATCGCGCCCACGTAGGACGGCGACTCGGCGAGCACGACGTCGCCCGGATCGATGAACAGCCGTGTGACGAGGTCGAGGGCGTGCTGCGAGCCCGTGGTGACCACGACGTCCTCGGCGCTGGCACGGATGCCCTCGAGACTCATGACGTCCACGATGTGCTCACGGAGGGACCGCAGGCCCTGTCCGCCGCCGTACTGGAGCGCCATGGCGGAGTGCTCGTTCATGACACGGTCCAGGGAGCCCGTGACGAGCTCCCTGGGGAGCGCGGAGACGAACGGCATGCCGCCGGCCAGCGAGACCACTTCGGGGCGCGAGGCGACGGCGAACAGGGCTCGGACCTCGGAGGCGCTCAGCCCGGCGGTGCGCTGGGCGTAGGAGTCGTACCAGGGGTCGAGGCTGTTGCCGTTCGTCATCGAGTGCTCCGTTCAGTGGGACATTCCCGCCACACTACGACATCGGCCCCGGGAACCAGGGTTCCGCGACGGGGCCGATCGTCATCCGGTGGCTCCGGACGAGAACGGCCCCGCTCTCCGGGGAGAGCGGGGCCGTTCGGGTGGGGTGACCTACGCGAGGAACTCGGCGAGGTCGGCCTCGAGCGCGGGCTTCGGCTTGGCGCCGATGACGGTCTTGACGACCTCGCCGCCCTTGAAGACCTTCATCGCGGGGATCGACGTGATCTGGTAGTTCATGGCCGACTGGGGGTTGTCGTCCACGTTGAGCTTCACGATCTCGATCTTGCCGGCGTGCTCTTCGGCGATCTGGTCGAGGATCGGCGAGACCGCGCGACACGGGCCACACCACTCGGCCCAGAAGTCGACGAGGATCGTCTTGTCGGACTTGAGGACCTCGTCCGAGAAGGTGGCGTCGGTGACAGCCTTGGCGTTGGACATGTGTGCTCCTTCGAGAAGTCGTTCAGGGGGTACAACGGCGATGCCGTCGTGGTATTCCGAGGCGGGTCAGGCCCGTGTGGCGATGACGTCGACCATGGCGGGCTCGGTCGGGGCGACGCCCTCGGCCTCGTCCGTCAGTGCGTCGTCGAGCTCGGCGAGGTACTTCTCGGCGTCGAGCGCGGCGACCGTGCCGGAACCGGCAGCCGTGATGGCCTGACGGTAGGTCGGGTCGATGACGTCACCGGCGGCGAAGACACCCGGCAGGTTGGTCTTCGACGAGCGGCCCTGGACGGCGATCGTGCCCTCGGGGGCGATGTCGATCTGGCCGTGGATCAGGTGTGTGCGCGGGTCGTTGCCGATCGCGATGAACAGGCCGTCCAGCGCGAGCTCGGACTCCTCGCCCGTCACGGTGTCCTTGAGCGTGACGCCCTCGACCGCGGAGTCGCCCGTGATGCCGGTGACTTCCTTGTTCCAGGCGAACTCGATCTTCGCGTCGTTCATCGCACGGTCCTGCATGATCTTCGACGCACGCAGGGAGTCCTTGCGGTGGATGACCGTCACCTTGTCAGCGAAGCGGGTGAGGAACGTCGCCTCTTCCATCGCGGAGTCGCCGCCACCGACGACGGCGATGTTCTTCTGTCGGAAGAAGAAGCCGTCGCAGGTCGCGCACCACGAGACACCGTGGCCGGACAGGCGCTCTTCGTCGGGGAGGCCGAGGTGACGGTAAGCCGAGCCGGTGGCGTAGATGACCGCGAGGGCCTCGTACGTCTCGCCGGAGCCGACGGTGACCTTCTTGACCTTGCCGGTGAGGTCGACGGAGACGGCGTCGTCGTACAGGACCTCGGCACCGAACTTCTCGGCCTGTTCCTGCATCTTGATCATGAGGTCGGGGCCCTGGATCCCCTCGGGGAAGCCGGGGAAGTTCTCGACCTCGGTCGTCTTGGTGAGTTCACCGCCCGTCTCGACACTGGAGGCGACGATGAGCGGCTTGAGCTCTGCGCGCGCTGCGTAGATGCCGGCGGTGAACCCGGCCGGGCCGGAACCGATGATGATGAGCTGGCGCATGCCTGATTGCCCTTCCGTTGCGTCTGACCGGGTCAACCCATCGTACCGGCGAGGCATTCCACACGACCCGTGAGCGTGTGGTGCGCGGCTGGGATCAGCGGCCGAGCTTGCTGCGGATCATCCGGACGGCGTTGCCGATCTCACCGTTCTTCGCGACGACGAGGGCTCCGAAGTACACGGCCACCATCGCGGCGCCGGTGAGGATGATCGTGATGAGGGCACCGGTGCGGTCGGACATCGCGAACCCGGACTCCGAGAACGCGCCGAAGAAGTTCACGACCAGGAGCCCGACGACGCCCGAGATCAGCGCGGCGATCACGAACTGGACGTGCGACCGGGTGATGACCGGTCCCTCGATGCTGCCGAGCCGCTTCCGGACGAGCACGAGTGCGACGATCGTCTGCGCCGACCCCGCGATGGTGGTGCAGGCGGCGACCCCGATGCCGATGACCGAGGTGGGGAACGTCGACACAGCCAGGGCGCCGATGACGAACAGCACCGACTGGATGCACTGCATCAGGAACGGCGTCCGGTGGTCGTGCATCGCCCAGAAGACCCGCTGGATCACGAACAGCATGCTGAACAGGACGAGTCCGGGCATGTAGGCGACGAGCACGGCGCCGACCTGCAGGGCGCTCTCGAACGTGCCCTCGTACAGGCGGCCGAACGGGACGGCGACGACGATCAGCGCGACCGAGGCGAAGACGGTGAAGAGCCCGACGATGCGCAGGGACAGCGACAGGTTGCGGCGGACCGCGTCGAGGTCGCCACGTTCGGCGTCGTGGCTCATGCGGGTGAAGTACGCCGTCGCGATGGAGACCGTGATGATCGAGTGCGGGAGCATGAAGATGAGCCACGCGTTGCCGAGCACGGCGTTGCCCGGACCGTCATCCCGTCCGAGCCACGCGACCTGTGACTGCACGATGCCGGCGATCTGGGTGACGAGGATCATCGCGAAGAGCCAGCCAGCAGCGGTTCCCGTGGACTTCAGGCCCACACCGCGCCAGCGGAAGTCGGGGCGGAACGACAGGCCGGCGCGCTTCCAGAAGAACGGGAGGAACGCAGCCTGGGCGAAGACACCGAGCGATGCGCTGCCGGCCAGGAGTGCGATCTTCGCCGGCGTCCACTGGTCGAGCTGGCTGCCGCTGGTGCCGTACAGGGCGATGAACACGACGAGCCCGGCGATGGCGATGACGTTGTTGAGCAGCGGCGCCCACGTGAACGGCCCGAAGACCTGCTTCGCGTTCAGGACCTCCCCGAGCAGGGAGTACATGGCGTAGAAGAGGATCTGCGGCAGGCACCAGAACGCGAAGGCGACGGCGAGGTCGGTGGCGGCTGGACCGGAGTCCGCCGAGTTGCTGGTGTAGAACCGCACCAGCAGCGGGGCGAGTGCCGTCGCCACGATCGTGATGACGATGAAGACGGAACCACCGAGCGTCACGATCTTGTTGACGTACGCCTGCCCGCCGTCCGTGCCGGTCTTCATCGCGCGGACGATCTGCGGGATGAGCACGGCGGACAACAGGCCGCCCGCGATCAGCGCGTAGATGTTGTTCGGCAGCTGGTTCGCGACGGCGAAGGCGTTGGCCGAGGGGCTCGCGTTCTGCCCGATCGCGTACGCCAGCACGAAGGTCTTCGCGAAACCGAGGATGCGGCTCACCATCGTGCCCGCCGCGAGCATCGCGCTCGCCCGGCCGAGGCTGCGCTCGGCGACCGGCTCGGCGTCGACGTCGGGCTGGGGCTGGGTGGCGCTGATGGTCGGCTCCTCGGGGTCGCGGTCGTCCGCGACGGTGTTGCGTGCTGCGTCGGACGGGAGGCCCGGCTCGGCTCCGGCGCGCGCGATGGCGTCCTGCAGGGGGCCCTGGTCCACCGCCGCGGGCGGCGCAGCGGCCGGCGCTGCACCCGGCGCTGCGGTCGCCACCCCGGCAGTGGACGCGGCCACGCTGGGTGCGGGGGCCGCTCCGGAGGGGTGATCCGTGCCTCCAGGCCGGGTGGTGGCCGCCTGCGCGCCCCCGACCGTCGGCTGGACTGCCAGGGGGCGGTTCGGGTCGTCGTCGTCCTCGTCGTCGAGCTCGCCGTTGCGGCGGCGGATGCGCTTCCGGATGCTGCGGAAGATGCCGAAGCCGAAGATGCCGATCAGGGCGATCGCGGCGACCGCGGTGATCACCGTCTCCCACTGCGCCTGCACGTTCAGCTCGACGGTCGCGGGCTGTGCCACGGCGACCCCGGTCGGGCTCGAGAGCGACATCGTCAGCTCGACCTTGCCGTTCGCGACCGACTGCACGGGGACGGTGGCGCGGGTGGAGGAGTCGGGCTGGATCTCGACGACGATGTCGTTGCGGACCACCCGCAGCGCCGAGTTGGACGGCTGCACGGACAGGTGCACCGTGACCGGGTAGTCGGAGCTGTTGCGGATGGACACCGGCAGGGACGACCGGTCGCCGAGCAGGGTGAGGCTGCTCGAGTCGACGATGCCGACCTCGGTGGTGGTCTTCGCCCAGGCGGCCGTGCGGGCCTCGACCGCGGCGGCGAGGCCCTGGTCGTCGTCGCGCCACGCGTTCGAGGCGAGCGCGAGCAGACGGAGCCGGGCCGGGGCGGTCAGCTGGTTCGGGTCGTCGAGGATCGTCGCGAACGCGGAGAGCCCCTGTTCTCCGCGCACGAGTCGCTGGAGCTGGTCGATGCGGGCCTCGCCGGTGGACGCGCTGGCGAGCGTGAGCGACCCGGCGACGGCCTTCGAAGCGGTGGAGAGGTCGGCCGGGGCGACCCAGGCGGTGCTCTCGAGGGCGTCCAGCGCCTGGCTGAGCCGCGTGGAGTCGGACGGCCACTCGCGCCCGAGGGTCAGCAGGATCGGGCCCGTGGCGGTCGCTGCGCGGGCCGAGGTGGCCAACGTCGCGGTGAGCTCGGACATCGCCGACGAGAAGGCCTGCCGGTCGGTGGCGGCCGCGGCTCGGCGGAGCATCGACGACATCGACTGGTCGGAGACGAGCACATGGTCGTCGCCGATCTTCTCGGACGCCGTGATGGTGGTGTCCGCGCCGGCCGAGGTGTTGCCGCTCGAGACGATGGTGGTCTTCGTGCCGGCACGCTCGAGCGCGGGCAGGTCGGCGGAGGACACGGTGCCTTCGGTCGGCCAGGCGATCGAGTCCATCGAGTACGGGAAGTCGAGCAGGGACTCCGTGGTCGGCAGGGTCTCCTGCGCCTGGTCGGCAGCGTCGCCGGTCGTGTCGCCGTCGCTCGAGGTCTCGGTGGGTGCCGGGGACGAGGTCTGCCCCGGCGTGGCCGACGGTGTCGGGGCCGGGGTCTCGGCGCCGGGGAAGTTCTCGGACTCGACGGACTGGTCGAGTGAGATCGGCGACAGGATGCCGTCGGACCCGGCTTGGCGGAGGCCTGTGACGTCAGCGTCGGCGTAGGACAGCGCGAAGGTCTCGTTGCGCAGTGCTTCGAGACGCTGCAGCCAGGTGGTCGCGCTCGACGGGGCGTTGTCGCCGAGGAGCCGGATCGAGGCGATGATCCGCGGGTCGACGGCCACGGCGACGTTGTGGTCCTCGGCCGCGTCGAGCTGCTGCGTGAGGGTGCCGTCCACCGAGGTCGCGGCGGCCAGCACCGGGGCGGTGAGGACGCCGTCGGTCGACTTGGGCACCGTGACCGGCATCGCGACGGAGACGCTGACCGGGGCCTGTTCGAAGTCCGGGTACCAGGTGATCGCCGAGCGGTCCACGGCGAAGGCGTCGCCCGCCGTGTACTCGGCAGCGATGCGTCGGGCACCGAACGAGGGGTACCCGCCGAGGGCGACGTTGCCGGAGACGATGTCCACCGAGTCGATCGAGACGGAACGGTGTGCCGGGATCGCCGGGATGTCCACGGAGTCCATCTCTGCGCCGAGGTAACCCGTTGTGGTGGTGTCGGCAAGCCAGCCGGCGAGGACGTCGCGCGTGCTCACCGACCGGAAGATCCGGAAGTCTGCGGTCCCGGCGGGCAGGGCCGCGTCGGTGTCGTTCGTGACGGTGACCGAGAGGGTGAGGTCCTGGTCGCGCTGGACGACGCCGCGGTTGGCCGGCGCGATCGAGATGGTCGCCTTGCCCGCGTCGGCGGCGGCGGGATCGGCCACGTGGCTCTTGGCGGCGGATGCCGTGGAAGCCGAGGCGTGATCGGTGGCGACGGGCGCGACGACCAGGCCGAGCGCGACGAGGGTCGACGCGGCTGCGGCGAGCGTGGTGCGGAGCATCTGCATACGGGGAGCGGGCCACGGGGTCGGTTCGGGCCGAGCACGAGTGTATGAGGCGCGACCATGAACAGGTCCCGTGCGCGCGCGGCTTGTGGAGAACTCGGGGCCTCGATCTGGGAGGATGAGCACCGTCATGCAGTCCGTTGCCCAGGCCGTCGAACGACTCGACGCACTCGCCACCACCGAGCCCGTCGACCTCCTCGCTCGGGCCTTCGCCGACGCCGGACACGAACTCGCCCTCGTCGGCGGGCCCGTCCGTGACGCGTTCCTCGGCCGTGCGGTGACCGATCTGGACTTCACCACCGACGCCCGGCCGGACGACATCCTGCGGATCGTCGAGCCCATCGCGAGTGCCACGTGGGACGTCGGTCGCCAGTTCGGCACCATCGCCGCACGGGTCGCCGGCGAGCAGGTCGAGATCACCACGTACCGCAGCGACGTCTACGACGGCGAGACCCGCAAGCCCGAGGTCGCGTTCGGCGACACCATCGAGAACGACCTGCTCCGTCGCGACTTCACCGTCAACGCGATGGCCCTGCGACTGCCGGCCCGCGAACTCGTCGACGTGCACGGCGGCGTCGAGGACCTGCTCGCCGCACGGCTCCGGACGCCCCAGACCGCGGTCGTCTCGTTCCGCGACGACCCCCTGCGGATGATGCGCGCCGCACGGTTCACCTCCCAGCTCGGCTTCACCGTCGACGACGACGTGCGGGCCGCGATGCAGGAGCTCGTCGCGTCGATCGACATCGTGTCCGCCGAGCGGGTCCGCGACGAGCTCGTCAAGCTGCTCAACACGGACGACCCGGTCCCCGGCCTCCGGCTGCTCGTCGACACCGGCCTCGCCGAGCGGTTCCTGCCCGAGCTGCCCGAGATGCGGCTCGAGGTCGACGAGCACCACCACCACAAGGACGTCTACGAGCACTCGCTCACCGTGCTCGAGCAGGCCATCGGGTACGAGGCCGAGCGGCACGCCGGCGATCCCCCGGACACCGTGCTCCGGCTCGCGGCGCTGCTGCACGACATCGGCAAGCCCGCGACGCGCAAGCTCGAGCCCGGCGGCGCCGTGAGCTTCCACCACCACGACCTGGTCGGTTCGAAGATGGCGAAGAAGCGACTCCGTGCGCTCCGCTTCGACAACGACACCATCGCCGCGGTCTCCCGCCTGATCGAGCTGCACCTGCGCTTCTTCGGGTACACCGAGGGCGCCTGGACCGATTCCGCCGTCCGCCGCTACGTCCGTGACGCCGGACCCCAGCTCGAACGGCTGCACGAGCTCACCCGTTCGGACGTCACCACCCGCAACCGCCGCAAGGCCGACCGGCTGGCGTTCGCCTACGACGACCTCGAGGACCGCATCAAGACCCTCTCCGAGCAGGAGGAGCTCGAGTCGATCCGTCCGGACCTGACCGGCGACGACATCATGCGGATCCTCGACATCCCGCCGGGGCGTGCCGTGGGCGAGGCCTACCGGTTCCTGCTCGAGGCCCGGATGGACGAAGGACCCCTCGGGCCGGAGACGGCCGAGGAGCGCCTGCGCGAGTGGTGGAGCGCCCGAGGCGACGCCAGCGCCTGAGACACCGGCGCCTGGGACGCGACCGCCTGACGGGCGGGACCGCTCTCCACACGCCGGTGGCGCGCCTCCAGGCAGTCCGGTAGGCTACCCAGGTTGCCCCTCGCGCACCTGCGTGGTCTGGGGCACATGCATCAACCCTCCTGCCCCGGGAACCGCCCGGGGCCGCTGAGACCAGAGGAGGTGGGTTCCGCATGCACCAGTACGAACTGATGGCGATCCTCGACCCCGAGATCGATGAGCGCACCGTCGCTCCCAGCCTGGACAAGTTCCTGGCCGTGATCCGCAACGCGGGTGGCACCGTCGACAACGTGGACGTCTGGGGCCGTCGCCGGCTCGCTTACGAGATCGCGAAGAAGTCCGAGGGCATCTACGCCGTCGTCGACTTCACGTCGTCGCCCGAGGCCGCCAAGGAGCTCGACCGTCAGCTCGGTCTCTCCGAGGCCGTGCTCCGCACGAAGGTCCTCCGCGCTGAAGAGGGCATCGCGCAGGTCGCCGCCCAGAAGCAGCGTGACGAGGCGCGCGCGGCCCGCAAGGCCGCCAACGCCTCCGCGACCGCGACCGCGAGCGCCGAGTAACCCGTGGCCGGCGAAACCGTCATCACGGTGGTGGGCAACCTCACCGCGGACCCCGAGCTGCGGTACACGCAGAACGGGCTCGCCGTGGCGAACTTCACCATCGCGTCGACCCCTCGCACGTTCGACCGTCAGGCGAACGAGTGGAAGGACGGCGATGCGCTGTTCCTCCGCGCGAGTGTGTGGCGCGAGTTCGCCGAGCACGTGGCGGGGTCGCTGACGAAGGGCTCGCGCGTCATCGCGCAGGGTCGTCTGCGTCAGCGTTCCTACCAGGACCGTGAGGGCCAGCAGCGCACGAGCATCGAGCTCGAGGTCGACGAGATCGGCCCGTCGCTCCGCTACGCGACCGCACAGATCACCCGCGCAGCGGGTGGCAGTGGCGGCGGTCGTGGCCAGGTCGGCGGCGGCGCCAGCGCCCCCGCGGGCAACGGCGGCGGCAACTGGAACAACAACGGTGGCGGTCAGTCGGACGCGCCGTGGTCTCCCCAGGGCGGCCAGCAGGGTGGCGGCAACGCACAGTCGAACGACGTGTGGAGCACCCCCGGCGGCAACTTCGACGACGAGACCCCGTTCTGATCCTCAGCGTTCCGACGGACACACAACTTTTCTTCTAAGGACAAATCACTATGGCTGGAAAGAGCACCGGCGACCGCCGGAAGCCTCGCGGCAAGGGCGGCAAGAACGCTGCTCCCGCGAAGTCGATCAAGGTCGGCGTCATCGACTACAAGGACGTTGCGACCCTTCGCAAGTTCATCTCGGAGCGTGGAAAGATCCGCGCCCGTCGCATCACCGGCGTCTCCGTCCAGGAGCAGCGCCTCATCGCCCGTGCCGTGAAGAACGCCCGTGAGATGGCGCTCCTCCCCTACGCCGGCTCCGGCCGCTGATCGGAGGTCGACACATGTCGAAGCTCATCCTCACCCACGAGGTCTCCGGCCTCGGTTCCGCTGGTGACGTCGTCGACGTCAAGAACGGCTACGCCCGCAACTACCTCATCCCCCAGGGCTTCGCTGTCGCGTGGTCCAAGGGCGGCGAGAAGCAGGTCGAGTCGATCCGTGCCGCGCGTACCGCGCGCGAGCTCGCCACCATCGAAGAGGCACAGGACCTCAAGATGAAGCTCGAGAACGCGACCATCACCCTGTCGGTCAAGGCCGGCAAGGACGGTCGTCTGTTCGGCTCCGTCCGTCCGGGCGACGTCGCTGACGCCGTCCAGGCGCAGGGCGTCGGCTCGCTCGACAAGCGCAAGGTCGAGGTCCCCGCGACCATCAAGACCGTCGGTGACCACGAGGCCACCGTGCGCCTGCGCGAGGACATCACTGCCGTGATCTCGCTCAAGGTCGTCGCTGCCAAGTAGCACTGATGTTCCGCTCCACGACGGGCGGGTCTCCTCCGGGAGGCCCGCCCGTCGTTGCGTTCCGGGGGCGGTCGCGCGGCTTGTCCCACGGCTGTCGCCGACATGGTCACGGGCCTGGAGGCGCGGCTCGACTCGGGCTGGCCGGTTACGGTTCAGACGGGGTCACGCTGGCTGGGAACGGGCCGGGAACTCTCCCCACAGGAGGGGTGCTTGTCAAGTCGTTTTACACAGTGGAAACGTGTCAAATCGGAACCTTCAAGGGGTACTTGAACCCCACTTTTCCACACACGGTGTGCAACAGAAAACCCCAGGTCAAGTGGTCGAAAGTGTGTTCGTACGCCGCTTTTTCCACAGGCTCGTCCACAGTTCTCCACACAGCGTTCCGGCGTGTTCCGCAGCCTCTCCACAGAGTTATCCACAGGGCCGTTTGTTGGGGATAACTCTGGGGCCGTAGCTTGGGCGAGCGACTCGGGGATGTCGGTCGCCGGGGGTAGAAACAGGGGTGCGGGTTCCGGCCGGTGGGTGCTGTCCCGCCGGTTCAGGTCCGTGTCGTCAACAGAGGAGAGCGTGTGTCGATCGCACATCTTGAGCCCGCACCGCAGGACTACGCGGACCGCGGCATGGAACGCACCCCGCCGCACGACATGCTCGCGGAGCAGTCGACCATCGGTGGCATGCTCCTGTCGAAGGACGCCGTCGCCGACGTCATCGAGACCGCCCGCGGTGTGGACTTCTACGTCCCCAAGCACGAGGTCATCTTCGACGCGATCCTGTCGCTCTACTCGCACGGTGAACCCACCGACGTCATCGCCGTCACCGACGAGCTGACCAAGACCGGGCTGCTGTCCCGTGCCGGCGGCGCCGAGTACCTGCACAGCGTCACGAGCATGGTGCCGACCGCCGCGAACGCCGGCTACTACGCCGGCATCGTCGCCGAGAAGGCCGTGCTCCGTCGTCTGGTCGACGCCGGTACCCGGATCGTGCAGATGGGCTACGCGTCAGAGGGTGAAGTCACCGACCTCGTCAACAGCGCGCAGGCCGAGGTCTACAACGTCGCCGGTGGTGTGCAGACCGAGGACTACGTCCCGCTGACCGACGCCATCTCCGCCGCGCTCGACGAGATCGAGGCCGCCAAGGGCCGCGACGGCCAGATGACGGGCGTGCCGACCGGGTTCGCGCAGCTCGACGGCCTGACGAACGGCTTCCACCCCGGACAGCTCATCATCGTCGCCGCCCGCCCCGCCCTGGGCAAGTCGACGCTCGCGCTCGACCTGTGCCGCGCCGCCGCGATCAAGCACGACCAGACCGCCGCCTTCTTCTCGCTCGAGATGGGTCGCGCCGAGATCGCGATGCGTCTGCTCTCCGCCGAGACCAGCGTGCCGCTGCAGAACATGCGCAAGGGCACCGTGGACTCCCGCGACTGGACCACCATCGCCCAGACCCGCGGTCGCATCAACGACGCCCCGTTCTTCATCGACGACTCCCCCAACATGACGCTCGTCGAGATCCGCGCCAAGTGCCGTCGACTCAAGCAGCAGCACAACCTGAAGCTCGTGGTCATCGACTACCTGCAGCTGATGACCTCGGGCAAGAAGGTCGAGAGCCGCCAGCAAGAGGTCTCCGAGTTCTCGCGTGCCCTGAAGCTGATGGCCAAGGAGCTCCAGGTGCCCGTCATCGCCCTGTCGCAGCTGAACCGTGGTCCGGAGCAGCGTGCCGACAAGAAGCCGGCGATCTCCGACCTTCGTGAGTCCGGCTCCATCGAGCAGGACGCCGACATGGTCATCCTGCTGCACCGTGAGTCGGCGTACGAGAAGGACAACCCGCGTCAGGGTGAGGCGGACCTGATCGTGGCGAAGCACCGTAACGGACCGACGGACACCATCACCGTGGCGTTCCACGGGATGTTCTCGCGGTTCGTCGACATGCCGCAGTAGGGGGTTTGTTGTGTCGTCCGCCAGCTGACTTGTCCGACTGCCAACCAACGTGTCTGAAAGACGGACGTGGACACGATGTTTGGCAGTACGGACGGGCCACGCTGACTAGGGGTCGGCTCGGTCTTCGTGCGTCGCGAGGCGTCCGTATGGCGTGCGGGAAGTGAGATAGTTCGCGGACCACCTATGTGAGACGGGTTCCCCCCGGAGCAGGGCCGTAGGAGTCCGGAGCAGCTTGCGAGCACCCGTGGTCCACTGGAGGACCGGCTACCGGACAAGGCGACCGTCGCGGGGTGATGAACGCTGATAATGCCATGCCGCGAAGTAACGGTCGCCCCCGGCGAGCCTTGAACCGACGACCCGACGGGATGCCGGTTGGAGTGGCAGTTCCACTCCTCCTGCACCGTCGAGATACTTGGGCCTTAGCTTTCGACGGGATGCTCCCAGTCCGCCTGCCCAGTGGGATTCAACGAGCTACACTCACTTCGTGTCGTCGACCCCGGACCGGGTCGCTGCTCAGCGCGCGCCCGTTCTTCGGCTCGCGGCAGTTCAACGCACTCGTCGCCGGATAGGCCACGAACTCTTCGTTGAGCATCGTTGGTCGTGCTGGACGGCTGTTCACTCCAGGTGCGCGTAGTCCGGCAGGTCGATTGCCTCGGCCGGCGGGGTGGCGAAGCGGGCGCCGAGGCGCCCGACGAGGGGCAGCGACGCCACGCGGACGGCGGTGCCGAAGGCCGCGATCCCGAGCCGGGACCTCGGGTTCGCGATCCGCGGTGTGCCCGGCGGCAGCTGCTGCGCCTTCGCGACGTACGGGCGCATGATGCGCTCGTATGCGCGCAGGGCGTCGCGGTGGTGGACGTGGGCGGCGAGTTCCCCGGCGAGGACGTAGGCGCCGGTGAGCGAGAGGCTCGTGCCCATCCCGCTCACCGGCGACGCGCAGTACGCGGCGTCCCCGACGAGCACCACCCGGCCGTCCGACCAGCGCGGGGCGTGGACCTGTCCGATCGCCTCGGAGTAGAGGTCCTCGGAGTGGTCGAACCCCGCGAGGACCCGCTCCGCCTCCCACCCGGCGTCGCCGAACACCGCGTGCAGGCGGCTGCGCACCGCATCGAGGTCGCCGCGCTCGGAACCGGCTCGCTCCCGCTGCCGGTCCGTCACGACCGACATCGCCGCGCGGATGGTCCCGTGCTGGTCGGGGCGGAGGGTGATCGACCGGCCACCCGGTGCGTTGTACCAGCGCCACCAGTCGTCGTCCGCCGCGGTCCGGGGGATCGTGCCGTACGTCGTCTCGAGCCCGAGCGAACGGATCTCCGGCTCGTCGCCGAACACCAGCCGACGGGTGCTCGAGCCGATGCCGTCCGCCGCGACCACCAGATCGAACCGGTCGTCCGGGCCGTGCTCGAACCCCACGGTCACGCCGTTGTCGTCCTGGTCGATGCGGGTGATCCGGTCACCGTAGCGGTACTCGGTGGCGTCGGACGTCCCGTCGACGAGGAGCCGCGCGAGGTCACCGCGCAGGACCTCGAGCTCGGCGGTGGCCCCGCCGGAGTCCGAGGTCCCCGCCGGGAACGCCGCGATCGTCCGGCCGCTCGGACCGATGAACCGGGTGCCGACCTCGCCCGTCGTGGCGGCGCGGATGTCGTCCTCGATGCCCATCCGGCGCGCGACCTCACGCCCGGCTCCGCGCACGTCGACGTTTTGCCCGCCGGTGCGGAGGGACGGCGCCCGCTCGACGACGACCGTCTCGAACGAGAAGCGGTGGAGCCAGTGGGCGAGCGCCGGGCCGGCGATGCTCGCGCCGGAGATGAGCACGCGGCCGCGGGTGTGATCGGTCATTGTCCCTCACATCGTTGATTACCAATGAGATTGGCAATGTACACGACTACCATGGTGACGTGCCGAACCACGACCAGCACCCAGCGACCGATCGCTCCGACGACCGGCAGGACCGCCACGACCGGGCGACGGCGCGACGCGACGGGCGATCACTCCCCGACGACGACATCCGGTCCCGCGTGCAGCAGGTCAGTGTCCGGCAGCAGCGCTTCGAGCGGCACCTCGCCGCGGCACTGTCGGTCGACGCTGCGGGGCTCGAGGCGATGGACCACCTCATCGCGACCGGGCCGGCCACCCCGACCGAGCTCGCGCGTCGGCTCGAGATCTCGACCGCCGCGATGACGCTCGTCTTGAATCGGCTCGAGGGCGCCGGGCACGTCCGGCGAGAGCGGCACCCGAGCGACGGACGCAAGCTCGTCGTCACGGCGGCGGAGCGCTCTTCGGACCGTGCGTACGACCTCGTGCTGCCGCTAATCGAGGGCATCGAGTGCATCGTCGACGACCTGGACCCCGCGGAGCGTGCGACGGTCCAGACCTTCCTCGACCGGCTGATCGGGGTCTACGACGGGGTAAGCGGCTAGGGCTGTGCGCTCGCGGTCCCTGCAGAGGCCTGTCGCCGACGTGGGCTCGCAATGCTCCCCGAGGGTGCGCGTCACTTGAGTTGGTCGAACATCTTGTCGCCGTTCGCCGAAGCTCCGGCGGTCTCGCTAGCCGATCGGCTACCGGGACCCGTCCTGTTGCATCTGAACGACCAACGGGCGAACCAGGATGAGAGTGGGTCCGGGCCAGTCAAGTCCGTCGTGCTCTTCCAACGGCACAAAGCCGACGCTGCGGTAGAACGCCGTGTTTGCGCGTACGGCTCGTTCTCAAAGGACGGCCCGACCGTGTGCACCGACAGCAGGGTGCAACCATCAACCGCTAACCGTGACGCGATGCGCTCGACGAGCAACCGCCCGACACCGGTCCCGCGAGCCTCTGGATGCACCGCGATGAGGTGCAGCTCGGCGGCCTCGCGGAAGTGACGTCGTGTCAGTGCAGCGCCGATAACCCCGTCAGGGGCAACAGCGAGCAGGCTCCCGTAGTCGTCGTTCTCCGCCGCCGCTACGTAGTTGTCGATGGCGTCGACGTCACCAAACCATTCGGGTAGCGCCTCGAGAGTCCGGCGCACGTCCTTAGCGCTGCGGTGCTCCACGAGTTCGATTCCCATATGTTGAAGGTTGGCATACGAGTCGGCGCGGTGCGTCCGGAGGTGCATCGGCTACCGGGACGCGATCACGACACAGAGCGCAGCGAGAAAGGCGACACAGAGCGAAGCTGCTCACATCCATCAACCCAGGACCGAGCGGGTTCGGTTTGAAGTCGCAAGTGTCCGGCTGACGATCGCCTACCGGACGGCCGTGGGCTCGCTGGCCCTTGAGAGCGTCAGAAGTACATGCGCCCCCGCGCGATGTCAGCCTCGGCCTGCCGAAGGGCCTCCGCGACTTCGGGGTCAGTCCCCTCGAACTTCGCCGCCCGAGAGCCAAAGTTCGTGTAGTGGTGCATGACGAACCACAGCACGAGGAGCACCGCCAAGACCAAGCCGGTTCCGATCCACCACCACATGCGGGCAGCGTAAGTGCGACCAACCGCGGAGGCAAGCAAAGCGATGCTCCGTTGAAGGATCCTCGAGCGGGCACCTGACTCGTCAGCACCTGATGAGTCCGACGACCAGCGTTACTGCTGCAACGAGGCCTCCGAGGAAGAATCCGAATCCGATGAACCGCGTCAGCTCCGGAGTGATCTGGCGTCCCCAAAACTCGCCTTCGACCTTCCTCGCAAAGCGGGCGATCGGGTTCGGGAAAAGCACGAGGGCACAGCCCCAGGCGACACAGATCACCGCTCCGACCGCAAGGAAGAGGACACCCACGTCCCGGACCGTACCGGATAACTGGCCGAGATGAGCGCTCGGCGTTTCGGCAGAGGATCGGTTGTCGGACAGCGTCATCGGCTTCGACGGGCCAGCCCGTTGCGGCGGTAGAAGGTCTCCGAGGCAGCGCGGTCCGACAGGAACACCTTCGGCCCCTCGAACTCGTCGAAGGCATGCCGATAACGGAGCCGGTTCCTCCTGGCCGGCCCGAGCATGAAGCGCAACATCTCGACGCGGACTCGGTCACGAGTGCCTTCCAAGCGTCCAGCACGGTCGGGCTCGAAGAAGGTGCGCCGAAAGTAGCGGACGATGCCCACGGCGGTCGAGACATCCAGCAGCACCAGACCGGTTGCTCGCCGCAACCGGGCTGGCAACCAACGCGAATAGTTGCCCTCGATGACCCACTGATCGGTGCTCATCGCTTCGTTGTGCATGGACTCGAAATCGAGGTCCGGTCGCTCGCGCCAGTCTGTTCCGGGTAGGTGTCGGTACTGGTCCAGGTGCACGACCGGCAGCGAGCGGGCTCGGCCGACAGCGGCCGCAAGGGTCGACTTGCCACTGTTGGACGGCCCGAGAATGCAGATCCGTTGACCGAGCTCGTCGAGGTCCATCGTGCGAGTCTCACAGGCACACGCAGAGATGTCGGGTCACTCGGGAGAGGAGACCGTTGATGGACCGTTTGCCGGTCAGGCAGGCAGGTACTGACTAGGCCAGGTCACTTGGCTCGCGAAGCTCACCCCAGGCGAACGTGGTCTCTGCGAGGAAGTCCTGAAGATCACCTTGGACAGACAACACCATCTCTCGGGTGCCTTGAGCCAGCTGCAACGATCCGGAGCCCCCGTCCTCGCCAAACACCGCCCAGCGAAGCCAGGTTGAGCCGCTCTCGATGATGTCGGAGTCGAAGAGCTCGTGCCCGTCGGTGATCTGCTCGACCCGTACCGTGAGCGTTTTCCGTTCACGGGGAGTGAGCATGGAGTCGAACATGGGGTCGAGTAGCCGCATCAGATCCGCCACGGACAGCAAGGTGCTCACGCGGTCACCATGACGCTGCCCATCCGGTAGCCGATCACCTACGGGGCGCCTTCATCGTTCAGGAGAGAGGGCTGAGCACAACGCAGCCGGTTCCAGCGTCGACGCGCACGACTGGCAGACCGTCTCCATGTCCCTCGGCTCGAACGACGACGTCCTTGCCTACTGCTGAACTCACCAGCCGAAACAAGCGAACAAGCCCGTTGACGGCCTCGTCATCGATCAGCTCCCGAAGGTCGAAGTCGAACTCGATGGGGGCTCCCCAGTCGAAGAAGAAATTGACCTGGACGCCGTCGGTCGGCCAGACGGAATAGCTTTCTCCTTCATCACCTCCACGGCGCTCCTCAACACGGATCCACGGCGCGCTCGTGAGGGCGTCACGCAACGTGTCGATGTCAGCCTCCAGGGAGCCGATCACCTCAGCATCAGGAAGGACCATCGGCTCCAAGCCGTCAGCTTCACGGAAAGCCTTCCGGAGAGCCTCTGCCGTGACCTCACCATTCACGACTCGAACCTCTCAGCTGAGCCCGGCGGGCGCAACGTCCCTGTGAGGGATCTAGTGAGACGTGTGCTTTCGTGAGCCGTCGGCGGAAGGCATCGATGCCATCGCCGCTGGCCACAGCGCATCAGCCGCGGGGCCCCTGGTTCCGCCAGCATCTTGCTCTGGCGAAGCGTGTTGACCTCGATTTCTTCTGCATGGTGTTCCCCTACAGACCGATAGCTCCCCGTGAGACCAGCGCTTCGAAGCCAACCAAGGGTCAGAAGCAGGGACAGGAACCCTTCGAGCGCTCGAAGCTCAATCCGGTAGCACGCCACTCCGGCTGTGATCACCCGCGGTCCATACGAGCGCGCGCGACCGCCAAGCCTTGCTCTGCCGATGCGAGGAGCACCGGGTGGGCTGTCCGTCGGAGTTCGACGGCACGCTGGAAGTCCTCGACTGCACGTTCCGTTTCACCGTTAGCGAGGAGGGCCTTGCCGCGGTGCTGCCGCATCACGGCCTCGCGTGCCGTACCCACGCACTCTGCGACGAGCACGTCGTACTCGCTCACGGCATGAGCGGTGTCCCCGAGGTCGCGATGGCAATCGGCAGCAAGCGCCCGTACCCGCGGAGTCTGCTGGAGCACCCCGAGCATCTGAAGAGCAGCGCCGGCGTTCCCGGTCCACAGCAATTCGATCGGCTCGGCGAGGGGATCCTCAGCGAGGCCGGCTCGGAAGGCCTCCAGGTCGGTGACGACGGGGCGGAGGTCAGCAGCTCTGATGATCCAACCTGGTCCGCCAGGGACATCGTCCTCCACGTGTTCAGGGTAGGTGCACGTTGTTCCCGCCCACTCGACACGTCGACGTGTTAGGTTGTGCACAACCTAATGGAGCACAACGTGAAACTGACCAGCTGGATCGACCTCGTCACCGGCGTCCTGCTCGCCGGGCACGGCTTCGCCACGGTTCGCCGCACCCCGCTGCGCGCCAGGGCCCAGCAGATGCAGCGCCGGGGCTTCGAGCCGGGCGTTCCACACGCACTCGGCATCCCGGCTCTGGAACTCCTGTCCGGGTTCGGACTCGTTGCTGCAGCGGTCCGTCGTGCGCCCGGGGGCGACCTGATCGGCACCGGCGCCACCATCGCGGCGACCGCTCTCGGCGGGACCCGGCTCGTGATCGACCTCGAAGACCGGCAGGCGACGACCACGACCGGTGCTGCCGGGGCACTCGCACTCGTCGGCGCACTGCGACTGGCCGCCTCGACCCGCGGCCGTCCGGCCGCCCGGATCCTCACGCTCGGTGCCGCCGCTGTCGCGATCACGTTCGAGGCCGCACGCCGACGCCGAGTCCTCCGCAGCCGCAGCCGCTGACCTCGGCGCCCCCACTCCACCGAACCCCACCACGACCGTGAAAGGCACCACCCCGATGGCAACCCGCACCCCCGCAGTCCGCTCCACCCGCCCCCGGACCATCGTCCGCATCCTGTTCGGCGCGCTGCTCACCTGGGCCGGCATCAGCCACCTGACGGTGGCACGTGAGGAGTTCCAGGCGCAGGTGCCGAAGTTCGTGCCGCTGCCGACCGACGTCACGGTCATCGCCTCCGGCGTGGTGGAGATCTCCCTCGGAGCTGCGCTGATGCTCCTGGCTCGGCGTCAGGTGACGGTCGGGTGGGTCGTCGCGGTGTTCTTCCTGGCGGTCTTCCCCGGCAACATTGCGCAGTGGATGCACCACCGCGACGGGTTCGGCCTGGACACCGACACCAAGCGCTTCGTCCGCCTGCTGTTCCAGCCCGTGCTCATCGCCGTCTCCCTGTGGGCCACGAACGCGCT
Source organism: Curtobacterium sp. AC268 (assembly GCF_979258745.1). NCBI lineage: Bacteria > Bacillati > Actinomycetota > Actinomycetes > Micrococcales > Microbacteriaceae > Curtobacterium > Curtobacterium sp. AC268. The sequence goes on along the minus strand of NZ_OZ409878.1, from coordinate 2,211,181 downwards.
GCGCAAGCGCCGCTGAACCGGCCTGCGCGAGCGCCGCTGATCGGCGCTGCACTCGCGCGGCCGCGACCATGGGGCAGAATCGGCCCCATGAGCGGGGACGACATGGACCAGCCGCGCGTGGTCGCGGTGAGCAAGGACGGCGAGCACCGGTTCAGCAAGCCGTTGGTCGACGCGGTGACGCTCGTGGCGGGGTGGGGCATCGAGGGTGATGCCCACGCCGGCACGACCGTGCAGCACCGCTCCCGGGTCGCCCGGGACCCCTCGCAGCCGAACCTGCGTCAGGTCCACCTGCTGCACGCCGAGCTGTTCGACGAGGTCGCCGAGGCAGGGTTCAGCGTCGAGCCGGGCCAGATGGGCGAGAACGTGACGACCAGCGGCGTCGATCTGCTCGGACTGCCCGAGGGGGCGGTGCTGCACCTCGGTGACGACGCCTCCGTACGGGTAACCGGCCTGCGGAACCCGTGCCAGCAGATCAACGGCTTCGAGCCGGGACTCCTCCGTGCCGTGCTGGGGCGCGCCGAGGACGGCACGGTCGAGCGCAAGGGCGGCGTGATGAGCGTCGTGCTCAGCGGTGGCACGGTCCGGCCGGGCGACCGCATCCGGGTCGAGCTCCCGGACGGCGAACGACGACCCCTCCAGCCCGTCTGATGCCGCAGCGCGTGCGACGCGTCCTGGTACTCGGCGGCACCGGTTGGCTCGGACGGAAGATCGTCGACGAGCTGTTGGCCGAGGGCGCCGACGTCACCTGCCTCGCCCGGGGCACCACCGGCAGCGTCCCCGAGGGAGCGCGCTTCGTCCAGGCGGATCGAACCCTGGCCGGCGCGTACGCACAGGCCACCGGCGACTGGGACGAGGTCATCGAGCTCGCCAGCGCCCCCGGACTCGTCGCCCCGGCGCTCGATGCCCTCGCCGACCGGGCCGCGCACTGGACCCTGGTGTCGACGGTCTCGGTGTACGCAGAGAACGACGAGCCGGGCGCCGATGAGTCCGCTCGGCTGGTGGAGCCGAGGGACCCGTCCGCCTACGCCGACGCGAAGGTCCTCGCCGAACGCGCCACCCGGCTCCGGCTCGGGTCGCGGCTGCTCGTCGCGCGACCGGGGCTGATCGTCGGACCTGGCGACCCCAGTGACCGGTTCGGGTACTGGCCGGCTCGGTTCGACCGCGGTGGGCCGGTGCTGGTGCCGACGACGGCGGAGCGGTTCGTCCAGGTGATCGACGTCGCAGACCTCGCCGCCTGGCTCGTCCGTGCCGGGCGCGACGGGTTCGTCGGCACGGTCAACGCCGTGGGCGCTCCGACGCCGATGCAGGACTTCTTCCGGTGCGTGGCCGAGGTCACCGGCTTCGACGACGAGCTGGTCGCGGTCGACGACGACCTCCTGCTTGCGCACGACGTGGCCTACTGGGCCGGACCGCGATCACTCCCCCTGTGGATCCCGGTGTCGGAGGCCGGGTTCGCGCAGCGCTCCGCGGTGGCGTTCACGGACGCCGGCGGGGTGACCCGACCCCTCCGGGACACCGTCGTGCGGGTGCTCGAGGACGAGCGTGCCCGCGGGACGGATCGGGAACGCCGTGCCGGCCTCACCGCGACAGCGGAACGGGCGATCCACACCGGGTAGACGCGCGGTCCGCACGAGCGAGATCAGGTCGCAGCGGCAGCCTGCTCGTACAGACTCGTCGCCAGGTCGTTGAGCACCTCGTGCAGTTCGCCCTTGTGCGCCCCGTCGACGGCCCGGAGCATCGCTGCGTACCGCTCCTGGTAGTCCGACACGACGACATGGCCCGGGGGCAGCAGCCGCAGCAGTGAGCCCCGGCGATCGGCCGGGTTCGGTGCGCGCTCGAGCAGGCCGGCGGTGCTCATCCGGTCGATCATGTTCGTCACCGCGCCCGAGGTCAGCCCCAGGTACCCGGCGACCTCGGTCGGCGTGGAGTACCCGGTGTCACTGATGAGCACCAGGGCGCGGAGGGCGTTCTCGTGCACGCCCGCCCGGGCGCTGAGCTGACTCACCAGGCTGGCGTTCGCACGCACGACGGCGGTGAACGCGGCCATGAGATCGGCGTCGTCGTCGTCGTTCGGTGCTGCTGCCACGAGGGCCTTCTTCCGTGTCGGGGACCGGGGGACAAGGTGCGTCCCCCGCACTGGGGTGAGTATACGAGTGGTCAACTTGGTGAATCACTGACTATCTTAACCATTGAAGCAAAACAGCCCGAAGGTCTTGCTTCCCCCGACTTCCTGCAACCACCACCGAACGAAGAGGTACCCCGTGTCCACCAAGCTCCGCACCTCCGCACTGAAGCGGATCCGCTTCGCCCCCGTGGCACTCCTCGCGGGTATCTTCGCCGCCGTCCTGCTCTCCCTCTCGCTCACCGGCACCCTCTCCGGGTTCGCCGCGAGCATCACCAACAGCAGCAACACCGCCGGCAGCGGCACGCTGATCATGCAGGAGCAGAACGCCGGCGCGACCGTCACCTGCCTCAGCACCGACGGCGGCTCGGTCTCGACGAACTCGGCGACCTGCTCGACGATCAACAAGTTCGGCGGCAGCACGACGATGACCCCGGGCAACACGGTCAACACCGCGATCTCGATCAAGAACACCGGCACCGCGAACGCCAGCACCTTCACGCTGAACCCGGGCACCACGTGCACCCAGTCGGCGAACGGCTCGGCCAACGGCACCGCGACCGACCTCTGCGCCAAGATGAACCTCGTCGTCACCTCCGGTTCGACCACGGTGTTCAGCGGCACCCTCGCCAGCTTCAAGGGTGCGGCGGCGTCGGCCTTCACGATGCCGCAGGCTCCGGCCGCCGGCGCGAGCGTCCCGTTCAACTTCGCGGTGACCCTGGACTCCTCGGCCGGCAACACCTACCAGGGCCTCGCCGCCTCGGTCCCGATGACCTGGACCTTCACGGCCTGATCCAGCCTGATCCGGCCTGATCCGCCCTGATCCGCCCCCATCACCCCTCCCCCAGACCGGCGACGCTCGGCCGACCCCCCTCCGGCCGAGCGTCGCCACCCCGGCAAGACCAGCAAGACCAGCCCGACCAGCCCCACCTCGACCTCCCGGAGCAGAGCCCATGAGCCAGACCGCAGCGATCCCGCTCAGCGGCATGCTCGACCGCCCGGTCCTCCGCGGCCGTCAGGTCACCCGCTCCGAGACGGTCCTCGCCTGGTCGGTCGCCGCGATCGCAGCACTGCTGCTCACCGCGGCCGTCCTGTTCCTCTCCGCAGGCGGCCGCTGGTTCGTCGTCGAGACCCCCTCGATGGGCGAAGCCGCCCCGGTCGGCACCCTCGTGCTCGACCTGCCGGTGGACGTCGCCACGCTCAGCGTCGGCGACATCGTCTCGTTCGAGACCTCCGCCAACCCGGACGTCGTCTACACGCACCGCATCGTCTCGATCGACGCGGACGGCGGGATCCACACCCGCGGTGACATCAACGGCGCGACGGACCCGTGGACGCTCACCCAGGCCGATGTGATCGGCACCCCCGCGCTCCTGGTCCCGCGCATCGGCTGGCTGCTCCGTGCCGCCCCGATCCTGCTCATCGGCACGCTGATCATCCTGACCCTGACCAGCGCGTTCACCGACCGGGTGACCCGTTCCTGCCTGCGGATCGCGGGCAGCGCCCTCACCGTCTCGTACGCGGCGTTCGTGTTCAAGCCGTTCGTCAACGTGACGACGATCACGAACACCTCGAGCCCGACGGGTGTCGAGGCCACCGTGATCTCGTCGGGGATCTTCCCGGTCCGCGTCGACGCCCACGGCGGCAACAGCGTCCACCTGGTCGACGGCGAGATGGGCCGGGTCGTGATCCACGAGCTGACGAAGAACGGGCACTACCAGCTCATGTCGAACATCGACCTCGACCCCCTGGGTTGGGTCGCCCTGATCGCCGTGTGCCTCGTGCCGCTCGTGGCGTGCCTGGCGGTCGGCCGCGTCGAGGCGGTGCGTCCCTCGTGATCCTCCGTCGTCTGCGCGACGGTCGCGTCGTCGCCGTCCTCCTCGTGGTCGCCCTGGCCGTCGTCGTCCTGCTGAACCAGTTCGCCCCGACCCGCTCGGCGTACACCGCCCGCGTGACCAACAGCGCGAACATGGCGGCGACCGCCCCGTACTTCACGTGCACGGGCGCAGTCGGCGCCGACACCGCGAACGCCTTGTTCGCCTACCGCCTGACCGAGGCTTCTGGCTCGAAGACGGCCACCGACTGGTCGGGTCGCGGCGCGAACGGCACCTACCAGGGCGCCATGACCGCGACCACGCCGAGCCCGAACGCCTGCCCGCGTGACAGCGGGAGCGCCTACGCGCTCAACGGGTCCACGAGCTACGTCTCCACCCCGCGCTCGTACGCCAACCCGACGACCTTCAGCGAGGAGGTCTGGTTCCGCACCACGGTCGCCGGCGGCATGCTCATCGGCTTCGGCAGCAGCCAGACCGGAGCGTCGAGCCAGCACGACCGGAAGCTCTACCTGACCACGACCGGCCAGCTCGCGTTCGGCACCTACAACGGCGCCACCCAGGTCATCACGTCGCCGACGGCTGTCAACGACGGTGCCTGGCACCACACCGTCGCCACGATGTCGCCCACCAACGGCATGCGCCTGTACGTCGACGGCACGCTCGTCGCGTCGAACGCGGCCTTCAAGAACCCCGAGAACTTCACCGGGTACTTCCGCGTCGGCTACGACGTCGTCAGCGGGTGGCCGGGTTCCACGAACAACCCGTACTTCACCGGCTCGATGCGGTACGCCGCCGTCTACGGCACGGAACTGACGGCCAGTCAGGTCGCCGCGCACGCGGCCGCCGGTTCCTGACGCACTGACTGCCGGACTGGAGGCGCGTGGCCGTGCCCGCCACGGGCCTCCAGTCCGTCCCCTGGTCACGTCGACGACGTGGGCCGGGTTGGCGGCCCGGGCCCACCAACCCGCGGATTCGGGCCGACGAATCCCGCTGATCAGGCCTTTTCGTGCCCCGGGCCGTGCCAGGATCGTCAGGTCCTGAGACGTCGGAGTCTCCATCCGACCGTCTCGAAAGGCGCCACCCCATGTCCTTCTGGGCCCTGTTCCTCATCGCGCTCGGCGTCTCCGCGGACGCCTTCGCCGTGGCCCTCGGCAAGGGCCTGCACATGAAGCGCTTCGACGTGCGGCACGCGATCGTGATCGCGCTCACGTTCGGGGTGTTCCAGGCGGTGATGCCGTTGCTCGGCTGGCTGCTCGGGTCGGCGTTCGCGCAGTACATCGCGGCCTTCGACCACTGGGTCGCGTTCGGGCTGCTCGCGCTGATCGGCGGGAAGATGCTGTGGGAGGCGTTCTCGAAGCACGAGGACACCGAGCAGGACACCGATCGGCTGCCGATCCGGGAGCTCCTCGTGCTGGCGGTCGCGACCAGCATCGACGCCCTGGCGGTCGGCGTCACCCTGGCGTTCCTGCCCGTCTCGATCGGCGGCGCGGTGCTGCTCATCGGGATCACGACCGCGGTGCTGTCGTTCGTCGGGGTCCTGGTCGGTCGCCGTGTCGGTGCCCGCTTCGGCAAGCCGGCGGAGATCGCGGGTGGTGTCGTCCTGATCCTGATCGGTCTGAACATCGTGCTGGAGCACACCGGCGTCATCGGCTGAGGCCGCGGTCCGGAACCGACCCCGGACGAACGGGAGGCCCGTGGCGAGCTGCCACGGGCCTCCGGTCTGGTGCTGGTGGGCGTCAGTAGCCGCCCGTGGTGCTGGTGGGGGTGTTCGCGAGGACCGTGACCACGAAGATGATCCAGAAGATGCCGAACACGAGCGACAGGGCGCTGATGATGACGCCGGCGAGGGCCAGGCCGCGGCCGCGCTCCCCGGTCTTCTTGATCTGCGAGAGCGCGATGATGGACACCACGAGGCCTGCGATGTTCACCACGAAGGCCAGGACGAACCCGACGATCGCCATGACGTTGAAGCGGTCGGACGACGGCTGCATCGGAGCGCCGTAGGGCTGCCCTCCGGCGGCGTAGGGGTTCGGGTTCTGCTGGTTGTACTGGGGCGTGCCGTCACTCATGGCGCCGCGTCCTCTCTGATCAGGGAATGTCTACACAGGAAACGTACAGGACCAGCGGGCCGCGATGTGCGGTGGGATCATCGGGGCATGGGATGGCTGCGCCGACACCTGCTGCACGGCGGCCGGTACGACGAGCGGGACCGACGTGACCAGCTCCGGCGGTACGTGGTCCGCGGCGACCGGCTGGTCGCGTTCCTCACCGAGCACGACGATCCCCACGTCGTGCGGGTGCAGGAGCGTGTGGACCGTGCGCGTGTGCTGCTCGAACACGGATGGGATCGTGCGGACCTGCTCGCGGTCGCCGTGCCGGTGTGGGCACCGTGGCCGAACGGCAAGGGACGTGATGCGGGGGCGCCTGCTCCGGAGTACGCCGACCGGGCGGACGGGTTGATCGAGGACCTGAACGCCGTGGCGCTCGAGCTGCGGGCCGTCGCCGAGGTGTGACGGGGGCCGTGACCGGACGGGAGGCCCGTGGCGGACCCGCACCGTGCCTCCCGTCCGCTCGTTCCCGGTCCACCTGCCGGACCGGCCGCAGCCGTCGGGCGCATGATGGGCGGATGGCACGCATCCTCGTCACCGGATCCACCGACGGCCTCGGGCGGGGGACCGCCGACTCGCTGCTCCGCGGCGGACACGACGTCGTCGTCCACGCGCGCAACCGGGCCCGCGCCGAGGCGGTCGCCGACCTGGTGGAGCGCGGCGCCGAACTCGTCGTCGCCGACCTGGCGGACCGCGACGCCGTGATCGCCACCGCCCGGGAGCTCGACGCCGGCACCCCGCTCGACGCCGTCGTGCACAACGCCGGCGTGATCTCCGGCCGTTCCCTGGTGCCCGTCAACGTCGTGGCGCCCTACCTGTTCACCGCGTTGCTCCGCTCGCCGGGGCGGCACGTGTACCTGAGCAGCGGGATGCACCGGGGCGGCCGTCCGCGCCTGGACACCGTCGACTGGACCGGCGCTTCGGAGACGAACTCGTACTCCGACACGAAGCTGGTCGTGACGGCGCTCGCCGCCGAGGTGCCGCTCCGACGCCCGGGCGTGCTGAGCAACGCCGTCGACCCGGGCTGGGTGGCGACCAAGATGGGCGGGGCCGGCGCTCCGGACGACTTCGAGCTCGGACACCGCACGCAGGAGACGCTCGCGACCGACCCGGACCAAACCGCGACGGGTGGTTACTGGTTCCACGGGGAGCGGCAGGAGCCGCACCCGGCGGTCGCCGACCAGCGGTTCCGCACCGAACTGCTCGACGCGCTCGCGACGGCCACCGGCGTCACGCTCTGAGTCGCTGACGGACCGGCGCGACCGGTCGGGTGCTCCTGCGAAGCCGTTCGTGGCGTCCGGACCAGGATGGGTTCGACGCGACGAACGGAGGACCCGGTGACCCTCGGCCTGCACGACGGAACGAGTGGGTGGCAGCGTGTGCGACGGCACGGCCTGCTCCTCGCGAACGTCGCCGTCTTCGTCGTGTGCTTCGTCGGCATGGTGTTCGCCGGGTGGCGGGTGTCCGCGGCGGACGCACTCCAGCACGGTGAGGCGGCCGTGTCGCTCTGGGGCTTCCTGACGAGCGGCGACTTCGCCGAGGCCACCTTCGAGAACTGGGAGAGCGAGTTCCTGCAGATGGGCGCGTACATCGTGTTCACGGTGTTCCTGTTCCAGAAGGGGTCGAGCGAGTCCGAGCCCCTGGATGAACAGAGCCCGCAGGACGAGGACCCCCGGGAGCACGCCGACGACCCGAAGGCCCCGTGGCCGGTGCGCCGGGGCGGGATCGTGCTCGTGCTGTACGAGAACTCCCTGCTGATCCTGTTCGCGGTGCTGTTCCTCGGCAGTGTCGTGGGGCACCTGATCGGTGGTGCGGCGGCCTACAACGAGGAGCAGCTCGAACACGGCGGCGATGTCGTCACGGCGTGGGGCTACCTGGGCACGAGCCAGTTCTGGTTCGAGTCGATGCAGAACTGGCAGTCGGAGTTCCTGGTCATCTCGGTGATGGTGATCGCCACCGTGTCCCTGCGGCAACGAGGGTCGAGCCAGTCGAAGCCCGTGGCCGCACCGACGGAGCAGACCGGCGCCTGAGCGGACCCGGCTGACGACGATCGCGGGGTTTCCCCACCGACCACGGGGGGCAGCACCGGTGTGCGGGCGGACCCCCGCGGCGAGGCTGGTGTCGGGCAATAAGCTCGTCACCGACACGAAGAGGTCCGCATGTACACCGCCGTCGCCACCCCGGGCGCACCCACCACCGTCCCCCGGTTCCGACCGTTCCGAGCCGTCGCCGACGGCAGCACCTGGCGGGCCTTCGCGTTCCACGCCGCGCACCTGCCGATCGCGATCGCCGCGCTGGCCTGGTTCGTCGTGGTGCTGGCCGTCGGCATCCCGGTGTCGCTGACCTGGGTCGGCCTGGTCGTCGCCGCGTTCCTGCTCGGTGGGTCGCACTGGTTCGCCGCGGTCACCCGCCGGATGTCCGCCGCGCTGCTCGGGCAGGTCGTCGTCGCCCCGGCACCGCCCCGTGCGGGTTCGACGCCGCTCGGCACCGCGTTCGCCCGGCTGTCGGACGGCCCCACCTGGCGGGCGTTCGCGTACCTGCTCGCGGGGTTCGTGCTGACCACCACCACGTTCGCCGTCTCGACCGCTGTGCTCGTGAGCGGTCTGGGCGCGATGACCCACGCGGCGTGGGGGCACTTCCTGCCGGCGCAGCGGGGCGCGGACGGCGAGCTCCACAGCGGTGCGCAGTTCCTCGGCGTGTACGTCGACACCCCGCCGCTGCAGGTCGCGTTCGCGGTGCTCGGCCTGCTCATCGTGCTGTTCCTCTGGCCCGCGGTGAACCACGGGCTCGCGGCACTGCAGCGTGTGGTCATCCGCGCCCTGCTCGGTGCCACCGCCCGCGACCTGCGGCTCCGCCAGGTCACGGCCTCGCGCGACGCCGCCGTGCTCGACGCCGACACCACCCTGCGCCGCATCGAGCGGGAGCTGCACGACGGCACCCAGGCCCGGCTCGTCGGCCTGGCGATGACCCTGGGCGACGCCCGCGACCGCCTGCAGACCGGCGCCGACCCGGACGCGGTCACCGCGCTGGTCGACCGGGCGCACGCGTCGACGAAAGAGGCGCTGGTCGAGCTCCGCGCCCTGGCCCGCGGCATCCACCCGCCCGTCCTCGACGAGGGACTCGAGGCCGCGCTGACCTCGGCGTGCTCCCGGACCCCGTTCCCCGTCACGCTGTCGGTGGACCTGCCCGTCCGGCCGTCCCGCGTCGTCGAGGGGATCGCGTACTTCGGGGTGCTCGAGCTGCTGACGAACGTGTCGAAGCACGCCGGAGCCTCGGCCACCGCCGTCCGGGTCGGCATGCTCGGCACCGACCTGCTCGTCGAGGTCGAGGACGACGGCCACGGCGGGGCACACGTCGCGCTCGGCACCCCCGACGGTCACGGCACCGGTCTGGCCGGGGTGCTCGAACGGCTGCGCGCCGTGGACGGGGACCTGCAGGTGGACAGCCCCGCCGGCGGCCCGACCCGCATCCGGATGCGCATGCCGAGCGGAGCCGAACGGTGAGGATCGTCGTCGCCGACGACAACACGATCGTGCGCGAGGGGCTGACGTCCCTGCTGCGTGGTCGCGGGCACGAGGTCGTGCCGGTGTCGGACGGCGACGCCGCGGTGGCCGCCGTCGCGCACGGCGTGGTCGACGTCGTGGTGATGGACATCCGGATGCCGCCGACCCACACCGACGAGGGGGTCCGCGCGGCCATGCGGGTGAAGGACGTCCGGCCCGACGTCGGGGTGCTCCTGTTCTCGCAGTACGCCGAGGCGCAGTGGGCGCGGGCGCTGCTCGACGTCGCCACCGTCGGCGTCGGGTACCTGCTGAAGGACCAGGTCGCCGAGGTCGGCACCTTCATCGACTCGCTGCACCAGGTCGCCGCGGGCAACGTCGTGCTCGACCCCGAGGTGGCTGCCGCACTGGTCCAGGCGCCGCGTGCCACGAGCGGTCCGCTCGACTCGCTCACCGCCCGCGAGACCGACGTGCTGCGCCTGATGGCCGAGGGTCGGTCGAACGCCGCGATCGCGGACACGCTGTTCCTGTCCGGTGGGACCGTCGAGAAGCACGTCACCGCGGTCTTCACCAAGCTCGGGCTCGAGGCGACGCCGAACGAGAACCGGCGGGTGCTCGCGGTCCTGCGGTTCCTGGCGGACTGAGCGGGGCCCTGGACGGGCGACCGACCGGACAGGAGGCCCGTGGCGGACCCGCCACGGGCCTCCCGTCCGGTCCGCACCACGCTGGTGCGGTAGGTTCCTGCCGAACGCAGTCCGCACGTGAGAGGGGGCGCCCGATGGCGCAGGGGCACCGCTCTCCGCCCACGATGAGCGACGTCGCCGCCGTGGCGGGTGTCTCGAAGAAGACCGTCTCGAACGTGCTGTCCGGCTACGAACACGTCTCCGTCCGCACGCGCGACCGTGTGATGGCCGCCGTCGACGAGCTCGGCTACGAGCTCAACGTCTCGGCCCGGAACTTCCGCGCCGGACGCTCCAAGGTGCTCGGGCTCGCGGTGCCGGAACTGCGGCAGGCGTACTTCGCCGAACTCGCCGACGCCGTCATCCGCGCTGCCGGAGCCGTGGGCTACACGGTGCTCATCGAGCAGACCGCGAGCGGCGTGCGCGAGGCGGACGCGATCACCCGGATGCGCGAGCACTCCATCGACGGCATCATCTACAGCCCGCTGACCGTCCGGCCGAGCGACGCCGCCGCGCTCGAGGTGAAGTTCCCCCTGGTCGTGCTCGGTGAGCCGATCCCGGACGCCCCCGTGCCGTTCATCGCCATGTCGAACGCGGACGCGCTGCGGGACGCGACCGCGCACCTGCTCGACGCCGGTCGGCGGTCGATCGCCTTCATCGGCTCCGACCCGTCGGGCCCCGTGCGCACGGCGCAGGAGCGACTGCGGGGCTACCGCGAGGCGCTCGACGACCACGGCGTGCCGTTCGCACCCGAGCGGGTGGTGCCGACCGCGCTGTGGCACCGGGCCGAGGGGGCGGCGGCTGCGCGGCAACTCCTCGACGCCGGCGTGCCGGTCGACGGGATCGTCTGCTGCAACGACGCGCTGGCGCTCGGGGCGATGAGTGCCCTGCAGCTCGCGGGCCGGACCGTGCCGGACGACGTCGCGGTCGTCGGGTTCGACGACATCGAGGAGTCGGCGTACTCGACCCCGGCGCTGACCACGGTGTCGGCCGACCTGGACCGCGTCGCGGCGACGGCGGTCGGGGTCCTCGTCGCCCAGCTCGAGGAGGGCGCCCCGGCGACACCGGGGGTGCTGCGCTCGCCGCACGCACTCGTCGTCCGGGCGTCGTCCGGACCGTTGCGCTCGGTCTCCGCCTGACCCGCTGACCACGGGTGCTCCCCGACCCCTTGACCGGGTGGTCGAGCACCGGCTACTGTCCACATTTACACCGGTGTAAATCCGGCATGGACGAGGTCCGCACACCGACGTGCCGGACGGATGGCAGGTTTTCGATGAAGAAGCACATCGCGGTCGTCGCGCTCGCAGCAGCGGCGTCGCTCTCCCTCGCCGGGTGCGCCGGCTCCCCCGGGTCGTCGGGTGACGGCGGCCACGTCGACCTGACGTTCTGGCACGGCTACACCGAGGCCGACGGCAAGGTCCTGGACGGCATCGTCAAGGACTTCAACGCCTCGCAGGACAAGGTCACCATCACGACCCAGACGAAGACCTGGGCCGTGATCGACGACACGATGCTCCCCGCCCTGTCCGCCAAGAAGGGCCCGGACCTCGTCGCGATGACCTCCGACCGGCTGCCCGTCTACGCGCAGAAGAAGGCGCTGGTCGACCTCAGCGACTTCTACGCCGACGACGCCAACAACACCGCGGACCTGAAGGAACAGGCCGTCGCGATGGAGCGGGTCGACGGCAAGGAGTACGGGGTGCCGAGCGGGTTCGTCCCGCTCTCCGTGATCTACAACAAGAAGCTGTTCGCAGCGGCCGGCATCGACTCCTTCCCGACCACCTGGGACGAGTGGGTCGCCGACGCGAAGAAGCTCACGAAGGACGAGAACGGCGACGGCACCCCCGAGCAGTACGGTCTCGTGCTGCCGGACCACCAGACCGTCGGCAACGGCATCTGGCCGAGCCTGTTCGCCGGCAACGGCGGATCGATCACGAACGAGGCGGGCACGAAGTCCACCATCGACTCCGCCGCGAACGCCGAGACGCTCGAGTACTGGGCGAAGGCGGTGCGCGACGACAAGATCTCGCCGACCGGTGTCGACGGCATCGCCGCGGACAAGCTCTTCACCGCCGGCAAGACCGCCATGGAGATCGGCGGCCCCTGGATGGCCGGCGTCGCCGAGGCCTCGGACATCGACTACGGCATCGCCGCGATCCCGGCGGGCCCCGAAGCGCAGGTCGCCTCGGCCATCGGCATCTCGCTCGGTGTGACGGCCCAGACCGACGACACGAAGCAGGCCGCGGCCGAGCGGTTCCTGCGCTACTTCAACGAGCAGTCCGTCGCGACGAAGTGGGCCCTCGGGTCCGGCTGGCCGCCGCTCCGCACCGACGTCACCGCCGCGGACGTCGACGAGAACCCGACCGTCGCGACGCTCACCGGGCTGCCGGGCACCACGATCCCGCTCCTGCCCGGCGTGGTCGACAGCGCTGACGTGCTCACCGCCGTGGACACCGCGACCCAGAAGGCGATGGCGGGCGGGGACCCCGGATCGCTCCTCGCCACCGCCGACGCCGACGTGCAGTCGGCCCTGAAGTAGCAGCAGCGGCCCTCGGAGGACCCTCGTGACCACGCAGCAACTCGGCCGACGCCGTCGGTACCGACCACCGGGCCAGCTCGGCGGACGATCGCCCCTGAACGGCACGTTCCGCCGCCGCGCCACCATCGTCGGGTTCCTCGCACCCGCGATCGTCATCCTCGGGGCGTTCGTGCTCTGGCCGATGCTCTCGGCGCTCCGGCTGTCGTTCACCGACGCCAGCGGGTTCGGCGACCCGTCGTTCATCGGGTTCGCGAACTACGTCCGGGTCTTCACCGACCCCGACGTCCTGCGGTCCATCGGCAACACCGCGCTCTACTCGGTGCTCTTCACCCCCGTCGCGATCGTCGTCGCCCTGGTGCTCGCCCTCGTGCTGAACCACCCGGCCCTGCCGTTCCGCGGGTTCTTCCGGTCGGCGTTGTTCCTGCCGTTCATCGTGTCCCTGGCCGTCGCCGCGTTCGCGTGGTCGTACCTGCTCGACCCGCAGATCGGCCTGCTGAACCACTGGCTGCAGCTCGTCGGCATCCGGCTCGGCAACGTGCTGCAGGACCCGACGCTCGCGATGCCCACCGTGGTGCTCGTGGCCGTGTGGAAGAACTTCGGCTTCTACATGGTGATCTTCCTGGCCGGGCTGCAGGAGATCCCCACGAGCCTGTACGAGGCAGCGCAGCTCGACGGAGCGAACGGCCGCCAGCGGTTCGCGAACGTCACCTTCCCGATGCTGAGCAACACGATGGCGTTCGTCGTGATCGTCGCCCTCATCGCCGCACTGCAGGCGTTCGACCAGATCTACGTCCTGACCGGCGGTGGTCCGTACCGGTCGACCGAGACGATCGTCATGCAGATCTACCAGTCCGGTTTCAAGGACCTCGACCTCGGGTTCGCGAGCGCCCTGGCGTACGTGCTCCTCATCGCGACCCTGCTGCTCAGCCTCGTGCAGTTCCTGTTCTTCGGGAAGCGCGGAGAGGACACCGCATCATGACCGCGCTCCCCCGTCCCGCGACCGTCGTCCGACGCAGCACCGTGGCCCGTCGACAGCCGTCGATGCGCTGGCTCGGCTTCGCAGCCGTGGCCGTCGTGACCCTGGCGGTGCTGCTCCCCGTGCTCGTGATCGTGTTCACGGCGTTCAAACCGGCGAGCGAGGTCAACGCCTACCCGCCGACGCTGTTCCCGCACACCTGGACGCTCGACAACTTCCGGGCGATCTTCACGCAGCTGCCGTTCGGGCGGCTCATCCTGAACAGCTTCGCCTTCGCCGGCGGTGTGACGGTGTTCGCGCTGGCGTTCGACGCGCTCGCCGCCTACGCCCTGGCACGGCTCGACTTCCGGGGCAGCAAGGTGCTGCTCATCGTGATCGTCGCCAGCCTGATGATCCCGTTCCAGGCGACGCTCATCCCGATCTACCAACTGGTGTCCGACCTCGGGTGGGTGAACACGTTCGCGGGGCTCATCGCTCCTCGGGCGGCCGACGCCTTCGGGATCTTCTTCCTGCGGCAGTTCTTCGTGTCGCTGCCCCGCGACCTGGACAACGCGGCGCGGATCGACGGGGCCTCGGAGTGGCGGATCTTCCGGAGCGTCGTCCTGCCGAACGCCGTCCCCGCCCTGCTCACCCTCGGCATCTTCACCTTCGTCAACAACTGGAACGACCTGCTCTGGCCGCTGGTGTTCACCACCGACCAGGACATGGGGACCATCACGTCCGGCCTCACCCTGCTGACCGGACCCGGCGGGATCATCCCGCAGGGCGTGATGATGGCCGGCGCCCTGATCGCCGTGCTGCCCCTCGCCGTCATGTTCCTGCTCGTGCAACGCCGCTTCATCGAGAGCGTCGCCAGCACCGGGCTCAAGTGACGACGACCCCGCACGAGCCCGGAGCGGCCGTGCCCACCACGAAACGAGACACCATGCACTGGTCCGACGACGGCAGGCTGCACTTCGCCCTGGGCATCGAGGACACCTTCGTCCCGCAGGCCCGACCGGGTGAACGTCCCATCGACGAGTACGAGCTCACCGACCACTACCGGCAGTACGCCGCCGACCTCGGGCTGGCGGTCGACGTCGGCGCCGAACTCCTGCGCTGGGGCGTCCCCTGGTACCGCGTCGCCCCCGAGCCCGGCGTCTGGGACTGGTCGTGGGTCGACGACGTCATGGCGCGGTTCCGCGAGACCGGCCTGCGGCCCGTGGTCGACCTGCTGCACTACGGCACACCGCTCTGGCTCGACGGGCAGTTCGCCCACCCCGACTACCCGGCGCACGTCACCGAGTACGCCGCCCGGTTCGCGGCGCGGTACGGCGACGTCGCCACCGACTACACGCCCGTCAACGAGCCCGTCATCCACGCCCTGTTCTCGGGTGAGTACGGGTACTGGCCCCCGTACCTGACCGGCGCCGAGGGGTCGGCCCGGATCGCCTCCGCCCTGGCCAAGGGGTTCGTCTCGACGCAGCACGCGATCACCCGCGAACTCGGAGACGCCGCCACCTTCGTGCACGTGGACGCCGGCATCCGGTACGTCGGAGACGTCGACGCCCCGGAACACCGCGACACGGTCGCCCGCCTGCGCGCCCAGACGTTCCTGGTCGAGGACCTGGTCACCGGGGGCGTCGACGACGCGCACCCCCTGGTCGGGCGGCTCCGGTCCGGGGGCGTCACCGACGCCGACCTCGACTGGTTCCGGCAGCACGCGGTCCGGCCCGACGTGATGGGCGTCAACTACTACCCGCTGCACTCCACCGAGGTGTTCGAGGCGGGGGTGCACCACGGCGGCGGGTTCGCCGACCCGCGCCCCTACGAGGACACCGGGGTCGAGGGGCTCCGCGACGTGCTCACCACCTACGCCGAGCGCTACGGTGCCCCGGTCATGCTCACGGAGACGTGCGTCACCGGTTCGGTCGAGGAGCGCATCGGCTGGCTGGACGCGTCGGTCACGGCCGTGCGGGAGCTCCGCGACGAGGGGGTGCCGGTCGTCGGCTACACCTGGTGGCCGCTGTTCGACATGTACGAGTGGACCTGGCGGCACACGGACGCCCCTCGCCAGGAGCACCTGCTCACGATGGGCCTCTTCGACCTCGTCGAGGACGGCGCCGGCGGCCTCGACCGTCGTCGCAACCCGGTCGCCGACGCGTTCGCCGCGCACACGCGACAGGAACGGGCCGTGGCAGCGGCCCTGTCCGCGACCCCGTGACGGACGGGAGGCGCGGGTCGGGTCGGACCCGCGCCTCCAGTCCGCCTCCGCGCACCACCACCGCACCACCAACCGAACGGAGCACCATGTCCCTCCGCCTCGGCGCCGCTCCGGCGCCTCGTCGACGCCGAACGCTCGCGCTCGTCGTCACCGCTGCCGCCGCCGCGGCAGCCCTCGTCGCCGGCGTCGCCGGCCCCCTCCCCGCTCAGGCGGTCACGACCGGCAACGGAGCCCTCGTGTACTCGCCGGCAGCGGGTTCCTCGTTCAACCCCGAGGGCGGCCGCGCTGCCGGTACCACCTACGCGAAGAACATCGTCCTGAAGAACAGCGGATCGGCCAACGGCCAGCAGTTCGTCACCTTCGACCAGCTCGTGCTCGAGAACGGCGTGCAGGTCTACCCGATCTACCGGAGCACGGACAACGGCACCTCGTGGAGCCGCGTCGCCACGGTCAAGCCGAGCACGCAGTTCCCGACGCTCACCCGCACCGCGCAGCCCTCGCTGTACGAGACCCCGATCCAGCTCGGCACGATGCCGGCCGGCACACTGCTGCTGAGCGGCATGATCATGCCCACCGACCGCTCGAGCAGCCGACTGGTCATGTACAAGAGCCTCGACCACGGGCTGACCTGGTCCTTCGTGAGCACCGTCGACACCGGCGGTCCGGCCACGTACGACCCGAGCCCGACCTCGACGACCTCGACGGTGTGGGAGCCGTCCGTCGCCGTCGACGCGAACGGCGGGCTGGTCACCTACTTCTCGGACGAGCGGCAGAAGGCGAACAACGTCCTGCAGGCCGTCAGCTACCGGCGCTCGACGGACGGTGGCCTGACCTGGGGCGGCCTGGTCAACGTGTCCGCACCGACCAACAAGAGCGACCGTCCGGGCATGATCACGGTGACGCGGATCCCGAACGGCAACTACGTGGCGACGTTCGAGGTCGTCAACCGGCCGAGCCAGACGAACAACACGGCGCCGGTGTACTTCAAGACCTCACCGGACGGCCTGAACTGGAGCCCCGAGACGAGCATCGGCACCAAGATCGCGCTGCCGGACGGCCGTGGGGTCGGGTCGTCGCCCGAGGTGCGCTGGGTCCCGACCGCCGGCAACGCCAACGGCATGATCGTCGTCTCGTCCAAGTGGTCCCTCGACAGTGCGGGCAACATCGACGGTGGCCAGAACTTCGTCGTGAACCGCAACCAGGGCACGGGTTCGTGGGAGCAGCTCCCGTACGCGGTGACGTACGACGCACGGGACGCCGAGGGCGGGACGTTCAGCGGCTTCGCCCAGGGCTTCGACTCGAGCGCCGACGGCAAGACGCTGTACCAGGCGACGAACGTCGAGAACCTCACCACCACCTACAACGACGTGCGGGTCGGGTCGATCCCGATCAACGCGCAGCGGTACGAGGCCGAGTCTGCGGTCCGGAACGACACGAGCACCGTCACGCAGGCCGACGCCGTCGGCGGCGCGAAGGTCGGCAACATCAACAACGCGACGAGTTCCGTGCAGTTCACGGTGCAGGCCGCGACCGCGGGGACGTACACGGTGAACGTCCGGTACGACAACGGCACGGGTGCGACGAGCACCCACGCGCTCGCGGTCAACGGGACCTCGGCCGGTTCGGTCAGCTACGCGCCGACCGTCAACTGGGGCCGGTTCGGATGGGCGCAGAAGACGGTCACCCTGAAGGCCGGCGCGAACACGCTCACCTTCACCAAGGGGACCGGGTTCGCCGAGCTGGACCAGATCCAGGTGTTCCAGCCCTGACGCCGCACCTGCGGCCCTGGTCGTGACCAGGACGCGGACTGGAGGCCCGTGGCGGACCCGCCACGGGCCTCCCGTCCGTCCGGGTGCCGCGTCTCAGGCCGCGACCGGCTCCGCAGGCCGGTCACGCAGCGCCGGGCAGTGCTCGGCGGTCGGGTGCTCGGTGATCGCGATGACCTGGTCGAGCCGCCCCCGGACCGCCTCGAGCTCGGCCAGCTGCGCGGTGATCCGGTCCCGCTCCGCGAGGAGCAGTGCGAACGACTCCGGCGTCGACTCCCCACGGTCGACGCAGGGCAGCAGCTGCACGATCGTGCGGCTCGCGAGCCCGGCGGCGAACAGCTGCTGCACGAGCTGGACCCGCTCGACGGCTGCGTCCGTGTAGATCCGCTGCCCGCTCGCGGTGCGCGACGCGGTGAGCAGTCCCTGCTCCTCGTAGTACCGCAGCGAGCGGACGCTGACGCCGGTCTCGGCCGCGAGGTCGCCGATGCGCATGTGTGCTCCGATCCGGGCTTGCCCCTGACATGAATGTGAGGTCTTAGCGTAGCCGAGCCGCTGCAGGAGACACCCGCGCGGCAGGAGGAGACACCATGGACATCGCTGGATCGGTCGCACTCGTCACCGGCTCGAACCGCGGCATCGGACGCCGCTTCGCCCTGGAGCTGCTGGAGCGCGGGGCGTCGAAGGTCTACGCGACCGCACGCCGCCCCGAACTCGTCGACGTCGAGGGCGTCGTCGCGCTGCCCCTCGACATCACCGACCAGGCCTCGGTCGACGCGGTGGCCGCCGCCGCGGGCGACGTGACGCTGCTCGTGAACAACGCCGGCATCTCGACGCAGGGCTCCCTGGTGACCGACGACCTGACCATCGTACGGAAGGCCATGGACACCCACTTCTGGGGCAGCCTGTCGATGATCCGCGCCTTCGCGCCGGTGATCGAGCGGAACGGCGGCGGCGCGATCGTCAACGTGCTGTCGGCACTGTCCTGGTTCGCGGCGCCCGGCGCCGGTGGCTACGCCGCGGCGAAGGCGGCCGAGTGGAACATGACGAACGCCGTCCGCCTGGAGCTCGCCGACCGGGGCATCAGCGTGCAGGGACTCCACCTCGGTGCGGCCGACACCGACATGATGGGCGACTACGACGGCCCGAAGACGGACCCGACGGACGTGGCCCGTGCGGCACTCGACGGTGTGGAGCGCGGCGCGGCCGAGGTGCTGGTCGACGACTGGAGCCGGATGGTGAAGGCGTCCCTCGCCGACGCACCGGAGCGCTTCTACTCACAGATGGCCTGAGCGCCGCCCCTGACTGGGGGCGTGTCCCCGCAGCGCAGTCCTGGACCCGGTGCGGGGTCATCGGCGAGCATGGATCCCGATCAGGAGCGGGGGCCACGTGGCCTGCCGCTGGAAGGGAACCATGCGTCCTGTCAGGAACGCGCTGAGCACCGGGGCGATCGTCGCGATCCTCGCCGGTCTCACATTGACCGCAGCACCCGCCCAGGCGGCGACCCAGGCGGCGACCCCGGGGGCCGGCACGAGCTGCGCCCCCGGGACCCTGTCCGTGCAGACGCTCGAGAGCGGCTGCACGGCGACCTCCGGCACGGTCGTGACGCCCGACGGACGCACCTTCGCACTCCCCGCTCCGGGTGAGAGCGTGATGGCGAGCAGCACCTCGGCACCGGGCGCACCCGAGCTCGCCGACATCGTCGTCGCGAACAACGGGGCAGCGGGCGTCGCGGTCCGCGTCGACGAGGAATGGCGCGGGTCCGCCCCCGCCGTGCAGCAGGAGCGCGCGCAGGGCCAGGCCGCCACGGCGACGTCGAGTGCCGCGACCGCCGCGACCACGAAGTGCACGAGCACCGCGTGGAAGCCGGCCGGGAGCCCCGGCTACCGTTGGCCGGGCACCGTGCAGTGGTACTACAACGAAACCGGCCAGAAGTCGACGTACGCCAAGGACGCGCTGCGCAAGGCCGCGACCACGTGGACCGGGAAGATCGCGGCGTGCAGCCGCACCGTGACGTCGACCGCGAGCAACACCTACCTGCGTCTCGCCAAGCAGGCGCCGAACTTCACCGCGAGCGGCGGCTGCGCGTCGAGCAACGGCTACAACGTGATGGGCTGGGGGAAGCTCCCCTCCGGCACCCTCGGCGTCACGTGCGTCTGGTACGACGGCGACGGCAACGCCCGTGAGGCCGACCAGCGCTACGCCACCGGCTTCCAGTGGAGCTCGACGGCCACCTGCTCGGGCACGCGCTTCGACACCCAGGCTGTCGCGACGCACGAGTGGGGCCACCTGTACGGACTGGGGCACGTCGACTCCGGCACCGGCCAGGTCATGAAGCCGTCCGGCGGGTACTGCGACCTCGGTGGGCGCGCGCTCGGCCGCGGCGACATGACGGGCATCTCGACGCTCTACTGAGCTCGACGCCCTGCAGACACACTGACGGGGTCGTGGCGGAGAACCGCCGCGACCCCGTCCGTGTCTGTCTGTGGGTCTGGAGGTCCCGGTCAGACCGCGTCGGCGCGCAGGAACTCCGCCACCGGCGTCGACCCGGTGTTGAACCGGAAGGTGTTGCCGGCCGTGCCGGGGTTCTCGACCACGTCGGCGACCACGTGCGCCACGTCACCGCGCGGCACCTCGGTCGACGAGCCGTCCCAGTCGACGGAACCGGTCGGCTCGTCGTCGGTCAGGGTGCTCGGCGCGACGATCGTCCACTGCAGCCCGGAGTCGCGGAGCACGGCGTCGGCGATCATCTTCGACTGCGCGTACGCGAAGAAGTCCTGGTCCTGGGGGATCCCGTGGTCGAGCTGCGACCCGGACCACGACACCATCACGTAGCGGTCGACGCCGGCCTGCTTCGCCCCCTGGATCGACAGCACCGCAGCGTCGCGGTCGATGGCCCAGGTCCGGTCGACGGAACCGCCACCGGCACCGGCCGACCACACCACGGCGTCATGCCCGCGGATCAGTTCGGCGAAGTCGTTCAGGGACTGCTGCTGGATGTCCGCGACGTGCGGTTCGCCGCCGTGCGCCCGGATCTCGTCGGACTGGTCGGCGTTCCGGATGACGGAGGTGACCGTGTGTCCGCGCTCGGACAGGATGCGGGTGGCGAGGAGTGCGACCTTGCCGTGGCCGCCGAGGACGATGACGTTGCTCATGCGCCGGACGCTACTCGGGGAGGCTCCGTACCCGGGGAACGCCGGACGTCCGCTCGGCGATCGCCGGACGTCCGCCCGGCGATCGCTCGCGATGCTCGGAACACGCGAGGTCACCGTGCGTACCGTCGGGGGCAACACGACAGGAGTCACGATGAGCAAGCAGCACGAGCAGCACACCCTGGTCCGCACCCTGGTCCTCGGCATCATGAGCGGCGGCCGGAGCGCCACCCCGCTCGCCGTCCTCGCACTGAACCACGACCGGTCCTCGCTGAAGGGTTCGTGGCAGCAGTGGAAGGTCTTCAGCACCCCGGTCGGCCGCGGGCTGCTCGTGGCCTCCGCCGTCGGTGAGCTCATCGGCGACAAGCTGCCGAAGACCCCGAACCGCATCGCCCCCTCGGCGCTGCTCGGACGTGTCGCGTCCGGTGCCCTCGCCGGTGCCGCCCTCGGCACCACGGGCAAGCGCGACCTGCGGATCGAGGGCGCGATCCTCGGTGGCGTCGGTGCCCTCGTCGGCAGCTTCGTCGGCTGGGGTGTGCGCAAGGCCCTCGGGGGCGCCGGCCTGCCCGACCCCGTCGTCGCGCTCGCCGAGGACGCCGCGACCATCGCCGGCTCCGTGAAGGTCATCACCGCCGACTGAGCGTGGCGGGCGCGCTGCGCTTGCTCGCTGCGGTCGCTGCGGTCGCTGCGGTCGCTGCGCGGGCTGCGGGCGCGCTTCGTGAGCAGGAACGGTCGGGTCGCACCGCCGCACCCGACCGTTCCTGCTCACGATCCGCACGCCTCGGCCTACGGTGGCCACCATGCACATCGTCGTCATCGGAGCCACCGGCCACATCGGCTCGTTCCTCGTCCCCCGTCTCGTCCGCTCGGGGCACCGCGTTGTCGCCGTCACGCGCGGCACGAGCACCCCCTACGCCGACGCCCCGGAGTGGCAGCAGGTCGAACGGATCACCGCCGACCGCGAGCAGGAGGACCGCGACGGCACCTTCGGCAGCCGCATCGCCGCGCTCGGTGCCGACGCCGTCGTCGACCTCGTCTGCTTCACCGAGTCCTCGGCCGCAGCGCTGGTCGACGCGCTCCGCGGCACCGGCACGCACCTGGTGCACTGCGGTTCGATCTGGCGCGCCGGTGTCTCGCACGTGCTGCCGATCACCGAGCAGAACGCCACGCCGCCGTTCGGCGACTACGGCGTCCAGAAGGACGCCATCGCCCGGATGCTCAAAGAAGAAACCGCATCAGGCGGTTTGGTCAGGACGTCGCTGCACCCCGGTCACATCAGCGGTCCGGGCTGGACGCCGATCGGTCCGCTCGGCAACCTCGACACCTCGGTGCTGACGAAGCTGTCCGCCGGCGAACCGCTCGAGGTCCCCGGTCTCGGCGCCGAGACGATGGCCCACGTGCACGCCGACGACGTCGCGCAGGCGTTCCAGCTCGCGGTCGAGCACCGCGATGCGGCGGCGGGAGAGGACTTCTTCGTCACGGCTCCGACGGCGCTCACCGCGCGCGGGTACGCCCACCTGGCAGCGTCGTGGTTCGGCCAGGAGGCCCGGCTCGACTCCGTCACCTGGGACCGGTTCCGCGAGACCACGGCTCCGGAACACGCTGACGCCAGCTGGGAGCACCTGTCCCGCAGCCAGGTCTTCAGCACCGAGAAGGCGAGTCGTCTGCTCGGCTACGCGCCGGCGTTCACCGCCGAGGAGACCGTGCTGGACGCCGTGCGCTGGCTCGTCGACCACGGTGAGCTCGAGGTCACGAACCCCCTGGTCCGCTGAGCCCCGGGGTCTGAGCCATGCGGAACCCCTTGCGGATGTTATTAGTTGCAGCTATTATGAGTTGTGGGTAATGTCAGCGCATGGAGATCGACTGGCCGCGCGAGTTCAACGACCAGCTCGATCGTCTCGAGGCCGACACGAGCCCGCGTGGACGGAAGCGCCTGCAGCTCCTGACGTTCATGCTGAAGCGACTCCGAGATCTCGAGGAGGCACCGGTCCAGGACACGGCGATGATCAAGCGGGTCCGCCAGTCACGGAAGCACCTCGTGTGGCGTGTCTCGCATCCCTACGTTCCGGGTGTCGCCCTGCGCGTCATCTGCTGGTTCCCGCCCACTCAGGACCGGGTCGTCGTGGCGCTGTTCTCGGGCGACAAGGCATCGATGGGAGACGTCTTCTACGACACTGTGGGTACCCGAGCTGACCGACTGATCGACCACTGGCTCGACGAAACGAAGGAACGATGATGGGCAAGAAGGATTTCGTCCGCGGGAACGACCGCGTCGAGCGTCTCCTGAGGCAGCCGGACATCGCGGACGCTGTTGCCGCGCTCGAGACCGAGGCCGACGACCTGGACCGAGTCCACGCGATGAGCCTGGCGATGGTGCGTGAAGCGGGGAAGCGCACGCAAGCCGAGATCGCACACGAGCTCGGTATCAGTCAGGGGGCGGTGTCGCAGATGGAACGGCGCGAGGACATGTTGCTCTCCACTCTCCGGAGCTACATCACCGCGACCGGTGCCGAGAACCCACGCATCATCGTCACGGTCAACGGCCGTGACGTCGAGTTGGCGATCTGACTCAGGCCCGCTCCGGCTCGACCACGAGACCACGGTCCCGGTGCGCGACCCAGACCGTCGCGGCGAACCCCGCCAGCACCGCGGCGCCGATCGTGACCGCCGTCCAGCCCCCGGCATTCCACAGCACCGACGCCAGGGCAGAACCGATCGCGCCGCCGATGAAGTTCGAGGTGACGAACGCTGTGTTGAGCCGGCTCCGCGCGGCCGGGTCGACCGAGAAGAGCCGAGTCTGGTTGAGCACGTTCGCGGCCTGCACGGCGACGTCGAGCAGCAGCACGGCGAGCAGCACCACGACGATCGAGTGCGCACCGATCCCGGCGACGACCAGGGAGACGAGCAGGAGCACGATCGCTCCGCCGGTGACGGGTACCGACAACCCCCGGTCGTGCAGTCGCCCGACCCGCTGCGCAGCCACGGCACCCGCGAGCCCCACCAGGCCGACCAACCCGATGCTGCTGGTGGAGAAGTCGTAGGGGTCGCTGCTCAGCAGGAACGTCAGGGCGGTCCAGAACATCGTGAACACGGCGAACACCGACGAGCTGATCACCAGCGTGACCTGGACGGTCCGATGGGTCCGGACGGCTCGGAACACCGACAGGATGAGCTGCGGGTACGCCACCTTGCCACGGGCGTCGAGCTCGGGGATGGCCCGCCGCAGCAGCACGGCGAGGACGACCGCGACGACGGCGGCGAGCACGTAGATCGCGCGCCACCCGAACGCGTCCGCGACCAGGCCGCTGATCGTCCGCGACACGAGGATGCCGGTGAGCACACCGGACGCGATCGTGCCGACGACGCGTCCGCGCTGTGCGGGGTCGGCGAGGTCCCCGGCCAGCGGGATGAGGAGCTGCCCGGCGACCGTGGTGAGCCCGACCAACGCCAGGGCGACCAGGAGTGTCGCGAAGGTCGGTGCGATCGCGGCGAGCAGCAGCGCGACGGCGGAGGCGACGAGCACCCAGGGGATGAGGCGCCGGCGGTCGAGGACGTCCCCGAGCGGCACGACGAGCAGGATGCCGAGGGCGTAGCCGACCTGGGTGAGCGTGACGAGCAGCCCGGCGAGTGACGCCGAGGTGCCGAGCGACGATGCGATGTCGTCGAGCAGCGGCTGCGACCAGTACAGGTTGCCGACCGCTGCTCCCCCGGCGACGGCGAACAGCAGGGTCCGGCCCGTCGACATCGAGTGGTCCGTGCTCATGCTGCGGGTGCTCCCTCGTTCACGGCGGCCAGGGCGTTCAACGTGCGCGGGTAGCCGATGAGCGGGACGAGCACGGTCAGGACGTCCAGCATCTGCTGGCGGGTGTTCCCGACGTTCAGGTTGCCGGCCACGTGCCCCTGCACCTGCGCGTCGGCCCCGCCGAGCGCCGCGAGCAGCGCGAAGGTCAGGAGTTCACGGGTGGGCAGCGACAGGCCGTCCCGGCCGACGGTGTCCCCGAAGCAGTTGCCGGACAGGAACCGCTGGAAGTGCACGGCGTCCGCGGGGGCGTTCTCGTACATCGCGTCGACGCGGTCCGCACCGACGACGGAACCCTGCACGGCTCGACCACGCTCGAGCCGGTCCACCGGGGTCGTCGTCGACTGCCCGGGCAACGGCAGAGCGACCCCGCGGGCGACCAGCGCGGAATTGGTGATCGACAGGAAGTCGCCGACGCGTGCGGAGCCGACGTAGGCCACCGCCTGGTACACGATCTCCTTCGCTTCGGTGGGCGAGAGCGGGCCGTCGAGGGCCGCCTCCAGCAGGTCGCGGAACGCCGTCGGTGCCCCGGCCGCGATCGACGCACCGAGCTGGACGACCACGCGGTCGTGCTCGCTGAGTGATGCGTTCCGAAGGGTCTCGTCCACGAAGTCGGCGTGGTACCGGGCGAACTCGGGGTCGGTGTCGGCGAAGGTCATGTCCTCGACGCTAGGGCCGACCGCGGGGCCGTGACAGGTGCTGTCCTCCCCCCTCAGCCGTCACCGCCGACGGAACAGCTCCCCCAGGTGCCACGGCCCGGGCGCGAGCCGCACGGCTGCCTCGGCTCGAACCCGTTCCTCGAGCTCGCGGTCACGGGTGAGCTCGTGGATCTCCTGCTCGGCGCGCAGCCGGAACCGCAGTCGGCTGACGAACCCGGTCGACGGAGCCGTGATGACGGTCTCGACGGACTCGGTCTCGTTCACGCGTCCTCCGCCGCCGCCGCAGTGGAAGTGGAAGTGGCAGCCGACGCAGCCGCCGCACCGGTCGCACCGGTCGCGCTCGTCGCCGCGAGGTTCGCCAGCAGCTGCAGCCGTTCCTCGGACGCCGACCCGGGTTCCGTGCCGTACACGACCATGGTCAGCCCCGAGTCCGTGACGAGCTCCATCGTCTCGTAGCTCATGTCGAGATCGCCCACGTCCGGGTGGTGCACGCGCTTGACACCACTCCGGTGCCGCATCACGTCGTGTGCGGCCCAGCGCCGCCGGAACTCGTCACTGCGGGTGGAGAGTTCCCCGATCAGGTCGGTCAGTCCCTTGTCGTACGGCGAGCGGGCGGCCTCGGCGCGCAGGGCGGCGACCACGTCGCCGGCGACCGCGTCCCAGTCACGCCAGAACTGCTGGCCGCGCGGGTCGAGGAACGCGAAGCGCGCGGTGTTCGGGGTGCCGGCGGGCGAGAGGAACAGCGGCGAGTACACCGCGCGGGCGAGCGCGTTGCCGGCGAGGAAGTCGAACCGGCCGTTGCGGACCCAGGCGGGGGCGCTGATCGAGTCGAGCACCCGCTGCACGTTCGGCCGGACCTTCGACGTCGGGACCGTCCGGCGCGAGGCACCCGAAGCGTTCTGCAGACGGGCCAGGTCGAACAGGTGCGCGTGCTCGGCATCGTCGAGACGCAGTGCACGGGACAGCGACTCGAGGACGCTCTCGGAGACCCCGGTCAGGTTCCCGCGCTCGAGGCGGACGTAGTAGTCGACGCTCATCCCCGCGACCATCGCGAGCTCTTCGCGCCGCAGTCCCTTGACGCGGCGCACCCCACCGAAGTCGGGCAGACCGACCTGCTGCGGCGTGACCCGCTCGCGGCGTGTGCGGAGGAAGTCGCGCACTTCGCTTCTGGTGTCCATGCGTCCACGGTACGGCCGGCCGGGTGCCGCAAGCAGGGGTTGCTGGTACCCGTCAGCAGGGGGTCGGCGGTCGTAGCGTCGTCGGTATGGAGACAGTCACCCTGAACAACGGACTCGAGATCCCCGCCATCGGTTTCGGCGTGTTCCAGAGCGCCCCGGAGGAGACCGTGGACGCTGTCCGCACGGCCCTGGAGACCGGGTACCGCCACATCGACACCGCCGCCGCGTACGGCAACGAGCGCGAGGTCGGCGAGGGCATCCGCGCCTCGGGCGTCGACCGCGACGACATCGTGGTCGAGACCAAGATCTGGGTCTCGGACTACGGCTTCGACGAGACCCTGCACGCCTTCGACAAGGCGACCGGCAAGCTCGGCTTCGACACGATCGACGTGCTGATCCTGCACCAGCCCGCGCCGGACCGCTTCGAGCAGACCGTGCAGGCGTACCGGGCCCTCGAGCGCCTGTACGCCGACGGCCGGGTCCACGCGATCGGCGTGAGCAACTTCATGCCGCACCACCTGCGCTCCCTGCTCGACCAGTCCGACGTCATCCCGGCGCTCAACCAGGTCGAGCTGCACCCGTACTTCACCCAGCCGGACGTCCAGCGGGCCGACGCCGAGCACGGCATCCTCGACCAGGCGTGGTCCCCCATCGGCGGCATCACGTTCTACCCGGGCTGGGGCGACGAGCGGGTCAGCGTGATGGACGACCCGACGATCGGGTCGATCGCCGAGGCGCATGGCAGGACGCCGGCGCAGGTGATGCTCCGCTGGCACGTGCAGCAGGGGCGGAACGCGATCCCGAAGTCGACGAACCCCGGTCGCATCGCCGAGAACTTCGACGTCTTCGACTTCGCGCTGACGGACGACGAGCTCGCGCGGCTCGACGCCCTGGACACCGGCCGTCGCAACGGCCCGGACCCGGACGGGACGGACACGAGCCGGTTCGACCGGGTGATCCCGGAGATCTGACGCGACCACGAGCGGACGGGAGGCGCGGTGCCCGCCCGCGCCGTCCTCCCTCGCAGGCTCGGTCGGCGCGGCCCGCATGACGCTGGCGCGTCACCGCTGAGCGGGCCGCGCCCGTCAGTGGGGTGGTCGCCACCACCGCCTCAGGCGAGCTGGCGCGCCCGCTCCGCGATGCCCTCGGTCGCCGCCCACGAGGCGAGCATCCGCAGGGCGTCGGCTGTGGGGCTGCCCGGTGTCGCCGGGTAGATGGTGAGCGCGAGCCCCGGGTCCTCGGCGAGTTCGAGCGTCTGGAAGTGGAGTTCGAGCGGCCCCACGACGCTGTGCCGGAACGACTTCACGCCGGCGTAGTGGCGTCGGACGTCGTGCGCTGCCCAGAGGCCGCGGAAGTCGTCGCTCCGCATCGACAGCTCGCCGATCAGCGCAGCGAGGTCCTTGTCGTTCGGGGTCCGGCCCGCTTCGCGGCGCAGGATCGCGACGTTCGTGTGCGCGGCCCGCTGCCAGTCCTGGTAGAAGTTCCGCGCCTGCGGGTCCAGGAAGATGAAGCGCGAGAAGTTCATCGGCCGCGCCGGTGCCGCGACCAGGTCCGAGTGCATCGCGAAGCCGAGCGCGTTCGCGGCGACGATGTCCTGTCGGTTGTTGATGATCATCGCCGGGGCGTCCGTGACCACGTCGAGCAGGTACTGCAGCTCCGGTCGGACGGCAGCGACGGGCACGACACGACCGGCGCGACGCGGGGTCTCGTTCTGGTGCTGCGACAGGTCGCGCAGGTGCTCCTGCTCGGCGGGGTCGAGCTGCAGGGCCCGGCCGATGGCGTCGAGCACGCTGTCCGAGACCCCCTGCAGGTTGCCGCGCTCGAGCCGCGTGTAGTAGTCGATGCTGACGCCGGCCAGGCGTGCGACCTCTTCGCGACGCAGCCCGGTGACGCGACGCCGCGTGCCGAAGGTCTCGACGCCGGCCTGCTCGGGGGTGATGCGGGCGCGACGGCTGGAGAGGAAGTCGCGCGCTTCGTCGCGGTGGTTCATGCCGTCACGGTACTTCGCCCCGTCCGGCGCGAGCGAGGGGCTGCGGGAACCCCTTTCACGTGCGCGTGAACGGGACGGAGACGATCCGGTCGTCCCCGCTCGACGGCGTCCCGCGGCCGTCGGTGTTGTTCGTGACGAACCAGAGGGTGTCCGACGGGCCCTCGAGCACCGTGCGGATGCGCCCGAAGTCGCCCGCGAAGTACTCGGTCGCGGTGCCGGGGTCGTCGGCCGGGACCGCCCGGAGCACCTCGCCCCGCAGGTTCGCGATGAACACCGTGTCGTCGACGACGGCGAGGCCGCTGGGGGACGCCTCGTCGGTGGACCACTGCTGCACGGGGTCGACGAAGCCCTGGTCCTCGCCACCGGTGCCCTCGACCTCGGGCCAGCCGTAGTTCGACCCGGGCTCGATCACGTTGAGCTCGTCGTGGGTGTTCTCACCGAACTCCGACGCGAACATCGTGCCGTCCGACGACCACCCCATGCCCTGCACGTTGCGGTGCCCGAGGCTCCACACCGGCGACCCGTCGATCGGGTTGTCGGCGGGGACGTCGCCGTCCGGGGTGAGCCGCAGGATCTTGCCCGCGAGCGAGTCCTCGTCCTGCGCGTCCGTGCTCGCACCGGCGTCCCCGACGCTGGCGTAGAGCATGTCGTCGGGCCCGAACGCGATCCGGCCGCCGTCGTGGAACGTGTTCTTCGGCAGCCCGTCGATGATCGTCGTCGCGTCCCCGAGCCCCCACGACCCGGTGTCACCGGTCAGCTCGTACCGCTGGATCCGGTTGCCGTCGTCGGCCGTGGAGTACACGAACAGGTCGTCGTCGTGCAGCGCGAGCCCGAGCAGTCCGCCCTCGCCGCCGTGGCTGACACCGTCGACGGTGCCGACCTGGCGGGTGGTGCCGTCGGACCGCAGCTCGAGCACCCGGGCCGAGTCGCGCTCGCTGACCAGCGCGTCGCCGTCGTCACCCGTCAGGACCACCGACCAGGGAGCCTCCAGGCCGGTGACCACGTCGGTGGTGTCACCGTCGAGCGCCACTTGACCGGCCGACAGGTCGGCGGGCGCGGTCGCGCGCGCCGACGGCGAACCGCCCCGGTCGGATCCGTCCCGCTCTGCTCCGTCGCCGCTCGTGCAGGCGGTGAGGGCCAGTGCGGCGACGGCTGCGAGGCCGGCCAGCGACCAGAGGCGGCGGCTGCGGGGCGTTCCGGCGGGTGTGTCCACGATGATCCTCCCGGGGTCGTGGGTCGATCACACACGCTGCGTTCGGGAAACCCCTGAGGGGGTCTGACGGCACCTCCCGACGGTTCTCACGGCGGCCTACCGTCGTCGGCATGCAGATCGAACCGAAGCAGCCGACCGTCAAGAACCCGCCCGAGCAGTTCACCGGCGACGTGTACCTCGACGCCATCGCCTCGCCGAAGGAGCCCGGTCAGACGATGACCGTCGCCAAGGTCCGGTTCCTGCCCGGCGCCCGCACCGCGTGGCACTCGCACGCGAAGGGCCAGACCCTGCACGTCACCGAGGGCGTCGCGCGGATGGGCACCCGGGACGGCCACGTCATCGAGGTGCAGGCTGGACAGACCGTCTACACGCCCGCCGGCGAGGAGCACTGGCACGGCGCGACCCTCACCGACTCCATGGAACACCTCGCGATGCTCGAGGCCGCCGACGACCCGGCGACGACCACCACCTGGCTCGAGCACGTGAGCGACGAGGAGTACACCGCATGACCACCATCGCCATCGTCGGGGCCGGCAAGGGCCTCGGCCTCGCCGTCGCCGAGCGCTTCGCCCGTGAGGGCTTCGCCGTCGCCCTGATCTCCCGCAACCAGGACCGGCTGGACGGCCTCGCCGCCGAACTGCGCGAGCGCGGCCACACCGCAGCCGGGTTCGCCGCGAACGTCCGTGACGGGGACTCCCTGCGCACCGCACTCGAGCGCGCCACCGAGCAGCTCGGCCCCATCGAGGTGCTGCAGTACAGCCCGCTCCCCGCCAAGGAGTACATGCGCCCGGTGCTCGAGACCACGGCGGACGACCTGGTCGGCCCGATCGAGTTCTCGGTCTACGGCTCGGTCAACGCCGTCCGCCAGGTGCTGCCCGGCATGCGCGCGATCGGCCACGGCACGATCCTGTTCGTCAACGGCGGCAGCGCGGTCCGACCGGGCGCCCGCGTCACCGGCACGTCCGTCGCCTTCGCGGCCGAGAGCGCCTACGCGCAGCTCCTGCACGACGCCGTCCGCGACGAGGACGTCCACGTCGGCCAGCTCATCATCCCGTTCGGCATCGACGACGGGCAGCCCGAGCACTCCGGGGAGTCCATCGCCGACCGCCTGTGGGCGATCCACACGGAGCGCGGCGACTTCCGCACCTACGCGGAGGCGCTGCCCGAGCTCGCGTGAGCGCGGCGCTCGCCGCTTCGTGAGCAGGAATGGTCGGGTCCGGCACAGCGACCCGACCGTTCCTGCTCACCGTGTGACGGACGGGAGGCCCGTGGCGACGCCGCCACGGGCCTCCCGTGGCGTCAGTGCGCCCGTCGCACCGCCACCCGCCGCCGACCCCGCGAGGTCAGCCAGGCCCCGGCCGTCACCACGAGGGGCAGACCGATCGCGAGCAGGGCCAGCACCGGCCAGTCCGGCACGAAGGGCATGTGGTTCACCCCGACCGGACTCTCGGTGAACCGCAGGGTCAGGGCGCGGATCGGCAGGAGTCCGAGGAGCGTCCCGATCACCGAGCCGACCGTGGCCAGGATCGCCGCCTGCCACGTCGACACCCCGCGGCGCAGGCGTGGTGCGGCACCGATGGCGTCGAGCACCTCGTCGTCCCGCCGGCCGTCGGACCGTGCGAGTCCGATCGCGACCGCCGTCGCACCGATGGTGACGGCCGCCGCCAGTGCGAGCACGATCGCCCGGATGATCGCCTCGTTGTCGACCGGACCGGCTTCGTAGGTGAACGACGGGCCGCTCCACCGTGCACGGTCGTCGCCGCCGAAGCTCTGCCACGCCGAGCTCAGCTCGTCCCACTGGGCCGGCTGGATGTCGTGGGGCAGCGTCGTGACGAGCATGCCGTCGACCACCGGGACGCCGTACCGTTCGGCGGTCGCCTTCGTCATGAAGACGCCGACCTGGATCCGCGGGGTCTGCACGTCGAGCACGGCGGGGATGGAGACGCTGGCCGCCGGTCGGCTCCGCTCGGTGATGGGCTCGCTCTCCCACGTCCGGTCGTGGAAGGTGTCGACGCGGACCGCGCCGTCGTGGGCGTACTCCGGCCAGAGCGACACCGCGCGACCGCCCTCGAGCGCGCTCCGGACGGCGGCGGACGGCCGGTGCCCGGTGAGCACGGCGTAGTCGTCGACGGTCCCGGTCCAGATGTGCGGACTCGACGCGCTCGCCGTGTCCAGGTAGTACGAGCAGCTCGTCGTGTCGTTCGCGGGGCAGTCGTACGCGCTCCAGCGGTGCGGGATCGTGACGGTCGAGGGGGTGTCGCCCGGCTGCCCCTGGGCGACACCGAGCACCCGGATGCGGTCCTGGTCGAAGACCCCGGACACCACCTTCGCGGCGTGCGCCGTCAGCTCCGCGTCGTGGCGACCGGTACTGCCACCGTCCTTCGTCTCGGTCTGCACCTCGGCCGTCGCGACCCCGACCGCCGTGGAGTACTCGTAGCCACGGACGTACTGGGCCTGACTCGACGCACTCCACGTGATCACGACCGACGCCACGAACACGACGCTCATCACGCTCGCCAGCACCGGCACCGTGCGGACCGGGTTGCGGCGGGCGTCGCGGGCGGCGAGCCGTGCGGACAGCCCCGCGCGGGAAGTGAGCCGGGTGACCAGGGCGAGCAGCCACGGCGAGCAGATGGCGATCCCGAGCTGCATCAGGCACGGCCCGATCGCGACGCCGGCACCGACGACGTAGGCCCACCGGTCCTCCTGCACCGGGCGGTCGTTGAGCATGAGCACCCCGACACCGCACGCCAGCGTCATCACGGCGCCGAGGACCACGAGCAGCGGTCCCCAGATGCGCCGACGACGGCGGGCCGGACGGCTGACGGGCACCGGACGGAGCGAGCCCCGCAGCGCCGCGAGCACGTTGATCCGGGTGGCGGACCGTGCGGCGACGAGCGCGGAGACGAGTCCGGCGAGCACCCCGGCGGCGGCGATCGACAGCAGCAGGAGCGGCGGCACGTGCAAGCCGGGGAACGACACCACGTTGCCGTTGTCGACCAGCCGGAACGCGAGCACGCCGATCCCGGTGCCGGCGGCGACCCCGAGGACCGCGCCGACGAGCCCGAGCACCAGGCCCGACCCTGCGACGATCGTGCGGACGAACCGCTTGTCGCCGCCGACGCTCGTGACGATGGCGTACGAGCGGGTGTCCGCCCGGGTGCCGACCAGGAAAGCTGCCCCGGCGAGCAGGGCGACCTCGAACATCGCGAAGACGCCGAGCAACCCCATCGCCCCGAGGTACCAGCCGACTGTCGAGTTCAGCTGCCCACCGGGGAGCCGGGCGTCGGGCGGGTCGAGCACGACCGGACGCGACTGCACGATGATGCCGTGCGCGTTGAGCTGCCGGATCTCCGACCACGTCGGGGCGTCCGACGGCAGGTACACGGTGACGTCGTCGAGCCCGACGTCGTCGGTGGTGTCGGTCGTCGAGAGCGTCGTGCCCCAGGGCAGGAACACCCCCTGCGTCCCCGGGTCCGTCCCCAGGTCGGTCATGGTCCCGGTGATCGTGAAGCGCTTGGTGACCGGGTCGGTCAGGTCCACCGTGTCACCGATCCGCGCCCCGAGGCGGTCGAGCGTCGCCGGCGTGACCATGAGCTCGCTGCGCGTGGTCGGCCTGGAGCCGTCGAGCACGTGCCAGTGGCCCTCGAGCGACGGGTCCCAGACGCTGCCTTCCACCGCGGTCAGTCCGACGGGGCCGTGCGCACCCTGCACCACGACGGGCGTGCCGCCGACCGGGATCGCCAGCGCGCCGTCGGGCACGTGGGCCAGGACGTTCGCGAACGGTGAGTCCTCGTCCGACTTCGTGACGGGGCTGTTCCGCTTCGAGTCGGTGAACTGCCACTGCACCGGGTCCTGCACCATGCCGGGCAGGTCCGGGCCGGACACCCGCATCTGCGCCGATGCCTGGCCGAGGTCGTGGTCGAGCTGCTCGGTCACCGTGGGCTGCGTCGACTGCACCACGACGGCGACGGCGGCGAACCCGGCGGTGGGGATCCCGATGAGCGCGATGATCAGTGCCGCACGGCCCGCTTTCGCGAACGCCAGACGACGCCCCAGACGGAGCGCCGGTCGGAGGGCGAACGGCGTCCGGCCGGTCCCGGCACGCCGACCACGGCTCACGAGGCGGTCCGGTCCGTCAGCGCCGCCTCGACGCCCGAGTACACGGTCTCGTCGACCACCCGACCGTCGCGCAGGAACACGATGCGGTCCGCCCAGGCCGCGTGCCGGGCGTCGTGGGTCACCAGGAGGGCGCCGGCTCCGGCGTCGACGTGCCGACGGAGCATGCGGAGCACGACCTCGCCGGTCTGCGAGTCGAGGGCTCCGGTCGGCTCGTCGGCGAGCACGAGTCGACGCTCCCCGACCACGCCGCGGGCGATCGCGACGCGCTGCTGCTGGCCGCCGGACAGGTCGTCCGGGTAGGCGTCGGCGCGGTGCGACAGCTCGACGTTGTCCAGCGCGAGTTCCGCGGCGCGGCGGGCCTGCGAGGCCTTCCACCCGTCGAGCTCGAGCGGCAGTGCCACGTTCTCGACCGCGGTCAGCGAGGGGATCAGGTTGAAGTCCTGGAACACGAACCCGATGAGTCGGCGGCGCAGCGCTGCGAGCTCCTTGGCGGGACGGTCGGACACGAAGGAGCCGTCGATCAGCACCTCACCGCTCGTCGGCGGCAGCAGGGTGCCGGCGCAGGCGAGCAGCGTCGACTTGCCCGACCCCGAGGTGCCCATCACGGCCACCATCTCGCCACGCTCGACCCGCAGGTCGATACCGGCCAGGGCCGTGACGGCCTTCGCGCCGGAGCCGTAGTGCACGCTCACGGCGTCGAGCTGCAGGAGCGGTGCGGCGGTCACCGTGCGCTCCGCGCAGCGGCAGCGGCAGCGTCGGCACTGGCAGGCGCCGCTGGGTGCTCGTCCGGCCGGTACCGCGCGACACTCGACTCCACGTGGTCGAGCCAGCGCACCTCGGCCTCGGCCTGGAACACCATCGACTCGAGCACGAGCGACCACGCCAGGTCCGTCGACGGGTCGGTCGTCCGCTTCAGCCGCGTCAGGTCCTGCAGGTTCCGGATCGCGGCGCCGCGCTGCACCTGCACCAGCCGGGCGACGTCGACCCCGGGCACGGTCACGGCGAGGGCGAACTTGATCGCCAGCTCGTCGCGGCCACGCTTGGCCGGCACGGGCTCGCTGAACCAGCGCGCCACCTCGGCGCGACCCGCGTCCGTCGCCGTGTAGACGACGTGTCCGTCGTCGTCGGCGTCACCGCGGGCCACGAGGCCGTCGCGTTCCAGGCGGTCCAGGGTCGTGTAGACCTGGCCGATGTTCAGCGGCCAGCTCCCGCCGGTGCGGTGCTCGAACTCCCCCCGGAGCTGGTACCCGTAGCCGGGTCCCCCACCAGCAGCGCGAGTACGCCCATCCGAACGCTCATGACACTTCCCCTGTCCCGGGCCACCGTGGCCATACTGAGTATGCACATACCCGGTATGCCTGCGCAAGCACGGATCTGGACAGGGCGGGAAAACGGACGGGAGGCGCGGTGCCAGCTGGCACCGCGCCTCCCGTCCGACCGGTGGTCGCGTTCGCGACCCGTGGTCGCGTCCTCAGGGTCAGTGACCCAGCTTCGCCAGCTCCTCGAACTCGTCGTCGGTCAGCTCGACGGTGGCACCCGCGAGGTTGTCCTCCAGGTGCGCGACGCTCGACGTGCCGGGGATCGGCAGCATCACCGGGGAGCGCTTGAGCAGCCAGGCGAGCGCGAGCTGTGCCGGGGTGGCGCCCTTGCGCTCGGCGATCTCGGTGAGCGGCGAGTCCTCGCCGGTCAGGCCACCCGTCGCCAGGGGGAACCACGGGATGAAGCCGATGCCCTGCTCCTCGGACCAGTCGAGCAGCTCCTCGGCGTCACGCTTCTGCAGGTTGTACAGGTTCTGCACGGAGACGATCGTGGCGATCTCCTGCGCGGCCTTGACCTCGTCGACGGAGACCTCGGACAGGCCGATGTGGCGGATCTTGCCCTCGTCCTGCAGCTTCTTCAGCTCGCCGACCTGGTCCTCGAGCGGGACCTTCGGGTCGATGCGGTGCAGCTGGAACAGGTCGATGCGCTCGAGGCCCAGGCGGCGGAGGCTCATCTCCGCCTCTTGCCGGAGGTACTCCGGGCGGCCGACGGGCGGCCAGACGTTCGGGCCGGTGCGGGTGAGGCCGGCCTTCGTGGCGATGACGACGTCGTCGCCGTAGGGGTGCAGGGCCTCCTTGAGGAGCTCCTCGGCGACGTAGGGGCCGTACGAGTCGGCGGTGTCGAAGAAGTTCACGCCGAGCTCGACGGCGCGCTTGAGGACGCGGATCGCCTCGTCGTGGTCCTTCGGCGGTCCCCAGACGCCGGGACCGGTGAGCTGCATGGTGCCGTAGCCGAGCCGGTTGACCTCGAGGTCGCCGCCGATGCGGAAGGTGCCGGAGGACGCGGCCGGACGGTTCGTGGTGTCAGTGCCTGTGGTCATGTCCCCGGTCTACGCCCGGTGCGTTGCCGGTCCCTGAGTCGGTGTCCCCCGACCGCTCCCCGGGTTCGCAGGGTCTACGGACGGGTGGGCCGCGGGTACGGGGTCTCCCCGCGTTCGAGTCCGCCGACGAGCTTGGTGAGCCGGTTCGTCCGCACCGTGGCGTTCGGGGCGGTGGTGATGCGGTGCAGCACGGCGTACCGGTTCGTGGCGTCGAGTTCGGCGAACAGTGCGGCGGCTGCGGGGGCGGCGTCGAGCGCGGCCTGCAGGTCCTCGGGCACCGTGGCCGTGGCGGATCCGGCGTAGGCGCGGTCCCACCGGCCGTCACCCTTCGCGCGCTCGATCTCGGCGTGCCCGCGCTCCCGCACCCGTCCCTCGGCGATGAGCGCGGCGACCAGGCCGAGGTTCCGCTGCGACCACAGCGAGGCCTTCCGGCGCGGGGTGAACCGCTGACGGTAGGTCGTGTCGTCGCGACCGCGCCGCTGCCCGTCGATCCACCCGGAGCAGAGCGCCTCGTCGAGGGCCGTGTCGTAGGTCAGCGTCGTCGGTTCCGTGACGCCCTTCTTGGCGAGGACGAGCCACACCCCGTCGGGTTCGTGCTCGTGGTCGTCGAGCCAGGCGCGCCACGCGGCGACGTCCGGCAGCACCAGGTCGACGATGTCCATGCGGTCATCGTAGGACCGGCCGGCCGCGGGTCCGGCCCGAGACTCGCGTGCGTCAGACCCAGTGCGGCTGCGCGAGCACGCCCGCCGGGTCGGCCTGTTCGGCGATGCGGTGCAGGCGCGCGGTGTTGTCGCCGAAGTACACGGACGGGTCGGTGATCGATGCATCGCAGTAGTTCGCGTACGCCGCGTCGCCCCACGCCGGTCGCATCGCCTCCCGGAACCCCCGCACGTACGCATCGAACGGCGCGGGATCCGCCCCGTCCGCGAACACTGCCGTGTACTGCACGGTCATCAGCGCCGACCGCCAGGGGAAGGCCGAGTCCCCCGCGCCGACGTCCGCCACCGCGCCGCCGAGCGCGTCGAGCGCTACCCCACCCTCGAGGTTGCCCGTCACGTCACCCGCCGCGGCCGCCTGGGCGACGAGCACGTCGATCTGCGGGTCGGTGAGCTTCGCCGAGCCGATCGACGACGTCGCCGCCTCGGACACCCGCTGCGGCTTCCCCGCCAACGCCGACATCGCGGCACCGTAGGTGAGCACCCGCCCGGTGTGGGCGAGCGGCTTCGCGCCGGTGGCGGCGATGAAACCGTCGACGGAAGTGTCGGCCCCGGTCTTCGACCCCGTCCACACACCGGTCACGGTGACGGTCGGCGCGGTGTGCCGACTGCCGTTCAGCAGCTTCAGGGACGACCACAGCTTCCGGTCGGCGGTCGGTGCCCAGTCCTGCCAGGCACGCACCACGGCAGCGGCGGCCGACCACGCGAACGTGATCGTGAAGAGCAGGACGGGAGGCGCGGCGTGCGTCCGGAACGTCAGTGCGGTCACGACGCCGACGGTTCCACCGCCCCCGCCGCGGCAGGCCCAGAACAGGTCGGGTTCGCGGGACGTCGACACCCGGTGCACGGCTCCGTCCGGGGTGACGAGGGTTGCCCCCGTGAGCTGGTCGCAGGTCAACCCGAAGGACCGGACGAGGACGCCGACTCCACCACCCAGGGTCAGTCCGCCGATGCCGACCGTCGGGCACGAACCGGCGCCGATCGCCCGTCCGGCCTCCGCGAGCTCGGCGTACACGTCGCCGAGCCGGGCACCCGGGCCGATCGTGACGGTCCCGTCGTCGTGCAGGTCGATGCCGTCCAGGTCCTGCGTGCTGATGACCAGCGATCGCGGCACGCCGGTGCCGGATGCCCCTCCCGCCGACCACCCCGTGTACGAGTGCCCGCCGGCCCGGAGCGCCACCGGCGTCGAGGTGGTCCGGGCGAAGGCGAGGCCGGCCTGCACGTCCGCGGTGTCCGCCGCCCGCAGGATCCCCCGCGGGTCGGCGTCGTCGAAGCGCGGGTTCTCGAGCACGCGGGCGTCGTCCCACCCCGCGGCGCCGGAGCGCAGCACGGCGCCGGACACCGCGGCGGCCAGCGCATCCCACGAGTCCGGGCCGCGGTCCGGGGAAGCGCTCGGTGCAGGGTCCGGGGTCTGCGAGCGCGTCGGGGCGGCGCTCGGTGACCGGCTGGGCTCGGGCCCCGGCCTGCTGCAGGCGGCGAGGATGCCGGCGACACCGAGACCGACGCCGCCGGCGATGAGCGTGCGGCGCGAGGTGGCGGTCGTCCGGTGGGAGCCTGCTGGTTCGGTCACCGGACCTGTCTACGCCGCACCGCTGCTGATCCGGGTCGCACTCGCCCAGTCGTGCACCCAGTCGGGCACGGTCAGGTCGCGGTCCGCGCCACCCGCCGCCTCGAGCAGGTCCGCGGTCGGCACGGTCCCGCCGGAACGCCGCAGGAACCGGGCCTGCACCACGGCGCGGGCCATCACGGCACCCTGTCGCACGAACGTCTGCTCCAGGTACACGGCACGGTCGTCGACCCCGAGCACGTGGGTGCGGAGCTCGAACCGCTGCCCGAGCGTCAGCGACCGCTTGTACGTGATCGTCTGCGCCGAGACGACGGGGTACCAGCCGTGCTCGGCCAGCGCGGCCCAGTAGCCGGAGCGGAGCATCAGGTCGAGCCGACCGAGGTCGAGCATCGACAGGTACTTGCCGTTGTTGACGTGTCGCAGCGGGTCGAGGTCGGTCGGGACCACCCGGAACGGCGTCCGCACCTCGTCCCAGAGCGACGCCCGGCGGCGCCCACCGACCCGAGCGCGCAGACGGGTGCGCAGCTGCAGCAGGAGCAGTCGGAAGTACAGGTTCACGGGACGATCACACCAGTGCGCGGACCAATCGTGCGAGCACCTTGGAGGAACCTCACGAAGCGCGCGGCCGTCCGCCGACACACCACCAGCCGCTCCCGACAATCGGCGGGCGGTGGGGTCGGGCGATTCAGCCGGGGAAGCCGCCGCCGGCGCCCGTGATGCCGGGGTGCGCGGACTTGGCGAGCCCCTCGGTCCTGGAGTGCGCAGCTTCGGCTTCGGCCGCGGCGCGTGCGCTGTCACGCGGGTCCGACAGGTCTTCGATCGCTTCGAGCGCCCGCCGCCGACGGCGGTTCTGCACCTCGAGCACGACGAGCAGGGTGCCGAGCACGACGACCACGGCGATGACGATCCAGATGACGACCATGACACTCCCCCGAGCCCGGGGCGTCTGCCCCGTCCCTCGCAGCGTAGCGGTGCGGAGGCGGGTACAGCCAGTGCCTCCCGCCGTCAGGGGGACCGGGAGTAGACCTGCAGCATGCAGACACGCAAGCTCGCAGACCTCGAGGTCGGACCGATCGGCCTCGGAACCATGGGCATGAGCGCCTTCTACACGGGCGCCGGCACCGACGACGACGAGTCGATCCGCACCATCCACCGCGCGATCGACCTCGGCGTCACCCTGTTCGACACCGCCGAGGCGTACGGCCCCTACACGAACGAGGAACTCCTGCGCCGTGCGCTCGAGGGCCGTCGCGACGACGTCGTCATCGCGACCAAGTTCGGCCTGTACCAGCACGAGGCCGGTGAGGAGACGCCGACGCAGCAGCGCGGGATCTCCAGCAAGCCCGAGTCCGTGCGCGAGGCCCTCGAAGGCTCCCTCCGTCGCCTGGGCACGGACCACATCGACCTCTACTACCAGCACCGCGTCGACCCGGCCGTCCCGATCGAGGACGTCATGGGGCAGCTCGCCGGCTTCGTGCAGGAGGGCAAGATCCGCCACATCGGCCTGTCCGAGGCCGGACCCGAGACGATCCGGAAAGCCCACGCCGTCCACCCGATCACCGCGCTGCAGAGCGAGTACTCGCTGTGGACGCGGGACCCCGAGGGCGACGTGCTCGACACCCTGCGCGAGCTCGGCATCGGCCTGGTGCCGTACTCGCCGCTCGGCCGCGGGTTCCTGACCGGCGCGATCACGAAGCCGTCCGACCTGGACTCCGACGACTTCCGCCTGGCGAACCCGCGCTTCCAGGAAGAGGCGTTCGAGCAGAACATGCGCATCGTCGACGCGGTCAAGGAGATCGCCACCGAGGCCGGCGCCACCCCGGCGCAGGTGTCGCTCGCCTGGCTGCTGGCCCAGGGCGACGACATCGTCCCGATCCCCGGCACGAAGCGGGTCTCCCGCCTCGAGGAGAACGTCGGCGCAGCCGACCTGACCCTCACCGCGGACCAGCTGTCGCGCCTGTCGGCGCTGCCGGTCCCGACCGGTGACCGCTACCCCGACATGTCGACCATCGGTCGGTAGACGCGACCGCATGACGGACGGGAGGCCCGGTGCCAGCTGGCACCGGGCCTCCCGTCCGTCGTCAGTCGCGTTTGCGGACGCGAGACGCCGGCGTCTCAGACCTCCGCGGCGAAGGACGCGGCCCGGACCTGCAGGTCCTCGATGCGCCGGAGGCGCGCTGCCTCGACGTCGTAGCCCTCGTAGGCGGGCGGCGGCAGCTTCCGGACGTTCCGCGAGCACTGGAAGTCCTGGCACACCAGGGTGCCGACGGTGTTGCCGTTCCGTCCGGCCGGCCCGGACCGTTTCGCGCTGTAGAACGCGACGTCGTTCGGCAGCTTGACGTCCTGGCACCACGAGCACTGGGCCCGGGAGCGGGACGAGGCCTCGGCCTGCCGGAACAGGATGCCGATCAGGTCGCCGTCCAGGGTCGGCACGACGGCGTACGCACGCCGCCCGATCTTCGGGTCGCGCCAGCCGAGGTAGTCGAGCGCGTCCCAGTCGAGCGTCTCGAAGTCGGCGGGCAGCGTGAGGTCGGACACCTCCTTGCGCGAGGCGTTGACGAAGGACGTGCGGAGGGTCTTCTCCGTGATGGGGAGCATGGGTGATCGCTTTCGTGCGGGCCCGGGGCGTGCGGACGCACGCCGCACCGGGCAGAGGAGGTCAGGGTTCGACGAGGTCGGCCGCACCCGAGGGCACGACCGAGGGCCTCACGCCCTGATGCCGGCGATACGGGCGCCGACCACCTCCTGGAAGCTCACCCGAACAGCCTACGACCGGGTGTCAAGCCCGGCCCGGTCCGTCCGCGGTCGGTTCGGCGTCGCCGTGACCAGGACGACCGAGCCCTCGTACGTCGGGCGGATTCGCAACGACCCGTGCCGCCGGTCCCACTCCCCCGCCTCCAGCGCGGTCCGGAGCGCTGCCACCGACCGCCGGACGGTGAACTCGTCGACCAGTCCCCACGCCGGGTCCGCCTGGCGCACGCCGGGGTCGAGCAGTCGCTCGGGGCGGGCGTAGTACGCCTCGGCGAACCCGTCGACGCACGTGAACGGGATCGGCAGCGGGGTGCTCGTCACGGTGTCGTCGCCCAGTGCGTCGGCGATCCGCTGCAGTGCCGGATGGCGACGGGCGTCCGCCGCCAGCACCTCGGGCGCGTACTCGGCGAGCCAGGAGCGCTCGATGCGGTCGGGGTCGAACGTCAGGACCACGATCGGGCCCCGGGTCACCCGACGCACCTCGGCGAGCACGCCTTCGACGTCGTGCCACTCGTGCATCGAGAAGGTCGTCATCGCGGCGTCGAAGGTGTCGTCGGCGAAGGGCAGGTCTCCGGCGGGCTCCACGGCGGTCACGTCGCGGTCGGTCGGCGCGTACGAAGGGGCACCGGCACCGATGTCGAGCACGGTCCGGGCGTCGCCGAGGGCCTTCGCGACCGCACGGGCGAACGCGGGTTCGGGCCGGCGGTGCTGCCGGTGGTCCGCATCCCCTGCTGAGCCGTCCGTCGTCCTCGTCACGTCCCCACCCTACGAACCCGCGCTGCTATGTTCGACGGATGCTCGCAGACAGTGGTCTCGGATTCGTCGTCGTCCTCTACGCCCTGTTCGTGCTGGCGCTCGCCGTGCTGGCCGTCGCCCTCATCGTGCTCGTGTTCGCCGCGATCCGTGTGCTGCGGTTGTCGGCGACGGAGCGGCAGCTGCGCATCGAGCGGATGCGCTCGCCGGAGCTGTTCGACGGGGACATGCCGCCCCAGGCGTGACGGTCCGACCGCGGGGCTGAGGCTCCCGGCGGTCCGGGGTCCGGGTCAGTCGACCGACTCGGACTCGGACTCCGACTCGCGCAGGGCCGCGTACTGCTCGGCCCGTTCCGTCGCGGCCCAGCTGCCGAGCAGCGCGAGCGACCGCTCGGACTCGCTGCCCGGCTCGGCCGAGTACGAGAACAGCGTCAGGCCGGGGTCGGCGACCAGGTCGAGCGCCTCGTAGGACAGCCGCAGCTCCCCCACGATCGGGTGGTCGATGCGCTTCTTGCCGGTGCGCTGCATCCGGACGTCGTGGGCGGCCCACCAGCCGCGGAACTCCTCGCTCCGGGTGGAGAGCTCACCGACGAGCGTGATGAGCCCCGGCTCGCAGGGGTTCGACACCGCGGCGGTCCGGAGCACGGCCACGGCGTCCTTCGCGGTCTGTGCCCAGTCCGGGAAGAAGTCGCGGGCGGCCGGGTCGAGGAACGTGAAGCGTGCGGTGTTCACCGGGCGTCCGGGGCCGGCGAAGAGCGGTGCGTAGAGCGCACGGCCGAGTTCGTTCGTCGCGACGACGTCCCCGCGCTCGTTCCGCACCCAGGCCGGTGCGCCGGTGATGGCGTCGAGCAGCCGCTGCACGCCGGGGCGCACGCGGGTCGGCACGTTCCGGTGCATGACCTTCGCGCCGGAGTTCGCCAGGCGCGTGAGGTCCCACAGGTGCGCACGCTCGTCCTCGTCGAGCTGCAGGGCGCTCGCCAGGCCCTCGAGCACGCTGTCCGAGACGCCCTTGAGCGAGCCCCGCTCGAGCCGTGTGTAGTAGTCGACGCTCACGCCGGCGAGCATGGCGACCTCGTGTCGTCGCAGCCCGGGCACGCGTCGGACCCCGCCGCCGAACGACGGCATGCCGACCTGCTCGGGGGTGAGCCGCGCCCGCCTGGAGGACAGGAAGTCGCGGATCTCGTTGCGCACGTCGATACCCATGCGACGAGCGTACGTGCCCGGGCCGTGCGTCCGGCAGGCGGGAGGGCCGCGGCGGGGCCGCCGGCCGTCTCTGACTGGTCACGACACGTCGCGTGCCGTGCGCCGTCCCGTCGCAACCTGTCGGCTGGTGGCGCCGCAGGCGACGGCCTGTGACCGCTCGCCGGCGCCCCGCGGGGTGTTGCGACCGCCTGCGCCACGGGCCTCCCGTCCGACGCGGGGCCGCGGTCAGGACGCGGCGTCGGCTCCGATGCGCACGCGCGCGACGCGGTGACCGTCCATGGCGGTCACCTCGAGGCGGTGTCCGCCGGCCAGGACGACGTCGCCGACCTCGGGTACGCGGTCCAGCTGCACCTGCACGAGCCCACCCACGGTCTCGTAGTCGCCGTCCGGCAGGACAGGACCGCCGTCCGCGGCCAGGTCCTCGAGCACCGTGGCGCCGTCGACGCCGTCGTGTGCCAGCACGGACTCGTCGTACTCGCTGGAGTCCCACTCGTCGCGGATGCGGCCGACGAGGTCCTCGAGCAGCGCCTCGAGCGTGACCATGCCGGCGCTGCCGCCGTACTCGTCGACCACCAGGGCGATCTGGTGGCCGTCGGTGCGCATGTCCGCGATCGCGCTCGACAGCGACTTCGTCTCCGGCAGGGCGAGCACCGGCCGGACGAGCGTGGCGACCGGGGCCGCGGGGTCGACCGGACGCAGCAGGTCACGGAGGTGCACGAAGCCCTGGACCTCGTCGCGCCCGCCGGAGGTCACGAGGTACCGGGTGTGCCCGGCTGCGATGGCCTGGTCGGTGGCCTCGGCGACGGAGAGGCCGGCGTCCAGCGTCGACACGTCGTACCAGGGGCGCATCGACTCGCGCAGGGTGCGGTCACCGGCGTCCAGGGCGCTGCGGGCGATCCGGCGTCCCTGCTCGTCGACGCCGGTGTGCTCGTCGACCAGGCCGCGGAGCTCCTCGGTGCTCATCGACTCGCTGCGGGCGTCCGGGTCGCCACCGAGCAGTCGCACGACGGTGTCGGTGGACTTCGAGAGCAGCCAGATCACCGGCCGCATCAGCACCGCGAAGCGCTCCAGGGTCGGGGCGACGGCCATCGAGAAGCCCTCGGCACGCTGCAGGGCGAGGCGCTTCGGCACGAGCTCGCCGAACACGAGCGACAGGTACGCGATGACGAGGGT
Source organism: Curtobacterium sp. AC268 (assembly GCF_979258745.1). NCBI lineage: Bacteria > Bacillati > Actinomycetota > Actinomycetes > Micrococcales > Microbacteriaceae > Curtobacterium > Curtobacterium sp. AC268. The sequence continues at coordinate 2,166,821 of NZ_OZ409878.1, read as the reverse complement.
CATCAGCACCAGCGCGACGGCTTCGGCCGTGCCCTGCTCGAGGCCGAGCTCCTGGAACAGCGGGGCGACGTCGGGTGCGATCGACGACGCACCGTACGCGGCGGAGAAGAACCCGGCGACGGTCACGCCGATCTGCACGGCGGACAGGAACCGGTTCGGGTCACGGCCGAGCTCGGCGACCCGCATCCCGCGGGGGCCGCGGCGTTCGAGCTGCTGCAGCTGGGATTCGCGGAGGGAGACGAGTGCGATCTCGGCGGCCGCGAAGACCCCGCCGACGAGCACGAAGAGGATGACGAGCCCGAAGGCGATCCAGGTGTCGGCGCCCATCAGCGGGCAGCCGCCTCGGATCGACGACGGGCGGGCGGTCTGTGGGGATCGTCCATGCCTGTGAGTCTGCACAGGCCGACTGGGACATCACCGTGCTGCCGCTCGACAGCTGCTGTGGATCCCGCGCCGTGACGGGAGCGGTCGCTACAGGGTGAGCGAGCGACCGATGCGCGCTTCGAGCCACGCCTTCGGGTCGATCGGCGTGACGCCGTCCATCAGGACCTCGAGGTGCAGGTGCGCACCGGTCGAGACGCCGGAGGACCCGACGAGCCCGATGAACTGCCCGGCAGCGACGGTGTCGCCGACCTTGAGCGGCGAGGAGCCGGGGATCATGTGGCCGTAGAGCGTGGACACCTGTCGGCCGTCGACCACGTGGTCGATGATGACCGCGTTCCCGTACGAGAAGTAGGTGCCCGAGACCCGGACCTTGCCCGCGGCGACGGCGCCGATCGGCGTGCCCATGCCCGGGGTGAAGTCGAGGCCCTGGTGCAGCGACGAGCACGCGCCGCACGGTGCCGAGCGGTACCCGAAGCCGGAGCTCATCTGCACGGGGCCGGGGAACGGCGAGCGGACCGCGCCGCCGAACGACACGGCGCCTCCGGCGGTCGCCGCGGCGTCGGCGGAACCGGCCGTCTTCGTGGTGACGGTCGAGCCGCCGCCGACGGTGAAGCCGTCACGGTCGAACCCGGCGGCCGTGACCGCCTGGGTCACGGCGTAGTCCTGGGTGCGCACGACCGGCGCGATGGTCGACGTGGCCATCGAGGTGCCGGCGCTCGCGTGGGCGGGCATCGCCGAGGCGGCGAACATCGCGATGGCGGCGGCGGCGCTGGTGAGGGTGATGCGTCCGGCACGGGCCGACCGGGAGGCCCGGGGTGCGCTGGCGACGCGGGTCACCCTGGGTGCGGGGCGACGGACGACGCGCTGGATGCGGTCGTCGACGTGCTCGGTGGTGGCGCGTGCGGCTGCGGAGCGGCGGCCGGCCGGCTCGGTGGCCGAGGACGCGGTCGCGGTCGCGAGGACGATGGCCTTCGACGGCTTGGCCACCTTGGCGGCCTTCGGCGCCTTGGCGACCTTGGCCGGCTTGGCGACCTTCGCTGCCTTGGCCGGCTTCTCGGGCTTGGCGGTCTTCGCGACCGGCGCCGTCCTGCTGCGACGCTGCGGTCCGCGGGCCGCTGCGCGCTCGGCCTCGAGGGCGGCGCGACGGGACAGGTGCACCACCGGGGTCGCCGGGTGCTGGTCTGGTTCGGGTGCAGTCGTCATGGCCGCCCACCATTCTGCACGACTCTGTCGCTTTGTACAGGCCCTTCCGTGATCTTTTCGTTACCGAGTGCGCTGGGAGGCGCCTGATCACCACGGGCGGAAGCGTCCCCCGAGCCCTCCGCATCGGTACGGTCAGGGGAAAGCGACGGAAGGACCCGCACCATGGCCCGATCGCCGCGTGAGCGGTACGGAACGGTCGACCTGGCGTCGGCCGACGTCGTGCTGGCCGGTACCCAGGAACTCCTGCCCGTGCTCCGGGCCGCGGCCGTGCGAGCCGGGATCGACGCCGCGCGGATGCGGGTCATCGGGGTCGACGACCTGCCGGACCCCGACGAGACCTGGGACGCGGCGCTGGCCGTCATCGCCATCCGCCGCCCCGGTGACGACCCCGCGTTCCACCGGGCGCAGGCGGCGGCCGAACTCATCGCGCCGATGCTCGCGCCGCACGCCGTCCGCATCGTCGTCACGGTGTCCGGGGTGACCCGGCTCGCGCCGAAGCTCGAGCGCACCCTGACGTCCGAGGTCCTGCACCAGATCGATGCCGCGTCGGCCTCGTCCGGGTTCCGTCGGCCCTTCCGGCCCCTGCGGATGCGGCTCGGGCTCGCCGGGCTCCGTGCCGCCGGCGTCCGGGTGTTCCGCGTCTCGATCGGCGACTGAGGATCAGGCTCCGTCGGGTCCGGAGCCGTGCGCGGCGCTCGCCTGCACCGACGGGTGTGGAGGAGCGGCGTGCGCGATGACGGAGACACTGCCGACGGCGAGCGCGAGCGCCAGCGCTCCGGCGGTGCAGGCCGTCCCGATCCGCCGCAACCGCGACCGGCTGCCTCGCTGGCGCGGTGCGAACCGCTTGGCGCTCCGTCGGGGTTCGGGGCCGACGAGCCAGGGACCGGAGCCGTCGGGGTCGTACGAGAACGGGCCGGAGCCGTCCGGCGCGTACCGGTAGGGGCCGCTGCCGTCCGAGGCGTAGGCGGACCGCAGGTCCTCCGCCCTCCAGCCGAAGTCGTCCGGGGTCTGCCGTGTGGTGGTCATGCGCGCTCTCCCTCGCTCTGGTGCTGCGGAAGACCAGTCCACGCACCGTTCCTATGTGTCGACAGTGCGCCTCCAGGGTGTAGGCCGAGCATCTGCCGCGCGGAGGCGGGGGCCATGTATCTTGATGTCGAGACATCCTGCGCCACGAGTACCGTGGACGTACCGACGGTCGAACAAGGGAGTACCCGCCAGCATGGCCAAGATCATCTACACCCTCACGGACGAGGCGCCGTTCCTCGCCACCCACTCCTTCCTCCCGGTCATCCAGGCTTTCGCCGGCACCGCGGGTGTCGACGTCGAGACCCGCGACATCTCGCTCGCCGGCCGGATCATCGCCCAGTTCCCGGAGCGGCTCACCGACGAGCAGCGCCTGGACGACGCCCTCGCCGAGCTCGGCGACCTGGCGAAGACCCCTGAGGCGAACATCATCAAGCTGCCGAACATCTCGGCGTCGATCCCCCAGCTCAAGGTCGCGATCAAGGAACTGCAGGCGCAGGGCTACGACCTGCCCGACTACCCGGACGAGGCCACGACCGACGAGCAGCGCGACGTCCGCGCCCGCTACGGCCGTGTCCAGGGCAGCGCCGTCAACCCGGTGCTGCGCGAGGGCAACTCCGACCGCCGCGCACCCCTGTCGGTCAAGAACTACGCCCGCAAGCACCCGCACCGCATGGGCGCCTGGTCGCGCGACTCGAAGACGAACGTCAGCACCATGGGCGTCGACGACTTCCGCTCGAACGAGAAGTCCTGGATCGCCCCCGACGACGACGTCCTGACGATCACCTTCGTGGCCGAGGACGGCAGCGAGCAGGTCCTCAAGCAGTCGATCCCCGTCCTGCAGGGCGAGGTCGTCGACGGCACCGTGCTGCACGTGGCCGCACTCGAGTCGTTCCTGCGCAAGCAGATCGAGCGCGCCGCGGCCGAGGACGTCCTGTTCTCCGTGCACCTCAAGGCCACGATGATGAAGATCTCCGACCCGATCATCTTCGGGCACGTCATCAAGGCGTTCTTCCCGTCGGTGTTCGAGCGCTACGGCGCCGACCTCGCCGCCGCGGGCCTGACCCCGAACGACGGCCTCGGCTCGATCCTCGCCGGCCTCGCTGCGCTGCCGAACGGCGCCGAGATCGAGCGTGCCTTCAAGCAGGGCATCGCCGACGGCCCCGAGCTCGCCATGGTCGACTCGGACAAGGGCATCACGAACCTGCACGTGCCGAGCGACGTCATCGTCGACGCGTCGATGCCCGCGATGATCCGCACCTCGGGGCACATGTGGGGCCCGGACGGCGATGAGCACGACACCCTCGCCGTCATCCCCGACTCGAGCTACGCCGGTATCTACCAGGCCGTGCTCGACGACTGCCGCGCCCACGGCGCCTTCGACCCGTCCACGATGGGCTCCGTGCCCAACGTCGGCCTGATGGCGCAGAAGGCCGAGGAGTACGGCTCGCACGACAAGACCTTCGAGCTCCCCGGCGCCGGTGTGGTCCGCGTCACGACCGCGTCGGGCGACGTCGTCATCGAACACGACGTCGAGCCCGGTGACATCTGGCGCGCCTGCCAGACGAAGGACGTCGCCATCCGCGACTGGGTGAAGCTCGCCGTCACCCGCGCCCGTGCCTCCGCGACGCCGGCCGTGTTCTGGCTCGACGAGACCCGCGCCCACGACGCGAAGCTCATCGGGCTCGTCCGCCAGTACCTCGGCGAGCACGACACCGACGGCCTGCAGATCGAGATCCTCGCGCCCGAGGACGCCATGCGCTTCTCGCTCGAGCGCATCCGCCGCGGTGAGGACACCATCTCGGTCACCGGCAACGTCCTGCGCGACTACCTGACGGACCTGTTCCCGATCATGGAGCTCGGCACCTCGGCGAAGATGCTCTCCGTCGTCCCGCTGCTGGGCGGTGGCGGCCTGTTCGAGACCGGTGCCGGTGGTTCCGCGCCGAAGCACGTACAGCAGCTCGTGCAGCAGAACTACCTGCGCTGGGACAGCCTGGGCGAGTTCCTCGCACTGGCGGTCAGCCTCGAGCACCTCGCCGGTGTGACGGGCAACGAGCGGGCGAAGATCCTGGGCGAGACCCTCGACCGTGCCACCGGGACGTTCCTCGAGCAGGACAAGTCCCCGGGTCGGAAGCTCGGCTCGATCGACAACCGCGGCAGCCACTTCTACCTGGCGAAGTACTGGGCCGAAGAGCTCGCGGCGCAGACCCAGGACACCGAGCTCGCGGCGTCGTTCGCGGACCTCGCGGCGAAGCTCGGCGAGCAGGAGCACACCATCGTCGACGAGCTCGTCTCGGTGCAGGGCCACCCGGCGGACATCGGCGGCTACTACCGTCCCGACGACGCCAAGACGAGCGCGGTCATGCGTCCGTCCGCCACGTTGAACGCGGCGCTGGCAGCGCTCTAGCAGCGACCGGCCCACGGACAGGAGGCCCGGTGCCAGCTGGCACCGGGCCTCCTGTCCGTCCGTGGTCGCGACCACGGCCGCGCTTCGTGAGCAGCAATGGTCGCGTCCGCACCACGAACCCGACCATTCCTGCTCACGAAGTGACAGGGGACGCGCGGGGCGTCAGCCGCGGGACGGGACGGGCGGGCCGGCGGCGAGCAACCCGGTGAAGACCAGGACGACGGCCACGACCCCGATGCCCGTGGCCACGGCGGGCCGACGGACCACGAAGAACAGCAGACGGTCCCAGAAGCCCGAGTGGGCGTCCGGCGAGCGTCGCCAGGAGCCCTCGAGCATGCCGCGGCGGGCGACCGCGACCTCGAACGGCACCGTGGCGTACGGCACGACGGCACTGGCCCAGCCGAGCACGAGCGCCCCGAACGACCACCGCTGGTTCACCGCGACGACCGTCGTGACCACCAGGTACGCCAGGAACACGAAGCCGTGCACCCCACCGCCGATGCGGACGCCCCAGTCGCCGGCGTCCAGGCCGTACTTGAGCACCATCCCGAGGATGAGCAGGGTCCAGGTCACGAGTTCGGCGACCGCGGCGGCGCGGAACAGGGAGCGCGGAGTCATGGCCTCCATGGTGGCGGACCCGGTTGACAGACAGCAGGACGCCCGACCTGCGGGGCACCCCACGGACAGCAGGACGCCCCGGGCCGATCGACCCGGGGCGTCCTGCTGTCGGGTCAGTGCCGCACCACCACCGTCTGGCCCAGGCGGTTCAGGCCGGCGCGCGCGTCCCACGTGCCGGTGTTCGCGGTCTGGATCGCGAAGGCCGGGTTCGACGCCACCGAGCGTTCGGGTGCGGGCAGGGCGAGGGCGACGTCCCAGCGGCCCTTCGGCAGGTGTGCGAGCGACGCCCGGACGGTCACGGTCCGGCCCGGCTGCCACGATGACGCGTCGGCACGCACCGGCACGGTGACCCTGCGGTGCCCGTCGGTCAGGACGAGCTGCACCGGGCGGCTGTTGTACGGCGCCGCCCAGCCGTCGTTCCGCACCGACACCGCGACCGACGGCGTGCGACCGGTGGTGACGGTGCTCGAGGTCATCGTGAAGCGGTAGCCGAGCTTCTTCGCCGCGTCGGTCATGCCGTCCGCGCCCCAGGTCGCCAGGACGTCCTTGTTGTAGTCGAGGTTGAGGTAGCTGTAGTGGTACTTCGCCATCTCGGCCGAGGCGGACGGGTACTCGGACCGCGGCGCGTTCACGGCGCAGGTCTCGCCACCGACGGGGACGTACCGCGACTCGGCGGCCAGGTAGTCCTGGTCGAGTGACAGCGGGTCGCTCAGGAACGTGCCGAAGTCGTCCGGCGAGGCGAGGAAGCAGTCGTTGTGGTGCCCGATCCGCGACGCTGCCGATCCGTCGTGCGCCTGCGCCGGGGTGAGTGCCCCGGCCGTGCCGGACGGCGTGCGGAGTGCGTCCTGCTTCATCTGCATCGTGCGGACCTGGACCGAGCGGCTGGACGGCAGGGCCGCGAGTTCGGCCTGCAGGACCTGTCGTCGCGCGTCCTTGTCGGCCTCGGTCAGCACGCCCGGGTTCGCCGGGTCGCTGGCGAAGTGGTCGGTGTAGTAGCCCTCGCCCCAGAGCCCGATGAACCCCTGCTGCAGGGTCGGGATCACGTCGGCGTTCCGGCGGAGCGTCGGGGTGAGCTGCTGGATGTGCGCGAGCACGGTCGGCAGGTCGGCGTCGCCGTAGGGCGCCGAGTACGGGTACGCGCCGCCCTGCACGTACGCGAACCGGGTGATCACGCCCACCCCCGCCGCACGTGCGGTGTCGTAGTCGCGCTGCACGAGCCGCAGCCAGGCCGGACTGAGGCGCCGCTGCTGGACGAACGCCTCCATGTAGAACACCCGGACGACCTGGGTGACCCCCTCGGCGCGGTAGCCGCGGAGCGTCGCGGCGTCGAGCGGCGTGTACCCGGTGCCGTCGGCGCGGTAGTGCGTCTCGGTGGTGTGGTCGAACCCGCGCGATGGGTTCGGGATGACCGCGTCGCTCGCCGTGTAGGTCACGGTCGAGGTGGTCGCGGTCCGTGTCGGGTGGTGGCCGGTGGGCGACGACGCCCACGCGGTGGTCGGTACGGCGAGTGCGAGTGCCGCCGCGAGTGCGACGGTGGTGATGGTGCGGTGCTGCATCGGACGAGCCCCTGTCCTCGGCGCGGACGGTGATCGGCGCCCCCTGGCGCTGCCGTCCTGCGCGAATGTGATCTGAAGGTAGGCCAAACGATCAGAAAACGCCAGTGGATGCGCGAACCGAGCACGGGTAGCGTTGCCTGCATGTCGCCGTCGACCGAGAACCGTCCCCTGAACATCGTCGTCTGGAACGAGAACGTGCACGAGACCCGCGGTGACGCGACGGTCATCGGGCACTACCCCGACGGCATGCACACCGTGATCGCCGAGGCGCTCCGGCAGCTGCAGCCCGGGGCCGACGTCTCCACCGCCACCCTGCAGGAACCCGACCACGGCATCACCGCCGAACGGCTGGCCACCACGGACGTGCTGTTCTGGTGGGGCCACGCCGCCCACGACGAGGTGAGCGACGCCGTCGTCGACCTGGTCGTCGACGCCGTGCACGCCGGCATGGGCCTGGTGGTGCTCCACTCCGGCCACTACTCCAAGCCGTTCAAGCGCCTGATGGGCACGACCTGCTCGCTGAAGTGGCGGAACGACGGCGAGCGCGAACTCGTCTGGACCGTCGCGCCCGAGCACCCGATCGCCGCGGGGGTCCCGCACCCGATCGTCATCGACCGGCAGGAGATGTACGGCGAGTACTTCGACATCCCGCGCCCCGACGAAGAGGTGTTCCTGTCGACCTTCGCCGGTGGCGAGGTCTTCCGCTCCGGCGTCGCGTACCGCCGGGGGCTCGGCAAGGTCTTCTACTTCTCGCCCGGCGACCAGGAGTACCCCGTGTACCACCACCCCGACATCCAGCGCGTGCTGTCGAACGCCGCCGCCTGGGCCGCCCCGGTGTCCGAGCGCCGCGAGCTGACCGCCGACCCCCACCCGCGGGACTGGTTCCTGTCGGACGATGGGGGTAGACAGGCCGGGTGACCAACCATCTCGACGGTGCGGACAAGCGCACCGCGGTGATCGAGGCGCTCGCCATCTTGGGATCAGGACCCGAGGAGCGCTTCGACCGCATCACCCGCATGGCCCACGAGGCGTTCGACGTCCCGTTGACCTTCCTCAACCTCGTCCACCACGACCTCGTCACCACGCAGTCGACCTTCGGCTGGCACCAGGGATCGAGCGTCCCCGCCAGCGAGCAGTTCTGCGCGTCGACGGTGCTCACCCGCGAACCGATGGTGATCCCGGACGCGTCGCTCGACGCCCGGTTCGCCGACACGGCCGCGGTGGCGGAGCACGGCATCCGGTTCTACGCGGGCGCACCGTTGACCATGGTCGACGGCACCCGGGTGGGCACGCTGTGCCTGATGGACGCGGTGCCGCGCACGTTCTCGCCGGACGACGTCGCCCTGCTGGGTGACCTGGCCCGGTGGGCGGAGCGCGAGCTCGGCGTCGCCATCGACCGCGGACGGGTCCGTCGGGTGCTCGACGGCCTGGTGCCGGACCCGGTCGCGGTGCCGGGGTACGACCTCGACGTCCTGGTGGCCCAACACGACGACGGCGGGGGCGACGTCGCCGACTGGCGCGTCGCACCGGACGGCGCCCTGCACGTCACCGTCGGCCGGGTGAGCGCGGCCGGCCCGGCGTCGGGTCTGCTCGCCTCCGCGGTCCGCGGTGCCGTGGCGGCCCGGACCGGCACCGACATGCAGGACGCGATCGTCGGCCTGGAGGCGCAGGTCACCGCCGACCTGTCGGCCGCGGACGCCGTCGGCTCGCTCTTCCACCTGCGGCTCGACCCGACGTCGGGTCACGTCGACTTCGGCGACGCCGGCCACGGCCTGGCGGTGCTCGTCCCCGCCGACGGTCCGGCGCGCGTCCTGCACCCGCTCGACCTGCCGCTCGGGCTGCAGCCGGAGTCGATCCCCCGGTCGCCCGGCGCGCTCGACCTGCAACCCGGAGACCGGCTCGCGATCTGTACCCAGGGCGTCCTGACGCTCGACGGGCTCCGGCACCTGGACGACCTCGCCGAGCTGGCGCGCACGGCTCCGGACGGGGCCACGGCGGTCGAACGGGTGCGCACGGCGATCCCCACGGACGCCGCGGTCGACGTCACGCTGGTCGTGCTCACACGGCACTGAGCGGGATCCGCCGCCCAGGCGCCGCCCGGGGTGCTCACCGCCGCCCGCAGTGGATCAGGAGCGGGAGCGGTCCGGCCGCGGGCGCGGGGTACCGGTCAGCGCGACCACGAGCAGCGTCGCGAGCAGGGCGAACCCGGCGAGCTCGATGCCCAGACCGGCGAGCTGCCAGTACGCGCTGCCGACGTGCTGCGGCTGCGTGATCGACTCCGGCCACCACGACTCGATGAGCGGGAACGAGCCGGGGAACGGATCGAGGCCGAACACGACGAGGCCACCGAGCAGCAGGACGACCCCGAGGCCGGCCATCGCCCCACGGGACCGACGGAGCATGTGCACCACGAGGGCCGCACCCATGCCCGCGAGCCCGACGACGGCGAGCAGGAACGCGAGCACCACGATGGTCTGCGGCGCGAGCGCGACCCAGTCCAGCACCGCGATCGGCAGCAGCAGCCACCGCCCCGTCCGTGCCCAGCGCGCAGGGTTCCGCCATCCGTCCATGGCGACCGACCGTAGGGCACCCGGCCGAACGCATGCCGAATGCGGCCAGCGGGCCCCGGCGGCAGCCTGCGCTGACTACGATCGGACCCCATGGCGCAGGACCGACCGACCCGGCAGCAGCGGTCGCTCGCGACCCGCACGGCGATCATCGAGGGCGCGGCCGCGGAGTTCGACGAACGCGGGTACGTCGGTGCCTCGATGGACGGCATCGCCGAACGCATCGGCATGACCAAGGGCGCGCTGTACTTCCACTTCACGTCGAAGGCCGACATGGCCGGCGCCGTGATCGCCGAGCAGCACGCGATCTCCCGGCGGTACGGCGAGGCCGCGGTGGCGAAGGGGACGACGCCGCTCGAGTGGATCGTGTGGTTGGCGCAGGGCCTGGCCCTGCAGATGACGACCGAGGTGGTGGTCAGCGCCGGTGTCCGGCTGTCGACCGACGTGGCCGCGAGCGACGTCGCGCGGCAGGACCCGTACACCGACTGGACCACGGTGGTCGCCGGGTTCGCACGGCAGGCCGTCGAAGCCGGCGAGATCGACCCGCGGTGGGACCCGGACCTGGTCGGCCGCGTCGTCGTCCGCGCCTACACCGGCGTGCAGACCGTCTCGGACGTCATGACCCGCCGGGCCGACCTGTTCGCGGGCCTGCGGGAACTCTGGACGGTCCTGCTGGACGCGTTCGTCACCGAACGGCTGCGTCCGGAGATCCCGCGGCTCGTCGCGCTCATCGCTCCGGAGTGACGCGGGTCCCCCCAGGGAAACACCCACGTCACCTCGCCTCTGAGAATAGCGAGAAGGGTGTCGCGCCACCGGCCCCAGTTCGCGGGCGTGTGTCCGGCGGCCCACTAGCCTGACGCCGTGCCCACACCCGCTGCCGAGGTCGACGTCGACGTCCCGCTCGTCCGGGCCCTGCTGCGCGACCAGCACCCCGACCTGGCCGGGCTCCCGCTCCAGGTCGTCGCGAACGGCTGGGACAACGTCGTGCTCCGCCTGGGCGACGACCTGGCCGTCCGGGTCCCCCGTCGGGAGCTGGCCGCACGCCTCGTCGAGCACGAACAGCGCTGGTTGCCCGACATCGCCGCCCGGGTCGGATCGGTCGTCCCGGTACCGGCCCCGGTGCGCACCGGCCGCCCCGCCCTCGGGTACCCGTGGTCGTGGAGCATCGTGCCGTGGCTGCCCGGCACGGCGATCGGTGAACGGGCGGCCGAGGTCCCCGTCGCCGAGGCGCTCGCCGCGTTCGTCGGGCTCCTGCACGTCCCAGCCCCGGACGACGCCCCGGCGAACCCGTTCCGTGCGGTGCCGCTCGCGTCGCGGAGCGAGGCCGTGCTGGCGCGACTCGACGACCACGGCGTGCACCGGGCCGGAGAGCTGGCCGCGCTGTGGCGGACCGCAGCGGCCGTGTCCGCGCACGCCGGGCCTCCCGTCTGGGTGCACGGCGACCTGCACCCCTTCAACCTGCTCGTCGACTCGTCGGACGGTGTCGACCGCCTGTCGGCCGTGATCGACTTCGGTGACGTCACCGCGGGCGACCCGGCCGTCGACCTCGCCACCGCCTGGCTGACGCTCGACCGGCCGGGGCGTCGGGCGTTCCGCGCGCGCGTCGCGGTGCCGGAGACCACCTGGCTGCGCGCACGAGGGTGGGTGGTCGCGCTCGCGTCCGCGCTGGCGACCGCCGACGAACGCGCCTTCCGGAGCGTCGCGCGACGGAGCATCGACGCGGTGCTGGACGACTGAGTCCCCGCGGGGCTATCGTGACCGCACCATCCGTGCACAGCCGATCGGAGGGGCCGCCATGACCCTCGAGCTCCGCGTCCAGCACGACGTCGCCACCGACGCCTCCCCGCCCCTGTCCGACCCGAGCGACGCGGTCTCCGCGGCCTGCTCGACCGCCTGTGCGACTGCCGCGCCGCCGCCCGCGCGCGACGGGTCGACGACCGGGTCCGCGAACTCGGGGAACTCGTCCACCTGCTCTCCGACGCCCGCGCCGTCGTCGAACGCGGGTGGGTCCAGCACGCCTGGTTCGCCTACCTCGACGAGCACGGCCGCGAGCGCAAGGCCTCCAGTGCCGCCGCGATGGACGTGCAGGGCCGGCCGCTCGTCGGTGCCTGCCTGGTCGGTGCGGTCGTGTCCGCCGCCGGCGGGCCGCACGCGGTCCACGCGCCCCGGGTGCAGCACGCGCTCGACGTCGTGTGGCACGCCCTCGCCCGCGACGAGGGCGAGCCCGTGCTGTGGTGCCCCGCGCCCGACATCCGGATGGGCCGGGTGCGTGACCTGACGAGCTGGAACGACGCCCCGGCACGCACCGGCGCCGAGGTCGCCGGGCTGCTGCTGACCGCCGAACGGGTCGCCGTGCAGGAGTCGACGCGCCTGCAGGAGCTCCGGGTGGCACGATCGGGGGCATGAGCGACGTCGAAGCGGTCCCCGAGGTGCACCCCGCGAGCACCAGCACCCTGGCCGCGAGCGGCAACGCCCTGCTCTCGGACGAGGGGTCCACGCGGGACCCCGACGGTGCGACGGCCGCGGACGGCGCGGTCGCCGACGTCGCTGCCGCCGACGCCGCGGTGAAGCGGACGCTGCACCGGTACCTGCAGAAGCACCGCGCGGCCTTGCTGGCCAAGCTCGACGGGCTCGCGGAGCGGCAGGCCCGCTGGCCGGTGACGCCGACGGGCACGAACGTCCTCGGGCTGGTGAAGCACGTCGCCGGGGTGCAGGCCGGCTACTTCGGCGAGGTGTTCGGGCGGCCGCTGCCGGACCAGCCCGCCTGGCTCGAGTCGGAGGACGGTGAGGACATGTACGCCTCGCTCGACGAGACCATGGCCGACGTCGTGGCCTTCCACCACCGGAGTGCCGCCCACGCCGACGCCACGATCGAAGCGCTCGACCTCACCGCCACCGGGACCGTGCCGTGGTGGCCGGAGGGGCACCGGGACGTCACCCTGCACCGGATCCTGGTGCACATGGCGTACGAGACCGCCCGGCACGCGGGTCACGCCGACATCGTGCGCGAGATGCTCGACGGCCTGGCCGGCGACGGCGACGGCAACCTGGCCGACAAGTCCCCGGAGGAATGGGTCCGGTGGCGTGAGCAGCTCGTCGACATCGCGGAGCGATCAGGGTTGCGCGACCTCGACGCATAGCCGAGCAGGCAGACCGATCGTTACCGTTCTCCCAGGCTCGCCCTGGTGAACCCCCGCTGATCAGGGGTTGTCCTCCTCGCAACTGCAAGGGAAACCGCCGTCCCGGCGGGGTTGCGTTGTACAACCGGTCCGGCTGCTGCGTAGCTTTGGCCGAGCTCGTGCCCCGATCTGTGGGCAGTTCAGCCGACCGGAAGGGGAGCGCCCACCCGTGTTCCAGTACGTCGTGGAGCGATGGAACCAGATCTGGTTCGCATCGTGGCAGCACTTCTCACTGGTCGTCCAGTGCGTCGTCCTCGCCACGGTCATCGCCGTGGTGCTCGCCACACTCGTCTACCGCAGCCCGCGCCTGACCGCGTTCGCGAACGGGGTGTCGGCCATCGGCCTCACCCTGCCGTCGTTCGCCGTCATCGGCCTGCTCATCGTCCCGCTCGGCTTCGGCGTCCTGCCGTCGGTCGTGACGGTCGTCTTCTTCGCCGCGCTGCCGATCCTGCGCAACGCGGTCGTCGGTCTCGCCGAGATCCCGCCCACCGTCGTCGAGTCGGCGCGTGGCATCGGCATGAGCCGGTTCCGCACCCTGCTGCAGGTCGAGCTGCCGATGGCATGGCCGATCATCCTGAGCGGCGTCCGCGTGGCCGCGCAGATGGTGATGGGCATCGCCGCCATCGCCGCGTACGCGCTCGGTCCCGGGCTCGGTGGCTTCATCTTCTCCGGGCTGTCCCGCCTCGGCGGCGCCAACGCCCTGTTCTCCGTCGTGGTCGGGGTGGTCGGCGTCGTCCTGCTCGCCCTGGTCCTCGACCTGCTCCTCATCGGCCTCGGCCGCCTGACCATCTCGAGAGGTATCCGTGTCCAGCACTGACTCCGCCACCACCACCGCGCCCGACGGGGACGTCACCGGGCGCAGCATCCTGCTCGACGAGGTCACCAAGCGGTACCCCGGGCAGTCGAAGCCCGCCGTCGACGGCATCACGCTCGAGATCCCGGCCGGCAAGATCGTCATGCTCGTCGGCCCGTCCGGCTGCGGCAAGACGACGACCCTCAAGATGATCAACCGCCTGATCGAGCCCACGCAGGGGCGGATCGTCGTCGGCGACGACGACGTCACCGGCATCGACGGTGACGAGCTCCGCCGCCGCATGGGCTACGTGATCCAGGCCGGCGGTCTCTTCCCGCACATGACCGTCGCGGCGAACATCGCCATCGTGCCGAAGATGCTCGGCTGGTCGAAGGAGAAGATCGCGGCGCGCGTCGACGAGCTGCTCGACCTGGTCTCGCTCGACCCCGACACCTACCGCGACCGGTTCCCCCGTGAACTCTCCGGTGGGCAGCAGCAGCGCGTCGGCGTGGCCCGTGCGCTCGCGGCGGACCCGCCCGTCCTGCTCATGGACGAGCCGTTCGGCGCGGTCGACCCGATCACCCGCCAGCGCCTGCAGGACGAGCTCCTGCGCATCCAGGAGGAACTGCACAAGACGATCGTCATCGTCACGCACGACTTCGACGAGGCCGTGAAGCTCGGCGACTGGATCGTCATCTTCACCGAGGGTGCGCACATCGTGCAGTACGACACCCCGGAGCGGATCCTGGCCGAGCCGGCGAACGAGTTCGTCGAGAACTTCATCGGTTCCGGTGCGGGCCTGAAGCAGCTCACGCTGAACCGCGTGCGCGACGTCGAGGTCGAGTCGGCCGTGACCTGCTCGCCCGGCGAAGAGGTCAAGGCCGTGCTGCAGCGGATGAACGAGGCCGGCGGGCACCAGCACGCCGTCGTCGTCGACCACCGCCAGCGTCCGATCGGGTGGCCGTCGCGCCGCCAGCTCGAGCGCCTCGACCGCATCCCCGACGGTGTCGAGCCCGGCCTGCCAGTCGTGGGCGAGGCCGCGACCCTCAACGACGCGCTCGACACCATGCTCGTCTCGAGCGCCGGCGCCGCACTCGTCACCGGTCGTCGTGACGCGTTCCGCGGGGTCATCACCGTCGAGACCGTGATGGAGGCGATCACCCGCTCCCGCGCGACCGCCGCAGGAGACCAGGCCTACACGCCGGTCGGCACCAACACGAACCCGATCGAGACCATGCCGTCGTCACCGGTGTCGGCGATGCCCACCGGAGAAGACCTGTGAGCGCAGTCGCCGTCGCCGGCCCCGCCACCGGTGCACGCACCTCGTGGAAGGGCCTGCTGTTCCAGCCGATCGCGATCCTGGTCGTCCTGGCCGGCTTCGCGGTGTGGCTCGCGACGGCGGACCTGACCCCGACGGAGCGCACGACGCTCAACCCGGCGGACATCCTGGCCCTGACCGGCCAGCACCTCGTGCTGACCCTGCAGTCGACGGTCCTGGTGCTCGTGATCGGCATCCCGCTGGGCGTCGTGCTCACCCGCGGGCCGCTGCGCCGGGCGAGCCCGTACGTGCTCGCCGTCGCGAACTTCGGGCAGGCGGCCCCGGCCGTCGGCCTCATCGTGCTGCTCGCCGCCTGGCTCGGCCTGAACAGCTCGTCCGCCGTCATCGCGCTCGTGCTCTACGCGATCCTGCCGGTGCTCCGGAACACCATGATCGGCGTGCAGAGCGTCGACGACCGCCTGGTCGAGGCCGGTCGCGGCATGGGCATGAGCGCCTTCAGCGTGCTGATGCGCGTCGAACTGCCGCTCGCGGTGCCCGTGATGCTCTCGGGTATCCGGACCGCCCTCGTGCTGCTCGTCGGCACGGCGAGCCTGGCCACCTTCGTCGGTGCGGGCGGACTCGGTCTGCTCATCACGACGGGCGTGACGCTGTTCCTGCCGAAGGTGCTCGTCGCCGGGGCCCTGCTCGTCGCCCTGCTCGCCCTCTCCATCGACTGGCTCGGCCGCGTGGTCGAGACGGTCGCACGACCGAAGGGACTCCGATGACCCGCCGCACCCGCAGCACCCGCCGCACCCGCACCCGGGTCGGAGCCGCCGCGTTCGTCGCCGGTGCCACCGCCCTCGTCCTGACCGGGTGCGGCCTGCAGCCCGCGACGTCGTTCGTGCCCGAGGCCGGCGCCGGTTCCATCCAGCGCATCGACGACCTGCCGGCCGGCGCCCACATCACCGTGACGTCGAAGAACTTCACCGAGCAGCTCGTGCTCGGCAAGATCGCCGTGCTCGCCGCCAAGGCCGCCGGGTTCGACGTCACCGACGAGACGAACGTGCCCGGCAGCGTCGCGGTCCGTGAGCTGATGACCTCGCACGCGGCCGACTTCACGTACGAGTACACCGGCACCGCCTGGCTGACCTTCATGGGTCACACGAAGGGGATCCCGGACAAGACCGAGCAGTGGACGGCGGTGAAGAAGGAGGACGCCGGCAACGGGCTGACGTGGCTCGAACCGGCGCCCATGAACAACACCTACGCGTTCGCCGTCCGCAACGAGGCCGTCAAGGAGCTCGGGGACGTCAAGACGCTCTCCGACATCACCAAGCTGCCGGTCGACCAGCGCACGTTCTGCGTGGAGTCGGAGTTCAACTCCCGTGCCGACGGCTTCAAGCCGATGCTCAAGAAGTACGGCCTGGAGCTCGGCGGTTCGGGGTCGAACGGGGTGCCGAGCAGCAACGTGAGCATCCTCGACACCGGCACGGTCTACACGGCCACCGACCGCGGCAAGTGCAACTTCGGTGAGGTCTTCACCACCGACGGCCGCATCAAGTCGCTCGGGCTGACGGTGCTCGAGGACGACAAGGGGTTCTTCCCGGCGTACAACGTCGCCCCCGTCATCGATTCGAAGACGCTCAAGGAGTACCCGCAGCTCGAGGGGATCTACGACCAGATCTCGCCGAAGCTCACGGACGCGGTGCTGCAGGAACTCAACCGTCAGGTCGACGTCGAGGGGCGTGAGCCGGCCGACGTCGCCTTCGACTGGATGGTGAAGGAGGGCTTCATCACGAAGCCCTGACCGTTCTCGACGCACCCACCGACGGACTGGAGGCGCGGTGCCAGCCGGCACCGCGCCTCCAGGCACGGCCGTCGCCCCGCTGGCGCGGTGCGCCGGTACCGGCTGGTGGGGCCCACCTCCCGTCCGTTCGTGGTCGCGTCTCAGGCCGCGGCGATGCGCGCTGCCGTGTCGCGGATCGACGCGACCACCGCAGCCCGCACCTGCTCCGGGTCGGAACCCTCGTGCCGAGCGGCACTGCGGAGGCCCGTCATGCACATGCCGAGGAGCATCTCGGCCGCCTGCGGGGTCGCCGCCTCGGGGCCCCAGGCCGGGTCGCGTTCGAGGATCCTGCGCACCGCGCCGGTCATCGCCTCGGCGACCGTGGTCATCCGCGCGACCTGCCGACGCATCAGCTGCGGGAACCGCACGATGACGGCCTTGCGCTCGAGCCGCTCGTGCTCGTCGCCGAACGACGACCCGAACACCAGGAACGCCAGGTCGACGACGGCCTGCGCCGCAGGCTCCCCCGCGACGGCCGCCAGGTGCGCCTGGAGAGTGGCGGGTTCGAGGTCGAGCTCGGTGTGCCCGAGGACCGCGTCCTCCTTGCTCTCGAAGTAGTTGAAGAACGTCCGCGGGGAGACATCGGCCCGCGCGGCGATCTGCTCGATCGTGGTGCCGTCGACGCCCTGCTCGAGGGCCAGGGACCGAGCCGCCTCGGCGATGCGGTTGCGGGTCTCGATGCGCTTGCGGTCACGGAGACCGAGTTCTGACGGCGTCGCGGAGTCGGGCATGGCCCGACTGTAACCGGAACGTCACATGATCTACAGCAAACGCAAACTTGCAGTCGTGCATCGGACACTACGGTGAACCCATGACCACTCCCGTGCTCGAGGCCCGTGACCTCGCCAGGACCTACGGCCGCGGCGCGACGCGGTTCGACGCGCTCAAGGGGGTGTCGCTGGCGGTGCACCAGGGCGAGAGCCTGGCGATCGTCGGCAAGTCCGGCTCCGGCAAGTCGACGCTGATGCACCTGCTCGCACTGCTCGACAAGCCGTCGGCCGGACAGGTGCTGCTCGACGGCACCGACGCGGCGACGCTCGGTGCGCGGCAGGTCAACCGAACCCGGAACAGCACCTTCGGGTTCGTGTTCCAGCAGTTCTTCCTGACGCCGAAGACCTCGGTGCTCGACAACGTCGTGCTCCCGCTCAAGATCGCCGGTGTCTCCGGAGCCGAGCGGAAGCGCCGGGGCATGGCGGCGCTCGATGCCCTCGGGCTGGCCGACAAGGCGAAGAACGACGCCAACGACCTGTCCGGCGGCCAGAAGCAGCGCGTGGTGATCGCCCGGGCGCTGGTCGGCGAGCCGAGCGTGATCTTCGCCGACGAGCCGACCGGCAACCTCGACACGAACACCGGACAGGTGGTCGAGGACATGCTGTTCGGGCTGCAGCGCGAGCGGGGGATCACGCTCGTCGTGGTCACGCACGACGAAGAGCTCGCCGCGCGCTGCGACCGCAGCGTGAACGTCCGCGACGGCCTGATCGTCGGTGGACCCGATGACGTGGTCGACGCGTCTGCCACGCACGGAAGGCACTCCGCATGAACTTCCTCGACCTCCTGCGCACCGCGGTCTCGAACACCTTCCGCTCGAAGCTGCGCACGACCCTGACCGTCATCGCGATCTTCATCGGCGCCTTCACGATCACCCTCACGTCGGCGATCGGCACGGGCGTCAGCAACTACATCGACAGCCAGGTCTCCTCGATCGGCGACACCGGTTCGCTGACCATCACGAAGGCGGTCGACAGCACCTCGACCGACAGCGGCCCGGCGAAGTACGACCCGGACGAGTCCGGCCAGAGCGTCGACCGTGGCCCGGCGTCGTTCTCGTACCTGTCGCAGTCCGACGTCGACGCGATCAAGAAGACGGACGGCATCAAGAGCCTCCGCCCCGCGGTCGCCCTCGCACCGAAGTACGCCGAGTACGGGGACAAGGGCAAGTACGTCGTGTCGCTCACGGCCAACGCCGGCGAGCTCGACGCCGACCTGGCGAGCGGCAAGCAGCTCGACGACGAGACCGACGCCAACCAGGTGATGCTGCCGACCGACTACCTGGAGAACATGGGCCTCGGCAGCGCGTCGGCCGCCGTCGGCAAGGAGCTCACGTTCGCCGTCGACGACTACCAGGGCAAGGCGCACACGCTCACCGCCACCGTCGTCGGGGTGCAGAACGAGTCGCTGTTCGGCAGCGGTGCGGGGGCGAACGCCGCGTTGACCGACGCCATGCAGGCCGCGCAGGAGATCGGCAAGCCCGACTCGATCGCGACGTCCTACGCCAGCGCCACCGCGACGCTCGACGCCGACGCCTCCGTCACCACGGTCAAGAAGTCCCTGGCCGACGACGGGTTCCTCGGTCAGACCATCCAGGACCAGCTCGGTCAGTTCCAGACCGTGATCAGCGGCATCGTCGGGGTCCTGAACGCCTTCGCCGTGATCGCGCTCGTCGCTGCCGGCTTCGGCATCATCAACACCCTGCTCATGAGCGTGCAGGAGCGCACCCGCGAGATCGGCCTGATGAAGGCGATGGGCATGGGTGGCGGCAAGGTCTACACGCTGTTCTCGCTCGAGGCGGTGTTCATCGGGTTCCTCGGCAGTGCCATCGGCGCCGGGGTCGCGATCCTGCTCGGCACCGGGATCTCGAACGTCCTGGCCGGCACGCTCCTCAAGGACCTGCCGGGGCTGCAGATCATGCAGTTCGCGCCGGGCTCCGTCGCGACGATCATCCTCGTCGTGATGTTCATCGCGTTCCTGGCGGGCACCCTGCCGGCACGACGAGCGGCACGGCAGAACCCGATCGAGGCGCTCCGGTACGAGTGACAGGCAGGGGTGCCTAGTGTCTGGACGGTGACGACGTTCGGACGCGACCTCGGTGACGGCTACACGCTGACGCTGCGCGACCTGACGACGGTCGACCCGGTGCTCGCACTCGTGCACGCCAACACCGATCGTCTGCGGGCCGCCGAGCCCTGGGCGTGGGACCCCCAGACCCGCGAGGCCATCGCCCTGCACACCGAGCGGCTGCTCGGTCAGTTCGCGATGGACCGCGCGCTGCCCTGCGTCATCCGGGCGGATGACCGCATCGTCGGGGTGGCCTCGCTGACGTTCGACCCGTACCTGGGCCAGGCATCGCTCGGCTACTGGGTGGACGCCGGACAGGAGGGCCGTGGTGTCGTCCGGCGGGCCGCCACCGTGCTGATCGGGGTCGCCCGGGCGCGCGGGTCCGCACGGATGGAGATCCGGACGGCGGTCGACAACGCGCGGAGCCGGGGGCTCGCCGAGCGGCTCGGCTTCGCGCACGAGGGCACCCTGCGAGGCGCGCTGCCCCTCGGCCCCGAGCGTGTCGACGTCGCCGTGTACGGCCTGCTGCTCTGACGCCCGTCGCCGTCGTGCAGACCGACCGACACCGGTCGCCGGTATCGTCGGAGCATGGCCTTGTTCGGACGACGCAACCCCGACGTGCGCGATCGACCCATCAGCCAGGTCGAACTGAAGCGGGCGGTCGACGAGGGTTTCCTCATCGCGAAGGCCGCCGTCACCATCGCGGTGGCCAACCGCATCATCACGAACGCCCTGCGTGACCAGGGGTACTTCGACCACGCGCTCATCGCCGAGGCCACGCGCGAAGAACTCCACCGCATGGCCGAGGAACAGCGGGGCGACGCCGCACGCATGCGGGAGATCCGCTCCACCTCGAGCAAGCAGAAGGGCCGTTCCCGCCACCAGCACGACTACCGGCGGGGCGACGACCTGAAGCTCCGGATGCGCGAGGCCACCTACGAGCAGCTCGCCACCATGCTCGACAAGCGGCGCGACGACCAGCACTTCGTCGACGGCATCGTGCTCGCCGCGCGGGCCCGCGCCTGGGACGACATCGGCACCACCGTCGTCGGACGCCTCGGTTGGGCGCAGCGCCCGGCGGACGACTACGAGATCGGACGCGACGACCGGCTGCAGCAGATGCTCGACGAGGACTTCGCCGAGTTGCTCGCCGAGCACCCCGTCGGATCGACCCCGGTCGACGCCGACGAGCCCGACGACGCCGACGGTGACCAGGACGAGTCGGACCCCGCTGATCCCGACACTTCGCGCACCTGACCGACACCACACGCAGTCACGAGTCCCTAGGCTCGGTGCATGGTTGATGCGGTGGTCGTCGGAGCGGGACCGAACGGGCTCGCGGCAGCGGTGACGCTCGCACGCGCCGGGCTGTCGGTCGAGGTCGTCGAACGGAACGACACGATCGGCGGCGGCGCCCGCACTGCCGAGCTCACCCTGCCCGGCTTCCTGCACGACGTCTGCTCCGCCGTGCACCCGATGGCCCTGCAGTCGGAGTTCTTCCGGCTGTTCCGGATGGAGGAGCGCATCGAACTCCGCCTGCCCGAGGTGCAGTACGGTCACCCGCTCGACGGCGGCCGCGCCGGCATCGCCTACCAGGACCTCGACCGCACCGCCGCCGAGCTCGGGGTGGACGGTCCGGCCTTCAAGCAGCTGATGGCCCCGCTGGCGGAGAACGCCGACCAGGTCGCCGACTTCGCGACCGACGCGCTGCTGCACGTGCCGCGCCACCCCCTGACCGTCCTGCGCTTCGGCCTGCGGGCGCTCGAGCAGGGCACCGCCGCGTGGAACCTGCGCTTCCGCGGCGACGCCGCTCCGGCGATGGTGTCCGGCGTCGCGGCGCACTCGATCCAGCACCTGCCGTCCCTGTCCACCGCGGCGGCGGCACTGTCGCTCGGCTCGTACGCGCACGCCCGCGGCTGGCCGGTGCCGATCGGCGGCAGCCAGGCGATCGTCGACGCGCTCGCCGCCGACCTCGTCGCGCACGGCGGCCGCATCGTCACCGGGCAGGAGGTCCGGTCGCTCGGTGACCTCACCCCGGCGAAGGCGGTGCTGTTCGACACGAGCGTGCCGGGCATGCTCCGGATTGCGGGCAAGCAGATCCCGACCCCGAAGCGCGGTGCGCTGCGTCGCTTCCGGTTCGGCAACGCGGCGGCGAAGGTCGACTTCGCGCTGTCCGACCCGGTGCCGTGGACCAACGAGTCGCTGCGGAAGGCCGGGACCGTCCACATCGGCGGTACCCGCCAGGAGATCGCGGCGGCGGAACGGGCGGTGGCGCACGGGCAGCACGCCGAGCGCCCGTACGTGCTCGGGGCGGAGCCGACCGTGGTGGACCCGACCCGGGCCCCGGCCGGCAAGCACGTCTTCTGGGCCTACGCGCACGTCCCCGCGGGGTCGGACGTCGACCCGACCGAGGCGGTCACCCGCCAGATCGAGCGGTTCGCGCCGGGGTTCCGCGACACGATCCTGTCGTCGAGCTCCCGCACCGCCGTGCAGATGGGCGAGTACAACCCGAACTACGTCGGTGGCGACATCGCCGCCGGTGCCGCGAGCTTCTGGCAGCTCGTCAAGCGCCCCGTCCTGTCCAGCGACCCGTGGCGGATGGGCGGTGGCATGTACCTGTGTTCCGAGTCCTCCGCGCCCGGCCCCGGCGTGCACGGCATGGCCGGGTGGCACGCGGCGAAGAGCGCACTCCGGCACACCTTCGGCCTGCCGGAGGACGTCGACCTCACCCCGGAAGGCTGATCACCATGGCGAAGAACGCCCGCATCCTGCACTGCCGTCCCGAAGCCGTCTTCGACGTGCTCGGCGACGGGTGGCTCTACACGACCTGGGTGGTCGGGGCCTCGCGCATGCGCCAGGAGGAGTCCGGCTGGCCGCAGGTCGGTACCCACCTGCACCACTCGTTCGGCGCGTGGCCGATCGTCATCAACGACGTCACGACGTCGCTGGTGTGGGAGCCGCCGCACCGCATGGTCATCCAGCCGAAGGGCTGGCCCATCGGCGAGGCCCGCGTCGAACTGACGGTCGAACCGCACCGGCACGGCAGCAAGGTCACGATCACCGAGAACGCGGTGGCCGGGCCGGGTTCGTACGTGCCCGACTTCCTCATGCAGCCGCTCATCTGGATCCGCAACCGCGAGACGCTCCGCCGCCTCGAGTGGGTGGCCGTCGGGCGCGCGGCGAACGCCTGAGACGTCCCCCGAGACGGAAGGGAGGCCCGTGGCGGCGCCGCCACGTGCCTCCTGTCCGCCCTGTGGGTGCGTCGACTACTCGGCGCGCGAGAACTCGCTGGCGCGCGCCACCTGGTCGTCGGTCAGGGCGACGCCCGTGTACCGCTCGAACTGGCGCGCCGCCTGCAGAGCGATGACCTCGGCACCGGTGATGACGTGCTTGCCGGCATTCCGCCCAGCACGCACGAGCGGGGTCTCCGACGGGAACGCGACCACGTCGAAGACGGTGTGCGCCGCCTCGATCCGTTCCGGCGCGAAGGCGAGTGCGTCCTGCTGGTCGCCGCGCATGCCGAGCGGGGTGACGTTGACGACCAGGTCGGTCTCCCCCGCCTCGTGCTCGTCGGCCACCCAGTCGTACCCGTACTGCGATGCGAGGGCCGGGCCGGTCTGCTCGTTGCGGGCGACGACCGTCAACCGGTCGAAGCCGGCGCCGCGGAACGCCGCCGTGACGGCCTTGGCCATGCCGCCCGAGCCGCGGAGCAGCACGCGCGAAGCCGGGTCGACCTCGTGGGACCCGAGCAGGGCGGCGATCGCCTCGTAGTCGGTGTTCGATGCGGTGAGTACGCCGTCGTCGTTCACGACCGTGTTGACCGACTGGATCGCGGCGGCGGAGTCCTCGATGTGGTCGACCAGCGGGATGATCGCCTCCTTGAAGGGCATCGACACCGAGCACCCGCGGATCCCGAGCGCACGGATGCCGGCGACGGCGCCGGGCAGGTCCGTCGTGGTGAACGCCTTGTACAGGAAGTTGAGGCCGAGCTCGTCGTACAGGAAGTTGTGGAACCGGGTGCCGATGTTGCTCGGTCGCGCGGCCAGCGACATGCAGACCTGCATGTCCTTGTTCAGGATGGGCATGCCTCCAGTCTCGCACCCTCTCCCTTTCGCGTCCTCGCAGGGATGGAGCGGTCCACACAGACCGGGTGCCGCGCGCCGGGGTAGCGTCGGTGGCGATGACTGAGATCCCGGAGACCATGCGCGCCGTCCGCTTCGACGAGTGGGGTGACCGATCGGTCCTGCACGTCGCCGAGGTGCCCGTTCCCGAGGTGACGCCCGGGCGGGTGCTCGTCCGCGTCCGCGCCGCGGGCATCAACCCCGGTGAGTCCGCCATCCGCCAGGGCGCGTTCGGCGGTGACCTGCCGTCCGGGCAGGGCACCGACTTCGCCGGCATCGTGGTGGCCGTCGGGGTCGAGGTCGACGGCGTCGACGAGGGCGAAGAGGTCATCGGCTGGTCGTGGGACCGCGCGAGCCAGGCCGAGTACGTCTCCGTGCCGGCCGTCCAGGTCGTCCAGAAGCCACGCCTGCTCGACTGGACCGTGGCGGGTGGCCTCGACGTCATCGCGACCACCGCGGCCGCAGCCGTCCGTGCGGTCGATCCGCGGCCGGGCGAGACCGTCGTGGTGTCCGGCGCCGCGGGCGGGGTCGGCGGCTTCGTGACCCAGCTGCTCGCGAACGAGGGCATCGACGTCATCGCCGTCGCGTCCGAGGCGAACCACGAGTGGCTCCGTTCCAAGCGCGCACGGCCGGTCGCGTACGGCGACGGACTGCAGGAGCGCATCACCGAACTCGCGACGAACGGCGTCGACGCCGTGATCGACACCCACGGCGCCGAGTACGTCCGGCTCGGCATCGCCCTCGGGGTGCCGGTCGACCGCATCGAGACGATCATCGCGTTCGACGAGGCCGCCGAGGTCGGGGCGAAGGCCTCGGGCAGCGCGGACACCGCCGACCCGGAGATCCTCGGGGCGCTCGCCCTCGAGGTCGCGAACGGCGCGATCGAGGTGCCCGTCGCCGCGACCTACCCGCTCGAGCGCGTGCAGGACGCCTTCGAGGAGCTCGAGCAGGGTCACACCCGCGGCAAGATCGTCCTCATCCCCTGATCCCAGGGCCGCTCAGGGCCGGTCCGGGGGTTTCCCCACCACGCTCGGGGTGCGTCCCGGATGCGCTCGACCGGCGGCGTTGCGTAGCGTCGTCGACATGAGCACACTCTCCCGTCCCCGCAACGGTCGTCTGCTGGCCGGCGTCTGCGCCGGTCTCGCCGACCGCTTCAACCTGTCCCGCACCCTGGTCCGGGTGGTCTGGGTCATCCTGAGCTTCTTCCCCGGGCCGCTGTGGATCGCGTACGTCGTGCTGTGGTTCGTGATGCCGCCCGAGGGTGGTCGGCGGCGCTGAGCGGTCCGGGTCGCGGCGCTGAGCGCCGGTCCGTCCGGACGGGTTAGTGTGGCGGCGTGCCGGTCTCCGTCTTCGATCTGTTCAGCGTCGGTGTCGGCCCCTCGAGCTCGCACACCGTCGGCCCGATGCGGGCCGGTGCCGAGTTCGCCACCCTCGTCCGTGGCCTGCCCGTCACGTCCGTGGTGGTCGACCTGTACGGGTCCCTCGCGTCGACCGGGCAGGGTCACGGCACCCTCGGTGCCGTCGTCGCCGGGCTCATGGGGTCACACCCGGAGACCGTCGACCCCGATGCCATGGTCCTCGCGCTCGACGCCGTGGAACGCGACGGTGTCCTGCGGCTCGACGGCGGTGCGAGCGTGCCGTTCCGCCTCGCCGACATCGTCCTGCACCCCCTGACGATGCTGCCCCGGCACCCGAACGCCATGCGGCTGCGTGCCCGTGACGCCGACGGGACCGATCTGGCCGACGAGACCTACTACTCGATCGGGGGCGGGTTCATCGCGCGGGACGAGGCAGCCGAGCCCGTGGCGGACGCCTCGGCTGCCGTCGCCGGTGCCGCGATCCCGGTCGACGACGCCGTGCCCCACCCGTTCTCGAGCGGCGCCGAGCTGCTCGCCGCGTGTGCCGGTTCAGGCCTGCCGATCAGCGGCGTCGCCCTGGCGAACGAGGCCGTCACCCGGACGGACGCCGAGATCCGGTCCGGACTGCTGGGCATCCACGGCGTGATGGAGTCGTGCGTCGACCGTTCCGTCCGCAGGGGCGGGTGCCTGCCCGGTGGGCTCGACGTCCGCCGTCGCGCGGCCACCTGGCACGAGCAGCTCACGCGCGAGGACCCCGACCACGACCCGCTCTTCGCGATGGAGTGGGTGAACCTCGTCGCCATGGCGGTCAACGAGGAGAACGCCACCGGAGGCCGCGTCGTCACCGCCCCGACGAACGGCGCAGCCGGCATCATCCCCGCGGTCCTGTACTACGCGCTCACCTACGTGCCCGCGGTCGCCGACGCCCCCGCCGCCGAACGGGACGACGCCGTCGTGCGGTTCCTGCTCACCGCCGGGGCGATCGGGTCGATCTACAAGGAACGGGCGTCGATCTCCGGCGCCGAGGTCGGCTGCCAGGGCGAGGTCGGATCCGCGGCGTCGATGGCGGCTGCGGGGCTCGCCGAGGTCCTCGGGGGCACGCCGGAGCAGGTCGAGAACGCCGCCGAGATCGCGATGGAGCACAACCTCGGGCTGACCTGCGACCCGATCGGCGGTCTGGTGCAGATCCCGTGCATCGAGCGGAACGCGATCGCGGCGAACAAGGCGATCAACGCCGCCCGGATGGCCCTGCGGGGCGACGGGGTGCACCACGTGTCGCTCGACCAAGTCGTCGAGACGATGCGGCAGACCGGGGCGGACATGTCGTCGAAGTACAAGGAGACCGCGATGGGCGGGCTCGCGGTGAACGTCCCGCTCTGCTGAGCGTCCGCTCGCGCGTCAGGCGTGCAGGAGCGTCAGCAGTCGCGCCGTCTCGGTGGCGATGGCGTCCCGGCCCGCCGACACGTACTTGCGCGGGTCGACGACGTCCGGCCGCTCGTCGAGCACGGTGCGGAGCGCGCGGGTGAACAGGCCGTTCAGGTGCGTCGAGATGTTGATCTTCGTCATCCCCGCGTGCACGGCGGCGCGGAGTTCGTCGTCGGACAGGCCCGAGGACCCGTGCAGCACGAGCGGCACCGGCACCGCGGCACGGAGGCGCTCGACCAGGTCGCGGTCCACCGAGGCCTCGCGGGTCTGCATCGCGTGCGAGGTCCCCACCGCGACCGCCAGGGCATCGACCCCGGTGTCGGCCACGAACGCGGCGGCGTCGGTCGGATCCGTGCGGACGCCGGGCGCGTGCACGCCGTCCTTGCCGCCGACCTCGCCGAGCTCGGCCTCGATCGCGACACCCGCGGCGTGACACCGCGCGGCGAGCTCGCGGGTCGCTGCCACGTTGGCGGCGAAGTCCAGGTGGGAACCGTCGTACATGACCGAGTCGACGCCCAGGTCGACGCCGGCCGCCACCAGCTCGGGGTCCTCGATGTGGTCGAGGTGCACGAGGACCTCGACGTCGGCGGCACGTGCGACCGCCTGGGTCGCGGTCGTGATCGGTGCGAGTCCGCCGTGGTAGCGGACGCAGTTCTCGCTGATCTGCAGGATCACCGGCAGCCCGGCAAGCTCGGCGCCGGAGACGATCGCCTCGGCGTGCTCGAGCAGCACCACGTTGAACGCACCGACCCCGCGACGGGCCGTGCGGGCGGTGTCGAGCAGGCCGGTGAGGGCGAGGTCGGTGATCATGCGGGGGTCCTCGTTCGGTCGTGGGCGGGAGCGGGCGGGGTGGACAGGAAGCGGTGGACGTCTGCCGGGTCGACCGCGCCGGCCACCGGCTGGAGGACGGCGGCGGCCCCGTGTGCGGCGGCGGACCGCAGGGCTCGGAGCAGGGTGGCGTCGTCGGGGGCCGGGACGCTGCCGTCGGGCGCGGGGAGACCGGCACCGACGAGCACCTCGACGAGGACATCGACGAGCCCGGCGGTGGCGGCGTCACCGGCGCCGGTCGGGTTGCCCGAGACTCCGGGGACCGCCGGCACCTCGAGCACGTGCTCGGTGGTGTGGGCGGCGATGCCGTCGGATCCGCGGGACACGACGACGACCGTCGCGCCGAGTTCGAGGAGCCGGAGCGCCCCAGAGCGCTCGTCGTCGGTGCCCGTGGCCTCGAGCAGTTCCTCGCGGTTGGGCTTGCAGACCGTCGCCCCGGCCGAGGCGGCCGCCAGCAGCGCGGTGCCCGAGCAGTCGACCACCGAGAGCACACCGCGGCGGCGAGCGGCGGTGACCCAGCGGGCGACGACCGCGGGATCGGAGTCGCGGGGCAGCGAGCCCGACACGACCAGGGCGGCTGCGGGCGGGGCATCGGCGGTACCGGCGCCACCGACGGCGCCGTCGGCACCGCCAGTACGTCCGACATCGCCGTCGAGCAGTGTCTCGACCGCGGCGGTGACCGTGTCCCACTCGTCGGGGCTGAGCACGGGTCCGGGCTCGCCGAACATCGTCGGGTGGGCGAGGTCGTCCACCACCGTCACGGTCGTGCGGGTCTCACCACGGACGGCGACGTCGGTGTGGACGAGCCCGAGGTCGCCGAGAGCGTGGGCGATCCAGCGCCCGCCGTCGCCGCCGAGGGGCAGCACGGCGTGGGTCGGCACGCCGGTGGCTGCGAGGACCCGCCCGACGTTCAGGCCCTTGCCGCCGGGGCGCCGCTGGACCTCGAGCACGCGCTGGGTCTCGCCGATGCGCTGTTCGGCGACACGGTAGGTCACGTCGACGGCCGGGTTCGGGGTGACGACGAGGATCATGCGACCACCGCCGTCGGCAGGGCTCGGACGCTGCCGCGCTCCGGGTCGAGCACGACCAGGTCGGCGGGGGCGCCCACGCTGAGCGGTGCCGGGGCCCCGAGCAGGCGTGCCGCACGCCCCGCGGACGCCGCGACGACCTCGGGCAGGTCGGTCCCGGCGTCGAGCAGGCGGCGGACGGCCTCGGCGACCGTGATCGTGCTGCCCGCCAGCGACGAACCGTCGGCGAGCACGGCGAGCCCGTCGCGGACCGTCACCGCCGATCCGGCCACCGTGTACGTGCCGTCGGGGCAGCCGGTCGCAGCCATGGCGTCGGAGACCAGGACCATCCGGCCCGGAGCACTGCGCTGCACGAGGGTGACCGTCACGGGATCGAGGTGGTGGCCGTCGACGATGCACTCGAGCAGCACGCGGTCGTCGGAGAGCGCGACCCCGACCGGCCCGGGCGCACGGTGGTGCAGCGGGGGCATCCCGTTGAACAGGTGGGTGACGAGCGAGGCTCCGGCGTCGACCGCGCGGCGGGTCTGCTCGGCGGTGGCGTCGGTGTGGCCGATGGCGACGACGACCCCGGCTTCGACGAAACGGGTGACGGCCTCGAGTGCACCCGGGAGCTCCGGCGCGAGCGTGACGATCCGCAGGGCGCCACCCGCGGCGTCGCAGTAGGCGTCGACCTCGGCGGGGTCCGGAGCGTGCAGCAGGTCCACACGGTGCGCCCCGCGACGGGCGGGCGCGAGCCACGGCCCCTCCAGGTGCAGCCCGGCGAGCGTGCCGTCCGCGACGAGTGGCCGGAGCCGGGTGAGGGCCGCCACGGTGTCCGCGCGCTCGCCCGTGGCGATGGACCCGACCAGGGTGGTCGTGCCCCGCGACCGGTGGTGCCCGGCGGCGACACGGGCATCCTCGGCGGAGCACCCGGCGAAGTCGTGCCCGAGCGCCCCGTGGGCGTGCAGGTCGACGAACCCGGGCACGACCACACCGTCGACGGTGACGGCGGTGTCCGTGCGCATCGGGGATCCGGTGCCGGTCGCCAGAACGGTGTCGTCGTCACCGATGACGAGCCAGCCGTCGTGCAGGTCTGCCTGGGCCGTGACGATGCGATGGGCCCGGACGAGGGTGGTCACAGCAGGACCCCGGTCTCGGTCTCGGTCTCGAGCAGCGTGCGTGCGAGGAGCCCCGCTCCGATGGCGCCGGCTGCGTCGCCGTGCCGGGCGGGCACGATGACGGGGACACGGACGCCCTGCAGACGCTCCGTGACGGCGTCGCGCAGCGGGTCGAGCAGCAGCGGGCCCGACTCGGCGAGTCCCCCGCCGACGATGATCGTGTGGACCCCGGCGACCGCGGTGGTCCAGGCGAGTGCGTCGGCCAGGACCGCGACGCAGTCGTCCCAGACCGCACGGGCTGCGGGGTCGCCCTGGCGGACCAGGAGCATGGCGGCGTGAGCGGACGGCACGCCGGAACGACGTGCGACTCCCCCGGCGGACGCGATCTCCTCGACGCGGTGGCCCGCGTGCGGACCGGCCTGGATCCGGACCTGTCCGATCTCCCCCGCCCAGCCACCGCCGGACACGACGGCACCGTCGACCACCAGGGCGCTCGCGAGCCCGGTGCCGACCGGCACGAACGAGACCGACCCCCGAGATAGCGCCGGGTCGCCGGCCCGGACCTCGGCCAGGGCGCCGGCACGGACGTCGTGGCCGAAGGCGAGCGGTACGTCGATCCCCTGCCGCAGGAGCTCGGCGCGGACGAGGTCACGCACCGGGACGTCGCGCCACCCGAGGTTGACGGACAGGTCCACGGTGCCGCGGGTCTCGTCGACGACGCCGGGGGTCACCAGCCCGATGGCTCCGAGCTGCGCACTTCGGGAGGCCTGTGCGGACAGTTCGGCGACGACGGCGGCGAGGCGCTCGGCACCCGGGTCGTCACGTGGCGTCGGTACCCGGGTCTCGTCGAGGACGAGTCCGTCGGCGGTCGTCAGCCGGGTCTTGATGCCCGTGCCGCCGACGTCGACCCCGAGCACCGCGCCTGCGCCACCCATCAGGTGAGGATGACCGACCGGGTGAGCGACCGGGGGTTGTCCGGGTCGAGCCCGCGTCCCTCGGCCAGGGCTACGGCGAACCGGTGCACGACGACGAGCCCGGCGATCGGGTCGAGGTCGTGCTGGACGAAGCGGGCGCCGGTGGCGGCGACCTCGTCGGCCAGGCCCTCGGGTGCCGTGCCGAGCGACCAGACGAGCCGGCCGGGCTGGGCGATCGCGATGGGACCGTGCCGGTAGTCCATCGCCGGGTAGGACTCGGCCCAGAACTGCGCGGCCTCACGCGTCTTGAGCGCGGCTTCGAACGTCAGGCCGACGGCGGCCCCACGACCGACGAACGAGACCTGCTCGGCGTCGAGCAGGTCCTCGATGGGCACCGTCAGTGCGGTCTCGGCCTGGGTTGCGAGCGCGTCGACGTCGTCACCGATGGACGCCCGCAGCAGTGCGAGCGTCGTGGTGGCGAAGCGGGTCTGGACGACCGAGCGCTCGTCGGCGAACGGCAGGGCGACCACCTGGTCGGCGACGGCCGCGGCGGGGCTGTCGCCGACGGCCGTGATCAGGACGGTGCGCTGCGACGGCAGGGCCTGCAGCAGGTCGACGATCTCGGTCGTCGTGCCCGAGCGGCTGATCATGAGCACGCGGTCGTACTCGCGGGACGCGGGGTACTCGGACCCGGCGAAGGCATCGGTCACGCCGAGGCCCGCCTGCTCACGGGCCACGGCGTAGCTCATGGCGACGAACCAGCTCGTGCCGCAGCCGATCACGGCCACGCGTTCGCCCCGCTGGGGGAGCGCGTCGGCGAAGGTCGGCAGGAGCGCGGCGGCTGCACGCCAGGTCTCCGGCTGCGAGGCCAGTTCAGCGCTCACGAAGGTGTCGGTCATGGGAGCCTTCCGGGTCCGGGTCGATCCGGGTGATCGATGATCAGGAAGCGTAGCGAGCGATCGTGCGCAAGGGAAGGGGAAAACGTCATTTCCGATCACCGGGCGTCGGTGGTGACGCCGTAGGATGACCGTCATGACCCCCCAACAGCGGCTGAACGCCCTACTCGAACTGGTGAGCGAACGCGGCAACGTGTCGATCGCCGAGATCGGTGAGCTGCTCGGGATCTCCGCCGCGACGGCTCGCCGCGACCTCGCGACCCTCGCCGACCAGCGGCTCGTCACGCGCACGCACGGGGGAGCGGCAGCACTCGGGGCCGGGTACGAGCTCCCGCTGCAGTACAAGATCGCCCGGCAGGCCGAGGCGAAGACGGCGATCGCCCGCGCGGCCGCCCGGTTGGTGCAGCCGGGGGAGACCGTCGGGCTCAACGGCGGGACGACCACGACCGAGGTCGCGCGTGAGCTCGGCAAGAGCGAGCGGTTCATCCGCGCCGACGGCGAGTTCGGCATCACGATCGTGACGAACGCCCTGAACGTCGGGTACGAGCTGTCCGTCCGGTCCAACGTGAAGATCGTGGTCACCGGTGGTGTGGCGCGGCGGCAGTCCTACGAGCTCGTCGGGCCGCTCGTCCGGGACACCCTCGACGAGTTCGCCCTCGACCTCGTGGTGCTCGGCGTCGACGGGCTCACCGGCCAGTACGGCGCGACGACCATGCACGAGGGCGAGGCCGAGGTCAGCCGCCACTTCGCCTCCGTCGGGCGACGGGTCGTCGTGGTCGCGGACTCGACCAAGATCGAACGGTCGACCTTCGCCCGGATCTGCCCGCTCGACCGCATCGACGTCCTGGTCACCGACCAGCCGGTGCCGGCCTCGTTCGCCGCCGACCTGGCCAGCGCCGGCGTGGAGCTCGTCGTCGCCGACTGAGCGCCCCTGCGGCCACCCCGGAACGGTCCGGACGTTTCGATCGTGTAAAACCCTCCCCGGCACGGATGCGTGAGCGATCTGTGAGCGCCTATTGTGCATTCATGATCGATTCGGCATCATGGGCGTCACATTCACGCAAGGGAGCGATGAGCATGGGCGCTGACAACGCAGGACTCCGCGTCGCGGTGATCGGGATGGGCCAGCGGTCCGCCATCGCGCGCCACGTGGCCGAGGCAACGGCCGACGACCCGTCGCTGCAGGCCCGGGTCGTGGCCGTCGCGGACGTCACCGCGGCCGGCCGGGACCGTGGGCACGACGAGTACCCGGACGCCCTGGTGGTGGAACACCACCGTGACCTCACCGGCCACGTCGACGCGGCCATCGTCACCACGCCGGACTGGACCCACGCCGAGATCGCGATCGACCTGCTCCGCGTGGGCATCGCCGTCTACCTCGAGAAGCCGCTGGCCATCACGGTCGAGGACGCCGACGCCGTCCTGAACACCGCTGCGGAGACCGGCACGCCGCTGTACGTCGGGCACAACTTCCGGCACGCCGCCGTCGTCCGCCTGATGCGCGAGATCGTGGCCCGCGGCGAGATCGGTCAGGTCAAGGCCGTCTGGTGCCGGCACTTCGTCGGCAACGGCGGTGACTACTACTTCAAGGACTGGCACGCCGACCGCAGCAAGGTGAACTCCCTGCTGCTGCAGAAGGCGAGCCACGACCTCGACGTCATCCACGCGCTCGGCGGGGGTGACACCGCCCGGGTCGTCGGCATGGGGTCGCTGTCGGTCTACGGCGACGTCACCGACCGGCGCGACCGCAGCGGCGAGCTCATGGGGGACTGGTTCTCCCACGACAACTGGCCGCCGCTCGCCCAGACCGGGCTGAACCCCGTCGTCGACGTCGAGGACGTCTCGATGGTGATGATGACGCTCGACAACGGGGTGCAGGCCAGCTACGAGCAGTGCCACTTCACCCCGGACTACTGGCGGAACTACACCGTCATCGGCACCGAAGGACGACTCGAGAACATCGGCGACACCGGTGGTGGCGTCGTGAAGGTCTGGACGCACCGCCGGGGTTGGGACACCGCGGGGGACCGCGAGTACCCGATCGACGGCGTCGAGGACGGTCACGCCGATGCCGACCTGCTCACCATGACCGAGTTCCTGCGGTCCGTCGCGTTCGGCGAACCGTCGGAGCTCTCCCCGATCGCGGCCCGTGCCGCGGTCGCCGCCGGCGCGCTGGCCACGCGCTCGCTCCGCAACGGGTCCGTCCCCATCGACGTCCCCCCACTGCCGGCCGACACCATCGCGCACTTCACCCCCTCCACCCCCTCCACCCCGCATCCCGCCCAGACCGTCGGCTCCTGACGGCCGTGCGAAAGGACACCCCGATGACCGCACACATCCCCACCCGAGGAACCGGCGTGCGCCGCGTCCTCCTCGGCGCCGTCGCCGCCCTCGGCGCGGCCGCACTCCCTGGCCGGCTGCTCCTCGTCGTCCGGGGCGTCCGGCTCCGCAGGCGACTACGAAGCCGCGCCGAAGGACACCAAGGCGTCGCTGACCTACGCCGTCTGGGACGAGAACCAGGTCAAGGCCATCAAGGCCAACCTGAAGGGCTTCAACGAGGAGTACCCGGACATCAAGGTGAGCGTCGACGTCACGCCGTTCGCCAACTACTGGACGAAGCTGCAGACCCAGGGCTCGAGCAACACCCTGCCCGACCTGTTCTGGATGAACGGCCCGAACTTCCAGCTGTACGCGGCCAACGGCAAGCTCGCGCCGATCACCGGCGAGGTCGAGTCGGGTGACATCGACGCGTCGAAGTACTCGAGCGCACTCAACGACCTGTACACGTACGACGACACCCAGTACGGCGTGCCGAAGGACTTCGACACCATCGGCGTCTGGGTGAACAAGTCGCTGTTCGAGCAGGCCGGCATGGACCTGCCCTCCAAGGACTGGACCTGGGACGACTTCCAGCAGACCGGCGCCGAGCTGTCCGAGAAGCTGCGGGCGAAGGGCGCCTACGGCGCAGCCGGTGGCATGGACGGCCAGACGACGTACTACAACACGATCCTGCAGGCCGGGGGATCGGTCGTGAACGCGGACGGCACCGAGTCCGAGTACGCCACGAAGCCCTCCGAGGACGGCCTGCAGTTCTGGACCGACCTGATCGACTCGGGGGCTTCGCCCTCGATCAAGCAGCTCACCGACACCACGGCCGACCAGTGGTTCACCTCGGGCAAGCTCGCGATGTACCAGGGCGGCAGCTGGTTCCGCTCCGCGCTGACCGGCACCGAGCTCGAGAAGGACGTCGTCGCCTACCCGCTGCCGAAGGGCAAGGAGCAGGCGACCGTCATCCACGGTGTCTCGAACGTCGTGTCCGAGGCGAGCAAGGACAAGGCAGCCGCCCAGGCGCTGCAGGTCTACCTCGCGGGCAAGACGGCCCAGCAGCAGCAGGGCGACATGGGCGCGGTCATCCCGGCGTACGAGGGCACGCAGACCGCCTTCACGAAGACGATGCCCGACGCCGACCTGCAGGTGTTCCTCGACGCGGTGGACTACGCGAAGCCGCTGCCCGTGTCGAAGAACACCGCCGCGTGGAACACCCTCGAGACCACCCTGCTGCCGAGCGCCTTCGACGGGTCGAAGCCCGTCGACCAGGTGGCAGAGGACCTCGCACAGAAGATGGACGCCGCCCTCGCCAAGGAAAAGTAGGACCCGCGCGTGACGATCAACACCGAGCGGCCCCCGGCCGCAGCCACCCCCGCCCGGACGACACGTTCGTCCGGGCGGGGCGCCCCGCGCCGCGCGCCGACGGCGGCCGAGCGCCACGACGGACCGACGGCTGGTGGCCGTGGCTCTTCGTGCTCCCGCTGCTCCTCGGCGTCGGTACCTTCTACATCTGGCCGATCATCCAGACGTTCTGGTACTCGTTCACCAGCTGGGGCGTCTTCGGGGGCGCCACGTTCACCGGCGTCGCCAACTACGTCCGACTCGTCGGTGACCCGCAGCTCTACCAGTCGCTGTTCAACACGGTGATCTACACCGTGATCGTCCTCGCCGGGATCCCGATCGCGGTGTGGCTCGCCAGTCTGCTGAACACCCCGGGGCTGCGATTCGCCCAGTTCTACCGGGTGCTCTTCTTCCTGCCGTACGTCGCCATGCCCGCGGCGATCGCCCTGGTCTGGCGCATCATGTACAACGGCGACTACGGCATCGTGAACTGGTTCCTCGGGAACTTCGGCATCGACGGTCCGTACTGGATCTCGACCCCCGGCTTCGCGCTGATCGCGGTGAGCCTGGTCGGCCTCTGGTCGTCCCTCGGGTTCTCGATGATCATCCTCGGCGCCGGGCTCAAGGACATCCCGCCGGAGCTCTACGAAGCCGCGGAGCTCGACGGCGCGAGCCGGTGGCGGCAGTTCCGCTCGGTCACCGTGCCGTTGCTCAGCCCGAGCATCTTCTTCGTGGTGATCGTCACGACGATCTCGAGCTTCCAGCTGTTCGACCTGCTGTACGCGATCCTCGGCAGCACCAACCCGGTGATCCCGAAGACGATGTCGCTCGTCTTCTACTTCTACAGTGCCGGGTTCATCGACAACGACAAGGGCTTCGCGGCCGCGATCGCGATGGTGATCTTCCTGCTCATCGGCATCGTCACGCTCGTGCAGTTCCGCGTCCAACGGAAGTGGGTGCAGGGATGACCGCCACCGTCACACCGCCTCGGACCACGCGTCGGCCCGGCCGTCGCGGCGGCAGCCACTGGTGGATCCACGTCGTGCTCGGCATCGGCGGGTTCGCGATGGCGTTCCCGTTCCTGTGGCAGATCATCATGTCGCTCTCCACGAACGCGCAGGTGCAGTCCGTCACGCCGGTCTTCTGGCCGGGGGAGCTGCAGTGGCAGAACTACGCGCAGGTCTTCGAACGCCTGCCGTTCCTCAGCCAGCTCGGCACGTCCGTGTACGTCACGATCATCCGCACGCTCGCGCAGATCGTCCTGTGCACGCTCGCCGGGTACGCCTTCGCCCGGATGCGGTTCCGCGGTCGGGCAGCCCTGCTCGCGATCGTGCTGTCGATCCTGCTCGTGCCCTCGCAGGTCTACCTGATCTCGCAGTACCAGATCGTGCAGGGGCTCGGCTGGCTCGACACCCTGATGGGGATCGTCGCACCCGGGCTGTTCAGCGCCTTCGGCACGTTCCTGATGCGGACCGCGTTCCTGAACATGCCGCCCGAGCTCGAGGAGGCAGCGCGGATGGACGGTGCGAACCCGTTCCAGACGTTCTGGCGGATCATGCTGCCCCTGGCCCGTCCCTCGATCAGCGTGCTCGCGATCACGACCGTGCTGTGGTCGTGGAACGAGCTGCTCTGGCCGCTCGTGGTCTCCACCCGCGCCGAGGACATGCCGCTCGCCGCCGGCCTCGCGACGCTGTCGAGCGACCGCACGATCGACTACCCGGTACTGATGGCCGCCAGCCTGATGGCGATGGCACCGGTGCTCATCATGTTCGTCGTGCTGCAGCGTCGGGTGATGGACGGGCTCGCGTCGTCCGGTCTGAAGTGACCACCGTGACCCCCGGCCGGGAGGCCCGTCCCGCGTCCGTCGCGGTCCTCGCCGCCGCCGTGGGGTCACCGGACGACTCCGCGACGGTGGCGGCCGCACTGGCCGCCACCGTCGCCGACGCCGGGTCCGCGGAGCGGGACGCGCGGCTGGTGGCGGCACTCCGCGCCGCGGTGCCGGACACCGCCGACGCCCTCGCGGAGCGTGGGCTCCCGCGCGCGCTCGCCGAGGCATCCGTCGCCGACGTCGACCGCAAGCTCGCGCGCTACGGGCTGCACGGCACCGGGGTGGAGTGGCTCGTCGCCGTGGTGACCGGGCGTGTGGTGGCCGTGGGGCGCCTCCAGTTCGAACTCGGCGACCACCTGGCGGACGGCACGCCGGCCTGGGGTGTGCACGTGCCGGAGACCGGGCCGCTCGACCCGGTGGCCTGCGACCGCTCGTTCGCCCGCGCACCCGAGGTCCTGCGCGGCCTCGCACCGCAGCTCGCTGCGGACCGGTGGCAGTGCCGCTCCTGGATGCTCGATCCGGGCCTGCCGGCGGCGCTCGGTCCCGATGCCAACCTCGTGCGCTTCGCCCGGCGCTTCCGTCTCGTCCCGCCGGGGGAGCACGATGCGACCGAGGGGGACGCCAGCGTCGCGAACTTCGTCTTCGGGGTGCCGTTGGCCGCCGCACGGTCCGCGGCGCCGTCCGGTCGGTTGCGCGCGGCGGTGCTCGACCGGTGGGCGAGCGGTGGGCACTGGACCGAGCGGACCGGCACGGCACCGGTCGCGTGACCGCCCGCAGCTGCGGCCGCGTACCGTGCACGGCATGACGAAGCCCGACCACGACCACCTCGACGACGGCGTCGACATGACGTTCGAGGAACGCCGACAGGACACGTTCCGCCGCATGTCCGGATCCGACGAGCACGACGCCGACCCGCGGGTCGAGGTCTCCCGTGCCGAGGACGGCGACGTCCGCATCGACGTCGCCGACACCGCGGCGGTCCGACCCGGCGAGTGACACCCGTTCCGGCCCTGGTCCGCCGGGGTCGGTGGGGCACGGCATGATCGTGTCGTGCACCTCGTCCTCCGCCGCGTCGACGGCGGCGTCCTCGCGACGCCCCTGACCGACGCGGGGACCGCCGGAGGCGAGCCGATCCGCCTGGACGAGCCGGGCCTCCCGGCCTTCGTCGCGGCCCACGATGCACCGGGCGTGCGCTGGGTGTGGGACGACACCGCCCGCTGGTACCCGGCGGTGCTCGCCGCTGGCGGGCGAGTCGGACGCTGCGTCGACCTACGCCTCGGTCGTCGTGTCCTGCGGGCTGCGCTCTCGGCACGGGGATCCGCGCTCGCCGCTCGGCCGGCCGACGCCCTGGACGCCCCGGTCGCGGAACCCCGCGTGGTCCGGCCGACGCAGGCCCAGCTCTTCGACGACGCCCTGTTCACCGCCGCTGCGCCCGACGACGAGGTCGACCCGGTGGCGGAGCTCCGGGCGCAGCTCGCCGCGGTGGCGGGGTCGAGCGCTCCGGGTGCGCTCCGCCTGCTGCTCACCGCGGAGTCGGCCGGTGCGCTCGTGGCGGCCGAGATGCTGCACGCCGGGCTGCCGTGGCGTGCCGACGTGCACGAGCGGCTGCTCGAGGACGCCCTCGGGCCGCGCGTGCCCTACGGGGTGCGACCGCGACGCCTCGAGGAGATCGCCGCCGTCGTGCGCGAGCGCCTCGACGACCCCGGGCTCAACCCGGATTCGCCCGCCGACGTCCTGAAGTCGCTGCGCCGGGCCGGCCTGATGGTCACGAGCACGCGGAAGTGGGAGCTGCAGGAGATCGAGCACCCCGTCATCGAGCCGCTGCTCGAGTACAAGCGCCTGGCGCGACTGCTCACCGCCAACGGCTGGACCTGGCTCGACGACTGGATCCGCGATGGACGGTTCCACCCGAAGTACGTCGTCGGTGGTGTCGTCACCGGGCGCTGGGCGGCCGACGGCGGGGGAGCGATGCAGTTGCCGAAGGGCATCCGCGGCGCGGTCATCGCCGACCCCGGGTGGAAGCTCGTCGTGGCGGACGCCGCGCAGCTGGAGCCCCGGGTGCTCGCCGCGATGTCCGGCGACCGGGCGATGGCCGCGGCCGGCGACGGGCGCGACCTGTACGACGGCGTGGTGGCGTCGGGGGCGGTCGAGACCCGGCAGCAGGCCAAGGTGGCGATGCTCGGTGCGATGTACGGGGCGACCCAGGGCGAGGGCGGTCGGCTCGTGCCACGCCTGGTCCGGGCGTTCCCGCAGGCGCTCGACATGGTGGAACGGGCCGCGCGTGCGGGGGAGCGCGGCGAGCCGGTGACGACGCTGCTCGGTCGGACGTCACCGGTGCCCGAGGACTCGTGGTTCGAGGCCCGGAACCAGGCGTACACGGTCGAGGGGACCCCGGCGATGCAGCGTGCCGTCGAGTCCCGCGCCCGGAGCTGGGGCCGGTTCACCCGGAACTTCGTGGTGCAGGGGACCGCGGCCGAGTGGGCGCTCGCGTGGATGGGTTCCCTGCGGTCGCGGTTGCTCGCGCGGTTCCCCGGAGCCGTGACGGACGGGCCGCACCTGGTGTTCTTCGTGCACGACGAGATCGTGGTGCACGCCCCGGCGGAGCACGCGGAGTGGGTGGCAGAGCAGATCCGGGAGGCTGCAGTCGATGCCGGGCGGCTGTTGTTCCAGGACTTCCCGGTGACGTTCCCGCTGTCGGTCGGGGTGGTGGGGGCGTACTCGGAGGCGAAGGACTGAGGCGGCCGGGACGGCTCCCGGCGGCTTCGGGCAGTGTGGACGGATGCACACCGAACACGGGGACGCCGCCGACCGCACCGTCGGCGAAGTCGACCTGACCCGTTGGCGCTCCCGTGCCGGCCGCAGCGTCGCCGGTGCGTGGACAGCGCTCGGCAAGCGCTTCGGCGCCATGCCCGTCCTGCTGCTGACCCTCGCCATCGGCCTGGGCGTCGCCGTCCTCGCCACGTGGATCGCCTCCGAGGTCTACGACGCCGTCCGTGAAGCCGACGACGTCGCGGTGCTCGACCGACCCGTCCTCGACTGGGCGCTCACACTCCGATCCCCCACGGCGGACACGCTCGTCACCTGGTGGACCGACATCGCGGGCACGATCGGGATGCCGATCGTCGCGCTCGGGTTCCTGGTCGGCTTCACGATCCAGCGCCGTGCGTGGACGCCACTGGTGCTCCTGGTCGCCGCGAGCGGTGGTTCGCTGCTCATGACGATCGCGGGCAAGGACCTGATCGGTCGCGCCCGTCCGCCGCTGTCCGACGCGGTGCCGCCGTACGAGACGTCGCCGTCGTTCCCGTCGGGCCACACGCTCAACTCCACGGTGATCGTGGGCACCATCGTGTACCTGCTGCTCCTGCGGCAGTCGCGCGTCGTCACCCGGGTGTGGACGATCGTCGTGGGCACCCTGTTCGTGCTGTCGGTCGGGGCGTCGCGGGTGTTCCTCGGGCACCACTGGCTGACCGACGTCCTGGCGGCGTGGGCGCTCGGACTCGCCTGGCTCGCCCTCGTGATCACGGCGCACCGGTTGTACCTGACGGCACTCCGCCACGGTGCCGAGCCCGCGCCGGACGTCGACCGCATCACTTCGTGAGCAGAAGAAGTCGGTTCGCTCGCCCGCACCCGACATCTTCTGCTCACGAAGTCGCCAGGCCCGCCCCCGAACGGCAGAGCGCCGTCAGCCGCGACCGGTAGGTTGCCGGGCATGGAAGAACGGGTCTTCGGCGGCAGGTACCGCGTCACGGGCACGCTCGGACACGGTGGCATGGCGTCCGTGTACCGGGCGGTCGACGAGCAGCTCGGCCGCGAGGTCGCGGTCAAGGTGTTCCGCATCGGCCCCGTCGACCGCGGTGAGCGCGCCCGCGCCGAGGCGGAGATCCAGACCCTCGCGACGCTGCGCGCCCCCGAGCTCGTCACGCTCTACGACGCCGCCCTCGACGACGTCGACGGCGACTCGTACCTCGTCATGGAACTCGTGCCGGGCAGTGACCTGGCGACCCGTCTGCGCGAGGGCCCGCTCGACCCCGCGACCGCCGCCCGCCTGGGCGCGCAGGTCGCCGACGGTCTGGCCGCCGTGCACGCGCAGGGGATCGTCCACCGTGACGTGAAGCCCGCGAACGTCCTGCTCGAGAGCGACGGCCGGCACGTCAAGCTCGCCGACTTCGGGATCGCCCTGCTCCGCGACGCCTCTCGGGTGACGGGGACGGGGACCGTGATGGGGACGGCCGCGTACCTGGCCCCGGAGCAGGTCCTGGCGAAGGAGATCACGGGCAAAGCCGACGTCTACTCGCTCGGGCTCGTGCTGCTCGAGTGCATGACCGGTCGTCAGCCGTTCCCGGGCAGTGCGGTCGAGTCGGCCACCGCTCGGCTGACCCGTTCGCCCGAGATCGACCGGCAGCTGCCCACGGCCTGGCGCACCCTGCTGCACGTGATGACCGCGCAGGACCCGGCGGAGCGACCGACGGCAGCCGAGGCTGCCGAGCGCCTGCGTGCGCTGGGCCGCGACGAGCCGACG
Organism: Curtobacterium sp. AC268; assembly: GCF_979258745.1. Classification (NCBI taxonomy): domain Bacteria; kingdom Bacillati; phylum Actinomycetota; class Actinomycetes; order Micrococcales; family Microbacteriaceae; genus Curtobacterium; species Curtobacterium sp. AC268. The sequence goes on along the minus strand of NZ_OZ409878.1, from coordinate 2,125,469 downwards.
AACGCGACGCAGCTCCTGCCCGGCGCGCCCGGTGCGGTGACGGCCGCGGCTGCCGGTGCTGCGGGTGCCGCGGTCGGCGCCGGTGCCGCCGCAGCGGCGAACGCCGACGACCGGACGCAGGCGATGCCGGCGAGCGAACTGCCGAACGGCGGCGCGCGTCCGGGCGACGACGCCACCCGCGTCCTCGACACCCAGCGCCCGAACCCCGCCGATGACGTCTCGACGACCGTCCTCGGCGCCCAGGCGGCCGACCGCGGCGCGGCGGGCCCGAGCGGGCCGACCCCGCCGCCGGTCGCGCCCCGCCCGGGCCGGGGCGACCAGCCGGAGGACCAGCCGGAGAAGAAGAAGCGCGGACCACTCATCGCCGCGATCATCGTGATCGTCCTGGTGCTCATCGGCATCGGGGTCGCCGTGTTCGCCCTCAACGGCGACGACGACGGCACCCCGGCCCCGACGGACACCACCTCGACCGCGCCGACCGAGCAGCAGCCGTCCGAGGGCCCGGGCGAGGAACAGCAGCCGAGCGAACCGGCCGAGCAGCAGCCCTCACAGGAGCAGCAGCCGTCGCAGCCCGCCGAGGAACCCAGCGAGCAGCCGAGCGAACCGACCCAGCCGGAGCAGCCCACGCAGGACCCGCCCGTCGGCCCGGAGCCGAGCACCCCGGCCTCGAACCCGGTGCAGGAGCCGCAGGACGGCACCGGTGCGGTCGACACCACGTCGGACACCGCTCCCGGCAAGTCCGGCAGCGCCCCGGGGCACAACAAGGGCTGACGACCAACACTGACGACCGGCACGGACACGCCGGGGTTTTCGTCCAGTCCCTGGAGCAAATAGGCTCGCCCCGTGCGAGAACTGCAACGGAGCGGTGGTCCGACGACGGCCGTGGCCGCTCGGAACGGTGTCGGGTTCGGTTCCGCGGAGGGCTGGCTCGTCGAACGACCAGCTGGCGGGTCGGTGGCCGAGGCGATCGTCCCCGGCTTCAGCGGACGCACCATCGCCACCGGCGACGAGCTCTCCTGGGTCTGGTTCCCCGAGCGGACCCTGCCCGACGGGGCGTCGGAACCGAGGGAAGCAGACCTGCCGCACTTCTGGGACGCCACGGCCTTCGCCGTCGACGTCGTCTTCACCGACGGCTCGCGGCTGCGTGACCACGCCGGGACCCGCGACCAGTACGGCGACGCGGTCACCCCGGACGCGCAGGACGCGGCCCGCAAGCAGTGGGTGGACCAGTGGAACCGTCGCGCGGTCGACCTCACGCCGTTCGCGGGGCTGGTCGTCGACCGCCTGGAGGCCCGGCTCGGCTCCGACGCACCGGCTGCGGCGGCCGACGGTGAGCGCCCCGCACTGCGCGGCTGGCTCGACGCCGTCCGGATCGGTCCCGCGCGTCCGACCCCGACGACCCCGCTCGGCCACGTCCGGACGACCCGTGGCACCCAGGCGTCCTCCCGGTTCTCCCGCGGCAACAACGCCCCGCTGGTCGGTGTCCCGCACGGCGGGGTGTTCGGCCTGCCGATGACGGACGCCTCGAGCAACCGCTGGCCGTACGCGTACCAGGAGCACGACCGGCTCGACGGCCAGGGGCGGCTCCGCCCGGCGATCCAGGCCTTCGCGACGAGTCACATCCCGTCGCCGTGGATGGGCGACCGCGGGGTGTTCCAGGTGATGCCCTCGCCACTCGACACCCCCGACGTCGATCGGTCCGCCCGCGCGCTCGGGTTCGACCACGCGGACGAGCAGGACGGCCCGAACCGCTACCGGGTCGCCCTCGAGCACGGGGTGACGGCCGAGCTGACCGCGGGGGAGCTTCGCCCTCGGGTTCCGGTTCACCGGCACCCGCAGCGTCGTGCTCGACCACCACGGCCGGGTGTCCGACGTCTCCGTGACGGTCACCGACGGCACCGCCGTGGTCGAGGCCGTCCTCGACGACCGCCCCGGCACCCCGCCGCACCACGTGCACCTGCGGGTCCCTGGGGTCACCGCCGACCACACGACGGTCGGCGAGCACGAGCTGCGCGGCTGGCTGTCCGTGGGGGAACCCGGGGGCACCGGCGGCCCGGTCGACGTCCTGCTCGGCATCTCGACCGTCTCGATCGAGGACGCCCGCGCGAACCTCGACGACGCCGGCTCGTTCGACGCCATGTGCTCCCGTGCCGAGGCGCTGTGGACCGAGAAGCTCGCGACGCTGTCCTTCGACGGCGCGAGCCCCGACCAGCTGACGAGCCTGTACTCCGGCCTGTACCGGCTGTTCCTCTACCCGAACCGTGCCGGGGAGACCGCCCTGACCGGCACCCCGCGGCACCGCTCCCCGTACGGCGACGTGCTGGCGGAGCCGATCCGCGACGAGCCCGGGCCGGAGATCGTCGAGGGCCCGTTCACCACCACGAACGGCTTCTGGGACACCTACCGCACGGCCTGGCCGCTCCTCGGACTCCTGACCCCCGAGACCGCGGGCGAGCTCGCGCAGGGCTTCGTCGAGCACCACCACGACGGTGGGTGGACGCCCCGCTGGAGTGCCCCCGGTGCCGAGGACTGCATGACCGGCACCACGAGCGACACCGTCTTCGCCGACCTGGCGGTGAAGGGCGTGCGCGGCTTCGACCTGGCCGAGGCGTACCGGAGCGCGGTGCGGAACGCGACCGTCCCGCCGCGTGACGAGCGCGTCGGACGCAAGGGGAGCCTCCCGGGTGCCTTCCGCGGCCACGTCGACACGGCGACCCACGAGGGGATGTCGTGGACCCTGGACGCGGCCATCAACGACTGGGGTCTGGCCGTCATGGCGGGCCTGCTCGCGTCGCGGGCCCGGACGCCCGCCGACCTGTCCCGCTACGAGGCCGAGGCCGAGTGGTTCGCCCGCCGGTCGCTGCAGTACCGGCACGTCTTCGACTCCGAGCGCGGGTTCTTCATCGGCCGCGACCCGGACGGCTCGTGGCGGGTCGGCACCGAGTTCGACCCGCGTGACTGGGGCGACGACTACACCGAGACGAACGCGTGGGGCACCGCGTTCACGGCGCCGCACGACGGTGCCGGCATCGTCGACCTGCACGGCGGGCCGGAGCGCTTCGACGCCGCTCTCGACGCGTTCTTCGCGACCCCCGAGACCGGGGCCCTGGCGCGCTCCGGCTCGTACGGCTTCCCGATCCACGAGATGACCGAGGCCCGCGACGTCCGGATGGGCATGCTCGGGCTGTCGAACCAGCCCGCGCACCACATCCCCTTCTTCCCGATGTTCACCGGGCGGCACGACGACGCGCACCGCATCGTCCGCGAATCGCTCGAGCGCCTGTTCGTCGGGTCCGACCTCGGCCAGGGCTACCCCGGCGACGAGGACAACGGTGAGATGAGCGCCTGGTACGTCTTCGCGACCATCGGCCTGTACCCGCTGGCGCCGTCAACCGGTACCTACGTGCTCGTGCCGCCGTCGGTCCGCAGGACGGTGCTGCGACAGCCTGGAGGGACGGCCACGGTCATCGAGATCGCCGCCGGCTCCGCAGGCGGGTACGTGGCGTCGGTGACGGTCGACGGCTCGCCCTGGACCTCGGTCACCATCCCGCACAGCGTGGTCGTGGCCGCGTCGCGGATCGAGTTCACGCTGTCCGACGAACCGCGGGGATGGGCGTCGGACACCCGCCCCGTCTCGGCCTCCGACGTGCACGGCTACCGGGACGCCCCGGTGGACGTCCTGCCCGTCGGGGTCTCGGCGCTCACCGACGACACCGGCCGCACCGTCACGGCGCTCGCCGCGGGGGAGTCCGTGTCCTTCGACGTGTCGTGCCCCGCCGCCTCGCTGTACACCGTGACGGTGGCATCGCCGGGGTCCTACTCGTGGCAGGTCGGCCTCGACGACGCCGTCACCGCGGTCGACGGCGCCGAGTTCACGTGGGCCGGCCAGACCCGGGTGTTCCGGATCCTCGGTGGGGGTTCGTCGTTCACGTTCACCGCCGGCACCGACCTGGCGCTGACGCAGCTCGAGCTCATCGCGGCCGACGGACAGCGTTGACCCGGCGTTCACCGAGCGGGAGCATGCTCGCCACATGTCGATGAGCGCACCGTTCGATCCCGAACAGCAGGGCCGGTCCATCCCCGTGGACGGCAGTGACGAGTCCGAGCTCGAGATGGAGGAGGACCGCGGCGCCGACGTCGGCGACGACTCCGCCGACCCGAGCGTCTCGCCCGTCAGCCACCACGACGAGGACGAGGCCGGCGGCGGCCCGGTGTTCCGGCGTCCGCACGCCGGTGAGCGGCTACACCCGGACGACCTCGCCGGCTGAGCGGTCCGGGGGTCCTCAGGCGTTTCTTGGGCGATTGCCAAGCGGCTCGGGCATGCTCGTGCGCATGTCGATCGCGAACTCGTGGGACCCGTCCGGTGGCCGTGCGATCCCGGAGGACCAGGTCCGCCAGGACGGGCTCGAACTCGACGAGGACCCGGCGATGCTGGGGATCTCGTTCGACGTCGTGGGTGGCGCCTCCGCCGACCCTGCCGGGGTGTCCCCGGTCGACGTGAACGTGCCGACGCCGAGGTCTGCTGGCGCCGACTCCGACGACTAGCGCGCCCCTGGTCGAAGCGGGCGTACCTGGTCGAATCGGGCATGCCTGGTCGGAACTTCTGACCAGGTACGCCCGAAAGCACCTTGCATCGCACGCGTTCTGGGAAGGAACCTCAGCGCGCGGAAGGGTCGAGGACCCGGTACTTGAACCCGACGTGCGAGCCGGTGAAGCCGAGGCGCTCGTAGAACCGGTGCGCATCCGTCCGTGCAGCGTCGGACGTGAGCTGCACGAGCGGGGTCCCGAGGGCCGGCGCAGCGACGTCGGTCACCCAGCGCATCAGGGCACTCCCGATGCCGCCGGATCGCAGAGCACTGCTGACCCGCACCGCCTCGACGAGCAGTCGGGTGGCACCACGACGAGCCATGCCGGGGATCCGGGTGAGCTGCAGCGTCCCGACGAGCTGCCCGTCGGGGTCCTCGGCGACGAGCAGCGCGTTCGCCGGGTCGTCCACGATCGACCGGAGTGCCTCGGCGTACTGCGGGCGATCCTCCGGTGCGGCGACGTCTCCACGCGCGGCGCTGATCGGGTCGTCGGACAACAGTGTCATGAGTGCATCGAGGTCCACTTCCGTGGCGTTCCGCAGCGTCACCTCGCCGGAACGTGTGGTCAGGCGGACGGGTAGGGCGAGATCGTGGAGCACGACCCCACCCTGCCCGACCCGACCGGGCCGTTCCTGCTCAGGGAACGGTGTGTCCAGCCGCGGTGAAGATCCGGTACCACTCCTCGCGCGACAGCTCGACGTCCGAGCCGGCGGCCGAGTCCCGCACGCGCTGCGGGTTCGTCGTGCCGAGGACGACCTGGAAGTGCGCGGGGTGGCGGGTGATCCACGCGACCGCGATGCCGGTCGGGGTGACACCGTGCGCCGCTGCGACCTCCTCGAGCACGTCGTTCAGTTCGGCGTACTGCTCACGGTCGCCCAGGAAGACGCCGTCGAAGAAGCCCTTCTGGAACGGCGACCAGGCCTGGAGCGTGACGTCGTTGATGCGCGAGTAGTTGAGGATGTCGTTGTCGCGATCGACCGACTGCTCGAGGCCACCCATGTTCGCTGTCAGGCCCTGCGAGATCACGTTGGCGTGCGTGATGCTCAGCTGCACCTGGTTGAACGCGAGTGGCTGGCGGACGTGCTTCTTGAGCAGGTCGACCTGGCCGGGGGTGTGGTTCGAGACGCCGAAGTGGTGCACCTTGCCGGCGGCGTGCAGCTCGTCGAAGGCCTTGGCGACCTCTTCCGGCTCGACCAGGGCGTCGGGGCGGTGCAGCAGCAGGACGTCGATGTACTCGGTCTGCAGCGCCTCGAGCGACTCGTGCACGGACTCGAGGATGTGCTCGTACGAGAAGTCGAAGTAGGCGCCCTTCGGCGTCGGTCGGATGCCGACCTTGGTCTGCAGCACGATCTCGGCGCGTTCCGCGGGCGACAGCGTGACCGCCGCGCCGAACCGCTGCTCGCAGCCGTGCCATTCGCCGTACACCGCGGCGTGGTCGAACATGTTCACGCCCGCATCGCGCGAGGCGCTGTAGAGCGAACGGATGTCCTCGTCGCTCATGTCGTTGATCCGCATCAGTCCGACGACGACGTCGGAAGCGGTGAGGTCTGTCTGTGGCAACTCCAGTGTCTTCACGCCCTCGATCCTGCCAGTCGGGCCCCGGTGCAGGCAGGCCCTGCCAGTACCTCAGGCGACGCCCGAACCCGCCGTCGGCGCACCTCGGGGTCAGTGGACGGAGAACCCGCCGTCCACCGCGATGGACTGCCCGGTGACGTAGGCCGACCCGGGCCCGGCGAGGAACACCGCCGCCGCGGCGAAGTCCGACGCCAGCCCGTTCCGGCCGACCAGCGTCCGTGCGGCGAGGGCCGCCACCGTCGCCGGGTCGGAACCCAGCCGCTCGTTGAGCGGGGTGCGCACGAAACCGGGGATGAGGACGTTGGAGGTGACCCCCTGCGCGGACCAGGCCTCTGCCTGGGACCGGGCCAGCGCCTCCAGACCGGCCTTGGAGACCCCGTACGCGCCGCTGGCGGCGAAGGGGCGGTGGGCCTGCTGCGAACTGATCGACACGATCCGTCCGTACCCACGGGCCGCCATCCCGGGTGCGAGCCGCTGCCCGAGCACGAACGGCGCGTCGAGGTTGACGGCCATCGTGGCGTCCCAGGTGGCCTCGTCGAGTTCGGGCATCGGCGGCCGCAGGTTGATCCCGGCGGAGTTCACCAGCACGTCCACGTCGCCAGCGGAGTCCGCGAGTGCGTGGGCTCCGGCGCGGGAGGACAGGTCCGCGACGATGCCGTCGGCCGAGCGGCCCGCCTGGCGGATGCCGGCGACGGTGGCGTCGATGGTCGCGGGCGTCCGGGCGGCGACGAGGACGTGGGCACCCGCGTCGGCGAGTGCGGTGGCGATCGCTCGGCCGATGCCGGAGCTGCCTCCCGTCACGAGTGCGGTGCGGCCGTCGAGGCCGAAGAGCTGCTGCAGCGACATCCGGTCAGGCTACCGAGGCCCGTACGCTGGGCCGGTGCGTGACGACCTGCTGCCGATGCTCGCCTGCCCCGTGTGCGCCGAGCCGCTCGGCCGCGTCGACGGCGGCCAGGTCGGCTGCCCGAACGGGCACCGGTTCGACGAGGCGAAGCAGGGCCACCTGACCCTCCTGCCCGCGAAGCGCCGCGCACTCACCGCGGACACCCCGGAGATGGTGGACGCGCGGCTGCGGTTCCTGGGGCGTGGGCACTACGCGCCCGTCGAGCGGGCGCTCGCCGCGATCGTCGCGGATGCCACCGCGCCCGGCATCGTGCTCGACGTCGGTTCCGGTCCGGGGACCTACCTGGCGCACGCGCTGGACGCTGCGAACGTTCCGGACGGGAGGCTCGGGGTCGCGTTGGACTTGTCGGCCGTCGCGATCCGGCGTGCGGCACGCGCCCACGAGCGCGCGGGGGCCGTCGTCGGGGACGTGACCGAGCGCCTCCCGGTCGTCGACGGCGCTGCCGCCGTCCTGCTCGACGTCTTCGCACCCCGCAACCAGGCCGAGTACGCCCGCGTCCTGCGCGCCGACGGCGTGCTCGCGGTGGTGACCCCGCGGGCCGGCCACCTGGCGGAGCTCGCCGAGGCGACGATCAGCGTGGACCCGGAGAAGGAACGCCGGCTGCACGACTCCCTGACGCCGTCGTTCGCGCTGCGGTCCTCCGAGGACCTGACGTGGACCATGGAGCTGTCGGCGGAGGACGTCCACGACGTCGTGCACATGGGGCCGAGTCACCACCACGTCGCGGCGGACACCGTGTTCGAGCCGGCGACGGTGACGGCCGCGGTCACCGTGTCGACGTGGACGCCGACGCGCTGACCGCGACCGTGAGGACCGACTAGTCGCCAGCCGGGGCGACGTCGAGCTGCCAGACCACGCCGAAGCGGTCGCGCAGCTGCCCGGCCAACGGTGCCCAGGCCGAGGGTTCCAGGGGCTGCCGGATCTCGGCGCCGTCGGACAGTGCGGCCCAGTACCGCTGGACCTCGGCGGTGTCGTCGCCGTGCACGAACACGTAGAAGGCGTTCGATCCCTGGTCGTAGGGCTGCCCGGGCCAGACGTCGAAGGCCATGACGCGGAAGCCGGCGGTCGTGGAGACCTGACCGAACACGATCCGGTCCGCCCAGGCCGGGTCGTCCAGGGCGCCCATCTGGCCGTAGGTGGCGGCGGTGACCTCGCCGCCGAAGACCGATGCGTAGAAGTCGAGCGCCGCGCGGGCGTCGCCGTCGAAGTTGAGGTGGGTTGTCGGTTCGATGCTCATGGGACGAGGATGTCGGCCGATGCGGTCAGGTTGTGTCCGCTTCTCGGACGAAGATGGACGTCATGGCCGGACCCTCCGCACGGATGCTCGCGCTGCTCTCCCTGCTCCAGGTGCACCGCGACTGGCCGGGCGACGAGCTCGCCGGGCGGCTCGACGTCAGTGCCCGCACCGTCCGCCGCGACGTCGATCGACTCCGTGGACTCGGGTACCGGGTCGAGGCGGTCCGCGGACCGGCCGGCGGCTACCGGCTCGAGGCGGGATCCGACCTGCCGCCGCTGCTCTTCGACGACGACCAGGCGGTGGCGATCGCCCTGGCGCTCGCCGTGGCGCCGGCCTCGGGGGCGGACGTCGCCGAGTCGGCGGCTCGTGCCCTGGCGACCGTTCGGCAGGTGATGCCCGCACGGCTGCGGTCCCGGGTCGACGCGGTGCAGGCCGTCACCGCGACGAGCCGGACCACCACCGACCCGGAGGTCCTGGTGGCGGTGAGCGAGGCCGTCCACCTGCAGGAGGTGTTCCGCTTCGGGTACGGCGACGACGAGACCCCGCACCGGGTGGAACCGCACGCCGTCGTCTCCCGGAACGGTCGCTGGTACCTGCTCGACCGGGATGTCGACCGCGACGACTGGCGCACGCACCGCATCGACCGGATCACGCCCCGGATGCGCACCCGCGTCCCCTTCACGCCGCGCCCGATCCCCGGCGGCGATGCGGCCGCGTTCGTGTCCGCGCGGTTCAAGGGGTCGGCGGTCGACGACGTGTGGCCGTGCACCGGTTCGGTGACCACGACGGCGGGCGACGCGCGGCGGATCGCGCCGTACCTGCCCGAGGACGCCGTGGTCGAGCAGCTCGAGGGCGACCGGGCCCGAGTCACCCTCGGATCGTGGTCGTGGGACGGGCTCGCCGGAGTCGTCGCCGGGCTGGCCGTCCCGATCCGGGTCGAGGGGCCGGACGCGCTGCGCCGAGCCGTTCGCGACCTGTCGACCCGACTCGCGACCGCGGCCGACTGAGCCGCCTCGGTCACGCGCGTTAGGAGCGTGCATGCGTCCGCCAGGGCAGCGTCAGGGATCCGTTAGGACCGCACTGGAGGCACGGCGCAGGACCCAGCATCGGTTCGGCACCACAAGTGGTGCCGGTCCGCGTCACCCGGCGCGGACACCGCAGAGCTTCTGGAGTCCCTCGTGTTCGACGTGTTCGTCGTCGCCGGTGTCCTCGCCGTGTTCGGCGTGGTGGCACTGATCGCCAAGGGGGTGGAACGGCTGTGATCGGCATCACCATCGCGGCCGCCGTCCTCGGCATCGCCGCAGTCGTGTACCTCGTCTGGGCGCTCGTGCGTCCGGAGCGCTTCTAGTGGGCGCCGCGGACGTCTGGGCGGGCATCGCCCAGGTCGCCACCCTCGTCCTGCTGCTCGTCGTCGCGTACCGCCCGCTCGGTGACTGGATGGCGAAGGTCTTCACGCCCGTCCGCCACAACCGGGTCGAGCGCGGGGTCTACCGGCTGATCGGGGTCGACCCGGACGCCGAGCAGTCCTGGCCCGTGTACCTGCGCGGCGTGCTGCTGTTCAGCGTCGCCGGGCTCCTGCTCGTCTACCTGCTGCAGCGCATCCAGGTCGTCCTGCCCGGCGACCTCGGGCTGCCCGCCGTCGGACCCTCGCTCGCGTTCAACACGGCGGCGTCGTTCGTGTCGAACACGAACTGGCAGTCGTACTCGCCCGAGGTCACCCTCGGCTACTCGGTGCAGATGGCCGGCCTCGCGGTGCAGAACTTCCTGTCCGCGGCCGTCGGTCTCTCGGTCGCCGTGGCCCTGGTGCGCGGGTTCGCCCGTCGCAAGTCCGGCACCCTCGGCAACGTGTGGGTGGACATCGTGCGCGGCCTCGGCCGTCTGCTGCTGCCCGGCGCGTTCGTCTTCGCGATCATCCTCGTCGCTGGCGGGGTCGTGCAGTCGTGGGGGAGCGGTACCGACGTCACCACGCTCATCGGCGGCACGCAGCACATCCCCGACGGGTTCGTCGCCTCGCAGGAGGCGATCAAGGAACTCGGCACGAACGGTGGCGGCTACTTCAACGCCAACTCGGCGCACCCGTTCGAGAACCCGCAGGCGTGGACGAACCTCGTCGAGATCTTCCTGATGCTCGTCATCCCGTTCTCGCTCCCGCGCACGTTCGGGCGGCTGGTCGGCGACGACCGTCAGGGCTACGCGATCCTCGCCGTGATGGGCGCGATCTTCCTCGTGTCGCTGTCGGTCATGTCGATCGCCGAACTCGGCGGCGGCGGTGTCGCCACACACGCTGCCGGGGCCGCGATGGAGGGCAAGGAGAGCCGCTTCGGCATCCTCGGTTCGACGCTCTTCTCGACCGCGACCACCTCGACGTCCACCGGTGCGGTCAACGCGATGCACGACAGCTACACCCCGATCGGCGGGATGATGGCGCTCGTCAACATGATGCTCGGCGAGGTCACCCCCGGCGGCGTCGGCTCCGGCCTGTACGGCATGCTCGTGCTCGCCGTCATCACGGTGTTCATCGGCGGCCTGCTCGTCGGTCGCACCCCGGAGTACCTCGGCAAGAAGATCCGCGCCAAGGAGATGACCTTCGCGGCGCTGTACATCCTCGTCACGCCGACGCTCGTGCTCCTGGCCACCGGGCTCTCGCTCGTGATCCCCGGGGTCCGCGAACAGGTGCTCGGGACGTCGATCTTCAACCCCGGCAACCACGGGCTGACCGAGCTGCTCTACGCCTTCACCTCCGGTGCGAACAACAACGGCTCGGCCTTCGGCGGGCTCACCGCGAACACCACGTGGATGAACTCCTCGCTCGGCGTCGTGATGCTGCTCGGCCGCTTCGTGCCGATGGTGTTCGTCCTGGCGCTCGCCGGGTCCCTCGCCGCGCAGGACCGGGTGCCGGAGACCGCCGGCACGCTGCCCACCCACCGCCCGCTGTTCATCGGGCTGCTCGGCGGCGTCGCCGTCATCGTCACCGCACTCACCTACTTCCCGGTGCTCGCACTGGGTCCGCTCGCAGAAGGACTGTCATGACCACCCCCGTGACCACGGAGTCGGAACCGCGCACCGCCGTGGAACCGGCCACCCGCTCGTCCGCATTCGGACCCCGCCAACTGGTGGCGGGCCTCCCGGGCGCCCTGCGGAAACTCGATCCGCGACTCATGTGGCGGAACCCCGTCATGTTCATCGTCGAGGTCGGCGCAGCGCTGACGACGGCGGCCGCCGTCGTCGAGCCGTCCGCGTTCACGATCGCGATCGCCGTCTGGCTCTGGCTCACCGTCGTCTTCGCCAACCTGGCGGAGTCGGTGGCCGAGGGCCGTGGCAAGGCGCAGGCCGACACCCTGCGGAAGACCCGCTCGACCACGAGCGCCCGCCGGGTGCTCGGGTACGCGACGACCGACGCGGCTGCTACCGGCAACGAGACCGAGGAGGTCGCGTCCGTGGACCTGGCCAAGGGCGACGTGGTCGTGGTCGTCGCCGGCGAGGTCATCCCGGGCGACGGCGACGTCATCGACGGCATCGCGTCGGTCGACGAGTCGGCCGTCACGGGTGAGTCCGCACCGGTCATCCGCGAGTCCGGCGGTGACCGCAGTGCCGTCACCGGCGGCACCCGGGTGCTGTCGGACCGGATCGTCGTGCGCATCACCTCGACGCCGGGTGAGACCTTCATCGACCGGATGATCCGCCTGGTCGAGGGTGCGGCACGGCAGAAGACGCCGAACGAGATCGCGCTGAACATCCTGCTCGCCTCGTTGTCGATCGTCTTCGTGATCGTCTGCCTGACGATGCAGCCCATCGCGGGGCTCGTCGGTGCGACGGTCAGCGTGCCGGTGCTCATCGCCCTGCTCGTCTGCCTCATCCCGACCACCATCGGAGCCCTGCTCTCCGCGATCGGCATCGCCGGCATGGACCGGCTCGTGCAGCACAACGTGCTGGCGATGTCGGGCCGTGCCGTCGAGGCCGCCGGGGACATCACGACGCTGCTGCTCGACAAGACCGGCACGATCACCTACGGCAACCGCCGGGCATCCCGCGTGGTGCCGGTGCCGGGCGTGAGCGAGGCCTCGCTGATGGAAGCGGCAGCCCTGTCGAGTGCTGCGGACTCGACCCCTGAGGGGCGCTCGATCGTCGACCTGGCGCGCGAGGACGGCGCCGCCGTCGGCCTGCCGGACGGCGCCGTCGAGGTGCCGTTCACGGCGCAGACGCGCATGTCGGGTCTCGACCTGCCCGACGGGTCGCAGATCCGGAAGGGTGCCGCTGCGGCAGTGCTCGCCTGGGCGGACACCACCGAAGCCGGTGTCGTGTCGGCCATCGATGCGACCGTCGCGGAGATCTCCGACCAGGGCGGCACCCCGCTCGTCGTCGGTCGCCGCTCATCGTCGGGCGCGGTCACGTTGCTCGGTGTCGTGCACCTGAAGGACGTCGTCAAGGACGGCATGGCGTCGCGGTTCGCCGAGCTCCGGTCGATGGGCATCCGCACGGTGATGATCACGGGCGACAACCCGCGCACCGCGGCCGCCATCGCCCACGAGGCCGGAGTCGACGACTTCCTCGCCGAGGCCACCCCGGAGGACAAGCTCGCCTACATCAAGCGCGAGCAGGAGGGCGGCAACCTCGTCGCCATGACCGGTGACGGCACCAACGACGCCCCGGCCCTGGCGCAGGCGGACGTCGGCGTCGCGATGAACACCGGCACGACGGCGGCGAAGGAGGCGGGCAACATGGTCGACCTCGACTCCGACCCGACCAAGCTCATCGACGTCGTCCGCATCGGCAAGCAGCTGCTCATCACCCGCGGTGCCCTGACCACCTTCTCGATCGCCAACGACGTCGCGAAGTACTTCGCGATCATCCCGGCGATGTTCCAGGCGGCGTTCCCGGGGCTCGCGGCGCTCAACATCATGGGGCTGCACAGCCCGTCGTCCGCGATCCTGTCGGCGGTCGTCTTCAACGCGCTGGTCATCGTGGCGCTCATCCCGCTGTCCCTGCGTGGCGTCAAGTACCGCGCGGCCGCAGCGTCGTCGATCCTCGGCCGCAACCTGCTCGTCTACGGGCTGGGCGGCGTGGTCGTCCCCTTCATCGGCATCAAACTGATCGACCTCGTGGTCGGTCTCATCCCGGGGTTCTAGTCATGGCATCTGCACGTTCCACCTTCCGTTCCGCCGGTGTGGCCATCCGCCTCACCCTCGTCGCCACCGTCGTCCTGGGCGTCGGGTACCCGCTCGCCGTCTGGGGCGTCGGCCAGGCGGCGTTCCACGACCAGGCCAACGGCTCGATGGTCACGGACTCGTCCGGCAAGGTCGTCGGTTCCTCGTTGATCGGGCAGTCGTTCACGGGCAAGCAGGCCGACCGCTGGTTCCAGTCACGGCCGTCCGCCGCCGGGGACGGCTACGACGCGGGAGCGTCCTCCGGCTCGAACCTCGGGCCGAACAACGCCGACCTGCTCAAGGCCGTCGAGGAGCGTCGTGCGGCGCTGGCGAAGGCCGACGGGGTCTCCGCCGCGCAGGTGCCCGCCGCCGCCGTGACCGCTTCCGGTTCGGGGCTCGACCCGGACATCAGCCCGGCCTACGCGTCCCAGCAGGTGGCCCGTGTGGCCTCGGCGCGCGGCCTGTCAGCGGACACCGTGCGGCAGCTGGTGGCGTCGCACACCGAGTCGCGGCAGCTCGGGTTCCTCGGTGAGCCCGTGGTGAACGTGCTCGCGCTGAACCTGGCGCTGGCGAAGGCGTCCTGAGCGTGGGTGATCCCTCCGCAAAACACCGGTGCTCGCGCGTCGAACACCCGCAATCCGCGGCGCGACAGGTGAACACCGGTGTTTTGCAGAGGCCGACCCCCGCACGCGAGAGGATGAGCACGTGAAGCGCGGGAAGCTGCGGGTCCTGCTCGGTGCGGCGCCCGGTGTCGGCAAGACCTACACGATGCTCGAAGAGGGGCGTCGGTTGCTCGACGAGGGTCGCGACGTGGTCGTCGCCGTCGTCGAGACGCACGAGCGCGCCGCCACCGCAGCACTGGTGAACGGGCTCGAGGTCGTGCCCCGGCGCACCGTCTCGCACCGGGGAGTCGACCTCGACGACCTCGACCTCGACGCCGTCATCGCCCGGGCACCCGAGGTCGCGCTGGTCGACGAACTCGCGCACACGAACGCCCCGGGGAGCCCCAACGAGAAGCGCTGGCAGGACGTCGAAGCACTGCGGGATGCCGGCATCGACGTCATCTCGACCGTCAACGTGCAGCACATGCAGTCCCTCGGCGACGTGGTCCGCGAGATCACCGGCACCGTGCAGCGCGAGACCGTCCCCGACGCCGTGGTGCGTGCGGCCGACCAGATCGAGGTCGTCGACCTGGCCCCGGCAGCGCTGCGCGAACGGCTCTCCGACGGGCTCGTCTACCCGGCGGCCCGGATCGACGCCGCGCTGTCGAACTACTTCCGCCTCGGCAACCTCACCGCACTGCGCGAGATCGCCCTGCTCTGGCTCGCCGACGAGGTCGACGACGCGCTCAAGGCCTACCGCGCCGAGCACGGCATCGAGCACCGGTGGGAGACCCGGGAGCGCGTGCTCGTCGCCCTGACCGGTGGCCCCGAGGGCGAGACCCTGCTGCGCCGCGGCGCCCGCATCGCCGCCCGCAGCGCCGGTGGGGAACTCGCCGCCGTGCACGTGACGACGAACGACGGCCTGCGCGTCCGGCACCCCGGCGCGCTCGGCAAGCAGCGGACCCTGCTCGAGCAGCTCGGTGGCACGTACCACCAGGTCGTCGGCGACGACGTGCCGAGCACGCTGGTGCGGTTCGCGCGGTCGATCGACGCCACCCAGATCGTGATCGGGGTCAGCCGCCGCAGCCGGCTCGCGGCCGCCATGACCGGTCCGGGGATCGGCAACACCGTGATCCGCGAGTCCGGCGACATCGACGTGCACGTCGTCACGCACGAGCGCGCCGGCGGGGGGATCACCCTGCCCAAGCTCGGCGGCAGTCTGTCCCGCGGCCGGGTGGTCGCCGCGTTCGTGCTGTCGGTCCTGGTCGGGCCGCTGCTCACGTGGGTGCTGTCGATCGGCAGCGACCCGGACGCCATCACGGTGGACGTGCTGGCGTACCAGCTGCTCGTGCTCGTCGTGGCGCTCGTGGGCGGGATGTGGCCGGCGGTGTTCACGGCCGTGCTGTCCGGGCTCAGCCTCGACTACTTCTTCGTGCAACCCCTCTACATGGTCACCGTCCAGCAGCCGTGGCACCTGTTCGCCCTGGTCATGTACGTGATCAGTGCGGTGCTGGTCAGCTTCGTGGTCGACCGGTCCGCCCGGCGGTCGCGTGCTGCCCGTCGGGCCTCGGCGGAGTCCGGGCTCCTGATGGGCATCGCCGGCAGCGTGCTCCGCGGCGACGACGCCCTGCAGGCACTGCTCGACCGCACACGAGAGGCGTTCGGCTTCGCCGGCGTCCGGATCCGCCAGGGCGACGAGGTGCCGGCGACCTCCGGCGAGTTCGGTGCGACGCCGGACGCGTCGACGACGCTGGCGTCCGGTGCCGTGCTCGAGTTCGCCGGCGCGCCCGACGACCCGACCCAGCGCCGGCTGTTGCGGGTCGTCGAGCAGCAGCTCGACGCAGCCGTCGAGCACCGCGAACTGACACGCACCGCCGTCGGCGCCGAGCGCATCGCCGCCGCCGACCGGGTCCGGAGCGCGCTGCTCGCGGCCGTCGGCCACGACGTGCGCCGCCCCATCGCCGCGGCCTCCGCCGCCGTGCAGACGCTGCGTGCGTCCGACATCGACCTGTCCGGGGCCGACCGGGAGGCGCTGCTCGCGACCGCCGACGAGAGCCTCGGTCAGCTGGCGGTGCTGTTGGCAGACCTGTTGGACGTCAGTCGGGTCCAGGCCGGTGTCCTCGCGGTCACCCCGGCGGCGATCGCGCTCGAGACGGTGGTCGCCCCCGCGCTCGACGAGCTGGAGCTCGGCCCGGACGACGTCGACCTCGACCTGCCCGCGGATCTGCCACCGGTGCTCGCCGACCCGGTCCTGCTGCAGCGCGTCGTCGTGAACCTGCTCGCCAACGCCGCCCGGTACGCCCCGGACGGCACCCACGTCCGGGTCGCCGCGAGTGCGTTCGCCGGCGGGGTGGAGCTCCGCGTCGCCGACCACGGCCCCGGCATCCCCGAGGACCGCCGCGACGAGGTGTTCCAGCCGTTCCAGCGACTCGGTGACACCGACAACGAGACCGGCCTCGGGCTCGGCCTGGCGCTGGCGCGCGGGTTCACCGAGGGCATGGGCGGCACGATCGAGGTCGACGACACCCCGGGCGGTGGGCTCACCGTCGTGGTGCGGCTGCCGATCGCCGGGCACGTGGGAGTGGAGATCCGATGAAGGTCCTGATCGCTGACGACGACGCACAGCTCGTCCGCGCCCTCTCGGTGACGCTCTCGGCGCGCGGGTACGACGTCGTCACGGCTCGGGACGGGCGCGAGGCGATCGACGCCGTCATCACCGAGCGCCCCGACCTGGTGCTGCTCGACCTCGGCATGCCCCGGCTCGACGGCATCGGCGTGCTCGAGGGCGTCCGGGCCTGGTCGCAGGTGCCGGTCCTCGTGCTCTCCGGGCGCACCGACTCGTCCGACAAGGTCGACGCGCTCGACGCCGGTGCCGACGACTACGTGACGAAGCCGTTCCAGATGGACGAGCTCCTCGCCCGGCTGCGGGCACTCGGACGGCGACGGGTGGTGGCGTCGGAGGAGACCCCGACGATCGCGATCGGACCGCTGCTCGTCGACCTCGTGGCGAAGCAGGTCACCCCGGCCGAGGGCCCCGCGATCCGCCTGACGCCCACCGAGTGGCGCCTGCTCGAGGTCCTGGTCACGAACCCCGACCGCCTGATGACCCGCGAGATGCTGTTGACCGAGGTCTGGGGGCCGACGCACGGCAACGACTCCGGGTACCTGCGGCTGTACATGGCGCAGCTGCGTCGGAAGCTCGAGCCCGACCCCGCGCACCCGCGGTACCTGGTGACGGAGTCCGGCATGGGGTACCGCTTCGCCCCCGGAGCGTAAGGGGCCGCCGCCACCGACGCCCTGGCGGGGCGCTGTCGGGGAACTGTCGTGTGGGTGGCGGGTCCCTGTCGTGGTGCGCCGTTCCGCGGTTCCCTACTGTTCAGGACATGAACGAGATGCGGATCGGTGAACTCCGACGACTGCGGGGCTGGACCCAGGAACGACTGGCCGAGACGAGCGGCATCGCCGTGCGGACGGTGCAACGGATGGAGAGCGGCAACGACGCGAGCCTCGAGTCGCTGTCCGCGGTGGCCACGGCCCTCGAGGTCCCCGTGCGCGACCTGTTCGCCACCGAGGAGCCGGCGTCGCTCGACCCGGGGGTGCGCGGTCTCGACGAGCGCGCCGAGCGCGAGCAGGCGCAGCGCGACGCTGCTTCGCGCGGCTGGCAGTACCTGTACTCCGGTGTCGGCATCGTCGTGACGCTCGGTACCCTGGCGCTCATCGGTTCGCGCATCTGGCCGGGTGCCGCGATCTTCGTCATCCCCATCTACTGGGCGGGTGGGCGGCTGCTCTCCCAGTTCCTGATGGCGACCGTCGTCGAGCCCGCGCTCGACCGTCGGTACCCGTTGTCGCGGTCTCGTCGGGACGCCTCGTCGCGATCCCGTCGGTTCACGCCCGGGAGCTGAACGCCGCGAGTTCGGCCCGGGTCCGGGCGCCGTGCTTCCGGAGCAGGTTCGCCACGTGGTACTTCACGGTGTTGACGCTGATGCCGAGTCCCTCGGCGATCTCCCGGTTGCCGACACCGGTCGCCACGAGCCGCAGGACGTCGCGCTCCCGCGGGGTCAGGTCGCCGTCGTCGACCGCGTCCACCTCGGTCGGCCGCGGGTCGAGCGGCAGTGAGATGTCGAGCACGGACCCCCAGCCGGGCGTGCTCGCGACCTGCACCCGCCCGTCGAGCGTGACGACCCGCTCCGCGATCGGCCGCATGGCGTCGTCGTGCACGTCGAGCGTGCCGGAGCCGTCGTCGCGGAGCTGCATGAGCAGGTTCCGGCCGTCGCAGTCCCACTGGATGCGCACCCGCTTCGCCGCACCGTCGTCGACCAGGGCGAGCACCGCGGTCCGGACGATCGCCCGGGCCGCGTGGGCGACGTCCCCCGGGAGCGCACGGCCGGTGGCCGGCGGCTCGACGAACTGCACGTCGAGGTCCCCGAAGCGCACGAGCGGCCGCAGGTCAGCGCGCAACCGCGAGAACGCGCCGGTGACGGGTTCGAGCAGGGTGCTCCGCTGCTGATCGGTCACGGTGCGCAGGTCGACGAGGGCGGCCGAGGCGATCTCGACGGCCTCGGCCCGGGCGGCCGCGTCGGTGACCCGCGACGACCGGAGCACGGCGAGGACGGACTCGAGGGTCAGCGCGTGCCGGTCCGCCTGCTCGGCGACCGTGCGGGCGTGCTCGGCGGCCGCGAGCCGGATGGCGGAGCCGCCCCGGGCCTCCAGGGTGTCGACCGATGCGTCCATGGACGCGACCGTACCCGTCCCACCCGAGCGGACGGGCCCACCCGATGGGATGGGGTCCCTGCCGGGGCGGGTAGCGGCGTGCCGGGGCCTGCGACGGAAGGATCGAGGGCATGGCAGCAACCACCGTCTCCGCAGCGCTCGACCTGGTCGTCCGCGAGGTCGGCGACCTGGCAGCCCGCCTCGACGACGCCCCGGCCCAGCGCGCACTCGACCTGATCGAGGGCGCCGACCGGGTGTTCGTCCACGGCGCCGGCCGCTCCGGACTCGCCCTCCGCATGACCGCGATGCGCCTCATGCACCTCGGGCTCGACGCGCACGTCGTCGGCGAGGTCACCACCCCGGCCATCCGACCGGGCGACCTGCTCCTCGTCGCGAGCGGCTCCGGCACGACCACCGGCATCGTGCAGGCCGCACGCACCGCGCACGAGGTCGGAGCTGCCGTCGTGGCGCTCTCGACCACCGACGACTCCCCGCTCTCCGAGCTGGCGGACGTCACGATCGTGCTGCCCGCCGCGACGAAGACCGACCGCTCCGGCACCGCCTCGGCCCAGTACGCCGGTGGCCTCTTCGAACAGGCCGTCGCCCTGGTGGGCGACGCCGTGTTCCACGCCCTGTGGGCCCGAGGCGGGCAGTCCGCCGACGACCTCTGGCCCCGTCACGCCAACCTCGAATGAAAGGCACACCCATGCAGCTCCAGTTCGCCATGGACACCCTGACCACCGAAGCCGCCCTCGAGCTCGCCGCCGCGGCCGCGCCGAACGTCGACGTCCTCGAGCTCGGCACGCCCCTGATCAAGAGCGCCGGCCTGTCCGCCGTCACCGCGATCAAGGAAGCACACCCCGACAAGATCGTGTTCGCCGACCTCAAGACCATGGACGCCGGTGAGCTCGAGGCCGACATCGCCTTCTCGGCCGGTGCCGACCTGGTCACCGTCCTCGGTGTCGCCGGCGACTCGACGATCGTCGGCGCCGTCAAGGCCGCGAAGAAGCACGGCAAGGGCATCGTCGTCGACCTGATCGGCGTCTCCGACAAGGCCGCCCGTGCCCGCGAGGTCGTCGCACTCGGTGCCGAGTTCGTCGAGGTCCACGCCGGGCTCGACGAGCAGGCCGAAGAGGGCTTCACGTTCTCGACCCTGCTCGACGCCGGCAAGGAGTCGGGCGTCCCGTTCTCGATCGCGGGTGGCGTGAACGCGTCCTCGGTCGCCTCGGTGCAGGAGGCCGGCGCCCGCATCGCCGTCGCCGGCAGCGCGATCTACAGCGCCTCGGACGTCGGCGCAGCAGCCGCCGAGATCCGCGCCGCCATCAAGTAGCGCGTCGCGGTCGCCCTTCCCGGGCGACATCGTGAGCAGGAATGGTCGGGTGTGCACGTCGCACCCGACCATTCCTGCTCACGAAGCGAACGCCGCCGTCCGGATGCGCCGTACGGTGGCCACATGAACCGAGCGCTGCGCTGGACCACCTGGATCGTCGCCGTCGTCGTGCTGATCGCGGTGGTGTTCCTCGTCTGGGCGCACATCGTGATGCAGGGCACCCGCAGCGCCGCCCTGCAGGTCTGGCGCGACGACCGGATCGCGGTCCGGGACGCCGGTGACTCGGTGGTGATGACCCCGACCGGTCAGGCCGACGGGGTCGGGATCGTCTTCATCCCCGGCGCGAAGGTCGATCCGTACGCCTACATGGCCACGTTCCGGCAGGTGGTCGCCAACGGCACGACGGTGGTCATCACGAAGCCGACGCTGAACCTCGCGTTCTTCGACACCCGGCCGCTCGCCACGTTCGAGGCCCACGCACCCTCGGTCACCCGCTGGGCGGTCGGCGGGCACTCCCTCGGCGGGGTCCGCGCGTGCCAGCTCGCCCAGGACGCCGACGGCCTGCTGCTGCTCGGCAGCTACTGCGCGAACGACATCAGTCGTTCGTACATCGACGTGCTGAGCGTCTCCGGTTCGCGTGACGGCCTGTCGACGCCGGCCAAGGTCGACGCCGCGCGGGACAAGCTGCCGTCGACCGCCACCATGACCGAGATCCAGGGGTCGAACCACGCCGACTTCGGTGCCTACGGCGACCAGCCGGGCGACCGCACGGCGACCATCAGCCGTGCTGATGCCCGCCAGCAGATCTCGGACGCGATCGAGGCCTGGGTGCGCGACCTGCGCTGATCAACCGGGCGGACCGGCGGACGCACCACGGGCCTCCAGACGGTCTGCCTGGAGGCCCGTGGGACGTGCCGTCAGTGGATCACGCCCGCCTCGTGGTCGCGTCCGGAACGGCGCCCGGTGAACCGGGCGACGAAGTACAGGACCACGCCGACGGCGAGCAGGATCGCGGCGTAGAGCCAGACCTGACCGCTCTGCTGCGTCAGCAGCAGGATGCACGACAGCACCCCGAGCACCGGGACGAACGTCCAGACCCGGAAGTGGTCGTGCTCGACGTGGTCGCGGCGGAGCACCAGGACGGCGATGTTCGTGCTGATGAACACGAAGAGCAGCAGGAGCACGACGGTCTCGGCCAGCACGCCCACGTCACCCACCAGGGTCAGGAGCATCGCGACGATCGTGGTGGCGACGATGGCGGTCCACGGGGTCTTGCGGTTCGGCAGGACCTTCGCGAGCAGGGCGGGCAGGAGCCGCTGCTCGGCCATGCCGTAGGTCACGCGGCTCGACATGATCATCGTGAGCAGCGCGCCGTTCGCGACGGCGACCAGGGCGATGAGGCTGAAGACCCAGTCGGGGATCGGGACGCCGGTGGCGGAGACGACCGCGAGCAGCGGGCCGCTGGACTCGGACAGCTCCGAAGCGGGCAGGGCGATCGCGCTGGCGAGGGCGACGAGGACGTAGACGACGCCGGCCGTGGCGAGGGCGCCGAACAGGGCCTTCGGGTAGACGCGGCGGGGGTCGCGGACCTCCTCCGCGATGTTGGCAGACGTCTCGAAGCCGACGAACGAGTAGTAGGCGACGATCGCGGCGCTCAGGGTCGCCAGGGCCGGGTTGGCCTCGGACGGGAACGCGCCGATCCGGGAGACGTCACCGCCGCCACCGCCGAGCATCACGGCCACGACGACGATCACGATGACGAGGCCGGAGACCTCGATGATCGTCATCACGACGTTGCTCTTGAGCGAGTCGGAGATGCCGCGGGCGTTCAGGCAGGCGATCAGGGCGAGGAAGACGATCGCGGTGGGCACGGGCGGCAGGTCGACGAACGTGCCGAGGTAGTCGCCGGCGAAGGCGAGCGACAGGCCGGCGGCGCTCGTGACGCCGGCGGCGAGCATGCTGAACCCGACCAGGAACGAGACGATGGGCGCCTTGTAGGCGCGTTCGGCGAAGACCGCGGCACCGCCGGCCTTCGGGTACTTCGTCACGAGTTCGGCGTAGGAGCCCGCCGTGAGCAGTGCCAGCAGGAGCGCGAGCACCAGCGGTGCCCAGAGCGCGCCGCCGACGTCCTTCGCCAGCGTCCCCATCAGGGCGTAGATGCCGGCGCCGAGCACGTCCCCGAGGATGAAGAGGAACAGCAGCGGGCCGGTGATCGCCTGGCGGAGCTTCGACTGCGTGCCGTCGTGGGGTGCGGCCGTGGTGTCGCTGGTCATGGTGGTGCCTCTCGTCCGGGTCAGCGTGCCGGGGTGTGTCTCGAAGGCCTCACAGGTGCGCCGTGGCGGGGGTCCTCCCTGCACAGCGGAGCGGCCGGTGAACTCTCTCCACAGGGTGCGGCGCGTCGGAACGTCCGGACTGGAGCGGTCCTAGACTCGTCGGGAGCCACACGTCCACCACCAGTCCCCGGAGGACCGCAGATGACGACGCAGGACCACCGCACGCCCGCTCGACTCAGTGACCAGCGGGCGCTCCTGTTCGACCTCGACGGCGTGCTCACCCCGACCGCCGACGTCCACATGCGGGCCTGGAGCCGACTGTTCACGCCGTACCTCGAAGCGCACGGGGTCGCGCCGTACACCGAGCAGGACTACTTCACCTCCATCGACGGCAAGCCCCGCTACGACGGCGTGCGCTCGCTGCTCGAGTCGCGCGGCATCGACCTGCCGCAGGGCACCCCCGACGACGCGCCCGACACCGACACCGTGTGCGGGCTCGGCAACCGGAAGAACGCGGAGTTCACCGCCGAGCTCGACGAGCACGGCGTCGAGCCCTACCCGGGTTCGCTGCGGTTCCTGACCGCCGCGATCGCCGCCGGACTGTCCGTCGCGGTCGTCTCGAGCTCGGCGAACGCCACCTCGGTGCTCCGGACGGCGGGCATCCTCGACCGGTTCCCGGTGGTCGTCGACGGGCTCGTCGCGCGCCAGGACGGCCTGACCGGCAAGCCCGCGCCCGACACCTACCTCGACGCGGCGACCCGGTTCGGACTCACCGCCGCCGAGTGCGTCGTGGTCGAGGACGCCACCAGCGGGGTCGAAGCCGGCCGCAACGGTTCGTTCGGTCTCGTCGTCGGTGTCGACCGCGGCGCCGGGGCGGACGCCCTGCGCGAGCACGGTGCCGACGTCGTGGTGTCCGACCTCGCCGAACTCATCGACGAGCTGCCCGCACCAGCCACCAGCACGACGTAGGCCACCCGGCCGGACACTCCCTGCCTGCCGGCCGCACCGACGTACCCATCTCCCTCCCTTCCCACGGAGCAGCATGAACCCCATCACCTCGGACCCCCTCGACCGCGTCCGCTACCCGATCGACGAGTGGGCTCTCGTCGAGACCGAGTACACCCCCGACGAGCAGGGCGTCGCCGAGACGAACTTCGCCGTCGGCAACGGGTACCTCGGCCTGCGCGGCAACCTCGACGAAGGCCGTGGCGGCGTGCAGTACGGCACGTACATCAACGGGTTCCACGAGACCTGGCCGATCCGGCACGCGGAAGACGCCTTCGGCTTCGCGAAGACCGGGCAGACGATCATCAACGCGCCCGACGCCAAGGTCATCCGCCTCTACGTCGACGACGAGCCGCTCGTGCTGGCCGAGGCCGACATCCTCCGGCACACCCGCCGGCTGGAGTTCCGCGACGGCTACCTGTTCCGCGAGACCGAGTGGTCGACGCCGTCCGGCAAGCGGGTGCTCATCCGGGCACGTCGACTCGTGTCGTTCACCGACCGGCACCTCGCCGTCATCGACTACGAGGTCACCGTGCTCGACGCGGACGCCTCGATCCTGCTGTCCAGCCAGATCCTCAACCGCCAGGACGTGCAGGACGAGTACCACGCCGGCATGCGCGCCGCGGCGAACGCCTTCGACCCCCGCAAGGCCGAGTCGTTCACCGAGCGGGTGCTCGTGCCGAAGCTCAAGCGCAGCACCGGCGGCCGTTCGGTCCTCGGGTACCAGGCGTCCAGCTCCGGCATGACGATCTGCGTCGGCGTCGAGCACCACATCGAGACCGAGAACAGCTGGGACGAGTCGTCGTCGATCGAGGACGACCTGGCGAAGCACGTCTACCGGGTGCAGGCCCGCGCGGGGCAGCCCATCCGGCTCGTGAAGCACGTGGTCTACCACACCTCCCGCGGGGTGCCCGTGCGCGAGCTCGCCGACCGGTGCGACCGCACGCTCGACCGCGCGCACGCCGAGAACGTCGACGAGACCTTCGCGAAGCAGCGCGACTGGCTCGACGACTACTGGGCGCGCAGCGACGTCGAGATCGCCGGCCAGCCCGCGATCCAGCAGGCCGTCCGCTGGAACCTCTTCCAGCTCGCGCAGGCCACCGCCCGCACCGACGGCCACGGCATCGCCGCGAAGGGCGTCACCGGCTCCGGCTACGGCGGCCACTACTTCTGGGACATGGAGATCTACGTCCTGCCGTTCCTGTCGTACACGGCGCCGATCGTCGCCCGGAACGCCCTGCGCTTCCGCTACAACATGCTCGACGCGGCACGGGCTCGGGCCCGCGAGCTGAACCAGCGCGGCGCCCTGTTCCCGTGGCGGACGATCAACGGTGAAGAGTCCAGCGCGTACTACGCCGCCGGCACCGCGCAGTACCACATCGATGCCGACATCTCGCATGCGCTCATGCAGTACGTGCGGGCCTCGGGCGACCGCGAGTTCCTGAAGCGCGGCGCCATCGACGTGCTCGTCGAGACCGCCCGGCTCTGGGCCGACCTCGGGTTCTGGCGGTCCAACGGCGACAAGAAGTTCCACATCGACGGCGTCACCGGGCCGGACGAGTACACGACCGTCGTCGACGACAACCTCTACACGAACGTGATGGCGCGGGCGAACCTGTGGTTCGCCGTGAACGCCTGCCGCGAGCTCGCCGCCGACGACGCCGAAGAGTACGACCGCATGGTGCGCCGGACCGGTCTGCAGCCGGACGAGCTCGTCGAGTGGGAGCACGCCGCCGAGTCGATGGAGATCCCGTTCGACCCGCACCGCGGCATCCACCCGCAGGACGCCCAGTTCCTCGACAAGGAACTCTGGGACCTCGAGAACACCCCCGAGTCCAAGCGCCCGCTGCTGCTCCACTACCACCCGCTGGTGATCTACCGGTTCCAGGTGCTCAAGCAGGCCGACGTCGTGCTCGCGCTGTTCCTGCAGGGGCACGAGTTCACGGCGGCCGAGAAGCGTCGCGACTTCGACTACTACGACGCACTCACCACCGGTGACTCGACGCTGTCCGCGGTCGTGCAGTCGATCATGGCTGCCGAGGTCGGGTACCACGACCTCGCCGACCAGTACTTCCAGACCGCGCTCTACGTCGACCTGGCGGACCTGCACGGCAACACCTCGGACGGCGTGCACATCGCGTCGACCGGTGGCATCTGGGGTGCGCTCGTCAACGGGTTCGGTGGCATGCGTGACCACGGCGGTCGGATGACCTTCAACCCGCGGTTGCCGAAGCACTGGGACCGTCTGTCCTACCGTCTGACGGTGCGCGGGTCGCGGGTCCGGGTCGACCTCGAGCAGGAAGCCATGACCCTCACGGTCGAGACCGGTTCGGGCTTCACGGTGTGGGTGCACAACCAGCAGTGGGACATCGAGGCGGGGGAGCCCACCGTGGTGCCGCTGCCGCACCACGGGCCGCGGATGTCCGGGCACGCCCCGACCACGAGCGACATCCAGGGCACGCTGCGGGCGGACGGCTCGGTCATCACCGCGTCGATCCCGACGATCTCCCTGGAGCGCGACTTCGACCTCGACGACTCGACCGGCTGACGCCAGACCCCGCGCCGCAGTCGCACGTCGCCCCGGTTCCGCCTCGCGGTGCCGGGGCGACGTGCATCCACGGGTCGTTCCCGGCGCCTCCGAACGCGTCCAGTCGGTCAGGGGCACCGTGGTCTGCCGTGCCCCTCGGGTCGATGGCGTCTCCCCGGGCACGGTTCGTGCAACGAGAGGAGACATCATGGGCAACCGGTTCGAGGGCAAGGTCGCGATCGTCACGGGCGCGGGGTCCGGTATCGGTGAAGCGACGGCGCGGGCGTTCATCGACGAGGGCGCGTCTGTCGTGCTGACCGACAGCGTCGAGGAGAAGGTCCGCGCGGTGGGTGACTCCCTGCCGACGCACCGGGTCGTCGCCCTGCACGCCGACGTGGCGAGCCCGGAGGACTGGGAGACCGTCGTCTCGGCGGCGATCGACCGCTTCGATCGGCTCGACGTCCTGGTGAACAACGCCGGGACCTTCAGCTCGGGCGACATCACCGACATCAGCACGGCCGAGTGGCGCCGGGTCATCGAGACCGACCTGTCCGGTGTGTTCTACGGCACCCGGGCGGCCCTGCCGTTCCTGCGCGAGACGAAGGGGTCGATCGTCAACACGTCGTCGGTCTCCGGTGAGGACGCCGACTGGCGGATGAGCCCCTACAACGCGGCGAAGGGTGGCGTGACGAACTTCACCAAGGCCGCTGCCCTCGACAACGGCCAGTTCGGCGTCCGCGTGAACGCCGTCGCTCCGGGACTCATCTGGACCGACCTGACCCAGGAGCAGGCGGAGGACGAGGCCCTGCAGTCGAAGTTCACCGAGCGCATCGCCCTCGGCCGCGGGGGTCGCTCTGCCGAGGTCGCCGAGGCGATCCTGTTCCTGGCCAGCGACGCGGCCTCGTTCATCACGGGTGCGGTCCTGCCGGTGGACGGCGGCACCATGGCGAGCAACGGGCAGCCGCCGCAGGCCTGAGCCACCCCGGCGTCGGCGGCACCGTCAGCTGGCGACGAGCTCCACCTTGAACCGCTCGGCGTCCTCCAGGAAGGCCGCGTGGTGCTCCGGGCCACCGGCGAACGGGTGTCGGTCCTCGTACAGGCGTGCCCAGCCGTGACCGGGAGCCTCGGCCCAGAGCCGCTCCACGGTCTCGGCAGCACCGGCGTGGAACGCCAGGTGGCTGAGCCCCGGGCGGCGCCGGTCGTGGTCGCCGTCCAGCGGCGCTGATTCGAGGACGACGTACAACGGACCGAGCCGCCAGCTTCGGCCGTGGTCCCACTGCTGGAACGGTTCGTAGCCGAGTTCGCCGAGCAGCCAGCCCCAGGACCCGGCGGCGGTGTCGAGGTCGGCGGTGCGGAGCTCGACGTGGTGCAGCGTGCCGAGCATCACAGGAGCTTCCGCAGGGTGTTCGTGTTGCGGGTCGTCGTCGTGCGCTTGAAGCGTGCGGCTCCGGCCCGCTTGGCGAACACGGTGTCGGTGCTCGAACCCTTCGGGCAGGACCAGTAGACGACCCCGTTCCCGCGGGCGACCCGCTCGACCGACTCGTCGAGTTCGAGGTCCCCGACCAACGCGTCGAGCGCACCGTCGTCGGACGCGAACACGACGTAGTCGTGCCGTTCGTCGGCCCGCGCGAAGGGGAAACCGTCGACCACGGCCGCGAGGGCGTCGTGCCGGACGAGCACGATCCAGGCGTCGTACCCGAAGCTGTCGCGCAGCCCCTGCTCGATCGACGTCTTGAGCTGCTCGGCGGGCACGTCGGCGGAGAACACGACGTAGCCCGAGGCGAGCACGGTGCGGACGTCGTCGAACCCGAGCCCTCGGAAGAGCTCCGCGAGTTCGGCGCTCCGGATCGTGATGCCGTTCACGTTGACGCCGCGCAGCAGCGCCACCCACCTGTCCATGTCCGGACGGTAACGGTCCGGGCCGCTCACGTCCACGTCCGGGCCACGCCCCAGCCTGTGCCCTGCGGCACGATGTCGACCACCAGGGCCTCGCCGTCGTCGTCGCTGGTCGCCTGGAACCGCCAGCCCACGGTGCGTTCGGGCGCATGGGTGATCGCGGTGGGCAGTTCAGCGCGCGTCACGGTCAGCCGCGTGGGGGTGTCGCTCACCCGCCAGCGCCGTCCGGCCCACACCAGCCGGGTCGGCGTGCCCTCGGCCCACCACACCGTGGCGGCCGTGTCGGTGATCATCATCGGGTCTCCTCATTCGAACGTGTGTTCGAATGGTAGGTGTCGACCTCCGACGTCGCAACCACCGGCGGCCGACCCCGGCGGGTCGTGGGCGAACCCCTCGAACGACGCAGCAGCCGTCGTGTAGACGGGACCCATGACGAACGACGCACAGGGCCCCGACGAGCAGCACCAGGTTCCCGAGGGGGTGTCCGAGGCCACGGTCGAGGCGCTCGGCAGCCTGTCCGCCGCGGTCGAGGTCATCGAGCACGCCCGTGGCCTGCTCTACGGGTTCCACCGGCTGACCGGCACCGCTGACCTGAACCTCGGTGAGGCGGTCGAGCAGCTGCGGAAGGCCGGGCACACCGAACTCGCCGAGCGCATCGACACCGAACTCGTGGGCCGCAACGTCATCGCGGGCCGCTGGACGTTCCAGATCGTCGAGGACTACGACGACGGCTACTACGCCCTCGCCAAGGAGCTCGAGCGCACGGCGCGCGACGAGCTCGTGCAGGGCCGTCGCCACCTGTTCGAGGCGGGCATGAAGGAAGACCGTCGCACCCAGGACCAGCGCCACCACGAGGCCACGCCGAGCGACCTGCCGGACTGACCCCGGGCCTCCAGGCCGACGCGGCGGCCGCGCCTGCGGAAGACGCCGGCATCTTGCGGAGACGCCCCAGAAACGTCGAGACGCCGCCGGAATCGGCGGCGTCTCGATGACACGACGGCGTCTTGTGACAGGCCCCGCCCGGCCAACGCCTCAGCCGACGCCGAGCAGCGCCTCCAGCGGCCCCCGCGCGAAGTACAGCAGGAAGCCCGCGGCGACGACGTAGAGCAGCCACGAGACCTCACGGCCACGGCCGGACAGCAGCTTGATGAGCACCCAGCTGATGAAGCCGGCGCCGATGCCGTTCGCGATCGAGTAGGTCAGCGGCATGACGACGATCGTCAGGAACGCCGGCAGGGCCGATCCGAAGTCCGACCACGAGATGTCCGCGACCTGCGCGACCATGAGCGCACCGACGACGACGAGCCCGGCGGCGGCGACCTCGAGCGGGACGACCTGGGTGAGCGGCGTGAGGAACATCGACGCCAGGAACAGCAGGCCGGTGACGACCGAGGCCATGCCCGTGCGGGCGCCCTCGCCGATGCCGGAGGCCGAGTCGATGAAGACGGTGTTCGACGACACCGACGCGCCACCACCGGCGATCGCGCCGACGCCCTCGACGACGAGCGCCGACTTCAGGCGGGGGAACGTGCCGTCGGGCTTCGCGACACCGGCGGCCTTGGCGAGACCGGTCATGGTGCCCATGGCGTCGAAGAAGTTCGTGAAGACCAGGGTGAAGACGAGCATCGACGCGGCGAGCGGGCCGATGCGGGTGAAGGCACCGAAGACGTCGGCGTGGCCGACGAGCGACAGGTCCGGCACGGCGAACAGTGCGCTCGGCAGGCCGGGGGCGTTGAGGTTCCAGCCGGTCTTCGAGTCGACCGAGGTCGGCACCTGGAAGATCGCCTGCAGGATGATCGCGATGATCGTGGTCGCGACGATGCCGATGAGCAGCGCTCCCTTGACCCGGCGGGCCATGAGCGTGCCGATGATGATCAGGCCGATCAGGAACACGATGGTCGGCAGGGCGCCGACGGAGCCGTCCTCGCCGAGCTGCAGCGGCGGCGACGCGAGCCCGGAGGACCGAACGAAGCCGGAGTCGACGAGGCCGATGAACGCGATGAACAGGCCGATGCCGACCGTGATCGCGGCCTTGAGCTGCGCCGGGACGGCGGTGAAGATCATCGTCCGGATGCCGGTCAACGCGAGGATCACGATGATCACACCGTTGATGACGACCAGGCCCATCGCCTCGGCCCAGGTGACCTGGTGCACGACGCTGACGGCGAGGAACGAGTTGATCCCGAGCCCCGCGGCGATGCCGAACGGCAGGTTCGCGATGATGCCCATCGCGATGGTCATGACGCCGGCGACGAGGCCGGTCGCCGCGGCCACCTGAGCGTTCTCGAGCCATCCGCCGCTGACGTCCTTGGCGGCCTGGTCGGCGCTGAACCCGCCGAGGATGAGGGGGTTCAGGATGACGATGTACGCCATCGTCACGAACGAGACGAGGCCACCGCGGACCTCGCGGGGGATCGACGATCCGCGTTGCGTGATGGAGAAGAATCGATCGAGGCCGGTCGCGAAGCGGTTCCGGGGCGTGGTGTCGGTCTGCGGGGCGCTCACCACGAGAGTTTAAAGGACGCTGGGTTTCGGGCGTGTCACACCGGTCTCACAGGTTGTGACAGCCGGGAGGCCCGTTCCACGCGGATCGCGCACCTCGCGCTGGGCGTCTGCCCGCGTTCTCCGGCCATGGCTGGTGTTGGATGAGCGGGTGACGTCACCCATGGACCGCGTCCGTGTCGAGGCCGCCGTCCGCGAGCTGCTGCTCGCCATCGGCGAGGATCCCGACCGCCCGGAACTCACCCGCACCCCCGCCCGTGTCGCCGACTCGTACGCCGAGTTCTTCTCCGGGATCGGCACCGACGCGGTCGCCATCGCCCGGGACGGCACCGTGCACGCCGAGGACGGTGAGCGCGGTCGGCTCGTCATCGTCCGCGACGTGAAGTTCCGTTCCGTCTGCGAGCACCACCTGCTGCCGTTCCTCGGGGTCGCACACCTGGCGTACGCGCCGGGTGACCGCCTCATCGGGCTCGGCACGCTGGCACGGGTGCTCGACGCGGTGGCCTCTCGCCCGCAGCTGCAGGAGCGGCTCGGCGAACAGGTCGCCGCGACGATCGCCGAGGGGCTCGGCGCCGAGGGCGTCCTGGTGGTCCTCGACGCGCAGCACCAGTGCGTCACGACGCGTGGGGAGCGCCAGACCGGGTCGACGACCGTGACGGTGGCGGCGACCGGTTCGCTGGCCGACACCGCTGGACGGGCCGAGGCGATCGCGCTCATCGGCGCGGGGCGTGGGACCGACGCCGGGCCCGACGCGGGTGCCGGGGCGGACGCATGACGGGCCTCCCCGACGGCACGGCCGGTACGCCGCTGGCGCGTCGCGCCGGAACCGGCGTCGTGGGCCCACAGACCGAGGCGGCCGGACCCGGCTGGGTCGTGCCCGACCTGCGTCACCCGGTCCGGACGTTCGGCCGCCGCACCATCGACTTCGACCACCGCATCGCCGTGATGGCGATCGTGAACCGGACCCCCGACTCGTTCCACGACCGCGGCGCCACCTTCGAGCTCGACCGGGCCGTCGCCGCCTCGGTGCGCGCCGCCGAGCAGGGCGCCGACTGGGTCGACATCGGCGGCGTGAAGTTCGCCCCCGGTCCGGAGCTGCCCGCCTCCGACGAGATCGACCGCGTCGTGCCCGTCGTCGAGCAGCTCGCCCAGCAGTCCGACGTCGTCATCAGCGTCGACACCTTCCGTCCCGAGGTCGCCGCGGCGGCGATCGCAGCCGGCGCGACCGTCGTCAACGACACCACCGGCCTGTCCGACCCGCGGATGGCCGCCGTGGTCGCCGACTCCGACGCCACCGTCGTCATCACGCACTCGCTCGCCGAACCCCGACAGCCCCTGCCGGCACCGCCGCAGTACGGCGACATCGTGGGCGAGGTCGTCGCGTTCCTGCGCGAACGGGTCGACCGGGCGCTCGCCGCGGGCATCCCCGAGTCGCGGATCATCGTCGACCCGGGCCACGACCTGCACAAGAACACCGTGCACACCCTCGAGCTCACCCGTCGACTGCCCGAGGTCGTCGCGCTCGGCTACCCGGTCCTCGCCGCGGTGTCCAACAAGGACTTCGTGGGGGAGTCGCTCGGCCGCCCCCGCGGTGAGCGGCTCTCCGGATCGCTCGCCGTGGCGACCGTGAGCGCGATGCTCGGCGCCCGGATCGTCCGCATGCACGACGTCGCCGAGAGCGTCGACGCGATGCGCATGGTCGAGGCCACGCTCGGATGGCGCACCCCCGTGGAATCGAGGCACAACACGTGAACGTCCTGCCCCCGTCGATCGCGGACCTGTCCGACGACGACCTGCTCGAGCTCTACACCGCCGACGCCGGGGATCCCTGGCTCCGCGTGAACTTCGTCGCGACGCTGGACGGTTCGGCCTCGGCCGCCGGGGTGTCCGGGTCGCTCGGCGGTGACGACGACCTGCGCGTCTTCGACCTGCTCCGGCGGGTGGCCGACGTCGTGCTCGTCGCCGCCGGCACCGTCCGCGACGAGGGCTACGGGCCGATGGTCCTGCACGACACCGACGTCGTCTGGCGGCGGGCCCACGGCAAGCCGGACCACCCCGTGTTCGCCATCGTCACCGGGTCGCTGTCGCTCGACCCCGGGTCTCGGGTGTTCACCGAGGCACCGGTGCGGCCGATCGTCCTGACGTCGGCGACCGCGGCTGCGTCGTCGAAGGCCCGGGCGCTCGCCGAGGTCGCGGACGTCGTGGCGTGCAGCGCGGACGACGACCCGGACTCGGTGGACGCCGGACGGATCCGTGGGCTGTTGGCGGGCCGTGGCCTCGGGACGATCCACTGCGAGGGCGGGCCGTCGTTCCTCGGGGCACTCATCGCCGCGGACGCCGTCGACGAGCTGACCCTGACGATCGACCCGTCGCTCGAGGGCGGGGCGGGGCCGCGCATCGCCCGGGGGTCGTCGCCGGAGCTCCGGCGGATGCGACCGGCGCACGTGCTGCTCGGCGCCGGCGGCGTGCTGCTCACCCGGTACGTCCGGGCGCGCTGACCCCGCCCGCGCGGCCGCCGGGGGCACGCTGACACCCGTGGGCTAGGGTCGGGCGCGTGATCGACATCGTGGCGTCCGGGGTCCTCTTCGACATGGACGGGACCCTCGTCGACTCGACCGCGGTGGTCGAGGCGACCTGGACCCGGTTCGGGAACGCGAACGGCATCGACCCCGACGAAATCCTCGCGTTCTCGCACGGACGGCAGGCGATCGACACCCTGCGGCGCTTCCTGCCCGACCTGCCCCTGGCCGAGCAGCAGCGGATCGCGGCGGAGCTCGTGGCCGAGGAGACCGCGAGCACCGAGGGCATCCTCGAGATCCCCGGAGCCGTCGCCTTCGTGCAGCGACTCGTCGAACTCGGTGTCCCGGTGGCCCTCGTGACGAGCGCCCCGCGTGACCTCGCCGCGGGCCGGATGGCGGCCGCCGGGTTCGCCGTGCCCGAGGCGTTCGTGCCCTCTGAGGACGTCGCGCACGGCAAGCCCCACCCCGACGGCTACCTGCGCGGAGCTGCCCTGCTCGGCGTCGACCCGACCGACTGCGTGGCGTTCGAGGACGCCCCCGCCGGACTCGAGTCCGCCATCGCCTCCGGCGCGACCACGGTCGTCGTCGGTCCCCTCGAGCACCCGGTGACGGCCGGCCTGCACCGGGTCCACGGGTACGACGGCCTGACCGTCGAGCGCGACGGCGACGCCTTCCGCATCCGCGGCTGAGCGCGGCGCCCGTCCTGCCCGGCGCGTCGGCCCGCCGGCTGGTCAGGACGCCCCGCCCGGCCTTCGCTGGGTGGTCAGGAACTGTCGGCTGCGTCGCCGCCAGGCGACGCTTCGTGACCGTCTGGCGGACGTGAGCGGGGGGGGGGGGGGCGACCGGCCGGGTGGCGGCCTGGAGGCCCGTGGCGGGCCGGCACCGTGCCTCCAGGCCGACTGTGGGCGCGTCCACGGCGCCTCGCCCGCGGTCAGGACGCCCCGCCCGGCCTGCGCCCAGTGGTCAGGAACCGTCGGCTGCGCCGCCGCCGGCCGACGCTTCGCGACCGCTCGGCGGACGTGAGCGGGGTGTTGCGACCGGCCGACCGCCCCCCGAGCCGCCCCTGCACGCCTGCCCAGCCGACGCCGACGACCCTCGGGTGTGCGGCCGGAACGACCGGGCCGCGGAAGGAGCGATCATGGCAACCCTCGACGGCAAGAAGATCCTCGTCATCACGACGAACTACGGCGTGGAGCAGGACGAGATCGTCGTCCCCACCGAACAGCTGCGGGAGCGCGGTGCCTCGGTGACCGTGGCGGCGAAGGAGACCGGCACGATCCAGACGCTGGTCGGCGACAAGGACCCGGGGCAGACGCTCGAGCCGGACACCACCATCGCCGGTGTCGACGCGAAGGACTTCGACGCCCTCGTGATCCCCGGCGGCACCATCAACGCCGACACGCTGCGCCAGGAGTCCCGCGCCGCGACGCTCGTGCAGGCCTTCGCCGAGGCGAGCAAGCCGGTCGCGGCGATCTGCCACGGTCCGTGGACCCTCGTCGAGGCGGGCGTGCTGTCGGGCAAGACCGTCACGTCCTTCCCGTCGCTGCAGACCGACCTGCGCAACGCCGGAGCCGAGTGGGTCGACCAGGAGGTCCAGGTCGACGGCGGCTTCATCACCTCCCGCACCCCGGACGACCTGCCGGCGTTCGTCGACGCGATCGAGAGCGCCCTCACCGCCTGAGCACTGCGCCGACGAGCGTCTCGCCGCTCGGCGACCGCGTCAGCCGAG
The DNA here is from genome assembly GCF_979258745.1 of Curtobacterium sp. AC268. Taxonomy (NCBI): domain Bacteria; kingdom Bacillati; phylum Actinomycetota; class Actinomycetes; order Micrococcales; family Microbacteriaceae; genus Curtobacterium; species Curtobacterium sp. AC268. The sequence goes on along the minus strand of NZ_OZ409878.1, from coordinate 2,090,930 downwards.
CGCCACGGGGCGGGCCGTGCGGAGCACCGCGGGTCCGAGGGTGAGCACACCGTCGGACTCCGGGTCGCACCGCACGCCGCCCCGGCCCCGCATCGCCCGGAACGCCCCGGGGGCCACCTCGTGGTCCATCCAGGCGCAGGGGTTCGCCGCGCGGAAGCCACGGAACCGGACCGGGCCGCCACCGGTGTTCGGTGTCACGCTCTCCAGCGAGAACGGCTCGCCCCGAAGTGCCTCGACGTCGGCGCCCCGCAGGAACACGTTCCGCCGGGTCGCAGCGGGGTCGACGGTGGCACCGATGGCGTGACCGACGGCTTCGAGCCCCTCCAGGCCGATCACCGTGACCGAGGCGTGCACGTGCGCCCGGGCCGCGAAGTACCGGTCGCCGACGATGCCCAGCCCGGACCGGAGCTCGATCCGGTCGCGTGACTCGTCCGGATCGTCCGCGGACACCGGCAGCGCGCCGTCGACCGGGCGCCCCTCGTACCGGTGCCGCGGCGAGACGAGCAGCAGCGCGACCTCGACCTCGGTCCGGAACGGTAGGTCGTCGAGACCGGCCACGTCGTCTGCGGAAGTCACGCGGCCAACGCTAGCCGGGCCTCCCGGCCGTGCGCTGCTCCGTCCGATTCCCGCCAGTCGACGTCGGCGGCGCATGTCAGGCTGAGCCCATGACCAGCCCGGACACCGACGCGCAGCCCGACGCGCTGCACGCCGAACGGCACCGCGCCGTCGCCTCGCGCGACGCGCGCTTCGACGGCCAGTTCGTCACCGCCGTGCACTCCACCGGCATCTACTGCCGGCCCAGCTGCCCGGCCCGCACGCCGAGGGTCTCGGGCGTCACCTTCTACCGCACGAGCGCCGCAGCGCACCTGGCCGGCTTCCGCGCCTGCAAGCGCTGCCTGCCGGAGGCGACCCCCGGCAGCCCCGAGTGGGACCTGCGCGAGGACGTCGCCGGTCGGGCGATGCGGCTCGTCCTCGACGGCGTCGTCGAGCGCGACGGCGTCCCCGGGCTCGCCGCGCGCGTGGGCTACTCGGAGCGGCAGCTCAACCGCATCATGACGGCCGAGCTGGGCGCCGGGCCGAAGGCGCTCAGCCGGGCGCACCGGGCGCAGACCGCGCGGACCCTGCTGACCTCGTCCGACCTGCCCGTCGCGGACGTCGCGTTCGCCGCGGGGTTCGCCAGCGTCCGACAGTTCAACGACACCGTTCGCGAGGTCTTCGCCGTCACCCCGACCGAGCTCCGCGCACGCCGGTCCGGGGGAGTCGACGGTGCCACGGACGGCGGCGACGGCGCACTCCGCGTCCACCTGCCGGCCCGGGCACCCTTCGACGCGCAGGGCCTGCTCGACTGGCACGCGCTGCACGCCCTGCCGGGCACGGAGCAGGTGGACACCGACCCCGCCGGCCGCGTCACGTCGTACGGGCGGCTGGTCGACCTGCCGGGAGGCCCGGGCTGGTTCACCGCGTTGGCCGCCGTCCCCGACGTGGCCGGACGGGGCACCGGGATCGACCTGCGTGTGCGGGTCGCCGACCTCTCCGACCTGCCGGCCCTCGTGGCGCGTGTCCGGGCACTGTTCGACCTCGACGCCGACCCGGTCGCCGTCGACGCCGTCCTCGGGGGCGTGCCCGAGCTCGCCGGACCCGTCGCCCGGGTGCCCGGTCTCCGGCTCCCCGGCGCGGTGGACGCGCACGAGATCGTGTTCCGCACCCTGATCGGGCAGCAGGTCTCGGTGGCCGCGGCGCGCACCGCGCAGACCCGGCTCGTGGCCGCACTCGGAGCGACGGTGCCGGACGCCATCCGGCCCGGCGGGCTGCTGTTCCCGTCGGCGGCGGTGATCGCCGAACGCGGACACGAGGTCCTGCGTGGCCCGGCCGCCCGCGTCGACACGATCCTGCGGGTGGCCGCCGCGCTCGCCGGCGGGTCCCTGGTGGTGGACGGTGGGCAGTCCCTCGGCGACCTGCGCGACGGACTCCTCGCGGTGAAGGGCATCGGGCCGTGGACCGCCGACTACGTCGCGCTGCGGGTCCGGCACCACCCCGACATCTTCCTCCACAGCGACCTCGCCGTACGGAACGGTGCACAGGAACTCGGGCTGCCCGGAACGGCGCGCGAGCTCTCCCTATGGTCGGAGCAGGTGGCCCCCTGGCGGAGCTACCTCACGATGCACTGCTGGCGACCGATCATCGACCGCGCGATGACCGCGACCGCCGGCGCCCGTGCAGCCCGTGCCACCGAGGACCCCCGGAAGGACGACCGATGACCGACGCAACCATCCAGACCCTGGACACCCCCGACGGGCCGTTCACCGTGCTCGAAGACGCCGAGGGCAGGGTCCTCGCCTCCGGGTGGACCGACTCCGTCGAGCGGATCCTCGCCCGCTTGGCCGATCGCCACCGCCCCGACCGCGTGCTCGACGGCGTGGTCGCCTCGGCCGACGCCGTCGACGCCTTCTACTCGGGCGAGGTCGAGCACGCCATGCAGGTACCGGTCCGGCAGTTCGGCACCGAGCTCTTCACCGAGGGGTGGCGCCAGCTCCGCCGGATCCCCGCGGGCGGCACCCTGACCTACACCGGGTTCGCGGCGGCGATGGGCCGGCCCGACGCGGTGCGGGCGGCGGCGAGCGTGTGCGCCCGGAACGCCCCGGCGCTCTTCGTCCCGTGCCACCGGGTGTTGCGTTCGGACGGCACGCTCGGGGGCTTCGCGTGGGGGCTCAACGTCAAGCGGTCCCTGCTCGAACGGGAGTCGGTCGGCACCACGGCACTCGTCTGATTTGTACAAAACGCCCTAGAATGTACAGGTGAGCGAAGTGTCGATCTCCGAAGCCCGTGGCCGTCTGGCGTCGATCATCGACGATGCCCGACACGAACCCGTCTACCTGACCCGGCGCAACAAGCGCGTCGCCGCCGTGGTCGACGCGGCCGTCCTCGACCGGTTGCTCGAGGCGGCGGAGGACCTGGACGACCTGAAGGCGGTGGAAGAGGCCCGACTCGAGAACGAGCGCATCGGCGGCGAGAACGTCAAGTGGGAGGACCTCAGGCGCGAACTCGGTCTGGGATGACCTACGACATCGAGCTCGAACCGAGTGCGGGGCGTGCCATCCGCAAACTGCCGCCACATGCCCGACGACTCGTCGAAGGGGTTCTCGCGATCCTGGCTGACGAGCCGCGTCCACCCGCGGCTCGTCGACTCGTCAACAGCCCGGAATGGCGTGTCCGGGTCGGTGACTACCGCGTGATCTACCTGATCGACGATGGGCGGCTCGTGGTCGTCGTCGTGCGCGCCGGGCACCGGCGCGAGGTCTACCGAGGTCGCTGAGGCGTCAGCCGTCAGCCGATCGCGCCGCGCAGGCTGTCCACGTGCAGCTCGACGAGCGCCAGGACCCGCTCCGGCGCACGCGCCGTCGGGTCCCACGTGTGCTCGATCGCCAGCCCGTCGATCAGCGCGTGCAGCCGGTCCGCCTCGTCGGTCAGGTCGCGATCGGCACCGAAGCTGCCGTCCTCGCGCAGGATCTCCAGCGCCCGGGTGCACACCCGGCTGACCCCGTCGTTCAGGCGTCGGGCGCTCGCAGCCAGGCGTTCGTCGGTGCGCGCGAGCACGCCGAGCTGCACCTGCGCCAGGATCTCGGTCGTGCGCTCGGCGTCGAGCGGCAGCACCTGTGCGAGGACGTCCAGTGCGAGCGCACGACCCGTCGAACGCAGGGCGGCGAGCCGAGCGGTGACCCGTTCCTCGATGATCGTCAGGCAGTGCTCGCGCAGGGCGTCCTGCGTCGGGAACACGCGGCGGAGTGACGCCGGGGCGATGCCGGCCTCGTCCGCGACGTTCCGCACGGACAGTGCGCTGAGGCCGTCCCGCTCCAGGATCCGCAGGCAGGCCGCGGCCACCAGGGATCCCCGTTCCTCGAGGTCGACACGGCGCGGCACCGGGTCAGCCTACGGCCGGCTCGGCGCTCCGGCCGGGTCCGCGGCTGCGGTGGTGACTCGGCGCGGCCAGATCGTGTAACTGATCGCCCACAGCAGTTCGACGCCCAGGACCACCCCGAGCAGTGCGACCGTGCCCTGCAGTTCGTCCGTGCGCTCCGGGTCGCCGACGACGAGGACGAGTCCGCCGATGATCCCACCGGCGATCAGCACGGCGAGCCCGGTCCGCAGCACGTCGCCCCAGCACCGGGCCGTGTACCGCCGTCCACTCAGCCGTTCGGGTGCCGGACCGCCGGCGAACCGGTGCGTGAAGCGGACGTCCGCCCACGCGATCATCCGGTGCCCGTACGCGACCGAGAAGCCGATGTAGATCGCCGCGAGTCCGTGATGCCACGACGCGGTCCCACCGCCGAGCAGGTCGACCGTGACGACCGCGAGCAGCACGACGTCGATCACGGGTGCCGCGACGAGCATCGCCGCGCCCGTCCGCGGCCGTCGCAGCAGGTACCGGGTGGTCAGGCCGCCGAGGATCGCGACCCAGAAGGCGATCTCGCAGGCGACGATGGCGATGAGTGTCATGGTTCCCCGTTGCAGTGGCGGTGATCGTTTGAGTACAGGTGTACTCAAACAGCATGGCACGGCGACCACCACGGTGTCGAGCGACGGGGTTCTGCCCCTGGAAGCGGGGGGAGACACGGGCTCCCACGCCTGCGACACTCGGAGGACCGGTAATCCGCACGGTCCCCTCCGAGGCCCGACGCATCGCCGTCGACAGCTCGCAAAGGACCCCATGCTCCCTCCAGTCGACCGAACGGTCGTCTCCTCCGACGGCACCACCATCGCCGTCTCCGAGGCAGGGGACGGGCCGGCGGTCGTCGTCGTGGGCGGTGCCTTCGACCACCGGGGGACCCCGTACCTCGACCGCGTGGTCGCCGAGCTCGGCTCGACCCACCGCGTGGTGACCTACGACCGCCGTGGCCGTGGTGCCAGCGGTGACTCCGCGACGTGGGCGATCGAGCGCGAGGTCGACGACCTGCGCGCCGTCGTCGAGAGCATCGGCGCACCGACCACCGCCGTCGGCATCTGCGTCGGCGCCGGTGTCGTCCTGCACGGGCTCGCCACCGGACTGCCCGTCGACGGTGCCGTCCTGTGGGAACCGCCGTACCGCGCCTCGGTCGACCCGCACGCCGACGACGTCGTGTTCGCCGACCTGCTCGACGAACACGTCGGTGCCGGCCGCCGGGCCCAGGCCGTCCGCGGGTTCCTGACCCAGGTGCTCGGGGTCCCGATGGGCCAGGTCACGGCGCTGCGGCTCAAGGGGGTCGCTCTGGCGCTCCCTGGTCGTCGACGCCCACGTGCTCAGCCGCGAGGTCCGTGTGCTGAACGGCCTCGCCGTACCCGAACGGGTCGCTGCCGCCGTGGGTGTGCCCGTGCTCGTCGGCGCCGGTGGCGACGGACTCGAGTGGATGCGTCGTGCGGCCCGCGCCCTCGTCGACGCCGTGCCCGGTTCGGAGTACGCCGAGGTGCCCGGGCAGGGACACGTCCCCGCACCGGCGGCCCTCGGAGCCCTGATCGACCGTGTCCGGAGCCGGATCGTCTCGCCCAGCAGCTGACTGCGAGAGGATGGGCGGGTGAACGCACCCCGCCTCGGTCTCCTGCTCGACGTCGACGGGCCCATCGCCAGCCCGGTCTCCCGCACCATCGCGATCCCGAGCATCGTCGCGGACCTCGTCGCGCTCGCCGCCGAGGGCATCCCGATCGTCTTCAACACCGGGCGCAGCGACGCGTTCATCCGCTCCGAGGTCGTCGGCCCGCTGCTCGCCGGTGGCCTCGCCGAAGGTGGCCGGGTCCACGCCGTCTGCGAGAAGGGCGCCGTGTGGTGCTCGATCGGTCCGCAGTACGACGGCGGCATGGGTGAGCTGACGGTCGCCGAGGACCTCGCGCTGCCGCGGGACTACGCCGACGAGATGCGCGAGCTGGTCCGCGACGAGTACGCCGACCTGGTGTTCTTCGACGAGACGAAGCGCGCCATGGTGTCGATCGAGCAGCGCGTCGAGGTGCCGAACGCCACCTACCTGGCCCGCCAGCCGGAGTTCGACGCGAAGGCCATGGCAGCGCTCGAGCGTCGCGGGCTCGGTGTCCGCCGACTCGACGACGTCCGACCCGACGCCGACGGTGCCGTGCAGTGGCGCATCGACCCCACGATCATCTCGACCGACGTCGAGTCCGACCGCAGTGGCAAGGACCTGGGAGCCGAGCGCTCGCTCGAGCTCCTCGGGCAGGACGGCGAGCTCCCGGTCACCTGGCGCACCGTGGGGGACTCCCGCAGCGACTACGCCATGGCGGACTGGCTGCACGCCCACGGCCACGAGGTCGCGCACGTCGACGTCCGTCCCGCCGACGGGGTGCCGGCCACGCCGTACCCGGTGCTCACCGCCCCGGACGGCGTGATCCACGACGAGGCCGGAGCCCGGTTCCTGGCGGACTGGCGCGCCGGCCGCTGACGCGAGCACAACCGCACCCCGCAACCGCACCCCCCGGCGCGATCGCGGCCCTGGACGCACCCGTCGGCCGACCGTACGGTGCGTGCCGGACCGGTGGCCGGGCCTCCTGGCCGTCGCCGGACCCGGCCACCGTCCGGGCGGACGCTTTGCGTGACACAGTGGTACACCAGTACCCTTCCGAGGTCCGCCGCCAGCCGATGACGGGATCCACCCCATGGCAACGAAGCTCCGCATCAAGTCGATCGAGGCCTCCCTGGCCGACTCCGAGGAGCAGGGCAGGTCCCTGAAACGCTCCCTGAAGACGTTCGACATCGCCGCGATGGGGATCGCGGTCGCAGTCGGCGCCGGCATCTTCTCGGTCGGCGCGAACGCCGCCGCGAACTTCGCCGGGCCCGGCGTCATCATCTCCTTCCTGCTCGCCGCCGTCACCTGCGGCCTGGCGATCATGTGCTACGCCGAGTTCGCGTCGACGATCCCCGTCGCCGGCTCCGCGTACACGTTCACCTACGCCACGATGGGCGAACTGCTCGCCTGGATCGTGGGCTGGGACCTCATCCTCGAGACCCTCACGGCCAGTGCCGTGATCGCGAAGTACTGGGGCATCTACCTCAGCACCGCGTTCGACGTCTTCGGCATCACCCTGCCGAGCACGATCCAGCTCGGCCCGATCCCCTTCACCTGGGGGCCGGTGCTCATCGTCGGGATCTTCACGGTGCTCCTCGCCTTCGGCACCCGCCTGTCGTCGCGGGTGTCGGCGGTCATCACCGTCATCAAGGTCGCGATCGTCGTGTTCGTCATCGTCGCCGGTGCGTTCTTCGTCAAGGCCGCGAACTTCACGCCGTTCATCCCGCCGGCCGAGCCCGCCAAGGGCGCCGAGGGCAGCGTCTGGACCCAGTCGCTCGTGTCCTGGTTCACCGGTGCCGAGCCCGCCCAGTACGGCGTCTTCGGCCTGCTCGCCGCGGCGTCCCTGGTGTTCTTCGCCTTCATCGGCTTCGACGTCGTCGCCACCAGTGCCGAGGAGACCGAGAACCCCCAGAAGACCCTGCCCCGCGGCATCTTCATCGGGCTCGGCATCGTGACCCTGCTCTACGTCGGCGTCAGCATCGTCATCACCGGCATGGTCTCGTACCAGCGGCTGGCCGAGGAGAAGGCGCCGTCCCTGGCGTCGGCGTTCGACATCGTCGGGCTGCCGTGGGCCGCCGGCATCATCGCCATCGGCTCGCTGATCGGTCTGACCACCGTCGTCATGGTGCTGCTGCTCGGCCTGTCCCGCATCGTCTTCTCGATGAGCCGCGACGGCCTGCTGCCCCGCTGGTTCTCGAAGACCAACCCGAAGACGCAGACCCCGGTGCGCGTGCAGGTCGTCGCCGGTGTCGTCGTGGCGCTGCTGGCCGGGTTCACCGCGGTCGACAAGCTCGAGGGCATGATCAACATCGGCACGCTGTCGGCGTTCGTCCTGGTGTCGATCGGCATCGTCGTGCTGCGTCGGTCGCGGCCCGACGCCCCGCGGGCCTTCCGGGTGCCGTGGGCGCCGGTGCTGCCGATCATCTCGGCGGTGCTGTGCTTCTGGCTGATGCTGAACCTCGAGGTCGAGACCTGGCTCCGGTTCGTCGTCTGGCTGGTCATCGGCTTCGTCATCTACTTCGGCTACAGCCGTCGCCACAGCCGCGTCGGCCAGCGCATGCAGTAGGGCGGTTCCGCAAGACACCGGTGTTCGCACGTTGCACACCCGCACAACGCGGTTCGACGAGTGGACACCGGTGTTTTGCAGCCCGCCGGTCCGCGCGCCGCGCCGCCGGTCCGCGCGCCGCGCCGCCGCCGCTCCGCTACGCGCCGACGAGCAGCAGCACGCCGAACGCGAGCATCACGACGGCGACCAGCCCGTCGAACACCCGCCAGGTCAGCGGCTTCTCGAACAGCGGCCGCAGCAGGCGTCCGCCGAACCCGAGCGCACCGAACCACAGGCAGCTCGCCGTGACGGCACCGATCGTCCAGAGCCACCGGTCGTCCGCGCCCTGCTGGTTCGCCACCGACCCGAGGAACACCAGCGTGTCCAGGTAGACGTGCGGGTTCGCCCACGTGAAGACGAGCATGGTCAGCACCGCCGTCCGCATGGTCACCACCTGGCCGGGAGGCGCGGTGCGCGTCCGCCCCGCCGCCACGGTCGTGCCGGTGGTCGCGTCGACCCCCGTGCCCGCGCCGGCGCCCACCACTCCGTCGTCGCCCGCCTCGTCGGCCACGCGCATCGCGTCCCCCGAGGGCCGCAGCGCACGCCGCGCCGCGAGCACCCCGTACGTGAGCAGGAACGCGGCACCGACGAACCGGACCACCAGCAGCGCCACGGGGAACCGTTCGACCACGGCGCCGACCCCGAGCACCCCGGCGATGATGAGCAGCGCATCCGAAGCGGCGCACACCACGACGGCAGCGGCCACCACCCGGACCCCGGCGCTCACGGCGAGGCGCAACAGGTAGGTGTTCTGCACACCGATCGCGACGATCAGTGCGAGGCCGGTGCCGAGGCCGGAGAGCAGGGGCAGGAACGTGGTCACGGTCCGACGCTAGGGCCGGGCAGCGGTGTAGTACAGCTCAGGTTCCTGCAGCGCCGTAAGCTCAACTGCATGACCCGGTTCCAGCGCGAGCACCTCGAGACGCTGCTCGCTGCCGTCGACCACGGCACGCTCGACGCGGCGGCCCGCGCGCTGGCGATCACCCCGTCGGCGGTCTCGCAGCGGATCAAGTCCATGGAGCAGCAGGTCGGTCGGGTCCTGCTCCAGCGAACCACCCCGGTGCGCCCGACCGCGGACGGCGCAGTGGTGCTCCGGCACGCACGGCAGGTCCGGCTGCTCGACGAGGAGACCTCCCGAGCACTCGGCGGCGGCTCCTCCGTGGTGCCGTCGATCCCGCTGGCCGTGAACGCCGACTCGCTCGGCACCTGGTTCCTCGACGCCCTCGCCCTCGTCCGGGCCGACACCGAGGTGGTCTTCGACCTGCACCGCGAGGACCAGGACCGCACCGCCGAACTGCTCCGCGCCGGCACGGTGATGGGTGCCGTGACGGCCGAGGCGGATCCGGTCCAGGGCTGCTCGTCGGTGCCGCTCGGCATCGACCGGTACCGGGCGGTGGCGTCCCCCCCGTTCGTCGCCCGCTACCTCGGCGACACCGGCACCGAGCGGCGGATGCTCCGGCGGCTCGACGAGGTGCCGCTCGTCGACTACGACCGCGACGACGACCTGCAGCAGGGGTACCTGCGGCAGGTCCTCGGCCACGCTCCCGGAGGCCCGCGCCACTTCGTCCCGACCTCCGCCGACTTCGCCCGTGCGGTCACGCTCGGGTTCGGATGGGGGCTGCTGCCCGAGGCGCAGTGCCTCGAGGCGATCGACCGCGGTGTCCTGGTCGAGCTGGCCCCGGGCCGGCACGCGGACGTGGCGCTGTGGTGGCAGCGCTGGAACCTGGCGTCACCGCTCCTCGAACGGGTCACCGACGCCGTCCGTGCGACCGCCTCGTCGCGCCTGCACCCCGCGCGTCAGGTCTGACAGCGCGGACACCAGTAGGTGTCGCGAAGGGTGAGTTCCGAGTCGCCGAGTTCGCCGTGCCGGATCGGGGTCCCGCACCGCAGGCACGGCTTGCCGGCGCGACCGTAGACCCAGAAGCGTCGCCCCGGGCGGTCGACGCCGGTGGTGACGCGGGCACTGCGGTCGCGGTTCGCCAGGATCAGTCGGCTCGCGAGCGTGATCGTCCGCGCCGGGTCCGGCACCTGCCCGACCGGACGCGTGGGCAGCACACCGCGCAGGAAGCAGAGTTCGTTCCGGTACACGTTGCCGAGCCCGGCGAGCACCCGCTGGTCGAGCAGTGCCAACCCGACCGGGCGCTCGGGGTCCTCGGTCAGGTTGGCGAGCGCCAGGTCGGCGTCCCAGTCCGGGCCGAGCAGATCGGGCCCCAGGTGTCCGACGACCTCGGACTCCTGGTCGCGCGGCACGACCTCGAGCACCCCGAGTGCGAAGCCGACGGTGGAGACCCCCTCGGCGTCCAGGATCGCCCGGGCCTGGTGCGCAGGGCGTCGCCATCGGTCACCGGGCGCGTAGACGTCCCACCGGCCCTCCATCTTCAGGTGCGAGTGCACGGTCAGGTCGCCGATGCGGTGCAGCAGGTGCTTGCCGCGGGGGACGACCTCGTCGACGGTGCGGCCGACCAGGTCGAGCGTCGCGAACGCGGGGACCCGGAAGTCGCTCTTCGTCAGGACCTTGCCCGCCAGTGCGGTGTGCAGGCGGCGGGCAGCCCGGTAGACGGTGTCGCCTTCAGGCACGGGTCGCCTCCGACGGGTGCGCGCGCCCCGTCCGGACGGCACGGGTCACCTCCGGCACGTGGTCGCTGCACTGCCGGGAGGCGCAGGTCGCCTCACACACGGAGTCGCAGGCCCTGCGGGGTGGCCGTGAACCCCGCGGCCCGGAGTGCGCCGCCGAGCGGCGTCTCGAGCACGAAGTCCCCGTCGACCCGCTCGACCGAGAGCTTCCGCAGCCCGGTCCGGACGATGCCGGCGATGGAGGCGGCGGCAGCAGCGAGGTCGGCGGCGTCGTCGGTGAAGGTCAGCACCGACTTGCCGCCGCGCTCCACGTACACGGTGAGCTTGCCGTCGACGGTCGTCACCAGTGCACCCGCCTTCCGGCCCGGGCGGTGGCCCCGCGTGGTCTTCGCGGCGCTCGCAGCGCCGCTCGCAACACCGTTCGCGGCGGTGCTCGCCACGCCGGCGACCTCGGCGTCGTCGGCCGCGACACCGTGGTCTGCGTCGCCCGTCGGCCACGGCAGCGAGGCCCCGAACGGATTCGCCGGGTCGGTCGCTGCGAGCGTGAGCGCCTCGCGCTTCCGGTCCGGATCGTCGCGCTCGTCGTCGCCGAGTTCGCGGGCGTAGGTGCGCAGCCGGTCGACGGTCGGGCCGGTGGCGAACTGTGCGGCACCGAGCCCCTCGACGAAGTACCCGCGACGAGCCCGGCCGGACTCCTCGAACCGCGAGAGCACCCGGTACACCCCGGCGAAACCACCCCTGACGCCCTCGACCTGGACGGCACCGCGGGTGACGACGCCGTAGCGTTCGAGCAGCTGTTCGGCGGTCGCGGCGGCCCGCACGGTCGAGTCGGACTCGGCCAGCGGCAGGAGTGACCAGCGTCCCCCGACGGACGGCGGCCCGGACTGCGTCGGCATCGTCGGACGCCGACGGCCGCGGTAGGCCCGAGCCCGCGGAGCACTCGAGCTCTTCGCCTTGCCGCCGAGCATCGAGCGCAGCGGGGCGAACGTGTCGTTCGTGATCTGCCCGGCCCAGACCAGGTCCCACAGCGCGGTGGTGAGCGCCTGGTCGTCGCTGCTGCCCACGGCTTGGCCCAGCTGCCGGAAGAAGTACGCGCCACCGCCGGCCAGGGCGCCGAGCACGTCCCGCTGCAGCTCGGTCGTCTCGTCCCCGGAGGGCTCGGCGAGTGTCGTCGCCGCGGTGTCGGCCAGGTGCAGGCGCACCCAGCCGTCGTTGCCGGGCAGGGTGCCCCCGCCGGACCACAGGACCTCGCCGGTGGCGGTGAGTTCGTCGAGCATGCTCGTCGAGTAGTCCGTGACGCGCGACGGCAGCACCAGGGTCTCCCAGGCGCTGGCGGGCAGGGCGACCCCGGCGAGCTGGTCGATCACCTGCAGGACGCCGTCGACGCCACGGAGCCCGCCGCGGGTCCCGGGGGTCTGCACGTGCTGCCACGCGGGCAGGAACCGGGCGAGGGTGTCCGGCGAGACCGGTTCGACCTCGTGCCGCAGGGCTGCCAGGGACTTCGTGCGGATCCGTCGCAGGACCTCGGCGTCGCACCACTCGGCACCCTGACGATCGGGGCGGAACTCGCCCTCCACCACCCGGCGGTCGGCGACGAGTCGGCGCAGGGTGTCCTGCACGACGGCGATGCCCAGCCCGAGGCGACCGGCGGCCTCCTGCGCGGAGAACGGCCCGTGCGACCGGGCGTAGCGGCCGATCAGGTCGCCGAGGGGGTCGGCCACGGGCTCGACGAACGCCGTGGGCACACCGATCGGAAGCGGGACCCCGAGGGCGTCGCGCAGGCGGGCGGCGTCCTCGATCACGGCCCAGCGGGTCGCGCCGGCGTGCGAGAACGGGAGCACCCGGCGGTCCCGCTCCAACACCTGGAGCGTGCTCCGCAGCTCGGCGGTGGCCGCTGGACGGTCGGCGGTGTCGGCGAGCCAGCTCCGGTCGACCGCTTCGTCGAGGTCGAGCGCGCCGACGAGCCGCAGCACGTCCACGAGTCCTTCGGCGTCACGGGCACGGCGGTCCGGCGACAGCCGCTGCAGGTCGCGCTCCACCGAGGTGATGACCGCCGGGTCGAGCAGCTCGCGCAGCTCCGCGCGTCCGAGCAGTTCGCCGAGCAACGTCGAGTCGAGCGACAGGGCCGCTGCCCGGCGTTCGGCGAGCGGGGTGTCACCCTCGTACATGAAGGCCGCGACGTACCCGAACAGGATCGACCGGGCGAACGGCGACGGCTGCTCGGTCTCCGTCTCGACCAGGCGGATCCGGCGTCCGGCGATGTCGTCGGCGATCCCGAGCAGCGCGGGCACGTCGTAGACGTCCTGCAGCACCTCGCGCACGGTCTCGAGCACGATCGGGAACGTCGGGTACTTCTGCGCGACCTCGAGCAGCTGCGAGGCCCGCTGCCGCTGCTGCCAGAGCGGCGACCGCTGCCCGGGGTTCCGTCGGGGCAGCAGCAGGGCGCGCGCGGCGCACTCGCGGAACCGCGCGGCGAACAGCGCCGAGCCGCCGACCTCGTCGGTGACCAGGGCCTCGAGGTCGTCGCGCTCGAACACGAACAGGTCGGCACCCGGTGGCTCGGCGTCGGTCTCCGGGATGCGGACGACGATGCCGTCGTCGGCCGCCATCGCGTCGCCGTCGATGCCGTGCCGTTCGCGCAAGCGTGCGGCGACGGCCAGGGCCCACGGCGCGTGCACCTGCATGCCGTAGGGCGAGTGCAGGATGAGCCGCCAGTCCCCGAGCTCGTCGCGGAACCGCTCGATGACGAGCGTGGTGTCGTTCGGCACGTGACCGGTGGCCGCGCGCTGGTCGCGCAGGAAGGTCAGCAGGTTGGTGATCGCGCGCTCGTCCAGTCCGCCGGCGGCGACGCGGGCGCGGGCGTCGTCGTCCGAGGCGCCCTCGACCTCGCGCACGAACGCACCGGTCGCCCGGCCGAGCTCGGCGGGCCGGCCGATGCCGTCGCCCTTCCAGAACGGCACGCGTCCGGGCTGCCCGAACGCCGGGCTCACGACGACGCGGTCGTGGGTGATCTCCTCGATCCGCCAGCTCGTCGCGCCGAGGGCGAAGACGTCGCCCACGCGCGACTCGTAGACCATCTCCTCGTCGAGCTCGCCGACGCGGGACGCCTTCTCGCCGACCATGAAGACGCCGAACATCCCGCGGTCGGGGATCGTCCCGCCGCTCGTCACCGCGAGTCGCTGCGCACCGGGGCGCCCGGTCAGGGTGCCGTGCACGCGGTCCCAGACCAGCCGTGGCCGGAGCTCGGCGAACTCGTCGCTCGGGTACCGGCCCGTGACCAGGTCGAGCGTCGCCTCGAAGGCCGACCGGGGCAGGCCGCTGAACGGGGCGCTCCGCCGCACGAGCTCGAACCAGTGCTCGACGTCGAGGGTGTCGATCGCCCCGGCGGCCACGGTGTGCTGCGCCAGGACGTCGAGCGGGTTCGCCGGCACCGAGATCGACTCGATCTGACCCGTGACCATCCGCTCGACCGTGACCGCGCTGTTGACCAGGTCGGCCCGGTGCTTCGGGAACAGCACGCCGCGGGAGATCTCACCCACCTGGTGGCCGGCGCGACCGACGCGCTGCAGGCCGCTCGCGACCGACGGCGGCGCCTCGACCTGGACGACCAGGTCGACCTCGCCCATGTCGATGCCGAGCTCGAGTGAACTCGTCGCGACGACGCACCGCAGCCGACCGGACTTCAGGTCGTCCTCGATGATCGCGCGCTGGTCCTTCGACACCGAGCCGTGGTGTGCGCGGGCGAGCACCGGGACCGAGGCGTCCGAGCCCCCGCCACCCGTCTGCCCGGACCCGCCGATCAGCTGCGCCGGCGGTCGCTTGGCCCCCTGGGGTGCGACGGCGTGCGCCGAGGTGCGGGCCGGTGACTGCGGTCGGCCCCGCGCCGCGGGGAGCCCGTCGTCGTCCGGGGACGCCCCAGCCGGCACCAGCACGCCGTCACCGGCGGCGGCGAGCACGCGTTCCTCGTGGATCTCGTTGAGCCGGGCCGTGAGCCGTTCGGCCAGCCGCCGCGAGTTCGCGAACACGATGGTCGAGCGGTGTTCCTCGATCAGGTCGACGACACGTTCTTCGACGTGCGGCCAGATCGACCCGTTCGTCGGTGACTCGGACGCGTCCGCGCCGACCGGCGGCGCCCCGAGCTCGGTCATGTCGTCGACGGGCACGACGACCCGCAGGTCGAAGGTCTTCTGCGCGGGCGGCGCGATGATCGTCACCGGTGCACGGCCGCCGAGGAACCGCGCGACCTCTTCCGGCGGGCGGACGGTCGCGGACAGCCCGATGCGCTGCACCGGCTTGTCGAGCAGGTCGTCGAGGCGCTCGAGCGACACGGCCAGGTGCGCGCCGCGCTTGGTCGAGGCGACCGCGTGGACCTCGTCCACGATGACCGTGTCGACGTTCACCAGGGTCTCGCGCGCCTGCGAGGTGAGCATCAGGTAGAGCGACTCTGGCGTGGTGATGAGGATGTCCGGCGGTTGGCGCAGGAGCTTCTGGCGGTCGGACGACGGGGTGTCACCGCTGCGCACCCCGACCGTGACGTCCGGCGGTCCGGTGCCGAGGCGCCGAGCGGTCTGGGTGATGCCGACGAGCGGGCTCCGCAGGTTGCGCTCGACGTCGACGCCGAGGGCCTTGAGCGGCGAGACGTAGAGCACCCGCGTGCGCTGCTTCGCCGGCGGGCGGTCCGTCGCGCTGATGAGCCGGTCGATCGACCACAGGAACGACGCCAGGGTCTTGCCGGAGCCGGTCGGGGCGATCACGAGTGCGTGCTGCCCGGTCGAGATGGCGTCCCACGCCCCGGCCTGTGCCGGTGTCGGTGCGTCGAAGGCGCCGCGGAACCACTCGGTGGTCGCGGGGGAGAAGCGCTCGAAGACGTCCGTCATGGTCCGTCCCATCCTGCCCGCCACCACCGACAGCAGGCCGAGCACACGTACCCCTTGACAGGACGATAGTTAGCGATCTATCGTAAACACATCGCGATACGACGAAGACGATCAGGTCAGACCGGTCGCGAGCCGACTCAGCACGATGAAAGGACTCCTCATGCGCCCCTGGTATGACGACGACAGCAACACGTCCCCCCGCGACCAGCGCGGGCTCGGTCCGCGCGGCCCCCGCTTCGGCGGCGCGCGGCAGCACCACGGTGCCGGCTTCCCCGGCCGTGACCGCGGTGACCACGACCACGGCGGCCGCGGCTTCGGTGGTCGCGGGTTCGGACCCGGCTTCGGCCCGGGCATGGGCTTCGGCCCCGGTTTCGGCGGGCCCGGCTTCGGCCGCGAACGCCGTCGCCGCGGTGACGTCCGTCTCGCGATCCTCGGTCTGCTGGCCGAGGGCCCGCAGAACGGGTACGCCGTGATCAAGACCATCGCCGAGCGCACCGGCGGCGCCTGGAAGCCGAGCCCCGGCTCGGTCTACCCGACGCTCCAGCAGCTCGTCGACGAAGACCTCGTGGTCTCGTCGGGCGACGGCCGCAAGACGCTCTTCGAGCTCACCGACGCCGGCAAGGCCGAGACCGAGGCCAAGGCCGACGAGATCGCTGCGGCACTCGACGGGGCCCCGGGCATCCCGGACGCCCAGCGCGAGTTCTTCGAGGCGCTGCGGAAGACCATGGGCGTCCTGCAGATGTACCGCAGCACCGCGACCGAGGAACAGGCCAAGGCCGCCACGGCCAAGGTGGACCAGCTCCGCAAGGACCTGCTCCAGATCCTCGCCGACTGACGGACGTCACCCATGACGGACAGGAGGCCCGGTGCCAGCTGGCACCGGGCCTCCTGTCCGTCGTCGTGCGCCTACACCGCGTCGACGAAGGCCGCCACGTCCGCCAGCTCCGCCGTCGACACGGCGTGCGGCAGGCCCGCGTAGGAACGGTCGGTCACGTCGGTGTGCGCTGCGGCCCACGCCTGCGTCCGGGCGGTCGCCTCGGGTGGGATCACCGGGTCGAGGTCACCGTGCCCCAGGAACACCCGCGGCCGCACGGCCGACACGGCCTCGTCGCGCGAGTCCGTGACGCCCGGCACGACGAACCCCGACAGGGACACCGCGAACGCGAACGCCGCGGGCCGGGCGCGCAGGAGCTGGAGTGCCATCGAGCCGCCCTGCGAGAACCCGAGCAGCCCGATCCGCGGGTGGTCGGCGGCGACGGAGTCGATCCAGTCGAGCACCTCGGCGGTCGTGGCGTCCACCGCCTCGGGCGCTGGGGAGCCGGGCGTGCCGAGCGGGTACCAGCTGAAGCCGGACCCCCACGGCATCGGCGCGCGGAGCGACGCAACGGTCCACGCGGGCGGCAGCGCGGGGGCGAGCCCGAGCAGGTCGTGCTCGTTCGAGCCCACCCCGTGCATCGCCACGAGCAGGGGTGTGCCCCGCCGGTCCGAGGCACTCCGTGTCCACTGCACCAGGTCCGCATCGATCATGTGGACAACGCTAACCATCCCCAACTCCCGTGCCTTCCGCCGAACTCGCCGCCGTCCCTGGTAGACACGGTGCATGTCCTCGCTGCGCACCCCCGATCCCGACTCCGGCTGGCTGTCCGACGAGGAGCTCGCGAACGTCCGCCGTCGTCTGCCGATCTGCTACGTCGAGGCGGTCCCCGTCCGCACCGACGGTCTCGGCGTCGTGACCGAGGTCGGCGTGCTGCTGCGTGTCTCCCCGAGCGGTCTCATCGCCCGCACCCTGGTGTCCGGCCGCGTGATGTTCGGCGAGTCGATCCGCACCGCGCTGTTCCGCCACCTCGAGAAGGACCTCGGGCCGATGGCGTTCCCGCAGCTGCCCTCGAGCCCGACGCCGTTCACCGTGGCCGAGTACTTCCCGCTGCCCGGCGCCTCGGTGTACACCGACGAGCGGCAGCACGCGATCTCGCTGGCGTACGTCGTCCCCGTCACCGGCACGTGCGAGCCCCGGCAGGACGCCCTCGAGCTCACGTGGATGAGCCCGATGGAAGCTGCGTCCGACGCCGTCGCCGACGAGATGGAAGGCGGCCGCGGCGCACTGCTGCGGGCCGGCCTGGCATCGGTCGGCGCCCTGCACTAGCCCGACCGCGGCGTCCACGCCCGGCGCACGACGAAGTCCCCGCACGACGAAGCCCCCGGATCCGATCGGATCCGGGGGCTTCGCAGCGCGGTCGCGAACCGGCTTAGTGCTTGTCGTCCTTGAAGCTGTCGGCGACGCCGTGCGCGGCGTCCTTGACGTCGGTGACGCCCTGCTTCGCCGAGGCCTTGCCCTGGTCGGTCTGGCCTTCGGCCTTCAGCCGGTCGTTACCGGTCGCGTTGCCGGCAGCTTCCTTGACCTTGCCTGCCGCCTTCTCAGCGGCGTTCTTGATGTCATCGATGCCAGCCATAGGCACTCCTTCCAGAAGCGGACGTGTTCCCCGTCAGCCGCTTGCGCGGCATCCGGTGAGTGAGACCGTACGCCCGGCGGAGTACCCCACCCCCAGCCCCCGCCAAGGTTCGCCCGAGCCCGGACGCAGAACACCGGTGTTCACGGAACACACCGCGCGATGCGGGGGTTCGAAACGTGAACACCGGTGTCTTGCGGGCACCGACGGGCTCAGCCCGACTGGGTCAGGCTGCGCGGGTCAGGCTGCGCGGGTCAGAGCGCGTGGGTCAGTGGCGGTCGGCAGCGCCGGCCGGACGGGAGGCGCGGCGCGAGCCACCACGACGGTTGCCGCCCGACTCGTTGCCGGACCGACCCGCGGCGTAGCCGCCCTCGGACGACCAGACGGCCGACGAGCCGCCGCGCACGACGTCGCTGCTGCCCGAGCGACGGTTGCCGCCGCTGCGGCGACCACCGGTCGAACCAGCGGCCGCGGCACCGGAGCGCCCGGCGCCCTCGGTCCGTGCGCCACGGGCCGGACGGCCCTGACGGCCCCCGGCCGAACCGGCGGACTCGCCAGCCGAGCCGGAGCGTGCGGGCTGCGCCGCGCCTCCAGACCGACCGCCGCGACCACGGCGACGACCGCCGCCGTCACCGGCGGACTCGGCCGAGCGCTGCTTGGGCTGACGCTGCTGGGTGGGCTGCTCCTCGGCCACGTGGCGGATCGGAGCGACCTCGCCGACGAGCGCGGCGACGGCCGGGGAGGTCGCCGTGACGTGCTGCGGGGTGACCTTGATCGCGGCTGCACGCATCATCTGCGCGACGTCGCGACGCTCGGCGGGCATCGTCACCGTGACGACGTCACCGGACGAACCGGCACGCGCCGTGCGGCCCGAGCGGTGCAGGTACGCCTTGTGCTCGGTGGGCGGGTCGACGTGCACGACGAGCTCGACGTTGTCGACGTGCACACCGCGGGCGGCGACGTCGGTGGCCACGAGCACGAGGGCCTCGCCGGAGGAGAACTTCGCGAGGTTGCGCTCGCGGGCACCCTGCGACAGGTTGCCCTGCAGGTCGACGGCCGGGATCCCCTGGCTGCTGAGCTGCTTGGCCAGGCGCTTGGCGTGGTGCTTCGTGCGCATGAAGAGGATGCGGCGACCGTTGCCCGAGGCGAGGGCGCTCACGAGGTGCTTCTTCGCGTCGGCGTCGGCGACCTCGAACAGGTGGTGGGTCATCGCCTCGACGGGGCTGTTCGCCTCGTCGACGGAGTGCATCACCGGGTTGTGCAGGAACTTCTTGACGAGCTTGTCCACGCCGTTGTCGAGCGTGGCGGAGAACAGCAGTCGCTGCCCGTTCTCGGGCGTCGCCTGCATGATCTTGGTCACGCCGGGCAGGAAGCCCATGTCGGCCATGTGGTCGGCCTCGTCGAGGACGGTGACCTCGATGTCGCCCAGGTTCACGTGGCCCTGCTGCATGAGGTCGGCGAGGCGACCCGGGCAGGCGACCACGACGTCGACGCCGCCGCGCAGGGCGTCGACCTGACGGCCCTGACCGACGCCACCGAAGATGGTCGTGGTGTTCAGGCCCATGGCCTTGGCGAGCGGGGCGAGGGCGACGTCGATCTGGGTCGCGAGCTCACGGGTCGGGGCGAGCACCAGGGCGCGGGGGCGGCCGGCGCGGCGCTTGCGGCCGCTGGCGGCGAGGCGCGCGACGAGCGGGATCGCGAAGGCGATGGTCTTGCCGGAGCCGGTGCGGCCGCGGCCGAGGACGTCCTTGCCCTGCAGGGAGTCCGGGAGGGTGTCCGCCTGGATGGGGAACGCCATGTCCTTGCCCTGGTCAGCGAGGACGGAGACCATCGGCGCGGGGACGCCGAGGTCGGAGAAACGGATGTCTTCGGTGGTCATGGTGACCTTTCGAGCCGGAGCAGTCCGGCTGTGGGCGCGCTCTGAGGCAGCGCGCGGGCGGGATGCGCGCCAACGGATGTGGCTGGCGCAGTCGCCGCAGCAGAGAAGCCTGGGCACCTTCGTGAGGTGCTCGATCATCGACCGGAGTCTGGAGACAGCTGGTCGGGAGTTCGGGGCGTCCGTACGACGCACGAGGCGATCGGCGCCTCGAGTACGACCAGCATAGCGTGCACATCCCCGGAACGGCGAGGGCGGGGTCGTTCACCCGTGGCGTGCGAGGATTCCGGGGTGCGCACGCGATCCCTCCTGTTGACCACCACGATGGCCCTGGTGGCCGTCCTCGGCACCGCCGGCTGCGCCGAGGCCGCCACGACCAGCGCGGCCGGGAGCTACCGCAACCTGCCGACCTCGGGTCGTGTGGACTACCAGCTCGGCGGCGGGTACACCCCGCCCTCCGGCGTGACGATCGTCGAGCGCGACAGCACCGACCGCCCGGCGAAGGGCAAGTACAACATCTGCTACGTCAACGGGTTCCAGACGCAGCCCGAGGCCGCCAGCACGTGGAAGAAGTCGTACCCGTCGGCGATCCTCCGCGATCGTGCGGGCAAGCCGGTGTCGGACCCGGGATGGCCGGACGAGATGCTCCTCGACACCCGGACGGCGGCCAAGCGTGCCCTGATCACGAAGGTGCTCGCGAAGACCGTCGCCCGCTGCGGTGACCGCGGGTTCGACGCGGTGGAGTTCGACAACCTCGACTCGTGGACCCGAAGCGGCAAGCGGCTCACCCGTGCCGGCAACCTGGCGCTCGCGAAGTCGCTCGTCGCCGAGGGGCACCGGCACGGCCTGGCCGTCGGGCAGAAGAACACCCCGCAGCTCGGGGCGTCCGGCAGGAAGCAGACCGGGTTCGACTTCGTCGTCGCCGAGGAGTGCGTGCAGTACCGGGAGTGCGCCGCGTACACGAAGGCCTACGGCGGACGGGTCATCGACGTCGAGTACTCGGACACCCTCAAGGGCTCGTGGGCGTCGGTCTGCGGGCTGGGGAGCCGTCCGGCCATGACGATCCTGCGCGACCGTGACCTGGTGACCCCGACGGACGACGCGTACGTGTACGAGCACTGCTGAGCGCTCGGATCGGTTCTTCCCAGAACGCCTGCGATGCCTGGTCGGATCGGGCGTACCGGGTCAGAACTTCCGACCAGGTACGCCCGGAACGACCGGGTACGCCCGGAAGCGCCAGCCAGCCAGCCGCACGCCCGCGCTAGGCCGGCCAGGCCTCGCGCAACGCGGTCGCGGCCTGGTCCGCCGACAGCCCCGCGGAGCGTGCCGCAGCGGCCAGGGCGCGAGCGGCCTCGGCCACGGCGTCCGGTACCGCTGCCGGTCGCACCACACGGGTGCCGGCGCCCCGTGCGGTGTGCACGAGTCCGGCCTCCTCGAGCAGCTGGTAGGCCTTCGCGACGGTGCCGGCGGCGAGCCCGAGCTCGTCCGCCAGTCCACGCACGCTCGGCAGCCGTTCGCCGTCCACCAGGTACCCGGCGGTGATCTGCGCGGCGATCTGCGATCGGACCTGCTCGAACGGCGGCACGCGGCCACCGACGTCGAGGGCGACGAGTCCTGTCATGCGTTCCACCCTAGAAGTCGTACTGCTCGCCGACGGGGATCGGGACCGCCACGGTGTTGCCCGGAGGCGCGAGCGGGCACGCCCACGCCGGGTCGTACGCGCACGACGGGTTGTACGCGAAGTTGAAGTCGAGCACGAGCGACCCGAGGTCGTCGCCGCCCAGGTCCGAGCCCTTGATGGTGTCGAGCAGGTAGCGTCCGCCGCCGTAGGTGCCGCGGGCCTTGCCGGCGCTGGCGTCCTTGACCGGGACGAACACCCCGCCCGCGTAGCCGCCGTGCTTCCAGACGTCGAGCGTGCCGACCCCGGGGACCCGCACGAGGCCGAGCCGGTCGAAGTGGACGATGCCGTCGGTGCCGGTCTCGAAATCGAACTCGGCGGGCTCCGTGGCCTCGATGCGCACCTGGAACCGCCACGCGGGGTCGTAGTCCGGCACCGGCAGGGACTCGAAGTCGCGGGCGTCCTCGTCGAGCAGCGGCGACGCCGGGTGCTCCGCGAACATCGCGTCCCGGGTCTCGCGCCAGAGCGCGTGCGCCGTCTGGGGGTCCGGGGTGGCGCGGACGCGGCGGTACAGGTCGAACGTCATCCGCCGCCAATCCGTCGTCGCCAGCGTGCTGCGCACGCGGTCGTCGGTCGTCGGCTCCTGGGGGCGCGTCTGGCTCACGTGGACGAGGCTACGCCCGCTCCGCGGTGGACGGGAGGCCCGACCCGCGTCACGTCACTCGCCGTCGGTCCGCCAGGTGGGCGCGAGGGCACGCATCCGGAACGCCCGCCACTGCCAGATGACCCACATGCCGGGCCACAGGGCGAGCCCGAGGACGGCCGGTCGCATCCGGTAGGTCAGGCGGTCGAGCAGCAGGGTCCGGCCACCCGGCGCGGGGACGACGGCCATCCGGTGCGACATCGTCATCCGCCCGAACAACCCGGACGTGCCGCCGCCGTTGTCACGCTGCACGGGGACTCCCCGGACCTCGTACAGGTCGAGGTCGACGTGCGTGTCGCCGCTCGGCACCAGCCCGAAGGCGTCCGCGGTGATCGGGTGCGGGTGCCCGGGCTCCCAACGCTCCGGGAACCCCCGCGGGTCGCGCGAACGGTACGCCAGGAACGGTTTCGTCACCGCGACCATCACGGACGGGGACAGCAGGGCATCGCGCACGGCGTCGACCGGCGCGTCGAGGACGATCCGGAGGCCGACGTGCATGGCGGTGACGCTACGCCCGCGGGCTGGACGGTGCCGCCTCAGGCGTGCCGGGCCGACCGACGGCGGGACCCCTCGGCGCGGTCGTGCCGCCGGAGCCGCTCGGCCAGCGAGAGGCGGACCGCCGGCCACTCCGACGCGATGACGGAGAACACCACGGTGTCGCGCAGGGTGCCGTCACGGCCGATCGCGTGGTTCCGGAGGACGCCGTCCTGCTTGGCGCCGAGACCCGCGATGGCCGCTCGGGACTGCAGGTTGTGCCAGTGGGTGCGGAACTCGACCGCGATGCACTGCCACGCTTCGAACGCGTGGGACAGCATGAGCAGCTTCGACTCGGTGTTGATCCCCGATCGCTGCGCTGACCTGGCCAGGAACGTGCTGCCGATCTCGACACGGCGGTTGCCCGAGTCGATGTTCATGAAGGTCGTCGCGCCCACCACCCGGCCGGTCGGGCGGTCCCGCACGGCGAAGGGCACCATGCGGCCGGCCTCGTGCTCGGCGAGCCGCCGGTCGATCTCGGCCTCGACCTGTGCCGGGGCGGGCACCGAGGTGTACCAGGTGCGCCACAGATCGCCGTCCGCGACCGCCGCCCGCAGGTCTTCCGCGTGCTCCTGCCCGAGGGGCTCGAGCGTCACACGGTCGCCGGTCAGGGTGGGCGCGGGGGCGATCTCCATGGACATGCATCCTAGGGTCGACGACCCTGGCGGAACCCGGTCGGACGGCGACCCTGTGGAGAGGGACAGCATCGCCCGGGCGGCTATCGTGACGGACGTGGCAGAACGCACCCAGGAGAAGTACCAGGTCCGGTTCGCGTGGGGTCCCGGGGGTGCGGCTCGCATCGCCCACGGCACCCACCTGCTCGTCTGGGTCGACGCCCTGCCGCCGACTCCCGACGCCGCCGCACAGCGGCGCGCGCTGCGGAACGTGACCGCCCAGTTGCCGCAGGGTCCGGAGGTCGTGCTCGGCCACCTCGGCAACGCGGCGGCGGTCGCGGAACGGGTGACGGGCCTCCAGGCCGCACGCGGTGACCGGTGCGTCGTCGCGATCGTGGCCGCCGGGCTGCACCACACCGCAGCCCTCGACGACGCGGCCGAGGCGGCGGGGGAGTCCGTCGACGTCGCCGACGCACCGGACTTCGCCGTCGAGGACCTGCTCGCCGCCGGAGCCGTCGTCGACGCGCTCACCGAGGTCGGCATCGACCACACCTCACCCGAGGCCGCCGCGGCCTGCGCGGCGTACACCGGGCTGCGCCGGGCCGTGCGCCACCTGGTCAGTGCGTCCGAGGGAGCCGCCGTCCTGAGCCGTGACGACGTGCACGCGGCGCTCGCCGCGGGCCCCGACCTGACCGTCCTGCGGGAATCGGGGGAGCGCGCGTAGCGTTCGCCCCGTCACGGAACCAGCGAGCGAAGGAGCAACGCCATGAAGGCAGTCGTCGGCGACACGGTGATCGCGGAGGCCCCCGAAGAGGACCTCATCAAGATCGAGGGCAACTGGTACTTCCCGCCGTCGAGCGTGAAGACCGAGCTCTTCACCGAGAGCCCCACCCAGTACCACTGCCCGTGGAAGGGCGACACCCAGTACTTCACGGTGAACGTCGACGGACAGGCGCTGCAAGACCGCGCGTGGTCGTACCCGACGCCGATCCCGTCGTCGTTCGACCGCGTCGGCAAGGACTACTCGGGCTACGTCGCGTTCTGGAAGGACGTCCAGGTCGTCGACTGACGACCGCCCGTCCCCTGACCGGCCGGGCCTCAGCCGGTCAGGGTCAGCACGACCAGCGCGACGTTGAGCGCCACGATGACCGCCGCGATCACCCACGCCACCACGCGGGTGGTCGCGGCGTTCACGTCGGTCCCCATCACGCTCCGTCGCGAGGTGTAGACCACCAGGGGCACGATCGCGAAGGCGATCCCGAAGCTCAGCACCACCTGGCTGACGACGAGCAGCATCGTCGCGTCGGCGTTCAGCGCGAGCAGCACGATCGCGGGCACCAGGGTGATCGCGCGTCGGGCCACGAGCGGGATCCGCACGTGCAGCAGGCCCTTCATGATCTCCGCGCCGGCCATGCAGCCCACCGAGGTCGAGGCCAGGCCGGACGCGAGCAGGCCCACGGCGAAGAGCACCCCGACGACCGGGCCGACGTTCTCGGCGATGGCGCGCTGCGCACCGGGGATGGAGTCGGTGCCCTCGACTCCGGGCAGGGTGGCCGCGGCGAGGACGAGCATCGCGATGTTCACTCCACCCGCCACGATCAGCGCGAGGCCGACGTCCCACCGGGTCGCGACGAGCACCCGGCGACGCTCCGGCCCGGCGGGGACGTCCCCGTGGCGGTCCCGGGCGAGCGCCGAGTGCAGGTACACCGCGTGCGGCATCACGGTCGCACCGAGCATCGAGGCCGCGAGCAGCACCGACCCGGCGCCCTCGAACCGCGGCACGAGCCCGGCGACCAGGTCGGCCGGTGTGACCCGGGCGAACAGGAGCCCGGCGCAGAAGCCCACCGTCAGGATCGCGAGCATCGCCGTCACCACGGTCTCGAACAGGCGCGTGCCCCGGCGGCTGTGCAGGGTCAGCAGGAGCATCGAGACGAGCCCGGTGATGATCCCGCCGACCACGAGCGGCAGGTCGAAGAGCAGGTAGAGCGCGAGCGCGCCGCCGATGACCTCGGCGATGTCGGTCGCGGCGGCGACGATCTCGGCCTGGCCCCAGAAGAGCAGGCGCGGGGTGCGCCGCATCCGCAGGCCGAGGTGTTCGGGCAGCGACTTGCCCGTCACCACCCCGAGCTTGGCGGACAGGTACTGCACCACCACGGCGCTGGCGTTCGCGGCCACGAGCACCCAGAGCAGCAGGTACCCGTACTCGGCGCCGGCCGTCAGGTTGGCGGCGACGTTGCCCGGGTCGACGTACGCGATGGCCGCCACGAAGGCCGGTCCGAGCAGGGTGAGCCCGGCTGCGCGACGACGCGGGGCACCGGATGGGTGCTCGTCGAGCCGGGGGCTGGCAGTGTCGGTCATGCACCGATCCTGCCAGAGAATTCGGCTCACCGAATCTTTTTCTTCGCTGTGTCGTGGTGCTGGCCGGTCGCCACTCGCGTGTGCGTGTGTCGGGTGGTCACGACCCGTCGGCTGGGACGCCGCCAGTAGACAGTCGGTGACCGCTCGGCCGAGGTGCGCGGGGTGTCGTGACCGCTCGCAGAAGGCGGACAGGAGGCCCGTGGCGGCGCCGCCACGCGCCTCCCGGCCGGTGGCTGGTCGCGACTCGTCGCTTGCTTCGCGTCGGGTGGTCGCAACCTGACGGTTGGAACGCCGTCGGGCGACGGTTGGTGACCGCTCGGCCGAGGTGCGCGGGGTGTCGCGACTCGCCCCCTCCCGGACGACGAGAGGAAGGTGTCAGCTCGGGCTCACTCCGCGGCGCGGCGAGCGCGGTGCGCCCGGACCTTCGCCCGGTTGCCGCACCGCTGCATCGAGCACCAGCGACGGGTCCCACCGCGCGACGAGTCGTAGAACACCAGGCCGCAGTCCTCGGCCGAGCACCGGCTCAGCCGCGTCGGCCGACCGTCGGCCTCGACGTCGTCGAAGCCGACCTCGGTGAAGAGCGCGACGGCGTCGCGCGCGACGCTCGACAGGGCCTGCGCCAGGCGGACCCGGTTCGCTCCGGCGCGGCGTCGGCCACCCGGGAGGCTCGGGGGCACGTCCGGCAGGGCGGCGAACAGGTTGACGGTGTCGATGTCGTCGGGCGCGGGGCGCGTGCGGCCGGCTCCGGCGCGCAGGCCCGCCGCCACGGCGGTGCGCTCCGCGGCGGTGCTCGCCGGCGCGGGGGCGGCGGCCACGGCGAGCCGGGCGATCGCGGCACGCAGGGCACGGGCGTCCTGCAGCTCGCGGGCGCTGGCACCGACGTCGATCGGCTCGGTGTGCTCGCTGAGCCACTCGTCCAGGTCGGCCGGACTCGCGAGCAGCTCCCCGAGCTGCGACCGCGGTCGGCGTCCGGTGGGGTCGTCGGCGAAGCCACCCGTGTGCGCGAAGTCGAGCGCGATCCGTCCGGCGTCGAAGAACCAGGAGGAACCGGCGTCCGTGCGGATGTGCTGCCCCGTGTGCATCCGCCCAGGCTAACGGGTTACCGGCGCGCCTCCGTGCGTCGGGCACCTCATGCGGTAGTCGATGCCATCGTGGCTGCGTCGTCGTCCGCGGTCCGGCGCCGCCACGTGATGACGTTCCGGGCGTCGAACCGCCGGGAACAGCGGGCGCAGGCCAGGGGACGGGTGGGCGTGCGGTACCGGAAGTGCTCGTGTCCCGCGGGGCAGGTGCCGATCCAGGGGGCGAGCTCGCTGGCGATCGGCCCGTCGTGCAGCCGGGAACCGGTGTACCCGATCGACGCGGCCGTGCGCTTCCACTTCGGTCCGTGTGCCGCCCGGGCGCCGGCGAGGGCGTGCGCGACCTCGTGCAGCAGGACCTGTTCGACGTCGTCGTCGGAGAACCGGGTGGCCAGGTGACGGCTCACCGTGATCCGCTTCCGCGCGAAGTCGCACTGACCCGCGCGGGTCTTGGCGTGGTCGAACCCGAACGCCCACGTCCCGGCGCCGAGGTGTTCGGCGATGAGCGCCTCGGCGCGGAGCCGGACGGTCTCGAGCGCGGTCACTGCTCGGAACGCGGGTCGGCCTGGCCCTTCTTCGCTGCCCGGGCCGCGATCCGGCCCCAGATGTCGTCGGCCTCGGTCCGGGCGGCGTCGGGCGCACCGAGCACGCGCCGGCGGATCGGCGGGACCTGCTTCACCGGCTCGGCGACGCGGGTCGTGGGTTCGTCGTCCTCGGCGCGGCGGGCGGCGACCTCGCGGGCCGTCCGGGGCCGGTCGGACGGTTCCGCCGGGTTCGTGATCGAGGCCCGCATGGCGGCCTCGACCGCGGTGCGCAGCGCGTCGGTGCGCTCGGACGGCGCCCCCGCCTGCCGGAAGGCCTGGTACGCCCGCGACAGTGCGGCCCGGGCCTCGTCGAAGCGGTCGTTCTCGAACAGCGACCAGCCCTCGATCTCGGCCGCGGCGCCCTCGAGCTCCGGCCACTCCTCGGTGGCGGCGGTGTCGCGGGCCATGGCGGCCTCGGCGGCGGCGCGGTCGTGCCGGCCGAGGTCGTGCAGGACGTGCGCACGACGGATCCGCGCGGCGACCTTGTCCTGGCGCTCCCCGGTGAACATGGCGAGGCGGAACACCTCTTCGGCGATCACGAGCGACTCGTCCAGACGGCCGAGCAGGCGGAGGAGCTCGGCCCGTTCGGCGAGGGCGTCGGTGCTGCGGCTCTGACCGAGGTCACGGAGCCGCTGGTGCACGGCGTCGACGTCGACCGCGGGTCGCAGGCTGATGGGCGCGAAGGTGCTGCCCGGGCTGACTCCGGCCGTCACGGGAGCCGCGTGGCGCGGTTCACGGGAACGGTCGGACAGGTCGGGCTGCTGGCGGTCGTCGGGCGGGAGGGACATCGGTTCGAGGGTAGCCGCGGTCTCCCGGGAGCGGTCGGTGCGACGCGCTCAGGTTGCGCGGGTGCAGCCGTCCGCGCGTGCCCCCCCGGGACGACGAACGGCCCGCCGTGCCGGAGCGCGACGGGCCGTTCGGTCGAGGGGGTCGATCAGGAGTTGGCGCCCATCGCGCCGGCGGCGGCCACGCCGGCGTAGGTGACGAACGTCGCGATGGTCGCGACGACCGCCAGGACGATCGCCAGGATGCCCCAGACACGACCGCGCTTGGCGACGGCCGCGATGATCCCCTGCACGAGTGCCCAGAGTCCGAGGAACGCGGCGATGCCGATCACGGCGATGCCGCCCACGAGCTGCGAGCGGACGTCCGGGTCGTTCATGACCTCGCTCTGCATCTGCTCGGGCGTGAGGTTCGTCGAACCGTTCTGCGTGATCTGGTCGATCACACCGCTGTTGCTGATGGCCGAACCCATGATGTAGCCGCCGACGACGCCGAGCACGAGCGCGAGCAGGCCGAGCACGAAGGCGATGATGCCGACGGTCTTCTTCTTCTTGGGCTTCGGCTCGTCGTGGCTCTGCCAGGCCGGGGCGCCGGAGTGCGCGGGCGCGGCGGCGTACGGCTGCTGGTCGTGGTGCTGGCCCTGATCGTGGCGCTGCTGGTCGTTCCAGCTCGGCGTGCTCGACGGCTGGCCGTACTGCTGCTGCCCGTACTGCTGCTCGCCCTGCCCGGACTGCTGCTCGTACTGGCCCTGGCCCTGCCCGGACTGCTGCTGGCCCTGGCCGTACTGCTCGCCGTACTGCGGGGTCGAGGTCGGCGCCGGGTCCACCCGCTCGCCGTACCGCGGGGCATCGGCGTCGGGCTGCTGCTGTTGCGGGGCGTCGCCCCAGCGCGGCGCCTGGCCGTCGCCCGTCCGGTCCTGGTCGTTCCGGTCGTCGTTCGTCATCAGGGTTCCCATCGCTCGGTCGCGCAGCTGCGCGGTCGTTCAGACCATCCTGACAGCCGGACCCGTCGAGTGCCCGAAGTCCGTCCCCGGCGAGGCCCCGGGCGGGCGTCAGCCCCCGAACACGCTCCGGTTCGGCTCCGGCGACGCGACCGCCGTCTGGTCCGTGACGATCGGCGCCCCGGCGATGAACGACCGGAGCTCCGCACCGTGCACGACCTTGGCCGGCATCGGGTCGGACGAGTACCGCCTCGGCATGTCCGCCACCGGCAGGTCGGTCGGCGACCCGAGCAGCACGATGTTGCCGAACCGCCGGCCCTTGAGCATGCCGGTGTCCGCCACCGCCGCGACCGACGGCAGCACCGACTGCAGCGTCGACGCCTGCCCGCGGGCGAAGGCCAACCCGGCGCCGTCGGCCACGTTCACCGCGACGATGCCCGTCGGCGACAGGAACGCGGCGACCTCGCGGTAGAACTCGACGCTCGTCACGTGTGCGGGGATCTGCGAACCGCCGAAGACGTCCACCACCGCCAGGTCCACGGTGCCGCGGAGCCCGGCGGGCAGCTTGCCGAGGACCTCCCGGGCATCGCCGTACCGCACCCGGATCGACGCGCCACGGGGGAACGGCAGGGCCTCGCGCACGTGCTCGACCAGGTCACGCTCGAGCTCGATCACCTGCTGCCGCGAACCCGGACGGGTCACCGCGACGTAGCGGGGCAGGGTGAGGGCGCCGGCGCCCAGGTGCAGTGCCGTGATCGGGCCGTCCGGCAGCAGGTCGATCGCGTGCCCGATCCGCCGGATGTACTCGAACGCCAGGTGGGTCGGGTCCTCGAGGTCCACGTGCGACTGCGGGGTGCCGTCCACCACCAGGGTGAAGGACCCCGGTCGGTGCCGGTCCGGCTCCACCACCGAGTACCCCGCACCGATCCGGAACCCGTCGAACGCATCAGCCATGCCGTCAATGGAACACCACCGCGATCACCACCCGCGTCCCCACCCCTGGTTGGTGTGCCCGCGGGCCGCCCGGAACGAGGCTGATCACACCGGTCGGGAACGCCCCGCCGGACCACCTCGAAAGGCACACCATGTCGGTCCAGCTCCTCGCGAACGTGCTCATCGGCCTCGCCCTCGTCGGCCTCCTGGCGTACCGGCAGGCGACCTGGCGGTACCTCGACCCGGCGCGCATCTGGCGGGGTCCGCTCGTGATGGCGATCGTCGGCGTGGTCGTCCTCGCGCAGACCACGACGACCGTCACCACCACCGACGTCGTGTTCCTCGGCCTCGAGGCCCTGCTCACCGCCGGCGTCGGCCTCGCGATGGGGGCCATGACCCGGTTCCGCACCGTCACGACACCGGACGACAAGGGGCGCACCCTGCAGTCCCGCACCGGTTGGCTGGGCGCCGCGCTCTGGCTCGTCCTGATCGCCGCCCGCATCGGACTCGACGTCCTCGGCGGCCACCTCGGCGCACACCTGCTCACCTCGACCGGCACGATCCTGCTCGTGCTCGCCCTGAACCGCGCCGCCCGTGCCCTGGTCGTCGACCAGCGCATCCCCCGCGGCGGTGACCGGTCGGCGGCCGCCCGCCGCGGCATGATGGTCCGGTGAGCCTGCCCACCGACCCGGACCCGACCGACCCCGCCGGGGTCCGGTCCCGCTCGGTGCTCACCTGGGGACTCAACGCCGTCGGGATCGCCGTGGTGGCCTTCTGGTTCGTCCGGAACGGCCTGCTGCTCCACCACCCCGCGTGGGTCTGGGTCCTCGGGGCCGTGGCGCTCGCCGCCTGGGCCGTCCGCGAAGCCGCACGCACGCCCCGCGTGCTCGTCGCCGCAGCCGGCGTGATGATCGCCGCCGGATCCTGCGTCGTGGTGCCGACCGACTCGCTCCTGGTCGTCCCGGTGATCGTCGGGCTCGTCGTCCTCGGCGCCGACCTCCGCCTGCCGGTCTGGACGGCCGCGGTCGCCGCGCTCGCCGCCGTCGTGGTGGTCGCCGTCACCGCGACGCTCGAGCAGACGTCGGTGCAGTTCGTCCTCGGCGTCGGCGGCGGGCTGCTGCTCGGCGTGCTCGTCGGATTCAGCCGTCGGCAGGTGCGGATCACGACGGCGCAGGCCCGCGAGACCGAGCGGCAGCAGCAGCGCGCACGGCTCCTCGCCGATCGGTCGCGGGCGTCCCGGGACATCCACGACGTCCTCGCCCACTCGCTCGGCGGCCTGGTGCTGCAGCTCGACGCGGTCGAGGCCCTGCTCGAGGCCGGCCGCGTCGACGAGGCCACCCGCCGAGCCGGCGATGCCCGCGCGCTGGCCGCGGACGGCCTGGCCGAGGCGCGGCGTGCGGTGCACGCGCTCCGCGACGAACCGCAGCCCGACCAGCCGGAGCCGACCCGTGCCTCCAGTCCGTCCGCCGACCACGCGTCGGGCCTGACGGCCCTGCTCGACGCGCACCGCTCGTTCGGCGGCGAGGTCGTCGTGCAGGGCGACGCGACCCTCGCGGTCCTCGACGACGCCCACCGGGCCGCCGTGGTCCAGGTCGTCCGGGAGGCCCTCAGCAACGCCCGCAGGCACGCTCCCGGCCGCCCCGTGTCCCTGTCCGTGATCCGGGACGGCGACGCCGTGGACGTCGTCGTGGCCAACCCGCTGCCGAGCGGTGGACAGGGGTTGCTCGGGATGCGCGAGCGGTTCGCGGAACTCGGCAGCGAGGCCACGGTGGAGGCCGAGCGTTCCGACGACGAGTTCGTCGTCGCCATGCACCTGCCCGTCGACGGTTCGGTCGATGCGGAGACCGCGGACGCTCCGGGCGCCGCCGAGGACGACCGCTCGTGACGATCCGGGTGCTCGTGGTCGACGACCAGGCCATCGTCCGCGACGGCCTGGTGACGGTGCTGTCGCTCGTGCCCGACCTGCAGGTCGTCGGGCAGGCGGCGGACGGTGCCGAGGCGATCGCCGCCGTCGACCGGTACGTGCCCGACGTCGTCCTGATGGACCTGCGGATGCCGGGGGTCGACGGGCCGACCGCGACCGCGCGGATCGTCGCCGAGCACCCCGGGGTGGCGGTCCTGGTGCTGACGACCTACGCCGACGACGACTCCGTCGTCACCGCGCTGCGGGCGGGAGCGCGCGGCTACCTGACGAAGGACGCCGGGCGGGCGGAGATCGCGACCGCGGTGCGGGCGGTGGCCGCCGGGCAGTCGACCTTCGACGCGACCGTGGGGGCGCGGCTGGTGGCGCGCCTCGCCGGTGGTGCTGGTGCCGACGCAGGTGCCGGCGCCGCTGCTGGTTCCGCTGCGCCGGCGGGAGCTGATCCGGGCCGGTCACTCGGTGCCCGGTTCCCGGACCTCACCCCGCGCGAAGTGGACGTCCTCGAGCGGATCGCGGACGGCCGGACGAACCCGCAGATCGCCGCCGAGCTGTTCCTGACGGTGCCCACCGTGAAGTCGTACGTGAACCAGGTGTTCGCGAAGCTCGGGGTCCGGACCCGCGCCGAGGCCGTCGCCCGCGTCCTGCGCTGACCGTCGGCAGCACCCCGCCGTACCCACGCGACGCGCTGCGGACACGTGAATGCGTACACATGGACGACCAGCGGACGCCAAGACTCGTTGCGTACCGTTGACGCCTGTCGTCACGACGCCAGA
The DNA here is from genome assembly GCF_979258745.1 of Curtobacterium sp. AC268. Lineage (NCBI taxonomy): Bacteria > Bacillati > Actinomycetota > Actinomycetes > Micrococcales > Microbacteriaceae > Curtobacterium > Curtobacterium sp. AC268. The sequence goes on along the minus strand of NZ_OZ409878.1, from coordinate 2,058,171 downwards.
GCGTCGATGCGTGTGTGCCCCACACACCACGCGTCCGCCCGGACACCGTGACCACGACGTGCCCGTGAGCGCCCCCACCGCTCGAGCGTGCGCGTCGTCGGCGTGCTGCTGAGCGCCACCCCTCCGGCCACCCGCGCGCGCTGGCCGTCGAACGCACCGCACCCGATGACGAGTGCACCACTGCTGATCCGCCGCAGGAGACCTCCGTCATGACCGCCGACACCATGAGCGTGCCCACCGCTCGTTCCACCACCCCGGACACCCGCCGGGCCGGCACCCGACCCACCCGGGTGATCCGGGCCTCCCGGCCGTCCCGCGCTTCTCGGCCGTCGCGCGCTTCGCGTGCCTCCCTGCAGTTCCACGCCGACCGCGAGACGGCGCCCACCTGGATGCGGGTCGTCGGCACGGCGCTGCTCGTCGGCGGCGCCGGCCTGTCCGCCGCCGTGCTCGGCTGGCCCGGGGACGCACCGGAGGTCGCCCTGCTGGTGCCGGCCCTGCTCGCCGTCGCCCTCGGGGCGCTGCTCCTGCTCGCCCGTGCCGGGTTCACCGTCACCGAGCGGCACGTGACCCTGCACTTCCGTCCGCTCCCGCCACGGCGCATCCCGCGCCGGCGGATCACCGACGTCCGCCTGGTCGAGGCGGACGCGGCCACCTACGGCGGTGTCGGCCTGCGGATCCGTCGCGGCGTGCGTGCGCTCATCCTCACGCCGGGGCTCGGGATCGAGCTCACGGACGACCGGGGCCGGGTCACGTTCGTCCGCACGCGTCGACCGGAGGACGCGTTCCGTGCGCTGGCCGGACTGCCGGGCGGGCCGGGAGGCGCGGATCACGTCGAGCGCGAGCGTCTCGGTTGATCACGGGCTCGGCTGAGGAGAGACCCGGCTGAGCACGGGAATGGAAGCGGTGCGTGGCGGCTTATACACGCCACTGCCGAATCCGGTCAAGCCGGGACTGGACAGCGCGCCACGGAGCGAACTATGATGACAGTTCGCGCTCCCTGGCATCCGTGTCGTCATATTGCGGTCGACGCAGAGTTCTGAGACAGAAACTCATCTCGCCCTGGTGCAGCCGGACCCGTATATGGCGGCGGGTACCGCTCACGGAGATCATCCCACACGTGCACCGACGTTCCGCGTCAGGCACGCGTCGGCGTGGTCGCAGGGCTTGCATCTCAGGGTTCGCCGAGCGATCAATCCACTCACCTACACACTGCTCGTCAGTGTCGGCCCGACGGGGCCTACCGGAGGTCACACCCTTGGCTGCTGCGCCCAACGCATCCACCAACCCCAAGAACGGTCGCAACCACTCGCGACTCTCGTTCGCCAAGATCACGGACACCCTCACGGTTCCTGATCTGCTCGCACTCCAGACGGAGAGCTTCGACTGGCTCGTCGGCAACGACGTGTGGAAGGCCCGCCTCGCCGAAGGGCAGGAGCAGGGTCGTACCGACCTCGCGCTGCACTCGGGGCTCGAGGAGATCTTCGAGGAGATCTCCCCGATCGAGGACCTCGGCGAGACCATGCAGCTCTCGTTCACCGCGCCGGAGCTCGAAGACCCGAAGTACTCGATCGACGACTGCAAGGAGCGCGGCAAGACCTACGCCGCTCCGCTGTACGTCAACGCCGAGTTCATGAACCACATGACGGGTGAGATCAAGACGCAGACGGTCTTCATGGGCGACTTCCCGCTCATGACCGAACGCGGCACGTTCATCATCAACGGCACCGAGCGCGTCGTCGTGTCGCAGCTCGTCCGTTCGCCCGGCGTGTACTTCGAGCGCCAGCAGGAGAAGACCTCCGACAAGGACATCTACTCGGCGCGGATCATCCCGTCGCGTGGTGCCTGGCTCGAGTTCGAGATCGACAAGCGCGACCAGGTGGGCGTGCGCATCGACCGCAAGCGCAAGCAGTCCGTGACCGTCTTCCTCAAGGCCCTCGGCCTGACGAGCGAAGAGATCATGGACGAGTTCCAGGGCTTCGCGTCGATCGAGTCGACCCTCGAGAAGGACGCCGTCCTCACGAAGGAAGAGGCGCTCAAGGACATCTACCGCAAGCTCCGTCCGGGCGAGCAGGTCGCTGCCGAGGCCGCGCGTGCGCTCCTCGACAACTTCTACTTCAACCCGAAGCGCTACGACCTGGCGAAGGTCGGCCGCTACAAGGTCAACCGCAAGCTCGGCATGGACGCCCCGCTGTCCGACTCGGTGCTCACCGTCAAGGACATCGTCGCGACGATCAAGTACCTGGTGTCGCTGCACGCTGAGCGCACCACGATCGACGGCGTCCGTGACGGCGAGCCGGTGCAGCTGCGCCTCGACGTGGACGACATCGACCACTTCGGCAACCGTCGCATCCGCGCCGTCGGCGAGCTCATCCAGAACCAGGTCCGCACGGGTCTGTCCCGCATGGAGCGCGTCGTCCGCGAGCGCATGACCACGCAGGACATCGAGGCGATCACGCCCCAGACGCTCATCAACGTGCGTCCGGTCGTCGCCGCGATCAAGGAGTTCTTCGGAACGTCCCAGCTGTCGCAGTTCATGGACCAGAACAACCCGCTCGCGGGCCTGACGCACAAGCGTCGTCTCTCGGCCCTCGGCCCGGGTGGTCTGTCCCGTGAGCGTGCCGGCGTCGAGGTCCGTGACGTCCACCCGTCGCACTACGGCCGCATGTGCCCGATCGAGACCCCGGAAGGCCCGAACATCGGCCTGATCGGTTCGCTCGCGTCGTTCGGTCGGATCAACTCCTTCGGCTTCATCGAGACCCCGTACCGTCGCGTCGTCGACGGCGAGGTCACGAAGACCATCGACTACCTCACCGCTTCGGAAGAGGACGACTTCGTCGTCGCGCAGGCCAACGCCCCGCTGACGAACGACTTCCACTTCGCTGACGACAAGGTGCTCGTCCGCAAGAAGGGTGGCGAGGTCGAACTCGTCGCCAAGGACGAGGTCGACTACATGGACGTCTCCCCGCGCCAGATGGTGTCGGTCGCGACGTCGCTGATCCCGTTCCTCGAGCACGACGACGCGAACCGCGCCCTCATGGGTGCGAACATGCAGCGTCAGGCCGTCCCGCTGCTCCGTTCCGAGTCGCCGCTCGTCGGCACCGGCATGGAGGGCTACACGGCCATCGACGCCGGCGACGTCGTCACCGCCGACAAGGCCGGTGTCGTCTCCGAGGTCTCGGCCGACGCCGTCACCCTGCAGCTCGACGAGGGCGGCACGCAGACCTACTACCTGCGCAAGTTCGACCGCTCCAACCAGGGCACGAGCTACAACCACCGCGTCATCGTCTCCGCAGGCGAGCGCGTGGAGCAGGGCGAGGTCATCGCCGACGGTCCCGCGACGGAGAACGGCGAGCTCGCGCTCGGCAAGAACCTCCTCGTCGCGTTCATGCCGTGGGAGGGCTACAACTACGAGGACGCGATGATCCTGTCGCAGAACCTCATCAAGGACGACACGCTCTCCTCGATCCACATCGAGGAGTACGAGGTCGACGCCCGCGACACCAAGCTCGGCAAGGAGGAGATCACCCGTGACCTCCCCAACGTCAGCCCGGACCTGCTGGCCGACCTCGACGAGCGCGGCATCATCCGCATCGGTGCCGAGGTCCGCCCCGGCGACATCCTCGTCGGCAAGGTCACGCCGAAGGGCGAGACCGAGCTGAGCGCCGAGGAGCGTCTGCTCCGTGCCATCTTCAACGAGAAGTCGCGCGAAGTCCGCGACACCTCGCTCAAGGTGCCCCACGGTGAAGAGGGCACGATCATCGGCGTCAAGGTGTTCGACTCGCAGGACGGCGACGACGAGCTCGGCTCGGGCGTCAACCAGCGCGTGGTCGTCTACATCGCCCAGAAGCGCAAGATCACCGCGGGTGACAAGCTCGCCGGTCGTCACGGCAACAAGGGTGTCATCTCGACCATCCTCCCGGTCGAGGACATGCCGTTCCTCGCCGACGGCACCCCCGTCGACATCGTCCTCAACCCGCTCGGCGTCCCCGGCCGCATGAACTTCGGCCAGGTGCTCGAGATCCACCTCGGGTGGCTCGCCAAGCAGGGCTGGAACGTCGAGGGCATCCAGGACTGGGCCGAGAACCTGCCGGAGGCAGCGCACAGCGCCGAGCCCGGCACCAAGGTCGCCACCCCGGTGTTCGACGGTGCGTACGAGCGCGAGATCGAGGGCCTCCTCGACTCGACCCTCCCGAACCGCGACGGCGAGCGCCTGATCGGCTCGTCCGGCAAGGCGCAGCTCTTCGACGGCCGCTCCGGCGAGCCGTTCCCGGAGCCCGTCTCGGTCGGCTACATGTACATCCTCAAGCTGCACCACCTGGTCGACGACAAGATCCACGCGCGTTCGACCGGTCCGTACTCGATGATCACGCAGCAGCCGCTGGGTGGTAAGGCGCAGTTCGGTGGACAGCGATTCGGTGAGATGGAGGTGTGGGCGCTCGAAGCGTACGGCGCCGCCTACGCCCTCCAGGAGCTCCTGACGATCAAGTCCGACGACATCCTCGGCCGCGTGAAGGTCTACGAGGCGATCGTCAAGGGCGAGAACATCCAGGAACCCGGCATCCCCGAGTCCTTCAAGGTCCTCATGAAGGAGATGCAGTCGCTCTGCTTGAACGTCGAGGTCCTCTCGGCCGACGGCCAGGCGGTCAGCCTGCGCGACAACGATGACGAGGTCTTCCGCGCTGCGGAGGAGCTGGGCATCAACATCTCCTCGCGGTTCGAGTCGTCCTCTGTCGACGACATCTGATCCCGCCCGTACATCGAAGCCTGAATCAGCAAGAGAGAAGAACATTGCTCGAAGCAACTTCCTTTGACGCCATTCGGATCGGCCTCGCGACCGCCGAGGACATCCGTCAGTGGTCGTACGGCGAGGTCAAGAAGCCGGAGACCATCAACTACCGCACCCTGAAGCCCGAGAAGGACGGTCTGTTCGGCGAGCAGATCTTCGGTCCTTCCCGTGACTGGGAGTGCGCCTGCGGCAAGTACAAGCGTGTCCGGTTCAAGGGCATCGTCTGCGAGCGCTGCGGCGTCGAGGTCACCAAGTCCTCGGTCCGTCGTGAGCGCATGGGCCACATCGAGCTCGCTGCCCCCGTCACGCACATCTGGTACTTCAAGGGCGTCCCGTCGCGCCTCGGGTACCTCCTCGACATGGCGCCGAAGGACCTCGAGAAGGTCATCTACTTCGCGGCGTACATGATCATCGACATCGATGAAGAGGGCCGTCACGCGGACATGCCGGGTCTCGAGAACGAGATGCGTCTCGAGATCAAGACCCTCGAGGGCCAGCGCGACTCGATCATCGCCGACCGCCTCAAGAAGCTCGAGGACGACCTCGCAGCCCTTGAGGAAGAGGGCGCGAAGGCCGACGTCAAGCGCCGCACCAAGGACACCGCCGAGAAGGAGATGTCCCAGGTCCGCAAGTCGTTCGACGAGGACATCACCCGTCTCGAGCGTGTGTGGGAGGACTTCCGCAACCTCAAGGTGGGCGACCTCAAGCCCGAGGACGCCGTCTTCCACGAGCTCCAGGACCGGTTCGGGATCTACTTCGACGCCTACATGGGAGCCGAGGCGATCAAGCTCCGGCTCGAGGCGTTCGACCTGGCCGCCGAGGCCGAGGCACTGCGTCTGCAGATCGCCGAGGGCAAGGGCCAGAAGAAGATCCGCGCGATCAAGCGTCTGCGCGTCGTCAGCTCCTTCCTCGCCACCGGCAACTCGCCGGCCGCGATGGTGCTCGGCGTCGTGCCGGTCATCCCGCCGGAGCTGCGCCCGATGGTGCAGCTCGACGGTGGCCGTTTCGCCACGTCGGACCTCAACGACCTCTACCGTCGTGTGATCAACCGCAACAACCGTCTCCGCCGCCTGCTCGACCTCGGTGCCCCCGAGATCATCGTGAACAACGAGAAGCGCATGCTGCAGGAAGCGGTCGACGCGCTGTTCGACAACGGTCGTCGTGGGCGTCCGGTCACGGGTACCGGCAACCGCGCCCTGAAGTCCCTGAGCGACATGCTCAAGGGCAAGCAGGGTCGTTTCCGCCAGAACCTGCTCGGCAAGCGCGTCGACTACTCGGGCCGTTCGGTCATCATCGTCGGCCCGCAGCTGAAGCTGCACCAGTGCGGTCTGCCCAAGCAGATGGCACTCGAGCTCTTCAAGCCGTTCGTGATCAAGCGCCTCATCGACCTGTCGCACGCGCAGAACATCAAGTCGGCCAAGCGCATGGTCGAGCGTTCGCGTCCGCAGGTGTGGGACGTGCTCGAGGAGATCATCCGCGAGCGCCCCGTCCTGCTGAACCGTGCGCCGACGCTGCACCGTCTGGGCATCCAGGCGTTCGAGCCGCAGCTCGTCGAGGGCAAGGCCATCCAGCTCCACCCGCTCGTGTGTGCTGCGTTCAACGCGGACTTCGACGGCGACCAGATGGCCGTGCACCTGCCGCTGTCGGTCGAGGCCCAGGCCGAGGCCCGCATCCTGATGCTCGCCTCGAACAACATCCTGAAGCCGTCCGACGGCCGCCCGGTGACCCTGCCCGCACAGGACATGATCATCGGTCTGCACCACCTCACGACCGTCCGCGAGGGCGCCGTGGGCGAGGGCCGTGCGTTCTCGTCGGTGGCCGAGGCGATCCTGGCGAACGACCAGCACACGCTGCACCTCAACGCGATGGTGAAGATCCGCATGACGGGTGTCCACTTCGCCGAGGGTGAAGCTCCCGAGGGCTACGAGCAGGGCGACACCGTGCTGCTCGAGACGACCCTGGGCCGTGCGCTCTTCAACGAGACCCTGCCGGCGAACTACCCGTTCGTCCAGAAGGTCACGGACAAGGGCGTGCTCTCCGCGATCGTCAACGACCTCGCCGAGCGCTACTCCAAGACCGAGACGGCCGCTGCGCTGGACCGGATCAAGGACGCCGGCTTCTACTGGGGCACCCGCTCCGGTGTGACCGTCGCCCTGTCGGACGTCGTGACGCCTCCTCGCAAGAAGGAGATCATCGCGGGCTACGAGATCCAGGCCGCCAAGGTGCAGGGCGAGTTCGACAAGGGTCTGATCACCGACTCCGAGCGTCGCGCCGACCTGATCAAGATCTGGACCGAGGCCACGAACGAGATCGCGCAGGAGATGCGCGACAACTTCCCGGTCGACAACACCATCAACCGCATGGTGTCGTCCGGCGCTCGTGGTAACTGGCTCCAGGTCCGCAACATCGCCGGTATGCGTGGTCTGGTGAACAACCCGAAGGGCGAGATCATCGCCCGCCCGATCATCAACTCGTACCGCGAGGGCCTGACCGTGGCGGAGTACTTCATCGCCACCCACGGTGCTCGTAAGGGTCTTGCCGACACCGCGCTCCGTACCGCGGACTCCGGGTACCTCACCCGTCGTCTCGTGGACGTCTCGCAGGACGTCATCATCCGCGAGGACGACTGCGGCACGACGCGTGGCCTCGAGCTGCCGATCGCGACCGTGGACGCCGACGGCAAGCTCGTCCGCGACCCGCGCGTCGAGAACACCGTGTACTCCCGCACCCTGGCCACCGAGGCCGTGGACGCACAGGGCACGGTCGTGGCCGAAGCCGGTGAGGACGTCGGTGACGTGCTCCTCGAGAAGCTGCTGGCAGCCGGTGTCGAGAGCATCAAGGTGCGCTCGGTCCTGACCTGCGAGTCGGCCGTCGGTGTCTGCGCGAAGTGCTACGGCCGTTCGCTCGCCACCGGCAACCTGGTCGACATCGGTGAGGCAGTCGGCATCATCGCCGCGCAGTCCATCGGTGAGCCCGGTACCCAGCTGACGATGCGTACCTTCCACACGGGTGGTTCGGCCTCGGCCGACGACATCACCCAGGGTCTGCCGCGTGTCACGGAGCTCTTCGAGGCGCGTACCCCCAAGGGCGCGTCCCCGATCGCCGAGGCCCCCGGCCGCGTCGTGGTCGAGGACACGGACAAGGGTCGTCGGATCATCCTCACGCCGGACAACGGCGACGAGCCGTTCATCTACCCGGTGCTCAAGCGTGCGACGCTCCTCATCGAGGACAACCAGCACGTCGAGCTCGGCGAGCAGTTCATCGCCGGCACCGTCGACCCGAAGGAAGTCCTCCGGGTCAAGGGTGTCCGAGAGGTCCAGAAGCACCTGGTCAACGGTGTGCAGGACGTCTACGGCTCGCAGGGTGTGCCGATCCACGACAAGCACATCGAGGTCATCGTCCGCCAGATGCTCCGCAAGGTCACCGTCGTCGACCACGGCGACACCGACCTGCTGCCGGGTGAGCTCGTCGACCGGTCGCGCTACAACGCGCTGAACCGTGCGGCGCTGCAGGAGGGTCGCAAGACCGCCTCGGCTCGCCAGGAGGTCATGGGCATCACGAAGGCGTCCCTCGCGACCGAGTCGTGGCTGTCCGCCGCTTCCTTCCAGGAGACCACCCGCGTGCTCACGCAGGCGGCCATGGAGGGCAAGCAGGACCACCTCGTCGGCCTCAAGGAGAACGTCATCATCGGTAAGCTCATCCCCGCCGGGACGGGCCTCAGCCGGTACCGTGACGTGGACGTGAACGCGACCGAAGAGGCGAAGGCGGAGCGGTACCCCAACCGCATCTTCGCTGACGACTCGTCGTTCTCGGACGCCGACCTGAGCTTCGTCGACTTCGACAGCTTCTCGTCGGACGACTTCACGCCGGGCACGTACAACTGAGCCTGATGTGATCCCACGAAGGCCCCGTCTCCGCAAGGAGGCGGGGCCTTCGTCGTGTCGTCACCACGTGACGGCCTGGAGGCGCGGTGCGGGGCCGCCACGGGCCTCCCGTCCGCCGTGGGGTCGCGGCTAGAGCGCGCGGCCCGCGCCGTTGTCGCGGCCGGAACCGCGACCGGTCTCGTCGACCAGCGAGAACAGGCTCAGCACGTTGCCGTCGGGATCGCGGACGTCGAACCAGTCGACCGCCCCGTCGACGCACTCGACGGGGCCGATGTCGATGCCGAGTGCGCCGATGCGTGCGTGCTGCGCGGCGACGTCGTCGACGCCGAAGCGGACGCTGACCGGGTTCTCCTCGGCCTGTTCGTCGACGTAGAGCTGGATCCAGATGCCGCCGACCTCGTACTCGGCGACGCCGTCCTCGGGCTCGAGGTCCGGCTCGGTGCGCTCGAAGACCGCGCCGTACCAGAGGCAGGACGCCTCGATGTCGCTGACGGGCAACCCCACGGTCACGCTCGTGATGTCCATGACTCATCATGTGCCCGGGTGGGGGCGCGCGTCGAGAGGGATTCCGCGGTGCCGCGCTGTCCGGCCCACGTCCGACGGCGGCCTTGTTCCTCCACACCCCCGTGTGACGCCGACGTTCTCCACGGACTGCTCGCCAGGACTCCGGGAGCGGTGCGGGGTCCGGGAGGCTGGCGGACATGCACCCTCCGACGACCACCGTGAACCGGCCGAGGCGTCCCCCGGACCGGGGCCGAACCGGTCGTGGACCCCAGTTCTGGGTGCAGCCGGACCCCCTCCGCCCCCTCTTTCTGGGACTGCGGTCGGCGAGGGCCCCAGAAGTAGCGTGGTCGGGCGCCACATCCCTGGTGGCGCATCACCCGACGACGTCTCGCCGTGCGCGAGTCCAAGGAGGCACGGGACTCATGGCGACCCTGTCCGAGATCCTCATCCTGAACGGCGCCCTGCCGATCGAGCACCTCGATGCGATGACGGGTGACGAGGACCTCGACGAGCGCGCCATCCGCGGCCTGGTCGACCAGGGCGTCGTGAGCGAGGCCCAGTTCATCACCGCCCGGGCCGCGTCGAACAACTCCCGCACCGTCCCGCTGAGCGACTACCCCGTCGACGGCACCGCGGTGTCGATCCTGCCGGCGGCACTGTGCCGTCGACACGGTGTACTCGGCGTCGGGTTCGAGGGCGACCTGCTCATCCTCGCGATGGTGAACCCCACGAACGTGCTCGCCATCGACGACGCCCGGACGGCATCCGGCCGGGCGATCAAGCCGCTGCAGGTCGAGGAGCGCGACCTCGTCGCTGCCCTCGACCGGTACCTGCGCGCCGACGACGAGCTGAACGACCTGACGTCGTCGCTCGAAGAAGAAGCGTCGACGACCTCGAAGGCGCAGGTCGACATCGCCGACGGCGCCCTCGACGACGTGCCGATCGTCCGCTTCGTGAACCTGCTCGTGTCGCAGGCCATCCAGGACCACGCGTCCGACATCCACATCGAGCCCGGCGAGCACGAGGTCCGGATCCGGTACCGCATCGACGGCGTGCTGCACGAGATGGCGCCGGCGCCGAAGAACATCCAGAACGGCGTGATCAGCCGCCTGAAGATCATGAGCGACATCGACATCGCCGAGCGTCGCAAGCCGCAGGACGGCCGCATGTCCGTGCGGCACGGCGGCCGGCAGATCGACCTCCGTGTCGCGACGCTGCCCACCGTTTGGGGCGAGAAGGTCGTCATGCGGATCCTCGACAACACGAACACCTCGCTGACCCTCAAGGACCTCAACCTCCTCGAGCAGAACTTCCAGGCGTACCAGCGGTCCTACTCGAAGCCGTACGGCATGATCCTGGTCACGGGTCCCACCGGTTCGGGCAAGTCGACGACGCTGTACACGACCCTCAACGCCGTGGCGAAGCCCGAGATCAACGTCATCACGGTGGAGGACCCGGTCGAGTACCGGATGGCCGGCATCAACCAGGTGCAGGTCAACCCGAAGGCCGGCCTGACGTTCGCGTCCGCGCTCCGCTCGATCCTCCGGTCCGACCCCGATGTCGTGCTCCTCGGCGAGATCCGCGACCACGAGACCGCGCAGATCGCGATCGAGGCGTCGCTCACCGGGCACCTCGTGCTCTCGACCCTGCACACCAACGACGCGCCGTCGGCCGTGACCCGCCTGACCGAGATGGACATCGAGCCGTTCCTGGTCGGGTCCGCCCTCGACTCCGTCGTCGCCCAGCGACTCGCCCGCCGACTGTGCGACCGGTGCAAGGCGCCCGCCGTGTACGAGATCGAGCAGCTCCAGGCACTCGGGTTCCTGGCCCCCGGCGACGAGATGCCCGCGTTCTTCGCCCCGGTCGGCTGCGCGGTGTGCTCGAACACCGGGTACCGCGGCCGCATCGCCCTGCACGAGGTCATGACCGTGACCGAGGAGATCGAGCGGCTCGCCGTCGGTCGCGCCTCGAGCGCGGAGATCAGCCGCGTCGCCCAGCAGCAGGGCATGCTCACGCTCCGCCAGGACGGCTTCGAGAAGGTCAAGCTCGGCATGACGAGCGTCGACGAGATCCTGCGCGTCGTCGCGTGACCGGGGAACAGGACGAGCAGATGACCGACTCCGTGTACGACATCACCATGCCCGGCGACGAGCCCGTCGCCGGATGGCACCCCGGCACCCCCGGCGCCGAGGTCGGCTCCCGCCGTGCCGCGCGTCTGGCCGCGGCGGCTGCCGCCCCGCCCGAGCAGGTCTACGACCTGACGGACGACTCGGCGGTGTGGCCCGCGCCCACCGGCACGCCGGTGGCCAGCCCGGTCGCCGGGCCCGTGGGTGGTCCGGTCGCTGCGCCCGTGGCACAGTCCGCCACCGCTCCGGCGACGCCGCCCGCCGCGGTGCCGTCCTCGACCGCCATCTACGGGTACGCCGAGCCCGCGACCCAGCAGCTGCCGGCCATCGCCTACAGCGGCGCCCACCACGCCGCACCGGCGGCACCCACTCCGGTTCCCGCCCCCGCCGCGGCGTCGGCCGGTGACATCGACTTCGCCCGACACGCGCGTGAGGTCGCCGACCCCGACCTCATCACCGCACTGGCGCAGGTCGTCTACCAGGGGGCCTCCGACCTGCACGTCACGGCCGACGCCCCACCCACCGTCCGCGTCGACGGCTCGCTCCGGCCGGCCGTGCCCGGAGGCGCGTGGTCCCGTGGCAAGGTCATCGCGGCACTGAAGACGCTGCTGTCCGTCGAACAGGCCGGGCAGTTCGACCACGACCAGGAGCTCGACTTCGCGTACTCGCTGTCGCCGGAGTACCGCTTCCGCGTGAACTACTACCAGCAGCGCGGCAACTGGGGTGCGGCGTTCCGCATCATCCCCACCAGGATCAAGACGCTCAAGCAGCTCGGCATCCCCGCGCACGTCGGCGACTTCGCCGGCCTGCCCCGTGGCCTGGTCCTCGTCACCGGCCCGACCGGCTCGGGCAAGTCGACCACCCTCGCCGCGCTCATCGACCTGGTCAACGAGAGCCGTGCCGACCACATCGTGACGGTCGAGGACCCGATCGAGTTCATGCACGACCACAAGCGGTCGATCATCAACCAGCGCGAGGTCGGCGCCGACACCCACTCCTTCGCCTCGGCGCTCAAGCACGTGCTACGGCAGGACCCCGACGTCATCCTGATCGGTGAGCTCCGCGACCTCGAGACCATCTCCGTCGCGCTCACCGCCGCCGAGACCGGCCACCTGGTGTTCGCCACCCTGCACACGCAGAGCGCACCCGGCACGATCGACCGCGTCATCGACGTCTTCCCGCCGCACCAGCAGGGGCAGATCCGCACACAGCTCGCGGCCACCCTGCAGGGCGTCGTCTGCCAGACCCTCGTCCCGAAGGCCAACGGCGTCGGTCGGGTCGTCGCGACCGAGATCATGACGATCACCCCGGCCATCGGCAACCTCATCCGCGAGGGCAAGACGTACCAGATCACCTCCGCCATGCAGGCCGGCCGTGACCTCGGCATGCACACCATGGACCAGGACCTCGCCGAACTGGTCAACGTCGGCACCATCTCGCGCAAGGCCGCGATGGAGAAGGTCCACGACGAAGAGGGCTTCGACCGGCTCGTCCAGCGCGTCGAGTCCCCGTCCGACTCCTCGGCCGCCGCGATCGCCGCCAGCGGCATCGACTTCGGCGACAAGTTCTCCGGAGGCTACTGATGTCACTCGCGTTCGACTACCGCGGGCGTGACGGCGCCGGCAAGCTCGTCAAGGGCCGCCTCGACGCCGCGTCCGAAGGAGCCGTCGTCCAGCGCCTCCGGGGGATGGGCGTCTCACCGATCGCCATCACCGAGGCCAAGGCCGGCACCGGGCTGCAGACCGAGATCAAGATCCCCGGGTTCGAGAAGGGCGTCGGGCTCAAGGACCTCGCGATCATGTCGCGGCAGGCCTCGACGATGCTCACCTCGGGGCTCTCGCTCCTGCGGACCCTGACGATCCTGTCCGACCAGACCGAGAACAAGAAGCTCAAGGACATCCTCGGCAAGGTCCGCGACGACGTCGAGCGCGGTGTCTCGTTCTCCGACGCCGTCGCGAAGTACCCGGTCGACTTCCCGCCGATCATGATCAACATGATCCGCGCGGGGGAGACCGGCGGCTTCCTCGACCAGGCCATGGACTCCATCGCGATGAACTTCGAGAAGGAGCACAAGCTCCGCTCGACGATCAAGTCGGCGATGACCTACCCGGTGGTCGTGCTCGTGATGTCACTGGTGGCGGTCGCCATCATGCTCATCTTCATCGTCCCGATCTTCCAGGACATGTTCTCGTCGCTCGGCGGAACGCTCCCGCTGCCGACGCAGATCCTCGTCTCCCTCTCGCACGCCATGCGGTACGTCGCGATCCCGCTCGCGATCGTCGTCGTGCTGGCGTGGCTCTGGTGGCGGGCGAACAAGAACACCGAACGCGTCCGGGCGTTCATCGATCCGATCACCTTGAAACTGCCGGTCTTCGGCCCGCTGCAGAAGAAGATCGTCATTGCTCGGTTCGCGCGCAACTTCTCGAACATGATCGGCGCGGGTGTTCCCATTCTGCAGGCATTGCGGATCGTCGGGGAAGTGTCGAACAACTTCGTCGTGAAGCGTGCGCTCGACAATGTCGCCGAGGCCGTGCGGAAAGGCGAATCCATCGCGGTTCCGCTCGCCGCACAATCTGTTTTCCCGCCGATGGTGACGCAAATGGTCGCGGTCGGTGAAGACGCCGGTTCCCTCGAGATCATGCTCGAGAAGATCGCGGTGTTCTACGACGCCGAAGTCGAGGCGACCACCGACGCCCTGACCTCGCTGATCGAGCCGCTGCTCATCGCTTTCCTGGGGGTGGTGGTGGGCGGGATGATCATCGCGCTCTACATGCCGATCTTCCAGATCACCAACGTCGTGCAGAACGCTTCCTAGTCATTCCACCCCCATGCGGGGGCATTGTCGATATCGGCCCTCCCCCGCACTGGGGGTGTTTTGCGCCCAGCATGGCCCCCGTTCTCGGGATTGGCCACTGGATGCGCCCCCAATACGCTGATCTGCGGCGGCCGAGCAAGCCCCGAACCCATTTCCCCGACATTCCCCGCAGAATGGAAAAACCATGTACTTCGCTCTCATGGGCAAGCTCGACGCTCGCCGCAAGGGTCTCCTGAAGGACGGCGAGAAGGGCTTCACGCTCATCGAGCTCCTCGTCGTCGTCATCATCATCGGCATCCTCGCCGCGATCGCCATCCCGGTGTACATCAGCGTGCAGAACAACGCGAAGAACTCGGCTGTCAAGTCCGACATCTCCAACGCGAAGACCGCCGTCGTGACCGTGGTCACGCAGTCCGACGCCGGGACGCTTCCCGCTTCGATCAGCGCCGCCCAGTTCGCGGCAGACCCGTACAAGGCTGCGGGAAGTACCGCGGGGACGGACACGACGCTCACCTACACGGTGAACGCCGACAAGTCCGCGTTCTGCATCCAGGGCAAGAGCACGGCAACCGGCAAGACCTTCGGCGCGACGGATGCTTCCGGTGTCGCCGAGGGAAGTTGCTCTGCAGGCGTGTTCACGAAGGCATCCTGACCAACGGGGCAAAGGGGGCACCAGGGCGAGTTCGCCCTGGTGCCCCCCCTTGCCCACCAGCACGACCAGCAGAAGGGACGACATGATCTCGCGCATCGCCGAGCGACTGCGTTCCGCCCGTGAGGACGAGGACGGCTTCACGATCATCGAGGTGATGGTCGCCATGACGATCTTCGCCCTGATCGCCGCCGGCATCGCCGCCGGCATCACCGCTTCTCTCGTGCTCTCGAAGGACACCCGTGCTCGAGAGGTCGCGTCGACGATCGCGATGGAGGACATCGACGGCCTCCGCGACCTCCCCAGCATCTTCGACATCAAGAGCGGTACCGATTCGCCGAAGGTCGGTAACCAGACGTTCGCCCTCACGCGCAAGGTGTCGTGGACCCGGTCGTCGGGAAGCGCGACGGCCTGCGGCACCGGCGAAGGCGTGCTGTCCTACAAAGCCGTCACCGTCACGGTCAGCTGGAAGACGAGTGCATCGTCGTCCGGCTCGCAGCAGGTCACCATGTCGAGCGCCATCGCTCCGTTGACGAACATCAACTCGGACAGCACGGGTTCGATCCTGATCGGGGTCACGAACGCGAACGGCGTCGGGGTGTCCGGGATCATCCCGACCGTCACCGGCCCGGACGGGGTCACCATGCCCGCAACCGACGCCGAGGGGTGCACCTACGTCTCCGGAGTCGCTCCCGGCACCTACTCGGTGAAGATCGCTCGGAGCGGCTACGTCGACTCGAACCAGCAGGTCAGCCCGTCATCGCAGACGATCACCGTCGCTGCGGGCGCGTCCGGGGCTGCCGCGTTCAGCTTCGACGTGGCAGCGAAGTACACGTTCACGTACACGTCCACGCCGGACGTGGGCGCGATGCTCCCCACCAACATGCCGACGACGCTCATCAACCCGACCTCCGGCACCACCCAACTGACGAACACCGCCAGCTCGGCGTCGCTGTTCCCGTACGGGAGCTACCGGGTGGTCGCCGGGTCGTACGTCGTCGACGCGTCGGGTACCTCGTCGTCGACCTGTCTCAGCCCTGAGCCGGGGTCCTGGACGACCCCGAATGCGAAGTCGAAGGTCGGGACACCCTCGGAGCCCCTGAACAACAAGGCGACGATCACCGTGCAGATGGGGGCGGTCAAGCTCTCGGGTCTGACGGCGGGCAAGTTCCTGACCGCGAAGACGACGACGCCCGTGAACGGCGACCCGGGCTGCGCCGCAGGGATGACCCTGCAGTTCCCGAAGCTCGCAGCGGGCACTGCGTCGATCGCGTTGCCGTGGGGGACCTGGAAGATCTACTCCGGGGACACGGCCGGATCCACCACGAACGCCCTCGCCCTCACGAACGAGAACGCCGCGATGGTCACGAACGGCGCCGTCCGGAGTGGTTCCGTGATGGTCGATCCCAGGCCGGTCAGCTGATGCGGGCGATCATCCGTCGTCTCCACTCGGAGCAACGGGGCATCACGCTCGTCGAACTCCTCGTGGCGATGCTCGTCACGTCACTGCTGCTCACGTTGGTCGGGAGCTTCTTCGTCTCGATGATCAAGGCCCAGCGGACGGTCTCGTCGGTCAACGACAGCACGCGGCAGGGCACGACCTCCATGACGCAGGTGAGCCGGTACCTGCGCGAAGCGTCCCGCGTGCAGCTGACGAAGACGACGAACCTGGCGGCGTTCGAGAGCGCGACGGCCACGAGCATGCGGTTCTACTCCGGCGTCGACCTCTCCACGTCCCGGGCCGGGCTCACCAAGGTCACGATCGACACGCAGGGCACGAAGCTCCGCATGCAGCTCCAGCGCGGCGACTGCCCGGCGAACGGGTACTGCACGTTCACCGGCACGACGAAGACCATCGTGCTGGCCGACGTCATCCGGACGAGCGCCGGCAGCAGCCCGCTGTTCAGCTACCGGAACGCCGCCGGTGGCGTCGTCACCCCGACAGCCGCAACCCTCGACTCGATCCGATCGGTCGACGTGGCCCTCACGGTCGGATCCGTGACGGGGACGACCGCGAACGACACCACCTTCCAAGCGAACATCAACCTGCGCAACCTCGACTACGGCGCAGCGACGGAGTCATGATGCTCATCCGACTTGTCCGTGCCCTCCGAAGCCGTGACGACGAACGTGGCGTGGCACTCGCGGCGGTCATCGGCCTCGGCGCGGTGCTCATGATCGTGCTCTCGCTGGTGGTCGCGACCGCGACGAGCGGCGCGACGAAGGCGTCGAACGACGACGACTACAACAAGGCGATGGCTGCGGCGTACGCCGGCCTGTCGGACTACCAGGGACGTCTCGCGGCGGACAACGCGTACGTGAGGTACGGGGTGCGGACCCCGTTCTCGGGTGAGAGCACGTACTCCACCGACACCGCGAACAAGGCCTTCGGGACGACCGTGGGCGGGACCTGGGCGCCGGTCGTGGGGAGCACCGACCAGTTCTACCGGTACGAGGTCGACAACTCCGCCTACGCGAACACCGGCAAGGTCCGTCTCCGTGTCACCGGCAAGGCGGACGACGCGACCCGGACGCTCGTCGTCGACCTGCGCGGTGACGGCTTCGTGAACTACCTCTGGTTCACGAACTACGAGTCGCAGGACCCCGGCCTCACCGGTGAGACCACCACGACGACGAGTGGCGCTGCGACGACGACGCGGTGCACCTCGGCGCACCGCAACGACAGCAACTGGAACTACTACACCAGCTGCGACGCGGTGCAGTTCGGAGCGGGTGACACGCTCGACGGCCCCGTCCGGACGAACGACGTCATCACCGCCTGCGGTGCGACGTTCAACCAGGCCGTGTACGACACCGGAGCAGCCGACTTCTTCTACACGAGCAAGGAGACGAAGGTCGACTCGTCGTGCCGGACCTCGACGAAGTTCAACGGCGGTCTGATCCAGAACAGGGGCACCCTCCCGATGCCGAGCACGAACGCGAACATGAAGCAGGAAGCACGGACGGACATCCCCGACAAGGTTGCGAAGCCCGGCTGCATCTACACCGGGCCGACGTCGATCACCTTCCTGTCCGGTGGCAAGATGCGCGTCGTCTCACCGTGGACGAAGAAGACCCAGCTCTCCGGCGCCGCGAACGGCACGATCACCAGCGGCAGCACGAACGACGCACTCTGTGGATCGGTCTCGGCGCTGACCGGTGCGGGAGCGGTCATCCCGACCCTGCCGTCGAACCTGGTCTTCGTGCAGACGGTCCCGAGCGCCAGCGGAGACCCCAACTACTGGGCGCCCAACACGACACCGCCCCCGGGCGGAACCGTGAACGGGACCGTGAACGCCGGTTCGCCGGTCTACTGCCAGCAGAACGTGAAGGACGCCAGCGGCAAGACCACCTCTGACTACGGGAACGGACTCGGCTACCCGAAGAGCAACGAGTTCACCGGCAGCCTCGGTGACTCCGGGTACTACGGATGCCGGAACGGCGACGTCTTCGTGTCGGGTTCGTTCGGAGGGCAGATGACCCTGGCCGCCGAGAACTTCGTCTACGTGACCGGGAGCATCGTCTACCAGAACGGGCGTGGCTCGGACGACATGCTCGGCCTCGTGGGGCAGCGAGCAGTGTCCGTCCACAACCCCATCTCGTGCTCCTCCGGGACGAGCAGCACGTGCTCCACTTCGTCGGGTTCGTCCGCCAACCTCGCCCCGACCCGGAACATCGAGATCGATGCCGCCATCGCGAGCAACCTCGGCACCTTCAACGTGCAGAACAGCGCGTTCGGGTCGAACCTCGGGGTCCTGACCATCTACGGTTCGATCGCGCAGCAGTTCCGTGGGTCGGTGCGGACCTCGTACGGTTCGTACCTCACCGGCTACGCGAAGGCGTACGCGTACGACACCAGACTGAAGACCTCGGCCCCGCCGAAGTTCCTGCAGCCCGTGTCGACGACGTACGGCGTGACGACCGAGACCGAGTCGGCCACGGCGTTCCGCGCCGACGGCTCTCCGACGGGGAAGTGACCGTGTCTTCCCTCGCCGCTGTGGCGCCCCTCGTCGCCGTGCTGGTCGGTGTGCTCGGCCTCGCGATCGGGTCGTTCCTGAACGTCGTCGTCCACCGGGTGCCCGCGGGCATGTCCGTCGTCGTGCCGGCCAGCTCCTGCCCCGGGTGCGGCCACGAGATCCGTCGCCGCGACAACGTGCCCGTGGTCTCCTGGCTCGTCCTGCGTGCACGGTGTCGCGACTGTGGCGCGCCCATCTCGGCCCGGTACCCGCTCGTCGAAGCCGCCACGGGCCTCCTCTTCGTCGCGGTGACCCTGCTCTCGGTACTCGCATCGTGGTCGACGTTGGCGGCACCGGACGGCGTCCCCGGAACGATCCGCGCTGCGATCCTGCTCGTCGCACTCCTGTACCTGATGGCGATCAGCATCTCGTTGACGCTCATCGACCTCGACACCCACACGTTGCCGAACCGGATCGTGCTGCCGGCCTACATCGTGCTGCCCGTGCTCCTGCTGGCGGCGTCGGCGGTGTCCGGCGACTGGGGTGCCGCGCTCCGGGGGCTCATCGGCCTGGTCGTCCTCGGTGGCACCTACCTCGCGCTCGCGCTGGCCGTGCCCGGCGGGATGGGGCTCGGGGACGTCAAGCTCGCCGGCGTGCTCGGCCTCGTGCTCGCGTACCTCGGATGGGGACCCCTCGCAGTGGGTTCTTTCGCGGCGTTCCTGCTCGGAGGTACCTTCGCAGTCGTCCTCCTGGTCGTGCGCCGGGCGGGCCGTCGCAGCGGGATCCCGTTCGGCCCCTGGATGCTCGCGGGTGCCTGGCTCGGCATCGCCGTCGGTGCCCCCGCCTGGGACGGCTACCTGCGCCTCCTCGGACTCGCCTGACGCCTCGTCGCGCGCTGACCCACCAGACCGACCCGAAGACGGTCACGGAAGGACCACCCATGTCGAAGAGCATCGTGGGCGTCGACATCGGCGCCGCCGCGATCCGTGCTGTCGAGGTCCAGGACGCCGACAAGCCGAGGCCGACGATCCTGCGGTTCGCCGAGGTCCCCGTGCCCCCGGGCGCGACGAAGCAGGGGGAGGTGCTCGAGCCGAACACCGTCGCGGGCGCGCTCCGACAGCTCTGGTCGCTGGGGCGCTTCCGTTCGAAGGACGTCGTGCTCGGCATGGGCAACCAGCGAGTGCTGTCGCGCGACCTGACGGTCCCGAAGGCCCCCATCGCGCAGATCCGCGAATCGTTGCCCTTCCAGGTGCAGGACATGCTCCCGGTGCCCGTGGGAGACGCCATCCTCGACTTCTACCCGACGAGCGAGGAGACGGGCGAGAACGGCCCCACCGTGAGCGGTCTCCTCGTCGCCGCGGTGAAGGACGCCGTGCTCGCCAACATCCGCGCGGTGCAGAACGCGGGCCTCAAGCCGGTCGGCGTCGACCTCATCCCGTTCGCCCTGGCACGCGTGCTGGCGCCGGCGAACCGGTCGGGCACGGTCGCCATCGTCGAGTGCGGCGGCAACACGACGACCGTCGTCATCGTCACCGACGGCGTCCCGAAGTTCGTCCGCATCGTGCCGACCGGTGGTGACGACATCACGCGGCTCCTCGCCGGTCGGTTGACGATCGACGAGGGAGCGGCCGAAGCCGTCAAGCGCCACCTCGGCATGGATCCGGAGCGTGCGCGGACGGGCGACGACGCACTCGCGGTGGCGGCGGTCCGCGAGACGATGGGCGAACTGCTCTCCAGCCTCCGCAACACCGTCAACTACTTCGTCAACACACACCCCGCCGAACCCGTCGGCGAGATCCTGCTCTGCGGTGGTGCAGCTGCGTTGCCCGGCTTCGCCGCAGCGCTCTCGGAGTTCACCCGGACGCCCGTCCGGTTCGGGGCACCGTTCGCCAACGTCGCGCTCGCGAAGTCCATCCGGGTCGAAGACCTGCACGCACACGGGGCATCGATCGCGGTCGCATGGGGACTCGCCGCGGGAGGGAAGGCAGCATGAGCCAGACGACCAGGTCGAAGCCCTCGCGTGCTGGACGGAGCCGCCGCCGTGGAGCGGCGCCCGACCCCGCCCTGCGTGTCGCCGCCGAGACTGCCGAGCGCGTCAAGCGCCAGCGTCGCACCGCCCCCAACGAGATCGTCGTCGGGGGCCGCCCCAGCGTCGACCTCCTGCCCACCGAGGTCCTCGCCGACCGACGCAGTCGCCGTGTCGTCCGTCGGATGTGGGCCGGCGTCGTCCTCGTGGCGATCGTGGTCGGGATCGCGACCGCCGGCGCCAGCCTCCTGTCCAGCCAGGCCCACGACGACCTGACCCACGCGCAGGAGGAGACCCTGTCGCTCCTGCAGCAGCAGGCGAACTACCGCGAGGTCCGGGACACGGAAGCCGGTACCGCGCTGCGTGAAGCCGCGCAGTCGGTCGGTGGGGCCACGGAGATCGCCTGGCAGCCGTACCTCGCTTCGCTGAAGGCGTCGCTCCCCGCGGGCGTCGAGATCACCGGCGTCGCGATCGACTCCGCCACGCCGCTGGAGACCTACGCGCAGGCCGACACCCCGCTCCAGGGGCAGCGTGTCGCGACCCTGACCATCGACGCGCAGAGTCCGACGCTGCCGTCCGTCCCGTCGTGGCTCGATGCCGTCAAGGGGCTCAAGGGCTTCGTCGACGCGACCGCGAACTCGGTCACGCTCGACCCGACGACCGGTACCTACACCGTGAACATGACGATCCACGTCGACCAGGCCGCCTTCGACGGCAAGTACCAGGACAAGGGCGAGTGAGATGACCCGCAACCGACTCAACATGATCCTCGCCGTCGTGGCGATGGTCGTGGTGGCGCTCGCGGGGTTCTTCCTCGGTGTGCAGCCACATCTCGCACAGGCCGCGAGCGACCGCACCGACCAGGTGACGGTGGACGCGACGAACCGGACGACGGCGGCGGAGCTCGCACGGCTCAAGGAACGGGCAGAGTCCCTCCCGAAGCTCAAGGCGGAGCTCGCCGCGCTCACCGCCTCGGTGCCCTCGAGCGCGAGCATGTCGTCCTTCTACGGCGCGGTCGACAGCGTGGCCGCGAAGGCGGGCGTGAAGGTGTCGGCGATCACGACCTCGGACGCTATTGCATACACCGCACCCGCCGCCGCGACCGACGCGGCGGCCGAAGCCACCGATGGCGCGACCGCCGAACCGACCACCGGTGCGACCGACGAAGCGACGGCACCGCTGACCGATCCCGCGATCTCGGCCGCCAACTTCTCGGCCATCCCCGTCTCGGTGTCGGTCGACGGGTCGTTCGACCAGGCCCTGTCGTTCGTCGGGGGCATGCAGGACGGCGCTCGGCTCTTCCTCGTCACCACGGTGTCCTCCTCCGTCTCGCAGGACTCGACCGACCCCGCCGCGGCGGCTGCGACGACGTGGACGTTCGGTGGCTACGTGTACGTCCTGACCGCCGGGTCGGACACCGCCGCGAAGGGTTGAACCCGCCCCACAGACCGGGGTCGGCAACGCCACGCCGACCCCACTTCCGCGACACCCGTCGTTGTGATTACGATGCACCTGACGCCGTGATCGCGGCTGTTCATCCCCGCTCGAACGGTCGGCTCGAACCGGCCGTTCCTCGTCGTGCCCGGAGTCGCGCGTGTTGGTCGGAATCGTGGAATTCCTTGGTTGGTTTGGTGCCGTAACCGTTCTAACCGGTTACATCTTGTTCTCCACCGGCAAGATCTCGAACGGTCCGCTCTACCAGCTGTTCAACCTGGTCGGCGGCCTCGCGGTGGCGATCAACGTCGCCGCGCACCACGCCGTCCCCTCGACGATCGTCAACGGGATCTGGGCGATCGTCGCCGTCGTGGTCCTGGTGAAGATGGGCCGAGCGCGTCGCGCGGCGAAGCGCGACGGATCCGTGTCCACCGAGCCGCCGGTCCTGCACGCCGAACCGGCCGCGACCACCGGGGTCCTGCCGGTCATCGGCCCGGCGCTGCGTGACCACGAGCCGGAGGGCACCGTCGAGGCGGACGCCGCCACGGGCCTCCAGTCCGACGACCCGACGGACGCGACGATGCCGGATGCCGCACCCGCCGCAGTGCGGGAGGCGCCCGCCCCCATGACGGAGACCGTCCCGATCATCACGGCGACGATCGCGCTCGCCCTGGTCGCCGCCGCGCAGGAGCAGTCCGACCGGGCGGACCGTCGCGAGCACGCCGACGACACGGGCCACGCCGAACCCGCTCGCTGACCAGCCGGACGGCGATACGATCGGCGCATGTCCCGGTGGTTGATCGCGACGATGACGTCCGTCCTCTTCATCGCGCTCGTGATCGCCGTCACGGGCTTCGAAGCCCTGCTCGCCGACGTCGAGGTCATCTCGCAGCTCGACGCCACCCCGTACCTCGGGCCCGCGATGGTGGTCGGCGCCGCGGTGGTGGTCTTCCTCGCGACCGTGGCGGGTGCGCGGGACGGCAACCCCGGCGTGACGGCCCTGGTGGCCGCAGCGACGGTCTACCTGGTCATGCTCGGCGTCGGGGCCGTGGGCTACACGCTCGTCCGCTCGGACGCGACGGAGCTCCTCGTCTTCCCCGCGGGGTACGCCCTCGGGCCGTTCGTGGTCGGGTCCGTCGTGGTGGCGCTCCTGTCGGTGCTCGGCGGGATCACGACGGCCCGACACCAGGCGCGGACCGCAGGCGGCTCGGGCGCTGCCGCGACGCGTCCGGACGGCCCTGACGAGCGCTCCGGGCACGACCGGACGAACGCGGGCGAGGAACCCGCCGGACGGTAGTGTTCGCAGGGCACGACGCACACGCAACGGGGGAACGATGAGCGACCAGCACGCGCAGGATCCGGACCAGCAGGGCGGCTGGGGCGCCGTCCCGCCGGTGGACTCGATCCGTGGCACCGACGGAACGTCCGCTGCAGGAGCCCCCGGATTCCCCGGGATGCCCGGACCGGTGGCGCAGCGTCCTCGCCGGAAGCTCCGCCGTGGTCAGCTCATCGGCATCGTCTCGGGCGGCACCGCGGTCGTCCTGCTGCTCGTCGCCGGGGTCGTCGGGTACTCGATCGGTTCCTCCTCGCACTCTGCTGACCGTCCGGTGCGGGCGTTCCTCGACGACCTGACGGCCGGACGCGTGGCCGACGCCCTCGACGACGCGGGCATCGATCGCGAGAAGACCGACGTGCTCCTCGGCGAAGCCGCCTACGCGAAGGCATCGGACAAGGTCACCGGCTACCGCGTCGCCGCGACGCGGACAGCGGGCGACACCGCGACGGTCCGCGCCTACCTGCGCCAGGGCGGGCAGGACGTCGCCGCGACCTTCACGCTGGACAAGACCGGGACGGACTGGGGCGTGTTCCCGATCTGGGAGCTGCAGGCCCCCGAGCTCGGCTCGGTCGACGTCGCCGTGCGGGGGCCGTCCGGCGCAGCGGTCACCGTCGCCGGCAGCAAGGTGAAGACCGCGAAGGACGGCACCGTGAGCCTCCGCGCGCTGCCCGGGACCTACGACGTCGCCTTCGACGGCGGCAAGTGGACCACGGCCAGTGGGGGATCGGCGAGCGTCAGCGGGTTCGGGCGGTCGACCTCGACCCCGGTGCAGATGACCACGACCCTGACCACCGCCGGGCAGCAGGCCGCCAAGCGAGCGGTGGACGACTGGGTGGACGGCTGCATCGCCTCCACCGACGCCGCCCCCGCCGGGTGCAGCTTCTACGCGTACGGGCAGAACCCCGCGTACACGTACTCGAACCAGAAGTGGACACTCGAGACGCGGCCCACCGTCCGGGTCGGCAGCTGGACGACGAACGGCTGGCTGATCACGACGACGGCGCCCGGCCGGGCGAAGTACACGGCCGACATCTCGGGTGCTGCCGGCACCGGAACGGCGTCCGCGGGGCCGCTCAACGTGAACGCGAGCGGGTACGTCACCGGCTTCTCGAGCGACGGAGCCACGTTCCGCTCGGCGGTGGGCAACGGGTCCTCCGACACCGGCTCATGACGGTGTCGGTTCCCGGGGTGACCCGGATTGATTTCGTCCCGTTACGCGGGTAGTCTCTACCGGGTGTGCGCCCTCGGGCGCGCCCGAAAAGTCCGGCGAGCGGGATCGCCCAGCCGGACCACTCCGTCCCCCACTCGAACACCCGCCGTCCGGCGGTGATCAGCGTGGGACGAGGAAGCCGGCGGAACGCGCCGGCCAGAGAGCACGAGCGAAGAACCAGGAGAACAGTTGCCTACTATTCAGCAGCTGGTTCGCAAGGGTCGTACGCCGAAGGTCACCAAGACCAAGGCGCCCGCCCTGAAGGCGAACCCCCAGCAGCGTGGTGTGTGCACCCGCGTCTACACCACCACCCCCAAGAAGCCGAACTCGGCACTGCGCAAGGTCGCTCGTGTCAAGCTCTCGAACGGCACTGAGGTCACGGCCTACATCCCCGGTGAGGGCCACAACCTCCAGGAGCACTCGATGGTGCTCGTCCGTGGCGGTCGTGTGAAGGACCTCCCGGGTGTGCGGTACAAGATCATCCGTGGCGCCCTGGACACCCAGGCAGTCAAGAACCGTAAGCAGGCTCGTAGCCGCTACGGCGCGAAGAAGGGTTGAGTTAGATGCCTCGTAAGGGTCCCGCCCCCAAGCGTCCCGTCGTCGCCGACCCGGTCTACGGTGCGCCGATCGTCAGCCAGCTCGTCAACAAGATCCTGCTCGACGGCAAGAAGGGCCTCGCCGAGCGCATCGTCTACGGTGCACTCGAGGGCGTTTCCGCCAAGAACCAGCAGGACGCCGTCGTGACGCTGAAGAAGGCGCTCGACAACGTCCGTCCGACCCTCGAGGTCCGCAGCCGCCGCGTCGGTGGCTCGACCTACCAGGTCCCGGTCGAGGTCAAGCCGCACCGCGCGAACACCCTCGCGCTCCGTTGGCTCACCTCGTACGCCAAGGCCCGTCGCGAGAAGACGATGACCGAGCGTCTCATGAACGAGATCCTCGACGCGTCGAACGGTCTCGGTGCCGCGGTCAAGCGCCGCGAGGACACGCACAAGATGGCCGAGTCGAACAAGGCCTTCGCCCACTACCGCTGGTAGTCCCGGCACCGTCCGGGCGCCGGTGGTCAAGAACCCCGGCGCCCGGACGGCCGCCAACCTCTCCTACAACTCTTCCGGAGGAACCCTGTGGCACAGGACGTGCTCACCGACCTGAACAAGGTCCGCAACATCGGCATCATGGCGCACATCGATGCCGGCAAGACCACGACGACCGAGCGCATCCTGTTCTACACGGGCATCACGCACAAGATCGGTGAGGTCCACGACGGCGCTGCCACGATGGACTGGATGGCGCAGGAGCAGGAGCGCGGCATCACGATCACGTCGGCCGCGACGACCTGCTTCTGGGACAACAACCAGATCAACATCATCGACACCCCCGGTCACGTGGACTTCACGGTCGAGGTGGAGCGCTCGCTCCGCGTCCTCGACGGTGCGGTCGCCGTCTTCGACGGCAAGGAGGGCGTCGAGCCCCAGTCCGAGACCGTCTGGCGTCAGGCCGACAAGTACGACGTCCCGCGCATCTGCTTCGTCAACAAGATGGACAAGCTGGGCGCCGACTTCTACTACACCGTCGACACCATCGTGAACCGCCTCGGTGCGGAGCCCCTCGTGCTCCAGCTGCCGATCGGTTCCGAGAGCTCGTTCGAAGGCGTCGTCGACCTCGTCCAGATGCGTGCACTCACCTGGCGCGGCGACGCCAAGGGTGACGTCGCGATGGGCGCGAAGTACGAGATCGAAGAGATCCCGGCTGACCTGCAGGACCGTGCCGCCGAGTACCGCGAGAAGCTCATCGAGCGCGTGGCCGAGGCGGACGACGTCCTCATGGAGCGCTACCTCGAGGGCGACACCGACTTCTCGGTCGCCGAGATCAAGGCAGCCATCCGTGCCCTCACGGTGAGCAGCACGCTCTACCCGGTCCTCTGCGGTTCCGCGTTCAAGAACCGTGGTGTCCAGCCGATGCTCGACGCCGTCATCGACTACCTCCCGTCCCCGCTCGACGTGCCGCCGATGATCGGCCACGACGTCAAGGACGAGGAGAAGGAGATCATCCGCAAGCCCGACGCGTCCGAGCCGTTCTCGGCCCTCGCGTTCAAGGTCGCGGTGCACCCGTTCTTCGG
Source organism: Curtobacterium sp. AC268 (assembly GCF_979258745.1). Classification (NCBI taxonomy): domain Bacteria; kingdom Bacillati; phylum Actinomycetota; class Actinomycetes; order Micrococcales; family Microbacteriaceae; genus Curtobacterium; species Curtobacterium sp. AC268. The sequence continues at coordinate 2,031,329 of NZ_OZ409878.1, read as the reverse complement.
TCGTCTGACCTACGTGCGCGTCTACTCCGGCTCGATCGAGTCCGGTGCCCAGGTCATCAACTCGACCAAGGGCAAGAAGGAGCGCATCGGCAAGATCTTCCAGATGCACTCCAACAAGGAGAACCCGGTCGCCAACGTGACCGCTGGCCACATCTACGCGGTCATCGGCCTCAAGGACACCACCACCGGTGACACCCTGTGCGACCCGACCAACCAGGTCGTCCTCGAGTCGATGACGTTCCCGGAGCCGGTCATCGAGGTCGCCATCGAGCCGAACACGAAGGCTGACCAGGAGAAGCTCTCCACGGCCATCCAGAAGCTCGCCGAAGAGGACCCGACGTTCCGCGTCGAGCTCAACGCCGAGACCGGTCAGACGACGATCAAGGGCATGGGCGAGCTCCACCTCGACATCCTCGTCGACCGCATGAAGCGTGAGTTCCACGTCGAGGCGAGCGTCGGCAAGCCCCAGGTGGCCTACCGCGAGACGCTCACCAAGATCGTCGAGCGCTACGACTACACCCACAAGAAGCAGACCGGTGGTTCCGGCCAGTTCGCGAAGGTGCAGATCGCGCTCGAGCCGATGGAGGTCACGAGCGAGAAGGTCTACGAGTTCGTCAACGCGACCTCCGGTGGCCGTGTCCCGCGCGAGTACATCCCGTCGGTCGACGCCGGTATCCAGGACGCCATGCAGGTCGGCATCCTGGCGGGCTACCCGACGGTCGGCGTGAAGGCCATCCTCAAGGACGGCGCGGCGCACGACGTCGACTCGTCCGAGATGGCGTTCAAGATCGCCGGCTCGATCGCCTACAAGGAAGCGGCTCGCAAGGCCGGTCCGGCGATCCTCGAGCCGATCATGGCCGTCGAGGTCCGTACTCCTGAGGAGTACATGGGCGACGTCATCGGTGACCTGAACTCCCGTCGTGGCCAGATCGCCTCGATGGAGGACGCCTCGGGCGTCAAGGTGGTCCGCGCGAGCGTGCCGCTGTCCGAGATGTTCGGCTACGTCGGCGACCTGCGGTCGAAGACCTCTGGTCGTGCGGTCTACTCGATGACCTTCGAGACCTACAGCCAGGTCCCGGCCAAGGTCGCCGAGGAGATCATCGCGAAGAACGCGGGGGAGTAGCGCTCAGCGCTTCTCCACAGGCGGGGGCGCCCGGCGACGGGCCCCTCGCCACCAAGTAAAGTACAGACACACACCGCGCACCAACGGTTCCGAGCCCATCCAGGGCCGGCCGGGGGTGACGCTTCCGAGTCCTGAGGAGGACCCACAGTGGCCAAGGCCAAGTTCGAGCGCACCAAGCCGCACGTCAACATCGGAACCATCGGTCACGTCGACCACGGCAAGACCACGCTCACGGCGGCGATCACCAAGGTTCTGCACGACCAGTACCCGGACCTCAACGAGGCCCGCGACTTCGCGCAGATCGACAACGCTCCCGAGGAGCGCCAGCGCGGCATCACGATCAACATCTCGCACGTCGAGTACCAGACCGAGAAGCGTCACTACGCGCACGTCGACGCCCCCGGTCACGCCGACTACGTGAAGAACATGATCACGGGTGCGGCACAGATGGACGGCGCGATCCTCGTGGTCGCCGCCACCGACGGCCCGATGCCCCAGACGCGTGAGCACGTGCTGCTCGCCCGCCAGGTCGGCGTCCCCTACATCGTCGTCGCACTGAACAAGTCCGACATGGTGGACGACGAGGAGATCCTGGAGCTCGTCGAGCTCGAGGTCCGCGAGCTCCTCGGCTCGCAGCAGTTCGACGAGGACGCCCCCGTCGTGCAGGTCTCGGCGCTCAAGGCGCTCGAGGGCGACGAGAAGTGGGTCAAGTCGGTCCAGGACCTCATGGCCCAGGTCGACGAGCACGTGCCGGACCCGGTGCGCGCCACCGACCAGCCGTTCCTGATGCCGATCGAGGACGTCTTCACGATCACCGGTCGTGGCACGGTCGTCACCGGTCGCGTCGAGCGTGGCACGCTCAACCTGAACGCCGAGGTCGAGATCGTCGGCATCCGCGCGACGCAGAAGACCACCGTCACGGGCATCGAGATGTTCCGCAAGCTGCTCGACCAGGCGGTCGCCGGTGACAACACCGGTCTGCTCATCCGTGGCCTCAAGCGCGAGGACGTGGAGCGCGGCCAGGTCGTCGTGAAGCCGGGTTCGGTCACGCCGCACACCGAGTTCCAGGCGAACGCGTACATCCTGACCAAGGACGAGGGTGGGCGTCACAACCCGTTCTACGCGAACTACCGCCCGCAGTTCTACTTCCGCACCACGGACGTCACCGGCGTCATCACGCTGCCCGAGGGCACCGAGATGGTCATGCCCGGTGACACCGTCGCCATGACGGTCGAGCTGATCCAGCCGATCGCCATGGAAGAGGGCCTCCGTTTCGCCATCCGTGAGGGTGGTCGTACGGTCGGTGCCGGTACGGTCGAGAAGATCATCAAGTAACTCCGGTTCCTTGCGACAGCGGGGTCGGGCCTTCGGGCCCGGCCCCGCTTCGTCGTGTCCGGCCCCTGGCGCGCGTACAGGGCGCCGGACAGGAGGACCGGGGCGGGGCCCGCCACGGGCCTCCTGTCCGCCCCGTGACCCGTCACAGGCGTCACGGAGTTGGCTCGACGTCGTGACACGTCTCCGCAGATCCGCGACCTCTGGTCGCGGCTACCACCGCGTCCGTTCTGGACGCGGTTTCTCGTTCCGCGACCCCGACGGCAACACCGTGACGGACCCGGACGAGCGCCGTCGGCTCGAGGAGTTCGTGATCCCGCCGGCGTGGGACGACGTCTGGATCTCCCCGTACGAGAACGGCCACATCCTGGCGACGGGTACGGACGGCGCGGGACGTCGCCAGTACATGTACCACCCGTCGTGGCGCGAACGGATGGACCGGATCAAGTACGACCGTGCGCTGGCACTGGCCGAGTCGTTGCCGGTCGCCCGCCGCGGTGTCACGCAGGACCTCCGCCGCCCCGAGCCGGACCGCCGCCGTGCGTTGGCCGCAGCGTTCCGGATGCTCGACCAGGGGTCGCTCCGGGTCGGGTCCGAGCGGTACGCCACCGAGCACGGCAGTCGGGGCCTGTCCACGCTGCTCTGCGCGCACGCGCACGTGTCGGGCGACGACATCGAGCTCGACTTCCCCGGCAAGAGCGGGCAGGAGTGGTCGTCGTCGATCCACGACCACGACCTCGCGCGGGTGATCGCCGGCATGAAGCGTCGCGGGCCCAACGCGCGGTTGCTCTCGTTCCGCGAGCGCCGTGGGGCGGAGTGGGAGCCGCTCTCCGCCGAGGACATCAACGCCTACGTGAAGGAACGTGCGGGCGACGAGTTCACCGCGAAGGACTTCCGGACCCTGCACGGGACGGTCGCGGCCGCGGTCGACCTGGCGAAGACCGGACCGCAGTCGTCCCAGGCGAAGCGGAAGAAGGCCGTCTCGCACGCGGTGAAGGCCGCCAGCGACGAACTCGGCAACACCCCGACGGTGTGCCGACAGAGCTACATCGACCCCCGGTTGCTCGACGCGTACGACCACGGGGAGACCATCGACCCGAACCGCCTGGCGTCCGCCGAGGCCGAGGTCCGGGCACTGCTCTACCGACAATGACCCGGGGGCCGTCCGGATGACGTAGCGTTGGTCGACGTGCCGGACCACCCCCACACGGCACGGAAGGACCCACAACAGTCGTGACCGACGAGTGCATCCACGGATTCCCCACCGAGCTCTGCGACATCTGCGCACCCCGGCAGCGCGAGGCGTCGGAGATCCCAGCCACCCCGGCCCCCCGCCGGACCCGCATCACCACCAACCTGCGCGTCGACCCGCCGGCCTCCGGCCCCGGGACGTCGCTCCGGTCGCCGACGTCGCTCCGCTCGTCGTCCGCCGACCTGCCCGAGGCACGTGAGTTCGCAGCGCTCCGCGCCCACCACGTCACCCACATCGACAACCTCGACGGCATCGTCGGTGCCGGCGCGATCCTGGCGTCCGACCAGGCCGAGCCGGTCGTGGACGTCAGTTCCGCCGAGACCCGCGCCGCCCGCGCCGAGGCCGAGGCGCCCGACGGCTCCTCGATCGCCGGCCACGTGCCGTTCACGCTGTCGCCGGACGCCACCCGCTGGGACGAGCTCCGCACGGGCGCCGAGGGCGAGCGCTGGTCGGACGCCGCCCGCCGTACCCGGGCGATCGACTACGTCGTGCTCGTCGTGCCGGTCTCGGCGTTCGGTGCCTCGGTGATCGTCGCCGACCAGGACGCCGACGCCGACGACGTCCGGTTCGCCGTCGGCCCGGACGCCGGCACGAACCTGATCCGCCGCACCGACTTCACGGACCCGGAGATGCACGGCCTCGAGCTGCTCGCCGGTCCGAGTGTGCCGTTCACGTCGGTCGCGGTCATCGGCGTGCCGAACGACAAGGCCCGGCAGACCGTCCGCGCCGTGCTCGCCGACCACGGTGGACACGCTCCGCGAGTGGCCGTCTTCCCGCCGTGGTTCGTGCCCCCGGTGACCGCCGAGTGACGGTCTCCTGACCCGTCTCGACGCACCCTCCGGACCCCGTCCGGAGGGTGCGTCGCGTTGCGGGGCCGAGCCGGGCCTCCAGGCCGTTCGATCCGCGTGGATCCGGGGAAGCGAGCCGGCGGGACACGCCCGGCAATTCGCGACACGCCCGGGTTGCACGTGGGGCGGGGCTATGCGAGACTTGTCCGGTTCCGAATTCCCCGTGGGTGTACGCCCACAGGATCACTGCTCTGGCAGTGCACAACCCCCTTGTTCAGCAGGGCTGGGTTGGGCCGCAGGCAGCAGAACACGACTCCCCGAGATGTGACGGACGCGGTGTACCACTGCTGCGCCCGGAGCGCGAGGCAGTCGATTGCCCACGCTGGACGGCCACGGTCGCCCGCGAGGTTGACAGGTGAACAGCGGTCATCCCCAGTGGATGCGGCCGGTTGGTTCAGGAAAACAGCACGGTCCGCAGGAATGCGGAACCGAGCGGCGTCAGGCGGCCAGAGGGTGCGCGGCGCAGAGAGGACAAGAGACACATGGCGGGACAGAAGATCCGCATCCGGCTCAAGTCGTATGACCACGAGGTCATCGACACGTCGGCCCGGAAGATCGTCGACACGGTGACCCGTGCCGGTGCAACCGTGGTCGGCCCGGTGCCGCTCCCCACCGAGAAGAACGTGATCGCAGTGATCCGTTCCCCTCACAAGTACAAGGACTCGCGCGAGCACTTCGAGAAGCGCACGCACAAGCGGGTCATCGACATCGTCGACCCGACGCCGAAGGCCGTGGACTCGCTCATGCGACTCGACCTGCCGGCAGACGTCAACATCGAGATCAAGCTGTAAGGGGGCTGACCAATGGCGAACTCAACCAAGACCGTCAAGGGCCTCCTCGGCAAGAAGCTCGGCATGACGCAGGTGTGGGACGAGAACAACAAGTTCATCCCCGTCACCGTGATCGAGGTCGGCCCGAACGTGGTCACCCAGATCCGCAACGCTGAGCGCGACGGCTACGAGGCGATCCAGATCGCCGCCGGTGCCATCGACCCGCGCAAGGTCAACAAGCCGGCCGCTGGCCACTTCGAGGCCGCTGGCGTGACCCCGCGTCGCACCCTCACCGAGATCCGTACCAACGACTCCGCTGAGTACACGCTCGGCCAGGAGCTCACCGTGGACGGCACGTTCACGGCGGGCCAGAAGGTCGACGTCGTCGGTACCTCCAAGGGCAAGGGCTTCGCCGGTGTCATGAAGCGTCACGGCTTCCACGGCGTCGGTGCCTCGCACGGTGCGCACCGCAACCACCGCAAGCCCGGCTCGATCGGTGCTTCCTCGACCCCGTCGCGCGTCTTCAAGGGCATGCGCATGGCTGGTCGTATGGGTGGCGACCGCGTGACCGTCCTCAACCTCACGGTGCACGCCGTCGACGCCGAGAAGGGTCTGCTGCTCGTCAAGGGCGCCGTCCCCGGTGCTCGTGGCCGCTCCGTCTTCGTCCGCACCGCCGTGAAGGGTAAGTGATCATGGCCACCACGACCGCAACCACGATCGACGTCCTCGACGCATCGGGTGCCAAGTCCGGCACCGTCGAGCTCCCCGCAGCTCTCTTCGACGTCGAGACCAACGTCCCGCTGATCCACCAGGTCGTCACCGCGCAGCTCGCAGCCGCGCGTCAGGGCACCCACAAGACCAAGAACCGCGGCGAAGTCCGCGGTGCCGGTCGCAAGCCGTTCAAGCAGAAGGGCACCGGCCGCGCCCGTCAGGGTTCCGTCCGTGCTCCGGAGCACACCGGCGGTGGCGTCGTCCACGGACCGACCCCGCGCGACTACTCGCAGCGCACCCCGAAGAAGATGATCGCCGCTGCTCTGCTCGGCTCGCTCTCGGACCGCGCCCGCGGTGGCCGCATCTCCGCTGTGGAGGGCTTCGTCGCGGCTGAACTGCCGTCGACCAAGACCGCCCGCACGCTCCTCGAGAAGGTCGCGCCCGTCAAGAACGTGCTCGTCGTGCTCGAGACGGACGACGAGCTGACGCTCAAGTCGATCCGCAACCTGTCGAACGTCCACGCGCTCTCGTACGGCCAGCTCAACGCCTACGACGTGCTGCGTTCGGACGCCGTCGTCTTCAGCAAGAGCGCCCTCGACGCCTTCATCGCGTCGAAGACCGCGAAGGAGATCACCGCATGAGCGGCTTCAACAAGGACCCGCGCGACGTCATCATCTCGCCGGTCGTCTCGGAGAAGAGCTACGCGCTCATCGACCAGGGCAAGTACACGTTCATCGTGGACCCCCGCTCGAACAAGACCGAGATCAAGCTCGCCATCGAGAAGATCTTCGACGTCAAGGTCGCGAGCATCAACACGCTGAACCGCCCGGGCAAGACCCGTCGCACCAAGTTCGGTCTCGGCAAGCGCAAGGACACCAAGCGCGCCATCGTGACGCTCAAGTCCGGTTCGATCGACATCTTCACGGCTGTCGGCTGAGGACCAGAGGGATAAATCATGGCTATTCGTAACTACAAGCCGACGACCCCCGGTCGTCGCGGCTCGTCGGTCGCAGACTTCGCTGAGATCACCCGTTCGACTCCGGAGAAGTCCCTGCTTCGTCCGCTGCCGAAGACCGGTGGTCGCAACAGCTCCGGCCGTATCACCACGCGTCACATCGGTGGTGGCCACAAGCGCCAGTACCGCGTGATCGACTTCCGTCGCTCCGACAAGGACGGCGTCGACGCCAAGGTCGCTCACATCGAGTACGACCCCAACCGCACTGCGCGCATCGCGCTCCTGCACTACGTGGACGGCACGAAGCGGTACATCATCGCGCCGAACAAGCTCAAGCAGGGCGACGTCATCGAGCAGGGCCCCGGCGCCGACATCAAGCCCGGCAACAACCTGCCGCTGCGCAACATCCCCGTGGGTACCGTCGTGCACGCCATCGAGCTCCGCCCCGGTGGCGGCGCCAAGATGGCTCGCTCCGCCGGCGCCTCGGTCCGCCTCGTCGCCAAGGACGGCCCCTACGCGCAGCTCCGTCTGCCGTCGGGTGAGGTCCGCAACGTCGACGCACGCTGCCGCGCCACCATCGGCGAGGTCGGCAACGCCGAGCAGTCGAACATCAACTGGGGCAAGGCCGGCCGCATGCGCTGGAAGGGCGTCCGCCCGACCGTCCGTGGTGTCGCCATGAACCCGGTCGACCACCCGCACGGTGGTGGTGAGGGCAAGACCTCCGGTGGTCGTCACCCGGTCAGCCCCTGGGGTCAGTCCGAGGGCCGTACGCGCAAGCCGAACAAGCCGAGCGACAAGCTCATCGTCCGTCGCCGTAACGCCGGCAAGAAGCGCAAGTAGGAGTTCAGAAGATGCCACGCAGTCTGAAGAAGGGCCCCTTCGTCGACGAGCACCTGCTCCGCAAGGTCGTCACGCAGAACGAGGCCAACACCAAGAACGTGATCCGCACGTGGTCGCGTCGGTCGATGATCGTCCCGAACATGCTCGGGCACACCATCGCCGTCCACGACGGCCGCAAGCACATCCCGGTGTTCGTCACCGAGTCGATGGTCGGTCACAAGCTCGGCGAGTTCGCGCCGACCCGCACCTTCCGTGGTCACGTGAAGGACGACAAGAAGGGCCGTCGCCGCTGAGGCGGCGACGCAGAGGAGGAACGAAATGGTGGAGTCGATCGCACGCGTGCGACACATCCGCGTCACGCCTCAGAAGGCCCGTCGCGTCATCGAGCTGATCCGCGGCAAGCAGGCCCACGAGGCCCTCGCCATCCTGAAGTTCGCCCCCCAGGGCGCTTCGGAGCCCGTGTACAAGCTGGTCGCCTCGGCGATCGCGAACGCACGGGTCAAGGCGGACTCGACGAACAGCTTCCTCGACGAGCGCGACCTCTACGTGAGCCGCGTCTTCGTCGACGAGGGCACGACCCTGAAGCGGTTCCAGCCGCGCGCCCAGGGCCGCGCCTTCCGCATCAACAAGCGCACCAGCCACATCACGGTCGTCCTCGCGACGCCCGACGAGGCCGAGGTTGCCGCGACGAGCAAGAAGGCGAGCAAGTAATGGGCCAGAAGGTCAACCCGTACGGCTTCCGTCTCGGGATCACGACGGACCACGTCTCGCACTGGTTCACCGACAGCAAGAAGGCCGGTCAGCGCTACGCCGACTACGTGGCCGAGGACATCAAGGTGCGCGAGTACCTGAAGAAGACCCTCGACCGCGCCGGTGTCGCACGCATCGAGCTCGAGCGCACCCGTGACCGTGTCCGCGTGGACATCCACACGGCTCGTCCGGGCATCGTCATCGGCCGCCGCGGCGCCGAGGCGGAGCGCGTTCGCGGTGAGCTCGAGAAGCTCACCAAGAAGCAGATCCAGCTGAACATCCTCGAGGTCAAGAACCCCGAGACCGAGGCCCAGCTCGTCGCGCAGGGCATCGCCGAGCAGCTCTCCGCTCGTGTCGCGTTCCGTCGCGCCATGCGCAAGGGCCTGCAGGGTGCACAGCGCGCCGGCGCCAAGGGTGTCCGCATCCAGGTGTCGGGCCGTCTCGGCGGCGCCGAGATGTCCCGTTCGGAGTTCTACCGCGAAGGCCGTGTGCCGCTGCACACCCTCCGCGCGAACATCGACTACGGCTTCTACGAGGCCCGGACCACGTTCGGCCGCATCGGCGTGAAGGTCTGGATCTACAAGGGCGACATCACGAACAAGGAGCTCGCTCGCGAGCAGGCGAACCAGCGTTCGTCGCGCCCCGAGCGTCGTGGCGGCCCGCGCGGTGAGCGTGGCGACCGTGGCGGCGACCGTCGTGGCGGCGACCGCGGTGACCGTCGCCCGCAGCAGGCCCCGCAGGACGCGCCGGCCGGCGCAGGAGTTGAGGCGTAACCATGCTTATTCCCCGTCGAGTCAAGCACCGCAAGCAGCACCACCCGAAGCGTTCGGGTCAGGCAACCGGTGGTACCAAGGTCAGCTTCGGCGACTACGGCATCCAGGCCCTCACCCCGGCGTACGTGACCAACCGTCAGATCGAGTCCGCTCGTATCGCCATGACGCGTCACATCAAGCGTGGTGGCAAGGTCTGGATCAACATCTACCCGGACCGTCCGCTGACCAAGAAGCCCGCCGAGACCCGCATGGGTTCCGGTAAGGGTTCGCCCGAGTGGTGGGTCGCGAACGTGAAGCCGGGCCGGGTGCTCTTCGAGCTCTCCGGCGTCAGCGAGGAGATCGCCCGTGAGGCGTTGACTCGTGCAATCCACAAGCTGCCCCTCAAGGCACGCATCATCAAGCGCGAGGAGGGCGACGCATAATGGCGATCGGTTCCAAGGAGCTCCGTCCGACGGAGCTCGACACGTTCGAGAACGAGCGTCTCGCTGACGAGCTGAAGAAGGCCAAGGAGGAACTCTTCAACCTCCGCTTCCAGTCGGCCACCGGCCAGCTGGAGAGCCACGGTCGTCTCCGTGCCGTCAAGCGCGACATCGCCCGCATCTACACCGTCCTCCGCGAGCGCGAGCTCGGCATCCGTGCCACTCCCGCGCCCGTCGAGACCGCCCCCAAGGCCAAGAAGACGACGAAGAAGGCTGACAAGCCGGCCGAGTCGACCGAGGCCGAGACCGCCGAGGAGAAGTAATGGCGAACGAAGAGAAGAACTCCGCCGCCCTCACTCGCGGCTACCGCAAGACGCGTCGCGGCTACGTGACGAGCGACAAGATGGACAAGACCATCGTGGTCGAGGTCGAGGACCGCGTGAAGCACGCGCTCTACGGCAAGATCATCCGTCGCACGTCCAAGGTGAAGGCCCACGACGAGCTCGGCACCGCTGGTGTCGGCGACCTCGTCGTGATCAGCGAGACCCGTCCCCTCAGCGCGTCCAAGCGCTGGCGCCTGGTCGAGATCCTCGAGAAGGCCAAGTAGGCCTCGGCCTGCTTCGGAATAGGAGACAGCAGTGATTCAGCAGGAATCCCGCCTGAAGGTCGCCGACAACACGGGTGCCAAGGAGATCTTGACCATCCGCGTGCTCGGTGGCTCGGGTCGTCGCTACGCCGGCCTCGGTGACGTCATCGTCGCCACGGTGAAGGACGCCATCCCCGGCGGCAACGTGAAGAAGGGTGACGTCGTCAAGGCGGTCATCGTTCGCACCAAGAAGGAGACCCGTCGTCAGGACGGCTCCTACATCAAGTTCGACGAGAACGCGGCAGTGATCCTCAAGGCCGACGGCGACCCGCGCGGTACGCGCATCTTCGGTCCGGTCGGTCGCGAGCTCCGTGACAAGAAGTTCATGAAGATCATCTCGCTCGCGCCGGAGGTGCTGTAAGCCATGGCGAACATCAAGAAGGGTGACCTCGTCCAGGTCATCACGGGCGCGACGCAGGAGCGTGGCGGCGACCGTGGCAAGCAGGGCAAGGTCATCGAGGTCCTCAAGGACAAGAACCGCGTCGTCGTCGAGGGCGTGAACTTCGTCACGAAGCACGTCCGCGTCGGTCAGACGCAGCGTGGTTCGAAGACCGGTGGCATCGAGCAGCACGAAGCCTCGATCCACGTCTCGAACGTCGCACTCGTCGACCCGAAGACGAAGAAGCCGACGCGTGTCGGCTTCCGCACCGAAGAGGTGGAGAAGGACGGCGTCAAGAAGACCGTCCGTGTCCGCTACGCGAAGAAGTCTGGTGAGAAGCTCTGATGACTGACACGACTGCTGCGCCCGCTGGCAAGATCCAGCCGCGCCTCAAGCAGAAGTACCTGGCCGAGATCAAGTCGGCCCTCACCGAGCAGTTCGGTTACGCGAACGTCAACCAGGTCCCCGGCCTGGTCAAGGTCGTCGTGAACACCGGTGTCGGCGAGGCCGCTCGTGACTCCAAGATCATCGAGGGGGCCATCAAGGACCTCACGGCGATCACGGGTCAGAAGCCCCAGGTCAACATCGCCCGCAAGTCCATCGCACAGTTCAAGCTGCGCGAGGGCCAGGCCATCGGCGCGCACGTCACCCTCCGCGGTGACCGCGCGTGGGAGTTCCTCGACCGCCTGGTGACGCTCGCACTGCCCCGCATCCGCGACTTCCGCGGTCTCAGCGACAAGCAGTTCGACGGCAACGGCAACTACACGTTCGGTCTCACGGAGCAGTCCGTGTTCCACGAGATCGACCAGGACCGCATCGACCGTGTCCGCGGCTTCGACATCACTGTCGTGACCACCGCGAAGACGGACGACGAGGGACGCGCGCTGCTCCGTCAGCTCGGCTTCCCGTTCCGCTCCAACGAGCAGACGGTCTAAACTACTTCGGGCGGTGCGGGCCGGAGGATTCACGTCCTCCGGCCCGCACGCACGAACACACCGATCTCGGGGAACCGCCCCGGGATCACTCGATCGCTCAGGTCGGCATTCGTGGAACGGGTGTCGAAACCAGGCGAGAAATGGACGAACATCATGACGATGACCGATCCGGTCGCAGACATGCTGACCAGATTGCGGAACGCGAACTCCGCGCACCACGACGCAGTCGCGCTCCCGAGCTCCAAGCTCAAGAAGAACATCGCCGACATCCTCAAGCGTGAGGGCTACATCAGCGAGTGGAAGGTGGAGGACGCCCGAGTCGGGCAGACCCTCACCATCGACCTGAAGTACGGCCCCGAGCGCGAGCGTTCGATCGCCGGCATCAAGCGCGTCTCGAAGCCGGGCCTCCGGGTCTACGCGAAGTCGACGGAGATCCCCCAGGTCCTCGGTGGCCTCGGCGTGGCGATCCTCTCGACCTCCTCCGGCCTCCTGACCGACCGCGAAGCCGAGCAGAAGGGCGTGGGTGGGGAAGTCCTCGCCTACGTGTGGTGATCGACAATGTCACGAATCGGACGTCTCCCCATCGACATCCCCGCCGGCGTCACCGTCTCCGTTGACGGTCAGAACGTGGCGGTCAAGGGCCCGAAGGGCGAGCTCGCGCTCGTCATCGCGGAGCCCATCCAGGCCAAGGTCGAGGAGAACCAGGTCCTCGTCACCCGTCCGGACGACGAGCGCGAGTCGCGTTCGCTCCACGGACTGACCCGGACCCTCATCGCCAACAACATCATCGGCGTGACCCAGGGCTACACCAAGGGCCTCGAGGTCGTCGGCACCGGTTACCGTGTCGCGGCCAAGGGCTCGAACCTCGAGTTCGCGCTCGGGTACTCCCACTCGATCACGGTCGAGCCGCCGGCGGGCATCAGCTTCGCGGTGGAGGGCAACAACAAGGTCACCGTCGCCGGTATCGACAAGCAGGCTGTCGGCGAGGTCGCCGCGAACATCCGGAAGCTCCGGAAGCCCGAGCCCTACAAGGGCAAGGGTGTCCGTTACGCCGGCGAGAACGTGCGCCGCAAGGCCGGAAAGTCAGGTAAGTGATCATGGGACTCCTCAAGACACGAGGCAAGAGCAAGGCGGCCGCCAAGGCGCGTCGTCACAACCGTCTCCGCAAGAAGATCACCGGCACCGAGGCTCGTCCCCGTCTCGCCGTCACCCGCTCGTCGCGTCACGTGTTCGTGCAGGTCATCGACGACTCGAAGGGTCACACCCTCGCCAGCGCCTCGACGATGGAGGCAGACCTCCGCTCGTTCGACGGCGACAAGACCGCCAAGGCCCGTCGCGTCGGTGAGCTCCTCGCCGAGCGCGCGAAGTCGGCTGGCGTCGAGGCCGTGGTCTTCGACCGCGGTGGCAGCAAGTACGCCGGTCGCGTCGCCGCGATCGCCGATGGTGCCCGTGAAGGAGGGCTGAACCTGTGAGCGACAACGCGAACACCAACGAAGACGCCAAGACCGAGGCCGTCGAGGCCGCGGAGACCGAGGCAGTCGAGACCACGGAGACCACCGAGGCGAGCACGGAGGCCACGGCCACCGAGGCAACCGCCGAGGCGACCACCGAGGGCGCCAAGACCGGCAAGGAGGCGGAGGCACCTGCCGTCGCCGAGCGTCCGGTCGAGACCGCCGCGGGCTCCGCGTCCAACAACCGCGACTCCGCGGACAACCGTGGCCGTCGTGGTGGCGGTCGTGACCGTCAGCAGGGCCGCGACCGCAACAACCGCGGTGGCGACAGCCAGTTCCTCGAGCGCGTGGTGACCATCAACCGCGTCTCGAAGGTCGTCAAGGGTGGTCGTCGCTTCAGCTTCACGGCGCTCGTCGTCGTCGGTGACGGCAACGGCCTCGTGGGCGTCGGCTACGGCAAGGCCAAGGAGGTCCCCACGGCGATCTCCAAGGGTGTCGAAGAGGCGAAGAAGAACTTCTTCCGCGTCCCCCGCGTCGGCAACACGATCCCGCACCCGGTGCAGGGTGAAGCCGCCGCTGGCGTCGTCCTCCTGCGTCCGGCCGGCCCCGGTACCGGTGTCATCGCCGGTGGTCCGGTCCGCGCCGTGCTCGAGTGCGCCGGCATCCACGACGTCCTGAGCAAGTCGCTCGGCTCGTCGAACACCATCAACATCGTGCACGCGACCGTCGAGGCTCTGAAGCAGCTCGAGGAGCCCCGCGCCGTCGCCAGCCGTCGTGGCCTCGACGTCGAGCGGGTCGTCCCGGCCCGTCTGCTCCAGGCCGAGGCCGCAGCCCTGCGTGCCGCGACCGAGAAGGCAGGTGCGTGATGGCGATGCTGAAGATCACGCAGATCAAGTCCGTTATCAGCGAGAAGCAGTACCAGCGCGACACCCTGCGCAGCCTGGGCCTCAAGCGCATCGGCCGTTCGGTCGAGCGTGAGGACAACTCCCAGAACCGCGGGTACATCGCGACGGTGGCGCACCTCGTGAAGGTCGAGGAGGTCGACGCATGAGCGACGAGAAGAACGAGCGCGTGCAGGTGCTGAAGCTGCACCACCTCCGTCCCGCAGAGGGCGCCAAGAAGGACCGCACCCGTGTGGGTCGCGGTGAGGGCTCGAAGGGCAAGACCGCTGGGCGTGGTACCAAGGGCACGAAGGCCCGTTACCAGGTCCGGGTCGGCTTCGAGGGTGGGCAGATGCCGCTGCACATGCGCACCCCGAAGCTCCGCGGGTTCAAGAACCCGTTCCGGGTCGAGTACCAGGTCGTGAACCTGGACAAGATCTCGGAGCTCTACCCCGACGGTGGCGACGTCACCGTTGCGGGCCTGGTCGCCAAGGGCGCCGTCCGCAAGAACGAGAAGGTCAAGGTTCTCGGTCAGGGTGACATCACCGTGAAGATCACGGTCACGGTCGACAAGGTCTCGGCGTCCGCCGCCGAGAAGATCGTGGCTGCTGGCGGCACCGTCTCCCAGTAACCCCCGTCGGCGGCCCGTGCGTTTGCGCACGGGCCGCCGTTACGGTTTCCTTGACAGTGGCCGGCATCCGCCGGCCAGGTCGGCCCTGCCGACCGAAACCGGTCCGGCCGCGATCGACGGCCCCGGTCCCACAAGTTCGGAGTCATCGTGTTCAGAGCGGTCGCGCGCATCATGCGCACCCCTGATCTTCGCAAGAAGATCGGCTTCACCCTCGCGATCATCGCGCTGTTCCGTCTCGGGTCGTACATCCCGGCACCGTTCGTCGACTACGCCGCCGTGCAGAGCTGTCTCGCCAGCGCGTCGTCCTCCGGCGGTCTCTACGACCTCATCAACCTCTTCTCCGGCGGCGCGCTGCTGAAGCTCTCGGTCTTCGCGCTCGGCATCATGCCGTACATCACGTCGTCGATCATCGTGCAGCTCCTGCGTGTGGTCATCCCGCACTTCGACACCCTCTACAAGGAGGGCCAGTCGGGCCAGGCGAAGCTGACGCAGTACACGCGCTACCTCACGATCGCGCTCGGTGTCCTGCAGTCCACGACGCTGATCACGGTCGCTCGCTCCGGCGCCCTGTTCGGCACCAACGCCTCCGCGTCCTGCACCTCGATCATCTCGAACGACAGCTGGTACGCCATCATGCTGATGGTCGTCACGCTGACCGCCGGCACCGGCCTCATCATGTGGATGGGCGAGCTCGTCACCGAGCGCGGCATCGGCAACGGCATGTCGCTCCTGATCTTCACGTCGATCGCGGCGCAGTTCCCGTCGGCGCTCTGGGCGATCGAGCAGTCGCAGTCGTTCGAGCTCTTCCTGTTCGTGATCCTGGTCGGACTCGTGATCATGATGGCCGTCGTGTTCGTCGAGCAGTCACAGCGGCGGATCCCCGTGCAGTACGCCAAGCGCATGGTCGGGCGGCGGACGTACGGCGGCAACAACACCTACATCCCGATCAAGGTGAACATGGCCGGCGTCGTGCCCGTCATCTTCGCCTCGTCGCTGCTGTACCTGCCGGCTCTGATCGCGCAGTTCAACCAGCCCTCGGACGGCTCCGAGCCGGCCGCGTGGGTGACCTGGATCCAGAACAACCTGACCTCGGGTGACAACTGGTTCTACATGGTCCTGTACTTCCTGCTCATCGTCGGGTTCACGTACTTCTACGTGGCGATCACCTTCAACCCCGAAGAGGTCGCCGACAACATGAAGAAGTACGGCGGGTTCATCCCCGGCATCCGTGCCGGTCGTCCGACCGCCGAGTACCTCGACTACGTCCTCACCCGGGTGACGCTGCCCGGCTCGCTCTACCTCGGTCTCATCGCGCTCATCCCGCTGGCAGCACTGGCGCTGTTCGGCGCGAACCAGAACTTCCCGTTCGGTGGCGCGAGCATCCTCATCATCGTGGGTGTCGGTCTCGAAACCGTGAAGCAGATCGACTCGCAGCTGCAGCAGCGTCACTACGAAGGGCTTCTCCGTTGAGCGCACGTCTCATCATCGTCGGACCTCCCGGAGCCGGGAAGGGCACCCAGGCCGGCCGAATCGCTGACTCCCTCGGGATCCCCGCGATCTCGACCGGGGACATCTTCCGCAAGAACGTGGCAGAGGGCACGCCCCTCGGCGTGCAGGCGAAGGCGATCATGGACGCCGGCGACTACGTGCCGGACTCCCTGACGAACGAGCTCGTGAAGTCCCGCCTGCAGGAGTCCGATGCCGAGCACGGGTTCCTGCTGGACGGGTACCCGCGCACGGTCGGCCAGGTCGAGTACCTCGACGCGCTGCTCGCCGAGCAGGGCACCGGGATCGACGCCGTCGTGCAGCTCGTCGCCGACCAGGACGAGCTCGTCGGCCGCCTGCTCAAGCGTGCCGAGGACCAGGGCCGCAGCGACGACAACGAGGAGACGATCCGTCGTCGTCAGCAGGTGTACGCCGAGCAGACGGCGCCCATCGTGGCGGCGTACGGCGAACGTGGCCTGGTGGTCGACGTCGACGGCCTCGGCGCGATCGACGAGGTCGGCGACCGCATCCAGACGGCACTGGCGGGCCGCGGGCTCTCCGCGACCGTCTGACGAGCGTGGTGCGGTTCAAGAAGCCCTCGATCTACAAGACCCCGGACGAGCTCCGGGCGATGGTCCGGCCGGGTCTGCTGACCGCCGAGGCGCTCGACGCCGTCCGTGCAGCGATACGCCCGGGCATCACCACCGGTGAACTCGACGCGATCGCCGAGCGCACCATCCGTGACGGCGGTGGGATCCCGAACTTCCAGCTCGTGCCCGGCTACCGCCACACGCTGTGCGTGTCCGTGAACGACGAGATCGTGCACGGGATCCCCGGAGAGCGCGTGCTCGCGCCCGGGGACATCGTGTCGGTGGACGCCGGCGCCGAGGTCGACGGCTGGAACGGCGACAGCGCGTTCACGACCGTCGTGCCCGGTGGCGACGCCACGGTCACCGCAGCGCGGCAGACGCTCTGCGACACGACCGAGCGGTCGCTGTGGCACGGCATCGCCGCGCTCGCCCACGCGAAGAACCTGCACGAGGTCGGCTCCGCCGTGGAAGACGCGATCGACGAGACCGGCGCGTGGGGCATCGTCGAGGACTACACCGGTCACGGCATCGGTCGGTCGATGCACGAGGACCCGCCGGTCTTCAACTACCGCGTCCGTGGCGCCGGCCCTGCCGTCAAGCCGGGGCTGGTGATCGCCATCGAACCGATGGTCACGGCCGGCGCGATCGACAGCTCGACCGACGACGACGACTGGACCGTCCGCACGCTCGACGGCTCGGACGCCGCGCACTGGGAGCACAGCGTCGCGGTGCACGCGGCCGGTGTCTGGGTGCTCACGGCCGCCGACGGCGGCGCTCGGGGCCTGGCCCCGCTGGGTGTGACGCCCGTCCCGATCCCGTAGGACGGGCCTCCGGTCCGGATCCGGTGTCCACGACCGGCGCACCTGCGCGACGCGCGCACCTGCGCGACGCAACGGCCGGGAGGCCCGGCTGACGTCCGACGTGTCGCCCTGGTCGCGTGGACCCACCCGACCAGTGCCGGACGGACGCCGTGGCGTCGGGTCAGTTGCCGACGGAGCAGGTCTCCTCGGAGGCGCTCTGCCCGGTGATCGACGAGGGCAGCGGCGTCGCCGACGTGGTCGGCGTCCGAGTGGCGGTCGCGCTCGGCGTGGCTGACGGCGTGCCGGCGGACGACGAGGTCCCGGTCGAACCCGTTGTGCCGGACGACCCGGTGCCGGTCGATGTCCCGCCGCTCGACGTCCCGCCGCTCGACGGCGACTCCTCGGACGCGCGACCGGTGCTCGAGTCGCTCAGCGAGGACCGGACGTCGTTCTGCAGTGCCACGTTCAGGGTGTGGGCCGTCTCCTGGTCGACGATCACGCGGGCGCTGTCGTCGGGGTCGTCGGCCACCGGGTACTGCACGAAGAGCATGTTGGCGGTGCTCATCCCACGCAGTGCCGCGGCGAGCTTGACCAGGGTGCCGGTCTGGGCCAGGCCGTCGGACAGCGTCATGTTGGACAGGGCGGCACCGGCCAGCTTGTAGAGCGTGATCGGGTTCGAGAGCGTGCCGTCCGAGGTGACCTTGCGGAGGAGCGCCGACAGGAACACCTGCTGCGAGCTGATGCGGGCGAGGTCGCTGCCGTCGCCGACCCCGTGGCGGGTGCGCAGGAAGGCGAGGGCGTCCGAGCCCTCGAGGGAGTGTGAACCCGTCGTGAGGTGCAGACCGGTGAACGTGTCGTCGATCGGCTCGGCGACGCAGACGTCCACGCCGCCGAGGGCGTTGGACATCTCGATGACGCCGTCGAAGGTGATGAGCCCGGCGTAGGGGATGCTCAGGCCGGTGAGGTTCTCGACCGTGTCCACGACGCAGGAGACACCGCCGTTGCCGAGCGCGGTGTTGAACATCGCCGAGGTGGACGCGGGGTAGGTCGTGCCGGTCGCGGGGTTGGTGCAGGCCGGGATCGGGACCATCAGGTCACGGGGGAAGCTGACCGCGGTGAGCTGCTGGTGGTCCGCCGAGATGTGGATGAGCATCGTGACGTCGTTGCGGGCGCCCTCGACGTCCTCGTCGGAGTCGAACTGGCCGACCCGGGTGTCGCTGCCGATGAGCAGGATGTTCGCCCCGCCCTTGATCGCGGAGATGTCCGCGGTCTTGGCGGTGCTCTGGTCGTCGGTGCTCAGTGCGACGGTCTGCGGGGCGGTGGCGAGCTGCGCCCCGGCGATCGCGGCGACGCTGGTGCCGCTGACGAGCAGGACGGCGACGGTGGCTGCGACGACGGTGACGAGCGTGCCCCAACCCCGGCGACGGGCCTGCTTGCCGTGGCTGGCGAAGGGGCGTCGGGTGGCGTCGGGCACGTGTTCTCCGTTCGGTGGTCCGGCGCGAGCTGCTGGTGCGACGGACGGGGCTGCGGAGCAAAACTACGGTTCGCGCGCAAGTGCGCGCCCGGAGCGCGCCGTCAAACCACTGTGGAACGCTCAGGCACGGCTCCGGAAGCCCCAGACGTGGGGTGTTCCGCGTCCCCACTTGGCAATTGCGGGTTTACCACATAAGATCGATCTTTGGTGTGTCATGCCCTCTCGGGTGTGGCGACCGACCCGCAGACCGGTTCGGGGATCACACCTGTTCCACAACCAAGCGACAGTGAGGCTATGGCCAAGAAAGACGGCGTCATCGAGATCGAAGGCTCGGTGCTCGAAGCTCTGCCCAACGCGATGTTCCGCGTTGAGCTGACGAACGGACACAAGGTCCTCGCGCACATCTCCGGGAAGATGCGCCAGCACTACATCCGCATCCTCCCCGAGGACCGCGTGATCGTGGAGCTGAGCCCGTACGACCTGACCCGCGGCCGGATCGTCTACCGCTACAAGTGATCCGCGAGCTGGAAAGGAACGGCACGGCAATCCTGCCGAGCACGAAGCCAGCGAGCACGAGGAAAGAACCATGAAGGTCAACCCCAGCGTCAAGCCCATCTGCGAACACTGCCGTGTGATTCGCCGCAAGGGCCGCGTCATGGTGATCTGCAAGAGCAACCCGCGTCACAAGCAGCGCCAGGGCTAGTCCCGGGCGCGTGACCGGCGCCGACGGTGTCCCTCGGACACCAGGCTGCTCGAGCACGACCCACAACTGAAGATCGACAACGCAGTACCAGAACCCGGTCGCACGACGGCCGGGGGACACCTCGGGGCGGAGGCCCGAGCACCGGTACTGCGCCACACCTCCATCGACAACAGGAGCAGCCATCACATGGCACGTCTAGCAGGCGTCGACATCCCGCGCGAGAAGCGCGTGGAGATCGCACTCACGTACATCTACGGCGTCGGCCGTACCCGCGCCGTCCAGGCACTGACGGAGACCGGTATCTCCGGTGACATCCGCGTCAAGGACCTGACCGACGACCAGCTCGTCGCCCTCCGTGACTTCATCGAGGGCAACTTCAAGGTCGAGGGTGACCTCCGCCGTGAGGTCGCCGCCGACATCCGCCGCAAGGTCGAGATCGGCAGCTACGAGGGTCTCCGCCACCGTCGTGGTCTCCCGGTGCGCGGTCAGCGCACCAAGACCAACGCTCGTACCCGCAAGGGACCGAAGCGCACCGTGGCAGGCAAGAAGAAGGCTCGATAGGAGACCCCGATGGCTACCCCCAAGACTGCCGCGCGCAAGCCGCGCCGCAAGGAGAAGAAGAACGTCGCTGTGGGCCAGGCCCACATCAAGAGCACGTTCAACAACACGATCGTCAGCATCACCGACCCGTCGGGTGCCGTCCTCAGCTGGGCGTCCTCGGGTGCCGTGGGCTTCAAGGGTTCGCGCAAGTCGACGCCGTTCGCGGCGCAGCTCGCCGCCGAGTCCGCTGCGCGTCAGGCGCAGGAGCACGGCGTCAAGAAGGTCGACGTCTTCGTGAAGGGCCCGGGTTCGGGTCGCGAGACCGCGATCCGCTCCCTCCAGGCCGCTGGCCTCGAGGTCGGCTCGATCAACGACGTCACGCCGCAGGCGCACAACGGGTGCCGCCCGCCCAAGCGCCGTCGCGTCTGACGCGAGGAGCAACCGGCCGCGCCCTGCTCGTCCCCTGACCGGATCCGTTCCGGCGAGGGCGGGCAGGGCCCGCGGCCATTCCTGGTCGTTCGATCGCGCACGTGTGTGCGCGTGATCACAACTCAACAGACCCGTCGGGGCCCATGCGGCCCCGTCGTACCGCCAAGTGTCATATAGCGGACACTTCGCCGAAAGGAATCCCACAGTGCTCATTGCACAGCGCCCCACCCTGACCGAGGAGCCGATCTCCGAGCACCGCTCGCGCTTCGTCATCGAGCCGCTCGAGCCGGGCTTCGGTTACACCCTCGGCAACTCGCTGCGCCGCACGCTCCTCTCCTCGATCCCCGGCGCGGCTGTCACCAGCATCCGCATCGACGGCGTCCTCCACGAGTTCAGCACCGTTCCCGGTGTCAAGGAAGACGTCACCGAGATCATCCTCAACATCAAGAGCCTGGTCGTCTCCAGCGAGCACGACGAGCCCATCACGGCGTACCTGCGGAAGCAGGGTGCCGGTCAGGTCACCGCAGCGGACATCTCCGCTCCGGCCGGCGTCGAGATCCACAACCCGGAACTCGTCATCGCGACCCTGAACGACACCGCGCGCTTCGAGCTCGAGCTCACGATCGAGCGTGGCCGTGGCTACGTCTCGGCGACGCAGAACCGTTCCGAGTTCAGCGAAGCCGGTCAGATCCCGATCGACTCGATCTACTCGCCGGTCCTCAAGGTCACCTACCGCGTCGAGGCGACGCGTGCCGGTGAGCGCACGGACTTCGACCGCCTGGTCGTCGACGTCGAGGCGAAGCCGGCCATCACGCCGCGCGACGCCATCGCGTCGGCCGGTCGCACGCTGGTCGAGCTGTTCGGGCTCGCTCGCGAGCTCAACACGGCGGCCGAGGGCATCGAGATCGGCCCCGCGCCGGTCGACGCCGTGCTCTCGAACGAACTGCAGACCCCGATCGAGGACCTCGACCTGTCGGTCCGCAGCTACAACTGCCTGAAGCGGGAGGGCATCAACACGGTGTCCGAGCTCGTCGCCCTGTCGGAGACGCAGCTCATGAACATCCGCAACTTCGGTCAGAAGTCGGTGGACGAGGTCAAGGACAAGCTCACCGAGCTCGGCCTGTCCCTCAAGGACACCGTCCCCGGATTCGACGGCGCCCACTTCTACAGCGGGTACGACGAGGACGAGTCCAACAACTGACCTCGCGCTCACGCGCAAGCGCGCTGACACCGCGCGCACAACTTTCACCACTGGAGAACTGACATGCCGAAGCCCACCAAGGGCCCCCGCCTCGGTGGCGGTCCCGCCCACGAGCGCCTGCTCCTGAGCAACCTCGCCAACGCCCTCTTCACGCACGGTCGCATCACGACCACCGAGACGAAGGCCAAGCGCCTCCGTCCGGTCGCCGAGCGTCTCATCACGTTCGCGAAGCGCGGCGACCTGCACGCGCGTCGTCGTGTGATCAGCATCCTGCGCGACAAGTCCGTCGTGCACACGCTGTTCACCGAGATCGCCCCCCAGGTCGAGGACCGCCAGGGCGGTTACACCCGCATCACGAAGCTCGGCTTCCGCAAGGGCGACAACGCCCCGCTGGCGTCGATCGAGCTCGTCCTCGAGCCCGTCTCGAGCACGCCCGCTCCGGTCAAGCGCAACTCGGCTCCGGCCGCTGCTGCCGCCCCGGTCGACGAGCCCGCCGCCGACGAGACCACCGAGGAGGCCCCGGTCGAGGAGACCGAGACCACCGAGGAGTCCGCACCGGTCGAGGCCGAGTCCGAGTCCGAGGCTGCTGCCGAGGTCGAGGCCGACGCCGCCGAGAAGTCGGACGACGCCGACACCAAGTAGTCCGGTGCCCTCCGGGGCGCTGCACCACCACGAGGAAGCCCCCGCGACCCAGGTCGCGGGGGCTTCCTCGCGTCCGAGGCTGGTCACGGGCACGGACGGCTCGGCGTAACGTCCCCGGCCGGGTGCGAGGGAAGGAAGACATGGCGTTCCAGCACGTTGCGGGTCTGGGGACGAGGGTCTGGCGGTGGAGCCGGACCTCGGGCACGCAGCCGCGCCTGCTGCACGCCGGCAAGGCCGCTGCCGCTGCCGTGATCGCCTGGTTCGTGGCGCGGCACATCCCGGGCGTCGCGGCCGAGTACCCGTACTACGCACCACTCGGTGCCGTCGTCGCGATGCAGACCACGGTGTTCGCCGGCATCCGGAGCGGTGTGCAGACCCTGGTCGGGATCGCCCTCGGCATCCTCATCGCCGCGTTCACGATGTGGGTCGGCGACCCCGGCTTCCTCGCGATCGCGCTCGCGGTCGGTGTCGGGGTGCTGGTCGGCGGGTTCCGCGTGCTGGGGGAGGGCAGCTCGTGGGTGTCCACCGCGGCGCTCTTCGTGCTGCTCGTCGGTGGCGCGAACGCCGAGGGCTACTCGCTCGGCTACCTCGTGCAGATGGCCGTGGGGGTCGTTATCGGACTGTTGGTCAACTTCCTGGTGTTCCCGCCGCTGCACTTCTGGGACGCCGAACACCGCATCGACGCGGTGAACGGCGTGCTGGCGGACCACCTCGACGGGCTGGCAGCCGTGCTCGAGGAGGGCAAGCGCGACGAGAAGGCGTGGGACCACCAGCAGGACCGCCTGGACCGCGCGATCGCGGACGTGCGGTCGCGGGTGGCGATCGCGCACGAGAGCCGCCGGCTCAACCCCCGTGGTGCACTGCGTGGGTCGCGAGCGCGGCTCCAGAAGGACGGCGGACGCTTCCGGGCCCTGGAACGGGTCGCCTGGTACACGACCGACCTCACCGAGCTCGTGGCCCGCTCCGGCCCGGTGTCCGAGGGCGTCGGGCGTCCGGACCCCGCGTTCGCCACCCCCATCGCCGAGGCGCTGCGGAAGATCGCCAGCACGATCCGCGGCGACTCCCCGGAGGACCAGGCCGAAGAGGCCATCGCACGACTCGAGGCAGCGCTCGACGCGTCGCGTGAGAACCCCTCCCACGTCGCGGTCACCTCGGCCGCGCTCGTCGCCCTGCGGGGGATCGTCGAGTCCGAGCGACGCGCCACCGACGACCTCGACACCCGGACCGGTCCGTCGGCGTTCGGCCGTCCGCGCGGCTGAGCGGGTGCGGGCGGCCGCCGTCCGGCAGATCCAGCGCGGGCCGGGAGGCACGGACCACCCCCGCTACGGTGGTCACGTGGACGAGACGGTCGGCTTCCAGGACCCCGACAGCACGGGCGACGTGCGGCTGCGGTTCGACATCGCCTACGACGGGGCGGCGTTCTCCGGGTGGGCCCGGCAGCCCGGGCTCCGGACCGTGCAGGGCGCGCTCGAGACCGCACTCGCCACCGTCTTCACCCGCTGGGGCGAACCGCCGCTGCTCACCGTCGCCGGACGCACCGACGCCGGGGTGCACGCCAC
Source organism: Curtobacterium sp. AC268 (assembly GCF_979258745.1). NCBI lineage: Bacteria > Bacillati > Actinomycetota > Actinomycetes > Micrococcales > Microbacteriaceae > Curtobacterium > Curtobacterium sp. AC268. The sequence continues at coordinate 2,007,210 of NZ_OZ409878.1, read as the reverse complement.
GGGGCAGGTCGCACACCTGGACCTGTCGGCGGAGCAGTGGGCCGCGCTCACCGCCAAGCGCGGGTCGGGCCGCTCACCGCTCGACGGGCTGCTCAAGCGGGTCAACGGCATCGCGGCACCCGAGGGGGACGTCGTCGTCACCGGAGCTTCGGTGGCGCCCGCCGGGTTCGACGCGCGGTTCTCGCCGCTCTGGCGCCGGTACGAGTACCGGATCGCGGACGCCGACGCCCCGCGCGATCCACGTCGTCGTGGGCACACGGTCTGGCACGCGGCGCGGCTCGATCCGGCAGCGATGGAGCGCGGTGCGCTGACGTTGCTCGGGCTGCACGACTTCGCGACGTTCTGCAAGCCGCGCGAGGGAGCGACGACCATCCGGACGTTGCAGCAGTTCCGCTGGGACCGCGAGCCGGACGGCGTGCTGGTGGCGCGCCTCCAGGCCGACGCCTTCTGCCACTCGATGGTGCGGGCGATGGTCGGCGCGACCATCGCCGTCGGCGAGGGTCGCTTCGGCCCGGACCGCCTCGAGGAACTGCGCGTCGCCGAGGAGCGCACGAGCGCCTTCAAGACCGCGCCCGCGAAGGGGCTGACCCTGACCGAGGTGGGCTACCCGGCGGACGCGGAGCTCGCGGAGCGGGCGGAGCAGACCCGGGCCCGACGGTCGGTGGACGGTACCGTCGAGGGATGACCCCGCGCGAACCCCGTTCCGTCGTGTCCGTCGCCCCCGGAGTCGTCTTCGTCGAGGGCCCGGTGTCCAACTGGGTGGTGCTGGCGGAGGAGGACGGCGTCGCGCTGATCGACGCCGGGTACCCGGCCGACACCGACCTCGTGCTCGACACCGTGCGCGCCGCCGGACACGACCCCGCCGACCTGCGTCGCGTCTACGTGACGCACGGACACGTCGACCACGTCGGCGGCATCCCCGGGATCCTCGAGCGGTACCCCGACGTCGAGGTGCTCGCCCACGCCGACGAGCTCGCCAACGTGCGCGGGCCGGAACGGCAGCAGGTCACGCCGGCGGAGATCGGCGGCCGACTCGCCAGCCCGCGCGTGCTCGCCTGGCTGGCACGGGCGATCCGCTCCGACGCCCTCCGACCCACCACCGTGCCGTCCGCTCGCGCGTTCACCGGTGCGGACTTCGCGGGTCGGGCGATCTCGCCGTTCCTCGCCGTCGGCCACACCGACGGCTCGACCGCGTACCTGCTGCCCGCGGCGGACGCGATCGTCACCGGCGACGCGGTCGTCAGCCGGCACGACACCCAGCCGGGGTCGTGGGCCCCGCGCCCGCGGATGATCACACCGTTCTTCACCGCCGACCAGGACCGCGCGCTCGAGTCGGCACGGGCGCTGCCGTTCCCGGCCCTCGTGCTGCCGGGACACGGACCGGCCGTCCGGCGTGTGGGCGGGACGTGGCTGCCGATCGGCTGATGCGGCGCGATCGGCTGATGCCGCGCGATCGGCTGTGCGGCCGACGCGATCGGGCTGATGTTGCCGAACGCAATCATTTACCTCGACGCAACCTGAATGTCCCCGCAGGTCGGTAGCGTGCGGGCATGGCCAACACCCTCGGGCGCACTCTGCTGTGCGCCACGGCGGCCGCGACGCTCCTCGCGGCCCCACTCGTCACCGTCACCGCAGCGACCGCGAACCCCGAGGGGACCGGCCTCGTCATCGAGGAGGCCTACCTGAAGGCGGGGAGCAAGGGCGCGTTCTACAACGAGAAGTTCGTCGAGATCGGCAACCCGACCGACGCCGCCGTGTCGCTCGACGGGTGGTCGTTGCAGTACCGGTCCGCCACGGGCGCCGGCACGTTCTCGGCCAGTGCGCTCCAGGGCACCGTGCCGGCGAAGGGCACCTTCCTGGTGTCGATGGCGGGCAACGGCGGGGCCAGCCCGGCTGGCGAGGACCTGCCCGCAGCCGACGACACCGCGACGCTCAACCCGTCGGGCACCACCGGCACGCTCGTGCTGTCAGACGCCACCGCACCCCTGGCGCTCGCCGCTGGACCCGTCGCCACCGGCACCGACGGCGTGGTCGACCTGCTCGGCTACGGCGCCTCGAACACGTACGAGTCGGCCGTGCGGACCGTGACCGGGGACAACTCCGTGCCGAACGGCCTGGTCCGCCAGGGCACCACGGACACCGACGTCAACGGTGCGGACTTCTCGGTGACGACGACGCTCACCCCGCGGAACGCCGCGGGCGAGACCACGGCACCGACCGAGCCCACAGAACCGACCGACCCGGGTGACGGCGGGACCCCCACGCCCGGCACCCCCGCCGAGACGGTGACCATCGCCCAGCTGCAGGGCACCACGGACACCTCGCCGTACGCCGGCGAGAACGTCACGACCGACGGCGTCGTCACCGCGGTCTACGGCACCGGCAGCTTCAACGGCTACACGATCCAGACCCCGGGCACCGGCGGCGCGATCAACCTCGCCGCCCACACCGCGTCCGACGCCGTGTTCGTCTTCTCGTCCGCCACCGCAGGGCTGGTGCACGAGGGCGACCACGTGCGGGTCACCGGCGCCGTGTCCGAGTACTTCGGCCTGACCGAGCTCACGGTGTCCGGGGCCTCGTCGCTGCAGCAGCTGGACGGCAGCGTCGCGGCACCGCAGCCGGCCGTGGTCGCGTTCCCGTCGTCCGACGCCCAGCGCGAGTCGCTCGAGAGCATGCTCGTCGCTCCCCAGGGGGCGTACACCGTCGCCGACAACTACACGACGAACCAGTACGGCGAGGTCGTGCTCGCCAGCGGCACGAAGCGTCTGATCCAGCCGACGGAGGTCGGCCGCCCGGGCAGCGCCGCGGCGAAGGCCGTCGAGGCCGACAACGCCGCGCGCAAGGTCACGCTCGACGACGGTGCGAGCACCAACTTCCTGACCCAGGCGAACCAGGGCATCCCGGTGTCGTGGCTCACCCAGGGCCCGGTCACCGTCGGGGCCGCGGCCACCTTCACCGAGCCGGTCGTCCTGGACTACCGCAACAACGGGTGGAAGTTCCAGCCGACCGCGCCGATCACGGGTGCGACCCCGGCCGCCGAACTGCCGGCGTCGTTCTCGAAGGTGCGCCGGCCGGCACCGCAGGACGTCGGCGGTGACCTGAAGCTCGCCGGCTTCAACGTCCTCAACTACTTCCCGACCACGGGCGACGAGCTCACCGGCTGCAAGTACTACACGGACCGTGCCGGAGACCCCGTCACGGTGAACTCGGGCTGCGACGCCCGCGGTGCCGCCGAGCAGGAGGACTTCCTGCGTCAGCAGGTCAAGATCGTCAAGGCGATCAACGGCCTGGACGCCGACGTCGTCTCGCTCGAGGAGATCGAGAACTCCGTCCGCTTCGGTCAGGACCGTGACGCCGCCGTGGCCACCCTGGTCGACGCGCTCAACGCCGCCACCGGCCAGGACACCTGGGCCTACGCGAAGTCCCCGGCTGTCGTGCCCGCGAGCGAGGACGTGATCCGCCTCGCCCTGATCTACAAGAAGGACCGCGTCGAGCCCGTCGGCGAGTCGACGATCCTGCTCGACGACGCGTTCACGAACGCCCGCCAGCCCGTCGCGGACGCGTTCCGCCCGGTCGGCGGCACCGCGGACGACGACTTCCTGGTGATCGCGAACCACTTCAAGTCGAAGGGCTCCGGCACCGGCGAGAACGCCGACCAGGGCGACGGGCAGGGTGCGTCGAACGCCGACCGCGTCGAGCAGGCGAAGGCCCTGGTGACGTTCTCCACCGACATGCAGGAGCAGTACGGCACCGACAAGGTGTTCATGCTCGGTGACTTCAACGCCTACAGCAAGGAGGACCCGGTGGTGGTCCTCGACGAGGCCGGTTACACCGACCTCGGCCCGGCGCTCGACAGCACCGAGTACTCGTACGTGTTCTCCGGCCTGAGCGGCTCGCTCGACCACGTGTTCGCGTCGGAGGCCGCGCTCGAGACGGTCACCGGCGTGGACATCTGGAACATCAACTCGGTCGAGTCGGTGGGCCTGGAGTACAGCCGTTACAACTACAACGCGACGAACCTGTACAACGACGACGTGTACCGGGCGAGCGACCACGACCCGATCCTGGTCGGGTTCGACCTCGACGCCGCGGGCACCGACCCGGGCACGGACCCGACGCCGGTGCCGACCCCGACCCCGACGCCGGTGCCGACTCCGGTGCCGCCGGTCGACGGGATCACCCCGCCGGTTGCTCCGGTGGCGCCGTCGGGGTCGCTGTTGACGGAGGCGAACCGTGGTGGGGTGTCGGCTCCGGCGTCGGCTCGTGCGGGGGAGACGATCACGGTGACGGTGGGCACGGCGTCGGCCGGTGACACGGTGAACGCGTGGTTGTTCTCGGAGCCGACGTTGATCGGTACGGCGGTGGTGGCTGCTGACGGGACGGTGCGGGTGACGATCCCGGCGGACACGGTGGCTGGGGTGCACCGGTTGGCGGTGACGGCTGCTGACGGGTCGTTGATCGGGTGGACGCCGATCACGATCACCGCGGATGGGCAGCTCGCGTTCACGGGTGCCGCAGGGCTCGGTGCCGGTGCGGTGGTGGCGTTCCTGCTGTTCGCGGCGGGTGCGGGTGTGCTGGTCGTGCGTCGCCGACGTCGGACGGTGGCTGCGGAGTAGTCCCCACGCCCCACGGGCGCACTTCGTGAGCAGGAATGGTCGGGTTCGAACAGCGGACCCGACCGTTTCTGCGCACCATGGGTGGTGGGCGCGACCGCGCGACGGACGGGAGGCGCGGTGCGGGGCCGCCCCGCGCCTCCAGGCCGGCAGCGGGACGCGTTTGACCGACGTACCCCGCGTCGGCTAAGCTCTCACCTTGGTCTGTGCGCCCCGCGCGCGGACAGTCAGATGAGCCCTCCAACAGAGGTGTTCCCCGTGCTTCTGCCCGTGGAACTCCCGACCGGAGTGGGATTCACGGACTCCTCACCTCGACACGAAAGCAGCACTCCTGTGACTCGCACGTTCTCACCGAAGCCGGCAGACGTCCAGCACGACTGGATCGTCATCGACGCCACCGACGTCGTCCTCGGCCGTCTCGCCACCCACGCCGCGGCGCTCCTGCGCGGCAAGCACAAGGCCACCTTCGCCCAGCACATGGACATGGGTGACTTCGTCATCATCGTGAACGCCGACAAGGTCGCCCTGACCGGTTCGAAGCTCGCGAAGAAGGTCTACTACCGTCACTCGGGTTACCCGGGCGGCCTGACGGCGACCTCCTACCCGGAGATGCTCGAGAAGCACCCCACCCGCGCCGTCGAGAAGGCGATCCGCGGCATGCTGCCGAAGAACACCCTCGGCCGCGAGCAGCTCAAGAAGCTGAAGGTCTACGCCGGCGCGGAGCACCCGCACGCCGCGCAGCAGCCCAAGCCGTACATCTTCGACCAGGTCGCACAGTAGTTCCGGCCACGACGACTTCAAGGACACGAAAAAACTCATGGCTCAGATCGCTGATTCCCTCGACCAGACCCCGGAGAGCTTCACCACGGAGAGCGCACCCGCCGCTGCCGAGGCTGCTCCCCGTCAGATCCTCAACGTCTCCGGCGGTGCCGTCGGGCGCCGCAAGGAGGCCATCGCGCGCGTCCGGCTCGTCCCGGGCTCCGGCACGTTCGTCGTGAACGGCCGCACGCTCGAGGACTACTTCCCGAACAAGCTGCACCAGCAGCTCATCAACGACCCCTTCAAGGTGCTCGAGCTCCTCGGCTCGTACGACGTCGTCGCCCGCATCACCGGTGGTGGCCCCTCGGGTCAGGCCGGCGCGCTCCGCCTCGCCATCGCCCGCACCCTGAACGAGATCGACCGCGAGAACAACCGCGCGACCCTCAAGAAGGCCGGCTTCCTCACCCGTGACGCCCGCGTCATCGAGCGCAAGAAGGCCGGTCTCAAGAAGGCCCGCAAGGCGTCGCAGTTCTCGAAGCGCTAGTCGTCACCGGCTGAAGATCGCCATGCCGCGTCTGTTCGGTACCGACGGGGTTCGTGGTCTCGCCAACGGCGAGCTGACGGCCGCGCTCGCACTGGGTCTTGCCCAGGCGAGCGCGGCCGTCCTCACACACGGACACCATGCCGACGCCCGCCGGGCGTCGGGTCGACCGCGCCCGCGCGCGGTCCTCGCGCGCGACCCGCGCGTCTCCGGCGAGTTCCTCGGTGCCGCCGTCGCGGCCGGGCTCGCCTCGGCCGGCGTCGACGTGCTCGACGCCGGGGTCATCCCCACCCCCGCCGCGGCGTTCCTCGTCGCGGACATCGACGCCGACTTCGGCGTGATGATCTCCGCATCGCACAACCCCGCTCCCGACAACGGGATCAAGTTCTTCGCCACGGGTGGCCGCAAGCTGCCGGACGAGGTCGAGGACCGCATCGAAGCGGCCATGCACGACCACTCCGCACCCACCCCCACCGGCATCGACGTCGGGCGCATCTCGCGGTTCGCCGACGCCGAGGACCGCTACGTGGTGCACCTGCTCGGCACGCTGCCGCACCGGCTCGACGGCATCCACGTGGTGCTCGACTGCGCCAACGGTGCCGCCGCCGGCGTCTCGCCCGAGGTCTTCGTCAACGCGGGGGCCCGCGTGACGCTCATCGGCGCCGACCCCGACGGCTGGAACATCAACGACGGCGTCGGGTCGACCCACATCGACAACCTCGCCCGCGCGGTGCTCGAGCACGGTGCCGACGTCGGCATCGCGCACGACGGTGACGCGGACCGTTGCCTGGCGGTCGACGCCGCGGGCAACGCGATCGACGGTGACCAGATCATGGCGATCCTCGCGCTGTCCCTGCAGGAGCGCGGCCGCCTGAAGGACGACACCCTCGTCGCGACGGTCATGTCGAACCTCGGGCTGAAACGCGCCATGGCCGACGCTGGCATCACCGTGATCGAGGCCGGCGTGGGTGACCGCTACGTGCTCGAGAAGATGACCGAGGGCGACTACTCCATCGGTGGCGAGCAGTCCGGCCACATCATCTTCAACGAGTTCGCCACCACGGGCGACGGCATCCTGACCGGGCTGCACCTGGTGGCCGAGATGGCGCGGACGGGGAAGTCGCTGCAGGAGCTCGCCTCGTGCATGACCGTGTTCCCGCAGGTGCTGCTCAACGTCCGGGGCGTCGATCGTCACGGGCTCGCCGACCAGGGCGTGCAGGACGCCATCGCCGCCGCCAGCGAGGCGCTCGGGGACAGCGGCCGTGTGCTGCTCCGTCCGTCGGGCACCGAGCCGGTCGTGCGCGTCATGGTCGAGGCTGCCTCGCAGGACGATGCCCAGCGCATCGCCGAGGAGCTCGCCGCCGTCGTGCAGGACCGCCTGGCGCTCGACGCCGCCTAGGGGTTTCCTCCGCAAGACACCGGTGTTCGCCGGTTGAACACGCGCAGACCGCGGTTCAGCTCGCGAACACCGATGTTTTGCGCTGCCCTACCGCTAGATCTTGCGGAGCAGGACCGAGTTCACCTTGTGGTTCGCGCCCTTCTTCAGCACCAGGGTGGCGCGGGAGCGCGTGGGCAGCACGTTCTCGATCAGGTTCGGCTCGTTGATCGCCCGCCAGACCTCGGTCGCCGTCCGTACCGCGTCCTCACGCGAGAGCGAGGCGAACCGGTGGAAGAACGAGTCGGGGCTCGAGAACGCCTCTTCCTGCAGCGCGAGGAACCGGTCGACGTACCAGGACTCGATGTCCTTCGTCTTCGCGTCCACGTAGATCGTGAAGTCGAACAGGTCGGACAGCGCGAGCCGCCCGTGCACCGGCGGCGCCAGCACGTTGAGGCCCTCGACGATGAGCACGTCGGGCTGCCGGACGACGATCTCGGCATCGGGCACGATGTCGTAGACCAGGTGCGAGTAGTACGGCGCGCGGACCTCGGTCGCCCCGCTCTTCACCTGGCTCACGAAGCGCAGCAGGGAACGGCGGTCGTACGACTCCGGGAAGCCCTTGCGGTCCATGATCCCGCGTCGCTCCAGCTCGGCGTTCGGGTACAGGAAGCCGTCGGTCGTCACGAGCTCGACCCGAGGGGTGTCCGGCCAGCGCTTCGTCAGCTCGCGCAGCAGACGGGCGACCGTGGACTTGCCGACCGCGACGGAGCCCGCGACGCCGATGACGAACGGCGTGCGGCCGGCGCGTTCCCCGAGGAACCGGCTCGTCTCGGCGTGCAGGTTGCGCGCACCGGCGGCGTAGAGCGTGAGCAGGCGGGACAGGGGCAGGTAGACCTCCTGCACCTCCTGCATGTCCAACCGGTCGCCGAGACCGCGCAGCTGCACGATCTCGGTCTCGGTGAGCGACAGGTGCTCCTTCGGGGCGAGCTGGGACCACTCGTCACGCGGGATCTCCACGAACGGGGTCGGGTGCGCGACGGCGGTCTCCGAGAACGGCATGGGATCGAGCGTACAGACGCCAGGCCCGGGGCACGTGAGCGGTCGGCTCACGTGCCCCGGGCCTCCCGTCCAGTGCCCGGTGCGCGCCCGCAGGACGCGACGCGTCAGGCGGGCAGGGCCGCCTCGATGGCGGCGACGACCTCGGGGGCGTCCGGCTTCGTGGTGGGACGGAAGCGCGTCACGGTGCCGTCGGGGGCGATGAGGAACTTCTCGAAGTTCCAGGCGACCCGGCCGGCCTTGCCGTCGGCGTCCGGGGTCTCCTTGAGGGCCTGGTAGAGCGGGTGCGCGCTCTTGCCGTTGACCTTGACCTTCTCGGACATCGGGAACGTCACACCCCACGTGGTGGAGCAGTACTCGTCGATCGCCTCGGACGAGCCGAGCTCCTGCAGGAACTGGTTGCTCGGGAAGCCCAGCACCGTGAACCCGCGGGGACCGTACTGCTTCTGCAGGGCCTCGAGCTGCTCGTACTGCGGGGCGAGGCCGCACCGAGAGGCGACGTTCACGACCAGTACGGCCTTGTCGGCGTAGGCGCCGAACGTGGTGTCCTCGCCGTGCAGCGTGGTGATGGCGATGTCGTCGAAGCGTCCCATGGCCGAAACGTTATCCCCACCCCCGGGACTTCGCAGGGTGGGCGTCCAGGCAGACCGTAGGATCGGTTCCATGTGTGGAATCGTCGGCTACGTCGGCAGCAACAGCAGCCAGGACGTCCTCCTCGGTGGCCTCCGTCGCCTCGAGTACCGCGGCTACGACTCGGCGGGCATCGCCGTCGTCGACCCAGCCGGAGACCTCGTGTCGGCCAAGAAGGCCGGCAAGCTCCAGGCGCTGGTCGACGAGCTCGAGTCGTCGCCGATCCCGGACGGCGCGACCGGCATCGGGCACACCCGCTGGGCGACCCACGGTGGCCCGACCGACGGCAACGCCCACCCGCACCTGGCCGACGGCGACAAGCTCGCTCTCATCCACAACGGCATCATCGAGAACTTCTCCGAGCTCCGCGCCGAACTGCAGGCCGAGGGCATCGAGTTCCGCAGCGAGACCGACTCCGAGGTCGCCGCGCACCTGGTCGGACGCGCCTTCCGCGAGACCGGTGACCTGACCGCAGCCATGCAGCAGGCCGTGCAGCGACTCGAGGGGGCCTTCACGCTCCTCGTCGTGCACGCCGACCAGCCCGGCGTCGTCGTCGGCGCCCGTCGCAACTCGCCCCTGGTGGTCGGGCTCGGTGACGGCGAGAACTTCATGGGCTCGGACGTCGCCGCGTTCGTCGCCTACACGCAGCGCGCGCTGTCGATCGGGCAGGACGAGATCGCCACGATCCGCCCCGACGGCGTGGAAGTCATCCACTTCGACGGCACCCCGGCCACGCCGAGCGAGTTCGAGGTCAACTGGGACGCCTCCGCCGCCGACAAGGGCGGCTGGAGCTCGTTCATGGCGAAGGAGATCAGCGAGGAGCCCGAGGCCGTCGCGAAGACGATCCTCGGTCGCGTGCACGACGGCGCCGTCACGCTGACCGACCTCGACCCGATCGCCGACCGCCTGGCGACCGTCGACCGCGTCATCGTGATCGCCTGCGGCACCGCCGCCTACGCCGGCATCCTCGGCAAGTACGCCATCGAGCAGTGGGCGCGTGTGCCGGTCGAGGTCGAGCTCGCGCACGAGTTCCGGTACCGCGACCCGGTGCTGAACGAGCGCACCCTGGTCGTCTCGATCAGCCAGTCCGGCGAGACCATGGACACGCTCATGGCCGTCAAGTACGCCCGCGAGCAGGGCGCGCAGGTCCTGTCGATCTGCAACACCCAGGGCGCCACGATCCCGCGTGAGTCCGATGCCGTGATCTACACGCACGCCGGACCCGAGGTCGCCGTCGCGTCGACCAAGGCCTTCATCGCCCAGGGCGTCGCGCTGTACCTGCTCGGGCTGCACCTGGCGACGCTGCGCGGCACGCTCACCACCGAGCAGATCGCCGAGCAGGTCGCCGAGCTCGAGGGGCTCGCCCCGAAGCTGCAGCAGACCATCGAGGACGCCGCCGGCATCAAGGACCTGGCCCGCTGGATGGCGGACACCCGAAGCGTGCTGTTCCTCGGTCGCCACGTCGGCTACCCGATCGCGCTCGAGGGGGCCCTCAAGCTCAAGGAGCTCGCGTACATCCACGCCGAGGGCTTCGCCGCCGGAGAGCTCAAGCACGGCCCGATCGCCCTGATCGAGCCGGGACAGATCGTCTTCGTCATCGTGCCGTCGCCGCGCGACCCCCGGTCGCTGCACCCGAAGGTCGTCTCGAACATCCAGGAGATCCGCGCCCGCGGTGCCCGGGTGATCGCGATCGCCGAAGAGGGCGACGCCGCGGTGCTGCCCTTCGCCGACGAGGTCCTGCGGATCCCGCTCGCGACCCCGCTGTTCGAGCCGCTGCTCGCCGTGGCACCGCTGCACATGTTCGGCATGGAGCTCGCCGCCGCCAAGGGCCTCGACGTCGACCAGCCACGCAACCTCGCGAAGTCGGTCACCGTCGAGTAGTCGCGACGGTGATCATCGGGATCGGGGTCGACGTGGTCGACCTGGAGCGGTTCGAACGGGTGCTGGAGCGCACACCGGCGATGCGGGCGCGGCTGTTCACGCCGTCCGAGCAGGTCCGTGACGGCGAACCCCGGCCGATCGCGTCCCTCGCCGCACGGTTCGCGGCGAAGGAAGCCCTGATCAAGGCCTTCGGGTCGAGTGCCGGGCTGAGCTGGCAGGACCTCGAGGTCGTGTCCGACGACCAGCGGAACCCGTCGCTCACCCTGCACCAGGGCGCCCGGCAGGTGGCTGACGCGCGTGGCGTGACGAGCGTGCACCTGTCGCTCTCGCATGATGGAGGGATCGCGACCGCGTTCGTGGTCCTGGAAGGAACAGACGTGGTCCTGGAAGGAACGGTCCCGTGAGCGCGTTCACCGGCATCACGGTCGATCGCGGAGCCCTGATCGAGAACTACGCGACCATCGCCGACCGGGTCGCCCCGGCCGGGGTCATCGCGGTGGTCAAGGCGAACGCCTACGGTCACGGGGCCCTCGACGCCGCGCAGGCCTTTGTGGACGCCGGTGCGGAGTGGCTCGGGGTCGCCGACATCGACGAGGCCGTCGCGCTCCGTCAAGGTGGCATCGACGAGGGGGTCCGGATCCTCGCGTGGCTGCACGCCCCCGACGAGGACTTCCGCCGCGCGGCGCAGTTCGACGTCACGCCCGCGGTGTCGAGCGTCGAGCAACTCTCCGCAGCAGCCGACTCCGACGTCCGCGCCGTGCACCTGTGCGTCGACACCGGCCTGAGCCGCAACGGTGCGGTCGAGTCCGAGTGGGCCGAGCTCTTCGCGACCGCCGGCGCCCTGGCCCGCGGCGGCAACCGCACCCGGGTCGAGGGGCTCATGTCCCACCTGTCGAACGCGTCGCGCACCGACGACCTCGACCAGGACGCCGCACTGCAGCGGGCGCTGGACGGCCTCGCCGCGAACGGCATCGTGCCGGACGTGGTGCACCTCGCCGCGAGTGCCGCGAGCATCGCCGTGCCGGAGACCCGCCACGACCTGTCCCGCGTCGGACTCGCCCTGTACGGGCTGAGCCCCTTCGACGGTCGCACCTCGGCCGACCTGGGGCTGCGCCCGGCGATGCGGGTCACCGCCGCCGTGCTCCGCACCGTGCCGGTCGCTGCGGGCGACGGCGTCTCCTACGGCTACACCTGGCGCGCCGAGACGGACACCCGTCTCGCCGTGATCGGCCTCGGCTACGCGGACGGCTTCGACCGCGACTTCGGCAACCGGGTCTCGGTGCGGATCGGCGACCGGACGTTCCCCGTGGTCGGACGCGTCGCGATGAACGCCATGCACGTCGACATCGGTGACGCCGACGTGCAGGTCGGCGACGAGGCGGTGCTGTGGGGCGACCCCGCGAACGGCGACCCCGCCGTCGAGGACTGGGCCGACGCCATCGGCACGATCAACTACGAGGTGGTCGCCCGGATCGGCCGCAGCGTGGAACGGAGGACGACGTGAGCTCCGCACCGCTGCGTCAGGCCCGTATCGACCTCGACGCCTACCGTGCCAACCTCGACCGTGTCCGTGAGTGGATGGACCCGGTCGCCGTGATGGCGATCATGAAGGCCGACGCGTACGGGCACGGCCTCGAGCCGATCGCGCTCGCCGCCGTCGATGCCGGCATCCGCTGGATCGGTGTGCTGACGGTGCCCGCGGCCCTGCGCCTGCGCTCCATCGGCGTCGGCGAGGACGTCCACCTGTTCACCTGGCAGCACGACCCCGACCTGGACTTCCGTGACGCCATCGACTCGGCCGTCGACCTCGGCGTCTCGAACGTCGCCGAGCTGCAGCGCATCGTCGACGCCGTCGACCAGCGACCGGCCCGGGTGCACCTCGGCGTCGACTCCGGCCTGCACCGCGACGGCGCGATCCCGGCGGACTGGCCGGCGCTCGTCGAGCTCGCCCGGGACGCCCAGCGGAACGGCCGCATCGAGGTGGTCGCCGCGTACACGCACCTGGCCGAGGCGTCCGACCACGAGGACAGCGCCGCGGTCGCCGTGTTCGACGCCGCGATCGAGATCGCCGAGGACCTGGGGCTCGACGTCCCGATGGAGCACGTCGCCGCGTCGCTCGCGGGGCTGGAGCGCAAGGAGTTCCGTAAGGACATGGTCCGGATGGGCGCGAACCTGTTCGGCATCCCCGGAGCCGACGGCGTCTCGGCGGCCGACCTCGGACTCGAGCCGGTGATGACCCTGACCGCGTCGGTCGCGAAGACGAAGCGCGTCCCCGTCGACACCGGCGTCTCCTACGACTACACGTACCGCACCGCGACCGAGACGACCCTGGCCCTCGTGCCCGTCGGGTACGCCGACGGTGTCCCGCGTCTGGCGCAGGGCCGCATCGAGGTCGCGATCCGCGGCAAGCGCTACCCGATCGCCGGCCGCGTCGCGATGGACCAGTTCCTGGTGGACGTCGGCGAGGACGACGTGCAGACCGGCGACACCGTCGTGCTCTTCGGCACCGGCGAGCACGACGAGATGACCGTGCTCGAGTGGGGCGCGGCGCTCGAGACCATCGGCGAGGAGATCGTCTGCCGGATCGGCAGCCGTGTGCCCCGGTTCTACGAGGGCCACGACATCGAGGGACGGGTCGGGGAGTACCTGCGGGGCGAGCGGCCGTGACCGGGTCGGCGCACGTCCTGCTCGACACCACCGTCGACGGCACCGAGGCGATGGGGGAGCTCGGGGCCCGGTTGGCCGCGGTGCTGCGCGCGGGGGACCTCGTCGTGCTCACCGGGCCGCTCGGTGCCGGCAAGACGACCCTGACGCGCGGGCTCGGCGCCGCACTCGGCGCACGCGGCCAGGTGTCCAGCCCGACCTTCGTCCTCGCCCGGACGCACCCGACGACCGTCGGCCCCGACCTGGTGCACGTCGACGCCTACCGCCTGTCCGACCCGGTCGAGCTCGACGACCTCGACCTCGACTGGGACGCCGCCATCGTCGTCGTCGAGTGGGGCCGCGGCATGGTCGACGGCATCAGCGACAGCGTGCTCGACGTCGAGATCACCCGTGCCACCGGTGCCGACGACGCAGCCGCTCACGACACGGACCCGGACGACGTGCCCGACGAGCCCCGCCGTGTCGTCGTCACCGCCACCGGTCCGCGCTGGGAAGGCGTGGCCCTCTGACCCTGCAGCCCGTCGACGCGGACGACGTCGAGGCGCTCCGCGCGTTCCTCGTCGGTGCCGACCTGACCCTCGCGGGCCTCGACGAGCCGACGGTGCGGCTCTGGCTCGACCGCGACGACGACGGCAGGGTGGTCGGCAGCACCGGATTCGAGGCGAGCGCTGACGGCCGGCACGTCCTCGTCCGGAGTGTGGCCGTCGCGCCGCAGCACCGCGGTTCCGGGGCCGGTACGCGCCTGGCGCGGTTCGCGATCCAGCGGGCGACCGAGGCCGGTGCCGAGCGTGCGTGGCTGTTCTCGCGTCGCTCCGGTCCGTTCTGGCAGTCGCTCGGCTTCACGCCCGCCGACCGACAGGCACTGGCCGCCGCGCTGCCGGACACCCACCAGGTCCGCCTGTTCCGTCGGACCGGGCAGTTGGACCACGAGGTCGCGTGGTCCCGCGGGCTGCCGGTGCGCTGACCGCCGCCTACGATGGACGGGTGCTGCTCGCGATCGACACCTCCGCCGGGACCTCCGTCGCCGTCGTCGACCCGGCCACTGGCCAGGCCCTCGCGACCCGTGACACCGAGGACAGCCGCCGGCATGCCGAGGTGATCGGTCCGTTCCTCGCCGAGACCCTCGCCGAGGCCGGCATCACCGGAGCCGACGTCACCGGCGTCGTCGCCGGCATGGGCCCCGGCCCCTTCACCGGCCTGCGCGTCGGCATCGCCGCCGCCCGCACCTTCGCCGCAGCCCGCGGCGTCCCCGTCCTGCCCCTCGTCAGCCACGACGCCGTCGCCCTCGACCAGCGCGACTCGGGGATCGCCGGGCCGTTCGTCGTCCTCACGGATGCCCGCCGCCGCGAGGTCTACTGGAGCGCCTACGACGCCGACGGCGTCCGCGTGGCCGGCCCCGGACTCGCCAAGCCCGCCGATCTCGACGACGCGATCCGCGCCTCCCGGCCCGGAGCGGTGGGCTGGGACCGCGTGACGGCCCTGTCCATCCCGGCCTGGAGGCTCGGCTCGCTCGCCGCGGACCGGCTCGCGTCCGGTGCGGCGTTCGACCAGGACACGCCCCTGTACCTGCGCGACCCCGACGTCACGGTGCCGGGTGCGCCGAAGCGGGTGAAGCAGTGACCCTGCCGGACGGGCTCCGCCTGCGGCGAGCACACCCGCAGGACCTCGACGACATCATGTGGCTCGAGCACGTCTCGTTCCCGACGGACGCCTGGTCGGCGTCGCAGATGTCCGGCGAGCTGTACTCACCGCACGGGTACTACGTCGTGATCGAGACGGTCGACGACGCCTCTGCCCCGCTGGTCGTCGGGTACGCCGGGCTCTCGTCGCTCGCGGGGAACCCGGTGGCCGACGTGCAGACCATCGCAGTCGCCGCGGACCAGCGCGGCAAGGGGCTCGGGAGGGTCCTGTTCACGGAGCTGCTCGACGAGGCGCGTCGCCGCGGTGTGCGCGAGGTGTTCCTCGAGGTGCGCGCGGACAACCCCGTGGCGCAGGCGATGTACACGGCGTTCGGGTTCGAGCACATCGCGACCCGACCGCGTTACTACCAACCGGACGGCGTCGACGCGTGGGTGATGCGGGCGGAACTGCCGGGCCCGGACGCCGAGCGGTCGTCGGGCGTCGGACCCATCGGACAGGAGGCCCTCGGTGAGCGCGACTGAACCACTGGTGCTCGGCATCGAGACGAGCTGTGACGAGACTGGCGTCGGCATCGTGCGGGGGAGCACCCTGCTCGCGAACGTGATCGCCTCGAGCATGGACGAGCACGCGCGCTACGGCGGGGTCGTGCCCGAGGTCGCTGCACGGGCCCACCTGGAGGCGATGACCCCGACGCTGCACGAGGCGCTCGACCGTGCCGGCGTCACCCTCGACGAACTCGACGCCGTCGCGGTGACCGCCGGACCGGGCTTGGCAGGGGCGCTCATGGTCGGGGTGGGGGCCGCGAAGGCGCTCGCCGTGGCCACCGGCAAGCCCCTGTACGGCGTGAACCACCTGGTCGGGCACGTCGGCGCCGACGTGCTGCGCGAGGACGGCAGCGAGATCGAGCTGCCGACGATCGCGCTGCTGGTCTCCGGCGGTCACACGTCACTGCTGCTGGTGCGGGACCTGGTCGGCGACGTCGAACTGCTCGGCGAGACGATCGACGACGCGGCGGGCGAGGCGTTCGACAAGGTCGCGCGGCTGCTCGGACTGCCCTACCCCGGCGGCCCGCAGATCGACCGAGCCGCGGCCGACGGCGACCCCAAGGCGATCCGGTTCCCCCGGGGACTGACGCTGCCGAAGGACATGGCCGCGCACCGGTACGACTTCTCGTTCTCGGGGCTCAAGACCGCCGTCGCACGGTCGGTCGAGCGCTGCCGCGACGAGGGCCGCGAGGTGCCGGTGGCCGACGTCGCCGCGAGCTTCCGCGAGGCCGTCGTCGACGTCCTGCTGACCAAGGCCCTGAACGCGTGCCGCGACACCGGGGTCGACCGGCTGCTGCTCGGCGGTGGGGTCGTCGCGAACGCCCGACTGCGACAGGTCGCCGAGGAGGCGCTGCGCGGCCGCTGGCGTGCGGCTCCGGATCCCGCCGTTCGACCTGTGCACCGACAACGGCGCGATGATCGCCGCCGTCGGCGCCCGACTCGTGGCCGAGGGGCACGCGCCGAGCGACCTCGGCATCGCCGCGGACTCGACCCTGCCGGTGACGACCGTCCAGGTCTGACCAGCTCTGACCAGCTCTGACCAGGTCTGACCGGCCGCACCCGGTCGGTCGTCGGGAGCCTGTGGGAGGATTCACACGGGCGTCGGAGAGACCGGACGCCCGAGAGGGGTGGACGGTGTCCGATCAGAACGAGTGGCCGAAGCCGGGCGAGACGCCGAACGGCCGAGCGAACGGGCAGCCCGACGGCTCGCAGGCCCCGGACGCCCCGCAGGCCCCTGACGCACCGCAGGCGCCGTCGGCCCCGGAAGCGCCCCAGAACCCGTACGGCCGGCAGCAGGACCCGTACGCGGCACCGCAGCAGCAGAACCCGTACGGCCAGCAGCAGGACCCGCACTCGGCCCCGCAGCAGCAGAACCCGTACGGCCAGCCGCAGCAGCCCCAGAACCCGTACGGCCAGCAGCAGAACCCGTACTCGGCCCCGCAGCCCCAGTCGAACCCTTACGCGCAGCAGCAGGACCCGTACGCGGCCCCGCCGCAGCAGAACACCTACGGTGCCCCGCAGAACCCGTACGGCCAGCAGCAGAACCCGTACGCGCAGCAGCAGCAGCCCTACGCGTCGAACCCGTACACGTACCAGCCCTACGCGCAGCGCCCGAAGACGAACGTCCTTTCGATCCTGTCGATCGTCTTCGCGTTCGGCGGCATCATCATCTGGCCGATCATCATCCTGACGAGCCCGGCCGGCGCGATTATGGGCCACATCGCCCTCGGCAAGATCAAGCAGACCGGCGAGGGTGGCCGCGGCCTCGCGCTCGCCGGCATCATCGGTGGCTGGATCCTGACCGGACTGTTCATCCTGATCGTCGCCCTGGTGTGGATCTCGATCGCGAACGCGTCGGACTACTCGGACTACTCCGACTACAGCTCGAACTCCGGCGCCTTCGTCAGCTGACGCAGCCCGGGGGAAACGGGCGCCTCGAGCGGCCCCCGGCCGTCAGCCGACCGTGTCGGTGAGCCGCTCGCACAGGATCGCCGTGTGGCGTCCCTCCAGGCGGGTGAGCACGAGCGTGACGCGACCCGATCCGCGCAACCGCAGCCGTTTGCGGAACTGCGCCGGGTCGACGTCGACGCCGCGCTTCTTGATCTCGACGGTGCCGATGCCGTCGGCGGCGAGCCGCGCGGCCAGTCGCTTGACGTCGAGCGGCATCGTGTCGAGCACCCGGAAGCCCTGCGCGAAGGGGGTCGAGGCGGCGCGGTCGGACGTGACGTAGGCGATGCCGTCGGACAGCATGTGCCCGTCGAGGCCCCGTGCGAGGTCGCCGATCAGCCGTGCGCGGATCACGGCGCCGTCGGGCTCGTACAGGTAGGCGCCGAGCGGTCCGACCTCGGCGTCGTCGGCGTCGGCCGCTCCGGTCATCTCGGCGATGCCGTGTGCGCCGATGACGGTGGCGGCGCGGCGGATCCCGGGTCGGGCGAGGGGGCCGAACCACAGGGCGAGCTCCACGACCTCGCGGTCGACGGAGGTCCACTGCGCCTCGGCGGTGTCCGGGATCAGGTCGCGGTCGATGCCCGGTCCGAGCTTCACGCCGGTCGGCGTCGTCGTCGCCGCGGCGAACACGGTGTCGAGCGAGGGCGACCAGTCGTCGGGGTCGGCGAGCCGGCGGGTGTCCGAGTGGCCGGAGGTGCGTCGTGCGGGGTCCATCCACACGCCGTCCACCGAGGACAGGTCGAAGGACGCGGCATCACCGAGCTCCACCCGGGCGTTCGGCCACACCGCCAGGTTGTGGGTTGCGACGGCCGCGGTCACCTCGTCGCGATCGACGGCGGTGACGTCGAGGTCGAGCGCCGCCATCGCCATCGCGTCCCCGCCGATGCCGCAGCCGAGGTCGGCGACACGGGTCAGCCCGGCCGCGGCGAAGCGTCCTGCGTGCTGGGCCGCGACCTGCAGCCGGGTGGCCTGCTCGAGCCCGGCCTCGGTGAAGAGCATGCGGGAGGCGAAGTCGCCGAACTTGCCGCGGGCCTTCAGCCGCAGCTTCGCCTGGGTCAGCACCGCGGCGACCAGTCGGGGATCGTGGCCCTCGGCGCGCAGCCGGGACACCACGCGGACGATCTCGCCACCGTCGGAGACGCCCGGGGTACGGTCGAGCAGGGCCATCCCGTCGGGGGTCAGCAGTGCGGTGAGCTCGGCGGCGTCCATGCGTCGATCCTCGCAGGTGCTGCGTGTTCTCCGGATGTGCTGGCACTCGGATTGACCGAGTGCCAGAGGCCCCCTAGAGTTGGCGTTGGCACTCTCCTGTGCGAAGTGCCAACCCGGTTTTCATCTGTACCGAGTCCGTACCGAGAAAGAAGAGGTCACCGTGGCCGTCAGCATCAAGCCGCTCGAGGATCGCATCGTCATCCGCCAGGTCGAGGCGGAGCAGACCACCGCTTCCGGTCTGGTCATCCCCGACACCGCGAAGGAGAAGCCCCAGGAGGGCGAGGTCGTCGCCGTGGGTCCGGGTCGCATCGACGACAACGGCAACCGCGTCCCGCTCGACGTCGCCGTGGGTGACAAGGTCATCTACTCCAAGTACGGCGGAACCGAGGTCAAGTACTCGGGCGAGGACCTGCTGGTCCTGTCGGCCCGCGACGTCCTCGCGGTCATCGTTCACTGAGTCGAGTTCTCACCACGGACGCCCCGTCCGGCCTTCGGGCCGACGGGGCGTCCGTGCGTCCGGGGGCGGTCGCCCCGGTGCTCCGGTCCTGACCAGCCCGCCATCAGCCCGCCTGGAGGCCCGGTGCGGGTCCCACGGGTCGGCGGTCGTTCCTAGGATGGTTCCGTGAGTGAACCGAGTCCGGCGCGACCCGTCCGCAGCGAGGCATCCGTCGGCGTGGTGCAGGCCATCGTGGCCTACGGGCTCTGGGGGCTGATGCCCCTGCTCTTCGCCGCCATGGCCCCCGCGGCGGCGTTCGAGATCGTGTCGTGGCGGATCGTCTTCGGCCTGGTGTTCTGCGCGGTGGCGATCGCGGTGACCCGGTCGTGGCTCCGCACCCGCACCCTGATGGCCCAGCGCCGTGTGATGCTCGTGATGGGGCTCGCCGCCGTCCTGATCCTGGTCAACTGGACCGTCTACGTCCTCGCGACGACCACCGGTCACACCGTCGAGGCGGCGCTCGGCTACTTCATCAACCCGCTCGTCACGATCGCGCTCGGCGTCGTGGTCCTGCGCGAACGCCTGCGTCCGGCGCAGTGGGCAGCCGTCGGGCTGAGCGTCGTGGCGGTCGTCGTCATCGCGATCGGCTACGGGCAGATGCCGTGGATCTCGCTGGCCCTGGCGTTCTCGTTCGGACTGTACGGCCTGGTGAAGAAGCGGGTCGGCGGCACCGTGGACGCCCTGAGCGGCCTGACGATCGAGACCGTGTGGCTGCTGCCGATCGCGGTCGTGGCGCTGGTGGTGCTCGGTGTGACCGGGCTCGGTGGCGGCGTGACGTTCACGAGCGAGGGCTGGGGGCACGCGGTCATCACCGTGCTGACCGGGCCGGCGACGGCGGTGCCGCTGCTGCTCTTCGCGTCGTCGGCACGGCGGGTGAGCCTGTCGACGCTCGGGCTGACCCAGTACCTGGCGCCCGTGATGCAGCTGCTCGTCGGGGTGCTGGTGCAGCACGAGGAGATGTCCGCCGGGCGCTGGTTCGGCTTCGGCATCGTGTGGCTCGCGCTCGTGGTGCTGACGGCGGACTCGTTCGCCGCCGCGCGGGCGTCCCGTCGCCGGGCGCTCGCATCCACCCAGGTCGAGCCGGTCTGACGGACGCACCACGGGCCTCCAGGCCGCCGACGCGAAAGCGACAGTCCCCCACGGAAGTTCCGTGGGGGACTGTCGCTTTCGTGAGCGGCGCTGGGCTGAGCCCTACTTCTTCACCGCACCCTGGATGGCGCTCTGGTAAACGGGCTTGTTGTCGCCGTCGAACTTGTAGATGCCGATGTAGGCGGCCGACGGGTCGTTGTTCTCGTCGAACGGACCGATGCCGGACGGGCCGGTGTAGTGGATGTCCTTGCCGTCGTCCAGGAGCGTCTTGCACTCCTTGAACGTCGCGCACTCGGTGCCGCCGTCAGCACCCGACACCGCAGCCATGTTGGCCTGGATGGTGCCGGAGTCGGTGCCCTTGCCCTTCACCGCGGCGAGGGCGGCGAGGACGGTGGCGTCGTAGGACTCCGCCGCGTACGAGTAGTCGGCGAGCGTCTTGCCCGACGAGTCCTTGTAGAACGCAGCGAGCTGCTTCTTGAAGTCGTCCTTCGGCGAGGCACCGGGGATGGTGCCCTGGGCGCCGGTCAGGGTGCCCTTGTCGAAGTCCTTCGAGTAGTCCGCCGTGTTGCCGTCGGACATGTAGATCTTCGCTTCGTTGCCCTGCGAGACGAGCTCCGGGATGATCGACTTCGTCTCGTCGAAGGCGAGGACGACGATCGCGTCGGGCTTCGCGGCCAGGGCCGCGGTCACCTCGGACGAGAACGTGGTCTGGCCGGGCGGGAACTCCTGGCCCTCACCCTTGCCGCCGTAGACGACCTGGCCACCCGACGCCTCGACCGCAGCCTGCACCGAGTTGCGGAGACCGGTGCCGTACGTGTCGTTGAAGACCAGGAAGGCGACCTTCGCGTTGCCGTCACCGGTCACGAGCTGGCCGAGCGCGGAACCCTGCACCGAGTCCGGCGGTGCGGTCCGGTAGTAGTACGACGAGTAGCCGGAGAGGTCGGTCGCGGTGTTCGCGGGCGAGATCTCGACGATGCAGTTGCTCGTCAGCTGGTCGATGACGTTCAGCGTGACCGACGAGGACTCGGCGCCGATCGCGACCGGCACCTTCGCGTTGACGAGCTTCGTCGCGGCGGAGCTCGACACGGTCATGTCGTTGCTGTCACCGGAGTCGGTCGCCGGGTCGATCGTGACGTCCTTGTCGAGGACGCCGCCCGCGGCGTTGATGTCCTTGACGGCCAGGCCGACACCGGACTCCGCCGGCGGGTTGAGGTAGGCCAGCGAACCGGTCAGGGGCAGGATCGTGCCGATCTTCAGCGCGTCCGTACCGGGGGTGTCCGGGGCCTTGCAGCTGGCGGCGGGATCCTTCTTCGCATCGCTCGACGCCGAGCTCGAGGGGGAAGCACTGCCGGTGGTGGAACACGCGGCGAGGAGGACGGCTGCTGCGCCCGCCAACGCCAGTGCCGCGGTGGCACGGGTGGTTCTGATCATCCGTGGAGCCCTTTCTCTGCGCGGAGGCTGTGCCGCTTCGGGTGAATGCGACGCCTCCACTGGATGTCGAGAAACGTAGGGTCCATGTGTTTCGCCCGTGTGACGGGGCGGTACGCAAAGGTGTTTCGTTACCGAGCCGTGACGTTCCTGTGCGCAGGGACAGGGATCGGCGCAGGAGCGACGGTGGCGGCGTGGCAACCCGACCTGCGCCAGGCGGATGGTCCGGCAGGGCGCCCGGGAGGCCCGGCGTACGTTCCGCCGCATGAGCGACTTCCAGCCCACCAAAGCCATCGTCACCGGCTCCGAATCCGGGATCGGCCGTGCGACCGCCGTCGCACTCGCCGAAGCCGGCATGGACGTCGGCATCACTTACCTGTCCGAGCCCGACCGTGCCGAGGAGACCGCGGAGGAGGTCCGGAAGACCGGTCGTCAGGCCTTCGTCGAGCAGATCGACGTCTCCGACCTCGCCGGGGCGGCCGCCGTCGTCGACCGCCTCGTCTCGCAGCTGGGCGGCGTCGACGTCTTCGTGGCCGACGCCGGCACCGGCGACAACGCCCCGTTCCTCGAGATGACCCTCGACCAGTGGCGCCACACTGTGTCGACCGACCTCGACGGCGCCTTCGTCACGATGCAGGCCGCCGCGAAGCACATGGTGCAGGCCGGCACCGGCGGCCGGATCATCGGCATCACGAGCGTGCACGAACATCAGCCCCGCTCCGGCTCGAGCGCCTACGACGCCGCGAAGCACGGGCTCGGCGGCCTGCTGAAGACCATGGCGATCGAGCTCGCCGAGCACGGCATCACCGTGAACGCCGTCGCCCCCGGCGAGATCGCCACCCGGATGACCGGCGCCGAGGACGAGGACCCGCACACCATCGACCGCCCCGGTGTGCCGCTCGGCCGTCCGGGCAACGCGTGGGAGATCGCGGCAGCCGTGGCGTTCCTGGCCTCGCGTGCGTCGTCCTACATCACCGGGGTGTCCCTGCCGGTGGACGGCGGGATGCTGCAGATGGGCCCGCACGGCGGCTCGCACATCACGTCGAACGACTGGCGTTCGGCGTAGGAACTCGGCCGGCGGTCCGGTCAGCAGGCCGGTCGCCGGGCTGGTCAGCTCGGCTGGCCGGCTTCCTCGTCGAGTTCGGCCTGGGACCGCAGGACGCAGAACTCGTTGCCCTCCGGGTCGGCGAAGACCACCCATCCGCCGTCCGGGTGGCGCAGGTCGGCGAGCTCCACGGCACCGATGCCGCGGAGCCGCTCGACCTCTTCGTCGCGGGTGCGGTCGGTGGGGCGCAGGTCGAAGTGGATCCGGTTCTTCACGGTCTTCGCCTCGGGCACCTGGATGAAGAGCACGGTGTGCGACCGGTCGGGTGCCGTGATCTCGCACTCCTCGTGTCCGGGAGCGTTCAGGTCGTCGGGCAGGTCGACGTACCCGAGCACCTGCTTCCACCACTCCGACTGGGCGTAGGCGTCGCGGGAGTCGATCGTGGTGTGTGAGACGGCGCTGACCATGCGGCGACACTACCGCCGGGCAACGCAGCACGCCCCCACTCCACAGGGGAACGGAGGCGTGCTGTCGAACGCTGTCTAGCTGCGGTAGTTCGGCGCCTCGACGACCATCTGGACATCGTGGGGGTGGGACTCCTTGAGCCCCGCCGCGGTGATGCGGACGAACTTGCCACGGGCCTTCAGCTCGGGGATCGTGCGACCGCCGACGTAGAACATCGACTGGCGCAGCCCGCCGGTGAGCTGGTAGACGACGTTGCCGACCGAGCCGCGGTAGGGCACCTGGCCCTCGATGCCCTCGGGGATGAGCTTGTCGTCGTTCGGCACGTCCGCCTGGAAGTAGCGGTCCTTCGAGTACGAGGTCTTCTTGCCACGGGTCTGCAGAGCCCCGAGGGACCCCATGCCGCGGTAGGCCTTGAACTGCTTGCCGTTCACGAACACCAGGTCGCCAGGGGACTCGTCGGTGCCGGCCAGCAGCGAGCCGAGCATGACGGTGTCGGCACCGGCCACCAGGGCCTTCGCGATGTCGCCGGAGTACTGCAGGCCACCGTCGGCGATGATCGGCACACCGGCTTCACGTGCGGCGAGGGAGGCCTCGTACACGGCGGTCACCTGCGGCACGCCCACACCGGCGACGACGCGCGTGGTGCAGATGGAGCCCGGGCCGACACCGACCTTGACGGCGTCCACACCGGCGTCGATGAGCGCCTGGGCGCCCGCGCGGGTGGCGACGTTGCCGCCGATGACGTCGATCGCGTCGAACGTCGGGTCGGCCTTGAGGCGGAGGACCATGTCGAGCACGCCTTCGCTCTCGCCGTTGGCGGTGTCGACGACGAGCACGTCGACGCCGGCGTCACGCAGGGCCTCGGCACGCTGCCACGCGTCGCCGAAGAAGCCGATCGCGGCACCGACGCGGAGCCGGCCCTCGTCGTCCTTCGTGGCGTCCGGGTACTGCTCGCTCTTGTCGAAGTCCTTGACGGTGATGAGGCCGCGGAGCTTGCCCTCGGCGTCGACCAGCGGCAGCTTCTCGATCTTGTGCTGCGCGAAGATGGCGATCGCCTCTTCGGGGTCGATGCCCTCCATCGCGGTGATCAGCGGGGCCTTCGTCATGACGTCGCGCACGTACGTGGTGGCCTGCTCGAACGTGGCCACGAAGCGCATGTCGCGGTTCGTGATGATGCCGACGAGGGTGCCGTCCTGCTCGACGACCGGCAGGCCGGAGACACGGAACTGGCCGCAGAGCGCGTCGACCTCGGCCACGGTGGCGTCCGGGGTGGTGGTCACCGGGTTGGTGATCATGCCCGACTCGGAGCGCTTGACCTTGTCGACGTAGGCAGCCTGGTCCTCGATGGACAGGTTGCGGTGCAGGATCCCGATGCCACCCTGGCGCGCCATGGCGATGGCCATGCGGGCTTCGGTGACGGTGTCCATCGCGGCGGAGAGCAGCGGGACGTTGACGGAGATCCGCTTGGTGAGCCGGGACGCCGTGGACGCCTCGCTCGGGATGACGTCGGTGTGCCCGGGCAGCAGCATGACGTCGTCGTACGTGAGTCCGATGAATCCGAACGGATCCGGCTGGTCCATGGGTCCCCTTCGTGGGCGAGTGAAGTGTCGAGACACCGGGAACACGACGACGGGTTCCGGATAGGACATGGTAACGCGAGCGGCTGTCGCCGCATTCCGCCTGGAGGCACGGATCGCGCCCGCCTCGGAGCATTCCTCCACAACGTCACAGTTCGGGTACGAATCACACAGGGAACGTGTTGGAAACACGGGTGTCACAAAATCCCCATAGGTTCCTCGTCATCCGAACGAGAGGCTCTTCCGTGGGATCCATCACTCCTCCGGGACGGGCGCAGCCGCGCCTGTTCCGCCTCCGCCACGCACGACGACGACCGGTCCTTGCGGCCGTGCTCGTCGCCGCGTTCCTGGCGACCTTCCTGATCGACTGGGCGGTCACCCTGCCGGCCTTCAGTGCCACCTCGGCACCGGCCACCAGCCAGGCGTGCACCGTCAGCCCCGACAACGGGTGCATCCAGGGCACGATCACCGACTCCGAGCGTGAACCGGCCGAGGGCGTCGACGTCGACGTGACCGGCCCGAGCGGCTTCGACCAGACGGCCACGACCAACGGCGACGGCCGCTGGTCGGTCAGCGTCGACACGGCCGGCGAGTACACGGTGAGCGTCGACCAGGGCACCCTGCCGAAGGGCCAGTACCTGACGAACGCCGCCGACGCCGAGCGCAAGGTGCAGGCCACCCTGAACGCCAACGTCGGCCAGATCTTCCAGCTGTCCGACCAGAAGGGCGCCACGACCTCGGCGGACTCGTCGGGTGTGAGCATCCAGCGGGCCTGGCAGCAGTTCGCCTCCGGGCTCCGGCTCGGGCTGCTCATCGCCCTGGCGTCCATCGGGCTCTCGCTCATCTACGGCACGACGGGGCTGTCGAGCTTCTCGCACGGTGAGCAGGTCACCCTCGGCGGTCTGCTGGCGTACGTGTTCGCCAACCAGCTCGGCTGGAACATCTGGGTCACCGGCATCGTCGTCACGCTGTTGTGCGCGGCGACCGGGTACCTGCAGGACGCCGCGATCTGGCGGCCACTCCGTCGACGGCGCATCAGCCTGACGCAGCTCATGATCGTGACGATCGGTCTCTCGATCGCGGCCCAGTACGCGTTCCAGTACTTCTTCGGAGCCTCGACGGTCCGCATCCAGCAGGGCAACCCGGAGACCGTGCGGTTCGCCGGCGTCACCCTCACGGTGCAGTCCTACGTCGCCATGGGGATCGCCCTCGTGGTCCTGGTGGCGACCGGGCTCTTCCTGGCGAAGACGCGCTTCGGCCGGGCGACCCGCGCCGTGTCGGACAACCCGGCGCTCGCCGCGGCCTCCGGCATCGACGTCGACCGGGTGATCCGCTTCGTGTGGACGCTCGCCGCAGGCCTCGCGGGGCTCTCCGGCGTGATGCTCGGACTCGTCCTGAACGGCGTGAACTGGCAGACCGGGCTCCAGCTGCTCCTGCTCATGTTCGCCTCGGTGACGCTTGGCGGCCTCGGCACCGCGTACGGCGCCCTGGTCGGGTCGATGATCATCGGCGTCGTCGTGGAGCTCACGAACCTGGTGCTCCCCGGTGACTTCAAGTACGCCACCGCCCTCGTCATCCTCATCCTCATCCTGCTGTTCCGGCCGCAGGGCATCTTCGGCCGCGCCGAGCGGATCGGCTAGGGGAGCACGCGCATGGACTACATCCTCAACCTGCTGTCCTCGCTCACCCAGGAGGCACTCGCCCCGACGACGGCCGCGTTCGCCCTGGCCGCGATCGGCCTGAACGTGCACTTCGGGCTCACCGGCCTCGTGAACATGGGCCAGGCGGCGTTCCTGCTGCTCGGCGCCTACGGCTTCGCGATCTCGATCACGAACGGACTGCCGTTCGTGATGGCGGTCCTCATCGCCCTGCTCGTCGCGATCGTGTTCGCGATCATCCTCGGCATCCCCACCCTGCGGTTGCGCGGCGACTACCTGGCGATCGTCACGATCTCCGGCGCCGAGATCATCCGCATGGTTGGTCGCTCGAGCCTGCTCACCTCGACCACGGGCGGCTCGAACGGCATCACCGGGTCGAGCTACCGCGATCCGTTCACCGCCCTCAGCCCGCTGCCCGACGGAACCACCACGATCCTGTGGTTCACGTACGCGAACAACGGCGTCAACGGCTGGTGGATCCGCATCGCGGCGTGGGCCATGGTCGCCCTGTTCACCCTGGTGCTCTTCCTGCTCATGCGCAGCCCGTGGGGCCGCGTGGTGAAGGCCATCCGCGAGGACGAGGACGCCGTCCGCTCGCTCGGCAAGAACGTCTACTCGTACAAGATGCAGGCGCTCGTGTTCGGTGGGGCGCTCGGTGCGATCGCGGGCATCATCTACGTGCTGCCGAGTTCGGTGCAACCGGACGCCATGGGCCGCTCGATGACGTTCTTCATCTGGACGGCGCTCATCCTCGGTGGTGCGGCGACGGTGTTCGGACCGGTGCTCGGAGCCGTGCTCTTCTTCGTCGTCCGGCTCTTCATCCGCACGCTGGCCGGCGACTTCATCCCCGACTCGATCATGAACGCGCAGCAGGCCGAGCAGTTCTCGTACGTGCTCGTCGGCGTCGCGCTCATGCTGCTCATCGTGTTCCGTCCACAGGGGTTGCTCGGCAACAAGAAGGAGCTGACGTTCAGTGTCTGAGACCTACGGCCACCCCAAGGCCGACCCGATCCTCACCGTCGACGACGTCACCCGCCGCTTCGGGGGCATGACCGCCGTGGACGTCGACCACCTCGAGGTCCAGCGCGGCTCCATCACGGCCCTGATCGGCCCGAACGGTGCCGGCAAGACCACGTTCTTCAACCTGCTCACCGGGTTCGACAAGCCGAGCCCGGGTGCGAAGACGCAGTTCAACGGCGCCACGCTGCAGAAGACGAGCGCGACGCACATCGCGAACAAGGGCATGGTCCGCACCTTCCAGCTGACCAAGGCGCTGTCCCGGCTCACCGTGATGCAGAACATGCTGCTCGGTGCCCGCGACCAGCCCGGCGAGAACTTCTTCGCCGCACTGGTCAAGCCGGTGTGGGCGAAGCGGGAGCGCGAGATCACGGCCAAGGCCGAGGACCTCCTCGCCCGGTTCAAGCTCGACACGAAGGCGGACGACTACGCCGGCTCGCTGTCCGGCGGGCAGCGCAAGCTGCTCGAGATGGCCCGGGCGCTGATGTCCGACCCGACGATGATCATGCTCGACGAGCCGATGGCCGGCGTGAACCCCGCGCTCACCCAGTCGCTCCTCGGGCACATCCAGTCCCTGCGCGACGACGGCATGACCGTGCTCTTCGTCGAGCACGACATGCACATGGTCCGGCACATCTCGGACTGGGTGGTCGTGATGGCCGAGGGCAAGGTCGTCGCCGAGGGCCCGGCGGACACGGTGATGGACGACCAGGCCGTGATCGACGCCTACCTCGGTGCGCACCACGACACCGACCTGGGTGACGACTCGCTCCTCACCGAGGAGACCTTCGAGGAACTGGCGGAGGAAGTCGCCGAAGAGGACGCAGCAGAGGAGACGACCCGATGACGGACGCAACGGACCCCACGAACGCGAGCAGTGCCTCCAGTCCGTCCCCGGCGGCCACGCTGGAACGCGAGCCGGTGCTCAGCGCCAAGAACCTCGTCGCCGGCTACCTGCCGGGCGTGAACATCCTGAACGGCTGCGACCTGGACTGCTACCCGGGTGAGCTCATCGGCATCATCGGGCCGAACGGTGCGGGCAAGTCGACGCTCCTCAAGGCGCTGTTCGGGCTCGTGTCCATCCGCGAGGGTTCGGTGACCCTGCAGGGGGACGACATCACGAACCTCAAGGCGAACAAGCTCGTGCAGGCCGGTGTCGGCTTCGTGCCGCAGACGAACAACGTGTTCCCCTCGCTGTCGATCGAGGAGAACCTGCAGATGGGGCTGTACCTGCGGCCCCGGAAGTTCGCCGAGCGGCTCGAGGTCATCTACGACCTGTTCCCGGTCCTCGCGCAGCGGCGCAACCAGCGGGCCGGATCGCTCTCGGGTGGTGAGCGGCAGTCCGTCGCGATGGCCCGTGCGCTGATGATGGACCCGAAGGTGCTGCTGCTCGACGAGCCGAGCGCCGGACTGTCCCCCGTGCGTCAGGACGAGACGTTCCTGCGGACCCGCCGGATCAACAAGGCCGGTGTGTCGATCATCATGGTGGAGCAGAACGCGCGACGCTGTCTGCAGATCTGCGATCGTGGGTACGTGCTCGACCAGGGGAAGAACGCGTACTCGGGCACCGGGAAGGAACTCGCTGACGACCCCAAGGTCATCGAGCTCTACCTGGGGACGCTCGCCAAGGACGTCGACGCACAGCGCTAGCGCTGTCGTCGGCTACGGGTACCGCTGTGGGGGTGGTATCCGTGACGGGTGGGGCCGTGCGTGGTCGCTTCGCGCCGCACGGCCCCGCTCCTGTACCCGGCCCGGAGGCGCTGCTCGCCCCGCGCGGGTCGGTATCGTTCCGCGGGTGCGCACCTCTGGACCCCTCGTGCTCGACGCTCTCGTCTGGCTCGTGTTCATCGCGCTCTTCGTCGGGGCGGCGTTGCTCGTCAAGGTCGCGGCCGTGCTGCTCGTCGTCCTCGTGGTGCTCGCGCTCCTGCTCGGCTTCGTGCTGCGGGCGCTCCGGAAGCGCCGACGGGCGCCGCGGCGTCCGCGCTGACGACTCCGCGCTGACGGCTGCGTGGTGTGAGGTTCCGCACGTCGTGCGACCCTCGAGACATCGCACCGGACACGGAACCTTGCACCGTAGGCGGCAGGCCTCGCACGGTGCGAGGTTGCTCCGCCCGCACCGTCCGGCCCGTGCACGCCGCAGAGCCCGCCCGGTAGGCTGTCCGAGTGAGCGAAGTCGAGATCGGTGCAGGCAAGCGCGGACGTCGGGCGTACGCGTTCGACGACATCGCAGTGGTCCCCTCCAGGCGGACGCGTGACCCGCGCGACGTCAGCGTGCAGTGGTCGATCGACGCGTTCACGTTCGCGTCGCCGATCCTGTCGGCGCCGATGGACTCCGTGTCCTCGCCGGCGACGGTCATCCAGATGGGCAAGCTCGGCATCCTCGGTGTGCTCGACCTCGAAGGTCTGTGGACCCGCTACGAGGACCCGACCCCGTACTACGACGAGATCAAGTCGCTCACCGACGGCAACGTCACGAAGCGCATGCAGGAGATCTACTCCGAGCCGATCAAGGCCGAGCTGATCACCGCACGCCTGGCCGAGATCCGCGCAGCCGGGGTGCCGGTCGCCGGTTCGCTCAGCCCGCAGCGCACCCAGGAGTTCTCGAAGACGGTCGTCGACGCCGGTGTCGACCTGTTCGTCATCCGCGGCACCACGGTCTCGGCCGAGCACGTCTCCCAGACCGAGGAACCCCTCAACCTCAAGAAGTTCATCTACGAGCTCGACGTCCCGGTGATCGTGGGCGGTGCCTCGACCTACACGTCGGCGCTGCACCTCATGCGCACCGGTGCCGCCGGCGTGCTCGTCGGCTTCGGTGGCGGCGCTGCGTCGACCACCCGCGCCGCGCTCGGCATCCACGCCCCGATGGCCACCGCCGTCGCGGACGTCGCCGGTGCCCGTCGTGACTACCTCGACGAGTCGGGCGGCCGCTACGTGCACGTCATCGCCGACGGCGGGCTCGACACCGCGGGCGACATCGTCAAGGCCATCGCCGTGGGCGCCGACGCCGTCATGCTCGGCACCGCACTGGCCCGTGCGACCGAGGCTCCGGGTGGTGGCTACCACTGGGGTGCCGAGGCGCACCACCCCGAGCTGCCCCGCGGCCGCCGGGTGGAGGTGGGCACGATCGCCCCGCTCGAGAACGTCCTGAACGGCCCGACGCCGACCCACGACGGCCGCGCGAACCTCGTCGGTGCCCTGCGCCGCTCGATGGCCACGACCGGATACTCCGACGCCAAGGAGTTCCAGCGAGTAGAAGTGGTCGTGGCGCCGTACCACCAGTGACGGTGGCACCCGGGCACGACCCCGGGTGACGCCACGGCGCCGACCGTGACCCGGAGGCGACGATGGCCAAGTCCAGCACGACGAAGCAGACCAGCACGGCCGGACGTCCGCGTGACGTTGCGCCCGGCGTGGGGTTCGACCCCGCGGCGAAGCTCGGCCCGGACGAACGTGCGGCCGCGATCGAGACGCTGAAGACAAAGGAGCTCGACGTCCTGGTCGTCGGCGGCGGGATCGTCGGTGCGGGCAGTGCGCTCGACGCCGTGACCCGCGGCCTGAGCGTCGGCATCGTCGAGGCGCGCGACTGGGGCTCGGGGACGTCGAGCCGCTCGTCCAAGCTCGTGCACGGCGGCATCCGCTACCTGGAGCAGCTCAACTTCGCGCTCGTCCGCGAGGCCCTCATCGAACGCGGCCTGCTGCTCCAGCGCATCGCCCCGCACCTGGTGAAGCCCGTGCGCTTCCTCTACCCGCTCAACCACCGGGTGTGGGAGCGCTTCTACATCGGCATCGGCATGGCGATGTACGACGTGTTCAGCTGGTCCGGCGGCCGTCCGCCCGGCGTCCCGCACCACCGGCACCTCAGGCGGAAGCAAGTGCTCAGGAACATGCCCGGGCTCAAGAAGGACGCCTTCGTCGGCGGCATGACGTACTACGACGCCCAGGTCGACGACGCCCGCTACGTCGCGTCGCTCGTGCGCACCGCGGCCTCGTACGGCGCCGAGGCAGCGAGTCGTGTCCGCATCGAGGGGTTCATCAAGGTCGGAGAGCGCGTGGTCGGTGCGCAGGCCCACGACATCCAGACCGGCGAACGGTTCGAGATCCGCGCGAAGCAGGTCGTCAACGCCACCGGTGTCTGGACCGACGACACCCAGGCGATGATCGGCACCCGTGGCCAGTTCAAGGTGCGGGCGTCGAAGGGCGTCCACCTCGTGATCCCCCGGGACCGGTTCCAGTCGAACACGGGCATGATCCTGCGCACCGAGAAGAGCGTGCTCTTCGTCATCCCGTGGGGCCGGCACTGGCTCGTCGGCACGACGGACACCGACTGGTACCTCGACAAGGCGCACCCGGCAGCGACCGCGGCGGACATCGACTACATCCTCGAGCACGTGAACAAGGTGCTCGCCGTCCCGCTGACCCGCGAGGACGTCGAGGGCGTCTACGCCGGCCTCCGCCCGCTCCTGGCGGGGGAGTCCGACCAGACCTCGCAGCTCAGCCGGGAGCACGTCGTCGCCCACACCGTCCCGGGCCTCGTCGTGGTCGCCGGCGGCAAGTGGACCACCTACCGGGTGATGGGCAAGGACGCCATCGACGAGGCCGTCGCGGCCATGGACGGCAGGATCCCGGAGTCGACGACCGAGGACATCCCGCTCCTCGGCGCCGAAGGGTACCCGGCCGCGTGGAACCGACGCGCCCGCACCGCACGGAGCTTCAACGTGCACAAGGTCCGCATCGAGCACCTGCTCAACCGGTACGGCACCCTCGCGACCGAGGTGCTGCAGCTCGTCGAGCAGGACCCGGCGCTCGCCGAGCCGCTGCCGGGGGCCGACGACTACATCGGCGCCGAGGTCGTCTACGCCGCCTCGCACGAGGGCGCCCTGCACCTGGAGGACGTCCTCGCCCGCCGCACCCGCATCTCCATCGAGGCGTGGGACCGCGGCGAATCAGCAGCGCCCGTCGCCGCGAAGCTCATGGCGGACGTGCTCGGCTGGGACCAGGAGACGACCGAGCACGAGGTCGCGAACTACCTGAAGCGCGTCGCCGCCGAACGGGAGTCGCAGCTGCAGCCCGACGACGAGAGTGCGGACCGCGTGCGGCTCGAGGCCCCGGACATCGCGTTCGGCTTCGACGAGGACGACGTGGTCGTGGGCGGCGGTCGCTCGGACGGCGCCGAGGGCGCGAAGGCGTCCGACGAGCAGGTCGTCGGCGAGAAGACGAGCGAGCCGGAGTAGCGAGGCCAGCAGACGCCGTCGTGTCACCGGAAAGCCGGCGTCTGCGGGTCGGACAAGACGCCGTCGCGTCGTGTTGACGCCGTCTGGTCGTCGAGACGCCGCCGGATCCGGCGGCGTCTCGGTGCCGACGAGGCGTCTGGACAAGACGACGGCGTCTTGCGGGGTCCACCCGCGCCTCCAGACCGGAAGGACGGAAGACCGGACTGGAGGCCCGTGGTGCGTCCGTCAGACGGCGCGCGCCCGCAGGGCAGCGCGGCGCACGTGCACCGACTGTCCCACCACGAGCACCACCGGGATCGCGATCAGCGCGACGAGGCTCGTCACGTACAGCACGCCCGACCAGATCGTGTGGTCACCGCCGCCGACCCCGTAGGCGTCCGCGACGTCCATGCCGAGGGCGATCGCCGCCACGAACGACATCGGCGTCCCCATCACCACGACGGCGAGCAGCACCGCCGCGATGACGTGCGCCGGTGCCCGGGTGATGAGCAGCAGCACCGACAGCCCCGCGGCGAACAGGACGCCGACGACGGCGATCCCGACGACGGTCGCGACGTCTGCCCCGACCGGGAAGCCCTGCTGCGTGAGCTCGGCGTGGATCTCGGCCAGGGTCGCACCGGGGACCGCTGCGAGCGGGTCCAGCACCAGTGCGTTCACCGCCAGCAGCGCCGCGTACAGCGTCACGACCAGCACCCCGACGACGGCCACGGCGATCCGTGTTCTCCCCATCCACAGAACTCTAGTGAGCGGAATGCGCGGGCGGTCCTGGTGGTTATCATCGGGGTACTCGAAAAGGGAGCCATCATGGTCGACGTCCATCGCGTCAAACTCCCCGGAGTCGGCGTGCTGCACAGCTTCTACACCGACGACGGTGGCAAGTGCGGTGTCATCACGCACCGG
This sequence comes from Curtobacterium sp. AC268, assembly GCF_979258745.1. Taxonomy (NCBI): domain Bacteria; kingdom Bacillati; phylum Actinomycetota; class Actinomycetes; order Micrococcales; family Microbacteriaceae; genus Curtobacterium; species Curtobacterium sp. AC268. The sequence continues at coordinate 1,973,440 of NZ_OZ409878.1, read as the reverse complement.
TCGGGGCACTCCGACCTCATCTCGTTCGCCGACGTCTCCGACGGCGCGGACAAGTCGGAAAAGGTCTCGCTGCGTCTCAGCGAGGACGAAGCGCACACGCTCGCCGAACTGCTCGGCGGCACCCGGATCACCGAGGGCCTCGACAAGCTCGACGAGATCCCGGGGCTGTCCATCGACTGGTTCTCCGTCGACTACGACGACGCCATCGCGGGCAAGCCCCTCGGCGACCTGCACGACTCGGGCTTCATCGGCCTGACCGTCGTCGCCGTGGTCCGTGGCGACAGTGCCAACCCGGCGCCCTCGTCGGACTTCGTCGTCTTCCCCGGAGACACGATCGTCGTCGCCGGTTCCCCCGAGAAGGTCGCCAAGGCGTTCTCCTTCTACCGCAGCGGAGAGCTTGCGGCCGCCTCGGCCGAGGCCCCGCGGAAGAGCTAGCGCATGCACCTGGGTGGTGAGCTGCTCACCATCGGTGTGCTCTTCGTCATCGCCTACGTCCTGGGCCGGCTCGGCAAGACCATCGGTCTGCCGGCCATCCCGATCTACATGGTGGTCGGACTCGTCGCGAGTCCGAACACGCCGTGGTTCGGGCTGAGCGTCGAGTCCCACACGATCGAGCTCATCGCGACGTTCGGGCTCATCCTGCTGCTGTTCAACCTCGGGCTCGAGTTCGACCAAGAGGAGTTCTACGGCAACGCCGGCAAGCTCCTGGTGTCGGGCGGCACCTACGTCGTCATCAACATGGGCGTGGGGTTCGCCTTCGGGTTCTCGCTCGGCTGGGGTACCCGTGAAGCCCTGATCATCGCGGGCATGACGGCGACGTCCTCGAGCGCCATCGTGACGAAGCTCCTCATCGAGCTCCGGCGCCTGGCGAACGACGAGACCCCGATGATCCTCGGCGTCACCGTGATCGAGGACGTCTTCATCGCCGTCTACCTGGCGATCGTCTCCGTCGTGCTGTCCGGCGACACCAACGTCTGGGCCGTCGTCGGCAAGCTGGCACTCGCGTTCGGGTTCCTCATCGTGATGTTCACGCTCGCGCGCTTCGCGGGCAAGTGGGTCTCGAAGATCTTCGCCACCCGTGACGACGAGCTGTTCACGGTGCTGTTCTTCGGACTCGCGGTCATGTTCGGCGGCATCGGCGACCTGCTCGGCGTGACCGACGCCATCGGTGCCTTCGTCATCGGCCTGCTCTGCGGAGCGACCCGGTACCGCGACCGCATCGAACAGCTCGCCCTGCCGATGCGCGACGTCTTCGCCGCGTTCTTCTTCGTCAACTTCGGGCTCGGCCTCGACCTGTCGACCTTCGGCGAGGTGCTCTGGCCCGTCCTCGGCGCCATCGGCATGACGGTCGTGCTCAACGCGGTCGCCGGCCAGATCGTCGCGCGGATGAACGGCTTCAACGTCCAGCAGGGCATCAACACCGCCGTCATCCTGGTGAACCGGGGTGAGTTCGCACTGATCCTCGCGACGCTGTCGGCTGCCGCCGGGCTGGAGGCGCGGATCACCGCCTTCGCGGGCCTCTACGTCCTCTGCATGGCCGTCCTCGGGCCGCTGCTCGCGGTGAACTCGGACCGGATCGGCCGCCTCGTGGTGCGCCCGGGTCGGCTCATCCGCCTGCGCGGACGCCTGGGCGGCCGACGTGCCGTCGCCGCGGCAGCCGCTGCCGAGAGCGCCGAAGCGGCCGAGGCCGAGGCGGATGCCACCGCCGCGGCGCGGAAGGCCGAGCGGGACCGCCAGTTCGCCGAGGAGTTCGCGCTCGTCGAGGCAGCTGGCAGGGACGAGCGAGACAATGAGGGGTCCGAGCCGACGTCCGCCCCCGTGACGTCGCCGGTCGAGATCCCCGCCGAGCGCCCCGAGCGCCCGGTCCGACAGCGCGATCCGGAGTACTGATACAGATGTGGGCCGTTGCCCGACGACCGAGGTGGATCGCGCTGCTGTTGCTGGCGCTCGTGCTGGCGGCGGTGTTCGCCGGGCTGGGCAAGTGGCAGCTGGAGCGGTCGATCGCCAACGGCAAGCCCCTGCCTGCGACCACCGAGACCCGCCGCACGCTTGAGGCGGTCACCACCCCCGAGCGCCCCGTCAGCGAGAGTCTCGCCGGGCAGAAGGTCACCGTCACCGGGACCTTCGTCGCCGACGACACCACCGTCCTGACCGGCCGCACCGGGGGTGGGAAGTACCAGACCGTCGGTCACTTGGTGGACTCGGACGGTGGGGCGAGCCTCCCGGTCGTCATCGGATGGTCCGACCAGCGGGCGGCCGCCGTCGCCGGGGGCGAGCGCCTGGCGGACGGGCAGACGCTCACGATCCAGGGTCGCTACTACCCGGCCGAGTCGCCCGACCAGGACGCCTACAAGAAGGGCGAGTACTCGGCGGTCGCCCCCGCCCGGTTCGTGAACACCTGGCAGGCCTTCGACGACCGCATGTACCTCGGGTACGTGGTCGCCGACGGCTCCACCGCGAAGGCCGCCGACCTCGGCACCATCGCCGACCGTGCGCCGTCGCGCGAGGTCCAGTTCGACTGGCTCAACCTGTTCTACGCGATCGAGTGGGTCGTCTTCGCCGGCTTCGCCGTGTTCCTCTGGTACCGGTTCGTGAAGGACGCCTGGGAGCGCGAGCAGGAAGAGGATCGCGAGGCAGCGCTCGCCACCGAAGCCGACGCGCTCCGACGGTAGGATTGCCGGCATGGCCCTGACCGTCCGAACCCGTGACATCCCCAAGATCCCGGGGGCGGTGAAGTGGTACCGCGTCTCGGCGTACATCACCGGTGTGCTGCTGCTCGCCCTGGTGGTCGAGGTCATCATCAAGTACACGCCGCTGCAGCTCGAGATGCAGCTCGGCAACGGTCCGTTCTTCGTGCCCAACGGCACGGCGGGCGAGACCCCGGGCACGTTCAACCTGTCGATCGCGATCCTCATCGCCCACGGCTGGCTGTACGTGCTCTACCTCTTCACGGACTTCCGTCTGTGGAGCATCATGCGCTGGAGGCCGTCGCGCTTCCTGCTCATCGCCCTCGGGGGCATCATCCCGTTCATGTCCTTCGTGGTCGAACACCGCATGCAGCAGCAGGCCATGGACACCTACCACGAGCTGATCGCTGCCCAGCAGCGTGAGAAGGAGGCCGCTCGGTGAGCGAGACCGAACAGCGTCCCGTCCTCGTCGTCGACTTCGGGGCCCAGTACGCGCAGCTCATCGCGCGTCGGGTCCGTGAAGCGAACGTCTACAGCGAGATCGTGCCGCACTCCATCACCGCGGACGAGATCCGCGCCAAGGACCCGGCGGCCATCGTGCTGTCCGGTGGTCCGTCGTCCGTGTACGAAGAAGGCGCGCCGTCCCTCGACGGTGACATCCTCGACCTCGGCGTCCCCGTGCTCGGCATCTGCTACGGCTTCCAGGCCATGGCGACCGCCCTCGGCGGCGAGGTCGCGAACACCGGTCTGCGCGAGTACGGCGCCACCGACGTGACGCTCGCCCCCGGCACCAGCACTCTGCTCGGCGACCAGCCGGCGGACCAGGTGACGTGGATGTCGCACGGCGACTCCGTGGCCAAGGCACCGGCCGGCTTCGAGGTGCTCGCCTCGAGCGCGTCGACGCCCGTCGCGGCGTTCGCGTCCGACGAGCGCAAGCTCTACGGCGTGCAGTGGCACCCCGAGGTCAAGCACTCCGTGTACGGCCAGGCCGTTCTCGAGAACTTCCTGCACCGTGCCGCGGGGCTGCCCGGCGACTGGAACTCCAGCAACGTCATCGAGGAGCAGGTCGCCCGCATCCGCGAGCAGGTCGGTTCCGCACGGGTCATCGCCGGGCTCTCCGGTGGTGTCGACTCCGCCGTCGCCGCAGCCCTGGTGCACAAGGCCGTCGGCGACCAGCTGACCTGCGTCTTCGTCGACCACGGACTCCTCCGGGCCGACGAGCGCAAGCAGGTCGAAGAGGACTACGTCGCCTCCACCGGCGTCCGGCTCATCACGATCGACGCCGAGCAGCAGTTCCTCGACGCCCTCGCCGGCGTGAGCGACCCCGAGCAGAAGCGCAAGATCATCGGGCGCGAGTTCATCCGCACGTTCGAGGGCGCGGCCGAGGCACTCGTGCTCGAGGCGCAGGCTTCCGACTCCGACGCCGAGGTCAAGTTCCTCGTGCAGGGCACGCTCTACCCCGACGTCGTCGAGTCCGGCGGCGGAGCAGGCACCGCGAACATCAAGTCGCACCACAACGTCGGCGGCCTGCCCGAGGACATGACGTTCGAGCTCGTCGAGCCGCTGCGCACCCTGTTCAAGGACGAGGTCCGTGCGGTCGGCCGCGAGCTCGGGCTGCCCGAGGTCATCGTCGGTCGCCAGCCGTTCCCCGGCCCGGGCCTCGGCATCCGCATCGTCGGCGAGGTCACGAAGGAGCGGCTCGAACTGCTCCGCGCGGCCGACAAGATCGCCCGCGAAGAGCTCACCGCGGCCGGCCTCGACCAGGAGATCTGGCAGTGCCCGGTCGTGCTGCTCGCCGACGTCCGCTCCGTGGGCGTGCAGGGCGACGGCCGGACCTACGGGCACCCGATCGTGCTCCGTCCGGTCTCGTCCGAGGACGCCATGACCGCCGACTGGACGCGTCTGCCGTACGACACCCTCGCGAAGATCTCGAACCGCATCACGAACGAGGTGCCCGACGTCAACCGGGTCGTGCTCGACGTCACGTCGAAGCCGCCGGGGACGATCGAGTGGGAGTAGGGCTCCCCTGAGCAACGGAAGGCCCGGTACGCGTCACGCGTGCCGGGCCTTCGTGTGTTCGCGGGTGGCGCTGCCGGGGCCGTTGAGTGGTCGCAACACCCCGCGGGCCCGGTGCCGAGTGGTCAGGAAGTGTCGGCTGGCCCTTGCCCGGACGACACTTCGTGACCACTCGGTGGGCGACCGGCGGGGTGTTGTGACCACTGGGACCGCCAGCGCTGGGACCGCCGGCGCCAGGACCGCCGCTCGGGCCGGCACCGCCGCCCCCCCGCCCCCGCCGGCGTCGACCACCGGCCCGGGAACGACGAAGGGCCCCGGCAGCGCCGGGGCCCTTCGCGTGTGCGGTGGTACTAGTTGCGCGAGCTGCTCGCGATGATGGCGAGGATGCGCAGGATCTCGAGGTACAGCCAGACGAGCGTCACGATGAGGCCGAACGCCGCGGTCCAGGCGTAGATGCGGGGTGCGCCGCGCTCGACACCGGTCTTGATCTGGTCGAAGTCGAGGATCAGCGAGTACGCCGCCATGACGACCACGAAGATGCCGATGAGCACACCGAGCGGGATGCCGAAGAGCGTCACGCCCATCAGGCCGAACGCGCTCTGCGTCACGCCGGTCCACATCAGGACCAGGTTCACGAGGGAGAACGCCATGTACCCGACCATCGCGATCAGGAAGAAGCGCGTGGCCTTCGGGGTCGCGCGGACCTTGCCCGAGCGGAACAGGAGCAGGGTGACGAAGAACACGCCGAGGGTGCCGAACACGGCCTGCGCCACGATGCCGTCGGCCTGGGGGAACGCGGTCTGGAAGTAGTTCGAGATACCGCCGACGAACAGCCCCTCGAAGAACGCGTACGTCAGGATCAGACCCGGCGACGGCTTCTTCTTGAAGGTGTTGACGAGCGCCAGGACGAACCCGACGAGCGCGCCGACGATCCAGACGACCGGCGGCAGGTTCCAACCGGCCACCGCGCCGACGACGAGCACGCCGAACGCGAGCAGCGTCTTGACGATGGTGTCTTCGTACGACATGCGGTCGGTGTCCACCGGGGACGCAGTCGGGCGGTCGTACATGTACTGCAGCTGCTCGGGGGTCATGCCACCCTGGGCCTGCTGCGGGGTCTGTCCCCAGCCGGCCTGCTGCTGACCAGCACCGCGCCCGCCCCAGGTGTTTGCCCCCTGTGCGTTGAAGGCGGGGGACTGGTCGAAACCGGGCTTGAAGGCCATGGTGTCCTCTTCCTAGGAGATTCGAGTCCTCTCAGCCTAGGGGCGCTCGGTCGCGGAAGGCTGAGGATTCGCGGCGAGCGGACGCGGGCCCAACGGGCCCCGACGAGGGAAGCCTAGGGTCGCCCGCTGCACGCGCGCCCCGAGGACGTCGAGAGTCCGCCGTCGAGCCCGCCGAGCCGGTGGAGCCCACCCGTCCGGACGGCAGCGCCGGGTAGAGCCAGGTGACGAGCGCGACCGAGATCGTCATGAGCAGGAACCACGCCACGATCTTCGTCGGTGCCACCGGCTGCCACACCGCCAGCTGCGCCGGGTAGCTCCACGCCCCGGCCCAGGTCGCGACGTTCTCCGCCGCCCAGATGAACACCGCGACGAGGCCCATCGCGACGAGCACGGGCATCCGCAGCGTCGCCCGGTGGATCCGGACGTGCATGGTCGTGCGGACGAAGAGCAGCAGCACGAGCGCGAGCAGCAGGTACCGGGCGTCGGCGACGAAGTGGTGGCCGAAGAAGTTCAGGTAGATCCCGCCCGCCACGACCGCCAGCAGCCACTGCCGCGGGTACCGGTCGAACCGCAGGTCGAACAGCCGGTAGACCCTGACCATGTACGACCCGACGGCGCCGTACATGAACCCCGAGAACAGCGGCACCCCGGCGACGACGAACAGCCCTCCGGGTTCGTAGCTCCACGAGCCCATGTGGGTCTTGAACACCTCCATCGCGGTGCCGACGACGTGGAACAGCAGCACGACCCGGAGTTCGCGCACGGTCTCGAGCCCGAACACGAGCATGCCGACCTGCAGCAGCACGGCCGCGATCGTCAGGACGTCGTTCCGCATCGCTGCCGGCACGGTCAGGTGCACCACGGCCATGGTCGCGAGCAGCAGCGCCCCGAACGCGCACGCCCAGGCCTGTTTCGCGCCGAACACCAGGAACTCGGTGACGAACACCCGGACGGGCCGGTGCGGTTGGTGCCCGGCGTCGAGCAGACGGCGAGCGGCCCGGTCGATCCGGGCCTCGACGGCGGTGGAGAGCGAACGGACGGTCATGCGGTGATGCTCGGTGCCGTCCCTGGGAACGACAGCCCCCGGAGCCACCGGTGTGTCCCGCGACACAGGCGCCCCGCTGGTCACCCGCGGCCAGTAGGGTCGCGCCATGACCCTCGTGATCGCCCACCGTGGTGCGTCCGGCTACCGCCCCGAGCACTCGCGGAGCGCGTACGAGCTCGCGATCGAGCTCGGTGCCGACGCGATCGAACCGGACCTGGTGCCCACGAGGGACGGCGTCCTGGTGCTCCGGCACGAGAACGAGGTCTCGGGCACCACGGACGTCGCCGACCACCCCGAGTTCCGGCACCTGCGCACGACGAAGACCGTCGACGGGCAGACCCTGACGGGCTGGTTCACCGAGGACTTCACGTGGGCCGAGCTGCAGACGCTCCGCACCCGCGAGCGCCTGCCGGTGCTGCGCCCGGGATCCGCCGAGCACGACGGTGCGCAGCCGATCCTGCGGCTCGTCGACCTGCTCGCGATCCTCGACGCCGCGCCCCGCCCGGTCGGGCTCGTCGCCGAGGTCAAGCACGCCGCGTCCTTCGACCGCGCCGGGTTCCCGATGGGTGAACTCGTCGACGCCGCGCTCGGCGAGGCCGGGTGGCGGCAGGACGAGCGGCTCACGGTGGAGAGCTTCGAGAAGGGCGTGCTGCGCGACCTGCGCGAGCGGGGGACCGGTGGTCGACTCGTGTACCTCCAGGAGGCCCGTGGCAGCGCCGCGGACGAGGTCGCGTCCCACGGATCGCTCGCCCCCACCTACGCCGCCGAGCGCTCCGAGGACGCGCTCGCGTCGTTCGCGACCGAGTTCAACGGCATCAGCGTCGACCTCGGCACCCTGATGGCCGGCATCGACAGCGTCGCGCTCGACGACCCGACGCCGGTGCGCAGCGCGATCGTCGACCGCGCTCACGCCGCCGGGCTCGCCGTGTACACGTGGACCCTCCGGCCGGAGAACCGGTTCCTGCCGTCGCCGCTGCGCCGTGGTGGCGACGTCGCGGCGTTCGGCGACTGGGAGCGGTGGTTCACGTCCGTGATCCGCACCGGACTCGACGGGGTGTTCGCCGACCACCCCGACCTGGCGGTGCTCGCCCGGTCCGCTGTCGGGGGTCCCGCCTAGACTGTCCCGGACATGACGATCGTGCTCGACCCCTTCGAATCGACGCCCGAACCGGGCGCCGGTGCCCGCGCGTACGAAGACCCGTTCACCGCGGGCCTGAACCCCCAGCAGAAGGAAGCCGTCGAGTACCGCGGCGAGTCCCTGCTGATCGTGGCCGGTGCCGGTTCCGGCAAGACGAGCGTGCTCACCCGCCGCATCGCGCTGCTGCTCGCCAACCGCGAAGCCTGGCCGTCGCAGATCCTGGCGATCACGTTCACGAACAAGGCCGCGGCCGAGATGCGCGAGCGTGTCCGGGCCCTGGTCGGTGGCGAGGCCGAGGGGATGTGGATCTCCACGTTCCACTCGGCGTGCGTGCGCATCCTGCGACGCGAAGCCGAGCGGTTCGGGTTCCCGCAGTCGTTCACGATCTACGACTCCGCCGACTCCAAGGCGCTGATGAAGCGGATCATCAAGGAGCTCGAGGCCGACTCCCTCGGGCTGACCGTCGGCGCCGCGGCGTCGAAGATCTCGAAGCTCAAGAACGAGCTGCAGGACATCGACACCTACGCGCGCAACATCAACGTGAACGACCCGCAAGAGGTCATGTTCACCGAGGTGTTCCGGCGCTACACGAACGAACTCCGCCGGGCGAACGCGTTCGACTTCGACGACCTCATCGGCCAGACGGTGTTCCTGTTCCGGGCCTTCCCGGACGTCGCCGCCCTGTACCAGCGCCGCTTCCGCTACATCCTGGTCGACGAGTACCAGGACACGAACCATGCCCAGTACGCCCTGATCCGTGAGCTCACCCGCCCGGTGCCGGTCGAACAGGTCGACAAGCTCGAGGACTCCGGCCAGCACGTCGCCCGGATGCGGGAGACCGACGGGTCGATCGCCCCCGCGTCCCTGACGGTGGTCGGCGACTCCGACCAGTCGATCTACGCGTTCCGCGGGGCGGACATCCGCAACATCGTCGAGTTCGAGCGGGACTTCCCGAACTCCAAGACGATCCTGCTCGAGCAGAACTACCGCTCGACGCAGAACATCCTCGACGCGGCGAACGCGGTCATCGCGAACAACTTCGACCGTCAGGCGAAGAGCCTGTTCACCGACGTCGGTGCCGGCGAGAAGATCGTCGGCTTCACCGGGTACACCGGCCACGACGAGGCGCAGTTCGTCGCCGACGAGATCCAGCGCCTGCGTGAAGACGGCATGGACTACCGCGACATGGCGGTGTTCTACCGGACCAACTCGCAGACCCGTGCGCTGGAGGAGATCTTCATCCGTGCGGCGATCCCGTACCGGGTGCTCGGCGGCACGAAGTTCTACGAGCGCGCCGAGATCAAGGACGCCATGGCGTACCTGATCACCGTCGCCAACCCGGCCGACCCGATGGCCCTGCGCCGCATCCTCAACGTGCCCAAGCGCGGCATCGGCTCGGTCACCGAGACCACGCTGCAGCGCTACGCCGACGAGCACGAGACCACGATGCGCGACGCCCTGCGGCACGCGGGTGAGCTCGGGTTCGGGCCGAAGGTGCGGAACGCCATCACCGAGTTCGCGGCACTGCTCGACTCCGTGTCTGAGAAGGCCCCGACGCAGCCGGTGGTCGACACCCTGACGCAGCTGCTCGACGGCTCCGGGCTGCTCGACAACCTGCGGAAGTCGCCCGACGCGCAGGACGCCGCCCGTGCCGACAACATCGACGAGCTCGTGGCCGTGACGCGTGAGTTCCAGAAGAACAACCCCGAGGGCACGCTGTCGGACTTCCTGACCGAGGTCTCGCTGGTCGCCGCGGCGGACGAGCTCGACGACTCCTCGGGCACGGTGTCGCTGATGACGCTGCACACCGCGAAGGGCCTGGAGTACGACGCGGTGTTCCTGACCGGCGTCGAGGAAGACCTGCTCCCGCACCGGATGTCCGCCAACGAACCCGGCGGGCCGTCGGAAGAGCGCCGGCTGTTCTACGTGGGCATCACCCGCGCCAAGAAGGTCCTGTTCCTGTCCCTCGCGATGACCCGTGCCCAGTTCGGCGACGTGAACGTGGCGATGCCCTCGCGCTTCCTCCAGGAGATCCCCGAGGGGCTCATCGAGTGGAAGCAGTCCCCGGGCATGGCGAACAGCCGTGGTGGCACGCAGCCCCGCGCCCTGAACGCCAAGCGCGACGGCGGCTTCGGCGGCGGCGGTGGTGGTGGCGGCGGCTACCGCGGTGGTGGCGGCTGGGGCGGCGGCTCGTACGACCGCGCAGCGGCAGCGTCGAAGACCCGCCCGAAGACCGAGTGGGCGAACCGGGTGTCCGGGCAGGTGCGCGACAACGGCGACATGGAACTCGTCGCCGGCGACCGCATCAAGCACGTCGACTTCGGCGAGGGCACGGTGTCCGCGGTGACGGGTCAGGGTGCCAAGCGCATCGCGGAGATCGCGTTCGACTCCGCGGGCCGCAAGAAGCTCCTCATCAAGATCGCCCCGATCGAGAAGCTGTAGGAGCCCTCACCGGTCTACACCGAACCGGCAGTCGCAGCCCGTCTGGAGTTCACGGAACGGACCCGGGGCGTTCCCCCGCGGTCCGTACCGTGCGGTGCTGTGCAGAACAGCCCTGACGATCGCGACGACGCCGACGACCACTCCGGAGACCGCAGCAAGCGCATCCCGGTCTCCCGCCGGGGCTTCCTGGTCGGGTCCGGACTCGCCGGTGCCGCCGGTCTCGTGGCGTCGAACGGGTTCGGCAGTGCCCCGGCCGTCGCCGAGGCACTGTCCGCGGCACCCGCTGTCGCCCCGGCGGCACTGGGTGGATCGACCGAGGCCGCTCAGGCGGCGGTGGCGCGCGGGCACACCGGACGGTGGCGCCCGGACACGACCTCGCCACGCTTCACCGTCGCCGTGATGCCGGACACGCAGTACATGTTCGACGGTGCCGCGGTCGACCCGGCACCGATGCGCGCCTCGCTCGAGTACGTCGTCCGCGAGCAGGCCCGGCACAACACGGTGTTCCTCGTCCACCTCGGCGACCTGACGCAGAACGGTGCGGCGTCCGAGATGCGTGCGTCCGGCGCGGTCTTCGACGTGCTCGACCGTGCCGGTGCCCCCTACAGCGTGCTCGCCGGGAACCACGACGTCGACTCGTCGACCGACGACCAGCGCGGCCGAACCCCGTACCTCGACGTGTTCGGCCCGCAGCGGTTCCGGAAGGCCCCGGGCTGGATCGGTTCGAGCCCGGACGGCTACAACACCGCCCACCGGTTCACCGCGGCCGGCCGCGAGTGGGTCGTCCTCGCGCTCGACTGGCGGACGAGCGCGAGCGGGCTCGCCTGGGCCAGCTCCGTGCTCGCGGCACGGCCGCACGCCCCGGTCATCCTCACGACGCACGCCCTCGTCGACTCGGACGCCAGCGGTGGGGCGGCGTTCGACCCCTACGGCCAGCAGCTCTGGGACTCCTTCATCTCGAAGCACGACCAGGTGTTCCTGACGCTCAACGGGCACTACTGGGGTCCGGGCCGCACGACGTCGAAGAACGCCCTGGGGCACGACGTCGCCCTGCACCTGACCAACTACCAGAACCGCTACTACGGCGGGGCGGCCATGATCCGGCTGTACCACGTCGACCTCGAGCGGAACGTCATCGACGTCGAGACGCTGTCGCCGTTCCTGCTCGCCGGTGGGCTCGGCGAGACGAACGAGCTCGCGGCCCAGGAGATCACCCTCAGCGGTGACGTCGACCGCTTCACCATGGCGGTGGACTTCGACGCACGCTTCGCGGGGTTCGCGCCGGTCGCACCACGGGCCTCCCGGCCGGCGGCACGCATGCTGGTGCCGGGGACGCTGGCGTACTGGCGGTTCGACGGCAACCCGGACGGGGCGGCACTCGCGCCGACGACGCGTGTGCGCGACCAGAGCGGGCGGGGGAACGACCTGGTGGTCGCTCGCCGGACCGGTGCCGTCGCGGGGGCGCTGCGCTGGACGGCGGCGCACCACCCCGACCAGCCGGGCGCCGGCAGCCTCGCGCTCCAGGGCGGCAAGACCGGCGGGGACCACCTGCAGACCGTCGACACGGCTCCGCTCAACCGGACCCGGTTCCCTCACGGCTACACGGTCGAGGCGTTCTTCGCGCTGCCGACCACGTTCGACCCGAGCGCGAACGGGTTCAGCGCCCTGCTGTCGCAGTACTCGAGCGCCGGCCAGGTGGGGAAGGCGACCGGAGCCGACGGTGACCCGGACGAACCCGCCGTGACCCTGAGCCTGTCGGGGGACCGCGAACTGCAGTGGTGCGTGTACCCGGCGAGCCAGGACGGGTCACTGACGAACTGGGGGCACGAGTTGCCGCTCGGGGCCTGGTGGCACGTGGCCGTGGTGAACGACGGGACGCACACCGTGCTGTACGTCGACGGGTGCCCGGTCGTCCGCAACCCGTCCACCCCGAACCGCGGCCTGAGCACGATCGGCAAGCCGTGGCTGCTCGGTGGCTACCGCTACGGCGGCAAGCTCGACCAGGTGTTCGTCGGGTCGATCGGCGACGTGCGCGTCGTCGGCCGGGCGCTGCAGCCGAGCGAGTTCATGAACGCCTGACGCCCGCAGGCGGACGCCTGACCCGCGCGGTGGGCGGGCGCCCGGGCCGTCCGGCAGACGGGCGTCTGACACGCCCGGCCGTTCGGCGCGCCCCTCGTTCGGGTGGCACGATCTCGCTTTGTGAGGTTAGCCTTACCTAACGTGACACCTCCCATCGAACTCCTGACCACCGCCACCGCCGAGCGCTACCGCTCCGCCGTGACGTCCACGGTGGACCGTCTGGCCGACCGCTTCGCCGCCGCCGACCGTCCGACCACCGACACCGCTCCCGAGGTCCTCCGGGCCCGGGTGCAGGACGTCGACCTCGACGCCGAACCCCTCGGGACGGACCGCGCGCTCGCCGAACTCGACGAGCTGTTCGTCCGTGAGGCCGTCTGGTTCCACGACCCGGCGTACCTCGCGCACCTGAACTGCCCGGTCGCGCTGCCCGCGGTCGCCGCCGAGTCGGTCCTGGCCGCCGTGAACCCGTCGGTCGACACCTGGGACCAGTCCCGGATCGGCACCGAGATCGAGCGGCACGTCGTCGCCTGGCTCGCCGGTCGGATCGGGTTCGCCGCGGGTGACGGCATCTTCACCTCGGGCGGCTCGCAGTCGAACCTGCAGGCCCTGCTGCTGGCGCGCGAGGCCCTCGGCGCCAGCGGCACCGTGTTCACGACCGCGGAGACCCACTTCAGCATCGCGAAGTCGGCGCGGCTGCTCGGGCTCGAGGCCGTGGTCGCCGTCGCCACCGACCACGCCGGCCGGATGGTGCCCGCCGCCCTCGCCGAGGCGATCGCCGCCGCCCGTGCAGCCGGGCAGACGCCGATGGCCGTCGTCGCCACCGCCGGCACCACCGACCGCGGGGTGATCGACCCGCTCGAGCCGATCGCGGACGTCTGTGACCTCGAGGGAGTCTGGCTGCACGTCGACGCCGCGTACGGCTGCGGGCTGCTCGTGTCCCCGACCCGCCGGCACCTGCTCGACGGCGTCGAACGGGCCCGGAGCGTGACCGCCGACCTGCACAAGTCGTTCTTCCAGCCGGTGTCGTCGAGCGCCCTGCTCGTGCAGCGCCCGGAGGACCTGCGCCGCACCGCCTGGTACGCCGACTACCTGAACCCCGAGGACGCCGCCGAGCCGAACCAGGTCGACAAGTCGCTGCAGACCACCCGCCGGTTCGACGCACTGAAGCTCTGGGCCACCCTGCGGGCGACGGGTGCCGACGCGATCGGGGCCGCGGTCGACGCCGTCATCGACCTCGCCGTGGCCACCCACCGGATCGTCGAGGAGCACCCCGACCTGGTGCTCGTCGCGCCGACGCAGCTCAGCACGGTGCTGTTCCGCTGGCAGCCCGCCGGCATGACGGACGAGGCCGCCGACGCGCTGGTCGCCCCGATCCGCTCGGCCCTGCTCGCCGAGGGCCGGGTGCTGATCGCCAAGACGGTCATCGACGGCCGGCCGTGCAACAAGCTCACGCTGCTCAACCCCGAGACCACCCCGGAGCAGATGCGCGCGTCGCTGGAGCACGTCGTCGCGACGGCCGCCCGGGTGCGCGCCGCCACCACCGAGACCGAGGGGAGCGACCCGATGACCGCCCACCGCACCGCCGCCGACCCCACCACTGCCGACCGCACCGCCGCCGACCCCACCGTGCACGACGTCGTCGGCGTCGGCATCGGCCCGTTCAACCTCGGCCTCGCCTGCCTGACCGACCCGATCGCCGACCTCGACGCGGTGTTCCTCGACGCCGCCGACGGCTTCGCCTGGCACCACGGCATGATGCTCGACGACGCCACGATCCAGGTGCCGTTCCTCGCCGACCTGGTGACGATGGCCGACCCGACCTCGCCGTTCTCGTTCCTCGCCTGGCTCAAGGAGACCGGGCGCCTGTACCCGTTCTACATCCGCGAGGACTTCCACCCCCTGCGCAGCGAGTACGACGCCTACTGCCGCTGGGCCGCCGACCGGCTCGACACCCTGCGGTGGGGCCGCCGGGTGACCGCCGTCGAGCACGACCCGGTCACCGACACGTTCACGGTGCACGCCGAGACCGATCAGGGTCCCGAGACGTACCGCGCACACCACGTCGTCGTGGGCATCGGCACCGAGCCGTCCGTCCCCGCCCCGCTGCGCGGGATCGGCGGGCCGGCGATCCACTCCGCCGGGTTCCTGCCGAACCGCGACGCCCTGCGCGATGCCGGGTCCATCGCCGTCGTCGGCAGCGGGCAGTCCGCCGCCGAGGTCTACCGCGAACTGCTCGAGGACATCCGGCAGGACGGCTACCGGCTCGACTGGATCACACGTTCGCCCCGGTTCTTCCCGATGGAGGACACCAAGCTCACCCTCGAGATGACGAGCCCGGAGTACACGGACCACTTCCACGGGCTGCCCGAAGCCGTCCGCGATCGCCTGGGGCGGGAACAGCGTGGCCTGTACAAGGGCATCAGCGCGGACCTGGTCGACGACCTGTACGACCAGCTCTACCGGATCAGCGCGCGCGGCCCGGTCCCGACGACGCTCCGGACCGAGACGAGCGTCGTCGACGCCGCCTGGCTCGCCGACCGCGGCACGTACCGGCTGACGCTCCGCCACGAGCAGCTCGACCAGACGTACGAGCACGAGGTCGAGCAGCTGGTGCTGGCCACCGGGTACACCCCGCGGATCCCGCGGTTCCTCGACCCGGTCGAGCACCTCGTCGCCCGCGACTCCCGCGGTCGCCTGGCGGTCGCCCGCGACCACCACGTCGACACCCTGGGTGGACGCATCTGGGTACAGAACGCCGAGGAGCACACGCACGGCCTGACCGCGCCCGACCTCGGCATGGGTGCGTGGCGGAACGCGTCGATCATCCGGTCCGTCACGGGTCGCCCCGTGTACGGCCTGGAGGCCCGGATCGCCTTCCAGGAGTTCGGCCTGCCCGCCTCGGAGCCGTCCACCGCCCACCCCGGCGCCGCGGAGCGCGCGCCGGCCCGGCGCGCGTCCGAACGGACGGAGGTGTCCGCATGAGCGCCGTCGTCGACAGCACCGGTGTGACGGTCGCCGGTTCGGCGGGCGCTGGTGTGGTGGGCACTGCGACGGTCGACGCGCACGGGGCGACCGCGCCCGGGGAGCCGAGCCGGGCCTCCTGACCGTCGAGCCCGTGGACCCGGAACGCGACGCCGCCGTCGTGCAGTCGTGGCTCGCCCACCCCGCGTCGTCGTGGTGGGAGATGGGCGACCTCGACGTGGAAGGGGTGCGCGCCTACCTGGTCGGCGTCCACGCGGACCCCGCGCAGGCAGCGTGGCTCGGCCGCCGGAACGGCGAACCGTGCTTCCTGGCGGAGACCTACGACCCCTCCGCCGTCCTGCTCACCGACGTGTGGGCGGCCGAACCCGGCGACGTCGGCATGCACCTGCTCGTCGCGCCGGTGCCCGCCGGTGGTCGTGTCCACGGCCTGACCAGCGCGGTGATGCGTGCCGTCGTCGAGCACTGCCGGGACGCCCTCGGCGCTTGCCGGGTCGTCGTCGAGCCCGACGTGCGGAACACCGCCGTGCAGGCGAAGAACGCCGAGGTCGGGTTCCGCGCCCTGCGGCAGGTGGACGTCGACGGCAAGCGGGCCCTGCTGTCGGTGCTCGACATCGACCGGATCGGCGTCCCCGACGACGACGGGCCGGCCGCACACCTGCGGCCCGAGCACCTGGAACCCGCCGAACGGCACCTCGTCGCGAAGGCGATCGCCGAGTTCGCCCACGAACGGCTGATCGCACCCGTGCCGGACGGGGACGGGTGGCGGCTCGACGCGGGGGAGTCGACCTACCGGTTCCGGGCGCGGCAGCACGTGCTCGAGCACTGGTCGGTGGACGAGGCCTCGCTGATGCGGACCCGTGCGGGGGTGCCGGCGCCGCTCAGCGCGCAGGAGCTCGTGCTCGAGCTGCGCGCGGTGCTCGGGATCCCCGACGAGTTGCTCGGCACGTACCTGGAGGAGATCGCTTCGACGCTGGCGAGCGCCGCGGCGAAGCACCGGCGAGGCGGACCGTCGGCCGGGCAGCTGGCACGGGGGCGGGGCGGGGCCGGGTCGGTCGGTTCGTTCGGTTCGGCCGGGTCCGTCGAGGACGTCGTCGCGTCGTTCCAGGACGTCGAGGCGGCGATGACCGAGGGGCACCCGGCGTTCGTCGCCGCCAACGGCCGGATCGGGTTCGGGCTCGACGAGTACCGGGCGTTCGCGCCGGAGTCCGGCGGCCGGTTCCGGTACCGGTGGCTCGCTGCCCGACGCGAGCACACGCACCTGGCGCTCGCCGCCGACCGGACCGAGCAGGCGCACTGGGAGGCAGAGCTGTCACCGACTGTCGTGGCCGGGTTCCGTGCGACGCTGGAGCGTCGCGGGCTCGACCCCGACGACTACGTGTGGCTGCCCGTGCACCCGTGGCAGTGGCAGCACCGGATCGCCGTGACCTTCGCGCCCGACCTGGGCCGACAGGACCTGGTCGACCTGGGCGAGGGACCCGACGAGTACCAGCCGCAGCAGTCCATCCGCACCGCGTTCAACCGCACCGAGCCGGCACGCTCGTACGTGAAGACCGCGCTCGCCGTGCAGAACATGGGGTTCCTGCGGGGCATGTCGCCCGCGTACATGCGGAACACCCCGGCCGTGAACGACTGGGTCGAGTCGATCGTCTCCGCCGACCCCACGCTCGCCGCCGCCGGGTTCTCGGTGCTCCGGGAGCACGCTGCCATCGGCTACACGGGGGACGCCTACCACCGGGTCGACGTGTCCTCGCCGCAGCGCAAGATGCTCGCGGCCCTGTGGCGGGAGAGCCCGCTGCCACGGGTGACGGACGGCGAGCGGCTGCTGACTATGGCGGCGCTGCTGCACCGGGACGCCGCGGGGAACGCCGTGGTCTCGGCGCTGATCGAGGCCTCCGGTCTGCCCGCCGACGTCTGGGTCCGGCGCTGGCTCGACGCCTACCTGCTGCCCGTCGTGCACTGCCTGACCGTGCACGACCTGGTGTTCATGCCGCACGGCGAGAACCTGGTGCTCGTCGTGCGCGACGGCGTCGTGGTCCGTGCCGTGATGAAGGACATTGGCGAGGAGGCCGCGGTGCTCGGTCGGCACGACGACCGCCCGGTCCCCGCCGACATCGACCGGATCGTGCACCCGGTGTCCGACGACGAGGCCGCGCTCGCGGTCTTCACCGACGTGTTCGACGGGGTGCTCCGGTTCGTCGCCGCGATCCTCGACGACGACGCGGTGCTGCCGGGGTCCCGCTTCTGGCAGGTCGTGGGGGAGTGCATCGACGCCCACGCCGCCGCGCACCCGGACCGCCGTCGTCCCCTGGACCTGCGGGTGCCGACGTTCGAGCACTCGTGCCTGAACCGGTTGCAGCTGCGGAACACCCTGTCGATGGTGGACCTGGCGGACCAGTCGGCGTCGCTCATCCGGGCGGGGGCGATGGTGAACCCGATCGGGCGGTAGAGGGGCGGCGGCTCTCACGAACCGGAGCCGTACCGACTACGGCTGCAGGCGGGTGGCCGTCCAGGTGCCCTCGGCGAGTGCGTACTGCAGTCGTCGGTGCATCCGGTCGCGGCTGCCGTGCCAGAACTCCACGATGTCGGGCTCGAGACGCCAGGCAACCCACCGTGCCGGCCGGGGGACGTCGTCGCCGGAGTCGTCGAGCAGGTCGTTCGCGTCGTCGATCAGGTCCTGCAGGGTCCGCGGCTCGAGCACGGCCGACTGGTCCGCGATGGCCGTCGCCGCGCGTGACTTCGGGGAGCGGTCCGCGAACAGGGCGTCGGACTCGGCGTCCGACAGCCGGACGACGTGGCCCTCGAACCGGAGCTGCTGCATCGTCTCGCGCCAGTACGCCTGCAGGGCTGCGTGCGGGTTCTCGGCGAGCTGCCGCCCCTTCGGACTGTCCTCCGACGTGCCGAAGACCAGTCCGTCCGCCTCGATGCGCTTCACGTCGACGGTGCGAGCGGACACACGGCCGTCGGCCCCGGCCGTGGCGAGGGTCATCGACAACGGCTCGGAGACCTGTCGGTCCTTCGCCGCGGACAGCCAGTCGCGAGCGAGGTCGAGCGGAGACGCTGGCGGGCTGTCGAACTCGGGCAGGTGCAGGGAGTCGTCACCGGAGAGCGGGGCAGAGGACATGTACCCACCCAACCGTGCCTGAGGGCTCGGTGTTCGAAAGGGGTCGTAGGCCGGGGTCGACCTCGGCCTCGTCAGGACGTCGCGGACGGCAGCGTCCGGGTGATGCGGAGATGTCCGACCGCACTGACGAGGACGGTCCAGACGGATCCGTCCGCCAGGCCCGAGAACGTGACGGTTCGGCCCTGGTCGTCGTCGCTGCCGGTCGGGACACGTCCGTGGTCCGGCCAGAACATGACGGTCAGCGCCTCGTCCGGGATCAGCGCGAGCCGACGGAGGTGCTGCCAGAGTGCGCTCACCTGGTCCTGGCGCGTGGACGTCTCGAGTCCGCTCGGGCGGAACTGCGTCGGTGGCAGGTCGTCCGCGCGGGTGTCGTGCACCACCTCGAACGGTGCTCCGGGACGCTCGACGTACCGCCTGCGGAACACCCGGATGCCGATCGTGCCGTTCGGTTCGACGGCGACGTCGATGAGGTCGGCCCACCGGGTGTCCTCGTCGTCCCAGCCCACCGCTCGGGTGATCCGGTGCGTGCTCGGCTGGTACCTGCCGGCCAGTACCGTGCCGGCGAGCACTTCCGCTTCCGCCCACTCGCCCGGAGTCAGGGCGTCACCGAGCGTCGCCCGCACGGCGGTCCACCGTTGCGGTGCCGACCACGAGGCCGGCTGCGCGCGACCGAGGAAGCGATCGATCAGGGAAGGCCGTCCGTCGATGGGGTGGGTCGGAGCAAGCGTCGTCGAGGTGGCGATCGTCTCGGTGTCGTCGACGGCCTCTGGTCGCGCGACCAGCGGCTTCACTCCGACGAACGCCCGCTGTGCCTCCACCGTGCCGAGGCGTTCGTCGGCCGGGGCGAACACGTCGACCAGGTCGTCGAGGCGTGGACGACGACCGCGGCGGTGTCGGTACGCACGCAGGCCACCACCCTGCTGTCGGGCCATCCCGCTCGGCCACACGTCGACGCGAGCCCCCTGCACGCCCAGGAGCCACCCCTCGCGGTCGAGTGCCGCGCGCACCAGGCTCAGCGCCTCGAAGGCGTCGTCGGCCGTGGCCGAGTGTTCGACGCCCAGCAGCGACACGGTCACGGTGGAGTGCACCTGGTGGTCGGGGTTCGTCACGTCCATCTCCACCGTGACGGTCGCCGGGGCGCCGGTGCCGTTCCGGTACGCGATCCGGTCGTACGTCGTCATCGCCGCTTGCCGTGTCCATGTGTCACGGCGTCGGGACCTGCACCGACACGAGCGCACCGTCGCCGAGGTGCACGATCGCGGAACCGACCTGGACGCGCTCGACGATGCTGCTCCGCGGCAGGCGCATGCCGAGCAGGTCGCCCTCGGTGATCGCCTGGGGGCTGAGCAGCGCTCCCGAGCGGTTGCGCTTCATGTCGACCTGCCAGCCGGTGAACCCGACACCGAACTCGGCGGTCAGCCCGGCCGCGACGATCGCCTGACCGTTGTCGGCCGCACGCTTGACGAACCCCTGCAGCCAGCTCTTCGCCGGGGCGTCCTTGACGAGCTCGGCGTCGTCGATCACCAGGACGCGTCGACCGGGCTGCCCGTCGAACAGGGGTGCGAGGTCGTCCTCGGTCAGATCGGCACCCTCGTGCGCCGCCAGGACACCCGGTTCCGCGGCCAGCGCACGGAGCGGGGACTGCCGCGGGGTCACGAGCACGACCTCGCCACCCTCGCGCAGGACCGAACGGGTCATCGAGAGCAGGACGGCGCTGCGTCCGGACTTCGCGGGTCCACCGACGACGAACGAACCGGCCGCGGCCAGGTCGGGCCCGATCGCGGTGAGGTCGTCGCCGCCGATGCCGACCAGACCGAACAGGCCGGCGTCGTCGTCGCGCATCTCCCATGCCCGCTCGAACGGCACCGGGCCGGACAGCTGGTCGACGCGGAAGGGACGTCGGCTGCGTTCGACTGCCCGGTCGCGTTCCGTCGCGAAGGTGGCGAGGGCCGTGATGGCGGCGGCCTGCGACTGCCCGGTGCCGGCTGCGGCGAGCAGCGCGATCTGTGTCTCCGTCGCGGACTCGGAGGCGAACGCACGTCCGTCGGGGACCTGCTCCGGGAGCTTGCGCGGGTTGAGCGACGCCAGCCCGTAGTCGCCCCGGTCCGACAGCCGGAGGACGAGCTTGTCCTCCACCAGGGTGGCCATCCGACTCGAGAGCAGCTGTCGGTCTCCGGTGACGACCAGATGGATGCCGACGCTGGCGCCTTCGCGGAGCAACGTCATCACCTGGTCGGTCGGAGCGCCGTGGTCGAGCTCGCCGAGTGAGCCGACGAAGCCTTCCCAGCGGTCGAGCATGAAGACGATGTGCGGCAGGCGTTCCGCCGGCACGACGGCCGCGGCACGCTGCTCGACGATGCTGGCGAAACCGCCGTCAGCCAGCACCTGCTGGCGACGGGCGAGCTCCTGGGCCAGCTTGGTCAGCAGCCGCTGGGCTCGTTCGGTCTGGACACGCTGGACGACGGCGCCGGCGTGCGGGAGTGCCTGGATCGGCAGCAGCGCGCCGTTGCCGCAGTCGAGCGCGTACACGTGGACGTCGGCCGCCGAGGTGTTCCGGGCGATGGCTGCCGCCAGGGTCCGGAGCACCTGCGACCGGCCGCTCCGCGGGGCACCGACGACGTAGAGGTGTCCGTCGGAGTCGAGGTCGAGGCTGCGCACCCGCTGCGCCTGCTCGCCGGGGAAGTCCTGCAGCGCGAACGGCAGCGGCCCCACCCGGGCATCCGTGACGGTGCTGACGTCGAGTTCCCACGCGCGGTCGTTGAGGTCGGTGAAGAGCAGCGTCTCCGGCAGGGCATCGAGCCAGGGACGGTACGGAGCCGGACCGCCGAGCTCCGCCGCGGCCTCGGTCACGGCGCCGACGAGCTCCTGCAGGTCGGTTCGCTCGTCGGTGTGCTGCACCTCGGACTTCGGTGGTGCGGGCGGTGCGGTACCGAGCGCCGACCACGAGACCGCACCGGCCCAGACCTGCTTGCGCTGGGTCGACTGTCCGGGGCGACGGCCACCGACGCGACCCGACTGGAACGGCAGCAGCGCCCCGGCGCCCAGACGGATGTACCCCCGGCCGGGGGTGCTCTTCTGGATCTGGGCCGCGTCGCCGGCGTCGATCACGTCGGTGCTCTCGCTCGAGTCGGTGACCCGCAGTGCGATCCGCAGGTTCGTGTTCGCGCGGATGTCGTTCGAGACGACACCGGTCGGACGCTGCGTGGCGAGGATCAGGTGGATGCCGAGGGACCGACCGCGCTGGGCGATGTTCACCAGGCCGGTCACGAAGTCGGGCAGCTCCCGCACCAGGCTCGCGAACTCGTCGATGACGATGAGCAGCCGCGGCATCGGCGGCAGCGGTTCACCACGACCGAGGCGGTCGAGGTAGTCCTCGATGTCCTTCGCTGCCGCATCGGCCAACAGGTGCTCGCGACGACGGAGTTCGGCGCCCAGGGACTCGAGCGCTCGCTCCACCAGGTGTGTGTCGAGGTCGGTCACCATGCCGACGGTGTGCGGCAGCGGCGCGAAGTCGCGGAAGGCAGCGCCGCCCTTGTAGTCGATGAGGACGAAGTTCATGCCCTCTGGAGTGTTGGTCGCCGCGAGCGACGCGACGATCGTCTGCAGGAGCTCGGACTTGCCTGAACCCGTCGTGCCGGCGACGAGGCCGTGGGGGCCGTCCTTCCGCAGGTCGAACGCGAACGGGCCGTCGAGGCTCTCGCCCACGACGACCTCGGTGGTGCGTGGGCGCACCGACCACTTCCCGGTGATCGCCCGGGCCGTCGGCGGTTCGAGCAGCATGACGTCGAGCAACCGCGACGACGTGGGCAGTCCGCCGGCGTCGCTCTCGTCATCGGCGTCGACCATCGGCGCCACTGCTCGGGCGACCGTCTCGAACCAGCCGTCCGGGATCCGGTCGGGCCGCACGTCGGTGACCGTCGCCTGGCGCTGCGCAGCCACCCGGATGCGTTCCGGACCGACGGTGACCACGACGGAGCACTCCTCGGGCAGCAGCCGTGCCTCTTCCTCGATGCAGATCGCCCGGACGCCGACCGCCGGCCCTTCCTTGAGGATGCGGATCAGACCGGGCAGCGCTCGGAGCCGCCGGGCACCGTCGAGCACGACGACGACGTCCGGACCGGGGATCCCGCGCATGTTCGACTCACGCATCGCCCGCTGTCGCGCATCGATCAGCTGACCGACCTCGGCCACACGGGCGCCGAGCGTCTCGGCGTCGTTGCCGATCGCGATCACGGCGTCCTGCCCGAAGCCCGGTCGGGCCTGCGGGATCCACCGCAACCACGCCCACTCATCGGCCGACCGGGCGTCCGTCAGCACGACGAACTGCGTGTCACGCGGACTCTGGAGCACCGCGAGCTGCGCCACGAACCACGACGTCAGGTGCCGCGTGTGCTCGTCTCGGCCCGCGACGCCGACGACGCCCTGCACGCCGAGGTCGACGATCACCGGCACGTCCTCGGCCAGCTTGTCGACCGCGCGACGGTGCTCGAGCGCCGACGGGTCCTCGAGCACGACGCCGGACGGGACGTCAGCGGTCCCGACGCGGAGCGTCAGGTAGTCGGGATCGGTCCGGCGGCGCTCCCACAGGCGAGCGCGACGCCGCAACGCGACGTCGAGCACGGTCGCGGGGTCCGGTGCGCTCGTCCGCAGCTCGCGCTGGTACCGGACCACTGCCTCCAGGGCGTCCGCCTCGACCGCCTTCTTGGTCTCTTCGTACTCGGCAACGCGCTGCTTGTGGGTCTTCTTGCCGTTCCGACGGTCCCACCAGGCGTTGCCGAACATGATGATCGGCGACATCAGACCGAACGCGAGGTACGCGACGTTGTGGAAGATCGAGATCATCACGGCGGCCATGCCGAGCGGCGCGAGCGCCGCGATGATCGGGATGGACCGACGTGACTGCTGCGCCGGCACGGCCGGCAGCTTGAACACGGACGGGTGGTCCTCGGGCAGGAGCCGCGGCGGCCGCGTGTAGTCGAGCGAGCCGCCACCGGCGGTCAGGGTGATCGCCGCTCGGTCGGCGTCCGGCACCGCGACCGACAGCAGGGTGTCGCCGATCGTGACGATGCTGCCCGGCTCGACCGGGGTCTCGTCGTCGACCTCGGCGCGGTCCACCAGCACCGTGGAGCCTTCGGTCGGCGTGATCGTGAACCGACGGTTGAGGTCGAGCCGCAGGATCGCGGCGTACTCCGGCGCGCTCCGGTCCGGCAGGGGCACCGTTGCGTCGGGCGCCGAACCGACGTGTGCGATGCCCGCATCGAGCACCACCACGGTGCCGGCACCCGGTCCGCCGACGATCCGCACGCTCGGCAGGTCACCGGGCAAGGGCAGGACCGGAGCCGGGGCCCCGAACGTCAGCCGAGCGCCCTCGAGCAGCACACCGTCACCGATGCGTGCGTGCGGGGTGGTCGGGACGGAGTCGACCGCGACGTCGACGATCGACGTGGCCCCTTGCCCGAGCCGCTTGGCGACGACCTCGACGATCTCGCCGAGCAGGGTGTCCTCGTCGCACTCCACCACGAAGTCGGCGGAGGCGCTCGACGGAAGGTGGCTCGCGGTGAACGTCAGGCGCACGTGTGGCGCCCCGCACCGGAGATCGTGGTCATCGTGGTCGCAGCGCGGTGGTCGGACGAGGCCCCCCGCAGCGTCATGCTGCCGCTCATGGCCTGATTCTCGCAGGTTCCCCGGTCCGGCAGGCGCGGTCCGGTCGTTCCTGTGGACACCGGGTGCGGTCTGGAGGCGCGGTGGAAAAATCGGGGTCGGGTCACGTCGTGCGCTTCTCGGGGATCAACCGCGACCACAGCGGGCTGGTGGCGAACTGGGCGATCAAGACCAGTGAAACGACGAACAGCACGTTGACGGTCAGCGGGAACCAGCCAGGGCGTGTCTCCGTGATTCCGAACGACTGCAGGAACAGGTACGAGATCTCTGCAAGTCCAGCACCGCGTCCGCGGATACTCGCCGGCATGGCGAGAGGGTGCGGCGTGATGGTGACACTGAGGAACGCCAGCGTGATGCCCAGGACCCCGACAGCCAGGGACAGTGTCCGGACGCGCTTGCGCGGGTTCTCGCCGGACTCTCGGACGGCCTTGTTGACGAGATCGAGGGTGAATGCGATCCCCAGGGCCACGGCCGCCGCGGACACGACCGCGAGCACACCGAAGCTCGCGAAGACTATGCCGAGTCCGGGGGCTATCAGCACCGCGTCGACGGCGACGGCCAAGCGGCTCGGCGCGGGGATGAGGGCAAAGTCGAGCGCGAGCACGATCAGGGCGTGGCCGGCGACGATGGTGCACGCTGCTCGGAGGAACTGCCGACGCGTTGGCCGGCCGCCGAAGAGCAGCAGGACGAAGAAACAGAGTCCGATGGCGCCGCAGACGAAGGCGAGGATGATGGAAGCGGGCCACCGTGGAGCGTCGCCGCGGAACGCCATCCACGCCGCCACAGCGCTCCAACTGACCGCGGCCACCGTCCAGAACCACCGCAATCGCGCGGGCTGTGACATCGGTCGCTCGGTCAGTGCAGTGAGACGGTCGACATACACGGGGATCAGACCGCCTTGAGGGATCGGGCGAGTTGCTCGACATCGGGCTGGACCGGCTCGAGGCACTCCGGCGGGAGTTCGACACGGAGTTGGACGGACAGGCGGTCGCACCGGAACCCAGCGACATGACCGACGACGTCCTGACCGCGCTGGAGTTCGGCGCGCCACCCCTCGATACCTGGAGCGATGAGTGCCGGTGATGCGAGGCCGACCATGACGTCGCTGCTGTCCCCTGGACCGACGAGGCGGCGGAGATGCGCGGTCAGGTCCGGCTCGGCCGGTTCCCACCGGACGCGGACCAAGAGGACCTCGGCCGGGAGCGCTGCCCGATGGATGAAGTACTGCTCGTTCGGTCGGGTCGCCTGTGCCACTGAACCGAAGAGCGTCTGGAGGAACATCTGCTTCGGATGCGGGCTGAAGACCTTGCGCGGCAGAATGTCCCGCACCGTCGGTTGCGCCCACTTCATGATCTTCTTGGCGGGGGCATCGCCGAGGTCGTTCGGCACCGGCAGCCACACCCCGTCGACTCCCCGGGCTACGATCTCCAATTCAGTCGCCCCCTGCCTGTTCGATTTGCTCCTGACCACGGCGAGGGGAGTTCATCAGCTCACCCGGCGAATGCGCTGGATGAGATCAGCGACTGCCCCCTGCATGGCGAGCAACGCGCGGCCGTCGACATCCACCTTGACCTGCACACCGAGGTCGTCGAGCGGGAACGCTGCAATGTAGCCGTGCTCGGAGTGATCGCGAGTGATCGAGGTGCGAAGTCCACTGGTTCCCAACGGGGACAGCCACTCCGATGGAGTGCCGAGTGTGATCTGCTTCAAGTCCGGCGTTGCGAGCTCGAGGAGCGTCTGCCGCGGGGAGTTTCCCAACCTCACCCACCGCAGCCGAACCGGCAGGAACTGGTCCGGAAGAGTTGCCCGGAGGACGTAGGCTCGCTCGTTGGGGCTGGTCATGGCAGCAGCGGCGGCGAGCGAAGCCTGTATCGGGAACTGTTGTGGATCCTGCCCGAAGAGCCGCTTCGGGAGGACTGACCGGGCAGCAGATGCAGCCCACTTGGCGATCTTCCGGTCAGAAGCGTTCTGGAAGTCGTTCGGAACGACGATCCAGTCCTCTTCTGCTCCGGGTACGTCGAGGTTCATCAACGGTGTCCTGACTCGACTTGTTGAGTGATGGTGATGGCATCGATCAAACGGACCATTGCGTCGGTGCGGCGCACGAGCACATCGAAGTTCGGATTGTCGCCGACCACCGTGACGACCATGTCCCGCTGTCGGAACGCAAATGCCAGGGACCCGAACAGTTCTCGGTCTTGGCCGAGCGCGCGGAATCGTAAAGCTCGTACCCCGGCGCCGAGCGAAGCTGCTCGATGTGGTTCGACGATCGGTGGCTCGAGAGTTTCGCGGGGCTCTCCCTGAACGAGTTCCGCAAGATCGAAAGTCTCATCATCCGTTTCACGGGCGAATCGGATCCGAACGATCGTCGGCGGTTCGAGAGCATCAGGGAGGTGAACGGCCACGATCTCATCTTCGAGGAGTGAATCCGCAAGCGTCTGCAGCGTCTGCACGAGCCATGACGCGAGCACCTCGTCGCCGTGGAGATCCTCGGGGAGTTCGCTCGCCCAGGCCTGGACCCGCTCGGCAGTTAGTAAATTGTCTTCACGTTCGGCGAACAACCAGCCCGGTTCGAGCAGATCGACCGTGACTGAGAGGGCGGACGGTTCAATCATCGTGCTCACCTGGAGATGCTTGCATGACCGCACCCCCATCGTCGATCCACCGGAAGGTCGTGAGTAAAGCTCGGAAGAGTTCCACAAGTGAGGAGTTGACGCGAGTTTCCGCTGCGTGCAGGTCTGGCCCGGTCGGTGCCTGATCAGTCAGCACGGTGAACACGAGCGCCAGGAGGAAGTCATCCCGCTGTGGAACGGCGAGGAGGACTGAGGTGGAGCTCAACACGCGAGCGGACCCGCGCGGCAGGGCTGGCGGCTGATCAAGGGGGGTCAGGACAGCCACGGATCCTGCAACTGAGAGGACTTCGGCACCTGCTCCGAGGCTTCGAGCGAGCAAGACGTCCTCGGCCGAATGGTTCACTGCTTCGGCAAGTGCTGCACGAGCGACCGTTATCGATGCCGCGATGGACGTACCGGGCACTGGCCCCGATGTCATGAAGGTGTCGAGCACGCTATGAGAGGTGTCTGGTGCGTAGGCGGCCTCGAAGAGGCTTCCGACTTCTGCCCTCCAGTTGTCCCCGGGGCGGGAAGCAAAGGAGCGATCCGCCTGACGCAACATCTCGTCGGGGGTCCCAGCGGAAAGATGGATCCAGCCTGCGGGCAGAGCCAGAGCATACGAAGCAGGTATCCCCATGTCGCGACGTTCGCTATTCACCAGCGCGAGCCGATTGGCATCGTCGCCCAACGATCGACCTTCTGCCAGGCCGGGATGTAGTCCTTCGCCCAGCCGAAGCCGTCAGCAGCCACACCTGTCCAACCGAGACCGATCCCGGTGGTGAGCACCGTGTTCAGTCGGGCAACCGCCTCCGGACTCTGACCGACCGCGCCCACCTGTGAGCGACGGATCCACTGCACCATGTGGGCAAGCTCTTCGTCACCGGCGGCAAGGAATCGGTACTTGTTGTAAATGCCTTCCCGAGCGATACGCGTGTAGCTCCGTGACACCCGGGTGAAGGCGGCTGTTTCGCTCATCCCGTCCGCGACGATCGATTGCACTCGCGATTGTGCAACGGCGTTGACGGCTACTCGTCCGCTGGAAACGGCGAGCTTGCCTGCGCCGAAGGTCACGAGACCGAAGGCGTCAAGCGCCACATCTCCCCAGGACCCGGTTCCGGCGGCGGCCTTCGTCACGTCAGCCGCGGTGCCGAAGATCATCACTCCGAGCGCCAGCGCGCCGAGCCAAGATGTCAACGGGAACAGGAGCGCCGCGATCGCGAGCACGGTTCCGGCGAACTGCGCGATCTTGACGACGACCGAGATCCACTCGTCGTTGTCCTTCATCCACTGCTTGAAGTCGTCCCAGCCGCTGTCGTTCAGGCCGTCGTCGACGCTGTCGTCGATCTTTGCAATGGCCCGCTGCGCGGCCGCATCGAGCCCTTCCACGGCGGCGCGCATGGTGCTCGCAGCCCGGGTCGCGTCCGCGCGGGCCCCGTCGGCCCGCGACCGCTGCGTGTCCGCGAGCGTCTGGTACTCCGTCTGCTGATCCGGATCGGTGGCGCTGTTCGCAAGGTCCTGGTAGCGGTCCTGGGAGCGGCTGGAGGACTGCGCTTCGGATTCGCTCTGATCGTGCAGTCGAGTGGCACTGGATGCCTCGTCGAGCGCCGAAGTGAGCGCCGTCGCGTACTCGGACAGTGCATCCCCGGTGCCTGAGTAGCGGCCTTCGGCGCGCCCGAGCTTGTCGGCGAGGTCGCCTGCCTTCTTCAGGAAGGCGGTGACCGCTTTGCTCTCCGAATCCGAGCCGTCCAGTCGCTTGAGGGTGCTGGCCGCGTCGCTGATCGCGGTTGCGATCTGGTGGTAGCGCTGCGCCATGTCCTGAACGGCAACGGGATCGCCCGTAGGACCCCCCACGAGCGCGCTCACTTCTCGCTCGCAATCGACTTGACGAGTTCCGATTCGGTGTCGTCGAAGGCGCCATCGACGTTCAGGGCGAGCTTCGCGAGCTTCTCGATGGAGTCGCTGAGTTCGCGTCGGTGACTGTCCCACCCCGAGGAGAACGACCGGATGCGGCTTGCGAGCGCGGCATGCCCAACGGCGTCCGCCGCGTCACCCGAGTGCTGGTCCCCGTGGTCGAACTCGTTCTTCACCGCGTTGAGGTCGCTCCAGAGCGACTGCATCTTCGCGCCCTGGTAGCGCAGAGTTCCGCCTGCCAATGTCTTCCTCTTCCCCCGGTGCCACGTGGTCATGCTGAGAGCGGTGGCCGACGCCCGAAGACGCCGGCCACCACCGTTCCGAGCCGGTCTCAGCCGATGCTGGACGCGAGCTGCTCGTCGGTCGACTCGAGGGTGTTCGCCGCGCTCTCGAGGAACCCGGCCATGCCGTCGATGGCCTGGATCGTCTGCGTCGCGCCGGAGTTGAACTCCGAGTACGTCGAGTCGAAGGCCTTCGAGGACTTGTCGGTGACGTACCCCGACGAGACGAGGTTGTCGATCTGGCTCTTGAGCTGGCTCAGCTGGTCTTCGATGGCCTTCTGGCCGTTGCGAAGCTGCGAAGCCTGGTTGCGAAGATCGTCGTAGGTGACGTTGACATTGGCCATGGCGCATGCCCTCCCGATGCGTATGTGAAGTACCGGGCGACCCCCGGCGCGGTTCGACCATACTTGATCGCGTTGCATCTCGCACCACTTCTGAACAATCACCAGAACGAGGGGTACACGGTGGCTCGACGCCGGAAGGACGACGACACTCCGAAGCGCCCGGCGGTCACGCGTGCCGACGTCGAGCGCGACCGGCAGGCCGGGTACCTGTCCCGCGCCTGGGTGCTGCCCGCGGCTCCGGTGTCGGACGACGAGCCGGACGCCGTCGTCCGGACGGAGCAGCCGCTGCCGACGATCGGCATAGTGCCGCGACTCGTGCTCGAGGTCGCGCCGGGCACCGTCGTGCCGCTCGACCAGCCGGTCGTCGTGGGGCGACGCGTCCCGACCGCGCCGGGACGACGAGCCGTGCTGCTCGACGACCCGGGGAAATCGGTGTCGCGCGAGCACGCCGCGATGCGGCCGACGGGGGACGGCGGCCTGGTGGTCGAGGACCTCGGGTCGTCGAACGGCACGGTGGTCGTCCGCGCATCCGGTGCGCAGGAACCCAGCGTGGGCGGCGCACAGGTCATCGCCCGGCCCGGTGACGTCGTGATGGTGGGGGACTACGCCGTGCGGGTACTCGCAGGCTGACCAGCACCAGCACCAGCACCAGCACCAGCCCCAGCACCAGCCCCAGCACCAGCCCCGGCCGTCGCGTACCGCCCCGCGGTTCGCCGCATCGCCCGCAGCAGCAACGGCCCCGGCAGTCGCAGCAGCGCCCCCGGCACCAGCGCCCGCACCCCGGCCACCACCCGCACGGTGCGCCGGAAACGCCGTTCCTCCCGCGGCCCCCAGGCGAAGCCGTACGCCGTGCGCACCCGTTCCGGCAGCATCCCCACGGTCACGATGCGGACGAGGGGCATCGCCGCCCGCACCCACAGCGGCGCGAACCGCGGGTGCAGCAGGTCGCGGACGACCCCGCGGGCGTCGTCGGTGACCTCGAGCCCCTCCAGCGTCCGCTGCCAGTACCGGTCGAACGCCGCCACCGAGGTCGGCCAACGCTCCGGCGGCACCCGCAGCGCGGTCGCGATCGGGGCGTAGGCGGCGAGGACCTGCTCGGCGCGGGCCGCGGAGACGCGTGTGCCGAACAGGTCGTGCGCCCGCCGGGCGGAGTCGAACAGGGTCGCGGCCACCCAGAGCTGCCGGTCGACATCGTCGGCGCCCGCGACGGGCCGGTGCGCACGGTTGACGAAGCCGACTGCGGTCGCCGAGTCGGTCTCCGTGCCGATGACGACGGCGTAGACGAACATCAGGGTGTGGGCGAGCCGCTGCTGGGGTCGCCGGGCGAAGTCCGAATGCCGTCGGACACCGGCCGCGACGACCGGGTCGGCGATCTGCAGCAGGATGGCGCGGCCGCCCGCGGCCACGGGGGTGCTGTCGGCGAGGAACCGACGCAGGTCACGGTCGTCGACGCGCCCAGCAGGCGGACGGGAGGCACGGTGCGGGTCGTGTGTCGCGCCTCCAGGCCGTGGGGTGGTCACGCCGCACCCCGTCGGCGTCGCGCCCGCAGGACGGGCCGCAGGTCCACGGCGATCGCTGCCAGGAGCGCGACTGCGCCGACGACCAGGGCGACCAGTGCGGACGAGGCGTCGACCGGCACGTCACCGGTCAGGGCGAGGAGCGTCGCGACGAGCCAGATCGCGGGGAGCGGCCAGAGGCGGGTCGGTGATCCGGTGACGACCGCAGCGACGACGCCGACGACCAGGAGCGGGACCCAGCGGCCACCGGGCTCCGAGCGGGCGGCGAGGTGTGCCGCGGCCGCGACCAGGAGCATCGCCGCGACGGCCAGCATCCGCGCTGCCGAGGGCATGCTGCGGACGCTGGCACGGACTCGTCGGAACACGGCCCGATGCTACCGAGCCGTGTTCCGGGGGAGCCTGGGCTCAGAGCGGCTTCGTGCCGAGGTCGTTGCCGAGGTCGGCGCGGTCCTCGTCCTGCTCGTTCTCGTGCTCCCACAGGTCGGGCGAACCCTCGCGCGGGGAGCCACCGGTCGGACCGTCGTCGGATCCGTCACCGGGCTGCGGCTCGACCGTCTCGCCGGCGACCGCGTCGTTCGTCACCGTCTCGAGGGACTCCTCGGCCTCGTCCACCTCGTACGGGCCGACGTGCTCACGGTCGATGTCGTCGTCGCGACGCTGCTGGGACTCGAAGTCGTCGACGGGGCTGATGCCGGGGTCGCTCATGGTGGTTCCTTTCCGTTGCGGGCTTCCTGCC
The DNA here is from genome assembly GCF_979258745.1 of Curtobacterium sp. AC268. Classification (NCBI taxonomy): domain Bacteria; kingdom Bacillati; phylum Actinomycetota; class Actinomycetes; order Micrococcales; family Microbacteriaceae; genus Curtobacterium; species Curtobacterium sp. AC268. Next base: position 1,941,645 of record NZ_OZ409878.1, on the reverse strand, counting down.
TACCCGCCGGCGCTTGGCGGCCGTCCGGTTTCGTGTCGTGTTCACCCGGGCGTCACCTGCCGGTCACACCGCCACGGCAGCATCGCCGATGCTCGGGGGAGTGGAGCGCGGTCGCCGACGGGTGGTCGAGCGACCGCGCCTTCCCCGCCCGGGTCGTCCGGGCCGGTGCGCTGACCGCCTGCGCTTTCGTCCCTGGTTCGTTCAGACGCGTTCGAGCAGGTCGCGTTGTTCGACGTCGGCGAGGGCGAGGGTGCGGTAGCCGGCGGACTCGAAGAACACCGTGATGCGGTCCTCTTCCGTGCTCATCACCACGCCGGTGCCCCACTCGGCGTGCTCGACGCGAGCATCCGGCGGCCACGCTTCGTCGTTCGCGCCGTCGGCGACGTGGGCGGAGGCCTCGCGAGCCGTGCCGGACGAGCAGGTGTCGCAGTTCCCGCACGGCTCCGGCAGCTCGTCGCCGAAGTAGCCGAGCAGGAACTGCCGGCGGCACCCGGTCGTCTCGGCGAGCTGGCGCATCATCGCGATGCGGGACTCCTCGACCCGTTCCCGTTCGGCGGCACGGTCGGCTGTCGCACGTGCCGCACGGTCGGCGTCCTGCGGGCCGTCCGGCACCCGGGAGACACCGTCGACGTCGTCGCGCAGGGCGCCGGCGTCGAGCAGGGCGTTGAGCGCTCGACCGGCGGTGCGGGCCGACAGACCAGCGGCCTCCACCAGTGCGGAGCGGGCTATCGAGCCGGTCGCCGGGACGGCGTCGAACACGGCCCGGACCGAGGCGGGTCGCGGCGAGCCGGACGCGAAGAACGTGCGCAGGCCGAAGTCCTCGGCGCGGTAGTGCAGGGTGGCGCCGGCCGGTTCGGCGTCCCGCCCGGCCCGTCCGATCTCCTGGTAGTAGGCGTCGATCGACTCGGGGACGTCGGCGTGCACGACGTACCGGACGTCGGGCTTGTCGATGCCCATGCCGAAGGCACTCGTCGCGACCACCACGTCGACGTCGCCGTCCAGGAACCCGGTGTGCACGGCCTCGCGCTCCGCCACCCGCATGCCGGCGTGGTACGGCTGCGCGCGGCGACCACGGGCGGCGAGGGCGTCGGCGTACTCCGTGGTCGCGGCGCGGGTGGCGACGTAGACGACCGTGGGTCCGTCGAGCTCGGCGACCTGGTCGACCACGGCCTGACGCTTCTCGGCGTCCTCGGCGTGCCGGACCACCTCGAGCCGGATGCCGGGACGGTCGAACCCCGAGGCGAGCACGAACGGGTCGCGCATGCCGAGCCGCTCGACGATGTCGTCCCGCACCGGAGCGGAACCGGTCGCGGTCAGGGCGAGCACCGGCGGGCGGCCCAGGCGCTCCGCGACCTCGCCGAGCGCCAGGTAGTCCGGTCGGAAGTCGTGACCCCACGACGAGATGCAGTGCGCCTCGTCGACGGCGACCAGCGCGACGCCGGCATCGCGGAGGCGTTCGCGCACGTCGTCCTTCACCAGCTGTTCGGGGGCGAGGAACACGTAGCCGACCTCGCCCGCGGCGACGGCGTCCCACGCGTCGGCGACGTCCCGTGCCTTCTTCGTGGCGTTCAGGGCGACGGCGCGGGGTGCATCGGCATGGTGCTCGAGCCCGACCACCTGGTCTTCCTGCAGTGCCACGAGCGGGGAGACGACCACGACGAGGCCGTCCAGCCCGAGGCCGGCGACCTGGTAGATCGCGGACTTGCCCGATCCGGTGGGCATGACCGCCAGGGCGTCACGGCGCTCGAGCACGGCGTCGATGACCGACTCCTGGTCGGGGCGGAGCTTCCAGCCGAAGACCTCGGTGGCACGGGTACGGAGTTCGGGTTGCACCGATCCACACTGCCGAGCGCGAGCTCGGGCCGGTCCCAGCGGTGCGCGCAGCGGCTCATGCGCTCCCCGTGCCCGGTCCTGATCGGCGGGTACCCGGCTGTGCCCGACGTGCACCGGCCGTCCACCGAGCAGCGCTAGGCTGCGTGGCGGCCGTTGTCTCGACATCGAGCGACCCTCGATGTGGAGAGCGCGACCGGGAAACCGATGCCGATCGCACGAACCGTGCGGGAAGAAGAACAGCGTGGATCTTTTCGAGTATCAGGCCAGGGACCTCTTCGAGTCCTACGGCGTCCCCGTGTTGCAGGGGATCATCGCCGACACCCCCGAGCAGGCGAAGGCGGCGGCCGAGAAGATCGGTGGCGTCGTCGTCGTCAAGGCGCAGGTGAAGGTCGGCGGTCGCGGCAAGGCCGGCGGCGTGAAGGTCGCGAAGACCCCGGACGAGGCGTTCGAGCACGCGCAGGCCATCCTCGGCCTCGACATCAAGGGCCACACCGTCCAGCGCGTCATGGTCGCCCAGGGTGCGGACATCGCCGAGGAGTTCTACTTCTCCGTGCTGCTCGACCGGGCCAACCGCTCCTACCTCTCGCTCACCAGCGTCGAGGGCGGGATGGAGATCGAGCAGCTCGCCGTCGAGAAGCCCGAGGCGCTCGCCCGGGTCGAGGTCGACCCGCTGACGGGCATCGACAAGGCCGCCGCGCTCGAGATCGCCGCGCAGGCGAACTTCCCATCGGAGCTGCAGGACGCCGTCGCCGACGTCTTCGTCAAGCTCTACGACGTCTACAAGGGGGAGGACGCGACCCTCGTCGAGGTGAACCCCCTCGTCCGCACCGGCGACGGCCAGATCCTGGCACTCGACGGCAAGGTCTCGCTCGACGAGAACGCCGACTTCCGCCACGAGGGCCACAAGGACCTCGAGGACACCGCCAGCGAGGACCCGCTCGAGGCCAAGGCGAAGGCCCACGGGCTGAACTACGTCAAGCTCGACGGCCAGGTCGGCGTCATCGGCAACGGTGCGGGGCTCGTCATGTCGACGCTCGACGTCGTCGCTTACGCCGGTGAGCGCCACGGCGGCGTGAAGCCCGCCAACTTCCTCGACATCGGCGGCGGCGCCTCGGCCGAGGTCATGGCCAACGGCCTCGACGTCATCCTCGGCGACCCGCAGGTGAAGAGCGTGTTCGTGAACGTCTTCGGCGGCATCACCGCCTGCGACGCCGTCGCGAACGGCATCGTCGCCGCGCTCGGCATCCTCGGCGACGCGGCCACCAAGCCGCTCGTCGTGCGCCTCGACGGCAACAACGTGGAAGAGGGTCGCCGGATCCTGGCGGAGGCAGCGCACCCGCTCGTCACCGTCGCCGCGACCATGGACGATGCGGCCGAGAAGGCCGCCGAACTCGCCGCCGCAGCGGCCTGAAGGGACTGACCATGTCGATCTTCCTCAACAAGGACTCCAAGGTCATCGTCCAGGGCATCACCGGCGGCGAGGGCACGAAGCACACCGCCCTGATGCTCAAGGCCGGCACGAACGTCGTCGGCGGCGTGAACGCCCGCAAGGCCGGCACCACCGTCACCCACGGCGACGTGTCGCTGCCGGTCTTCGGCTCGGTACGCGAGGCCATCGACACCACCGGTGCCGACGTCTCGATCGTCTTCGTCCCGCCGGCGTTCGCGAAGGACGCCGTGACCGAGGCCATCGACGCCGAGATCCCGCTCGTCGTCGTCATCACCGAGGGCATCCCCGTGCAGGACTCGGCCGAGTTCTGGGCGCACGCCAAGGCGAAGGGCGGCACGACCCGGATCATCGGGCCGAACTGCCCCGGCATCATCACCCCGGGGGAGTCCCTCGTCGGCATCACCCCGGCGACGATCACCGGCAAGGGCCCGATCGGGCTCGTCTCGAAGTCCGGCACCCTGACCTACCAGATGATGTACGAGCTCCGGGACCTCGGCTTCTCGACCGCCATCGGCATCGGCGGCGACCCGGTCATCGGCACCACGCACATCGACGCGCTCGCCGCGTTCGAGGCCGACCCCGAGACCGAGGCGATCGTCATGATCGGCGAGATCGGTGGCGACGCCGAAGAGCGTGCCGCCGAGTTCATCAAGGCGCACGTCACCAAGCCGGTCGTCGGCTACGTCGCGGGCTTCACCGCTCCCGAGGGCAAGACGATGGGCCACGCCGGCGCGATCGTGTCCGGTTCGGCCGGTACCGCCGAGGCGAAGAAGCAGGCGCTCGAGGCCGCCGGCGTCAAGGTCGGCAAGACGCCGTCCGAGACCGCCGCGCTGCTGCGCGAGGTCGTCGCCGCTCGCTAGCGGTTCGTCCGTTCCGCACAACACCGGTGTTCGTCGGTTGAACCGCGTCCTGCGCGTGTTCGTCCTGCGAACACCGGTGTTTTGCGTCGGCAGCCGCGCGGCTCCGGGGCGGCCGCGCGAGGGGCACGTATCCTCGCTGCGATGAACCGCCTGGGAACCGCTCTGCTCGCCGCGATCGAGGCGGTCGTGACGGTCGGCGTCGGCATCGGGATCGCCCTCGTGCCCCTGACGCTGCTCTGGGGGTTCGAGTACGGCCTGCAGATCGACTGGGACGTGTTCTGGAAGGCCACCGGCAGCGTGTGGCTCGTCGGACACGGCGTCGACGTCTCGTTCCTGCTCGGGTCCGCACTCGCCAAGAGCACCGGGGTCAGCGGCGCGGCCGACCCCATCCACGTCACCCTGGCGGCCCTCGGGTTCGCGGTCGTGACGGCCTGGCTCGGCGCCCGCGCCGGACGGCGGTTCGCGGAGACCGAGCACCGCACCACCGGGCTGCTGGTCGGGACCGCCGTCGTCGCGCTCCTCGGTCTGGCCGTCGCGCTGTCGTCGACCTCCGCCGCCACCCGCCCCACGCTCTGGCAGGCCGTGGTGCTGCCGGCGCTCTGGTTCGGGATCCCCGCACTCGCCGCCTCCGAGGTCTGCCGTCGTCGCCGTGACCTGCCCGCCGACGCCGGCACCCAGCGCGTCATCGACCTGGTCGACCGCATCCCCGCCGTCTGGCGGTCCGTCGCCGGGTTCGGCCTGCGCGCCGGGACCGCCGCGACCGCCGTGGTCGTCGGCGTGGCCGCGGTGCTCGTCGGTCTGCTGCTCTTCACCTCGTTCGCCGAGGTCATCACCCTGTACGAGCAGTCGCACGCCGGGATCATCGGCGGCGTCGCGCTCACCGTCGGGCAGCTCGCGTTCCTGCCGGACTTCGTCGGGTGGGCGACCTCGTGGTTGATCGGCCCCGGGTTCGCCATCGGCACCGGGTCGAGCGTCTCCCCGATCGCCACGACCCTGGGTCCGATCCCCGGTCTGCCGGTCTTCGGCGCCTTGCCGACCTCCGGTCACACCTTCGGGCTCGTCTGGGTCCTCGTGCCGGTCATCGCCGGGTTCGCGATCGGCGGCTCGATGCGACCGCGGTTGGTGCGGGCCCTGGGCGCCGCCGACTCAGCGCTGCACCGTGCGCTCGGCGGCGTCGTCGCTGGACTCGTGGCCGGTGTGCTCACGGGGCTCATCGCCTGGGTGTCGTCCGGCTCGTTCGGCCCCGGGCGCCTGGCCGACGTCGGCCCGAACGCCCTGGCGGTCGGTGGGTTCGCCGCACTCGAGGTGGGCCTGCCGGCGATCATCGCCCTCGCCGCGGGCAGCGACCTGGTCCGGCTGCCGGACCGCGGATGGACGCGGGAGCGCTGGACCGAGGCGGACGAATCCGACCATGACCACGACACGGCGCGCGCCGGGGTTGACGTCGGCGAGGGTTCCCTGCTCGCCGCGCTCGACCAGGCCGGCGCCGGGCGCACCACCGACGTGCACCGCTTCGTGGTCGAGGAGTCCCACGACGGGTCGACCGCCGCACGGCCCCGCGGGACGACCGAGCACGTGACCGAGCCGGTCAGCAGCGAGCCCGCCGACGCCGCAACCGCACGGCCCACCTCCGCCCCCGCACGGCCCACCTCCCCACCCGCACCCGCGCCCGTCGCACCGCGCGCCGGTGACACCGATCACGACGTCGAGCTCCCCGACTGGGCGAAGACCGACGCGGTGGCCGCCGACCGCCTGGCCGCCGAGCCCGGACCGGAGCGCCGCAGCGCCGGACGAGCAGCCCTGGGCGGCCTCCGCGACCGCCTGGCCGGCGCGGCCGAGGGTGTCCGAGGACGAGCCGGTGCACTCCGCGACCGCGTGACCGGCTCCGACGCCGAGCCCCAGCGACCCGGCTCCGAGCGGCCCGCAGCGCCCGCCCCGGCAGCTGCACCCACCCCGGTGCCCACCGATGTCCAGCCCGCGTTCCCGTGGAGCACCGAGGAGTTCGTCGCCGGCCGGGACGACGTCGACGAGACGGCCGAGGCGGGCCGCTTGGACGTCGCGCCGGACACCCGTGCGCCCGCCTCGAGGCCGGCGGAGCAGTCCCGCCCGGCGAAGTGGGACGTCACCGACCAGATCCCCGAGGACGAACTGCCCTGGTGGCGGCAGCCGAAGGACGACCGGTGACGACTCTGCTCGTCAGCGTTCACGCCGATCGCGGGTGACGGCCGTCCCGGTGCAGAGGATCGCCGCGAACAAGCACGCCGCCGGAACAGCGGTACCGATCCACGAGCCCCTGGTCGCGGGGCTGGTCGCGACGATCGACCCGACCACGACGAGCGCGAGGCTCACGAGGACGGCGAACGGAACGCCCCGGACCATGTTGCGCATGCGCTCTGCTCTTCCAGGCGCTACGCGCAACGCGGCTTGACCCGGCCGCCAGCGAACGGGTACACGCGCAGTGCACGCGTCCCGCAGCGGATCGCACCGCTCCCCGTGATCGCGACGGTTGCCATCGTGATGATCGCACCGGTGATCACGCAGAACGCCGGGCCTCCCGCGGCGCACAGCCCGGCGCCGAGGCCGAAAGCCGCTCCGCTGATGATCATGTTCTGGTCGGTCGCGTTGAACGAGACGTAGATGCCCCTGGTGTCCGTCCCGACGCCGATTCGCTGGTCGTCCGTCGGCTGGATGAGATCGAACACGAAACCGTCGCCGAGGTCGATCGTGGTCGTGACCGCGCCGTTCGGCGCGGTCCTCTGCTTCGTCACGAGCCCAGCGGCGTCCGCTTCGGCGATTGCCTGAGCGACCTCGGTCGGGGAGACGGTCGCCAGACGTTCGTACGCGTCCGTCGAGCTGGTCTGCTCGGTTGCACCTGCCGGTGCCGCGACCGTCAGACCTCCCGCGACCAAGACGGTCGAGAGTGCGATCCCAGCGAGGGAGGAGCGGAGCTTCGTCATGGTGTCCCCTTGGCTCTGGGCCGCAACGTCACGGCCGGTGACTGGGAACCTAGACGGCCGGGCGACTGGCCGTCAATACGTGACATGCAGGTTTCGTCGCGATCCAGACGCGGCTCTGCGCGCTGCGGCCGGTAGGGTTGGTGCCGTGCTCGAACTGGTCGTCCTGATCTCCGGTACCGGGTCGAACCTCCGAGCCCTGCTCGAAGCGACCTTCGACGCCGAGTACCCCGCCCGTGTCGTCGCCATCGGTGCCGATCGTGACGCCGAGGGCCTCGGCCTGGGCGAGGAGTTCTCGATCCCGACCTTCACGGTGCCGTTCACCCGCTACGACTCGCGCGCCGAGTGGGGTCAGGCCCTGGCGGAGCAGATCCGCCCGTGGTCGCCCGACCTGCTCGTGCTCTCCGGCCTGATGCGCCTGCTGCCCCCGGCCGTGGTGTCCGAGTTCGCCCCGGGGATCATCAACACGCACCCGGCGTACCTGCCCGAGTTCCCCGGCGCCCACGGCGTGCGGGATGCCCTGGCCGCCGGGGTCACCGAGACCGGCGCGAGCGTCATCGCGGTCGACGACGGCGTCGACACGGGGCCGATCCTCGCGCAGGAGCGCATCCCGGTGCTGCCGGGCGACACCGAGTCGACGCTGCACGACCGGATCAAGCCGGTCGAGCGCCGCCTGCTCATCCAGACCATCCTCGACATCGCCAACGGCACCACCGACCTGAAGGGCACCCCGAGCGCATGAGCGTGCACGCAGCCGACCCCAGCCTCTACCGCGACCGTGACGTGGTCCCGGTCCGCCGTGCACTGATCTCGGTGAGCGACAAGTCCGGCCTGCTCGAGCTCGCCGGCGCCCTGGCCGACTCCGGGGTCGAGATCGTGTCGACCGGCTCCACCGCGCAGACGATCCGTGACGCCGGCTACGCCGTCACCGACGTCGCGAGCGTCACCGGGTTCCCCGAGTCGCTCGACGGCCGGGTGAAGACCCTGCACCCGTCGGTGCACGCCGGCCTGCTCGCCGACCTGCGGCTCGAGTCGCACGAGCAGCAGCTCGCCGACCTCGACATCGCGCCGTTCGAGCTCGTCGTCGTGAACCTCTACCCGTTCGTCGAGACGGTGGCGTCGGGTGCCGACACCGCGACCGTGGTCGAGAACGTCGACATCGGTGGCCCCGCGATGGTCCGTGCGTCGGCGAAGAACCACCCGAACGTGGCGATCGTCGTGTCCCCGGCGTCCTACCCCGAGGTCGTCGAGGCCGTGCGTGCCGGCGGCACCACGCTCGAGCTCCGGAAGCGCCTCGCAGCCCAGGCCTTCGCGCACACCGCCGCCTACGACACCGCGGTGGCGTCCTACTTCGCGAGCGACGTCGTCACCGCCGCTGCGGCCCCGACGACCGCCGGCGACATCCGGACCCCCGGTGCGTTCGACGAGCACCTGGCGGTCGAGGCCGAGCTGTCCGCGACCCTGCGCTACGGCGAGAACGCGCACCAGGCAGCGGCGCTCTACACGGCACCGGACGGCACCGGCATCGCACAGGCGACGCAGCTGCACGGCAAGGAGATGTCGTACAACAACTACGTCGACGCCGACGCAGCGGTCCGTGCGGCCTTCGACTTCGACGAGCCCGCCGTCGCGATCATCAAGCACGCCAACCCGTGCGGCATCGCGATCGCCCCGGCCGACTCCGCCGACCCGATCGCCTCGGCCCACGCCGCCGCGCACGCCTGCGACCCGCTCTCGGCGTTCGGCGGGGTCATCGCCGCGAACCGCCCGGTCACCGTGGCCATGGCCGAGACCGTGAAGGACATCTTCACCGAGGTCGTCGTCGCCCCCGGGTTCGACCCCGAGGCGCTCGAGATCCTGTCGCGCAAGAAGAACATCCGCCTGCTCACGCTGCCGGCCGACTTCGCGCTCGCCGACCGCGAGCTCAAGCAGATCTCCGGCGGGTTCCTGGTGCAGGACGCCGACCGCTTCACGGGCTTCGACCAGGCCACCTGGACCCTCGTCGCCGGCGAGCCCGCCGACGAGCAGACCCTCGCCGACCTGGCCTTCGCGTGGCGGGCGAGCCGTTCGGTGAAGTCGAACGCCATCCTGCTGGCGAACCAGGGCGCGAGCGTCGGTGTCGGCATGGGCCAGGTCAACCGGGTCGACTCCTGCCACCTCGCGGTGAACCGGGCCGGTGACCGCGCGACCGGCAGCGTCGCGGCGTCGGACGCGTTCTTCCCGTTCGCCGACGGCCTGCAGGTACTGCTCGACGCCGGTGTCCGTGCGGTGGCGCAGCCCGGTGGCAGCGTCCGCGACGACGAGGTCATCGCCGCGGCGAAGGCCGCCGGCGTCACGATGTACTTCACGAGCGAGCGCCACTTCTTCCACTGATGTGAACAAATGGTGGCGAACCATTGCGCGCCGTGAGTCACTGTGAATAGTCTGTAAGGCTCCGCGGCAGGCAGCCGACGATCCCTCGGGACCGGCGGCACCGTGGACACAACGGTGACGAAGACGACGACTGGAGTGACGATGGACAACATGACCGGAACCGTGGCGACGGCCGCCCGCGCAGGTCTCGTGTCCGTCGTGGGGACCACTCCCGCACGGCGATCCCTGATCGCACCGCGGCCCCGCGCCGCGGCCGCCGTCTAGTCGGGCCGTTCCCACGGCCCCGCGGCGCAGCACCACCGGCGTCCGCGAACCACCCGCCTGAACCCGGGGGACGATCGTCCCTCGGCGCCTCCGGCCCGACCGACGTCACGCGAGTGACGGCGGAGACGCGACCACGCGCCTGGCCGATGATCACCACGCAACGCCACACCGAGCCTCCAGGCCGAAGCCGCGCCACGCGAGCAAGCAAGCAGCAAGCAAGCAAGCAAGCAAGCAAGCAAGCAAGCAAGCAAGCAAGCAAGCAAGCAAGCAAGCAAGCAAGCAAGCAAGCAAGCAAGCAAGCAAGCAAGCAGCAAGCACGCACCGCGCAGCGCGACCCGGGGACCCGGCAGACGCATGAGGACGCAACGCATGTCCAAGTCGCCCACCACGGCGCGCCCGTCCACCTTCCGCGCGATCGCGCGGATCTACCCCTACGTGAAGCCCTACCAGGGGCGCCTCATCGGCGGCATGGCCGCAGCGATGGGAGCCTCCCTGGTGGCGCTCGCAATCCCCTACGTGCTGCAGTGGCTCGTCGACGGTCCGCTGTCGTCGCGCGACTCGGCACAGATCTGGCCCGCCGGGCTCGGGGTGCTCGCCCTCGGAGTGCTCGAGGCGTTCTTCATCGCCTCGCGCCGCCGGCTGGTGATGCGCCCCTCGACCCGCATCGAGACCAGCATGCGCAACTCGCTCTACGCGAAGCTGCAGGACCTGCCGGTCGCGTTCCACGACCGCTGGGAGTCCGGGCAGCTGCTGTCCCGTTCCGTGTCGGACCTGTCGCTGATCCGGCGCTGGCTGGCCTTCGGGGTCGTCCTGCTCGTCGTGAACATCGTGACGATCGTCGTCGGCTTCGTCGTGCTGTTCACCTTCGGCTGGATCCTCGGGCTCATCTTCCTGGTCGCGTCGATCCCGCTGTGGATCAACGGCCTGCTGTTCGAGCGCCGGTACTCCGCCGTCGCACGCCGCAGCCAGGACCAGGTCGGTGACCTCGCCACGAGCGTCGAGCAGTCGGTGCACGGCATCCGCGTGCTCAAGGCGTTCGGTCGCGGCGGCGCGAAGCTCGAGGAGTTCAGCGAGCAGGCCGAGGCGCTGCGCGGCACCGAGATCAAGAAGGCGAAGGCCATCGCGGGCATCTGGCTGTGGCTGCTGCTCGTGCCGGACGTCGCGTTCGCCCTGTGCCTGCTCGCCGGCATCTGGCTCGCGTCGCAGGGGCAGCTCAGCGTCGGCCAGCTGTTCGCGTTCTTCGCGACGGCGACGGTGCTGCGGTTCCCGATCGAGTCGATCGGCTTCCTGCTCTCGATGACGTTCGACACCCGCACGGCGGTCGACCGCTTCTTCGAGGTCATGGACTCCGAGAACACCATCACGGACCCGGAGCACCCGAAGACGATCGCCGAGCCGCACGGTGCCCTGTCGTTCAACGGCGTGCACTTCCGGTACCAGGACTCCGCACCGCAGTACCCGGACCTGATCAACGGCGTCGAACTGCAGCTGCAGCCGGGCGAGACCATGGCGCTCGTCGGGCTCACCGGCTGCGGCAAGACGACGCTGCTCTCGCTCGTGCCGCGTCTGTACGACGTGACCGGCGGTTCGGTGACGATCGACGGGGTCGACATCCGCGACCTCACCCGCGAGGAACTGCGCCGGCACGTCGGCGTCGCCTTCGAGGACGCCACCCTGTTCTCGTCGACCGTGCGTGAGAACGTGCTGCTCGGTCGACCGGACGTGCAGGGTGCCGAGGCCGAAGCGCTCATGCGCGAGGCGCTCGACATCGCGCAGGCGTCCTTCGTGGACGACCTGCCCGACGGCGTCGACACCCGGGTCGGTGAAGAGGGGCTGTCGCTGTCCGGTGGCCAGCGTCAGCGCCTGGCACTGGCCCGCGCGATCGCCGCGCGGCCGTCGGTGCTCGTGCTCGACGACCCGCTGTCGGCGCTCGACGTCGATACCGAGGCGCGGGTCGAGGCGGGCCTGCGACGCGTGCTCGCCGACACCACGTCGCTCATCGTGGCGCACCGTCCGTCGACGGTGACGCTGGCCGACCGGGTCGCCCTGATGGAGAACGGCGTCGTCACGGCCGTCGGGACCCACCACGACCTGATGGCCACCAACGAGCACTACCGCTACGTCATCTCGTCGCTCGACGACGACGACGCGACCGCACGACAGGAGGCGATGGCATGAGCCAGCAGACCGACCAGAACCTGCCGGGAGGCACGGCGTCCGTCCCGCAGGAAGCTCCGGACGAGCAGGCTGCCGCCCCCGTCACCGCCTCGATCACCACCATGGGCGTGCGCGGTGAGGAGCGTGAGGACTTCACGAAGGCCGAGAGCAAGCGCCTGCGGCGCCGGTCCCTCGCCCTGCTCGGATCCCTCGCCGCACCGCTGAAGCTCCGGCTGGTGCTGCTCGGCATCGTGGTCGTGGTCTCGACCGCCGGCACCGTCGCGGGTCCGGCGCTCATCGCGTGGGGCATCGACAACGCCCTGCCCGCGGTGATGGACCAGAACGACTGGGTGCCGGCGTTCGGCGTCGTCGCGACGTACATCGTCGTGGCCGTCCTCGGTGCGGTGCTCACGGCCTGGTACACGGTGCTCGCGGCACGGATCAGCCAGGCGATCCTGTTCGACCTGCGCAAGCGGGTGTTCCTGCACACGCAGCGGCTCTCGCTCGAGTTCCACGAGACCTACACGTCGGGCCGGATCATCTCGCGCCAGACGAGTGACCTCGACTCGATCCGCGAGCTGCTCGACTCCGGACTGAACCAGCTCATCCAGGGCGTGCTGTACATGGCGTTCACCGCCGTGGCCCTGGTGCTGCTCGACCCGACGTCCGGGCTCGTGCTCGCGGTGTCGCTCGTGCCGCTCTGGTTCCTGATCCGCTGGTTCCAGACGAACTCGCAGACGCTGTTCCGCTCCACCCGTGTCACCTCGGCGCGCGTCATCGTGCACTTCGTCGAGACGATGACGGGCATCCGCGCGGTGCAGGCGTTCCGCAAGGAGTCCCGCAACCGTGACGAGTACGGCGGCTACGTCGAGGACTACCGGGTGGCGAACACGAAGGTGTTCAACCTGTTCGGGACCTTCGACCCGGTGCTCGTGCTCATCGGCAACGCGACGCTCGCCGCGGTCGTCATCGTGGGTGGTTTCCGGATCGTCGGCGGGACGCTCGAGGTCGGTGCGCTGCTCGCGGTCGCGCTGTACGCCAAGCGCTTCTTCGACCCGGCGCAGGAACTCGCGATGTTCTACAACGGGTACCAGTCGGCCTCGGCGGCGATGGAGAAGATCTCCGGCGTCCTCGAGGAACGGCCGAGCGTGCCGGACCCCGTGAAGCCCACCCGTCTGGCGGACGCCACCGGGAAGATGGACTTCGACGAGGTCGTCTTCGCCTACAACAAGGGCAAGGTCGTGCTGCCGGAGTTCGACCTGCACATCCCGTCGGGGCAGACCATCGCCCTCGTCGGGTCCACCGGAGCCGGCAAGTCGACGCTCGCCAAGCTCATGGCGCGCTTCTACGACCCGACGCAGGGCTCGGTGAAGCTCGACGGCGTGGACCTGCGCGACCTCGACACGAAGGACATGCGCCGCGCGATCGTCATGGTCACGCAAGAGGCATACCTGTTCTCCGGCACCGTCGCCGACAACATCGCGCTCGGCAAGCCCGGTGCGTCGCGTGAGGAGATCGAGGCGAGCGCCAAGGCCGTCGGCGCGCACGAGTTCATCATGGCGCTGCCCGACGGGTACGACACCGACGTGAACAAGCGCGGCGGTCGTGTCTCTGCGGGTCAGCGGCAGCTGCTCTCGTTCGCGCGGGCGTTCATCGCGGACCCGAAGGTGCTCATCCTCGACGAGGCCACGGCGTCGCTCGACATCCCCTCGGAGCGACTCGTGCAAGAGGGTCTGGAGACCCTGCTCGCCGACCGCACCGCGGTGATCATCGCGCACCGGCTGTCCACCGTCGCGATCGCCCACCGGGTGCTCGTGATGGAACACGGCCGGATCGTCGAGGACGGCACCCCCGCCGACCTCATCGCCGGCACCGGGCGGTTCGCCCAGCTGCACGCGGCCTGGCGCGACTCGCTCGTCTAGGCCCCGATCGGGCTGCACCACGTGGTTGGCTTGCTCCATGAGCAACGACAGCGTGGTGCAGCCCGGCGGCGTCGCCCTGCACGACCCCTTCTACGGTGCCCCCTTCACCGAGGCCGTCCGACGGTTCTGGCGGAAGTACACCGTGTTCACCGGACGGGCATCGCGCGCCGAGTTCTGGTGGTGGTGGCTGACGTCGTTCGCGATCGGGCTCGTGCTGCAGCTCGTGCCACAGGTGTTCACGCCGGACACCCCGGCGCTCGAGAACCCCGTCGGCTCGTACCTGTTCATGCTGTGGGTGCTCGCGACGCTCATCGGGTCGCTCGCGCTCGGCGCCCGACGGCTGCACGACGCGAACCTGTCCGGCTTCTGGCAGTTCCTGCACGTGCTGCCGGGCCTCGGCTCGCTCATCGTGTACGTGCTGTGCCTGCTGCCCGCGAACCCGAAGGGTGCGCGCTTCGACCGCTGACGGCGGATCCGGGGCGGACCCCGGCGGCCGACCTGCGCGGACCGGGGATCAGAACGGGTCGTCCGCGTCCGTGGCGGGCGACCAGCGCGCACGACGCATGTCGAGCCTCCAGGCCGACGTCCCCTGCACGAGCGGCGTCCCCTCGACGCGGTAGTGCTCGAGCGCCCGGGCCTCGTGGTGCAGCGGCGGGTGCCCACCTGCGCGCACCACGCGCCACCACGGCAGGTCGGCGCCCTCGTGCGCCATCACCTTGCCGACGGCACGCGACGCCCGTGACCCGAGGGCTGCGGCGACGTCGCCGTAGGTCATGACGTGACCCGGCGGGATCATCCGCACCACCTCGGCGACGGCGGCGCCGAAGTCGACGGCGGCGTCTTCGAAGGGCACATCGTCGGACGGCACGGTGTCGGATGCCACGGCGTCGGAGCGTACGTCGTCGGGCGTGCTAGAGCGTCAGGACCGCGAAGTGGTCGCCGTACTGGGTCTCGCGAACGACCTCGAAGCCCACGGCGCGGAAGAACGCCTCGGGGCTGTCGTCGCCGCCCGGCTCGTACACGACCGTCAGTCGCTCGAACCCACGGCTGCGTGCCTCGTCCGCCAGGCCGTGCACGGCGAAGCGACCGACGCCCCGGCCCTGTGCGCTCGCCGCCACGTTGACGCGCCAGATGCAGCTGCGCAGCTCTTCCTGCGCATTGTCGGCGTCGAACGATCCGATGATCAGGCCGAGGACTTCGTCGTCGTCGAGGACGACACGGGTCCACGCGGAGCTCGGCTTGACGTCGGACTCGGCGACCCCGTAGGTGGTCGGCTGCACGAACTGTTCCTGGCCCGGCTTGAGCGTCAGGGAGTTGGCCGCGGCAGCGGTCTTCGCGGACAGTTCTTCCAGGCGCAGGTCGGACATGCGGCCAGGCTAACGGTGCAGACCCTGCGGAAGCCAGAGACCGGGGCAGACCGAGACCGCACCGTTGCCGCGGTATGGTCGCGGCATGGCAGAGCATCGACGCGGAGCGAACCTCCCGTCGATCGGCGGGTTCAACCGCACCGTGGTCCTCGACGCCGTCCGCCGCTCACCCGACGGCCTGAGCCGCGTCGAACTCGCAGCCCGCACCGGACTGAGCGCGCAGACCGTGTCGAACGTCACCCGGTTCCTGATCGAGGCCGGCATGATCGTCGAGTCCGGCACCGTCGTGTCCGGCCGCGGCAAGCCCCGCACCATCCTGCGGCTCGAACCGGGCAGCCGGTACGCGGTCGGCGTGCACGTCGACCCGGCCGTCGTCACCTACGTGCTGCTCGACCTCGCAGGCACCGTCGTCGCCGCGTCCACCACCTCGACCCCCACGGCCGACGACCCGTCCGAGGTGGTGCGCACCATCGCCTCGGCCGTCGACGGGCTCGTCGCCGACGCCGGGGTGGCCGTCGACAGCGTGCTCGGCGTCGGGATCGCGAGCCCCGGACCCATCGACGTCGAGGCCGGCATCGTGGTCGACCCGCCGTTCCTGCCCCGGTGGCGGGACGTGCCGCTGCGCGATGCGCTCGCCGAGGCCACCGGCTACCCGGTCCTGCTCGAGAAGGACGTCACGGCCGCCGCGGTCGGCGAGATGTTCCTGGCGGGGGAGTCCTCGGCCCGGAACTTCGCGTTCGTGTACTTCGGCACCGGGTTCGGCGTCGGGCTCGTCGTCGACCACGAACCCGTGCGCGGGGTGGGGTCCAACGCGGGCGACGCCGGGCACATCATGGTCGACCAGGGGGCCCTCGCGGGCACCCCGGACGGCTCGGGCACGCGCGGCGAGGTCGGTGCAGCCGTCGCGCCGGACCGGCTGGTGCGGATCGCGCGATCGCGGGGGCTCGCGCTGTCGGGCGGAGCGGTCACGGAACCAGGTGCAGACGCCGACGCCGCGGATGCCGACTCGGTCGACGCCGTGAACGCCGCGTGGGACGAGCTCGCCGCGGCGATCGCCGACGGGGACGACACCGCCGTCACGCTCGCGGCCGAGGCCGGCACCGTCATGGGCAACGCCGTCGTCCTCATCGTGAACCTGCTCGACATCGACCGCGTGGTGTTCGGCGGCCCGTTCTGGTCGCGCATCGCGAGTGCTGCCCTGCCGGCTGCGCGGACCGCCATCGTCGGGTCACCGTTGCTCGTGCCGAAGCACGCCGTGCAGGTGGTGGAGAGCGACCGCGGTGCCGACGTCGCCGCCGTGGGTGCCGCGTGCCTGGTGCTCGACGCCGCGCTCTCGCCGCGGGCCAGCACCCTGCTGATCCGGCGCTGACGGCGCGCGCTCACCTTCTGCTCACCGGATGCGGTGAGCGCGACCGCAGGGCGGACGGGAGGCGCGGTGCGGGCCCGACCCGCGCCTCCCGTCCGCACGCCGCGCGTCCAGGGCGCGGTCGCGACCCGGGACACCGCCTGTTCACCCGTCGGCCACCGGCCGGTCGCGTGGATGCTGAACAGTCGTGCAGGTCTCCGCCCGCTCTCTCCCCCGAGAAGGACCCTGCATGCGTGCTCCTGCCCTGCGCCCACCCACGATGCGGATCGGCGCAGTCGTCGCGACCGCCCTGGTCGTCGCGGCCGGTGTCGTCACCGCCAGCCTGGCCCTCGCGGCCGTCGGTGACGACGACCCGACCGTCGGCGCCGTCGCGGCGAACGGCCTCGTCGTCAACGAGGTCGAGTCGAACGCCGACGACACCGACTGGGTCGAGCTCGAGAACACCTCGGGTGCCGCGATCGACCTGACCGGGTACGCGTTCCTCGACTCCGACAGCTCGCACGACGCCTCCGTGCTGCCCAGCGGCTCGACGATCGCGGCCGGCGGCTACTTCGTCGTCGACCAGCTGTCCGCGACCGCCCCCGGCTTCGACTTCGGGCTCGGCGGTGCCGACACCGTGCGTCTCTACGACCCCGCCGGCGACCTGGTGCTCCGGTACGCGTGGACGACCCACGCGGGTGTCACCTACGGTCGCTGCGCCGACGGTGTCGGGCCGCTCGTGGACACCACGTCCTCGACCAAGGGTGCCGCGAACGACTGCTCCTCGCCCGTGCGGATCAACGAGGTCGAGTCGCAGGACGGCACCCCCGGCGACTGGGTGGAGCTGACCAACACCGGCAGCACCACCGTCGACCTGGGCGGCTACGTGCTGCGCGACAGCGCGGACGACCACACGTACACGATCCCCGCGGGCACGACCGTCGCGGCCGGGGGCTTCACCGTCCTCGACGAGGCGGCGTTCGGCTTCGGACTCGGCAAGGCGGACTCCGTGCGGCTCTTCGACGCCCGCGGTGCGGTCGTCGACTCGACCTCGTGGACGGCGCACGCGAGCACGACGTACGGCCGCAACCCCGACGGCACCGGGGACTTCGCCGAGACGGCAGCACCCACGAAGGGTGCGGCGAACCGGTTCGCCGGCGTCGTCACCGCCGAGGCCTGGCCCGGCGGCCCGGACGAGATCGTGCTCGACGACGAGGACACCTTCACGGGCGACCTGAGCGGCCTCGACTGGACGACCTCGAAGACCTCGCGCGACGGGCAGCTCTGGGCCGTGCAGAACGGCGACGGCCTGCTCTACCACCTGACCTCGGACGGCACGGGCGGCTGGGCGCCGTCGAACGCCGCGGGCACCGACCTGCGCTACGCCGACGGCACGGGCACACCGGACGCCGAGGGCGTGACCGTCACGAGTGACGACCCCGGCGCCGTCTACGTGTCGACCGAGCGGAACAACGACGTGTCGAGCACGAGCCGCCCGTCGGTCCTGCGCTACGCCACGACCGACGGCTCCGAGGGCACCCTGCGGGCCACCGACGAGTGGAACCTCGCCGCGGACTTCCCCGGGCTCGGCGCGAACGCCGGCCTCGAGGGCATCACCTGGATCCCGGACACCTGGCTCACCGCGCACGGCTTCACCGACGAGCGCACGGGCGCCGCCTACGCACCGTCGCGCTACGCCGGACACGGCGAGGGCCTGTTCTTCGTCGGGGTCGAGGGCACCGCGAGCGTGTACGCCTACGCCCTGATGGACGACGGGTCCTCGGCGCGGGTCGCCACGATCGCGACCTCGCTCGCCGTCGTCGCCGACGTGCAGTTCGACCCGACGCTCGACGCGCTCTGGGTGGTCTGCGACGAGGTGTGCTCAGGTCGGACCGCGCTGTACGAGGTGACCGACGGAGTCTTCGCCGCGTCGACGCTGTACGAGGCGCCGTCGGCAGCCGACCGCACGCTCGCCAACGAGGGCTTCGCGATCTCGGGCGTCTGCACCGACGGGGAGCGCGCGACCTTCTACGCCGACGACAACGACACGGACGGGTTCTCGCTCCGCACGGGGACGTACCCGTGCGAGGGCGGCGACACCGACCCGGGCACGGAGCCGACCCCGACCCCGACCCCGACCCCGGGCGACGGTGGCACGACGCCGACGCCGGTTCCGACACCGGGTGGGACGCCCACCGCGGGTCCGACACCGGGTCCCTCGGCTGCCCCGGTTGCTCCGGTGGCGCCGTCGGGGTCGCTGTTGACGGAGGCGAGTCGTGGTGGGGTGTCTGCTCCGGCGTCGGCTCGTGCGGGGGAGACGATCATGGTGACGGTCGGCACGCAGTCCGCGGGGCAGAGCGTCAACGTGTGGTTGTTCTCGGAGCCGACGTTGATCGGTACGGCGGTGGTGGCTGCTGACGGGACGGTTCGGGTGACGATCCCGGCGGACACGGTGGCTGGGGTGCACCGGTTGGCGGTGACGGCTGCTGACGGGTCGTTGATCGGGTGGACCCCGATCACGATCACCGCGGATGGGCAGCTCGCGTTCACGGGTGCTTTCGGGATGGGTGCCGGTGCGGTGGTGGCGTTCCTGCTGTTCGCGGCGGGTGCGGGTGTGCTGGTCGTGCGTCGCCGACGTCGGACGGTGGCTGCGGAGTAGTCCCCACGCCCCACGGGCGCACTTCGTGAGCAGGAATGGTCGGGTTCGAACAGCGGACCCGACCGTTTCTGCTCACCATGCGCGGTGGGCGCGACCGCGCGACGGACGGGAGGCGCGGTGCGGGGCCGCCCCGCGCCTCCAGGCCGGTGGGCGCGTGCGTTCAGTGCTCGGTGCTCGTTCAGTGCTCGGTGCCGTGCATGGTCTGGGTGTCGTCCTGACCGGGGATGGCGTCCTTCGTGGTCCAGCCGTACCAGCGGCCGTCGATCTCGGTGACCGCGCGACCGTCGCCGCAGGTGACCAGGCCCTTGGTCGGGAGTTCCTCGGGCAGGAAGTCGGCGGTCATCGCCGTGCCGCCGTAGGACTCGTCGAGCGGGGTGCAGTCGTCCACGTCGACGCCGTCCTTCGACGCGAACCCGATGACGTACCCGGGCTGCGAGACGTGGAGGCGGACGTCGATGTCCTTCGCGTCCTCCGGCACCCACTTCGGCATGAAGAACGCCAGGTCCTCGGACTCGCCGGAGCGCGGGGCGTCGGAGTACGTGTCGAAGTGCTTCTGCGGGGTCTTGTTCGGCACGATGTCCTGGATCGCGCTGCAGCCGGCGGTCAGCAGCAGGGCGGACACCGCGGCGGTGGAGGCGAGGGTGATCCGGAGGGTGCGGCGGGCGGTGGTGGGGCGCGTGTCGGTGCTCATGGATCCAGTCTCGCGACGGTCGCAGCGCTGAAACATCACGTGCGCACCCGGAAGCGGTCGGGGGTTAGCCCCACCTGGGCACCGCAGCACGCCGTGCCACCCGTCGGGGATCGGCCCGCGCACCCGGTCGTGACGCCGCAGTAGCGTCGGGGGCATGCAGCAGGAGATCCTCCGGTACACCGCCTTCGCCGCCGAGCCGGGCGGCGGCAACCCCGCCGGGCTCGTGCTCGACGCGGCCGGGCTGTCCGACGACCAGATGCTCGCGATCGCCCGGCAGGTCGGGTACCCCGAGACCGCCTTCGTCGTCGGTTCGACGGCGACCGGGCCGCGGGTCCGCTACTTCTCGCCGAGCGCCGAGGTCCCGTTCTGCGGGCACGCCACCGTCGCACTGGCCGTCGCGTTGGCCGAGCGCGAGGGGCCGGGCCGCCGGGTGTTCACGACCCTGGCCGGCGAGGTCGCCCTCGATGCGACCGTCGGCGCGGACGGCGCGGTGCAGGTCGCGATGACGAGCGTCGAGCCGGCCACACGCGGCCTCGACCCGGCCCTGCTTGCGCGGCTGTTCGACCTGCTCGGGCTCGAGGCGGCGGACATCGCTCCGGGGTTCCCGGTGCTGGAGTCCTTCGCCGGCAACTGGCACCCGGTCCTCGTGCTGCACGACCGCGAGCTGTTCCACCAGTTCCGGTTCGCGCCGGGCCCCCTGGCCGAGCTCAAACGCGAGGCCGGATGGGCGGGGACCGTCACGGTGCTGCACCGCACCGGTGACCAGGAGTACGAGGCGCGCAACCTGTTCCCCGCCGGGCGCATCACCGAGGACCCGGCGACGGGATCGGCCGCGGCGTCGACCGGGGCGTACCTGCGGCAGATCGGTGCAGCGCAGCCGGGCGACCGCATCACGATCCGGCAGGGGCGGCACGTCGGGCGTCCGAGTCTGCTGCTCGTGGACGTGCCCGAGGCCGGAGGGATCACGGTGACGGGGAGCGCGACGCCGATCTCCTGACGGACGCTCCTTCCCAGAACGCACGCGATGGGAAGCGGAATCGGGCGTACCTGGTCGAAACTTCCGACCGGGTACGCCCGATTTCACCAGGTACGCCCGATTCCGCCGACGGCCTCCCCCAGAAACTCCTTGACACGGTTAAGTCAATACGGTGGACTAATCCTGCGCGCGGGCGATGGTGCCCGCGGACATCACCCGTGCAAAGGAGCACCGATGAAACGCACCCGCATCATCGCCGGACTCGCAGCTGTGGCCGTGGCCGCAGTCGGTCTGGCTGGCTGCTCGAGCTCGGGGTCCGCCTCGAGCGACACGATCAAGATCGCGTACCAGAAGTTCGGCGCCTTCCAGCAGCTCGACGCCCAGATGAAGGTCGTCAAGAAGCAGTACGAGAAGGACAACCCCGGCAAGAAGGTCACCCTCGTGCCCATCCAGGCGCAGGGCAACGACTACTACACGAAGCTCGCGCTCATGAACAAGGCGCCGGCCACCGCCCCGGACGTCATGTACGAGGACACGTTCCTCGTCAAGGCCGATGCCGAGGCGGGCTACCTGCTGCCACTCGACAAGTACACGGACAAGTGGGACGAGTGGGACCAGTTCTTCGACAACGCCAAGCAGGCCGGGCAGGGCGACGACGGCAAGATCTACGGCGTCCCGATGGGCACCGACACCCGAGCCCTCTGGTACAACAAGGACATCTTCAAGAAGGCCGGGCTCGAGGTCCCGTGGAAGCCGAAGACGTGGGACGACGTGCTCGCGGCGGCGAAGACCATCAAGGACAAGCAGCCCGACGTCATCCCGTTCAACATCTACTCGGGCAAGGCGCAGGGCGAGGCCTCGACCATGCAGGGCTTCGAGATGCTCCTGTACGGCGCCGACGGCTCCGGCAACACCCTGTACAAGGACAAGAAGTGGGTCACCGGCTCGAAGCAGTTCGAGGACTCGCTCAAGTTCGTGAAGGACGTCTACCAGGGCGGCCTCGGCCCGACACCGCAGCAGGCGCTCGACACGAACGTCGGCACGACCATCGCCCAGACGTGGCTGCCGAAGGGCAAGCTCGCGATCGACCTGGACGGTTCGTGGCAGTCCGGCACGTGGCTCAAGTCCGGCACCGCGCCGTGGCCCGAGTGGAACGACGTGATGGGCCAGGCACCCATGCCGACCCAGAACGGGCAGGCTCCCGGCTACAACTCGATGTCCGGCGGCTGGACCCTGGCGGTCGGCGCGAAGTCGAAGAACCCGCAGGCGGCGTTCGACTTCATCACGAGCTTCCTCGACAAGGACGGTTCGCTGAAGTACGACACCGAGAACAGTCAGATCGCCGTCCGCAAGGACGTCGCGGACGACCCGGCCTACACGGCGGCGAACCCGACGTTCAAGTTCTTCTCGGGGTTGGTGGAGAACACCAACTTCCGCCCGGCGACGAGTGACTACTCGCAGGTGTCCAACGCGATCCAGGTCGCGATGGAAGCGGTCATGACCGGTCAGCAGTCGCCGAAGGAAGCGGCTGCCGCCTACGACAAGGCCGTCACGCAGGTGGTCGGCAAGGAGAACACCGTCTCCGCTGGTTGACGGACGTCACCCACTGACGGCCGGGAGGCGCGGGGCGGTCCCGCCCCGCGCCTCCCGGCCGCTCCTCCCCACCTTCGGAACCCCTCCGCACCCGGAAGGCACCCATCGTGTCCAGCACCCCCCTCGCGCCGACGCTGTCGGCGCCCGGTGCGCCGAAGCGCACCGATCCACCCGTGCCGCGCAAGCGGCGACCACTGCGGAACGTCGGACGAGCGGTTCCGCTCGTCCCCGCCCTGGTCCTCCTCGTCATCTTCCTGCTCGGCCCCGTCATCTCGTCGTTCTACGGGTCGTTCACCAACTCGGCCCTGACCGGCGCCAGTGCGGCCGACCAGCAGTTCGTCGGGTTCCAGAACTACGTCGAGCTGTTCCAGGACCCGGACTTCCCGAAGTCCGTCATCCTGACCGTCGTCTTCCTGCTGGCCTCGGCCGTGGTGGGACAGAACGTGCTCGGCCTCGGACTGGCCCTGCTGATGCGCTCGGCGAACAAGGCCGTCCGGGCGATCGTCGGCACCTTCGTGGTCGCCGCGTGGGTCCTGCCGGAGATCGTGGCGTCCTTCGCGGCCTACGCGTTCTTCAACGACGAGGGGACGCTCAACACGTTCCTCGCGTCGATCGGGATCACCGGCGCGAACTGGCTCTACACGTACCCGATGCTCGCCGTGATCCTGGCGAACATCTGGCGCGGCACCGCGTTCTCGATGCTCGTCTACTCGGCCGCCGTGCAGGAGGTCCCCGAGGAGATCACCGAGTCCGCTGAGGTCGACGGAGCCACCGGCTGGCAGCGGCTCGTCTACATCACGCTCCCGGTGATCCGCCGGAGCATCTCGACGAACCTCATGCTCACGACGCTGCAGACCCTGTCGGTCTTCACGCTGATCTTCGTGATGACCGGCGGCGGTCCGGGCACGAACTCGTCGACCCTGCCGATCCTGGCGTACCAGGAGGCGTTCAAGTTCTCGCAGCTCGGCTTCGGGACCGCGATCGCGACCATCCTGCTCGTGGTGGGGGCGGTCTTCTCGATCATCTACATCCGGGCCCTCAAGCCGGAGGTGGACTGATGGCCATGACAGCCCCGTCCCTCGACCAGACCACGACCCGCTCGGTGACCGCACCGGGGTCGATGCACATGACGTCACCGCGCGGCCGCACGATGCGGTGGGTGTCGAACACCGTGCTGCTCGTCATCGCGGTGTGCTTCGCGGTGCCGCTGCTCTGGCTCGTGCTCGCGTCGTTCGACACCCAGGCGTCGCTGTCGGTGAAGCTGCCCTCGCAGTTCACCCTCGACAACTTCGCGAAGGTGCTCACCCCCGAGCTGTCGTTCATCCCGCTCGCGAACAGCCTGCTGCTCTCCGGCGGCACAGCGGTCGTCACCGTGGTGTTCGCCCTGCTCGCCGCGTACCCGCTGTCCCGGTACAAGATGCGGGTCAACAAGCCGTTCCTGTACAGCATCCTGTTCGGCACCGGCCTGCCGATCACCGCGATGATGGTGCCCGTCTACGCGCTGTTCGTGTCGCTCAACCTGATCGACAACGTGTGGGGCTGCATCTTCTTCCTCGCCGCCACGTCACTGCCGATGGCGATCTGGATGGCGAAGAACTTCATGGACTCGGTGCCGATCTCGCTGGAAGAAGCGGCGTGGACCGACGGCGCCTCGATGCTCACCACCCTGACCCGCATCGTGATCCCGCTCATGCGTCCGGGCATCGCGGTCGTCTTCATCTTCGTGTTCATCCAGGCGTGGGGGAACTTCTTCGTCCCGTTCGTCCTGCTGCTCTCGCCCGAGAAGGTGCCCGCCGCGGTGAGCATCTTCAACTTCTTCGGGCAGAACGGGGCGGTGGCGTACGGCCAGCTCGCCGCGTTCTCGATCGTCTACTCCGTGCCCGTCATCGCCCTCTACGTGATCGTGTCCCGAGGCCTCGGCGGCGGCAACGCCCTCGCCGGCGGCATCAAGGGCTGACGCCGGCTCCCACCCCCGCAAGACACCGGTGTTCGCGCGTCGAACACCCGCGAACCGCGGTTCGATCCGCGAACACCGGTGTTCCGCGAACCAGAAAGGAAGCACATGCACCAGGACGAACCGCTCGTCGAGGCCCGGATCGCCCGCCTCGTGCGCGACCGCGTCGACCCCGCCGTCCTCCGTCGCTCGGCGCCGGTGACGATCGAGGCGTGGGAGGTGCCGGGCGAACCGGTGCCGTTCGACGCCGCCGTGGGCGAGACGTACACACCGTTCACGGTGGGGTCGCACTGGGGCGGACGCCCGTGGGGCACGACGTGGTTCCGGGTGACCGGGACCGTGCCGGCGGACTTCGGCACCGCGCCGGGGACCACCGCCGAGCTCCTCGTCGACCTGGGGTTCACCAAGCGGCAGCCCGGCTTCCAGGCCGAGGGACTCGCGTTCCGCGCCGACGGCTCCACGATCAAGGCGATCGAGCCGCGGAACGACACCGTGCCGCTCGAGGTCGGCCCGGGGGAGTCCTTCGAACTCTGGATCGAGGCCGGGGCGAACCCGGACATCGGCGGCGACTCGTTCCAGGGTGCGACGCCGCTCGGCTCGCGCTCCACCGCCGGCGACGACCCGATCTACCGCCTGAAGGCCCTCGAGGTCGTCGAGCGCGACGACACCGTGTGGGAACTGCAGCAGGACCTCTGGGTGCTGCGCGGGCTGATGGCCGAGCTCCCCACCGACGGCACCCGCGGCGCCGACATCCTGCGGGCACTCGAACGCGCCGCCGACGCACTCGATCCGGACGACGTCGCCGGCACCGCCGCGGACGCCCGTCAGGTCCTGGCGCCCGTGCTCGCTGTCCCCGCCAGTCCCGCCGCCCACCGCGCGATCGCCGTCGGGCACGCCCACATCGACTCCGCCTGGCTGTGGCCCGTGCGCGAGACGAAGCGCAAGTGCGCGCGGACGTTCTCGAACGTGCTCGACCTGATGGACCGCGACCCCGACTTCACCTTCGCCTGCTCGTCCGCGCAGCAGTACGCGTGGATCCGCGACGAGTACCCGTCCATCTGGACCCGCATCAAGCAGCGCGTTGCCGAGGGCCGGTGGATCCCGGTCGGCGGCATGTGGGTCGAGTCGGACACCAACCTGCCCGGCGGTGAAGCCCTGGCCCGCCAGTTCGTCGCCGGCAAGCGCTTCTTCCTGGAGGAGTTCGGCATCGACACCCCGGAGGCCTGGCTCCCCGACTCGTTCGGCTACTCGGGTGCCCTGCCGCAGATCGTCCGCGCCGCCGGGTCGAAGTGGTTCGTCACCCAGAAGCCGTCGTGGAACGAGACGAACGTCATCCCGCACACCTCGTTCCACTGGGAGGGCATCGACGGCTCGCGCGTCCTGACGCACCTGCCCCCGGCCGACACGTACAACTCCGACGTCTCGCCCGCCGACCTGCGCCGCGGCGAACGGAACAACAAGGAACGCGGCACCGCGAACACCTCGATGCTCCTGTACGGCTTCGGGGACGGCGGCGGCGGTCCCACCCGCGAGATGGTCGGCGCCGCACACCGCCAGCACGACCTCGACGGGTCGCCCCACGTCACACTCGGCACGCCGGCGCAGGTGTTCGAGCAGCTCGAAGCCGAGCTGCCGACGCCGGGGGTCTGGTCGGGGGAGATGTACCTCGAGTTCCACCGCGGCACCTACACGTCGCAGATCCGCACGAAGCAGGGCAACCGCCGCTCCGAGCACCTGCTGCGCGAAGCCGAGCTCTGGGCAGCGACGGCGGCGGTCCGGCTCGGCAGCGAGTACCCGTACGCCGAACTCGAGGACGCCTGGCACACCGTCCTGCTGCAGCAGTTCCACGACATCCTGCCCGGGTCCTCGATCGCGTGGGTGTACGAGAACGCCGAGGAGCAGTACGCCCGGGTCGCCGAGGTGCTCGAGGGGCTGATCGGCAGCGCGACGACGGCGCTCGCCGGCGCCGGCGCCGACGACGCCGCGTCGGTCGTGCGCTTCAACGCCTCGCCGGTCGCGGCAGGGGACGTGACCGCCCTGGCAGGTTCGGTCGTCCACGCGCCGCGACCCGTGCCTCCCGTCCGGAGCGGCGACCACTTCGTCTTCGACACCGGCGTCGTCACCGCGACCATCGACGCCGCCGGCCACGTCGTCTCGTTCGTCGACCACGCCACCGGACGCGACGCGATCGCGGCCGGCGCCGCGGCGGCGGAGTACACGGTGTTCCGTGACACCCCGAACCAGTGGGAGGCGTGGGACATCGACCGCGCGTACCAGCGCAACGGCACGGTGCTGTCGGCCTCGTCCGTCTCGGTCGACGGCTCCTCGCTCGTGGTGGAACGGTCCTTCGGATCGTCGACGCTCACCACGCGCTACTCCGCAGTGCAGGGCGAACCGGAGCTGACCGTCGAGACCGAGGTCGACTGGCACGAGCACCAGAAACTGCTGAAGCTCGCGTTCCCGATCGACGTGCTCGCCTCGTCGGCCTCGAGCGAGATCCAGTTCGGGCACATCGACCGGCCGACGCACCAGAACACCTCGTGGGACCACGCCCGGTTCGAGACGTCGGCACACCGCTGGGTGCACGTCGCGGAGCCCGGGTTCGGCGTCGCCGTGGCGAACGACTCGACCTACGGCCACGACATCACGCGCGAGACCCGGCCGGACGGCGGGATCACCACGCTCGTGCGGGAGTCGCTGCTGCGCGGGCCGACGTTCCCGGACCCGAACGCCGACCAGGGACACCACGTGTTCCGGACGGTGCTGCGGATCGGGGCCTCGGTGCTCGACGCCGCCGACTCCGGGTACCGGCTGAACCTGCCGGTGCGGAGCGTCCCCGGGTCGGCCGAGGTCGCGCCACTCGTCACGGTGTCGTCGCCGCAGGTGTTCGTCGAGGCCGTCAAGCTCGCCGAGGACCGCTCCGGAGACGTCGTCGTGCGACTGTACGAGGGGCTCGGGGGCCGGGCGTCGGACGTCGGGGTCTTCTTCGGGTTCGACGTCGGGTCGGTGTCGCAGGTCGACCTGCTCGAGCGGCCGCTGGAGCACTCGTGGTCGGGCGGGGAGCCGGTCGTGCTGACCCTGCGGCCGTTCGAGATCGTGACGCTGCGCGTGCGTCGGGCCTGAGGCAGCGGGCCCGGCGTTCGGTCGGGGAGAGACCGCGGCGCCGGACGGGACACGGGTGCGTTCCGTTCGGCGCCGTGTTGCGTGTGGGTGCGGGGTGGCCGAGGTGGGCGGGTCGGGTCGGGTCGGGCCGGGTGGGGCGGGTGGGGTGGGTCGGGCGTAGCTGGTCGAATCGGGCGTACCTGGTCGGAACTTTCGGCCAGGTATGCCCGATTCCATTTGGCATCGCGGCCGTTCTGGGAAGGAACGTCTCCCCTCCACAACCGCCCAGGCCTGGAGGCCCGTCCACAGTTCCCGACATCGGCCCCAGGAGCGGGTGGCTGAGCGGGCATCGTCACGTGCATGAACGAGTCGCTGCCCATCCTCCGAGCCTCCGCCATGCACGAGGCCGGCCTCGACGCCGCCACCCTGCGCCGCCGAACCCGGACCCGGGGTGTCGGCCGCCTGGTCCGGGTCGGACCGAACGCCTTCGTCGACGGTGCCGCGTGGGACGCCGCCGGGCCTCGTCAGCGGTACGTCACCCGGGTCTTCGCGCGGCTCGGACGGCTCGGCGCGCGGGCGACGGCCTCGCACCTGTCCGCGGCGGCCCTGCACGGACTCCCGGCGCTCGGCGGGTGGGACGTCCCGGTGCACGCGACGGTGCCGGAGTCGATGTACCGGGGCAGGAGCGCCGAGCTGGTCCTGCACACGAGACCCGTCGGCCGGGGCGAGCGGGCTACGGTCGGTGCGATCGCCGTCACCTCCGTGCCCCGGACCGTCGTCGACATCGCGATGTCCGGCGACCTGCGGGCGGGCGTCGTCATCGCGGACGCCGCCCTGCGACGTGGGTTCGACGACGCCGACCTCCGACGAGCGATTCCTCCGAAGGCCCGCGCCCGAGCCCTGGCGCAGCAGGTGCTCGACCTGGCCGACGGTCGCTCCGGGTCACCGGCCGAGTCGCTCGCTCGGGTCGTGTTCCGGGAGCTCGGACTGCCCGCGCCGGTGCTGCAGCAGGAGTTCGTCGTGGACGGCCGTCGGTCCGCGGTCGACTTCTGGTTCCCGGACCACGGGGTCATCGTCGAGATCGACGGACGGGCCAAGTACTCCCAGGAGCGCTACCTCGGCGGCCGGAGCCCGACCGAGGTGTTCCTCGACGAGAAGCGGCGACACGGTCGGTTGCTCACCGTGCCGGGTGTCCGGACGATCATCCGGCTCGAGTGGCGAGACTTCTTCGACCTCGAAGCGCTGGCACTGCGACTCCGGGCGGCGGGGCTCCCGTGCGCGGTCCGTCCGGTCCGGAGTGCTCGACGCCGCGCAGGGTGACCGTTCGGCACCGCGTGGGGTGACCGTTCGGCACCGGTGAACCGGCACAGCACGCTCTGGCTAGCGTGGCGGCATGGCAGTGCAGGAGATCTGGCTCGTCCGTCACGGCGAATCGGTCGCGAACGTCGCGGCGGCTCGGGCCGAAGCAGCGGGCGACGACGTCATCGATGTCGAGTTCCGGGACGCCGACGTCCCGCTCAGCCCGCTCGGCACCGATCAGTCTCGCGCCCTCGGGCAGGAGCTCGCCGACCGCGGGATCGAAGACGTCGCCGTCGCGCTGTGGGTGTCGCCGTACCTCCGCGCACAACAGACCATCGCGATCGCGCTCGAGGCAGCCGGCCTCGCCGAACCCGAGAAGCGGGTGGACGAGCGGCTGCGCGACCGCGAACTCGGCGTCCTCGACCTGCTGACCCTGCAGGGCGTCCGCAACCGGTACCCGGACGAGGAACGCCGCCGGCAGTGGCTCGGCAAGTACTACCACCGGCCGGCGGGCGGGGAGTCGTGGGCCGATGTGATGCTCCGGCTCCGGTCGCTCCTCGGCGACGTCGAGCGGGTCGACGGTGCCGAGCGCCTGGTGATCGCCGCGCACGACGCCGTGGTGATGCTCGCCGTCGCGGTGTGCCTCGACCTCGACGAGCCGGCGCTCATGGAGTTCGCCCGGACCCACACCGTCGCCAACGCCTCCCTCACCCGACTCCGTCGCGACGACGCCGGATCGCCGTGGGTGCTCGAGGAGTTCTCCTCCGTCGGGCACCTGGACGACGACGAGGTCACCCAGCACACCGGCCGGAAGGACGACGAGCATGTCCACTGAACCCGTCACCCCGAACTTCCTGCGGGACTGGCCACTGCCCGAACCCGGTGCCGGCAAGTACGGCCGCGGGCAGGTGCTCGTCATCGGGGAGCGGCTCGGACGCCGGGAGCAGCGCTGCTCTCCGCGCTCGCCGCACTCCGGGTGGGCGCCGGTCGTCTCACCCTGGCGGTCGGCCGGAGCGTGGCGAACGAGGTCGCGGTCGCGGTGCCCGAGTCCGGGGTCGAGCCACTCGACGAGGACCAGGACGGACACATCGCCGTCGGCGCGATCGAGGGCATCGCGGACAGCGCGTCGAGTGCCGACGCCGTGCTGGTCGGGCCGGGGCTCGACGAGCCGGACGGTTCCCGTGACCTCGTGGCCGGACTCGCCGACGTCGTCGGTCCGCACACCACCGTCGTGCTCGACGCCTTCGCCCTCGGGGTGGCCGCCGACGTGCGGGACCGCCTGGAGCCGCTGCGTGGACGGCTCGTGATGACGCCGAACTCCGGCGAGGCCGAACGCCTGCTCGGGCGGGAGTGCAGCGACGACGACGTGGCCGACGCCGTGGCGATCGCGAACCGGTTCGGTGCCGTCGTGGCCCTCGGCGACGCCATCGCCACACCCCAGGGTCGGGCCTGGCTCAAGGGCACCGGCTCCGGCGGTCTCGGCACGAGCGGCAGTGGGGACGTACTGTCCGGCGCGGTCACCGGCCTGCTCGCCCGCGGCGCCGATCCGGCGCAGGCCGTGGCGTGGGCGTCCTACGTGCACGCTGCCGCAGGTGACCGACTCGCGGTGCAGGTCGGGCCGCTCGGGTACCTGGCGAGCGAACTCGTGACCGAGATCCCGCGGGTCCTGGTCGAGCTCGGGGCCTGAGCCCGCCCGTTCTTTCCAAGAACACCCGCGATACCTGGTGCTTCCGGGCGTACCTGGCGAGAATTTCCGACCAGGTACGCCCGAAACGACCAGGTACGCCCGAAACGACCAGCCCCGCCCGGCCCCGCCCCGCCCGACCCCGCCGCGCAGCACTACCCCCGCAGGGACTCCACGGCCTTCTCGATCCGCCGGGCCCGGGTCTCCGGGGCCTTCGCCTGGGTGACCGGGTCGGCGAGCGCCCGCTGCCGCGAGTTCGACAGGGTGTCGAACGCCGCACGCACGCCGGCCTCCTGCAGCGCGGCCGCCAGGTCCTCCGGCAGGTCGACGGTCCGGGGCAGGGTGTCGACCTCGAGTGCGACCTCGACGGTGTCCCCTGCGGCGACCCCGGCGGCCTCACGGTGTGCGGCCGACAGCGGCACCAGGTACTGCTCGTCCATGACCCCGACGGTGGAGCGGTAGGTGTAGCCCCGGTTGATCGTGACGACCACCGCGGGGCGCTTGCCGGATCCGAGCGCCTCGATGACGGACTCCGGGACGGGGAGTCCGGTCGCCGTCTTCCGTGCTTGCAGGACCGTCGTCGTGAACCGCATCCGTGCCTCCAGGCCTGATGTGGGCGCGACCATGCGCCCAGATCGAGCAAAGCGTACAGCCGCACCCGCTGTTCCGCCGCCGTTCACCACCGGAGCACGGGCCGGAAACCGGCCGCGTCCACGATCGACCAGAACCCGGACCCCCGGTCACCTCAGCACCTTCCCCCACCCGAAAGGCCCACCCGTGCAGCACAAGCGCACCCTGGCCGGCATCGCCCTGGCCGCCGCAGCGATCGTCACCCTCGCCGGATGCTCGGCGACGAGCTCCGCGAGCGCCGGCTCCGACGGCGACGCCGACTGGAAGACCGCCACCAGCGCCCAGTCCGCCGGCGGCATGGACGCCCTCGTCAAGGCCGCCAAGGCCGAGGGCCAGCTGAACGTCATCGCGCTGCCGCCGTCGTGGGCCAACTACGGCAAGATCATCGACGGCTTCACCAAGAAGTACGGCATCAAGATCAACTCCGCGAACCCGAACGGCTCGAGCGCCGACGAGGTCGCCGCCGTGAAGTCGCAGAAGGGCCAGTCCACCGCGCCCGACGTGCTCGACCTCGGCAACGCGGTGCTGCAGGAGAACCTCGACCTGCTCACCGACTACAAGGTCGCGAACTGGGACGACATCCCCACCGACCTGAAGGAGCAGGACGGCGCGTGGACGCGTGACTACACCGGCCTGATGTCGATCGGGTACGACTCGTCGAAGATCTCCGACGCCCCGAAGGACCTGCAGGACCTGCTCGGCAGCGAGTACAAGGGCAAGGTCTCGATCGCGGGTGACCCGACGCAGGCCAACCAGGCAGCATCGGCCGTCTACCTGGCGGCGCTCGAGAACGGTGGCTCGGCCGACGACATCACGAAGGGCGTCGACTACTTCGGCGACCTGAAGAAGGCCGGCAACTTCCAGAACGTGCTGCCGACGCAGGCCACGGTCGCCTCGGGGGAGACCCCCGTGGTCATCCAGTGGTCGTACAACAACCTGGCATGGGGACCGGCAGCGGGCGCGAGTGGCAACAAGGACTGGAAGACCGTCGTCCCGAAGGGGCAGGCGCTCGGCTCGTACTACTCGCAGGCCATCACCAAGGACGCCCCGCACCCCGCGGCCGCCCGCCTGTGGCAGGAGTACATCGCCAGCCCGGAGGCCCAGAACCTGTACCTGCAGGCCGGTGCCTTCCCCGCCACCCTGTCGGCGATGGAGAAGTCGGGCAAGGTCGACCAGGACGCCCTCGACGCCGCCGGCGGCGCGCCGAAGGACTACGTCGAGCTGACCGACGCGCAGGTCGCCGACGCCGCGACGGTGCTCAAGGCCAAGTGGTCCTCGACGATGGGGTCCTGAGCAGCATGACCACCGCATCGGCAGACGCGCCCGCGACGAGCGCTCCGAGCACCGTGCGCCCGGCGTCTGCGCCCGCCGATGCCGTCCGACGCGGCGCCGGACCCCGTGTCCGGCGCCGCGTCGGCCTCGCCTGGCTGGGGCTGACCCCCTTCGCCGCCTACGTCCTGCTGTTCCTCGCCGTCCCCGCCGTGATCGCGATCGGCAGCGGCTTCTTCGACGGCTCCGGAGCGTTCACGTTCGCGAACCTCGCGGCCTTCGCCGACCCGTCCGTGCTGCGGGCGTTCGGCGGGTCGTTCGGCCTGTCCGCCGCCTCCGCGGTCATCGGTGCCGTGCTCGGCGCGGTCGTCTGCTGGGCGCTCTCGGCACTGCGGCCGGACGGACTGGTCCGGTCGATGATCGACTCGGCGGCGAGCGTCCTCGCCCAGTTCGGCGGCGTCATGCTCGCGTTCGCGTTCATCGCCACGATCGGCGTGCAGGGACTCGTCACGACGTGGTTGGTCACGGTCTTCCACGTCGACCTCAACGCGGACGGCGCCTTCCTGTACACCGTGCCCGGGCTCGTCATCCCCTACGTCTACTTCCAGGTGCCGCTCATGGTCCTCACGTTCATGCCCGCCCTCGAGGGCGTCAAGGCCCAGTGGGGCGAGGCCGCCGCGACCCTCGGCGCCTCGCGCCTGACGTACTGGCGCCGGATCGCGTTGCCGGTCCTGGCGCCGGCGTTCTGGGGCTCGCTCCTGCTGCTCTTCGCGAACGGCTTCTCGTCGTTCGCCACCGCCGCGGCCCTCATCTCGCAGGGCGGCATCGTGCCGCTCACGATCCGCACGCAGCTCACCAGCGAGACGCTCGTCGGCCTGCAGAACGTCGCCGGGGTGCTCGCGTTCGGCATGGTCGTCGTGATGGCGGTCGTGATGGGCGCCTACTCGCTGCTGCAGCGCCGAGCCGCCAGGTGGCAGCGATGAGCGCGGCGGCACCGGTCCGCCCGGTGCGCCCGGCGCAGCCGGTTCGGCTCGGAGGCCCGTCCCGCGTCCGCCGCTTCGGCACGGCCCCGTCCCGTGGTGCGGCAGTGACCGTGCTCACCGTGATCGGGCTGCTGTTCGCCGTCCCGCTGGTCGCCCTGCTGCAGTTCACGTTCCGGCAGGGCACCGACGGCGGCCTGACCTTCGCGCACTGGGCAGCGATCGGCGACCCGGCCAACGCGTTCACCTACCAGCCCGTGTTCGACGGGCTCGGGGCGTCGCTGCTCATCGCCGTGATCACCGTCGGGATCGTGCTGCTCGTGCTGCTGCCCGCCCAGATCATCACCGCGCTCCGTTACCCGAGGCTCCGACGCGTCCTGGAGTTCGTCTGCATCGTGCCGATCACCGTGCCGATCGTGGTGCTCGTCGTCGGGTTCATCCCCGTCTACCAGGTCGTCTCGCAGGTCTTCGGCTCCGGCGCCTGGACGCTGGCGTTCGCGATCGGCATCGTCACGTTGCCGTTCGCGTTCCGCCCGATCGCCGCCGCCATCACCGCGATGGACCTGATCGTCCTGTCCGAGGCCGCCCGCTCACTCGGTGCCTCGTGGTGGACCGTCACCTGGCGCGTGCTCCTGCCGAACCTGCGCCGGGGCATCACCGCCGCGTGCTTCCTCACGATCACCGTGGTCCTCGGCGAGTACACCCTCGCCGCGTTCCTCTCCCGCAGCACGTTCCAGACCGGGCTCGTGCTCGTGCAGGGGACCGACCCGTACGTCGCCGCGATCTTCTCGGTCGCCGCGCTCGTGTTCGGCTTCGTGCTGCTCGTCCTCATCGGCCGCATCGGGACCCGTCGCACGGGCCGGGTCCGCCGCACCCGCACCACCCGTCGTCCCCGCACCCAGGAGTCCGCATGACCGTCACCGCTCCGGCAGCCCCCGCGTCCCTCGCCACCACCGGTGCCGTCGTCGAACTCCACGCCGTCGAGAAGCACTACGGCGCACACCGGGCGCTCGCGGGACTGTCCCTCCGTGTCGAGCCGGGGGAGTTCGTGTCGCTGCTCGGCCCGTCCGGCTGCGGCAAGACGACGGCGCTCCGGGCGCTCGCGGGCCTCGAGGCGATCGACGCCGGCTCGATCCGCATCGACGGCCAGGACGTCGCCGACACCCCGGTCAACAAACGCGACATCGGCATGGTGTTCCAGCAGTACTCGCTGTTCCCGCACATGACGGTCCGGCAGAACGTCGCCTTCGGCCTCGAGATGCGCCGGGTCCCCGCCGCCGAACGCAGGAGCCGCGTGGTCGAGGCCCTCGACATGGTCCACCTCGGCGAGTTCGCCGAGCGCTACCCGCACCAGCTCTCCGGTGGGCAGCAGCAGCGCGTCGCCCTGGCCCGCGCTCTGGTCACCCGCCCCCGGGTGCTCCTGCTCGACGAGCCGCTGTCGGCCCTGGACGCGAAGGTCCGGGTCTCGCTCCGCGACGAGATCCGCCGGATCCAGAGCGACCTCGGCATCACCACGGTGTTCGTGACGCACGACCAAGAGGAAGCGCTCGCCGTCTCCGACCGGATCGCCGTGATGCAGGCGGGCGACATCGAGCAGATCGGCACGCCCGAGGAGCTCTACCGCACCCCTTCGTCGGCCTTCACGGCGGACTTCGTCGGGCAGTCGAACCGGCTGCAGGGCGACCTGCGCGGGGGTGACGTCTTCGTGTACGGGTTCCGGGTGCCGGCGCTCGACTCCTCGGCTCCGGACGGCCCGGTGCTCGCCTACGTCCGGCCGGAGGACATCGCCTTCGCCCCCGAGGGCATCACCGGCACCGTCGTCACCTCGAGCTTCCTCGGGTCGATCCGCCGCACCACCGTCCGCCTGGACGACGACACCGTCGTGACCGTCCAGCACGAGGTCGGCGACCGCCGG
Organism: Curtobacterium sp. AC268; assembly: GCF_979258745.1. Classification (NCBI taxonomy): domain Bacteria; kingdom Bacillati; phylum Actinomycetota; class Actinomycetes; order Micrococcales; family Microbacteriaceae; genus Curtobacterium; species Curtobacterium sp. AC268. Next base: position 1,906,368 of record NZ_OZ409878.1, on the reverse strand, counting down.
GTCACCGGTGACCCCGTCGCCGTGCGCCTGCTCGGCGCACCGGTCGCGGTCGCGCCGCTCGCGTAGTCGCGACGAGGTTTCGCGCTGAGCGACAGTCCACGCGCGACCAGACGCGTGGACTGTCGCTGCGCCCGAAACGTCGGGGGACGCGGACGGGAGGCCCGTGGCGGCCTGGCACCGCGCCTCCAGGCCGGTGGGGTCAGCGCTGGAAGCGCGCCTCGCGCTCGTCCGCCAGCCCGGCCTCGACGCGTGCCCGCATGTTCTCCGACATGTCGGGCAGGGCGTCGAGCCGAGCCCAGAACGCCTCCGTGTTCTCGCCGTCGGCGGGGTTCGGCGTCCCGGAGACGTACCGGCAGGCGAAGACCAGGTCGAGGTACTGCGACCGGTCGCCGTTCGGGTAGGTCATCTCGGGCAGCACCTGCACCCAGGCCAGGCGTTCGGCGACGGCGACGACGTCGGCTTCCTCGAGGACCTCGCGTTCGGCGGCGACGGCGGGTTCCTCGCCCGGGTCGACGATCCCGGTGACCGGCGTGTACGCGCCCGTGTCGGCCCGTCGCACCACGAGCAGTTCGCGCTCGGCGCCGGAGCCGCGCGTCACGATGGCGCTCACGCCCGACAGCCAGAGCGGCGCCGTGCCGATCTTCTCGCGCAGGGACAGGACGAAGTCGGGGGTCGGCATGCCTCCACGCTACCCACACGACCCCTGTCGCAGACTGGTCATGACCAGTAGGCTGGGCGTGTGGAGATCATCATCCTGCCCACGCCGGACGAGGTCGGTCGCGTCGCCGCGGCCAAGATCGCGTCCGTCGTCGCCAAGAAGCCGTCCGCCGTCATCGGTCTCGCCACCGGATCCAGCCCGCAGGGCATCTACACCGACCTGCAGCGCCGGGTGCAGTCGGGCGAGATCTCGTTCGCCGAGGCCCGTGGGTTCGCCCTCGACGAGTACGTCGGCATCCCGCTCGAGCACCCCGAGTCGTACGCGGCCGTGATCGCCCGCGACGTCGTGGCGCCGCTCGGCTTCGACGCGTCGCGCGTGCGGGTGCCGGACGGCCTTGCCGCCGACCTGGAGCTCGCGGCCAAGGAGTACGACGCCGCGATCCGTGCCGCGGGCGGGATCGACGTCCAGATCCTCGGCATCGGGGCCAACGGTCACATCGGGTTCAACGAGCCGACGTCGTCGTTCGCCTCGCGCACCCGCATCAAGACCCTCGCGCCGTCGACCCGTGACGCCAACGCGCGCTTCTTCGACTCGCCCGAGCAGGTCCCGACGCACTGCATGACGCAGGGGCTCGGCACCATCCTCGAGGCCCGCGAGCTCGTCCTCGTCGCCCAGGGCCCGTCGAAGGCGGCGGCCGTCGCCGCGGCGGTCGAGGGGCCGCTCAGCTCCTTCGTGCCCGGTTCGGCCCTGCAGCTGCACGAGCACGCGACCGTCGTCGTCGACGAGGAAGCCGCCGCCGGGCTGCAGCTCGCCGACTACTACCGCTACACGTACGCGAACAAGCCGGCCTGGCAGCGGTTCGAGTAGCGCGCCGCCGGCGTCTTGCTGCGGTAGACGTCGGCGTCTTGCTCATACGCCGCCCGAGCGTCGACGCGCCGCCGAATCCGGGGGCGTGTCGACGGTTGCCGGGCGTCGCACGCGGACGCCGGCGTCTTCCGGCCCGGCCAGGTCCGGTGTCAGGCGCGCGCGGCTGCGGCGAGGCGGCTGAGCCCTTCGTCGAGGGTCTCCGCCGAGCACCCGAAGTTCAGCCGCGCGAAGCCCCGGCCCTGCCGTCCGAACGCCGGGCCGGAGCCGAGCGCCACCTTCGCCCGGTCGACGAGCTCCGCCGCGGGGTCGTCGCCCCACGGCAGCGCCCGCAGGTCGAGCCACGCCAGGTACGACGCCTGCGGCTGCCGGTACTCGGCGCCGGGCAGCACGTCGCCGATCCGCTCGGCCAGGGTGCGCCGGTTCGCCGCGAGCTCGGTGAGCAGTGACGCCAGCCACGGCTCGCCCTCGCTGAAGGCCGCGACGCTCGCGGTGTAGCCGAGGATGCCGGTGCGCTCGACGACCTCGGTCGGCAGACCGTCGAACCAGGCGCGGGCCCGCTCCGAGGCGCCGATCATCAGCGCGCACTTCGTGCCGGCGAGGTTCCAGGCCTTGCTCGCACTCGTCAGGGCGACCCCCAGCGATGCGGCCTCGGGGCAGGACTCCAGGAACGGCGTGAACACCGCGTCGGCGTGCACGAGCGGCGCGTGGATCTCGTCGGACACCACGACGGCGTCCCACTCGGCCGCCAGCTCCGCGAGCGCGACGAGCGACTCGCGGTCGTGCACCAGGCCGAGGGGGTTGTGCGGGTTGCAGAGCAGCACCGTGCGGGCTCCGTCGGCGAACGCCTGCGCGAGGCCGTCCAGGTCCATCCGCCAGCCGGCCGTCGTGTCGAACGGGTCGGCCGGGCCCGCGGGGGCGAGCAGCGGGACCTCGGTGACGGTGCCGCCGGCCTCGGACACGTACTCCCAGAACGGCGGGTACACCGGCGGCATGATGACCACCTGGTCGCCCGGCTCGATGACCCGGCGCAGCACCTCGACCGCCGCGACCGACACGTCCGTGGTGGTGCGGACCAGATCCGGGTCGACCCGCCATGCCCAGCGGCTCTCGGCGAAGTCGGCGAACGCCTCGGGCAGGGCCCGCCCGTGCCCGACGTACCCGGTGTCGCCGTTCGTCACCGCGGTGACCAGGGCGTCGCGGATCGGCTCGGCGAGCATGCTGTCCATCTCGGCGACGAACATGGGGAGCACGTCCGGCGGGTAGGCCGTGTACTTCTCGCTCGTGCGGGACCGGTACGCATCGAAGACGGACACCATGACGCTCATGCGCCCATCCTGACAGCGAGCCACGCCGGGCGCGAGGGCGGTGGTCAGGCCGGGCGGAGCCCCGCCAGCAGCACCTCGACGTAGCGCTCGGGGTCGTGCACCCGGGAGCCACCGGCAACGGCGGCCGCCCGCATCCCGCACAGCAGCCGTCGCAGGTCGTCCGCGTCGACGTCGGCACGCACGAGCCCCTCGGCCCGTGCCCGAGCGAGCAGTGCGTCGACGGACACCACCAGGTCTCCTGCGAGCGCAGCGGTGTCGGCGCACGAGAACCCGCCGTTCGTCAGCAGGTCGCCGAGGGCGGCATCGTCGACCATGCTCCGGAACGCGGCCGTCACGACCCCGCGGAGTGCGTCCGCCGCATCGGGCAGTGCGACGGCGACACGGACGAGGTCGATCATGTCCTCCAGCGCGTCGATCGCGAGCGCCTCGAGCAGGTGCTGCTGCGACGGGAAGTGCCGGTAGGCGGTCCCGACACCCACACCGGCCTCGTGCGCGACGGCATTGAGGAGCGGCTGCTCGCCGCGCTCGAGGAACGACCGGGCGACGTCGAGCAGCGCGGTCCGGTTGCGCTGCGCATCGGAACGCAGCGCTTCGGGACGGGCCATGGCGATCGTCATGCGGACACTCTATCCGGTTGTGCTACCGTTCCGGATGAATCATCCGATTCGACACGGAGCTCGGACAGGAGACGACGATGGAACCCTTCACGTGGGAGCCCGGACAGATGGCGGACCAGCACGGGCGGACGGTCGTGGTCACCGGTGCGACCGGTGGACTCGGTCTGGTGGTCGCGACCCGACTGGCCGCCGCCGGAGCGCGGGTCATCGCGGCGGTCCGCAACCCGGACAAGGCGGCTCGCGTCCTGCCCGCCGGTCTGGAGGCGCGGGTCGTCGACACCGCGTCGGTCGCCTCGGTCACGGCGTTCGCCCGGCAGCTCGCCGCGGACGGCATCGTCGTGGACGCCCTCGTCAACAACGCCGGCGCGACGATCGGCACGTTCGCGCTGACCGACGAGGGCATCGAACGCACCTGGGCCACCAACGTCGTCGGGCCGGCCGTGCTCGCCGAGGCGATGCTCCCGGTGCTCGGTGGACCGTCACCCCGGGTCGTGCTCGTCGGGTCGACCCTGTCGCAGCGGACCCGCCGCGTGCCTGCACCGGGCGGGGTCGACGACGCGAGCGGCTACTCCCAGCTCGCCGTGTACACCGACTCGAAGACGGCGGCGGCGGCGCTCGCGGTCGACCTCGGTGAGCGGCTCCGCGCGACCGGCTCCGAGGTCCGCTCGGTCATCGCACACCCCGGCATCGCGGCGACGGGGATGAACGACCAGGCCGAGACCCTCACCCAGCGCCTCGGTGGCCTGGTCGCCCGCAGCATGGCCCGGACCGCGGAGGACGGCGCTCGCTCGACGCTCTGGTCGGCCACCGCGCCGGACGTCGCCGAGGGGGTGTTCGTCGGGCCGGCGCTGCGTCGGGGTGATCGGCGGCTGCACGTCGTCCCCGTCCGCGGGGCAGCCGCCGACCCGGGGTTCCGGCAGCGGGTCCGCACCTTCGTCGACGAGGTCGCCGCGCGCACGACGGCCTGATCACGTTCCGGTCGGCACCGTTCCGTGCGACACTCACCCGATGGTGGGGGTGGACGACGCAGCGACGGACGACCCGGTGGGCGCGGAGTACGCGCGGCTCGAGCGGGAGCGCCGGAAGGGCCGCGGCGTCCGGGTCGAGCGCCGCGTCGCGCTCGCCGCGGTGCTGGTGCTCTGCGTTGTTCCCGTCGCGATGTTCGCCACGATCGTCTCGACACTGCGCCTGTTCGGGGACAACGTCGAGAGTCCCGGTGCGGTCCACACCTACGAGTTCTTGCTCGTGCTGGGACCCGTGGCCTGCTTGGTCGCCGTGCTCCTCGGCGTCCGGACGGGGCGCACCGGCGTCGTGGTGACCGCCGTCGTCATGGTGCCGATCGTGCTCGTGGCCGCCTACGTCCTCGCCGTCCCGCAGGGGCGCTGGAACCAGACGGAGCAGGACACCCGGCGTGATCGCGAGGCGCCGGCCTGTTACAGCGGCACCGACAGCTGCGCGGAGTACGGCGGCTGACCCCGAGCGGGCACCGGAGGGCGCCGGGCCCGTTGCCGCCCCCGACGTGAACAGCAGGAGAGCGCTCGGTGACGAGAGCGGACGTCCCCCGTCCGAGGGGGCTAGCGTCACGGACGTGAACCGATCTCGCGTGCACCGTCGCCCGCTCGTCCGTCCGCTCCCGCTCGCTGCGGTGGCCACGATCGCCGCACTGCTGGGCACGGGGATCGTCGCCGCGCCGGCGGTGGGCTCGCCGTCGACGCAGGCCGGACGGACCGTGAGCGATCCGGCCCGGTACGTCGACCCGTTCATCGGCACGAGCAACGACGGCAACACCTGGCCCGGGGCCACCGCACCGTTCGGCATGGTGCAGTGGAGTCCCACCGGGACCGCGGGCGACCAGACGTCGACCCCGGTCGCGAACGGCTACTCGTACGACGTGAACCGGCTGCGCGGCTTCAGCCTGACGCACCTGAACGGGGCCGGGTGTGCTCCGGGTGCTGCGGGAGACGTGCCGATCATGCCGGTCACGACCCCGGTCACCACCTCGCCGTCGGCCGACTCGAAGGACGCTGTCTACGCCGCCGGGTACCCCCACGACCAGGAGTCCGCGAGCCCCGGCCGCTACGGCGTCACGCTCGACAACGGCGTCCGCACCGACCTCGCCGTCACCACGCGCGCCGGCGTCGGCGCGTTCACGTTCCCGGCCGGCAAGGACGCGAACCTGCTGTTCCGCACGTCGAACTCGATCAACGGCAGCGAGGCCGCGATCACCCGCGTCGACCCCCGCACCCGCACGGTCAGCGGCAGCGTCCTGACGGGCGGCTTCTGCAGCCGCCGCGCGAACGGCGGCGGCGCCACCAACCCGGACCGCCGCAGCTACTACCGCCTGTACTTCACCGCGACCTTCGACACGGCGTTCGCGAGCACCGGCACCTGGAAGGACGGCACGGTCCAGCCTGGAGGCACGTCCTCCTCCGGTGGGGAGGGCTACCTGACCGGGGCCGACCGCGCCGGACGCGGCTCCGGCGCGTGGGTGGGGTTCGACGCGCGTCGCGGAGCGACGGTGCAGGCGAAGATCGGCATCTCGTACGTGAGCGCGGCCGGGGCCGTCGCCAACCGTGACGGCGAGGTGACCGGGCGCTCGACCGTCGCCAGCGTGGCGGCCGGCACACGGGCCTCCTGGAACCGTGAACTGTCGCGCCTGCGCGTCGGCGGCGGCACGGCGGACCGGACCACCCAGCTCTACACGTCGGTCTACCACGCACTCATGCAGCCGAACACGCTGAACGACCGCGACGGGCGTTACCTCGGCCCGGACCTGCGGGTGCACCGGATGGACCGCGGACACCGGGCCGTCTACGGCACGTACTCCGGGTGGGACCAGTACCGAGCGCAGATCCAGCTGCTGGCCTTGCTGCGGCCGGACGTCGCCGGGGACATGGCGCAGTCGATGCTGCGGTTCGCCGAGCAGAACGGCGGGGTGTGGGACCGATGGCTGCACCTCGGCGCGCCGACGCACGTGATGACCGGCGACCCCTCGGCCGCGACGCTCGCCACCTGGTACGCCATGGGTGTCCGGAACTTCGACGTCCGGGCCGCCTACGACTCGCTCAAACGCCAGGCGACGGTCGAGAACGCGGACGCCGAGAGTGACATCGGGTGCCCGGGGCAGTGCCTGGCGCAACGGCCCGCACTCGACGAGTACCTGGAGCGGCAGTACGCGGCGAACGACGACTGCTCCTGCTGGGGCGGTGCGGCCGAGACCCTCGAGGACTCGATCTCCGACAGCGCGCTCGGGTACTGGGCGGGTTCCCTCGGACTTCGTTCCGACGCCCGGATGTTCGCCGAGCGGGGGACCTCCTGGAAGAACACCTTCAACGCCGCCGTCGGGTACCAGGCCGCGCGGCAGGCCGACGGCTCGTGGACGCCGGGCTGGTCGCCGTCGACGGGGACCGGGTTCGCGCAGGGCACCAGCACGCAGTACACCTGGCTCGTGCCGCAGGACGTGCAGGGGCTGTCCAGCGCGCTCGGCGGTGACGACGCCGCGGTCGCACGGCTCGACGACTTCTTCCACGACGCCTCGGGCAACTGGGCGGTGACGGGCGGCGACGCCACGAAGTTCGACCCGACGAACGAGCCCGACATCCACACGCCGTGGATGTACAACGCCCTCGGCAAGCCCTGGAAGACGCAGGAGACCGTGCGGCAGGTCGTGGACGACGCCTACTCGACCGGCCCCGGCGGCCTGCCCGGCAACGACGACCTCGGCACGATGAGCGCCTGGTACGTCTTCGCCTCGATCGGCCTGTTCCCGCAGACGCCCGGGCGAGCGGAGATGCTCATCGGCAGCCCGACGTTCAGCACGGTCGACATCCGGCGTTCGAGCGGGGAGCGGATCGTCATCCGGTCGAACGGGACCGAGCCGTACGTGCAGGGAGCCCGGTTGAACGGGCGGACGCTCGAGCGGTCGTGGGTGCCGGCGTCGTTCGTGACGCGGGGCGGCACGCTGTCGCTCCGGGTCAGGGAGACGGCGGACACGTCGTGGGCGAGCGGCGAGCGGGGGCGCCCGGTCGACCGCTGAACACACGCTGGGCGCCTCAGCGCAGCTGGCGCCCGCCGCCCCACACGCGCTGCACCTCGAGCGACGGCGACAGCGCCACGAGGTCCGCGGCGAACCCCGGAGCCAGCCGACCCAGGCGGTCGCCGAGCCCGAGCGCCGCGGCCGGCACGCTCGTCAGCGCCGCCACGGCCTCGGGCAGGGTCCGCCCGGCGAGCGAGACCGCGTTGCGGAGCGCCACGTCCTGCGTCAGCGTCGACCCGGCGATGGTGTCGGTCCCCGCGACGTGCGCGACCCCGTCGGTCACCGTGACGTCGAGCGACCCGAGCCGGTACGAGCCGTCCGCAGCGCCGGCGGCACCCATCGCGTCGGTGATGAGCGCCACACGACCCGGCGTCGCCCGGAAGAGCGTCTCCGCCACGACCGGGTGCACGTGCACGGCGTCCAGGATGAGCTCGAGCGTCACCCGGTCGTCCGCCACGGCAGCGCCGATCGGCCCCGGTGCGCGGTGGTGCAGCCCCGGCATCGCGTTGCACGCGTGGGTCAGGATCGTCGCCCCGGCGTCGAAGGCGGCGCGGGCCTGGTCGTACGTGCCGACCGTGTGCCCGACGGCGACCGTGACGCCGGCCGCGACGAACCGGCGGACGGCGTCGAGGGCTCCGGGCAGCTCGGGCGCGATCGTGACCTGGCGGATGACGCCCTCTCCCGCTCCGAGCAGCGCGTCGACCGCGGGGGGTGTCGGGTCGATCAGGAACGACTCGTTGTGCGCACCCTTGTTGTGCGGGGACAGGAACGGTCCCTCCAGGTGCACCCCGAGCACGAGCGGGTCGCTCGCCATCACGGCGCGGACGTGGGTCAGCGACGCCGCGAGGGCGGCGACCGGATTCGCGACGAGCGACAGGACGGAGCGGGTCGTGCCGTGCGAACGGTGCATCGCGAGCGAACGGTCGAACGAGTCGTCCTCGTACGCCTCGGTCGCACCGCCGTGCCCGTGCAGGTCGATGAACCCGGGCGTCAGGACCGCGTCGCCCAGGTCGACGACCCGGTCGGCCGCGGGCGCCTCGGGGCCGGAGCCGGTCGCGTGGATCGTGTCGCCGACGACCAGGACCCAGCCGCCGGCCGTGGTGCCGGCCGCGTCGACGACGCGGGCTGCGCGGACCAGCGTGCGCTGGGCCTCCTGGCCGGTCTGGAGGCCCGTGGCGCTCATGCGGTCTCCTTGCGGAACGCGATCAGGCCGCTCAGGGCGGCGATCACGATGAACACGATCCCGACGACCGGGTGGCCGATGGAGATCCAGGTCGCGCCTGCGGCGACGACCAGGGCGACCTCGACGATGGTCTTGCCGACGATGTCGGTCTCGATCGGGGACCGCGGCGACCGGAAGAAGTACCAGACGACCGCGGCGAACAGCGGGGCACCGACCATGAACAGGTAGCCGGGGAGCGGGAGCTGCCACGACCAGTATCCCCAGAAGGCCAGGGACAGCAGGCCGAACACCATCACGGCGATCCGCAGGACCATCCAGGCCTCGAACCGCCGTCGTGGCTGCCGGACGGCGGCCGGGTCGGGAACCGATTCCCAGTCGACGGGGGACTGCGGGGCGTTGGTCATGGTGCTGCCTACTTGAAGATGATGGTGCGGGCGCCGTCGAGCAGGACGCGGTCCTCCGCGATCCAGCGCACCGCCTGGGTGAGCGTGCGGGACTCCTCGTCCTGCCCGATGGACACCAGCTCGGCCGGTTCCTTGGTGTGGTCGACGCGGACGACGTTCTGCTCGATGATCGGGCCCTCGTCGAGGTCGCTCGTCACGAAGTGCGCGGTCGCCCCGATGAGCTTCACCCCGCGGGCGTGCGCCTGCCGGTACGGGTTCGCGCCCTTGAAGCCGGGCAGGAACGAGTGGTGGATGTTGACGGCACGGCCCTCGAGCGCGGCGCAGAGCTCGGGCGACAGGATCTGCATGTAGCGGGCGAGGACGACGAGCTCGATGTCGTGCTCCTCCACCGCCTGCAGCACGCGTCGCTCCATCTGCTCCTTCGACTCGGCGTCGGTGACCGGGCGGTGCTCGAACGGCACGGAGTAGAACGCGGCGAGCTCGGACAGGTCCGCGTGGTTCGACAGCACGAGGGGGACCTCGATCGGCAGCTGTCCGCCGCGCTGCCGGTAGAGCAGGTCGTTCAGGCAGTGGCCCGCCTTCGACACCAGCACGAGGGTGCGCAGCGGACGACCGACGACGTCGAGCTGGACGCGGGCGTCGTAGCGGGCGGCGACGGGGGCGAGCGCTGCCTCGAAGGCGGCGCGGTCCACCGGCGCCATCACCTGCAGGCGCATGAAGAACGTGTTCGTGTCGGCGCTGGAGAACTGCTGCGACTCGGTGATGTTGCCCTGGGCGGCGACGATCGCTCCGGAGACGGCGTGCACGATCCCGGGCTGGTCGTCGCAGACGAGCGTCAGGGTCCAGTGCGTGGGGGTCGGGTCGGTCACCGGATCAGGGTACCGGCCGCGGGGGATGTGCTTCGTGAGCAGGAACGGTCGAGTGGGCAGCGGCGACTCGACCGTTCCTGCTCACGAAGCGTCAGGCGCAGGGGCCGGTGCGTCGGCGTCACGCAGGCGACGGTCGGCCAGGGTCAGCACCGTCAGGAGCACCGCGACGCCGAGGATCACCCACGCCAGCACGTGCAGGTCCGGCGTCGTCGGGGCCTGGCCGAACACGCCGCCGATCAGCGAGGACGCCGCGATCGCCCCGATGTACACCGCGGTGCGGGACAGCCCGGCCGCGGTGCCGATGTACTCCGCGGGGACGAGCCGGTACAGCGCCGCCTGGTTCGACACCGACGCCAGGGCCTGCGGCACCCCGAACAGCGCCGGGGTCAGGGCGAGCAGGACGACGGGCGACCCGGTGTGCAGGAAGAGCAGGAGCACACCGCCGAGGATCGGCACCAGCGCGGCGACGACGAGCGGCCCGCGGATCGCGGTCTTCCGTGCGACGACGAACGAGGCCACCCCGGCGACGATCGCGGCCGGCAGCTGGATGTACCCGGCGACGTCGCTCGGGTAGCCCGCGACGTCCTGCACCCACTGCGAGAACCCGTAGGTCATCGTGTAGGCGAGCAGGTACGTCAGGAACAGGCGGCCGTACGTGCGGGACAGCGCGCCGTTCCTGGCGAGCAGCCGCACGTCGACGAACGGTCGCACGGCCCGGAGCTCCCACGCCACCAGGGCGACGAGCAGCACGAGCGCCACCGCGAGCAACCACCACAGCCCGGCGGACAGGTCGAGCAGGAAGACGAGCAGCGCCGAGACGGTCCCGGTCATCAGCACCATGCCGAGCGGGTCGAGCGCCTGCAGCACCGGCAGGTCGGCCTCGTCGCGCGGACGCAGCCGGTCGGACGGCAGCCAGAGCGTCGCCACGACGATGCCGAACACCGCGAGCGGCACGTTCACCAGGAAGATCGCGTGCCAGCCGAACGCGGCGATGAGCGCCCCGCCGAGCGGTGGGCCGGCGGCGGCGGACACGAGCGACGTGATCGACAGCGCCCCGAGCACGAGCGGCGGCGTCGGCTTCCCGATCCGGGCGGAGTGCTGCCGGAGCGTGGTGAGCGCCGCCGGGTAGGCCGACGACGTCCCGATGCCGATGAGTACCCGGGCGAACACGGCGCCGCCGAACCCGGTCAGCACCTCGGGCACCACCCCGGCGATCCCGACGATGACGAGCCCGGTCAGGAACACCTTCTTCGGGCCGAACCGGTCGGCGAGCTTGCCCATCGTGGGCTGCGCGATCGCACTCGCCAGGTACAGGGCCGCGACGAGCCAGATCGCCTGCGCCGCACCGATGCCCAGGTCGCGGGAGATCGGGGTGAGGGCGACCGACACCATCGTGGTGTTGATCGGGTTGAGCAGGGGCCCGACGAGCACCGGGATGAGGAGCTTCGGACCGAAGCCGCTGCCCGTGGTCGTGTCGGGGGTCGTGGTGGTGGTGGTGGACGTGAGAGCGCTTCTTCCGGTTGCAGGACTGGGCGAGGGGTGCGGGTCAGGGATCGACGATCGGCCCGAGCAGGTCCATCGCCCGCGCGACGACGCGGCGGTCCGCTTCGGGCAGGGTCGCGAGCCGCTCGGCGAGCTCGTGGTTCCGCGCGGCCCAGGCGGTCTGGCGCGCGTCCCGACCGGCCGCCGTCGCGCTGACGATCGCCCGCCGGCCGTCCGTCGGGTCGGCCTGCCGCTCGGCCAGGCCGAGGTCGACCAGGGCCTGGACGGTCGCGCCCATCGACTGCGGTCGGACACCCTCGGCTCGGGCCAGGTCGGCGATGGTGGCCGGCCCGTGCCGCAGCAGGCGTCCGAGGGCGGCGGTCTGCGACGCCGTGACGTCGTCCGACTTCGAGGCCAGCAACGACCGCCGCAGTCGTCCGTGCATCGTCAGGACGGCGTCGGCCAGGTCGGTCGGGTCGGTCTCCGGTGCGTCGGTCACGCCCCGGAGGCTAGTCCGTCACCAGCCCACCTTGCAAGTTTTCCTTCCGATGCCGGTCAGGGAACGGCGGAACCGTCGTCGCCCGCGTCCGGCTCGAGCAGCGGGAGCAGGGTCGCCGAGATCGGCTCCGCGCCGTCGCCGAACCACGCGTTGCTCGCCCGGACGATGGGGTGGGCGCGTGCCAGCAGCGCCTCGCCCTGGTCGGTCAGTCGCATCCGGGAGGCCCGTCCCCGGCCCGGTGCGGCACCCCGCTCCACGAGTCCCCGCGTCGAGAGCCCCCCGACGAGCGTCGTCATGCTCTGCGGTCGGACGCCGACCGCCCGCGCGAGGTCGGCCTGGCTGAGCTCGCCGGCCGCTGCGAGCTGGATGAGCGCCCCGAACTCGACGGGTGTCAACCCGAGCGGCGCCAGCTCGGCCGCGAGTCGGCGGGAGAGCGTCCGTGCGGCCCGGATCACCGTCCAGGCCACGATGCCGTCGACGTCGTCACGCGGGGCTGGGAGTTCCTGGGGCACGGGGTGATCGTACCGGCGTACATTCAGGTATCAGAAAACTGATACCAGAACGGGTCAGTGGGACGGGAGCAGACATGGACGAGATCGTGGCCGTCACCGGCGTGACCGGGGACGTCGGGGGCAAGACGGCGGACCTGCTGCGGGCGGCAGGGGTGACGGTGCGAGCCGTGGTCCGACGACCCGAGCAGGTCGACGCGCTCCGGGCGCGGGGCATCGACGGCCGCTTGGCCGACCTGGACGACGAGGACGCGCTCACCGCGGCGCTCGACGGGGTCGACCGGTTCTTCCTCGTGACGCCGGTCAGCCAGCGGCAGCGCGAGCAGGGCACCACGGGCGTCCGTGCGGCGCAGCGGGCCGGGGTCGGCCGGATCGTGCAGCTGTCGGGCGGGGACGCCGCCGAGCACTCCCCGATGTCGTGGGCGAGCGCCGCCTGGCACATCGACCGGATGGTGCGCGAGAGCGGGCTGGCGTGGACGATCCTGCACCCCTCGTCGTTCATGACGAACGTGCAGCCCTCGGTGCCCGCGATCCGACGGGGGTGGTTCCCGCACACCACGGGCCGCGGGGTGATCGGCTGGATCGACACCGAGGACATCGCCCGGACCGCCGCCCGGGTGCTGACGGAGGACGGCCACGACGGCACCGAACCGGTACTCACCGGGCCGGACCTGCTCGACGCGCGGGGTGTCGCCGCCGCGCTCACCGCAGGGCTCCGCCGACCCGTGCGCGCCCTGCACCTGCCGAGCCGTGTCTACGCCGGTGTGCTCCGCCTGAGCGGGGTGCCCGCCTGGCAGGCCGAGGGGCTCCGGCAGCAGTTCGGCCGGGTCGTCCGCCGCGGCCTCGACGGCGTCGACGTGATGAGCGACGACGTCCTGCGCATCACCGGCACCGCACCCCGGAGCCTGACCGACTGGGCGCGAGCCCACCGCGACGACCTGCTGGGGTGACCCGTCGCGCCGGAGGTGATCCGGGCCTCCAGGCCGTGGGCCGTCAGCGCGACGTGAGCGTCACGACCAGGTGCTCCTGCACGTAGCCGAGCCAGTCGTAGACGTCGCGCAGGCCGACGCCCGCGTCGGCCTCGACGGAGCGCTCCTCGTCGTCGGCGTCCTCGATGCCCAGCCGGTCGGCGATCGTCAGCCGCAGGTCGGTGAGGGTGCGGAGCCACGCCTGCTCGTCCTCGGCGTCGAGCGAACCGTCGCGGGTGCCCGTCAGCCAGTCGTGCACGATCGAGGCGTTCGTCGTCTTCTGCGTGAGCAGGTCGGACTGCGTGTACTTCCGGAACTCCGCGCTCGCCTCGTCGTCACCGGGGTAGGCGTCCGGGAACATCCGCTCGCTGATCGGATCGGTGGACAGGTCGCCGCCGAGCACCTGCCGCAGCTGTTCGGTGAGCGAGGCGAGCAGGTCGCGCTCGCCGGAGGACAGGCCGAGGTGGACGCCGTCGGCGCGGCGGACGAACGGGATCACGCTTCGGGGGCCTTGTCGACGGTCGCCTGCAGCCCGTAGCCGTGCATGGACTGCACGTGGGCCTCCATCGATTCGCGCGGGCCCGACGCCACGATCGCCCGACCGTCGTCGTTCACCTGGTGCATGAGTCGCTCGGCCTGCTCGCGCGAGAACCCGAAGTGCCGCTGGAAGACGTAGGTGACGTACGACATCAGGTTCACCGGGTCGTCCCACACCACCGTGACCCACGGGGTGTCCGCCCGCGCACTGGTCCGTTCGTCCGTGGTGGTCCGTTCGTCCACGTCGGGCGAGAGCAGCGTCATGCATCCAGGGTGACACAGGGCGGGGTCGCTCGGTACGATCGTCAGGTCGCGACTGGCGTTGGATGGGTCACCATCGGGGAGCGACAAAGACACGGTGCGCGGCCGTACGCCTGGGCTGCACCGACCGACCGTCCGAGTGCGACCAGCTGGTCGTCCGCACACCGTAGGAGTCCCGTGTCCATTGCCGATCTGCCCCCGTTCGTCTCCGACTCGGCCGAGGTGGCCGAGCAGGCCGCCGCCCGTGCCGCGTTCAACGCCCCGCTCACCGAGGTCGACCCCGAGATCGCCGCCGTCCTGCAGCAGGAGCTCGGCCGCCAGCGCGACACCCTCGAGATGATCGCGTCCGAGAACTTCGTTCCGCGCGCCGTGCTCGAGTCGCAGGGTTCCGTGCTCACCAACAAGTACGCCGAGGGCTACCCGGGCAAGCGCTACTACGGCGGCTGCGAGTACGTCGACGTCGCCGAGCAGCTCGCCATCGACCGTGCCAAGGCGCTCTTCGGTGCTTCCTACGCGAACGTGCAGCCGCACTCCGGCGCGACGGCGAACGCCGCTGTCCTGCACGCCATCGCCTCGGCCGGCGACACCATCCTCGGCCTCGAGCTCGCCCACGGCGGGCACCTGACCCACGGCATGAAGCTCAACTTCTCCGGCCGCATCTACAACGCCGTGGCGTACGGCGTCGACCCCGAGACGTTCGAGGTCGACTACGACGACATCCGCGCGAAGGCCATCGAGCACCAGCCGAAGGTCCTGATCGCCGGTTGGTCCGCCTACCCGCGCCAGCTCGACTTCGCGAAGTTCCGCGAGATCGCGGACGAGGTCGGCGCGAAGCTCTGGGTCGACATGGCGCACTTCGCCGGCCTCGTCGCCGCCGGTCTGCACCCGTCCCCGGTCCCGCACGCCCACGTCGTCTCGTCGACGGTCCACAAGACCCTGGGCGGCCCCCGCTCGGGCATCATCCTGTCGAACGACGAGACCCTGTTCAAGAAGCTCAACTCCGCGGTCTTCCCGGGCCAGCAGGGCGGCCCGCTCATGCACGTGATCGCCGCGAAGGCCACCGCGTTCCTGCTCGCCGGCACCCCGGAGTTCAAGGACCGTCAGGAGCGCACGATCCGTGGCGCCCAGGCCCTCGCCGCCCGCCTGACCGCTGACGACGCCAAGGCCGCGGGCATCGACGTGCTCACCGGCGGCACCGACGTGCACCTGGTGCTCGTCGACCTGCGCGCGTCCGAGGTCGACGGCAAGCAGGCCGAAGACCTGCTGCACGAGGTCGGCATCACCGTGAACCGCAACTCCGTGCCGTTCGACCCGCGCCCGCCGATGGTCACCTCGGGTGTCCGCATCGGCACCTCGGCGCTGGCGACCCGGGGCTTCGGCGACGCCGAGTTCACCGAGGTGGCCGACATCATCGCGCTGACCCTCATGCCGAACCCGGACGTCGCAGCGCTCTCGGCCCGCGTGAAGGTCCTGACCGACGCGTTCCCGCTCTACGCGTGAGCGGTTCGGTCAGCGCGGCACTCCCGCGCGAGCTCTGGGCCGGTGAGGGCAGTGCCGTCCGCATCGACGGCACGGCTCTCGCCGCCCGGACGCTCGACGAACTCCGGGGCCGGATCGACCGCCTGCACGAGCACGGCATCCGTCCGGGCCTCGGCACGATCATGGTCGGCTCGAACCCCGGCTCGATGTCCTACGTCGCGGGCAAGCACCGCGACTCGGCGTCGATCGGGCTCGACTCGCACCGCATCGACCTGCCCGAGACGGCGTCCGCTGCCGACATCCGGGCCGCGATCCTGCAGATGAACGACGACCCCCGGGTCACCGCGTTCATCGTGCAGCTCCCGCTGCCACAGGGCATCGACCCGACGCCGATGCTCGAGCTGATGGACCCGGCGAAGGACGCCGACGGCCTGCACCCGACGAACCTCGGCGAGCTGGTGCTCGCCGTGCCCGGTGGTGCCGGCACGATCGACGCACCGCTGCCGTGCACCCCTCGGGGCATCGTCGCGATGCTCGACGCGTACGAGATCCCGATCCGTGGTGCGCACGTCACGATCATCGGTCAGGGGCTGACCGTCGGACGGCCGCTCGGTCTGCTGCTCACGCGGCTCGAGGCGACCGCGACCCTGACGCACTCGCTGACCGCCGACGTCGCGGCGGAGTGCCGTCGCGCCGACATCATCGTCGCCGCGGCCGGGGTCGCCGGGCTCGTCAAGCCCGACTGGGTGCAGCCCGGTGCCGCAGTCATCGACGTGGGGATCACCCGCGTCGTCAACGAGGAGACCGGCAAGGCGAAGCTCCACGGCGACGTCGACCCCGCGGTCGCGTCGGTCGCGGGCTTCCTGTCGCCGACTCCCGGTGGCGTCGGGCCGATGACCCGCGCCATGCTCATGAAGAACGTCGTCGAGGCCGCCGAGCGCCAGCTGTCGTAGCGCGCGGGGCGTCGCGCGCTGGTCGCGTGCCGATGGTGTGCAGCAATGGTCGGGTGGCGTCATCGCACCCGACCATTGCTGCTCACGAAGTGCACTCCGCCGGTGCTACGGTCGCGGCATGGGGGACGAACGACTGCAGACGGCGCCGGTGATGCGAGCCCGGCCCGAGCCGTCGCAACTGACCAAGGACGCCCGGTGGCTGATCGTCATCGTGGCGCTCTGCGTGCTGTTCCAGGCTCCGGGGTCGACCTGGTCGATGACACTCGCGCACGCCGGCCAGGAGTACACGTTCACGTCGGGCCCCTGGTTCGGGTGGACGCTCGCGACGGTGGGGTTCGCGGTCGCCGGGTTCGTCGCCGCGATCGCCCGCCGTGGTGCAGCCCGCTTCGACGAGCACACGGTGATGGGCCTGACCCTGGCTGCCGTGCTCGGGACGACCGTCGTGGTGTGGCTGCTCATGCCGGCGCAGACCGCGTGGGTGGAGTGGTCCGTGGAGCACGGTCGGACGCACCCGTTCGTGCTCGGGAACGTCGTGGAGCACGTCCGGTACGCGGACTCCCTCGGCTGAGCGGGCGGTGGCGGGGTGCTGCCGTTCTTTCGCGCTGAGCGACAGCTCACGGGCTGATCGCCGCGTGAGCTGTCGCTGAGCGCGAAACGTCGAGCGCGCGAACGCCCGCGCCCGCCGCAGCCGTCAGTCGCGCCGAGCGCCCTGCGCGGCGTGCACCGTGAACACGTTTGGCTCGCGGTACCCGGCATCGGCGAAGGCAGCGGTGACGGCGGCGCTGATCGCACCGCGCGACTCCTGGTCGACCAGCGCGATCGCCGCGCCGCCGAACCCACCCCCGGTCATGCGGGCACCGACGGCACCGTGCTCGACCGCCGTCGCGACGGCCAGGTCGAGCTCCGGCACGGAGATCTCGAAGTCGTCGCGCATCGACTCGTGCGACGCGACGAGCAGGGATCCGATCGCCCGGGGTCCCTGTTCGCGCAGCGTGCGGACGGTGTCGAGGACGCGCTGGTCCTCGGTCACGATGTGCCGAACGCGGCGGAAGGTCTCGTCGTCCAGGAGCTCCTGCGCACGAGGGAGGTCCTCGACGCTGACGTCACGCAGGGCCTCGACCCCGAGCACCCGCGCACCCTTCTCGCACGAGGCCCGACGAGCCGCGTAGCCGCCGGTCGCGTGGGCGTGCTCGACGCGGGTGTCGATCACCAGGACCTCGAGCCCGTTCGCCTCGAGCGCCAGGTCGACGACGGCGGTGTCGAGCGTGCGGCAGTCGAGGAACACGACGGCGTCCTGCTCGCCGAGCAGCGAGGCGGACTGGTCCATGATCCCGGTGGGGGCACCGACGGCGTGGTTCTCCGAGTACTGCCCGACGCGCGCCAGGCTCTTCCGGTCGAGGCCGAGTTCCCACAGGTCGTTGAACGCCAGCGCGACACCGCACTCGATCGCCGCACTGGACGACAGGCCCGCACCGACCGGGACGTCGGACTCGATGAAGACGTCGAACCCGGTCTTGTCGCCCAGATCGGCTCCGGCCTGCTCGCGCAGGGCCCAGGCGATGCCGAAGACGTAGGCCGACCAGCCGTTCATGGCCTCGGGCGACAGGTCGTCGAGGGACAGCGCCACCGGCTCGCTCGTGGCGTCGAAGGCGGAGGCGACGCGGATCGTCCGGTCGTCGCGCTGCGCGATGGAGGCGGTGGTGCGACGGTCGATCGCGAAGGGCAGTACGTAACCGTCGTTGTAGTCGGTGTGCTCACCGATCAGGTTGACGCGACCCGGAGCGGAGTACCGCACCGTCGGCTCGTACCCGTAGACCTGCTGGAACGTCATGCGCGCTCGACTCCCTGTCGGATGAACTCGGCCGCCTTCTCGGGCACGAGGTCCCCGATCCAGGCGCCCATGGCGGCTTCGCTGCCGGCCAGGAACTTCAACTTGTCCGCCGCACGTCGCGGCGAGGTGATCTGCAGCATCAGCCGCACGGTGTCGCGGGCGGTGTGCACCGGTGCCTGGTGCCACGCGGCGATGTACGGCGTCGGGTCGCCGTAGAGCGCGTCGAGCCCACGGGTGAGCCGGAGGTGCATGTGCGCCAGCTCGTCCTTCTCGGCGTCGGTCAGGCCGGCGAAGTCGGGGACGTGACGGTGCGGCAGCATGTGGATCTCGATGGGCCAGCGCGCGGCGAACGGGACGAAGGCGGTGAAGTGCTCGCCGGCGAGGACGACCCGCTCGGAACCCCGCTCGTTCGCCAGGTGCTGCTCGAACAGGTCCGGGCCGAACCGTTCGATGCTCGCGAGCAGTCGCTGCGTGCGCGGGGTGATGTACGGGTACGAGTAGATCTGTCCGTGCGGGTGGTGCAGCGTGACGCCGATCGCCTCGCCCCGGTTCTCGAAGGGGAACACCTGCTGGATGCCCGGCATCGCGGAGAGTGCGGCCGTGCGGTCGGCCCAGGCTTCGACGACGGTGCGGGCACGCGACTCGGAGATGGAGGCGAAGGACCCGGAGGTCTCGGGCGAGAAGCACACGACCTCGCACCGGCCGACTGAGCGGAGCTGGCGGTTCAGGCCGACGTCGCTCAGGGACTCGAGCGACTCGGGAGCGTCGTCGGCTTCGAGCAGCGGCCCGAACGACGGCGAACGGTTCTCGAACACCGCGACGTCGTAGCGGCTCGGGATCTCGGACGGGTTGGCCGGGCTCTGGGGCGCGAGCGGGTCCTGGTCGGCCGGCGGCAGGAACACCCGGTTCTGCCGGGACGCCGCGATCGACACCCACTCGCCCGTCAGGACGTCCTGCCGCATCCGCGCCGTCTCGGGCCGCGGGTCGAGCACGCGCTCGTCGACGCTGCGTTCTGCGGGCAGCGTCGAGTCGGCGTCGTCGAAGTAGAAGAGGTCGCGGCCGTCCGCGAGCTTCGTCACGCGCTTGGTGATCACCGGAACAGCCTAGCGCCGATCCGAAGCGTTGCGAAGGACATCGGAAGCAAGCGAAACTGTCCACATGACGGACGCCGACCTCTCCTTCCTCGCCGGCGCCCTGCCCGCGCCCCTGCGGCAGGACCGCATCGTCGCGATCGTCGACGGCGCCCCGGGCATGGTCCGGACGGCCGCGTTGGCCGCGTCCCTCGGCACCAGCGAGGTGACGGTCCGCCAGGACCTCGCCGTCCTCGACCAGGAGGCCCGGATCCGCCGGGTGCACGGGGGTGCGGTCCGCCTCGGGGCCGGGTCCACCGAGCGCCCCTTCGAGGAGACCGCCGTCGAGCACCAGGTGGCCAAGGCGGCCATCGGCCGTGCGGCAGCGGCGCTGGTGCGCCCGGGGGAGTGCGTCGTCCTCGACGTCGGCACCACGCCCGCCGCCGTCGCCGAGGCGCTCGTGGCGCGCACCGAACTCACCGGCGTCACCGTCGTCACGAACTCCCTCACCACGGCGCTCACGCTCGAGCGAGCCGTCCCGCGCTTCACCGTGATCGTCACCGGCGGCACCCTCCGGCCCCTGCAGCACTCACTCGTCGCGCCCTTCAACGGCGCGGTCCTGCCGATGATCGCCGCCGACCTCGTGTTCCTCGGTGGCACCGGCCTCGACGTCGACCACGGCCTGACGAACGTGAACCTGCCCGAGACCGAGGCCAAGCGGATGCTCGCGGGGACGGCCCGGCGTACCGTCGTGGTCGCGGACGGGTCGAAGTTCGGCCGGGCCCACATCGGGGTCGTCCGCGCGCTCGAGGACATCGACGTCGTCGTCACCGCCGAGGCCGACGCCGCCGCGGTCGCCACGATCCGGGCGGCCGGGGCCCAGGTGATCGTCGCCGACGGCGAGCAGCACACCGAACCAGCCGGAAGGAAGAACACCCCATGACCGCAGCACCCACGGGTGGCCAGTACCGCCTCCACCACGCCGGGCCCGACGGGGTCGTCGAAGCCGTGGTCACCGAGGTCGCCGCGGGCATCCGCGAACTCCGCGTCGCCGGCTTCGACATCACCGAGCCGTTCCCCGTCACCGAGCAGCCGCCGGGGGCGAACGGGATCGTCCTGGCACCCTGGCCGAACCGCGTCGCCGGTGGTGTGTGGGAGCTCGACGGCAAGCGGCAGCAGCTCGACGTCTCGGAGCCGAAGTACGGCAACGCGTCGCACGGACTGCTCCGGTTCGCCCCGTACCGGGTGGTCTCGCAGACCGAGACGTCGATCCAGCAGGAGGCGACGATCCACCCGCAGCACGGGTGGCCGTTCACCCTCGAGACGCGCGTGCTGCACGAACTCGTCGACGACGGCATCCGCGTCACGCACGAGGTCACGAACCGTTCGGGTGTCCGCGCACCCTTCGCGATCGGTGCGCACCCGTACCTGCGCGCCGGTGACACCCCCGCCGACGACCTGGTCGTCACGCTCGACGCCGCGACCGCCTTCACCGTCGACGAGCAGAAGGTGCCGAACGGTTCGGTGCCGGTCGAGGGCACGCCGTACGACCTGCGCCAGGGGCGGCGTGCCGGGGACTCGGACCTCGACACCGCGTACAAGGACGTCACCCCCGATGCCGAGGGGATCCGCCGGACGACGATGCACGGGCCCGAGGGCGACGGTGTGGAGCTCTGGCAGGACGCCTCGTTCCCCTACGTGCAGGTCTTCACGTCGCGCGAGTACCCGCGTGGCGAGGGGAAGGGCCTGGCGATCGCGGTCGAACCGATGACGGCTCCCGCGAACGCCCTGAACTCGGGCGAGGGCCTGCGCTGGCTCGAGCCGGACGAGACCTGGACCGGCTCGTGGGGCATCCGCCGCGTCTGGTCCTGAGGACTCCGGTCAGCTCACACCGCTGACACGATGAAGGCCCCGCCGGGTGTCCGGCGGGGCCTTCATCGTTCGTGTCGGTCGCCGGGCGTCAGCCGCGGCGCATCCGGAGCGCCTCGACCGCGAGGGACTCGGTCGCGTACCGGCCGACCTCGTGCGCCCACGCCGGGTCGTCGCCACGGAGCGCGATGAAGTCCTTGCGCTGCCGGCAGACGTAGCCGAGCACGGCGGTGGCCGTCGCGACCTCGATGAAGTCCTTGCGGATGTGGCGGGTCGTGACCTGGGCGTTGCGGCGGAGCGTGTCGAGCAGGAGCTCGTTGCTCATCGTCGTGTTGGTCGCTGCTGCGAGCTCGACGATGCGGCGCGCGTCACCGGTGGTGCTGGTCTGCGTGGCTTCGATGGGCTCGATCACGGTGTACCCCGTTCGTTCGTGGTGGTGCGGTGCTGCAGGATCCGGTGATCGGATCCGGGAACGACACTATCGGCGGCAGCCCAACAGTCCGCTGAGGACGGCCTGTGCTGCCCAGGGGATCTCCCATGAGCACGCTGGGGACGGGTTGTACCCCGTTCAGGAGCGGGTGGGCTCGCTCAGAGGCAGCGGGCGCTGCCGACGGGAGCGGCGAGGGCGTCGAGGGAGTCGCTGACCCGCTCCGCCAGGTACTGGTGCCCGGCGTCGTTCGGGTGTCCGCCGTCGACGGCGGAGTACCCGGGGCTGTTGCTCGACGTGAACCACCTGCCGGCCAGGGCATCGATGTAGGGCACACCCGCGGCCGCGGCACCCGCGGAGACCGACGCGGCGACGCCGACGGTCGAGTTCGCCCACGGCAGCGGTGCCGACGGGCCCAGCGCGACGACGACGGCGTCCGGCCAGGTCTGCTGCGCCTGGCGGAGGGTCCGCTCCACGGTGGCGCGGAGGGTGTCCGCGTCGACGAGCCAGTCGTTCTGGCTGCCCTGCACGATCACGAGCCGGGGGTCGAACAACGCATGCCGCTGGAGGCGCGGTCCGAACGTGTAGTGCGACGAACCGGTCCGACCGGTGTCGACGTAGCCCGTGCCCGGGTAGCCGTCGATCTCGGCCGTCCAGCCGCGGTCCTCGCTGATGTCCTGGGCCCATCCGCGGATGCCGGTGGTCGAGCCCCGACCAGCGGTGTACGAGTCGCCGACGATCAGGACACGTGACCCGGGCTCGATGGCAGCGGCGATGCGGTCGGCCGAGACCCCGGGGGCGGCGATGGCCGAGGCCGAGGTCGACGAGGACACCGTCTGGCAGGCGCTCGAGACGCTCGGCAGGATCAGCAGGAGCCCGGAGACCCCGAGGGCCATCGCGCCGAGGGCGAGTGCCGGCACCAGCCCGCGGCGGCGTCGGCGCATCGTCGCCGGGCCGGTGGGGGTGCCCGGCCGCCCGCGCTGCGATCGTCGGCCCATCCGTCGAATTGTAGACACGAGCGGGAAGCGAGACTGGGAGGTGGGCCCCGTGGGGCTCGAACCCACGACCCTCGGATTAAAAGTCCGGTGCTCTACCAACTGAGCTAGAGGCCCTCACCCGCAAGGCTAGCGGGTGAGGGCCTCCGGGAAGGAACCGTCGGTCCGGGTCAGCCCCGACGTCCGGTGAGCGAGCGCAGCAGCCACGCGATGACCGCGATGACGAGCAGCACGATGCCCACCCAGAGCAGGAACTTCAGGCTCGCGGCGAACCCGCCGACGAACAGCAGGATGACTGCGATCACAGCCAGGATGATGAGCAGGGCGTTCATGGAAGATCCTCTCCTTCACGTGCAGGGAGGAGCGCCTCCCTGCCGCAACACGGTACGCGTGGCGCAGCCGTTGCGTTCTGGGCGAACGGGACGCGGGCGTGTCACCGGCCGCGCCTACACTGCTGCGGTGCCTCGCGATCACCACCGTCCCGTCCACTTCACCGACGCCGAGTTCGCCGCCATCCAGGGCGGTGAGGACCCGGCGCTGGTGAACCGCGTCGCGCACGAGACCGCGAACGCACTGCTGCACCGGGTCCGCGAAGACCCGGACCCCGCCGTGGTCGAGCGGCTCGTCACCTACACCGACGTGCACGGCATCGACGCCATCGCGGAGCTGTGGGCGCGGGTCGGCGCGCACACCCTGCCGGGGGCGCTCTGGCGGGTGTACCTGGTGCGCATCGTCATCCGGCAGAACCCGGAGGAGATCGCGTACCTGTTCGAGCGGGGCACGGCGCAGATCGGCACGATCGACCAGGCGGTCGCGGGCGCCGAGGAACCGACGGGCCCGGCCGAGATCCTGACGCTCGCCGACCGCATCCTGCACGGCCTGTACACGGGCGACCTCGCGGTGGCGCTCGACCGCGGGGCGTCGTTCTGTCGTCTGACCGCCGCCGGCGCGACCGCCGTGGCGGACGAGGCGGACCTGGTCGCGTCCGAGCGCGCGAGCGAACTCACGACGCGGGCGCTCCGCCTGACGGAGCTGGCGGCCGACCTGACCGAGGCGGCGGCGCTCTGGCGCCGCGACAGCCTGGACTGAGCGCGCGGCGGGACGGACCCGCACCGGGCCTCCAGGGCCGCGCAGCAGCGCGACGACGCGCCAGGCCAGGGGCCGCGCAGCAGTCCGGAACGCATCCGGGCATGAAAAGACCGGGCCGCAGAAGCGCCTCTCGGCGCGAGGCCGCTCGAAGCGGCGAATTTTGGAGCCCGGGGCTTGCTGCGGCCCGGCGAGACCAAGTCTACGAGACGCTGGCTGATCACTCGACCCTGTTCACTCACGGTGGACAGAACCGGCCCCGGGCGTGCCCGCGGGAGCCCCTTCGAAGGCCCGCCGCGCCCATCCCGCCGAGAAATCCCGACCCCCATCCAATCCACAGCGGGGACCGCGCCGAATCATCTGCGTGACGGTCGGAATGCCCGTCACGAAGCGAGAGGCCCGGTGTGACCCGGACCGGCACCGCCGGTCAATTCCCTGTGGGTCACGCCGGCCCCTCGTCTCGACCGCCCATGCGGAGGCTTCGTGCTACCCGCCTGGTCAACGAAAGCAACCGAGAGGAGGGAAACCTGCAATGCTTGCCCTCGTGGATAGCGACACCGAACGCTGGAGCTCGTCAGAGCCAGCTCAGGCATCGCCGGACGACCTGCTCGCCCGGGTCGCCGCCGGTGACCAAGCCGCCTTCGCGGACCTCTACGACGCACTCTCCGGTCGGGTCCTCGGTCTGATCACGCGCCTCCTCCGGGACCGCGCGCAGTCGGAAGAGGTCACGCAGGAGGTCTTCCTGGAGGTCTGGCAGCAGGCCACCCGCTTCGACCGGAAGCGCGGTACCGCGGCCAGCTGGGTCCTCACCATGGCCCACCGCCGAGCGGTCGACCGGGTCCGTGCCTCGCAGTCGTCGCACGACCGCGACACCAAGATCGGCATCCGCGACCTCGAGGCCGGTTTCGACCAGGTCTCCGAGTCCGTCGAGATCCGCATCGAGCACGAGCGCGTCGGCCGAGCGCTGGCGAAGCTCACCGAGTTCCAGCGGCAGGCCGTGCAACTCGCGTACTACGGCGGCTACTCGCACAGCGAGATGGCCGAACACCTCGGTGTCCCCATCGGCACCGTCAAGACCCGTCTCCGTGACGGGATGATCCGACTCCGAGACGAGATGGGGGTGACCTCATGACCGAACGCCACGACGACCCCGCACTGATGACGGGTTCCCACGCCCTCGACGCGCTGTCCGACGACGAGCGCGCGCTCCTCGAGGACGCCCTCCGGACGTCCCCCGAGCTGCAGGCCGAGAACGACTCGCTGCGCGAGACCGCGCTGCAGCTCGCCTACGCCGTCGCACCGATCGAGCCCCCAGCGTCGCTCAAGGAGTCGCTGCTGGCCCAGATCGCCACGACCCCCCAGGCCGCACCCCTCGCCGACACGACGGTCGACCAGATCCCGGTCGCCGAGACCACCTCCGTCCAGGAGGCCCGTCCCGAGCCCGCCAGGCACGTCGCCTCGATCGCCGACGGCCCCACCGCCGGTGGCCGGGCTTCCTCCGAGGCTCGCCGCCGCTGGTTCCAGCGTCCGGCGGTCATGCTGACGGCCGCAGCTGCCGTCGCCGCGGTCTTCTTCGGCGGACTCGGCGTCGGATCGATCTTCGATCCGAACGGCTCCGGCACCGGCACCACGCAGGCCTCGAGCGGCCTCGACCGCATCTACGCCGCGTCGGACTTCCAGCGCACCACGACCAAGGTCGCGGGCGGCGGTTCGGCGACGGTCGTGTGGTCGAACGACCTCGGCAAGTCCGCGGTGATCCTCGACGGTGTCGAGCAGGCGCCGAAGGGCAAGACGTACGAGCTCTGGTACATCGGCTCCGAGGAGCAGGGCGGCACCATCAAGTCGGCCGGCCTGGTCGACGGTGCGGCCGACGGTGTGCACTCCGCCGTGCTCAAGGGCGCGATGTCCGAGGGCGCGACGATCGGCATGACGGTCGAGCCCGAGGGCGGTTCCGAGCAGCCGACCACCTCGCCGATCATGGCGGTCCCCACCACCACGGCCTGATGCCAGGGGCGGTCCTGCTGGACTGCCACCGACGCAGAACGACGAAGCCGCTGTCACACGACAGCGGCTTCGTCGTTCTGCGTCCGCGTCGTGATCGCACCGTGGCGCCGCGCGCGACCACGAACGCCGCCGCAACCACGAAGGCCCGGTGCGCGTCCGTGGCGGACGTGCACCGGGCCTCCAGGCAGTCCGTCAGCGCGACGGACGGATGCCGATCAACCGAAGCGGCCCGAGACGTAGTCCTCGGTGGCCTGCACGGACGGGTTCGAGAACATCGTCGCGGTGTCGTCGAACTCGATGAGCTTGCCGGGTGCGCCGGTGCCGGCGATGTTGAAGAACGCCGTCTTGTCGCTGACGCGCGACGCCTGCTGCATGTTGTGGGTCACGATCACGATCGTGAACTCCTTCTTGAGCTCCTCGATCAGGTCCTCGATGGCGAGGGTCGAGATCGGGTCGAGGGCCGAGCAGGGCTCGTCCATCAGGAGCACGTCCGGCTCGACCGCGATGGCGCGGGCGATGCAGAGACGCTGCTGCTGCCCACCGGACAGGCCCATGCCGGGCTTGTCGAGGCGGTCCTTGACCTCGTTCCACAGGTTCGCGCCCTGCAGCGAGCGCTCGACGATGTCGTCGGCCTCGGAACGGGAGACGCGCTTGTTGTTGAGCTTCACGCCCGCCAGCACGTTGTCGCGGATCGACATCGTGGGGAACGGGTTCGGACGCTGGAAGACCATGCCGACCTGCCGACGGACGAGCACGGGGTCGACGCCGGCGCCGTACAGGTCGTCGCCGTCGATCTTGACCGAGCCCTCGACCCATGCGCCGGGGATGACCTCGTGCATGCGGTTCAGGGTGCGGAGGAAGGTGGACTTGCCGCAGCCCGACGGGCCGATGAAGGCCGTGACGGTGCGGGGCTCGATGGTGATGTCGACACCCTCGACCGCCTTGAACTTCGAGTAGTAGACGTTGAGGCCGTCGACCTCGATGCGCTTGGACACGTTGATCCTTCTGGGTGGGTGGTGTCGCTGGTTCCGCGGGGGCGGAGGGTCAGCGGCTGAGCTTGGGGGCGAAGAGACGGGTGATGAACCGGGCGAGCAGGTTGAGCAGCATCACGATCAGGATGAGCACGAGGGCCGCGGTCCAGGCCCGGTCGACGAACGGCACCGGGTTGGCACCCTGCTGCGAGTACTGCGTGTACGCGTACACCGGCAGGGTCATCATCGGGTCACGGAACAGGTTGTAGTTCATGCTCGCGGTGAAGCCGGCCGTGACGAGCAGCGGGGCGGTCTCACCGATGACGCGGGCGATCGAGAGCATGACGCCGGTGGTGATGCCGGCGAGGCTGGTGGGGAGCACGACCTTGAGGATCGTGAGGTACTTCGGCACCCCGAGGGCGTACGAGGCCTCGCGGAGTTCCATCGGGACGATCTTGAGCACCTCTTCGGTGGAGCGCACGACGATCGGGATCATCAGCACCGACAGGGCCACGGAGCCGACCAGGCCGAAGCGGGCACCCGGGCCGAGGAACAGCGCGAAGAGCGCGTAGGCGAACAGACCGGCGACGATCGACGGGATGCCCGTCATGACGTCGACGAAGAAGGTGATGCCCTTCGCCAGTGCGCCGCGACCGTACTCGACCAGGTAGATCGAGGTGAGCAGGCCGATCGGCACCGAGATGAGCGCCGCGAACAGCGTGATCTCGAGCGTGCCGATGAGGGCGTGGACCGCACCGCCGCCCTCGGAGATGACCCCGCGCATCGAGTACGAGAAGAAGTTCGCGTCGAAGCGGGCGATGCCCTTGGCGATGACCGTCCAGAGCAGAGACACCAGCGGCAGGACCGCGATGACGAACGCCGTGATGACGAGCGAGGTGACCAGGCGGTCGACCGCCTTGCGGCCGCCCTCGACGATGCGCGAGATGACGACGATGAGGACGTCGAACAGGACCGTGCCGAGGAAGATCGCGGCGACGACGTTGAAGTCCTTGACGGCGCCACCGGCGTTGAGC
Organism: Curtobacterium sp. AC268; assembly: GCF_979258745.1. Taxonomy (NCBI): domain Bacteria; kingdom Bacillati; phylum Actinomycetota; class Actinomycetes; order Micrococcales; family Microbacteriaceae; genus Curtobacterium; species Curtobacterium sp. AC268. The sequence continues at coordinate 1,878,434 of NZ_OZ409878.1, read as the reverse complement.
AGGGCGAAGACCAGGACGAGGGCGACCCAGCTGCCGACCAGCAGCAGCCACGGGACGGAGGCGTGCAGCTTGCCGTTGGCGTAGACGTTGCCGGCGGTGCCGGTCTGACGGAGCGCGAGGGACATCGGGTGCGACCTCTCAGCTGACTCGGCTGCGGACGATGTACCGCGCGAGCATGTTGATGACCAGGGTGATGACGAAGAGGATCAGACCCGACGCGATGAGCGCGTTGAGTGCGGTGCCCGAGGCCTCGGCGAACTGCAGGGCGATGTTCGCGGCGATCGTCGAGGGGTTCTGCGACGTCAGCATCTGGAACGTGACGTTCGTCGAGACCGACAGCACCAGCGCGATCGCCATCGTCTCGCCGAGTGCACGGCCGAGGCCGAGCATGATCGCGGAGACGATGCCGGACTTCGCGAACGGCAGGACCGACAGGCGGATCATCTCCCAGCGGGTCGCGCCGAGGGCCAGGGCCGCTTCCTCGTTGAGGGTCGGGGCCTGCAGGAAGATCTCACGCATGACCGCGGTCATGATCGGGATCGCCATGACGGCGAGGACGATCGACGCCGTCAGGATCGTGCGGCCCGTGCCGGACACCTGGCCGGAGAACAGCGGGAACCAGCCGACGTACTCGTTCAGGAACACGTAGAACGGCTTCACCAGGGGCGCCAGCACGGCGATGCCCCAGAGGCCGTAGACGACCGACGGCACGGCGGCCAGCAGGTCGATCACGTAGCCGAGGACCGGCGCGAGTCGACGCGGCGCGAAGTGCGAGATGAAGAGGGCGATCCCGAGGGACAGCGGCACGGCGATCACGAGCGCGATGAGCGCGGACCAGACGGTGCCGAAGACCAGGGGGCCGACGAAGTCCCAGAAGTTCGTGGCCTTGCCCGGCAGCTCGCCGACCTTGGCGGAGAAGGCCGGGATGCTCTGCCACACGAGGAACGCGGCGACGAGCACGAGCACGAAGAGGATGAGGCCGCCGGCGATGACCGATGCGGCGGAGAAGACGCGGTCGCCGACACGGACGACGGCCTTCGGCTTGATCGGGGTGACGGTGGCCCCTGGCTGGGCCGGTGCGGTCGTCATGGGGTACTCCTGTCGGAGGAACGCCGGGGGAGGCGACGGGTTCTGGGGTGGTGGTGCGGTGCCCGTCCGGGTGGTGGCCTGGACGGCTGAGTGCCCGGACGCCGGTCGTGTGGGTGGGACCGGCGTCCGGGCGCTCAAGGGGCCTTACTTGATGGACGCGACCGCGTCCTTGGCCTTCGACGCGAGGTCGGAGGAGAGGGCGGCCGACTTGGCCTCCTTGGCAGCGGCGTCCTGAGCGGCGCTCGAGACGACGTAGTCGAGGTAGCCCTTCACGAGCTCGGCCTTGTCGGCGTCCTTGTACTCCTGGCACGCGATGGCGTAGGAGACGAGGACCAGCGGCCAGGCACCGTCAGCGGTGTCCTTGCGGTCGATGTCGATCGCGAGGTCGTTGTCCTCGCGGCCGGTCGCGATCTTCGAGTCGGCGACGACCTGCGCGGCACCGTCGGCCGAGATCTCGGTCGCCTTGTCGCCGACCATCAGCTTCGCGCGGTCGAGGTCGCCCGCACCGGAGTCGTCGATGTAGGTGATGGCGTTGGTGGCGTTGCCCATCGCGGAGGCGACACCGGAGGTGCCCTTCGCGCTGTCACCGACCGAGTACGGGAAGGTCTGGCTGGGCTCTTCGGTCCAGACGTCAGAAGCGTTCGCGGAGACGTACTCCGAGAAGTTCTGCGTGGTGCCCGAGTCGTCCGAGCGGTGCACGACCGTGATGTTCGCGTCCGGCAGCTTCGCGTCCTTGTTCAGGCCGGCGATCTCCGAGTCGTTCCACTTGGTGATCTTGCCCGAGAAGATCCCCGCGATGGCCTTGGCGTCGAGGGTCAGGTCGCTGACGCCGTCGACCTTGTAGGCGATCGCGATCGGGGAGATGTAGACGGGGATGTCGATGCCCTTGGTGTCCGCCTTGCAGGACTCGAACTTGCCCGAGAGCTCCTCGTCCTTCAGCGCGGCGTCGGAGCCGGCGAAGTCCGCGGCACCCGACATGAAGTTCTCGCGGCCGGCACCGGAGCCGTCCGGCGTGTAGTTGACGGTGACGCCCGAGGCTTCGTTCTGGAAACCGGCGGCCCAGGTGGCCTGCGCGGTCTGCTGTGCGGACGAGCCCGAGCCGGTCAGGGTGCCGGAGAGCTTCGAGTAGTCGCTGCCGCTGGTGGAGGAGGACTCGGTGCTGCCCGCGTCCTCGTTTGCCGCGCACGAGGAGAGCACGACTGCGCCGGCGATCGCAATTGCTGCGATCGAACCGATTCGCTTGATGTTCACAGGGGTCCCTTCGGGAATGGAATGCAGTGGGACCACTGCGGTCCCTGGGCCGGTGCCGACCCGGGAGCGACTGTAGGGACGCGAGGTGACCGCAATCACCCCCGCTGGTGAACGGGAGGTGAACGAGGGGTTGTCCGCGTCGGGGCGGCGTGCGCCGCACCCGCGCAGGGAGCAGGATCGGGGGCACTGTGCGCTCGTTTGGAAGATGCGCACGCATGTTCGCGGACGAGCGGTCGGGAGGCCCGGATCGCGTTCCCGGGCGCGGCGCGGCCCCGTCCTGTGGCCGGGTGCCGGGCGCGTCGGCAGCATGCCGGCGGCGCTGCGGTCGGGCGACACTGTCGTCCGTCGACGCTGCGGTCGGGCAGAGCTGCGCACCGCCGGACCGTTGCGGTCCGCCGGTGGTGGGCTACGCCGGGATCGTGTTGCGGTGCGTCTCGACCGCGACGAGCGTGTCCCCGGCGATGTGCATGACGGAGAAGTCCCCGACCGACAGCATCGCGGCGCGGCGCAGGTCGAAGCGGCCGGACTCGTCGGCGGTCGCGGTGGCGATCCGGGCGATGATGTCGGGCAGCACCGGGCCGTGCGAGCACAACACGGCGGTCTTGCCCTTGTCGAGCCGGCGCCGGACGACGCCCTTGACGTCGGCGGCTCCGCGGTCGTGGGCGTCCTGGCTGAGGTCCGGGGTGCTCGAGACGCCGAGCTTCGTCGCGGCGGACAGCGGTTCGACGGTCGCGAGGCACCGCGCCGCCGTGCTGCTCACGATCTTCTTCGGGCCGAACGCTGCGACCGGTGCCGCGGCCGCCTTGGCCTGCGAGCGGCCGACGGGCAGCAGCGGACGGGTGGCGTCGGGGCCGTCCCAGTCCGAGCCGGGCACCGTCTTCGCGTGGCGCAGGGTGATCAGGGCGAACGTGCGGTGCTGTCCCGCGGCGGCGCGTTCGGCGAACCGGTCGAGGATCGCGACGTCCCGCTCGTACGTCAGGCGGTTGCGGGCGTCGTCGATGGTCAGCCACTCGAGCGCCGCGACCTCGTGGTTCGGCACGAAGGCGCCCGCGCGGGCGTACTCCTTCGCCGAGACCCGGGCCGCCCAGTAGTGCACGACCTTGTCGCGGCCGTTCGGCAGCACGTACTCGGCGGTGCCGAGCGGTGCGCCGAGGTGGACGCGGTACCCGGTCTCCTCGTCGATCTCGCGCACGGCGGTCGTCGGGACGGCCTCGCCCGGGTCCACCTTGCCCTTGGGCAGGGAGACGTCCTTGTGGTGGTCGCGGTGGATGAGCAGCACGAGGGGCGTGCCGTCCTGTTCGCGCCAGACGACCGCACCCGCAGCGACGACGGGGCCCGAGGGACCGCCGCTCACCGAGTCGAGCGCTTCCGGGCCGAGATCTTCCGCATGGTCACATTCTGCACGTCCTCGAGCGGACGGCCCGCATCGTCGGTGGAGTGCCGCGTCCACTCGCCGTCTGACTCCAGGTGCCACGAGCTGGCGGTGTCGGCCATCGCCAGGTCGAACATCTCCTGGACCTCGTTGATGTGGTCCGGGGCGACCAGTCGCACGAGCGCCTCGACGCGGCGGTCGAGGTTGCGGTGCATCATGTCGGCGCTGCCGATGAACACCGCCGGGTCGCCGTCGTTGTGGAACGCGAACGCGCGGGAGTGCTCGAGGTAGCGCCCGACGATGCTCCGCACGCGGATGGTGTCGCTGACGCCTTCCATGCCCGGCTTGAGCGAGCAGATGCCGCGTACCCAGACGTCGATCGGCACCCCGGCCTGGCTCGCCAGGTACAGCGCGTCGATGATCTGCTCGTCGACCATCGAGTTGACCTTGATCCGGATGCCCGAGGGCTTGCCGGCGCGAGCGTTGGCGGCCTCGGTCTGGATGCGCTTGAGCAGGCCCTTCCGCAGGTGCAGCGGTGCCACGAGCAGGCGCTTGAACTTCTTCTCGATGGCATAGCCGGACAGCTCGTTGAACAGGCGGGTCAGGTCCTTGCCCACCGTGTCGTCCGAGGTGAAGAGCCCCATGTCCTCGTAGATGCGCGAGGTCTTCGGGTTGTAGTTGCCCGTGCCGATGTGGCTGTAGTGCTTGAGCGTCCCGCCCTCTTGCCGGATGACGAGCACCAGCTTCGAGTGCGTCTTCAGCCCGACCAGGCCGTAGACGACGTGCACGCCGGCCTTCTCCAGCTTCCGGGCCCAGGTGATGTTGTTCTGCTCGTCGAAGCGAGCTTTGATCTCGACCAGGGCGAGGACCTGCTTGCCGGCGGCCGCAGCGTCGATCAGCGCCTCGACGATGGGGCTGTCGCCGGAGGTGCGGTACAGGGTCTGCTTGATCGCCAGGACGTTCGGGTCGGCCGCGGCCTGCTCGAGGAACGCCTGCACGCTCGTGGCGAAGGACTCGTAGGGGTGGTGGACCAGGACGTCGTTCGCCTTGATCGCGCGGAACAGGTCGGGCTTCGTGTTCGGTTCACCCGGCTGGAACTGCACCGGGGTGGTCGGCACGTGCTTGGGGTAGTGCAGGTCGGGACGGTTGATCTTGGAGATCTCGAACAGCCCGCCGAGGTCGAGCGGCGACGGCAGCCGGAAGACCTCTTCCTCGGTGATGTCGAGTTCACGCACGAGCAGGTCGAGGGTCACCGGGTCCATGTCCTCGGTGATCTCGAGGCGGATCGGCGGACCGAACCGGCGGCGCAGGAGCTCGCGCTCGAGGGCCTGGATGAGGTTCTCGGCCTCGTCCTCCTCGATCTCGACGTCCTCGTTGCGGGTGACCCGGAACACGTGGTGCTCGAGGACCTCCATCCCTGGGAACAGGTCGTCGAGGTGGTTCGCGATGAGGTCTTCGAGCGGGATGAAGCGCATCCGGCCGGAGTTGTCGTCGGGGAGCTTGATGAAGCGGGAGAAGTTCTGCGGCACCTTGAGGCGCGCGAACTCCTGGCGCTGCGACTTCGGGTTGCGGACCCGCACCGCCAGGTTGAGCGAGAGCCCGGAGATGTAGGGGAACGGGTGCGCCGGGTCGACGGCCAGGGGCATGAGCACCGGGAAGATCTGCTCGTTGAAGTACTCCCGCATGCGCTGCCGGTCGGCTTCGTCGAGGTCGGACCAGTGCTCGATGTGGATGCCCGCGGCGTCGAGGTCGGGCTTGAGCGACCCGATGAAGGCCTGGGCGTGCCGGTCCTGCAGCTCGTGGGCCTTCTTCGCGATGTCACGCAGGACGTCGCTGGGGGCACGGCCGACGTTGGTCGGGACGGCGATGCCGGTGTCGATGCGGCGCTTCAGGCCGGCGACGCGGACCATGAAGAACTCGTCGAGGTTGGACGCGAAGATCGCCAGGAAGTTCGCCCGCTCCAGCAGGGGCTGCGTGCGGTCTTCACCCAGCTCGAGCACGCGCTGGTTGAACCGGAGCCAGCTGAGCTCGCGGTCGAAGTAGCGGTCCGTCGGCAGTGACTCGTGCTCGATCTCGATGACTTCGTCGAAGTCGTCGAGGTCGGGTGCGACGGATTCGCCGTCGAGCTGCGGTTCGGTGTCCATCCCCACATCCTGCCACCCGGCCCCTGCCACCGGAGGGGCCTCGGTGGACGCTGTGGAAACCGCCGGTGAACCGTTTGGATGTGGAGGAAGGATCACGATATACCGACGGTGACATCTGCCTGGGTTTGTGGGTATGGTGGGCCGTGTCAGAGCCTCCGGGGGGATTCCACTGCGCGGGGGTGCAGCTACGAATGAAAGAGGTTCATCATGTCGCGTGTCCTTTCGACCGAGCAGGCCAAGACCGCCATCCGTCAGGTCCAGTCGATCATCAACGGTGGTTTCACCGACCAGATCTCGCAGCTCGACGCTCAGGGCCGGATCCTTTCCGACTCGAACGTCTGGGACGGCCCGCTCGCGGCGACGTTCCGCGGGTCCACCTGGCCGGAGACCAAGGCTGCTCTGGACAAGGCGAAGACCGAGCTCGAGCAGCTCCGCACGCAGCTCGACAAGATCTCGCAGGACATCTTCACCGCAGGTGGCGGCGCGTAAGCACCGGCCTGTTCCCGCCCGGACCGTCGCACTCGCGGCGGTCCGGGCGTTCGCGGTCGGTGGGGCCGCTTCACCAGCACGATCAGCACGACCAGCACCGACCCTGGGGGGACGACCATGGCGAAGATCCACGCCAACACGGATTCGATCGAGTTCGACGATGCCACCGCGGATGCGCTCAAGAGCTCGCTGACCGCGTCGGCTGACGCGATCAGCGGACAGAAGGCATCGAGGCAGTCGTACGTGACGACCGCCTCCCAGGAGTTCCGCGGGCACTTCTCGCAGCTCTTCACGCAGAACGCGGGGACGGCATCGAGCGACGCCACCAACATCGTCGACGCCCTCGAGACCGTCGCCGGGTGGATCGACACCATGAAGGCCGCCGCCGCGGACGAGCGCGCGCGGCGCAAGACCGCCCGCGAGTGGCAGGAACGCGAGGACGGCCGCAACGGCTTCCAGGACTTCCTCAACGACACGGTCCACTACGACCCGATGCCGACCGTCGAGAACGAACCGGCGCCGAAGTTCGACCCGCCGGCCGTGACGACGAAGCCGCGTGAGACCCCGAACCCCGGAGCCGGCGGCGGTGGTGGCGGCGGCGGCACGTCGTCCGCCCGGCCCGCTGACCTCCGCTCGTTCGCGACCGGTTCCTCGGGGCTGAACCGCGCCCTCGACGGCAAGCCCGGGGCGCTCCGCGGCAAGCTCGCCGACTTCGCCACGAAGTGCTCGTGGGCGCACATCGACGCCGGCAGCGTCGTGACGGCGTTCGAGCAGTGGATCGCGGCGAACGACCAGGATGTCACGTGGGCCAACACCGTCGCCGACGCCTTCGCGGCGGCCGGCGGCGAGGGCGAGGTCTCGACCGTCGCGGACTCCGGGCTCGCAGCCGCGCTCGCCGCGGCCGGCGTCTCGCAGACCCGCACCGATCTGCAGTTCGAGCCGCCGACGGCCTACGGCGCCCAGCCCACCACCGGCTTCTCGATGGACCCGGTGAACACCACGACGGGCAACTTCCTCGAGCCGGAGCTCGACCTGGCGTTCACCGGTGCATCTGCGGCGCTGCAGGTGACCCGCATGTACAACTCCCTCGACCAGCACGTCGGGCTCTTCGGTCCGGGGTGGGCGTCGATCCTCGAGACCCGCCTGCTCCTCGACGACGAAGGCGCGTCGTTCGTCGGCGCCGACGGTCGTCAGGTCCGGTTCCCGCGCGACGGCGAGGGGTGGGCGCGCGGTGTCGGCGAGAACCGCTGGCTCGCGGCCGAGGGCGACCGGCTCGTCGTCCGCGACAACCAGGGTGAGCGCATCGATTTCTCGCCGTCCGGGCTGTGGCTCGGACAGCGCGGCGGTGCCGGCACCGCGGTCCGCGTCGAGCGGGACGCCGACGACGTCGTCGTGCGCCTGCTGCACGAGCGCGGGCGCTCGATCGACATCGACCACGTCGACGGCCGGGTGGCGGTGCTCCGCGCCTCCGACGGCCGCCGGGTCGAGTACGGGTACGACGAGCGCGGCCGACTCGTCTCGGTGACCGACGCCGTCGGCACCCGGACCTACGGCTGGAACGACGACGACCTCATCACGACGGTCACGAGTGCGGCCGGTGTCGTCGAGGTCGACAACACTTACGACGACCAGCGCCGCGTGGTCGAACAGATCAGCCCGCACGGCCGCACCGTGCGCTTCGCGTACCTGCCCGGTCGCGTCACGGTGGTGTCCGACCACGACGGCTCGCGGTCGAACTCCTACATCGCCGACGCCAAGGGGCGTCTGGTCGGGATCATCGACTCCGACGACCGACGCCAGTCGATGAGCTACGACCGGCACGGCAACCTGGTGTCGGCGACCGAGCGCGACGGGTCGGTGACCGTCCACGCGTACGACGACCGCGGCCGGAAGACCCGGACCGTCACGCCGTCCGGCGGCGACCTGACCTACGGGTACGACGACCAGGACCGCGTGACGACGGTCGTCACCGAGGCCGGTGCCGTCGTGAGCTACGAGTACGTGGGCGACGACCGCGACCCGTCGGTCATCGTCGACCCGGTCGGCGGCCGGACGGAGCTGACCTGGCAGGACGGCTCCCTCACCCATGTCGTCGACCCGACCGGCGTGGTCCTGACTCTTTCCTACGACGCGTTCGGTGAGCTCGTCTCGACCACCAACGCCGTCGGCGACACCGCTCGGATCGAGCGCGACGCCGCCGGTCACCCGGTCGCCGCGATCAGCCCCTCCGGCGCACGGAGCGAGTACCGCCACGACGCCGCCGGGCTCCTCGTCGAACGACGTGACGCCGACGGAGCGGTCTGGCGTTTCGAGTACGCCGCCGGAGCACGGATCGCTGCGATCACGGACCCGCTCGGAGCACGGACGACGCTCGAGTACGCCCCGAACGGCGAACTCGCGACCACGACCGACCCACTGGGTCGACGCGTCTCACGGACGTTCGACGACCAGGGGAACCTGGCGGAGCTCGCGTTGCCGGGCGGCGCGGTCTGGACGTTCGCGCACGACGCCTTGTCGCGCCTCCAGGCCGTCACCGACCCCGCCGGAGCGACCTGGCGTCGCGAGTACGACGTCGTCGGCGAGCTGACGGCGACCGTCGACCCGACGGGCGTCCGTCAGGAGTTCTCGGACGACGTCGCGACCGGCGTCGCGACGCTGCGCGACGCCTTCGACACCGCGACCGTCCGGTTCGACGAGTACGGCCGACCCGTCGAGTCCACGTCTGACGAGACCGGTTCCGAACTCATCACCTACGACGCCGCCGGTCGCCCCGTCGAACTCGTCGACGGCGAAGGCGGACTGACCCGACTCGAGCGCGACCTCGCCGGTCGCGTCGTCGCGTTGGTCGCCCCCTCGGGCGCGCGCTCCACGTACGAGTACGACGCCTGCGGGCGTCCCGCCGCAGCCACCGACGCCGCGGGGGCGCGGACGACGCTCACCTACGACGCGGACTCCCGTGTCGTGGCCCGGACCCTGCCCACCGGCGAGGTCGAGGAGGTCACGTACGACGCAGTCGGGCGCGTGGTCACGCAGACGACTCCGGGTTCCGGCACCGCGCGGTTCCGCTGGGACCAGGCCGGGAGGCTCGTCTCCAGCCACGACGCACGCTTCGGCCGTCGTCGGTTCCGCTACGACGCAGCCGGGCAGCTGATCCAGGTCGTCAACGGTCTCGACGGGGTCACCTCGTTCGAGTACGACGAGCGCGGGCGCCTGGTGACGATCACCGACCCTGCCGGCGGCACCACTCGACGAGAGTACGACGCCGTCGACCGCGTGGTCGCCGTCACCGATCCGCTCGGGCGGACCACCACGGCGGCCTACGACCCGGCCGGGCGCCAGATCCGGCAGACGGATCCCGACGGCCGCACCACCGAGTGGACGTACGACGCAGCCGGCCGCCAGCAGGCCGTGCTCGTCGACGGTGCGGTGCAGTCGGAGATCACCCGCGACGCCGTCCACCGAACTGTCGTCGTGTCGGACCACACCCGTGGTGCAGGCCGGACGATCGAGCACGAGCTCCAGCACGACCGCCGCGGCCTGCTCGTCCGCCGAGCCCGAGGCGACCAGTCCGTCGCGTGGGAGTACGACGCCGACGGCAACCGCACTGCCCGGGTCGACCCGAACGGCACCCGAACCACCTACCGTCGCGACGCCGTCGGCCGCGTCGTCGGGGTGGACCGTGACGGCACCGCTGCCGGCGCGTTCTCCTACGACGCCTCGGGTCGTATCGTCCAGGCGGCCACGGGCGACCTGGTGCAGTCGTGGTCGTACGAGGGAGGCGCCCTCGTCGCGCACACCTCGACCACGCTCGACGGTGCCACCAGCACGCGGATCGAGCGCGATGCCGACGCGCGGATCACCGCGGTCGACGGACCGTCCGGAGCGGTGTCGTACGAGTACGACGCCGCCGGGCAGCTCGTGCGAGCCGGGGACTCGACGTGGGCCTACGACGACGGTGGGCGACTCGTCGCCGAGACCGTCGGTGGTGTCGAGACGCTCCACGACTACGACGCTGCCGGACAGCTGGTCGCGACGATCACCGAGGCCGGCCGGATCGAGTACGTCCACGACGGTCTCGGCCGCCGCATCCGGCGGACGGCCGCCGACGGTTCGACCACCGAGTACGCCTGGTCCGACCTGGGGTACCTCGCTGCCGTCGTCGACCGCGACGCTTCGTACGCCGAGACCGGTCGGCTCGACGTCTGGGTCGACGCGCTCGGTGAGCTCGCCGAGGCGGGTGGGGTCGCCACGTGGTGGGACTCCGCCGCGGTCGTGCCGTCGCTCATCAGCATCGCCGACACGTCGCTGCTCGACCTGCCGGGGGGTGTCACCGCGATCGGCGATGCCGTGACGCAGCCCGCCTGGCGCAGTGCTCGCGCGACCGATGCTGCGGACCCGTGGGCTGCGCTCGCTGCCGTCACCGACGTCGGGCTGCCCGCGGGGGTGTCCCTGACCGGCTCGGGTGGGGTGTCCGTCGCAGGGCTGGAGTGGCTCGGGGCCCGTGTGTACGACCCTGCGGCGCGGGGCTTCCTGTCGGTTGATCCGCTCGCGCCGATCCTGGGTGCCGCGTGGTCGGGGAACCCGTACTCGTACGCGGGCAACGACCCGTTGCAGGCCGTCGACCCGCTCGGGCTGCGGCCGGCGACCGATGCCGACATGCAGGCGTACCGGGATGCGAACCAGGGGTTCATCTCGTCGGCAGTGAACTGGACGAAGGACAACTGGGAGTACATCGTCGCGGGGGCGGCGATCGTGGCCGGGGTTGCGCTGATGTTCACCGGGGTGGGTGGTGTTGCAGGCTTGGCGCTGCTCGGAGCATCTGGTGCTCTGATGAGTGGCGGCATCTCGGTCGCGTCCCAGAAGGCGACGACCGGACGCGTCGACTGGGGGGAGGTCGGCAAGGAGACTGCGATCGGCGCTGTGACGGGCATGATCGGTGGCGGAACTGGCGCCGCGCTCACCCGGCGCCTCGGGTCAGGCATACTCAAGCGGGCGGCCGCCGGCGCCGGTTCCGGAGCGACTGAGGGAGGCGCGACAGGACTTGCGGACTATGCGACCTCGCCGGGGCCGCACACGGTAACCGGTGCGCTCGGGGCGATGGCTTCTTCCGCAGTCGTCGGCGCAGCTACAGGAGGTGCGACTGCTGGAGGGCCGAAGTGGCTCAACTTTGACGACACTAAGAAGTTCGCCGGATGGTCCTACCACATGGGTCACGTTGATGAGAGCACCGTGCTACACCGCTCGGGTGACATCGACGGCCGTCACACCGGGAACTGGTGGTCAACGGATGCGCCAACGAGCATCGAGAAGGTCCGGAGTGAGAAGGCGCTTCCAGAGACATGGCCGGACGGAAGCGCTTCAAACCAAAACTCGGGGTTTACGGCGCGATTCGACCAGAAGATGCCTGCGTATCGAGGATACGCAGCACCTCAGCGTGATTTGAACGGTTCTGTGTACCGCGGCGGGGGAAATCAGACATACGTTCCAGACGGATGGTCCCATGCCGATGTCATCAAGAGCTGGCCCTTGGCTCCGTAGAAGGATGGATGATGTCAAGAAAAAGTGATCGGCGCGACAGGGTAGTGACTCTAAGTCGACAAATGGCCGCATTCTTAGGGCGCATGGACATGCATTCAGCGCAATCCTTCTACCTGCGGCATGCCGACGCATTGTGTGCGGAAGAGACCATGCTTGGGCGGAGGCGTATCTATCGCACGATCTATTCAGCGGCGAATACGGGAGCAGGAGGGATGAGCGATCTCTACGTGACCAAACCAGACGGGACCGGCGATGTGCCTGCGACCAAGGCCTTTGAAGCTTGCCTCCACGCGCTGCTGAAGGAAACTCGTACGTTCCCGTGATGGTTTTGGCCCTACGTCGCTCCATGACGAGAGGTGTACTGATTGCGCGAGCCAGCCGCCGCGTCGGAGCCCCCGAAGAAGGGGAATCGAAGAACCTGGATCATCCTGGCCGTCTGGGCTTTCGGCGTCGTGGTGTCGCTGGTATTGCTGCTGGTGTGGCCATATTGGATGAGCGCGTACGACGAAACGCACCGGGGAACCATGCCGTGCAGCGTCTCTAGCGCAGAGGTCTACGCGGGGTCAACGGTGAGCCGCACTGGATTGGGGGCACCGTTCTCCTACGTGAAGGTGGAGACGGAAGACTGCGGCGTTCTCATCTTGCAGGGGGTGACAAAGTCTTCACAGGAGCGCGTTGCGCGGGATTTGTCCGGAGGCGGGACGTTCCAGTTCTCGGTTGGCGCATCTTCCTGGTGGTTCCGAGATGCGCTCCAGGTGACAAATCGGTATCCGACAGCCTTCGAGTATAAGCGATGAATTGCAGCAGCCAATGGCTGCTTTCGTGGGAGTGCTGTTGAGCAGGTTCATTTTTGGTTGCGAGGGATAGGTACGTGACAAGAGGGTGACTGGGGAACACGTGCTGGAAACTTCTCAGGGCGAGCCGGTGCTGGTCCGCGGGAACAGGGTGGTGCCAGTGGCGTGGTTGCTGCTGTCAACTGGGATAATCGCCGCAGGAGCGTGGTTGGCGTGCTCGGCGGATGTGTTCGGTGGCGCGTGGTTCACCCGCATCTGGTGTAGCGCGCTCCTGCTGTTCTTCGGGCTGCTGGGACTGTTCCTGGCGGTGACCACGGTCCGCACTCGCGTCAAGGTGTTCCCTGACCGACTCGAGGCGACCGTGAACCTCGGCCGCACCAGGACCATCCGTCCTGGCGAACTTGCCCACTTTCGAGCGTCAGGGAAGGGCAACGACGACCTCAGCGCTGCAACCGCTCGCGGACGACGTGGGTTCCAATCGAACCGGTTCCACCGCCGCTACGACGCGCTGAACGACTGGCTCGATCAGAACGGCGGCGAGCCTTGGGCCCAGCACCAGGCGTTCTTCAGCAAGCTCACTCACCAGACGAAGCCGAAGCCGGTCCGCAACGCAATATCGATGCTGACCATCGTCGCCTTCTACCTCTTCACGCTCGCCATGTTCCCGGGCCTGTTCGTCATGAACGCATACGACAGCGCGCACCGGGAGCGGGTCACATGCACGGTGACGTCTGCGGAAGCAGTCACGCTGTCGAGTCGGTCCGCGAAGGGCGTCGGCGCTTCTTACGCTGGTGTGGGGTTCGACACATCTGATTGTGGCCGTCTGACCTATTCGAAGACGATCTCGTTCGGGAACCAAGACGCTTTCGCCCGCCGCTACGACCGTGCCCTCGGGGCGTACGCATTCACCGTCGGGGGTGCGTCGTACTGGGTCAGGCAGCATGCACCGTGGGTGCCGCTGGCCCCGGAGGTGTACGGCGTCAGCGAGCCCCAGTGACTTTCCGGCCGATGTCGATGCGTCACACGAGGGGTGAACGACGCGCACCGTGAAGGTGCGTGCGGCAGGACAGGATCGCGACTTCGATCGTCGTCTTCGTCGTCATCCCTCTGCTGGGCTTGTTCGGCGGCGGATCTACCGAAGGATCTACTCCGCGTCGAACACGGGGGCAGGGGGCATGGGCGACATGTTCGTGGTCACGCCTGACGGCGCGGGCGATGTCCCTGCGACCGAAGCGTTCCAGCGGTCACTCTCCGCGCTGCTGCGGGTGACGCGCACATTCCCGTGACGGACTCGCTGTTCCAGCGCTGAAGGGGCACGGCAGAACATGACCTTGTCGGAATTGCTCAAGCAACTCGACGATCACGCCGTCGAGGACGCCGCGTCGGCTGTGCAGATAGCAGCCGTACGATCTGTCCTCATTGCCGCATTCGAGCAGGCGCCCGGTCATCCGGCGTACCGCAGCGGGATACAGGGCGCCGCCCGCCTTGTTGCCGACACCTGGCCCTACGAGAGCGAGCTGGGGGCGCTGGTGCTGGCCTTTTCCAAAGCGGTGCGACGGAAAGTTGGCCCGCACCGTACGACGGACATCGGGGCTGCAGTCGAGTGACCCAGGACTGAATGGCTGCACCGTCAGCTCGGCGCACAGTAGTGCGGACTCGTGTCACTCCCAGAAGGGCGTCGACTCGTCGACGTCGCAGGTCGTGTTCGAGACGTCCGACTGCGGGGCGCTTGTGCTGCCTGGGCTGCGGATCGCGACAAGAGGATGACCTGGCCGAGGGGGAGCGCTACCGGTTGGACGTCGGCGAGGGTTCCTTCACGATGCGGGAGTTCCTGAACACGATCCGCCAGGCCGTGTACGTGAAGAGCTTCGAGCCCGTGCGAACACGGTAGGTCCGTCGGCCCAGTGCAGCAGCAGCGCGCCGCTCAGCGCCCGAAGGCCCCGACGAACTCACCCCACTGCGCCGGTGCCCGCTGTTCGAGCCACGCACAGAGCTCGGGGTAGGCGGCGTCGATCGACAGGACGCTGATCACGCCGCGTTGGCCGTTCACCTTGATGTCGAGTCCGCCGAACCGGTTGGTGGTGGGCCGGATGCGCTTGATCGCCGCCGGGTCGACGGTCCGCGCGGCACGGAACATCGGCGTCACGACCAGCTGCGAGTCGTACGCCTCGACGCGACGGCGCTTCTGCCCGACGCCGAGGTAGACGAACAGGATCCCGAACAGCACCATGCCGACGCCGGCGATGAGCATGCCGATCGCGTCGGGGTCGTCAAGCAGGCTGAGCGTGGCCAGGAAGAAGAACCCGCCGACGACGATGACGACGATCCCGATGATCCGGAGCAGCAGGTAGCTGAACCGGCGAGCACGGACGGTGAAGAGCACGCCGTACGCCTCGTCGCCCACGACGGTGGACGGTGGCCGCTTCCGGTCGTTCTGACGGACGAGCGCGCTGACGGCGGCCGGGATGGTGATCATGGCGATCAGCGCGATGAGCACCGGCGACAGGTTGATGTTCACCGGTCCGCCCCCGTTCGTGCGTTCGTGCGCCGTCGTTCGAAGGGCGCGACGCCCTGGTCCCCCTGGATCATGCGTGCAGAGTATCAGCGCCCTGTGGACAGGCCCGAGCACCCTCGCGGATGCTCTATGTTGGATTTCAGTAGCGAGCTGTGGCCCGAACGGGGGTGGCTCCCGGGGAAGAGCAGCCCGGACCTGACGCCGTTCAGCAACTAGCATCGATGTGCTCGACGATTCTCTTGGGGGGAAGACCGTGATGAACCAGCGTGCCGGGAACACCGGAGCACGACGGACCGGACGACGGATCGCGGGGACGGTCGCCGTCACGGGGATCGCTGCGCTGGTGCTCGCCGGCTGCACCTCCGACGACAAGCCTGTCGCCGACCCTTCGAGGGTCCTGCAGACCGTCGACACGCGCCTCGCCGCGGACGGCTCGATCACGTCGATCTCGGACACCGCGATCTCCGTCGCAGGCAAGGACTCCTCGTCCGCGACGACCGAGCACGACCCAGCGAAGGCGGCGAGTGACCTGCCACTGCGCATCACGACGCAGTACTCGACCAAGAAGAAGACCGGCACGGACCTGGCCGACCTCGACGGGTACTCGGGCCGGGTGGCGATCGACCTGACGATCGAGAACCTGACGGTCACCTCGAAGAACCTGACCTACGACGTCGCCGGCACGTCGCGTTCGACCCCGGCACTCGTGGGCGCGCCCTTCAGCATCGCGGCGTCGACCGTGCTGACGGGGACCGCCGCCGACCGCGTCGTCACGGACTCGGCCGACTCCGGCTCGTCGACCGATGGTGTCGTGAGCACCAACGAGGACGGCGACGCGGTCGTCCAGTGGGGCCGGTTGCTCGCCCCGCCGACCTCCGGTGCGAGCAGCACGCTGCACCTCGTCGCCGACGTCGAGGACTTCACCGCGCCGACCATCGACGTCGCCGCGCAGCCCGGGCTGTCCACGGACCTGTCCTCCACGGGCGTCGTCAACGCGGCCTTCGGGTCCGACAGCGACTCCGAACTCGCGCTCCAGCGCCGCACGATCGACCTGATCTCGCAGGTGAACGAGGTGCTGGCGCGTGCCGGTGGCACCATCACCGAGGTCCGGTCGAACCTCGAGACCACGTCGGAGACCCTCGGCGTCAGCACGGCCGAGCGCCTCAAGGAGAGCAGCTCCTCCCTGGCCAGCACGATGCAGTCCCTCTCCGGACAGCTCGGCTCACTGAACAGCGACCTCGGCACCACGGTCAAGGCCACGCAGTCGACGGTGTTGCAGCAGCTCCAGCAGACCACCACGAGCCTCGATGGCCTGCTCGGTGACACTTCGGCGACCGCCCCCACCACGGTGCTCGACGGCAACGGCTGTGCGGCGACGCCGAAGACCCCGTCAGCAGGCGGCAGCGTCTACGGCAACCTCCTCCGCGTCTCGGCGCAGCTCACCGGCTACGCCGATGCGAGCGAGGCGTGCAAGCAGCAGGTGAGTGCGCAGCTCACCGCTGCCGTCGGCCCGGCCTCGCCGGACGAGACGACGTGTGCCCCTCAGGAGGCCCGTGGATCGTTGACCTGCGCGCTCTGGGATTCGTCGCGTGCGGTGAGCACCTCGCTGATCGGCCTGGTCAGCACCGGGCAGCAGCTCGCCGACCAGCTCGACCCCAAGCTCGCGGACACGGCGATCGAGCAGTCGGACGCCCTGCGCGCCAAGCTCGGCGAGATCGAAACCGCCGTGCAGGCCCTCGGCGCCGACGGCACCGGTGAGGTCGCGCGCACCCTGCAGGCGTTGCAGGACCTCCGCGACCAGACCGCTGATGACCTCGGCCCCGTGCGCGACGCCGTCACGACGGTGAACCGGCAGGCAGTCGCAGCGCGCGGGCTGGTGGGCAACGCCGGCGACGGTCGGTTCAGCACGTCGATGCAGGCGCAGAACCTCGAGGTCGCCGACCAGCTCTGCGCCCTCGCGGCGACGGACCAGCTCGACGCCGAGCAGGCCGATGCGCTGCGCGGGTACCTGACCGCCACGCCGTGCCCCGGTGCCGAAGAGGGCACGACGTTGCGGCCCGGTGGACGCTTCAGCACCCCGATGGACGAACGCCTCACGGACCAGGCGAAGCAGTGGGACGCGGTGGTCGCGGCGACCGATCTCCGCTCCGAGACCGGCATCGGTGCCGCCGTCACGACGCTGTCCGACGACGTCGACGCGCTCGACGACGGCATCGCCGCGGTCCGCCGGGCAGTGCGCAACGACGGCGGTTCGGTCGAGGGAGCGGCGCAGGAGCTCCAGGAACTCGTCGAGCAGGCAACGAAGTCGAGCGCTGTGGTCGGCACCCAGCTGACCGCGATCAGCACGCAGCAGACCCAGCTGCAGGACGCGGTCCGCAAGGCCTTCGCCGACGCATCGACGCAGTCCGAGAAGGACGTGCAGAAGATCATCGACCAGCAGGTGCGGCAGGTCAGTGAGACCGCGAAGGGCAGCCGCGACGCCGTCATCTCGGCCTTCGACAAGTCGATCTCCGGGCTCCGGTCCACCTCGGGCGAGGTCACGAAGGACTCGAAGGGCACGATCGACGAGCAGCGGGGGACGCTCGAGCAGGAAGGCTCCGAGCTGGCATCCGCCGTCGACCGTCAGACGGCCTCGAGTCTCGAGCAGATCGCTGCGAGCACGAGCGCCTCGACGCGCGACGTGCAGGGAGCCTCCACGCTGCTGACCGGCGACCTCAACCGGGTGATGCTCGACCTGGGCGACCGCAAGGTCAACGGATCCGGCATCCTCGGCGCGATGGCCACGAGCGCGGCGAAGTCCGACTCCGCCGACTACCAGCTCGCCCTGGCCTCGCAGAACGCCGCAGGCTACGCGAACGTCCGCGCCGAGGACGTCGCCGGGATCCTGCTCCAGCAGGAGCAGTTCCGGGCCTCCCTCGACGCCGCGACGACGCTGCCCGCCTTCCAGCTCAAGGTGCCGGCCAGCGCGACCTCGACCACGCTGTACACCTTCCGGATCGGGGCGGACCGATGAGCGACCAGACGATCGACGAGTCCGATGGCCCCGAGGCGGGACGTCCGCGCAACCGCCGTCCGCTGGTCATCGCCGCCATCGCGGTGCTCCTGGTCGCCGCGGTGGTCGCCGCCGTCCTGACCTTCCGGGCGATCGGCAGCAGCACGCCGGCCGAGGCCGTCCCGGCCACCGTGCCGGTGGAGATCACCGTCAAGCACGTCCCCGACACCACGAAGATCGGCGTCGTCGTCACCCTGGGCGACGGTGAAGGCTCCGAGTGGAACGAGGCGGCACAAGGTGCCCTGGTCGCCGAGAGACGACTGGCACTCGGCGGGACCGACATCACCCTCGTCACGAAGAACGACGGCGGAACGTCCGCGGGCGCGAAGACCGCGGTGGAGTCCCTGGCGAAGAGCGGCGTCGCCGGCATCGTCGTCGCGTCGTCCGGCAAGCACGTCTCCGGAGCGCTGACGGCGGCGGCCGAGAAGCACATCCCGGTGGTGGTGCCCTACACCTCGGCCGAGAAGGACTCGTGGTCGACCGCCCCGACCGCCGAGTCGATCGGCGCCGCGATGACGACGGCGCTCGGCGACGCGAAGTCGCCGCTCCTGGTGAACCTCGGCGGTGGTGCGCCCGCAGGCCTCCGAGTGGCGCACGTCCTCGACGGCGACGACACCGCTGACACCGGCGAGCTCGCCGAGACCATCGCCTCACGGACCGGCGCGACCGACGCAGACGAGGGCACCGCCGAGGCCTCGGACGCCGACCCGAAGGCCGCGCCGGACTCGGACGCTGTCGTCGTCAGCGGGTCCGCGCAACGACAGGGTGCCCTGGTGGCAGCACTGCAGGCCGCAGACGTCACCGTGCCGGTCGTCCTCACCCCGGACGCGACGAGTCCGGCCTTCGGCGCCGCACTCATCGATGCCGGCGGCAGCCTGAGCGGCTCCTTCCGCACCGTCGGGGTGGCCACCGACGACGCACGGGCGCTCTCCTCGGACGCCGAAGGTCGGGCGATGTCCGCGTTCCTCGGTGGGGTCCGGGTGCTCGCCGACGATCCCGACGCCCAGAACCTGACGGGTGACCGGCCGTTCTCGGCGGTGGCCGGAGCAGCGGACTCCCGCAGCCACGACGCCGTCGTCGCCCTGGTCCGCGCAGTCGGCAAGGCGGGGAGTGCCGAGCCCTCCGACGTGACCGATGCCCTCGCCGCGCTGGACCTCGACTCCGCGGCGGGCATCGCCGGCCCGGCGCTCGACTTCACGCGGCAGCAGGCGCTCGGTGCGCCCGCGACGGTGTTGGCGGCCTCGGCACAGCCACTCGGACTCCGACCCGACGACGCCGCCGCTGCTGGCTCCGAAGACGCATCCGGCGACGACGCGGCTCAGGCCACCTCGCTGGTGTGGTTCGAGGACTCCACCGCACGCTGACCCACCCACGCACAACCCCGAGAAGGACACCGCGAGCATGCGCCTGCTGATCGAGCTCGACGACCGACGTGAAGCGGTCGAGGTCGACGGGTGGTCCGGCGCGTCCTCGCTGGGGGAGCTCCTCTCGGCGGCGATCGGCGTCGAACTGGATGCCGAGACGACCCTCGCGGTCGACGGTCACCGCACCAGTGCGGCGACCCCGCTGCGCGACCTCGTCCTGCTCGAGGGATCCCGCATCGGCCGCGCACCGCAGGAGCGACCGCAGACGATCGACGGGTGGAGCGTCACCCTCGCCGGGGGACTCGACGCGGGTCTCGTCGTACCGGTCCCGCGCAGCCGGAAGCTCGTCGTCGGCCGGGCTCCGCAAGCCGATGTCGTGCTGCCCACCGAAAGCGCTTCGTGGGAGCACTGCACGATCGAGCGCGAGGACGACGGGGTCCGGGTGCGTGACGCCGGGTCGACGAACGGCACCGTGATCGCGGGCGAGCGCATCGATGCCGAGGGAGTCCTGCTCACCGGGACCACGAGCGTCATCGTGGGCGGCGCCGTGCTGCTGGTCCGGCCAGCGCTGGACGAGGTCCCCGTGCCGGCCGCGGGCTCCCTGGCCAACCTGACGCCCGCGGCGACCGCGCCGTTCAACCGCCCGCCCCGAGCCGGGCGGAACACCGAGACCGAGACCGTCGACCCACCGGCCAAGCGCGAGGTCCCGCAGGCCTCGAAGTTCAGCTGGATCACCGTCGCAGCGCCGCTGGTCCTCGCCGGCGCGATGGTGCTCCTGCTCGGCGACGCCCGGTTCGCCCTGTTCGCGCTGCTGTCGCCGGTCACCGCGATCGGCATGTGGTTCGAGCAGAAGCACCGTCGGGCGAAGAACCTGAAGGAGGAGGACACCCGCTTCGCCGAGGCCGTGGAGTCCTTCCGGGGTGAGATCGCCGAGGCCGCAGCGGTCGAGGCGGCCCGTCGGCAGGAACTCGTCCCCGACCCGGCCACCGTCGTCCGTCGGGCCGAGCTCCCCACCACCCTGCTGTGGCAGCGACGCTCCGAGGACGCCGACTTCCTCAGCCTGCACGCCGGCACCGGTGACGCACCGTGGCGCCCCGAACTCGATCAGCGGGCGGCGTCGTCCAAGCTCGAGGACGAGGCGAAGGCCGCCATCGCCGACAGTCGCCTCACCGCTGCGCCGGTCGTGGCGGACCTGTCCGACGCCGGCGTCGTCGGGATCGTCGGCGACCGCGAGGGCGCGCTCGCGCTGGCGCGCAGTCTGCTCACGCAGGCCACCGTGCACTGCGGGCCCGCCGACCTGACGGTGGGCATCTTCTGCGACGCCGGCCGCGCGGACGACTGGGGATGGGCCTCTTGGCTGCCGCACGCGCGCGTGGCGGGGAGCAGTACCGGTGCCCGCTGGATGTCGGCGCAGCGCGACCAGAGCGCGGCGATGCTCCGGGGGCTGCGGGAGTCGCTCGACGAACTCCCGACCCCGAACCTGCTCGTCGTGGTCGACTCCGAGGTGCTCACCGAGGGCCGCGACGCACCCGCCCGGAACCTGCTCGGCGAAGGGCGCACCGTGCCCGGACAGTCGCTCCGTCCCGGCGAGCAGCCCCGACGGGTGAGCGGGATCGTCATCGCGACCAACGAGCAGCAGCTCCCCGCAGCCTGCACGACGATCATCACGGTCGGTGCCGACGCCGCAGCGACGGTCTACCGGCCGGAGGACCGGACCCGCGTCGAGGACGTCGTGCTCGCCGGCCTCAGCGCCGAGACCGCCGAACGGAGCGCCCGCAGCGTGGCGCACTTCGACGATCCCGAACTGCTGGTGCCGGGGGCGTCGTTGCCGTCGCTCGTCCGCCTGCCGGAGCTGCTCGCGGGTGACGACACGGTCGCGCGAACCCCGACGGGCACGAGCCCCGCCGATGCGATCCGCGCGGCCTGGGACGCCCGCACCGGCTTCTCGACCCCGATCGGGTCGTCGGAGAGCGGTGTCCTCGAGATCGACCTCGTTCGCGACGGACCACACGGCCTGGTCGGTGGCACGACGGGTTCGGGCAAGAGCGAGTTCCTGCGGTCGCTGGTCGCCGGGCTCGCTGCGCGGAACGACCCGACGCGCCTGAACTTCCTGCTCGTCGACTTCAAGGGCGGGGCCGCGTTCGCCGCCTGCGAGCGGCTGCCGCACACCATCGGCACGATCAGCAACCTCGACGAGCAGCTCGCCGACCGGGCGATCCGTGCGCTCGAGGCCGAGCTCGAGCGACGGCAGCGGGTGTTCGCCGCGGCCGGGGCGGACATCGACAACCTCGACGCCTACCTGGCGACGAAGCCGGTCGAGCCGATGCCGCGCCTGCTCCTCGTCGTGGACGAGTTCGCGATGCTGGCGAAGGACTTCCCCGACGTCCTGACCTCGCTCGTCGCCGTCGCGGCGGTCGGGCGCACACTCGGCGTCCACATGATCCTGGCCACCCAGCGGCCGGCCGGCGTGGTGAGCGAGGACATCCTGGCGAACACCAACATGCGTGTCGCGCTGCGGGTGCAGAGCCGCGAGGACTCCACCAACGTGATCGGCGTCCCCGCCGCCGCCGGCATCGGTCGCCAGCAGACCGGTCGCGCCTACGTGAAGCTCGGGCAGGACGACATCACCCCGGTGCAGACAGCCCTCGTCACCGGCGGCGCCCGTGACGAACGTGCCGAACAGCCGGTGTCGGTCCGTCCGACGGACGTCTTCGGCGTTCCCGCGCCGATGCCCGCCCCGGCTCCGACAGCGTCCGACGTGACCGACCTCGACCAGCTCATCGAGTCGATCGGGCAGGCGAACGCCGCCGCCGGCTACGCTCCGCCGCGCCCGATCTGGCCCGAGGCACTCGGCGACCGCGTCGAGCTGGGTGCGCTGGCAGCAGCCGACGCCGCTGACACGTCGCGGACGGTGCCCGTCGCCCTGGCGGACGACCCCGACCACCAGCGTCAGGTCACCACAGGATGGGACCTCGACGAGGGCAACCTCATGCTCATGGGCATCCCCGGCAGCGGGACGAGCACCGCGCTGGCCACCCTCGCCCTGCAGCTCGCCGACCGGACGAGCCCGGAGGACCTCGACCTGCTGGTGCTCGACATGGGCCCAGGGGACCTCGCTCCGCTCGCCCGGCTGCCGCACACCACGGCCTACGTCGGCTCCGGTGCCGGCGCGGGGGAGTTGCAGGCGCGGTTCCTCCGCCACCTGCGCGTCGAGCTCGAGCGCCGTCGTGCCACTCCGGGCGGCCGCCGTGCCATCGTGCTGATCGATGGTCTCGCGGCACTGCGCGACGAGTACCAGGACTTCGAGGGCCAGCTGCTGCTCGACGCCCTGTACCGCGTCTACGCCGAGGGGCCCGCGCTGGGCATCTCGTTCGCCGTGTCGACGACACGGGCCAAGGCCGTGCCGTCCGCGATGGACGAAGTGACCACCCAGAAGTGGATGTTCCGCCTGGCGGACCCGTACGACTACGCCTCGATCGGCGTCCGCCCCAAGGACGTCCCGCCGCCGGTGCCGGGTCGATTCATCGACTCGGTCATGCGCCTGCAGTCGCACGTGGCGACGCCCGACGTCCCGCTCGCGCAGGCGGTCGAGCGCCTCGCGGAACGCTGGTCCGGCACCGCTCCGAAGGCGAGTGCGGTCGGGCGGCTGCCCGACGCCGTCCTGGTCGACGAGCTCGGTGCCGGTGCGGTCTTCTCCAGCGAGCCGTGGCGGCTGCCGGTCGGGGTCGCCGAGGACGACCTCGCTCCGGCCGCACTCGAGGTCTACGACGGCGAACACGTGCTCGTCGCGGGGCCGGCCCGCTCGGGCAAGTCGACCGTCCTGCTGGCGCTGGCGGCACTGGCGCGCTCTGCAGAGGGCGTCCGCCCGGCCGTCTGGGCGATCTGTGACCGTCGGTCACCGCTCGCCTCGGAATCGTTCGACCGCATCGCCGTCGGACCCGACGAGGTCCCGGCACTGCTGGCCGGGCTGCGGCTCGAGCGCGGTCCGGTCCTGCTGCTCATCGACGACGCCGAACGCTTCGACGACGGCGACCAGGCGATCGCCACCCTGCTCGCGACGGAGCGTCCCGGTCTGTGCGTGGTCGCCGCCGGTCGGTCCGCCGACCTCCGGTCGCTCTACAGCCACTGGACCCGCGCCGTCCGCAAGTCGCGGTGCGGCGTGCTCCTGCAGCCGGACGTCGACTACGACGGCGAGCTGCTCGGCGTCACGCTCCCGCGCCGTGCACCGGTCGCGCTGACCGTGGGGCGCGGCTACGCGTCGTCCGGCGGCGCCGTCCGCCTGGTCCAGACCGCGTCCGCAGGAAGCTGACCCGACCGACAGACGGACTGGAGGCCCGTGGCGACGCCGCCACGGGCCTCCAGTCCGCCTGCTGGTCGCGCTCAGTCGTGCGATGGACGCGCGTGGCAGACGCGCTCAGTCGCGCGTCGTGATCCCGAAGGGCGAGCTCTCGAGGTTCGTGAAGTTCCCCACCGTCGCCCGGACGGTGCACGACGGGGCGACGGAGAGTGCGGTGACCACGAGCCCGTCGGACGACACGGCCAACGCGCCCGAGCAGCCGTCGGCGAACCGTACGCCGGACTCCCCGCCGGCCACGTCGACGAGCATCTGCGACGGGCGCCCGCTGCTCGGACTGCGGTACAGCGGGTTGAGCTCGTCGGCACCGTTCGGCCAGACCGGCACCAGGGTCACCGGCAGTGCCGTCTGGCTGACCGTCCGGTCGGGCGTCCGGACCTCGACGCCCTGCAACCGCTGGACGGGGTAGGCGGTCCCTCGCACGGCGTCGTCGGTCACGGCTGCGGTGGTCGCCTCGCCGACGCCGTCGAGCCAGGTCTGCAGCGCTGCACCGTCCTTGACAGTGAGTGGCACCGAGGCCTCGACCGTGACGTCTCCGCCAGCCGGGACCTCGACGCCGGACAGGCTCCACGCGCACGCGGTGTCCACGCCGGTCAGTGACGGCTGGTTGCGCTTCGCGGTGATGCCCTCGCCGGACCAGGTGACGGCGGGGCAGGAGGCTCCCGAGCGGGCACCCGGCAGCACCTCGAGGAACGGTCCGCTGAGGGTCGCCGCCTGCGCCGCGTACGTGACGCGCAGGTCCACGGTGCCCTTCGCCGGGTCGACGGTGGCGCGCCGTGTGGTCGCCAGCCCGGTGGGCAGTGGCCGGTCCTGCTGGTAGGCGTTGGCGGCCTGTGCGGTCGCGGTACCGGTGCCCGGCGTCTTCCGGAGGGCCCCTGGCAGCCACACGACGCCACCGACGACCAGCGCGGCGACGAGCACGACGCCGATGCCGCCGAACAGGAGCGCACGGTCGGTCAGCCACTCCGGGCGGGCGAACCGACGCGTCGGTTCGGGCTCAGCGGCCGGTGCGGCGGGCAGCGGCTGCCGCGCCATCGGCCGGATGACGGTCTGCGACCCGGCGGGGCCGAGCTCCGGGGCCGGCCCGACGACCGCGGCGTCGTCCCCGGTGGTGGTCCGGGATCCCGTCGCGTCGTCGGGACGGACCCCACGGACGACGGTCGCCGGACGCTCGACCTCGTCGAACGAGTCCGGGTCGCTGGAGGCGACCAGTGCGGGTTCCGAGGCGAGGGACCGTGCGAGCCGACGGAGGGTCCCCGCCGCGTCGGCCGCCGACGGCCGGGCGTTCGGGTCCTTCGCGAGCAGGGCGGACACCGCGGCCCACAGGGCGTCGGGCACGTCGAGCGGGGGCGGGTTCGAGGTGACGTGGCGGTAGGCCACGGCGAAGTCCGTACCCGGGCCGGCGAACGGCGTGCGACCGGACAGCAGCTCGTAGAGCATGACCCCGGCGCCGTAGACGTCGGCGGCAGGACCCGAGCGTCCGTGGCTGATCGACTCGGGTGCCATGTACTGCGGCGTGCCGAGGAGCCCGGTGGTCGTGCGTTCGCGTTCGGCGACGACCGACGCGATCCCGAAGTCGGTCACCCGGACGGCACCGGTGGCACCGGGGGCCCACGCGGTCTGGAGCAGGACGTTGTCGGGCTTCACGTCACGGTGGGTGACGTCCTGCTCGTGCGCCGCGGTGAGTGCGTCGAGGGTCTCGGCGGTGATCGTCAGCGCGTCCCGCGGGAGGAGCGGACCGTTCGACGCGAGCAGGTCGCGGGCGGACCCACCCGGCACCAGGTCCATGACGATCGCGAGCCGGTCGCCCTCGACGACCAGGTCGCGGACGCGCACGATGGACGGGTGCTGCAGGGCGAGGAGCACCGAGCGTTCGCGGACGAAGCGCTCGACGATCTGCGGGTCGGCGGCGAGTTCGGCACGCAGGAGCTTGGCCGCGAAAGCCTCGCCGGTCGCGGAGTGCTCGACCCGCCAGACCTCTCCGGT
Organism: Curtobacterium sp. AC268; assembly: GCF_979258745.1. Lineage (NCBI taxonomy): Bacteria > Bacillati > Actinomycetota > Actinomycetes > Micrococcales > Microbacteriaceae > Curtobacterium > Curtobacterium sp. AC268. The sequence goes on along the minus strand of NZ_OZ409878.1, from coordinate 1,852,486 downwards.
GGCGCCGGTCCCGAGGAGCTCGACCAGTCGGTAGGACGCACCGAGCGGTTCGCCCTGGCCGTACTGCCCTTGACGGTCCTGCGCCACGCGTTCCCCGATCCCCCCGATGGCCGACCCCTCGCCGACCACGCAATGTTACCGGCCGGCGGCCTGCTCCGGCGCCGCGTACTGCACGTCGATCGCGTGCTGCGTGAACCCCGAGCGCCGGTACAGCGCCAGCGCCGGCTCGTTGTCCCCCTCGACGTACAGTGCGGCGGCGGTCAGGCCGCGGCCGCGCAGCCGAGCGGTGCCCGCACGCATGAGCACACCGCCGAGCCGCTGCCCCTGCAGGTCGGGCCGCACGGCGACGGCGTAGAACTCGCCGATGCCGTCCTCGACCTTGAGCCAGCACGAGCCCGCGAGCTGCCCGGAGGCGTCGCGGAGCAGCAGCAGGTCCTCGCCTGCGAACCAGTCGTCGGCCTCGCGTGCGTGCAGGTCGTCGAGCGTCATCCGCCCCTGCTCCGGGTGATGGGCGAAGGCGGCGGCGTTCAGCGCGAGCCAGTCGGTCTCGTCGTCGGTGCCGGGGCGGAACGCCGACAGCGAGTAGCCGTCTGGCAGCGCGACGTCGGCGTCCACATCGGGGTCGGCGACGGGTGCCCGGAGCTGCAGCAGCGTGCGGACCGCGCGCCAGCCGAACCGGTCGGCCAGCGCCCGTGCTGCCGGGTGGTCCCCGTGCGCCCACGCGAGCCGAGGAGCGGCCCCGCCGCCCAGCGCGAGTGCCTGCGACACCAGGGCCGTGCCGATGCCCCGGCCACGGGCCTCCTGGGCGACGACGAGTTCCAGCTCGCCGTCACGGACCACCGCGACCCCGTGGTCGACGGTCAGGACGGTCGCGCGCCCCGCGCGGACGTCGACCAGGGTCTGGTCGGAGAACGGGGGAGCCTCGCCGGGGGCGACGAAGCTGCCGAGGTGGGGCAGCACTACTGCCCCATCAGGCGCTCGGCCTCGTCGTCGTAGACGTTGAAGCGGTACCCGACGTTGCGGACGGTGCCGATGAGCGACTCGAGGTCGCCGAGCTTGGCGCGCAGCCGTCGGACGTGCACGTCGACCGTGCGGGTGCCACCGAAGTAGTCGTAGCCCCAGACCTCGCTGAGCAGCTGCTCGCGGGTGAAGACGCGTGACGGGTGGGTGGCGAAGAAGCGCAGGAGCTCGAACTCCTTGAACGTCAGGTCGAGCGGCCGGCCGCGCACCTTGGCGGAGTAGCTGGCCTCGTCGATGACGACACCGGACGCCTGGATCTTCGAGCTCGTCTGGCCCTTCGCCGCACGACCGGCCGACAGCCGGATGCGGGCGTCGATCTCGGCCGGGCCGGCGCTCTCGAGCACGACGTCGTCGACGTTCCAGTCGCTGTTCACGGCGGTCAGCCCGCCCTCGGTGACGACGAGCACGATCGGCGTGGTCGATCCCGACGAGGCGAGGATCTTGCACAGGGCCTTCGCGCTGACCAGGTCGGTGCGGGCGTCCACGAACATCAGGTCGCTCTGCGGGGCGTTGACCAGCTGTGCGGCCTCGGCCGGCACGTGGCGGATCCGGTGGCTCAGGAGGCCCAGGCTCGGCAGGACGTCTCCGGGCGCGGTCGAGGTGAGTACCAGGAGCTGTGCCACAGGACCTCCGGAGGTGGATGACGTCGTGGAGACATCCTAGTGATGCTCGGGAAGGACTCATCCGGCCGGACGGATTGCGCGTCGTCCCGCACCCCCACGGTGCGAGCACCGCACCCCACGGCGCACGAACGGCACCGCCCGGTGCGTGCGTTCCGCACGTCCCTGACATGATGGAGCGCGTGACCGAGCCCGTGCACCCCACCGACCAGCGTCGCCTGCGGCTGACGTCCGTCCTGCCGGTCTGGGTGCTGGCGGTCGTCGGGGCCGTGCTCGTGCTGACCGTGGCCGAGCGCGACGCCTTCGCCTGGCTGCTGCTCGTCTTCGTCGCCTGCGTGATGGTCAGCTTCGTGCTGCAGCTCATCACCGCCACGAAGGACGGTCTGGTCGAACGGATCAGCATCGCGTCGTCCGGGGCGTTCGTCGTGGTCCTCGTCACCGCGGTGGTGCTCCTGGCGCGTTGAGCCGAGCCGCGTAGACTCCGAGCATGGATTCGCTGCTTGCGCTCGAGCTCTTCTACGTCGGCCTCCTCGGCCTGGCGTCGCTCGCGATCGCGTTCATCTCGGTGGTCGTCGTCGTGAAGCTGTTCAAGGGCCAGCGTTGATCGAGCTGCCCGAGGGCCTCGCCCCCGAACTGGTCCCGCTGTCGTGGCTGGTCGGCGTGTGGGAGGGCACCGGTGTGGTCGAGTACCCGGTCGGTGACGACGACGAGGTCCGGAACTACGAGTTCGGCCAGCGCGTCAGCTTCAGCCACGACGGCCTGCCGTACCTGAACTACTCGTCGACCACCTGGCTGCTCGACGACGACCACACCCCGCTCGCCGCCGAGATGGGCTACTGGCGGATCGACCGTCCGACCGAGCCCGGCGACCGCGGCCCCGCGATGCTCCTGGGCGACGGGCCCACGCCCTTCAGCACGGTCGAGAGCGTCGAGGCGCTCCGCAACACCACGGACGGCTTCGACGTCGAGGCCGCGATCATCCACCCGACGGGCGTCAACGAGCTCTACGTCGGCCGTGTGCTGAAGGGCCGGATCGACCTGTCGACCGACGCCGTGCTGCGCTCGCCGAACGCGAAGGACTACTCCGCCGCGACCCGCCTGTACGGACTGGTCGAGGGCAAGCTCTTCTGGGCGTGGGACATCGCCGCGCTCGGTCGCGAACTCACCTCGCACGCCTCGGGGCAGCTCGCGAAGGTCGACTGATGTCGGTGTTCGCCGCGCGTGACGGCTTCGTCGCCGCCGACTCCGTCGCCGCGCACTTCGGAAACCCGATCCGGGAGCAGCGCCTGCTGACCCGGGGGCGTGCCGTCGTCGAGCTCGGGCTCGGTGTCGTCACCGTCACCGGACCGGACCGGCTGTCGTGGCTCAACTCGATCACCTCACAGCAGCTCACCGGGTTGCCGACCGGCGTCAGCACCGAGACGCTCGTGCTCGACCAGGCCGGACGCGTCGAGCACGCGGCCCGCGTCATCGACGACGGTGCGACGGTCTGGCTGCTCACCGAACGCGCTGACGCTGCGCCGCTCGCCGGGTGGCTCGACTCGATGCGCTTCATGCTCCGGGTCGAGGTCGCCGACCGCTCCGCCGACTTCGTCACCCTCGGCTGGTTCGCGGCGGACGCCCCGTTCGCGTCCGTCGAACTGCCGGAACCGCCCGTCGCCGAGTGGGTCGACCCGTGGGGCGCCGTCACGCCGGGCGGGTGGGGCTACGCCGCCCCGGAGGCGCACCCCGGCTCCGACTGGACCCTCCGCGTCGCCGTGGTCACCCCCGGCACCGCGACCGCGATCGCCGCGTCGGACGTGCCCGTCGCGGGGCTGCTCGCGTACGAGGCGCTGCGGATCGCCGCGTGGCGCCCGACCCTGTCCGACGTGGACGAGCGGACGATCCCGCACGAGCTCGACTGGCTGCGCTCCGCCGTGCACCTGTCGAAGGGCTGCTACCGCGGGCAGGAGACCGTCGCCAAGGTCCACAACCTCGGGCACCCCCCGCGACGGGCCGTGCTGCTGCACCTGGACGGGTCCGACGGCGTGCTGCCGGCCCCCGGGACCCCGGTGCTGCTCGACGACAAGCCCGTCGGCCGGCTGTCGGCGTCGGCGATCCACCACGAGCTCGGTCCGATCGGGCTCGCCGTGGTGAAGCGCTCGCTCGACCCCACCGCGACCCTGCGGCTCGAGGCCGACGACGTCGTGGTGACCGCGGCGCAGGAGACCATCGTCCCGCCCGAGGCCGGTGCCACGGCGAACGTCCCGCGCCTGCCCCGCCTCGGAGCCGTCAAGCGCTCCTAGCCTGCGCGCTGGCGTCAGGCGGGCTCGACGGCCGACCACGGGACGCTGAGCTCACCGAGCCGCCAGCGCGTCACCCCGTGCAGCACCGGCCAGCCGCGGTCACGCATCCCGCGCACGGTGGCGATCCACCGCTGCCGGGGCCCGTACGTGCCGAGCGGTGCGGCGACCGCCCACGACAGGTCGAGGTCCCGCAGGAACGCGTGCACCCGTTCGCCGGGCACGTTGCGGTGGATCAGCGCCTTCGGCAGGCGCTCGGCGACGATCGACGGCACGTCGAGCCCGGCGAGCCGGAGCGACACCGTGAAGGTCTGCGGAGCGACGTCGTCGAGCGTCACCCACGAGGCCACCCGACCGACCTCGTTGCAGGTCCCCTCGACGAGCGCACCGCCGGGCTGCAGCCGGTCCTGCATGATCCGCCACGACCCGACCACCACGGACTCGTCGTACTGCCGCAGCACGTTGAAGGCCCGGATGACGGCGGGCCGGCGCTGCCCGGGCGTCGGCGTCTCGAAGCCCCCCAGGCGGAACGTCACGCCGTCGCGGGTCCCGGCGTTCGCGAGCGCGACCCGCGAGGGCTCGATCTCGATGCCGGTCACCTCGACGTCGGGTCGGACGGCGGCCAGCCGGTCGCGCAGTTCGAGGGTGGTGGTCGGCGAAGCCCCGTAACCGACGTCTGCGACGAGCGGGTCGTCCGTCCGGCGCAGCACCGGCAGGGTCGCGATCCACCGGTCGACGCGGCGGAGCCGGTTGTACCCGGTCGTCCCGCGCGTCACGTTCCCGATGGGCATGCGTCAAGGGTACGGGGCCGGTACCGCTCGGTAGACTCGGAGGCATGACCTCCACGCTCGTCCTGCTCCGTCACGGCAACAGTGACTGGAACCAGAAGAACCTGTTCACCGGTTGGGTCGACGTCCGGCTCAGCGAGCTGGGCGAGAAGGAGGCGAAGCGCGCCGGCGACCTCATCGCCGAGTCCGGCATCGTCCCCGACGTCCTGTACACCTCGCTCCTGACCCGTGCGATCCAGACGGCGGACATCGCGCTGCTGCAGGCCGACCTGGCCTGGCTGCCGGTGAAGCGCGACTGGCGCCTCAACGAACGCCACTACGGCGACCTGCAGGGCAAGGACAAGGCCCAGACCCTGGCCGAGTACGGCGAGCAGCAGTTCATGGAATGGCGCCGCTCGTTCGACGTCCCGCCGCCCCCCATCGCCGACGACGCCGAGTGGTCGCAGTTCGGTGACCGCCGCTACGCCGAGCTCGGCGACCAGCTGCCCCGCACCGAGTCGCTCAAGCTCGTGATCGACCGTCTGCTGCCGTACTGGGAGTCCGACATCACGAAGGACCTCGCCGCCGGCAAGACCGTGCTGGTGACGGCCCACGGCAACTCGCTGCGTGCGCTCGTGAAGCACCTCGACGGCATCTCCGACGACGACATCGCCGGCCTGAACATCCCGACGGGCATCCCGCTGGTGTACGAGCTCGACGACGACTTCACGCCGACGAAGCCCGCGTACTACCTGGACCCCGAGGCCGCCGCCGCCGGCGCCGCCGCCGTGGCCGCCCAGGGCGCCAAGAAGTAGCACCCACGCAGAACGCCCCGTCCGGCATCCGGGCGGGGCGTTCGTGCGTGTGCCGGGCTTCGCGAGGGCGACAGTGGGCCGCCGACGTTCCGACGACTCCTGTCGCTCTGCCAGGAGGAACGGATCGCCCCGTCGACGACCTGTCGCTTCGGCAGCATGGTCGGCTCGACGAGCCGTGGCTGGTCAGACGAAGTGCGACGCGATCTCCTGCACCAGGGCCCCGACGTCGTAGGGCTTCGTCGTGTCGACCCGGATCACCGGGACGCCGGGCAGCCCGACGGGCCGGGCGTCGTCGCCGTGCTCGTCCCAGAAGGCCAGCACGTCGGCCAGGTCCCCGTGCACCTCGTGCCGCACCGGCACGGTGCCCGGTTCGTACCGGTCGCGCAGCCGCTGTTCGGCGGTGGCGCGGTCCGTGTCGCACCACACCTCGACGGCGCGAGGCGACCCGGCGGACGCGAGTCCGGCCTCCAGGCGGTTCCGGTCACGCGACGGCAGCCAGACGGCGTCGAGGACGACCCCGTTCTCGACGGCCCGCGCCATGGACCACATCGTGTCCATCGCGATGCCACCGAGCGGCCGCGAGGCGATCATCGGGCCGACGACGTCGGCGAGGGGCTCCTTGATGCGGTCCTTCGACAGGAACGGGCAGCCGAGCACCTCGGCGAGTGCCGTGCCGATGCTGCTCTTGCCGGAACCGGGCATGCCGTTGACGATGATCGCGACCTGGGCCATGCCACGATCCTCGCAGACCGATCGGCCGGGTCAGACCGATCGGGCCGGGTCAGACCGCCGCGGTCGAGGTGGACGCGCCGGTCCAGTCGCCGGTCGCCAGGTACTCGACCTTCTTGGCGATCGAGACCGCGTGGTCGGCGAAGCGCTCGTGGTAGCGGGAGGCCAGGGTGGCGTCGACGGTGTCGATCGGACCGCCCTTCCAGGCCTCGCCGAGCACGAAGTCGAAGACGCTGGCGTGCAGCTCGTCGACGGCGTCGTCCTCGTCGCGGATCTCGGCCGACAGCGCGATGTCCTCGGTGGCGAGCAGTCGCGTGAGCTTCTGCGCCATCGCGACGTCGTGCCGGCCCATCTCCTTGAACGTGCTGCGCAGGCCCTTCGGCACGACCTTCTCGGGGAAGCGCTGGCGGGCGAGCTGCGCGATGTGCTCGGCCATGTCGCCCATGCGCTCGAGCGAGGAGCTGACGCGCAGGGCGGTGACGACGACGCGCAGGTCGCGGGCCACCGGTGCCTGGCGGGCGAGGATGTCGATCGCGATCTCGTCGAGGCTGTTCGCGGCGAGGTCGATCTTCTCGTCGTCGGCGATCACCTCTTCGGCGAGGGCGACGTCGGAGTCGCTGAAGGCCTGGGTGGCTCGGGTGATGGCGGACTCGACGAGCCCGGCGATCTCGGTCAGTCGCTCCTGGACGTCCTGGAGTTCCTGCTGGAAGACTTCGCGCATGGGGGAGTACCTCTCTCTGCGTACCGGACGAGTGTCGTCAGCCCAGGTGAACGAACGGTGACGCGGGGCTGAACGCTTCGCGTTCTGGCCTTCCGCAGACGGTGAACGGTACCGGAACCCCGCATGACCATCCCTACACTGGCGGCATGGACAACGCGTGGCTCGTGCCACTGTCGATGCTCCTCGGCGGGGTCTTCGGCGCGGGCGTCGTGGTGCTGATCATCACCGCCGAGCGGACGGCTCGTGCTGCCGACGTGGCGGAGCGGACCCTGCCGGACGGCGTCGCAGCGGTCATCGCGACGATGCACAACCCGGCGGTCGTCATCGACCCGTCGAACACCGTCGTCGCGGCATCCCCCCAGGCCCTCACGGCGGGCCTCGTCGTGCGCCGACGCCTCGTGCACCACGAACTGCTCGAGCTCATCGACCGGGTGCGCAAGAGCGGGGAGATGGGGTCGGAGGACCTCGAGCTGCCGCGCGGCCGCCACGGGGAGCTCATCGGCTACCTCAGCTTCCGTGCCGCCCAGCTCGGCAACCGGTACGTCCTGCTCACGGCCGACGACCTGACCGAGAGCCGGCGCATCGACGAGGTCCGCCGCGACTTCGTCGCCAACATCTCGCACGAGCTGAAGACGCCGATCGGCGCAATCGGCCTGCTGTCCGAGACCCTCGTCCTCGCCGCCGACGACCCGGCGCACGTGAAGAAGTTCGCCGCGCAGCTGATCACCGAGTCCGAGCGGCTCGGGGCGCTGACGAAGGACATCATCGAGCTGTCCCGGCTGCAGTCCGTCGACGCGCTCGAGAACAGCGAGGAGACCGGCATCGACAAGATCGTGCAGGCCGCGATCGACGCGAACGAGGTCGTCGCCCGCGCCCGCTCGATCGAGATCATCCGCGCCAAGAAGTCGAAGCTGCGGGTGATGGGCGACCGCGGGCTGCTGCAGGTCGCGGTGTCGAACCTCATCGCCAACGCGGTGAAGTACTCGCCGGACAACACCCGCGTCGGTGTCGGCGTGCGGTCGTCGAAGGGCTTCGTCGAGATCGCGATCACCGACCAGGGCGTCGGCATCCCCGAGGCCGACCTCGACCGCGTCTTCGAACGGTTCTACCGTGTCGATCCCGCACGGTCGCGCGCCACCGGGGGCACCGGCCTCGGGCTCGCGATCGTCAAGCACGTCGTCAGCAACCACGGTGGTGACGTGCGCGTCTGGTCGCAGCCCGGCAAGGGCTCGACCTTCACCATCCGTCTGCCCGAGGCAGATCCCGAACTGACCACAGCACTCGAAGAGCAACTGGAAGAGCAGCCATCGTGACCAAGATCCTCATCGTCGACGACGAGCCGGCCCTGAGCGAGCCCCTGGAGTTCCTGCTGCAGCGTGAGGGGTACGAGACCTCCGTCGCCGCCGACGGCGTGACCGCGCTGTCGAAGTTCGACGCGGAGAACCCCGACCTGGTGCTCCTCGACCTCATGCTGCCGGGCCTGAGCGGCACCGAGGTGTGCCGGCAGATCCGGACCCGGTCGAACGCGCCGATCATCATGCTGACCGCGAAGGACTCGGAGGTGGACATCGTCGTCGGGCTCGAGCTCGGCGCCGACGACTACGTGACGAAGCCGTACTCGACCCGGGAGCTCCTGGCCCGGATCCGCGCCGTGCTCCGTCGCCGGACCGAGGACGACCCGGCGGACAGCGGGATCCTGCAGGTCGGCGGCATCCGGATGGACGTCGAGCGGCACACGGTGTCGGTCGACGGGTCCGAGACCCCGATGCCGCTCAAGGAGTTCGAACTCCTCGAGCTGCTGCTCCGGAACGCCGGTCGTGTGCTGACCCGCGGGCAGCTCATCGACCGGGTGTGGGGGTCCGACTACTTCGGCGACACCAAGACCCTCGACGTGCACATCAAGCGCATCCGCTCGAAGATCGAGCGGGTCCCGTCGACCCCCGAGATCCTGGTGACGGTCCGCGGCCTCGGCTACCGCATCGAGGCCTGAGGCGGACGGACAGGAGGCCCGGTGCGAGTCCTCGGGACTCGCACCGGGCCTCCTGTGCGAACGATCCGGGCGCGGTGTCAGCCGCGCCCGTCGGCGTCAGTTGGTGCCGTTGTCGCCCTCGGACGAATCCGTCTGCGAGTCGGTCGGCTGCGTGCCGGGGACGGCCTCGCCGGTCGACTGTGCGCCGCTCTCGGACGGCGACGTCGAGGTGGGCGTCGGGGTCGGGCTCGGCGCGAGGGTCTGGTACTCCTCCTGCGAGCTCGTCAGCACCGGCACGTTCGCCGAGACACCCTCGGCGTCGGGGTAGCTGAAGTAGACCTTGACGAGCGAACCGGGCTTCGCGTCCGCGTTGTCGAACACGATCGGCTCGGCGCCACCGGCGGTGGTGCCCTGCGTGGTGTCGCCCTCTTGCACGCTCGACTCGTCGTCGCTGCCCGCACCCGCGGCCATGGCGAGGTCGACGTGGGTGTTCGCCGGCACGTCGACGGTCTGGGTGGCGCCGCCGATCTCGATCGAGACGGTGTAGTCGTCCTGGTCGTCGTTGTTCACGAGCGTGCCGATGAAGCGGGCGCTCTCACCGTCGTCCGAGATCAGGAGGGCGTTCCGCACGTCGACCTTGCCGGTCGAGACGTCCACGCCGTCGGTGATCTGCTTGATGTCGACGGTGTGGGCCGGCGACATGAACTCGCACCCGGTGGCGCCGAGCGCGATGGTTGCCGCAACGGCGACGGACACGAGTACCCGAGGTCGCAAGAGATTCCTCCGTAAGTCACGATGAGGACCGGGCGGTCCCCGCGCCCATCCTAGCGATCACCGGGAGGGGTGAGCGTTGAGGGTCCCCTTACCGGAACAGCCCCTGTGGTAAACTGGATGTCTGGGAACGGAGCCTGATACATGCAATTCGAGGTCGGCGAGACCGTCGTCTACCCCCATCACGGGGCGGCAACCATCTCTGAAGTCAAGACTCGCGTCATCAAGGGCGAGGAAAAGGTCTACCTGAAACTGCGGGTGACGCAGGGTGACCTGACGATCGAGGTCCCGGCGGACAACGTCGACCTGGTCGGCGTCCGCGACGTGATCGGCAAGGAAGGACTCGACAAGGTGTTCGAGGTCCTCCGGGCGCCGTTCACGGAAGAGCCCACCAACTGGTCACGCCGCTACAAGGCGAACCTCGAGAAGCTCGCTTCCGGTGACGTCATCAAGGTGTCCGAGGTCGTCCGCGACCTCTGGCGGCGCGATCAGGACCGCGGGCTCTCCGCGGGTGAGAAGCGGATGCTGGCCAAGGCCCGGCAGATCCTGATCTCCGAGCTCGCGCTGGCCGAGAAGACCGACGAGGACAAGGCATCGACCGTCCTCGACGAGGTCCTGGCTTCCTGAGCCCGACGACAGCGCACTGAACGCGACAGCACGAACGACGACCGCACGGTTCCCCGAAGGGGTGGACCGGGCGGTCGTCGTCGTTGCGGCCGGCTCCGGCACCCGGCTCGGCATCGGGACCGCGAAGGCGTTCGTGCCCGTGGCCGGTTCGCTCATGCTCGCGCGGGCGCTCGAACCCCTGTTCGCCTTGCCGTCGCCGACGCTGGTCGTCGTGGTCGCACCGGCGTCGCACCTGGAGGAGTGCCGGCAGGTGGTCGGTTCGGTCGCGGGTGCTGCGGTCGCGTACACGGCCGTCGTGGCCGGAGGCGCGGATCGCCACGGTTCGGTCGAGGCCGGCCTGGCCGTCCTGCCGGACTCCGTCGCCACGGTGCTCGTGCACGACGCGGCGCGGTGCCTCACCCCCGCGGCACAGTTCTCGCGGGTGTTCGACGCCGTCGCCGCCGGTGACGGTGCGGGCGTCGTGCCGGCGCTCCCCGTCACGGACACGGTGAAGCGGGTCGACGGTGACGTCGTCGTCGAGACCGTCGACCGTGCGGCGCTCGTCGGGGTGCAGACGCCGCAGGGCTTCCCGCTCGCGGCACTGCGGCGGGCCTACGCGGTGTCGTCGCAGTCCGAGACGGACGACGCCGGGGTGTTCCAGGCCGTCGGGGGCACCGTCCGGTTCGTGCCCGGTGACGCCGACGCCTTCAAGATCACGACGCCGTGGGACCTCGGCCGGGCCGAGTCGATCGTGCGGGCGCGGACCGAGGCAGCTGGTGGTGCCGGTGCCGGTGCCGGTGCGGGGACGCCCGACGCCGTCGTCGCGGTCCGGCTCGGGCTCGGGGTCGACGTGCACGCCTTCGACGACGCCTCGCCCTGCCGCGTCGGCCTGCTCGACTTCCCCGGCGAACCCGGCCTCTCCGGGCACAGCGACGGCGACGCGGTGGCGCACGCGGTGTGCGACGCCCTGCTCTCCGCCGGGGGCCTCGGCGACATCGGCGGACGCTTCGGCACCGCTGATCCGCAGTACGCCGGCGCCACGGGCGACGTCTTCGTCCGCGGAGCGGTCGCGCTGCTCGCCGACGCCGGACTCGAGCCGGTGTCCGTCACCGTGCAGGTCATCGGCAACCGGCCGCGCATCGGACGTCGCCGCGACGAGATGCAGGACGCCCTGTCCGCGGTCGTCGGTGCGCCCGTCGCCGTGTCCGGCACGACGACCGACGGCCTCGGCTTCACCGGCCGTGGCGAGGGGCTCGCGGCGATCGCCACGGCACTCGTGCGTCCCTCCTGAAACCGCGGCCCCGCGCCGATTAGGGTTGAGGCGTGACCGTTCGCCTCTACGACTCCCGCGCCGCAGCCGTCGTCGACCTCGTGCCCCTGGTCGACGGACACGTGAGCGTCTACGTCTGTGGTCCGACGGTGCAGTCGTCGCCGCACATCGGGCACCTGCGGTCCGCGCTCGTCTACGACATCTGGCGTCGGTGGCTCACCCACCGCGGGTACCGGGTGACCCTGGTGCGCAACGTCACCGACATCGACGACAAGGTCCTCGACCTGGCTGCCGGCACGGACGAGGAGTGGTTCGCCCGCGCCTACCGGGTCGAGCTCGAGTTCACGGCCGCGTACAACGCCCTCGGCATCCTGCCCCCGACGTACGAGCCGCGGGCCACCGCGAGCGTGCCGCAGATGCACGAGATCATCCAGCGCTTGATCGACCGCGGGCACGCCTACGCCGCCGACGACGGCTCGGGCGACGTCTACTTCGACACCGGCAGCTGGGCCGACTACGGGGTGCTCACCCGGCAGCGGCGCGAGGACATGGTCGAGGCCGCCGACGCCGACCCGCGCGGCAAGCGCGATGCCCGTGACTTCGCGCTCTGGAAGGGTGCGAAGCCCGGTGAGCCGTCGACGGCCAACTGGGACTCCCCGTGGGGCGCCGGCCGCCCGGGCTGGCACATCGAGTGCTCGGCGATGTCCCGTCGGTACCTCGGCCCGGCGTTCGACATCCACGGCGGCGGGCTCGACCTGCGCTTCCCGCACCACGAGAACGAGCTGGCGCAATCCACGGCCGCCGGGGACCCGTTCGCGTCGTACTGGCTGCACAACGGCCTGGTGACCGTCGAGGGCCAGAAGATGTCGAAGTCGCTCGGCAACTCGATCTTCGCCGCGGACTTCCTCGGATCCGCTCGTCCCGCCGTCGTGCGCTACTTCCTCGGTGCCGCCCACTACCGCTCGTCGATCGACCACCACGAGGGTTCCCTGGCCGAGGCCGAGGCGGCGTACGACCGCATCGCCGGGTTCCTCGAGCGCGCCGAGACCCGGCTCGAAGGCGTCCACCTCGCCGACGCCCCGGCCGTGCCCGAAGCCTTCGCCGCCGCCATGGACGACGACCTCTCCGTGCCCCAGGCCCTGGCCGTGCTGCACGAGACCGTGCGCACCGGCAACGCCGCCCTGGACGCCGACGATGCGGAAACGCTCGGGACCGCGTACCATCAGGTGGCTGCGATGGTGGAGGTGCTCGGCATCGACCCGCGAGCTGCCCACTGGTCGGGCGGCGGCCACGACACCTCGGCAGGCCCGCTCGCCGCCCTCGTCGAACGCCTCGTGCAGGAGCGCGCGGACGCCAGGGCAGCACGGGACTTCACCGCGGCCGACCGCGTGCGCGACGACCTCGCCGCCGCGGGCATCACGATCGAGGACACGCCGTCCGGAACACGCTGGAGCATCGCCTGAACACGGCAGTGCCGAACAGGAGCTACGCATGAAGAACGTCTCGGGAAGCAAGAAGGGTCGGCCCGGCGCCGTCCGCACCGGTCGCAAGGGCAACAAGCAGGTCGGTTCCGGCGGACAGGGTGCCCAGGCGCTCGAGGGCCGCAAGCCGACCCCGAAGGCCGAGGACCGCCCGTACCACCCCGCCGGCAAGCGCAAGGCCGCGAAGGACCGCTTCGAGGCGGCCAAGGGCCGGCACGGTTCCTCGAGCACCCCGCAGGGTCGCACGGGCCGTCCGCCGGCACGCAAGACCGACGACTCCGAGCTGGTGACCGGGCGCAACTCCGTGCTCGAGGCCCTGCGCACGAAGACCCCGTCGTCGACGCTCTACATCGCGTCGCGCATCGAGGTCGACGACCGCGTGAAGGAGATCCTCGCGCTCGCCAACCACCGTGGCGTGCCGATCATCGAGCTCATGCGTCCCGAGCTCGACCGCATCACCGGACACGACAGCGTGCACCAGGGCGTCGCGCTCAAGGTGCCGGCGTACCAGTACGCCGTGTCCGAGGACATCGTCGAGCAGGCGTTCTCGCGCGACCAGGTCCCGCTGCTCGTCGCGCTCGACGGCATCACGGACCCCCGCAACCTCGGCGCGATCATCCGCTCGACCGCGGCCTTCGGCGGACACGGCGTCATCGTGCCGCAGCGTCGTTCGGTCGGCGTGACGGCGTCGGCGTGGAAGACCTCGGCCGGTGCCGCCGCACGCACGCCCGTGGCGATGGCCCCGAACCTCACGCAGACCCTGAAGTCGCTCAAGTCGATGGGCCTGTTCGTCCTCGGCCTGGACGGCGACGGTGACGTGGAGCTCGACGGCCTCGAGCTCGCCGACCGTCCGATCGTGATCGTCGTCGGTTCCGAGGGCAAGGGCCTGTCGCGCCTGGTCACCGAGACGTGCGACGCGATCGTGTCGATCCCGATCTCGAGCGCCACCGAGTCCCTGAACGCCGGCATCGCCGCGAGCGTCACCCTGTGGGAGGTGGCGCGGCGCCGTCGCACCGCGTAGCCGCAGCACTTCGTGAGCAGGAATGGTCGCCTCCCCGAGCGGGAGGCGACCATTCCTGCTCACGGTGCTGCCTGGGGCGGGCTCGAAGGGTCAGGACACGTCGGCTGGTGCCCGCCGTGTGGTCACGCGTCGTCGCTGCGCGACGCCGCCGGCGACGGTCTGCGACCGGTCGCCACCCACCCGGCGGGGTGTCGTGACCGCTCGACGTCCAACGTCACCACCGTCGGGAGTGGACGTGGCGGTCTGGAGGGCCGGCGCCGGTCCCCGGGACCCGCGCCGGGCCTCCAGGCGGTCGCGTTCTCGACCCCCGAACGGTCAGGACACGTCGGCCGGTGCCCGCCGTGTGGTCACGAGTCGTCGCTGCGCGACGCCGCAGACGACGGTCTGCGACCGGTCGGCGCCCACCCGGCGGGGTGTCGTGACCGAGCGGAGACCGCGTCAGACCGTGGCGCGCCAGTCGTCGACGTCGTCGGACTCGTCGGACCCGTCGGCGGCGTCGTCGTCCAGCACCGGGATCGGCACGGTGATCGACGAGGTCGGCGGGTTGATGAGCAGGCGCTCGTCGCGACGGTGTCGGAGCACGTCGTTGATGTAGGCGGTCGTGGCCTCGGGCAGGGAGACGGAACGCTCCTCCTGCTGGGACATGAACCAGCGGTGCTCGAGCAGCTCGTGGAACACCTCGGCGGGTTCGAGCCGGCCGCGCAGGTCACGGGGGATCGAGCGGACGACGGGCTCGAAGACCCGTGAGACCCACTCGTGCGCCACCATCTCCTCGTCGAGTTCGTCACGGCCGTTGCGGGCACGGTACGAGTCGAGGTCGTTGAGCAGGCGCCGGGCCTGGTTCTCGCCGGCGTCGAGCCCGGTGAGCCGCAGCAGTCGGCGCTGGTGGTGCCCGGCGTCGACGACCTTCGGCTGGATCCGGACCTGCGAGCCGCCCTCGGTCGTGTGGATCGAGAGTTCCTCGATGTCGAAGCCGAGCTCGTTCAGGCGCTCGACGCGGTCGTTGATGCGCCAGCGTTCCTTGATGTCGAACTGCTCGGTGCCGGTGAGCTCGGTCCAGAGCGTCCGGTACTGGGCGACGATGCGGTTCGAGACGTCGACGGGGTCGGCGTTCTCGTCGAGTCGTCCGCCGGCCTCGAGGTCGAGCAGCTCGCCGGCGATGTTCACGCGGGCGACCTCGAGGTCGTTCTCGCGCTGGCCGTTCGACAGCCCGCCGGGGTAGAGCTTGCCGGTCTCGGCGTCGACCAGGTACGCGGCGAAGGCTCCGGCGTCGCGACGGAACAGCGTGTTCGACAGGGACACGTCGCCCCAGTAGAAACCGATGACGTGCAGGCGGACGAGCAGCAGCGCGAGGGCGTCGACCAGACGGGTGGCGGTCTCGGGGCGCAGCGTCTGTGAGTAGAGCGCGCGGTAGGGCAGGGAGAACCGCAGGTGGCGGGTCACCAGCACGGGGTGCAGCGGTTCACCGTCGGCGTCGACGCGGTTCGTGATGACCGCGACCGGATCCACGCACGGCACGTCCATGCGCTGCAGTGTCCTGAGCATCTCGTACTCGGACCGGGCGACCTCTTCGCCGGTCTCCTTCACCGCCGCGACGTACCCGCTCAGGTGCACGAACCGCACGAGGTGCCGCGAGATGCCCTTCGGCAGCGCGACGATCGTGTCGTCGGGCCAGTCGGCGAGCGGCAGGTCCCACGGCAGGTCGAGCAGGCCGGGGTCGACGGTGGCGGCGGTGATGGACATCGAGTCGGGCACGGTGGTTCCTCTGGTGTCGGGGACAGCCGAGAGCCCGCGTCCGCCCTTGTGAGGCGGGCGCGGGCTCTCGGGGGAGTGCGCTGGTTACGCGCTGACGACGGCCTTGTCGTCGAGGCGGTCGCCCGACTCGGTGTCGAAGGCGTGGACGTGGCCCTGCTTCGGCGTGATGACGATCGTGTCACCGATCGACGGGTGCGCACGACCGTCGACACGGGCGACGATGTCGGCACGCTGGCCGTTCACGTCGGCGTGACCGTAGAGGTAGCCGTCGGCGCCGAGCTCCTCGACGACGTCGACCGTGACGGGCAGGCCCTCGCCGGACTGCGAGACGATGACGTCCTCGGGGCGGATGCCGACCGTGATCTGTGCGGCACGGGCGTTCGACAGGGTGTCGCGGTCGATCGCGTGGTTGAGCGTGCCGAACTTGATGCCGCCCTCGATGACGTCGGCGGGCAGCAGGTTCATGGCCGGCGAACCGATGAAGCCGGCGACGAACACGTTGTTCGGCTTCTCGTACAGGTCGCGCGGGGTGCCGACCTGCTGCAGGATGCCGTCCTTGAGCACCGCGATGCGGTCACCCATGGTGAGCGCCTCGGTCTGGTCGTGCGTGACGTAGACCGTGGTGACGCCGAGACGACGCTGCAGCGACGCGATCTGCGTGCGGGTCTGGACGCGGAGCTTGGCGTCGAGGTTCGACAGCGGCTCGTCCATGAGGAACACCTGCGGCTGACGGACGATCGCACGGCCCATCGCGACGCGCTGACGCTGACCACCGGAGAGCGCCTTCGGCTTGCGGCCGAGGTAGTCCTCGAGGTCGAGGAGCTTGGCGGCTTCCTGCACGCGGGTGGCGCGCTCTTCCTTGCCGACGCCGGCGATCTTGAGCGCGAAGCCCATGTTCTCGGCGACGGTCATGTGCGGGTACAGCGCGTAGTTCTGGAACACCATCGCGATGTCGCGGTCCTTCGGCGGGACGTCCGTGACGTCGCGGTCGCCGATGCGGATCTGACCGGAGTTGACCTCTTCGAGGCCGGCCAGCATGCGGAGCGAGGTGGACTTGCCGCAGCCCGAGGGGCCGACGAGGACGAGGAACTCGCCGTCGGCGACGTCCAGGTCGAGGGAGTCGACCGCGGGACGGTTGCCTCCGGGGTAGAGACGGGTTGCCTTGTCATAGGTGACGGACGCCATGAGCGTTCGGTCCTTCCTTCACCGGCAGGTACGTGCCGGACGATCCGAGTGAAGCGGTGTGCCCGTACGGGCCCCGGACAGTCGCCGTCGACTGTCGAGGTTCATACAACACGAGTTCACCCGGGTGCGCCAGTGTTTTCCCCCTTGGTCGGCGGCTTCCCAGAGCGCCCCACTACAATCGCCGGGTCCGTCCGCCGAGCAGGGGAACGCCGAGCGGACACCGATCAGGAGGACGACGCACCGATGAACAACCGCCCCGAGGGTGCCGCCCGCGCCGCGCGGAACGAGCGCCGTGAAGCCGCCCGCCAGCGAGCCCAGCGTGCCCGGACCCAGCAGAAGCGACGCCAGCGTGGTGTCCGGCTCGGCCTGCAGATCGGGCTCGGGGTCGTGCTGCTCGCCGCCGCGACGATCGTCACGCTCGTGCTGGTCGACTCCGTGAAGCCCGCCGGCCCCGGCCCGTCGACCATGTCGCAGGGCGGGATCACCATCGGGCAGGGTCTGAAGCCCGTCGCAGCGTCCGCGTCCGGATCGGCCTCCGCGTCGCCGAGCAGCGCCGCGACCGAGGGGGCCGGCACCGTCCGGATCACCCTGTACGTCGACTACCTCTGCCCGGGCTGCGGCCAGTTCGAGCAGGCGAACGGCGACTACATCAAGGACCTCGTCGACTCCGGTGCGGCCACGGTCGACATCCACCCCGTCGCGATCCTGTCGAACCGCTCGCAGGGCACGAAGTACTCCCTCCGCGCCGCGAACGCCGCAGCCTGCGTGGCCGAGCACTCCCCGAACCAGTTCTACGCGGTGAACCAGGCGCTCTTCGCCAAGCAGCCGGACGAGGGCACCGCGGGCCTGACGGACGCCGAGCTCACCGACGTCGTCACGGGCGTGCAGGGGCTGCAGGAACGCAGTGCCGTCCGGAGCTGCATCGCCGACCAGGACTACGCCAAGTGGGTGGACGAGCAGACGACGGCGGTGTCCGGGGGCACGATCCCCGGGTCGACGCTCAAGGAGTTCCCCGGCACCCCGCTCGTGCTCGTGAACGGGCAGCGCTACGAGCTGACCTCCCCGGTCACGAACGACGACTTCCGCACCTTCGTGGTGACGGCCGCCGGGGCGACCGACGCGACCCCGACGCCCACGCCCAGCGCGACCCCGTCTGCCACGCCGACCAAGCGCTGACAGCCGGACGGGCGCTGACGTCTGCACGGGCGCTGACGCGCTGACCACGGACGGGAGGCCCGGTGCCAGCTGGCACCGGGCCTCCCGTCCGTGACCGGTGCGGCTACAGGGCCGAACCCGGGATGCTCAGGGTGTCGCAGCTCGTCGCGCCCTGCTGGTAGCCCCGCAGGAACCAGCGCTGTCGCTGCTCGCTCGACCCGTGCGTGAACGAGTCCGGGTCGACGCGGCCGGTCGCACGCTCCTGGATGCTGTCGTCGCCCACGGCGCTCGCCGCCGACAGGGCGTCGGTGATCTGGGAGCGGGTGATCGGTTCGAAGAAGGTCTCGCCGTTCGCGTCCTTCGTCGTGGCGGCGTCGCCGACCCAGGCCCCGGCGTAGCAGTCCGCCTGCAGCTCGACGCGGACACTGCCCGACGACGCACCCGTGCCGGAGCGGTCGGTGTTCGCGAACGACCCCTGCAGCTGCTGCACGTGGTGGCCCCACTCGTGTGCGACGACGTACATCTGCGCGAGCGGACCGCCGGACGAGCCGTACTGCGACTGCAGGTCATCGTAGAACGCGGTGTCCAGGAAGATCGCACGGTCCGGCGGGCAGTAGAACGGGCCGGTCGCGGCCGAGGCCTGCCCGCACGAGGTGTCGGTGGAGTCCTGGAACAGGAAGAACTCCGGTGACGTGTACGAGATGCCGAGCGACCGCGCCTCGGACGTCCAGTAGGCGTCGAGCGACTCGGCCGCGCCCTCCATCCGGCACTCGACGCGCAGGTTGGCGTCGCGCCCGGTCCGGCACTCGGGGGCGGCGTCGGGTGACTCACCCTCCTGCTGGATCGTCGTCAGGCCGGTGCCGCCGCCGACGATCCCGCTCAGATCGAAGCCGGTGAACTGCGCGATCACGAACACCACGATGGCGGTGAGGCCCACGGCACCTCCGCCGATCGCCGTGGTGCGACCCCGCCGCTTGACCTTGCCGCCCCGGAGTTGCGAGTCGTCGTTGAACGTCATGATCCCGAACCTACCGATCAGCACCTCCCGATCAGTGGCCCCGCGTACCGTCGGCGGCGTCGGCCACCCCGACACCTCTCGTACAACCGGAAGGAACCGCACAATGGCCACTCCCATCAGCACCGTGATGAGCCCCGCCCGCTACGTCCAGGGCAAGGACGCGATCACCCGCGTCGGCGAGTTCATCGCCCCGATCGGCAAGCGGCCCCTGATCGTCGCCGACGACGTGGTCTGGGGCATCGTCGAGACCGCCGTCACCGAGAGCTTCCGATCCGCCGACCTGGCCGTGGAGCGGGTCGGGTTCGGCCGCTTCGCCACCCCCGAGGCCGTCGACGAGCTCGTCGAGCAGATCCGCGCGAAGGACGCCGACGTCATCGTGGGCCTCGGCGGTGGCTCCGCGATCGACGCCGCGAAGGCCGCTGGGCACCTCGCCGGCATCCGGTGGGCGAGCGTGCCGACCGCCGCGTCCACCGACGCCCCGACCTCGGCGCTCGCCGTCATCTACACCGCCGAGGGCGAGTTCATCGAGTACCGCTTCTTCCCGCACAACCCGGACCTGGTGCTCATCGACACCAGACTCGTCGCCAACGCGCCGGTGCAGTTCCTGGTCGCGGGCATCGGCGACGCGCTGGCGACCTGGGTCGAGGCCCGTGCCGCGAAGCGCGCCAACGCCGACACCATGGCCGGCGGCCTGCAGACCCAGACCGGCGTCGCGCTCGCCGAGCTGTCGTGGAAGCTCCTGCACGAGAACGCCCTGCAGGCGATCGAGGCCGTCAAGGCCAAGGTCGTCACCCCGGCGCTCGAGAAGGTCGTCGAGGCGAACACGCTGCTGTCCGGCCTGGGCTTCGAGTCCGGTGGGCTCGCCGCCGCCCACGCGATCCACAACGGGCTGACCGCAGCTCCGCAGGCGCACGGCCTGGCGCACGGTCAGAAGGTGAACATCGGGACGATCGCGCAGCTGGTGCTCGAGGGTGCCCCGGCCGAGGAGATCGAGGACTTCGTCGTCTTCACCACGAAGGTCGGCCTGCCGAACACCCTGACCGAGATCGGCCTGACGGTGGACGACCGTGACGTGCTGCGCGCCGTGGCCGAGGCTGCGACGGTGGAGGGCGAGACCATCCACAACATGCCGTTCCCGGTGACGCCGGAGCTCGTGGTCGACGCCCTGGTCGCCATCGAGGGCATCGCACGCAGCGTCCGCGCCGAGCACGGTCTGCCGGAGCCCGTGCTGTACGAGCACCACTGACTGTCGAGGGGTCAGGTGCGGATCAGCGGCTCCATCGTGGCCAGGTCCGCACCGATCCCGACGTCGACGAGTTCGATCCGCCCGGCGAGGGTGGCAGCGGGTCCGGTCAGCAGGCCCGCCTTCACACCGCCGAAGGTGACGGTGACGTCGGCGTGCAGGACGTGGTCGTCCGCGACCCCGCCGGTGTCCACGTCGATGCCGCTCGGCACGTCCACCGCGACGACGAACGGCGCACGCTGGTCGCGGGCGAGCTCACGGATGGCGTCCACGACCTCGCGTGCGGGGGACCGCAGCGCGTTCGCGCCGTGCACCCCGATGCCGAGGATGCCGTCGAGCACCAGGTCGGCCTCGAGCGCCGCCTCGGTCGCGACGTCCGCCAGGCGTTCGCCGTGGCTCCGGCCGGCGGCTCGCAGGATGTCGGCCGCTCCGCCCGCGTTCGGTCCCGAGGCGCCGGACGGGCCGTCGAGCAGACGGGCGCCGGCGTCCAGCGCCGCTGCCAGGCCGGCCTCGTGCACACGGGAGCCGACGCGCAGGACCGCCACGTGCCTCCCGGCCGCTGCCAGGCGAGCACCCGCGAACAGGGCGTCACCGCCGTTGTCACCGCTGCCGGCGAGCACGAGGACGGATCCCGGCCCGTCGACGGGCCGCGCGGCCGGGTCGTCCAGCAGGTCGCTGACGACGGACGCGAGCCCGTCGGCGGCGCGCTGCATCAGGGGTTCCCCCGCGTCGAGGTGGGGGCGTTCCGCCGCCCGGATCTGATCCCCGCCGTAGCCGTTCATGGCCACCACACTGCCCCGATACGCTTGAGAGGACATGTCACTCGTCCCCGAAGCGCCCCGCCCCCGGTTCGTGATGTCGCCCGACGGGCTGCGACTCGCGACCTACGACTTCGGCGACCCCGACGCCCCGGCCGTCATCGCGGTGCACGGCTTCGCGTCCGGTGCGGTGCTCAACTGGCACGCCTCGGGCTGGACGCGGCACCTGGTCCGTGCCGGCTACCGGGTCCTGGCGCTCGACCAGCGCGGGCACGGCGCGAGCGCGAAGCCGCACGACCCGGGTGCCTACTCGATGGACCTGCTCGTCGCCGACGTCACCACCGTCATCGACACGTACCTGCTCGACGACGTCGCGTTCCTCGGCTACTCGCTCGGCGCACGGGTCGGCTGGCACACCGCCGAGCGGCTGCCGGGCCGGATCTCGCGCGCGGTGTTCGGCGGGATCCCGGACGCCGACCCGATGCGTCGGGTCCGCGTCGACCAGGCGAAGGCGTACATCGCCGACGGCACCCCGATCGAGGACCGTGTCACCAACGGCTACCTGACGATGGCGGGCAACGTCGAGGGCAACGACCTCGGCGCGCTCGTGGCCATGGTCGAGGGGATGCGGAACAGCATCGAGCCGACCCCGGAGAACGCCCCGGCGCAGCCGCTCCTGATCGCCGCGGGCAGCGAGGACGGCATCCGCGACAGCGCGGTCCGGCTCGCCGAGGCCGCACCGGACGCCACCTTCTTCGAGATCCCGGGGCGCAACCACTTCAACGCCCCGACCTCGCGGCCGTTCCGCGAAGCGGCGCTGCGGTTCCTGTCCGCCCCGCGCTGAGGGGTACTCGTGGGTCCCCTCGGTCGGGCGGCACCGGGCGTACCGTCCCCGCCATGGACTACAGACTCCTCGGCAACAGCGGGACATCGGTGTCGACGCTGACCCTCGGCACCATGACGTTCGGCAGCGAAGCCGACGAACCCACCTCACACGCCATCCTCGACGCCTTCGTGGCCGCCGGTGGCACGCTCGTCGACACGGCGGACGTCTACTCCGGCAACGAGTCCGAGCGGATCATCGGCCGCTGGCTCGCAGCACACCCCACCGAGGCCGCACAGGTCGTCCTCGCCACCAAGGGCCGGTTCCCGCAGGGCGACGGCCCGAACGATCTCGGCCTGTCCCGACGACACCTTCGCGTGGCCCTCGACGCCTCGCTCGAGCGGCTCGGCGTCGACCACATCGACCTGTACCAGATGCACGCGTGGGACGCACTGACCCCCATCGACGAGACCCTGCGGTTCCTCGACGACGCCGTGTCCGCCGGCAAGATCGGCTCCTACGGGTTCTCGAACTACCTCGGCTACCAGGTCACCAAGGCCGTCTACGAGGCGAAGGCCCACGGCTGGGCGCCGCCCGTCACCCTGCAGCCGCAGTACAACCTGCTCGTCCGCGACATCGAGCACGAGGTCGTGCCCGCCTGCCTCGACGCCGGCATCGGCCTGCTGCCCTGGTCGCCGCTGGCCGGCGGCTGGCTCTCCGGCAAGTACCAGCGCGACGAGGCCCCGACCGGCGCCACCCGCCTGGGCGAGAACCCGCAGCGCGGCATGGAGGCGTGGGAAGCCCGCAACGGCGACGAGCGCACGTGGGAGGTCCTCGACGCCGTCTCCGAGGTGGCCGACGCCCACGACGCGTCGAAGTCGCAGGTCGCACTCGCCTGGCTGCTGGCCCGGCCCGCGGTCACGAGCGTGATCCTGGGTGTCCGCACCCTGTCGCAGCTCGAGGACAACCTCGGTGCCGCGGACCTGGTGCTCACCGACGACGAGCTCGCCCGGCTGACCGACGCCAGCGCTCCCCGCATCGACGACTACCCCTACGGCACGGCCGGCGTCGCGCAGCGTGAGCGGAAGATCACCGGCGGGCGCTGAGCGAGCGGGCGCTGACCGGGCAGGGCCGCTGCGCGTTCGTGCACATCGTGCGGATTTCCGCGGATGTGGGGTCAGGGTGTGGACGTGCGGGTCGGTGAGGTGTCATCCTCGTCGCACGACCGGCTGGTTACCGCGTCCAGCGCCCGGAACGCCCCCTGATCCGCGTTCCGTGTGCCGATGCCCCGGGCGAGACTTCGCCCGGGGCATCGCTTCGTCTGGGGCCGGCAGCGGGACTTGAACCCGCAACCCCCGTATTACAAGTACGGTGCGCTACCAATTGCGCCATGCCGGCTGACGCCGCTCATCCTACCGGTGAGGGCGTCCGGGGCTCACTCGCCGGACTTCTCCGAGAAGTTCAGCGAGATCGAGTTCATGCAGTACCGGTCACCCGTGGGGGTGCCGAACCCGTCCGGGAACACGTGGCCCAGGTGCGAACCGCAGTTCGCGCACCGGACCTCGGTGCGGGCCATGCCGAGGGAGTTGTCCTCGATGAGCTGCACGGCGTCCGGGTTCACCGACTCGTAGAACGACGGCCAGCCGCAGCCGGAGTCGAACTTCGTGCCGCTCTTGAACAGCTCCGCGTTGCAGGCCGCACAGGTGTAGACGCCGGCGCGCTCCTCGTCGAGGAGTTCACCGGTCCACGGTCGTTCGGTCCCCGCCTGGCGGAGGACGGCGTACTGGTCCGGGGAGAGCT
Source organism: Curtobacterium sp. AC268 (assembly GCF_979258745.1). NCBI lineage: Bacteria > Bacillati > Actinomycetota > Actinomycetes > Micrococcales > Microbacteriaceae > Curtobacterium > Curtobacterium sp. AC268. Next base: position 1,828,677 of record NZ_OZ409878.1, on the reverse strand, counting down.
CCTCGCGCCACTGGGCGTCGGACTTGTCGACGTTGTATGCCATTGGTTCCTCCTGCTTCCGGCCGGGCTCTTCCGGGCACTCCCGACCACTTCACTAAACTCGCCACGATGTCCGAGCATTCCGTGCACCACGCCCGCTGGACCCGTCTGACGACGGACGAACTGTACGGCATCGTCGTCCTGCGCAACCGCGTGTTCGCGCTCGAGCAGCGGGTCACCGCCGAGGACTTCGACGGCCGTGACCGCGAGCCCGACACCGAGCACTGGTGGTTCGGCACGGACACCGATGCGGTTGGGTACCTGCGGCTCATCCGTCCGGCAGTCGACGAGGTCCACCCCGACGGCGCGGAGCCACCGGCGTGGGTGATCGGCCGGGTCGCGACCGACCCCGGACACCGTGGGCAGGGGATCGCCGGCCGGCTCGTCGCCGCCGTCCTCGACGAACACGGGCACGACCCGTTCGTCCTGCACGCCCAGGAGTACGTCGCCGCCCTGTACGAGCGGTACGGCTTCGTGCGGTTCGGGGAGGCGTACGACGAGGCCGGCATCCGCCACGTCGGCATGCACCGGCCCGGGCGCTGATGGACACCCGCACCCGGTACGACGCGTACGCCGACCGCGTCCAGGCCGTCTCGCCGTCGTACGCCGTCTGGGCACGGTCGCTCGACGACTCCCTCGTCGCGCTCCTCGCCGAGGTCCCCGAGCAGCAGCGGCAGCCGGAACTGTTCTTCGCGGTCGCGCGGCGACTGGGCGCGGACCCGTCGGACCCGGGTGCGCTGCGCGCGCTCGGCCTGGAGGCCCGCCCCGCGCTGGTCGCGGCCCTCGCCTCCGCCACGGTGCAGGCCAACGACCCGCAACGGCTCGCACCGGTCGTCCCGCTGTTCGCGGCGCTCGCCGAACGGTCCGCGCGGCCGCTCGGCCTGGTCGACGCCGGTGCCGCCGCCGCGCTGTGCTCGATCCCGGACCGGGTGACCCTGGACTACCGGGTCGGTTCCGGGGCCGCGGTCCTCCGGATGCACACGGCGGTCGCCGATCCCTCGGTCCGGCTGGTGGCGGACGCCTCCGGGGCCGTTCCCACACCCGCGACCGTACCGATCAGGGTCGGCGCCCGGGTGGCGCTCGACCCGAACCCGATCGACCTGTCGGTCCCCGGCGCGTTCGACCGGCTGGTCGAGGCGGTCCCGCCCGAGGCGTCGGACCGGACCGCCCTGATGCGTCAGGCTGCGCGCGCAACGCTCGCCGTGCCTCCAGACCGGCTCGTCGGCGCCGTGCCCGGTGACCTCGACCGTGCACTGGACGCCCTGCCGGACGACGTCGAGCCGGTCGTCCTGACCACCGGGACCCTGGTCTACGTGCCGGGCGCGAACCGGCAGCGGCTCGTGGACCGGATCCGTGCGCGGGGTGTGCACTGGATCGCCCTCGAACGCACCGGGATCCTGCGTGGGGTGGCGGCGACGCTGCCCGACGACGTCGACGCGGCCGACCCGGACGCCTTCGCGACGGTCTCGCTCGACGGCGTCGCGGTCGCCGTCTCCGACCCGTTCGGCACGCGTGTGCGCTGGCTCCGCGCGCCGAACCTGTGACCGGTGTTCGCGACAGTCCAGCGCCGTGCCAGGGTCCGGATCGACTCCACCCCTACGATGTGCGAGACCCGTTACCCGATACGTGATCGGAACCGCCGTGACCAGCCCCACCGACGAACGCCGTGTCGACGAGCGCAGCGCTGATCAGATCGGTGCTGACCAGCTCAGTGCTGACCAGCTCAGTGAGCTCGCGAAGCACGTGCTGTCGTTCGAGCAGGACCGGGCACGGCACGACCGCACGAAGGAAGCGGAGATCCGGGTGGAGTTCGAGATGTCGGCGGCGCGCTACTACCAGGTGCTGAACCGCGTGATCGACTCACCCGCGGCACTCGCGTACGACCCGCAGCTCGTCACCCGGCTGCAGCGGCTCCGTCACGCGCGCACCAGCGCCCGGGCGACGCGCAGCTTCGTCGCGCCCGGTGCAGCTCCCGAAGGACGTGAAGAGGAACGATGAGCACGAGATTCCCCCGAGACCGGTTCGACGACGTCGCCGACGGCCCGCGGGTCGGTGCGCACCGCGGTGCCCAGCGTCGCGGCCGTGGCTGGATCGTCTTCGCCTGGGCGGCGCTCGCCACCGGCGTGCTCGTCGGCGTCGGGGTGCTCTCCCTCGCGGTGCTGAACGGCAGCTACTCCTTCAACGGATCCGATTCGCCCTCGGCGTCGACGTCGGCGTCCGCGACGGCGAAGCCCTCGGCGACGTCGAAGCCGTCCGCGTCCTCGTCCGCCGGTTCCGGTTCGGCCGGGGCGGACAGCGCTGCGGCAGCGACGCCGGCACAGCAGGGCACCACCACCGTCGTCGTGCTGAACGGCACGACCACCACGGGCCTCGCAAGCCGGGCGAGTGCGGCGCTGACCGGCGCCGGTTGGCAGGTCGCCTCCACCGGAGACGCCGGCACGACGGGCTCCACGTCGACGATCGTCTACTACCAGCAGGCGTCGCAGGCGGCGGTCGCGCAGGGCATCGCGAAGCAGCTCGGCGTCACGGCCGTGCAGCAGTCGGCGGCGTTCCCGAACGCCGACGTGAGCGTCGTCCTCGGTGCCGACTACACCGGCTGATCCCGGTTCCACCGCGTTATTCGCGCATTTTGTGACGGCTGTGTTTCGGGCACGTTGATTTCTGACGGAATCGACGTGAAACAACGTCACACCTCTTGCCTGATCGGACCGGTTCGGTCAGAGTCCCATGCAGACGACGATCACGTCGTTCCGCACTGCAGTACCAGGGAGCAAGAGATCATGGCCAACGGAACCGTGAAGTGGTTCAACGCTGAAAAGGGCTTCGGCTTCATCACCGTGGATGGAGGGGGCCAGGACGTGTTCGTGCACTACTCGGCCATCGACATGTCGGGTTACAAGGTCCTCGAGGAGGGCCAGGCCGTCGTGTTCGACGTCGGCACCGGGTCGAAGGGCCCGCAGGCAGAGTCCGTCCGCCCCGCCTGAGCACGACCACTTCCAGAACGCGCCGTCCCGTCAGGGGCGGCGCGTTCGTCGTGTGCGTGGACGGTGACCGGTACGGGGAGCGCGACCGCGGCGGTGGTGCGGGGTCCGCCGGACGCGACGTGTCCTGGGAAGTCGTCACGAGCCTCCCGACTGTGTTGCACTCACACCCGGCGAGTGCCAGAATCGGCGTTGGCACTCGCTCACGCTGAGTGCCAGCACGACCCCCAAGACGACGTCCGGGAGGGACGAAAAACCACATGGCTAAGATCATTGCTTTCGACGAGGAGGCCCGCCGTGGCCTCGAGCGCGGCCTGAACCAGCTGGCCGACGCCGTGAAGGTGACGCTCGGCCCGCGCGGCCGCAACGTCGTCCTCGAGAAGAAGTGGGGCGCCCCCACGATCACGAACGACGGTGTCTCCATCGCCAAGGAGATCGAGCTCGACGACCCGTACGAGAAGATCGGTGCGGAGCTCGTCAAGGAGGTCGCCAAGAAGACCGACGACGTCGCCGGTGACGGAACGACCACCGCGACCGTCCTCGCCCAGGCGCTCGTCCGCGAAGGCCTCCGCAACGTCGCCGCCGGTGCCGACCCCGTGTCGCTCAAGCGCGGCATCGAGAAGGCCGTCTCCGCCGTCTCCGACCAGCTCCTCGCCAACGCGAAGGACATCGAGACCAAGGACCAGATCGCCGCGACCGCGTCGATCTCGGCCGCTGACCCGACCATCGGCGCGCTCATCGCCGAGGCCATCGACAAGGTCGGCAAGGAAGGCGTCGTCACCGTCGAGGAGTCGAACACCTTCGGCACCGAGCTCGAGCTCACCGAGGGCATGCGCTTCGACAAGGGCTACCTGTCGCAGTACTTCGTCACCGACCCCGAGCGCCAGGAAGCCGTCTTCGAGGACGCCTACATCCTGATCGTCAACTCGAAGATCTCGAACATCAAGGACCTCCTGCCGGTCGTCGACAAGGTGATCCAGGCGGGCAAGCAGCTCCTGATCATCGCCGAGGACGTCGACGGCGAGGCCCTGGCCACGCTCGTCGTGAACAAGATCCGCGGCATCTTCAAGTCCGTCGCCGTCAAGGCCCCGGGCTTCGGCGACCGCCGCAAGGCCATGCTGCAGGACATCGCGATCCTCACCGGCGGCCAGGTCATCTCGGAAGAGGTCGGCCTCAAGCTCGAGAACGCGACGCTCGACCTGCTCGGTCGTGCCCGCAAGGTCGTCATCACCAAGGACGAGACCACGATCGTCGAGGGTGCCGGCGACGCCGAGCAGATCGCCGGCCGTGTCCGCCAGATCCGTGCCGAGATCGAGGCGACCGACTCCGACTACGACCGCGAGAAGCTCCAGGAGCGCCTCGCGAAGCTCGCCGGTGGCGTCGCCGTCATCAAGGCGGGTGCCGCGACCGAGGTCGAGCTCAAGGAGCGCAAGCACCGCATCGAGGACGCCGTCCGCAACGCGAAGGCTGCCGTCGAAGAGGGCATCGTCGCCGGTGGTGGCGTCGCCCTCATCCAGGCCGGTGCCGTCGCACTCGAGGCCCTCGAGCTCGAGGGTGACGAGGCGACCGGTGCGAACATCGTCCGCGTGGCCATCGACGCGCCGCTCAAGCAGATCGCGCTGAACGCCGGTCTCGAGCCGGGTGTCGTCGCCGCCAAGGTCCGCGAGCTCGAGTCGGGTTGGGGCCTCAACGCCGCGACCGGCGAGTACGTCGACCTGATCGCCGCCGGCATCATCGACCCCGCCAAGGTCACGCGTTCGGCGCTGCAGAACGCTGCGTCGATCGCCGGTCTGTTCCTGACCACCGAGGTCGTCGTCGCCGAGAAGCCCGAGCGCACCCCTGCTGCTCCGGCTGGCGACCCGACGGGTGGCATGGACTTCTAAGTCCGTCTGACGGAAGGGCCCCGCACGCTGCGCGTGTGGGGCCCTTCTGTGTGTGTGGGAGGCGGGGCCCGGGCGGGAGGTCACAACACCCCGCTCAGGTTCGCCGAGCGGTCACGAACCGTCGGCTCGGCCCGTTCCAGTCGACACATCGTGACCGTCCGGCGGCGCGGGAGCGGGGAGTCGTGACCGGCTCGTGCGTGCGGCCTGCGCGTGTCCGCGGGTCGTCTCTCCCGCACAGGAGGCCCGGCTCACCTCGTTCTCCACAGGTTGCGAGTGCGCGTGGCCGGCCCACGTGCCCCGCAACGACCATGACGGCATGTCAGCTGCCCGTCGCCTCCCTGCTCCGTTCGACCGATCCACCTTCCGCGTGGCCGATGCCCTGGGGCACGGCGTCGATCCGGAACGGCTCCGACGCACCGACCTGGCAGCCCCGGTCCACGGTGTGCGTGCTCCGATCGACTCGGTGGACTTCATCGCCGCCGTCGTCCTGGTCATGCGTCCCGGCCAGTTCTTCAGCCACACGACGGCCGCCACGATCTGGGGTGCGCCACTGCCGCAGTCGGTGTGCTCGGTCGGCCCGGTGCACGTCTCGACCACGAGGGACGGGTGCCGGATGCGTCGGCCCGGCGTGGTCGCGCACCGGCTGGACCAGCCGAGGACCGTCGAACACCGCGGGTTCCCGGTCAGCGTTCCCGCACAGATGTGGTTCGAGTGCGCCGGCGTGCTCGCGCGCGACGCGCTGGTCGCCGTCGGGGACCACCTCGTCGGACCAGCCGGGCTGGCGACGGCGGACGACCTCCGTGCGTCGATCCGCCCCGGCACACGCTTCGCGCTCGCTGCTCGGCGCGCGCTGGACCTCGTCCGGGCCGGGGCGGAGTCACCGCAGGAGACCTGGTTCCGTCTGGCAGTGGTCGAAGCGGGGTTCCCCGAGCCGGAGCTGAACGTCGATGTGCACGACGGTGCGGGTCGGTTCCTCGGCCGCGTCGACATGGCGTGGCCGGAGTTCGGCATCGCGGTGGAGTACGACGGCGATCACCACCGCGAGCGCGACACCTTCCGACATGATCAACGACGGGACAACGGGTTTGTGGTGAACGACTGGCTCGTGATCCACGCGACGGCGTCGGACGCACACCGACCCGCGGTGGTGTTCGAGCGACTCCGCCAGGCGTTCGAGGTCCGAGCGGTCGGAAGTCGTCGGCGGTCAGCGTGACGGCCGTGATCGCCGCGCCGAAGTTCTGGTCGCTGGGCGGTCACGACATGTCGTCGGCTGTGCGCCGGTCGGTCACGAACTGTCGGTCAGCGGGCGCGCAGACGACAGATCGTGACAACTCGGCGGCGTCGGACGGGGTGTTGTGACCGCTCGGGACGCACGCGGGACGGCGAGGCCGCCCGGGCCGCGCGCCCCGCGTGGGTCAGGCGGAGAAGTCGCGCGGGAGCAGGGGGAGCCAGACGCGGAAGGTGGCGCCGCCGCCCTCGGTGTCGAAGACCTCGACCGAGCCGTTGTGCGCCGCGACGATGCCGGACACGATGGCGAGCCCGAGGCCCGAGCCGCCGGTGTCCCGGGCGCGGGAGGTGTCCGCACGCCAGAAGCGCTGGAAGATCTTCTCGCGCAGCTGCGGCGGGATGCCCTCACCGTGGTCGATCACGTCGAGGTGCGCCATGCCGCGCTCGTCGTCCACGCCGATGCCGATCTCGATCGGGTCGTCGTTCGCCGTGAACCGCATGGCGTTGCCCATCAGGTTCGTGACGATCTGGCGGATCTTGTTCTCCTCCGCCAGGACGATCGGCGGGCGCTTCGGCAGCACGACCGTGGGCAGCGGGGTGGTCTCGTCGGTCGGCGCGGCACCGGCGTCGATGTTCATGGCGCGGGTGCGACGGGCCCGGAGTCGGGCGATGGTCTGTCGCGAGAACGCGATCGGCCCGGTGGTGTTCGCCGAGGTGGGCGACACGGGCGGTGCTTCGCCGGAGTCCGGAGAGCCGATGGACGACGACGCCGACGGGCGGACGGCCTGGGGCACGCTCTCGCCGGTCAGGGAGTCCTCGACGAGGACCTGGATCTCGCGGTCGGGGTTGGAGGCCATCGTGTCGAGCGCCGAGTCGCGGGCGATGGCGACGAGGTCGACCGGGCCGAGCTCGAGCGGCTTCGACTCGTCGATGCGGGCGAGCTGCAGCAGGTCCTGCACGAGCAGGCCCATCCGCTGCGCTTCCTTCTCGATGCGCTCCATCGCCTGCGCGACGTCCTCTTCCTTGCGCAGGGCACCCATCCGGTACAGCTCGGCGTACCCGCGCAGGGACACCAGCGGCGTGCGGAGCTCGTGCGAGGCGTCCCCGACGAACCGGCGCATCTGGGCGATGGTGCGCTCGCGGTCCTCGAACGCGGAGTCGATCCGCTCGAGCATGACGTTGAGGGAGCGGTTGAGGCGGCCGACCTCGGTGTTCGGGGTGTCGGCCTCGAGGCGCTGGTTGAAGTCACCCGCGGCGAACCGTGCAGCGGTGTCCTCGACGTCGCGCAGCGGGTCGAAGGTCGCGGTGACGAGCAGCCGGGTGAGCATGGCGCCGAGCAGGATCACCGAGGCACCGAACCCGAGGAAGATCGCGGTGAACTTGCCGATGGTCTCGTCGGTGCCGGCACTGGAGACGGCGATGAGCACGTAGCCCGTCTCGGTGGTGCCGTCGGACTGGTTCTGCAGCGACGCCGGGATGATCTGGGCGCGCCACTCGTGGTTGTGCTGGCTGTCGTACAGCGAGATGCGCTGGTTCGACTGCGAGGCCTCGACCAGGGTGGCTTCACGGACGTCGGGTCGACTCGACGCCTTCGTCTGGCAGATCCGGTCACCGTCGGCGTCGTACGCGGCGACGTAGGCGCTCTGCGACACCACGACGGACAGCTTGCAGTACTGCTCGCCGTCACTGATGTTCTGACCCTCGAGCTGCTCGGTCGTCTGCTTGACCGTGTTGTCGAGCTGCTGCATGAGGTAGGTGGACAGCACCGTCATCGTGCCGAGTCCGGCGACGAGCAATCCGAGCGCGACGAGCAGCACCGTGATCCCGGTGATCTTGGTGCGCAGGGAGATCCCGTCCCACCAGTGGTTCATTCGCGTGTGCATGCTGCCCCAACGATAGACAGCGGCCGCCCGGTGAAACCGGACGACCGCCGTGAAGAGGTGATGGTGCTACGAGGCCTTGGACGCCTTCAGCATGTACCCGAAGCCGCGCTTGGTCTGGATGATCGGCTCGGCGGAGTACTGGTCGAGCTTGCGGCGCAGGTACGAGATGTAGCTCTCGACGATGCCCGCGTCACCGTTGAAGTCGTACTCCCACACGTGGTCGAGGATCTGCGCCTTCGACAGCACGCGGTTCGGGTTGAGCATCAGGTAGCGGAGCAGCTTGAACTCGGTGGGCGAGAGCTCGATCTGCGCGTCGCCGATCGTGACCTCGTGCGTGTCCTGGTCCATCGTGAGCTCGCCGGCGCGGATGATCGCGTCTTCCTCGTCGTTCATGGTGCGACGGAGGATGGCCTTGATGCGGGCGACGATCTCGTCGAGCGAGAACGGCTTGGTGACGTAGTCGTCGCCGCCGACGGTGAGGCCGGTGATCTTGTCCTCGGTGTCGTCCTTCGCCGTGAGGAACAGGATCGGCGACGTGTAGCCCGAGGAGCGCAGACGCTTGGTCACGCCGAAGCCGTTCATGTCGGGCAGCATCACGTCGAGGATGATGAGGTCCGGCTCTTCTTCCAGCACGGCGGAGATCGCCTGTGCTCCGTTGCCCACCGCACGCACGGCGAAGCCGGCGAAGCGCAACGAGGTCGTCAGGAGGTCGCGGATGTTCGGCTCGTCGTCGACGATCAGGATCTTGGGGCCATCGCTCATGGTCTTATCTTCTGACTGTTCCCTCGGGGTTTCCTGAGAGCGGTTCGTACGTCAGCCAACGGGCGTCTGGACTTGGTCGGCATCCAGGATCGTGTACGAGTACCCCTGCTCCGCCAGGAACCGCTGCCGGTTCTGCGCGAAGTCCTGGTCGACCGTGTCCCGGGCCACGAGCGTGTAGAACGACGCGGGCAGGCCGTCCTTGTTCGGGCGGAGGAGCCGACCGAGCCGCTGCGCCTCTTCCTGCCGTGACCCGAACGAGCCGGAGACCTGGATGGCGACGGTCGCGTCGGGCAGGTCGATCGAGAAGTTCGCGACCTTCGAGACGACGAGCACGTCGACCTCGCCGGACCGGAACGCGTCGTACAACCGCTCCCGTTCGTCGACCGGGGTCGCCCCCGTGATCTCCGCGGCGTCGAGCGACGCAGCCAGTTCGTCGAGCTGGTCGATGTACTGCCCGATCACCAGGATCTGCTCACCGCGGTGCTTCTCGATGAGTTCCCGCACCACCGGGGTCTTGGCCGGGGACGTCGCGGCGAGCCGGTAGCGCTCGTCGTCGCTCGACGCCGCGTACTCCAGGCGGTCCTGGTGCGGCAGGTCGATGCGGACCTCGTAGCAGGAGGCCGGCGAGATGTAGCCCTGCGCCTCGATCTCCTTCCACGGGGCGTCGTACCGCTTCGGCCCGATGAGTGAGAAGACGTCGCCCTCGCGGCCGTCCTCGCGCACGAGCGTCGCGGTGAGACCAAGGCGACGGCGGGCCTGCAGGTCGGCGGTCAGCTTGAACACCGGCGCCGGCAGCAGGTGCACCTCGTCGTACACGATGAGGCCCCAGTCGAGGGCGTCGAGGAGCGACAGGTGCGTGTACTCGCCCTTCCGGCGGGCGGTGAGGATCTGGTAGGTCGCGATCGTGACCGGCCGGATCTCCTTGACACTGCCCGAGTACTCGCCGATGTCCTCCGGCGTCAGGGTCGTGCGCTTGAGGAGCTCGGTGCGCCACTGCCGCGCCGAGACGGTGTTCGTCACGAGGATGAGCGTGGTCGCCTTGACGGTCGCCATCGCGCCCGCGCCGACGAGCGTCTTGCCCGCACCACAGGGCAGCACGACGACGCCGGAGCCCTGGGCGAAGAACGTGTCGACGGCCTGCTCCTGGTACGGCCGCATGTGCCACTCGGCCGTGTCCAGGTCGATCTGGTGGGGTTGGCCAGGGGTGTAGCCCGCCAGGTCCTCCGCCGGCCAGCCGAGCTTCACGAGCTCCTGCTTGATCTGTCCCCGCGCCCACGGCTGCAGCTCGACCTCGGTCGAGGACCGCATGTCACCGAGCAGCGGCTTGATGCGCTTCGACCGGATGACCTCGGCCAGCACCGACGGGTCCTCGGCGGTGAGGAACAGGAGCGGCAGCCGCTCGATTTCCTCGGTGGGGGAGTTCGCGATCACGGGTGCGTCGGGTCGTTCCTCGCGACGGATCACGAGCCGTCCGTAGCGCGAGACCGTGTCGCGGATGTCGACCGTGACGCTCTGCGGCACGGGGAACTTCGCGAAGCGTTCCAGGGTGTCGATCATCGCCTCGGCGTCGTGGCCCGCGGCGCGCGCGTTCCAGAGTCCGAGGCGGGTGATCCGGTAGGTGTGCACGTGCTCGGGAGCGCGTTCGAGCTCGGCGAAGGCCGCGAGCTCGTGGCGTGCGTCCTCGGCGTCGGGGTGCGCGACCTCGAGGAGCACGGTGCGGTCGCTCTGCACGATCAGCGGTCCGTTCATGACCTGCCAGCCTAGCCGTCGGCACCTGCGTGCGGGTGACCGCGCGGCTCAGGCGTCGCTCTCGACCGACACGACGAGCGACAGCGGCAGGGTCCGCTCGACGTCGACGGCCGTGTCCCGCCCGCGGACGCGTCCGGCCGCGACCGAGGTCGGCACGATCGAGAACGGCCGCTCCGAGCCGTCCGGCATCCGGACGGTCACACGGATCGGCGTGCGTCCGCGCACGGCCAGGTCGATCTGCCGACCGAGCCACTCCTGCTCCGGCTCCGCGTCGCCGCGCTGCGTCGTCAGGCGGAGCCGTTCGACGAGTGCGTGCGCCGACTGTTCCGGCGAGCGTCCGGTGGGGCTGCGCCGGCCGGGAGGCCCGTGGTGCGCCTCGGGGCGAGCTGCGGTCGTCAGGACGGCCGGGTAGCGCTGGTCCTCGAGCGCGGTGTGCACGACGTGCGGCGGGTAGCGCGTGGTCAGCGTCGTCAGGTCGGGCCGCTCCCACGCGAGCTGTCGGAGCTCGGCGTCCACCCCGACGAGGTCGAGCTGGTCGGCGGTGCCGCGGACCTCGGTCCCGACGCCACCCGGCCCCCGGTCGACGACGATGCTGCCGTCGCGTCCGGCCACCTGGTCGATCAGGTAGGCGAGGGGCTGCGGGATCCCGGTGGCCGACAGCCGTCCGAGCAGGGACAGCAGGTCGTCGCGGGAGTGTCCGGCCCGGAACGCCGCGCGCAGGGTGTCCTCGGAGATGCGGTAGCGCGCCGCGAGGCCCGGTGCCTCGAGCACGGCGACGGTGCGCAGGGCGTCGTCGTCCACCGGCGCGAGCGGCCCCGGTGCGATGACGGTGAGGTCGTGCTGCAGGTAGACCCGCTCGACGGTGCCCGGCAGGTCGTCGGCGGCCTGCTCGTCGTCGCCGTCGAGGAGCGCCCGACCGGTGCTCGTCACGATGCCGTCGACCGCCAGGCCGAGCGACGCCGCGGTGCCGGCGACGTCGAGCAGCAGGGCGTCGAGCCAGCGGGACCCCGCCGGGTACGCCCAGCGCCCGAGCGGCACGAGGTCGCGCAGGTCCCCGTCGGCCAGGTCGAGCACCTGGTGCACGGCGGGCGGGAGCGTGTCCGACCACGCGGCCACCAGCGACACCCAGCGCTCCGGCCACCCGGCGAGCAACCACACGTGGCCGGCATCGGTGACGATCCAGCGTCCGGTGTCGGGATCGGCGAACCCGATGTCGTCGAGCAGCGCCAGGCGACCGGCGACGAGTTCGGCGTCGGTGCCGATGCGCTCCGCGAGGGTGCGGGCGAGCGGCATGCCGATGCCGCCCTTGACGAGTTCGCGGACCGCGCCGGCGTCGACCGCCCGCAGCAGTTCGGCGAGCACGGTCATCGTCGCGAACGCCTGCTCCGCGCCGGTGGTGCGCGCACGCTCGAGCGCCACGGCGTCGAGGGCGGGAGCAGCGGGGCGGACCTGCTCCGGGCCTCCAGGCTGCTCGTCGAGCGAGGTGAGGTCGGGGTGGGCGGCCACACGAGCGGCGACCGCGTCGTCGACTGCGCCGTCCTCGTCGGCGAGGCCGAGCTCGATCGCGGGGCCGAGCGCGTCGACGGCGCCGCCGTCACGCAGTGCGAGGATCGTCGCGCGCGGCAGGTGCTCGACGGCGGCGTCCACGGCGTCGTCGCTGCGGAGCGCCTCGGCGAGGTCGAAGAAGTCGGTGATTCGCTGCGGGCCGGTCTCGGCGAGTGCAGCGGTGGGGAGTCGCCTCGCCGCGACGAGGCGCTCGAGCGCATCGTCCGGCATCGCCCGGAGTCGGGCGGCGAGGTCGGCGGTGGTCGTCATCGTCCGGTGCCAGCGTCCGGGGCGGACGTCAGCGAGCCGTCCGGTTCGCTCGTGCGCGACGTGTCCAGGTGATGCCGAGGAGCGTGAAGACCAGCACCATGGCGATCGGGAAGCCGAAGAGCGGGATCGCCATGACCACCGGCCACGGCATCGCACCCTGGGCAGCAGGTGCGGTGAGCCACATGATGATCATCGCGACGAAGCAGAGCAAGCCGAGGATGATGATCCCACCGATCATGAACGCCAGAGCGCGTTCGGTACGATTGAACGTCACCGGGGGTTCTGCGGAGTCCTGCGGGTTCCCGGTTGATCGGGTCGGCTTGGCCATCGACCCAGGATATCCGACGCACCACGGCCGTACCACGACCTCGAGGAGTCCACGCATGCCCACCGGCAAGGTCAAGTTCTACGACGACGACAAGGGCTTCGGCTTCATCACCGGAGACGACGGCGACCAGGTGTTCCTGCACGCGTCCTCGCTGCCCGACGGCGTCGTGACCGTCAAGGCCGGCACGCGGCTGGAGTACGGCGTCGTCCAGGGCAAGAAGGGGTCGCAGGCGTTGTCCGTGCGGCTGCTCGAGCCCCAGCCGTCGCTGTCGCGGATGACCCGTCGCTCCGCGGACGACATGGCCGTGATCGTCGAGGACCTGGTGAAGGAACTCGACCGGATCAGCGGAGACCTCCGCCACGGCCGCTACCCGAAGAACGGCGATCGCATCGCCGCCATCCTGCGGCACGTCGCAGACCAGTTGGAGGCGTGACCCCATGACCGAGTCCGAGACAGCAGGGGCCGAGACGGCTCCCGACGCAGCGTCCATCGACGCAGCGTCCATCGACGCAGCGTCCATCGACGCAGCGTCCATCAACTACACCGACCTGGCGCGCGAGGCGTTGCTCGAGGTCACCCCGGAGTCGACCGTCGGTGCACCCGTCGGCACCGTGGACGAAGGGGACGGCGTCGTGTCCGTCCTGTTCGCCAACCGGCTGCCCGGCTACCCCGGGTGGCGGTGGACCGTCAGCGTCGCCAAGGTCGGTGACGACGAACCGACCGTGCTCGAGGTCGAGCTGATGCCCGGGGACGGCTCGCTCGTCGCGCCCGAGTGGGTGCCGTGGTCCGAGCGGCTGGCCGAGTACCGGGCCGCGCAGGAGCACGAGGGCGAGGACGGCGCCGAGGACGCGTCGGGCGAGGACTCCGACGACGAGGACTACGACGACGAGTCCGACGACGACGACGAGGACTCGGACGAGGACGACGACTACGACGACTCGGATGACGACGAGGACGACGAGGACGACGACGAGTCGGACGACGACGATGACGATGACGACGAGTTCGACGCCGACGAGGACGACCTCGACGAGTCGGACGACGACGACATCGAGGGTGTGGACGTCGATGCGCTCGCCGATGTGAGCGACAGCGACACTGACACCTCCGCCAGCTCGGCTGCCGAGGACGAGGCCCCGCAACCGCCCCGTCGCCGCCGTGCCCGCCGCGTGCAGCCGTTCGAGCCCGACGCCGATCTCGAGGTCGACCAGCTCGACACCGGCGAGGCCGACCCGGGCTTCCACCGCGCCTGACCCACCCGGAACGAGGACGGGCCCGGTACCACCGATCCGGTGGTGCCGGGCCCGTCCTCGTTCCGGCGGGTGTCCCCGACGTCAGCGCAGGGCGTCGATCGTGAAGTCGATCGCGCGCACGAGCTTCGCGACGTCGTCCGGGTCGATGGCGGTGAACGTCGCGACGCGCAGCTGGTTGCGGCCGAGCTTCCGGTACGGCTCGGTGTCGACGATGCCGTTCGCGCGCAGGGTCGCGGCCACGGCCTTGGCGTCGATCGAGTCGTCGAGGTCGATCGTGGCGACGACCTGGGAGCGAGCGGCGGGATCGGTGACGAACGGGGTCGCCCAGTCGCTGGCCTCGGCCCAGTCGTAGATGGTCGACGACGAGGTATTCGTGCGGAGGTCCGCCCACGCCAGGCCACCGGACTCGTTCATCCACCGCACCTGCTCGTCGAGGAGCAGCAGCGTGGAGATCGCCGGGGTGTTCAGGGTCTGGTTCAGACGCGAGTTGTCGACGGCGTTCTTGAGCGACAGGAACTCCGGGATGTACCGGTCGGAGGCGGCGATCCGCTCGATCCGCTCGATCGCGGCGGGGGAGAGGAGGGCGAGCCACAGGCCGCCGTCCGAGGCGAAGTTCTTCTGCGGGGCGAAGTAGTAGACGTCGGTGGCGCTGACGTCGAACAGGGCGCCACCGGCGGCACTCGTCGCGTCGACGACGGTGAGGGCGCCGGCGTCGCCGGTCGCGCGGACGACCGGGGCCATGACGCCCGTCGAGGTCTCGTTGTGCGGGTAGGCGTAGACGTCCACGCCCTCGACCGGTTCGAGTGCGGAAAGGGAGCCACCCGGTGCCTCGACGACGTGCGGAGCCTCGAGCCACGGGGCCGCTGCGGCCTTGGCGAACTTCGACCCGAACTCGCCGAAGGACAGGTTCTCGGCGCGGCGTTCGATGAGGCCGAACGCGGCGGCGTCCCAGAACGCGGTCGAGCCGCCGTTGCCGAGGACGACCTCGTAGCCCTCGGGGATCTGGAACAGGTCGGCGAGACCGGAGCGGACGCTGCCGACCAGGTCCTTCACGGGCTTCTGGCGGTGCGAGGTGCCGAGGATCGTGGCACCGCGCGTCACGAGGGACTCGAGCTGGGCGCCGCGGATCTTCGACGGTCCGCAGCCGAAGCGACCGTCGGTGGGGAGGAGTTCGGCCGGGATGACGATGTCTGCCATGCGCCGATCCTACCGACGACGATCCGCCTGCCCGAGCCCGTGTACCGGCCGGACGGGGAGGGTTCGACCCTCCCGCCCACCGCGTCGGATGACCCTTTCTCACGTGCACCCGGGCGCCGGTCGGTGTTCGTCGGTGCGAACAAGTAGTGTGGTCGGCGCTGGGCCCAGACATGAGAGGCGGACCGTGACCGATCTCGTCGACACCACGGAGATGTACCTTCGCACCATCCTCGACCTCGAGGAAGAGGCGATCGTGCCGCTGCGCGCGCGCATCTCCGAGCGCCTCGGACACTCGGGCCCGACGGTCTCGCAGACCATCGCCCGCATGGAGCGCGACGGCCTGGTCGTCGTCTCCGGTGACCGCCACCTGGAGCTCACCGACGAAGGTCGTTCCCGTGCCACCCACGTGATGCGCAAGCACCGTCTGGCCGAACGCCTGCTCGCCGACGTCATCGGACTCGACTGGGCCTTCGTGCACGATGAAGCCTGCCGGTGGGAGCACGTCATGAGCGAGCAGGTCGAGGTCCGCCTGCTCGAGATGCTCGGCAACCCGACCGAGTCGCCGTACGGCAACCCGATCCCCGGACTGGCCGAGATCGGTGGCCCCGCGGCCGCCGGGTTCCTCGACGGCGTCCAGAACATCGTCGCCGCGACCGAGGGCACCGACGCCGTCACGACCGGGGTGGTCCGACGCCTGGGCGAGCCCGTGCAGTTCGAACCGGAGCTCCTGCACCAGCTCCGCACCGCCGGCGTCATGCCCGGGCGCGTCGCGAGTGTGCAGCGTGCGGGCGCCTACGTCGCGGTCCGCGTCGAGGGCGAGGACTCGGGCATCGAGCTGCCCATCGAGGTCGCGCAGCACGTCTACATCGAGCGGGACTGACCGTTCCTGGTCCTCCCTGAGAGTCTTTACCGTTTCGTTACACACGGGGCGTTTGGTCTCGACACGGTAACGACGCCTCCGTACACTCGTCCGAGTCGCCGCGCTGCCCCTGAGCCGGAGACCCGTGGCAGGACGTCTCGAACCCGTCTCCTGCCTCGATCGGAAACGATGACGAACGGATGGGGTTGCACACCGCCGGACACCCACGGCGGCGTGATGACGAGACGTTGGAGACCCACCTCTTGACGCAGACCGGTACCGCCGCGGACGACCAGACGCCCGCGAACCCGACGAACACCGAGAACGCCACCACCGCCCCGCTCACCCGGCGGGCCGTGCGCGAGACCGAGGGCCGCCCGGTCAGCAAGGTCGTGCCGGTGCGCTCCGCCCCGCTGCCCGGTGGTCGTCGTGCCGCCCAGGCCGCGGCCGCAGCGAACACCGCCAAGGCCAGCTCGTCGTCGCGCAAGCGCAAGTTCCTCGCGCCGGTCGTCCTCACCGTGGCCGCCGGCATGTTCGGCACGGTCGCGGTCGCCCCGGCCTTCGCCGCGACGACCTCCAGCAACTCGACCGCCGTCGCCGACGCCCAGCGTCAGGTCCGTGCCACGGAGAGCCAGGAGCTGTCGGTCTCCGACGCCGTTGCGCTCGCGGACACGAGCCGTGACGGCTTCGGCGCGACCTCCACCGCGACGCTCGACGCCGAGAAGGCCGCAAAGCAGGCCGCCGCCGACCAGGCCGCCGCAGCCAAGGAAGCCGCCGAGCAGGCCGAGCAGACCCAGTCCGCCCGCGCCGCGACGGCGAAGCAGTACTCCTCGTACACCGGGCCCACCGCCGCCGAGTACGCGGCCAGCTCGTCCGCCGCCGACACCCCGTTCTCGCTGCCGGCCGTGGTCGCCACCGGCAAGCAGTACATCGGCACCCCCTACGTCTTCGGTGGCGCGGACCCGTCGGGCTTCGACTGCTCGGGCTTCATCATGTTCGTGTACGCCCAGTACGGCATCAACCTCGCGCACTCGGTGCCGCTGCAGGACCAGGCCGGCACCACGATCCCCGAGTCCGAGGCGCAGCCCGGTGACGTCGTCATCTTCAACAACGAGGCGCACGACGGCTTCTACATGGGGAACGGCATGATCATGGACGCCCCGAAGCCCGGTGGCTCCGTGCAGATCCGCCCGATCTGGACCAGCGACTACCACATCGTCCGTTTCGGCATCTAGCGACCACTGCCCCTCCGGCGTGTGAACTTCACCGGAACCGGCCCGCGCACCCTCGTGCCGGGCCGGTTTCTGGTTAACCTGACGCTGCACCGGTCCGCACCGGCGCGAACAGGAGACCCTCATGTCGATGTTCCGCACGACCCGCACCATGGGTCGGCGCGCGCGCGTCGACATATGGTCGAGCACAGCCTGCGTGCACGAGCACGCCCCTGCATGACGAGAGCACTGCCCATCCGGGTGGTGCTCTTCGTGGTTCCAGGGGTGTGAACAGGTCGTCCTCACCCGTTCGCGTCGTCGGTCCGACGCACCCGCAGCGCCTGGAAGCCGTCCAGGCACGTCGGAAGGGAACCCATGCGCACTCTCGTCCTCAACGCCGGTTACGAGCCCCTCGCGGTGATCTCGTTCCGACGAGCCCTCGTGCTGGTCATGAACCAGAAGGCCGCCATCGTCGCCGCCGACGTCGAACACCCGGTCACCGGGTCGACGTCGAGCTACGACCGTCCGTCCGTCATCATCCTCACCCGCTACGTGCGCATCCCGCACTCGAGGCTCGTGCCGGTGTCCCGTCGCGGTGTGCTGCGCCGGGACGGCAACCACTGTGCCTACTGCGGCCGGCACGCCACCACCATCGACCACGTGCAGCCGCGGTCGCGCGGTGGGCAGGACTCGTGGGAGAACCTCGTCGCCTGCTGCCTGGCCTGCAACAACACCAAGGGCGACCGCACCCCGCAGGAGATGGGGTGGCGCCTCCGGTTCCCGCCGAAGGTGCCGCACGGGTCCTCGTGGGTCGTGCGCGGCATCGAGCGCCCGCAGGCGGAGTGGGACGAGTACCTCGTGGCCGCGTAGCGGCCGCCGCGGCGCGCCGCGTGTCGGACTGGAGGCCCGTGGCGGGCACGGCCACGGGCCTCCAGTCCGTCCCGTCGCGCGTTCACGGCGCTCGGAGCGATCCGAGTTCGCACTACGCTGACGTGAGGACGAGTCACCACGTGCCCCGACGACCGAGACCCGCGAGGACAGCATGGCCGCAGGAACAGAGCGCTCGACCGACACGGCAGCCGGTCGGAACCCGTGGCAGCGGTTCTGGAACCGCGGCGGCTGGTGGCGCGCGGTGCTGGCCGTCGTCCTCTACCTGGCGGTCTACGAGGGGCTCGGCTGGCTGAACGCCCACACCCTCGCCAGCGGCATCACCGCGGACGAGGTGTTCGCCACACCCCGCGGGGTCATCGTGGGCGTCGCCCTGCCGATCATCGTGATGGGGCTGCTCACCCTGGTCTTCGTCCGCACGCTCGGATGGGGACGCGAGGTCTTCGGTCGCCAGCCACTGCCCGGACGCGGGTGGATGTGGATCGCCGTCGTCCTGCTGCTCGTCCCGATCGTGATCCGGCTCGTCGCGACGAACTGGTCGTCGTACTCGGTCTCCGTGGTCTTCGCGGTGCTCTTCCTCGGTCTCTGCATCGGGTTCGCCGAGGAGCTCATCGCCCGTGGCGTCGCCGTGAACCTCCTCCGACGCGGGCACCACACCGAACGCACCGTCGCGCTGCTGTCGTCGCTGCTGTTCGGGTTGATGCACGCCTCGAACGCCATCGGAGGGACACCGCTCGTCACGGTGGCCGTCACGGTCGTGTATACGTTCGGCGCCGGCATGATGTTCTACCTGTCGATGCGGGTCACGGGCAGCATCGTCCCCGCGATGCTCCTGCACGCGGCGACCGACCCGACCACGATCCTGGCGACCGGAGGCATCGACACCACCGCTGCAGCCGCCGGTGACGCCGGGCTGATCGGTTTCGCGGGGATCTTCAACTTCGCCTACCCGGTGCTCGCACTCCTGGTGCTCTTCTTCATCACGGGCCGTGCCAGCAGCCCCGAGACCGGGACCTCGACCGAGACCGACCAGCAGGGAGTGGCCGCATGACCGCCCCGGTCGATGGGCGTCGCGAGGTCCCGCGGCTGTTCTGGATCGCCCTCGTCGCCTGTGTGGTCTACGTCCTCATGGCCGCCGGGGTGGGGAACCTGCTCAGCGCCGTCGTCGACGGGGAGAACCACCCGATCGCGGACTGGCTCGCCGGCACCTGGATCCCGGTCGGCATCATGATCGTCGCCGGAGTGTTCTTCGCCCGACGTTCGGGTTGGTGGAGCGACATCTGGCGAGAACCGGCCGTCGCCGTCGGCCGCCCCCGGCGCTGGTGGTGGCTCGCCGCTCCGGTGCTGTCCCTCGTCTCGACAGTGATCCTGTACAGCCTCGTGCCGTGGTCCGAGGCGTCGGTCGGGATCATCGTCGTCGTGCTCATCGGTGCGCTCGGCGTCGGCGTCGGCGAGGAGCTGTTCTTCCGCGGGATACTCGTCACCGCGCTCCGCGCACACCACTCCGAGTTCGTCGTCCTCATCGTCTCCTCGGTGATGTTCGGCCTCGCCCACGTGGTCGGCTTCGTGATCGCCGGACTCCCGCTCGGCCTGGTCCTGTTCCAGGTGGCGTTCCTCAGCATGGACGGAGCGCTCTTCTACGCGGCCCGCCGCGCCACCGGGAAGCTGTGGGTGCCGATGCTCCTGCACGGGCTCAACGACGCCGCGCTGTTCCTGCAGACGGCGGGCCGCGACCACGAGGGCGCCGAGCCCCCGGCAACCACCGGAGTCATCGAGATCATCCTGATCGCGCTCTCGGTCGCGATCGCGATCAGCGTGGCGCGCGAGACACTCCGCAGCCGCCGGGAACGCCACACAACCACCGGCGGCGGCGAGACCGCATGAAGTGACCGCGACTGACGGGCATCGAGCGCCGGGGGGGGCGTCGAACGCAGCAGGTGACGGACGGGAGGCCCGTGGCGGACCCGCCACGGGCCTCCCGTCCGTCCGTCGAGCGTCGTCGGGCCGGACGCGCCACGGCGACGGACCGGAACGTTCGCAGAACGCCACCTGAACGCAGGCTCGCGCCTGTCCGGACAGGTTGGTGGCCGGGTGGGCCGCGCTGCTAGCGTCCGTCCCGACAGCGCCTAGGGTTCCGGGACTCCCCGTCCGACTGGTCCGAGCGGCGCCACGGTCCGCCACCGAACGCGGGCCGTCATCTGAACGGACAAAAGCCTGGAGGACCTCGCCCGTCGCGCCGCGCGCCGGGCAGAAGGTCCTGCCGTGACACCGCTCGCCGTCCTCCTCGTCCTGTCCGCCGCCGTCGCCCACGCGGGGTGGAACGTCATCGCCCACGCGGTGAGCCGGATCGGGATGCCGTTCCTGTGGCTCGGCGCGGTGTCGAGCGTGGTGGTCTGGATCGGTGTGGTCCCGTTCACCGGGGGATTCGGCGACGCGGACCCCAGCGGGTTCGTGCTCGGCGTCGCCGCGTCCGGGGTGCTGCACGTCCTGTACATGCTGGTGCTGCAGCGGGGCTACCGGGTCGGCCGGCTGTCGACGGTGTACGCCACGGCGCGGGGGACCGGGCCGACGATCAGCGTCGTCCTGGCGATCGTGCTCCTGGGTGAGCGCCCCCATTGGATCGCCCTGGTCGGCGGGCTCCTGGTGCTCGTCGGCGTGGTCGCCGTCGGGCTCGCCGACCGTGGGACGACGTCGACGGAGCTCCCGCGGAGGCGGATCGACCCCGGGCTCGTCGCGGGTCTGCTCACCGGGGTGGCGATCGCCGCGTACACGATCTGGGACGCCTACGTCGTCCGCGACCTCGGCGTCGCGCCGGTCGCGTTCATGGTCGGGTGCACGGCGGTCGAGGTCGTGTTCTTCGGACTCGCCCTCGGGTCGCGGCGGCGCGAGGTCCTGCCCGTGCTGCGGCAGCACTGGCCGCGGGTGCTCGCGTTCGGGGTGCTGTCGCCGCTGTCGTACATCCTCGTGCTGGTCGCGATCGGCATCGCGCCCGTGGCGCTCGTCGCGCCGATGCGCGAGGTGAGCGTCGTGCTCGTCAGCCTGTTCGGGGTGCTGGTGCTCCGCGAAGGCCGTGCGCTCGCCCGGGTCGGTGCCGCGGTGGTCGTGCTCGGCGGCATCGCGCTGCTCGCGCTCTGACGGCGACAGCGGCGGCGACGGCGACGGCGACGGCGACTGCTGCGACAGCGGCGGCCTGTCCGGACAGGTGCCAACCGAGTTCACCTGCCGTCCACGCCGCGTGTACCGGGACGGAACTCCGCTCCACCGGTCGGCTGCGACAGTTGCGGTCGTCCGCACCGGACCCGCCCCCCGAACCGCCCGAAAGGTCATCATGCCCATCTCCGCACGCAAGTCGCTCGTCGCGCTGGCCGGCGCCCTGGCCCTCGTCGCCACGCTCAGCTCCTGCTCCGCTGGCTCCACCGCCGCGACCGGTGACGGCAGCCCCGCAGGCGGCTCCGACGCCGTGCAGTACGCCGCGGACGAGAACACCATCGTGTTCGGCGTGGTCCCCGACTCCGTGGACACCGAGACGAACTACCAGCCGCTGATGGACTACATCGCGAAGGAGACCGGCAAGAAGGTCGAGTACCACGAGTCGACCGACTACGCCGCGCTCATCGAGGCGTCCGTCGCGGGCAAGATCGACGTCGCGTCGTTCTCCGGGTTCACCTACGTCACGGCGAAGAACAACGGCGCGAAGATCACCCCGATCTCCTCCATCATCACCGCCGAGGGGCAGAAGCCCGGGTACTACTCCGAGGCCATCGTGCCGAAGGACAGCGACATCGACTCGCTGAAGGACTTCGCCGGCAAGAAGGTCTGCTTCGTCGACCCCTCGTCGACCTCGGGCTACCTGTTCCCGAGCTACAACCTGCTCAAGGCGGGCGTCGACCCGAAGACCGACGTCACCCCGGTGTTCGCCGGCAAGCACGACGTCAGCGTCCAGAAGGTCGCGGCGGGCACCGAGTGCGACGCCGGGTTCGCCGAGGACAGCGAGGTCGAGAAGAACGACGACGTGCGCGTCGTCGCGAAGACGATGGTCCCCGGCGCCCCGATCGTCGTCTCCGACACCCTGCCGTCGGCCGAGAAGGAGACGCTGACGAAGGCACTGTCCGACGTCACCATCGACCAGATCATCGACGCCGGTGTCACCAGCGCCGACAGCGACGGCTTCCGCAGCGTCTTCTACGGCACCAAGCCCGTCGACGACGAGTACTACGACCTGATCCGCGACATCTGCAAGACGACGAAGTCGACCACCTGCCAGGCCTGACCCGGCGACCGCGAGACGGCAGCCCGAGGAGCACCATGACGAACCACGCACCGGTCGGCACCCCGGCCGTCGAGATCACCGGCCTGACGAAGCGCTTCGGCGACACGACGGCGTTGCGCGACGTGTCGCTGCGCGTCGGGCAGGGCGAGGTCGTCGTGCTGCTCGGGCTGTCGGGCTCCGGCAAGAGCACCCTGCTCCGGCACGTCGACGCGCTCGAGCTCCCGACGTCCGGCAGCGTCCGGGTGGACGGGACCGAGGTGCACCGCCTGACCGGGCGTCGTCTGCGCGAGCTGCGGAGTCGCGTCGGGTTCGTGTTCCAGCAGTTCGAACTCGTGCCGGCGCTCACCGTGCTCGAGAACGTGCTCACCGGAGCGCTCGCGACCCTCCGTGGCCCGCGGCTCGGCCTCTGGTCGTACCCGCGCGGCCTCCGTCGCACCGCACTCGGGCACCTCGACCGCGTCGGGCTGCTCGACCGCGCCTACCAGCGGGCCGACACCCTGTCGGGCGGCCAGCAGCAGCGCGTCGCGATCGCCCGATCCCTCATGCAGGACCCGACGGTGCTCCTGGCCGACGAACCGGTCGCCTCGCTCGACCCGGAGTCCAGCGGGCAGGTCATGCGCCTCATCCGCGAGATCGCCGCCGACCGCGGGCTGACGGTGCTCTGCAGCCTGCACCAGGTCGACCTGGCCCTGTCGTGGGCGGACCGGATCATCGGGCTCCGGCACGGCGAGGTCGTGCTCGACACCAGGACCGACGGCCTCGGCAAGGCGGAGGTCATGGAGATCTACGGGCAGGTCGCGACGAGCACCGACGAGTTCGCCACCATCGAGGCCGAGCTGCACGCACTCGACGCGGGGGAGCGGACCTCGTGACGACGCTCGACACCCGACCCGGAACCGCGGCGGCGCTCGCCGAGGACGTGGCCCGTCGGGCACCCCGCCGCCGGGTCTCGCCCGAGCGCACCGCTGCGGTGCTGACCCTCGTCGCCCTCGGCGTGCTGGCGTGCGTCGCGGTCGCGCGGGTCGACATCTCGATCCCGAACATCATCGCGTCGTGGTCGAACGCCGAGCACTTCTTCCAGCGTGTGGGCACCGTCCGGTTCCCGGCCGCCCCGGTGCTGCTGCAGCAGACCGCGCTCACCGTCGGGCTCGTCCTGCTCGGCACCCTGCTCGCCGCCGCGCTGAGCGTCCCCGTCGCGTACCTTGCGGCAGCGAACACCAGCCCGGGCCGCGGGTGGGTGGCCGCCGCGCGGTTCGTCAGCGTCCTGACCCGGGCCGTGCCGGACGTCGTCCTCGCGATGGTGTTCGTCCTGGTCTTCACGATCGGTCCCCTGCCCGGGATCCTGGCGATCGGCATCCACTCCGTCGGGATGATCTCGAAGCTCTTCGCGGACGCCATCGAGCAGATCGACGAAGGACCGCGCAACGCGATCCGGGCAGCCGGGGGGAGCCGTGCGCAGCAGTTCACCGCCGGGGTGCTCCCGCAGGTGCTGCCGTCGTGGGTCGCGACGATCCTGCACCGCAACGACATCAACCTGCGCGGGTCGGTCATCCTCGGGTACGTCGGCATCGTCGGCCTCGGCCGTGAGATGTCCTTCGCGTTCAAGTCGCTCGACTACTCACTCGGCATCGGGTACGCCATCGTCATCTTCGGCCTGTGCGTCCTGATGGAGATCGTCTCCAGCTCGGTTCGCGCCGCCATGCTCGGTGTGGCCCCGGCCGGGCGCGGCATCGGTGCCACGGCTGCCCGTCGGTGGATGCGTCGGCGGGACCGCCAGCGAGCCGAGGCCGTACCGGCCACGCAGCGACCGGTCGCTGCGACGGTCGAGGGCACCCTCCGTCGTCCGTGGACCCCCGTCCGGGTCCGGAACGGGATCTGGTGCTGGGTCGCCCTGGCCGTCGTCGTCGGCAGTGTCGTGGTCTGCGACATCGCCTGGGGTGACCTGGTCACCGTGTGGGGCAAGATCCCCGCCGTCGCCGTGCAGTTCTGGCCGCCGTCCTTCGGCAGCTACGGCGCCGGCATCATGTTCGGCGCGATGTTCGACACCGTCGCGATCGCCCTCGCCGCGACCGTCCTCGCGCTGCTGCTCTCGCTCGTCATCGGGTCCCTCGCCGCCCGCAACGTGGCCCCCGGGCGCGGGGTCCGGGGCGGCGCACGGCTGCTGCTCGTCGTCGTCCGCGGGATCCCGGAGACGATCCTCGCGGTCGTGCTCATCGTCGTGACGGGGCTCGGTGCGCAGGCGGGGACCCTCGCCCTGGCCTTCGGTGGCATCGGGCTCCTCGGCAAGCTGATCGCGGACTCGCTCGAAGAGGTCGCTCCCGGGCCCGAGCGCGCCGTCACGGCCACCGGCGCGGGTCGCCTGCAGCGCTACGCCTCGGCGACGGTGCCGCAGGGGTTCCGCGCGATGCTCGGGCACACCTTCTACCTGCTCGACACGAACATCCGTGCGGCGACGATCCTCGGCATCGTCGGAGGTGGCGGCATCGGCTACTACCTCCTCAATGCAGCGCAGGGATCGAACTACGCGTCCGTCACCGCGATCGTCCTGCTCATCCTGGTCACGGTGCTCGTCACCGAGGGCCTGGCCATGTGGCTGCGGCGGGTGTTCCGGTGAGCGCGACGGAACGGTACGACGTCGTCGTGGTCGGCGCGGGCATCGTCGGGCTCGGCATGGCCTACGAGGCACTCCGGCAGGGCGCCCGCGTCGCGGTGGTCGACCGTGCGGCCGCGGTCGTCGGTGCGAGTGTCCGGAACTTCGGGCACGCCTGCGTCACCCCGCAGACCGGGGAGGCAGCCGGCTACGCGCAGGAGGCACGCCGCCGCTGGCTCGCACTCGCGCAGCTCGCCGGGTTCACGGCGCGCGAACGCGGTGCACACGTCGTCGCCCGTCGCCCCGAGGAGCTGGCGGTGCTCGAGGAGTACCGCGACTCCGGCGCGGACCTGCGGCTGGCCGACGCGGCCGAGATCGCCGCGGCGGTGCCGGTCGATCCCGCTACGGCCCTCGGCGGCGCGCACCTCGCGCACGACCTGCAGGTCGACCCCCGGGAGGCGGCACCCGCGATCGCGCGCTGGCTCGCCGGGCAGGGGGTCACCTTCCACTGGCGCACCCCCGCGCTCGAGGTCACCACCGGCGCCGTCCGCACCGGTCGTGGCGTCGTGGAGGGGACCCGGATCATCGTCTGCACCAACCACGACCTCGACCAGCTCTTCCCGGAGCTCGCCGAGTCGATCGGTCTGCTCCGCTGCCGGCTCCACATGCTGCGTGCGACGATCCCGCTCGCCTTCCCGCTCGCCACACCGCTGCTGACCGGGTGGTCGCTGCTGCGCTACTCGGGGTTCGCCGCGATGCCCGGAGCGGGTGCCCTGCGGGACCGGCTCGCCGCCGACCTGCCCGAGGGGATCCGCTGGGACCTCAATCAGATGTACACGTCACCGCCGGACGGCAGCGTCATCGTCGGGGACACCCACGAGCGCGAGGTCGACGCGCCACCGTTCCAGGACGAGGACGGCTTCCGGCTGCTCGTCACCGAGACCGAGCGGCTGTTCGGTGCGCCGGTCTCCGTGGTCGACCGGTGGCAGGGCGTCTACGCCTCGGCCCCGGGGCGGGAGTTCCTCATCGACCGGCCGGTCCCGGGCGTCGACGTCGTGACGGTCACCACGGGCATCGGTATGACGACCGGCCTCGGCATCGCGCCGACGGTCCTCGGCTGACCCCGGCGGTCCTCGGCTGACCCCGGTGGTCTTCGGCGGGGGAGACCGTCAGTCGCGGAACAGCCGCTGCCGGCCGTCGCGCCAGACACCGACCACACGGTCCTCGCGCACGGCGACGAAGTCCGCACGGCGACCCGGTGCGAGGAGCCCCCGGTCCGGGAGCCCGACGTGTTCCGCGGGGTTCCGGGTGACCGTCGCGACGAGCTCGGCGAACGGTGCGACCCCGGCGGTGGCGGCCGCTCGCAGCCCCGGCAGCAGCGACCCGAGCTGGTAGTCCGACGCCACCACGTCGGCCCGACCGGCCGCGATCGCCGCGCGAGCGGACAGCCCGGAGCCGTGCGACCCGCCCCGCCAGAGGTTCGGGGCACCGACGACGACCCCGAGCCCGGCGTCGATCGCCGCGGCCGCAGCGCGCTCGGTGACCGGGAACTCCGAGATCCGGGCACCGAGCCGCCGAGCCTCGAGGACGGCCTCGGGTGTCTCGTCGTCGTGTGCTGCGACGACGACACCGGCCCGGTTCGCGAGTTCGGCGACGGCCGCTCGTCGGCGGCCGATGCCCTCGGCACCGGCGTGGAACGCCGCAAGGCGGGCATCGAGCACCTCGTCGTCGGCGCGGTCGAGTGCGCGGTAGGCCCGTCTCCAGGCGGCGACGGTCGAGTACTGGCCGCGTCCGGGAGTGTGGTCCATGTACGAGACCAGGGTGACCCGATCCGGGTGCGCCGCCACGAGCCTCCCGGCCGCCGCCACGGCGTCGTCGTGGGTGACGTCGACGCGCAGGTGCACGCGGACGTCGACCGGCAGGTCGGACGCGGCGACCGCGTCGAGGACGGCGGCGGCGTGCTCGGCGCTGCGCGCCGGAGCCGTCGCGTGCTCCACCGAGCAGCACAGCAGGGCGGTCGTCACGCCGGCGAGCAGGGCGTCGGCGGCGAAGGACTCGAGCGCGTGCCCGAGCGGCACCGGGACGCCGGGGCGCGGCTGCTCGAAGCGGGACAGCGAGTCGGCGTGCAGGTCGACCAGCCCCGGCAGGACGTCGACGTCGCCGAGGTCGACCGCCGGTCCGTCCGACGCCTCGACGACCACGTCGTCGCGCACGGCGAAGGACGAACTCGGCGTCCCGCCGTCGCCCCGGTGGACACGGGCAGCGGTGAAGGTCGTCACGCAGCCATCACACCACGGCGACCGCGGGGTCGACCCCGCGGCGCAGGAACCCGTCCGACGGCGGTGTCGTGACGGCGTGCCCGACCGCGTCGAGGCCGACCGACCGCTCGACCAGGTCCGCGAAGGGCAGCCCGCTGCGCGCGAGGAAGGCCACCGCGGTCGCGAGGTGCCGGGGCGCGTAGTTGTGGACCCCGACGATCCGGTTCAGCCGCCGCACGATCTGCTCCGGGTCGATGGTCACCGCACGGCTGGTCGAGACCGCGCCGACGAGCACGGCGACACCGTCGACGTCGAGGGAGTCCACCGCCGCCTCGACCGCATCGGGGTGGCCGGACAGCTCGACCGCGACGTCGAAGGACCCGATCGCGTCACCCGGGGCGACGGCCCGCGCCGCGCCGAAGCAGACCGCCCGGGCACGTCGTCCGGCGTTCGGGTCGGAGACGGTCACGGTGGCACCCGCGTCGACGGCCATCGCGACGGCGGTGATCCCGAGCATGCCGGCACCGGTGACCAGGACCCGTGCGCCGTCGAGCGGTCGCTGCGCGGCGTCGAGTGCCGCGGCCACGGTCGCCGTGGCGCAGGCCGCCGGCGCGGCGACGGCCGCGGGCACGTGCGCGGGGACGACCGCGATCGCCGTGCCGGGGAGCAGGACGCAGTGCGTGGCGAAGCCGCCGTTCAGCGTCCAGTCCGCGGTGACGGCCTCGTGGCCGTACTTCCGCAGGGAGCGGCACTTCTGCGGGATGCCCGACGCGCACCGGTCGCAGTCGCCGCACGACGCGGCGACCGACCACACGACGCGGTCACCGACCCGGACCGGCTGTCCCTGGACGGTGGTCGGCGGCACGGCATCGACCGCGACGACGCGGCCGACCTGTTCGTGGCCGAGGACACTCGGCGTCGGACCCGGACGGTGGCCGAGTGCGGTGTGCAGGTCGCTGCCGCACACGGTGGCCAGCTCGACCTCGACGAGCACACCGCCGTCCGGCAGCGTCGTCGACGGCAGCGACTCGACGGTGACCGGGGCGCCGACGCCGTGCCACAGGGCGTACCGGGCGTCGGCGCGCACCGGCGTCACGCCAGGACCCGGGCGGCGTCCTCGACCTCGGCGAGCACCGACGGCACCTCGGTGACCGAGTCGAGGACGTGGGTGTGCTGGACGGTCGCGAAGTCGGCGTCCTGGTGCGTCCCGGTCCGCACGCCCGCCACGACGGAGGCGCCGGCACGGTGGCCAGTGAGCAGGTCGGCGACGGTGTCCCCGACGACCGCCACGTCACGGACGTCGTCGGTGCCGGTCCGGAGCACGGCGGCGAGCACCATGTCCGGGTACGGGCGCCCGCGGCCGGCGTCGGCGGGGGAGAGCGCGAGGTCGATCAGCGGCCGCCAGCCGAGCAGGTCGAGCACCGCGTCGCGCGTCGCGGGCGAGAACCCGGTGGTCAGCGCGATCCGTCGCCCCGCTGCGCGGAGTGCGACGAGCGTCTCGACGGCGCCGTCCACCGGCCGCACGCCGCGGTCGAGGGTGCGGGCGTACGCGCGCTCGAACGCGGTGTTCGCAGCCTCGGCACGGTCGCCGTCCCCGTCGAAGAGTGCCGTGAACACGGCGATCTTCGACTGGCCCATGGTGTCGACCGCGTACTGCACCGCACGGTCGTGCTCCGAGCTCCCGTGCTCGAGGCCGACGTCGGTGAGCGCGGTGCGGAAGGCATCGAGGACGACGCCACCGTCGTCGACGGTGGTTCCTGCCATGTCGAGGCAGACGAGCGAGATCATGGGACTCCTGGGTTCGTGCCGTCACGCCGGGACCGGCGCGGTCCGACCAGCGTCGGAGCGCCCCGTGGCGGGCAGACGGTGCGCAGGTGTCCGCCAGGTGAACGACGCCGGGAGGCTCGTCACGGCCTGTCCGGACAGGCATGCGGTCCGCCAGGGGGACCGGCTACAGTCCGAGCGTGCCGGAGACCCGATACCTCGACATCGCCGCCGCCCTGGAGGGCGAGCTGGCCGATCTGCCGATCGGCTCGCGGGTGGCCAGCGAGGCGGAGCTGGCGGCGCGGTTCGGCGTCGGGCGGTCCGCCGCCCGGGCAGCGCTGCAGCACCTGCAGCGGCGTAACCGCATCCGCCGGGTGAAGGGCGTCGGCAGCTTCGTCGCACGCCGCATCGACTACCTGATCGGTTCGCGGGCGGCACCGTCGTGGAGTCACACCGTCCGCGCCGCCGGTGGCAAGCCGTCGAGCGTGACGCTGTCGTGTGCACTGGTCCCGGTCCCGCCGCGCATCGCAGAGTCCCTCGACCTGCAACCGGGCGCGCCCGTGCACCGCCTGACCCGGCGCTCACTGGTCGACGGGCTGCCGGCTGCGTGGGGCGTGGAGTGGGTCCCGCCGGCGATCGTGCCCGAGCTCGCCGAGGCGCTGCAGGTCAGTGACTCGCTGTACGAGGTGCTCCGGCAGGTCGGACGGTCCGTACCGCACCGCCGCTGGGTCCGTGCGACCGCCGACGTGGTGTCCGAGGACGTCGCCCGGCACCTGGACCTCGACGAGGTCACGCTCGGCTGGTTCATCGAGAGCCTGACGTCGGACCGCGACGACGAGCGACCGCTCTGCCTGAGCGAGCGGTGGATCCGGGCGGACGCCATCCGGGTGTTGTTCGAGGCCGGTCGGGACGCACCGCTGACCTGATCGGCTGCGGGCTTCCGTTCGTCGGTGGCGCTGACTAGCGTCGCCGACATGGGCGAGACACCGCACATCGACGACGCGACCATCGACGACCTGCGCGCTCGGCTTCGTGCCACGCGCTGGCCGGACGCGCCCGCCGGGCTCGGCTGGTCGCTCGGCGTGGACCTCGACGTCCTGCGCCCCCTCGTCGAGTACTGGGCCGACGGGTTCGACTTCGACGCACACCGTGCCGAG
Organism: Curtobacterium sp. AC268; assembly: GCF_979258745.1. Taxonomy (NCBI): domain Bacteria; kingdom Bacillati; phylum Actinomycetota; class Actinomycetes; order Micrococcales; family Microbacteriaceae; genus Curtobacterium; species Curtobacterium sp. AC268. The sequence goes on along the minus strand of NZ_OZ409878.1, from coordinate 1,798,563 downwards.
CTCGCTGCGCTGCCCTCGCGCCGTGTCGTCGTCGACGGCATCGGCATCCACGTGCTGCACGCCCGCGCTCCGCGGCCCGATGCCCTGCCGGTCCTGCTCGCGCACGGCTGGCCGGACTCCGGCTGGCGGTACCGCAAGGTGCTGCCGATGCTCGTCGCCGCCGGGTACGACGTCGTCGTGCCGGACATGCCCGGCTACGGGTTCTCGGATGCACCGCCGCAGGTGCTCGACACCCGGCAGGTGGCCGGCATGTGGGCGACGCTGATGACGGACCTCGGGTACGAGCGGTTCGCGGTGTCCGGTGGCGACATCGGCACGCACGTCGCCCGCTACCTGGCACTCGACCACCCAGACCGGGTCGTCGCCGTGCACCGCATCGACGGCGGGCTCGCCTGGCCGGGCCTCGATGCGTCGACGTTGTCCGCCGCCGAGCGGGAGTTCGTCGCCGCGACCGATCGGTGGCGCACCGCCGAGGGTGCCTACGCGATGCTGCACCGCACGAAGCCGCAGACCGCCGCCGTCGGGCTGAACGACTCGCCCGCGGGGCTGGCCGCCTGGATCCTCGAGAAGCTCCGGGCGTGGAGCGACTGCGACGGGGACCCGTGGTCGGTCTACACGCGCGACGAGGTGCTGGCGCTGCTCACCGAGTACTGGGCCACGGGCACGATCGGCTCGGCGATGCGGATGTACCACGCGAACGCGGCGATCCCGGCGGAGCAGCTGGAGCGACGGGTCGAGGTGCCGTCCGGGTTCTCGATCTTCCCCGGCGACATCGTGCGGGCGCCGCGCGAGTGGCTCGAGCGCACCACGAACCTCGTGTTCCACCACGAACTCGACCGCGGTGGGCACTTCGCGCCGTTCGAGCAGCCCGACCTGTTCGTCGACGAACTGCACGCGTTCCTGCAGGGCTTCCGCCGCTAGAGTGGACGGGCCAGCCTCTGTAGCTCAATGGAAGAGCAGTTCCGTCCTAAGGAAACGGTTGGGGGTTCGAGTCCCTCCAGGGGCACCAGGTCGAAGGGGTTCGAGTCCCTGCAGTGCTGTCCGGGGGCACCACTTCGCGGGGGAGTTCTCCACAACCGTCGCCCCGGACGGTAGCCCGGCCCGCGGGCCCCGTACGATTGACCCCGTGTCCAAGGTCCTGAGCAGTCTCCCCGTCGGCGAACGAGTCGGCATCGCGTTCTCAGGGGGTCTCGACACCTCCTGCGCCGTTGCCTGGATGCGCGAGAAGGGAGCGATCCCCTGCACGTACACGGCCGACATCGGCCAGTACGACGAGCCGGACATCGACGCCGTCCCGAGCCGCGCCCACGAGTACGGCGCCGAGATCGCCCGACTGGTCGACGCGAAGAGCGCCCTGGTCGAAGAAGGCCTGGTCGCCCTGCAGACCGGTGCGTTCCACATCCGCTCCGGCGGCAAGACGTACTTCAACACGACGCCGCTCGGCCGCGCGGTGACGGGCACGATGCTCGTCCGCGCGATGAAGGAAGACGGCGTCGACATCTGGGGCGATGGCTCCACCTACAAGGGCAACGACATCGAGCGGTTCTACCGCTACGGCCTGATGGCCAACCCGCGTCTGCGCGTCTACAAGCCGTGGCTCGACTCCGAGTTCGTCGAGGAGCTCGGCGGCCGCAAGGAGATGAGCGAGTGGCTCGTCGCCCGCGGGTTCCCGTACCGCGACTCCACCGAGAAGGCGTACTCGACCGACGCGAACATCTGGGGCGCGACGCACGAGGCGAAGAGCCTCGAAGAGCTGTCGAGCGGCCTGGACATCGTCGAGCCGATCATGGGTGTCGCCGCCTGGCGTGACGACGTCGAGGTCGCGACCGAGATCGTCAGCGTCCGGTTCGAAGCCGGTCGCCCCGTCGCGATCAACGGCGTCGAGTACCCCGACGCGGTGGCCCTGGTCTACGAGGCGAACGCCATCGGTGGCCGCCACGGCCTGGGTGCGTCCGACCAGATCGAGAACCGCATCATCGAGGCGAAGAGCCGCGGCATCTACGAAGCTCCGGGCATGGCGCTGCTGCACATCGCCTACGAGCGCCTGCTCAACGCGATCCACAACGAGGACACGGTCGCCTCGTACCACAACGAGGGCCGTCGTCTCGGTCGCCTGATGTACGAGGGCCGCTGGCTCGACCCGCAGTCCCTCATGCTCCGCGAGTCGCTGCAGCGCTGGGTCGCCTCCGCCGTCACCGGCGAGGTCACGCTGCGCCTGCGTCGCGGCGACGACTACACGATCCTCGACACCACGGGCCCCGCGCTGTCGTACCACCCGGACAAGCTGTCGATGGAGCGCGTCGGCGACGCCGCCTTCGGCCCGGACGACCGCATCGGCCAGCTCACCATGCGCAACCTCGACATCGCGGACTCCCGTTCGCGGCTCGAGCAGTACGCCGCTGCCGGCCTCATCGGCGGCGCGACGGCCGAGCTCGTCGGCGAGCTCGAGGCGGGCGAGGCCGAGGAGATCCTCGGCGGCGCGATCGTCGCCTCCGACGCCGAGGACGCGATGGGTCGTCGCACCGACCTCGCTTCCGAGGGCGCGGCCTTCGACTCCGGCACCGACTGATCGAGCGGATCCGCGCCCTGGGCGCGACCCTCGATGACGGGAGGCCCGGTGCCAGCTGGCACCGGGCCTCCCGTCCGTCGTCGCGACGTCTCAAGCCGCGGCGCTTCCGAGCAGCAGCTCGAGCTGCTCGACGACCAGGTCGGGCCGGGTGATGAAGGGATGGTGCCCGGTGGGGACGTCGACGCTCCGCGTCGCACGTGCCGCGTGCGCTCGCTGGAGGCCGACGGTTGTGCTCCGGTCCTCGGTGCAGACCAGGTAGGTGGAGTCGACGCCCTGCCAGCCCGCGGCGGTCGTCGGCGTGACGAACGCGGCAGTGGACTGTGCGGTGACGCGGTCCCACGCAGCCCGCTGCACCTCGGGGACGGCGTCCTGCAGGAACCGCGCGCCGAACGACGAGGCGTCGTACCCGACCAGTGCCAGGGCTCCGTCCCCGGCATCACCGATCGCCACCGGGTCGGGCTCGTCCGACATGATCCCGGCCTGGGCCGATCCGACGTCGGGCAGGTAGGACGACGCGTGGACCAGGTGCTCGACGGCATCGTGCTGACCAGCCTCGGCGACGACCGTGCCGCCGTACGAGTGCCCGACGACGATCGCGCCGTCGCTGTGGTCGAGCGCGGCCCGGAGCGCTGCAGCGTCCTCGGCGAGACCGCCTTCGGGGCGGCCGGACGGGCCCTCGCCGCAGGACGGCAGCGCCACCGATCGACTGCGGACACCGGTGCCCTCGAACAGCAGGTCGGCGGTGGGCTGCCACCACCAGTCGCCGTCGCGCACGAGCGCGCCGTGGACGAAGAGGATCTCCATGCGCCGACGCTACAGCGCACCCGCCGCGCCGGTCCGTCGCGTCCGTCAGCCGCGAAGCGCATCCGCCTCGACGGCGATCCGGCCCGACCGTATCGTTGCGGTACCGGGTCAGTCATCAGGGACTCGTCGTCACGATGCTCCTCACGATCTGTGGGGTCTGGCACAGCGGGTCGACCCGGGCGGATCCGAGATGCGCATCATCTCGACGAAGGGCTGGTCGCCATGACCGCCACCATCCAGAACGCGTGGCACCGCCACGGGCTCCGTTCGCCCGAGGACCTCGCCGCCCTCGTCGCCGAACGCCTCGAAGGAACCGGCCACCAGCTCGTCAGCGTCAGTGAAGCGCGCTACGAGCCCACCTACGCGGACTTCCTCGGCGAGCAGCTCTGACCCCCAGCGGGCTGCCGCTCGGCCGTCGGTAGAGTCTGCGCATGCGCACAGCCCGAACCACGGCGGCGGCACTGGCGATCGTCGCGGCGGGACTGCTGACGCTCGTCGGTGTCCAGCCCGCGTCGGCCCACTCGGCCCTGACCAGCAGCACCCCGGCGGACGGGGCGGTCGTCACCGAACCGCTCGGATCCGTCGACCTGACCTTCTCGGAGGCGCCGCTCGCCGGCCTCGACGCCGGACTCCGGATCCAGGTGACCGACGCCTCCGGTGCCGACGTCGCCACGGGTGACGTGAGGGTCTCCGGGACGACCATGCGCCGCGCGGTCGACCTCGACCAGGGCAGCTACACGGTGCTCTGGCGGTACGTGTCGCCGGACGGCCACCCGATCGAGGGAACGCTCGCGTTCGAGTACCGGGCCGCAGCGCCGACGTCGACCCCGAGCGCGAGTGTCACCCCGACGCCGAGCACCGCTCCGACGCCGAGTGCCACCGCGACGGCCACCGGAGCCTCGGACGGTGCTCCGTCCTCGTCGCCGGGCATCGCGCCGGGCGTGTGGATCGGCCTCGGCGCCGGAGCTGTCCTGGTGGCCGGCGCGGTCGTCGTGCTGCTGCTGCGGCGCGGCCGCAGCGCGTAGCACCCAGCGCGCGCGGCGCACGTCACGCGACCACGCAACGGACGGGAGGCCCGGTGCCGGACCGGCACCGGGCCTCCCGTCCGCACGTGGTGCGTGACGCCGGGGGCGACGCGCCTCACGCTACGGGGGCGGCCTCCAGCGCGGCGTCGGCGCGTGCCGCGCTGCCCTCGGCCAGGCCTCGGGCGATGCGGCCCCGCGTCCCCAGCCAGAGGACGACGGCGGCGACGAACACGATGCCCTCGGTGACGGTGAGTGCCCAGATGATCCCGGCGAGCCCGAACCACACGTTGCCGGCGATCACGATCGGGATGAACAACACGCCCTGCGCCATCGACAGCACCATCGCGGGCATGACCATCCCGGTCGCCTGGAACAGCGAGGTGAGCAGTCCCGTGAACCCGTTGACGACGGCGGCGACGAGCTGTGCCGTCAGGATCGTCATGCCGATCGCGAGCACCGAGTGGTCACCGGAGAAGATCGTGAAGACCTGCTCGCGGAACACGAACACGGTGCCGGAGAAGACGAGCACGATGCCGCCGACGGTCAGGGCCGCGGCGCGCAGGCCGGAGCGGAGTCGATCGGCGTCGCCCGCGCCGAACGCGTAGGCGAGCAGCGGCAGCACGCCGATGGTCACGCCCATCACCAGGAACTCCGGCACCTGGGCGATGCGGACCGCGACGCCCATCGCTGCCAGCGGGTCGTCACCGTAGGCGGCGGCGAGGTTGTTGAGGACGAGTGTCGTGACGATGAGGAACGCGGACTGCAGCAGTTCGCCGACGCCGATGCCGAACACGGGCTTCAGGATGTCCGCACGCAGGGTGAACCACTTCGGCGCGAAGCTGACGTTCTCGCTGTTCCGCTGCAGCCACGTCACCCAGTAGACGATCGAGACCACGTTGGCCAGGCCCACCGCGAGTGCGGCGCCGCCGACACCCCAGTGCAGCCCCAGGATGAACAGGACGTCGAACACCAGGTTGCCGACCGTGGACAGGACCAGGCCGATCATCGCCTGCCGCGCGGCACCCTCGGAGCGGACGATCTGCTCGAGCGCGAAGGACGCGGCGAGGACGGGGACGAACGCGAGCATCACGGCGACGTACTCGCTCGTGGCGGGGACCGCTGCCGCGTCGGCACCGAGGACGGCGACGAGCGGGCGGAGCAGCAGGAGTCCGACGACGCCGAGCACGGCGCCGGTCACCACGGCTCCCCACAGGGCGAACGAGGCGACGTGCTTGATGTCCCGCGCCTTGTCGGGATCGTGTTCCGATGCTCCGAGCAACCGGGACATCAAGGCGCTGCCGCCGACGCCGAACACCCCGCCCACGGCCATCACGAGGCCGAGCAGCGGCGTGCCGAAGGTGATCGCGGCGAGCAGGGACGTGTCGTGCTGGGCGCCGATGAAGCCCGCGTTGATGACGTTGTACAGGGCGCTGACGACCATCGCGGCGGCCATCGGCACGCACAGGTGCACCAGGGCTCGGGCGATCGGGGCAGCGGAGAGGTACCAGCGGTTCGTCGCCGCAGCGGTGGTGGTGGTGGAGGACATGACGGTTCCCTTCCGGGCATGACGGTGGGCGCGCCGACGGACGCCGGCACGGCAGGGGGGAGCGCGCGACCGGCGGGGTCGCGAAGTCGCGGGATCGCGAAGGCGCGGGATCGCGGAGTCGCGAGGGCGCGCCGGCGGATCCGGCCGGGAGGCGCGTGGTGCGTGGAGCGGGTCGGTGCGGTGGCGCGGGTGGTGCGCTGGTGCGGGTGGTGCGGCTAGCGGGTCGGCGGCGCGAGTTGCGCGGTCACCTTCTGCAGCAGCCGCCGCAGGGTGGCGCGTTCGTCCGCGTCGAGCGGTGCGAGCAGGGAGTCGTCGAGGGCGACCATCGCGTCGGTGAACCCGGCGATGAGGTCGATGCCCGCCTGGGTGGCGTGCACCGTCTTCGTCCGCCCGTTCGTGGCGTCCGGTCGTCGTTCGATCAGGCCGCGCCGCTCGAGTCCCTGCAGGAGACTCGAGACGCTGGCCGCGCTGGTCCGGGTGGCCTCGGCGATGTCCCGCTGGATGGCGCCGGGGTGTTCCTGCAGGTACCCGAGCACGAAGGACTGCTCGTGGGTGAGGTCGCGCTCACGGACCCACTCCTCGGCGCCCTTGCGCTGTGCCCATCCGATCCACCGCATGAGCTGGAGCGGTGTCGTGAAGTCCGGTGCCTGCATGATCAGGACTCTAACTGTTAGGCATCGAACTGTCAACGAACCCAGCCTGACCCGTGACCCCACAACGGGGGTGTCGAGTCCTGCCCGGACCCTGATACCTTCCACAGCAAGCGGCCTCACCAGCCGCCTCCGGCCCGTTCGACGGGCCCCACATCCCCTGGCTCACCACCGGGGGCGGATCAGCGGCGGAGACCCCGTCGGAGGAGGGGGCATCGTGCCACACCACGGACCACCCACCGCGATCCCGGCGCGACGAGTTCGTCGCGCCTGACCAGGACGGGCGCCGGCGGGTACCGGCGTCCGCCTCACCGGGTCCGCGACGCGTTCGGGTCGTCGCGGATCCCCGGGGCGGTGGTGATCGGGTCACCGCCGCCCCGGGACCTCCCGGTTGATCCGATGGACGTCTTCGGGAACCTGCCGGTCCACGGAGCCGGATCGGCGTGATACTGGGGTGGTGCGTGAACTCCAAGCCGCCATCGCAGCGGACCTCAACGTCCAGCCGACCATCGACCCGGAGCAGGAGGTCGCCCGTCGTGTCGGGTTCCTGCGCGACTACCTGCTGACGACCGGGGCGAAGGGGTACCTCCTCGCCATCAGCGGCGGGCAGGACTCCACCCTGGCCGGCCGCCTGACCCAGCTCGCGGTCGAGTCGCTCCGCGCCGAGGGGCACCCGGCCGAGTTCACGACCGTCCGCATGCCCTACCGGGTGCAGGCCGACGAGGACGACGCCCAGCTCGCCCTGCAGTTCATCGCGGCCGAACCTGGCGTCACCGTGAACATCGAGCACGGGGTCGACGGGGTCATGGAGGACACCGCGGCCTCGGGTATCGAGCTGAGCGACTTCGTGAAGGGCAACGTCAAGGCGCGCATGCGGATGGTCGCCCAGTACGCGATCGCCGGGCAGCGCGGCCTGCTGGTGGTCGGCACGGACCACGCGGCCGAGGCCGTCACGGGCTTCTTCACCAAGTACGGCGACGGCGGCGTCGACCTCACCCCGCTCACCGGGCTGTCGAAGAGCCAGGGGCGGCAGCTGCTCGAGCACCTCGGCGCACCCGCTCGCCTGTACGAGAAGGCGCCCACCGCCGACCTGCTCGACGAGCTGCCCGGGCAGACCGACGAGGCGAACCTCGGACTCACCTACGCCGAGATCGACGCCTACCTGCAGGGACACGACGTGCCGGTCGAGGTCGCCGAGGCGATCGAGTCGCGCTACCGCGCGACGGAGCACAAGCGCCAGGTGCCGGCGACGCCCTTCGACGAGTGGTGGCGTGCGGGCGCGTAGGCGCTGACGCAACCCCGGACGGGAGGCGCGGTGCAGGTGATCCTGCACCGCGCCTCCCGTCTGTTGTCCCCAACCCTCCCCAGCGCGGCCCCGCTGTCCGCGTGCGCTCCTAGGATGGGAGCCAACGGAACAACAGATGCGGAATCCAGGCTGGCGCCTGGTCCTCAAGGGGGAGTCATGGAAGTCCTGTTCGCGCTCGGAGCCGTCCCGCTGATCGTCGTGGGGATCATCGTCCTCGCCGTGATCGCGCTGATCTACGCCAAGGTCGTGTACCGCAACGCCGGTGCCGACGAAGCGCTCATCATCACGGGCAAGCGCTCCCGCAAGGTCAAGAACGCCGACGGCACCGAGACCGTCGAGTCCGGCATCAAGGTCGTGCTCGGCGCCGGTGTGCTCGTCCGCCCCTTCTTCGAGAAGGTCGCGAAGCTGTCGCTCAGCTCGCGTGCGATCGACATCAACGTCAACGCGCAGGACTCCCGCGGTGTCACCATCGACGTCGAGGCCGTCGCGCTCGTCAAGGTCGGCGAGACCGACGCCTCGATCCGGGCGGCCGCACAGCGGTTCCTCGGGCAGGAGAAGAAGATCGACGACTTCGCGCGCGAGGTCCTGTCCGGTTCGCTCCGCGCCTCGATCGGTGCGACCGACGTGTCGACCATCATCCGCAAGCGCGATCAGCTCACCGTCGCTGTGCTCGACGTCGCCAAGGACGCGCTGCACAGCCAGGGGCTCGACGTCGACTCGTTCGAGATCAAGGGCATCTCGGACCGCAACGAGTACATCAGCGACCTTGGCCGTGCCGAGCGTGCACGCGTGCGACTCGAGGCCGAGAACGCCGAGGCCCAGGCCGACCGTGAAGCGCGAGAGGCCCGCGCGACCGCCGACCAGGCGATCGCCGAGGCCGAGAACACCCTGGCCATCCGCCGTGCCGCGCTGCAGCTCGACGCCGACCGTGCGTCCGCCGAAGCCGCTGCCGCCGGCCCGCTCGCCCAGGCGCGCGCGTCCCAGGGTGTCGTCGAGCAGGAGCAGATCACCGCGCAGAAGCGTGCCGAGCTGCGCCGTGCCGAGCTCGAGTCCGAGGTCTCCGCCGTCGCCGAGGCCCAGGCGCGCAAGACCCGCGTCGAGGCCGAAGCCGCCGCCGGGGCCCAGGTCGAGACCGCACGCGCCCAGGCCGAGGCCCGTCGGATCTCCGCGGAGGCCGTCGCGGCCGAGGCGAAGGCCGAGGCGGACGCCCGCAAGCTCGCCGCCGACGCCTCACGCGCCGAGGGTGAAGCCGCCGCCGACGCGATCCGTGCGAAGGGTCAGGCCGAGGCCGATGCGACCAAGGCGCAGGCCGACGCGCTCGCACAGCACTCCGAGGCCGTCCTGCGGGTCAAGGCGATCGAGACGCTGCCGAGCATCGCCCGCGAGCTCGCCGCGCCGATGAGCAACATCGACACGCTCACCGTGGTGTCCTCCGAGGGCGCCGGTGCCCTGTCGAAGAGCGTCGTCAGTCAGTTCAGCGAGGTCGATGCGTTGCTCGGCGCAACCGCCGGGTTCACCCTGAGCGACATCGTGAAGAGCACCACGACGGGTCAGGCGGCTGCCCGTGCTGTCGTGCGCGAGCAGTCGGTGCCGCAGGTCGAGCCGGCCGAGTAGCCGAGCGGGTGCCTGCAGCGGGCGCGACGGGGGATCAGCCCTCGTCGTGCCCGTTCTCGTTCTGCGGGTCGCGCTGCTGAGCGCCGGCGTCCTCACGCTCGTCGGCGAGCCGCTGCTGCCAGACGACACTGCGGGCCGCGCCCTCGAGCACGTCGTCGACGCTGCGACCGCTCTGGGCGGCGAGGGCACCGCTGAGTCCGGCGGTCAGCGTGCCGCCGGCCGAGGCGAGTCGCTCGACGACCTCCTCCTGCCGCGGGGTCAGGGGCTCGTCGACCAGTTCGTCGATCGTGTCGCGGATGTTCTGCTCGCTCGCGTCCAGTGCCGCCTCGTCGCCGGACTGCAGGGCTGCTGCCTCTCCGACGACGACGAGACCGAGGCGCGCGGCGTCGTCTTCGGGACGCGGGGTGCGGGGCTCGTCAGTCATGCGGTGGACCGTACGCTCCGGTGCGCTGCGCTCCCTGGACAGACGCGTCCCCCGCTCGGGCGGAGGCGCTGTCAGGCGGCCCAGCGGCGGAGCAGCCACTCGGCGGTCGCCACGCCCTCGCGCCGTTGGAAGTCGCGGATGGCGGGCATGTTCGGCGGTGCCGGGGGCAGGGCGTGCTCGAAGAACAGCCCGGCGAGCCCGGCCAGCACGGCGTCGATCGTGGCGGCGGGCACCCCGGCGAAGACCGGGTGCGTGGCGAGGTGGTGTTCGACGGCGTCGTCCTCGCCGCGGACGAGCGTGTCGAGCAGGTAGGTCAGAGGGTCGAGCCAGTGCGCGCCCACGCTCGCCCAGGGCCAGTCCACCACCCAGACGAGCCCGGTGTCGTCGACGAGCAGGTTGTCCGCTCGGCAGTCGGCGTGCACGAGGTGTTCGCCGTCGACGAGGGCAGCTGCCCCCGATGCCGCGTGGGCGATCGCGGGGCCGGCGTCGAGGATGTGCGGCGGGACGACCTCGGCGACGCGGACGGCGTTCGAGTCGTCCGCCAGCATCCGGTCCCAGGCGCCGAACTCCTCGCGCAGGTCCTCGGTGATGCGGGGGAGCGTCGCCAGCCCATCGGTCGCGAGCGGCAGTGTGTGGAGTGCGTCGAGCACGGCCGTCGTGTCCGATCCGTCGAGGTGCTCGCCCGGGTGCTGCCCTGCGACGTCCTCGAGCACGAGTGCGACCCAGTCGTCACCGTCGACCGTGGCGTGCAGCGCGTCGAGCAGCCGCGGTGCCTGCACGGTGGTCGGCAGCTGGGCCATGACCTCGGCCTCGCGGCGGTGCAGGTCGAGGGCGGCCTCGTTGCGCGAGCGCGACACCGTCTTCACGAAGGCTCGTTCCCCCGCCGCGGTCGTCACCCGGTCGGCGCTTCCGGGCGACCACCCGCTCGCCTGGGACTCGGCGGTCACGACCGGACCGCCCAGCACCCCCTCCACCTGCTGCCGCAGCGTCGTCGGTACGTCGGTCCAGGTGGTTCGCCCCATGCGCCGACGCTACCTGAGAACCCGTACACCAACGTGCATACTCGGCAACTTTGCGTTGGCAGCAAAGGTGCTTGCGGTGTAAAGTTGCAGAGCCTGCAAGGTTGACCCTCGTTTCGGGGTCCCGACCAGGCCGACGACCACCACGCCACATCCCCTGTGAGGAACCCCGCATGTCCACTGCCACCGCACCCGTCGAGGTGTCGCGCGGACGACAGGACTCCCCGGCGAGCACGCCGGGCAAGCCGATCATGTCGCACCGCCAGATCCTGCTCGTCATCTACGGCCTGATGGCCGGCATGTTCCTGTCGTCGCTCGACCAGACCATCGTCGGCACGGCGATCCGCACGATCGGTGACGACCTGCACGGCCTCGACCAGCAGGCCTGGGTCACGACGGCCTACCTGATCGCGTCGACCATCACCACGCCGATCTACGGCAAGCTCTCCGACGTCTTCGGCCGTCGTCCGCTCTACATCTTCGGCATCGCGGTCTTCATCCTCGGATCGCTGCTCTCGACCCTGTCGACGTCGATGACCATGCTCGCCGCCTTCCGCGCGTTCCAGGGCATCGGTGCCGGTGCGCTGATGTCGCTCCCGCTCGCGATCATGGGCGACATCCTCGCGCCCCGTGAGCGCGCGAAGTACCAGGGCTACTTCCTGGCGGTCTTCGGCATCTCGTCCGTGATCGGCCCGCTCATCGGTGGACTGTTCGCCGGTGCGAGCTCGATCGTCGGCATCACCGGCTGGCGCTGGGTGTTCCTGATCAACGTGCCGATCGGCGTCGCCGCGCTCCTCATGGTGATCGCGTTCCTGCACCTGCCGAAGTTCGGCGAGGCCAAGGCCAAGCCACGCATCGACTGGTGGGGCGCGACCTCGGTCATCGTCACGCTCGCGCCGCTGCTCCTCGTCGCGGAGCAGGGCCGCACGTGGGGCTGGGGTTCGGCCAACGCGATCGCCTGCTACGTCATCGGTGCGCTCGGCCTCGTCGCCTTCCTGGTGATCGAGACCCGCATGCAGGACGACGCGATCATCCCGCTCAAGCTCTTCCGCTCGAGCACGTTCTCGATGGCGACCATCCTGGGCTTCCTGGTCGGCTTCGCGATGTTCGGCGCGATGCTCACCATCCCGCTGTACCTGCAGATCGTCACCGGCCTGACGCCGACCGAGTCCGGCTTCGCGACGCTGCCGATGATCGGCGGCTTGATGATCGCCTCGATCGCTTCGGGGCAGATCGTGGCCCGCACCGGCCGCTACCGGATCTTCCCGGTGATCGGCACGGCCCTGGTGTCGCTCGGCTACGTCGTCCTGACGTTCATGACGATCGACAAGCCGCTGTGGTTCCTGATGATCGGCATGTTCCTGATCGGCCTCGGGCTCGGCCAGCTCATGCAGAGCATCACGCTGGCCTCCCAGAACTCGGTGCAGCCGCGTGACATGGGTGTGGCGACGTCGTCCGCCACGTTCTTCCGCCAGATCGGTGGCACGCTCGGCACCGCCGTCCTGCTGTCCGTCCTGTTCTCGCTCATGCCGGCGAACATCCTGCACGCCACGGCGGACGAGTCGAACCTCAAGCCCGCCCTCAGTGCGGCGCTCGACCCGGAGGTCGCCAGCGCGAAGGCGAACCAGGGCGTCATGGACCAGATCTGGAACCCGATCGTCACCCCGCTCCAGAAGCAGGTGCAGTCCGGCCTCGACACCGCCACCGACCAGGTGACCCAGGCCACCGCCGGGGCTCCCGACGCCGTGCAGCAGCAGGCGCTCACCGCCGCCGCCGACAAGGCGCACGCCAGCGTGCAGGACGGCCGGCTCGTCGTCGACTGGTCGGACTCGGCGCAGCGCACCTACTGGGTGGACCAGCTCGCACCGGAACTGTCGAAGCAGATCGACAAGGGCGCGAACGACTCGAGCGACTCGAACGCCGAGACGAGCGACACGTCGTACCTCAACGGTGCGGACGCTGCCCTGACCCGGCCGTTCATGTCCGGGTTCAACGCCTCGGCCGTGACCGTCTACTGGGTCGGCTTCGCGGTGATCCTGCTCGCGTTCGTCCTGAGCTTCTTCTTCAAGGCGCCGCCGCTCCGCAAGAGCTCGGCCCTGCAGGAGCAGGCGGACGACGCCGGCACCGCTGACGACCTCGAGGCGCAGGCCGTGCGGGCCGCGGACACGATGGGCTCGCCCACCGCCCCGGTCACCGGTTCGATCCCCGTCCAGGGTGGTCGGGCGCAGGTCTGAGTCACGCCGGGCCTCCTCGTCCGAGGACGCGGGGGCCCGGCGTCGCACCAACCCGAGAACAAGACGGAGCGCAGCACGTGCACCAGCTCACCACCACCGAGGCCACCGCCCTGACCGACTGCGGCCTGCGGGAGCGCAAGAAGCAGCAGACCCGGGCCGCCATCCACCGGTCGGCGCTCGCCCTGGTCACCGACCACGGACTCGCCGGGGTGACCGTCGAGCAGATCTGCGCGGACGCCGGGGTCTCCCCGCGGACGTTCTTCAACTACTTCCCGTCGAAGGCCGAAGCAGCCCTCGGTTTGCCGGCCACGACGGTCCCGGACACGGCACGCGCAGCGTTCCTCGGTTCCACGGGGCCGCTCGTGTCGGACCTCTGCGACCTCGTCGCGCACACGGTCACCCTGCCGCAGGACCGCCGGCGCATGAAGGAGCTCGTCCGAGCCCGCCCCGAGATGGTCCCGGCGATGATGCAGTGGATGGCGCACGCGCGGCAGACCGTGCTGGCGGTGGCCGCCGAGCGCGTCGACGAGGACACCGCGCGGACCGCGACCACCCTCGTGATGGCCGCCGTGATCGAGTCCGCCCACCGATCGGCGGACGGCTCCCGCGACGAACTGGCTGCGCGGCTGCGCGCGGTCGTCGGCGAGATGGGGCGGCTCGCCACCGCCTGATCAGCGTGACCATCGCGTCGCCCCCGGCGCAGGGGCGACCACGGCCTGGAGGCGCGGTGCGGGTCGGACCCGCACCGCGCCTCCAGGCCGTTTCGCGTCCACACCGTCGCGCGGTCGCAGCCCGCAGCGCGCAGTCGGTCCGCACACGCAAAGTCACCCCGAACCACGTGGAAACGCGGTTCGGGGTGACTGTGGTTGTTCGCCGGTCAGACCGGCAGCGTCGTGCCTAGCGGCGCGAGCCGCGGCCCGCGACGCGGGTGTAGATGAACAGCACGATGATCGCGCCGATGATCGAACCGATGATGCCGGCCGGCTGGAAGAAGCCGTCCATCGGGTCGTGCTGGAAGATCAGGAACCCGAGGAACCCGCCGACGAACGATCCGACGATGCCCAGGACGATCGTCATGAGGATGCCGATGTTCTGCTTGCCGGGGATGATGAGCCGGGCGAGAGCGCCGGCGATGAGACCGATGATGATCAAGCTGATGATGAGACCGAGCACGGTGTCCTCCTCGTGGGTGCGGTTGCCGCGGCATGGTTGCCGGAGTCAGGGCCGACGTCCGACGAAACTCCGGGCTTCCTGGGAGGACTGTCGGGTTCGCCGGTCAGACGACGATCAGACGACGCCGGAGGCCTCGAGCTCGGCCCGCAGCTCGGCGTCCGACGGCTCGACGAAGTGCTTGCCGTTCGGCAGCACCACGACGGGGATGTTCTTCCGGCCGCTGATGGCCTCGGCACGGTCGGCCGCGGACAGGTCCTGCTCCACGTCGACGTACTCGTAGTCCACGCCGAGGGTGTCGAGCAGCGCCTTGGACCGACGGCAGTCGCGGCACCAGTCGGCACCGAACATGGTCACGCGGTCGGGGACAGTCGTCGCATCGCTCATGTGCAGAGAGTACGTCGGAGCGCCCCCGGGCATTCCCGGAGCGCCGCCGGACCCGCGCCCCGCTCGCCCTACGATTGGCACATGCCGCCAGCACCCGACCCCGCGACGCTGGTCTGGGCCTCGGCGGCCGTTCGGCGCTTCGCCGCGGCGACCAACCTGCTCGTCGCCGCCCGCCGGTTCCGCATCGTCGGCGGCGACCCCCGGGATGCCGCAACACTGCGGCACCTGCTGACCGCACTCGGCGCGCGCGAGGCCGAGCAGCCGTCCGACCTCGTCGACCAGCTCTGGTGCCTCGGCGCGCCCGAGGAATCGACCCCCGCGGTCGAGCAGGCCGCCGACCGCCCGCGCGGCACCACCCTGGTCGTCATCGACGCCGGCCGTTACCTGCCCGCCGTCGACGAGGACGCCTTCGGCCCCGTCGCACCCGCCCGCCCCGGCGTGCTCGCCGTCCCGATGCTGTCCGACGACGTCTTCCTGGTGTCCACCGGCCGCGACCCCGAGGACGACCCCGCTGCGGACGCCCGCCTGCGCTGGGCACGACGGTCGATGCCGGTCGCCCGCTCGGTCGCCGCGGAACTCCGCGACGGCGGGCTCCTGCGCGGCACACGCATCGGTGTCGCGATGTTCCTCGAGCCCAAGACCGCGGTGCTGAGCCTGCTGCTCCGTGACGCCGGTGCCGAGGTCGTCGTCTACGCCCACGCCGACGAGACCGACGACGCCGTCGCCGACGCACTGCGGTCCGCCGGTCTGACGGTGTTCGCGAGCAGCACGGCGACGCTCCCCGAGCAGAAGCAGCTGGCCCTCGCGATGCTCGACACCGCGCCGCACATCCTGCTCGACGACGGCTCGCACGTCATCCGGCTCGCCCACCAGGAACGCCCCGACCTGCTGCCGACGATGCTCGGAGCCGCCGAGGAGACCACGAGCGGCCTGCGACCCCTTCGTGTCCTTGCGGCGCGCGGCGAGCTCGGCATCCCCGTGATCGCGGTGAACGACGCCCGCGCCAAGACGTTCTTCGACAACCGGTACGGCACCGGGCAGTCGACGGTGTTCGCGGTGCTCGACCTGGTCGACGGGCTCGCGTCCGGCACACACCGGGTGATGCCGGGAGGCGCGGCGGTCGTCGCCGGGTTCGGGCACGTCGGCAAGGGGGTCGCCCTGGTGCTCACCGCCCTCGGGTTCCGGGTGACGGTCGCCGAGACCGACCCGGTCCGCGCCCTGCAGGCGCGGTTCGCCGGGTACGCCGTGGCCCCGCTCGTCGAGGCGGTGCGCGCCGCCGACCTCGTGATGAGCGCCACCGGGGTGCCGGACACCATCGACCTCGAGGTGCTCCGTGCCTGCGCGGACGGCGCGGTCCTCGCCGTCGCCGGTGGGGTCGACCAGGAGATCGCCATCGACGACGCGCTCGCCGCCGGGGCCCGGCGCCAGGACGCGGGGCCGAAGGCCGAGCGGTTGGTGTTCCCCGGGGCCGACGGCGGGCCGATCGTGCTCGACGACGGCGGCTGCATCAACATCACCGCGGCCGAGGGCAACCCGGTCGAGATCATGGACCTGTCGTTCGCCGTGCAGCTCGGCGCCGTCCGGATGCTCCTGGAACGCGGCGACGAGCTGGAGCGTGCCGTCGTGCCGATCGACCCCGCGGTCGACGACGTGACCGCCCGCGCGGCGCTCGCCGCCTTCGGGAGCCGACCTCTGCCTCTCCCCACCGGCACGGCCGGGCTGCCGCTGGCGCGTCAGCCCGGAACCGGCGGCGTGGGCCCAGGGCTCCCCGCTGAGCACCCGGCGGATCGCGAGCCGGACGTCCGGACCCGCCGTTTCGGAGACCCGGCATGAGCGCCCGTCCACACCCGGTCACCGTGCACTCGGCGCGCGTCGTCGTCCCGATGACGGCGCCGCCGATCGCCGACGGCGCGGTGGCCGTGCAGGACGGCCGCATCCTGCACGTCGGCGACCGGTCGTGGGTCATCGACCAGCTCACCGGGTCCGGCGCGACCTTCACCGAGCGGCAGTGGCGTGGCGCGCTCCTGCCCGGACTCGTGAACGCGCACTCGCACCTCCAGTACACCGGCATGTCCGGTGTCGGCCGACGCCAGTACGACGGGTTCGAGGACTGGGCCGCGGCGTTCAACGTCGACTACGCCGAACCGCACGACTGGCGGGCCGAAGCCGCGGACGGTGCACGGGCGTCGATCCTGGCCGGAGTCACGAGCATCGCCGACATCGTCACCGACATCGAGGCCTCCACTGCCCTGCAGGACGCCGGCCTCGGCGGCATCGCGTACTGGGAGGTGATGGACTGGGAGAACGACGCCTGGCAGTCGCACGGTCGCGACCAGGTGCTCGACGAACTCGACCGGATCCCCACGACACCCGGTGCCGGCCTGTCACCGCACGCGCCGTACTCGCTCGAGGTCGCTCCGCTGCTCGAGCTCCCCGACATCGTGCGGCAGCGCGGCCTGCGGCTGCACCTGCACCTCGGTGAGGCGGCGTTCGAGGGGGAGCGCACCGCCCTCGGTCCGGTCCCCGGGCTCGACGGGGTCGACGGCGTCGGCCACGGGAACGACTGGCACCTGGCAAACGTGCCGTCGTTCCGGGCGCTGCGAGCCCTGGGCTTCGGTGCCAGCGCGACCGCGTTCGTCGACCGCCTCGGCGTGCTCGGGCCGGACTGCCACATCGCCCACGGCGTGTACATGACCGCCGCCGACCGGGCGCTCCTGCGCGCCCGTGGCACGGCGGTGGCGCTGTGCCCCCGCTCCAACGCCGTCATCGGCCTCGACCCGCCGCCCGTCGCCGACTACCTGCGCGAGGGCAGCCCGATCGCCATCGGCACCGACTCCCTGTCGTCGTCGCCGTCCCTCGACCTGATGGCCGACGTCACCGCGCTGCACCGCATCGCCCGCGCCCAGGGCTACGGGCACCGTGACCTGCACGAGCGACTGCTCGCAGCGGCGACCCTCGGTGGTGCGCACGCGATGGGGCTGGCCGTCGGACCGGACCGCATCGGGCACCTCGCCGTCGGGGCGCGCGCCGACCTGGCGGTGTTCGACGTCGACGCCCGCACGGTGCCGGACGCGCTCGCCGAGCTCGTCGAGGACGGCGCCGGGCGGGCGGCCGCCACCGTGATCCGCGGGGTCGTCCGCGCCGCGGCGGGCGTCGTCACCGAGCCGGCTTCCCCGGCAGCACCGTCCACGGCGGTCGCTCCGCCGCCAGTCCCTTCCCAGGAGGAACGATGACCGAGTCCGCACCCCACCCCGGCATGGCCGCACGCCGAACCGTCACCGGTGAGCTGATCGAGTGGCTCGACGTACCGAAGCGCGCGATCGCCCTCGGCATGGAACCGCACCCCGAGGGTGGCTGGTACGTGCGTACCTGGACCTCGCCGGCGACGGTCACCACCCCCGCCGGGGAGCGTCCCGCCGCCACCCTGATCCACTTCCTGCTGCCCCCGGGCGAGGCCTCCGCCTGGCACCGGGTCACGAGCGACGAGATCTGGATGTGGCACGGGCCGGACACCGTCGACCTGCAGCTCGGCGGCGACGGCGACGTCCCCGAGCCCGGCGCGACGATCACCCTCGGCCCGGACGCCGGACGCGACCGCGTGAACGACGCGCAGGCGTTCGTTCGCGGCGGCGTGTGGCAGCGGACGATCCCGGGCGACGGCGAGGTGCTGCTGAGCTGCCTGGTGTCGCCGGGGTTCTCGTTCGACGACTTCACGATGGCCGACGACGGGGACGCTGCCGCCGAGTAGCACCGCGACACCGTTTCGCGTTGGTATCCCACTGCGAAGTACACTTCGACCTGCCCCCACCCCCTCGCACGAAGGCCCGACCGTGACCCGTCACCTCCGCTTCACCCTCGCCGTCGCCACCGCCGCGGTCGCCGCCCTCGCCCTGTCGGCCTGCTCCGCCGGGGGCAGCAGCAACGCCGACGGCACCGTGACCGACGGCAAGCTCACGATCGCCACCGGCGACCCGGCGTACTCGCCCTGGATCGAGGACAACAAGCCCGAGTCCGGCAAGGGCTTCGAGTCCGCCGTGGCGTACGCCGTCGCGAAGGAGATGGGCTACGGCAAGTCCGACGTCGTCTGGAAGCGCAGCACCTTCGACAGCGCCATCGCCCCGGGCCCGAAGGACTGGGACCTCAACGTCCAGCAGTTCTCGATCGACGCGAAGCGCAAGAAGGCCGTCGACATGTCGAGCGCCTACTACACGACGACGCAGGCGGTCGTGACGACGTCCGGGTCGAAGGCCGCCGGCGACACCACGATCGCCGCGCTCAAGCAGGACGCCATCGGCGTCGCGACCGGTTCGACGAGCATCGCGAGCGTCAAGGACGTCCTCGGGGTCACGCCGCAGGTGTTCAACTCCAACGACGACGCCGTGCTCGCGCTCAAGTCCGGGCAGATCGACGCGATCGTCACCGACCTGCCGACGGCGTTCTACATGGCCTCGGCGCAGCTCGACGACGGCACCGTGTCGGCCCAGTTCCCGTCCGACGGCAAGGGCGACGAGTTCGGCTTCGTCCTGCCGAAGGACTCGGAGCTCACGAGCAAGGTCGACAAGGCCCTGAAGACCCTCGACGACGACGGCACCCTGCAGGACCTGCAGACCAAGTGGCTCTCGTCGGAGACCGGTACGCCGGTCCTGAAGTAACCGGATGACCCTGCCAGCAGGGGCCGGCACCCCGGTCGCCGCACCCGCGCCGAGCCAGGTCGAGCTCGAGCGTCGGCTCTACCGTCGCCAGCGTGGCCGTCGCTCCGTCGTGGTGTCGGTCGTCTCCACCCTGGTCGTGCTCGCCGTCGTGTACTTCGGCGTCGTGAACACCCCCGGGTGGGCGGCGGTGCAGCAGTCGTTCTTCGACCCGGAGACCGCGGTCGACACGTTCCCGGACATCCTGCTGGGCCTCTGGTTGAACGTCCGGATCCTGTTCTTCAGCGCCATCGGCGTCGCCGTCTTCGGCACGCTGCTCGCGGTCGTCCGCGGCCTGCGCAACCCGGTGTTCTTCCCGCTGCGGATGCTCGCGACCGGCTACACGGACCTGTTCCGCGGCCTGCCGCTCATCATCGTGCTCTACCTGGTCGGCTACGGCATCCCCGGGCTCGGGGTGTTCCCGCGGCTCCCCGCCGAGGTCTGGGGCACGATCGCGATCACCCTGACCTACTCGTCCTACATCGCCGAGGTGCTCCGCGCCGGCATGGAGGCCGTGCACCCCTCCCAGCGCCTGGCCGCCCGATCGCTCGGACTCTCGCACGCCAAGACCCTGCGGCTCGTGGTGCTGCCCCAGGCGATCCGCAAGGTCACGCCAGCGCTGATGAACGACTTCGTGTCGATGCAGAAGGACGTCGGCCTGGTGTCGATCCTCGGGGCCGTCGACGCGGTCCGCTCCGCCCAGATCGCGCAGGCCGAGACCTACAACTTCACGCCGTACTTCGTCGCCGGGCTGCTGTTCGTCGTGATCAGCCTGCCGCTGATCCGCGTCACGGACGCGATCGCGCGTCGCCAGCAGCGGCGCGAGCAGATCGGAGGGACCGTATGAGCGAGGCCGGCCTGGAGGCCCGTGGTGCGTCCGGTACGGACGGCGCGGTCCTCGAACTGCGCGGGTTGCGCAAGGCCTTCGGTGAGCACGAGGTCCTGCGCGGGATCGACCTGACGGTCCGCCGCCACCAGGTCATCTGCGTCATCGGGGCCTCGGGCTCCGGCAAGTCGACGTTGCTCAAGACGGTCAACCTGCTCGAGGGCATCGACGACGGCGAGATCCTGCTGCAGGGCACGGACATCGCCGACCCGCGCATCGCCGTCGACGCCGTGCGGGCGCGCATCGGCGTGGTGTTCCAGCAGTTCAACCTGTTCCCGCACATGAGCGTGCTCGACAACGTCACGCTCGCCTCCCGCCAGGTGCACGGCATCGGACGGGCCCAGGCCGAGGACACCGCGCGCCGCCTGCTCGACCGGATCGGGCTCGCCTCGTTCGCCGATGCGTACCCCGACCGCCTGTCCGGCGGGCAGCAGCAGCGCGTCGCCATCGTCCGGGCGATCGCGTCGGACCCGGAACTCCTGCTGCTCGACGAGGTCACGAGCGCCCTCGACCCGCAGCTCGTCGGTGAGGTGCTCGACCTGGTCACCGAGCTGAAGCGACAGGGTTCGACGATCCTGATGACGACGCACGAGATGCACTTCGCGCGGAACGTCGCCGACCGGATCGTGTTCCTGCACCGCGGCGAGGTCGTCGAGCAGGGTTCCCCCGCCGACGTCCTCGACCACCCGCAGCACCCGGCGCTCGTCGAGTTCCTCGCCCGCGTGCACGCCTAGGGCGTCAGCAGCACCTTGCCGATGACCTCGCCGTCGCGCACGCGGCGGTGGGCTTCCTCGACCTCGGCCATGGGCAGCACCGAGTCGATGACCGGGCGCACCCGGCCGTCGGCGACCAGCGGCCAGACGTTGTAGCGGACCGCCTCGACGATGGCGGCCTTCTCGGCGAGCGGCCGTGCGCGCAGGGTCGTGCCGCTGATCGTCGCGCGCTTCCGCATGAGCACCCCGAAGTCGAGCTCGGCGGTGCGGCCGCTGCCCGAGGCGATGACCGCGACGTGCCCGTTCGGGGCGAGGGCCTGCAGGTTCCGCTCCAGGTAGGACGGCCCGACGACGTCCAGCACGACGTCGACGCCGACACCGTCGGTGAACGCCATGACGCGTTCCACGAAGTCCTCCGTGCGGTGGTCGATGGCCAGGTCGGCGCCGAGGTCACGGGACGCGGCGACCTTGCGGTCGCCGCCGCTCGTCGCGATCACCGTCGCACCGAGGGCCTTCGCCCACAGCACCGCGTGCGACCCCATGCCGCCCGTACCCCCGTGCACCAGGAGCGTCTGCCCGGGGCGGAGTCCGGCGAGCATGCCGATGTTGGAATAGACCGTGCACGCGGCTTCGGGCAGTCCGGCCGCCTCGACCAGGTCGACGCCCTCGGGGACCGGCAGCACCTGGGTGACCGGCGCGACCACGAGTGCCGCGTACCCGCCGCCGGAGAGCAACGCGCACACGCGGTCGCCCACCGCCGCGGTCGTGACGCCCGCGCCGACGGCCCGCACCGTGCCGGAGACCTCGAGCCCGAGGATCTCCGACGCCCCGGGCGGCGGCGGGTAGTTCCCGGCGCGCTGCTGCAGGTCGGCGTTGTTGACGCCGGCCGCGGCGACCTCGATCAGGACCTCGTCCGTGCCGGGTTCGGGGTCGGGCAGGTCGGTGACGGACATGGAAGTGTCGTCGAACGTGATGGCTCGCATGCCCTCGACGGTACGCGCCACCCGCCTCCGGCTGGCTGCCGGTCGCCCACAACCACCGCCGGTGTCCCTGTGGAGGTTCCCTGTACGCTCGACGACGGATCTGCACCTCATCCGGGGGAGTGCGGACAGATCGAGGGGGACTCTCCACCATGCCCAAGAAGCTCATCGCGCTGGCCACCGCCGGCCTCGCACTCACGCTGCTCGCCGGTTGCTCGGGCGGCGACTCGGGCTCGTCCAGCGCACCGTCGGCCTCGAAGACCGCCGCCGCAGCACCCGCCCAGACCAAGGGGGAAGCCTGCTCCCTGCTCGAGAACGAACTCGCGTCGTTCCTCAAGGAGCAGGGTTCCAGCTCTGCCCCGGCCGACCCGAAGGCCCGTGCGGCGCTCGTCGACGAGTTCGTCCAGCGCATCGACTCGGCGCTGACGAAGGTCTCGAACGACCAGGTCCACGACACGTTCGAGGACTTCTCCGGCGCGGCGAAGGGCTACAGCTCCGCCATCCGCTCCGGTGCGGCCGAGGACTCCGCCGAGGTCAAGAAGGCCCAGACCGAGGTGCAGACCACCCTCGACCAGGTCTCGGCGGTCTGCCCCGCCAAGAGCTGAGCGGGCGCACGCCCAGCCACACACAGCACGACGCCCCGCCGCTCCTCGACCAGGAGCGGCGGGGCGTCGTGCTTCCCCCGTCGGGGGGAACGGGCGTCAGACGGCCGCGGGCTGCGAGGCGTCGAGGCGTGCGACGTCCTCCGGCCGCAGCCGCACGGTCGGCGCCGTGATCGAGTTCAGGATGGACTGCGGCCGCGACGCACCGGGGATCGGCACGACGACGTCGCTCTTCTGCAGCTCCCACGCCAGGGCGATGACCTGCGGGGTGACCCCGCGGTCGCGGGCGATGTACGCGAAGTCCTCGAACGCGGTCCCGAGGTCCGCCGCGCTCCCGATGCCACCGAGGGGGCTCCACGGCAGGAACGCGATGCCGAGCTCGTCGCACAGTTCGAGCTCCGGCTCACTCGACCGGAACTTCGGTGAGTACTGGTTCTGCACCGACGCCAGGCGTCCGCCGAGCACCTCGTTCGCGGTGCGGATCTGGTCCGGGTCGGCGTTCGAGATGCCCGCCATCCGGATGACGCCCTCGTCGAGCAGCTCGGCGAGCGCCCCGATCGAGTCGGCGTACGGCACCGCCGGGTCGGGCCGGTGGAACTGGTACAGGCCGATCTGCTCGACGCCGAGCCGCTTCGCCGAGGCCTTCGCGGCTTCCTTCAGGTACTCCGGGTGCCCGTTCTGCGCCCAGTTGCCGGCCTCGGGGCGCAGGTGTCCGCCCTTCGTCGCGATGAGCACGTCCGAGGTGTCGTCGTGGAACTCCCGGACGGCCCGCGCGATGAGCTCCTCGTTGTGCCCCACCTCGTCGTGGCCGCCCAGGTGGTAGGCGTCGGCGGTGTCGATGAGCGTGACACCGTTCTCGAGCGCTGCGTGGATCGTGGCGATGGACTGACGCTCGTCCGGCCGGCCCTCGATCGACATGGGCATCCCGCCCAGACCGATGGCACTGACGGACACGTCTCCGATGACTCGTTGCTTCATCGGCCCAGCATGCGCCCGGCCCCGATGCCGACGCCCAGTTCCCGCACGACGAGGCGCCCGCACCGACGAGCTCCCGGTCACCGACGAGCCCACGCCGGCGCGTGTTCCGGCAGCGGACCGAACGCGATGCCGCGGGCGTAGAGGCCCCGGACCGGCGGGACCCAGCGCGCGAGCAGCACCGGGAGCAGCGGCGGACCGTCCTGCAGGTGCCCGGCGAAGGCCCGTTCGAACACGACCCGGTGCAGCACGGCCTGCGCGGCCTGCACCAGGGCTGCGGGCGGGGTCCGACGACGCTGGACGGCTGCGAGCGTCCGGTCGAGGCCGCCACCACGGAGCCCCCGTCGGAGCGCCGGCACCAGGATCGTCGCGGTCGCCACCGCGTCCTGCACCGCGAGGTTGATGCCGACCCCGCCGGCGGGCGACATCGCGTGCGCGGCGTCCCCGATGCAGAGCAGCCCCGGGCGCCACCACCGGCGCAGGCGGTCCATCCGGACGTCGAGCACGTGCACCTCGTCCATCGAGGCGATCGCGTCGACCCGGTCCGCGAAGTCCGGTCGGAGCCGCGCCACCCGGGCACGGAAGGCCGCCACCCCTGCGGCGCGCAGGGCCGCGTCCGAGCCCTTCGGCGCGAAGTACGCGACCTGGTGGTAGTCCGGCCGCGGGAAGCTCAGCAGCACGTCCCGGTCCGAGAACGCGGGGGTGAGGGCGCTCGCCGCGTCCCCGGGGCGCCGGGGCAACCGGAACCACCAGGTGTCGAACGGCACCCGGAACGCCCGTGGCACGAGCCCGGCGGCGCGGCGCAGCGCCGAGTTCCGCCCGTCGCAGGCGATCACGACGTCGGCACGGAGTTCCTCGGGTTCGCCGGTGCCGTCCCTCGGCCGCAGGTGGACCCCGGTCACGACCCCGTTCTCCTCGATGAGTCCGGTCGCCGCGAGGCCCATCGCGATGCGGAACGACGGTTCACGACGGGCGGCGGTCACGAGCAGGTCGAGCAGGTCCCACTGCGGCACCATCGCCACGTGGTCGTACGGAGGGGCGAGACGCGAGAAGTCACCGAGCAGCAGCCGGGAGCCGTCCGGCATCGGCAGCGAGAAGTCGTCGAGGCGTGACTGCGGCAACGCCCGGAACGGTGCACCGAGTCCGAGTTCGTCGAGCAGCCGGATGGTCGAGGCGTGCACCGTGTCGCCCCGGAAGTCCCGGTTGAAGTCGTCGTGCCGCTCGAGCACGCGCACGTCGACGCCGGCGCGGGCGAGCAGCAGCCCGAGGACGACCCCTGCCGGGCCGCCACCGACCACCGCGACCGTCGTCCGCGACACCGTCACCATGCCCGGGACGCTACCCCGGTCCGGACCGGAGGCGCGTGGCAGCCCCGACCCGCGGCCTCCAGGCCGGAACGCACACGCGTTCGCAGGCCCGACACGCGGCGGACGACCGGGGTCCGGCCGGAAGGGTGGTGTCGGTGCGCGCCGGTCAGGCGCTGGCGGACACCGACGACGATCCGGACCCGCTGTCGACGGCGTTCACGAAGACGACCCCGCCCCAGGCGATGACGACGATCGCGAGCACGAAGCCGATCGCCGCGATCCACCACGACGGCTTCCGTCGGATCCACGCGCCGATCGACAGCACGATCGTGGCGACCCCGATGACGAAGGCGCCACCGACCGCGATGGCCGCGCCACCGAAGTACCCACCGGGTGTGCACCCGGCCGAGGCGTCGCACTCTGCCGTGGCCGAGGCGATCGCGACGATGCCGACGACCGCCGTGATCGCGGTCATGACGGCACCGAACACCAGGAGCAGCACCGTCGAGATCCGGTCGGCGAGCTTCGCCGGCGGGAACAGCGTGGTGCCACCGCGCTCCCACGCCGCGCGCTGCGCGTCCGTGGGGCCGGAGGAGGACTGCGGCGGAGGGCCGGGGACGTTGGACCAGGTCATGCGTGCAGTCCTACCGCGCCTCGACCCCGAACGCCTGTGCGAGCCGCTGGATCTTCTGCGCCCGACCGAGCCGCGGCAGGTCGGAACCGTCGCGGATGACCCGGCCGCGGGCCTCGAAGTCGTCGAGGAAGTCCTGCGCCCAGGCGACGTCCGTCGGCGTGGGGGAGATGACCTCGTTGATGACGGGGAGCTGCTCGGTGTCCAGGCACAGCTTGCCGGTGAGGCCGAGCGACACGGCCACCTGCGACTGCTCGCGGAGGATCGGGTGCGACGACCCGACCGTGGGGCCGTCGATCGGACCCGGCAGGTCGCCGACGCGCGAGGCGACGACCAGCTTCGACCGCGGGTACGCCATCGCGAGCGTGTCGGCGCTGGTCCCGGTGTCGCGTCGGTAGTCGCCGGAACCGAAGGCCAGACGGAACGCGCCCTGCGCCTTGGCGATCGACACCGACTCCTCGATGCCCAGGGCCGACTCGACGAGGGCGATCACCGGCGTCTGGCCGCCGAGCCGGTGCCAGGTGTCGGTGACCTGGGCGGGGGACTCGGTCTTGGCGAGCATGACGCCCTGCAGCCCGGGCAGGCCGCGGAGCTCCTCGACGTCATCCGCCCAGAAGTCCGTCGTGACGTCGTTGATGCGCACCCAGGCCTCGCCGCCGCCGGCGAGCCAGGCGGCGACGCCCTGCCGGGCCGAGGGCTTCGCGGCGGGGTCGACGGCGTCCTCGATGTCCAGGATGATCTGGTCGGCGCGGGAGCGCTGGGACTTGTCGAACCGGTCGGTGGCGGTGCCGGACACCAGCAGCCACGACCGTGAGATCTCGGCGGGGACCGATCGACGCCGGTTCGGCGTGGGGGCGGACGGAGTGGTGCGGTCGTCGATGGCCATGCCCCGTTGGTACCACACCGGACGGGGCCGCCGTCGGATCGGACGCGCCGCAGGGCGGGTCCGACGCCGGTCAGGTCCTTGCGGAAACCCCGAAACCTCGGTTCATTGCCAGAGAGGCCGTCCGGTTCCGCCTACAGTGTCGGATGTGTGGCGAGCGGACAGGGTGACCGACGGTGAGGACGACGTGAACGACGACGTCCCCGTCGAGGGTGCCCGCGCGCGCCCCGACGACGATCGAGACGAGCAGCAGGACGTGGACCAGGAACGGACCGACGACGAGCCGGACCGCATGCTCCGCCCGGAGCTGCAGATGACGAGCCCGCAGGCGATCAGCCTCGGCGACCCGCGGTTGCAGGCCGGCAACGCGGCGGAACCGACGTGGGACGGCTGGCGGACCCAGCTGACCGGCGTCGGCGGCACGAGCCCGCTCACGCACTTCAGTGACCACCCGCGCGCCCGCATCGAGCTCTCGACCACCCACCCGGGCGGTCTCGCGCAGTTCATCACCGGCAAGACGACCCTGCTGTCCAGCCTGATCCGCGACGAGGTGGCGCTCCGTGCCGCCCGCGTGGCCGCCGGACACGTCGAGGCGAAGGGCACCGAGCTCGCCACCGTGCGCGGCATCGACGCCGTGAAGCTCGGCATCGGCATGGCCGACTGGAAGCACGGCGACGAGCAGTTCCGCGGCCCGGTGCTCCTGCGCCCCCTGGCGATCCGCCGGCACGGACGCGACTTCGAGGTGCGCCTGCTCGGCGAACCGGTGCTCAACCCGGGCCTCGCCGACGCGCTGCACGAGCAGTTCGGGGTCATCCTCGACGCGCAGTCTTTCGTGGCCCTCGCGCAGCAGGACGGCTCCTTCACCCCGAACCCCGTCATCGACCGCCTGCGGGGCCTGACCGCGCACATCCCCGGCTTCTCGGTGCACGCCCGACTCGTGGTGTCCACCTTCGCCGAGGTCGCGACCGGCATGGTCGAGGACACCGGCGACCTGTCGCACCCCGTGCTCGACGCCCTCGCCGGCAACCCGAGCGCGAAGTGGCAGGTCGAGCAGTCCTACCACCCGGTCGAGCAGACCCCGTCGGACGAGCGCAGCCCGGAGACCGACACGCTCCTGCTCGACGCCGACGACGAGCAGGAGAACGTGATCGCGCAGATCACGGCCGGCAACTCCATCGTCGTGAAGACCCTTCCCGGCACCGGTGGCACCCAGACCATCGTGAACGCCCTGGGCGGCCTGGTCGCCGCGAACAAGCGCGTGCTCGTCGTGAGCCCGCGCCGCGCGACCCTGCGGGGCATCGCCGCCCGCTTCGGTGAGGTCCAGCTGCCCGGGGTCGCGGTCACGCCGTCGACCCTGCGCCGCGACGTCGTCCGTGCCATCGCCCGGAACGAGAAGGCCGCGCGTCCGAACCTCCGCGAGGTCGACGACGCACTGGTCCGTCTGCGCAAGGTGCTGAAGGACTACCGCGGGTCGCTCACCCGCAAGGACCCCGACTTCGGCGTCTCGGTGCTCGACTGCCTGGTGGAGCTGTCGCGCCTGTCGCTGCTGCCCGTCGCCCCCTCGACCACCGCGCGCCTGTCGAAGCAGTCCGTCGCCTCGATGGTCGACGGCCGGTCGCGCGTCGCCGAGACGATGGTCAGCGCCGCGAACCTCGGTGAGTTCCGCTACGGCCCCGACGACTCGCCCTGGTACGGCGCGAAGTTCGGTTCGAGCGACGGTGCCCAGCGTGCGCACCGCATCGCGAAGGACCTCGACGCCGACGGCCTGCCGACCCTGCTCCGCCGCGCCCACGACCTGGTGAGCTCGACGCACATGCGCCAGTTCACGACGATCAACGAGCTCGGCATCTACCTGCGCCTGCTCACCGAGATCCGTGACACGCTCGACCGCTTCCTGCCGGTGGTCTTCGACCGCTCGGTGTCCGAGCTCGTGGCCGCCACGGCCCCCCGCGGCGAGGGCGCCCCGATGTCGTCGACGAACCGTCGTCGGCTCAAGAAGCTCGCCCGCGAGTACGTCCGTCCGGGCGTGCACGTGTCCGACCTGCACGAGGCCCTGACCCGCGTCCAGCAGCAGCGGGTGCTCTGGCAGCGCTACGTCGCCGCCGGCGTGAACCCCGAGGTGCCCACGGGCATCGCCGACGTCCAGGTGCTGTTCTCGAACGTCGCCGAGGACCTCGCGCGCCTCGACGAGCCGCTGGGCCGCACCGAGCGCGACCGCCAGCTCGCGAACACCCCGGTCGACCAGCTCGTCCCGACCATCGCCGAGCTCGCCGCCGAGTCCGACGTCCTGCACAACCTGCAGGAGCGCACCGAGCTCATGCAGACCCTGCGCGACCTGCAGCTCGAGCCGCTCATCACCGACCTGGCGAACCGGCACGTGCCGGACGTGCAGGTGCCGGCCGAGCTCGAACTCGCCTGGTGGCAGTCCGCCCTCGAGACCATGCTCGAGTCCGACCGGGCCCTGCTCGGCGCGAACACCGACATGCTCGACCGGGTCGAGGCCGACTTCCGCCTTGTGGACGACGCCCACGCGGCCGGGGTCTCCCAGGGCCTGGCGTGGCAGCTCGCCGAGAACTGGAAGGTCGGTCTCGTCGACTGGCCCGAAGAAGCGACGGCGCTCAAGACCCAGCTCCGCGACGGCGCGATCACCTCGCGCCTGCTGCAGGACTCCGCACCGCACCTGTCCCGGTCGATCGCACCCGTCTGGCTCGCCAGCCCGTACGAGGTGCCGCAGATCGCCGACACGATGCCCTTCGACACCGTGATCCTGGTCGACGCCGGCGCCGTGACGATCGCCGAGACCGTCGGTGCCGTCCGTCGTGCCCGGCAGACCGTCGTGTTCGGTGACCCCGTCACCCAGACGCCGTCGCCGTTCCGCATCGCGGTCGACCCCGAGCACCGGGCGCTGCAGGTCGACGAGGGCACGCTCGACGCGTTCCACGCCGACTCCGCCCTGGCGAAGCTGTCCACCCTGCTGCCGACCCTGTCGCTGTCGCGGTCGTACCGCGCCGGCGGCGAGGACCTCGCCGAGCTCGTGAACCGTCGGTTCTACGGCGGCAAGATCGAGTCCCTGCCGTGGGCCGGCTCGTTCCTCGGCCACGGGTCGATCGCGCTCGACTACGTCAGCGACGGCAAGGCCGTCCCGGACCCCGAGTCCGGTGCCGTCGAGAGCGTCGACGCCGAGGTGGACCGCGTGGTCCGGCTCGTCATCGACCACGCCCGCACCCGCCCGACCGAGTCGCTCATGGTCATCACCGCGTCGGCGAAGCACGCCGTGCGCGTCGAGCAGGCCGTACTGACCGCCGCCCAGGGCCACAAGGACCTGACCGAGTTCGTCATCGGCGACCGTGCCGAGCCGTTCATCGTGGCGACGCTCGAGCAGTCGGTGGCGCAGAGCCGCGACCGCGTCGTGTTCTCCATCGGCTACGGCCGCACCCCGCACGGCCGTGTGCTGCGTGACTTCGGTCCGCTCGGCAAGCCCGGCGGCGAGCGGCTGCTGGCGGTCGCCATGACCCGCGCGCGTCGCTCGATGGTCATCGTCACCTGCTTCCAGCCGTCGGACATCGAGGCCGAGCGCATGGGCCACGGCACCGTCGCCCTCGCCGAGATCCTGGCCGAGGTGCGTGCCCGCACCACCGCCGAGTACGTGCCGGACGACTCCGACCCGCTGCTCGTCGACCTGGCCCGGCGCCTCGAGATGCGTGGCATCCCGGTCGCGCTCGGACACCGCGGCAAGCTCGGCCTCGTCGCCGCGCACGGCGGCGTGTGCGTCACGATCGAGACCGATGCGTCGCTGGTCAAGGGATCGCTGCGCGAGTCCCTGCGCCTGCGTCCCGAGGTGCTCCGCCGACTCGGCTGGCACTACGTGCGCGTGCACGCGTTCCAGCTGTTCTCCGACCCGGACCGCGTCGCCGACACCGTCGCCGCCGTGCTCGGGGTCGACCGAGGCGCCACGCAGGAGATCTCCATCCCACCGATCCCCGCACGCCGATGAGCCGCCGGGCCTCGCGGCCCGCCGGTCCGGTGACGCCGGAGACGCCGGAGACGGACCAGCTGGTGGGCACGTGGACCCGGGCCGACGACGCGTCGTCAGCCGCGCCTCCCGGTCCGACAGCGTCGTCCGGACGCGAGACGGCGGACCAGCCGGGAGGCCCGGCGCGGCGCCGCAGACGCGTCACCACCCAGCCGGTGGCGGGCTACGACCCCGCGCCGCCGCCGGAACCGGCGCGGCACCGCGACGGTGAGAACGACGACCAGCTCCGACGCGACGTCCCCCCGCACTGGTAACCGGTAGCCTGGCCCGTGATGACTGACACCGCGCGACAGCGCCCCGACTGGCAGACCTGGCCGAACCTGATCACGCTGTTCCGCCTCGTGCTGATCCCGGTGTTCATCGGCCTCGTCGTCGCCGGCCACCCGGGGTGGGCGCTCGTCGCCCTCGTCGTGATCGGCGTGAGCGACTGGGCGGACGGCTTCATCGCCCGCAAGTTCGACCAGGGGTCCAGGCTCGGCAAGGCGATCGACCCCGTCGCCGACCGCCTGGCCATCATCGCGATCGTGCTGTCCCTGGTGCTCGTCGGCCTGCTGCCCTGGTGGGTGGTGGCGGTCGTGGTGCTCGTCGACCTGGTGCTCGTCGTCCTGTCGAGCGTGCTGTTCCACGGCAACCCGGACCTCGACGTCACGTGGACGGGCAAGATCCGCTCGGCCCTGCTGTTCGTCGGGCTGCCGGTGCTGCTGTTCTCCGCGGTGCACACCGTCGACGAGAACGCACCGTGGGTCCGGGTCGTGGCCCTGGTGTTCGTGTACCTCGGCACAGCGGGCCACGTGCTCGCCGGCGCCCAGTACGCCGTCGCGATGTTCGCGAAGCGCCGCGCGGTCCCCGCCGCCTGACGCGCCCGCCCTCTCCGCAAAACACCGGTGTTCGCGCTGCGCACCGCGGTTTGCGGGTGTGCAGCGCGCGAACACCGGTGTCTTGCGACGGCTCCGGGGCTAGAGCTTCGTCGAGCCGCCGATGCCGGGCCCCTCGGGAGCGTTCGACGGGGCGATGTGCGCGCCCGCGCTCGTGGCACCGCCGGTCTGCGGGCGGAGCAGGTCGCGGATCTCGAGCAGCACCTCGACGTCGGTCGGGGGCACGTCCTGCGGGGTCTGCTCCTCGTCGTTCTTGACGCGCTCGAACGCCGCCTTCTTCAGGTGGTTGACCGGCACGACGAGCGCGAAGTACACGACCGCGGCGACGATGACGAAGTTCAGGACGGCGCCGATGATCGCGCCGAACTTCAGTTCTGCGTCACCGCCGGAGAACGTGGGGATCGCCACGACCAGCGCCTTGTCGAGGCTCGAGGCGTTGAACACCGCGCCGATGAGCGGGTTGATCAGGGCGCTGACGATCGTGCTGACGATCGCGGTGAACGCCGCACCGATGACGACTGCGACGGCCAGGTCGATGACGTTGCCGCGGAGCAGGAACTCCTTGAAGCCCTTCATGCGAGGGTCTCCTTCCGGGTCGAGGACGGCCGCCGGGTGGCGACGCGCCCCAACCTATCCGGAGAGCGCAGACCGCGTCAGGACGCGGCGGGCTTCGAGCCGCTGGGCTTCGACTCGGCCTTCTTCGCCGGCTCGGACTTCTTCGGCTCGGACTTCGCGGGGGTGCTCGACGAACCCTCGGACTTCGGGGCCGGACGCGAGTCCGTGCGGTAGAAACCGCCACCGTTGAAGGTCACGCCGACGGGGGAGAACACCTTCCGCAGGACGCCACCGCAGACCGGGCACTCCGTCAGGGTGGCGTCGGAGAAGGACTGCTTGATGTCGAACGCGTTGTCGCACTCGGTGCAACGGTACGAGTAGGTGGGCACGTCAGCTCCGGAACGTGATGATGCGCGACGGCGTGATGATGCCGTCAACGGGTTCGTCGTGGGGTTCGCGCGGGACCTCGTCGAGGTACTCCGCGTCGAAGATCACAGCATAGACGGGCGGGCGGTTCGCCATGGACCCGAGGGTCTTGTCGTAGTAGCCGCGGCCCCAGCCCATGCGGACGCCGTCGTGCCCGACCGCCGCCGCCGGGGCGAGGATCGCGTCGACGTCGTTGATCGCGAGCGGGGACAGGACCTCGCCGACCACCTCGGGCAGGCCGAGCAGGCTCTCGGTCTCGCTCTCGCCGTCGCCGACGGCCCAGTCGAGCAGCCCGTCCTCGCGGGTGACCGGCAGCAGCACGCGGATGCCCTGCCCGAACGCCCAGTTCAGGAACGGGCGGACGTTCGGCTCGTCCGGTGCGGACAGGTACAGGGCGAGGGACGTCACCTGGCGTTCCTCGACGAAGCGCTGCAGGGTCGCGGTCAGGGTCTGGGTGTCCGCGTCGCGTTCGGTCGTGGTCCGGGTGCGCCGCCGCTGCCGGAGTTCGGCTCGCAGGGCGCGCTTCTCGTTCCCGAGATCGGCGATCATGGGCAGGAGTCTACCGAGGGGGTGCGGTTGCGGCTTCCCGCCGGGAACCCGCTGGGTCCCGTGTCCCCCGGAGCGACGACATGCCCTCGAAAGGGGGATCGGATACGGTCTGACCATGGGCTTCCAGATTTCGAAGGCGGTGATCCCGGCCGCAGGGCTGGGTACCCGCTTCCTCCCCGCGACCAAGGCGATGCCGAAGGAGATGCTCCCCGTCGTCGACAAGCCGGCCATCCAGTACGTGGTGGAAGAGGCTGTCGGTGCCGGGCTGACCGACGTGCTGATGATCACCGGGCGCAACAAGAACGCGCTCGAGAACCACTTCGACCACGTGTCGGAGCTCGAGGAGACCCTCCGCAAGAAGGGCGACCACGAGAAGCTGCAGAAGGTGAACCAGTCGACGGACCTCGCCGACATGCACTACGTGCGGCAGGGCGACCCGCTCGGCCTCGGCCACGCCGTGCTCCGCGCGAAGATGCACGTCGGCCGCGAGCCGTTCGCCGTGCTCCTCGGAGACGACATCATCGACGCCCGTGACCCGCTGCTCCAGCGCATGATCGAGGTCCAGGGCGAGAAGAACGCCACCATCGTGGCCCTGCTCGAGGTCCCCGAGTCGCAGACCCACCTGTACGGCATCGCCACGGTCGAGCCGACCGACACCGACGACGTGGTGAAGATCACCGGGCTCGTCGAGAAGCCCCCGCAGGGCGAGGCGCCCTCGAACCTGGCCATCATCGGCCGCTACGTCATCCGTCCCGAGGTCTTCGACGTCCTCGAGAAGCAGGAGCCGGGCAAGGGCGGCGAGATCCAGCTGACCGATGCGCTCATGAAGATGGCGAGCGCCGAAGAGTGGACCGGCGGCGTGTACGGCGTCGTGTTCCGTGGACGCCGGTACGACACCGGTGACAAACTCGACTACATCAAGGCGATCGTGCAGCTCGCCTCGGACCGCGATGACCTCGGCCCCGACCTCAAGTCGTGGCTGAAGGAGTTCAACGCGGGCGAATAGTCGGCCATCCCGCTCGGGTCCGTGACATGACGGACCCGAGCGGGACACCCCGTCCCGCACAGCGGCGGGACCCCGGAGGAACCCAGCGATGACGACGATCCCGACCCTGTCCCACGGGCGGGTCACCATCCGGCCCCTCCGGCTCCGCGACACCCGCGACCTCGACGCGGCACTCGCGACGAACCGCTCGTGGCTCCGCACCTGGGAGGCCACGAACCCCTCCGGACACGTCTCCACCGACGTCCGGGGCAGCATCCGCGCGCTCCAGGCCAACGCCCGCGCGGGGCTCGGACTCCCGTTCGCGATGGAGCTCGACGGTCGCTTCGTCGGTCAGCTCAACGTCTCCGGCATCTCCTACGGCTCGCTCGCGAGTGCCTCCATCGGCTACTGGGTCGTGGAGGACGCCGCCGGCCACAACGTGACGCCGATCTCGGTCGCCCTCGCCGTCGACCACTGCTTCCGGTCGCTCGGCGTGCACCGGATCGAGATCTGCATCCGGCCGGAGAACGCCCCGAGCCTGCGCGTCGTCGAGAAGCTCGGCTTCCGGTACGAGGGACTCCGTCGCCGCTACATCCACATCAACGGGGACTGGCGCGACCACTTCTGCTTCGCGCTGGTGGCGGAAGAGGTCCGCGGCGGCGTCCTCGAGCGCTGGGTCCAGGGGCAGGTGCCTCCCGGTGCGGGGACCGTTCCGCTTGCCGCACGCGACGAGGCTGCCATGCCGCTGGACACGACGCCCCGCATCTGACGGGCCGCCTGTCACGGGCCTGGAGGCGCGGCTCGCCCCCGCAGATTCGCCCCCGACACGCGCAACACGCGTCCGGCAATGACGCGGCGCGGGAACCGCCGCCCCTACCGTGTTCGCATGGCAGGAATCGGCTCGTGGGGTGGCGGCATCGTCCTGCTCGTCGCGGCCGTCCTCTGGCTCGTCTACCTGATGCCGTCGTGGGCCGCCCGCCGCCAGTACCTGGCCACCGAGCGGAACGCCATCCGGCTGCAGCAGACCCTCCGGATCCTCGCGCAGACCGCCGAGCTGCCGGACGAGGTCCGCATCGAGATGAACGCGAAGTCCCTCGCCCAGGCGCAGCGCGTCGCCCGGTCCGAAGAGGCCAAGCGCACCGCCATCGTCCGAGCCCACGAAGCCGCGCGGCAGCGTGAGATCACCCGCCGCCTGGCCGAGCAGGCCCCGGTGCTCGAGCGGGCGTCCGCCGTGCCGGCCCTGACCGCGATGCGCATGCGCCGTTCCCGGCTCGGGGCGACCCTGTTCGGCACGGTCGGCATCGTCGTGGCCCTCGTGGTCTTCGTCGTGGCACCGTCGCTCTGGCTCGTCGGTGTCGCAGGCCTCGTCGCCGCCGGTGGGTCCGCAGCGGTCCTGGCCCAGCTGCACCAGGTGGCGACGGCGCGGAAGCAGCGTCTCGCGGCCGGCGAGACGGGCGCGACCCGCGCCTCCCGGCCGTCCACCGCCTGGACGGACCCGGCCCCGCCCCTGTCGACCGAGCAGCCCGCGGCACCCGCTGCGGACCGTTCGTGGACCCCGAACCACGTGCCGAAGCCGCTCTACGTGGAGCGGCCGAGCGCACCGGCTGCATCGCCCGAGTCGTCGGCGGAACTCGCTGCCCGGCTGAAGGAGCGCGTCGCCGCGGCCAAGGCGGAGGCCGAGGCCGAAGCGGCGGCGATCCGGGCGGGGGAGTCCGACCCGTCGCTGGCGCGGGTCTCGCGGATGCGACCCGAGCTCGAGGAAGCCGCGGCATCGCTGTCCGCGCACGACCAGGGGCGTCTGGCCGAGCGGCTCGGGCTGCGGGCGCCCGCTGCTCCTGCTGCCTCAGCTGCTGCTGCTGCTTTCGCTGCCGACGAACCCGCCGCTCCGGCCGGTCCGCCGAGCAAGTGGGCCGGTATGGGGGTCCTCGACGACGACGCCTACCAGCAGGCCGACCTCGACGCGATCATGCGACGCCGCCGCGCGGTCTGACCCGCGGCACGCCCGACGGGCCACCTGCGATTTCGGCTGGGCCGACCGAGGGTGCTAATGTGATCGAGCACTTGGGGCTATGGCGCAGTTGGTAGCGCGTCTCGTTCGCAATGAGAAGGTCAGGGGTTCGAATCCCCTTAGCTCCACCAGGTAGCACCACGAACGGCCCGGAACCCACAGGTTCCGGGCCGTTCTGCCGTCGTCGGGCTGTCAGCCGGTCCTCCTCCACAGCAGGTGCGCCATGGAGCGTTCGACACAGTCCACGAACAGGGGTGGTGTGTTGTCCGACGCACCGCCCTAGACTCCCCGTGCGCCGGTGGGGCGCGGCTGGCCAGCAGGGCCCGACCAGGGGGAGAGCATGTTCCGTATCAGTCGTCTCGTCGCGACCATCGCGACCACGGTGGTCGTCGCCGCCGGCATCGCCGTCGCCGGCCCGTCCTCGGGTGCGTCCGCAGCGGTCACCCCGCTCGGGGTCGACATCTCCTGGCCGCAGTGCGACCGCCAGGTCCCGACCGACCAGGCGTTCGGCATCGTCGGCGTCAACGGTTCCCTCGGCAACACCACGAACCCGTGCCTCGCCGAACAGCTCGCCTGGTCGGCGAAGTCCGTCGGTGGATCGGCCCAGCCGAAGACGCAGCTGTACGTGCTGTTCGCCAACCCGGGCCTCAAGGCGTCGGTCTGGCCCACGTCGAACAGCTACCAGGGCACGGTGCCCACCAACCCGTTCGGCAAGTGCGTGACCAAGGGCGGCAAGAAGCAAGTCACCCTGGCGTGCTCGTTCATGTACGGCTACGCCCGCGGGTACGACGACGTCAAGAGCCGTGGCGTCGCGAACCCGTCCGCGTACCGCTGGTGGCTCGACGTCGAGACGGGGCTGTCGTACCAGCGGGACACCGCCCAGAACCGCGCCGCGATGCAGGGCATGATCGTCGGGCTCAAGGCCGGCGGTGTGCGGACGATCGGCATCTACTCGAACGGTTCGCAGTGGAAGACCATCGCGGGCACGGTGAAGTCGAGCAGCCCGCTGCGCGGCCGGTCGAACTGGATCGCGATCGGCAAGGGCACGATCACCAAGGCACGGCAGACCTGCGCCGCGACACCGCTGTCCGGCGGCAAGATCGCGATGGTCCAGGCCGAGGTCCCCTACGGTTCCCGGACCATCGACCGAGACGTCTCCTGCACCTGATCGCAGTGACGTGGCGCTGCGACGTCGTGACGCCCTGACGCCCTGACGAACAGGAGGCCCGGTGCCAGCTGGCACCGGGCCTCCCGTCCGTCGGCGGGTCGCGCCTGACCCGTCCCCGTCGTCGACGTGTCAGCCTGCGATGCTCTCCGTCAGCACGCCGGACTGCGCGAAGGTGGTGTGGATGGCGTTCGCGGCCTGCTCGAAGGCACGGTTACCGCGCGAGATGCCGAGTGCTCCGCCCTTGATCGCCGACTTGCCCGAGCCACGCAGCAGCCGGGCGACGGTGCGGCCGTCCGGGGCGATCATGATCTGGACGTCCAGGCGGGTGTGGAACGTGCGGTCGTTCGCCATGCCGCCGATGAGCAGCGTCAGGCCGAGGCTGCCGCGGGTCGCACGGAGTGCACCCTGCTCGGCGTCGTCGACGGTGTAGCCCTCGCGGGACAGGGCCTCGCGCACCTGTGCACGGGCGGTCTCGGGGTCGGTCGCGACGAAGAAGTCGTGGCTCTCGGGCATGTGTGTGTTCCTTCCGAACGGGTCCGCTGGGGCACGGAGGACGCTCGCCCCCGAAGACGATCATGCCGTGTCGGAACGACGGAGGTGTCGCTTACGCTGGTCGTGTCATGACTGCCTCGATGAACCGCCGCGCACTCCTGTCCCTCGCCGGCGTCGCCGGGATCGGGCTCGCCGTCGCGGCGTGCTCCTCCGGCAGCGACAAGGGCGGTGACTCGGGCAACGGCTCGGGCGGCGGGCGCGGGAGCTCGCGCGGTGGGGACGCCTCGTCCGCACCGACCGCGAAGCCCGTCGCGAAGTCCCTCACCCCGGCGCAGGTCCCGCTCGCCGGTGGCGTCACGGTCACCGTGACGGGGACCGGACTCGCCGCCGTCAAGGGCGTCACCGTCGGCGGTGTCGCGGCGCGTGACGTCCAGGCCACCGCGTCGAAGGTGACCTTCACGGCCCCGCACCAGGCGATGTACACGGCCGGCGACGCCGACGTCGCACTCTTCACGTCCGCGATCGCACCGACCCCGTCGGCGAACCAGTCCTCCGACGGCAACGGCAGTGCGGCGAACGACGGGCAGAGCGGCGCCACCCAGGACACCGCGACCGCATCGCCGACGCCCACAGCCGCTGCGACGCCCGCTGCGGGCAGCGCGGTCGCCTCGACCACCCTCGCCTACGCCGCACTGACCGACGTCGACCGGCAGCTCGCCTACGCGATGCGGTACTGGAAGGACTACAACCTCGCCGAGTACGGCACGATGAACCCCATCGGCGGCGACTGCGCGAACTACGTCAGCCAGACCCTCATCGCCCGTGGGTGGGAGCAGCGGTCCGACTGGTACAACCGGGCCGCCGGTGCCGAGCACAGCGCGACGTGGACCTACTGCCCGACGATGGACCCCTGGCTCGCGGACAACGCGGGCGAGTTCGGGCTCACCCGGCGGTCGTCGGACGAGCGCGACAAGGTGAAGGTCGGTGACATCGTGTTCTTCGACTGGAACGCCAACGGCTCACCGGACCACACCACCATCGTGTCCGAGGTCTTCACCGAGCCCGACGGCACCATCCGCATCAAGTCGGCGAGCCACAACCAGGACGGCCCCTACCGCGACCTCGACGAGATGATCACGGTGCAGCACCCCGGCGGATCGGCCTGGTTCCACACGTTCGACGCGTAGCGCTCACCAGGCCCGCAAGACACCGGTGTTCGCACGTCGCACCGCGGTCTGCGCGTGTTCAACCGGCGAACACCGGTGTCTTGCAGAAGCGCGGACCAGCACCGCTCACGGGTACCCGAGGAACCACAGCAGCACGATCGCGACCGGCTGCAGGCACACCCCGACGACCAGCCACGTCACCGCCCGCCGCCGGGTGCCGACGAAGACGTCCGACCCGAGCAACGGAGCCATCGGCATGAGCAACCGCGGCAACGACTGCTGCGGCAGGAACACCGCCACCAGGTACAGCCCGTAGGACGCCGTGAACGCGAGCACGTCGGTGCCCAGGGCCCGGGTGCTCCTGCGCGAGAAGAACCACACCGCGCCGGCGAGCACCGCCACGACGAGTCCGACGCCGAGCGGCCCGAGCCACGTCGACGCCATCGTGAACCACGGCGTCAGCGGCGCGAAGTGCCGGCGACCGACGAACCCCACCCACCACGACAGCTCGGTGTCCAGGTACGCGTTCGGTCGCCCGGTCACGGCCGTCGCGATGACGGGCCACGCCAGTCCCGCAGCCGCGACGACCAGGCCGGTCACCACGATCGCGATCCGGTCGCGCCACGGGAACGCGTCCTGCTGCCGGCGCCCCGCGACCCACCGCAGGACCAGGTGCACCGCCAGTGCCAGCGCCAGCGCGAGGACCCCGGGCTTCGTGAACGCCGCCACGACACCGAGCGGGGCGATCAGCCAGTACCGTCGCCGGACCAGGGCGAGCAGGGCGCCGAACAGCAGCACGAGCAGCAGGCTCTCCGCGTAGGCGACCTGCAGCAGGAACCCCGTCGGTGCGAACGCGAACAGTGCGGTCGCCCAGCGGGCCCGGTGCGAGCACCCGCCGGCGAGCACCAGCCTGTACAGCAGCACGCAGGCGCCCGCTCCGGCGATCGACGCCACCACGACCCCGGCGACCCAGAACGACGCTCCGGTCAGCGTCATCACGACCCGCACCACCGCGGGGAACACCGGCAGGAACGCCCACGCGTTCGGCAGGACGTGCCCGGAGTCATCGGTCGGCAGCGTCGCGGGGTACCCGTGCGCGGCGATGATCCGGTAGAACGAGGCGTCCCACGAGCCCGAGAAGGTGAAGAACGAGGGATCCTGCCGGTACGAGGCGAACGGCCAGCCGTTCGCGGTCGCCAGCAGGTACACGGTCGCCAGCAGCGCGGTGCTGAGCACCCGCGAGCCCGCCCAGATCAGCAGCGGTGCGGTCCAGGCGCTGTGCCGTCCGGTCAGCAGGCTTCGGAACCCCCGCCTGGAGGCCCGGCTCGCTTCCGCCACGTTCGTCACCCGCCCGATCCTCCCAGACCGCGGGCCGCCCCCCGCATCGCGGGCCGTCCGCGTCCGCCGCGAGGCAACCTGTGTGCATCGTGAGCAGTAATGGTCGGGTCCGTCTGCCGGACCCGACCATTACTGCTCACGAAGTGCGGGCCTCCCGGCTAGCGCCCCGTGACCGCGCGACGGATCTGCTCGATCGGCACCTTCGGCGACCGGTCGGCGTTGAGCAGGCCGTTGGTCTCCTGCATGGTGTCGGTGAGCTGCGTGTAGCAGGACCCGGCGAGGAACGAGCTCGCACGGATCGCGTCGTACAGCGCGGTGATGCGGGCGACCCAGTCGTCGCCGTCGCTGGCCGACGTGTAGCCCCAGCCGTCCTCGCGCTGGACGCCCGGCTGGTAGTTCACGCCCCCGAACTCGGTGAGCATGACCGGCTGGCCGAGGTCCTCGGCGCCGCCGACCAGGATGCGGCGATCCGCCGGACCGATGCCACCGAGGAGTCGAGTCCGTGCGGTCTCGTCCGCGTAGGTGTCCGCGAGCCGGGGGCCGTCGCCCTCGTAGTCGTGGATCGTGACGATGTCGGAGTTCGTGTGCTCCCACCCGTCGTTCGAGATCACCGGACGCGTCGGGTCCAATGCCCGCGTGACGTCGGCGAGGGCCCGGGCGTAGGCCTGCTGGGCCGGGTCGGTGGCGATGTGCTGCACGCCCCAACTCTCGTTGGCGGGCACCCACGTGACGATCGACGGGTGCGAGGCGTCACGCTCGACGGCGTCCATCCACTCGCGCATCAGACGTTGCACGGCGCGGGGGGAGAACGCGTAGGCGCCGGGAGCCTCACCCCACACCATGAGTCCGAGTCGGTCGGCCCAGTACAGGAACCGCGGGTCCTCGATCTTCTGGTGGTTGCGGGCCGCGTTGAAGCCGAGCTCCTTGATGAGTTCGACCTCGCGGCGGAGTGCCTGGCGGGACGGGGCGGCGATGTGCGACTCGGGCCAGTAGCCCTGGTTCAGGACGCTGCGGACGTCGTGGCGTCGGCCGTTGAGCAGGAACGCGCCGCCGTCGACCCCGACCGTCCGGATCCCGAAGTAGCTGGCGACGGCGTCCAGCGCGCCCGTCCCCGCAGTCGTGGCGTTGCCGGCGCTCGGCAGCAGCGTGACCGTGGCGTCGATCAGCCGGGGCGTGTCCGGCGTCCAGTGCAGCTCGTCCTCGGCCTGCCCGTTCGTCTGCCGCGCGATCGGCACGACCACGTCGAACTCGTCGCCGGTCTCGCCGACGGTGGTCTCGATCGTGGCGAGGTGCTCGTCGCGGTCGTCCCAGTGGGCCTCGACGTGCAGGCGCTCCCCGCCGGTGCGGTGACCGTCGAGCCGGACCGTCAGGCGCATGGTCGCGTGGTCGACGTTCGTCCAGCGCAGGGACGCGATCGAGGCGGTCGGCACGGCCTCGAGCCAGACGGTCTGCCAGATCCCGGTGGTCCGGCGGTACCAGATCGCGTGCGGGTCCTCGTGCCAGTCCTGCTTGCCGCGGGGCTGGGTCAGGTCGTGCGGGTCGTCCTCGGCGCGGACCACCAGGGTGTGCACGGCGTCGGGGTCGGCGGCCAGCGCTTCGGTGACGTCGAAGGAGAACGGGGTGTGGCCGCCCTCGTGTCCGCCGATGAACTGTCCGTCGATCCAGACGCGGGCGCGGTGGTCGACGGCGCCGAAGTGCAGCACGAGTCGGGGTGCCCCGGTGCCGAACCCGGCGGCGTCGAGCTCGGAGCGGGTGATCGCACGGGAGTACCAGACCACGGGGTGGAAGCCGGGCTCGTCGATGCCCGAGGCCGGGGACTCGGGCGGGAACGGGACGACGATGTCCCGTGCGTCGGTGAAGCCGGTGCGCCAGGCGGGATCGTCGCCGTCGTTCCGGAACGACCACGTGCCGTCGAGGTCGGCCCACGCGGTGCGGAGCATCTGCGGCCGGGGGTACGTGCC
Source organism: Curtobacterium sp. AC268 (assembly GCF_979258745.1). Classification (NCBI taxonomy): domain Bacteria; kingdom Bacillati; phylum Actinomycetota; class Actinomycetes; order Micrococcales; family Microbacteriaceae; genus Curtobacterium; species Curtobacterium sp. AC268. The sequence goes on along the minus strand of NZ_OZ409878.1, from coordinate 1,756,594 downwards.
GTCCTGCCGCGAAGCGAGGGGGAGGCCGGGGGTGGAAGCGGAGTCAGGTGCGGCCACGGTGCCGTCGAGCGTGCTCATGCGTCCATGCTCCCGTGCCGGTACATCGTTGTAAAGAGGGAGCCGGGATTGCGCGGAACAGGTTCGGCGGGGCTCTCGTCGAGCGGTCGCTCAGTCGATCGCGGCGTCGCGGGTGAGCACCATGACGTCCATCCGACCCTGCTGGACGACCACGCCGTGCTGGTTCCGCAGTGCCACCGCCCGCTCGACGATCCCGGTCGTGCCCGAACTCGTCAGCCGGGTGCCCAGGACCTCGACGGTGCAGGTGACGGTGTCCCCGATGAACACGGGCTCGGTGAAGCGCCACTGGTCGATCCCGAGCAGTGCCACCGCGGACCCCTCGAACACGCCCGTGCGCGCGATGAGGCCGAGGCACAGCGAGGTACCGAGCAGCCCGTGCACGATCCGCTGCCGGTAGCGGGTCTTCCCGGCGAACTCGACGTCCGTGTGCACCTGGTTGTTGTCGTTCGTCCACGAGGCGAACGACACCACGTCCGCCTCGGTGATGGTGCGCCCCGGTGTGGTGAAGGTCTGTCCGGCAGCGAGGTCCTCGAAGTAGTGCGGCACGGCCCGATTCTCGCACCCGGTCAGAGTCGGGCGAGCAGCTTCCGCGATCGGTGCAGGCCCTGCGCACTGGCCGCCAGCTCGGTCGTCGCCAGGACGCCGTACCCGAACGTGTCCTCGCCGTGCTGCGTTGCCACAGCGGCCAGCCCTCGGTACGCATCGGCTGCGTGCGCGGCGTCGAGCGTCTCGCCCAGGGTCTCCTGCACCCGTCGCAGCCGTCCGAGCCGACGCTTGCCGACGTCGGGCAGGTCCCCGGCCGCCTGCAGTGCGTAGCGCAACCGGCGCGCAGCCTTCCGGACCTCGTGCAGGGTGTCGAGGTCGTCGCTGGGATCGCCCAGCAGCCGACCGACGCGTGCCCGCTCGTGCCGGATGCGCCTGGTGACGAACGCGGCTGCGTCGTCGTCCGCGTGCGGGCCGGCCGGTGCCCGCAGCAGCAGGTCGTCGAGGGCGTCGAGCGTCCGGAACCAGGCGTCGGAGCGCAGCGCTCGCCGGAGCTCAGCGGCGGCGACGCTGCGACGTTCCGCGGTCGCCGAAGCGATGCGGTCCAGGGTCTCGGCGTCCACGTACCCGTCGGGGGCTCGTGTCGCCGACCGGGACGGGCCGGCGTGCAGCACCTCGGCGTCGCGAGCGGTCCCGGCGACCCGACCGGTCTGGGCCAGGGCGGCACGGAGCTCCTCGGTCGCCCGGCGGTCGAGCGCGCCGCGGAACGCCGCGAGCACACTCCGCAGGCGGCGCAGCACCTTCCGCAGGTCGTGCACGGCCTCGGACTCGTCGGCCCGTACCCGGGGATCCACGGCGACGAGGTCGCGCCGCAGGGCATCGAGCACCCGCAGGACGAACCCGGCGGCGGTGCCCGGCCGGGGGCGCTTCGCTCGGCCGCGTCGCCGCTCCGGGGCGGGCTCGGGGCCGCGGGGGAGCGGAACCGACGCGACGTCCACCGGATCGGTCGCCGCGTCGTGCAGCGCTCGTTCGGCCGCTCGAGCCGTGGCGCCGTCGCGTCCGTCGTCCGTCAGGGCCCACCACCGCGACGACCGCAGCACGGTGGTGTCCGGGTCGCCGTCGTCCACGCGAACGTCGGCGACCTCGGCCCGCACCCGGCCGTCCCCGCCGCGCAGGGTCACGAGCGTCGTGGTGGTGTCACGGACCAGGACCATCCGCAGGGGACGACCACGCAGGAACACCTCGACGGCGTCCCGTGGGGGATCGTCGGACACGCCGCTGAGCGGTTCGGAGCCGGTCCCGTGCCCGCCCCGGTCGATCGTCCAGGCGCCGTCCGGCAGCCGTGTGAGCACGACACCCTCGGTGGCGAGCACCCGGTCGTCGGAGTCCCACACCGTCTCGCGCACCGTCACCGCTTCGTGACGGCGCACGTCGGCGGCGAACGGCTCGAGTGCGGGGAGCCTGCGGTCGTCGAGGATCCGCCAGGTCCGGCGGGGGTCGGGGAGCGCATGTGCAGCGTCAGCGGCGGCGGCGGCGGCGGCGGGGGCGGGGGCGGCAGCGGGTCGGGGCATGCCGCAAGTGTTGTCCGACGCACCCGTGTCAGACCGGGGGCAACGGGGTTCTGTGGACGGAGTCCTGACCTGCCCGTCCTGTGGAGGACTCGGCACCTCGCCAGGCCCCGGCGCGTAGGTTCCGCTGCATGAGCGACGGAGCACCCAGCGCCCCCGACACCCGCGCAGACCACAGCGCCCCCGACACCACGGCCCCCACCAGCACGCCGAGCGACCGCGACCTCGAGTCCTGGATCGCCGACCGCCGCTGGTACGCCTCGAAGGGGTCCGTGCCACGCCTCCGGACGATCTCCACCGACGACGGAACGCGGCTGCTGCTCGACGAGGCCCCCGCGGTCCCCGTCCTCTACCAGTCGCCGATCACCAGCGACGCCGACGGCGCGATCGTCGACGCCACGACCGACCTCGCGTGGGTCTCGGCGCTCGCCGCACGCATCGACGCGGCGCCGGACAGCCTCAGCCCGATCGGCCGGGTCACCGCCGCCCGCGTCCTGACGGGTGAGCAGTCCAACACCTCGGTCATCTGCGACACCGAGTCGGGCGACCGCGTCATCATCAAGGTCTTCCGCGTCTTGCACCACGGCGACAACCCCGATGTGACCACGCAGCTCGCCCTCACGGCGGCGGGCAGCACGCGCGTGCCGCGGGTCTACGGCGCACTCCGTGCCGACTGGCCCGATGTCGGACGCCCGGACGGCAGGGCGACGGGGCACCTCGCCTTCGCCCAGGAGTTCCTGCCCGGGCTCGACGACGCCTGGCGCGTCGCCCTGCAGGAGGCGCAGGCCGGTACTCCGTTCGGTGACCGCGCCGAGCAGCTCGGCGCCGCGCTCGCCGCTGTGCACCGCACCCTCGCAGGAGCGCTGCCGACGGAACCGGCCGACGCGCCCCGACGGGACGTCGCCGTCGCGACGATGCACGCCCGACTCGACACCGCCGCCCGCGAGGCCCCGGCCGTCGCCGACCACGCCGACGCCATCCGCGCGGTCTACGCCCGTGCCACTGACGCGACGTGGCCGGATCTGCAGCGCATCCACGGTGACCTGCACCTCGGACAGGTCCTGTCGGCACCGGACCCCCGCGGGTGGGTCTTCCTGGACTTCGAGGGCGAGCCGCTCCGCCCCCTCGACGAACGCTCGCTGCCGGACGTCACCCTGCGCGACGTCGCGGGCATGCTGCGCTCGTTCGACTACGTCGCGGGCGCGCTGGCACACGACGCCGAACCGGTCGACGCGGCCTCGTGGGCAGCCGAGGCGCGAGCCCGCTTCCTCGAGGGCTACCAGCAGGGGACCGGCGCGGACCTCGCCGCCCACAGCGCACTGCTCGACGCCTTCGAGCTCGACAAGGCGGTCTACGAGGTCGTCTACGAGACCCGCAACCGACCCGACTGGGTCGGGATCCCGCTCGCGGCCGTCGCGCGCCTGGTCGGCGACAGCGGGTCCTGAGCGCGACCCACGAACGCCACGGGAGGCCCGTGGCGACACCGCCACGGGCCTCCCGTCCGTCACCGGGTGGCGTCGTCTAGTTGACGGGACCCGTGTACTTCTCGCCCGGTCCGGCACCGATCGGGTCCGGGATCGCCGACGCCTCGCGGAAGGCGAGCTGCAGCGACCGCAGTCCGTCGCGGAGCGGGCGGGCGTGGTGGTCGCCGATCTCGGTCGCGGCGGCCGTCACCAGGCCGGCGAGCGCGGTGATGAGCTTCCGCGCCTCGTCCAGGTCGGTCTGTTCCTGCGGGTCGTCGGCCAGGCCGACCTTCACGGCCGCGGCACTGAGCAGGTGCACCGCAACGGTGTTGATGAGTTCGACCGCCGGCACCTCCGCGATGTCCCTGGCGGCGTCGATGCCGGTGTCCTCGATCGGGGTGTCGCTCACGGTGCTCCTCTGCTAGGCTTGCTCGCGGCAGATGCTGTCCGTGTGCCGTCAGTTCCCTTGACAACACCCGGACGGTGTCACGAAAGAGGAGTCTCTCCCACCCGCGGCCGCGTTCCACCAGGCTACCGGGTCACCACCGCTCCGCGAGTGCACGTGTTGTGCTCGTCGGTCGGATCCCACGGATCCGATGCAGGGCGGCTGCCGAACGGGTCGACATCCCGTGCGTCAGATCTCCTCTCTCGTGCTGTCGTCCAGGGCAAACGCCCCGGACGGCCACCACCTGATTGAAGGAGCTCCGCATCACCGATCCCCGTACCAACGACCGAATCCGCGTTCCCGAAGTCCGACTCGTCGGTCCGCAGGGTGAGCAGGTCGGCGTTGTCCCGATCGCCATGGCACTGCGTCTCGCGCAGGAAGCCGAACTGGATCTGGTCGAGGTCGCGCCGAACTCGAAGCCGCCCGTGGCCAAGATCATGGACTACGGCAAGTTCAAGTACGAAGCCGCTCAGAAGGCCAAGGAAGCTCGTCGCAACCAGGTGAACACGGACCTGAAAGAGGTCCGTTTCCGCCTGAAGATCGACGTGCACGACTACGAGACGAAGCGCAAGCGTGCCGAGGGGTTCCTCCTCGGTGGCGACAAGGTGAAGGCGATGATCCTCTTCCGTGGCCGCGAGCAGTCGCGTCCGGAGCAGGGTGTCCGTCTCCTCCAGAAGTTCGCGGAAGAGATCGCCGAGTTCGGTGTCGTCGAGTCGCGTCCGACCCAGGACGGCCGCAACATGACGATGATCATCGCTCCGCTCAAGAACAAGTCCGACGTCAAGGGCGAGCAGAACGCCAAGCGTGCTGCACAGAAGGCCGAGCGTCGTGCCACCGAGCACGCCGCGAAGGGCAAGGACGAGGCCGAGGCCGGTTCCACGTCCGAGGCAGCTGCGGAATCCACGGACGCCGCGGCCGAATAGGTCCCCGGACCGACCCCGCAACGACGCGGCCCCCCATCCATCCCACGGAAAGGCACCACCATGCCCAAGCAGAAGACCCACTCCGGGTCGAAGAAGCGCTTCAAGGTCACCGGTACCGGCAAGATCATGAAGCAGCAGGCCGGTATGCGTCACAACCTCGAGGTCAAGAGCTCCAAGCGCAAGGCCCGCCTGAACGAGGACCAGGTCCTCTCCAAGGGTGACGCGAAGAACGTCAAGAAGCTCCTCGGCCACTGAGCCCCGCAGATCGTAAAGGAATAGTGCAATGGCACGAGTAAAGAGAGCGGTCAACGCCGCCAAGAAGCGCCGCGTCATCCTCGAACGCGCCGAGGGCTACCGCGGCCAGCGTTCGCGCCTGTACCGCAAGGCCAAGGAGCAGGTCACCCACTCCCTCGTCTACGCGTACCGCGACCGTCACGCGAAGAAGGGCGAGTTCCGTCGCCTCTGGATCCAGCGCATCAACGCTGCGTCCCGTGCGAACGGCCTGACCTACAACCGCCTCATCCAGGGTCTCAACCTGGCCGGCGTCGAGGTCGACCGCCGCATCCTCGCCGACCTCGCGGTGAACAACCCCGAGACCTTCACCGCGCTCGTCGAGACGGCGAAGAAGGCCCTCCCGGCCGACACCTCGGCCCCGAAGGCTGCGTAGTCAGTTCTTCTGCTCGCGAAACCCCCGCCGCACGGCGGGGGTTTCGTCGTTCCTAGACTTGGGTCGTGAGCGATCTCCTCGAGAACCCCCGTGCCGGACGCGTGAAGGCCGTTGCGGCCCTGGCCAAGAAGGACGTCCGGGCCGAGACCGGCCTGTTCCTGCTGGAAGGGCCGCAAGCGGTCCGCGAAGCGCTGGAGTACGCACCGGAGCTCCTGCGCGAGCTCTACGTGACGCCGACCGCCGCTGCCCGCTACGGGCTCGACGACGCGCCGGTGGACACCTGGTTCGTGACCGAGCAGGTGCTCGACGCGATGGCCGACACGGTCACCCCGCAGGGCGTGGTCGCGGTGTGCCAGCAGTTCCCGACGTCGGTGAAGGACGTCTTCCCGGACCGCGCTGCGGCCGCTGCCGACCGGGAGGCCCGTGATGCGTCCGACGAGCAGGCCGCGTTGCCCGGATTGGTCGCCATCCTCGAAGAGGTGCGGGACCCGGGGAACGCCGGCACGATCATCCGGGCTGCCGATGCGGCCGGCGCCGACGCCGTGGTGCTGACCGGACGCTCGGTCGACCCGTACAACCCGAAGGTCGTCCGGTCGACGACCGGGTCCCTGTTCCACGTCCCGGTGTCCGTCGGCGTGACCCTGGCAGACACGATCGCGCGGGCGAAGGCCCTCGGCTACACGGTGCTCGCGGCGGACGTCTCCGGCGACGACCTGCCGGTGGTCCGCGCCGAGGGGATGCTCGACGGACCGACCGCGTGGGTCTTCGGCAACGAGGCCCGCGGACTCACCGCCGACGACCTGGCGCTCGTCGACCGGGCCGTCAAGGTGCCGATCTACGGACAGGCGGAGTCCATGAACCTCGCCACGGCCGCGTCGGTGTGCCTGTACGAGTCGGCCTTCGCGCTCCGGAGCTGACGCTCTTCCCTCCCCAAGCCGGTCGTCGGCGCCGGTCATCCACCGTCCGCTCGGTGCAGGTGGGTGGTATCCCGACGGCCGGTAGGCTTGGGTCTCGTGTCAGAACCTCTCGAGATCAGCGAATCGGCCGTCGCCGACGCGGTGGACGCGGCCCTCGCCGCCGTCCGTGCCACGACGACGGTCGCCGAACTGAAGCAGGCCAGGGCCGAGCACACCGGTGAGCAGTCACCGTTGGCGCGGATGAACGCATCGATGCGCAGTGTGCCGCCGGAGCAGAAGGCCGCGGCGGGCAAGCTCGTCGGGCAGGCCCGAGGGCGGGTGAACTCGGCGATCGCCGAGCAGGAATCCGTCCTCGCGGTGGCCGAGGAGCGCGCACGGCTCGAGGCCGAGCGCGTCGACGTCACCGCGTTGCCGGTCCACCGCGCCACCGGCTCCCGCCACCCGCTCTCGCTGCTGAACGAAGCCGTCGCCGACATCTTCGTCGGCATGGGGTGGGAAGTGGCAGAAGGCCCAGAGCTCGAGCACGAGTGGTTCAACTTCGACGCGCTGAACTTCGACCAAGACCACCCGGCCCGGGCCATGGCGGACACGATCTTCGTCGAGCCCGTCGACCGGCACCTGGTCATGCGCACCCACACCTCACCGGTGCAGGTGCGGTCGCTGCTGTCGCGTGACCTCCCGCTGTACGTCATCGCCCCGGGGCGCGTCTACCGCGCCGACGAGCTCGACGCCACGCACCTGCCGGTCTTCACCCAGGTCGAGGGCATCGCGATCGACAAGGGTCTGACGATGGCGCACCTGCGCGGCACGCTCGAGCACTTCGCCCGGCAGATGTTCGGCGCCGAGGCGCAGATCCGGCTCCGCCCGAACTACTTCCCGTTCACCGAGCCCAGCGCCGAGATGGACGTCTGGCAGCCGAACGCCAAGGGTGGCGCGCGGTGGGTCGAGTGGGGTGGCTGCGGCATGGTGAACCCCAACGTCCTGCGTGCCGCCGGCATCGACCCGGACGAGTACCAGGGCTTCGCGTTCGGCATGGGCATCGAGCGGACACTGCAGTTCCGCAACGGCCTGAACGACATGCGTGACTTCCTCGAGGGCGACATCCGCTTCTCGCAGCAGTTCGGAACGGTGGTCTGATGCGCGTCCCACTCCGTTGGCTCGGTGAGTCCGTCGACCTCCCCGAGGACGTCACCCTCGAGCACGTCCACGCGGCGCTCGTGTCGGTCGGCTTCGAGGAAGAGGACGTCCACACCTTCGACCTGACCGGACCCATCGTGGTCGGTCGGGTCCTCGAGCGCGTCCCCGAGCCGCAGAAGAACGGCAAGACCATCAACTGGTGCCAGGTGGACGTCGGCGAAGCCGAGCCCCGCGGCATCGTCTGCGGCGCGCACAACTTCGACGTCGGCGACCTCGTCGTCGTCACGCTGCCCGGCGCGGTCCTGCCCGGGCCGTTCCCGATCGCCGCCCGCAAGACCTACGGGCACGTGTCCGACGGCATGATCGCCTCGGCTCGCGAGCTCGGGCTGGGTGACGAGCACGACGGCATCCTGCGCTTCGCCGACCTCGGCATGGACCCCACCGTCGGTGCCGACGCCATCGCGCTCCTCGGCCTCGACGACGCCGCGGTCGAGATCAACGTCACGCCGGACCGCGGCTACGTGCTCAGCATGCGCGGGGTCGCTCGTGAGTACGCGCACGCCACCGGAGCCAGCTTCCACGACCCCGTCGCGCGCGTTGTGCCGCGTGCGGCCGAGGGTTTCCGGGTGACGATCGACGACCAGGCCCCGATCCGGGATCGTGTCGGAGCGTCGACGTTCGTCACGCGTGTCGTTCGCGGGATCGACCCGGCCGCGAAGACACCGTCCTGGATGGTGTCGCGCCTGTCGCTGGCCGGGGTGCGCTCCATCTCCCTGCCCGTCGACATCACGAACTACGTCATGTTCGAGCTCGGCCAGCCGCTCCACGGCTACGACCTGCAGACCATCGTGGGCGGCCTCGGCGTGCGCCGGGCGACCGCTGGCGAGACGCTCGAGACCCTCGACGGCACCGTCCGGAAGCTCGACCCCGAAGACCTCGTCATCACCGACGACGACGGTCCCGTCGGCCTCGCCGGCGTCATGGGCGGAGCCCGCACCGAGATCTCGGCGAGCACGACCGACGTCCTGATCGAGGCCGCCGGGTTCGACCAGGTCTCCATCGCCCGCACCGCTCGTCGCCACAAGCTCCCCAGCGAGGCATCCCGTCGCTTCGAGCGTGGGGTCGACCCGCAGGTGGCCGAGGCCGCGGCGAACCGTGCTGTCGAGCTCCTCGTCGAGCTCGCCGGTGGCACCGCGGACGCTCTCGGGTCCACGCTCGTCGACACCGAGCCGCGGGCGACCGTGACGATGCGCCTCTCGCGTCCGGCCGAGCTCGTCGGCGTCGAGTACACCGATGCCGAGGTCATCGACACGCTCCGCGCGATCGGCGCCACGGTCGAGGCCGACGGCGAGCAGCTCGCGGTCACCCCGCCCACCTGGCGTCCCGACCTGACCGACGACACCACCCTCGTCGAAGAGGTCGCGCGCATCGTCGGCTACGACCGCATCCCGAGCGTGCTGCCGGTCGCTCCGCCCGGTCGGGGCCTGACCCGGCACCAGCAGGCTCGTCGTCGGGTCGCCTCGGCGCTGGCCGCGGCGGGCCTGACCGAGGTCGTCACGGCGCCGTTCGTGTCCGCGGCCACGCAGGACGCCTACCCGGGGATCGACCCGCAGGGCGGACCGAGCGTCGTGCTCGCCAACGCCCTGGACAGCGAGCAGAACCTCCTGCGCCGGAGCGGCGTTCCGGCCCTGGTCGACGCCGCCCGTCGCAACGTGTCGCGCGGGCTCGTCGACGTCGCGCTCTACGAGACGTCCCGGGTGTTCCTGCCGGTGACGGGCGTGACGCTCGGCACCGACGAGGTCCCGGCGGGCGCCGCCCGGCCCGACCGTGCGACGCTCGAGGCGCTGGACGCCTCGCTGCCCGCCCAGCCCTTCCACGTCGCCGCACTGCTCACCGGCCACCGGCTCGTCAAGCAGCCGGGCACCACGGCGGAACCGTTCGGCATCGCCGACGCGATCGACGCGGCCCGCCAGGTCGCCTGGGCCGTCGGTGTCGAACTCACCGTCGCGCAGACGACCCACCCGTCCCTGCACCCGGGCCGCGCCGCGCTCGTTGCTCGTCGACGGCACGGTCGTGGGCGTCGCCGGAGAGCTCCTGCCCGAACTGGCCGAGGCCGCCGTCCTGCCCCGTGTGGTGGCGGTCGTCGAGCTCGACCTCGACGCGCTGGTCGCCGCGGCCCCGGAACTCGTCGCGGTCGCGCCGATCGTCTCCTACCCGGCAGCCACGCAGGACCTCTCGCTCGTCGTCGACGCGGACGTGCCGGCCGGTGACGTGCTGGATGCGGTGCGCTCTGGCGCCGGAGACCTGTTGGAGTATGCTCGGCTCGTGGATGACTACCGGGGCTCCGGCGTGGACGAGGGACAGAAGTCCCTGACGTTCGCCCTGCGCTTCCGCGCCACGGACCGCACGCTGACCGCTGCCGAGGCCACCGAGGCCCGTGACGGCGCTGTCCGACGTGCCGGCGAGCGATTCGGGGCGACCCTGCGCGACTGACCCACACGGGATCAGCACCGCCCGGGGTCGCCGCCTCCGACTCTCTCGACGACCAGTCCGACCAAAGGTGGAATCCCATGTCCGTATCCGTCGCCGTGGCGGGAGCCTCCGGCTACGCGGGTGGTGAGCTCCTGCGTGTGCTCTCCGCCCACCCCGAGTTCGAGGTCAGGACGGTGACGGCGTTCTCGAACGCCGGACAGCCGCTGATCGCGACGCAGCCGCACCTCCGTTCACTGTCGCACCTGACCCTGGCGGAGACGACGGCCGAGACGCTGCGCGGGCACGACGTGGTGTTCCTGGCGCTGCCGCACGGGCAGTCGGGAGCGATCACCGCGGAACTCGGCGACGACGCGCTCGTCATCGACTGCGGTGCGGACCACCGTCTGACGGACCCGGCGGCGTGGGAGCGGTTCTACGGCGGTGACTACTTCGGCGCGTGGACCTACGGGCTGCCCGAGCTCCTGCTCGCGGCGCCCACCCCGGGTTCGGCCGATGAATGGCGCGAGGTCGACGACATCGCGTCGCAGGGCAAGCAGCGTTCCGCCCTGGTCGGCACGAAGCGCATCGCGGTGCCCGGCTGCAACGTCACCGCGGTGACGCTCGGCATCCAGCCGGGCATCCAGGCCGGCCTCGTCGAGTCCGACGACCTCGTCGCGGTGCTCAGCGTCGGCCCGAGCGGCGCCGGCAAGAAGCTCAGCACCACCTACCTGGCCTCCGAGATCATGGGGTCCGCCAGCGCGTACGCCGTCGGTGGCACGCACCGGCACGTCCCCGAGATCCAGCAGAACCTGCAGGTCGCGGGGGCCTCCGACGTGACGATCTCGTTCACGCCGGTCCTGGTCCCGATGTCGCGGGGGATCCTGGCGACCACCACCGCGAAGCTCTCGCCCGGCGTCAGCGCACGCGACGTCCGCCTCGCCTGGGAACAGGCGTACGCCGACGAGCCCTTCGTCCACCTGCTGCCCGAGGGCGAGTTCCCCCGAGTCGCGGACACGATCGGTGCGAACACCGCGCTCGTCGGCATCGCCGTCGACGAGGCCGCCGGCCGTGTCGTCGCGGTGACCGCGCTCGACAACCTCGCCAAGGGCACGGCGGGCGCCGCCGTCCAGTCGGCGAACATCGCCCTCGGTCTCCCCGAGACCACGGGCCTCAGCGTGGACGGAGTCGCACCGTGACCGACGCAGGCACGACCACCCAGACCGAGCCGGGCCTCCAGGGCGTCACCGCGGCAGCGGGCTTCCGCGCCGCCGGCGTCACCGCCGGTCTCAAGACGAGCGGCAAGCCGGACGTGGCCCTCGTCGTCAACGACGGCCCCGACGCGGCCGTGGCCGCGGTCTTCACCAGCAACCGGGCCCAGGCACACCCCGTCATCTGGTCCCGCCAGGTCGTCGGGGACGGCGTCGCGCGTGCCGTCGTCCTGAACTCCGGCGGCGCGAACTGCTTCACCGGCCCGTTCGGCTTCCAGACCACGCACCTGACGGCCGAAGCCGTGGGCGACGCCCTCGGGATCGGAGCCGGCGACGTCGTCGTCTGCTCCACCGGGCTCATCGGTGTGGGCGACCAGACCTTCCGCGACAACGTGCTCCGTGGCGTCGACCTGGCGAGTGCGGCACTGAGCGACGACGGCGGTCCGGATGCGGCCACCGCGATCATGACGACGGACACGAAGGCCAAGCAGTCCGTCGTGACCGAGGACGGCTGGACCGTCGGCGGCATGGCCAAGGGTGCGGGGATGCTCGCCCCGGGCCTCGCGACGATGCTCGTCGTCATCACGACGGACGCCGTGCAGACCCCGGACCAGCTCGACCAGGCGCTCCGCGCCGCCACCCGCATCACGTTCGACCGGGTCGACTCCGACGGCTGCATGTCCACGAACGACACCGTCGTCCTGCTGTCGTCGGGTGCGAGCGGCGTGACGCCCGAGGTCGGTGACTTCCAGGAGGCCCTGACCGCGGTCTGTGCCGACCTGGCCCGCCAGCTGCAGCAGGACGCCGAGGGCGCGAGCCACGACATCGCGATCGAGGTCGTGCACGCCGCGACCGAGGACGACGCCGTGACCGTCGGTCGGAGCGTCGCCCGGAACAACCTGTTCAAGGCTGCGGTCTTCGGCAACGACCCGAACTGGGGCCGGGTGCTCGCAGCGATCGGCACCACCGACGCCGAGTTCGACCCGTACGCGGTGGACGTCAGCATGAACGGCGTCCGGGTCTGCCACGCGGGCGCACCCGACGAGCCGAGCGACTCCGTCGACCTGACCCCGCGTGACACCCACGTGCGCATCGACCTCGGTGTCGGCACGCACTCGGCCACGATCCTGACCAACGACCTCACGCACGACTACGTGCACGAGAACAGCGCGTACTCCAGCTGATGGCGGCCGACACGAACGGGGCCGGCACGCCCCTCACGAAGGAAGAAGAACACGAGTTCGCCGCGGTCAAGGCGGCGACGCTCATCGAGTCGCTGCCATGGCTCAAGCGCTTCTCGGGCAAGGTCGTCGTGGTCAAGTTCGGCGGCAACGCCATGGTGAACGAGGACCTGAAGCGCGCCTTCGCCGAGGACATGGTCTACCTGCGCTACGCCGGCCTGCACCCGGTCGTCGTGCACGGTGGGGGTCCGCAGATCTCCGCCGCCCTCAAGGAACAGGGCATCGAGTCCGAGTTCCGCGGCGGCTACCGCGTCACGACGACCGAGGCGATCACGGTCGTCCGCGACGTCCTGGCCGGCGAGGTCAACCGCGAGATCGTCGACTTGGTGAACGAACACGGCGAGGGCCTGGCCGTCGGCGTGTTCGGCGACGGCGGCTCGCTGTTCACCGGCGAGAAGAAGGGCGTCGTCGTCGACGGGCAGGAGTACGACCTCGGTCATGTCGGGGACATCACCCACGTCGACCCGTCCGGCGTGCTCGCCGCGATCGAGGCCGGCAGGATCCCGGTCGTCTCGAGCATCGCGATCGACGACGCACACCCCGACCAGGCACTCAACGTGAACGCGGACGCCGCGGCGGGTGCCCTGGCGATCGCGCTCCGGGCATCGAAGCTCATGATGCTCACCGACGTCCCCGGCCTGTACCGCAACTGGCCCGACCGTGACTCGATCGTCGACCTCATCGCGGTCGACGAGCTCCGCGAGCTCCTGCCGAGCCTCGAGTCGGGGATGATCCCCAAGATGACCGCGTGCCTCGACGCCGTGGTCGGCGGGGTCGGCGGTGCGACGATCATCGACGGCCGGATCCCGCACTCGATCCTGCTCGAGGTCTTCACCCTGCGGGGTGCGGGCACCGAGGTGATCCCGGACCCGAGCCGACGAACCGAGAACCAGATGACCCACGCCGAGATCGGCCGTCGCGTGGCGTCGCCGTCGATCGACAGCAGTACCGGCCAGCACGTGGCGGGTACGAACGAGAAGGGACACCAGCAGTGAGCACCGAGACGCAGACCGAGACCTGGAACGACCGGTTCGGGGCGTCGCTCATGCGATCCCTGACCCCGCCGAAGATCATGCTCGAGCGCGGCCAGGGCTGCCGCGTCTGGGACGTCGAGGGCAACGAGTACCTCGACTTCCTCGCCGGCATCGCGGTGAACTCGCTCGGCCACGCGCACCCCGCCCTGGTGGAGGCGATCGCCGACCAGGCCGCGAAGCTCGTGCACGTGTCGAACTACTTCGCCACCCCGCCGCAGCTCGAACTCGCCGAGCGCCTCAAGCGCATCACCGGCGCGGGCGACGCGGGCCGCGTGTACTTCGGCAACTCCGGCGCCGAGGCGAACGAGGCCGCGTTCAAGCTGGCCCGCCTCAACAAGGGTGCGGACGGCACCAAGACCCGGATCCTCGCGCTCAAGCAGGGCTTCCACGGCCGCACCATGGGCGCGCTCGCGCTCACCGGCAAGCCCGCGCTGCAGCAGGACTTCCTGCCGATGATCCCGGGTGTCGAGCACATCGACACCTCGATCGAGGCCCTCGAAGCGTCGATCGACGACTCCGTCGCCGCCCTGATCCTCGAACCCATCAAGGGCGAGGCCGGCGTGGTCGACCTGCCGGAGGGCTTCCTGCTGGCGGCACGCCGACTGACCGCGGAGCACGGCGCACTGCTGATCCTCGACGAGATCCAGACGGGCGTCGGCCGGACCGGCAACTGGTTCGCGTTCCAGGGCCACGGTGTGACGCCGGACGCCATCACCGTCGCCAAGGGCATCGCCGGTGGCTTCCCCATCGGCGCCCTCGTCACGTTCGGCTGGGCCTCCGACCTGTTCTCGGCCGGGCAGCACGGTTCGACCTTCGGCGGCAACCCGCTCGGCACCCGAGTCGCCAACGCGGTGCTCGAGGAGATCGAGCGCGCCGACCTCGTCGCCGGCGCAGTGGTCAAGGGTGAGCGGATCCGTGACGGCATCCGCGCCATCGGCTCCCCGCTGGTGGAAGAGGTCCGTGGCACCGGCCTGCTCATCGGCGTCGGTCTGACCGGTCCGATCGGTCCGGCCGTCAACGCAGCCGCCCTCGAGCGTGGCCTCATCATCAACGCCCCCAACGAGTCGAGCCTGCGCATCGCGCCGCCGCTCATCGTGTCCGACGCCGAGATCGACGAGTTCCTGTCGATCCTCGCCCAGAGCCTCGCGGCCGTCGCCGCAGCGCAGGAGCCCACAGCATGACCCGCCACTTCCTCCGCGACGACGACCTGAGCCAGGCCGAGCAGTCCGCGATCCTCGACATCGCCGACCGCATGAAGGCCGACCGCTGGGCGGAGAAGCCGCTGGCCGGTCCGCAGAGCGTCGCGGTGATCTTCGACAAGTCGTCGACCCGTACCCGGGTGTCCTTCCACGTCGGCATCTCCGACCTCGGCGGCAGCCCGCTGATCATCTCGACGGCGAACAGCCAGCTCGGCGGCAAGGAGACCCCGTCGGACACCGCCCGCGTGCTCGAGCGCATGGTGTCGGCGATCGTGTGGCGCACCTACGGCCAGGCCGGGCTCGAGGAGATGGCCGCCGGCACGACGGTCCCCGTCGTCAACGCGCTGTCCGACGACTTCCACCCCTGCCAGCTCCTCGCCGACCTGCTCACCATCCGTGAGCACCGCGGCGCCCTCGCCGGGCAGACCGTGGCGTTCATCGGCGACGGCGCGAGCAACATGGCGCAGTCGTACCTGCTCGCCGGGGCGACGGCGGGCATGCACGTCCGCGTCGCCGCCCCCGCCGAGTTCTCCCCGTCGGCACAGGTCGTCACCGACGCCGAGGCACGCGCCGCCGTGACGGGTGGCTCCGTCCTCGTGGTGACCGACCCGGTGGCCGCGGTCGCGGGTGCCGACGTGGTCGTCACCGACACCTGGGTGTCGATGGGCAAGGAGTCCGAGAAGCAGTCGCGTCTCGACACCTTCGCGGGGTACCGCGTCGACGACGCGCTCATGGCGCACGCCGCCGACGACGCCGTCTTCATGCACTGCCTGCCGGCCGACCGTGGGTTCGAAGTGACCGCCGACGTCATCGACGGCCCGCGCAGCATCATCTGGGACGAGGCGGAGAACCGTCTGCACGCCCAGAAGGCGCTGCTGGCCTGGCTGCTCGCCAACGACTAGCCGACGGACCGATCACCAGTGGCTGACCGCGTCGTCCTCGCGTACTCCGGCGGTCTCGACACCTCCGTCGGGATCGGCTGGCTGCGCGACGCCACCGGCAAGGACGTCGTCGCACTCGTGGTCGACGTCGGCCAGGGCGGCGAGGACCTCGAGGCGGTCCGGCAGCGTGCGCTCGACTGCGGCGCCGTGGAGTCACTCGTCGTCGACGCCAAGGACGAGTTCGCCGACGAGTACATCGTGCCGGCGCTCCGGGCCAACGCGCTCTACCAGAAGCGGTACCCGCTCGTCTCGGCACTGAGCCGCCCGCTCATCGCGAAGCACCTCGCGCTGACGGCGAAGCAGCTCGGTGCCGACAGCGTCGCGCACGGCGCCACCGGCAAGGGCAACGACCAGGTCCGCTTCGAGGCAGCCGTCGCGGCGATCGCACCGGACCTGCGGACCGTCGCCCCGGTGCGGGACCTCGCCCTGACCCGCGACCGCGCCATCGCGTACGCGCAGGAGCACCGGCTGCCGATCCAGCACTCGGAGCGGGAGCCGTGGTCGGTCGACCAGAACGTGTGGGGCCGAGCCGTCGAGACCGGGCTCCTCGAAGACCCGTGGAACGCCCCCGCCGCCGACCTCTACGCGACCACGCAAGACCCGGCGTTCCCGCAGCAGGCCGACGAGGTCACGATCACCTTCGACCGTGGTGTCCCGGTCGCCCTCGACGGGCAGCGGTTCAGCGTGCTGCGCATGGTGCAGGAGCTCAACGCGGTCGCCGGCAAGCACGGCGTCGGGCGGATCGACGTCGTCGAGGACCGGGTGGTCGGCATCAAGTCGCGCGAGGTCTACGAGGCGCCGGCCGCGATCGCGCTCATCGCCGCGCACGAGGAGCTCGAGAGCCTCACCCTCGAGCGTGACGTCGCCCGGTTCAAACGCGGCGTCGAGTCCGAGTGGGCCGACCTGGTCTACGACGGCCTGTGGTTCGGCGGACTCAAGCGCAGCCTCGACGCCTTCGTCGAGCACACCCAGCAGCACGTCTCCGGCGACGTCCGGTTGCGGCTGCAGGGTGGGCGTGCCACCGTGACGGGCCGTCGGTCCGAGCAGAGCCTCTACGACTTCGACCTGGCGACGTCGGACACCGGCGACGCGTTCGACCACTCAGTGTCCAGGGGGTTCATCGAGCTCTGGTCACTGCCCAGCAAGATCTCCGCCCGCCGCGACGCGGCGAACTGACCGACAGCCGCACCACAGACGAAACGACGCAGGACGACATGACCGACGAGAAGACCGACGCCACCAACACCGGTGCCCTCTGGGGCGGCCGCTTCGCCGACGGCCCGAGTGCGGCCCTCGCCGCGCTCTCGAAGTCGACGCACTTCGACTGGCAGCTCGCGCCCTACGACATCGCGGGGTCCCGTGCCCACGCCCGAGCGCTGCACACCGCGGGCTACTTGACCGCCGACGAGCTCGAACGCATGCTCGC
This sequence comes from Curtobacterium sp. AC268, assembly GCF_979258745.1. Lineage (NCBI taxonomy): Bacteria > Bacillati > Actinomycetota > Actinomycetes > Micrococcales > Microbacteriaceae > Curtobacterium > Curtobacterium sp. AC268. The sequence continues at coordinate 1,739,392 of NZ_OZ409878.1, read as the reverse complement.
CGGCCTCGACCGGCTCGAAGCGGCGCACGTCGACGGCACACTGCAGCCCGACGACTCCGACGAGGACGTCCACGGCGCCCTCGAACGCCTGCTCATCGCCGACCTCGGTCCCGAGCTCGGCGGCAAGCTCCGTGCCGGCCGCAGCCGCAACGACCAGATCGCCACCCTCGGCCGCATGCACATGCTCGACCACGGGCGGCGCATCGGCCGACTCGTCATCGACCTCGTCGACGCGATCACCCAGCAGGCGACCGAGCACCCGGCCGCGATCATGCCGGGGCGCACGCACCTGCAGCACGCACAGCCGGTGCTCCTGGCCCACCACCTGCTCGCGCACGCCTGGCCGCTCGTCCGCGACCTCGAGCGCCTCCGCGACTGGGCCGGCCGCGCGAGCGTCAGCCCGTACGGTGCCGGTGCGCTGGCGGGCAGTTCCCTCGGCCTCGACCCCGCCGCGATCGCCGCGGAGCTCGGCTTCGACCGTCCGGCGGACAACTCGATCGACGCCACGGCAGCCCGTGACGTCGTCGCCGAGTTCGCGTTCGTCCTCGCACAGATCGGCATCGACGTCTCGCGCCTGTCGGAAGAGGTCATCCTCTGGAACACGAAGGAGTTCGGCTTCGTCCGGCTCCACGACGCGTTCTCGACCGGCTCGAGCATCATGCCGCAGAAGAAGAACCCGGACATCGCCGAGCTCGCCCGGGGCAAGTCGGGGCGCCTGATCGGCAACCTGACCGGGCTCCTCGCGACCCTCAAGGGACTGCCACTGGCGTACAACCGCGACCTGCAGGAGGACAAGGAGCCGGTCTTCGACTCCGTCGCCACGCTCGAGGTCCTGTTGCCGGCGTTCACCGGCATGATCGCGACCCTGACCTTCGACACCGACCGGATGGCCGAGCTCGCGCCCCAGGGCTTCTCGCTCGCGACGGACGTCGCCGAGTGGTTGGTCCGGCAGGGCGTCCCGTTCCGGGATGCGCACGAGGTCTCCGGCGCGCTCGTCCGGTACTGCGAGGAGCGCGACATCGAGCTCGACGAGCCCACCGACGACGAGTACCGGTCGGTGTCCGAGCACCTCACGCCCGACGTCCGTTCCGTCCTGACCATCGAGGGCAGCGTCGCATCGCGCTCCGGCGTCGGCGGCACCGCACCCGACCGGGTCGCCGAGCAGCTCGCGTCCGTCACCCGCCGCGTCCGCGACCTGGCCGAGGGCGCACCCTTCTCGCGATGACCCGGGGGATCGCCGCGCTGCTCGCCGAGCCCGCCCCGATCATCGCGCCGGCCCTGCTCGGTGCGACGGTCGCGGGGCGCGGCGTCGCGCTCCGCATCACCGAGGTCGAGGCCTACTCCGGTCCCACCGATCCCGGGTCACACGGTCACCGGGGGATGACGGATCGCAACCGCCACCTCTTCGGTCCGCCCGGCACGCTGTACGCCTACCGCTCGTACGGAATCCACACCTGCGTCAACGTCGTGAGCGGGCCGGCCGGCACCTCGTCGGGCTCCCTGCTGCGCGGCGCGCAGGTCGTCGAGGGCGTGGACGTCGCACGAGCGCGTCGCGGGTCGAGGGTCGCGGACGTCGCGTTGGCACGCGGGCCCGGCAACCTCGGTGGTGCGCTCGGAGCGGTCCTCGGGCAGGACGACGGCACGTCGCTCCTCGACGGATCCGGTCCGTTCGTGCTCACCCTGGCACCCGGCCTGGAGGCCCGGCTCGCCTCCGCCGGACCGGCCGACGTGGTCGACGAGCTCCTGTCCGAGACCCTGGCAGGTCCGCACTCGGGCGCTGCGGTCCCGCGGATCTCCCGCGGCCCGCGCACCGGCGTCGGCGGCATCGCCGGTGGGGTGCGGTACCCCTGGCGCTTCTGGCTGACGGGTGACCCCACGGTCTCGACGTACCGACGGCACAAGGGCGCCGTCGACTCGTGAACCCGGCCACGGGCCTCCCGGCTGCCGCGCCTGCCGGACGTCCGTCGCCGCTACGATGGCGGGGTGTCCAGTGATACCGCTCAAGACGTCCTGACGCGCCAGCAGAACGACCCCGCCTTCGACTCGGTGTGGGACGAACTGCAGTGGCGCGGTCTGGTGCAGGTCTCGACCGACGAGACCGCGCTGCAAGAGGCCCTCGACGGTGAGCCGATCACGTACTACTGCGGCTTCGACCCGACGGCGCCGTCGCTGCACTGCGGCAACCTGCTGCAACTCCTGACCATGCGACGGCTGCAGCTCGCCGGCCACAAGCCGCTCGCGTTGGTGGGTGGGTCGACTGGTCTCATCGGCGATCCCCGTCCCACGGCAGAGCGCACGCTGAACACGCCGGAGACCGTGGCGGAGTGGGTGTCCCGGCTGCAGGCACAGGTTTCGCGGTTCCTCAGTCCGGACGGCGACAACGGCGTCCGCCTGGTGAACAACCTCGACTGGACCGCACCGTTGTCCGCGATCGACTTCCTGCGTGACGTCGGCAAGTACTTCCGCGTCAACTCGATGCTCAAGAAGGACGCGGTGGCCGCGCGGCTGAACTCCGATGCGGGGATCAGCTACACCGAGTTCAGCTACCAGATCCTGCAGGGGCTCGACTACCGCGAGCTCTGGCGCCAGTACGGGTGCACGCTGCAGACCGGCGGCTCGGACCAGTGGGGCAACCTGACCTCCGGTACGGAGCTCATCCGTCGTGCCGAAGGTGCCACGGTGCACGCCCTCGGGACCCCGCTCATCACGAACTCCGACGGCACGAAGTTCGGCAAGAGCGAGGGCAACGCGATCTGGCTCGATGCCGAGATGACCTCGCCCTACGCGCTGTACCAGTTCTGGCTCAACACGGCGGACGCCGACGTGATCGCCCGACTGCGGCAGTTCACGTTCCTGACGCGCACCGAGATCGAACGACTCGAGCAGGCCGTCGCCGACGAACCCTTCCGACGAGAAGCCCAGCGGACCCTGGCGTTCGAGGTGACCTCGATCGTGCACGGGGTGGCGGCGACCCAGGCGGCGATCGATGCCGCGGCCGCGCTGTTCGGCAACGGCGAGCTCGGTGCGCTCGACCCGGAGACCCTGCGGTCGGCGATCGCCGCGCTGCCGGGCACGGTCACGCTCGACTCCGGAGCGGACGTCGCGCGCGCACTCGTGGAGACCGAACTCGTGAAGTCCCTCGGCGAGGCCCGCCGCGCGATCGACCAAGGCGGCGTCTACGTGAACAACGTCAGGGCCGAAGACCCGGCCGCCCCGCTGTCCGACCTCGCCCTGCCCGGGGGAGTGCTCGTACTGCGTCGTGGCAAGAAGACCCTCGCCGGTGTGACGCTCGCCTGACCCCGGTTGCTCGACCCCCCTGCGATGCCCGGTTCCCCTGTGGAACCGGGCATCGCTGCGTCCGGGCGACGCGTGTTGCACAACGCGACACGCCCGGGATGGGAGCTGGCTTGGCGCACTCGCTCAGGGCTGCGTATAGTTCTTACTCGTCACCCCAAAGGTGCGGCGGAGCGGCTGGAGCGAAAGCCCAGAGCACGTCGGCCCTCAAGCGGGACCATCCTCCACTGAAGTTCAGATCGGGCCTTGCGCCGGATCGCTTCGACGCCTAGGATGACAAGCCCACCGGTTCTCTCCCCTCGGGATGAGCCACTGGACCTCCGGGTCCGACGAACCACCGGTGGCAAGCCAAGAACACAAGCCTTGTGGCTGAAGCTCGAACTCGAGCCGAGGAGCAAGTGCGTCTGGTCCTTGAGAACTCAACAGCGTGCACATTGTCAATGCCAATTTATTGATTGACCTCGTGCCTGGTCGGCTTGCTGACTGGGTCATGAAGCAATTCCTTTTGGATTGAAGATTGTCAGTAGACAGTCAACAGTCAGAATCAACTCGGTCTGATGCCTTCGGGTGTTGGGTCTGTATTTTTTTACGGAGAGTTTGATCCTGGCTCAGGACGAACGCTGGCGGCGTGCTTAACACATGCAAGTCGAACGATGATGCCCAGCTTGCTGGGTGGATTAGTGGCGAACGGGTGAGTAACACGTGAGTAACCTGCCCCTGACTCTGGGATAAGCGTTGGAAACGACGTCTAATACTGGATATGATCACTGGCCGCATGGTCTGGTGGTGGAAAGATTTTTTGGTTGGGGATGGACTCGCGGCCTATCAGCTTGTTGGTGAGGTAATGGCTCACCAAGGCGACGACGGGTAGCCGGCCTGAGAGGGTGACCGGCCACACTGGGACTGAGACACGGCCCAGACTCCTACGGGAGGCAGCAGTGGGGAATATTGCACAATGGGCGAAAGCCTGATGCAGCAACGCCGCGTGAGGGATGACGGCCTTCGGGTTGTAAACCTCTTTTAGTAGGGAAGAAGCGAAAGTGACGGTACCTGCAGAAAAAGCACCGGCTAACTACGTGCCAGCAGCCGCGGTAATACGTAGGGTGCAAGCGTTGTCCGGAATTATTGGGCGTAAAGAGCTCGTAGGCGGTTTGTCGCGTCTGCTGTGAAATCCCGAGGCTCAACCTCGGGCTTGCAGTGGGTACGGGCAGACTAGAGTGCGGTAGGGGAGATTGGAATTCCTGGTGTAGCGGTGGAATGCGCAGATATCAGGAGGAACACCGATGGCGAAGGCAGATCTCTGGGCCGTAACTGACGCTGAGGAGCGAAAGCATGGGGAGCGAACAGGATTAGATACCCTGGTAGTCCATGCCGTAAACGTTGGGCGCTAGATGTAGGGACCTTTCCACGGTTTCTGTGTCGTAGCTAACGCATTAAGCGCCCCGCCTGGGGAGTACGGCCGCAAGGCTAAAACTCAAAGGAATTGACGGGGGCCCGCACAAGCGGCGGAGCATGCGGATTAATTCGATGCAACGCGAAGAACCTTACCAAGGCTTGACATACACCGGAAACGGCCAGAGATGGTCGCCCCCTTGTGGTCGGTGTACAGGTGGTGCATGGTTGTCGTCAGCTCGTGTCGTGAGATGTTGGGTTAAGTCCCGCAACGAGCGCAACCCTCGTTCTATGTTGCCAGCGGGTTATGCCGGGGACTCATAGGAGACTGCCGGGGTCAACTCGGAGGAAGGTGGGGATGACGTCAAATCATCATGCCCCTTATGTCTTGGGCTTCACGCATGCTACAATGGCCGGTACAAAGGGCTGCGATACCGTAAGGTGGAGCGAATCCCAAAAAGCCGGTCTCAGTTCGGATTGAGGTCTGCAACTCGACCTCATGAAGTCGGAGTCGCTAGTAATCGCAGATCAGCAACGCTGCGGTGAATACGTTCCCGGGCCTTGTACACACCGCCCGTCAAGTCATGAAAGTCGGTAACACCCGAAGCCGGTGGCCTAACCCTTGTGGAAGGAGCCGTCGAAGGTGGGATCGGTGATTAGGACTAAGTCGTAACAAGGTAGCCGTACCGGAAGGTGCGGCTGGATCACCTCCTTTCTAAGGAGCATCTGGCATCGCTTGCGGTGTCCAGGCGCCTGATTCGGACCGAACGTGTCCGACGGGTAGCTCATGGGTGGAACATTGACAGTGCAGTTGGGAGTGATGCTTCCGACCTCAGTACGCTCTGCTTGCAGGGTTGGGACGGGTCGGGGGTGGAGTGACTGGCTGGTGCACGTTGTTGGGTCCTGAGGGACCAGGCTTCCTGTCGTCACGTGAGTGGTGGTGGGGGTTGGGCCTACGGGTCCTTCGTCGGGCCAGGGTGAACCTACCGTTGTGGTGGGGGAGTGCTGGTGCCGATCGTATGTTGAGAACTACACAGTGGACGCGAGCATCTTTGATTCGCGTCATCCATGATCAGCCTTCGGGTTGGTGTGGTGACGTTGGATCGCAATTTTAATCTTTGTGGTCAAGTTTCTAAGAGCAAACGGTGGATGCCTTGGCATCTGGAGCCGATGAAGGACGTAGAAATCTGCGATAAGCCTCGGGGAGCTGATAATCGAGCCTCGATCCGAGGATTTCCGAATGGGGAAACCCCGCCAGGCGTTTTGCGACCTGGTGACTCCCGCCTGAATATATAGGGCGGGTAGAGGGAACGTGGGGAAGTGAAACATCTCAGTACCCACAGGAAGAGAAAACAACATGTGATTCCGTGAGTAGTGGCGAGCGAAAGCGGATGAGGCTAAACCGATCATGTGTGATAGCCGGCGGGCGTTGCATGGTCGGGGTTGTGGGACACGTCACTCAGTTCTGCCGGACTGGGACGGTTACAGCGCATCATAGTCGAACCGGTTTGAAAGCCGGGCCGTAGTGGGTGCCAGCCCCGTAGACGAAATGGTGTTATGGCCGGATGTGTATCCCAAGTAGCACGGGGCCCGAGAAATCCCGTGTGAATCTGTCAGGACCACCTGATAAGCCTAAATACTCCCAGATGACCGATAGCGGACAAGTACCGTGAGGGAAAGGTGAAAAGTACCCCGGGAGGGGAGTGAAATAGTACCTGAAACCGTTTGCTTACAAACCGTCGGAGCCTCCTTAGTAGGGGTGACGGCGTGCCTTTTGAAGAATGAGCCTGCGAGTTAGTGATATGTGGCGAGGTTAACCCGTGAGGGGCAGCCGTAGCGAAAGCGAGTCTGAATAGGGCGTTTGAGTCGCATGTTCTAGACCCGAAGCGAAGTGATCTATCCATGGCCAGGTTGAAGCGACGGTAAGACGTCGTGGAGGACCGAACCCACTTCAGTTGAAAATGGAGGGGATGAGCTGTGGATAGGGGTGAAAGGCCAATCAAACTTCGTGATAGCTGGTTCTCTCCGAAATGCATTTAGGTGCAGCGTTGCGTGTTTCTCGCCGGAGGTAGAGCTACTGGATGGCCGATGGGCCTCAACAGGTTACTGACGTCAGCCAAACTCCGAATGCCGGTGAGTGAGAGCGCAGCAGTGAGACGGTGGGGGATAAGCTTCATCGTCGAGAGGGAAACAACCCAGACTACCAACTAAGGTCCCTAAGCGTGTGCTAAGTGGGAAAGGATGTGGAGTTGCACAGACAACCAGGAGGTTGGCTTAGAAGCAGCCACCCTTGAAAGAGTGCGTAATAGCTCACTGGTCAAGTGATTCCGCGCCGACAATGTAACGGGGCTCAAGCACACCACCGAAGTTGTAGATTTCGCACTATAGACAAGCCTTCGTGGTTCAGTCGTGCGGAGTGGTAGGAGAGCGTCGTGTGGCGAGTGAAGCGGCGGAGTGATCCAGCCGTGGACGCTACACGAGTGAGAATGCAGGCATGAGTAGCGAAAGACGGGTGAGAAACCCGTCCTCCGAAAGACCAAGGGTTCCAGGGCCAGGTTAATCCGCCCTGGGTAAGTCGGGACCTAAGGCGAGGCCGACAGGCGTAGTCGATGGACAACGGGTTGATATTCCCGTACCGGCGAACAACCGCCCAAGCTAATCCAGTGGTGCTAAGAGTCCTAACCCGGTACAACCGGATCCCTTCGGGGTGATGGTGGCCGGTCTAACGCTCGACCCCATGCTGGTGCGGTTAGCGTATGAACAGGTGTGACGCAGGAAGGTAGCTGAGCCAGGCGATGGTATCCGTAAGGTGAACCTGGTGTAAGGATGTAGGGCTGACGATAGGCAAATCCGTCGTCTGTGTGCCTGAGATCCGACGCGTACCCGTAAGGGGAAATCAGTGATCCTATGCTGCCGAGAAAAGCATCGACGCGAGGTTGCAGCCGCCCGTACCCGAAACCGACTCAGGTGGTCAGGTAGAGAATACCAAGGAGATCGAGAGAATCGTGGTTAAGGAACTCGGCAAAATGCCCCCGTAACTTCGGGAGAAGGGGGGCCGGACACGTGACCGGATTTACTCCGTGAGCGTTGAAGGCCGCAGAGACCAGTGGGAAGCGACTGTTTACTAAAAACACAGGTCCGTGCGAAGTCGCAAGACGATGTATACGGACTGACGCCTGCCCGGTGCTGGAAGGTTAAGAGGAAGGGTTAGCCTTTGGGCGAAGCTCTGAATTTAAGCCCCAGTAAACGGCGGTGGTAACTATAACCATCCTAAGGTAGCGAAATTCCTTGTCGGGTAAGTTCCGACCTGCACGAATGGCGTAACGACTTCCCAGCTGTCTCAACCGCGAACTCGGCGAAATTGCACTACGAGTAAAGATGCTCGTTACGCGCAGCAGGACGGAAAGACCCCGTGACCTTTACTACAGTTTGGTATTGGTGTTCGGAGTGGCTTGTGTAGGATAGGTGGGAGACTGTGAAGCGGGCACGCTAGTGTTCGTGGAGTCATTGTTGAAATACCACTCTGGTCACTTTGGATGTCTAACGTAGGACCCTGATCGGGTTCATGGACAGTGCCTGATGGGTAGTTTAACTGGGGCGGTTGCCTCCCAAAGAGTAACGGAGGCGCCCAAAGGTTCCCTCAACCTGGTTGGCAATCAGGTGGCGAGTGTAAGTGCACAAGGGAGCTTGACTGTGAGACTGACAGGTCGAGCAGGGACGAAAGTCGGGACTAGTGATCCGGCAGTGGCTTGTGGAAGCGCTGTCGCTCAACGGATAAAAGGTACCTCGGGGATAACAGGCTGATCTTGCCCAAGAGTCCATATCGACGGCATGGTTTGGCACCTCGATGTCGGCTCGTCGCATCCTGGGGCTGGAGTAGGTCCCAAGGGTTGGGCTGTTCGCCCATTAAAGCGGTACGCGAGCTGGGTTTAGAACGTCGTGAGACAGTTCGGTCCCTATCCGCTGCGCGCGTTGGAAATTTGAGAAGATCTATCCCTAGTACGAGAGGACCGGGATGGACGAACCTCTGGTGTGTCAGTTGTTCTGCCAAGGGCACCGCTGATTAGCTACGTTCGGACCGGATAACCGCTGAAAGCATCTAAGCGGGAAGCCGTCTTCGAGATGAGATTTCCATGCACCTTGAGTGTGAGAGGCTCCCAGCAGACTACTGGGTTGATAGGCCGGATGTGGAAGCGGGGACTAACGACCCGTGGAGCTGACCGGTACTAATAAGCCGAAGACTTGATAACACACTGATTTCCGTGCACTTGTTGCACGGGCTCGCGTCCACTTTGTGGTTCCCGACAGACGATCGGGAATCGAAACTGAATACACCGCTCTGCCCTCTTCACCGGGGGCAGCAGTCGGGACAGCTTTGAGACCAAGTATGATCTGGTCGAGAGTGTTCCGGTGGTCATAGCGAGAGGGAAACGCCCGGTCACATTCCGAACCCGGAAGCTAAGCCTCTCAGCGCCGATGGTACTGCAAGGGGGACCTTGTGGGAGAGTAGGACGCCGCCGGACTTAACGTATGAAAGATGTGGCCATCGGCCCTCCATCGAGAATTCGCAGGGGAAACCCTCGTTCTCGGTCGGGGCCGGTGGCCATTTCTGTTTTCGCCGCCGTTCGCTCGACGCCGGCTCTGGTTCGTGATGGACTGGAGGCCGACGTCGGGTGGCCGACGCGGCACCCAACACAACGACACAGCGGACGAACGCCCGAGGCACTGCACCGGGCACGCGATGAGGAGCAACGGTGGCGAACGACGACGATCAGCGGCGGAACGACGGGGACCGCGGAGATCGACCCCGGCGGGACGGCGACCGTTTCCCGCGTCGCGACGGCGCTCCGCGTCGGGACGGCCAGAGTGATGGTCGTTGGTCGTCCGGTCCTCGCGAGTTCGAGCGCCGCGAGGGCGACCGTCGTGATCGTCCGCAGGGTGGAGACCGCCCGTTCCGCGACGGCGCACCTCGACGGGACAGCGCTCCGCGTCGCGACGGCGACCGTCCGTTCCGTTCCGGCGACCGGAACGACCGTCCGTCGTGGCAGGGCGACCGTGGTGACTCCGGCCGGCCGCCGCGCGGCGATGGTCCGCGCGGTGCCGATCGTCCGTTCCGTGGTGGCTCCGACCGCCCGGCTCGTGACGGGGACCGTCCGTTCCGTGGTGGGAGCTCTGACCGTCCGCGTCGTGACGGTGACCGCCCGTTCCAGGGTCGTTCGGACCGTCCGGCTCGTGATGGCGATCGCCCGTACCGTGGCGGCTCGTCGGACCGTCCCGCTCGTGATGGCGATCGCCCGTACCGTGGCGGATCGTCGGACCGTCCCGCTCGTGATGGCGATCGCCCGTACCGTGGCGGATCGTCGGACCGGCCGCGGCGTGACGGCGACCGTCCGTACCGTGGTGGTTCGGATCGTCCCGCTCGAGATGGCGACCGTCCGTACCGTGGTGGTTCGGATCGTCCCGCTCGAGATGGCGACCGCCCGTACCGCGGTGGTTCGGATCGTCCCGCCCGTGATGGGGACCGCCCGTACCGTGGTGGCTCGGATCGTCCCGCTCGTGACGGCGACCGCCCCTACCGTGGTGGTTCCTCCGACCGTCCGGCCCGTGGTGGTTCGTCCGACCGTCCGTTCCGCGGCGGTTCGTCAGACCGCCCGGCCCGCGACGGCGGTGAGGACCGTCGTCGTTTCGGTGACGGCAGCCGTCACGCCGGCGCCCGTTTCGGTGAGGCCGCGCGCGACGACTGGGAAGACCGCGACCCGTACGGCACGAAGTCGATCCGTCCGCGCCACGACGACCCGGAGATCCCCGAGGAGATCCAGGCACGCGACCTCGACCCCGCGGCCCGGATGGAGCTGAAGACCCTCAGCAAGGACAACGCCGACTGGGTTGCGCGTCACCTCGTGGCAGCTGCGCTCTTCGTCGACGACGACCCCGAGGCGGCCAACCAGCACGCCCTCAGCGCTGCTCGTCGTGCCGGTCGTGTCGGTGTCGTCCGGGAGACGGCCGCGATCACCGCGTACCGCCTCGGCGACTTCGCCACCGCGCTCCGGGAGCTCCGCACCTACCGTCGGATCTCCGGTCGCAACGACCAGCTGCCGATGATGGTGGACTGCGAGCGTGGCCTGGGCCGTCCGGAGCGGGCACTGGAGCTCGGTCGCTCGGTCGAGCGCTCGGCCCTCGACACCCCGGTGCAGGTCGAGCTCGCGATCGCCATGTCCGGCGCTCGTCTCGACCTCGGGAACCCCACAGCCGCCCTCGGTGAGCTGGAGATTCCACAGCTCGACCCGTCCACCGCCTACACGTGGTCCCCGGCGCTCTACAGTGCTTACGCGGCCACGCTCGAGGAGCTCGGTCGACAGGACGAGGCCGACGAGTGGTGGGCCCGTGTGGACCGCGCGGCAGCGGCCCTCGCCGAAATCGCGGACGACAACGCTTGGGAGACAGTTGATGTGGTCGAGGAAACGCTCGAAGTCGAAGAACACGGAGACGCCGGAGACGACGACGCCGATGACCTCGGAGCCGACGACGTCGCGACCGACGAACTCGACGGCGACGACGAATCCGCCGACGACCTCGACGGCGACCTCGACGACGAACCCGCCCTCGACGACCTCGACGACGACACCTCCGCAGCCGACGAGCCCGGCGAGATCGACGACGACAACCCCCGCGACGTCGACGGCTCCGCAGCCGACTGAGCACTCGGCGGCCCTGACCGACGGCGTCGACGTGGTCCTCACCGACCTCGACGGCGTCGTCTACCGGGGCCGCAACGCCATCCCGCACGCGGTCGAGGCCCTGACCCGGGCATCGCTCACGGCGCGGGTCGGTTACATCACGAACAACGCGTCGCGCCGCCCGATCGACGTCGCCGAGCACCTCGAGCGCTACGGGCTCGAGGTGTCCGAGGGTGACGTCGTGACCTCGTCGCAGGCCGGCGTCCAGCTGCTCGCGACCCTGGTGCCGGCCGGGTCGACCGTCCTGGTCACCGGCGGGCTCGGCCTGTCGAGCATCGTCGAGGCAGCCGGGTTCACGGTCACCTCGAGTGCCGAGGACTCCCCGGCCGCGGTCATCCAGGGCTTCTCGCCGGACCTCGGTTGGAAGGAACTGGCCGAGGCCTCGTTCGCACTGGCGGACCCGGACGTGCCGTGGGTGGCCACGAACATGGACTGGTCGATCCCGGTCGAGCGGGGCATCGCGCCCGGCAACGGCACGCTCGTGTCCGCCGTGCACCAGGCGGTCGGCCGGATGCCCGTGGTCGCCGGCAAGCCCGAGCGGCCGATCTTCGACACGGCCGTCGAGCGCTTCGGTGGCGGTCGGACCCTGTTCATCGGGGACCGGTTGGACACCGACATCAAGGGCGCGAACGACGCCGGTATCCCGAGCGTGCTCGTGCTCACCGGCATCGACAAGGCGAAGCAGGTGCTCGCGGCCGACCAGCGGTCGCGTCCCACCTACGTACTCGAAGACCTCCGGGGGCTGTCCCAGCCCTACCCGGAGACGGCGCGGCGCGAGGACGAGGACGGCACCCGGTACGCGACCGTCGGTACCTCGACGGTGGCCATGCGCGGGCACGTCGTCCGGGTGCTCGATGCCGGGACGGACATCGATCGGCTCCGTGCCGGCTCGACGCTCATCTGGGAATCCGGGTTGGCCATCTACGGCCTCGACGTGGACCCGCAGCTGTACGGCGGCGAGTAGCGTGTCGGACGTGCCGAACCCTGAGCAGCCGTCCGCCGATCCCGAGCAGCAGGACGCCTTCGCCGCGCGCACAGCCGAGGCCGAGGCCCTACCGCTCGCTGACCGTGCCGACGCCTTCTCCGCCCTGCACGACGAGCTGCGGACGCGGCTCGAGAGCGGCGGCTCCGCGAGTGCCTGAGCCGGACGGAGCCGTGCACGACGCGACCCCGGTCCGCCTCGACGCCCTCCTCGCCGCACGCGGGCTCGCACGGTCGCGCACCGTCGCCAGCAAGCTGATCCAGGACGGCCGGGTGCTCGTGGGCGGCCGTGCCGTCCTGAAACCGTCGACGCCGATCGCGTCCGACGCGGACATCGAGGTCGACGCCGCGGACGAATGGGTCTCGCGTGCGGCCCGGAAGCTCGTCGGCGCACTCGACGCGTTCGACGTCGACCCCGCCGACCGGGTCGTGCTCGACGTGGGTGCGAGCACCGGCGGGTTCACCCAGGTGCTGCTCGCGCGCGGAGCGCGCCGCGTCATCGCGCTCGACGTGGGCCACGGGCAGCTGCACCCCACCATCGCACTCGACGAACGCGTGGCCGTGGTCGAGGGGACGAACGCGCGGAACCTCACGCGCGCCGACTACCTGGCGCTCGACGGTGCCGCCGTCGAGACGAGCCTGGTCGTGGGGGACCTGTCCTTCATCTCGCTCCGACTCGTGCTGCCTGCGCTGGCCGAAGCCGTTCCCGCGGACGAGTTCGTGCTCCTGGTGAAGCCCCAGTTCGAAGTGGGCCGTGGCGGTGTGCGCGAGGGCATCGTGCACGACGCCGGACTCCGGAACGACGCGCTCATGAACGTGCTGTGGGCGGCGTGGGACCTGGGCCTCGGCACCAGTGGGCTCGCCGCGTCCCCGATCGTCGGGACGCACGGCAACCACGAGTACCTGGCCCGCTTGCAGCGTGGTGTCGGGGGCAATCCGACAGAATGGAGAGTCCGGGCGACCGAACTCACGGAAGGGTCTTCATGAGTGACGAACGGCACATCCTGCTCGTGTCCCACACGGGTCGCCGTGACTCGATCGACGCTGCGGTCGAGGTCTGCGACCTCCTGCACGCGGCCGGTCTCACGCCCGTCATGCCCTTCGACGAGTACGCGGACATCCGTCGTGCCGAAGCGTCGGTCGGCAAGGTCGACATCCTCGGCGTCGACGTCCAGCCGAACCAGCTCGAGATCGTCATCGTGCTCGGTGGCGACGGCACGATCCTCCGCGCGGCGGAACTCGTGCGGAACACCGGCGCTCCGCTCATCGGGGTGAACCTCGGGCACGTCGGGTTCCTTGCCGAGAGCGAGCGTGACGGCCTGTCCGAGACGGTCGAGCGCGCGCTGTCCGGCGAGTACAACGTCGAGGAGCGCGTCACCCTGCAGGTCGACGTCGTCGTGGGCAACCAGATCGTCTACTCGAGCTGGGCGCTGAACGAGGCCACGATCGAGAAGGCTTCTCGGGAGCGGATGCTCGAGGTCGTGACCGAGGTCGACGGCCGCCCACTGTCGTCCTTCGGCTGCGACGGCGTGGTCGTGTCGACCCCGACCGGCTCCACGGCGTACTCGTTCTCCGGCGGTGGCCCCATCGTGTGGCCGGACGTCGACGCGCTGCTCATGGTGCCGCTGAGCGCCCACGCCCTGTTCGCCCGTCCGATCGTCGTCGGGCCGGACTGCACGCTCGCGATCGAGGTCCTGAGGCGCACGAGCGGCGTCGGCGTGCTCTGGTGCGACGGCCGACGGACCCACGACCTGCCCCCGGGCGCCCGTGTCGAAGTCCGGCGTTCGCCCGACCCGGTGCGTGTCGCCCGACTCAAGGACGCTCCGTTCACCGACCGCCTGGTCGCGAAGTTCCAGCTGCCCGTCGCCGGGTGGCGCGGCCCCCAGAGCGACGAGGACGACCGATGAGCACGGAGGACGACCGATGAGCACGGAGGACGACCGATGATCGAGGAGATCGCGATCCGCGACCTCGGTGTCATCGGTGAGACCACGCTCGAACTCGGGCCGGGCTTCACCGTCGTCACCGGGGAGACCGGTGCGGGCAAGACCATGATCGTCACGGCGCTCGGGCTGCTGCTCGGTGCGCGGGCCGATGCCGGTTCGGTGCGCCGCGGTGCATCGAGCGCCGTCGTCGAAGGTCGCTGGCACGTCCCGGAGCAGGACGCCGTCGCCGAACGCGTCGAGGACGCCGGCGGCACCGTCGAGGACGGCGAACTCATCCTCACCCGCACGGTCTCCGCCGAGGGGCGCAGCCGTGCGACGGTGGGCGGTCGCAGTGCGCCCGTGGCGGTGCTCGGCGAGCTCGCCGACCAGCTCGTCACCGTGCACGGGCAGTCGGACCAGATCCGCCTGACGTCGGCCACCGCGCAGCGCGCTGCCCTCGACGGGTTCGGGGGAGCCTCGCTCGAGAAGGCCCTCGCCCGGTACGTCGCCGCGTACGACGCCTGGCAGCAGCACGCCGGTGAACTCGAGGTCCTGGTCCGCGACCGGGACGACCGGGTGGCCGAGGCCGAGCGGATCCGCGCGGCCTCCGACGAGATCGAGGCCGCCGACCCGCAGCCCGGCGAGGACGTCGAGCTGGCCGAGCGCGCCGAACGGTTGGGCAACCTCGAGGAGCTCCGGTTGTCCGCGGCCCTTGCGCACGAGGCGTTGTCCAGCGAGTCCCTCGACGGCGTCTCCGACGTCGTCGGCCTGGTCGAGTCCGCACGCCGTGCCGTGGAGCGCGTCGTGTCGTCGGACAGTGCTCTGCAGCCGGTGCTCGAGCAGCTCACGGAACTCGGGATCCAGGCGGCCGAGGCCTCGGCGAGCATCTCGAGCTACCTGGGTTCCCTGGAACCCGAGGCCGGGCACGACCTCGAACTCATCAACGAACGCCGTGCCCTGCTGGCCGGCCTCACCCGCAAGTACGGCGAGACGGTGGACGACGTCATCGCCTACGGACAGCGCGCGAGCGACCGGCTGCTCGAGCTCGACGGCGACGACGACCGGATCGCGGCGTTGCAGCAGTCGGTCGAGCAGGACGAGCAGGCGCTCGAGACCGCCGCCGCCGCGCTCACCACGGCGCGCACCAAGGCCGCGACCGACCTGGCGAAGCGCGTGACCGCTGAGCTGAAGACCCTGGCGATGGGCGGTGCGACCCTGGTGGTCGAGGTCACCGACGCCGGCGAGTACCGCCGACACGGCCGTGACCAGGTGACGATCCTGCTCCAGCCGCACTCCGGCACCGACCCCCGGCCGATCGGCAAGGGGGCGTCCGGCGGTGAGCTGTCGCGCGTGATGCTCGCGATCGAGGTCGTCATGGCCGGCAGCACCACGGTGCCGACGTTCGTCTTCGACGAGGTCGACGCGGGTGTCGGTGGGGCGGCGGCGATCGAGATCGGCCGACGGCTGGCGAAGCTCGCCGAGCGCACGCAGGTCATCGTCGTCACGCACCTGGCCCAGGTCGCGGCCTTCGCGAACAACCACCTCAACGTCGTGAAGGATGCCAGCGGTGCCGTCACGTCGTCGAGCGTGCGCCGGCTCGAGGGCGAGGACCGGTTGCAGGAGATGGCACGGCTGCTCTCCGGACTCGGTGACAGCGCCAGCGGCATCGAGCACGCACGCGAGCTGCTCGACGTGGCCGGCCAGCGGGCCTGACGACCAAGCAGGCGGGACCCGGACCCGGACCCGGCCACGGCCCGAGGACCCGGCCACCCACCCGCGCAACGCCCACGGCGAACCGAGGTCGCGCCTCCCGGCAGTTCTGACGTACGATGGAATCCCGTGGCGGACACTCTCAGCGGCGGTACCAATTCCTCGAACTCGACCCCGAAGGTGACGAAGCAGATCTTCGTGACCGGCGGGGTCGTCTCGTCTCTCGGCAAGGGCCTGACGGCGGCCAGCCTCGGCAACCTGCTCACGGCTCGCGGCCTCAAGGTCGTCATGCAGAAGCTCGACCCGTACCTCAACGTGGACCCGGGCACCATGAACCCGTTCCAGCACGGCGAGGTCTTCGTGACCGACGACGGTGCGGAGACGGACCTCGACATCGGGCACTACGAGCGCTTCCTCGACATCAACCTGTCGCAGGCCGCGAACGTCACGACCGGTCAGGTGTACTCGACGGTGATCGCCAAGGAGCGTCGCGGCGAGTACCTCGGCGACACGGTGCAGGTCATCCCGCACATCACCGACGAGATCAAGCGCCGGATGCGCGAGCAGGCGCAGAACGACCCGCAGCCCGACGTCATCATCACCGAGGTCGGCGGCACCGTCGGCGACATCGAGTCGCAGCCGTTCATCGAGTCCGCCCGGCAGGTGCGGCACGAGCTCGGCCGCAACAACGTGTTCTTCGTGCACGTCTCGCTGGTGCCGTTCATGAACGCCTCGGGTGAGCAGAAGACCAAGCCGACGCAGCACTCCGTCGCCGCGCTCCGCTCGATCGGCATCCAGCCCGACGCGCTCGTGCTGCGGTCGGACCGTCCGGTGTCGGAGTCGAACAAGCGCAAGATCGCGCTCATGTGCGACGTCGACGAGGACGCCGTGGTGAACGCCGTTGACGTCCCCTCGATCTACGACCTGCCGACGCTGCTGAACAACCAGGGCCTCGACCAGGTCATCGTCGATGCGCTCAAGCTCGACGCCGGTCCGGTCGACTGGACCGCGTGGACCCCGGTGCTGAAGGCCGTGCACGAGCCGAAGAAGGCCGTCACGGTCGCCCTGGTCGGCAAGTACATCGACCTGCCGGACGCCTACCTGTCCGTCACCGAGGCGCTCCGTGCCGGCGGCTTCGCGCACGACGCCAAGGTGACGCTGAAGTGGGTCGTGTCCGACGACTGCACCACGCCCGAGGGTGCGGCGAAGCAGCTCGGTGACGTCGACGGCATCTGCATCCCCGGTGGGTTCGGCGTGCGCGGCATCGAGGGCAAGCTCGGCGCGCTCAAGTTCGCGCGTGAGCAGGGCATCCCGACGCTCGGCCTGTGCCTCGGCCTGCAGTGCATGGTCATCGAGTACGCCCGCCACGAGGTCGGTCTGACCGACGCGTCGAGCACCGAGTTCGACCCGGAGACCTCGACCCCGGTCATCGCGACGATGGCGGAGCAGGTCGAGATCATCGCCGGCGGCGACCTGGGTGGCACGATGCGCCTGGGCCTGTACCCGGCGTCGTTCACCGAAGGCTCGCTGGCGGCGGAGCTGTACGGGGCGCCGGAGGCCTCCGAGCGGCACCGTCACCGCTACGAGGTGAACAACAGGTACCGCGAGCAGATCGCGGACGCCGGCCTCGTCTTCTCGGGCACGTCGCCCGACGGCACGCTGGTGGAGTACGTCGAGCTCCCGCGCGACGTGCACCCGTTCTACATCGCCACGCAGGCGCACCCGGAGCTCCGCTCGCGTCCGACCGATGCGCACCCGCTGTTCGCGGGGCTCGTCGCGGCCGCGATCGAGCGCCACGAGGCGTCCAGCCTGTTCGACCCGCAGACCGAGGAGCAGGTCGCGTAAGCGCCGGTCTCCACGATCGGACGGGAGGCGCGGTGCCAGCTGGCACCGCGCCTCCCGTCCGTCTGGGGGCGCGTCCACGGCACCTGGTTCCGGACACGGAACCACGGAACGACGCGGTGCTGTGTCCGGAACCTGGTTCCGACGGGGCGTCCGGCGCGCGCGTGCTTGGATGGAGCCGTGACAGACGCACCGATCGCTGACGAGTCCGCCTCCTTCGAGGTCACCGAATCCACCGTCGTGTACGAGGGCGCCGTCTGGGACGTGCGCCGCGACACCGTCGCGTACAACGGCGACTCGATGGTCCGCGAGTACATCGACCACACGGGCGCCGTCGCCGTGTACGCCGAGGACGACGAGGGCCGCGTCCTGGTCATCCAGCAGTACCGACACCCGGTGCGGCTGCGCGACTGGGAGCTGCCCGCCGGTCTGCTCGACATGGAGGGCGAGGACCACCTGACGGCCGCGAAGCGCGAGCTGGGCGAGGAGGCCGACCTCGAGGCCGACACCTGGGAGCCCCTGGTCCGCTACAACACGTCGTCGGGTGGCAGCGACGAGTTCATCCAGATCTACCGGGCGCGCGGCGTCCGGTCGACCGAGTCCGCGTTCGAGCGCGAGGCGGAAGAGGCCGACATCGTGACGCGCTGGGTCCCGCGGGCGGAGCTGCTCGAGGGGATCCTGGGCGGTCGGCTGAACAACTCGGCCCTCGTCGTCGCGGCGCTCGCCGTCGAGGCCATCGAACAGCGCGGCAAGTGAGCGGGTCCGCGGGCGACGGTCTGCGCGAGCTGGTCGCCACGGGGACGTGGACGCACGAGCCGGAGGCCGCCGAGTTCGACGGCGACGTGTTCCGCGTCACCGCGGTCGAAGGCAGTGACGCCTGGCGGACCACCTCGTACGGGTTCGTGCACGACTCCGAGCACGCGCTGCTGCAGCCGACCGACGGGCCGTTCTCGGTCGAGGCGTCGTTCGTGCTCGACTACACCGAGCAGTTCGACCAGGCCGGGGTGTTCCTGCGCGTCGACGAACAGACCTGGATCAAGGCCGGCGTGGAGTTCTCGGACGGAGCCCCGCAGCTCGGCGCCGTGGTGACACGTGGGTTCTCGGACTGGTCGGTGTCGCCCGTACCGGAGTGGGTGGGCCGGGTGGTGACCGTCCGCGCGAGCCGCGATGGTGACGCCGTGACGATCCGGGCGTGGGCCGAGGGTGACGAGTCCCGCTTGGTGCGGGTCGCGTACCTCGACCCGGACGCCGTCGTGTCCGCGGGGCTGCTGTGCGCCGGTCCGACGCGGGCCGGGCTGACCGTGACGTTCACCGGGTTCCGCGTGGGCACGCCGGACGAGGCGTTGCACTGACGGCGGGTGGCCCCGCGCCGGTTAGCCTGCTGAGGTGATGCCCCTCGACCGTGCCGCGGAGACGTACCTGCGGCACGTCGCGATCGAGCGGGGACTCTCGCAGCACACGTTGTCCGCGTACCGGCGTGATCTCGCCGTGTTCACGTCGTGGTTGGCGGCCGCTCCGGTCGTCGAGTCTGACGGTGCGGACCGGGCCGGGGGGTCCTCGGCGCTGCTGGACGTGGCACGGTTGGCACGGGCGGACGTCTCGGGGTTCGTGACACACCTGGCCACCCGACCGGAAGGTCCGCTCGCACCGCGGTCGATCGCGCGGATGCTCAGTTCAGTGCGCTCGTTCACCGCCTTCGCCGCGGGGGAGGGCTGGCTGCCGCTCGACCCGGGCACCGCCGTCCGGCCGCCGAAGGCCCCGATGCGGCTGCCGAAGGCGATCCCCGTCGAGGACATGGAACGGCTGCTCGGGGCGGTGTCCGTCGACGCCGACGACCCCGTCCAGCTGCGGGACAAGGCCCTGCTCGAGCTGCTCTACGCCACCGGTGCGCGGATCTCCGAGGCGGTGGGACTGTCGGTCGACGACGTGACGACGCTGTCGGACGCCGACGGCGTGCTCTCCGTCGTGAAGGTCACCGGCAAGGGCAACAAGCAGCGGATCGTGCCGCTCGGCAGCTTCGCCCGGGCCGCGATCGACGCCTACCTGGTGCGCGCACGGCCGGTGTTCGCTGCGCGCGGGCCGTCGACGCCCGCGCTGTTCCTCGGTGCCCGTGGAGCGCGGTTGTCGCGGCAGAGCGCCTGGCTCGTGATCCAGGCTGCCGCTGCTGCCGCCGACCTGGAGGCGCACGTGTCACCGCACACGTTCCGGCACTCGTTCGCGACGCACCTGCTCGAGGGCGGTGCCGATGTGCGCGTGGTGCAGGAGTTGCTCGGGCACGCGAGTGTCGCCACGACGCAGATCTACACGATGGTCACGGCGGACATGCTGCGTGACGTCTACCAGACGGCACACCCGCGGGCGCGGCGGTAGGCGGGCCCGCGCCCTCAGAACAGGTGGAACTGGGCCGACGCGGCGATGACGGTCGTCGTCACCGCGACGACGAGGGCGCTCGCCGAAGCGCTCCGCGCCAGGACCGCCCAGGCGCCGACGGCACCGGGACGGACGATGCCGATGACGCCGCACGCCACACCGAGCAGCCCCGCCAGGCCCCATGGGTTCGCGACGACCGAGACCACGGCGAGCAGTACCGCGAGCACCGTGAACACGCAGAGTCGACGGTCGCCGGCGGTGCCCGATGCCCACGCGTCCGTCCGGATCGCCGCGGTCTGCACCGAGAACGACGGCCCCACCGGTGCGACGACGATCGGCGTGACCGGGTCAGCAGCGGCCGCGGGGACCCGCGTGGCTGCGCCCCAGGTGCGACCGTCCCACCAGCGCAGACGACGGGCGTCCTGCGGGTCCGGGAACCAGCCTGCGGCCGGCAGCGTCACGGTTGCTCCTCGAGGTGCGGGGTGGATCGACGCTCCCGAGCCTAGGAGCGCGGTCGGCCTCGCCCCAGTCCCCAGCCGGGTGTCAGCACACGGGGGGACCGGGCCGGTGCACTACGGTCGGGGCGTGCCCTCGACGCTCGACGACTTCTGGACCGCGCGACGCCGCGAGCGTCCGGGTCTCCCGACGGCGGTGCCGGAGGCGTGGTCCTTCGGCGCGACCCCGGAGCAGGCGGACGCGCTCCTGCAGCTCGTGCTCGACGGGGTCAAGGTCGGCACGGCGTCGTCGCTCTGGGACTACGAGGCGACCGGTGACGCGCTGCCGGCGGCCGACGAGTTGAGCATCGTGACCGACGGCTCGGGTGCGCCCCGTGCCGTCATCGAGACGACGGTGGTCCGGGTGGTGCCGTTCGACCAGGTCGGTGCGGACCACGCCTGGGCCGAGGGCGAAGGGGACCGGACGCTCGAGCACTGGCGGACGGTGCACGAGGCGTTCTGGCGCGGACACTCGGAGAACCCGCGCGGGTTCGCGCCGGACATGCCGGTCGTGTGCGAGCGGTTCCGGCTGCTCTGGCCGAACGGCTGACCCCGAGGCCGGGTCAGGCGGGGACCGGCTCCGCGTCGACCTCGGTGAACACGTCCTTCACGGCGGCGAGCAGCCGGGCGTTGAAGTCCACGCCGAGCTGGTTCGGCACGGTGACGAGCACGGTGTCGGCAGCCCGGACGGCCTGGTCGGCCGCGAGTTCCGCGACGAGCTGTTCGGGCTCACCGATGTAGGACCGGCCGAACCGGGCCAGCCCGCCGTCGAGATGCCCGACCTGGTCCTGCCCCTCGACCTGCGCACGGATGCCGAAGTAGTGGCGCGACTCGTCGTCGATGATCGGGATGATGCTCCGCGAGACCGAGACGCGCGGTTCGCGGTCCCAGCCCGACTCGGACCACACCCGGCGGAAGCGCTCGATCTGCTCGGCCTGCAGCTGGTCGAACGGCACACCGGTGTCCTCGGTCAGCAGGGTCGAGGACATCAGGTTCATGCCCTGCTCGGCGGTCCACTCCGCGGTGGCACGGGTGCCGGCGCCCCACCAGATGCGGTCGCCGA
Organism: Curtobacterium sp. AC268; assembly: GCF_979258745.1. Lineage (NCBI taxonomy): Bacteria > Bacillati > Actinomycetota > Actinomycetes > Micrococcales > Microbacteriaceae > Curtobacterium > Curtobacterium sp. AC268. Next base: position 1,717,584 of record NZ_OZ409878.1, on the reverse strand, counting down.
GCGAGTCGGACAGCGGGGAGATCGGCAACGACCCGGCCGAACCGGTCATCTGCGGGTTGGCGTTGGCCATCGGCTCGCCGGCGATCGCGCGACGGAACACGTTCGTGTGCGCACGGGCCATGTCGCCGCCGTTCTCGTCGGCAGCGTCGGGCACGTAGCCGAACTGCTGGTAGCCGGCGAGGGCGGTCTCGGGTGATCCCCGCGAGACACCGAGCTGCAGTCGCCCGCCGGAGATCAGGTCGGTGGCCGCGGCTTCCTCCGCCATGTAGAGCGGGTTCTCGTAGCGCATGTCGATGACGCCGGTGCCGATCTCGATCCGGCTGGTCTTCGCGGCGATGGCGGAGAGCAGCGGGAACGGTGCGGCCTGCTGCGGCGCGAAGTGGTGGACGCGGAAGTAGGCGCCGTCCACACCGGCTTCCTCGGCTGCGACCGCGAGGTCGATCGCCTGCACCAGGGCCTCCCGCCCACTGCGCACCTTCGACCCCGGCACGTCACGCCAGTGTCCGAACGACAGGAACCCGATCTTCGTCATGTCCATGCGAACGCATCCGGAGGCGGGGCCATTCCGCCGCGACTACCGTGTCCGGGATGGAGGGCCCCCGCCCCGCGCTCGAGGCCGAACGCGTCCGCAACGTCCGGCTGCTCGCCGAGGTCGAGCGGAGCATGCGCGACGTCAGCGACGCCCGGCAGGACGCCAACTCCGACGACGAACACGACCCGGAGGGTGCGACCCTGGCCTGGGAACGCGGCTCGCTCGGTGCGGTCCGCGACGGCGCGCAGCTGCGGATCCGCCAGGTGGACGCAGCGCTCGCACGACTCGACGACGGCACATACGGTCGGTGCACGGTCGGCGGCGAGCCGATCGCGGAGGCCCGGCTGGCCGCCGTCCCGTGGGCGGCGACGTGCGTCGCGCACGCGTGAGGGGCACGCGATCGGTGCCGCCTGACGGCCTGGAGGCGCGGTCCGTCCCCGCCACGCGCCTCCCGGCATGCGCACCCCGCGTCCACCCCGTGCGCCGCTGATTCCCAGCCGCGCGCCCTACGTTTTCGGCATGGACGGCGACCCGAACGACCGACCCGGCGACGCCCGGGCCGACGGCACGCCGCGCCAGCGCTTCCAGTGGTTCCACCGCCTGCGCGCCTGGATCCACGCGCGGCCGCACGTGCACCTGCTCTACAAGGTGCTGGTCGGTCTGGTGGGCGGGCTGGTGGTCATCGTCGGGCTGATCCTGGTGCCGCTGCCGGGCCCGGGGTGGCTCGTGGTGTTCATCGGCCTGACGGTGCTGGCGAGCGAGTTCCACTTCTTCCACCGGATCATCACCTGGCTCCGGGCGCAGCTGCACCGCTTCTGGGACTGGGCCAAGCGGCACGGGCCGAAGCGTCTGCGCGATGCCGCCGACCGGGGCAAAGCCGACGTCGACGCTGCGCACACCGGTGCGGCGCGGACGGTCGGGGTGCGTGCGCGCGCTCGCGGTGCGAACTCGGCGCGACCGGGCCACTAGCGCGGCGGCACTAGTCGGCGGAAGCGACCCGGATCGAGCCTGTTGCGGTGCGCTCGATGACCTCGGCGGCGTGCTCCTCGACCTCGGCGGCGTCCTTCGACGACAGCTGCAGCACGAGGGCGACGACCGCGGCGAGCACGATGAAGCCGCCGTACCCGGCGATGACCGGGACCAGGCCAACCGAGGGCTCGAGCAGCCCGCCGATGACCGAGGGCACCCCGAACGCCAGGTAGCTGACGACGTAGATCGTGGAGAGCAGCCCGGCGCGGTGGGTCGGGGCAGCGGTGGCGAGCAGCATCCGGAGCGGCGCCTGGAACCCGGCGCCGAAGCCGACACCGGCGATGGCGCTGCCGACGACCATGCCCGGCAGGGAGTGTGCGAACACGAACGACACGGTGACGATCGGGCCGAGCACGAGCGCGACGAGTCCGAGCAGGACCGCGCGACGGGTGTCCATCCGCTGGATGGCCAAGCCGGTCAGGGCGCCGACGCCGGTGACCACGGCGATGAGTGCACCGGCGGCGAAGTGGTTCGTGATGCCGAACACCGTGCCGAGCGCCGAGGGGACGAGCGACAGGAACATGCCGCCGAGGGCCCAGCTTGCGACGAGCGAGCCGGCGACGCCGCGGAACAGCCGGCGTGAGGACCGCGGCACGCTGATCGTCGGGCGCAGGGAGCGGAGCGCGCCGGGGCGACGCTGCACCTGCTCGGGGACGACGAACAGCGCGAGCACGAGCAGCACGAGGAGCGCGCCGAACAGCAGGTAGACGAGCTGCTCCGGCGCCGGACCCCACTGCACCAGCGCGCCGCTCGACATCGCGCCGGTGGCCAGGGCGATCGGCGGGATGACGCCGTTCAGCACGCCGGCCATGGTGGGGTGGCGTTCGAGGGAGTTGTCGATGAGGGCCGCACCGAGGGCCCCGATGAGCAGTCCGACCGAGACACCCTGCACGATCCGGTCGATGATGAGCGCGACGACCCCGTCCGCCATCGCGAACAGGCCGAGCGACAGCGCGACGCCCAGGCCGCCGACGACGAGCACGGGCTTGCGGCCGACGTGGTCGGACAGGCGACCCGCGACGAGCAGACTCGCCAGCAGGCCGGCGACGTAGATGGCGAAGACCCCGGTGAGCATGAGCGGGGTGAGGTGCCACTCGGCTGCGTAGACCGGGTAGATGGGCGACGGCACGGCCGACGACGCGACCGAGACCAGGAGCATCGCCGCCAGGATCCAGAACCCGGCGACCGAACGAGCTGACTGGTGCATGCGCACCCCTTTCCATCTCCGTGCAGTACGACTGCATTCGTACCGCACTCGAACAGTACGACGCAAGTCGTACAGCAAGCCGAACGGTGGTAGCGTCCCGTCCATGCCCGCGCACGTCGATGCTCCTGAACGGCTGCCGCAGCCGTCCGTGGCCGAGATGGACCTCCCGGTCGTGATGGACGCCCTGAGTGATCCGATCCGGCTCGCGATCCTGCACCGCTACCTGGTCGACGCGGCCGGGGGCGAGCGCAGCTGCGGCTGGGTCGGCATCGACCGGCCGAAGTCCACGCTGACCCACCACTTCCGGGTCCTGCGCGAGGCCGGCCTGCTCGAGCAGCACCTGGAGGGCCTGACCCGCGTCAGCCGCGTCCGCGTCGAGGACGTGCAGCAGCGGTTCCCCGGGCTCCTCGACCTGGTGCTCGACTGGCAGGTCCCAGCGGCGCTGCTGCGCGAGGGGATCGCCTCGTGAGCGCCGGCGCGGGCACCGGCGTGGACGCTGTGCACACGCTGCCGTCGATCGTCGCGGACCCCGCCGTCACCACGGCGCTCGCCGCCGACCTGACGGCGGCCGGCTTCACCGTCGAGCGGCTCGACTCGCTGTGGGGCGCCGAGGCCGCCGCATCGCTGCACCGCGGTTCGCGGGTCGCCGCGCTCCGCGCGCTCGCCGCCCGCGAGACCACGCCGCTCGGCACCCTGGCGACGCTGTTCGTGCTCGGCCTGCCGGTGGCGCGGGCCGAGGCCTCCGCGGCGTTCCCGACCGCCGGGCTCGACGCCGTCATCGCCGCGGGTCTGCTGCGCAGCGAAGGCGAAAGTGCCGACGCGCTCGTGCACCCCACCGTCGACCTGCGCCCCTACGCCTTCGTCGACGACCTCGGTGCCGGCAGCTGGTGGATCGTCTCCGACCTCGGCGAGCTCGCCCTCGGGCACGCCATCAGCGAGGCGCACGTCCTCGGCATCGGCGGCGCCACCACGACGCTGAGCGGCCTGCAGGTGCCCGTCCCGGTCGAGCGTGTGCTCGACCTCGGCACCGGGTGCGGCATCCAGGCCATGCACGCGCGGCGCTTCGCCGACCAGGTGGTCGCCACCGACATCTCGCGCCGTGCCCTCGACATCGCCCGGTTCAACGCCCGGCTCAACGGCATCGACGGCATCGACTTCCGGTTCGGCTCGCTGTTCGAGCCGGTCGCGGGGGAGCGCTTCGACCGGATCGTCTCGAACCCGCCCTTCGTCATCACACCCCGTCGCGAGGGCGTCCCGTCGTACGAGTACCGCGACGGCGGCATGGTCGGCGACGCCCTGGTCGAGACGGTGCTGCGCGGCCTCGAGGCCCACCTGGAGCCCGGTGGCACCGCTCAGCTCCTCGGCAACTGGGAGTACCACTGGGGCGTCGACGGCCTGGACCGCGTGCGCGCCTGGTTCGCCGACACCGACCTCGACGTGTGGGTGATCGAGCGCGAGCGGCAGGACCCGACGTCCTACGCCGAGACCTGGATCCGCGACGGCGGGACGAAGCCCGGCACAGCCGAGTTCGACACCCTGATGAGCGCCTGGCTCGACGACTTCGCGGACCGTCGCGTCACCGGCGTCGGCTTCGGCTACGTCGTGGTGCGTCGACCCCTGCCGGGAGGCCCGTCCGGCCTCCGCCGGTTCGAGCGCGTCCCCGAGACGCTCGGCTCCAACCCCGCGGGTCTCGGCGCGACGGTCGCCCGCGTCCTCGACGCGGCCGCCTGGCTCGCCGTGCACGACGACGCCGCGCTCGCCGCCGCCCACCTGTCGGTGGCCGGTGACGTCACCGAGGAGCGGTACTACTGGCCGGGCAACGACGACCCCACCGTGATGACCCTGGTGCAGGGTGGCGGGCTCGGGCGCCGGGTGGACGCGGACACCGCACTCGCGGCGTTCGTGGGTGCGTGCGACGGCGACCTGTCCGTGGCCGCGATCATCGGCGCGCTCGCGCAGATCACCGGCGTGGACGAGCAGGCGCTCGCCGCCGACCTGCTGCCGGCGGCGCGCGACCTGGTGCTCGACGGGCTGCTCGTCCCCGCCGCCTGACGATCAGGCGCGGTGGTCGCGCCAGCTGTGCTCGGGCGTGTAGCCGAGGAGTTCGCGGGCCTTCTCCGACGACAGCAGCGAGCTGACGCCGTCGATGTCCGCGCGGCGCTCGATGTCCGGCACGAAGCGTTCGACGAGCTCGATCGTCGGGGTGTCCATCACCGTGTCGGGGCTCGCGATGACGAACGCCTCGAACCCGGTGAGGTCGGCCTCGAGTGCCCGGCGGACGGCCTGGGCCCCGTCGCGGGAGTCGATGTACGACCACAGGTTGAACGTCTTCGCCTCGGGGGTGGCGTCCCACGGGAACGCCGGGTAGTCGGTCTCGTCCATCACGTTCGAGAAGCGCAGGCCGATCATCTTCAGTTCCGGGTCCCAGCGGGTGAAGTGGCGGGCCATCTCCTCCTCGACCGCCTTGCCGAGGGAGTACGACGACTGCGGGCGGACCGCGAACTCCTCGTCGACCGGCAGGTAGGGCGGGTGGTGCTCGCCCATCGGGATGCCGAGCAGGGTCTCGCTCGACGCCCACACGACGTTCTTGATCTTCGCGGCACGTGCGGCGTGGAAGACGTTGATCGACGAGGTCACGTTGTTCGTGATGAGGGCCACGTCGGGGACCTGCCCCGGGGCCGGCACCGCCGCGAGGTGCACGACGGCGTCGACGTGGTCGTACCGATCGTCGATGCCGAGCAGCGCGTTCAGGACCTGGCCGTGATCGGTCAGGTCGATCCGCACGAACGGGACTCGCTCGGGCTTGTCGGGCGAGGGGACACGGTCGAGCAGGACCACGTCGTACCCGTGCGCATCGAGGTCGCGCACCACCGCTCGTCCGAGCTTGCCGCTGCCACCGGTCACCACTACACGCGTCATCGCGTCACTCCACATCGTCGTCGGAACACACCCTGGCGGGCAACGACCATCCTGCCCCGCCGCACCTGACGCGACCAGGCCCTGTCCGTACCCCGGAGCGTCGGGGGCGGTGGTCAGGCGGTGGGGGTGACCTGGGCGATCGCGAGGCGGGCGACGAGTTCGACGTGCTCGGCCATGTCGCGGGTGGGGTCGAAGAGCCACTGGATCTGCATGCCGTCGGACACCGCGAGCAGGACGCTGGTCAGTTCGTCGGGGTCGATGTCGGTGCGCAGTCGGCCGTCCTGCTGCATGGCCCGGAAGTCGGCGGACAGGTCGCGGCGGCTGCGGTCGTAGCGCTCGCGGAAGTACTCGTGCGCCGGGTGCTCGGCGTCGGTGGCGGCCGCGGCGGACAGGTTGACGAACATCTGCACCAGGCCCGGGACCTCGGCGTTGTGCCGCACGATCGCGGCGAGCAGGGCTGCCGGGTCCGCGGCCTGCCAGTCGTGCGCGAGGTCGAGCTCGTCGCGGCGGCGGAGGATCTCGACCCAGAGCTCGTCCTTCGAGTCGAAGTAGTGCAGCAGGCCGGCCTGGGTCAGCTCCACGGCGTCGGCGATGTCCTTGATGCTCGTCCGCCGGAAGCCCTGTGACGCCACGAGGTCCAGCGCGACCGTGAGGATCTCCTCGCGCTTCGCGATGCCCTTTGCGTACGAACCCCGTCGTGCCATGGCCAGACTGTACCGCCCGCAGGAGACCCGGAGAAACCAAGCAACGGTTGGTTTTCGGTGGTACGGTGCAGGAGCTGCCAGCGCGGGCGGCGAACCCGGTGGATGGTGGGTGTGGGCGACGAGGCCCCGGCCGTCCAGGCGGCGCCCCGCGGCCCTGAACGAGAGGACCGACCACCGTGACCACCGTGAACGACGCGAGCACCGCCTCCAGTCCGTCGACGCCGCTGACCGAGCGCATCGATGCGCTCCTCGGCCAGCTGACCACCGACGAGAAGGTGCAGCTGCTCACCGGACGTGACTTCTGGACCACCTGGCCCATCGAGAAGATCGGGCTGCGCAGGATCCTGATGTCGGACGGCCCGTCGGGCGTGCGCGGCGAGGTGTGGGACGAGCGCGACCCGTCCCTGAACCTGCCGTCGGCGACCGCGCTGAGTGCCTCGTGGGACCGCGCGATCGCGAAGCGCTACGGCGCCGCCGCCGCGGTGGAGGCCCGCCGGAAGGGCGTCGACGTCGTGCTCGGCCCGACCATCAACCTGCACCGGTCCCCGCTCGGTGGCCGGCACTTCGAGGCGTTCAGCGAGGACCCGGTGCTCACCGGTGACCTGGCCGCGTCGTACGTCGACGGCGTGCAGGAGAACGGTGTCGCCGCGACCCCGAAGCACTACATCGCGAACGACTACGAGACCGACCGCTTCACCGCGTCGACCGAGGTGTCGGACCGTGCGCTCCGCGAGCTGTACCTGCTGGCGTTCGAGAAGGCCGTGACCGAGGCGCACGCCTGGGCGATCATGTCGTCGTACAACGCGATCAACGGCGTGACGGCGTCGGAGAACGACCTGCTCGAGGCCCCGCTCAACTCGGAGTGGGGCTTCGACGGCATCGTCGTGTCAGACTGGACCGGGGTGCGTTCGGTGGACTCCGCGAAGGCGTCGCAGGACGTCGCGATGCCCGGGCCGAACCCGTGGTGGAGCGAGGGCCCGCTGCTCGCCGCCGTGCAGTCCGGCGAGGTGCCGATGGCGGCGATCGACCGCAAGGTCCGCCGGATCCTGACCCTGGCTGCCCGCGTCGGCGCGCTCGAGGGCTTCGAGCCCGTCGCCGCCTCGCCCGTGCACGTCGAGGACGGCATCGCGTTCGTGCGCGAGGCCGAGGCCGAGGGCACGGTCCTGGTCCGCAACACCGGTGTCCTGCCGCTCGACGCCCCCGCCGTGTCGCGCATCGCGGTGATCGGGCACAACGCCGACCAGGCCCGCACGCAGGGCGGTGGCTCGGCCACGGTCGTGCCGTCGCAGGTCGTGTCACCGCTGGACGGCATCCGTTCGGCCTTCCCCGGCGCGAGCGTGGACTACGCGATCGGCGCCGTCGTGCAGGAGGGCATCGCGGAGTTCCCGCTGTCCACCATCACGAACCCCGGCACCGGGGAGCCCGGAGCCCGGGTCGCCTTCGTCAAGGACGGCGAGGAGCTGTTCGTCGAGGACCGCCGCGCGACGGCACTGTTCTGGTTCGGCGGCGACGCCCCGACCCGCGAAGCCGACCGGCTCGACATCACCACCACCTACACGGCGGAGTCGACCGGGACCGTGCGGTTCGGCATCGGCGCGGCCGGCCGGTCACGCATGTGGATCGACGGCGAACTGCTGCTCGACGAGGACGTGCCGTTCGAGGGCGACCAGCTCGGTGCCGCGTTCCTCAACCCGCCGGCGCGGTCGGTGCCGGTGTCGGTGACCACCGGCCAGCAGGTCGCGATCCGCATCGAGTACGACATCGTGCAGGACGAGACGCTCGGTGGGGTGCTGGCGTACCAGTTCGGCACCGAGCCGTCGGACGACGACCCCGCCGTGCTCATCGAGGCCGCGGTGGACGCCGCCCGTGGTGCGGACGTCGCCGTCGTCGTGGTCGGCACGAACTCCAAGGTCGAGTCCGAGGGCTACGACCGCTCCTCGCTGGCGCTGCCCGGCCACCAGGACGACCTGGTGCGCGCGGTCGCCGCGGCGAACCCGAACACGGTCGTCGTCGTGAACGCCGGATCGCCGGTCGAGATGCCCTGGCGGAACGACGTCGCCGCGGTGCTGCTGACCTGGTTCGGGGGGCAGGAGTACGGCAACGCCCTGGCCGACGTGCTGACGGGGGTGCAGGAGCCCGGCGGCCGCCTGCCCACCACGTGGCCCGTCGCGATGGCCGACGTCCCGGTGCTCGACGTCACCCCGGTCGACGGGAAGGTCGCCTACGACGAGGGTGTCCACGTCGGTTACCGGGCCTGGCTCCGCGCCGGCACGGAGCCGGCGTACCCGTTCGGCCACGGCCTCGGCTACACCACGTGGTCGATCGAGGGCGTCTCCGCGACCCCGACCGTGCGCGAGGGCGACGCCGTCATCGTCACGGCGACCGTCGCGAACACGGGCGCCCGTGCCGGCAAACACGTCGTGCAGGTCTACGCGTCCCGTGCGGAGTCGGCGGTCGACCGCCCGGTGCGCTGGCTGGTCGGGTTCGCCCCGGTCCGGCTCGCTGCGGGCGCGTCGACGGAGGTCTCGATCGAGGTCCCGGCGCGAGCCTTCGCCCACTGGGACGGCTCGTGGCAGTACGAGTCGGGGACCTTCACGCTGCACGTCGGCGCCTCGGTCACCGACGACGCCGGAACCGCGTCCCTCGAACTGGAGTGACGAAGTCGTCCGGTTTCCGCGCAGCTCCCAACTCCGTTCAGTAGCATCTATGTGCGCGAGTCGGCTGGTTACCGTCCGCGCACGCACCGACTACGGGGTCGCTGGGTGAGCGACTCGGTCTCCTGATCCGGCCGTTGTTGCCCTGGCCTCCCCGGTGCGTCCCAGAATGCGTCCCCGCGTCCGCGCGGGGACGCATTCGTCGTTCCGGCCGCGATGCGCACCGGTGAACCGGTTCCCGCACTTCGTCCCGGTTCGGAAAAACGAGTGACACTTGGTCAACTTCTTACGTCCCGGGTGCGCGGAACGGTGTGACAAACCGCTCGGTAGGTGGAACGATGGGTGCACCATCTCGTGCGGATCAGGGACGAGATGGTCATCCGGCCGGGCTCTCGGGCCTCACCAACTCGATCAGAGCCCCGCCGGATGCCCTTGACTCTCGGTGGTGGTGCGGCGGCGGGACCGCAGGCGGTCGGGCCAGCGGCGCCGGCGCTCAGGCCCGCAGTGCCGGCCCTCAGGCCCGCAGTGCCGGGGCGATCTCCTCGGCCACGATGCGCAGGATCCGCTCGTGTGCCGCACGGTCGCCGTTCGCCGGCAGGGTGATGACCAGTTCGTCGGTGGCGGTGACCGCCGGGTCGGCGAGCAGGGCGTCGACGATGGCCGCCGGTTCGCCGGACACGACCTTGCTGAACCGGAACGGCGGGGTACCCGAGAGCGGCCGGCCCTCGTCGTCCATCCCGGAGGCGTACCCGGTCAGGAACTCCTCGTGCACGGCGCGGTCGTGGTCGTCGAGGAGCGGCACCACGATCCGGCCCACGGCGACCTTGGACTCGCGCTGCGGGTGCAGCTCGGCGAACCGCTCGCGGTAGGCGGCGATCTGGTCGGCCTGCGCCTGGGCGAACGGGGCGCCGGTGTCCTCGGTGTTCAGGGTCGAGCAGTGCAGCAGGAGGCCCTTCTCGGCCGTGCGGACCGCCGTGCCCATGCTGCCGCCGCCCCACCACACTCGGTCGCGCAGGCCCGGGCTGAGCGGCTGCAGGGTCAGGTCGGCCCCGGCGGGGATGCTCTCGTAGCCCTTGCCGGCACTGCCCAGGGGCTCACCCTGCAGCACCTCGAGCAGCCGTGCGGCGCGGGCCTCGGCCTCGTCGCGAAAGCTGCGGTCGACCGTGCCGAACACCGGGTCGAGGATCGGGCCGTACCCGGCGATGCCCGTGCTGATGCCGAGCTGCACCCGGCCACCGCTGAGCAGGTCGACCGTGCTGGCGTCCTCGGCCAGGCGTACCGGGTCCTCGTAGCGCATGCCGAGCACGGCGGTGCCGAACGCGATGGTGCTGGTGCGTTGGGCGGCGGCCGCGAAGAAGGTCATCGGGCTCGTCAGGTACGGCTCGAAGTGCCGTCCGCGCACCCAGCCCGTCCCGTAGCCGAGCGACTCGGCGGTCTCGAACAGGCGCAGGCCGTCCTCCAGGGCGTCGGCGGCGCCGTCGGTGCCGCCGTGGTTCGGGACGAAGGAGAGGAAGCCGAGTTCGCGCATGTCGCGAGTCTATGCGCACGTATCGAAATGCGCCTGAGTCAGCGACGGGGCGGACGGGAGGCCCGTGGCGGCGCCGCCACGGGCCTCCCGTCCGGCACATGCGCACCTGGGAGGATGTGTACATGACCGACGTCACCACCGTGCCCCCGCTCGTCGCCGCGATCCCGGCGGCGGTGGACGGCGTCGTCGACCCCGACGAGGTCTACGAGGCCTTCGCGGCCTGGGCTGCCGAGGGCGGCCGGCCGCTGTACCCGGCGCAGGACGAAGCGGTCATCGAACTCGTGTCCGGCGCGAACGTCGTGCTGAGCACGCCGACCGGCACCGGGAAGTCGCTCGTCGCGGCCGGCGCGCACTTCGCCGCGCTCGCCGAGGGCAAGCGGAGCTACTACACGGCACCGATCAAGGCGCTGGTGTCCGAGAAGTTCTTCCAGCTCGTCGAGCTGTTCGGTGCGCAGAACGTCGGCATGGTCACCGGTGACTCGAGCGTCAACGCCGACGCCCCGATCGTCTGCTGCACCGCCGAGATCCTGGCGAACCTGGCGCTGCGGCAGGGGCCGGACGCCGACGTGGACGTCGTCGTGATGGACGAGTTCCACTTCTACGGCGACCCCGACCGAGGCTGGGCGTGGCAGGTGCCGCTGCTCGTGCTCGAGCGGGCGCAGTTCCTGCTCATGTCCGCGACCCTCGGCGACGTCACCACCATCGCCGACGACCTGTCCCGCCGGACCGGTCGGCCCACCGCCCGCGTGACCGGTGTCTCGCGACCCGTGCCGCTCGAGTACCAGTACGTGATGACGCCCGTGCAGGAGACGGTGGAACGGCTCCTCGAGGAGGGCAAGGCGCCGATCTACATCGTGCACTTCGCCCAGGCCGCCGCACTCGAACGGGCGCAGTCGCTGATGTCGGCGAAGGTCGCCTCGCGCGAACGCCGCGACCAGATCGCCGACGCCATCGCCGGCTTCCGCTTCAGCGCCGGGTTCGGACAGACCCTGTCGCGCCTGATCCGGGCCGGCATCGGCGTGCACCACGCCGGCATGCTGCCGAAGTACCGACGGCTCGTCGAGCAGCTCGCCCAGCGCGGCCTGCTGCCCGTCATCTGCGGCACCGACACCCTGGGCGTCGGGATCAACGTGCCGATCCGCTCCGTGCTGTTCACCGGGCTGACGAAGTTCGACGGCACGAAGATGCGCCAGCTGTCCGCGCGGGAGTTCCACCAGATCGCCGGCCGCGCCGGACGTGCCGGCTACGACACCGAGGGTGACGTCGTCGCCGAGGCACCCGAGCACGACATCGAGAACGCCCGCGCCGTCGCCAAGGCCGGCGACGACCCGAAGAAGAAGAACAAGATCAAGCGGAAGAAGGCGCCCGAGGGCTTCGTGTCCTGGGGTCAGGCGTCGTTCGAGCGGCTGATCGCAGCCGAGCCGGAGCCGATGGTGTCGCGCATGCGGATCACGCACGCGATGGTGCTGTCCGTCGTCGCCCGCGGCGGGGACGCCTTCGTCGACGTCCGGTCGCTGGTCTACGACAACCACGAACCGCGCTCGCGGCAGCTCGCGATGGCCCGGCGGGCGCTCGTCATCGCCCGGACCCTCATCAACGCGCGGGTGATCGAGAAGGTCGACGGCGCCTACCGCCTGACCGTCGACATCGCGCCGAACTTCGCGCTCAACCAGCCGCTGTCACCGTTCGCGCTCGCCGCGTTCGAGTTGCTCGACCCTTCTTCTCCCACCTATGCGCTGGACATGGTCTCGGTCGTCGAGGCCACGCTCGACGACCCGCGGGCGATCCTGTCGCAGCAGCAGTTCAAGGAGCGTGGCGAGGCCGTCGCCCGGATGAAGCAGGAGGGGATCGAGTACGAGGAGCGGATGGAACTGCTCGAGGAGGTCACCTGGCCGAAGCCGCTCGACGAGCTGCTGACCGCCGCCTACGAGGCCTACGCCGCGGAACAGCCGTGGGTGCTCGACTTCCAGCTGTCCCCGAAGGCCGTCGTCCGCGACATGTACGAACGCGCGATGACCTTCGGCGACTTCGTGCGCTTCTACCAGCTCACCCGCTCCGAGGGGCTCGTGCTCCGCTACCTGTCCGACGCGTACCGGACCATGCGGCAGACCATCGCCGAGGAACAGCGGACCCAGGAGCTCGACGACCTGATCGAGTGGCTGGGCGAGGTCGTCCGGCAGACCGACTCCTCGCTCGTCGACGAGTGGGAGGCGCTGCTCAACGGCGACGTCCTGCTGGCCTCCGAGGAGCACGAGGAGATCGCGCCGCCGCAGCCCGCACGACTCACCGGCAACCCGCGGGCGTTCCGGGTGCTCGTGCGCAACGCCCTGTTCCAGCGGGTGCTGCTCGCCGCGGCCGACGACATCGACGGGCTCGGGGAACTCGACGCGACCGTCGGCTTCGACCGGTCGGCGTGGGACAACGTGCTCGAGGAGTACTACGAGGAGCACGACAGCATCGGCACCGATGCCGACGCGCGCTCGATGCAGTACCTGGTGCTCGACGAGAGCGGTGCCACCGCATCACCCCGGGTCTGGAAGGCGCGGCAGATCTTCGCCGATCCCGAGGGCGACAAGGACTTCGGGTTCTCGGCGACGATCGATCTGGACGCCTCAGACGAGGTCGGCGAGGCCGTCGTGCGGGTCACCGAGATCGGACGGTTCGACGGGTGGGCCGAGGTGGACGTCGACTGACCGGCGCTGGGGTTGTCGGACGTGTACCGTCTCCGGCACCACCCCCACCCGAGAGGACTGCGTCATGCGCATCGGATCCAGCATCGCCCTGATCGTCATCGGCGCGATCGTCGCCTTCGCGCTGAACATCCAGCTCGCCGGTATCGACCTCCGCCTGATCGGCTACATCCTGATGGCAGCCGGTGTCGTGCTGCTCATCATCAGCCTCGCAGTGGCCTTCGGCGGTCGCCGCACCACGACCACCACGCGCTCGGGCGTCGACCCGGCGTCGGGGGAGCAGATCACCCGCCAGGACCGGCGCGACGGGACCTACTGACCCGCGGTCAGTGCTCCGGCAGGTACTCGTGCCGGAAATCGGCGACCGCGTCGGCGATGTGGTCGTAGTCGCGATCCGAGCTGAGGACGGTTGCCCCGTTGCGCACGGCATAGGCAGCGATGTGGACGTCGATCGGTCCTGCTCCGCGGACGTGGCCGTTGTTCCAGAGAGCGTTCTGGATGCTCGTCACATCCTGGACGTCCGGGTGTTCTGATGCTTCGAGGAAGGCGTCCATGTCATCGCGGTGTCCCTGGTGGTCGGGCCCGGTGCGTGCTGAATGGCAGTACTCGAGGACCTGAGGTGGGCACGTCATGATCAAGTCCTGCGTTGCGATCTCGCGAAGGCGTCGTGCGATCCCCGCGGAACGGTGCGCCTTCCACCAGACGGAGTTGTCGACGATGTACGTCGCCATCAGGGATGGAGTTCGTCAGCCGCGGAAGGGTCGGCGCTGAAGTCTCGCGCGATGATGCGTTCGACGGCGGCCGGCTGTCGCCGCACCGCGATGAGGGTTTCGAGTGCTCTCTGCACGACCTCGCGGTTGGAGCGGGCGCCGGTCAGCTGCTTCGCATCATCGAGCACGCGTGGATCAAGATCGATCGTCGTCACTGCCATGCCGATCACCTCCGTTATACAGAGGAGTATATAACCGGGTGGGCTGCTGGCGGAAGGGTCAGAAGAGGGTCGCGGGCGGGGTCGCGTCGGGCAGCGCGGACGGCTCGGGGACCTCGGCGCCGGGCCAGCCGGGACCGTGCGGCACGTCGGTGCCGTTCTGGAACGCGGTGGCGGCACCGCGGGCACGGACGTCGGCAGCTTCGTTCATCTCGTGACCGACGTGGCCGCGGACCCACTCGAACGTGACCTTGCGACCCTGCAGTTCCGCGTCGAGTTCCTTGATGATCTCGACGTTGAGGACAGGCTTGCCGTCGGCCTTCCGCCAGCCCTTGCGCTTCCAGCCGGCGAGCCACTCGGTGCAGGCCTTGATGGCGTACTGGCTGTCGCACAGGATGTGCAGCGGCTCGCCGGTGTCCTTCGTGGCGCGGAGCAGCTGCAGGACGGCCGTGAGCTCGCCGATGTTGTTCGTCGCGCGGGGCCAACCGCCGGCCGCCCACCGCTCGTCGTCGACGTACCAGGCCCAGCCGGCGGGGCCGGGGTTGCCGAGGGCTGAGCCGTCTGCGGCGGCGACGATCGTCACGATGGGACCTCCTGGTGGTGCCGAGTGCTGGTCAACCGTAACGGACCGGACCGACCCCTCGTCTCAACGCCGAGCGGGGTCGAGGTTGAGCGTGCTGCCCTCGAGCAGCCAGTCGTCGTCGCGTTGCTCAATGTAGGGGTTCATCCACTGCACCTGCGCCGGCGTGACGCCGAACCGCTCCGCGACGGTCGAGAGCTCGTCGCCGTGCGCGACCAAGTAGTTCGCCGGTCGGCCGTCGACGTCGGTGACGATGCCGTAGGCGCCCGGTCGGTCCTTGCCGACGGTGACCCGGAGGTCGGGGTAGGGGTTCGGGATCTTCCACGTGAGGTCAGCGGCGGCGAGCACCGATCCGGCCCACGGGCGCGCCGACGAGTCCTCGTCCGCCACCGTCGCCGGCACGAGGACGACACTGCGCAGGTAGTCGGGGCGCGGACCCGCCTGACCCATCGTGAACGAGGCCGGAGGAGCAACCGCGGCGGCCCACTCGACCGTCTCGCGCACCGCGCCGTCCGCGCCGTCGAGCGGCTTCGCGGGCCGGTGTCGGAACTCCAGACGCATCGGCTGCGGATTGGTCGTCCGGTACCCGGAGAGCTGGGCGTCGAAGGTGCCGCGGTCGTTCGCGACGACGCGGACGTGGATGCTCGTGTCGCCGCTCGGTGAGACGACGTCGGTCTCCGCCGCCACGGTGCCGGTGGGCAGGGCCTGCTCCACCTCGACCGCATCGGCCGCCGACGTCGGGTCCGGGGTGGGTTCAGTCGTGCGTTCGGCCGCCTGTCGCGTCGGCGTCGGGATGGTGTCGTCGCCGCCGAACGCCGTGCACCCGGTGAGCAGCAGCCCCACCAGTGCGGAGCCGATCACCGCGGTCGTCGCGGTCCGTGTTCGTCCCATCGTTCCCCCTCGTCGGCATCGTAGCGGGGGCGAGGGGCGTCACGGAGTGCGGGGAGCGGACCGAGCCAGACTCGTTACACGGGGCCGAGGACTACCGTCCGCTGCAGGAGGAGACACCATGAGCGACAGCATCCCGAACGCCCCCGGCCCCGAGCCGTCGGACGACCGAGCTCGGAACGACGCGCTCCGCGACGCCGCTCACAGCGACGACGTCGACGGGGTCAGTGGCCGCGAGCAGCGAGCGGCGGACACGTCGTACAGCCCGTCGAGCGAGCGTGAGATGGACGCATCCCAGACGAAGCAGCGCGACGACGCCGACCTGCGTGAAGACGGCATCGACCCGTCCAAGGTCATCGCGGCCCCCGGGACGGGCGGCGCGGACGACGCCGGCGATGTGGAGCCCGAACCGGGTGACCTGCACCTGCCGTGGCAGTCCGAGGAGGACCGCCGGAGCTGATCCGGCTACGACACCGAGTCCGGGTGGGAGCCCGTCCGCTGCCCGGACTCGAGCGTCCCGATCGCTGCGAGCTCGTCGGCGGTGAGCTCGAAGCCGTCGACGTCGAGGTTCGACCGGATCCGTGACGGCGTGACCGACTTCGGCAGCACCACCACGCCCTGCTGCACGTTCCACCGCACGAGCACCTGCGCCACGCTCACACCGTGCGTGTCCGCGATGCCGGTCAGCACCGGCTCGTCGATCAGTCGCCCGCGGCCGAGCGGCGACCATGCCCCGGTCACGATGTCGTGCTGCTCGTGGAACGCGATGAGTTCGCGCTGCGGCAGCCACGGGTGCCGTTCGACCTGGTTCAGCGCCGGTACCTCGCCGGTCTCGTCGATGAGTCGCTGCAGGTGCGGCACCTGGAAGTTCGAGACACCGATGCTCCGCGCCCGCCCCGACTCGCGCAGTTCCACCAGCGCCCGCCAGGTCTCGACGTAGCGGTCGTTCGCGGCGGCCGGCCAGTGGATCAGGTAGAGGTCGACGGCGTCGAGCCCCAGCCGCTCGAGGCTGCCGTCGAACGCCCGCAGGGTCGCGTCGCGCCCCTGGTGGTCGTTCCACACCTTGGTCGTCACGAAGACGTCGTCACGATCGAGCCAGGAGGCCCGGATCGCCGTGCCGACGCCGGTCTCGTTGCCGTACATCTCGGCGGTGTCGACGTGCCGGTAGCCGGCGTCGAGCGCGAGACCGACCGCCGTCTCCGCTTCGGCATCGTCGACCTTGTAGACGCCGAAGCCGATCGCGGGGATCGCGCGGCCGTCGCGCAGGGGGACTGAGGTGACCATGCACCCATCCTGCCGGTGCCTGGCGGGCGTGCGCCGGGCCTCCAGGCCATCTGTGGAGAACGCGACCCGCGTCCCGGGCGCACGTTCCTTCCCACACCGGCTGCGATGGCAAGTGGAAACGGGCGTACCTGGTCGGAACTCCCGACCAGGTACGCCCGTTTCGACCAGGTACGCCCGAAACCGCACGCCGCCCGCCCGACTCCCGCCGCCGCCCGCGCGCTCAAGTCGGCAGGTGCACCGGCTCGGTGTCAGGGAGGGGGCTGGCGTCACGGCCGCGCAGGTCGGGCAGCCAGCTGCGCATCGCCAGGGGGAGCAGCACGCCCAGGCCGGCCATCACGGCGCCGACGGTGAAACCACCGACGGGGCCGCTGCCGTCGATCAGGAAGCCGGCGATCGCCGAACCGCCGGCGGCACCGATCAGCTGGCCGGTGCCCATCCAGCCGTAGGCCTCGGCCGTGTCGGAGAACTTGACGGTGGCGGAGACCGAACCGAACATCACCGCGAGGGCCGGCGCGATGCCCACACCCGCGACGACCAGGGCGAGGCACAGCCACCAGAACCCCGTGCCGCCGAGGGCCAGGGTGAGGCCGACGAACACGACGGCCATGCGCGTCCACAGGGTGTTGCGGGAGATCGGGCGGTGGCCGAACGCCAGGCCGCCGACGAGCGAACCGACCGCGAACACCGCGAGGACGATGCCGGCGTTCGGGCTGCCCTCGCCGAAGACGCTCGTGACGCTCGCCTCGACCGCGGCGCAGGCCCCGATCAGGAGCAGACCGGTCAGGGTGGCGACGACGACCGCGGGGCGCTTCAGCACGACACCGAAGGCGCGCTTGGAACGGGGGATGCGGACGCGACCGAGCTCGGGGGAGGCGATGAACCACGCGCCGCCGACGACCAGGAAGACCATCGCGACGACGATCGCTTCGACCGTGCCGACCTGGGTGGCGACGAAGGTGGTGATGACCGGGCCGGCGACCCAGATGAGCTCCTGCGCGCTGGCGTCGAGCGAGAAGAGGGGTGTGAGCTGCGCCGACGTCACCATCTTCGGGTAGATGGTGCGCACCGCCGGTTGCACGGGCGGGACCGCGAGGCCGCCGAGGAAGCCGACCACCACGTAGCCCCAGAGCGGCATGACCACGAACGCGATGACCACCATGCTGATCAGCGCGACGATGCTCGTCAGGATGAGGACGGGGCGCATGCCCCAGCTGCCCATCCACCGGCTGGTCAGGGGGCCGGCCAGCGCCTGCCCGATGCTCGTCGTCGCGAGCACCAGACCGGCCGCGCCGTAGGAGCCGAACACGTGCTCGACGTGCAGCAGGTAGGCCAGCGACAGCATGCCGAACGGGAACCGCGCGGTGAGCTGTGCGGCGATGACACGACCCACGCCAGGGGTCTTCAGGAGGGGCCCGTACGTACTCACGAGACGAGTGTACGGACCGGCCGGACGGGGGCGTCCCCCGTCCTGGGGAGGGGCGGTTCGCGACACGCCGATGCGCTGATTCCACACTTGTGGATCGGGACTGTCCACGGGTGTGGGGAAGTGTCGGTGGTCGGCCGCAGACTGGCGGAAACTCGGGCCTCCCGGGAATCCACAGACTGTGGAGGACGTTGTGGAGAACTACACGGCTGTAACACTTCCTCTTGTGGTCGGTGCTGCGGCTAGCCACTAGATGTAGTGTGGAGGCATCGCAGCGGCCCCTCCCGGACACGACTGCGGACAGACATCAGCACCACCTCCACAGCACAGCAGAAACCAGTAGGAACCAGGGGAGAACATGGCCGTCACCGTCTACACCAAGCCGTCCTGCGTCCAGTGCACCGCGACGTACCGGGCCCTCGACAACAAGGGCATCGAGTACGAAGTGCACGACGTCTCCACGGACGAAGCAGCGCTCGAGCACGTCAAGAGCCTGGGCTACATGCAGGCCCCCGTCGTCGTCACGGACGACGACCACTGGTCGGGCTTCCGCCCCGACAAGATCGCGACCCTCAGCGCCGAACTGGCGTAGTCGCCTTCCGTCCTGCGGACGGTCACCCCGGTCCCGTTCAGCCTGTGCTGGTTGAACACCGCCGGCTCACCGCCCGCAGGACACCCCCGGTCCGCCTGTTCCGCACCTTCTCCAGAGGAGCGCACCATGAGCCGATTGGTCTACTTCTCGAGCGTGTCCGGGTACACCGCGCGCTTCGTCGAGAAGCTCGGCCGCGACGCGGACCGGATCCCGCTCTACCCGAGCGAACCGTTCCTGCACGTCGACGAGCCCTACGTCCTGGTCCTGCCCACCTACGGTGGCGGCAACGGCGAGGGTGCAGTCCCCAAGCAGGTCATCAAGTTCCTCAACGACGCCCACAACCGCTCGCTCATCCGCGGCGTGGTGGTGGGTGGCAACACGAACTTCGGCGAGGCGTACGGCCTCGCAGGGGACGTCATCGCGCAGAAGTGCAACGTCCCCCTTCTGTACAGGTTTGAACTCTTCGGGACCCCTGACGACGTGTCGGCGGTCAACTCAGGATTGGATGCATTTTGGACGCAGCAGTTGCAGACGTCGATCTGACGTCGCCGCAGACGGGGATGGACTACCACTCCCTCAACGCGATGCTCAACCTCTACGACGCGGACGGGAACATCCAGTTCGACAAGGATCGTGAGGCCGCCAAGCAGTTCTTCCTGCAGCACGTCAACCAGAACACCGTCTTCTTCCACAACCTGAAGGAGCGGCTCGACTACCTGGTCGAGAACGAGTACTACGAAAAAGCCACGATCGACATGTACTCGCTGGACTTCATCCAGCGACTCAACGACCTGGCCTACTCGAAGAAGTTCCGGTTCCAGACGTTCCTCGGCGCGTTCAAGTACTACACGAGCTACACGCTCAAGACGTTCGACGGCAAGCGGTACCTGGAGCGCTTCGAGGACCGCGTCGTCATGACCGCCCTCGGCCTGGCCCAGGGCAACGAGCAGCTTGCCATCGACCTGGTCGAAGAGATCGTCGCCGGCCGCTTCCAGCCCGCGACCCCCACGTTCCTCAACACGGCGAAGGCACAGCGCGGCGAGCTCGTCTCCTGCTTCCTGCTCCGCATCGAGGACAACATGGAGTCGATCTCGCGCGGCATCAACTCCTCGCTGCAGCTCTCGAAGCGCGGCGGCGGCGTGGCCCTGCTCCTCTCGAACATCCGCGAGGCCGGCGCCCCGATCAAGCAGATCGAGAACCAGTCCTCGGGCATCATCCCCGTGATGAAGCTGCTGGAAGACTCCTTCTCCTACGCGAACCAGCTCGGTGCGCGTCAGGGTGCCGGCGCGGTCTACCTCAGCGCCCACCACCCGGACATCATGAAGTTCCTCGACACCAAGCGCGAGAACGCCGACGAGAAGATCCGCATCAAGACGCTGTCCCTCGGCGTCGTCGTGCCGGACATCACGTTCGAGCTCGCGAAGAACAACGAGGACATGTACCTGTTCTCGCCGTACGACGTCGAGAAGGTCTACGGCGTCCCCTTCGGCGACGTCCCGATCTCCGAGAACTACCGCGCGATGGTCGACGACTCGCGCATCAAGAAGACGAAGATCAAGGCGCGTGACTTCTTCACGACCATCGCCGAGATCCAGTTCGAGTCGGGCTACCCGTACATCGTGTTCGAGGACACGGTGAACAAGGCCAACCCGATCAAGGGTCGGATCAACATGTCCAACCTGTGCTCGGAGATCCTGCAGGTCAACACCCCGACGACCTTCAACGAGGACCTGTCCTACAAGGAGATCGGCAAGGACATCTCCTGCAACCTCGGCTCGCTGAACATCGCGCTGACGATGGACTCGCCCGACTTCGGCAAGACCATCGAGACCGCCATCCGCGGCCTGACCTCGGTCTCGCAGATGTCGCACATCACCTCGGTGCGTTCCGTCGAGGACGGCAACGACAAGTCGCACGCCATCGGCCTCGGCCAGATGAACCTGCACGGCTACCTCGCTCGTGAGCGCGTCTACTACGGCTCCGAAGAGGGCATCGACTTCACGAACATCTACTTCTACACGGTGCTGTTCCACGCCCTTCGTGCGTCGAACAAGATCGCGATCGAGACCGGCGAGACCTTCGACGGCTTCCGCGACTCGAAGTACGCGTCGGGTGAGTTCTTCGACAAGTACACCGACCAGACGTGGACCCCCGCGACCGCTCGTGTTGCCTCGCTCTTCGACAACGCGAACATCACGATCCCGACGCAGGACGACTGGAAGGCGCTGAAGGCGTCCGTCCAGGAGCACGGCATCTACAACCAGAACCTGCAGGCCGTCCCGCCCACCGGTTCGATCTCGTACATCAACCACTCGACGTCGTCGATCCACCCGATCGCGTCGAAGATCGAGATCCGCAAGGAAGGCAAGCTCGGCCGCGTCTACTACCCGGCGCCGTTCATGACGAACGACAACCTGGACTACTACCAGGACGCGTACGAGATCGGTGCCGAGAAGATCATCGACACGTACGCCGCGGCGACGCAGCACGTGGACCAGGGCCTGTCCCTGACGCTGTTCTTCAAGGACACCGCCACCACGCGTGACATCAACAAGGCGCAGATCTACGCATGGCGCAAGGGCATCAAGACGATCTACTACATCCGTCTCCGCCAGCTCGCGCTGGAGGGCACGGAGGTCGAGGGCTGCGTCAGCTGCATGCTGTAGAGCTGCCGCTCTGCTCCCTGGAGGCGCGGTGCCAACCCGCACCGCGCCTCCAGTCCGTCACTTAGTCACCATCTCTGTAAGGAACACACGTTGGTCGAGAAGCTGAAGCTCATTGATCGGGTCCAGGCCATCAACTGGAACCGCATCCAGGACGACAAGGACGTCGAGGTCTGGAACCGTCTCGTCAACAACTTCTGGCTGCCCGAGAAGGTTCCGCTGTCGAACGACGTGCAGTCGTGGAACACGCTGACGCCGGCCGAGCAGACCCTGACCATGCGTGTGTTCACCGGTCTGACCCTGCTCGACACCATCCAGGGCACCGTCGGCGCCGTGTCGCTCATCCCCGACGCGATCACCCCGCACGAGGAAGCCGTCTACACGAACATCGCGTTCATGGAGTCGGTGCACGCCAAGTCCTACTCGTCGATCTTCTCGACCCTCGCGTCGACGCGTGAGATCGACGAGGCCTTCCCGCTGGTCCGAGGAAAACCCGAACCTGCAGAAGAAGGCGTCCATCGTGATGGACTACTACCAGGGCGACAACCCGCTGAAGCGCAAGGTCGCCTCGACGCTGCTCGAGTCGTTCCTGTTCTACTCGGGCTTCTACCTGCCGATGCACTGGTCGTCGCGCGCGAAGCTCACGAACACCGCCGACCTGATCCGCCTGATCATCCGTGACGAAGCCGTCCACGGGTACTACATCGGGTACAAGTACCAGAAGGGCCTCGAGACCCTCACGCAGGCCGAGCGCGACGAGCTCAAGGACTACACGTTCTCGCTGCTGTTCGAGATGTACGAGAACGAGGTGCAGTACACGCAGGACCTCTACGACGAGGTCGGCCTGACCGAGGACGTCAAGAAGTTCCTGCACTACAACGCCAACAAGGCGCTGATGAACCTGGGCTACGAGCCGATGTTCCCGAAGAACATCACCGACGTGAACCCGGCCATCCTCTCCGCCCTGTCGCCGAACGCGGACGAGAACCACGACTTCTTCTCGGGGTCCGGCTCGTCGTACGTCATCGGCAAGGCCGTGAACACTGAGGACGAGGACTGGGACTTCTGATCCCGGTCTGACTCATGGGGACGCCCCGCTGGCTTCGGCTGGCGGGGCGTTCTCAGTTGAAGGGAACCGTCGGCGATGTGGCCGACTTGCGGTTGACAACGCATCAAGATCACCTCGGTCAGAGGATCTGGTGGTGTCCCGACGACGCTGACTGGATGTTCAACCCCGACAAGGCTGAGGAGCAGTACGGGGGTTCGTACCTGCAGGCCGGTGGTACCGCCGAGAAGATGAGCGTGGAGCTGCGCCGTCGCGAGGACGACGGGGAGTACGGCTTCTACATCGTCGGCCGTGACCACGACCTCACCGAACTCCGTCTCATCGCCGACATGTAGAAGGTGGTGACGCCACCGTCGCGTGTCCGCGACCGTGTGCCAGACAGGAGGCGCGGTGCCAGCTGGCACCGCGCCTCCTGTCCGTTGCTGCTCACACGACCGCTTGCAGTCGCGCAGCCAACCGCGTCCGGCCAGCCCTGGGCTGGGGATGGTGCTGGGGCCGGATCACCCGAGGGCGCCGCCCCAGAAGTTGCCACCGCCGAACACGACCTTCACCGGCACGGCCTGCGCTCGGTCGGTCACGTACCGGTAGACGCCGCCCGGACGTCCGAGCCACAGCACCTGCGCGGTCGTTGCGGTCGTCGCGACGGTCCGGAGTTCCACCACGTACTGCCCGGAGGGGATCTGGAACTGCGCCGTCTGCTCGCTGTCGAGCAGCGTCGAAAACCGGGTCGAGAACGACGCACCGGTCGTCGCGTTCGTCACCGTGACGGTCGCACCGCTCAGTTGCGCCGACGGGCTGCGGGACGCCGAGGCCGCGTAGACGACCAGGTCGTAGTCGCTGTGTGCGTAGTGCCGTGACAAGGTGACTCGGGAAGCCGGGAGCGTTCCTCGCTGCTCGTACACCCGGGTCTTCCAGACGGCGGGCGACGCCGTTCCACTGGCGTAGGCCTCGATGCGGTACTTCCCGGTGCTCAACCCGACGAACCGGTACTGGCCCGCGCGGTCCGAGGTCGTCCGGAACACCTGCGAGGTGTCCTCGTTCCAGGCGTACATCAGGCGCCCAGCGGCGGGTCCAGTGGGGCCGACCACACCGCCCTGCACGGTGGCGCCGATCACGAGCGGTACGGTGACCGCGACTGTGGAACCGCCACGGACGGCGATGCCCGAGCGGAGTCCGGGGGCGTAGGTCTCCGTTCCGTGCGGTGGGAGCTGCCGCGTCGTCACCGTGACGGTGTCCGGTGCGGGGATGCCGGTGAACGTCGCGGTGCCGTCATCCTCGGTGGTGGCGTTCCCGACGACGACGTCGGTGCCGATCGCTGCGAGTTCGACGTCCGCCAGCCGGATCGCGGTGCCGTCCGGCGTTGCGAGCTGCACGGTGATCGTTCCGGATCCGGCCGCAGTCGCTGGTGGCACGAGGCCGATCAGCGCGCCTGCTGCCAGCGCAACGACCAGCGTCGTCCCCGTGATCAGTCGCATCGTGTTCCCCGATCGTCGGCCAGCCGTGCGTTGCCAGGGACTGTACGCGGGCGGGCGGGCGTGGGGCAGGCACATCGCAGCAGCGGTCACGAGGAAGCCGTCTCGGCTTCGACAGGCGTCACGAGGTGCGGGTCGCACCGATCGCCCAGACGCGGGGCGGTTCGGCACCGTTGACGGCGTGGTCACCGATGATCCGAGCCTTGAACACCCACGGGTTGTGGCTGCCGGCGGTGCGAGCGTTCCGCCAGTGCCGGTCGAGGTTCTTCGTCGTGCTCACCCCGGACGCCGCGAGCGCGTCGAACAGGTGCGAGGTCGCCGTCGTCGCCAGGGTGGTCAGCGCCACCTGGGCCTGCGCGGTCGCGAGTTCGGCGCGGTCGTTGCGGCGCTCGTCTTCGGCTGTGTCGAGCCCGGCTCCCTCGTACGCGCCCTGCAGGGCCGCGGCGGCCCGGTCGACGATCGCCGTGGCGGCGAACCCGGCCGCCGACACCTCGCCGACGACCTGCAGGATCTGCGGGTCTGCCGCGAACGTGTCGGCGTTGCCGTGGGAGAAGACGCGGGTGCGGTTGCGGACCTCGCGCGCGATCTCTCGTTCGGCTGCGAGGACGGACCCGGCGAGGACGCTCAACAGCACGCCCTGGTAGAACGCCGTCTGGTACTTGAACCGCTCGTCGAAGGGGATCACCGCGTCGGCCTGCACGACGGCGTCGTCGAAGGTGCTGGTGCCGGACCCGGTGGTGCGCTGCCCGAACCCGTCCCAGTCGTCGGTGTGGGTGACTCCGGGCTGGTGCGCGTCGACGATCGCGATGACCCGCTCGCCGGTGTCCGTGCGTTCGGCGTAGGTGTCGATCCAGTCGGCGAAGATGCTGCCGGTCGAGTAGTACTTCTGCCCGGTGGTCCGGAACGTCCCGTCCGGCTGCGGGGTCACCTTCGTGATCACATCGCCCACCTGCACCGATCCGACCTCGGTCCACGAGTTGCCGGCGATCTCACCGCGGCCGAAGCGGTCCAACCACCCCTCACGTTCCCCGGACCGGGCGACCAGCCGGTCCTCCACCAGTGCGAAGTGGCCGCGGAGCGCCTGGGGGATGTTGCTGTCAGCGGCGGCGAGTTCCGTCAGCAGGCGGAACAGCTGGCGCAGGGTCGCCCCGGCTCCGCCGTGGGCGACGGGGACGCGGACGGCGCCGAATCCTGCGGCGGCGAGTTCGCGGATCTCCTCGAACGGGAGGCGGTGGTCGCGTTCGCGCTCAGAGGCGCCGGCAGCGATGCGGTCGAAGATCGGACGGAAGCGGGCGAGGAGCTCGTCGTCGGCGCCCTCGTCGATCCTGCTGTCGGCGGTCTGGTTGCTGATGGTCACGAGGACTCCTTCGTGGTCTGGACTGCTACCTGTCGCGTGGTGTGGCGTCGTGTGGTGTCGATTCGTCCGGTGTGGGCGGACAGCCCGACCAGATGTGCGCCATCGCGAGACTGTGGCATCGCCGAACGCCCGCGAGAAGGGTTGTGTCGATGTGTGTCGGAGGGTGACTTCCCATGACACGTGACCACGCTGCGGCCCCGTGGGCGTTCGCAGCAGAAGTTTCGCGGTGCTGCGCGTGTGCGATGGCTGCGGAGCCGGTAGGACGAAGACGGGAATGCTCCTCCGAGAGACCCGCGTCGGCCACGCTCAGAGGAGCGCGCATCAACGAGGGAGCACGCACCAGCCAGAGGACCGGCCACTGCCTGGCTGGGCGTGGGCGAAAGCCTCGGTTTCGGCGTCGTTCACTCCGGTGACGTTCAGGCCGGCGGGGTCGTCCCTGCGCCCTCGGTGTCGTCTGCGCCGGCAAGACCTGTTCCGGCCTGGTCGAGGTTCTCGTGGGGGTCGCCCATGTCTCCGGTCGCAGCGCCGGTGCGGGACAGCCCGAAGTGTTTGCGGACGGTGTTCGCCTCGGCGGGGGACAAGGTGCGTCCGGCTCCGAGGGACGGCGCGCCCTTGATCGCGTCCTTCGTGTACCCGACGTGCACGTCCGTCCCGTCGAACGTGGCGTCGTCGGCGGGGACGAGCGCCTGGTGTCGCCCGAGCAGGCCGGTTGCGACACAGACGTAGGCCGCACTGCCGTCCTCGTCGGAGGGGAACACCTGCACGACCTTGCCGACTGATACGCCGTTGCGATCCCGGACAGTCGCACTCTCGACCTGGTGGATGACGCCCTTGGTGATCATGAACGTAGTCAACGCCCTCGAGTCTGACGCTTCGCAGACGCCGTCCTCCAGGCCGGCGGTGAGGAGCCGACCCTCGGAGTCCGAGGCGGCGGCCGTCCGGTCGGTTCCTCGGACGCTCGGCTGACTACGGGGACAGCTCCGTGTTGCAGACCTCGGGGCTGCCCAGTTGCGACCCGTGTCGCTGGCGAAGTCGAGTTGCCCGCAAAACGCACGCCGCGATCAAGAGCGCCATGACGACCCATCCGGTGATGGCGAGCGGCCCGACAAGGCGTTCGTCGAAAGGCGGGAAGAGGATGGACTGGTACGAGGCGAAGCTGTTGAGTGCCGCATGGGCGAGCACGCAGGGCAGAAGCGATCCACTCGCAAGCCGGAGCCAGCCGATCAGCACGCCCGCGCCGACACAGCCGATCATCATCATGATGATCCCGAGGGGATTGCGTTCCTCGTAGTTCAGGCCGAGCAGGATCGCGGGAGCGTGCCAGAGACCCCAGATCGCGCCGCTCACGCACAGCGCCCATCCAGTGCCGAGCGGCAGCAGTTTCGGGAGGAGCCAGCCGCGCCAACCGACTTCTTCGCCGATCGCAGCGATCGCGGTGATGGCAATCCCGATCGGGAGGTTCAGCAGCTGCAGCAGCGCCAGGAGCGCCATCGGCATCGGCGGTTGCTCGCCCGTGACTCGAACGATGAGTTCTTTCGCGACGGAGTGTTCGGGGTCGAGCTGCACCCACCCGAACAGCATCCCGAAGCCCCAGCTGCCGGAGATCAGCACAGCAGCTCCGGTGATGCCGGCGAGGGCGAAGCGCCAGCTTCGACGCGTGAAGAACCCCGTCAGCCCAAGCTCAACCAGAATCGCTTTTCCACGGCGACGTTGGAGCGTGACCGCGACCAGCAGCGCTGCCAGGCCTGGTGTGAACATCATGGCCACGGTTGCGATGTACGCACCGGGGTTCCCGGCTGGGTCTGAGAGGTCCGCGCTCACCTGGATGGCTGGCCAGAGCAGCACCCACGGAGCACCGTACGCCAGCAGGACGAACATGCCGACCGTGCTCCAGTGGACACCCCGCGGGCTCCTCAACATGTTCCCCCTCCGGTTCGCTCGAGTGTGCCGTGCATCATGGCGACCCGCTCCCTTGCGGGGACGGAGGAGCCTCAGCGCCGCGGACCCCTTACTGAAGCAGTCATCTGAGAGGCAACATATCAAACTATGAATGCCCCTAGGGGTGCCCCAGGCCCGCTTGCCGCGGATCAGTTCGACGAACTCGAGCGGCATCTCGGAGCGGATCGATTCCAGCGAGATGACGTCGATCGACGACTGCTGCAGCCGCGGGAGGCGGGCTCGTCAAACTGGACGTTGTCGACGCCGGCGGCTTCGAGCTCCCGCGCTTCCTCGTTCACTCCCCGTTGCGCTGGAGTTCGTCCGCTGCGACGACCACGGCGATCGTGGCCGACAGTCGAACCCCCAACAGCTGGGGAGTCGGTTGGATCACGCGCCGAGCCGAATCGCTGCTCGTGATCGACGAGTTCGAGGGACTTGCTGATGCTGTGGGTTCACTTCGTGAGGTTCCTGTCGTGATCCGTGGGGGCGTCAGCGACATCACGGAGCGACTGCGTATCGCGGCCGAGAGAGCTCGTGTCGTCCGACATGTGCACGTACGCCACGACCGGCCAGCCGAACGACTCACGAGATGATCATGCGAACATCGGAGAAGCAGAGCGAACAGGGTGGGGCTCCTAAGTGAATCAACCTCGGCGGAAAGCCGTCTCCGTCCTCCGGAGGGCAGGAGCCGTACTGCTCACCGTCGCCGTCCTCACCGGTTGCAGCTCCGGGCTCGGGAAGACCCCGGAGCGGGCGAAGCAGTCCATCGTCACGTTCGTCGAGGGTTCGACGGACGTTGTCGGTGACGGTTGGGAACCGAACGACGGTCCACGGCTGGGGAAGTGCGGGCTCGGCCTCGGGACGGGCGGCGTCCAGTACGTCTACGCGAAGGTCCGCGCTGCCAGCGCTGATCCAAAGGCCGACGTCGAGGCAGTGGAACAGCACTGGAAGGAGCTCGGGGTCACGACCGAGCGCTACCAGACCGGCGGCGAGGACCCGATCCTCGGCGTCCGGGGCAGGGGCGGTCCGGTGAGCTCCTCCGACTTCCGCGCGGATCCCCGCGGGTACACGATCGACGGCAGCTCGCAGTGCGTTGCGGGGGACTTCGAGAAGATGAGCCTCGACAGTCAAGAGTGACGACCGCGGGCGGACCACCCGAACCGAGCCGCGCCTCCAGTCCGGCCCGGGACCCGGGCGCCTGCCGGACGCGACACGAAGGGCGGCCCGCCTCGTTGCCGAGGCGAGCCGTCCTGTGCAGCCGGGGCGCTAGCGCGATACCGGCACGGCGACGCTGGCGAGCTCGGCTCGCACGATGTCCGCACCAGCGGGCAGCGCGCCGAGCTTCCCGAGCGCCGTCTCCGTGCGTGTGGTGCCACGCGGTAGTCCTGCACCCCGTTGTGGAAGGCGGTGAAGGCGGGGTCGTCGAACTGGATGATGTCGATGCCGGCGGTCCTCATCCCCTTCGGGAATAGCGGCCGAACGAGCCCGCGATGGCATCACATCTGCGAGGTAGACCGGTCGGTTCGAAACTGGTACACAGGTACTCCACACAACAGATTGGAGTTCGAAGATGAAGCTCAATACGAAGCTCGCCGGTTCGGCCGCAGCGATTGTGATCGGCAGCACGTTCCTGCTGGCGGCGCCAGCGCAGGCTGCGCAGACGTCCTACGAGCAGTCCAGCGCGATGGCGGAGGTCGTGGCGAACCAGGGTGCGCAGTCGATGGACTCTCAGCCAGAGCAGCGCGGAGTGGTGGGCGTGGCGAAGGCTCTGGCAGCCGGGTTCAAGGCGGCCACTGCGCCGCAGGCGGCGGGGAACGTCGCTCGTCTCGCGAGCATCCTCGGTTTCGCCGCGGAGGCGCCGCAGCCTTCGGCGCAGCTCGAATCCGCCTACTTCGATCGTTGACGAGTACGAGGGGGCTCGTCGCTGCGGCGGGCCCCTTCCCTCCGGGGGAACAATGCAAAAGACCTTGATTGCAGCTGCTGGAGTGGTAGTCGCCGGAATCTTCGGCGCGTGCGCGCTCGTGCTGGCTGGTCCGGTCACGCCGGTGAAGTTCGACGTTGGTCCGGTAGCTTCCCTGCTGAATCCGCACCTCTCCCAGAACTGGCAGCTCTTCGCGCCAGATCCGATCAGCGACGAACGCGGCGTGGTTGCTCGCATCCGCTGCCAAGGCACGACGACAAAATGGACCGACATCTCTTCGTCCGCCGTCGCGCGGGCCCAGTCGTCGAGGTTCTTCCCGGATCGCGAGAGCCGGATCGTCAGCAACGCACTCGTCGAGCGCTTTGCGCAGGATGACATCAGCAAGCGGCTTGAGGCGAGAGACAAGGAAGACCTCGTGCCTCCCGACGTCAGCGCACAGCGACGTGCCGAGCGGGTGCTGGCTCGCTACGCGGCGCAACGGGTCCCATGCCCGTCTGCGCGTGATCTTGATGAAGAACCGTCCGCCGTGCAGCTTCGATACGTCGTCCAACCGCTGACGCCGTGGTCGAAGCGCGGCGACAGGTCAGCTCGTGCAGAGCCCCGCATCACGGACTCCGAATGGATCCCGTTGTGAGTCGGACGCTCCGTTCCCGAGTCGGCGTCATTGTCGACTGGATGGTTGACGCGCCTCGTGCAACGACTGCACTGAGCCTGCTCAGGGCAGTCGTCGGAGTGGTGTCGACGGCGTTCTACATCAGGCAGTACGCGGGGCGATCAACGTTCTTCGGCCCGGACGGTGTCTACGGGCTCGAGGGCATCCGCGACTACACGGCAGGTATCGGGACCTGGAGCCTCTACGCCGCGACGGATTCGGCGGTGTACTTCGAGGTCGTCTTCCACATAGGCCTGGTGGTCGCGGTGCTTGTCACGCTCGGTGTGGGTGGCCGTCTGGTCCTCGCTGCCCACTACGTGCTCCTCTGGTCGCTCTACATGGCGAACCCGGCGTTCATGGACGGTGGTGATGCCTTGGCCGCGACAGCAGTGCTCTTCCTCCTGCTGACCAGGTGCTACTCGGCGTTCACCCTCGTCAAAGGACGTCGAAAGCGCGAGGCGGGCCCGGGCGCGTCGGTCCTGAACAACACGGGGCTCCTGCTCCTGGTGACTCAGGTGACTGTCGTCTACCTCATGGCCGGGTTGTACAAGGTGCAGGGTGAGCTCTGGCAAGACGGCACGGCGCTGTACTACATCCTCAACGTCCCGGAGTTCTTCCTCCCGGGGATCACCCCATTGCTCGTGCAGTCCGATTGGCTGATGGTGATCGGTGCCTACGCCACTGTCCTGACATCGGTGTTCTTCCCCGTACTCGTCTTCTTCCGCGCGGGGAGGCCTGTGGCTGTCACGGCGATGCTCACATTCCACCTGGCGATTGCCCTGCTCATGGGCCTGACGTCGTTTGCCCTGGTGATGGCCGCGTACGACCTCCTCTTCGTGAATGCGCACGTCGTGACGCTCCACCGCCGAGCTCGGTCGTTGTGGGAAGGCGCAGTGGCCCGCCTTTCGGCCCGTTTTCAAGGAGGGACACGTGGCTCGGAATCCGCTTGAGAGCTCCGGACACTGGCGCGCGAGTCTTCGCAGGGCCGGCGGCTGGCGAACCGTCCGCGAGCCCCGTGGGCCGTACGCCGCCGCTTCGATGCTCGAGTGGGGGAGCATCACGAAGGGGCTCGTGGGCACGACGGCTTGGCTCACACTCGAAGTCGAGCGACCGGTCGTGCACTACCTCCCCGGTGTTCCCGACGCCGAGATGACCGTTGCTGACCTCGTCCACCACACCTCGGGTCTTCCACGGCTTCCGGCCGCGATGCGCGACCGCCTGTTCGGCGACCCGTACGGAGAGGCCGTCGGGGTTCCGCTGGAACCAGCAGTCGCAGTGCCGGTCGCACCCCGAGGGCAGTTCGAGTACTCGAACCTGGGGTACGCCCTCCTCGGTGCAGTACTCGACGAGGTGCACGGCGACTGGTTCGCCGCTGTGTGCCAGCACGTCCTCGAGCCGGCGGGGATCAGCTCTGCGGCGCTCGTGCCAGCTCCAGCAGACCGGGTGGTGCCGAAGCTCTTCGGTCGTGCCATCAAGCCGTGGGCGCTCGGGGAGTCGTCGTTCGCGGCGGCAGGGGGCGTCTGGTCCACGTTCGATGATCTCTGTCGCTACGCCGACTGGGCGTTCGAACCCGGAGCTGGGCACTCTCGCACCGTGAGCTGGCAGCGGGAAGGGGCATCGACGTGGATCAACGGAGAGGTGCGAGTGGCAGGAGCGGTCATCGCCAACGCGGCAGGGCTCACCGCGGTGGTCCACACGCTCGCGAAGGCTCCACGCGCGGCCGACGCGATCGCCACGGCGCTCATCGAGCGGGAAGTGCGGGAGACATGCAACCGCTGATGAACGCACCGATGTCCAGCGGCAGCGGCCGACGCAAGCGAGAGGGGGTCGTCGCTGCCACCGCTGCTGCGTTCCCCGTCGTCATCGTGGTCGCGATCACCAGCGCCTGGTGGGATCGGTTGCCCGAACGGATCGCGACGTCATTCGGCCCCGACGGCAGCCCGAGCGGGTACGGAACACCGTTGGGAACCGCGATCCTGATCGCGGCGGTACAGGCGCTGTTCCTCGTGGCGGCCGTCGGCTCCGCTTTTGCTCAAGACCGGCGCAGAGGTCGCATCTCGTGTGCGGTCACCGCAGGGTTCGTTGCAGCTCTCGCGATGAGCTGGCTGATCGTCGTGGGATTGGCGTCATCGACGTTGAGTCCGACGGCTTGGTGGCTTCTCGCTTCGGCGCCCGTGTGGGCGTTTGTCCCGTACTGGTTGCTTTCCCCCGCGAGGGGCGGTGGGAAGGTGACGCCACTGCCGGCGTGACCTGCCAGCCGGAGCGCAGCCGCGCCTCCAGGCCGGATCGAGAGCCGCCCACGCGGCGGACGCAACACGAACGGCGGCCCTCCTCCTTCCGGAAGAGAGCCGCCGTGGTGTTTCGCGGCGATCAGCGGGCCGATGGGACCGCCGTGCCGACCAGCTCAGCACGCACGATGTCCGCACCAGCCGACAGCGCACCGAGCTTGTCCAGCGCGGCACCCCGCGCCAAGGGCGCCATCCCGCAGTTGGAGCTGGGGATGAGCTTGTCGGCATCGACGAACTCGAGCGCTCGACGGAGCACCTCCGCGACCTCCTCCGGGGTCTCCACGGTCTCGGTCGCGACGTCGATCGCTCCGAGCATGACCTTCTTGCCGCGGATCAGCTCGACGAGCTCGAGGGGAACGTGGGAGTGGATGCACTCGAGCGACACGATGTCGATCGAGGACTGCTGCAGGAGCGGGAAGGACTGCTCGTACTGCCGCCACTCCGCCCCGAGCGTCTCCTTCCACTTGTTGTTCGCCTCGATGCCGTAGCCGTAACAGATGTGCACGGCGGTCTCAGCGTGCAGGCCCTCGGCTGCGCGTTCGAGCGCGGCCACGCCCCAGTCCTGCACCTCGTCGTGGAAGACCGTGAAGGCGGGCTCGTCGAACTGGATGATGTCGACGCCGGCGTCCTGCAGTTCGCGGGCCTCTTGGTTGAGGATCGTGGCGAACTCCCACGCCAGCTTCTCGCGGCTCTTGTAGTGCTGATCCGAGAGGGTGTCGATCATGGTCATCGGGCCGGGGAGCGCCCACTTGATCGGCCGGTCGGTCTGAGCGCGCAGGAACGCAGCGTCCTCGACGAAGACCGGCTTCCGACGGCTCACGGCGCCGACGACGGTCGGGACGGCCGCGTCGTACCGGTCGCGGATGCGGACGGTTTCCTTGCGGTCGAGGTCGACGCCGTCCAGGTGCTCGATGAACGTCGTGACGAAGTGCTGACGGGTCTGCTCGCCGTCGCTGACGATGTCGATGCCTCGGCGCTCCTGCTCGTGCACGGCGGAGCGCAGGGCGTCCTGCTTGCCCTCGGTCAGGGCGGCACCCTCGAGCAGCCAGGGGGACCACAGTCGCTCGGGCTCGGCGAGCCAGGACGGCTTCGGCAGGCTGCCGACGATCGAGGTGGGGAGGAGAGAACGCATGGGAGTGACGGTCCAGTCAGTCGAAGGGCAGAGGAAGTCAGCGCGCGAGGGCGGGGTCAGCCCACCGGGCGAGGAGTGCGTGGTGCGGCCGCACCAGGTGCTCCTCGGTCCACCGGCCCTGCGTGATCCCGAGGCGGCTGCGCTCCTCGCGGTCGTAGGTCACCGGGGTGGGCGTGAAGTCGGTGTGGTCGAGGGTGGGGCGGTAGGTGCTGCCGGCCGGGGTGTCCGCGGCGTAGACCTCCGGGCGGTAGATCTTCTGGAAGGTCTCCATGGTGGCGATCGTGCCGATGAGCTGGAGGTCCGTGTAGTCGGCGGTCAGGTCGCCGCGCGTGTAGAACGCGAGCGGGGCCGACGCTCCGGCGGGCTGGAAGTACCGGACCCGCATGCCCATCCGGCCGAAGTAGTCGTCGGTGAGCGAGGAGTGCTCGTGCTCGTACTCGGCCCCGAGGACCGGGTGGACGTACCCGTTCCGGCGGTAGGTCTGGCTCGTCGAGACGCTGATGCAGACGACGGGCTCGCCACTGAAACTCGAGTGGAACGCGGACGACTCCAGGAAGCGCTGGAAGAGCGCCCCGTGCAGCTGGCCGAAGTCGGACGGGATGCCGGACGACGCCGAGGGCAGCAGGACGGAGAAGTCGTAGTCGCGCAGGTACGACGAGAAGTTGTTGCCGAGGATCCCCTGGTGGCGCTCGCCGGTGTGCTGGTCGAGGATCGTGACGTCGAGCATCTCGAGCAACGGGAACTCTGCGTCCGACCCGCAGTCTGAGAACTCCAGCGCCACCGAGACGATGTCGAGCTGCAGTTGGTAGCGGTCGTGCGCCGCGGCCAGCTCGTTCGCGCGCCCGTCGATCATCGCCAGCGCAGCACGCAGGTTCTGCTGACGGTGCTCGCCACGCGCCAGGTTGGCGAAGTTCGTGGTCAGCCGGGAGCTGTCGGCGGGGGAGTAGTCCTCGTCGAACCGGGTCCGGGTGATGCTGAAGGTGAGGTCGTTCGCCATGGTCGGCAATCTGTTCGTCGAGCGGCCCGTGGGCACGATGGGAAGGATGCATCGATCATGGCGGGAATGGTGAGCCATCAGGTAATACCGAGACGCTATGCACCGGTATAGCCTCGGCCTATGGCCCGGGTCGCGAACGACATCACCCTGCAGCAGCTCCGGTACTTCATCGAGGTCGCGACGGAGGGCTCGATCAGCGCAGCGGCCGACCTGCTCTACGTGTCGCAGCCGACGATGTCCGCAGCGATGAAGGACCTGGAAACGCGGATCGGGCGCCCGCTGTTCACCCGCTCGGCCCGAGGCGTCGTGCCCACCGTCGACGGCGTCGAGTTCCTCGGGTACGCCCGGCAGGTCGTCGAGCAGGTCTCCCTGCTCGAGCAGCGGTACGTCGGCGGCCAGCGGTCGCGTCGGCTGCTCGGGGTGTCCGCTCAGCACTACTCATTCGCGGTGGAGGCCTTCGTCCGGATGGTCGAAGCGGCTGCTGCGGACGAGTACGAGTTCTCGCTGCGTGAGACACGCACCTGGGACATCATCGAGGACGTCCGCACGCTGCGCAGCGAGGTGGGCATCCTCTACCGCAACGACTTCAACAAGCAGGTGCTCGGCAAGCTGCTGCGGGACGCCGGGGTCGTCTTCACGCCGCTGTTCGTCGCGCAGCCCCACATCTTCGTGGCCAAGCGGAACCCGCTCGCGTCGCGGGCGCGTGCGACCCTCGAAGACCTCGCGGACCTGCCGCGGCTCACGTTCGACCAGGGCGCGAACAACTCCTTCTACCTGGCGGAGGAGATCCTGTCGACGATGTCGAGCAAGCGGGAGATCCGTGTGTCGGACCGGGCGACGATCTTCAACCTCATGATCGGCCTGGGCGGGTACACGATCTCGACCGGGCTGATCAGCGACGACCTCGACCCCGAGATCGTCGCCATCCCACTCGACGTCGACGAGCGCATCGAGATCGGCTGGATCGCGCACGCCTCGGTTCCCCTCACCGTGCAGGCGCAGACGTACCTGGACGAGTTGCGCGCGGTGGTCACCAGCTACGGCGTCGAGCCGCTCGGGTAGGCAGGCGGCGGATCCGGCGGTTCCGGTGGTTCCCGCGATCGGCCTGGAGGCACGACATGCGTCCGTCAGGAGGCTGCGGTCTCGATCATCGCCGTCACGTGCGGCGCGCTCCACCGCAGGAGCGCGTCAGCAGGTGGATCCTCCAGGTCCTCACCCCAGATCGCGACGGCGGCGCCCGACATCGGAGCCGCGAGAAGCGAACCGGAGTCGCCGTCCCACGCCCGGAGCGACCAGTTCTCGCGGAGATCGGCGACGGTGTACTCGCTGTCGGCCGGGTCGAGGTCGGTCGGCACCTCGTAGAGGTAGTACGAGTTGTAGTTGAGCAAGTCGATCCCGGCCTGCTGCAGGTCGACCGCACTCGCCCGCCGCGCTCGGCGTTCGCGCCGTTCCGCTGCGTCCTCGGTGTCGCCGTCGAAGCTCCAGTACGTGACGTGGATGCGCGGGTCCAGTCGCCCGACCGCGGCCCGATCGATCCCGTCGTTCCAGGCCCACACCTCGCGGTCGCCGAGTGCGGAAGCCATCGCGTTCATCCAGGTGACGCGTTGGGCCGCGGTGACTTCGTCGCCCCATTCATCACCGCCGATGTGCACGGTTCGGCTGGAGGGGAAGGTCCGCTGCACCTCTGCGTACAGCTTCGTCGCCAGGGTGAGACTCTCGGGCGCCGACGTGTCGAGCTCGTTCTCGCCCGAACGGATGCGGTCGACCCACTTCGTGCCGTGCTGTGCCTCGAGCAGCGCGAACGCGGCGGCCATGTGTCCGGGAGTGTCCATCTCCGGCACGATCGCGACGCCTCGCTCCGCCCCGTACGCGGAGAGCGTGCGTGCCTGCGCGGCGCTCAGGAACGGGCGATGGGTCACGCGGCTGGTGTAGACGCCGTGGTCGAGATCCGCGTTCGCGGGGGTCTGGCCGAGGACCGTGCTCTCGATCCCGACGTTCTGGTCATCGGTGAGGTGCAGATGCAGGAAGCGCCCGCCGTCGTCGGCGAGGAGGTCGATGTACCGCTTGATCAACGCCACGGGGTAGTAGGCGCGAGCGACGTCGAGCATCACGCCCGTCTCCGGACGCGCGCGCTTCGTGGGCTTGGTGGTGACGGTCGCGGTCGACGTGCGGCACTGCTTCGCGGAGTACGCACCGGCGCAGGCGAGGACCGAGTACTTGCCGGCTGCGGCACGGGACGGCGTCGTGCGGACTGCGATGACCGAGGTGCTCGAACCAGCCGACAGCGACTTCACCGCGACCCGGCCGAGCGTGTACTTCTCGGTGCCGGCGGACAGGTACAGCCAAGCTGAGGAAGCCGGCTTCCGCACCGAGGCGGTGTTCTTGACCTTGAGCGTGGTGCGCACGGCGGTGCCGGTGGTGGACGCGGTGACCTTCGTGACCGTCATCGTCGAGGCTGCGGTGTCCGCTGATCCTGCCGTTGCACGGATGCCGACCAGAGCTGCCGCCGACAGGGCGATCGCCAGACCGACGGCAAGCGTGCGTCTGGCAGACGATCCGGGACCCACGTTCCCCTGCTGACGCACCACGATGTTCTCCCCCTCGAACACCCCTTGCCCTCGCTGGATCAGGATGCGCGCACGATCGTATCCGGACCGCGTCGAACGCACACCGCCCAGCGGCGTGCAACGGGACTCCTCAGCGGACCTCCGCGCTCGACCACAGCTCGCGCGCAAGATTCCGACCTCCGCGAAGAATCGGCTGCAGGCTGAGGACAGCCCCGACGACCAGCGTGCCGGCCTGTGTGAGGAGGAACGCCACGAGCGCCACCGGGATGAACGCGGTGACGATCCAGGCGGCGGCGAACCCCACGAGCATCACCGCGAGGACCCGCACGGCGGCGAAGTTCTGTGGACCACGAAGGACCAGCAGCCCGCCGGCTGCGAAGGTCAACGGGACGAGCGCCTGCAGTACGACCGCGATGGAGAGCCACAGGTGACTGCTGGTCGCGGGGGAGAGGGTCGCCACGAAGCAGACGACGGCGACAGCGATGACCAGACACGCAGCGTCGCGAGCGAGCGCAGCACCGGCAGTGGCCACGATTCCTGCAGACACGGTGAGTGCTGCGACCATCGGCACTGAGCCTGCTGTGATCGTGTGCGTTCCGATGAAACCGAGCAGGTTGTCGACCGCCAACAGTGAGGCGCCGGTGGTGGCGATCATCCCGGCTGCGGTGGCAGCTCTGCGCGCGGAGGGCCGGGTGCCTGACGCGCTCACCGCTCGTCTCCACTGAGCGGGCGCACGGTGTCGCCGACCGCCCGGTACGCGGTCGCGCACTGCCGCTTGAGCCGTGGGCCCATCGGCGACAGTGCCGCAATCCATCGATCCTCATCTGCGATCCCGAGAATGCGGCTCCGACCGAGGTCTTCGATCGCCGCGTGCACCTCGGCAGTGACCCCTGGGAAGAGCGCGCTGTACTGATCCGCCGATGTGCTGCGCCGCTTCGGATGCTGCACGTACCGCTGGCCCTCGCTCGAGACGAACAGCACGCAGGTCGTCATGTAGTCCTGCTCGGGAGTGAGGGGCACGGGCACTCCGACGTCGTCCGCAATGCGGGGTGTTCCCTTCGGAGGCTTCACGGCCGAGACGGTGGCGGGAGCTCCGATGACGTACCAGTGCTCACCCCTTGTCACTGCTCGACCGGCACCGAACGTGCCGTCCCAGTCCGCGAGGGTCTGCGGCACCGACACCGCATGCGCGTAGACACGGATGAAGGTTGGTGAGTCCCCGTCGAAACAGTCGAAGCCACGCATGCTGTCCCAGAACGCGAGGTCGTCGTACAGTGCATCTGCCCGTTCGCACGGCACTGTTGCGCGGAGCTCATCGGCGATCATCTGCATCGAAGCCACGCCGAGTGCGGGTGCGGGGGTCTGTGTCGGTGGCTGAGCCCGTGGCGTCCGATCATCGAGGTCTGACGAGCATGCGGACAAAGCGGCTGCGGCGACGCAGACCGAGGCAACGGCCTCGATGCTGCGTCGCCGCGATCGGTGGGGCGTCACTGCCACTGCACGCCGGCCCAACCAGTGCCCGTGAGGCCCTTCATCTTCTTGGTGGCGGCCACGTTGCCCCACGGGACGAACTTCGAGCGCCCGGTCCCGCAGTTCAGGGTCGTCCAGGTCGGAGCGTGCCGCGAGTTGAACGACTTCCCCCAGATGCAGGGATTCGAGTTGCCCTGGTGCTTGTACCACTTGTACTGCACCTGGGTCGAAGCCTTCGAACCGATGACGCTGCAGCCGTTGAGTGACTGGG
This sequence comes from Curtobacterium sp. AC268, assembly GCF_979258745.1. Classification (NCBI taxonomy): domain Bacteria; kingdom Bacillati; phylum Actinomycetota; class Actinomycetes; order Micrococcales; family Microbacteriaceae; genus Curtobacterium; species Curtobacterium sp. AC268. The sequence continues at coordinate 1,678,832 of NZ_OZ409878.1, read as the reverse complement.
TCATCTTGGCGACGACGGCGAACGCTCGATCCTTGCAGTTCCCCGATCGGGTGGAGCGCCCGTCGTTGGCGACGACGACCTCCCCGGCGGGATCGAAGCTCTCGTCCACGACCACGTTCGTCGGCATCTCGACCGGCGTCGTGGTCTGAGCCTGGGCGGGTGCGGCGATCAAGAGTCCCGCCGCAACTGCGACGGTCGTGACTGTGGATGCGACCGAAAGGGTCTTCTTCACGTGTCTTCTCCCCGAGATGTCACCGTGATCACGGCGAACTCGATCAGAATGCTGCATATCAACACAAAGCACAACCTTGCAGGTGCGATCCTCACTTCGAGAAACGATCGCCATCAGACAGCACGTCTCCGGAGAGGCCGCTCCCGTAGCGTCACCTCATGGATCGAGACGTGCTGACGGTCGAAACGGCCACGATTGCTGATGTCCCCGCGGCTCAAGCGCTCATCGATGGTGCGAGGCGGTGGCTCCGCTGGCAAGGGATCGACCAGTGGCAGGATCCAGTGCCGGACGCCGTTCTCCGGCGCGACGCAGAACAGGGAAATCTTTTCGTGGTGCGCCAGGACCAGGTGGTCGTGGCGATGGTCACGGTGTCCGAATCGGACTCAGAGACATGGAGCGTGGACGGCAGCGCCGCGGTTTACGTGCATCGGCTGGCCGTGGCCCAGACACACCGGGGCGGCCGACTCGGGCAACGACTGCTCGCGTGGGTCGAGACAAGAGCTGCCGACAGCGGGGCAGCCTTCGTGCGGCTCGACTGCGCGACGGACAACCCGGGACTGCGGCGCTTCTACGAACAGCAAGGGTTCCGGCACGTTCACGACGTGACGGTGCCCGCCCTCGACGGCGGGCGGCAACTCGCTTCCAGTCTCTACGAACGCAAGCTCTTCCGGTGACCGACCATCGGCCGAGCGCTCCGCTGCGGCCTGTGGAACCGAGGGGCCGGAGGGGCCGGATCGCACTCCTGGTCCGTGCACGAGACGATGAGAACTGCCGCTGCGGCTCCTCGCCGCCAACCTACGGCGTTGCGGACGGCAGCCCGAGGCAGTGCGCCATGACGGCTTGCTGGACCGGCAGCAGCGCGGCCTTGAAGGCGTGCCCGACGAAGGCAGGGTGTTCGAGCGCATCGGCGCTGACCTCCCGGCCACGCACGAACGGCGGGCAGGGATCGAGCACCGCCCCTTTCGGTGCGAGGTCGAGGAGAGCCGCGGTGATCCGGAACGGTTCGAGCGCTCGGGCGTGCTGACCGGGGCCGTCGGTGAGGATCACGTCTGCTGACCGGACGGCGGTCTCCAGGACGTCCGTCCACACCGCACCCGGGGAAGCGAGATCGGCGGGGCAGCACTGGACCAGATCGAGCTGCAGGACCCGAGCCGCTTCCTGCCAGGCTCTGGCGATGTTCCCGTCTGCGCCCACGAACAGGTAGCGGAGCGACGAGATGTCTCCTCGCTGCCGTAGGGCGTACAGGTCCGCGAGCACCTCGCAGGGATGGTTCTCGTCGGTCATCGCGTTCACCACGGGCAGTGCTGCTGCTGCAGCCAGGCCTTCGACGACGGCGAGGTCGTGATGGCGCACGACGAGGATGTCAGCCCAAGCCGCCAGGTACTGCGCGACGTCCGTCAACGCTTCCGGCTTGTCGAGCGTGGTGTCCGGGAACACGATCGGCTGCAGGCCCATCAGGGAGGCGCCCCGTTCGAACGTGACCCGGGTCCGCAGGCTCGTGGACGGGAAGAACATCACCGCGGAGCCTGCCGTCGCTGGTCCTCGGCCCTGGCGGTAGTCGTCGGCCAGGGTGAAGACCGAGTCGACGTCGAACCTGCTCCAGTCATCGAGCTTGGTGAGCGATCGCATCCCACCACCCTAGGGACGGGTCGCGTGCACCCTCGACGCGACCGGATGACGGCCTGGAGGCGCGTGGCGGCGCCGCTCCGCGCCTCCAGGCCGCCGTGTGGTGTGGCCGGAAACCGGCCCGGTCGCAGGATCGGCCAGCGCTCTTGGCGGGAAGCGCTGCGCTCGCTGCTCCGCTGTTGCGGTGCTCGCTCAGCGCGTGCGCGCAGCGAGATCGCCGTACGCCGCCGCGTACCAGCCGACGGTGCCGTCTCCGGCGGTCGGGCCGATCGTGATCGCCGCGCTCGACGTGACCACGAACAGGTCCTCGTCGTGTCCGCAGTGAACGGAACGTGACGTGAGTCGCTTGCCCGTCTCCGACCCGTTCGCACCGATGCGTCCTGCCCACACGGCCATCTGCACGGTTCCGCCGCCCTGGCATGTGACCGAGACGCGGATCCGCGCACGGTCCCCGGCCCCGTCATCGCCGAAGGAGAGCCGGCTGGACGAGTCGTTCGTGCCGGCACCGCTGCCCAGCTCGCCGGGCTGTCCTGCCCATCGGTCCTGCACGCGCTGCATCCAGCGGGAGTACGCCTTGTCGTTCTCCTCCGGCGTCGGGTGATCAGAACAGGCCGTGAGTGCCACGAGGGCCACGACGGCGACGCCGATGACCAGCGTGCTGCGTCGAAGGTCGCGGCGGGCGTGGAGGAACGGTGTGCGCATGTCGTGGCAAGTGTTCCGGAGATCGGCAGCCCACCGCATCCTCCCGTTCGTGGGACTCCGCGCTCCCCAGGAGGACCAAAGGGTGCGGGTTCGCAGCCGAACACGTCGAACACACCGTCCATCGCCGGTCAGGGGGACAAGGTGACCCGACCGGACGATCACGAGGAGGCCTGGCGACCAACGAATGAACGGTTCCACGATTGCAAGGAGCGCGGCGCGGAGACGACCCGCGGCGCGGTGGTCGGGTGCGGCGGTGGCCGCGATCGTGACGATGTCTCTGCTGACAGCATGCGCAGGAGGAAAACCGATGGAAAGTCCCTCGACCAACCACACCGTGAAGCCCGATGCAGCCAAGCGCACCGTGGTGGATCTCGTCGATGAAACGGCTCGTGCCGTGGACGGCGGCCCTTGGAAGGTCATCAGTGGACCGCGAGTCGGCCTGTGTCCCGGATCTGACGGCTCGGGGCGTGCGGACGACAGTGGTGGAGTCACTTGGGTGTACGTGAAGCAGCGCGAGGGCGCGGCCGACCCGAGGGACGATCTCCGGAAAGTCGAGGCGTTGTGGAAGAGCCTCGGCATCACGACCGAGCGGTATCGGAGCGGCGGCGACGATCCTGATCTCGGGGTCCGGGGCCGCGGTGGTCCGATCGAGACGATCGAATTCCTCGCTTCCACAGTGGGTGGCTACAGCATCGACGCTGAATCGCAAGGTGCCGACGGCGATTACGGAGAGATGACCGGGAGCGGCTCGACCAGCTGATCAGGGGTTCATCAACGGACCTCCGCTCGACCACAGCTCGTGCGCAATCCTCCGGCTGCTGCATGTCCGAGATGACCGTGTCCTGCGCGAAGGGCACGCTATCGGTGTGGTCAGTCGGAAGAAGCGGGCGGCAGGTTGATGGCAGGCTCCCTCGGCCGCAACCCGAGCTCGGCAGCAGCCGTGAGGTAGGCGCGGTACACCTCGCCGTACCGAGCGGTCGCGCGATCCGCACGAGCGACGTCCGTCGGGCGCTCGACGTTCGTCTCGTACCCGATCGTCCGGCGCTCCGCGGCCTCGTCAATGACCGCTACGGACCACCGCCAGATGTCGGAAGTCGACGCAGCCGGGGGCGCATGCTGCAGCACCTCGTCCGGTACTGGGATCACTCGACGGTCGGGGGCGGCGCTGCGGAAGAAGGCGAAGAGCATCGCGGGGACGGCGACGACGCCTCCGCCGAGGACCACGCCGATGAGCCGGGCAACGACTGGCTCGTCTCCGGGCAGCAGCGGCGGCGCGACCACGAAGCCGAATGCGCCGCCTGCCATGTACCCGATCGCAAAGACCGCCAAGACGGACGCTGTTGCGAGCCGGTCTTGACGGCGCACGCCAGCGGGATCGTGGAGTCGGCGCCACCGAGACGCGGTGTCGGCAGCGGGGCCGTCGCGATCGACGTACACGCGGCCGTCGGGGGCCCGGAAGAAGGGTGAGTCTGCACGCTCCGGATCGATCACGGGATTCCGTTGGCCCTGCTCATCGCCCCTCTGGTCGGCATCAGAAGTCCCGGCTCCGGTGAGTCTGACCCTTGGCCAAGGAGCATCTGGCCGGCGACCCGCACAAGCGTGGCTCCGAACGCGCAGACGAGCACCGGCGTCCACCGTGAGGTGCGTCGAGCGCAATGCTTCTGCGAGTCCACACCATCAATCTACGGCGTGACGCCCACGCCCTCCGCTGCTATGTTTGCGCGCACAACAAATCCCGGACGACGATGTCGGAGGACGCGCGATGACGCACGCAACAGAGCACCGCTTCGGTGAGACGACCCTGACGGTCGTCGATGCCGAAGGCAACCCGATCCCCGATGCCGACATCACCGTCGAGCAGACCCGCCATGCCTTCGCCTTCGGCAACATCGGCTTCGACTTCATCGGAATGGCCAACGGCGAAGCGACCGGCGAAGCCAACGCCGGAGCGCAGGAGGAAGCAGGCACCGAGCACCTCGCCGACCTCTACACCGACGTCTTCAACACCGCGACGCTCCCGTTCTACTGGGGCCGCTTCGAGCCCGAGCGCGGAACGCCGGACACCGCCAGACTCCGGACGACGGCGCAGTGGTTCCGCGACCGGGGCATCGCCCTCAAGGGCCACCCGCTCGTCTGGCACACCGTGCAACCCGATTGGCTGCTGGGGCTCCCGCTGGACGAGGTCGAGCGGCTCCAGCGCGAGCGCATCCGCCGCGAGGTCTCCGCCTTCGCCGGCACGATCGACACCTGGGACGCCATCAACGAGGTGGTCATCATGCCGGTGTTCGACAACGGCGACAATGCGATCACCCCGCTCGCCCGGGCCAAGGGCCGCATCCCGACGATCCGGATGGCCTTCGAGGAGGCCCGCGCCGCCAACCCGCACGCCACCCTGCTGCTCAACGACTTCGACTTGTCGAGCGCGTACGAGTGCCTGATCGAGGGCGTGCTCGAAGCCGGCGTGCAGATCGACGCCATCGGGCTGCAGACCCACATGCACCAGGGCTACTGGGGCGAGGACACGATGCTCGCGATGGTCGACCGGTTCGCCCGCTACGGCCTGCCGCTGCACCTGACCGAGACCTCGCTCGTCTCCGGTGACCTCATGCCCGCGCACATCGTCGACCTCAACGACCACCAGGTGGCCTCGTGGCCGTCGACGCCCGAGGGTGAGGCGCGCCAGGCCGACGACCTCGAGCGGCACTACCGGAGCCTCGTGGGGCACCCCTCTGTCGAAGCGATCACCTACTGGGGGATCACCGACGCCGGCGCCTGGCTCGGCGCCCCGATCGGACTCGTCCGCGCCGACGGCACCCCGAAGCCGTCGTACGAGGCCCTCCGTCGGCTGGTCAAGGAGGAGTGGTGGCTCGGCCCGACGGCGCTGCGCACCGACGACCGGGGTCGGGTGCAGATCCGCGGCTTCCGTGGCGACTACCGCGTCGACGTGCGTGGCGCGTCCACGGCGTTCGCCGTCACCGACGTGCCCACGCATGTGCAGATCGTCGCGTGACCACCTGACCACCTGACGGACTGGAGGCCCGGTGCGGCCCCGCCCCGCGCCTCCCGTCCGTCACCTGGTCGCGCGTCGTGCGGCCTCCACGCCCCAGACGGCTCCACCGACGAGGATCGCGGCGCACGCGACGAACGCGGGAACGTCGTCGGCGCGTCCGAGTGCGATGTAGACCAGGCTCACGACCACCGTCGCGCCGCCGGCGATGCTCGTCGGGACGACCGCTGCTCGGTGGCCGAGGATCCAGTTCTCGTCACTGCGCATGGTCGCCCGGGTGCGGATGCCCACGAGTCCGTTCCTGCCGATGAGGCCCCGCGCCGGCAGTGCGACGAGGACGATGGTCAGGACGGCGGCCGCCGTCTCGATCGCGATCACGTGGTCTCCTTCTGGGTCGGTCATCGCGCTCGTGCGCGCAGTGAAGCTGCGCGGAGCATGTCAGACCAAACCTGCCGGTATCCGGTGAAATACGCAAGCAGGATGTCGAGGTGAGCGGCGCTACCGAGGGGACCGGAACGGCCAGTCGCCGGCATGCGTGTGCGGCACCGCGACGACCTGGACGGCGTCCCGGTAGACGATCCGACCAGGCGAGCTGGTCACGAGTTGCATCCACGGGATCCCGTGGTGGTCGAGGAGTTCCAGGTACGGGCCGACCATCTCGAGCAGTGCGACGGCGTCCGCGCTGAACCACGCCCGTGCCCCGGGGTTGCGGGTCTGGTCGTAGCAGTCGGGCCTCGTGGTGGTCGGGTCTGGGTACGACGCGGTCCCGCGCGTGTTCGCTTCCCGGAGCCATCCCGTCTCGGCGTCGCTCAGCCGGCCGCCCCGCTGCAGGCCGTTCGCGAGGGCGAAGACCCCCGGGAACCGCCCGCGGCGGTTGGGGACGGCGCTTTGGTACCTGATGAACTCGCTCACGACAGGGAGCGTCCGGGGCCGCGCAACGCTGCACCGAATCCGCGGATCACTGCAGGGCGCTCCAGTCCTGGGGAAGTGCAGTCGTGCCCCACGCCGGGTCGGGGACCCATCCCGACCAATCGGTGTCGAAGGGGAAGCGGCGCGCGCTCGCGACCTCGGTGGCTTCTCGGCCAGCACGCTCGATGACCGCCCGCATCGCCGCCGGCCAGTACCCGCCGGCGGCGTAGAACTCGAGCTCGTCTTCGTCCTTGTACCGGACAGACCACGAACCGTCGGGCTCGGTGGTCGCCACCACGTCGAGTGTCCAGTCTTGACTGTCGAACCCGATCGGTGTCCGTAGCCACGGCAGCTCGAGGTTGACGTACCAGTCGGGAAGCCAATCGGACCCGTCGTGCCAGCGCCAGACGGACCAGGGGGTCCCCTTCTGGTGGACGCGGACGACACTGGATCCAACCCACCGGTCATCGACGTAGGAGCCGTCCCAGTCCTCGGGCAGCACGAGGCGTCCGTTGGGGCCGCTCCCGACGCCCGCACGTCGACGGACGGCTGAGCCGACGGTCGTGGCGACCACCGCGAGTTCGTCGTCGTCCACCAGGACCCGGGCGGCGACCGCGAAGCCGACTGCTTCGCCGTGCTCGCCGAAGCGGTTGATGCTCCGGAGCGCAACGGGAGTCCCGGAGGGGAACGGATCAGTCCTGGTGTCGGATCGCGCGGCGTCGGTCATCCACCGATGCTGCCACGGCGCGGCCTCCGGGACCGATGGCTCACCGTCGCACGTACCGGTGCTCCGGCCGCCCAGCAGCCCCGTACCGCAACTGCATCGCCACGGTCCCGTCCGCCGTGAGCTGCGCCAGGTACCGCTGCGCCGTCGCCCGCGACACCCCGATCGCCGCAGCCACCTCGGCGGCGGATCGTTCCTCACCGGCGACGAGCTGCTCGAGCACCAGCGCCGCGGTGGCCGCCCGGGACGGCGACGCCCCACCGCTGTCGCCGGCGTGCAGGATCCGGAACGCCCGCTCGACGGCCTCTTGATCGAGGGTCGACCGCTCGTCGAGGACGTTCCGCGACCGTGCGTACGCCTGCAGCCGCTCGGCCAGCACCCCGGCCGCGAACGGCTTGATCAGGTAGGCGAGTGCCCCGCTCCGCATCGCCCGCCGAACGGTGCCCGAGTCCGACGCAGCACTCAGCACGAAGGCGTCTGCGTCGGTGTCGATGGACCGCAGTAGGTCGAGCCCGCTGCCGTCGGGCAGGTACACGTCGACGAGCACCAGGTCCACGGTCCCGCTCGACAGCGCGGAGCGGGCGGCCGCGAGGGTCCCGACGGGTTCGAGCGCCTGGAACCCCGGTACCTCGTCGACCTGCCGTCGGTGCAGGTCGGCGACGTGGAAGTCGTCGTCGACCACCAGCACGGTGAACACGGAACTCACGACACCACTCCTTCCAGTCGGGCGCAGAAGACCGCGCCGTGGTCGTCACCGCCGGGGGAGGCGAGCCACACGTCGCCACCGTGCCGCCGGGCGATCTCCCGCGACAACGGCAGCCCGATCCCGAGCCCGTGCACCTGCGAGACGTCCTCCGACGCAGGAGCCGCCGCCGGCCCGCGGACGAACAGCGAGTCCGCGGCGTCGACCGGCACCCCCGGCCCGGAGTCCACCACCGACAGGTGCAGGGTCGTGCCGTCGTCGAGCACCTCGACCTCCACCCACGGGGAACGGCCGTCCCGCGACCGCTCGTCCCCGTCGAGGGCCGCCGAGACCGCGTTGTCGACCAGGTTGCCGAGCACGGTCGTCACGTCGCCCGGTTCGGTGATCGTCCCCTGAACGAGCGTCTCCGCCCCGATCCGCAGCAGCACCCCGCGCTCGGCGGCCTCGACGCCCTTCGCCCCGAGGAACGCCTGCAGGTACGGCTCGGTCAACCGGTCGGCGTGCTGCACCGGGTAGCGCAGCGGCCCGCGCTCCTGCACGTCCGCCAGGTACGCGCGCGCCCGGGCGGTCTCGCCGATGTCGAGCAGCCCTGAGATCGCGTGCAGCCGGTTCGCGAACTCGTGGCGCTGCGCGCGGAGCGCCGTGCTCATCGCCCCGACGGCGTCGAGCCGTCGGGTCAGGGCCTCGACGTCGGTGCGGTCGCGCAGGACGGCGACCCGGCCCAGGTCGCGTCCGTCGCGGAACACGGTGCGGACGTCGACGAGCAGCACCCGGTGCCCGGCGACGATCGTGGCGCTCGCCGGGGTGTGAGCAGCAGTCGACGACGAAGCGCCGAGCATCGACCCGAGCGGCGCGGGCAGGTCGAGGGAGGCCACCGGACGGCCGACCGGGTCGGCCAGTCCGAGCAGTCGCACGGCTTCGGGGTTGCAGACGGTGACGATCTCCGACGGCCCGATCGCGATGACGCCTTCACCGACGCCGCCGAGCACGGCCTGCTGGTTCTGCACGAGCGTCACGAGCTCCTCGGGCTGCAGCCCGAGCGTCAGGCGCACCAGTCGCCGCCGGATCAGCACCGAGGCGATCACCGCGAGCAGGACCGCCGCCAGCCCGGCACCGATCACCGGCATGCTGTCCTCGACCAGGGTGTCGTAGACGCGTGCCCGGTTGAAGCCGACGCTCACCTCGCCGACGACGGCGGACTGCCGGGAGGCCCGGCTCGTCTCCGCCCCGTCGGCTGCGGGCGCGGAGACGGGCACCTTCGCCCGCGCCGACTCACCGAGGGTGCCGCGCGCCCAGGACACGGTCTCGCGGCCGGCGAGTGCAGCGTCGGGGGAGGTGCTCACCATCTCGCCGATCCGGTCGGAGTCGGGGTGGGCCAGGCGGATGCCCCGGTCGTCGGTGACCACGACGAAGAGCGCCCCGGTCCGGCGCTGGGCTGCGAGTGCCGCACGCTGGACGGGCCCGTCGGCGAGGACCGCGGGGTCGAGGTCGGTGCCGTCGACGCTGAGCCGGGCGACCGCTGCCCGGACGTCGGACTGCGCGGCGACGCTCTGTGCGATCGCGAGTGCGGTCCCCTCGGCAGCGCGCTCGAGCCGAGTGACCTCGATCCGGACGAACACGGCACTGGTCAGGGCGACGACGGCGACCACCACGGCGAGCTGCAGCACGAGCACCTCGGTGGCGAAGCGGAGCCTGGGGCGCCGTGAACGGTCGTCGGTCACGACCCCAGCGTACGGAGGGCGAGCCGACCTGCCTGCGCACAATGCGCAGAAAGCGGTCAACGCGCGATGGTGCGCCAATGTGCAGAAGCGCGCCGCGCCTCCAGGCCGGGTCGTAGCGTGCCCGGACTGCCAGACACGGACGAAGGAGTCCTGATGCTCGTCATCCTCGGGTACGCGATGGTCCTGACCTTCATGGTCCTGATCATGACCAAGCGCATGTCGCCCATGCTCGCGCTGATCATCGTGCCGACCGTGTTCGGACTGTTCGCCGGGGCGGGTCTGGGACTCGGCGACATGGTGACCGAGGCGATCGGCACGCTGGCGCCGACGGCCGCGCTCCTGATGTTCGCGATCATGTACTTCGGGCTGATGATCGACGTCGGCCTGTTCGACCCGCTCGTCCGGTTCATCCTGCGGGTGACCGGCAACGACCCGGCGAAGATCGTGCTCGGCACTGCTCTGCTGGCCGGTGCGGTCTCGCTCGACGGGGACGGCTCGACGACGTTCATCGTGGTCACGGCGGCGATGCTGCCGATCTACCTGAAGCTCGGCATGAGCCCGGTCGTGATGACGTGTGTGGCGGGTCTGACGAACGGCACGCTCAACATCGTGCCGTGGGGCGGTCCCACCGCCCGTGCCGCCGCCGCGCTGAAGATCGACCCGACGGACATCTTCGTGCCCCTCGTGCCGTCGCTCGTGGTGGGGCTGCTGCTGTGCTTCACGTTCGCGTGGACGATGGGCCTGCGGGAGCGCAAGCGCCTCGGGCTGATCGAGTTCACCGAGGCCTCACGGGGCGCGCCGGTGCCGGAGCGGGCGAACGCCCGAGCGGGGTCACGGGTGCTCGCGGCGGTCGGCGGGACCGGCGGCGGGATGTTCACGAGCCCCACGGTCGCGCTCGGGCTGCGTGGTGGGAAGGCCGACGGTCGACGTGCGGACGGCGAGGGCGTGGACGGCGCCGGGCCGGGGGACGAGGGCGGCGCGGGCACCGGCACCATGGCCGAGACGATGCTCGACCCGAACCGTCCGACCCTGCGGCCGAAGCGGATCTGGTTCAACCTGGTGCTGACCGTCGCCGTGATGGTGGCGCTCGTGCTGGGGCTCTTGCCGCTGCACTTCGTGTTCATGATCGGCACGGCGATCGCCCTGCTCGTGAACTTCCCGCAACTCAAGCAGCAGACCGCGCAGATCGTCGCGCACGCCCCGAGCATCGTCGGCGTCGTGTCGATGGTGTTCGCCGCCGGGGTGCTGATCGGGGTGCTCGACGGCACCGGGATGGTCGCGGCGATGGCCGACTGGCTCGTCGCGGTGATCCCGGACTCGATGGGCCCGTACCTGGCGGGCATCACCGGTGTGCTGAGCATGCCGCTGACGTTCTTCATGAGCAACGACGCGTTCTACTTCGGGATCCTGCCGGTGCTGTCCGAGAGCGCCGCGGCGTACGGGATCACGCCGGCCGAGATGGCGCGCGCGTCGGTCGTCGGGCAGCCGGTGCACATGCAGAGCCCGCTGGTCCCCGCGATCCTGCTGCTGGTGTCGCTGGCCAACGTGAACCTCGGCGACCACCACCGGAAGGTGCTGTGGCGGGCCGCCGTGGTCGCGATGGCGATGCTCGTGGTGGCGATCGTCGTGCGGGTCATCCCGTTCGGGTGACGCGACGGTCGGAGCCGGTCCGGCGGTCGGAGCCGGCCCAGCGCGCGCCGGGGCGGCTCAGGCGGCGTCGAGCTCCCGCGTCAGGGCCGCGACGAAGTCGTCGATGTCCTGCTCCGAGGTGTCGTACGCGCACATCCACCGCACCTCGTTGCGGCTGGCGTCCCAGTCGTAGAACCGGAAGTGCTTCCGCAGCCGGTCGGCCACCCCGGCGGGCAGGGTCGCGAAGACCCCGTTCGCCTGGGTCAGCTGGCTGAAGCCGACACCGCGGATGCTGCCGTCGGCGATGCCGGCCTCCAGCGCACCGCGCAGTCGAGCGGCCATGGCGTTGGCGTGCCCGGCGGAGCGCAGGTACAGGTCGTCGCTGAGCAGGGCGATCAGCTGGGCGGAGACGAACCGCATCTTCGACGAGAGCTGCATGTTCATCTTGCGCAGGTAGTGCAACCCCTCAGACGCCGACGGGTTCAGCACGACGATCGCCTCGCCGTAGAGCATGCCGTTCTTCGTGCCGCCGAAGCTCAGCACGTCGACACCGGCGTCGGTGGTGAAGTCGCGCAGGGGCACCCCGAGGGACGCCGCGGCGTTCGAGATGCGGGCGCCGTCCATGTGCAGCTTCATGCCGAGCGAGTGGACGTGGTCGGCGATCGTCCGGACCTCGTCCACCGCGTAGGCGGTGCCGAGCTCCGTGGTCTGCGTGATCGACACGACGAGCGGCTGGGCACGGTGCTCGTCGCCCCAGCCCCAGGCCTCGCGGTCGATGAGCTCGGGCGTCAGCTTGCCGTCGGGCGCCTCGACCGGCAGGAGCTTGATGCCGGCGACGCGCTCGGGCGCACCGGCTTCGTCAGTGTGGATGTGCGCGGTCGCGGTGCACACGACCGCTCCCCACCGCGGCAGCATCGACTGCAGGCCGACGACGTTCGCGCCGGTGCCGTTGAACACCGGGAACGCCTCGGCCTGCGACCCGAAGTGCTCGCGGATCACCTCGTTGAGACGTGCGGTGTAGGCGTCCTCGCCGTAGGCGATCTGGTGGCCGTCGTTGGCCGCGGCGATGGCGGCGAGGATCTCGGGGTGGACGCCGGCGTAGTTGTCCGAGGCGAAGCCCCGCAGGTCCAGGTCGTGCAGTCGGAGGGTCACTCGTTCATCCTAGGTTCGAGGGATCAGGCGCCGTGAGCGGGATGCGGGCACCGTTGACGTCGGCCGGTGGCGTGTCCCAGAGCCGGACGACCTCGGCTCCGAGCTGCGCTTCGAGGCCGGACAGCGCACCGACGACGAACACGGCGGCCGCGGCGGTCTCCGGCGCCTCCTTCCGGAACCCCTGGGCGACGGCCCGGACCCAGGCGTCGGACGCGGCCTTCGCCGCCGCGTAGTTCGCGGCGCCGGCGGTGGGGGAGTCGACCGCGGTGGACGACACGAACGCGAGCCGCCCGGCAGGGGACGCCACCAGGTCGTCGTGGAAGACCCGGGTCGTGTTCCGCAGGGTCCGGAAGGCACGGTCGAAGAAGTCCCAGTCCGCGTCGGACTGGCCGACGATGCTGCCACCGCCGCGCCACCCGCCGACCAGGTGGACCAGTCCGTCGACGCGGCCGGCGTCCGCGTGGACGTCGTCGGCCAACGCGGTGACCGCACCGAGGTCCGACAGGTCGCACGTGCGGGTCGTGACGCCCGGGACGGACGCGCGCAGGGCCTCCAGGGCGTCGGGTCTGGTGCCGACCGCGACGACGGACGCACCGGCGGCGGTGAGTGCGCGCGCGACGGCCGCGCCGCTGGCACTGGTCGCGCCGGCGATCAGCACCAGGCGACCGGCCACCGAGTCGTCGGTCACGCGGCGGCCTCGCCGACGAGCTCGGCGTCCGTGGTGCCGGTGATGCCGGCGGTGGACGCGATGACGGTCGCCATCTTCTTGTCGAGGGCCTCGTAGAACATCGACAGCGGGAACTCGTCGTCGAGCACCGCGTCGGTGTAGCCGCGCGGCGGTCCGGCGAGCGTCTCGTCGGGCAGGCCACGCGCCCACTTCGACGCCGGGTGCGGCGTGAGCGTGCGGGTCAGCATCTCGTACGCGGCGAGCCAGTGCACCGACTTCGGCCGGTCGATCGAGCGCCGGTAGAGCTCGTTGATCTCGTCACTCAGGGCGATGATCACGTCCGGCACCTCGGGCCAGTCGATGGTCAGCTGCGTGTCCGTCCAGTGCAGGACGCCGTGCTGGTGCATCCAGGCGAACAGCAGCTGGCCGCCGAGTCCGTCGTAGTTGCGGACGCGGCTGCCGGTGATCGCGAAGCGGAAGATGCGGTCGAACACGACCGCGTACTGCACCAGGCGCGCGTGGTCGCGGATGGCGCGCTGCGCGTCCTGGAGGCCCGTGTCGGGTCCGGCGGACAGCTCGCGTTCCAGACGCACGGACTCGCGGAACGCGGTCAGGTCGCACCGGAGCTCCTCGAGCGAGTAGAGGAAGAACGGCATCCGCTGCTTGATCATGAACGGGTCGAAGGGCAGGTCCCCGCGCATGTGAGAACGGTCGTGGATGATGTCCCACATCACGAAGACCCGCTCGGTCAGCTGCTGGTCGTCGAGCATCGCAGCGGCCTCGGCCGGCAGCTCGAGCTTGGTGACGTCGGCGGCGGTACGGACGACCCGGCGGTAGCGGGCGGCCTCGCGGTCCTGGAAGATCGCGCCCCACGTGAAGGCGGGGACCGTGCGCATCGCGACGGTCTCGGGGAACAGCACCGCCGAGTTCGTGTCGTACCCCGGGGTGAAGTCGACGAACCGCAGCGCGACGAACAACGCGTTGCCGTGGTCGCCGGCCTCGAGCTCGGCGATGAACTCCGGCCAGATGACCTCGACCAGGACCGCCTCGACGAACCGCGAGGTGCTGCCGTTCTGCGTGACCATCGGGAACACGACCAGGTGGCCGAGCCCGTCGACGCGGTGCTGCTGCGGCTGGAACGCGGTGAGGGAGTCCAGGAAGTCGGGAACGCCGAAGCCCTGCTCCTGCCAGCGAGCGAAGTCGAGCTGCAGCACCTGCAGGAACGCGGCGTCGTGCGGGAAGTGCGGCGCCAGCTCGGCGACGGCCGGCACGATCACCGCGACGTGGCCGGCGGCAGCGGCGTGGTCGGACGGTTCGGGGACGGAGCCGTCCTGCGTCTGCAGGGCCTGCAGGGCGACGACTGCACGCTTGAGCCGGAGCCAGGCGGGGTGGGCGGCGATCTCGCGCACCGACAGGTGGTCCTCGACGACCTCGGGCTCTCCGACGATGGCGTCCTGCGAGATCTTCTGGACGAACTGGGACATGTCGAACCTCCCGTCATTGGGGTCGGCCGCGGATCTGCGGACGAGTGGTGCGCGTTACCGGATCGTCTCGAGCCTAGGGAAGTTCGGGGGACGCAAAGTTGCCCATCTCCGGTGGAATCGTGCGTCGTCGCGGTGCTCGCGCGTGGATCCGACTGCTGCGCACACGGATCCGTCGCCAGCCGTGCGTGGGCGGTCAGCGAGGTCGGAGTCAGCGGCGCTGGGCGGTTCACCCGGAGTCGATGTCCCCACGGGTCGCCGAGTCGATGTGCTCACGCTTGGTGACGGCATAGATCGCTTCGCTCACCGTCGAGTCCGGATGGGTCTCACGCCAGCTCCGCACCTGTGCCGGGTCTGGTGCTGACCCCGGGGGGATCGGCGTACTCCCGACGATGCTCGGAGCGAAGGCGGCGTACGTGATCGTCGCGAGCGCTGCCAAACACGCGTAGAGCAGATCGAGCGAGAGCCAGGCGCCGACCGTCGACACGATCCCGAAGAGGACGATGAAGGCTGGCGCCCGGCGCCTCATCGGAAGCACCCTCGCTTCACTGCCGCGATGCCGAGGATCTCAGCCCCCAGCGCAGCCGCAGCCCCGCCGAGGGCCCGGATCTTCTCCCAGCTGAAGGACGCGCCCCAGATGATCCGGACTGCCTTCGTGACGCCGCCGAGCGAGTTCCTGGGTGTTGGCCCGGTGTGGGCCGCCGGGAGATGCATCACCGCGGTTCTGCGCGGAGCTGTCGGAACCACCCGAGCGCGAGTGGAAGCGCGGTCCAAACGACGAACGACGTCATTGCGGGGCCGACGCCGACGCGGGTTTCCGAGGCGATCGTCCAGTCGAGCCCAGGCGCCGCGAGCCACGACGCGAAGGCGTATGGATTCAGCCAATTGAGGAGGGCTGGTGTGAACGCGAGGCCGATCGTGAGGAACAACGGACCGAACACAGCGATGACGAGTGCGGGCGCTGTTCGTAGCACCAGGCCCGCCACAGCCGTCGCGGTGAGCGTCGCGGCGATCGTCGTCGCGAGCATCTCCCAGAACTGCCGGAAGACCGCGATGTCGAAGACAGAAGCGGCTGAGGTGGGCCGTGTGACGGCGAAGACCACGGCAGCGAGGAGGTGGATGACGACGAGCGTCGAGACGCCGAGGATCAAGACCGCGACGTAGCGGGCGCCGAGGATCCGCTGGCGTCGTGGCGTGATCGAGAACGTCGTCAACGCCGCACGCGTGGTCCATTCGGCCGTGAACGCCATGACAGCCAGGAGACCCATGAGCAGGGGAAGAGCCACGCTGAGTCCCGCCACGAAAGCGACGAACGTCTTCGTTTCCCACCCGATAAGGAAGGACAGCACCACTCCGCTGACAGCTGCGACTGCGAATGCCCATCGGGGGCCGCGTGTGTCGAGAGCGCGTCGCATCTCGACGAGCACCAAACGGATCACGCCATCCTCCCCTCGTACTCCGTGGCGGTGAGGGATGCCAGGTACGCGTCGAGCCGGATGTCCTCGCTCCTGAGCTCGAGGAGCGCGATTCGTGCATCCCGCGCAGCACGACCGACCTCCTCTGGTGCAAGGTCCACGAGCAAGCCTGCTCCTGTGGGGAAGGGGTGGCTGCCGACGCGTCGGAGTGCCTGCTCAAAGCGCGGAAGATCTTCAGCGACGACGAAGGTGCGTCCGGCTTGTGTCCGAAGATCATCGAGTCGGGTTTCATCCACGATCCGTCCGCGGGAGATCACTACCAGGCGGTCGGCGGTCCGTTCCACTGCCGCGAGTTGATGAGTGGAGACGAGGACTGTTCCTCCCTGCTCCGCGAAGTGGAGCAGCAGGTTGTCGAGCCAACGCATTCCTTCGGGATCCAGGCCGTTGGACGGTTCGTCCAGCACGAGGGCACGCGGGTGCCCGAGTAGCGCGTGCGCCAAACCGAGTCGCTGACGCATGCCAAGGGAGAGTTTCCCGACTCGTCTGGCGGCAACCTCTGACAGGCCAACCATCTCGAGACACTGATCGACCCTTTGGAAGGGCTCGCCGATCGTGAAAGCTGTGAGCCGAAGAGTCTCGCGGACGGATCGACCTGGGTGGAAGGCTGACGCGTCCAGCAGGCAACCGAGGAAGCGGGCCGGATCGGAGAGCTGTTGGAGTTCCCGCCCGTTCACGAACGCGGCTCCGACATCGGCTCGGGTGATTCCGGTGAGGATCTTCAAGGCGGTGGACTTGCCGGCGCCGTTCGGCCCACAGAACGCTGTGATCGTCCCCTCGGGACAGGAGAAGGAGACGTCATCGAGCACGATGCGTTTGCCGTAGGTCTTACCGACCCGACGAAGTTCGATCGGATCGGTCACGACATCAGCTGATCGAGCAGAAGTGCTGCCCCGATCGCTCCGACGCAGACCAAGAAGGCGGCTGGTGCCACCTTGCTCCTCGGTTCGACGATGCCAGCAAAGCCCGCTGCGCTGAGGCCGGCCGCTCCGGCCGCCACCGAGAGCGGCCACCCGGCGGCAACGAGGACGACACAGGTGGCCCCGAGCAGGACGGCCGTCGCTGCGAGTCCAGCGCTGAGCAGTGGTCGTAAACGAGATTTCCTTGCAGCCACAACCCCTCCTTACGTTGGGGCTTCGAAGGGGTGGTGCAGTCACCACCCCTTCGAAGCTGGGTCAGTTGAAGTACTTCCAGATGTCCCAGGCCGTGATGAGCGTGCTGATCGTCCCTACGGCAGCCTTGATCGCGGGCCACGCAGTGCGCTGGAAGGTTGCGAACGACTTCTTGACACCGTCCGAAAGCTTCTTCCACAGCGCGGGGACCTTCTTCAACGCATTGATCGCAGTGCGGATGAGCGATATCCAGCTCCGCTCGGTCTCGCCGACACGATCGGATGACCCCGCCGGTGCTGCGGTCTTGGAGAGGGGCCGCGCCCAAGCGGGGGCACCGGTCGCGGCCGCGCTGCGAGTGGTTGTCGGGCCGTGGGTCGGTGCGCTGCTCGACGCGGAGACCGGCGTCGATGCCGGGGCCACCGCAGCCGTCGCGGGCACGGATGTGCCGAGGACAGCTGCTGCCGTGACGCAGGCTACGACTCCTGTCGACGCTGCCCAGCTCCGCCGCTTGCGCTGATACATGATTGCTCCTTCGCGATCCGTATGTGCCGGTCCTGGTCGACCGGCACGCTGTACGGGCAGCACGTTACCAACGTTTCACCTGCTGATGTGCAAAGTTTTGAAATATGACCAACGCGCTCATCGCTCGGTACGGTGGTCGCCATGGCCCGATTCACGCCCCCAGCCGCTGACGCGATGCGCGCCCGCCTCCTGCTCGCCGCGCGGGACGAGTTCGCCGCGGTCGGACTGGCCGCTGGCAGGGTCGAACGGATCGGTGCCGCAGCGTCGAGCAACAAGGCGCAGGTCTTCCACTACTTCGGCAGCAAGGAGGGGCTGTTCGACGCCCTCGTCGCCGACACCGTGACCGAGACGTTCGCCGAGGCCCCGCTCGACACCGCCGACCTCGCCGCCTGGGCCGGCCGGGTGCACGACTCGTACGTCCGTCGCCCCTGGGCCCAGCGGCTCGCGACGTGGCACCGGCTCGAGCGTGCCGACATCCCGCTCGAGTCCGTCGCGACGAGCTACGCCGACGCGGTGGCCGAGGTCGAGCACGCGCAGCGCGCCGGGGTCCTGCCGCGGGCGTTCCGTCCGGCGGTGCTGCTCGGACTCGTGCTGCACACCGCGGCGTTCTGGAGCGCGACCGCTCCAGAGTACGAGCCGCTGGTGCAGGCCGTGACGCCGCCGCGGCGTCGCCAGGTCGTGGTGGACGCGGTCGCCGCCCTGCTCGGCGGGAAGTCCTGACCGAGAGGTCCGCGAGCACCAGCATGAGCGCGCTGGGACAGAGCGTGCGGGACAGGGCCGCACCGGGCCTCCTGGCCGCCCCTCAGTCGGCTGCGCCGGCGGCGACCCGCAGCGTCCGCTCCGCGTCGTCGAGGTAGTCGGCGAGCAGCGCCGAGGCGGCGTCCTGGTCGCCACCGCGCAACGCGGACACGATCGCGTCGTTGCGTTCGACGAAGTCGGCATGGAACGAGGCCGGGTCCGCGGTGGTCAGGAAGGCGAGCCGCATCTCGGCGAGCAGGCCGTCCATCAGGGCGTGGATCCGCTCGCTCGGCACCGCGCGCACGAGCTCGGCGTGGAAGCGGATGTCGGCGGTCCCGACCGCACCCCAGTCACCCGCGGACGCTGCTGCCCGGGCGTCGGCGACCGCTGCGGCGGCCTCGGTGAGTGCCGGTGCGTCGGGGGTGCAGGCGCGGACGGCTGCCTCCTCGAGCACCCGCCGAGCCGCGTAGAGATCGGTGACGTCGGCGGCGGAGAGCCGGCGGACGAAGACCCCGCGGTTGAACACGTGCTCGACCAGACGGTCGCGGGCGAGCAGCCGGAAGGCCTCGCGCAGGGTGTTCCGTGAGACCCCGAGCTGGTCGCTCAACCGTTCCTCGGACAGCTGCGCCCCGGGGGAGAACCCGCCCGACGCGATCATGGTGCGCAACCGCGTGGCCGTGGAGTCAGCGCCGCCGACAGTTCGGGTCATGGCACCGATCCTGGCACGGGTGGCGTTTGTGAAGGGCGTGTTACAGAGCGGAACCGGCTCTTGCGATTGTTGAACAATGCGGTCCAGACTGTCCCGCATGTTCGTCCTCATCGGCGTCGCCGTCGTCATCGTCGGCTTCGCGCTGCGCGTCAACGCGCTCCTCGTCGTCACGGTCGCGGGCATCGTGACCGCGGCCATCGGCGGGATCGGTCCCGTCGGCATCCTCGACGCGTTCGGCAACGGGTTCGCCTCGAGCCGGTCCGTCACGACCTTCGCACTCGTCCTGCCCGTCATCGGTCTGATCGAGCGCTACGGCCTGCAGGACCAGGCGAAGCGTCTGATCGCGAAGCTCGACAAGCTCACGACGGGTCGTCTGCTCGCCGGGTACCTGGTGATCCGGCAGGTCACCGCCGCGGTCGGCCTGACCAGCATCGGTGGGCCGGCGCAGACGGTGCGTCCGCTGGTCTACCCGATGGCCGAGGGCGCGGCCACCAAGAAGTACGGGCGGATCGACGACCGCATGCGCGAGAAGATCAAGGGCTACTCGGCGTCGTCCGACACCGTCGGTGTGTTCTTCGGCGAGGACGTCTTCGTCGCGGTCGGCTCGATCCTGCTCATCACGACGTTCGTCGACTCGACCTACGGGCTGTCGCTCGAGCCGATCGACCTGGCCCTGTGGGCGATCCCGACGGGCATCGCGGCGCTCATCGTGCACGGCGGACGCCTGCTGCTGTTCGACCGCCGACTCGACAAGATGGCGGCGGACGCCCGTGCCGACGCCCCGACCCTGGGGGGCAGCAGCGTGATCACCAGCGAATGGCTCTACTGGCTCATCGGCGCGTTCTTCATCGCCGTCGCCGTCCTGATCGTCACCGACACCGCGCACGCGAAGCGCCTGGGCAACGCGGCGTTCTGGGGCATCCTCGGGCTGTCGTTCTTCTACGGCACCTTCGTCGCCGCCGGCACCGTCCCGGCCTGGACGCTCGGGATCGCCGTCCTCGTGATGGTCGCGCTCGCCGGACTCGGCTTCACCGGCACGACGAGCCGCACCCGGGTCGCGAGCATCCCCGGCGCGGGCACGGGTGCCGAGACCGGCCCCGCCGAACCCACCGGCGTGACGCAGAAGGTCACGAATGCCGGTAGCGGCAGCACGAGTGTGCTCGCCACCACCAGCCCGGACGAGCGCGCGGCCTTCGCGACGAAGTACGGCAACCGGCTCTTCATCCCGGCCCTCGTGGTGCCGGTGGTCGCCGTGCTGGTCGCGACGCTCGGCCCGCTCGTCTCGTTCGGTGGCGAACCGCTGCTCGCCGAGGGCAGCGCGACCCTGACCGGTCTGGGCATCGGTTCGGTGCTCGCCGTGGTCGTGGCCGTGTTCGTCCTGCGCCCGCCGAGGATCGCCACCCCGATCCGCGAGGGCGGTCGCCTGCTGCAGGCGATCGGCTGGGCGGCGCTGCTGCCGCAGATGCTCTCGACGCTCGGCATCGTCTTCACCCAGGCCGGGGTCGGTGACGCCGTCGGCACGATCATCAAGTCGGTCCTGCCCGACGGCTCGCTGCTCGCCGCCGTGGTCATCTACTGCCTGGGCATGGCCCTGTTCACGATCATCATGGGCAACGCCTTCGCCGCCTTCCCGATCATGACGGCCGCGATCGGCTGGCCGGTGCTGGTGCAGGGCTTCGACGGCAACCCCGCGGCGATCTTCGCGATCGGCATGCTCGCCGGCTTCTGCGGCACGCTCGTCACCCCGATGGCCGCGAACTTCAACCTGGTGCCGGCTGCCCTGCTCGAGATGCGGGACAAGTACGGCCCGATCAAGGCGCAGATCCCCACCGCCGCCATCCTGCTCGTCGTCAACATGGGAGTCATGTACCTTGTCGCATTCTGATGCCGCCCCGATCGACCTGACCCGGGCCGCGTGGGCCGACCGCTTCGCGGCGGTCGCCGCGGACAACACGACCCGCGAGTACCCCTACGCCGCGCACCACGCGACGTCCGGGCCGGACGACCGGGCACTGCCCGTCGAGCTCCACCCCGCCTTCGCCACGTCGTACGACTGGCACTCGTCGGTGCACATGCACTGGCTCGCGGCGCGCCTGATCGCGCACGGCCTGCCCACCGACCTGGAGGCCCGGCTCACCTCGATCCTGCAGGCGCACCTCACGACGGATCACCTGGCGACCGAGGCGGCCTACCTGCGTGGGACGCCGCACTACGAGCGCCCCTACGGCTGGGCCTGGCTCGCCCGGCTCGCCGCCGAGGTGTCGGCGTCCGAGGTGCCCGCCGTCCGGGCACTGGCACCGGGCTTCGCGCCCGTCGTCGACGTCCTCGAAGACCTGGTCGTCCGGTGGATCGACGGCGCCGCGCACCCGGTCCGGCACGGTGTGCACTCGAACTCGGCGTTCGGGTTGCTGCTCGTGCTCGAGGCCGCCCGGTCGCTCGACCGTCCGGCCCTGGCGGCGGCGGTCGAGGGGGCTGCGAAGGACTGGTTCGGGGCGGACGCCGGGTGGCCGTTCGCCTGGGAGCGGAGCGGGCACGACTTCCTGTCCGCGGGCCTCGCCGAAGCCGACCTGATGCGGGCGGTGCTGCCCGCCCCGGAGTTCACCACGTGGGCGCGCGGTTTCTTCGCCGCGGTGCAGCCGGGCGACGCGATCCTGCGGTCGACGGTGGTCCGTGACGAGAACGACCCGCAGCAGGTGCACCTGTTCGGGCTCGACCTGTCGCGCGCGGGCTCGGCCCGGCGCATCACGGACGCACTCCGCGCCGACGGTTCGGACGACTCCGGCACCGGGATCGCCGACCTGCTCGACGACGCGGCCGATCGGCTGCTGGCCTCCGGGCTCGCGGCGAGCGTGGGCGAGGAGTACTACTCCACCCACTGGCTGGCGAGCTTCGCCTGGGACGCCATGGAGGCCCGGGAGCACGCCGCCCGCTGATCGTCCTCGGGACCGCTGATCGTCTGCGGACACGTCGAGGATCCGGAGGTACCTTCGGGGCCATGAGCGATCCGAAGGACGACGAGACCCTCGACGACTTCCGCGAGGCGCAGGACACCGACTACGAACCGGAGCCGGCCGTGCTCGACCCCGACGACCTGCCGGTGGTCGACGACGCGGACGACGAACTGCTCCCCGACGACGACCGACCGGTGCCGCTCGACACCGACGACGACACGGTCTGAGCCATCGCGCCGCCGTCGTGCCGCGGTGCCGGTGCCGACGTCGGCGTCAGCACCGGCGTTGGCGTCAGTTTCGGTGTCGGTATCCGCTCAGTCGAGCGGCAGGGTCCGCGCGAAGGTGCGGGTGACCGGAGCGGCGGCGAGGAACGGTGCCATCGCCGGAGCGCCCTCCGGCGTCGCACGCCAGGCCACGTAGGTGTCGTGGTCCTCGGCGGTCGTCCACGACTCGACGACGACCATGCGCGCCGGGTCCTCGTCGTCGACCAGGACCTCGAGCGACTCCAGGCCGTGGAACGACGCGGTCTGTTCGAGCGTCTCGCGGATCGCACCCCGGAGTGCGTCGTCGGGGGCATCGCTCTGGAACTGGACCTCGAGCAGGACGGTCATCGACATGGGGAACCTTTCGTCAGCGGTGTCCAAGCCAACCCCTGACCCCCTGCGCTTGTTCCGGGTCGGTCAGTCGACGATGCGGAACCGGAGCGGATCGCCCGGACGGAGCTGCGCCGCGAGGTCGATCGACGACGGTGTCAGGACCGCGACGACCGGGTAGCCGCCGGTGACCGGGTGGTCGGCGAGGAACAGCACGGGGAAGCCCTCGGGCGGCACCTGCAGTGAACCGGTCTCCACGCCCTCGCTCGGCAGCTCGCGTGCCACGGAGCGGACGAGCGGCGTCTCGGCCGTGGTGCGGACCCCCACGCGGTCGCTGTCCGCACTGACGGAGAAGTCCTGACCGGTCAGGGTCGCACGCCACTCCGGGGTGAACCAGTCGTCGCGCGGTCCGGGCACCACGTCGAGCACGACCGGCTCGTCGGGCCACCGGAGCTCGGGCTGCGGCACCGCGTCGACGATCGGCCACGACACCCGGGCGTCACCGACGGGCAGGACGTCACCGGCGGACAGCGGCGGCGGACCGAGGCGCGCGAGGGAGTCCCACGAGCGACTGCCGAGCACCGGGTCGACCGCGAAGCCACCGAGGACCGCGACGTAGGTGCGCAGGCCCACGGTCGCGGTGCCGATCCGGAGCGTGTCGCCCGGAGCCAGCAGCAGCACCTCGTGTGACGCCGCCCCGCGGACCGACCCGTCCGCCCGCTCGACCTCGACGGGGCAGGCCGCGCCGGTGGTGGCCGCGACCACGTACGCGTCGGCGCGCAGCGTGACGGAGCCGAGCAGGGCCTCCAGGACGGCCGCGTCGGGACGGTTGCCGACCAGCCGGTTGGCGAGCGCTGCGGACCCGCGGTCGGCTGCTCCGGCCGCGCCGAGGCCCATGTCGCTGAAGCCCGGGCGCCCGAGGTCCTGCGTGGTCGCGCCGTAGCCGACCTGCACGACGGTCAGCGCGGTCATGCCGCACCCGCCACGACGAAGTGGACGAGCGTGCCGGCGGGGGCGAGCGCCGGGGGCGTGCGGTCGAGCGACCACATCGGGACGTCGGTGCGGCCGATGAGCTGCCAGCCGCCGGGGGAGGTCCTCGGGTAGACGGCGCTGAACTCGCCGGCCACCGCGACGGCCCCGCTCGGGACGGCCGTGCGGGCGGTGCTGCGGCGGGGCAGGTCGAGCGGCCGATCGCTGCCGGTCAGGTAGCTGAAGCCGGGTGCGAAGCCGCAGAACGCGCTCGTCCAGAGCTGTCCGGTGTGCCACGCCACGAGTTCGTCACGCCGCATGCCGGTCAGCTCGGTGACGGTGTCGAGGTCCTCGCCGTCGTAGGTGACGGGGATGACGAGCGGGTCGGCGTCGTGCGCTTCGCGCGTGGCGCTGACCGGGCTGACCGGGCTGACCTGCGTGAGCTCGGTGCGGAGCCGCCCGGCGTCCGTCGTGGTCGGGTCGAAGCGGAGCAGCAGCGTGCGGGCGCCGGAGACGACCTCGGTCAGCCCCGGCAGGGCAGCCTGCGCGAGCCCGGCGCGGAAGGCGACGACGTCGGCGAGGGAGCCGAACGTGGCGAGGAGTGCGGTGCCGCCCGCGGAGCGGACCTCCGGACCAGTCACGGTGCGAAGGGCGCGATCGTCACGCCGTGCTCGGTCAGCAGCGCTCGGATGGCTCGGGCCATCGCGACCGCGTCGGGGGAGTCGCCGTGGACGCAGACCGAGTCGGCACGCACGGCGATCTCGGACCCGTCGACAGCGTTCGCGACCCCGTCGGTGACCATGCGGAGCACCCGGGCTGCGACCTCGTCCGGGTCGTGCAGCACCGACCCCGGCTGCTTCCGTGACACCAGTGAGCCGTCGGGTTCGTAGGCGCGGTCGGCGAAGGACTCGCTCACCGCGCGGAGCCCGTGCCGCTCGGCCGCCAGCAGCAGCTCCGACCCGGGCAGCGCGAGCACGGCGAGGGACGGGTCGACGTCGGCCACGGCGCGGACGACGGCCTCGGCCTGCACCGGGTCGGCGCAGGCGGTGTTGTACAGGGCGCCGTGCGGCTTGACGTAGGTGACGGCCGTGCCGGCGACGTGCGCAGTGGTGGCCATCGCGCCGAGCTGGTGGACGACGTCGGCGTACAGCTCGTCGGGGGTGACGTGCACGGGTCGGCGGCCGAACCCGATCAGGTCGCGGTAGGCCACGTGTGCCCCGACCGCCACACCACGTCCGGCGGCGGCGCGGGCGGTGGCGAGCATGATCGTCGGGTCGCCGGCGTGGAACCCGCACGCGACGTTGGCGCTCGAGACGACGTCGAGCATCGCGGCGTCGTCGCCCATGGCCCAGGCGCCGAAGCCCTCGCCCAGGTCGCTGTTCAGGTCGATCGTGGTCACGGGTGCTCCCTGTCCTCGCGGGTTGTTGAACAATCTACCGATCGTCCCGGTCCCTGTCATCCGTTGCCTCCGGGTGGACGGCGGTTTCCGAGGTGCGCCACGTACTGTCCGAGTCCTCAGTACCACCGGCGGCAGTGCTGCCGGATCGATCTCTGCACTGGAGCAGCTCATGACCGACAGTGACAACACGCAGGACGCCCCGAAGAACGACTCCGAGGGCACCGAGAAGCCGGGCGGCCTCGGCGACGACAACACCATCCCGAACAACCCCGACGGCCTGGCCGCGGGCCACACGGGTGACGACTCGCACTTCAACCCGGAAGAGGACGGCGAGCACTAGCGGCCCCTTCCGGCCTGCGGGTCGATGCAGAACGACACCGTCGTTGTCCTCCGACAACGGCGGTGTCGTTCTGCGTCGGCGCCACGTGCGTCCGCACCCGACGAAACATGCGTCACAAAACCTTCCGGCACGAGGTTTCCGGTGCTACAGTCCCGATCACCTAGCAGCACTAGGGATTCGCGGGCGCCGAAGCCCCTGTGACTCAAGGAGGAGTCATGTCGACACCGACGTCGAAGGAAGAACCCACGCGGGGCATCGCCGGGACCGCGTCCCCAGCGGTCACCGCAGCCGCCGGAGCCACCGCCACGGACGCCGCGGCGTCCCGAGCGTTCTCGGTCGAGGGCATCACGCAGTCGGTCAGCACCGTCCGGGTGGGCCGCGGCTACCTCTGGGGCCTCAGCTTCGCCCAGTTCGGCCTGTTCGTCGCCCTGCTCACGCCCGTCTTCGTGAGCATGTCGATCAAGGCGACGGAGCTGAACCCGACGAGCCCCGAGACCGTCGTCGGCTCGGTCCTGCCGTTCGGCGCGCTCGGCGCCCTGTTCGCCAACCCCCTGTTCGGCGCGCTCTCCGACCGCACCCGCACGCGGTGGGGACGTCGCCGCCCCTGGATGGTCGGCGGTGTCGTCGTCTTCGTCGGTTCCCTCGCCTGGCTCGCGTTCTCGCCCGACGTGCTCCAGCTCACCCTGGCCTGGGTGCTGGCGCAGGTCTCCGCCAACGCGGTCCTGTCCACGCTCACGGCGAGCTTCGCCGACAACGTGCCGGAGTTCCAGCGTGGCAAGGCCTCGAGCGTCATCGCGCTGGCACAGAACATCGCGATCCTGGCCGGGCTCTACCTGGCCGTGTACCTGGTCGGCAACCTGCCGGTCCTGTTCATCGCACCGGGCGTCCTGGCGATCTTCGCGGTCCTCGTCTACTCGTTCGTCGCCCGTGACGACCTGCCGACGACGCCGGTCAAGCCCTTCAGCTGGATCAACCTGATCAGCTCGTTCTGGACGAACCCGATCAAGCACCGCGACTTCGGGCTCGCGTGGTGGGGCCGTTTCCTCATCACCTTCGGCACGTTCATGTTCACGACGTACCGACTCCTCTACATGCAGGACCGCATCGGACTCCCGCAGGGCGAAGCGGTCGGGGTCGTCGCGTTCGGCGTGCTGCTGTACACGATCGCCCTGCTCGTCAGTGCGGCCGTCTCCGGCTGGGTGTCCGACCGGATCCAGCGTCGCAAGGTCTTCGTCTGGGGTTCGACGGCCATGACCGCCGTCGGCCTGGTGATCCTGGCCCACGTCGACAGCGTCGGCGGGTTCTACTTCGCCGAGATCGTCCTCGGTTTCGCCTTCGGCATCTACGCCGCCATCGACACCGCCCTGATCGTCGACGTGCTGCCCGACCCGGAGCGCCCCGGCAAGGACCTCGGTGTCATCAACATCGCCAACGCCCTGCCGCAGTCGCTCGCCCCCGCCGTCGGTCTGTTCCTGCTCGGCATCGGTGGTGGCCAGAACTACACGCTCATGCTCTGGGGTGCCGGCGTCGCCGTCATCCTCGGCGCCCTGGTGATCCTGCCCATCAAGTCGGTCCGCTGACCGACGCGACCGCCTGGAGGCGCGACCTGCGTCCGCGACGCACGCCGCGCCTCCAGGCGGTCACCTCCACCCCACGTACCCGTCTGTTCATGCGCCGTGACGAGCAGGGGGCATGGCTCAGAGCTGCGGTGTGCGCCTGCCGAACAGTGCGTCGAGGAACCGCGAGAACCGCGACTCCGGTTCGTGGGGCGTCTCGATCGAGCGGGTCGGGGAGCGGAACGCCAGGTCGTGCAGCATGTTCCGCTTCGATCCGTCCCAGTTCGCGAACAGGTAGGTCCCGCCGATGAAGGACATGCTCCGGACCGGCGTGCGCTTCCACGAGTCGGCAGCCACGTAGTACCCCGCGTGGCCGGCGCGGATGTGCTGGATCACGGTGTCCACGTCGATGACACCGGTCGGTGTCACGACGGCGGTGATGCCCGTGCGGTCGCGGGCGACGTACTCGATGAGGTGTTCGGTCACGATGGAACTCTTCGTCACGGTGGTGAGGCGCCACGGCAGGGAGCGTGGCGAAGGGGATTCGGAACCGCCGTTGCTTCCGTTTCCAGAGTACGTCCGCCGCGGGCGTGCCGTCCCCGGATGTCCGCCGTTCGCAGGCGGATGAGCGTTCAGCGGATGGGGGTCCGGCCGGCCCAGTCCACGATGCGTTCGATCGTGTCGTCGAAGTCCCGCGTGCCGGGTCGGTTGAGGAACGCGTGACGGCTGTCCGGCAGGACGTGTCGTTCGACCTCGATGTCCGCTGCCTCGAGCTCGTCCGCGAATCGTTCGCCCGACGCGCGCATCACGTCCCGCTCGGCGTCGATCACCAGGGTGCGGGGGAACCCGCCGAGGTCGTCGGGCGCCGGGTAGACCGCAGTGGGGCGGCCGCCCGCGTACGCCCGGTTGCTCAGGTCGAGCAGCAGCGGCGCGTGCGTGAGCCGCCGGTGGCCTCGGACGAGTCGCCGCACCGCCGGGTCGCGCGGGAGTCGGGCGTGGAGGAACCCGTAGGTCAGCACGAGGCCGACCAGCGGCGGGCGGTCGCGACCGCGGATGCCGCCAGGCAGGCACCGGCGCTCGCCCCGCCGAGCAGCAGGCCGGACGGTGTCTCGTGGTGCAGGTGGCGGAGGACGGCGACGATCTCGTCCCGCGCGTGCGGCGCTCGTCGTCGCCCTCGCGCTCCACCCCGGCCGAGCCACGGCAGCCCGGGCAGCGGTCCGAGGCGGTAGTCGACGGTCACGACCGGCAGGCCGCGCTCGGCGAGTGCCCGTGCGACGGCGTCGGATTCCGGCAGGTCGAGGTCGCCCCGGAAGAACCCGCCGCCGTGCACCCAGACCAGGGTCGGGGATCCCGTGCCGCCGCTCCGGTCCAGGGGTCGGTAGCGCCTGATGGGGACCGGCCCGTGCGGTCCGTCGATCCGGTCATCGGCGACCTCGATCGTGTCCTGGTGCTTCCCCCGCATGGGAGCAGTGTCGCAGCACGCGGGCGGGAGTCAGGCTCGCGTCGCTTCAACTCGCGTCCGTCAGGAGCGTCGTGCGGGACACGGCCCGGTAACGATGCGGGCGACCGCTCGGCCGGGCAGGCAGCGTGGAGGCATGCGCCTGACGAGAGCCGCCCTGATCCTGACCACTGCGACCCTGGCAGCGCTGCTGACGGGGTGTTCCGGCGCGGACGGAGCGGACGGCGGTGCTGCGACCCCGACCGTGACCGAGACCGTCACTGCCCCGCCCTCCGACGCCGCGAGCGCGTCGACCCCGACGCGGACGCCGACGCCCACCCCCACCCCGACGTGTGGCCCGTCGAGCGGTGCCGAGGCTGCGGCCGATGGCATCGCGGCCCTGCCGTTGCCCGCCGGACTCGAGGATGCGAAGTGGGACGCCGCGAACGCCGACTACTCCGGCTACGACGCCTGCGCGCCGCTGTCCTGGTCCGTGGTCGCACCCGAGTTCGGCACGGCAGGATCCCCGTACGCGATCCTGCTGTTCCACGAAGGCCGGTACCTCGGCACGGCCACTGCCCAGCAGTACGCCTTCGAGCCGACCGTCGAACGACAGAGCGACTCGGCCGTCACGGTGACCTACCGGTTCGCCGAGGCTGGCGAGCCGAACGCAGCGCCCTCCGGCCTCACCACGGCCACCTTCACCTGGAATGACGAGACCGGCCGGGTCGAGATGACGGGGGACACCCCGCCCGCTCAGTGACGGTCAGCTGGCGCCGAGGCCACGCCGAGCTCCCGCTGCAGGGTGCGCAGGACCCGCACGAGGGTGTCGAGCTTGTCCGGTCCGGCTTCGAACCCACGTCCGAGGGTGGACCGCGGTTGCACGACCACGTCGTCACCGTCGGTCGTGGTGATCCAGACGCCGAAGTCGGCACGCTGGCCGCGGGACTCCCTCGTCGCGACGGAGAACCGCCGGATGCGCGCCCACGGCAGGTCGAACACCGGCGCGTCCCGTGACGGTGCCCACCCGTGCAGGCCGAACTCGTCGACGGTCCAGACCTCGGGGCGGGGCTTCGGGAAGTCGTCGGAGGTGCGCAGGCCGGACGTCAGCACGGGCAGGTGGAACCGAGGTGCCCGGCCCGCTCCGATGCGCGCGAGCGTCCGGCGGTCGCCTCGCCTGGCGGACAGCGTCGACACGGCCAGCAGCAGCCCGAACCCCGTGACCACGATCGGCCACAGCACGAACGACCCCTGCGTCCGGGCACTGTCGATGCCGCGCAGGAAGTCCGGGAACGCGAACTCGGCGACGAGCGCGGCGAGCCCCACCGCCGTGGTGACGACCGCCGCGAGCAGCACCGGCCCCCGCTTCGGCATCTCCCCGTCGCGCAGCCGCTGCACCCACCGTTCCCCGGAGTACTCCACCGTGCCATCCTGCCCGTCGCGGTCACCGATCGGCCGCGGGCGCGACATGCTGTTCACATGCAGTCCGTCCGTGCCGCCGTACCCGGTGTCGCCCTCGCCGTGGCGATCGGCATCGTCGCCACCCTCGTCGGGCGGGTCGTCCCGGTGGTCGGCGGTCCCGTCCCCGCCGTCCTGATCGGTGCCGTCGTGGGGTGGCTCGTCCGGCCCCGCACCGGTGGCACGCTCGCCGCGCTGGCTCCCGGTGTGAAGTTCTCGTCCAGCCGGGTCCTGCAGTTCGCGGTGGTCCTGCTCGGCGCGCAGCTGTCCATCGGCGAGGTCCTGCGCATCGGCGGTGAGACCCTGCCGGTGATGCTCGCGACGCTCGTCGTCTGCCTGGTGGCCGCGTGGGGGATCGGCCGACTGCTCCGGGTCTCGGGCGCACTCCGCACCCTGATCGGCGTCGGGACCGGCATCTGCGGTGCCTCGGCGATCGCCGCCGTGACACCCGTCATCGGCGCGGTCAGTGCGGACGTCGCCTACGCGATGTCCACGATCTTCCTCTGCAACATCGCCGCTGTCTTCGCCTTCCCGCTGCTCGGGCACGCTCTGGGCCTCAGCCAGCACGCCTTCGGCGTCTTCGCGGGGACCGCCGTGAACGACACGTCGTCCGTCGTCGCCACCGCGACCGTCTACGGCCGCCAGGCGACCGACACCGCGGTCGTCGTGAAGCTGGTGCGCACCCTGATGATCATCCCGATCGTCATCGGGCTGGCCGGACTGGAGGCCCGCCGCGCCTCCCGCGAGCAGCTCACCCCCGCCTCGGGGCCGGGTCGCGGGTTCCGGGTGTTCCGGTTGGTGCCGTGGTTCCTGATCGGGTTCCTCGTGGTGGTACTGCTCCGGACGGTCGGGGTCCTGCCCGCGTCCGTGGCGCCGGGGTTCGCGACGGCCGCCTCGTTCCTCATCACGGTGGCGCTCGCCGCGATCGGTTGCTCGACGGACTTCGCGGCACTCCGCCGCGCCGGGTTCCGGCCGATGCTGCTCGGCATCGCGCTCTGGGTCCTGGTGGCGGGGACGAGCCTGGGCATGCAGGCGGCCTTCGGCCTGCTGTAGGGGTTGCCGGCACCGGACCTATCGTTTATCGTTGCATCGAAATTCGATGGTATCGATGATCGACAGGGGAAGCAGCCATGACCACGCCCGTCTACGAACCGCCCCGCGGGCGGAACTCCTACCTGGCCTACGTCGTCTCGTGTGCGCTCGGCATCGCGATCGTGGTGTGGCGGTACGTCGACCTGCTCGTCCACTCGATCGCCTCGGGCACCGTGGTGGTGCCGATCCGGATCCGCGAGAGCAGTACCGTCCCGCAGCCTCCGGGTGGCGCGACGGTGACGTCTGACCAGCTCGTGCTCCGGGCACCGATCGCCGACGTGCCGGGTGGTGCGATCGGGTACATCCGCGTCGGCGACGCCCTGGAGGTCCTGCTCGTCAGCGCCCTCATCGCCCTGGTGGCGGCGGTGGCCTGGAAGATCTCGCGCGGCGGGCTCTTCGACCCCTCGACCACGCGGATCCTCGACTGGCTCGTCGGCGCGGTGCTGGCCGCCGGGTTCCTGCCGTCGTTCGTCCGCCGCATGGGGTGGAACTGGGTGGTGTCGGGCCTCGGCTGGGACGGGTACCTGCCCACGCCGGTGGTGGACCACCAGTTCCTGCCCGTGTACCTCGGCCTGCTCGTCGTCGTCTGCTTCCGGTTCGCGCTCACCGCCTCGCAGCGGATGGTGCGGGACCAGGCCGGGCTGGTCTGATGCCCCCGGAACAGGAGGACGGCCACGCGGTCGTCTGTCACCTCGACGACCTGCTCGCCGAGCGGGGGATGACCCTGACCGAGCTCGCCGACCGCGTCGGCGTGACCGTCGTCAACCTCTCGGTGCTCAAGAACAACCGGGCTCGCGCGATCCGGTTCTCCACCCTCACCCGACTGTGCGAGGTGCTCGGCTGCCAGCCGGGCGACGTCTTCTCGGTGCGCACGGATTGACGACGGAAGGCCCGCCCGACGTGAGCTGATCTGCTCACGCTGGGCGGGCCTCCTGGCCGTACCTGACGGATCTGCCGGCGTCAGCCGCGCAGCGCCTCCGACAGCTTCACGCGACTGCCGGTTCGGAGCAGCGCGTTCTCGTAGACGCGGGCGCCGATGACCACGACCGCGACGACCGAAGCGGCGACGATGACGAGCGACAGGATCGGCTCCCACCACTCGGCGGTCCCCAGGAAGATCCGCATGGGCATGCCGATCGGGGCGCTGAACGGCACGTACGACATGATGCCGAGGATCGTCGGGTTGTCGTAGGCGACGATGATCAGGAAGTACGGGATCATCACGAGCATCATCACCGGGGTGGTGACGCTGCCGACGTCCTCCTGGCGGGAGACGAGTACGGCCGCCGCGGCGAACAGCGACGCCAGGAGCACGAACCCGATCGCGAAGAAGCCGATGAACCACAGGATGCTCGGGCCGAGCATCGCGAACATGTTGTCCTGCCCGGTCACCGCCAGCGTGACGATGGCGGCGACGGCCACCGCGACGATCTGCGCGAAGGCCATGATGCTGTTGCCGAGCACCTTGCCGGCGAGCAGCGCCCGGGCCGGGATCGCGGACATCAGGATCTCGACCACCCGTGTCGACTTCTCCTCGACGACACTCTGCGCGATCGACTGGCCGAACGTCACCGCCGACGCGAAGTACACGACGCCGAACGCGATGGCGATGAGGTACACCAGGCCACCCGGCAGCGCGTCCGGGTCGAGCAACTCGATGCGCGGGGTGACGCTCAACGCCGAGACGACCTCGGACGGGGCTTCGTCGAGTCCGACGACCTTGTAGCCGAGCGGGTCGTCCGACGGCACGATCGCCGCGTCGACGTCACCCTTGGTCACGAGCCGTTCGGCGTCGTCGACCGATGCCGACTCCGTGACGTCGAGCCCACTGGTGGTCGGCAGCGAGACGCCGGCGACGACGGCGACCGGGGTGGTGTCGTCGGCGGTGGCCTTGCTCACGATCCCGCCGACGACGATCGACGCGACGACCATGCCGATCAGGATGAGCGCCGAGACCACGAAGGCCTTGCTGCGGATGCGTGCCTGGATCTCACGTGCGGAGACGAGCCGCACGGCCTGCACGAAGGAGTTGTTCATCGGACGACCTCCCGGAAGACCTCGCTGAGCCGCGGCACCCGCGGCGAGAACGACCCGACGGCGCCGTGTTGGACGGCACGCTGCAGGACACGCTGGGCGGTGGTGGCGTCGGCCTCGAAGACCGCGTACCCGCCGTCGAACTCCCGCACGGCAACACCCGGCTCGTCGCGGAGCCAGGCGACGTCCCCGTCGACCAGCAGCTCCCACGCGGCGGGGCCGGCCTGCTTGCGGAGCTCCTCCTGCGGACCGGCGGCGCGGATCGTGCCACCGGCGATGACGACGACGTCGTCGCACAGCCGCTCGACCACGTCGAGCTGGTGGCTCGAGAACAGCACCGGGACGCCCCGGGCCGCGGTCTCGCGCAGGACGCCGAGCACGGTGTCGACGGCCATCGGGTCGAGGCCCGAGAACGGCTCGTCGAGCACGAGCACCTCGGGGTCGTGTGCCAGCGCCGCGGCGATCTGCACGCGCTGCTGGTTGCCGAGCGAGAGCTTCTCGACGGGGTCGCCGGCGTGTGCGGTGAGTTCGAGGCGTTCGAGCAGTTCGCCGGTGCGGGTCGTCGCCGCGCGCTTGTCGACGCCGTGCAACCGGGCCAGGTAGGTGATCTGCTCGGCCACCGGCATCTTCGGGTACAGGCCGCGTTCCTCGGGCATGTAGCCGAAGCGGCGGCGGTCGGCGGGGCGGACCGCGGTGCCGTCGATCGAGACCGAGCCGGCGTCCGCCTGGAGCACGCCGAGCATGATGCGCATGGTGGTGGTCTTGCCGGCACCGTTGCCGCCGACGAAGCCGGTGAGGCGGCCGCTGCCGACCGTGAACCCCACGTCGTCGAGCACCCGGCGGTCACCGAAGTGCTTGGTCACCCCTTCGATGGTGAGCATGTCGTTCCCCTTCGTCGCGACGCTGGTCGTCGCTGCGTCCGACGCTATTGGCCGGGAGGCACGCCCCGCCTCCGCCGCCAGGCGGGACTTGGCCAGGTGGTCGGCTCCACCGCGTGGGGGAGGACCGCGCGTCGACCCGGCTCGGCACGGTGCGCGCTTGGTGCAGATCGGCACGGTGCGGCCCTGTTCGGCTCGTGCGGGTTTGGTCGCTCGGTGCGTCGTACTGGCGGCGCACGGTGCGATCAACGCCGCACTGGCTGAGCGACCCTGCACGGTGCGGGCTGGGTGCGGGTCAGCACGGTGCGGGCTTGTTCGGCTCGTGCGGGTTCGACCCGGCTCGGTCAGCCGGCGACGCCGTGCTCGAACGCCCAGACGACGGCCTGGATGCGGTCGCGCAGTGCGAGCTTCTGCAGCACGTTCGACACGTGGGTCTTCACGGTGGCGTCACCGACGTAGAGCTCGGCGGCGATCTCCGCGTTGCTCAGGCCACGGGCGAGGAGTCGCAGCACCTCGGTCTCCCGCTCGGTGAGCCCGGCGGCGGCGAGCGCGTCCTCGCCCGTCGTCGAAGGTGTCGCGGTCGTGGTGGTCGCCGAGGGCTGCGCCGCAGCCGACGCCGTCGCCCGGCTGATCACCCGGCGTGTGACGTCCGGCGCGAGCAGGGCGTCCCCGGCTGCGACGGTCCGGACCGCGTCGATCAGCCGCTCGGGGGAGGCGTTCTTCAGCAGGAACCCGCTCGCTCCCGCCTCGAGCGCCTGGAACAGCGCGTCGTCGCTGTCGAACGTCGTGAGGATGAGCACCGCCGGCGGGGCCGGCAGCGCCGCGATCCGTCGCGCGGCCTCGAGTCCGTCGACGCCCGGCATCTGCACGTCGAGGCAGACCACGTCCGGGTTCAGCTCCTGCACGGCCTCGACCGCCCGCGCGCCGTCCGAGGCTTCGCCGACCACCCGGAACCCGGGCTCGGACTCCAGGATCACGCGGAACCCGGCGCGGACGAGCTCCTGGTCGTCGGCCAGCACGATGGTCAGGTCGGTCGTGCCGTTCACGTCGTCGGCAGCCATGCGCGCACCAGGTAGCCTCCTCGGGCTCGTGGCCCGATCTCGATCCGTCCGTCCACGGCGGCGACGCGTTCCCGCATCCCGACGTGTCCGAGCCCGCTGCCGGAGGTGCTCCGGGCGGCACGGGCACCGAGCCCGTCGTCCGCGACCTCCACCTCGACGCCGCCGTCCAGGTACCGCAGCCGGACGTCGGCGCGGGCGGTCGGGCCGGCGTGCTTGAGGATGTTCGTCACGGCTTCCTGCACGATCCGGTACGCCACCGCGGCCACCGTCGGCGGCACCGGGCGCTCGTCGCCCACGACGACGTACTCGGCGGGGTGGCCCGCCACCCGGGCGGACTCGGCCAGCTCGGCGATCCGCGTGATGCCCTCGGTGCTCGGGCCGTCGCCCCCGGCGGCCGCGAGGCCGTCCGCGTCGTCGTCCGAGCGCAGGGTGCCGAGCATCCGCCGGAGTTCCTCCACCGCGGTGCGGGCGCTCTCCTCGACCACCCCGAGTGAGGCGGTGGCCTGGGCGGGGTCGCGGTCGATCACGCGTCGTGCAGCACCCGCCTGCACGCCCATCAGCGAGACGTGGTGGGCGACGACGTCGTGCAGCTCGCGGGCGATCCGTACCCGCTCGATCGTGACGGCCTGTGCCGCGGACCGCTCCCGCTCGGCGGCGAGTTCGGCGGTGCGTTCGGCGAGCTCGTGTCGTGCGACCGCAGCGGCCCAGGCCCGGTTGCCGGCGTACCAGGCGGCGCCGAAGTAGATGACGTTGATGACGATGTTGAGCAGCGAGATCGCGACGTAGGGCGCCACGGGGGAGTCCGTGTCGTTCGGCAGGGTGTTCGGTGACGCCCACCCGAACGAGATCGCGACGAACAGCCACGCGAACATGCCACCGATGACGACCCAGCGCACCGCTTCGGCCCGCACCCGGTCGGAACACCACGCACCCACCGTGTACAGCGCGATGAAGAGCGTGAAGTTGACGAGGAAGACCTCGGGCACCTGGAGCAGCTGCGTCGCGGCGAACGCCACCGCCGACACCAGGGCCACCGACATCGGGAACCGTCGGCGGAACGCGATCGGCGCCGCGTTCGCGACGATCATCAGCGCGGAGACCCACCACTCGGCCTGGTCGTCACCGTACGTACCGGCCGACCCGTACAGGAAGGTCGTGACGGCGAGCCCGCCGGCCAGCACCACGGCGAGCACCGCGTCCTGTCGGTACTCGTGCCGCCCCACCGGCAGTCGCGACCACTCCGCCGTCGTCCCCATGCAGGAAACGCTACTGGGTGTGTTCGACCAGGAGTAGCCTGCCGCCAACGAGCAGGGGAGACGCCATGCAGTTCCTCGTCAACGTCATCGACGACGGTCAGGCCGCCGCCGTCGGCAACACGTACTCCGCGACCGACGTCGAAGCCGCCGCGGTCGATGCCTTCAACGAACGGATGGCCGACGCGATCGTGTTCGCCGCCGGGGTCTCCGCACCGGCAGACGCCACCGTGGTCGACGCCCGCGAAGGCGCGGCCGACACGACGGCCGACACGACGAACCGGCCCGACCCCGACGAGTACGTCGCCGGGTTCTGGGTCATGGACCTCCCGGACGCCGAGACGGCGGCCCGGGTGGCGCACCAGGCGTCGCAGGCGTGCAACCGGAAGATCGAGCTCCGCCCGCTGCTCTGACGGCACGGACTCCACCCGGCCGACGGAGCACCGCGGGGACGGCGCTCGCCGCGGTCACGACCGCCCCGACCGCGAACGTCGCGACGAACCCGATCGCACCGACGAGCGCTCCGGCAGCTGCGGCGCCGACGGCCTGCCCGAGCACGAGTGCGACGAACAGCATCGACGTGCCGGCCGACGACCGCTCGGCATCGATCTCGGTCGTCCACGCGATCAGCGCCCCGGTCGCCGCCGTGTAGCCCCAGCCGAACACGGCACACGCCAGCAGTGCCGCGACCGTCGACTGCGGCGCTGCCCCCAGCACCACGACGGCGACGGCGACCGACCCCGCCGTGACCGCCCAGAGCGTCCGGGCGCGCAGTCCGTTCGTCCAACGCGCGGTGACCACGACGGCCGCTCCGCCGATCCCGAGCGCGATCCAGGCCGACACCGAGACGACGACCGATGCGCCGGCCTCCACCAGCGCCGAACGTCCGTAGGTCCAGACGACGGCGGACCCCGCCCCGAACAGCAGCGCCAGCACGAGCACCCCTCGGTGCGCCGCGAACCAGGGAGCGCCGGGCAGCGGTGACCGGGACGCGGCAGTCCCGCCGCGGGACACCACGAGCAGCAGCGCTCCGATGGCCAGGGCGAACACCCCGGACACCGCCCAGGCCGTCCGCCAGTCGGGCAGCAGCACGAGTGCGAGCACGCCGGCGCCCACCAGCCCGGGGCCGGTGCCGGCGTTCACGATCGCCTGCGCGCGGCCCTGCAGCGCCTGGGGCACCTGCGCCGCGACGATCCGGACGAGGGCGGGCGACGCGAGTCCGGCGCCCGCCGACGCGACCACGGCGCTGACACCGAACGCCGGCGACCCGCCGGCCGTCGCCATGGCGATCGCACCGGCTCCCGCCACCAGGGTCGCGACCGTGACGAGCACGCGGGGCATCCGTGCGGCGAGCAGGAACCCGGCTACCGCACCGACGCAGTACAGCGCCGAGGCACCCGACGAGACCCACCCGGCGGCATCGGACCGCAGCCCCAGGTCGCGCTGCACGTCGGGCAGGAACAGCCCGTACGCCAGGCGCACCAGGCCGTAGGTGGCGGCGATCAGGCCGAGTCCGCTCACCAGGAGCAGTCGATGTCGTAACGAAAACGATCGTTTCACTTTTCAGAGCCTAGGGTGCTCTCATGGTGATGCGCCCAGGGACCGAGCAGCGGCTGCTCGACGCCGCCGAGGAGCTCTTCTTCTCACAGGGCATCGCCGCCACCCCGATCGACGCCGTCCTCGAACGGGCCGGGGTCTCGACGGCCACCCTGTACCGCGGCTACGCGAGCAAGGAGTCCCTGGTCGCCGCGGCCCTCACCCGTCGCCACGAGGACTGGATCGCCACCTGGGACCGTGCGGTCGCCGCCGAACGGGACGACCTGGGCCGACTCCTGGCGGTGTTCGACGCCCTCGACGACTACCGCTCGACGCCCACGGGCTCCCGCTGGTGCGCCTTCCTCGGCACCGCCGCCGAGTACGCGGACGCCCCCGCCGAGGTTCGACGGGTCCTGGACCTCGAGACCACCACCTTGCGCCGGCGGCTCGTGGCACAGGCGGTGCCGGTGCTCGGTCCCCGTGCCGAGGTCCTCGCCGACCAGCTGCTGCTCATCGTCTCCGGTTACCTTGCGATGCGGTTGCGCGACCCCGCGCTCGACACGACGACGGCACGGTCCGTCGCCGCGTCCCTCATCCGGGAACACACCCCTGACGGAACGGCGCCCACCACATGACCCGATCGCGTGCGGCCACGATCACCCGCCGTTCCCTGCTGATCGGTGGCACGGGCGTCGTCGCCGCGGGAGCCGTGGCCGAGGGGATCAACCTCGGCCTGCTGCCCGGACGCTCGACCCTGTACCGGGTGCTCGGTCTGGACGGCACCGACGGCACGGTCCCCGACGTCGAGCCGGTCCCCACGGCCTCCGGCACCTTCGTCTCGACCGCTCGGAACGGCCGCACCGTCGGGTGGACGATCGCGGCCCCGGCATCCGACACCCCCTTGCCGGTGGCGGTCGCCCTGCACGGCTACGGCGACGACCACACCTCGTTCTTCGGGCGGAGCCTGGGTTACGACCGGTTCCTCGCAGCGCACGTCGCCGACGGCGGAGCGCCGTTCGCGATCGCCTCGATCGACGGCGGCAACCGCTACTGGCACCCACGAGCCGACGGGGACGACCCCGCCGCGATGGTCGTCGACGAGTTCCTGCCCCTGATCGCCCGCCGCGGCTTCGACACGGACCGCCTCGCCCTGACCGGCTACTCGATGGGTGGCTTCGGTGCCCTCCGACTCGGCGGAGTCCTCGGCGCCTCGCGCGTCCGGGCCGTCTCGGCCATCAGCCCCGCGCTCTGGAAGTCGGCCGCCGACACCGCTCGCGGCGCCTTCGACGACGCCGCCGACTTCCGCGCGAACACCGTCCTCGGGCGGCAGCGCGCCCTGGACGGTGTCGCCGTCCGCGTCGACTGCGGCAACGGTGACGGGTTCGCGCCGGCGGTGCACACCTACGTCGACGGTTTCGACACGCCTCCGGCCGGAGGCTTCGCGCCCGGCGCCCACACGCACGGGTACTGGCGCCGCCTGGCGCCACAGCAGCTCGCCTTCCTCGGCCGCCACCTCGGTCACTGACCGGGCCCGCGCCCGGGACGCGCGTCGAGACGGACGGGAGGCCCGTGGCGGCCCCGCACCGCGCCTCCGGGCCGTCGACCGGTCACCGCAACGGCCCGTGCCGCGTGACCAGGAGCGCTCAGGCGCGACCGCGGTTGCGGCGCCGGATCTCCTTCGGAGCCCGCCCGGCCATGAAGGACCGTGCAGGATCGACGAGGAAGCCCTGCCGGAGCGCCTCGCGACCGACGAGCATCCGGAACCCCATCTGGTCACGGTTGCTCAAGGTGACCTCGGACTCGACGACCTGCCCGGCCAACGCGATCCGCGTGCGGACGACGATGCGCTCCTGGGTGTGTCCGGTCGAGCTGCGGACGATGCGGCGGTCGTGCACGTCGCACTCGATGGTGGA
Source organism: Curtobacterium sp. AC268 (assembly GCF_979258745.1). Classification (NCBI taxonomy): domain Bacteria; kingdom Bacillati; phylum Actinomycetota; class Actinomycetes; order Micrococcales; family Microbacteriaceae; genus Curtobacterium; species Curtobacterium sp. AC268. The sequence goes on along the minus strand of NZ_OZ409878.1, from coordinate 1,639,255 downwards.
GGCGTCGGCATCGGTGTCCTGCCAGGGGTGGAGCGAGAACCGGACCCGCTCGCCGGGGAGTTCCTCGAGGTCGAAGGCGTGCAACGCGGAGCTCCGGGCGCCGGTGTCGAGCTTCACCTTGATCCACGGCACGCCGAGGTCCGGCAGTCCCGCCCACTCCCGCCACCCGGCGACGACGAGCCCGCTGTCGGAGGACTTCGGAGCTCGGGCCATGTGCCCATCCTGTCGCATGCTCCGGGGCCACGTCCGCATGCTTTGATGGAGCGTCGCCGTCGATCCGACCCAGCGGAGAACCCCTCGATGAAACTCGCCATCCTGTCGCGCGCGCCCCAGGCGTACTCGACCCAGCGCCTCCGCGCAGCGGCACTCGACCGCGGTCACGAGGTCAAGGTGCTCAACACCCTGCGCTTCGCGATCGACCTGTCCGGCGACGACCCGGACCTGCTCTACCGCGGCAAGCTGCTGAGCGACTACGACGCGGTGCTGCCGCGCATCGGCAACTCGATCACCTACTACGGCACCGCCGTGGTGCGCCAGTTCGAGCAGATGGACGTCTACACGCCGAACACGGCGAACGGCATCACGAACTCGCGCGACAAGCTCCGGGCGAACCAGATCCTGTCGCGGCACGACATCGGCATGCCGGCGACGACCTTCGTGGCCGGCCGCAACGACGTGCGCGGGGCGATCGAACGGGTCGGTGGCGCGCCCGTCGTCATCAAGCTCCTCGAGGGTACGCAGGGCATCGGCGTGATCCTGGCGCCCGAGGCGAAGGTCGCCGAGTCGATCGTCGAGACCCTGCACTCCACGAAGCAGAACGTCCTGATCCAGCGGTTCATCGCCGAGAGCCGTGGCCGTGACATCCGGGCCCTCGTCGTCGGTGACCGGGTCGTGGCGGCGATGCGCCGGACCGCCTCGGGTGACGAGTTCCGCTCGAACGTGCACCGCGGCGGCACCGTCGAGAAGGTCACGCTCTCGCCCGAGTACGAGGCCGTGGCCGTGCGCTCGGCGCAGATCATGGGCCTCAAGGTCGCCGGCGTCGACATGCTCGAGGGCAACGACGGGCCGCTCGTGATGGAGGTCAACTCCTCGCCTGGGCTCGAGGGCGTCGAGCGCGCCACCGGCCTCGACATCGCCGGTGCGATCGTCGACTTCATCGCGAACCAGGTCGCGTTCCCCGAGATCGACGTCCGTCAGCGGCTGTCCGTCTCGACCGGCTACGGCGTCGCCGAGCTCCTCGTGCACACCAACGCCGACCTGGTCGGCAAGACGATCAAGGAGTCCGGGCTCTGGGACCGTGACATCACGGTCCTCACGCTGCACCGCGGCTCGAACGTCGTCCCGAACCCGCGCAGTGGCGTCGCCCTCGAGCCGGGGGACCGCCTGCTCTGCTTCGGCAAGCTCGAGGAGATGCGGTCGATGATCCCGGAGCGCCGCAAGCGGCGCGCGAAGGTGCGGAAGCTGCCGAAGGAGCCGTTGCAGACCGAGGGTTGAGCGCTCGGGCGCTGCAGCGTCGTGACAGCCGGGAGGCCCGGATCGCGTCCCCTCGTCGGGTACGTGATCCGGGCCTCCAGTCCGCAGTCCGGGGCTCAGTCGCCGCGCACGTCGCCTTCGCGTCGGCGCGCGAGCAGGCGCAGGACGGCGCCGAGCCCGAGTGCGGTGAGCGCGGCGGCGAGCCAGCCGCCGAGCTCGACACCGGTGAAGGCGAGCTCACGGTTGGTGGTGACGGTGCCGGGGGTGCTGGCTTCGTCGGTCTTCGGAGCGGGCGCGTTGTGGTCGTCGGTCATGCCGAGCTGCGTGCCGGTGCCCGGGGCCACGACCCCCGGGAACGCGGTTCCCGTTCCGGCCCCGTTGTCGCTCTCGCCCTCGCCTTCGCTCTCGGGGACGAGCGTGACGAGCATGCTCGAGCCCGGTGAGACGTGACCGAAGCGGTCCACGGCGACGACCGACAGCAGGTGGGCTCCCGGCTCCAGGGGAACCGTCGTCCGGAAGGCGAACCGCCCGTCGGAGTCCGCCGTCCCACGGCCGATCTCGCGGCCGTCGGCGTCGCGGATGACGACCGTCGAGCCGGGTTCTGCCGAGCCCCGGACGATGCCGGTGCCGTCGACGATGTCGTCGAACGCCTCGAGGACGGGTGCCGCCGGGGCCTCGGTGTCGACGTCGACGGTGGTCTTCGTCTGCTCGGAGGTGTTGCCGGCCTTGTCCTGCGCGATCAGTTCGAGGTCGTGTGCCCCGTCCGTGAGTGGCTCGTCGAGTTCGATCGAGAAGTCGCCGTCGTCGTTGGCTTCGCCGCGGCCGAGTTCGTTGCCGTCTTCGTCACGGATGATCACCGTGGCACCGGGCTCCGCGGTCCCGGTGATGGGGCCCTTGCCATCGGTGAGGTCGGACGGGCTGGTGACGACCGGTGCCGTGGGTGCTTCGGTGTCGACGTCGACCGTGGTCTTCGTCTCCTCGGAGGTATTGCCGGCCTTGTCCTGCGCGACGAGTTCGAGCTTGTGCTCGCCATCGGTGAGGGGCTCATCGAGTTCGATGGAGAAGTCGCCGTCGTCGTTGGCTTCGCCGCGGCCGAGTTCGTTGCCGTCCGCGTCACGGATGATCACCGTGGCACCGGGCTCGGCGGTCCCGGTGATGGGGCCCTTGCCATCGGTGAGGTCGGACGGGCTGGTGACGACCGGTGCCGTGGGTGCCTTGGTGTCGACGTCGACCGTGGTGTCGGTCGGGTTGGACTCGTTGCCGGCTTTGTCTTCGGCGATGAGTTCGAGCTTGTGCTCGCCATCGGTGAGCGGCTCGTCGAGGACGATGGAGAAGTCGCCGTCGTCGTTGGCTTCGCCGCGGCCGAGTTCGTTGCCGTCCGCGTCACGGATGATCACCGTGGCACCGGGCTCGGCGGTCCCGGTGATGGGGCCCTTGCCATCGGTGAGGTCGGACGGGCTGGTGACGACCGGTGCCGTGGGTGCCTTGGTGTCGACGTCGACCGTGGTGTCGGTCGGGTTGGACTCGTTGCCGGCTTTGTCTTCGGCGATGAGTTCGAGCTTGTGCTCGCCATCGGTGAGCGGCTCGTCGAGGACGATGGAGAAGTCGCCGTCGTCGTTGGCTTCGCCGCGGCCGAGTTCGTTGCCGTCCTCGTCGCGGATGATGACCGTGGAGCCGGGCTCGGCGGTTCCGGTGATGGGGCCCTTGCCGTCAGTGAGGTCGGACGGGCTGGTCACGACCGGTGCGGTCGGTGCTTCGGTGTCGACGTCGACCGTGGTCTTCGTTTCCTCGGAGGCGTTGCCGGCCTTGTCTTCGGCGATGAGTTCGAGCTTGTGGTCGCCATCGGTGAGCGGCTCGTCGAGGACGATGGAGAAGTCGCCGTCGTCGTTGGCGTCGCCGCGGCCGAGTTCGTTGCCGTCCTCGTCACGGATGATGACCGTCGAGCCGGGCTCGGCGGTCCCCGTGATGGGGCCCTTACCGTTGTCGAGGTCCTTGGGGCTGGTGACGACCGGCGCCGTGGGGGCCTTCGTGTCGATGTCGACCGTGGTCGGGGTGGGGGTCGAGATGTTGCCGGCGTTGTCCTGGGCGATGAGTTCGAGTTTGTGCTCGCCGTCATCAAGGGGCTCATCGAGCTCGATGCTGAAGTCGCCGTCGTCGTTGGCTTCGCCGCGGCCGAGTTCGTTGCCGTCCTCGTCACGGATGATCACCGTGGCACCGGGCTCGGCGGTCCCGGTGATGGGGCCCTTGCCGTTGTCGAGGTCGGACGGGCTGGTCACGACCGGTGCGGTCGGTGCCTTGGTGTCGACGTCGACCGTGGTGTCGGTCGGGTTGGACTCGTTGCCGGCCTTGTCTTCGGCGATGAGTTCGAGCTTGTGCTCGCCGTCATCGAGGGGTTCGTCGAGTTCGATGGAGAAGTCGCCGTCGTCGTTGGCCTCCCCGCGGCCGAGCTCGTTGCCGTCCTCGTCGCGGATGATCACGGTGGAGCCGGGCTCGGAGGTCCCGGTGATGGGACCCTTGCCGTTGTCGAGGTCCTTGGGGCTGGTCACGACCGGGGCCATGGGGGCTTCGGTGTCGACATCGACCGTGGTGTCGGTCGGGCCAGATTCGTTGCCGGCCTTGTCTTCGGCGATGAGTTCGAGCTTGTGCTCGCCGTCGTCGAGGGGCTCGTCCAGCTCGATGCTGAAGTCGCCGTCGTCGTTGGCTTCGCCGCGCCCGATCTCCTTGCCGTCCTCGTCACGGATGATCACGATCGAGCCGGGCTCGGCGGTGCCGCTGATCGGGCCCTTCCCGTCAGCGAGGTCAGAGGGGCTGGTGACGACGGGTGCGTCCGGTGCCTTCGTGTCGATGTCGACGGTGGTCGTCGTCTCTTCGGAGGTGTTGCCCACCTTGTCTTCAGCGATGAGTTCGAGCTTGTGCTCGCCGTCGTCGAGCGGTTCGTCCAGCTCGATGCTGAAGTCGCCGTCGTCGTTGGCTTCGCCGCGGCCGAGTTCGTTGCCGTCTTCGTCACGGATGATGACCGTGGAGCCCGGCTCGGCGGTGCCGGTGATGGGTCCCTTGCCGTCAGCGAGATCGCTGGGGCTTGTGACGACGGGTGCTTCCGGTGCATCGGTGTCGACGTCGACCGTGGTCTTCGTTTCCTCGGAGGTATTGCCGGCGTCGTCCTGGGCGATGAGTTCGAGCTTGTGCTCGCCGTCGTCGAGGGGCTCGTCGAGCTCGATGCTGAAGTCGCCGTCGTCGTTGGCTTCGCCGCGGCCGATCTCGTTGCCGTCCTCGTCACGGATGATCACCGTGGCACCGGGCTCGGCGGTCCCGGTGATGGGGCCCTTACCGTTGTCGAGGTCCTTGGGGCTGGTGACGACCGGTGCCGTGGGTGCTTCGGTGTCGACGTCGACCGTGGTCTTCGTTTCCTCGGAGGCGTTGCCGGCCTTGTCCTGCGCGACGAGTTCGAGCTTGTGGTCGCCATCGGTGAGCGGCTCGTCGAGGACGATGGAGAAGTCGCCGTCGTCGTTGGCTTCGCCGCGGCCGATCTCGTTGCCGTCCTCGTCACGGATGATCACCGTGGCACCGGGCTCGGCGGTCCCGGTGATGGGGCCCTTACCGTTGTCGAGGTCCTTGGGGCTGGTGACGACCGGTGCCGTGGGTGCTTCGGTGTCGACGTCGACCGTGGTCTTCGTTTCCTCGGAGGCGTTGCCGGCCTTGTCCTGCGCGACGAGTTCGAGCTTGTGGTCGCCATCGGTGAGCGGCTCGTCGAGGACGATGGAGAAGTCGCCGTCGTCGTTGGCTTCGCCGCGGCCGATCTCGTTGCCGTCCTCGTCACGGATGATCACCGTGGCACCGGGCTCGGCGGTCCCCGTGATGGGGCCCTTACCGTTGTCGAGGTCCTTGGGGCTGGTGACGACCGGCGCCGTGGGGGCCTTCGTGTCGATGTCGACCGTGGTCGGGGTGGGGGTCGAGATGTTGCCGGCGTTGTCCTGGGCGACGAGTTCGAGCTTGTGCTCGCCGTCATCAAGGGGCTCGTCCAGCTCGATGCTGAAGTCGCCGTCGTCGTTGGCCTCGCCGCGGCCGATCTCCTTGCCGTCCTCGTCACGGATGATGACCGTCGAGCCGGGCTCCGCGGTCCCGGTGATGGGGCCCTTGCCGTCGCTCAGGTCGGACGGGCTGGTCACGACGGGTGCGGTCGGGGCCTTCGTGTCGACGTCGACGGTGGTCTTCGTCTCTTCGGAGGTATTACCGGCCTTGTCCTGCGCGACGAGTTCGAGCTTGTGCTCGCCGTCATCAAGGGGCTCATCGAGCTCGATGCTGAAGTCGCCGTCGTCGTTGGCTTCGCCGCGCCCGATCTCGTTGCCGTCCTCGTCACGGATGATCACGGTCGAGCCGGGCTCCGCGGTCCCGGTGATGGGGCCCTTGCCGTTGTCGAGGTCAGAGGGGCTGGTGACCACTGGTGCGTCGGGTGCTTCGGTGTCGACGTCAACCGTGACCGGGGTGGGGGTCGAGATGTTGCCGGCGTTGTCCTGGGCGATGAGTTCGAGCTTGTGCTCGCCGTCGTCGAGGGGCTCGTCCAGCTCGATGGAGAAGTCGCCGTCGTCGTTGGCCTCGCCGCGGCCGAGTTCGTTGCCGTCCTCGTCGCGGATGATGACGGTGGAGCCGGGCTCCGCGGTCCCGGTGATCGGGCCCTTGCCGTTGTCGAGGTCAGAGGGGCTGGTGACCACTGGTGCGTCGGGTGCTTCGGTGTCGACGTCAACCGTGACCGGGGTGGGGGTCGAGATGTTGCCGGCGTTGTCCTGGGCGATGAGTTCGAGCTTGTGCTCGCCGTCGTCGAGGGGCTCGTCCAGCTCGATGGAGAAGTCGCCGTCGTCGTTGGCCTCCCCGCGGCCGAGCTCGTTGCCGTCCTCGTCGCGGATGATCACGGTGGAGCCGGGCTCGGCGGTCCCGGTGATCGGGCCCTTGCCGTCGCTCAGGTCGGACGGGCTGGTGACGACGGGTGCGGTCGGTGCCTTGGTGTCGACGTCGACGGTGGTCTTCGTCTCTTCGGAGGCGTTGCCGGCCTTGTCCTGCGCGACGAGTTCGAGCTTGTGCTCGCCGTCGTCGAGGGGCTCGTCCAGCTCGATGCTGAAGTCTCCGTCGTCGTTGGCTTCGCCGCGGCCGATCTCGTTGCCGTCCTCGTCACGGATGATCACGGTGGAGCCGGGCTCGGAGGTCCCGGTGATGGGTCCCTTGCCATCGGTGAGGTCGGACGGGCTGGTGACGACCGGTGCCGTGGGTGCTTCGGTGTCGACGTCGACCGTGGTCTTCGTTTCCTCGGAGGCGTTGCCGGCCTTGTCCTGCGCGACGAGTTCGAGCTTGTGGTCGCCATCGGTGAGCGGCTCGTCGAGGACGATGGAGAAGTCGCCGTCGTCGTTGGCTTCGCCGCGGCCGATCTCGTTGCCGTCCTCGTCACGGATGATCACCGTGGCACCGGGCTCGGCGGTCCCCGTGATGGGGCCCTTACCGTTGTCGAGGTCCTTGGGGCTGGTGACGACCGGCGCCGTGGGGGCCTTCGTGTCGATGTCGACCGTGGTCGGGGTGGGGGTCGAGATGTTGCCGGCGTTGTCCTGGGCGACGAGTTCGAGCTTGTGCTCGCCGTCATCAAGGGGCTCGTCCAGCTCGATGCTGAAGTCGCCGTCGTCGTTGGCCTCGCCGCGGCCGATCTCCTTGCCGTCCTCGTCACGGATGATGACCGTGGCACCGGGCTCGGCGGTCCCGGTAATCGGGCCCTTGCCGTCAGCCAGGTCGGTCGGACCGGTGACGATCGGTGCGTTCGGAGCGTCGTCGTCCACGTCCACAGTGACCGGCGTCGGGGACGAGACGTTGCCGGCCTCGTCCTGCGCGACGAGCTCGAGGTCGTGCGCGCCGTCGTCGAGCGGCTCGTCGAGCACGATGGTGAACTGCCCGTCGTCGCGGGCCTCGGCACGGCCGAGTTCGTTGCCGTCGGCGTCACGCACGATCACCGTCGAACCGGGTTCGGCCGATCCGGTGAAGGGGCCGGTGCCGTCGGCGAGGAACTCGGGGGTCGTGCTGATCGGCGCATCGGGTGCGGTGACGTCGGGTGCGGTGACGGTCACGGGCGAGGGAGCCGACTCGTTGCCGGCGTCGTCCTGTGCGACGACCTCCAGGCCGTGGTCGCCCTCGGTCAGCGGCTCGTCCAGATCGACCGAGAAGTCGCCGTCGTCGTTCGCTTCGCCCCGGCCGATCTCGTTGCCGTCCTGGTCACGGATGATGACGATAGAGCCGGGCTCGGCGGCGCCGACCACCGGACCGGTCGGGGTCGCGAGGTCCTGGCGCTCGACGATCGGAGCATCGGGCGCGGTGGTGTCCGGGACGACCGCGGTCGCGGTCGCCGGGCCGGACTCGTTGCCGACCGCGTCGGCGGCGACGACCACGAGGTCGGTCGCGCCCTCGGGCAGCGGTGCGTCGAGACGGACGGAGAAGTCACCGTCCTCGTTCGCGCGGTCGCGGCCGAGTTCGTTGCCGGCCTCGTCGCGGACGATGACGATGGAGCCCGGCTCGGCGGTGCCGGTGATGGGTCCGGTCGGGTCGGCGAGGGTGCCGGGGTCGTCGACGATCGGGACGTCGGGGGCGGTGGCGTCGACGTCGAGGGTCGCCGTGGTGGGTTCGGCGGTGAAGCCGTTGCGGTGCTGCACGGCGGTGACGGTGACCGACCCGTCTGACAGCGCCTCTGTGACGGGGAGCGACCAGATGCCGTCGTCGCCGACGGGGACGTTCACCGGAGCCCGGTCACCGACGATGACGTCGACGGTGCCGCCGGGGACGCCCTGGCCGGTGATGGTCGGCTTCGGTCCGACTGCTGCGGTCGGCTCGTCGATGACGGCGGAGGTCAGTGGGATGGTGACCTTCCACGTCGATGTCGTCTGCTCGTTCGTGTTGACGTAGTCGGTGGCGGCGTTCGGGGCGAACGAGCCGTGCACCGTGACGACGTCGCCCGGCAGCGCCGAAGCGTCGACGGTGATCGGCACCCGGATGTGGTTGAAGTTCGCTCCACCGGTGTTGAGCGGCTGGGGATTCGCTCCGAGGCAGTCGGTCTGCGTGGGAGACGTGAACGTGCAGTTCGCGACGTTCGCCGTGCCCGAGTTCGCCACGCTGAACGGCGGTCGTCCGCGTGTGAAGGTCGCGGGGCCGGTGATGGTCCAGTGGAAGTCGAGCGAGCGGCTCGGGATCGTGAAGCCACTCGCGTTCTTGACGTTGAAGATCGACGTCTCGAACCGCTGTCCCGGCTGGCCGGTCGTGTCCTGGTCGCCGATGACGTAGACGTTGATCGGCGTCTCGTTCGGCGTGACCTCGTCGGTCGTGGGCTGTGCCTCGGGCGTGGGGGTCGGGGCGGGCGCGGTGCTCGGCGCCGGGGCAGGCTCCGGCTCCGGCTCCGTGGCGGGGTCGGCGTCGACCGGGGGCGCGGTGTCCGCGGGGGCCTCGGGTTCGACGGGCGAACCACTGTCGACAGGTGCCTCGGCCTCGCCCGGCGCCTCCGGCTCCACGGACGCGTCGGCTCGCTCCTCGGTTGGCGCGGCTGCCGTCGTGACGGTCGTCGCGGCGGCCATGTCCGGCACGGCCAACGGCGCGAAGGCCAGCAGGAGGGCTGCGGCAGAGGTGGACTTGCTGAGCGGGGGCATTCGGGGCTCCGATCGAAGTGGTCGGTAGCCATCGTATGCAATATGTATTTCACATGCAATGCGTTGCCTGGATTCAGGGCCGTCCAGCGCATCCGGATCGCGCACACAGGCCAGATGCGGAAGTATGTGTCGGTGACGATCATGACGGAACGGCCGGTCGACCAGGCATCGAGCAGTGAACCGGAGCAGCCCGGCAACGCCACGGCGAAGCACCGGAACGTCTCACTGCTCTCCGTGGCGACCACCACTGCGGAGCGTGTGACGACCTCGGCCGACATCGAGGCGAAGCTCCGCGGGGTCCTCCGTCGGCTGCGTCTGCCGATGGGGCTGCTCGAACGCGTCGCCGGGGTCATCGAGCGTCGCAACTGGGGCGAGGGTCAGACCTTCCAGGACGCTGCGATCGACGCCGGCCGTCGTGCCATGGCCGAAGCCGGTGTCCGCCCGGACGAGATCGGGCTGCTCATCAACACCTCGGTGACGCGCCCGCACCTCGAGCCGTCGGTGGCCGTCCGCCTGCACCACGGCCTCGGGCTGCCGTCGTCCGCCATCAACTTCGACATCGCGAACGCCTGCCTGGGGTTCGTCAACGCCATGAGCGTCGCCGCGGGCATGATCGACTCCGGGCAGATCAAGTACGCGCTCGTCGTCGACGGCGAGGACGCCGACCAGGTGCAGCTCAACACGATCGACCGCCTGAACCAGGGCGGCCGGAACCGCAAGGACTTCATGAGCGAGTTCGCGAGCCTGACCCTCGGGTCCGGTGCCGCGGCGGCCGTGCTCGGCCCGGCGGACCTGCACCCCGAAGGCCACCGGATCGTCGGCGGCGTCACCCGCGCGGCGACCCAGTGGTATGACCTGTGCGTCGGCAGCGTCGACGGCATGTTCACGGACGCGAAGATGCTGCTCAAGGGCGGCATGGAACTCGTCGTCGCTGCCTGGACCGAGGCCCGAGCCCACTTCGACTGGGCCGACATGGACCGCTACGTGCTGCACCAGGTCTCCGACGTGCACACCAACGCCTTCGTCGAGGCGATCGGCATCCCGCGCGACAAGGTCCCCACCACGTACCAGCGGTTCGGCAACGTCGGCCCCGCGTCGATCCCGATCACCCTGGCAGACGAGGTCGCTTCCGGCGGCATCCGTCGCGGTGACCGTGTGTTCCTGGGTGGCGTCGGTTCCGGCATCAACACGGCGATGATGGAACTCCACTGGTGAGGTCCCGGCTGCCCCGCGTCGCCGCGAGCACGGCTCCGGCGACGCAGCCGCCCTCCCTGCCCGGCCTCGACCCGGCCTGGTCGCGTCTGGTCACCGTCCCCGCGTGGTCCGGAGATCGGACGGGAGGCACAGATCGCGCCGCGCGCACCTGGCACCTCCTCGACACGGCCGGGTCCCTGGCCGCGATCGGCGTGGAACCGATCGGCACGATCCTCTGCGTGCACGGCAACCCGACGTGGTCGTACCTGTGGCGGTCGGTGCTCCGCACCTCGCTCGAGGTCGCGCAGGCCGGCGGACCGGCCTGGCGTGTGGTCGCGGTCGACCAGCTCGACATGGGCTTCTCGGAGCGCACCGGCGTCGAGCGCGGAGTGGCGCAGCGCGTCGCGGACCTCGGAGCCCTGACCGACGAACTCGGGCTGACCGGACCGGTCGTCACCCTCGGCCACGACTGGGGCGGTGTGGTGTCGCTCGGTTGGGCGGTCGACCACCCGGACGTCCTGGCCGCCGCGATGACGTGCAACACCGCCGTGCACCAGCCCGACGACGCCCCGATCCCCGCACCGCTGCGGCTCGCCCTCGGTCCGGGGATGCTCGGCCGTGCGACGGTCGTGACCCCGGCGTTCCTCGAGACCACCCTGGCCATCGCGCACCCGAAGCTCGAGCGGGCCGTCGCCGACGGCTACCGGGCGCCCTACCGCGGTGCCGCCCGACGCGGTGGCATCGGCGGGTTCGTCGCGGACATCCCCGTCGACGCCCGGCACCCGAGCGCACCCGAACTCGACCGCATCGCCGCCGGGGTCGCCGCGCTCGACGTGCCGGTGCTCCTGCTCTGGGGTCCGCGCGACCCGGTGTTCCTCGAGCGCTACCTGGACGACCTGACCGAACGCGTGCCGCACGCCGACGTCCACCGGTTCGAGGGCGCCGGGCACCTGCTGCCTGATGACGCCGACGTGGCGGGCGCGGTGTTCGACTGGCTCGGTGACCGCCTGCCGGACGGTGGCCGTCCTGCCCAGGCCCCCACGGGCCTCCAGTCCGACGCCGTGGACCCGGGCCAGCCCGCACAGGCGACCCCGCCGCTCTGGGCGCGGCTCGACGAACTGCTCGAGAGCGACGAACCCGCGCTGGTCGAGATGGCCGCCGCCGGTGGCCCCCGCACGATCACGTGGCGGCTGCTCGCCCGACGGGTCGACGAGATCGCCGCAGGACTCGACGACCTGGGCGTCCGGAGCGGCGACCGTGTCTCGCTGCTGGTGACCCCCGGCGCCGACCTGACCGCCGTCCTGTACGCCTGCGTGCGGATCGGGGCGGTCGTCGTCGTCGCGGACGCCGGACTCGGACTCGGCGGCCTGACCCGGGCCGTCCGCGGAGCCCGACCGGACTGGATCATCGGCGCGCTGCCCGGGCTCGGTGCCGCGCGTGCCCTCGGCTGGCCGGGGCGACGCATCGCGACGGTCTCGTTGCCCGCGCCGGCCCGGAAGGCGCTGCGCGTGGAGCACACGCTCGTCGACGTCGCCCGCCGCGGCGCCCGCCGTCTCGCGCACGGCACCGCGCTGCCGACGGCCCCGTCGCCGGACGCGCCCGCTGCCGTGCTCTTCACCTCGGGATCGACCGGGCCGGCGAAGGGTGTCGTGTACACGCACGGGCAACTCAGTGCCGTCCGGGACGCCCTGGCCACCCAGTACGACGTCGGTGTCGGCACCGGCCTCGTCGCCGGGTTCGCACCGTTCGCGCTGCTCGGCCCGGCCCTCGGGGCGCGGTCGGTCGCGCCCGACATGGACGTCACCGCGCCGCGCACCCTGACGGCGAAGGCGGTCGCGGCCTCGGTCGCCGCGGCGGACGCCACCGTGGTGTTCCTGTCGCCGGCGGCCCTGGCGAACGTCGTCGCGACCGCGTCGGAACTCACCGACGCCGACCGCCAGGCGCTGCGGGGCGTGCGGCTGTTCCTGTCGGCCGGGGCTCCCGTCTCGGCCGCGCTGCTCACCGCGGCGACCGAGCTGATGCCGAACGCCAGCGCGCACACCCCCTACGGCATGACCGAGGGGCTCCTCATGACGGACGTCGACCTGGACGGGGTCCGTGCCGCCGGCCGGTCCGGTGACGAGGGGATCTGCGTGGGGGCGCCGGCAGCGAACGTCCGCGTCCGCATCGCACCGCTCGACGGTTCCGGGCGCTCGACCGGAGCCCTGACGGACGAGCCCGGGATCACCGGCGAGATCGTCGTCGCGGCACCACACGTGCGCGACCACTACGACCGGCTCTGGCGCACCGACCGGGTCTCGCGCCTCGGCGTCGACGACCCGCGTGGGCACCGCACCGGGGACGTCGGGCACCTGGACGCCGCGGGGCGGATCTGGGTCGAGGGCCGGCTGCAGCACGTGCTCACCACCCCGGACGGGGTCGTCACGCCGGTGGGGCCGGAGCAGCGGATCGAGGGCGTCGACGGTGTCGGACGTGCCGGGGTCGCTGGCATCGGGCCGATCGGCACCCAGCAGGTGGTGGCCGTCGTCGAGACCGACCCCGCGGCGCGCCGGCCCGGGCTGGCGTCACCGCAGCTCGCCGCAGCGGTCCGTGCCGCCGCCGGGTTGCCGCTCGCCGCGGTGCTCGTGGTGCCCGTGCTGCCGACCGACATCCGGCACAACTCCAAGGTCGACCGCACCCGGCTGTCCCGCTGGGCCGGCTCGGTGCTGTCGGGCGGCCGGATGGTGCGCCCGTGAGCGGGGCGTTCGGCGCGTTCTCACGCGCTCAGCGACACCTCACGGGCCGTCGGGTGCGTGAGGTGTCGGTGAGCACGAATCTCCGACCCGTCGCGGTTCGAGACGGCGGCCGGATGGTGCGCCCGTGAAGGTCCTGGTCACCGGGGCCAGCGGGTTCCTCGGGCAGGCCACCGCCGCAGCCGTGCGGGACGCCGGGCACGAGGTCCGGACCTTCCAGCGCCGTCCCTCCGGGGTGTCGGGCGTGCAGGACGTCGCCGGGACGATGACGGACGACGCTGCGATCGCCCGCGCGGTCGACGGGGTCGAGGCGGTCGTGCACCTGGCCGCGAAGGTGTCGCTCGCCGGGGACCCGGACGACTTCGCCCGGGTCAACGTCGAGGGAACCCGCTCACTGCTGGCGGCCGCCCGCGCCGCCGGCGTCGAGCGCTTCGTCTTCGTGTCGTCGCCGTCGGTCGCGCACACCGGTTCGTCGCTCGTCGGGGCCGACGCCGGTCCGGCCGAACCGTCCCGTGCCCGTGGCGACTACGCCCGCACCAAGGCCGCGGCGGAGCTGCTGGCACTCGGTGCCGACGCCCCGGACTTCGCCGTCGTGGCCGTCCGGCCGCACCTGGTGTGGGGTCCGGGGGACACCCAGCTCGTCGGACGGATCGTCGAGCGGGCCCGAGCCGGACGGCTCCCGCTGCTCGACTCCGGCGCTGCGCTCATCGACACGCTCTACGTCGACAACGCCGCGACGGCCATGGTCGCGGCACTCGAACGCGTCACGGACGACGGCGTGCACGGCAACGCCTACGTGGTCACGAACGGTGAGCCCCGACCCGTCGCCGATCTGCTCGCCGGCATCTGCACGGCGTCGGGCGTCCGGTCCCCGCAGTGGCACGTGCCGGCCGCGGTCGCACGGGCCGCGGGCTCCGTGGTCGAGGCCGTCTGGCGCGTCCGACCGGGCGAGGACGAGCCGCCGATGACCCGGTTCCTGGCCGAGCAGCTCTCCACGGCGCACTGGTTCGACCAGCGGCGGACCCGGCGGGACCTCGGGTGGACCCCGTCGGTGTCGATCGACGAGGGGCTCGAGCGGCTGGCGGCAGCGGCAGCGACAGCGGCAGGGGCAGCGGCTCAGGCTTCGTCGGCGGCGACGTAGACCCAGGCCGTCCGACCCGAGGCGAGTGTGACCCGCACGCGCTGGTAGTCGGCGACCTCGTACCCGTCGACCGCGCGGAGCTGCCACTCGTACCCGAGGGACAGGGCCACGCCCTCGACGACGTCGTCAGGAGTGCCGCGGCGAAGGATCGGGTGCTGGTCCGAGCCGCTCGTCCGGATGACGTCCGGGTCGGTGATCGTCACCCGGTCGAGGCGCCAGCCGGGCAGGGAGTCCGGGGTGGTCGGGACGTGCTCGCCGAACAGTGACTCCTGCACGAGGGGTTGCTGGAGCGTGCCGTAGGAGAACACCCGCTGGGTCTGGCCGGGCAGGTGCTCGGGTCGCCGGACCGGCTTCGGACCGATCGTCGGTGTCGAGGTCCAGACGAGTGCCCCCGCGAGCCCGGTGAGTCCGAGGTGGAGCAGCCCGACGACGGCGAGGACGCTGCCCCACAGGATGCTGCCGGTGTCACCGGGGCACGCGTACTGCAACCCGTCGTCCTCGGCGTCGACGCAGGTGGCTGCGCCATTCGCGATCCCGACGGCGATGGCGATGATGCCGACGACGAGGCAGACGAGCGCGAACGCGCCGAGACCGATGACCCAGCGCTGGCCGGGGGAGAGACGCTTCACGTCGCGAGGGTAGCGGACCGGAGGCGCGGACCACGCGAGCCGATCGGCTTGCGTGATCCGCGCCTCCGGTCCGGCGGCGTCAGCCGCAGAACTCCGGCGGCGGGGACTGATCGACCTTGCTCACCCAGACCGATTGCGCTCGGTCACCGGAGCCGACCGGCGGGAACCGGAAGCTGACGAACACGCCGTTGATCGTCGTCGTCCAGCCGCCGTAGGGCGAGTCCGACGGCTGGGCGTCGTCGTTGCCCGGCTCCGTGTAGTGGAGGTCGGGGTACGCCGCCCGCAACTCGGCGAGCGTGCTGCCGACCCCGAGCCCCGCAGCCGTCGTCGGTCCCGCCACCTCGTCGGTGTTCATCCCGACCATGACGCTGGCGATCGTGCCGTCGTCCGCCTTCACGACGGTCAGTGCCGGGTTGTCGGGATCGTCGGAGTACCAGAACACGACGTTCGGGTTGAGGCACCCCTGGTCCGCCGTGAACACGCCGGTCAGGTCGTCCGTCTCGGCGGCGTACTCCCCGCCGAGCGCGATGGGTCCCACCTCGCTGCCGGAGATCGTCCACGTGTCCGGATCGGACAGCGAGTACGGCGGCCGGGTCGGCGTCGGGGTCGGGGTCGGGTTCGCCGTGGGCGTCGGGCCGCCCACGACCGGGGCCCCGGACGAGGTCTCGGTCGGCGCCGGCTCGGGCGTCGTCGTCGCGGTGGGGGCGGGGGCGGTCGTGATCGACGTCGGGATGAGGCCGAGCGCGACCCCGCCGCCCGCAGCACCGAGCAGCAGCACCCCGACGACACCGATCGCGATGCCTGTACGGCGGCCCCGTCGCTTCGGGCGAGGGGTGGCCCGTTCGAGGACGTTCTGCTTCATCGAGACGAGCATGCGCTGCAGGTCGTCTCCCTGGGGAGGTTCAGTGTTCATCGTGCGTCACCGCCTTCCTGAGTCGTCGGCGGGACCGGGAGACCCGCTGGGTGACGGCACCGACGCTGAGGCCGAGCAGTTGTGCGGCTTCCGCGTAGGAGTACCCCTGCAGCAGGCAGAGTTCGCAGATCCGGCGGTCGGTCTCCGGCAGCGCGGCGATCTCGGCGCGGACCCAGCGGAGCTGCTCGGACGCCTCGGTGGTGTCAGCGGGGGCGGCGAGGTCGAAGGGGAGCTCGTCGCCGGCGTGCTTCTGGTTGCGCCGTCCCAGGTTCTTGGCGTGGTTGCGGCACACCACCAGCAGCCACGGCAGGAGTGTGCCGGTCGGGAGCTGCAGGCCGTCGGCTCGCTGCCAGAGCGTCAGGAACGTGTCCTGGACCAGCTCTTCGACGTCCTGCTTGCTCCCCGCGATCGCCCAGGCGTACCGGGTCAGCGTCGGCGCGAACCGGTCGAACGCCGTCGCGAGTGCTGCTCTGTCCCCCGAGGCGAGGCGCCGTGCGAGGCCGGCGTCGTCTTCTGCGGTGTTGTCCACGGTGCTCCCTTCACTACGACAATGTCGTGAAGAGGCCGAACCTGACACGGATCACGACGCGAGTCGTCCACGTCGTGATCCATGTGTGATGCGCCAGAGGCGTCGGCGGGGTCGGCGCGTCAGCCGGTGAAGCGGTTCCAGAGCTCGGTGACGATCGGCCAGACGTCACCGGCGCGGTCGGCAGACCCGATCGCGACGAGGACGATCGGGACGATCGTGACGGCGACGGCCACGAGGACGGCGAGCACGACGGCCGAGGCTGCGGTCGCGGTGTGCCGCCGGGTGAAGGCGAGGACGAGCAGCGCGAGGACGACCAACGACCCCGCGATCGTGATCAGTGCCACCCGCACGAACGGGAACGGAACGAGTCCCGAGGTGGTCGCCGTGACACCGCCGAGGAACCCGACGAGGGGCAGGAACGCCCCGAGTGCGGTGCCGAGGACCAGGACCACGCCGATGCCCGAGGCGATCCAGACGCCGCGTGGCCGGGGGCGACGGAGCTTCGCCCGGCGGTTCCCGGACCAGGCGGTGGTCACGGCTGCTCCCGACGGTGCCGGGCGACGTCCGTGTCGGCCGCGGCCGCATCGGCGGAGTCGGCGGCGGCGGCAGCGGCGTCCTCAGCGGCGTCGGCGGCGTCGGACGCGGCATCGGCAGCGTCGGACGCTGCGTCGGCAGCCGAGGCCGCACGGTCGGCGGGTGCGGTGGATGCCGCGTCGCGGACGGTCTCGACCGCGTCGTCGGCTCGGTCCTTCGTGCTCTGGGCGGCGTCGACCACGACGTCGCTTGCCTGCTCGGCAGCGTCCTTCGCGGACGACGCGGCGTCGGCGGCCTGCTCCGACGCCCGTGCGAGCGACTCGGCGGCGGCGTCACGCACGTCCTCGGCGGTGTCGGCGGCGCTTTCGACGACGCGCTTCGTGGTCTCGGCGGTGGCGTCGGCAGCGCGCTTCGAGGCATCGGCGGTGGCGTCCGCTGCGCGCTTCGTCACGTCGGCGGTCGCTGCGGCAGCACGCTTCGTCGCGTCCGCCGTGGTCTCGGCGGCCTGCTTGACGGCATCACCAGTGGTCTCGGCAGCCTGCTTGACGGCGTCGGTCGCGGCCTCGGTCGCGCGGCCGAGCGGTGACTGCTCGTCGTCGAAGGGGCCGTGCACGTCGAGGACGCGGACGTCCACGCTCGTCGGGAGCTCGGACAGCTGCCGCGTCGCGGCGGTCACCTGCTTCCGCACCTCGTCGGCGACGTGCAGCACCGGCTCCGGGTAGCTGACGACGATGGAGACCTGCACGCCGAGCGCGCCGTCGTCCTCGTCGACCTGCACGCCTGCGGCGCCGGCGCTCCGCCCGAGCTGCTTGCGGAGCTGGTCGGCTGCACGGGCGGCGATCCCGCCGAGGTGGTGCACACCGGGCACGCCGAGTGCGGTCTCCGCTGCCGTCCGGGCGACGATCGTGACGGTGCTCGCGTCGTCGGGCAACGGCTCCGTGAGCTCCGCGGGCAGTGCCACCTCGGTGACCTGCGTGTGCGCGTTCGGGTCGTGCTGCATGGTTCTCTCCTCGTTCGGGTTCCGCCGGAACGCATCGGGGCACCCGACTGCGCGAGTGCCCCGACACGGTTCGTGCGACCTACTTCTTGAAGACGTCCTTGACGTCCTCGCCGGTCTGCTTCGCGCTCGCAGCGGCCTGGTCCTTCTTGCCCTCGGCGACCTTGGAGTCGTCGTTGGTCAGGTTGCCGACGGCTTCCTTCGCCTTGCCGGCGAGGTCCTGGGCGGCGTTCTTGATCTTGTCGTCGAGTCCCATGACGGGTCCTTTCGTGAGTGGGCGGTGCGCCCGGTGGTGTGGTGGTGGGCCGGGAGGCCCGGGGCGCGTCCGGCAGACGGGTGTCAGTGGACGCGGGTCGACTTCGCGAGTGCGGAGCGGGTACCGCCGGTCAGGTGCACGAGCACCGGGACCGGACGGCCGAGGGTGCGGTCGAGGACCGCGACGGCTCGGTCGACGGCGTCGAGCACGGTGACGGCGTCCCCGCCGCGGCGGACCGCGACACGGATCCGTGCGGCGCGCTGCCGGCGGACGAGGTAGGTGTCGACACGGGAGCCGACCACGTCGCGGACACCCGCGAGTTCGTGCTCGAGGACGTCCCGGACGAGAGCGACGTTGATCGTGACGGCGTCGTCGCCCGAGTGCTCCCGCACGGCGACGGACGTGCCGCCACCACCGCGGGTGAACACCCACACGAGCGACAGGACGATCACGAGGGCCGCGGCCCCGGCGACGATCCACAGCGCGGACGCGGGGACGTCGAGGCTGCGGGGGAGGTCGACGTACGGCTTGACGGCGTCCTGGACGGCGGGCAGCACACCCGCGCCCATCGCGATCCCGACGACCACGGCGACGAGGCCGAGGACGAACAGGATGATCCGGTTGAGGGTCCGGTTGCTCTTGGTCATGCGAGGGTTCCCTTCTCCTCGACCCGGACGCGGACGCGTCGGCCGAATCGCTCGTCGAGGCCGCTCAGACGCTCCACGACGGCGGCACGGACGCTCGCCTCGTCGACCGGCACACCGGTGACGGGGACGATTCGGACCTCGGTGGAACGGCCACGGGCGGTGGCGGAGGCGTTCCCCTCAGGGACACCGGCCGCCATGCCTGCAGCGTTCGCCGCGGTGGAGGCGACGATGCGGGCGTCGATGACGACCGCACCGCGCTCGTGTTCGACGACCGATCGGTGCTGGCGGCCGGGCTTGAGCGCCAGGACGACCAGCACGACGCCGAGGACGACGAGCACACCCGCGATGACCTCGACGATGGTGACGAACGCGGCGTCCGGACGGAGCGCCGTGTCGACCACGGTCTGGGGGTCGGCGACCAGCGGCGGGCGTCCGATGGCGCTGAGCACCGCCTCGGTGCCGATCCAGGCGGCCACCAGGGCGAGCACCACGAGTGCCACCGCCACTGCTGTGGAGCGGGAGCGGTGCACGCTCCGACGACGGATGCGTCGTTCGACGGAACCGTTGCTCATGATGGCCTCCTAGCGGGCACGGGACTCGTGCTCGCGCACGATCCCGGTGAGTTCGATGTGGGCACTGCCGACGCGGCGCCCGGTCAGGTCGCTCACGCGGCCCTTGACCTGCTCCGCGATCCGGATCGACCCGGAGACGATGTCGTCGCTCGCGGAGATCGGCCCGGTGATGTCGAGCGACAGTGCTCCCGACGCGTCGCCGAGTCCGACGCGCACCCGCTTGGCGGGGGCGCCGAGCCCTTCGGCTGCGACGGCCCGCGCCAGCGAGGTGAGCGCGCGTGCGGTGATCTCGACGCGGCCCGGGACGTCCGGGCCGGCGTTCACCGGGAGCTCCGGCGTCCGGTCAGCACGTCGGTCAGGGCACCGCGGTCGATGCGCCCGGTGGCGAGTGCGGCCACGAGGGCCCCGATCGCACCGAAGACGATGACGAGCACGAAGCCCCAGAACCCGAACTGCAGTGCCACGACGGCGAGGACTGCGCCGATGAGGGCGCCGATCAGCGTGTTGCTCATGCGACTCGGGCTTCCTTCTTCTCGTCCTCGTTGTCGTCGTCGTCACCCGGGATGTAGACGTCCTGGACGGTGACGTTGACCTCGGCGACCTCCATGCCGACGATCTGCTCGAGGGCACGGGCGACACCGGCACGGACGCCGTCGGCGACCTGCTGGAGCGACACCGGGTACTCGGCGACGATCACGATGTCCGCGGCGACCTGCTTCTCGCCGACCTCGACCTTGACGCCCTGACCGAAGTCGCGCTGGCCGATGGCGTCGCGGAGGGCACCGATGGCACGGGCTGCGCCGTTGCCGAGGGAGTGCACGCCGTTGACCTCGCGGGCGGCGATGCCGGCGACCTTCGACACGACGGTGTCGTCGATGACGGTCTTGCCGGTGACGCCGCTGGTGCCGGCGTGCGAGGTGGCACGGGTCGCCGTGGTGGCCGGGGTGGGGGTGATGGTGTCAGCCATGTTCGTTCCTTCCGTTGACCCGCCGGGCGTTCCCAGCGGTTGCTGTTCACGGATGAGACGGGCTGTGGAAGAGATTCGTCACACACGACTTCTCGGATTCGGGTGCTTTCCAGGGAACCCCGGAAATCCGGGGATGTGCGTGTACCCCCGGGGTGTTCCGTCAGGCCTTTCAGCCGTTTCCGGCCGCGTCGTTGCGTTCTGCAGCGGCCCGCATGGCGCGCACGCAGGCCATCGGCGACTCGCCGCGCTCCTCGCGGAAGAGCTGCTGCAGGCGTCGGGGGAGCACCCCTGCGGCCGCCGCGATGTCGTCGAGCGTGAGCGGGTCGTCGAGGTGCTGTTCGATGTACGACACCGCACGGCGGACACGCCACGACGCCTTGCCGGCCTCCGGCTGCGCAGCCAGCGATGCGCGCTTCGTCACGGCCGGGTCCTCACCGAACCGGTCGCGGTAGGTCTCGGCGAACCGACCCGGGTTGGTGAAGCCCCAGCGGCGGGCGATCGCGGCGATGCCGGAGGACACGAGCGGACAGTCGGCCGGGGCGACCGGGCCACCCCGGTCCGCGCGGAGCAGCTCCTCGCGCACACGGTCCAGGCGGTGGTCGCGCAGGAAGCGGTGCGGAGTGGTGTCGAGCGTCCGGGCGAAGACGTCCTGCAGCCCGCGCTGGCTCAGTCCGCACGCGGCGGCGATCGTGGGGACCGAGGGGCGTTCGGCGGCGTGCAGCTCGATGAACCGGATCGCGTCGCGGAGCCGGTTCGCCACGGGCACGTCGTCACCGCGGTTGCGGATGGGGAACGTGTCGAGGATGACGACGGCCAGCCGGCGGTTCAGGGCGGTCCGCATCGGTCCGAGCACGCGGTCGTCGACCAGGGCCGGCCCGAGTTCGCGGATCAGGTGCCGCAGTGGTTCACGCCGGGCGACGACCTCGTCCTGCTGGTCGAACAGCAGTGGGCCGTCGGGCAGGCGGTAGCCGAGGTCACGGCCGACGCTCCGCAGGAACCGGTCGGACACGTGCACGCCGTTGTAGACCGTGCCGTCCGACTCGAACCGGTACGCCTCGGACGCCGAGGCGATGTACGGGCTGCCCGGCTCGACGACGCGGGTGCGGTCGGCGAAGTGCATCTCGAGCCGGCCCTTGGTCAGCCAGAACACCACGTGGTCGTCCCGCACGCCGATGACCCCGCCGCGTCGACCGCCCTCGGCACGCATGGTGCGGAGCGACAGGTCGTCGTCGCCGACGACCGTGTACTCGTACCGGGTGTCGTCGGTGGCGAAGGTCTCGGAGGCGAAGTCCGAGCCGCCGTACTCGGCCGCGAAGATCTCGGAGTAGTCGGAGCCCTCACCGTCGGAGAACCGCAGCCGGCGGAATCCGTTCGTCGTCGAGGGGTCCATGCGCGCATCCTGTCATCCCAGCGAGGCGGAGTCATCCGCGCTTTTCGTACTGACAGTCTCTCGCGATCGACCGACAGTTAAACCCGATGAATATTCAAGAAATCAAGCCCGCCCTGTTGCGCCGCATCACCGATCACCGGAAGGGACTCCGTCTCGCGGCTTTGATCGTCGGGGTCCTGTTTCTCGCATCAGCCGTGGCTGTGCGAACGTTCGAAGGCGCCTGGTCGCCGCTGTCCGTCGCACTCGGTGTCCTGATGGGCATTGCTGAGGTGTGTTGGTTGATGCTCGAAGCGCCGGCAAAGAAGACCAAGCCGAACGGACCGCGACTACCAGCGATCCTGCATTACTTGTTTGCGGCTCTAGTTTTCCTCCTGTTGACCGTCGCAGTCCCACTCGTTCCCCGATCAGATGGCGAGGCTGCCGGAGATGCTGTGGGGCCGTCGGTCCTCATGGGTGTCTTCTTCGGCCTGATCTTCCTCATGGCGCTCTACTTCGCTGTTGAGCTCTGGCGCGCGCTCGTCCGGACGCCGGATGGCGCGGCGCTGACCGGACAACCGATGGGGCGGGGTCCTGTGATGCGGTTCGATGTTTGGTACGCGTGGACCGGGTCCATCGTCTACGGGTGTCTTTTCGCGGCACTCATCCCAGACGGGCTCGCCCCCAAGCAGTTCGTCCCGCTGGTGGCCGGTCTTCTCATCGTCGTCGTGTGCATCCTCGTCACCCGGGGCTGGGCGGGACTCGGGGATGCCCAACGGGACGGGACGAAATTCCTGTTGCGGCAGTCAGCCCTCACGGTCCTGCTCGCATTCGCTGTCGCGGTTGACGCCTTCGGCTTCGAGACCGGACTCGAGTCGACGGTGCTTGGGGCTGCGACGACGATGCTTCTCATCAACGCTGCAGAAGTCGGTCTCCTCGCGCACCGTAGCCGACGGAACGCACGGCCGAGCGCTCAGGGTGCGGCGACCGCCGCTGACGGGGAGTTGCGCGCGGACGAGATCGGAATACCCTAGGGGGGTACCGTATTGAGAACGGTGGAGGCGGACATGCACGAACACGTCGGGTACATCGGCGACAAGGACGACCTGCTCAAGCGACTCCGTCGCGCCGAGGGGCAGGTGCGCGGCATCGCGCGGATGGTCGAGGACGAGACGTACTGCATCGACGTCCTGACCCAGATCTCGGCGGCGAACCGGGCGCTCGAACGCGTCGCGCTGTCGCTGCTCGAGGACCACCTGGCGCACTGCGTCGCCGAGGCCGTCGCCGAGGGTGGGGACGCCGCCGACGAGAAGGTGCGCGAGGCCAGCCAGGCGATCGCCCGGCTCGTCCGCTCCTGACCCTGACGACCACCACCGAGAAGGAGACACCATGACCACCGAAACGCTGCTCGTCGAGGGCATGACCTGCGACCACTGCGTGATGAGCGTCACCGAGGAACTCACCGAGGTCGACGGGGTGTCGGGCGTCGACGTCCGACTCGTCCCCGGCGGGTCGTCCGAGGTCACCGTCAGCTCCGCGGCACCCGTCGACGCGGACGCCCTCCGCGCCGCCGTCGCCGAGGCGGGGTACGAGGTCGTGCGCTCGTGACCGACCGCACCGTCGAACTCGACATCACCGGGATGACCTGCGCCTCGTGCGCGAACCGCATCGAGCGGAAGCTCGGCAAGCTGCCCGGGGTCACCGCCACGGTCAACTACGCCACCGAGAAGGCGCAGGTGCAGGTGGCCGCGGACGGTACCGCCGACCCCGAGGCGCTCATCGCCGCGGTGGAGTCGGCCGGGTACGGCGCCACGGTGCCGGCCCCGCCCGCCGCTGCTGACGCCGACCCCGCGGTGGACGAGGACCCGACCGGCCCGCTGCGCCGGCGTCTGATCGTGTCCGCCGTGCTCGCGGTGCCCGTCGTGGTGCTCTCGATGGTGCCGGCCCTGCAGTTCCCGAACTGGCAGTGGCTCGCCCTGGCGCTCGCCGCGCCCGTCGCGGTCTGGGGCGCGCTCCCGTTCCACCGTGCCGCGTGGGTCAACGCCCGGCACGGTGCCGCCACCATGGACACCCTGGTGAGCGTCGGCGTCGTCGCTGCCTTCGGGTGGTCGCTGTACGCCCTGTTCTTCGGCGACGCCGGCACGACCGGCATGCACATGACGTTCTCGTGGTTCGCCACGGACCCCGAGGCCGCCGACCTGTACCTCGAGGTCGCGACGGCCGTGACGGTGTTCATCCTCGCCGGCCGGTACATGGAGGCCCGTGCGAAGACGCAGTCCGGTGCCGCGCTCCGGGCACTGCTCGAGCTCGGCGCGAAGGACGCCACCGTCCTGCGCGACGGCGGCGAACACCGCGTGCCGGCTTCGTCCCTCGTCGTGGGTGACGTCGTCGTGGTGCGACCCGGCGAACGGATCCCGAGCGACGGCCTGGTGCAGGACGGCTCCTCGGCCGTCGACCTCAGCATGCTCACCGGTGAGTCCGTGCCGGTCGAGGTCGGCCCGGGCGACCGGGTCACCGGCGCGACGATCAACGTCGGCGGCCGGCTCGTCGTCGCGATCACCCGCGTCGGGGCCGACACCGAGCTCGCCCGGATGGGTCGCCTGGTCGAGGACGCCCAGACCGGCAAGGCCGAGGTGCAGCGCCTGGCCGACCGCGTGTCGGGGGTCTTCGTGCCGATCGTCATCGCGCTCGCCGTGCTGGCCTTCGTCGGCTGGCTCGTGTTCGGCGGCTCGGTCACCGCGGCCTTCACCGCGGCCGTCGCGACCCTGATCATCGCCTGCCCGTGCGCCCTCGGGCTCGCCACGCCCACCGCCCTGCTGGTCGGGACCGGCCGCGGCTCCCAGCTCGGCATCCTGATCGGCGGTCCGCAGGTGCTCGAGCGCACCCGCGGCGTCGACACCGTCGTGCTCGACAAGACCGGCACCGTCACCACGGGATCGATGACCCTGCGGTCGGTCACCGCCGTCGACGAGACCGAGGACACCGTGCTCCGGCTCGCCGCCGCGGTCGAGGACGGCTCGGAACACCCCGTCGCCCGTGCCGTCACCACCGCGGCGCGCGCCCGAGGCGTCGACCTGGCCGAGACCGAGCAGTTCACCGCGACCGCCGGCGCCGGTGTGCATGCCGTCGTGGACGGCGACGTCGTCCTGGTCGGCACGACCCGCTGGCTCACCGACTCGTGGTCGATCACCCTGCCCCCGGTGCTGTCCGACGCCGTCGACCGCGCCGAGGCCGACGGGGGCACGGCGGTCGTCGTCGCCCGGAACGGCACGGCCCTCGGCGTGGTCGTCGTCGGCGACACGGTGAAGCCCGAGGCCGCCGACGCGGTCGCCCGCTTCCGGGCGCTCGGCCTGCACCCGGTGCTGCTCACCGGCGACAACGACGGTGCCGCACGTGCGGTCGCCGCCCGGGTCGGCATCGACGAGGTGCACGCCCGCGCGACCCCGGCGTCGAAGCTCGAGACCGTCCGCCGGCTGCAGTCCGAGGGGCGGAGCGTCGCGATGGTCGGCGACGGCGTGAACGACGCAGCGGCCCTTGCCGCGGCCGACCTCGGCATCGCCATGGGGGCCGGCACCGATGCGGCCATCGCGGCGAGCGACATCACGGTGGTGAGCGGCCGGCTCACCGTGGTCGCCGACGCCATCCGGTTGTCGCGCGCGACGCTCGGCGTCATCAAGGGCAACCTGTTCTGGGCGTTCGCGTACAACGTCGCGGCGATCCCGCTCGCGATGGCGGGGCTGCTCAACCCGGTGCTCGCCGGTGCGGCGATGGCGTTCTCGTCGGTCTTCGTCGTGACGAACAGCCTGCGCCTGCGTCGCTTCGCGGCGCAGCCGTGAACCGGGCGAGCCGACCGCAGCCGTGAACCCGGCAAGCTGACCGCAGCCGTGAACCGGGCGAGCCGACCGCAGCCGTGAACGCGACCGGCCGGAGGCGTGACGCGCGCAGCGAACGCGAGCCGCGCCTCCCGGCCGACTGTGCGCACCACCCGCCGGAGCGCACTACGCTCGAAGACGGTCCGCGACGCAGCGCTGCGTGACCCGCGGGCTGTACGTCTTGAACGTGATCCCCAGGAGGACCGAAGTGACCGAATCCGCTCCCGTCGACCCCACATCGACCGAAGGCTGGAAGAAGCTCGACAGCATCGCTGCCGGCTTCACCCCGGACCTGCGAGGGTGGTTCGACAGCGACCCCGGTCGTGCCGAGCAGTACACCTTCCAGGCGGCCGACCTGACCGTCGACCTGTCCAAGGGCCTGGTGACCGACGAGATCCTCGCCGCGCTGCTGCAGGTCGCGAAGGACACCGGCGTCGCCGAACGCTTCCAGGCGATGCTCGCCGGTGAACACATCAACGTCACCGAGGACCGCGCCGTGCTGCACACCGCGCTCCGCCGCCCCAAGGCGACCGAGGGCCTCGTGCCGGCGGCACCCCTGACCGTCGACGGCCAGGACGTCGACGCCGACGTGCACGCCACCCTCGACAAGGTCTACGGCTTCGCCGAGCAGGTCCGCAGCGGCGCCTGGACCGGTGTCACCGGCAAGCGCATCGAGACCGTCGTCAACATCGGCATCGGTGGCTCCGACCTCGGCCCGGTCATGGTCTACGAGGCACTCAAGCCCTACGTCCAGCCCGGCCTCGAGGCCCGCTTCGTCTCGAACATCGACCCGGCGGACATCTACGAGAAGACCGCTGACCTGGACCCCGAGACCACGCTCTTCATCGTCGCGTCGAAGACCTTCGGCACGCTCGAGACCCTGACGAACGCGCGCCTCGCCCGCCAGTGGCTGTGGGAGAAGCTCGGCCTGACCGACGCCGCCGACGACGAGAAGAAGAACGCCGTCGCCAAGCACTTCGTCGCCGTCTCCACCGCGCTCGACAAGGTCGAGGCGTTCGGCATCGACCCGGAGAACGCCTTCGGCTTCTGGGACTGGGTGGGCGGCCGCTACTCGGTCGACTCGGCCATCGGCACGAGCGTTGTCATCGCCATCGGCAAGGAGAACTGGGAGCAGTTCCTCGCCGGCTTCCACGCCATCGACGAGCACGTCCGCACCACCCCGCTCGAGCAGAACGTCCCCGTCCTGATGGGCCTGCTCAACGTCTGGTACACGAACTTCCTCGGTGCGCAGAGCCACGCGGTCCTGCCGTACACGCAGTACCTGCACCGGTTCGCCGCGTACCTGCAGCAGCTCACGATGGAGTCGAACGGCAAGCGCGTCCGCTGGGACGGCTCGCCCGTCACCACCGAGACCGGCGAGGTCTTCTGGGGTGAGCCCGGCACGAACGGCCAGCACGCGTTCTACCAGCTCATCCACCAGGGCACCCGCCTGATCCCGGCCGACTTCATCACGGTCGCCAACCCGGCCCGTCCGCTGAAGGACGAGACCGGCGACGGCAAGGGTGTCGCGCCCGGCACCGACGTGCACACGCTGTTCCTGGCGAACTTCTTCGCGCAGACCAAGGCGCTCGCGTTCGGCAAGAGCGCCGACGAGGTCCGCGCCGAGGGCACCACGGACGAAGGCATCGTCGCGGCACGCACGTTCCCCGGCAACAAGCCGACCACGTCGATCATCGCGCCGGAGCTCACCCCGAGCGTCCTCGGCCAGCTCATCGCCCTGTACGAGCACATCGTGTTCACCGAGGGCACGATCTGGGGCATCGACTCGTTCGACCAGTGGGGTGTGGAGCTCGGCAAGCAGCTGGCGCTGCAGGTCACGCCGGCCGTCGAGGGCGACCAGGCTGCGCTCGACGCGCAGGACCCGTCGACCAAGGCGCTCATCGCGAAGTACCTGGAGCTGCGGAAGTAGCGCACGCCCCCACCTGACGGACGGGAGGCCCGTGGCGGATCCGCCACGGGCCTCCCGTCTGTCGTGTGCGTGCGTTGGCCGCGGGGCGGACGCCGGGCCGGTTTCGCGGTCAGCGACACCTCACGCGCGCGCTGGCCCGTGAGGTGTCGCTCAGCGCGAAACGCCGCCTGCCGCCCCGCGCCGCAGCTCAGCGGGCGAGCGGGTCGAGGTTGAGGGACGTGCCCTCGTACAGGTGCTGGTCCTCGCCGAACACCTGGACGCCCTCGTTGAGCCAGACCAGGTCGCGGACGGTGATGCCGAACCGCGCCGCGACGTCCCCGATCAGGTCGTCCGGTGCGACGCCGTAGGACCTCGGCGCGCCGGCGGCTGTGGTCGCGGTGACGGTACCGGTCGCGTTCGCCCGTCGTCCGGCGTCCTTGGGGTGCACGTTCGTCTGCCGCGCGGGGACGGACCACCGCACGGTGGACACCGCGAGGACCTTGCCCGCGGAGATCTCGACGGGGACGTCCTGCCCGGCGGCCGCGGCGGAGTAGGTCACGAGGGTGCCGAGGTGTGACGGGTCGACCCCGGATCCGTCCAACGGGACGTCGGTCGCGATCGTCCCGCTGGTCGGGCCACCGAGCGTCCGGTCGCCGACTCCGGGGTAGGTCAGGCCGTCACCCACCGCCCGGGGCAGGTCGAACAACGCGACGCCGATCGGCACCGGCAGCGTCGAGGTGATCCCGGAGTACTGCGCGGTGAACGTGTCGTCGCCGTCCGCGACCACCCGGAAGTGGAAGTGCACGCTGCCCTTCGGCGAGGCCACGTCGCCCTGGGCCAGGACGGTCCCGGCGGGGATCGGGGTCAGCGTCGGTGCGGGTGCGGCGGCCTCCGTCGG
Organism: Curtobacterium sp. AC268; assembly: GCF_979258745.1. NCBI lineage: Bacteria > Bacillati > Actinomycetota > Actinomycetes > Micrococcales > Microbacteriaceae > Curtobacterium > Curtobacterium sp. AC268. Next base: position 1,610,962 of record NZ_OZ409878.1, on the reverse strand, counting down.
CACCGGGGTCGGTGTGCGCGGGTTCGCCGACGCCTCGATCAGGTCCGATGCGGACTCGCCGGTCGGGGTCGCCGCCGGGGTCTCGCTCGCCGTCGGGCTGGATGCCGGCGGACTGGAGGGAGCGGGCGGGACATCGTCCGGTCCCCGCAGCAGCGAGCAGCCGGACAGCACCACGCCGGCCACCATCACGATGGCGATCGCGCCGGTCTGTTTCATGATCCCCCCTCACCTCGAGGGTAACGCGGCGGCGGGTGCGCGATCGACGGTGAACGTCGGGGTGTGTCCCGGGATGCACCCCGGTCGTCGAGCGGCGAGATGGTGTCGGTCGGAGCGGCTACGGTCGAGGGCATGGAGCGTTCGGAGATCCTCGCCGCGGCTGCCGCCGCGCACGCCGCCCGCATCGCAGCGGCCGGTGGTGACGACGCCGCAGCGCGTGAACGGGCCGACAGCGTCCGACGACGTGCCGAGGGGCTCACCGACCGGTACGACACGGTCGAGGGTGCGGACGCCGAGTCCGACGCCCGCGACGCCGCACGCCGACGCGCAGGCGAGGCGGACCGCGCGGCCTCACGCACCGAGGGCGTGCTGTCGGACTGGCACCGGATGGGCACTCGTCGCGGCGTCACCCCCGACGCCCAGGTCCGCACGGCCTGGACCGTGACCGGGGTCCCCGAACGCGGCGACGCCCGTGCGCTCGCGAACGTGCTGCTCTCCACCGCGGGGCACGCCGGACGCGTCGCCGACGCCGCCCGACGCAACCCCGCCCTGTCCGGTGCCGCGAGTGCCGCCGCCCGACGGACCGTTCGCCGCTACACCGACCACGGTGCCGACATGGCCTCGTTGGGGGACGTCCTGGGCCAGGGCCCCGTCGACGACGAGCGCTGAGCCCGATCCGCGGATTGGACCGCTCCCGTCCTCATCAGGCCTTCTGTGGACCGATCCAAACGACCTGACGACAGAATGTCCAATTGACAGGACATGGAATCGGGTTACGATCGGTCCACGCACTGACGCGCGATCACCGACGAAGGAGTCACCGAATGGTCGACATCAAACCGACAGCCCCGACTGTCGCACTGCCCCCGTTGGGGACCGGGCCGCACCGCCGACGACTCGGCGTGCTGGCCCTCGTCGCCACGTTCGGCGGGTTGCTCTTCGGGTACGACACCGGTGTCATCAACGGTGCGCTGAACCCGATGAAGGCCGAGCTCGGTCTCACGAACTTCACCGAGGGCGTGGTCACCAGCTCGCTGCTCTTCGGCGCCGCGATCGGCGCCATGCTCGGCGGCCGCATCGCCGACGGCTGGGGTCGTCGCAAGACCATCATCCTGCTCGCCGTCACGTTCTTCGTCGGCACGCTGATCTGCGTGTTCGCGCCGACGTTCGAGGTCATCGTCGTCGGTCGTGTGCTCCTCGGCCTCGCGGTGGGTGGTGCATCCACGGTGGTGCCGGTGTTCCTCGCCGAACTCGCGCCGTACGAGATCCGCGGGTCGCTGTCCGGCCGCAACGAACTGATGATCGTGATCGGTCAGCTCGCCGCGTTCGTGGTCAACGCGATCATCGGCAACGTGTGGGGTGAGGGCAACGGGGTGTGGCGCGTCATGCTGGCCGTCTGTGCGCTCCCCGCGATCGCGCTGTTCGTCGGGATGCTGCGGGTACCGGAGTCGCCGCGCTGGCTCGCGTCGAAGGACCGCTACGACGAGGCGCTTTCGGTCCTCGAGCAGGTCCGGACCACCGATCGGGCCCGCGCCGAGCTCGACGACATCAAGCGGAGCAACGACCTCGAAGCGAAGGTCGAGCGCGTCAGCGGCTGGCACACGCTGCGCGGGAACAAGTGGCTCATCCGCATCGTGCTCATCGGTGCCGGGCTCGGCGTCGCGCAGCAGCTCACCGGCATCAACTCGATCATGTACTACGGCCAGACCGTGCTCATCGAGTCAGGGTTCCAGGCGTCGGCCGCGCTCATCGCCAACATCGCCCCCGGCGTGATCGCCGTGATCGGTGGCGTCATCGCGCTGTACAACATGGAGAAGATCAACCGCCGCACGACCCTGATCCTCGGGTTCACGCTGACGACGATCTGCCACTTCCTCATCGGCATCGCGTCGGTGGCGCTGCCCGAGGGCAACCCGGCCCGCCCGTGGGTCATCCTGTTCCTGGTCGTCGCGTTCGTCGGCTCGATGCAGACCTTCCTCAACATCGCGGTCTGGGTCGTGCTGTCCGAGATCTTCCCGACCCAGATCCGTGCGCTCGGCATGGGCATCTCGGTGTTCTGCCTCTGGATCGCGAACGCGTTCCTCGGGCTGTACTTCCCGACGATCGTCGCCGCGACCGGTATCACCGGGACCTTCTTCGGCTTCGGGGTCGTCGGACTGCTGGCGCTGCTCTTCATCTGGAAGTTCGTGCCGGAGAGCCGCGGTCGCACCCTCGAAGAGGTCGAAGAGGGCGTCACCACCGGCAACATCTTCACCGTCCCGGAGAAGGCGTCACGCCGCTAGACGCAACGACAGACGGACGGGAGGCCCGGTGCCAGCTGGCACCGGGCCTCCCGTCCGTCCTGTGGCGCGCTACGGGCGCAGGAGCACCTTGCCGACGCGGCCGGCGGTGTCGCTGGCGCGCACGGCGTCGCGGACCTGCTCGAAGGCGAAGGTCTCGGCGACGGGGAGCGTCAGCGAGCCGTCGAGCACGCGGGTGATGAGCTCACCGAAGAGCTGCCCCTTCGTCTCGGCCGGCATCGTCTTGCTGACGACGGAGCCCCAGAAGCCCTTCACGGTGAGCTGGCCGAAGATGACCTTGCCCGACGGGATCTCGAGCGTCGGCGACGCCATCGCGCCGAAGACGACGAGGGTGGCGTTCTCGCCCAGCACGGAGGCGATGTCGCCGGCGGCCTTGCCACCGACCGACTCGACGCCGGCGATGATCGGTGCACCACCGGTGATCGCGGCGACCTGGTCCTGCCAGTCGTCGGCGTCGGTGGCGACGATGCGCTCGATGCCCTGCTCGCGGAGCTCGTCGACACCGGCGGCGCGACGGACGAGTCCGATCACGTTGATGCCGCGGGCGGCACCGAGCTGGGCGACCATGCGACCGACCGCACCGTTGGCGGCGTTCTGGATGATCCAGTCGCCCTCGTGCAGGTCGAGCGAGTGCAGCAGGCTGATGGCGCTGAACGGCATCGAGACGAGCTGGGCGGCGGCCTCGTCGGTCATCGCGTCCGGCACCGGGACGAGCCCGGCGGCGTTCGCGGTGTAGTACTCGGCCCAGACGCCGAAGGCACCGCCGGCGACGCGCTGGCCGACGTGCAGGTTCGTGACGCCCTCGCCGAGGGCCTCGACGACACCGAGTGCCTCGGTGCCCGAGGCGGCGGGGAGCTCCGGCTTGAAGCCGTAGGTGCCGCGGACGGTCCACAGGTCGTGGTTGTGGATGGGGGAGAGGACCGTGCGGACGAGGACCTCACCGGCGCCGGGCGTCGGGACGGGGCGCTCCTGCACCTCGAGGACGTCGGCGGGCTCGGCGAACGTCTCGTGGACGACGGTGCGCATGGTGGTGGGGGTGGTGGTGCTCATGGGTCAGTCCTCCGAGACGACGATGGTGACGTCGATGTTGCCGCGGGTCGCGTTCGAGTACGGGCAGACCTGGTGGGCTGCATCGGCGAGGGCCTGCGCCTGGTCGTGCTCCAGGCCGGGGATGACGACCTCGAGCATGACGGCGAGCTGGTAGCCACCGTTGCCGTTCGGCCCGATCGACACGCGACCGCCGACGGACGAGTCGGTGATCTTCACCTTCTGGCTGCGGGCGACGCCCTGCAGTGCGGAGTGGAAGCAGGCGGCGTAGCCGGCGGCGAAGAGCTGCTCGGGGTTGGCGCCGTTGCCGGAGCCACCCATCTCCTTCGGGATGGCGAGGTCGAACTCGACCGTGCCGTCGCTCGTGGCGACGTGGCCGTTGCGGCCTTCGCCGGTGGCCAGGGCCTCGGCGGTGTAGAGGGTTTCCATGGGGTTCCTTCCTTGTGGGGCGGATCGTGAAGTTCGGGGGCGTGCGGCGTGCTCTCGCGCTCCGCGACAGTTCACGGGCGCACGGGGGCGTGAGGTGTCGCTCAGCGCGAAACGGCGCCAGTGCCAGCTGCACCGGCGGGGTCGGCTGCCGCGTGCATCGTCTCGGTCAGCCGGTGCAGCGTCGCGATGAGCTCGGCGGCCGCGCGTTCGTCGGCCAGGCCCATGCCTGCGGCGATCCGCGCGGGGATGCCGCTCAGCTCGGACCGCAGTTCGCGGCCGCGTTCACCGACGGTCACCGTGACGACGCGCTCGTCGGTGCTGCGGCGCTCGCGGCGGACCAGCTCGCTCTGCTCCATGCGGCGGAGCAGCGGCGAGAGGGTGCCGGAGTCGAGCTGCAGGTGTTCGCCGAGGCCCGAGACGGTCTGGTCGCCCTCGACCCACAGGGTCACGAGCACCAGGTACTGCGGGTACGTCAGGCCCCAGGGTTCGAGCATCGTGCGGTACGCCTGCGTGGTGGCGCGGGACGCCGCGTAGAGGGAGAAGCACACCATTTCGTCGGTCACGGGCATGCGTCCACACTGTCACGCAACCCAGTTGTGCACAACTCGATGCAGCGGATGCCCAGCTGACGAACACGCCGACGGCCCGGACGGTTAGGCTGACGTGACCCACGATGACCAGCAGCGACCTCGACAACACCACGACCCCCGGCAACGGATCGGCGTCGTCCCACGGCAAGACGATCCTGATCGGTGAGCACGCCGTGGTCTACGGCGCACCCGCTCTCGTCCTGCCGGTGCTCGACGCGCGGGTCGTGGCGACGGTCACGCCGGTCGCCGCCGACGCCGAGCAGCCCGGTCACAGCCTGCAGTCGACCGTGCACACCGGCCCTCTCGACCTCGCACCCGCGGCCGTGATGCCGACCGTCACCGCCGTCACCGCGACCCTGCGCCACTTCGGGGTCACCGACCGCCACTTCCACGTCCGGGTCGACAGCGAGGTCCCGACCGCCCGCGGCATGGGCTCGAGCGCCGCGGTCGCCGCCGCCGTGACCGCCGCCGTCGCCGATGCCCTGGGCGAGACCCTCGACGTCGAGACCCACCACGAGCTCATCCAGGAGTGCGAGCGCGTCGCCCACGGCCGACCGTCCGGCCTCGACGCCCGGGGCGTCGTCGCGTCCGCACCGGTCTGGTTCGAGGGCGGCCGGATCGAACCCGTGGCGCTCGGCGCCCGGTTCACCTTCGTCGTCGCGGACACCGGCGTCCCCGGGCACACTCGCGAGGCCGTCTCGGCCGTCCGCGCCCGCCACGACCAGGACCCGGTCGGTGTCGGTGCCGTGATCGACCGGATCGGCGCGCTCGCCCGGCGGGCACGGGGGACACTCGAGGACGGCGACGCCCAGGCTCTGGGTGCCACCATGGACGCCGCGCACGACCTGCTCAGCACACTCGACGTGTCGAGTGACGACCTGGACCGGCTCGTCGACGCCGCACGCGCTGCGGACGCCCTCGGCGCGAAGCTCACCGGCGGCGGGCGGGGCGGGTGCGTCCTCGCGCTCGCCACGGACGACGACCACGCGGCCCGCATCGCGGCCGCACTCCGCGGCGCAGGGGCCGCAGCCACCTGGACCACCACGATCGGAGCCCGCGCTTGCTGACAGCCACCGCCGTCGCGCACCCCAACATCGCCCTCGTCAAGTACTGGGGGAAGGCGGACGCGCAGCTCGCGCTGCCCGCCACGGGCAGCGTCTCGATGGGGCTCGACGTGTTCCCGACGACGACCACCGTCACGGTGGACGGCGGACGGGAGGCGCGTGACGCGTTCACGCTGAACGGTCACGTCGTCGACGACGGTGCGCTGGTGCGCGTGCAGCAGTTCCTCGACCTGGTGCGCGAGCTCGCGGGGTCGTCCGAGCGGGCGTCGGTGGTGTCCGAGAACACGGTCCCGACCGGTGCCGGGCTGGCCTCGAGCGCGTCCGGCTTCGCCGCCCTGGCGACCGCGGCCGCCGCGGCCTACGGCCTCGACCTGTCGCCGCGCGACCTGTCCCGTCTGGCCCGTCGCGGTTCCGGCTCGGCCACGCGCTCGATCCCCGGCGGTGTCGCCGTCTGGCACGCGGGCGACGACCAGGGCTCCTTCGCCGAGCCGATCCCGGCCCCGCCGATGGCGATGGTCGTGGTCACGATCGACGCGGGCCCGAAGCCGATCGGGTCGCGCGAGGCCATGCGCCGCACCATCGCGACGTCGCCCTTCTACCCGGCCTGGGTGACCTCGACGACCGAGACCGTCGGCGACATGCTCACGGCCTGCGCGGCCGGCGACTTCACCCGCATCGGCGAGATCACCGAGAGCAACGCGCTCCGCATGCACGCGACGATCGAGGGCGCGTTCCCGCCGATCCGCTACCTCACCGCCCGCAGCGTCGCCGTGTTCGACGCCGTCGCCGAGCTGCGCGCCGGCGGTACCGAGGCCTACGCCACGGCCGACGCGGGCCCGAACGTCGTCGTGCTCACGAAGCCGCAGGACCGGTCGGCGGTCGCCGGCGCGCTCGCGTCGCTGGGGGACGTCATCGAGTCCGGCACCGGACCTGCCGCGCGGGTGCTCCGCTCCGAAGAGATCGGGAGCAATCCCGACCAGAAGGAGTCCGCGCAGTGATCGAGTTCCGTGCACACGGCAAGCTGTTCGTCGCCGGCGAGTACGCCGTCGTCGAGCCGGGCCAGCCGTCCGTCCTGATCGCCCTCGACCGCGCCATCACGGCGAAGGTGCGCGAGGGCCACGGTGCGGGCAGCGTGCACTCCGAGGAGTACGGGCACCTGCCGCTCACGTGGACCCGTGCCGAGGACGGCCTGGCGCTCGACCGTGAGCACCACCCGTACGACTACGTGATGGCCACGATCGACCTGGTCGAGAAGCTCCGCGCCGAGCACGGCATCGCCCCGCGGTTCCACGACCTGCGCATCGAGAGCCAACTGGACGACGCCAGCGGCCGGAAGTTCGGGCTCGGGTCCTCGGCCGCGGTCACCGTCGCCACGGTCGGCGCCCTCGACCGCTTCTACGGCATCGGCCTGACGCAGCGCCAGCGCTTCCAGGTCGCGCTGCTCGCCACCATCCGGGTGAACCCCCGGGCCTCCGGCGGCGACCTCGCTGCGAGCACGTTCGGCGGCTGGCTGCGCTACAGCGCCCCCGACCGCGAGCGCCTCGCCGCGATGCTCGGCGACCACGCCGTGTCCGCGATCCTGACGGACGCCGACGCCTGGGCCGGCTTCGACGTCCAGCGGCTGCCCGCCCCCGAGAACCTGCAGCTGCTCGTCGGCTGGACCGGCTCGCCCGCGTCCACCACGAAGCTCGTCGACGTGGTGCGTCGGCACCGCAACGGCGGGTACCAGGCGTTCCTCGACGAGAGCCGCAGCGCCGTCGACGACCTGACCACGGGCCTCCAGACCGGCGACGCCGAGCGCACGCTCGGTGCCCTCCGACGCGCCCGCGGGCTGTTGCAGCGCCTCGGTGCGTCCGTCGGGTCGCAGATCGAGACCGAGCGCCTCGCGACCCTGTGCGACGTCGTCGAGGCCGCGGGCGGGGCGGCGAAACCGTCCGGGGCCGGCGGCGGCGACTGCGGCATCGCGCTCGTCCCGGCGGACACCGACCCCGCCGGCATCCACCGCGCCTGGGAGGCGCACGACATCAGACACCTCAGCGTCGCGGTGCGAGCACCAGAAGGAGCCCTCGATGAGTGACCTGCTCACACCGATCCCCACCAAGTGGGTCGGCCCGATCCGCGTCAGCGGCAACGCCGTGCAGGGGGAGCACGAGGTCCCCCTCGCCACCTACGAGTCGCCGCTCTGGCCGTCCGTCGGCCGCGGCGCCCGCATCTCGCGCATGGTCGAGGACGGCATCGTCGCGACCGTCGTCGACGAGCGCATGACCCGCTCCGTCGTGGTCCGTGCCGACAGCGCCGCAGCAGCTCACGTCGCCGCGGGCCAGATCCTCGCGCGCCAGGACGAGCTCGCCGCGATCGTGTCCGGACAGAGCCGGTTCGCCAAGCTCATCGAGGTGCACCCGGAGATCGTCGGGGACCTGCTGTTCCTGCGCTTCGCGTTCACCACCGGCGACGCCTCCGGCCACAACATGGTCACGCAGGCGGCGGACAAGCTGCTGCCGGCGATCCTGGACTGGCAGCCGGGCCTGCGGTACGTCTCGGTGTCGGGCAACTTCTGCACCGACAAGAAGGCGACCGCGGTGAACGGCATCCGTGGCCGCGGCCGCAACACCATCGCCGAGATCGTGATCCCCGGCGAGGTCGTCGAGAAGCGCCTGCGGTCGAGCACCGCGCGGATCGTCGAGCTCAACATCGCGAAGAACCTGATCGGGTCGACGATCGCCGGGGCCATCCGCTCGGCGAACGCCCACTACGCGAACATGCTGCTCGGCTTCTACCTGGCCACCGGGCAGGACGCCGCCAACATCGTCGAGGGTTCGCAGGGCATCACGAGCGCCGAGGACCGCGACGGCGACCTGTACTTCGCGACCTCGTTGCCGCACCTGATCGTCGGCACGGTCGGCAACGGCAAGGGCGGGGACCTGCCCGTCGTCGAGGACGCCCTGGTGCGCCTCGGCTGCCGCGAAGACCGCGAGCCGGGCGGGAACGCCCGCCGCCTCGCCGCCCTGTGCGCCGCGACCGTCCTGTGCGGGGAGCTCTCGCTCCTCGCCGCACAGACCAACCCGGGTGAGCTGATGGCCGCCCACGTCGCCATGGAACGCCGCGGCGCGAAGCCCGCAGGGGGTGCGGCATGACCGGCGTCGGCATCCACGACATCGCGATCGCGACCGGGCACCACGTGCTCGAGCTCGACGACCTGGCCGAGCGGCTCGGCGTCGACCCGGCGAAGTACCACGTCGGCATCGGGCAGGACGCCTTCAGCGTGCCCGCGCCCGACGAGGACATCGTCACGATGGGCGCCGCGGCGGCGAAGGAGCTCATCGACCGGCACGGCGTCGACGGCATCCGCACGGTGCTGTTCGCCACCGAGTCCGGCGTCGACCAGTCGAAGGCCGCCGGCGTGTACGTGCACGGCCTGCTCGGGCTGCCGAAGGCCGTCCGCGTGGTCGAGCTGAAGCAGGCCTGCTACGGCGGGATGGCCGCGGTGCAGCTCGCACTCGGCATCGTCGCCCGTGCCCCGCACGAGCGGGTGCTCGTCATCGCCGCCGACGTCGCCCGGTACGACGCCGACACCCCGGCCGAGCCGACCCAGGGTGCCGGTGCCGCCGCGATCCTGGTGTCCGCCGACCCCGACCTGATCGAGATCGAGCCTGCAGCGGGCGTCTACACGGCGGACGTCGACGACTTCTGGCGGCCGAACGACCGCTCCACCGCGCTGGTCGACGGTCGGCTCTCGGTGAGCGCGTACGTCAACGCGTTCGTCGGTGCCTGGGACGACCTGGCGGAACAGGGCGGCCCGGCGTACGACGACATCGCCCGCTTCGTGCACCACCAGCCCTTCACCAAGATGGCGATCAAGGCGCACCGCAAGCTCACGCAGCACGTCGGCGCACCGTTCGACGAGGCCGACCTGGCGATCGGGTTCACCTACAACCGGCAGACCGGCAACACCTACACGGCGTCGCTCTGGATCGGGCTCGCAGCGCTGCTCGACCTGGACGACGACCTGGCGGGGGAGCGACTCGGCCTGTTCAGCTACGGCTCGGGCAGCGTCGGTGAGCTCATCACCGGCACCGTCCGGCCCGACTACCGCGAGCACCGTCGTGCGGGTCGTGTGCGGTCGCTGCTCGAGGCACGGGTCCCGCTGACGGTCGACGCGTACCGCGCGCTGCACGCCGCGGGTGCCGCCACCAGCGAGGACGTCGAGCGTCCGCGCGTCACGACCGCGCCGTTCCGGTTCGCCGGCGTGCGCGGCGGCGCGCGGCACTACGAGGTGTCCTAGACCGGCACGAGGCGTCCTGGACCGGCACGAGGCGTCCTGGACCGGCACGAGGCGTCCTGGACCGGACACCGGACGGACGGGAGGCCCGTGGCGGCGCCGCCACGGGCCTCCCGTCCGTCTGCTGGTCACGTCGCGGACAGGACCTCGCGCTCCAGCCGCTGGTAGCTGGCCTCCATGCCCTCCGTCATGCCGGTCGCGAGGATCATGTCCCGCTGTTCCCGGTCCGGGTAGGTGACGAGCAGCGTCATGAGCGTGACGCCGTCGTCCTCGTCGAACTGCAGGTCGTTCGTGTTCGGCGGGAAGGGCGCCCCGGTCATGCGCTCGGTCGACACCATCCGGCGTTCCGGTTCGACGACGAGGTTCTCGCCCTCGAACCCGAAGGGCTCGCCCTCGGTGTCACCCGTCGGTGCCCAGGCCTGTCGGAACGCGCCGCCCGGGGTCAGGTCGTTCTCGTACACCGTCATCTCCCACCCGTCGGGGCCGAGCAGCCACCGGCGCACCAGGTCGGGCTCGGTGTGCGCCCGCCAGAGCAGGTGCCGCGGCGCCGCGAACCCCCGGGTGATCCGGACGTGGGTGTCGTCGAGGACCTCGGTCTCGGTGCCCGCACCGAGGGCCCACTCGCGCAGGTCGGCGAGCACCCGGTCGAGCTGGCCGAACGCCTGCTGGTAGCCCTCGAGCATGCCCATCCGGAGCATCGCGTCGAGGTCGGCGGCCGAGGCGAACGAGGACACCACGGTGACCCGTGAGCCGTCGTCGGCCGGGCCGAACGACAACACGGTCTCGCCCGCGGGCAGTGACTCGTCGACGGTGCCCTCGGGGTCGGTGAACAGGTCGCGGAAGACGATGCGACGGGGCTCGTCGACCTCGGTGACCTGCCAGACGGCGTGGAACCGCTCGCCCTGCGGTGACGTCATCCGGTAATCGGCACGGCCGCCCGGGCGCAGGTCGAACGTCGTGAAGGTCGCGGGGAAGCCGGGCGGTCCCCAGAACCGCTCGAGCTGGCGTGGGTCGGCGAAGGCGGCCCAGAGGCGTTCGACGGGGACGGGGAACTCGGCGACGAGGGTCATCGAGAGGGTGTCGGGATCGGTGTGGACGGACGTGGTGGGCATCATCGCTCCTGGTGTCGTCGGGTGTCGTCTGGTGCTGGGTGTCCGGACGCGTCGCCGTCGAGCAGGTCGCCCAGGCGGTCCATCCGGCTGTGCCAGAGGCGGCCGTAGGCGTCGAGGAGGGCACGGACCCGGTCGAGCTGCTCCGGCTCGGCGCGCACGATGCGGGTGCGGCCGCGGGCCTCCTTGCTCACGAGTCCGGCTCCTTCGAGGACGGCGACGTGCTTCTGGACGGCGGCGAACGACATCGAGTAGGCGTCCGCGAGCTCGCTCACGGACGACGACCCGACGAGCGTGCGCCGGACGATGTCACGACGGGTCGCGTCGGCCAGTGCGTGGAACACCCGGTCGACCTCGGCGTCGGACAGTTCGATTCGTACAACCATTTGGTTGTAGGTTACGTCCGGCCGTTCTCGTCCACAAGGGGGACCTGCCGGTAGTCTTGCCGCGGAGATCGGAGGCGCGATGGCGGAGCAGCTCGGTGCGTCCGGTGCCGTCCGTGCCCTCGTCGCCACCCTGCCCCGTGCGCCGCAGCTGTCCGACGTGGTGACCGGCGTCGGTCGGATGGTCGGCAAGCCCACGCGCGTCGTCGACGTCGACGGCCCGAGCTGGGGTCCGCTCACCGCACTCGTGTCGCAGTTCGAGCACGAGAACCTGGTGCTCGTGCCGGCCGACGCACCGCCGCTCTACCGCATGCACTGCGTGCTGCACGAGCTCGGGCACCTGGTGCACGGCGACGTCGGCACCCCCACCCCGTCGTCCGTGGCCGAGTTCGCCGCCGGGGGCCACGTCTGCCGTCGGGCGCTCGACGCCGACTCAGGGCTCGTGAGCATCTCCGACGACGACGAGCACTTCGCCGAACGGTTCGCCTACGAGCTCGCGACGGTCCTGCTCGCCGGGGCCACGGGCGCGGACGAGCGGGCCTACGGCTGATGGCCGTCCTGCACGCCGCGGCCTTCTGGTTCGCGGCGCTGATCTTCCTCGCCCGCACGCCGTACGTGCTGCGGAACCCCCGTGGCCGGGCGGCCTGGGGTGCCACCGGCGTCGGGGCGCTCGGGCTCCTGACCCTCGGCAGCGTCGTGCCGCAGCCGGTGCTCGACGGTGCCCTGGGCGGCTCGAACCTCATCAACCTGGTGCAGAACGTCTGCGCGACCGTCGCCTTCTGGCTGATGCTCCGCGCGAGCACGGACGACCTGCCGGAGCGCCCGGTGCTCGCCAGGCCGGTGGCGCTGCTCGTCGTGGTCGTGGCCTTCACGGTGCCGTTCCTGCTGGTCGAGGAGCGTGGCGGGACCGACTTCCACTTCATCGTGCGCGAGATCGAGCAGACCCCGATGTGGCTCTACGCGACCGCGTACATGGTGGGCGTGGGACTGATCGCCGCGACGACACTGCGCCGCGGCGTGCTGCAGAACCCGGTGGCGCTCGTGGTGTTCCGCGTCGGGCTCGCGCTGGTCGTCGTGGCGAGTCTCGACGAGGTGGCCTCGCTCACCGCCGACCACTTCGGGCTCTTCCCGGCCGGGGTGCGGGACGGCCTGCGCCTGGCCTTCGACCCGCCGTTCTACCTCGGCATCGTGCTCATCGTCGTGGCGATGGCCTCGCTGACGTTCCGGCGGTGGGGCCGTGACCTGCGCCACCGCGGGCACCACCGACGCCTGCGCCGCATCGCCCGTCGGCACGCGGTGCGGGCGGTCGAGCGGCCGGGAGACCCGCAGGCCCGGACCTACGACCTGGTCATCGCGATCCGCGACGCCGAGGTGCAGGGACGGACCCTCGACGACGCCGAACTCGCGCAGGTGCGGTCGGCGGAACGGACCCTGACCCGGAGCCTCGGAGGATGACGGCGTGACGATCGTGTGGTGGGTGCTCGGAGCGCTCGTGGTGCTGGCGGCGGTGTCCCTGGCGGTCCTGGTCGTCCTGCGGAAGGTCGTCGGCAGGATCGTGCTGCCCGGTGGCGATCGGTGGACGCCCGTGATCGAGTCCGACGCGGACTCCGTCCTGATGCCGATCACCGACGACACCGTGCGGCCGGGGGAGTACGGGCTGTGGCACGACGGCCCGGGGCACACCACCGTCGGGCCGGTGCTCGAGGTCGACGAAGCCGCCGGGTTCGTGCGCCGCGCCGTGGTGCGGACGACCGGCGCGGTGTCGTCGCGGGTGCGGTGGAGCGGACACGTGCACCCGGACCCGGCGGCGATGGACGTCGACTGGTCGGAGGTGTCGCTGCCGACGCCGGTGGGGCCGGCACCCGCGTGGGTGGTGCGTCCGGGTCCGGACGGCGCTGCGCGCCCGGACCGCGCGGCCGAACGCGGCGCGGACCCCGACCGCGCAGCTGCCCGGGGCGCCGACCCCGTGGCCGCCCGGACCTGGGCCGTCCACGTGCACGGGATCCGGACGACCCGGGTCACCGCGCTCCGGACCGTCCCCGCCGCGCTCGAGCTCGGCTGGACCTCGATCGTCCCGTCGTTCCGCGGGGACGGCGAAGCACCGTGGGAAGGCCGGGCCTCGCACCTCGGCGCGCGCGAGTGGGTCGACGTCGAAGCGGCGCTCGACCACGCCGTCGCGAACGGCGCAGAACGGCTCGTCATCGTGGGGTGGTCGATGGGCGCGACGATCACGCACGAGCTCCTCGCCCGTTCGGCGCACCGCGACCGCCTGGCCGGGATCGTGCTCGTCGCCCCGGCACTGGACTGGGCCGTCACCGTCCGGTCCCAGGCCCGTCGCGCGGGGCTGCCCGGCCCCGTGGTGGGCGCTGCCCTCGGGGCGATGGCGACTCCGGTCCTCTGCCGGCTGGTGGGGCTGCGCTCGCCGGTCGACGTGCGCGCGCTGTCCTGGCTGCGCGCACCCCGGCAGCTGCCACCGACCCTGCTCATCCACTCCACCGGCGACACCACGGTGCCGTTCTCGGCCAGTCAGGAGTTCGCCGCCGCCCACCCCGGCACGGTGACGCTGGCGGTCAGCGAGCCGGCCGAGCACGCCTGGGAGCGCAACGTCGACGCCGTCTGGTTCGACCGAACCATCACCACCTGGGCGTCCGGCCTCGCCCACACCGGAGCGCAGGAGTAGAAGGAGCCATGGGGCAGCTCATCTACGACGGAAGACCGCTCGACCTGCGGATCGACGACCGCGCGCTCACGCACCTGCAGATCGTCATCGTCAACATGCTCCGGCGTGACCACCGCTTCGCGTTCTCGTGGAAGGACGACGTCGTCCACGGCAACGGTCGCAGCACGATCTGGCTGCACCCCAACGTGAGCCTGCACTTCAAGTTCACCGGCAGCCGGGTGCCGTCGATCAACCGCAGCTGGCTCGAGGACCTCTACGCCTCGGCCACCTCGGGGTCGGGGCTGGTGCTGACGCCGGAGCCGGCGGACACCAGCACGGCGGCCGACTCGGCGTGGTCGCGGGCGGTGGCAGCCGGCGACGCGGACGACGCCTCGGGGACACCGAGCGGGAGCACCGCGAGATGATCCCGGGGTGTTAGCACAGTGCGCTGATCCCGGTCAACGGGTTCCGCTCGTGATGTCCGACGTCGTACGGTTTGCGTACCGCGGTCGGCTGTCGTCCCCCGCACCGGTCTGCTAGGGCTCCGGTGCTGACAGAGTCCGCGGCAGGAGGGGGACCCGAACAGCACCGTGACGGACTGCGAGCCCGGCACCGGCGAACCACCGGTGGCCGAGACGAGCGGTCGAGTCGAATCCGGGATCAGGGGACTCGATGCTCGGACGACCGACGCTGTGCGTCGGGAGCCGCGCGTCACGCTGCAGGGCTCACCGGTCGGTCCCATCGACCGGCGCTCCTCCGGGACCGCCCCGGCCATCGGATTCGGGTTCCGTGGCCGGGGCGGACTCATCACGTCTGGATGCGGATCCGCCGTCACGTCCGTGTGCGGCTCAGTAGACGTCGCGCACGTACCGCTTCGCGCGACGCATGTCGGCCAGGTAGGCCTGCGCGTCGTCCTCGCCGCGCCCGCGTCCGGTCCGGATGACCTGGAGCAGCGCGGCCTCGACGTCCTTGGCCATGCGTGAGGCGTCGCCGCAGACGTACACGTGGCCGCCGTCCTCGAGCCAGGCGAACAGTTCCGCCGAGCGCTCGAGCATCCGCGTCTGCACGTAGACCTTCTCGGCCTGGTCGCGCGAGAACGCCAGGTCGAGACGGTCGAGCACGCCCTGTTCCTGCAGCTCGGTGAGCTCGTCCCGGTACACGAAGTCGGTGTCTCGGTGCTGGTCGCCGAAGAACAGCCAGTTGCGCCCCGTCGCCCCGGACACCGCGCGCTCGTGCAGGAACCCGCGGAACGGCGCGACACCCGTGCCCGGGCCGATCATGATCATCGGGGCCGACTCGTCCGCCGGCACCCCGAACGACGCGTTCGGCTGCAGGTAGACGTCGACGGTGCCGTCCCGGTCGACCCGGTCGGCCAGGAACGTCGATGCCACACCCGCGTACATGCGGTGCGGGTCGCCGTAGCGGACCGACGCGATCGTCAGGTGGATGCGGTCCGGGTGGGCCAGCGGGCTCGACGAGATCGAGTACTGCCGCGCCTGCAGCGGCCGCAGGTTCGGCAGCAGCTCGTCGAGTCCCGGGGCGGCCGGGCCGGCGTCGCGGAGCAGGTCGAGGACGTCGCGTCCCCAGAGCCAGCGGTCGAGCTCGTGCTTGTCGCCGTGCGCCACGACGGCCGCGAGCTCGCTCGACGGCGCGCGCTGCACCAGGTCGGCGATGAGGTCCTTCGAGGGCGTCCGGATCTCACGGTCGGTCCGCAGGACCTCGGTGATCGGCCGGCCGTCGAACGCCTCGCCGCCGTTCGCGCCGACCTGCTCGAGCAGGTCCGCCACGAAGACCTCGTCGTTGACCGGCACGACCGCCAGGGCGTCGCCGGCCGCGTACTCGATGCCCGAGTCGCCGAGGTCGAACTCGTAGTGCCGGATCTCCTTCGCGCTGCGCGGCGAGGAGAGCAGCCGGTTCTCGACCAGGCGCGACGGGTACGGGTTGCGCTTGTTCCACTGCGACCCCGGCCGGGAGGCACGGCCCGCGCCTGCCCCGCCGGTCGCGCCGGCACCGTCGCCGGCACCACCGCCCGTGGTCGCGCCGGGTGCAGCCGTCGCGCCGGCCTCGGCGGCGAGGCGGTCGAGGACGGCCGCGGTCCACAGCGCGGCCGGGTCCTCGAAGTCGACGTCGCAGTCGACGCGGTCGTGGATCCTGGTCGCGCCGAGCTGCTCGAACCGGGTGTCGAGGAGCTTGCCGGCCTGGCAGAACTCGTCGTAGCTCGTGTCGCCGAGGCCCAGGACGGCGTACTGCAGCCCCTCGAGCCGCGGCACGGTGCTCGCCTGGATCGCGTCCCAGAACAGCCCGGCGTTGTCGGGCATCTCGCCCTCGCCGTAGGTCGAGGTGACGACGAGCACGTGCGACATCTCGGCGAGCTGCTCGGGGGTGACGGCGTCGAGCGCACTGGCACGACCGCCGAGTCCGCGGGCCTTCGCGCCGGCGACGAGCTCGTCGGCCAGGAACTCGGCGTTGCCGGTCTGGGTGCCGAAGAGCACGTCGATCGTCGTCGTGGGCGCGCTGGCTGCGACCTTCTTGCCGGCGGCGGCGATGCCCGCGATGAACCCGGCGAGCCAGGACTCCTGGGCGGCCGAGAACGGTGCGTCGACGGGGATCAGCGACCCGGTCGGGGGGAGCAGGCTCACGCGGTCACCGCCTCGGTCGGCGCCTGCGGTGCCCGGCGGGCGATGTCCTCGAGCGCCGCGGTGGCGAGCAGCTCGTCGAAGCGGGCCTCGCGGACGCGGCCGTCGTTCTTGGCGTTCTGGTGCATGATCCACCCCGTGGTGCCCGGCGCGTCCATGCTGCGGTTGTTCCGCTGCGTGAGCGCGCGCTTGTAGTCGTCGAGCCGCTTGATCGCGATGAGGGTCGCGAGCTGGTCGTCGGCGAACCGGTCGAGCGTGCCGCGCAGGTACTTCACGACGCGCTGCTTGACGGAGAAGTCCTCGGTGAGCACGAGGTTCTTGACGGCCTCGGCGACCCGCGGGTCGGCGGCGCCGAACGCACCCGGGACGCGCTCGAGGGCGACGTCCTGGGCGACCCCGAGCACCGTGTACGACGACAGCAGCGAGAACATGTCCTCGCCCTGGTCGCCGAGCGCCGGGGCGCGGCCGTCGAGCACCGTGCGCTGGTCGCGGTAGTCGAGCTTGAACGCGCGGAGCTTGTCGGTGGCGATCGAGGTCGCGAGCTCGTCGAGGAGCTCGGGCCGGGTCGCCGCCGCGAGGATCGCGCCGGCGTCCTGCGTGAGCAGCAGGGCACGGGGCATGCCGACGTACACGTGCGCGCGGGCGGTGTCCCACTCGGCGAGCAGCCGCTCGGCCAGGGCCGAACCCGTCGCCTCGAGGTGCCACTCGAGCAGCAGGCGGGCGGCGGCCTCGTGGAACGCACCGCGCTCGGTGTCCGTGACCGGGAACACCAGGAGCGAGTCCGTGCTGGCACGCTCTGCGACCTGGCCGGAGGGGTCGTACTGGTACAGGAACCCGCCGGACATGCCGTTGCCGAGGCCCTTGCCGAACGCGCCGAGGTTGAACACGGCACCGCCGGTCATGTACTCGCAGCCGAAGTCGCCGAGGCCCTCGACGACGGCGGTCGCGCCGGAGTTGCGGACGGCGAACCGGTCGCCGGCCTCGCCCTCGACGAAGGTGCGGCCACCCGTGGCGCCGAACAGTGCGAAGTTGCCGACCAGCACGTTGCCGCCTTGTTCGGCGCTGCCGCCACCGGGGGCGCGGACGATGATCCGTCCGCCGCTCTGGCTCTTGCCGACGCCGTCGTTCGCGGTGCCGGTGTGCTCGAGCACGACGCCGTCGTTGTTGAAGACGCCGTAGGACTGCCCGGCCGATCCCTGCGTGCGGATCGTGACTGCGCCGTCCACCAGCCGGCGGCGTCCGCGGTCGTCCGTCGTCACGGCGGGCAGTCCCTGCACCTCCTCGGCGCGGAGCTCGTGGTTGAGCAGACGCTCGAGGTCGATGCCGAGCTGGCCACCGACCGACTTGTCGGCGTTGCCGAGCAGGACGCCGTGCACGAGCACGTGCTCCTGCGCGTGGTCGACGAGGGCGGTGCGGACGCGCTCGAGCAGGGCGTCGTCGGTGTGGAAGTCCTTCTCCAGGTACTCCGGGTCCGCGACGATCTTCTCGGGCACCTGGGCGAGCAGGGCGCGGGCGTCGAGCCGGCCCACGCTCGCCGGGTGGTCCAGGAGCTGCAGCAGGTCGGTCCGGCCGCGGGCCTCGCGCAGGGAACGCAGGCCGAGACGGGCCAGGATCTGCCGCACGTCGTGGGCGATGTTGAGCAGGTACTGCGCGAGCGCGCGGGGGTCGCCCTCGAACGCCTCGGCGTTCGTGGTCAGGCCCGCCGGGCACTTCACGTTGCAGTTCTTCGCCATCACGCAGCCGAGCATCATGAGCGCGGTTGTGCCGAACTCGAAGCTGTCGCCGCCGAGCAGGGCGCTCGTGACGACGTCGCTGCCGGTCTGGTGCGCACCCGAGCAGCGGAGCGTGACCTTCTGGCGCAGGCCGTTCGCGACCAGGGCCTGGTGCACCTCGGCGACGCCGATCTCCGCGGAGCGGCCGGCGTACTTCAGGCTGGTGACGGCCGCGGCGCCGGTGCCGCCGGTGTTGCCCGCGACGTTGATCACGTCGGCGCCGGCCTTCGCGACGCCGACCGCGATGGTGCCGATGCCCTCGGACGAGACGAGCTTCACGATCACCCGGACGCGGGCGGCCTTGCAGTCGTGGATGAGCTGCGCGAGGTCCTCGATCGAGTACGTGTCGTGGTGCGGCGGCGGCGAGATCAGCTCGACGCCGGGCGTGCCGCCACGGGCCGCGGCGATGTCCACCGTGACCTTGGGTGCGGGCAACTGGCCACCCTCGCCGGGCTTCGCGCCCTGGCCGATCTTGATCTCGAGCTCCTCGAGCATGGGGTCGGCGAGGTAGCCGGCCCAGATGCCGAACCGGCCCGAGGCGAACTGCTTGATGCGGGAGCCGCGGATGGTGCCGTAGCGGGAGTGGTGCTCGCCGCCCTCACCGCTGTTCGACATGCCGCCGACCATGTTCGTGCCGTGCGCGACGGCCTCGTGGGCGGTGGCGACGAGCGCGCCGTGGCTCATCGCGCCGGACGCCAGGGTCCGGGTGATCTCGTGGGCCGGCTGCACCTCGTCGAGCTCGACGCTCGCCGGGGCGCTCTGCAGCAGCGCGAGCAGGGCGACGGCCGCACCGGTGGCGCGGAGTGTCACCCCGGTGTCGTCGACGGCGTCGACGTCGATCTGTCCGGGGTGGAGCAGCGCGAGGCCGTCCGCCAGGGCCGCGTGGCGCAGTGCACCCGTGGTCCCCGTCGACGTGAGCTCCAGGCGGAACCGCTCCGTGCCTCCCGGCAGGTCCTGGTCGTCCGACGGACGCGAGCCGGAGAGCCCGCGCACGGTGACGCTGGCGTTGCCGCTCGTCGAGAAGCGTCCGAGCTCGCGGGCGAAGTCCTCGGCCGTGTCGATGCCGGTGACGTCCGCGGGCAGCGCGAGCACGTCGCGGAGCGCGGCGGGGCGGCGGGACCGCTCGTCGTGGGTCGTCTGCAGGAAGGTGACGTAGCCCGGCGTGATGCGGTGCGCGTCGATCTCGGCGTCGCTCAGCCGGTCGTACCCGGTGTTCCGGTACGCGGCGTCGGTGATGCCGAACGAGTCGTCGAGCTGGCCGAGCGTGAGCAGGCGCAGCGCGTCGGAGTCGCCGGAGCGTTCGAAGGCCGGGCGCTCCTCGGTCATGCCGCCGAACCCTCGGACGCTCGCGACGCCGAACGAGTGGCCGGCGCCGTCGGAGCGTTCCTTGAACAGGCCGAGCAGCGGGACCTGGCCCTCGGACGCCACCGAGCGGGCACGCTCGTGCCAGTCCGTCGCCGCCTGGGCGATGCGCGCGAAGCCGACCCCGCCGACCGGTGCCTGCATGTGCGGGAAGATCCGCGCGAGCACGTCGTCACCGGTGTCGAGGTAGTTCGGCTCGAAGAACTCGCCACCGATGTAGCTCTCGGCGGTGCACAGGCCGACGCGGCCCATGGTCTTCGCCAGGGCCTTCTCGGCGGCCTTGCGGAACTGCTTGAGCGCCAGGTCGGTCGCGGTCAGCTCACCGGCGGGTGCGGGTGCGGCGGGGTACTTCTCCTCCGCACGCAGCCGAGCGCTCAAGCTGTACACAGCGGCGGCACCGAAGCCCAGCGCGGTCGCGACGTGGTGTGACGATGGCAGCTGACCGCTCTCCGCGACGACGGACACCCGCAGGCGCAGACCGGTCTCGATGAGCCGCTGGTTGACAGCGGCCACGGCCAGGATCACGGGGAGGGGCGCGTGGGTCGACGACACCTCGCGGTCGGTCACGACCGCGATCCCGCCGCCGCGCGCCGCGAACGCCTCGATCGCGTCGCACAGCGCGTCCAGCGCGCCGCGCATCGCGTCGGCGTTGGCCTGCTCGTCGGCGGGCACCGGCACGTAGAGCATGTCGAAGCGCTCGAGCGGCACGATGTCCTGCTCGCGCAGCCGCACCATGTCGAGGTGCCCGAGGATCGGCGACTGCACGACGAGCTGACGCCCCGTGGTGCCCGTGCCGTCCGGCTTCGCGCCGAGTGCCACGCGCATCGACATCCCGTCGGCCTCGCGGATCGAGTCGAGCGGCGGGTTCGTCACCTGGGCGAAGCGCTGCGAGAAGTACTTCGCCATGCCGCCCTCGGTGTCGCTCAGGGCGTTGATGGCGTTGCCGTAGCCCATCGCCGAGATGCGCTCCGACCCGTTCTGCAGCATCGGGTCGAGCATGAACCGGAAGCTCTCCTGGTTCAGCGAGTACGCCACGTACCGGCCCGCGAGCGACAGGTCGCCGTCGTAGCCCAGGGTGGACGTCGTGCGCTCGTAGTCCGGAGCGGGCACGTCGTCCAGGTTCACGCGGGCGGCGTCGAGCAGGGTGCCGTAGTCACGGCGGGCCGCGAGCATGTGCAGCACCTCGCCCGTGCGCATGCGGGTGCCGGTGCGGTGGTCGACGACGAGCATGCCGCCGGCCTCGATGCGGCCGCGGTGCACGACCTCGTCGGCGTCGAACTCGACCTGCCCGGCCTCGGACGACACCATCAGGTACTCGGCCGTCTCGACGGTGCGCAGCGGGCGCAGGCCCAGGCGGTCCAGGCGGGCGCCGACGACGTCGCCGTCGCTGAAGATCACGGCGGCGGGACCGTCGTTCTTCTCCTCGTACAGCGAGAAGTACTCGAGCATGTCCCGGACGTCCGGGGTCAGGGTGCGGTCGTTCTCCCACGCGGGCGGCATGAGCGAGACCACGGCCTCGATGATCTCGAGCCCGTCGTCGAACACGCGGCTCTGCAGGGTCTGGTCGAGTCGGCTCGAGTCCGACTGCCCGGGCGGACGCACGATGCTCCGGGTGCGGGCCCGCGCGAGCGCCTCGTCCGACAGCCGGTTCTTGCGGTCGGTGTTCAACTCGCCGTTGTGCGCCATCAGGCGGAACGGCTGCGCCATCGTCGGGTGCGGCTCGGTGTTCGTCGAGAACCGGGTGTGGAAGTACAGCGTCCGCACCGAGTGCCGGGGGTCGCGCAGGTCGGTGAAGTACCCGATCACCTCACCGGAGTTCAGCCGGCCCTTCAGGATCTGGGTCCGGGCGCTGAGCGACAGCGGGTACAGGGCGGCGTGCTCGGCGCGCTCGGCGGCTGCCTGGGCGTAGGAGACCGCCTCGATGGCGAGCAGGGCGCGGTTCGCAGCGGCGTCGACCTCGGTGCGGTCCCATTCGGACGGAGCACGGAAGACCCACTGCACGATCGGCAGCTGGTACTGCTCGGCCTCGGGGCGCGCGACGGAGTGGTCCACCGGGACGTCACGGACCAGCAGCAGCTCGAAGCCCTCGGCCGTGATGGCGTCCGTGACGGTCTGCTCGGCGCGGGCGCGCTCGTCCGGGCCGTCGGCTCCGTCGCTGCTCGGCACGAAGCAGTTCGCGACGCCGAAGTGCCCGGCGCGCAGCTGCTCGCCGGTGATGGCGCTGAAGAACTCCACCGACAGGTCGATGCTGACGCCCGCGCCGTCACCGACACCCTCGGCGGACTTGCCGCCGCGGTGCGGGATGGAGCACAGCGCTTCGTCGCCCTTGCGGATGACGTCGTGGCTCGGCGTCCCGTCGAGACGGGTGATGAAACCGACGCCGCAATCGCTCGATTCGCGGGCAGGGTCGTAGAGACCGAAAGAGGTGGGGTTCACGTGCGGGTCCAGTGGGGCGTTGCCGGCAGCGGACGGCGCGGGCTGCATCGATGGAGCGCTCGCCGCGGGCAGACCGATGGTGGCAGTCGGGCCCTGTGGGGTGGTGGTGCGGTAGGGCGATGCTACGGCTTGGTATACCGACCGTGCAACACGGGTGGTGTGGGGCGCGGCGCGGGGCTCTCCGGCTGGTGCCAGGTCGATCACTCGGAGCGAGGTCGTAGCGCCGCACGGAGCGGACGACCTCGCACCGGATGGGTGACGCGGCGGGCAGCTGCCGTGCTGCTCGCGGTGTCAGGCAGCGCGGTCGCCGGTGCGCTCGGGGGCCGCGATCGGTTCGGTGAACGCCGTGCTGGCGTCGGCGGCCGGGGTGGTGCCGGGGCGGATGAGCTCCGGGCGTCGGCGACCACGGAACACCCACGCCTTGAACAACACGAACCGCACGCCCGTCGCCACCAGGTTGGCCGCCGTGAGCACCGCGATCTCCGCACCGTGCGACGCGCCCGGTACCGACGCGTGCAGCACCACCAGCGACCCCGACGTGATCGCCCAGGCGATGCCGAACACGACCAGGCCCTGCACGTGGTGCCGACCCGCTCCCGCACGGCCCCGCACCCCGAACGTGAACCGCCGGTTCAGTGCGGTGTTGCCGATCGCCGTGACCAGCAGCGCGAGGAAGTCCGCGGTCTGGGCGCCGATCGCCGGCCGGAACAGGGCGTACAGGGCAGCGAACGCCAGGGTCGAGAGCACCCCGATCGCCCCGAACCGCAGGACCTGCCCCAGGAACCCCACGCTCGGTGGGGTGAACGGCTGCCGACCGATCGCCGCGTAGACCGTGCTGATCGGCACCCGCCCGGTGGCGATGTTCCTCGACACCCGCCACATGCCCTTCAGGTCCTCGGTCGCGGTCGACGCGATGTGCACCGAGGAGTTGACGTCGTCGACCCAGTCGACGGGGACCTCGTGGATGCGGAGTCCCGCGTGCTCGGCCAGCACGAGCAGCTCGGTGTCGAAGAACCAGGCATCGTCCTCGCACAACGGCAGCAGGTGGTCGGCGGCGGCCTTCGTGACCGCCTTGAACCCGCACTGCGCATCCGAGAACGACACCCCCATCGTCGTCCGGAGCAGCAGGTTGTACGAGCGCGAGATGAACTCCCGCTTGCTGCCGCGCACCACGCGGGACGAACCTGCCAGCCGGGTGCCGATCGCCAGGTCCGAGTGCCCCGACAGCAGGGGCGCCACGAGGGGTTCGAGCGCGGCGAGGTCGGTGGACAGGTCCTCGTCCACGTAGACGAGCACGGTCGCCGGCGATGCCGCCCAGACCTCCTTGAGCGCACGGCCCCGGCCCTTCTCGGGCAGGTGCACCGCGTGCACGCCGGGGAGCATCGCGGCGAGGTCGTCGGCGATCCGGGCGGTGTCGTCGGTCGAGGCGTTGTCCGCGATCGTGATCCGCCACGAGTGGTGCAACGACGTCCGGCAGAAGGTGTGGAGCCGTCGGACGTGGGCGGCGAGTGTGTCCTGCTCGTTGTAGCAGGGGACGACGATGTCGATGTCGAGGGGCTGGTTCGTCTCCGTCATGCCGCTCATGCTCGGCAGCGGGGCTACGGGGGCCGAGGCAGGGCGCTGTGGCCCGGGTAAGAACGAACACCACGTGAACGCAGCGGACACGACACCTGTTGTCCGGATACGGTCGACGCACGATGACGACCGAGCGCGACGACGCACGACGGACGGCCGTGCTGCTCCCCGGGGAGCGGCTGGGGCTGGCGCTGGACGAGCGGTGCCCGGAGTTCACGGAGCTGCTGCTCGCGCCACCGTTGCACGGGATCCGACCCGACGGGCACGACTGGCTCCGGCGTCGGTACGAGCAGATCGTCCCGCTCGTGCTCCCCGCGGCACTGCGCGCGGTCGAACGTGGGGAACCACTCGACCCGGAGTGCCTGGTCCGGCTCCGCGAGGTCGCAGCCGCCAGCGCCGACGACCCGCAGGTCGACGTCTCGGTCGTGCTCCGCGGCGCCCTGCCCGCGATCCGTGTCTTCGCCCTCGTCATGCACACGGCCACCCGCGAGCACGCGACGACGATCGACCACGCCGGCCGGACAATGCTCGCGATGAGCCGGGCATCACTCGTGGCGCACGAACTCGGCTCGTGCTGGGCGGAGGCCTGGGCGCAGCACCGCGGAGGGGCGTCGGCGGACGCGACGACAGCACTCGGCGCCGACGACATCGACCTGGTGGCATCGGCGCCCGGTCTGGACGAGACCGAGGAACGGATGCTGGCGCTCGCCGCCCGTGGGCTCTCGAACGACGCCATCGCCAAGGAGACCGCCTACAGCCGGCAGGCCGTCGCCTGGCACCTCGGCCGGCTGATGAAGTCCTGGAACGCGCCGAACCGGACGGCGCTGGTGTCGGTCGCCTTCGTCCGGGGCTGGATCCGGTCTCGGAGGGACTCCAGGCTGGCTGCACGCAACCGGCCGTCGGCGATCGAAGCGGCGCGGGCGGACGACGACGCTCCCCGAAGCTGACAGCACGGCGACGCCCCCTGGGACCGAGGTCCCAGGGGGCGTCGCCGACGAGCGGAGGAGTCAGCCGCCGTTGACGTGGATGACGTTGTCGATGCGCTCGATGTTGCCGAACACACCCCAGTTCAGCCAGCCGCCGTCACCGTTGTTCGTGACCTTGCCGGGGCCCTTGAACCAGTAGATGACGTAGTTGCCA
This sequence comes from Curtobacterium sp. AC268, assembly GCF_979258745.1. NCBI lineage: Bacteria > Bacillati > Actinomycetota > Actinomycetes > Micrococcales > Microbacteriaceae > Curtobacterium > Curtobacterium sp. AC268. Next base: position 1,585,965 of record NZ_OZ409878.1, on the reverse strand, counting down.
CCCTTGATGTCGATCGACTGGGCGTCCGCGACGTCGCCCTCGACGGTGATGTCCTGATTCTTGTTGACCACCGCGACGGTGAGACGGTCGGGGTTGCCGGCGTTCCAGTAGCCGACGTCGAGCGCCGCCTGCACGGCACCACCTCGGTCGCTCTGGTCGTTGACGGCGTCCTTGATCGCGTTGACAATCGCGACCGGGTCGAGGTTGACGTTGACGTTGCCGCCGACGGACGACGAGGTGCTGGGCGGCGCGGGCTCGGCGGCCTGCGCGGGGGCTGCGACGAACGCCCCGGCGATGACGGCGCCACCGAGGGCGGTGCCGGCGAGGAGCTTCACGGACTTGCGCTTGAACGAGTTCATGATCGTGTTTCCCATCTCTGCAGTGGTGACCCGTTCGGGTCGTCTTGCTCGGACAAGAACCAGCCTGCGTGCGCTCCGGCGCGGATGCACGCGATGGGGCTCGACGTTGGTCGATCGTCTGACGATCCGGACCACGCCCGGTTTTCGTGCTCAGCGACACCTCACGCGGTCGGCTGTGCGTGAGGTGTCGCTGAGCACGTGAGAACGCGTCCGAGCGCCCCGCCCAGTGGCGCTCTCGGTCAGCGGGGCAGCAGGATCTGCACGATCGCGACGATCACGAGGGCCGCGATCGGGACGCCCGCGATCCAGGCTCCCGCCCGCATCTGCGTCCGGCGGATCGTGGGCGGTGCGTGCGAGGACCGCGCGAACTCGGTCGCGGCCACGAGCTCCGGCGCCGCGGCGGGCGGAGCGGGTTCGGGCTGGGGGCGGTCGTCCTCGAACGCCGGGACCTCGACCACCAGGTCGGTGGGGTCCGGGCGGCCCGGGAGCTTGTCGTACGCGTTCGTCACGGGGCCTCCTCGTCCGGCGTTCTCCGACCAGTATGCGGCCCGGGCGGCACTCGGTGAGCAGGAGATGTCGAGTGCGGTCGCGGCACCCGACGTCCTCTGCTCACGAAGCGCCCGAGGTCGGCAGGTCCACGGTGAACGCGGTCCGCCCGGGCTCGGACGCGACCCGCACCCCGCCGCCGTGTGCCACGACCACGGCCCGCACGATCGCCAGCCCGAGTCCGCTCGTGCCGTGCTCCCGTGAGCGCGAGGCCTCGCCCCGGGTGAACCGGTCGAACAGTGTCGGGAGGGACTCGGCGGGGATCGGCGGCCCGTCGTTCGCCACGACGAAGCGGACGACGGCACCGTCAGCCGCCGACGCCGACCCGGGCACCGACTGCAACGACACCACGACGGCCGTCCCGGGTGGCGTGTGCGTCCGGGCGTTGGTCAACAGGTTCGTGACCACCCGTCGGAGCTGCACCTCGTCACCGGCCACGAGCACCGGCCGGTCGTCCACGACCTGCAGCGTCCATCGGTGCTCCGGCGCCGTCGCGCGGGCGTCCATGGTGGCCTCGACCACGAGCGACGTCAGGTCGACCGGTTCGCGGACGACCTGCGCGCCCGGCGCCCCCGACGCCAGGGCCGAGGCGTCGAGCCGTGCGAGCAGCAGCAGCTCGTCGACGAGGTCGCCCATCCGGACGGCCTCGCGTCCGATCCGGTCGACGTTGCGGTGCACGGCGTCCAGGTCGGAGGTCCGCTCCGAGAGCTCGGCGTACGCCCGGACGGTCGCGATCGGGGTCCGCAGCTCGTGCGAGGCGTCGGCGACGAACGTCCGCATGCCGGCCTCGGCGTCGCGACGGACGGTGAGCGCCCGGGCGACGTGACCGAGCAGCCGGTTCAGCGCGTTGCCGACCTGCGCGACCTCGCGGTTCGCGCGCAGGTCGGAGTCGGAGACGCGGACGGGGATGTCCGGGTCGCCGCGTTCCAGGTCGAGTGCAGTCACACCGGACGCCACCGCGGCGACCCGTTCGAGCGGCCGGAGCGATCGGCGGACGAGCACCGTGAGGGCCCACGCGGCGACGGCGAGCCCGAGCACCGTGACGACCCCGATGACGAGCAGCAGTCGGGCGATCGCGGCGTCGAGGTCACCGAGGGGGAGCGCGGTGACGAACACGTCGCCGTCGTCGCCGACCGCCTGCACCCGGTAGTCGCCGAGTACGCCGAGTTCGACCGTCACGGGGTCACGGCCGGTCTGGACCGCTGCGAGCGTCCGCTGCTGCGCCGCGGTCAGGCGGCGCTGGTCACCGTCCCCGTCGGTGTAGCCACCGAGCACCACGTCGCCGTCGCGGACGATGGCGATGACCGTGCCCGCAGACTGTCCCGGCGCACCGATGAAGGCGTTGTCGGGATCCGGCAGATCGTCCGACGAGGACGAGGACGACGACCCCGGCGGCGGCCCGGAAGCCCCCGGCGGCGGTTCCGCCCCGTCCCGTCCGCCGACGGTCCGCATCGCCGCCGTCGACAGCTCCGCGTCGAGCCGGTCGACCAGGTACCCCCGGAACGCGACGACGGTCACCGCCCCCACGACGACGTTCGTCGCCACGAGCAGCAGGGCCACGGCCGCCACGATCCGCCAGCGCAACGACGGCACACGCCCGGTGCGCCCGGGGCGGCTCACGTCGCCGGCCGGAGCACGTACCCCGCCCCACGGACGGTCTGCAGCATCGGCTCACGTCCGGCGTCGAGCTTCTTCCGCAGGTACGACACGTACATGTCCACCAGGTTCGACGACGTGCCGAAGTCCATGCCCCAGACGCTCGCCAGCAGCTGCTCGCGGGACAGCACCCGGTTGGCGTTGCGGGCCAGGTGTCGCAGCAGCTCGTACTCGGTCGGCGTGAGCTCGATGGGGTCCCCGGCACGGCTGACCGAGCGGGAGTCCTCGTCGAGTCGGAGGTCCCCGACCACGACCTCGGCGCTCGCCCCGGCCGCGGCGACCCGGGTCGAGGTGCGCGCCAGGATCCGGGCACGGACGAGCAGCTCCTCGATGCCGAAGGGCTTGGTCAGGTAGTCGTCGCCCCCGCCGGTCAGCCCGGCGAGCCGGTCCTCGGGGGCGTCGCGTGCGGTGAGGAACAGCACCCGCACGCCGTCGCGGGCGTCGCGGAGCCGTTCGAGCACCTCGAACCCGTCGATGTCCGGCAGCATCACGTCGAGCACGATGACGTCCGGCTGGAACTCCCGGGCAGCGAACAGCACGTCGCGCCCGCGGTGCACGGACCGCACGGCCCAGCCGTCGCCCTCGAACGCCAGGGCGACGGCCTCGGCCAGGGCGTGCTCGTCGTCGACGACGAGGGCGCGGACGGGGGAGCCGTCGGTGCGCTGCAGCGGGGGGCCGGGCATGTCCCGGAGCCTATCCACCGCGCCCTCGTCGCCGGTCACTCCGTGCTGCTCAGGTCGTAGACGGTCTGGCCGCCGACGGTCGTCGACTCGTAGTTCGCCGCGACCCACTCCTTGATCGCCGACGCGGTCGACGAGCCGCCGCCCATGCCGCCGCCGGAGCCGGACGACACGTAGTACCCGATGTCGCCGTCGGCGACGTACGCCTTGAACTGCGCGAGCGTCGGTGCCGGGTCGCTCGACCAGCCGCCGATCGCCATCACGGCGGTGTCGGTGTCGAGTTCGAGCTGGGCGGCCGACTGCGATCCGTTCACCGCGGCCGCCCACTTCGCGTCGGATGCCTCGAGCAGCTCCTGCAGGGCGGACGAGGTCGACGCACCCTCGCCACCACCCCCGGCCTGGAGGCCCGTCCCCGACCCGTCCTCGGAGGTCGCGTCGTCCGTGCCGTCCTGGCCACTGCCCGGTGCCGTGCCGGACGTGCCGTCCGGCATCTCCGGCGCCTCGCCGGACGCGCCCTCCGGCGGGGTCCCGCCGGGACCCTGCTGGGTGTCCGACGTGCTGTCGGAGCCGCCGCCGTCGGAGCCGGAGGCCGACCCGCCCGGTCCGCCCGTGCCTCCCGGGAAACCACCGGTGCCGCCGGTGCCCATCGCGCCGGAGCTGCTGCCCGCCGGACCGACGCTCGGGATCGAACCGGAGTGCGCGACGGTCGTCGTGGCGAGGGCGTAGGCGGTGGTGCCGGACAGCCCGAACAGGGTGCCGGCGAGGACGCCGATCGTGACGAGCCTGCGCAGCGACGGCAGGCTGCCGATGACGATCAGTGCTGCGGACAGCAGCCCCCCTGCGAGCATCACCCAACGCAGCCACGGCAGCCAGGTCGGGTTCTCGTCGAGGAGGCACCAGCCCCAGAACGCGGTCACGCCGATCATCGCAGCGAGGCCGAGGCGGCCGACGAACCGGGCTCGTGCGTGCCAGAGCAGGGCGCCACCGGTGCCGACGAGTCCGGCGATGGCCGGGGCGAGGGCGACCGTGTAGTACGGGTGGATCGTGCCGGACATGTACGAGAACACGAGGCCGGTGACCAGGAGCCAGCCTCCCCACAGGACCAGCCCGGCGCGTGCGGGATCGGCCAGGTGCCGACGGCCGACGACGACCAGACCGACGACCAGGGCGATGAGCGCCGCGGGCAGGAGCCACGAGATCTCGAGCCCCATCTCGGACGAGAACAGGCGGTTCAGGCCGGTCGAGCCGCCGAACGAGCCTCCGGCGGTGCCGCCGGTCGTGCCGCCGCCTCCGCCGCCGTTGCCCGAGCCCCCGAAGATCCGGCCGAGCCCGTTGTAGCCGAACACCAGGTCGAGGACGGTGTTGTTCGTCGAGCCGCCGATGTAGGGGCGGGACTCGGCGGGCCAGAGCCAGACGGCGACGACCCACCAGCCGGCGGCCACCACGAGGGAGCCGGCGGCGACGAGCAGGCCGATCACACGCCGGCCCCAGCCGGTGCGAGCGGCGAACAGGTAGACGAGGCCGAAGGCAGGCAGGACGAGCAGGCCCTGCAGCATCTTCGTCAGGAACGCGAACCCGAGGGCGACCCCGGCGAGCGCGATCCACTTCCAGCTGCCCTTCGGCAGCGCCCGCACCGTGGAGTACGCCCCGGCGGTCATCAGCAGGACGAGCAGGGCGTCCGGGTTGTCGAAGCGGAACATCAGCGCCGCCGCCGGGGTCGCTGCGACGACGAAGCCCGCGAGCAGTGCGCCGACGTTCGCGGTGGTGGCTCCGAGTCGGGCCAGGGTGCGGCGGACGGTGCCCCAGACCAGGGCGACGGAGCCGACGGCCATCAGCGCCTGGGGGAGCAGCAGGCTGAAGCTCGAGAAGCCGAACAGTCGGGCCGACAGCACCATCACCCACAGCGAGGCGGGCGGTTTGTCGACCGTGATGAAGTTCGACGAGTCGAGGGAGCCGAAGAAGAACGCCTCCCACGACTTCGTGCCGGCCTGCACGGCGGCGGCGTAGAAGCTGTTGGCGTACCCGGAGACGCTGAGGTCCCACAGGTACACCACGGCGGTCACGGCCAGGAGCGCCCAGAACGCCGGCCGGAGCCAGCGGGCGTCCTCGCGCTCGCCGAGGAACAGCCGTGCGAAGGGCGGGCGGCGCCGATCCCGCGCGGCACTGCGCGCGGGGTCGCGTCGGTCGGTCACGGGTATCGGGTACGTGGTCATGTCGATGAGCATCCGGGGCGTTCCCCGACTGCTGCACTGCGCCGCCTATGTGCGGGCTAAGGACGCTCGGTGCGAGGTTGGCGGGCGGGCGGCGCACGGTGCGCTGTCATTCGGTCCGTGCGGGGTCGCCTGCTCGGTGCGCGGTTGTAGCGCTACACGGGGCGGGCAACCTCGCACGTGGTGAGCGAGGCCGCACGGTGCGGTGCCGGCACCGCGGCGGGCAACCTCGCACGGGGTGAGCGAGGCCGCACGGTGCGAGGGGTCAGGCGTACCGCTGGGCTGCTCGGAGTGCGGCCCCGGTGTACGAGCCGCCGAACAGGAACACGTGCAGCAGCAGCGGCGCGAGCTGGTGGAGCTCGACGCGCTCCTGCCAGCCGTCGGCCAGCCGTGACTCCCGGTCGTAGGCGGCGAGCACCGTCTCGAGCCGGGGGAGCCCGAACAGCCCGAGCAGTGCCAGGTCGGTCTCCGCGTGCCCGCCGTGGGCGATCGGGTCGATGAGCACGGCGCCGGTCGGTTCGGACGAGTCCGTCGGCCAGAGGACGTTGCCGGCCCACAGGTCACCGTGCAGGCGAGCGGGTCGGTCCCCGACGAGCGCGGGCTGCGGCGACCCGAGCGTGCCGTCCTGCACGCGCGAGGCGACCCGTTCGAAGACCGCGGCCTCGGCCTGGTCGAACCCGCCGGCGTCGACGATGCGCCGGACGAAGTCGCGGATGCGGTACTCGGCGAAGAACTCGCCCCAGGTCGCCGGTGCCCGATCGGCCGCGACGAACGGCGTCCGCGAGCGGCCCATCCGCAGCGCCGCACCGCGGGTCCATCCGGCGGGCGGCGCACCCCAGTGGTCGGCGCCGGCGGCGTGCGTGTGCGCGAGGGAGCGGCCGAACCGCTCCGCCTGGGCGGCGGTGGGGGCGCCGTCGGAGATCAGCTCGAGGTCGAGCACGGTCGGGCCCGGACGCCCGAGCACGCGGGCGATGCGGGTGCCTCCGGTGTCCTCGGCCTCGGCGAGCCAGGCGAGTCCGGCGGCTTCGGCTGCCGCTTCGTCCGCGGTGGTGAACGTCTTCCCGTGCGTCTCGGCCATCGGTCCATCCTGCCGAGGGGACCCCGTCGACCGTTCAGCCGACGATCACCCGGCGACCCGGAGACCCGGAGACCCGGAGACCTGGAGACCCGGCGCCTCAGTCACACGGCGCCCGGTCACGCGCTCGGCGCTCCCCGCCGGGCCGCGTGCACGACGAGTGCCAGCTGCACCCGGTTCTCGACGCCGAACTTCTCGTACACGTGCCCGACGTGCGTCTTCACGGTGGCCAGGCCCACGTACAGGTCGGCGGCGATCTGCGCGTTGGACGCCCCGTTCGCCACGGCGAGCGCGACCTCCCGCTCCCGCTCGGTCAGCAGGGCGAGCAGCCGACGTTCCTCGGCTCCGTCCGGAGCGGTGCCGGCCGATGGTCCGGGCGGTCCGCCGCCAGGACGACCGGCCGCCTGGCCCGAGCGGGGCCCGGCGGCGAACGCGATGACCCGGTCGAGCACGGACGGGGACAGGATCGAGCGTCCGGCCGCGACGGTCCGCACGGCCTGCACGAGTTCGTGCGGCGGGGTGTCCTTCAGCAGGAACCCACGGGCGCCGGCCTGCAGCGCTCCGAGCACGAGGTCGTCGCCCTCGAAGGTCGTCAGCACCAGGACGGCAAGGTCGGGTCGTCGGCGCAGTTCGCGTTCGGTGGCGACGAGTCCGTCGCACCGGGGCATCCGGATGTCCATGAGGACGACGTCGGGCGCGGTCGACGCGATGACGCCCTCGGCTTCGAGCCCGTCGCCCGCTTCGCCCACCACCACCAGGCCGTCGTCGCCGCTGAGGAGCATGCGGAGCCCGACGCGCACGAGCTGGTCGTCGTCGACCAGGACGACGCGGACGGGAGCGGTCACGTGGTCCACGGCAGCACCGCCTCGACCACGTGCACGCGTCCGTCGTCGCTGCCGGCGCGGAAGCTCCCGCCGACGAGACGGGCGCGCTCGGCGAGCCCGCGCAGGCCGTGCCCGGCCGTGTGCCCGGAGGCGTCCACGGGCGCAGGTCCGTCGGCCAGTGTGTTCGACACCACCACCCGGATCGCCGGGCCGGGGACGGTCTCGACGACGACGTCGACGAGCTCTCCGGGGGCGTGCCTGCGGGCGTTCGTCAGCGACTCCTGCACGATCCGGTAGGCGTGTCGCCCCACGGCCGTCGGTACCGCCGTGCCGTCGGTGTCGACCCGCGCCCGGACGGTCGCACCGCCGGAACGCGCCTGGTCGAGCAGGCCGGGCAGGTCGACGAGCGTCGGCTGCGGAGGCGCGGTGCCGGTCACCTCGTCGCCGCCGTTCGCCGCGGGGTCGCGCAACACCCCGAGGACGTCGCGCAGGTCGGTGAGCGCGGAGTGTGCCTCCGCCCGCACGACCCCGGCCGCCGCGGCGGTCTCGTCGGGGGTGAGCCCCGGGCCGCGGTACTCGAGCGCACCGGCGTGCAGCGCCACCAGGGACAGCCGGTGGCCGAGGACGTCGTGCATCTCGCGGGCGATGTGGGCGCGCTCCTGCTCGCGGGCACGGTCCTCGCGCAGCTGCTGGTCGCGTTCGAGCAGGGCCGCGCGCTCGCGCAGGGACAGCAGGAGCGCCCGGCGCTGTCCGATCCCGATGCCGATCGCCACGAGCAGTGCGATGCCGACGAGGCCCACGAGCATGATCTGCCAGAGCGGCATGTCATCGGCGGGCGGTGCCAGGACGACGTCGTAGAGCAGTGTGGCGCCGAGCAGCACCGCGCCGGCGACGGCGAGTTCCACGGCTCGACGCCGGGTGGCGAGTGACACGAGGGAGAGTCCGGCTGCACCGACGGCCAGCGTCGACACCGAGCTGAGGGCACCGATGACGACGGTGATCACCAGCGGTGCCCGGTGCCGGAACGGCAGGAGGACGAGGGCGATCAGGCCGGCTCCCACGTCGCCGAGGATCAGTGCGCCGACGTGCAGGTCGCTCCACCCGCGGGTGTCCATCGACGGCCACACGAGCCCCGCGGTGAGGAGCCCGGTCAAGGCCGCGACGGCGACACGCCAGGTCTGGGACCACACACGCTGCCCGAGTGGCACGGCGGGGAGCGCGGTCGAGGTCATGCCCCGAGCCTAGGGAGCCGTCGGGACGAGCGGATCCGCCGAAGGTCGGAGCTGCCGGAGCTGCCTGACCAGGGGACCGTCCGTCTCAGACCGCGTCGACCAGGGCCCGCGCCAACGGGTGCCACGCACGGGACGACGGCCCGCTCAGCACCAGGGTCCGTTCGAGCCGCCGGGCCATCGGGATCATCACGAGGTCGGGCGGCAGCATCCCGCGGCCCAGGGTCGGCACGATCGACACGCCCTCGCCCCGCTGGATCATCCCGAACATCGTGCTCATCTCCCGCACCCGGTGGGCGTAGCGGAACGGGCGGCCGTCGAGCTCGTGCAGCTTCTGGACCTGGTACTCGCAGCCGCCGCCGCCCGCCACCAGGCCGTCCTCGTGCAGATCGTCGAGGGTGAGTGCGGGCAGTTCGGCGAGGGGGTGGTCGCGGCGGATCACGGCGGCCATCTCGTCCCGCGCCACGACCACGCCACCCGCGGGTGCCGGCGACGGGTCGACGAGCACGGCGGCGTCGACGGTGCCCGCCTCGAGCCACTCCGGCATCTCGTCGTCGTCGCCCTCGTAGACCTGCACGTCGACGTCCGGCAGGGTCACCGCCCACAGCTCGCGGAGCCGCGGCAGCAGGCCCTGGCAGACGGTGGGGACGGCGGCGAGGCGCACGGTGCCGCGCGCCGTGGCGGGCCGGACCACCGCCTCCAGGGCTTCGACCGAGGCGAGCACGCTGCGGGCGTGGGCCAGCAGACGGTCGCCCAGCGGTGTGGCGGCGGCGACCGTGCCGCGGCGCACCACGGGGCCGCCGACCTCGCGTTCGAGCCCGGCGACGGCGTGGGACACCGCGGACTGCCCGACGCCCAGGACGGTGGCCGCCGCGGTGAAGGACCCGGCGTCGAGCGTGGCGACGAACGCGCGCAGTTGCTGGACCGAGACGGTCATGCGTCCTCCTCATGTCGGCATGAGCCCCATGCGTTTGCCGCATGCCGCTCGCTGGTCCGACACTAGGCCACGTGAACGCCCTCCTCTACGCCCTCGTCGCACTGACCTGGGGCTCGAGCTTCCTCTTCGCGAAGATCGGACTCGACGGACTCGCCCCGCAGCAGGTCGCCACCGTGCGGACCGTGCTCGGTGGGGTGACGCTCGTCGTGGTGCTCCTGGCGACCCGTCGCCGGTGGCCCCGGGAGCCACGCACCTGGGCGCACCTGGCGGTCGTCGCGGTGTTCCTCAACGCGGTGCCGTCGTCACTGATGGCGTGGGCCGAGCAGACGGTGCCGTCCGGGCTCGCGAGCATCTACAACGCGACGACGCCGATCATGACGCTGGCCGCGCTCGCGGTGCTCGTGCCGTCCGAACGGCTGCGCGGACGGCAGGTGCTCGGGATCGTGCTCGGCATCGTCGGGGTGCTCGTGCTGGTCGGCCCGTGGGACGTCCTGACCGACCCGGAGGTCCTGGCGAGCGTGCCGGGGCAGGTCGCGCTGCTCGGCATGACCGCGTCCTACGGCATCGGGCTCGCCTACCTGCGCCGGGTTGCCGTGGCGAGCGCGTACGACCCGGTCACGCTCGCGACGGTCCAGCTGACGCTGGCCTCCGGGATGCTCCTGCTGGTCGCGCCCGTCATCGCCACCGGTCCGGTGCAGCTGGACGGGAGGATCGTGGCCGCGATGATCGCGCTCGGTTGCGTCGGCACGGGGCTGGCCTACGCCTGGAACACCCGGCTCGTGCAGGCGTGGGGCGCCGGCCGCGCCTCCACCGTCACGTACCTGACGCCGGTGGTCGGGGTGGCGCTCGGTGTGCTCGTGCTGGGGGAGCGGGTGCGGTGGAACGAGCCCGTCGGCGGACTCGTCGTCCTGCTCGGGATCGCCCTGGCGTCCGGGGTGCTCCTCCGTCGGCGGGAACCTGCGGCGTCCGCTGCCTGACCGGTCCGCCGGGTCGAGCCGTAGGATCGGCGGTGACGACGACGAGGTCGTCGCGAAGACGGAGACCGGCATGCACGACACCCACACCACCCGCGCGACCGCCTCGGTCGCAGCCATCCTCGCCGAGTCGGCGGCACGCTACCCGGACGACGTCGCCGTCATCGTGGGCGACGTCCGCACGACCTACGCCGAGCTGTGGGCGCAGACCCTGGCCTACGCCGGGGCGCTCCGCGCGCGGGGCGTGACCGAGGGGTCGAAGGTGGCGATGCTCGTGCCGAACGTCGCGGACTTCCCCCGCGTCTACTACGCCACCCTCGCCCTCGGCGCGGTGGCCGTGCCCGTGCACGCGCTGCTGAAGCGCCGCGAGATCGAGTACGTCCTGCGTGACAGCGGCGCGACCCTGCTCGTCTGTGCCGCCCCGCTGCTCGGTGAGGGCGCCTCCGGAGCCGAGCTCGCCGGGGTCGACGTCGTGACCGTGCTCGCGCCGGCGACGACCGACGACGGGTCTGCGGCCGGCCCCGACCGGCTCGAGGCCCTGGCCGCGCAGAGCGAACCGCTCGACACCTACGTGCCGCGGCACCCGTTCGACACCGCCACGATCCTGTACACGAGCGGCACCACCGGCCAGCCCAAGGGTGCCGAGGGCTCGCACTTCGCGCTGCTCGAACAGGTCAACACCAACCTGATGACCACGTTCGACATGCACCGCGGGGACGTCCTGCTCGGCGCCCTGCCGCTGTTCCACACGTTCGGGCAGACCTGCACGATGAACACCGGGTTCCGGACCGGCGCGACGCTCGTCATGCTGCCGAAGTTCGACGGTGACACGGCGCTCGCCGCGATGGTCGAGCACGGCTGCGGCATCTTCATGGGCGTCCCGACGATGTACATGGCACTGCTCGACGCCGCGACCCGGTCCGAGGCCCGTCCGACGCTCCGGTACGCGATCTCCGGCGGGGCCTCGCTGCCGCTCGCGGTGCTCGAACGGTTCCAGCAGGTCTTCGACGCGCCGATCCACGAGGGGTACGGGCTGACCGAGACCTCGCCGGTCGCCACCTTCAACCACGTCGGGCAACCGCCGCGCCCCGGCACCATCGGCACAGCGGTGTGGGGCATCGACGTCGAGATCGCCGACCCCGAGGTCCGCGACGCGATCGTCATGCTGCCGCACGGCGAGATCGGCGAGCTCGTGATCCGCGGCCACAACCTGATGAACGGGTACCTCGACCGGCCGGAGGACACCGCCGAGGCCATCGTCGACGGGTGGTTCCGCACCGGTGACCTGGGCACGAAGGACGACGACGGGTACCTGACGATCGTCGACCGCACCAAGGACATGATCATCCGCAACGGCTACAACGTGTACCCGCGGCAGGTCGAGGAAGTCCTCGCCACCCACCCCGACGTCGCGATGGCCGCGGTCTTCGGCGTGCCGCACGCGGTGCACGGGCAGGAGGTCGAGGCCGCGGTGGTCCTGCACGCCGGCGCGTCCGTCGAGCCGCAGGTCCTGGTCGACTTCGTCGCCGCCGAGATCGCCGCGTACAAGTACCCCCGAGTGGTGCACGTCCTCGACGCGTTGCCGCTGGGCCCGAGCGGCAAGGTGCTCAAGCGCGAGCTCGTCGACCGGTTCGGCGTCGAGGTGACGGCCGTTCCGTGACGCCTGCCACGACCGCGCAGGCGCGATCCGTACGCTGACCGGGTGACCGCCAGCCGTACCCCGTCGACCGCGCGCCTGCTGTTCGCGTCGTCGCATCCCGGCCCCACGGTCACCGTGACCGTCCTCGCCGCGGTGATCGCCGCCGCCGTCGGACACCCCGTGTGGCTCGTGGTGCTGGTGGCGCTGACCGTCGTCGCGGGCCAGCTGTCCATCGGCCTGGCGAACGACTGGATCGACGCGGACCGCGACCGGGCCGTCGGGCGGAGCGACAAGCCCGTGGCCCGTGGCCTCATCGCCGTCGGCACCGTCCGTGCCGCCGCGTACGCCACCGCCGGGATCGCCGTGGTGCTCTCGCTGTTCCTGGGGCCGGTCGCCGCCCTCGCGCACCTCGTGCTGGTCGCCGCGGGGTGGGCCTACGACGCCGGGCTGAAGCGTTCGGTGTGGTCGGTGGCGCCGTTCGTCGTCGCCTTCGGGCTGCTGCCCGTGGTGTCCGTCGCGGCCGGGCCCGAGGGGCAGTGGCCGGCGTGGTGGGCGATCGCCACGGGAGCCGTCTTCGGGATCGCGATCCACTGCACCAACGTGCTGCCCGACCTGGTCGACGACGCCGCCACCGGGGTGCGGGGCTTCCCGCACCGGCTCGGGCTCCGCGGCGCGGGGATCGTCGCGTTCGCCTCGCTCGTCGTCGCGGCCGCCCTGGTGCTCGGCGGACAGGTGCTCGGCGACGACCCGGTGCGGGGCCTCGGCGTCGTGCTCGCGGTCCTCGGTGCCGTCGTGGTGGCCGTGCTCGCCGTCGTCGGCGTCCGGTTGGTGCTCGCGGGGCGGGCATCACGCACCCTGTTCCGGCTGGTCATCGCGTCATCCCTCGTGCTCGTCGTCGAGCTCGGCTTCGCGGGCGCGCGACTCGTCGCCTGACGGCGCGGAACACGCTGCGCCTCTGCGCAGGCGCGCGTCTGCGGGCCGGACGCGAGCCGTCAGGCCCAGCGCATCGCGTAGAGCCGGGCCAGGCCGTGCGCGGTCGGCAGGGACAGGGCGGTCCGGAGCAGCGCCTCCCGGCCGGTCGCCGTGACGGGGCCGAGCGGACGGCCGAGGGCCATGTTCACCTCGGCCTGCCGTGCCGCGCGTCGGGCGGCTGCCTGGCGGCGGGCGGCGTAGCCCGGCCACGGACCGGCGACGCCGGTGCGGACGGCACCCGCCAGCAGGGGCGCGAGCTCGGCGGCGTCGAGCCACCCGAGGTTCATGCCCTGCCCGCCGATCGGACTGATCTCATGGGCGGCATCGCCGACGAGCACGACCCGGCCGATGCCCACGCGGTCGGCGGCGCGGCGGCGGACCCGGAAGCCGCTGGTCATCGAGCAGGTCGCGGGGTCCGGCACGACACCGGTGCGCGCCGCGACGAGTGCAGCCAGGCGTGCGACGACGGCGGGGTCCGGTGTGTCCGTCCAGCTGCCCTCGGCCGAGGCGAAGGCGTCGTCGTCCGGCACCAGGGCGACGTACCGGCGCCGCGCACTCGGGAGCGGGAAGGACTCGACGACCCCGTCCGGGCCGACGTCGACCAGCGCGGCCGACCGGGCCGACGGGGCCTCGGGATCGGCGAAGTCACCCATCACGTAGCGGTCCGGGTACTCGCGCCCGGTCGTGCGGATGCCGAGCAGGTCGCGGACGGCGCTCCGGGCACCGTCGGCCCCGACGACGAAGGCCGCACGGACCGTCACGGTGTCGCCGTCCGGTCCGGTCCCGGTGGCGTCGACGTGGTCGGGGTGCCGGGACAGCGCCGTCAGGGTGGTGCCGGTCCGCAGCGCGCTCGGTGCGCTGGCCCGGAGCCGGTCTCGGAGCAGGGACTCGGTGCGGTGCTGGTCGAGGGTGGCCACGTACGGGTGGGTCGGCGACGCGCGGTCGAAGCGCAGGGTCCCGAGGGTCCGACCGCGGCTCCGGGCGACGCCGGCGTGCACCAGCGACGCCTCGGCGAGCACCGCGGTGTCCAGGCCGATCGCGGCGAACGCGTCCAGGGACGGCGGGTGGATGCCGATCGCCCGCGAACCGGTCGGCGGCTCGGCCCGGCGTTCCCACACCCGGACGTCCACGCCCCGCGCCGCCAGGAGTGCCGCCAGGAACAGCCCGACGGGGCCGCCGCCGACGACGAGGACGTCGACGCGTTCGATGGGCACGCCGCTGAGCCTACGGTCACCGTTCGCCGCGGCGTTCAGTGAGCAGGAGGCGTCGGGTCAGCGGGCCGTACTCGACGTCTTCTGCTCACTCGATGCGCTGCGCGGGCGCGGGCGCGGGCGCGTGCGCGTGCGCGGCGTGCGTCGCAGCACTGCGACCCGCTCGGACCCGCGCGCGGAAGCGCTCGACGGGGACCTCGACGGCGTACGCGGCGCCGATCGACACGATCACCACCGCGCCGACCAGGCCGACCGTGCCCCAGGGGCCGATCGCGAAGGTGCCGAGCAACGCGATCACCAGCGGGTGCCAGAGGTACGCCGAGTACGAGACCCGGCGGCCGAACCACGACACCGGCGTCCACGCCAGGGCGGCGGACACGGGGGAGCGGACCGAGACCAGCCCGCCGATCGTCACCGCCGCGATCAGCCCGGTCAGCGGCAGCACGAGGCCGAACGTCGACGCGTGCTGCGTCCAGTCGTCGTCGATCCGGAGCAGCACCCCGACCAGCAGCACGAGACCGAGCCCGGTCGCCACGTGCCCGAGGACCCCGGCGGCCCGCACGCGCACCCGGCCGTCGTCGAGCACCAGGGCCAGCCCGCAGCCGATCGCGAGCGGCACGACCCCGAGCACGGGCGAGAAGTAGACGTCGGGCGTGGCACCGCCGCTCGGGCTGCGGTAGCTCGCCCACGACGCCGCCGACGCCCCGATGACCAGGACCCCGAGCCCCGTCAGCAGCCAGCGACGGCGGACCCGGAGCGCGGCGAGCAGGACCAGCACCGGCGGCCAGACCAGGTAGAACTGCTCCTCCATCGACAGGCTCCACGTGTGCGCGAAGACGCCCTGCGACGTGTCCCAGAAGGCGCGGAACAGGTTGCCCGTGTAGGTCAGCGCGATGAACGCGGCTTCGCCCGACGACAGCGAGGCGCCCTTGTAGTCGCCGACCCAGTTCCAGAGCAGGAGCCCGACGACGACGAACGCGAGCAGCGCCGGGTAGAGGCGGAGCAGCCGCTTCACCCAGAACGAGCCGAGGCGCACCCGCCCGGTGCGACGCCGTTCGCCGAGCAGCAGCGTCGTGATGAGGAAGCCGGACAGCACGAAGAACACCGTCACGCCGATGAAGCCGCCCTCGAACCGCGGCACGTGCAGGTGGTACAGGACGACGACCAGGATGGCGAGGGTCCGGAGTCCGTCGAGCGCGGGTGCGCGTTGCGTCAGCGGGGGTGGCGGGGCCTGCTGCGTCCCCACCCCGGAGTGCTCCGGGGCGGCCGGACGGTGCTGTGGCTGCGCCTGCGTCGGCGCGTGTGTCAGCGTGGTCGTCGCCATGGTCCCTCCCCGCGCTGCTCGGTTGCGTGTCGCCGACCAGGGTCCTCCTCGCGGGTAAGAGGAGTCTCAACGAGCGGGTGCACCAGGCCGGTCCCACGGTCCCGGCCACACGTCGGCGCCAGCCCCGCGCACCACGCGCCGGCCGGGAGGCCCGTGGCCGGCCCGCACCGCGCCTCCAGGCCGTCGCGCCCCGCGTCCACCGCACGCACACCGTGAGCAGGAACGGTCGGGTCCGACGTGCGGACCCGACCGTTCCTGCTCACGAAGCGAGCGTGCGAGCGACCTCGGCGGCTACTCGGCCTTCTGCAGCTGCCAGGGGTCCGGCTCGCGGTCGCCGTTCGGGCGCACCGGGCGCACGTCGCCGACGATCGGGATCGAGCGCTTCCGCATGAACCACACGTAGCGGACGAAGAAGTGCGTCAGGGTCGACATCCGGTTGCCCGCGCCGAGCAGGCTCGTGATGTGCACGAACACCCAGGCAAGCCAGGCGATCGGGCCGACCATCGTGATGCCGCCGCGCAGCTGGGCGACCGCGGCGTTCGTACCGATCGTCGCCATGGTGCCCTTGTCGAAGTACTTGAAGCGCTCGGTGGCCTTGCCCTCGAGCAGGCGCACGATCTGCCGCGCCGAGTGCCGTCCGCCCTGCAGCGCGGGCTGGGCGAGCTGGGCGAGGGCGTCGTCCTGCGCCGCGATGTCGCCGGCGGAGAAGATCCGCTCGGCGCCCTTCACGCTCAGGTCGTCGTTCACCTGGATGCGGCCACCGTGGGTCTGCGGCAGGCCCCAGCCGGAGACCTCCTTGTGGGCGGCGACACCGGTCGCCCAGATCACCTGCGACGCGGGGATGAACTCGCCGTCCGCGGTCATCACGCCGTCGCGCTTGACCTCGGAGACGCCGGTGTTCAGCCGCAGCACGACACCGCGCTTGCGCAGCACCTTGGCGGCGTAGCGGCGCAGGCGCGGGGCGAACGGCTTGAGCAGCTCGCCGCTGCGGTGCACGAGCGTGATCGAGATGTTGCCGCGTTCGATCTCCGGGTACGCGCCGACGAGCGCC
Source organism: Curtobacterium sp. AC268 (assembly GCF_979258745.1). NCBI lineage: Bacteria > Bacillati > Actinomycetota > Actinomycetes > Micrococcales > Microbacteriaceae > Curtobacterium > Curtobacterium sp. AC268. The sequence continues at coordinate 1,569,278 of NZ_OZ409878.1, read as the reverse complement.
TGGTCGCGGAGCTCGGCGAGCGCGCCGGCCATCTCGACGCCGGTCGCGCCGCCACCGACGATCACGATGCGGATCTCGTCGGGGCCCTGGTTCGCCGCCGCTTCTTCGAGCCGGGTGAACAGCTCGTCGCGGATGCGGAGTGCCTGCGAGCGGGAGTACATCGAGTACGCGTACTCGTAGGCACCGGGGGTGCCGAAGTAGCTCGTGTTCACGCCGTTGGCCAGGATCAGGTAGTCGTAGTGCAGGTGCTCGCCGTCGGACATCTCGGCGATGCGCTCGTCGGTGCGGATGCCGGTGAGCAGGCCGTGCCGGAACTCGGCGTTCGACTGGCGGGCCCGGAGCGAGCGCAGGAAGTACGTCACGTCGCCGGCGTTCAGGCCGCCCGTCGCCACCTGGTACATCAGGGGCTGGAACATGTTGTAGACGTGGCGGTCGACCAGGGTCACCCGGACCGGCGCATCGGCGAGCTCGCGCATGGCGGCCACACCGGCGAATCCACCGCCGACGATGACGACGTGCGGGCGGGTGTCCTGGGTCATGCGTGCTCCGGTGTTCCTCGGGTGCGGATGGTCACCATCGAGGGTACGCGCGGTTTGCCGGGGCGCATGACGGGTGGGGCCGGGAGGCCCGTGGTGCGTCCGTCAGGCGTCGAACCGACCGTAGGTGTTCAGCACGTTCCCCTTGCTCGTCACGGTGCTGTCGACCAGACGCAGGCGCGTGGGCGGATCGGTGGGTTCGAACAGTCGCCGGCCACGGCCGGCGATCGCCGGGTGGATCATGAGCTGCAGTTCGTCGAGGACCCCGGCGAACAGCAGGCTGCGGACGAGCGTGACGCTGCCGCACACGGCGATGTCCGCACCCTCGCGCTGCTGCAGATCGCGCACGAACGTGGGGACGTCGCCCGGGATCCGCGTGCTGTTCTGCCAGGTCAGGTCGTCGCCGAGCGTGGTGGAGGCCACGTGCTTCTCGATCGGGTTGATCCACTGCCCGAAGGGGTCCTCCGGGTGGGCGGGCCACCACTCGGACCACTCCAGGTAGCTGTTCCGGCCGAGCAGCACGGTGTCGGTGCGGGCCATGAAGGCACCCATCCCGGCGCCGAGCTCGTCGTCGAAGCTGTCGTACTGGAACTCGTAGGGGTCCTGCACGACGCCGTCGACCGACGTGAACAGACCGGCAGTGGTCTTCCGCATGGGACGGATCGTACTCGCCGGTCAGCTCCCGGTGCCGTCGGTGCTGCTCCCGTCGCTGCTGCCGGAGCCGTACCCGGGGGCCTGGCCGGTGCCGTTGCCCGGGAACCGGTCCGTGCCGGGCACCTGCGTCGTCGACTGCGTCCGGTCCGCACCGATCGCGTGCCCGATGGCGAACCCGACGCCTCCGCCGACGAGCAGCGCGGCGAGCCCGACGATCGCGGCGAGGAGCGGCCAGAACCACGGGGGCTTCGGGCCTGCGCTGCGGCGGTTGGTCGGGCTCGCGGCGCCGGCTCCGTACCAGGGGGTGGTGCCGTTCGGGGCGGTGGAGTCCCAGGCGCCCGGGGTCGTGGCGCCGGCGTCCGCGCGGTACGGCGGCTGCGGCTGCGGCTGCTGCTGCGGCGGCGCGGGGGCGTCGAGCGTGGAGGTCGACGTCGGGGTCGGGGCGGCGCCCCAGCCGGTCGGCGTCGTCGCCCGGTTCGCCGGGTCGGAGCCGTCCGGTTCGTGGCCGTTGGTGGGAGTGGTGTCGCTCATGCCAGGAGTGCACACGGCGCGGCTGTGTGCAGCCGATGACGAGGCTGACCCGGTGCTGCGAACAGCCGCGTAGCCTCGGCTCGTGCGCGCTGCTGTGGAGACCGTCCGGATCGACGGGTTGCCCGTGCGCCTGCACGCGATGGCGTCGCGGCAACCGGTCCGCGACGACACCGACCCCACCGTCGTGTTCGTCCACGGCATCGGGATGTCGCACCGGTCCTTCGCCCGGTCGCAGCGCGCCGTCGCCGCCGAGCACCGCACGATCAGCGTCGACCTGCCGGGGTTCGGCTGGCTGCCCGCGGCCGGTCGGCGGCTGTCGATCAAGGAACTCGGCGACGTCGTCGTTCGGGCGGTCCGCCACCTGGTCGACGGCGACCTGGTGCTCGTCGGGCAGTCGATGGGTGCGCAGGTCGTGGTCGAGTCCGCCCGGCACCACCCGGAGACCGTCGCGGCGATCGTGCTCGTCGGTCCGGTGATCGACTCCGAGCGGCGATCGCTCCCGCTGCAGGCGCTCGACCTGGGCCGCGACGGGTTCGTCGAGGGGGTCCGGATGAACGGCGTCCTGGTCACCGACTACCTGCGGAGCATGCGGCAGTACACGCGAGAGCTCGGACCGATGCTCCGCTACCCGACCGAGCAGACGATCACCGAGGTGACGCAGCCCGTCCTCGTCGTGCGCGGTGACCAGGACCCGATCGCGCGGCACGACTGGTCGGCGCGGGTCGCGGCCGCTGCGCCGAACGGCACCTTCGTGGAACTGGCCGGCCCGCACCACGTGCAGGAACGGCAGCCGGACGCCCTCGCGCGCCTCCTCGAGACCTTCCGCAGCGCCGAGCGCCTGGAGGGGCTGCGATGACCCGGCCGGCCACGCCGGGGACGGGGACGGCGTGGACGGCGCGATCCGGGCCTCCAGGCCGTGTCCCGCTGGTGCGACGCGCGTGGTGGGCCGCACTCGACTGGGGGTACGCCGCCAGGTGGCAGGTGCGGAGCCTCGGGCCGACCACCGCGGACGACTACCGGACCGGCGCCGGGCAGCCCGTCGTCGTGGTCCCCGGCGTCTACGAGACCTGGCACTTCATGCGGCCGCTGATGGACGCGCTCCACGATCGGGGCCACCCGGTGCACGTGCTCCCCGTCCTGCGGCACAACCTGCGACCCGTGCCCGACTCGGCGCGCGAGGTGATCGCGACCCTGGAGGAACAGGACCTGCGGAACGTGCTCGTGCTCGCACACAGCAAGGGCGGGCTGATCGGCAAGTACGCGATGACGCAGCTCGACCAGCACGACCGGATCGACCGGATGGTCGCGGTGTCGACGCCCTTCGCGGGCTCCGTCTACGCGCGGCTCGCGCCGGTGCCGCACCTGCGGGCGTTCCGGGCGGCCGACCCGGTGCTGGCGGGGCTGGCACGGGAACTCGACGCGAACGCGCGGATCACCTCGGTGTACGGGGTGTTCGACACGCTCATCCCCGAGGGCAGCGAGCTCCAGGGGGCGACGAACGTGCGGCTGCCGGTGGGTGGGCACTTCCGGATCCTCGGCGATGCGCGGACGCGGTCGGCGGTGCTGGCGGCGGCGGACCCGGGTGGGGGCGGCGGCGGCTCCGGCGGTCTTTCGCGCTGAGCGACACGTCACGGGCGCGCGACGGCGTGAGGTGTCGGTCAGCGCGAAACGGCGGCGACGGCGGCGGCCGCGGCGGCGTCAGCGCAGGCGGTCGGTGACGCTCGCCCGCTCGACGATCCGGTGCGGCACGACGACGGTCTCCGGCGCGGCACCGCGGTCAGCGATCCGACGGGTCAGCAGGTCGAGCGCAGCCGTCGCGAACGCCCGACGGTCGAACGACACCGTGCTGAGCGACGGGATCGCGTACGCGGCGCCGTCGACGTCGTCGAACCCGATGACGCTGACCTGGTCCGGCACCCGGACACCGCGGGCGGCGAGCACGTGCAGCACCCCGAACGCGATCGAGTCGGTGAAGGCGAAGACCGCGTCGGGCAGGGGGTGCTCGTCGAGCCACGCCGCGAAGGTCGTCGCCGCGGAACTCGTGGTCCACGACGGCAGCGGGACCCGGAGCGACGGGTCGGGCGTGATGCCGGCGGCGGCGAGCGCACCGGTGTAGCCGCGTTCGCGGAGCTCGCTCGTCGCCGTCGCGGCGCCCTCCGGTGACGCCCCGACGAGCGCGATGCGCCGGTGCCCGTGGGCGATGAGGTGTTCGGTGACCTGCTCGGCCGCCGCGCGGCTGTCGACGTGCACCTGGTCGACGTGCTCGGGCTCGACCTCGCCGATGACGACGGTCGGCGGCAGCCCCTCGGTCGAGGCCAGGACGCTCGCGCTGAGCGACACCGGGTTGAGGATCAGCCCGTCCACCAGGTGTGCGCGGGCACGGGAGACCAGTTCACGTTCGCGGGCCGGGTCGTTGCCAGTCTGCTCGAGCTGCACGACCCAGCCGCGTTCGCGGGCGAGTTCCACGAAGGACTGCGCGAGTTCGGCGGAGTAGGCGCTGCCCATCTCCGGCAGCGTCAACGCGATGGCTCCGGAGCGGCCGTTCCGGAGCCCGCGGGCGGACAGGTTCGGCACGTAGTCGAGCTCGGCGACCGCGCGCTCGACGCGTTCGCGGGTCTCCGGGCGCACGACCACGCCGCCGTTGACGACGTTGGAGACGGTCTTCGGGGACACCCCGGCGAGGGCGGCCACGTCCCGCACGGTTGCGCGCATCGGGACGAGCGTAGCGCGGGGGCGGGGCTCAGCCCGCGACCGGTACCGGCACCGTCCTGCCCGTCCGCACCGACTCCTGCGCCGCCAGCACGATCGACAGCGTCCGCAGCCCGACCCCGACGTCCGGCTGCGGCTGCTCCCCGGACCCCACGGACGCCAGGAACGTCCGGAGCATCGGCAGGTCGTGGTCGGGTCCGTACCGGAGTTCGATCGGCCGGCCCCCGACCGCGTCGAGCCCGCGAGCAGCCGCTCCGAAGAAGTCCACCGACACCGTGCCACCGGTCCCGGCGACGTCGAGCGTCAGCCCACCCCACACCGGCGACGTGTCCGGTCGGCTCCACGAGCAGTCGATCGCCGCGATCGTGCCGTCGTCGTACGTGATGGTCACCAGGCCGGCGGTCTCGGCGTTCGCTCGGTCCGCGTGCAGCACCCGGTTGGCGACGGCGGTGACGGACACCGGCGCCGCGCCGGTCAGCCCGTCGATCAGGTCGGCGACGTGCACGACGTGGTCGACGAGGGCGCCGCCTCCGCTCGACCGGACGTCGGTGAACCAGTCCCGCGCGAGGGGCAGCATGCCGTTGTTCGCGCCCCGCACCGAGAACACCCTGCCGAGTGCGCCGGAGTCCCGCGTCGCGCGCAGCCGGTCGAACGCCGAGGCGAAGCGCACCGGGAACGCCATCATGAGCAGCACCCCGGCGCGGTCCACCGCATCGCGGATGGCGAGGCCGTCCTGCCACGAGGTCGCGAGCGGCTTCTCGCAGAGCACGTGTGCCCCCGCTGCCGCCGCGAGCTCGACGTGCTCGCGGTGCCGGGCGTTCTCGCTCGTGACGATCACCGCGTCCGGGCCCCAGGCGAGCAGCTCGTCGACGGAGTCCGCGTACCCGACGCCGAGCGCGCGTGCCAGTTCGGCTCCGCGCAGGTCGCCGAGTTCCGTCCCCGTCGAGGTGCCGTCCGGATCCGTGCCGCGCACCTCGACGTCGGGCATCGCCGCCAGGGCACCGAGGTAGCTGATGGCGTGCGTGTGGGCGAAGGAGAGCACCCCGACCCGGAGCGTCACCGCGACACCTCCACCGGCTGGCCGGACTCGATCGAGGCGATCGCCGCGTTCGCGATCCGCACCGCAGCGACGCCGTCGTCCACGGTCACCCGGGGCGGTGCACCACCGTCGAACGCGGCGAGGAAGTCGGCGAGCTCCAGCGCGTACGGGTCGTCCGCCGGGTCGACCGTCGGCAGGAAACCGTCCACGGTTGCCGGTGCCGCGAGGTCACTGCGGGTGTCCTCCTCTGCCCGGGACGAGTGCGACAGGCTGCCGAGCGTCCCCGTCACCGAGTACTCGGTCGTGAAGGCGAGGTGCTGCGGCCCCCACAGCCCGGCGACGTGGCTGATCGCGCCCGACTGGTGCGTGAGCAGGACGTGCGCCGCCTCGACCGGCTCGGCCTCGGAACCCGCGCGGACGCTCACCGCCGACACCCGGGTCACCTCGCCCGCCACCCAGCGCGCGATGTCGAGGTCGTGGATCATCTGGTCCATCACGATCCCGCCCGACAGCGCGCGGTCGCCGAACCAGGGAACGTGGGTGGGGAAGGCACCGGACCGCGAGAACCGCAACACCGCCAGGTCGCCCAGGAGGCCCGTGGTCGCGGCCTCGTGCAGGCGCGCGTACGCGGGGAACCAGCGCACCACCTGGGCCGGGTAGAGCTGCACGCCTGCGTCCGCAGCGCGCGCCGCCAGGTCCGCCGCGTCCGCGTCGGTCCGGGCCAGTGGCTTCTCGGAGACGACGTCCTTGCCGGCCGCGATCGCCGCACGGACGACCTCGGCGTGGGCGTGCGTCGGGACCACCACGTCGACGACGTCGACCGCGGCGAGGAGCTCGTCGAGGCTGTCGGCGACGGTGATCGTGCTGCCCTCGGCCCGGGCGGTGTCGGTGAACGCGGCGACGAGTTCGTGGGCGCCCTCGCGAGCGTGCACCACCACGTCGCCCAGGCGGAGCAGCCCGGGCAGGTGGGCGACCGAGATGCCGCCCGCGCCGACGAGCCCGATGCGTTTGCGGGCGGGGGTCTCCGACTGCGACGTCATGGGGTCAGCGTAGGAGATGCGGTGGGATGAGGGGCACGGTCAGCCGAGCCAGCCAGGGGCGGCGAAGAGCTCCTCGAGCTCACGCAGCAGTCGGGTCGTGTGGAAGCCGTCGGCAGCGGCGTGGTCGACGTGCAACGCCAGTGGCAGCAGCGTCCGGTCACCAGTGGTCCGGTACCCGCCGAGCGTGATGATCGGCAGCAGGTGGTCCCAGCCGTCGCGCACCTGCAACGAGAAGCCGGTGAACGATGCTCCCGGCAGCGTCGAGACGTCGAAGACGTTGCCGGGCCGGTCGTCCTGCGGGAACATCCGGGTGTCGTCCCGGTACTGCGCCATCGTCGACACCGCAGCGTCGTGGAAGGTGCCGAAGTCGTCGTCGTACGGCACGACGAGAGCGGAGAACGTCTCGGTGTCCGGGTGGAACACGGTGAACATCGGGTGGACACGGTCCCACACGGCGGGGGAACCGTCGTCGAGCAGCTGCATCCGGAACTCGTCGTGCCGGTTCACCACGGTCGCGATCGCCCAGAGCTGCGACGCGTAGGTCCGACGGCCGGTCGCTCGGACGCGCTCGACGAAGGCCGTGACGTCGAGCTCGACGGTCACCTCGTACGCGCACGGCACGCGGTGCCGGTAGTGCTCGAAGTGCTCCCGACGGGGCCACTGGTCGACGTCGATCGCCCGGAGTTCGGTCATGGCTCCACCCTCGTGCGGGATCGCTTCCCTACGGTGGAGCCATGCCGACGCTCGAACGTGTTCCCGCCCTGGTCGCCACCGGATTCCTCGCGATCCCCGTCGCCGAAGCCCTCGTCGCGTTGCCGACCGAGGTCGTCATGAAGATCGAGGGAGCCCCGATCGACGCCGACCTGGCCGACACCGCCGCGTTCTCGGAGGCGTACGGCTACCCGCTGGCCGGCGGTGCCAACTGCATCGTGGTCGCGGGCAAGCGCGGCGACGAGGTCCGCTACGCCGCCTGCGTCGTCCTCGCATCGACCAAGCTCGACGTCAACCGGGTCGTGAAGCAGCTGCTCGACGTCCGCAAGGCGAGCTTCGCCCCGATGGACGAAGCGGTCGAGCTGACCGGCATGGAGTACGGCGGCATCACCCCGATCGGGCTGCCGCCCTCGTGGCCGCTCTACGTCGACGCGCGCGTCCTCGGCGCCCCCGAGGTGGTCATCGGTGCCGGGCGTCGCGCCGCCAAGCTGTTCCTGCCCGGCGCCGCACTCACCGCGCTGCCGAACGTGACCGTGGTCGAGGGTCTGGCGACCGAACCGGTCAGTCCGACGGCCGGATGAGGCAGAACGGGTGCCCCGCGGGGTCGAGGTAGACGCGGAACGTCTCCGTGCCCGACCCCGTCGCCGTCGCACCGATCGCGAGCACCGCGGCCTCGCCGTCGTCCAGGTCGTCGACCTTCACGTCGAGGTGGCTCTGCTGCGGCACCGCCTGTCCGGGCCACTCCGGCGCCCGGTAGTCGTCGACCTGCTGGAACGCCAGGATCGGACGGTGGTCGGTGAACGGGAGGGCGATTTCCGCCCAGTCCTCGTCGAAGCCGACGATCTCCCCGCCGAGCAGCTCGGCGTAGAAGCGGGCGAGGGCGCGGGTGTCCGGGCAGTCCAGGACGACGACGTCGAGTGTGCCGATCATGGCCGACACGGTAGACCCATCAGCGTGCGGCGGTCAGGGCCTTCGTGATCCGCTGCAACGAGACGGTCTCGGCGGTCCCGAGTTCCTGCGCGAACAGGCTGAGCCGGAACTCCTCGAGCATCCACCGAGCGTGCACGAGTTCCGGGTGCGCCCCGACCGCGGGCGGGAAGGTGCCGCCGGCATCGGTGTAGCGGTCGGTCGCCACGGTCACCTCGCGCATCCAGGTCGCGTCGCGTCCGGGGTTCTGCAACAGCTTCTGCACGCGCGCCTCGATGCCCTGCAGGTACACGCGGATGCGGCGCAGCCGGTCGAGCCCCGCGACGGCGACGAACCCCGGGAACACCAGGCGCTCCATCTGCTGCCGCATGTCGCTGAGGGCGGCGAGCAGCGACATCGAGTTCGCCTGCTTGAGTGCTCGTTCGGCGGAGCGCTGTGCGGCCAGGACGGCCGCGACCTCGGACACCGCTGCGAACATCGTGTCGACGACGGAGGCCGACACGGCATCGCGCACCGCCTGGAACTCGGCCTTCGTGAAGACGAGGCCGTCCGGGTGGGCCCGACGGATGCCGGCGTCGACCACGGCGGCCAGCACGTCGTCGAACAGCGCGGCGGTCGACGGGTAGGGGCTGGCGGCGAGGGCGAGCTTCTCCTGCGCGGTCAGGTGCGACTGGATGTACGACACGGGCGACGGCACCGCGTGCATCACCAGACGGCGGACCCCGGCGGGCATCCGGACGACGCGGTCGGACGGGGTGGCGAGCAGCTGCACGCCGACGGTCGCCTTCGGACCGGTGCCTTCCTCGACCAGGGACGGGTACGCGCGGATGACGCCGCCGGCCTGCTCGGTGTCGAGGGTCTGCGGCAGGTCCTGGTCGGGCCAGGCGGTGAGTCCGGACTGTTCCAGCGGGCGACCGGCGCCGGCGGAGGCGACGCGAGCCGCGCCTCCGGTCCGTCCCGCGCCCTTCGCCGTGGCGGAGGCGACGCTCTGCTGGGTCCGGTCCTTGAGCTTGGTCTGCAGGGCCGACAGGTCCTTGCCGGTCTCGACCCGGCGACCACGCTCGTCGACCACGGCCCACGTCGGCAGCAGGTGCGCGGGGACACGGGACAGGTCGAAGTCGGACTCGGAGACCGGCACGTAGGTCATGCGCTGGATCGCCTTCGCGAGGGTGGCGCGGAACGACTCCGTCGGCTCGGTCGGGGCGTCGTCGGGCAGCTCGGCGACGATCTTCTCGGCCCAGTCGGCAGCGGGCACGACGTTCTTGCGGATCTGCTTCGGCAGCGACTTGATGAGCGCGGTGACGAGTTCCTTGCGGAGGCCGCGCACCTGCCAGTCGAAGCCCTCTTCACGCATCCGGGGCAGGAGCGCGAGGGGGACCTGCACGCTGACGCCGTCGTCCTGTGCGCCGGGCTCGAAGCGGTACTGGATGGCGAGACGCTGGTCGCCGCTCCGCCACTGGGTGGGGTACTCGACGTCGTCTTCGGCCGCCTCGGCCGCTGATTCGTCCAGCAGGTCCGACCGGCGCATCGTGAGCAGGTCCGGCTGTTCCCGGCGGGTGGTGCGCCACCACCCCTCGAAGTCGCGGGTCGTGGCGACGTCGGCCGGGATGCGGGCGTCGTAGAACTCGTAGACGTTCTCGTCGTCGAGCAGGATGTCCCGGCGGCGGGTGCGTTCCTCGAGCTGCTCGAGTTCCTTGCGGAGCTTCCGGTTGGCGCGGTCGAAGGCCTGCTGCGATTCCCACTCGCCCTCGACCAGCGCGTGCCGGATGAAGAGCTCGCGGGAGTGTTCCGGGTCGATCCGCGAGTACTGCACGCGGCGGCGCTGCACGATCGGGACACCGAACAGGGTCACCCGCTCGTAGGCGACGACCGCGCCCTGCTTCTTCTCCCAGTGCGGCTCGCCGTAGGTGCGCTTGAGCAGGTCACCGGCGAGTGGCTCCACCCAGGCGGGGTCGATCCGGCCGACGGTCCGGGCGAACAGCCGGCTGGTCTCGACGAGCTCGGCGGCCATCACGGCGTCGGGCTGCTTCTTCGCGAGCACGCTGCCCGGGAACACCACGAACCGGGTGTTCCGGGAGCCGAGGTAGTCGCGCTTCTCGCGGTCCCGCAGCCCGATCTGGCTGAGGAGTCCGGCGAGCAGCGCACGGTGCACGGCGTCGCCGTCGTCGGAGCGGGACTGCCCGACTCGGACGTCGACCTGCTTCGCGGCACGGGAGAGCTGCCGGTACAGGTCCTGCCACTCGCGGATGCGCAGGTAGTTCAGGAACTCGGCCTTGCACAGCCGGCGGAACGCGCTCGACGACAGTTCTTCCTGCTGGTCCTCGATGTGGTTCCAGAGGTTCAGCAGGGTCAGGAAGTCGCTCGTCGGGTCGGCGAAGCGGGCGTGCAGCTGGTCGGCGTGCGCGCGCTTCTCGAGGGGGCGCTCGCGGGGGTCCTGGATGCTCAGGGCGCTGACGATGGCGATGACCTCGCGTCCGACGCCCTGCCGTCCGGCCTCGAGCACCATCCGTCCGAGCCGGGGGTCGATCGGCAGCCGGGTCAGCTGTCGCCCGGACTTGGTGATGCGGCCGTCCTTGTCGACGGCACGGAGCTCGCGGAGCAGGTCGAGGCCGTCCTTCACGCCCCGGCTGTCCGGCGGCTGCAGGAACGGGAACGACTCGATGTCCCCGAAGCCGAGCGAGATCATCTGCAGGATCACCGCGGCGAGGTTCGTGCGGAGGATCTCGGGGTCGGTGTACTCGGGGCGGCGGCCGAAGTCGTCCTCGGAGTAGAGCCGGATCGCGATGCCGGCACTGGTGCGGCCCGCTCGACCGGAACGCTGACTGGCGCTGGCCTGCGAGATGGCCTCGATCGGCAGGCGCTGCACCTTGGCCCGCGGGGAGTACCGCGAGATGCGCGCCGTCCCCGTGTCGATCACGTACTTGATGCCGGGCACGGTCAGTGAGGTCTCGGCGACGTTCGTGGCGAGGACGACACGACGGCGGATGCCCGGGGTGTGCCGGCGCTCGAAGACCCGGTGCTGGTCGGCCGCGGACAGGCGGCCGTACAGCGGCAGGACCTCGGTGCCCGGGTAGCGCTTGCCCTCGATCGCGTCCTGCGCGTCGCGGATCTCGTTCTCGCCGGACAGGAACACGAGCACGTCGCCCGGGTCCTCCTGCGCCAGCTCGTCGAGGGCGTCGGTGATGCCCTGCAGGGTGTCGCGGTCGTCGGCTGCGTTGCCGCTGTCACCGGTGCGGGAGTCCGACTCGTCGTCGGCGTCGTCGTCCTGGTCTTCGGCGACGAGGGGGCGGTACCGGATCTCGACCGGGTAGGTGCGGCCGGACACCTCGATGATGGGGGCGTCGTCGAAGTGCTTCGAGAACGACTCCGGGTCGATCGTCGCACTCGTGATGATGAGCTTCAGGTCGGGGCGTCGGGGGAGCAGCCGCTTCAGGTAGCCCAGCAGGAAGTCGATCGTCAGGGACCGCTCGTGCGCCTCGTCGATGATGATCGTGTCGTACCGCTTGAGGTCGCGGTCGAAGTGGATCTCGTTCAGCAGGATGCCGTCGGTCATCAGCTTCACGCGGGTCTCGGAGCTGACCTTGTCGGTGAACCGGACCTGGTAGCCGACGAGCCCGCCGAGCTCCCCGCCGCCCAGTTCTTCCGCCACACGCTCGGCGATGGTCCGCGCCGCGATACGGCGGGGCTGGGTGTGCCCGATGTGCTCACGCCCGAGCTCGAGGCAGATCTTCGGCAGCTGCGTGGTCTTGCCCGAGCCGGTGGCCCCGGCGACGATGACCACCTGGTTGTCACGGATGGCAGCCGCGATGTCGTCCCGCCGCTGCGAGACCGGCAGTTCGGGCGGGTACGTGATGACGGGCAGCGGAGAAGACATGAGCATTCCAGGATACAGGCGCGCCGGGCGGCTGGTGCGTCAGGCGATCTGCTGGGCCAGGGCGTCCGCCGACCGGGACGGCAGTTCGCACACCCGGTCGTGGCAGACGTACGCGGCAGGGTCGAGCACGTCGCGACCCTCGAACAACGAGAACCCCGCCTCGGCCCAGTCGCGTGCCTGCTCCGGCGTGGTGGTGGCGACGACCGTGCCGGGGCGCCGAGCACGGTGTGCCACGGCCCGCATCGGGTCGTCGATGCCGCTCGTGACGACGACGATCTCGCGCGACGGCCGTTGCAGCGCGAGGGCGACGCCGAGGGCATCCGCGTGACCGAGGGGTCGCTCGGTCCCGGTGCGGGCGCGGTCGGCGACGAGTCGTGCCGCGGCGACCCGCAGCGCCCCGTGGCCCGTGAGCGCCCCGAGCGTCGCGGCGGCCGACGCCAGCGCCACGGTGCCGGACCGCATCGCGGTCTGCGGCTGTTCGCCCGTGGCCGTCCCCGCGGCGGCGAGCACCGGGTCGACGTCGAAGCGTTCGGCCAGGCCGTCGTCGACCAGCGAGCGTGCGACGGTCGCGTAGGAGACCTTGCCCGTCACCAGGGCCAGTTCGAGCAGCCCTTCGGCGAGCAGTCCGACGTCCTCGACGGTGGCCGGAGCAGAGGACGCCCCGCGCGGTGTGCTGGACCGCGCCGTCACGTGGTCGTCCTGCACGTGGGCGGCGAGGACCGCGTCGGCCGCTGCCCGCGCGAGCGCGACGAGTTCCGGATCACCGTGCCGTGCGCCGGCGATCGCCAGCCCCCGGATCGCCAGGCCGTTCCAGCCCGTGAGCACCTGGTCGTCCAGCGGTGGCGGGTCGAGCCGGGCGCGCTCGGCGACCGGTCGGCGGTACCACTCGCCCTCGACCCGACGGCCGTCGATGGTCGACTCGCTGTCCTGCGCGGCGACGAACGCCCCGTCGGCACGGCGCAGGGTGTGCCGGAGGAAGTCGGCGATGCCGCGGGCCTGCTCGGCCCCCGCGACCGCGAGCAGCCCCGCGTTGTCGTAGAGCATCCGTTCGTAGTGCGGCACGCTCCAGTCGCGTTTGGTCGCGTACCGGAAGACGCCGCCGTCGGCGTCGGTCAGCTCGGACGCGCGGATCGCGTGCAACGACCGGTCGAGCAGCCCGTCGGCTTCGGCGTCGCCGTCGGCCGCCGCATCGGCGAGGAACTCGAGCAGCGGTGTGCTCGGGAACTTCGGCGCGCCGCCGAAACCACCGTAGGTGGTGTCCTCTGCCCGGGACAGCTGGTCCGTGACGGCCCGGATGGCGTCGACGGACGGGAGGCCCGGGTCGGCTCCGGCACCGGCGCCGCCCTCGCCGGAACGGGTGGCAGCGTCCGCCACGGCGCCCTGCCGGATCGCCGTCGCGATGGCCGAGGCGTTCGCGTCGACCTCGTGCCGACGCTCGGTCCAGGCGTCGAGCACCGCGGCCAGGATCTGCCGGAACGCCGGGACCTGCCCGACCGGAGTGGGTGGGAAGTACGTCCCCGCGAAGAAGACGTGGCCGTCGGGCGTCAGGAACGTCGTCAGCGGCCAGCCGAGCTGTTGCGTGAACGCACTCGCCGAGGCCATCAGGCTCGCGTCGACGTCCGGCCGTTCTTCGCGGTCGACCTTCACCGACACGAAGTCCCGCCGGAGCAGCTCGCCGATCTCCGGGTCGGCGAAGCTCTCGCGCGCCATGACGTGGCACCAGTGGCACGTGGCGTACCCGACGGACACCAGCACCGGGACCCCGCGCTCGCGTGCTTCGGCGAACGCCTCGGGACCCCACTCGCGCCAGTCGACGGGGTTGTCGGCGTGCAGACGCAGGTACGGGCTGACCGAGGTGCCGAGGCGGTTGTCGTTCATGGCTCCAGCGTGCCCGCCCGCGACTGGGCGGACCACCGCCCGGGGACATCTGTGGACGGGACGCCCGCTCTGCACAGGCCGAGCGGGGAGATCAGCGCTCGAGCCACCCCGTGATCGACGCGAGCCGTGCGGCCACCTGGGCGGGGCTCTGGCCGTCGGTGTCCACCCGGGTGACCGTGTCCGCGGTGGCCGAGTCGAGCCTCCCGGCCGTCCGCGTGCTGTGCGCGAGCTGCGCCTGCGGGACCGCACCACCCGCTCGTCGTGCGAGCCGGTCGGCGGTCGCGTCGTCGGATGCGCGGAGCAGGACGACGCGCACCAGCGGATCGTCGCCCATCGCCGCCGCGAGGCGCTCGTGCTCGAGCACGGACACGGTGTTCGTGTAGACGAGCCGGTGGTGACCGATCGCCCGGTAGCCGGCCCAGATCGTGGCCAGGTTCCGTTCGGCCAGGTGCGCCTCGGGGTGTTCGACGTGCGGTGCAGGGTGGGCGAGGTCGAGCACGTCGCCCTCGATCACCGCGTGCCGGACGTCCGCCGCGACGAGCAGGTCGTGCAGTGCCTCGGCCGCCGTGGACTTGCCCACGCCGGAACGCCCGCCGATGAACAGGACCTCGGATCGGAGCATCGTGTCAGCCCAGGTTGAGGGAGAGGAGCGCGAGCGCCGCATCCTCGGGGCCGTAGTCGAACATGTGGTCCCAGAACGGGTCGTCGGCCCACGGGACGTCGCCATCGGCAGGGGTCGCGTGCGCGGTCTCGACCAGCCATGCCAGCTCCGGGGCGACGGCGGTCCGGAACTCCGGAGGCTCCCAACCCAGGGCACGCGCTGCCGTGGTGTCGAGGACGAACGGCGACGGCGACGACCAGGGCGTGCCACCCACGAAGGCGGGCGCGTCCTCGTCGAGCAGGACCTCGTCGAACCGGTGGTCCAGGTGCCCGGCGATCGTGCGGACGATCTCGAGCACGGTCGGGGCAGCGGCGTCCGCGACGTTGAGGATCCGGCGGTCCGGTGCGTCCGCGACGAGTCGGACGAGCGAACCGATGCCGCTCGCCGCCGTCGTGTGGTCGATGCCGCGGCCGTGGTCGGCGAGGAGGATGCGCTCCCGGCCGTCGAGCACACGGCGGACGACGAACCACTCCCGCGGGCGGCCGATGCCGACGCCGTACACCTTCGACGGGCGGAGCACGGTGACCGGGGCGCCGTGGTCGAGCAGGACCTGTTCGGCCGCCACCTTCGCGGCGCCGTACCCGTCACGACTCGTCGGGTCACCGTCCCCGGCGGTGACCGTGGGCTGGATCTCGGTGACCGCGCCGCCGAACACCGGCTTGTCGAGCGAGTTCGCGTGCCGGCCCTGCTCGTCGGCGTAGACGGCCTTGGACGAGACGAAGACCGTCGAGCCGACGTCGTCGAGGAACGGCAGGAGCTGCTGGGCGTCGTCGCGCGTCGCACCGACGGTGTCGACGAGCAGGTCGGCTCCGGGGCGGAGCAGGTCGCGCAGGACGGAACGGTCGCGGCGGTCGCCGGACGTGAACGTGGCGCCGGAAGCGGTCAGCGCATCGGCTGTGGGGCCGCCTCGGCGTGCCAGGACGTCCACCTGCCAGTCGTCGCCGCCGCGGCCGGAGGCGTCGAGGAGCGCACGTGCGACGGCCGAGCCGATCCCGCCGGTGCCGCCGAGGATGACCGCGCGTCTGGTGCTCATGGTGCAACGGTAGTGCGGCAGGGCCGTCGGCCAGACGGGGTCGTCGTTCCGCGATCGGTTCCGTCAGGAGGCGAGCTGCTCGTGCCGCCACCAGTCGGCGAGCGAACCGTCGTAGACCTTCACCCGGTCGTGCCCGAGCACCGTCAGGGCGAGGGCATCGACGCACGCGGCGCTGCCCACCCCGCAGTACGTGACGATCTCGTCGGCACCGATCACCGCGGCGAAGGCCCGCTCGAGTTCGGCACCGCGCAGGTACGCGTTCGTCTCGGGGTCCACCAGGGTGTCCGCCGTGATCGGGTTGCTGCCCGGCACGATCGGCGGGTGGTCGTCGCCGAGGGCGGCCCAGGGCGCGGCGAACACCAGGGACGCCGGCTCTTCGCCGGAGACCGCTCGGGTGACACGGTCGTGGTCGGCCCAGAGCGCACGTTCTTCGCCGGCCAGGAACGCACCGGCATCGGGGTCGGACGGCGTCGCGGGCGTGCGGAGTGCGCCCACGCGGACCGGGCGGCCCTCGTCGCGCCACTTCGTGAAGCCACCGTCGAGCACCGCGACCGAGTCGAAGCCGAACGAACGGAAGATCCACCACAGGCGTGCCGACCACTCACCGACGCTGTCGTCGTAGACCACGACGGTCGAGGTGTTCGTCACGCCGAGCTGTGCCGCGGCGACCTCGAAGCGCTCGGCGCCGGGGCGGGTGAACGGGACGTCGGCATCGGCGGCGGAGAAGTCGTCGATCAGGTCGGCGAAGCGGGCACCGGGCACGTGGCCGCGCTGCTCGTGGGCGTTCCGCCCGGGGAGCCAGGTGGTGTCGAACCCGGCCCCGACCGTGTGCACCGAGGCGTCGAGCACGACGAGCTCGTCAGCACCGAGGTGGTCTGCGAGCCACTGCGTCGACACGAGTGGTGAGGTCAGGACGGGGGCCATGCCGCAAACCATAATCCGCACCCCTGACGTGGGCCAGAGTCGTGGACACACGGCGCAACCGGGGGTGGGACGGGGTGCATGCGTGGGCAGTGATCGACGATCCACCAGTCGTTCGACGAGTGGTCTGTCGGAACATGCGCGGGCACCGATTGTGTGCGCATCCTTCGACGATGCACGCGTCGTTCGACAGGTGGATCGTCGTGGAACGGGTGTCGCCGCCCCCGCCGCCCCGCGCGCACGACGGCCCGCCCCGGCAGAACCGGAACGGGCCGAAGACGCGGAGCGAACCGCCAGCGTCAGTGCGCCGCGGCGGGGATGCTCCCGGTCGTGGCGGACCCGGCACGTGCGAGCCGCTCGACCCGCACCGACTGCCGGTTGATGAGCAGTCCGCCGGCCAGGGCGACGAGCACGAGCACGCCGGCCGAGATGCCGAACGCCACGTGGTAGCCGTCGAGCGTGGCCTGGGCCTGCTGCAGCTTCGTCGGGGCGGCGGACAGCCCGGACAGGCTGTTCGACACCACGTCGGCGAAGATCGTCGACAGCAGCGCCGTGCCGATCGAGCCACCGATCTGCTGCATGGTGTTCACCGTCGCCGAGGCGACACCGGCGTCGGCCCGGGCGACCCCTGTCGTCGCGGTGTTCATCGCGGACGAGAAGATCGTGCCCATGCCGAGGCCGATCACGATCAGCGCCGGCAGGACGGTGCCCGCGTAGGAGCTGTCCAGGTCGGTGCGGAGCAGCAGGAGGAGCCCGGTCGCGGCGACCAGGCCGCCGGCGAAGATGAGCACCTTCGGCCCGACGCGCGGCAGCAGGCGGCCACCGATCTGCGTCGCCGAGATCATGATCGACAGCGGCATCGGCAGGAACGCGAGACCGGTCTGCAGCGAGCTGAAGCCGAGGGTCTGCTCCAGGTAGTAGGTCAGGAACAGGAAGATGCCGAACATGCCGATCGCGACCAGGCCGATCGCGATGAACGAGCCGCCGCGGTCACGGTCGAGCACGACGCGCAGGGGCAGCAGCGGGTGGGCGACGCGGGTCTCGATGAACACGAACGCGGCGATCAGCACGACACCGCCGGCGAGCATGGCGATCGTGACGGGGGAGTCCCAGCCGTTCGTCTCGGCGTTCGAGAAGCCGTAGACGACGCCGACGAGCCCGAGCGTGATGGTGATGACCCCGAGGACGTCGATGCGCGGACGCTCGACCTTCGGCGGCTTCTCCATGAAGACGAGGGCGCCGATCACGCCGAGCACGGCGAAGACGACGTTGACGTAGAGGCACCAGCGCCACGAGGCGTACTCGGTCAGCACGCCGCCGAGCAGCAGACCGATGGCCGCACCGGAGCCGGCGATGGACCCGAAGATGCCGAACGCGCGACCGCGTTCCTTGGGGTCGCGGAACGTGGTGGTCAGCATGCCGAGTGCGGACGGGGCGAGCAGTGCGCCGAAGACGCCCTGCAGCGCACGGGCCGCGACGAGCAGGCCGAACGAGTCGGCCAGGCCGCCGAGCACCGAGGCGACGGCGAAGCCGACCAGCCCGATGATGAAGGTGTTCTTGCGGCCGAACAGGTCGCCGAGACGACCGCCGAGCAGCAGCAGCGAGCCGAACGCCAGCGAGTACGCGGTGACGATCCACTGTCGCTGGTCGGTTCCGAAGTCCAGGTCGGCCTGAGCCGAGGGCAGGGCGATGTTCACGATGGTCGCGTCGAGCACGACCATCAGCTGTGCGAGGGCGATGACCGCCAGGGCGATCCAGCGGTGGTTGCTCTTGGCGGGGGTGGTGCCCGGAGTCGTGGGTGCTGTCCCGGTGGGGGTCGGCACGGTGTGTTCTGCCGTCACGGCAGCCTCCTTCGAGAAGGTTGGAGGGTGGGGTGGAGGTGCGCGCCGTCGGGCACTCCCGAGATGTGGTGGTGACGAAACCGGATGCGAGGCATCCGTTTGTGGTCAGTGTAGACCGAAACGGAAGGAGGGCATCCACTTGTTCCCAGAAAGTGCAACTACGGTCGGATCGTGAGCACCACCGACTCCGTGTCCGACCTCGAGCGACCGCTGCGCGCCGACGCTGCGCGCAACCGCGAGCTGATCCTGCAGACGGCGCGCAAGTGCTTCGCCGAGCGCGGGCTCTCCGTCACGTTGAACGACATCGCGCACGAGGCCGGCGTCGGGGTCGGCACCGTCTACCGACGGTTCGCCGACAAGGACTCCCTGATCGAGGCGCTGCTCGCCGCCAAGTTCGAGGCCATGAACGACGCCGCAGCGCGCGCCGCGGACGTCTCCGACCCGCGTGAGGCGCTCCGCGTCTACCTGATGGGCGTCTTCGCGTTCCGTGCACGCGACCGAGCCCTCGCCGACGCCATCGTCCGTGCCGGCAAGGCCCGTCCGTCCATCGTGCAGGAGCGCGACCGGCTCGAACGCCAGGTCGCCGCGATCATCGGCCGTGCCGAGACCGCCGGCGTCGTCCGCCCCGGCTTCGACTACCGGGACCTGCCGATGCTCACCGCGATGGTCGGTGCGGTCGCCGACGCCACCCGCGAACACGACCCGGACGCCTGGCGCCGCTACGCGGAACTCCTGATCCAGGGCGTCCTGCCGGGCACGGACGACACCGCGCCGATGCTCGGCGACCCGCTGGACCGCGAGTCGATCGAGCGCGCGCTGCACGCGCAGTCCTGACCAGGGACGGACTGGAGGCCCGTGGCGGCGCCGCCACGGGCCTCCAGTCCGGCGGTGGTCGCCACCAGAGCGCCCAGCGCAACGGGCGCGGCGAGCCCGGCCAGACCGGCTACAGCCAGCTGGGGACCCAGTAGTGCGACCGGACGAAGTCCCACGGCACCTGCATCGCCGTCCACATCGGGTACCAGTAGACCGAGGCCAGCACGACGACGCCCAGGTACACGCCGACCCACAGGATCGCCCGCGACCTGCGTGACCGTTCGTCGCTCCGCCTGCCGAGCACCAACCCGATCGCGGCGGCCAGCGCCATCACCATGTAGGGCTCGAAGGCGATCGTGTAGAACTGGAACACCGTCCGGTCGACGTACATCAGCCAGGGCAGGTACCCCGCCGCGACGCCGAGCAGGACGAAGCCGTACTCCCACTTCCGGCGCAGGATCCAGAGCACGAGCAGCGCCACCGTGGCGATGACCGAGGCGTACCAGATGAACGGGTTCGCGATGCCGGTGATCGCCTCGCCGCAGCGGTTCGCCCAGCAGCCGTCCTGTCCGGCGTCGGTGCCGACGTAGAACATCGACGTGGGGCGCTGCATCACGAGCCAGAGCAGCGGGTTCGCCTGGTACGAGTGCGGGGTGTGCAGCCCGATGTTGAAGGCGTAGATCTCCGACTGGTAGTGCCACCAGTTCTGCAGGCCGTCCGGCACCCAGGCGAGCAGCCCGGTCCAGCGTTCGCCGCCCGAGGACAGCCAGTTGCGGTCCCATCCGTCCTTCGACACGAACCAGCCGGTCCACGACGCCACGTAGGTCACCGCGGCGATCGGCACGGTCAGCAGGAACGACACCGGTGCCTGCTGCAGCAGCGCGCTCGACGACCAGAACTCGACCCCGGCGCGGCGGCGCATCATCATGTCGCTGAGCACGGAGTACACGGCGAAGAACGCCAGGAAGTACACCCCCGACCACTTCGTCGCCGCTGCCAGCCCCAGGGCCAGGCCCATCGCGAACAACCACGGTCGCCACCAGAACACCGGCCCCCACAGGGTGGTCCGCCCGGCGGCGGCGCGGGCGGCGACCCACTCGTCGAGCCGCCGTTGACCCTGCCGACGGTCGAGCAGCAGCGCCCCGAACCCGAGGATGACGAAGAAGGTCAGGATGCCGTCGAGGAGCGTCACCCGCGACATCACGATCGCCTGCCCGTCGATCGCGAGCAGGAAGCCGGCGAGCGTGCCGATCATCGTCGAACGGAACAGCGACCGGGCGATCACCGCGGTCAGGAACACCGTCGCGATGCCGAGCACGGCCACCGTGAAACGCCAGCCGAACGAGTTGTCCGCCCCGAACAGCAGCATCCCGAGGCCGATGAGGTACTTGCCGAGCGGCGGGTGCGCGATGAACTCCGCGGCGCTCGTGAAGATGTCCGTCTCACCGCGCACGAACCGGTCGTCGGTCGTCGGGGCGGTGTCACCGCTCGGGTTCGCGGGCCAGGTGCCCTCGTACCCGAGGTGCACGATCGACCAGCCGTCCTTGACGTAGTACGTCTCGTCGAACACGAGCGAGTGGGGGGTGCCGAGGTTCACCAGCCGCAGCACGGCGGCGAGGAGCGTCACCGCGAGCGGACCCGTCCACCGCCACACGGCGACCCGCTGCGACGTGGAGAGCACCCGCCCCCACCAGTCGTCCAGGCGCGAGCCGACCGGCCCGTCGGGCACGGCCGTGCGGTCGTCGGTCAGCTCGCTGGTCATCGCTGAGCATCCTACGGATCGACCGTATGTCCGCGCTGCGACTGGGGTGCGGGGACAATGGGTGCGTGATCGTCCTCGCAGCAACGCCCATCGGCAACCTCGGGGACGCCTCGCGCCGTCTCGTCGAGACCCTCTCCAACGCCACGGTCGTCGCGGCGGAGGACACCAGGACCGCCATCCACCTGATGCGCGCCCTGGGCATCGAGAACCGTCCGCGGCTCATCGCCCTGCACGAGCACAACGAACGTGCGAAGGCGTCCGAGGTCGTCGAGCTCGCCCGCGACGAGGACGTCGTCGTCCTCACCGACGCCGGCATGCCCGCGATCAGCGACCCGGGCTTCCCGCTCGTCGAGGCCGCCGCGGCCGCCGGCGTCACCGTCACCGCCCTGCCCGGGCCGTCGGCCGTGCTCATGGCGCTCGCCGTGTCCGGGCTGCCCACCGACCGCTTCACGTTCGAAGGGTTCCCGACCCGCAAGGCCGGGGAGCGCCGCCGGGCGTTCCAGGCGCTGGCTGGGGAGCAGCGGACGATGGTGTTCTTCGAGTCGCCGCACCGGCTGGCCGAGACCCTGGCGGACATGGCCGTCGGGTTCGGCAGCGACCGCCGCGCCGCGGTCTGCCGCGAGCTCACGAAGCTCTACGAAGAGGTCCGTCGCGGGCCGCTGGACGAACTCGTCACGTGGGCGTCCGAGGGTGTGCGGGGCGAGATCTGCATCGTCGTCGCCGGCGCGGCAGAGGCCGCCGAAGAAGCCACGATCGACGACGGCGTGCGGCTGGTGCTCGAGCGGGTGGCCGCCGGCATGCGCATGAAGGAGGCCGCCGCGGCGGTCGCGGACGCGACCGGGCTGTCGAAGCGCGACCTGTACGAAGGGGCGCTCGCGGCGCGCTGAGCGGGGCTCGTCACGTTCCCGTTCGCCGGTCTGGAGGCGCGGGGCGGGCCCGTCACGGGCCTCCCGGACCCGGTTCTCCACAGTCCACCGCCGCACGCGTCATCGGGGTTCCGTGCGCCCGTAGGATGGTCCGCATGTCCGCCGGGTCCTCGTTCAGCATCACCACGCCGATCTTCTACGTGAACGACGTGCCCCACATCGGGCACGCCTACACCGAGGTCGCCGCGGACTTCCTCGCGCGCTGGCACCGGCAGCGCGGTGACGACACCTGGCTGCTCACCGGCACCGACGAGCACGGGCAGAAGATCCTGCGCACCGCCTCGGCGAACGACGTCTCGCCCAAGGAATGGGCCGACCGGCTGGTCAACGACGCCTGGAAACCACTGCTCGACACGGTCGACGTCGCGAACGACGACTTCATCCGCACCACCGACGAACGACACGAGCGCGGCGTGACGGCGTTCCTGCAGAAGCTCTACGACGACGGCTTCATCTACGCCGGCGAGTTCGAGGGCTTCTACTGCGTGGGCTGCGAGGAGTACAAGCAGCCGAGCGACCTGGTCGCCGGCACCGGTGCGTACGAGGGCCAGCAGGTCTGCGCGATCCACTCGATCCCGGTCGAGGTGCTCGCCGAGCGCAACTACTTCTTCCGGATGTCCGACTTCGAGCAGCGCCTGCTCGACCTGTACGAGTCGAACCCGCTGTTCATCCAGCCCGAGAGCGTCCGCAACGAGATCATCTCGTTCGTCAAGCAGGGGCTCCGCGACCTGTCGATCTCGCGTTCCAGCTTCGACTGGGGCATCAAGATCCCGTGGGACAGCGACCACGTGCTGTACGTGTGGTTCGACGCCCTGCTCAACTACGTCACGGCGCTCGGCTACGGCACCGACGACGACGAGGCGTTCCGGCGCCTCTGGCCGAGCGTGCACATCGTCGGCAAGGACATCGCCCGCTTCCACGCTGTCATCTGGCCGGCGATGCTCATGGCCGCCGGGCTGCCGGTGCCGGAGCGCGTCTTCGGCCACGGCTGGCTGCTCGTCGGCGGCGAGAAGATGTCCAAGTCGAAGCTGACCGGCATCGCGCCGTCGGAGATCACCGACACGTTCGGGTCCGACGCCTTCCGCTACTACTTCCTGCGTGCCATCACCTTCGGGCAGGACGGCAACTTCAGCTGGGAGGACATCTCGGCGCGGTACCAGGCCGAGCTCGCGAACGGCTACGGCAACCTGGCGTCACGCCTGGTCGCCATGCTGCAGAAGTACTGCGACGGCGAGGTCCCGGAGCGCGGTGCGCTGACCGAGTCCGACCAGGCGATCGACGCCCTGGCCGTGTCGGTCACCGAGCGTGCCGACGCCGCCATCGCGGCCTTCGCCCCGCACGAGGCGATCGCCGTCGTGTGGGAGCTCGTCGACGCCCTGAACGGGTACATCACCGAGCAGGCGCCGTGGGCCCTGGCGAAGGACGACGCCAACCGCGAGCGCCTCGGCACGGTCCTGACCACCGCGCTCCGCGGCCTAGGCACCGTGACCGTCCTGCTGTCCCCGGTGATGCCGAAGGCGACCGAGAAGCTCTGGGCCTCGATCGGCGCCGGCGGGTCCGTCGCCGAGCAGCGGGTCGACCGCGCGTTCGAGTGGCAGGGAGCGTCGCACGTGGTGCCGCTCGAGAGCGGGCTGTTCCCCCGGATCGAGCAGGTCTCCGCGTGACCGACGCCGAGTCGCACGTCCGGTCCCGCGGGGACGGGGGGTCCGGTGGCTCGAAGCGCGACCTGACGTACCCGCCGCTGCCCCAGGCGCTCGTCGTGCCGGTGTACGACAACCACACCCACATGGAGATCGCCGACGGTGTCGGCGACGGGGGTGACGGTCCGCTCGAGTACCGCGAGCACCTCGACCGTGCTTCGAGCGTCGGCGTGCGCGGTGTCGTGCAGGTCGGCACGGACCTCGCCACCTCGGAGTGGTCCGCGTCGATCGCCGCTCGGGAGCCCCGGGTCCTGGCAGCCGTCGCGCTGCACCCGAACGAAGCGCCCGTGCTGCAGGAACAGGGGCTGCTCGACGAGCACCTCGCCGGCATCAAACGGCTCGCCGCGCTGCCGCGGGTCCGTGCGATCGGTGAGACCGGCCTCGACTTCTTCCGCACCGGCGAGGACGGCCGCGACGCCCAGGTCCGTTCGTTCGAGGAGCACATCCGCATCGCGAAGGAGCACGACCTCGCGCTGACGATCCACGACCGTGACGCGCACGACGCCGTGGTCGAGGTCCTCGACCGCGTGGGTGCCCCGGAGCGGACCGTCTTCCACTGCTTCTCCGGCGGCCCGGACCTCGCCCGGCTCTGCGCCGAGCGCGGCTGGTACATGTCGTTCGCCGGCACCGTGACGTTCAAGAACGCCGCACTGCTGCGTGAAGCGCTGCTCGTCGCGCCGCGGCACCTGGTCATGATCGAGACGGACGCGCCGTTCCTGACGCCCACCCCGTTCCGTGGCCGCCCGAACGCGCCGTACCTCATCCCGCTCACCCTGCGGTCGATGGCGGAGACGCTCGGCACGGACGCCTCGATGCTCGCGGCCCAGATCGCCTCGAACACCGAGCTCGTCTACGGCGCGTGGGACGCCGAGCCCGTGACGGTGGACGAGTAGTCGTGGGCGCCCTGCTCGGCCCGGCGGAGATCCGGGAGCTCGCGGCCGAACTCGACGTCACCCCGACGAAGAAGCTCGGCCAGAACTTCGTGCACGACGCCAACACCGTGCGGCGGATCGTGTCGGTCGCCGGTGTGACCCCGTCGGCACGGGTGCTCGAGATCGGCCCGGGGCTCGGGTCGTTGACGCTCGGGCTCACCGAGACCGGCGCACCCGTCACCGCGGTCGAGATCGACAAGCGCCTGGCCGCCAAGCTCCCGTCGACGGTGTCGTCGATGCAGCCCGACGCCAGGCTGACGGTCGTGCAGCAGGACGCCATGACCGTCGCCGCCGCGGACCTCGACGTCGAGCCGACGCACCTCGTCGCGAACCTGCCCTACAACATCTCCGTGCCCGTGCTGCTGCACCTGCTCGCGACCTTCCCGTCGATCGAGCGGTCGCTCGTGATGGTGCAGGCCGAGGTCGGGTACCGGCTCGCCGCGGGCCCCGGCAGCAAGGTCTACGGTTCGCCGAGCGTCAAGGCCGCCTGGTACGGGTCGTGGAGCACCGCCGGGTTGGTCAGCCGGCAGGTCTTCTGGCCGGTGCCGAACGTCGACAGCGTCCTGGTGGCGTTCGACCGGCACGAGCCGCCGGGTGACGAGCTCCTGCGGTCGCGGGTGTTCACGCTGGTGGACGCGGCGTTCCAGCAGCGACGCAAGATGCTGCGGCAGAGCCTGTCCGGGGTGCTCGGCGGCAGTGCGCACGCGTCCGAGGTCCTGACGGCGGCGGGTATCGACCCGACCGCCCGGGGTGAGGCGATCGGTGTGGACGACTTCGTGCGGCTCGGGCGGACGGTCCTGGCGGCTGCGGAGTAGTCCGTTCCCCGCTCCGCGTCCGGATCCGCGTGACGCCCGCGCCCCGCGTGCCGCGTGCCGCGTGCCCGCGATGGTGCGAGGTTCCGTGTTCCGTGCGAGCCGAAGTGCCTCGCACCGAACACGGAACCTCGCACCGTGCGAACGTGGGCCGTCGCCCGACTCAGTGCTCGCGGGACGCCATCATCTCGAGGATCTGCTGGTGGTTGCCGTTCCGCTCGGCGAAGCGCAGCGGGTGCACGTTCTGCACCAGGATCTCCGGGGCAGCGCCGGACTCGATGAGCGCCATGACCTCGTCGGCGAAGGCGTCGAGCGGCATCCCACCGAAGTCGGCGCCGCCCATCAGGTCGGTCATGACGGCCGGCGGGGCGAGCTCGAGCACCTCGAGCGACGACCCGACGAGCTGCTCACGGAGGGCCTGCGTGTAGGCGTGCACACCGGCCTTCGTCGCGCTGTACGTCGGCGACGCGGTGAGCGGGACGAACGCGAGACCGGACGTGACGGTCATCAGGGTGGCCGAGGGCTGGGCGAGCAGGTGCGGCAGGAACGCGTCGATGAGCCGGATCGTGCCGACCAGGTTCGTCTGGACGAGCTCGAGGGCGTCGTGGATGTGCTCGGGGTCGCGGAGGTCCTCGTCGCGCATGATCCCCGACATGGTGATGAGGGCATCGAGCGACTGGTGGGCCTCGAGCACCGAGGTGGCAGCGGCCTCGATCGACGACGCGTCGGCGACGTCGATCTGCACGGTGCCGAAGCCGTGCTCGGCGGCGAGGGAGTCGAGGAGCGCCTGGCGACGGCCGCCGATGACGACGGTGCTGCCGGCGGCCTGCAGGCGCTGGGCGAGCGCGAGACCGATGCCCGAGGTCGCGCCGGGGATGAAGACGGTGGAGTTCGTGATGTCCATGACCACCACGATGCTCCGTGGACAGGGTCGCAACCAGAGCGCGGTCATCGGGGGATCGGCGATCCCTGGCACCCGGGCCGGAAGCGGACGATGATCGATCCATGGACCGTGCCGCGCTCGCCGACTTCCTCCGCCGTCGACGTGAGCTGCTGCGCCCCGAGGACGTCGGTCTCGGGCAGGGGCCGCGTCGCCGGACCCCGGGGCTCCGCCGTGAAGAGGTCGCTGCCCTCGCCGGCATGTCCGTCGACTACTACACGCGACTCGAGCAGCAGCGCGGACCGCAGCCGTCCGAGCAGATGATCGCCGCGATCGCCCGGGCCCTGCGCTGCAGCCTCGACGAGCGCGACCACCTGTTCCACCTGGCCGGGCAGAACGCCCCGACCCGGATGCACCGCGCCGACCACGTCGACCCGGCGATCCTGCGGGTGCTCGACCGGCTCGAGGACACCCCGGCGATCGTCGTCAGCCACCTGGGCGAGACCCTGGTCGAGAACCGGCTCGCGGCGGCGCTCCTCAGCAGCTCGGTCGACCTGCCGGGCAACCGGCGGTACCAGGCGTGGCGGTGGTTCGTGACGGGGAGGAACTCGCGAAGTACGCGCCCGAGCAGCACGAGCGGCTGGGGCGGGTGGTGGTCGCGTCGCTCCGGGCGGCTGTCGGGCTCGCGGGACCGGGCGACCGCCGGGCGACCGAACTCGTCGCCGAGCTGCAGACTCGCAGCGCGGAGTTCCGCGACCTCTGGGCCAAGCACGAGGTGGCCACGCGCTGGTCGGACAACAAGACGATCGTGCAGCCGGAGCTCGGCCGCATCACCGTCGACTGCCAGGTGCTGCACACCGACGACCAGGCGCAGGCACTGCTGCTGTTCACGGCGCCTGCAGGATCGGAAGACGCGCAGAAGCTCGAGCTCCTCGGCGTCGTCGGACAGCAGACCTTCGCCGGCTGACGCGTCGCACGGTGCGGGTTCGCTCGGCTCGTGCGAGGTTGGTCGACCCCGCACGGTGCGAGGTTGGTGAGCCCGTACATCGTTGACCGCTTGGTGCCGCCCTACAGTCCGTCACCGAGCGATCAACCTCGCACCGACCGGACCAGCGCGCACCGTGCGGCCCCCGCCCCCGCCCCCGCCCCCGCCGCCGCGAAGCAACGCCACGTCACACACTTGGGCACGTGCGGTATACCGTGCCTAGGGTGGGGGCGTGAGCACTCCGCGCGTGTACGTCATCCACGAGAACCCCGAGTGGTTCCCCCCGCTCGCCGCCGCCTTCGAAGCCGAGGGCGTCCCGGTCGAGGAGATCCTGCTGACCGAGGGGCAGATCGACCTCGCGGCCGAGCCGGCACCCGGCGTCTACTGGAGCCGCATGTCCGCGAGCTCCCACACCCGCGGCCACGAGCACAGCAAGGAGTACACCCGGGCGGTCCTCGGATGGCTCGAGCGTGCCGGCCGCCAGGTGGTCGGCGGCAGCCACGTGCTCGAACTCGAGGTGTCGAAGGTCGCGCAGCACGGTCTCCTGCAGCAGGCCGGGTTCGACGTGCCACGCACGACCGCCGTGTTCGGCACGACGACGCTCAAGGACGCCGCCCGCACCTTCACCGACGGGCAGGACGTCCCCTTCATCACGAAGCACAACCAGGGCGGCAAGGGCCTGGGCGTCCGGCGGTTCGACTCGCTCGCCGAGTTCGACGCCTACGTCGACAGCCCCGAGTTCGAGGCGCCGGTCGACGGCATCACCCTGCTGCAGGAGTACCTGACGGCCCGCGAGCCCTTCATCACCCGCGTCGAGTTCGTCGGCGGCGAGTTCGTGTACGCGGTCCGCGTCGACACCAGCGCCGGCAGCTTCGAGCTCTGCCCCGCCGACGCGTGCGAGGTGCCGCAGGTCATCGCCGGCGCCGTCTGTGACGTCCCCGGCACCGAGACCGTCGGTGCACCCCCGGCGTTCGCCGTCCGGACCGAGATCACCGCCGAGCACCCGCTGGTCCAGCAGCTCCGCACGTTCCTCGCCGACCAGCGCATCACCATCGCGGGCGTCGAGTTCATGGAGACGACGGACGGCCGCACCGTCGTCTACGACATCAACACGAACACGAACTACAACCCCGCGGTCGAGGAGTCCGCGCCGGCCTCCGGCCCGCGCTCCATCGCGAAGTACCTCGGTGGTCTGCTGGAGACGCAGTACGCGGCGCAGCTCACGGCCTGAGAACGCAAGAACCACCGGACTGGAGGCCCGTGGCGGGCCCGCCACGGGCCTCCCGTCCGCCTTTCCCACACCCCCAAGGAACCAACGTGCGATTCGGATACTGGACCCCGCTCTTCGGCGGCTGGCTGCGCAACGTCGACAACGAGAACATGCCGGTCACCTTCGACTACGTGAAGCGCCTGGCGCAGCGCGCCGAGCGGATCGGCTTCGACCTGACGCTCGTGCCGGAGCTCAACCTCAACGACATCAAGGGCACGGCGGCGCCCTCGCTCGAGGCCTGGTCGCTCGCGGCGGCCATCGCGGCGACGACCGAGCGCCTGGAGATCATGGCGGCGATGCGTCCCGGGTACCACCTGCCCGCGGTGACGGCGAAGCAGGCGGCGACGATCGACGACATCTCGTGCGGCCGGTTCACCTTCAACGTCGTGAGCGCCTGGTGGGCGGAAGAGGCGAAGCAGTACGGCGGGATCTTCTCGGAGCACGACGACCGGTACAAGCGCACCGCGGAGTTCGTCGAGGTCATGAAGGGCCTGTGGCGCGAGACCCCGTACTCGTTCTCGGGCGAGTACTACGACATCGAGAACGCGCACCTCGAGCCGAAGCCCCGCGTGACGCCGCGCATCTACGCCGGTGGGGAGAGCGAGGCCGGCAAGGCCGCGATCACCGGGTACGCCGACGCCTACGTCACGCACGGCGGCACGGCCCCGGAGCTCCGCGCGAAGATCGACGAGATGAAGCAGCGCCGCGTCGACGCCGGCCTGCCGCCGTTCGAGGCGTTCGGCATGGCCGCGTACGTCATCGTGCGCGAGACCGAGGAAGAGGCGCAGGCCGAGCTCGCCCGGATCACCGACGTGCAGCACGGCAAGGCGTACGCGTCGTACCAGGACTTCATCTCGAAGTCGCAGCTCGAGCACGTGCCCTCACTCGAGGACTACTCGGTGTCGAACCGCGGCCTGCGCCCCGGTTTCGTGGGGACGCCGTCGCAGGTGGCGGACCGCATCCGGGAGTTCGAGGACGCCGGCGTCGACACGCTCCTGCTGCAGTTCTCGCCGCAGCTCGAGGAGATGGACCGGTTCGGCGAGCAGGTCATCCCGCTCGTCCGGCAGTCGGTCGGGGCGCAGTCCTGATGGCGGCCACGCCGACCAACGCCGAGGACGGCTGGGCGTTCGAGACCCGCCAGATCCGCGCCGGCTTCAAGGCCGATCCGGGCTGGGGCGCGAACGTGCCGCCGATCGCGCAGAGCGCCGCATACGTCTACCCGTCGGGCGAGGACGCCGCCGCGCGCTTCATGCTCGACGCCCCCGGCCACACCTACACGCGGGTGAACAACCCGTCGGCGGCAGCCCTCGAGCGCCGGATCGCCGACCTCGAGGGCGGGATCGGTGCGCTGGCGCTGGCGTCCGGGCAGGCGGCGACGTCGCTGGCCGTGCTCGGTGTCGCACGCGCCGGTGACCACGTGGTGTCGAGCGCCTCGCTGTACGGCGCGACCTACACGCTGTTCGCCTCGACCCTGCGGGACCTCGGCATCACCTTCACGTTCGTGCAGGACCCGACCGACCTGTCCGAGTGGGCGGCGGCGGTGCGTCCGGAGACGAAGGCGTTCTTCGGCGAGTCCATCCCGAACCCCCGCGGGGACGTCCTGGACTTCGCCGGGGTGGCCGGGGTCGCGCACGAGGCCGGTGTGCCGCTCATCGTCGACAACACCATCGCGACGCCGTACCTGGTCCGCCCGATCGAGCACGGTGCCGACATCGTCGTGCACTCCGCGACGAAGTACCTGGCCGGACACGGCAGCGCCATCGCCGGGCTCATCGTCGACAGCGGGAACTTCGACTGGGCGGCCCACGCCGACGCCTACCCCCAGCTGGCCACGACCGAGCAGTCCGGGTTCGCGAACACGAACTTCGCCGACAAGTTCGGGCGACGGGCGTTCATCCAGCGCACCCGCTCGAAGCTGTCCGCCGACCTCGGGCCCGCGATCGCACCGTTCAACGCGTTCCTGGTGCTCCAGGGCATCCAGACGCTGTCGCTCCGCATGGACCGGCACGTGTCGAACGCCGCCACCGTGGCGAGCTGGCTCGACGCCCACGACCAGGTCGAGCACGTGCACTACGCCGGCCTGCCGGACTCGCCGTGGCACCACCTGCAGCAGCGCTACGTGCCGAAGGGACCGTCGGCCGTGCTGTCGTTCGACCTGGCCGGCGGGGTCGCCGCGGGCCGACGGTTCGTGGCGGCGCTCGAGCTGTTCGACCACGTCTCGAACCTCGGTGACGTCCGATCGCTCGTCGTGCACCCGGCATCGACCACCCACGTGCAGATGACCTCCGCCGAGCGGGCAGCCGCCGGGGTGGGGGACGGACTCATCCGCCTGTCGATCGGCCTCGAGCACATCGACGACATCACCGCGGACCTGGCGCGGGGGTTCACGGCAGCCGCAGCGGGATAGGTTGGGGGCATGACCACGTTGGCCGCACCGACCCGCGTGCGGACGCGCGCCCCCGGCAAGATCAACGTGTTCCTGTCCGTCGGGGCGCTGCAGGACGACGGCTACCACGACGTCGCCACGGCGTACCAAGCGGTGTCCCTGTACGAGGACGTCACCGCCGAGGCCGCCGACGACTTCTCGGTCACCTTCACGGGTCCGATCGACACGAGCACCGTGCCGGTCGACGAGTCGAACCTGGCCATCCGTGCGGCCCGGCTCGTGGCCGACGCGGCCGGACACCGCGGTGGGGTGCGGCTGACCATCGACAAGCAGGTGCCCGTCGCCGGCGGCATGGGCGGTGGCTCCGCGGACGCCGCGGCGACCCTGCTCGCCGTCGACACGCTCTGGGGCACCGCGCTCGGTCGCGAAGAGCTGCTCCGGCTCGCCGCGCAGCTCGGCGCCGACGTGCCGTTCGCCTTCGCCGGCGGCACCGCCGTGGGCACCGGCCGCGGTGACGAGCTGAGCCCGGCGCTCGCCAAGGGTGAGTTCCACTGGGTCCTCGCCCTGAGCGACGACGGGCTGAGCACCCCGGCCGTCTACCGTGCGCTCGACGAGCACCGGGAGCGGTACCGCGCCGACATCTCCCCGGCGCCGTCGCACCCCGTGGTCGAGGCCAACGTGCTGCAGGCCCTGCGTGCGGGCGACCCCGACCTGCTCGCCGACTGCGTCCACAACGACCTGCAGGCACCGGCCATGCGGCTGCAGCCCCGGCTCGCGGCGACGCTGGAGCTCGGTGAGAAGTCCGGTGCCCTGGCCGGCCTGGTGTCCGGCAGCGGCCCGACGGTGGCGTTCCTGGTGGGCGACCGAGATGCCGCGCTCGAACTGCAGGTCGAGCTCAGCGCCGCCGGCCTCGTCGCACTCCGGGCCACCGGTCCGGTGCACGGCGCACGCGTGGTGCACTGACCCGACGTCCGGCCCGCCCGGCGAGCGGCTCGACGCCGAGCGGCGGTCAGTCCCGCCGCGGTCGGTCCAGCGTCAGCGGCTGTACTTCCAGAGGATGACCGTGCCGGTGTGCCAGTAGCGCACGACGTGGAAGCCCTCGGCCACGAGCGTCTCGGTGACCTGCGGGCGGATGTTCCGCGACTTGCCGCCGACGAACCACACGGTGTCGATGCCGGAGATCCGCTCGGGCACCGTCGCGGCGACGTCGCCGTTCACGTTCCAGAGCTGTCCGCGTTCGGCACCGGTCTCGGTGACGGCGAGGTCGCGCATCCCGGTGAAGGCTTCGGGGTAGGAGTCGGCGATGACCTGCGCGGTGGTGCCCGGGTGCTCCCAGACGCTGCCGAAGACGACGCCCTCGTTCTGGTCGGTGCGCCGGTCCCGCTCGCGCTCGATGATCGCCGCCGCGTTCGCCCAGTGCGAGTCCTGCTTGGCGTGGGGCAGCCGGACGAGCGTGCTCGTCGGCGCCGACACGAGCAGCATCCCGACGACGGCGAGCGCCAGCCACCGCCGGGGTCGGATCGCCGTGATCGCCAGGCCGATGAGCAGCGCGACGAAGGGCAGGCTCAGGCTGGCGTACTTCGGGGAGTACAGGTGCTCCCCGGCTGCGGTCGCACCGACGAGCAGTGCGGTGGGCAGGATCGTCAGGGGGACGGCGACGCGGACGGCCTGCATCCGCAGCAGGTCGCGGGCAGCCGGGGCAGGGCGTCGGGCGGCACGCACGGCGAGCACGACGCCGACGATCATCAGGACCCACCCGAGCACCGCGTACGGCCAGACGGCACCGAACCAGGCGGTCGCGACGACCTGGCGCACGGTGGCCCACCCGACGCCGGTGATCCAGCCGACCTGCTTGGCCTGCCCGGCGGCGAGGACGATGAACGGCGACACCACGAGGGCGGCCCCGACGGCGGCGACGCCCCAGCGCACGAACGCGGCGCGGTCGACCATCGGCGCGGCCACCAGACCGCTGCGCTGCGAGAGCACGGCGTCGCGACGTGCGGCACGGTCGGCGACGGCGGTCCAGAGGAGCACGACCCCGTGCGCGACGACGGCCAGGGCCAGGTAGACGTTGAACAGCACGGCGACCACGGCGAGCAGGGCGTAGACGACCCACCACCGGGTCGCGTGGTGCCGGATCCGGGTGCGCCGGACCGCGGTGATCCCCACGAGGGTCAGCGCGACGGCGAAGGTCGTGACGGTTGCGTACGGGCGCCCCTCGGTGCCGGCCCAGGCGACGCGGGGCAGGACCAGGAACACGATCCCGGAGACGACGCCGAGCCGCACACCGCCGAGACGACGGCCGAGGGCGACGACGAGCCCGGCGGAGACCCCGATGGCGAGGGCACTCGGGAACCGCAGCGTGAACGGCGAGTACCCGACGAGCGTGAACCAGACGTGCATCACGGCGTAGTACAGGCCGTGGACGGCGTCGACGTTCTGCAGCTCGGCCCAGAGCGCCGGCCAGCTCCGCTGCGCGCTCGCGATGGTCGCGGCCTCGTCGTACCAGACCGACGGCACCCAGCTGAAGGCCGCTGCGACGACGACGCCGAGCGCACCGACGGTGATCTCGGGGGTCCGGGCGAGGGCCCGGACGGCCGCCGCGACGAGCCCCAGTGAGCGCGCGCGCACCGACGCGTCCGACGTCGTACGTCGGACCGGGACGGTGCCGGTGCGCGGGGAACTCACGCCCGTGACCGTACCGATCTGCTCTGGGGATCCGCCGCGTCCGGGCACTGAACTCTCACATGCAGGAGTTCGGTGCGACGGGCCAGAATGACGGGATGGAACCCCTCGTCGCCCCCGCCGCCGCGCTCTCCCCGGGGCGGACGCAGCTCGGTTCGCGGACCGCCGCGCTCGCCGACGTCGGGGTCACCGGGCTGCGACGCCTGGCCACATCGCGCATCCTCGTGGTCGGGGCCGGCGGGCTCGGGGCGCCGGTGGTCGCGTACCTCGCCGGGCTCGGTCGGCTCACCGTGGTCGATCCGGACGTGGTCGACGCGTCGAACCTGGCCAGGCAGACGCTCTTCACGGCCGCGGACGTCGGCTCGCCGAAGGCACGGGTCGCTGTGGCCCGAGCCGTCGCCGTCGACCCCGAACTCGACGCGGTCGCCGTGGTCGCGTCGTTCACGCCGGACCTGGTCGCCGGACACGACGTCGTGGTCGACGCCGCCGACTCGGTCGTGGTCACCCGAGCGATCTCGGACGCCTGCGCCGCGGCCGGGGTGCCGTTCGTGTGGGGCACGGTGCTCGGCCACGACGGGCAGGTCAGCGTCTTCCGCGACGCCGCCCCGGACGGCGTCGACTTCCACGACCTGCACCCCGACGCCCTGCCCGACGAGGGCTCGTGCGCCCTCGACGGCGTCGTCCCCGCACTGTGCGGCGCGGTCGGCGCGGTCATGGCGGGACAGGTCTTCGCGTTGGTCACCGGTAGCGGTGACCCGCTGCTCGGACGCGTCCTGACCGTCGACGCCCGCCGGTGGCGCTGGACCGAGAGCCCCGTCCGTCGCGGGCCCGCCTCGCGTCGACCGGCACCTGCTGCCGGTGCCGACGCGACGCCGCGCATCGCGCCGTCCGCCCTGGCCGCCAGGGTGGCGGACCCGTCGGACCCGCTGGTCGTCGTCGACGTCCGGACCGACGAGGAACGGGCGGCCGGCGTGGTCGCCGGTGCCGTCCCCGACGACACCGGCGCGGACGAGGTCGTCGTCTACTGCGCACGCGGACCCCGTGCGGACGCGTGGGCGGCGCGGCAGCCGGCCGGGAGGCGCGTGGCGGTCCTCGACGGCGGCTTCGAGGCCTGGCGTCGCGAGGGGCTGCCCGTGGCGATCGAGCACCGGTCCTGACCCAGCCTGGTCACCCCTACCACCCCTATCACCCCTTGCCGCCGCATCCGCGGATAGGATCGGTGGATCATGACGCAACTGCGGGTACGGGACGCTGCGGCCTTCCTCGGGATCAGTGACGACACCGTTCGTCGGCTCGTCGACGGGGGCACCTTCACCCGTGCCACGGACGACGCGGGGCGAGCCGTGGTCGACGGTCGCGAGGTCGCCGCCTACGCCCGGGAACGCAGCTCCGAGCCGACCGACCCGGCGTCCGCGGTGAAGAGCTCGGCGCGGAACCGCTTCGTCGGGATCGTCACCGACCTGGTCGTCGACACCGTGATGGCGCAGGTCGAACTGCAGTGCGGCCCGCACCGCGTGGTGTCCCTGATGAGTGCCGAGGCCGTCCGCGACCTGGGGCTCGAAATCGGGTCCGTCGCGGTGGCGTCCGTCAAGGCCACGATGGTCGCGGTCGAGGCGCCCGCCCGGCACGAGGACGAACGATGAGCCGTCTCCGGCCGTTCGCGGCGCTGGCCCTCGCCGCCACCGTCGCGCTCGGGCTCGCTGCGTGCACGGCTCCGGACACGGGCTCGGGGGCACAGGCCCCGGCGGGCTCCGGCACCGAGGCGCCGACCGGTTCGATCACCGTCTTCGCCGCCGCGTCCCTGCAGCAGACCTTCACGACCTTGGGCAAGCAGTACGAGACCGCGCACCCCGGCGCCTCGATCCGGTTCTCGTTCGCCGGCTCCAGCGACCTCGTCACCCAGATCCAGAACGGCGCCCCCGCCGACGTGTTCGCCGCGGCGGACCAGGCGAACATGGCGAAGCTGACCTCGGGTGACCTGGTGACCGGGTCGCCGCGGGCCTTCGCCACGAACACGCTCGAGATCGCGGTCGCCCCGGGCAACCCGCGGGGCATCGGCGGCCTCGACGACCTGACGGCTCCGGGCGTCCAGCTCGTCACGTGCGCCGCCCCGGTGCCGTGCGGTGCCGCGACGGCGAAGGTCGAGTCCGCATCGGGCATCGACCTCGAGCCGGTCAGCGAGGAGCAGTCCGTCACCGACGTGCTCGGCAAGGTCGAGTCCGGTCAGGCCGATGCCGGACTCGTCTACGTGACGGACGTCAGAGGGGCCGGCGGCAAGGTCGACGGCGTCCCGTTCGACGAGTCGAGCAAGGCCGTCAACACCTACCCGATCGGTGTGCTCCGGGAATCCCAGGACCCGGAGCTCGCGCAGGCGTTCTCGGAGTACGTCCGCTCCGCCGCCGGGCAGCGTGTGCTCTCCGACGCGGGCTTCGGGAAGCCCTGACCCGTGGCTCCGCGCGCTGACGGACGGCCGCCGGTCGCGTGGTGGCTCCCGCTGCCCGCGGTGCTCGGCGGGCTGTTCGTCGTCGTGCCGGTGCTCGCGATGCTCGGCCGGGTGGACTGGTCGTCGTTCGTCGGGCTCGTGACCTCCACCGCGTCACTGACCGCGCTCGGGCTCAGCCTCGGCACAGCCCTCGCGGCCACGGGCGTCGCGTTCGTCCTCGGGTACCCGCTCGCCGTGCTGTTCGCGCGGTCGCGGTCGCGCTGGGTCGGCGTCGCCCGGGCCGTCGTGCTCCTACCGCTCGTGCTGCCGCCGGTCGTCGGTGGTCTCGCCCTGCTCGCGGCCTTCGGTCGGCTCGGGGTGGTCGGGGCGTTCCTCGACGACCACGGCCTGCACATCGCGTTCACCACGACGGCGGTGGTCATCGCGCAGACCTTCGTCGCGATGCCGTTCCTGGTGTCCTCGGTCGAGGGGGCACTCCGCGTCGAGGGCGACCGCTACGAGCGGGTCGCCGCGACCCTGGGCGCCGGGCCGACCCGGACGTTCCTGACCGTCACGACGCCGCGGGTCCTGCCGGGGATCGTGTCCGGGCTCGTGCTCTGCTTCGCCCGGGCACTCGGCGAGTTCGGGGCCACCCTGACCTTCGCGGGCAGCCTGCAGGGGGTCACGCGGACCCTGCCGCTCGAGGTCTACCTGCAACGCGAGGTCGACCCGGACACCGCGGTGGCGCTGGCGGTCGTGCTCGTCGTGGTGGCCGTCGTCGTCATCGGGGCCTCGTCGTTCCGGACCCGCGGAGCCCTGGCGTGACGGCCGAGGGTGCGGTGGGGGTCCGGGCGCACGTCGTCGTCGGGCCGCGGGACGTCGACGTCGTGATCGAGGTCCGCGCGGGGGAGTGCCTGGCGGTCATCGGGCCGAACGGTGCGGGCAAGTCGACGGTGCTCGAGGCCCTGGCCGGGCTGCTGCCGATCGACGCCGGCCGGATCGAACTCGACGGGGTCCGGGTCTCGACCCCACAGCACACCGTGCCCGCGCACCGTCGCCGGACCGGACTCGTCGCGCAGCGGTCCGACCTGTTCCCGTTCCTCGACGTCGTCGGGAACGTCGCCTTCGGGCCCCGAGCCGCCGGAGCCGGTCGCGCCGCGGCCCGGCAGCTCGCCCGCGATGCGCTCGACGCCGTCGGGGTCGCCGACCTGGCCACCCGCGACCCACGAACACTCTCGGGCGGTCAGGCGCAGCGCGTCGCGATCGCCCGGGCGCTCGCCACCGACCCGGCGGTGCTGATGCTCGACGAACCGACCTCGGCGCTCGACGTCGGCGCGCAGGACGAGGTCCGCGCGGCACTCCGGACCGCGGTCGCCGGCCGGCCCGCCGTGCTCGTCACGCACGATCCGGTCGAGGTCGTCGCCCTGGCCGACCGCGTCGTCGTGCTCGAGGGTGGACGGGTGGTCGAGCAGGGCACCCCCGCGGCCGTGCTCGGTCGTCCGACGAGTGCGTTCGCCGCGACGTTCTCCGGACTCGCGCTGGTGCGGGGGACCGCCACCGGGGGTGGGATCGCGATCGACGGCGGGGGCGAGCTGGCGTCCGGGACGCACACCGTGCCTCCCGGCCGGCCCGCCCTGGCCGCCTTCCACCCGACGGCCGCCGTGCTGACGCGGGACGGTGCCGGAGCCGTGCGCACCGTCTCGTCGCTCGAGCCGCGCGACGGACTGGTGCGGGTGCGGGCCGGTGACCTGGTGGCGGACCTGACGCTCGCGCGGCTGACCGCACTCGGGATCGTGCCCGGTGACGCGGTGTGCATCGACGTCCCCGCAGCCGAGGTGGCGGTCTACGCGCCCCGTGGTTGAGACAATGGTCGGATGACCTCCTGGTTCCCCAAGGTGTGGCCCGTGGGCACGCCGATCCTGGCGGCCGTCGTGCTCGCGTTCTCGTACGGCCGCTACGGGCTCGGCACCGCCGTGGTGGTCGTCGTCGCCGTCGTGCTCGCCGTCACGGTCCTGGCTGCCGTCCACCACGCCGAGGTCGTCGCGCACCGGGTCGGGGAACCCTTCGGCTCGCTCGTGCTGGCCGTCGCCGTGACGATCATCGAGGTCGCGCTCATCATCTCGCTGTCGAGCTCGGGCGGTGCGCAGGCCGAGACCCTGGCACGCGACACGGTGTTCTCGGCGGTGATGATCACGATGAACGGGCTGGTCGGTCTCGCGATCCTGATCGGGACCCTGCGGCACAACACCGTGCGCTTCAATCAGGAGGGCGCGAGCGCCGCGACCATGACGGTGGCCGCGCTCGCCGTGCTGACCCTGGTGCTGCCGACGTTCACCACCGGCACCGACGACGCCTCCTTCACGGGGACGCAGCTGGTGTTCGTCGCGATCGCGTCACTGGTGCTCTACGGGCTGTTCGTCGTCACGCAGACCGTGGCGCACCGCGACTTCTTCCTGCCGGTCAACCGTGCCGGCGGGGTGCTCGTCGAGTCCGAGGACGCCCACGCCGCCCGCCCGTCGGGACGCACCACGATGGTGTCGCTCGGGCTGCTCGTCGTCGCGCTCGTCGCCGTGGTCGGGCTCGCCAAGGTGGAGTCGCCCGCGATCGAGGCCGGGGTCGCCGCCGTCGGGTTCCCGCCGTCGTTCGTCGGTGTCGTGATCGCCCTGCTCATCCTGCTGCCGGAGGGCATCGCCGCGTCGAAGGCCGCCGCACGGAACCGGATCCAGACGAGCCTGAACCTGGCGATGGGGTCCGCGATGGCGTCGATCGGTCTGACGATCCCCTCGATCGCGGTCGCGTCGCTGTTCATGCCGGGGACGCTGCTGCTCGGGCTCGGGCCGTCGCAGATCGTGTTGCTCGCGCTGACGATCGTCGCGGCGGTGCTCACCGTGCTGCCCGGTCGTGCCACGCGGCTGCAGGGCGGGGTGCACCTGGTGATCTTCGCCGCGTTCATCGTGCTGTCCGTCTCGCCGTAGGGCGGGGTGGGTCGGGGCGGGCTGCGCCGGGGTCGTTCCGGGCGTACCGGGTCGTTCCGGGCGTGCCTGGTCGAATCGGGCGTGCCTGGTCGGAAGTTCGCACCAGGTATGCCCGAAAGCACCAGGCATCGCGCGCGTTCTGGGAAGGAACGGGCGCGGGGTGGCCGGGCACGGGGTCGAGTCGGGCGTGCCGGGTCGTTCCGGGCGTACCTGGTCGAATCGGGCGTACCTGGTCGGAAGTTCCGACACGGTATGCCCGGAAGCACCAGGTATCGCGGGTGTTCTGGGAAGGAACGGGCGCGGGGTGCGGGGCACGGGCGCGGGCGCGGGGTCGGGTCGGGCTGCGCCGGGTCGTTCCGGGCGTACCTGGTCGAATCGGGCGTACCTGGTCGGAAGTTCGCACCAGGTATGCCCGGAAGCACCAGGTATCGCGGGTGTTCTGGGAAGGAACGGGCGTACCGCTCAGCCGCCGAACTCAGCCCCCGGCGAAGGGCGGCATGACGTCGACGACCTCGACACCGTCGAGCGAGGTCGCCCGGTCACGCGTGGTCACGCCGTCGACCAGGTACGAGCAGCGCTCCTGCAACGCACTCCAGCGCGCAGGGTCCACCACGTCGGCCGCGTCGATCGCGTCGAGGGCGGCCTCGATGGTGGGGCCCGTCGTGGTCACCGAGTCGACACCCACGGCAGCGCGGGCAGCGGCGAAGAACCGGATCGTGGTCATGCCTCAGCCGCCGATCGCACTCATGCCGCGCGTCGGGTGCACGAGCTCGTCGCTGTCGTCACCGTGGTCGCGCGGCTTCGCCCACATCGCGAGCCGCCAGAGCTCGGCGACCTCGTCGTCGTCCGCCCCGGAGCGTATCGGTCCGAGCACGTCGGTCTCCTCGTCGGAGAACAGGCAGCTGCGCACGTGCCCGTCGGCGGTCAGTCGGGTGCGGGTGCAGTCGGCGCAGAACGACTCGGTGATGCTCGCGATGATGCCGACGGTGCCGAGGGGCTCGCCGGTGACGGCGTCGTGCACGCGGTACCGCTCGGCCGGGGCACCGTCGCGCGGGGCGTCGTCCGGGGTGAGCACGAACGACGTCGCCAGCAGCGCGCGGGTCTCGGCGGCGGTGATCATCTCGGTGCGGTCCCAGGCGTGGTCGGGGTCCAGGGGCATCTGCTCGATGAACCGCAGCTCGTAGCCACGCTCCAGGCACCAGCGGAGGAGTTCCGGGGCGGCCTCGTCGTTGATCCCGCGCAGCAGCACTGCGTTCACCTTGATGTCGAGCCCGGCGTCGTGCGCGGCCGACAGCCCGGCGATCACCTTGTCGAGGAACGGGCGGCGGGTCACGGTGGTGAAGACGTCGGGGTCGACGGTGTCGAGCGAGACGTTCACGCGCCGCAGCCCGGCGTCGTACAGGCCCTGGGCGCGGTGGGCGAGGCCGATCGCGTTTGTGGTGAGCGACAGCTCCGGTGCGTCGGGCAGCGCGGCGCACCGGGCGATCACGTCGACCAGGTCGTGCCGGAGCATCGGCTCCCCGCCGGTGAACCGGACCTTGCGGACGCCGAACCGCGACGAGCCGATCCGGACCAGGCGCTCGATCTCAGTCGCCGTCATCAGGGCCTCGTCGGGGGCGAACGGCAGCCCGGCCGCGGGCATGCAGTAGGTGCAGCGCAGGTTGCAGCGCTCGGTCAGCGACACCCGGAGGTCGACGGCGCGACGCCCGAAGCGGTCGACGAGCCCGGCGGGAGCCGGGTCCACGGAGCCGGTCGTGCCGAGCAGGATCGCGGGTGCCATGGTCGTCAGCGTACGTGTTCCACGCGCCGGAACGACAGCCGCTCCCACCACCGTCGCCACTCCGACCGCTCCGTGCGCAGGAGCGTGACGACCACGATGACCACCACGGCCGCGAGCAACCACCACCGGTAGGCGTCCGCCGACGGCCACACCCCGCGCAGCGCGATGGCGAGGCCGATCGACAACCACTCCCACCGCCCGGACAGCACCACGAACGGGATGAGCAGCAGCGCGTACCAGGGGTAGCGCGGCGTCACGGCGAGGAACGTCACGCCGATCATCAGGACCTCGCCCGACCACGGCCGCGCCGGGTCCGACAACCGCCACGCCACGAACGCCGCCAGCAGCACCAGGAGCCCCACCACCAGTGTCGCCGCGTCGCCCTTGACCACGAGCGACACCAGCGCGAACCGGGAGCCGTCCTCGTAGCCCTCCTCGTTCAGGTAGCCGGGCAGGTACCCGAGCACGTCGAGCCCGGTCGTCAGCACGTAGGGCACGTAGAGCAG
Source organism: Curtobacterium sp. AC268 (assembly GCF_979258745.1). Classification (NCBI taxonomy): domain Bacteria; kingdom Bacillati; phylum Actinomycetota; class Actinomycetes; order Micrococcales; family Microbacteriaceae; genus Curtobacterium; species Curtobacterium sp. AC268. The sequence continues at coordinate 1,528,089 of NZ_OZ409878.1, read as the reverse complement.
CCCGAACACCGCGATGCCGATCGGGATCGCCCACCAGGCCCGACCGCGGCCGAGCAACGGCGGGTACACGATCGCCGGGATGAGCTTCGTCGCGGTCGCGGCCCCGAGCGCGATGCCGCCCCAGATCGGCCGGCCGAACGCGACGAGCACGACACCGGCCGTGGCGAGGGCGGCGCCGACGACGTCGACGTGCGAGTTCGTGACCGCCTCGGACGCGACGAGCGGCGACCAGGCCCAGAGCGCCGCCCACCAGGTCGGACGGCCGATGCGGCGGAGCACCAGGACGAGCCCGACGGTCACACCGAGCGACACGAGCAGCCCGGCGACCTGGAAGGGCAGGTACTGCGCGGTCGCCGGCACGAAGAACCGCACCGCGGCGAACCACAGCTGCGCCATCGGCGGGTAGATCGTCGTGACGTCGGGCCGGTTGATCGCGGTGCAGTGCCCGTCCGCGCCGTCGCCGAGCCCGCGGAACCGGGGCTTCAGCGGATCGCACGTGCCGTCCACCTTGTCGGGGAACAACCAGTCGGGTCGGAGACCGGACAGTGCCGCGGACTGGGGGGTGTGCGCGTACGGTGAGACACCGGCATGCTGGACGATGCCGTCCCACGCGTACCGGGCGGAGTCGGTGCTCGTGTTCGGTGGGCCGACCAGCGCGGCGATGCCGATCACCACCGCTCCGCCGATGACCATGGTGGTCATCCACCGGACGGGCACGAAACGCACCGCGAGCACGGCGATCACGAAGACGGTCCAAGCGATCAGCGTCCACGCAACGAATGCAGAACGATGGCCCGATCGGAGGAACCCCAGATGCGTGACGCCGACGGCGATGACGCCCGACAGGGCGAGTACTCCCACGACGGCCAGCACCGTGCCGATCCGGACGGCGGTGCCGTCGGCCAGGGACGGTCGGAGGGCACGCAGTCGGTCGCTCATGGTCCGTCGAGGCTATCCGGCCTCCAGCGCCTGCTGCACGACGGACGAGCAGCTCTGGCGTCCCCCAACCGCAACGCCCGCTCAGCGGTGGTGCTCGGGCGTCTGCTCGGCATCGCGTTCCTGATCTGCTTCGGCACCGGGATCTACAGCCACCTGCTGCAGGAACCGCTCGGCTGGATGCGGTTCCCGACCCGTCCGACGCAGCTGTACCAGTTCACGCAGGGCCTGCACATCACGACGGGGATCGCGATCATCCCGCTGCTGCTCGCCAAGCTCAACACCGTCATGCCCGCCCTGGTGCAGGTGCCGCCGGTGCGCGGCGTGCTGCACCTGCTCGAGCGGCTGTCGATCGCGGTGCTCGTGTCCGCGTCGATCATCCAGGTCGTCACCGGCCTGCTCAACACCTACCAGTGGTACCCGTGGCCGTTCCCGTTCCGCCAGGTGCACAACGCGATGGCCTACGTGATCATCGGGTCGCTGGCCATCCACATCGCCGCCAAGCTGCCGGTCATCGCCCGCTACTGGCGGAAGCGCGACTCCTACGACGCGCACGGCCGGTTCATCGCGGACCCCGCGTCCGGCAGTGAGCTGCTTCCCCCCGGCCTGGCGCAGCCCGCTCAGCGGGATCGCGCCAGCGATCCGCGGGATGCGCCGAGCGAGCTTGCGAGCGAGGGTCCCGCGTCCGCCCCGCACGCTGCGGTCGCCGAGACCACCGGGTCCACCGCCCCCGGCCTGCTGGGCCGCGTGTTCCGCTGGATCGACGGCGTCGACGCCGCCCCCGGCGGCGCCGAGTCCAGTCCCACCGGACCGGACACGGCCCCGGAGACCCGCGAGGTGTCCGAGGAGCCGAGTCCCGGCCAGCCGACGGCCGACGTGGGGGAGCCGAGCCGGGCCTCCAGGCCGACGCCGGACGCAGCCACCGGACGACGCCAGCGCATCGCCCGACGAGGGTTCTTCGCCGGCGTGACGGCGGCGACGGTCGGTGTCGTCGCGCTCACGGCGGGGCAGTCCTCGAAGCTCGCGGAACCGTTCAACGTGTTCGGCGCCCGTGGCCGCGGCATCGGCGCGAACGGACTGCCGGTGAACCGGACCGCGCGTGCAGCCGGGGTGCTCGCCACCGCGACCGCCGCCGACTGGACGCTCACCGTCGTCGGCCACGACGTGAGCCGGACGTTCGTCCGGGCGGAACTCGTCGCGCTCGGCACCGCGCAGGTCGACCTGCCGATCTCGTGCGTCGAGGGGTGGAGCCAGATGGCGACCTGGAAGGGCGTGCGGATGCGCGACCTGCTCGACGCCGTGCAGGCGCCGCAGGGGTCGCACGTGCGGGTGACGAGCCTGGAACGGCACGGCGGCTACCGGATCATGGACATGGGACCGGAGTACGCCGAGGACCCGACGACGCTCATCGCCCTCGAGCTGAACGGTGCGACGCTCGACCTGGACCACGGGTTCCCGGCGCGGATCATCGCTCCCGGGCGGCCCGGTGTGCTGCAGACCAAGTGGATCGAGAAGATCGAGGTGCTCCGGTGAAGGCCGCGCGGATCGTGCTCGTGGTGATCGGCGTGCTGGTCATCGCGTTCGGGGCGTACGTGCTCGTGACGTCCGTCAAGCCGAACCGCATCGGCGGGCTCGGAGTGTGGCTGCTCGCGGCGGTGGTGCTGCACGACGCGGTCCTGTCCCCGTTCGTGGTCGGTGCCGGGTTGCTGCTGCGTCGGGCCGGACGCTCGCTGCGGGCCTGGGTGCTCGTCGTCGTGCAGGCGGCGATCGTGCTCGGCAGCGTGCTCGCCCTGGTGGTCCTGCCGGAGATCGCTGCGAAGGACCACGGGCAGAAGAACCCCACCGTGCTGCCGTTCGACTACGGCACGCGGCTGCTGCTCGTCGAGGGGGTGCTGCTCGTCGTCGTGGTGGTGGTGCTCGTGGTCGGGGTGGTGCGGTCGCGTCGCGCTGGCGGTTCGTCCGGTTCGGCCGGTTCGGCCCGTTCGTCCGGTTCGTCCGCGGTGCGCAGCACTGGTTAAAGGGACAACCTTTCGGTATGATCAGGTCATGACCGACGAGACCCCGTGGCTCACCCGCGAGCAGCTGCGCGCGTGGATGAAGCTCGTCGCGGTCATGGAACTCCTGCCGGCGGCGCTCGACCAGCAGCTGCAGCGCGACGCCGACCTGACGCACTTCGACTACATGGTCATCGCGATGCTCTCCGAGACCGACACCCGGACCCTGCGGATGTCGGCGCTCGCCTCGGCCACGAACGCCTCGTTGCCGCGGTTGTCGCACGTGGTGTCCCGCCTCGAGAAGCGCGGACTCGTCACCCGGTGCCCGTCGACCTCCGATCGCCGCGCCACCGACGTCCGCCTGACCGACGCCGGGTACGCCACCATCGTCGAGGCAGCTCCGGACCACGTCCGCACCGCCCGCCGGGTGGTCATCGACGCGCTCTCCGACGAGCAGGTCGCGCAGCTCGACGGCATCGCGGCGTCGCTCCTGACACGGCTCGACCCCGAGGGGCGTTTCGCGGCGCTGACCTACCCGCGCGAGGACGACGACACCGCGATCTGCGAGCAGCGACTGACGGGTGCGACGACGGACTGAGGCCGCCTGGCCGCCGCGTCCCTGCAATAGGCTCGCCGCATGACCGACCCCGCCGCGCCGTCCGACACGTACTCCTACCTCGGACCTGCCGGCACGTTCACCGAGGCGGCCCTGAAGCTCGTCGAGGCCGCCGCCGGCAAGCCCTGGCGGAGCGTCAACAACGTCGGTGAGGCCCTGGACGACGTCATGTCCGGCCGGTCGATCGGTGCCGTCATCGCGATCGAGAACAGCGTCGACGGCGGAGTCAGCGCCACGCAGGACGCCCTGGCCCGGATCCCCGGCGTGCGGATCGTGGGGGAGTACCTGGTCCCCGTCGACTTCGTGCTCGTCGCCCGGCCCGGCACGACGCTGGCCGACGTCCGCACCGTGAACGCGCACCCCGTCGCCTACGCGCAGACGCACAACTGGCTCGAGGCGAACCTGCCCGGCCACGGCCACATCCCGGCGTCGTCGAACGTCGCCGCGGCCCTCGCTCTGCTCGAGGCGAACCCCACCGCCGACGCCGCCGTCGCGCCGCCCGGCATCACGGATCACCACGACGTCGTCGTGCTCGCATCGTCCATCGGGGACAACGCCTCGGCGGTCACCCGGTTCGTGCTCGTGTCGAAGACCCTCGCCCTGCCCGAGCCGACCGGCGCCGACAAGACCAGCGTCATCGTCGAGCTGCCCGCCGACCACCCCGGCGCCCTGGTCGACATGCTCGAGCAGTTCGCGACGCGGGGCATCAACATGGGGCTGCTGTCGTCACGCCCGATCGGTGACGAGCTCGGCCGCTACCGGTTCGTCATCGACCTCGACGGGCACGTGCGCGACGAGCGGGTCGCGGACGCGCTGCTCGGCCTGCGTCGGTTCAGCCCGCGCGTGACGTTCCTCGGGTCGTACCCGCGCGCCGACGGAGCCCGCCCCGAGGTGCCCGCGCGCTACTCGGACGCCGCGTTCGTCGAGGCGCGGGACTGGTTGCGCGCGATCGTGTCGGGCGAGCCCGGGGCGCGGTAGCGGCGGAACCGCCCCGGGTCAGGGCACCTGGCGCGAGCCGTGGCGATCGTCCGCGGGGTCCGGCACGCGCACGGAGAGCCCCATCGGGTCGATGCGGGAACGGAAGGCGATGACCTCGCCCACCGGATCGCCGTCGATCTCGAACTCGTCGGGCCGCTCGAGCCGCGCCGTGAACTCCTGCCCGCGCAGGTAGCGCAGGGGCCGCTCCTCGCGTGAACGCGACACGATCTTCTTGCCGACGGCGGTCTTGCCCAGGTTCGACCGGCGGAACGCCCGCAGGATCCCGTTCTCCCAGAACACCCGGGCACCGATCCGCACCCAGCCGAAGAACCCGCGGGGACGCATCACGGCGATGTCGAACACCCCGTCGTCGATCTCGGCGTCGGGCAGCAGGATCGCGCCGGCCTGGAGCATCCCGCAGTTGCCGACGATGAGCGAGTGCGCCCGGAGCGAGTGGTTGCCGTCGTCGTCGAGCTGGTAGCGGAACTCGAACGCGTTGGCGTCGCGCACCGAACGGAACAGCGAGTCGACGTAGGCGAGCCAGCCGACCTTCTTCTTCAGCTCGGGGCGGGTGTTCACGAGCATCCGGGCGTCGAGCCCGAGGCCCGCCATCACCAGGAAGCCGAAGCGTTCGCGCTCGCCGCCGGGGCGCTCGACCTTGAGCATGCCGAAGTCGATCTTGCGGTCGTCGCCGTGGAAGATCGTCCGGACGCTCGCGGCCAGGTCGTCGAGGGGGAGCTTCATGTTGCGCGCGAGCAGGTTGCCGGTGCCGCTCGGCAGCAGCGCCAGGGTCGAACCGGACTCGTGCACGACCTCGGCGACCGCACGGACCGTGCCGTCGCCGCCGGCCGCCGCGACGACGTCGGCACCGGCCTCGATCGCCGCGCGGGCCATGCCGCCGCCCGGGTCTTCCTCCGAGGTCTCGAACCACAGGGTCTCGGCCCAGCCGGCCTGCTGCTGGTGTGCCTCGACCGTGCGCTTGAGGGTCGGCAGGTGGACCTTGACCGGGTTGTAGACCACCGCGGCCGTCCGCTGCTCGGTGGGGAGGGCGTCCTGGTCCGCGGGCGCGGTCTCCGAAGGGGTCGACATACGTCCACGCTACCGATCGAGGCTGCGTGCGGTTGCCCCCGTCTAGGATGGGGCGGTGATCGATCCACAGCTGCTTCGCGACAACCCGGACGTCATCAAGGCTTCACAGCAGGCGCGTGGTGCCTCCGTGGCCGTCGTCGACGAAGCCGTCGCCGCCGATTCCGCCCGCCGCAGTGCGATCACCTCGTTCGAGTCGCTCCGCGCCGAGCAGAACGCCTTCGGCAAGACCGTCGCCAAGGCCCCGAAGGACGAGAAGGCCGCGCTCGTGCAGCAGGCCCAGGCCCTCGCCGCAAAGGTGAAGGAGGCGCAGGCCACCGTCACCGCGGCCGAGGACACCTTCAACACCGTCGTCCGCGGTATCCCGAACGTCGTGCTCCCCGGGGTGCCCGAGGGCGGCGAGGACGACTTCGTCACGCTCCGCACCGTCGGCACCAAGCCCGAGTTCGACTTCGAGCCGAAGGACCACGCCGACCTCGGCGAGCACCTCGGCATCATCGACATCCCGCGTGGTGTGAAGGTCTCCGGCTCGCGCTTCTACTTCCTGCGCGGCATGGGCGCCCGGCTCGAGATCGCGCTGATGTCGCTCGGCCTCGACCGTGCGATCGCCGCCGGCTTCGAACCGCTCATCACCCCGACGCTCGTCCGCCCCGAGACGATGGCCGGCACCGGGTTCCTCGGTGAGCACGCGGCCGAGGTCTACCGGCTCGAAGCCGACGACCTGTACCTGACCGGCACGAGCGAGGTCGCCCTCGCCGGGTTCCACGCCGACGAGATCCTGCCGCTCGAGGAAGGACAGGCCCACCGCTACGCCGGCTGGTCGACCTGCTACCGACGCGAGGCCGGTTCGGCGGGCAAGGACAACCGCGGCATCCTCCGCGTGCACCAGTTCAACAAGCTCGAGATGTTCGCCTACGTCCACCCGGACCAGGCCGAGGCCGAGCACGAGCGCCTCGTCTCGCACCAGGAGCAGATGCTCCAGGACCTCGGCCTCCACTACCGCGTGATCGACGTCGCCGCCGGCGACCTCGGCACGAGCGCGGCGAAGAAGTACGACATCGAGGCCTGGGTCCCGACGCAGGGCACGTTCCGCGAGCTCACCTCGACGTCGAACTGCACGACGTTCCAGGCCCGCCGCCTCGACATCCGGTACCGCACCGAGAGCGGCAAGACCGCTCCGGTCGCCACGCTGAACGGCACCCTCGCCACCACCCGCTGGATCGTCGCGATCCTCGAGACGCACCAGCAGGCCGACGGTTCCGTCGTCGTGCCGGAGGTCCTCCGCCCCTACCTCGGTGGCGTCGAGGTGATCGAGCCCCGATGAGCACCCAGGGACGGTTCGTGGACGGCACCGAGCAGGGCGCGGGCACCGACGCGCCCGCCCGCACCAAGCGCTGGCTGGTCGCGCTCGACATCGACGGCACCACCATGCGCGAAGACGGTGTCATCACGCAGGCGGTGGTCGCCGCCGTCCGTGACGCCGAGGCCGCCGGGCACGAGGTCATGCTCTCGACCGGCCGCAGCGAGGGCATGACCGTGCCCCTGCTCGAGACCCTCGGCATCCGGCCGAAGTACCTGGTGTGCGCGAACGGAGCGCTCATCCTGGCCCGTCGTGCCGACGGCTCCTACGTGCGCGAACACGTCGAGCGGTTCGACCCGTCCGAGGTGCTGCAGACCATCCACGGAGCGCTCGAGAACGCGGCGTTCGGCGTCGAGGACGAGACCGGTCACTTCCTGCTGTCCGGCAACTTCCCCGACGACACGATGACCGTCGAGGGCGAGCACGTGCCGTTCGAGCAGCTGCTCGGCGTCGAGGCCACCCGCGTCGTCGTCATCTCGCCCGGCCACGACACCGAGGACTTCCTGCAGATCGTCGAGCAGATGGGCCTGCACAAGGTCTCGTACTCCGTCGGCTGGACGTCGTGGCTCGACATCGCTCCCGAGGGCGTCACGAAGGCCACCGCGATGGAGCGCGTGCGCGAGTGGCTCGACATCCCGCGATCGCGCGTCTTCGCCGCGGGCGACGGCCGCAACGACATCGACATGCTCCGCTGGGCCTCGACCTCCGGTCGCGGCGTCGTCATGGGCCAGGCTCCCGACGACGTCGTCGACGCCGGCAACGAGCTCACCGGCGGCATCACCGACGACGGCTTGGCAGCGGCGCTCGACTCCCTGCCCCGCTAGTCTGCGCTCGCGCGCACCCCTGCCTGGAGGCCCGGGTAGACTTCCCGGGACGCGATCACGTCTCGCCACGTGGTCGCGTCACTGGAGGGTTGTCCGAGCGGCCGATGGAGCCTGTCTTGAAAACAGGTGGGCAGAGATGTCTCGTGGGTTCGAATCCCACACCCTCCGCGATGGCCGTTCGGAGTCCGAACAGCCCAAGAACGTGCTAGCGATCCACCACCGTTCGCGGCTGCGCTGCGATTGCTTGCACCTTGGTCCATGGACTCTCGGTAGGAGCTCCTGCCAACGTCTTCCTCCAACGATGAGCAGCTGCCCGTGCTGACTCATCGATGCGCAGCGAGTCCAGTCGAGCGCGGACTCCCCGCCAATCGGGTCGGACGGAGCCCGCATCGTGTGCCGCCCACGACGTCTCACCGCTGGTCTCGATGACTTGAGCAAGCCCGAGGCGCCGGAGGGCGTGAGCATTCGCCAACCGCTCGGGGCTTCCCCCAGGCAGGACAACCCCGGTGAGGCCGAACTGAAGGAGCAGCAAAGTTGTGCCGTGGCCGCCGTGAAAGACCACGCTGTCGCACGAAGCAAGTACATCGTCGGAGGCCAGCTCCAAGCAATCGACACCGATCGCACGTAACGTCCGCGCCAGCCGCGTCGGGGGCGTTCGCCCCCACGCCACGGACAGTGACGGGCCGAGATCAGCGAAAGCGCCAAGAAACGCGTCCACGTCGTCGGACTCGGGAACGACGCCGTAGAAGAGCGTTCGATGGCCGTCTGGCGACGTTGGACCAGAAGGCGTCTGTCGACCCGTCAACGGTCCGAGGTACGTGACCTTCCCCCTGAAGCCCTTCGGTACCTGATCGATCTGCGGCACACTCGGAACACCAACGCCGCCTACTGCCAAGAGTTCACGGCCGTCGACGAGTCGCCCTGCGCCGAGTGAATCCGCCATGTCTGTCCAGATCTGCTCGGACGCTCGCCCGGCGTACCGGTGCCCGGGAAGATGCAGCGATTGGAGCACGGACGTCACGGGTATGCCGAACCGCGCCGCGGCCGATCCCACTGATGGGCGACCGTCGTGCACCGCGAGGTTTGCGTTGAACGCTCGCAGCGTGCTCGCGTCCCATTCGACTGACAAGGAAAAGTACGCCGGGTCGGTCCAGCGGTCCCAATAACCGGCCGAGATGAGACCCTCTGGGTACACGACGGGATGCACACCGGACCGTGCGACGAGATCGACGTGCTTCTGAGTCGAGACCGCCATCGCGCACGAATGGCCGGCTTCGTTTGCTTCACGCGCGATATGCAGAAGTCGGCCGACGTGCCCGTTCCCGCCACCCCAAGGGAAGAATAACACCCGCAAGGGAATCCCTCCGTTCCTCGATTCGTCGAGAACTGATTCGATGCGAACCGGAGCTCATGCTAGCGTGCCCTGATGGGGGTACGTTGTGGTACCTTCACTGACCACGAGGGGGACTCAATGGCGAGTATGAAAAAAATTGCGGTGATCGGGGTTGGTGAGCAGGCCTGGACGAATCTCGTGCCCAGCCTCGCGACCATACCGAACGTGCGTATCGATTGGGTCTGTGACACCGACCCGGTCACGCGCTCCCGAGCTGCGGAGAAGTTGAAAGCAGTTCAATTCGGATCAGTTGAAGAGCTCCTCGGCTCAGTTACACCGGATGCACTGATCGTCGCGTCGACTCCGACAGTGCACCAGCGTGTTCTGGAAATGGCTATCCCGCGCGGGATCCCGACGTTCGTCGAGAAGCCTCCTACGTTGACGACGAGTGGCCTTCAACAACTCCTGCGGCTGAATCGCACGTCGGGCACGCCTACCCGGGTGGGGCTCAACTTCAGCTACTCCGAGCCAGTGCAGATAGCGCTCCAGGCCATGCAGGACGCGGCCTTTGGCAACCTGGCGTACATGCGTATCAACCATCTGAACAACAAACCCGACCAGCCGCTTTGGTTGCAGAACAATCACCGCCGGGATTTTCTTCTATCACAAGTGATCCATGCGTTGGGTGTCGTCTTCGAGGCTGGTGCGCCTGCGAGTGATGACGAGCATTTCACTGCGTACGACAGTCAGGTTGGGGTACTCATGTCACTCAACAAACAGTTCGTGAGCCGACGATCTGGAAACCCCTTCACCTTTGAATTGGTCGCCTCGTCGTCCGCTCCGTTCTTCGATTGGAGTCTCCAAGCAATCTCTGACAACGGTTCGATGATCACGATCAACTCGCTGCTGGAGATCGAGATATCGACTCAAGGAGTCACTCATCCTCTCGGGGTCGGCCCGAAGTGGTGGCGAAGCAGCTGGCGACCGAGTCCGGTGTCGACCGGTCACAGGCGCAATGGCTTCACTCTGCAGTTCGAATCTTTTCTGAACGACAAAACCTCGCATGCTCAAATGGCTCCGACTTTGGCTGCCTGTTTGCCGATGTACGAGTTGATGGACAGGATGGAGGCGGCGAATGTCCTTGAAGCTGCTTGAGAACCGGAACATCGACATCGATGAGCGAGACGTGTCGGCAGTCGTGGCGGCCGTACAGTCAGGAGCGCTCTCGGGAACCTCGCCCCTGGTTCGAGTCTATGAGACCGAGCTCGCTGAGTACTTCGGATCGGCGTTCGCGCTTGCTGTCTCGAGCGGTACGGCGGCATTGCAAGTCCTGCTCTATGCGTACGGCATCGGCCCGGGTGACGAGGTGATTCTTCCACCGACTGCTCCGGTGATGACGGTGCTTCCGATCATCGCTTCGGGGGCGTGCCCGGTGTTCGTGGACATCGCTGCAACGACGTTCGGCCTGGACCTGCGGGGCCTCGAGCTCGCGCGTTCCGCCCGCACTCGGCTGATTGTCACGGTGCCGATGTGGGGATATCCGACGAACGTCGAAGAGGTGCAAAGCCTTGCTTCTGACTGGGCGATTCCAGTGATCGAAGACGCTTCGCACGCGCACGGGACCGTTGAGGGGAACGGGCGACTGGCCGGCCGCACCAGCCATGCCAGTTTCTTCAGCACTCAGGAGCGAAAAATGGTGTCCACCGGAGAAGGAGGCTTCATCCTTACAGACGACGTCGACCTCGCGCGTCGTGTCCGGGAGATCCGTGACTTCGGGAAGATCGACCCTGCCCATCCGTCTCTTGCGGCTCTGGCGGGGACCTACGGGCACGCATTCGGGCTGAACTTCAGAACATCAGCGATCGCGGCGGCTCTGGGAAGGCAGCAATTGCTGAAGCTCGACCGCAAGATAGCGGCAAGGACGGCGAACGCGGCACGTCTCGCTGAGGCAGTTCGTCGTTTGCGCCACGACTACCGACCACGGCCTGTCGAGTCGGGAACGCCGAATCACTACTCGTTGGTGGTCGAGGGGCCCCGTGGTTCCGACGCCACGGGCGTTGGCCGTGTCCTGCACAGTCGAGGCATCGTGTCAGACATCTTCCGATTCGGAGGCGTACCGCTGAACCGCATGCCGCTCTTCGCGGAGTACAGATCCGCTGACACGCCGAATGCGGAACGAGCTCTGGCCGAGTTTGTGACCCTCCCAACGCATGAGGGGTTGGCCGAGTCGGACCTCGGCCGGATCGAGCGCGCGATTGAGGAGACGATGGGAACGTCAGCGTGAGCGTGATTGAGGGAATGTACGACTACCAGCGTCACGACACTGCTTCCGGATACGTGACCACGCCGGACCAGGTGCGGCTGTTGCTCGTCGCCCACCGCAAGCTGCGGCGGTGGTTACCTCCGGGAGGGCACGTCGAGGACGGCGAACTTGCACACGACGCAGTCCTCCGTGAGGTTCTTGAGGAGACCGGGGTCGAAGCAATTCACCCCGCAGTCCAGTGGGACCTGCAACTCGGAGGTGTTATTGACGTGCAACTGCCCGCACCGATCGCGGTATCCGCGCAGTTCATCGGACACGGCGACTCTCGAATCGGGAAACCGCATATTCACATCGATCACATCTTTCGGTTGTCCGTGAGAGAAGGCGCGGGTTTGACGACCACCGTCGACCTTGCAGAGGTGGAAGCGTGCGGCTGGTTCACGCGCGCCGAGATCCTCGAACAGATGGACGTCTTCGATGCCACCAGGGCATTCGCGAAGAGATTCATGGACGAGGAAGCGGGATGACGCGCACCGAGGTGTCGGTCGTCATCCCGACCTTCAACCGATCGAGGGAACTCTCCCAGACACTCGAGGCACTCGACAGGCAGACGTCGTCTTCGTTCGAGGTCGTCGTGGCTGACGATGGTTCAAAACACCCCGTTGTTGATGAAGTCGAGGGGACGTTCTCGTTCCCGATGACGCACGTTCGGCAGGAGCGTGACGGATTTCGACTGGCGGCGGCACGGAACCTGGGGGCGAGCGCAGCGAGCGGCGCGCTCCTCGTGTTCCTTGACTGCGGGACGTTGCCCGGACCGCGGTTGGTGGAGACATACCTTGCAGCAGCAGAGCGAGCATCGTCGGTTGACTTCGTTGCGATGGGGCCAACGTACGGGTATGACGTCGCGCCGCCGTACGCCTCCTACGTCGCAAGGGTCTTCTGCGACGCTGGCGCCGACTTCCAGCCGCATCGCTTCTTCGGTATCCCCGGCGTTGCGGACTACCGAGAGCTGGCCCTCGCAGCCGCAGTTCACCCTGCCGAAATCATGATGCCGTGGCGCTTGTTCTGGGGCCGTAACGTAGCGGTGGCTGCGACCGCCTTCTCCAAGGTCGGCGGATTTGACGAGAACTTCAGGAGCTATGGAGTCGAGGACATCGATCTCGGATACCGTCTTCTTGCCTCCGGATGTCAGGTCAGGTGGGAACGGGCGGCCTGGGCTTTGGAGATTCCTGAAGTCGCTGATCTGAGCTCGACGCAAAAGGCGGCCGAGAACGATAGCAATCTCCGGGCGATGCAACGGAAGTACGACGATGTGTGGGTGGAGTTCTACCGCGCAGTCCGTCCCTCGGCCCGGAGCGAGCAAGTCGAAGGCGAGCTCCTCGAAGCGGAGCTTCGACGGATGACGCCGTGCGCTCCGTCACGACGCACGGAGCCCGGCCCGGAGCGGATTGTCTACTTCGGTGTCCCGGAGATTCCGATTGGCGCTGACGACGTGGTCCTCGACCCATGCGTCCACCGCAGCCGTTCGGAGCACGACCCCGGTCTCGTCTCGTCTCTCGGCATGGCGACTCTCTTCAACGAAGGTCAATTCGATCGGGCAGTCATAACGCAGCGGTTCAGACCACTCCTTGCCCATTGGTCTGAATTCGTGACCGCGGAGGCCTCACGACTCGCTCATCGAGTCGATCGGACAGGTAGCCGATGAGGCGCGGAGAGGGGGAACAAGGTCACGAGCATGCACCTGCGCCAAGCCCATCGGGTCGCCCGGGATCTCGGCCCTACGAACTGGTTCTGCTCTTCAACGCGATGTTCGGAGGGCTCACGGCCGTCGGACTCCCACTCGCCTTGAACAGTGCAGGCCTCTCGAAGGCCGCCATAGCCGTGTTCTTCGTGTCCAATGCGTTCGTGGCAGTGTTCTACAACACTGTGCTCGTCCCGAGGATCCGCCGGGCGGGGTACCCGCGGCTGGCGTTGATCGGAACGCTCTGCTGTGTGCCGGTCGGGACTCTCCTCGTGGCGCGCTCGGCGGACCAGCCTGAGGTCCTCTACACCGGCGGAGTGCTCATGCTCTGCGTGAGTGCGGTCGTGCCCCAGATCTTCGGGCGAGCTGGAACTGCCCTGGGTGGAGAGATCACGACGACGATGGTCCTGCGGTTCAGGCGAGTGCTCATCGCGGGCTACATCGCCGGTCTCCTCCTGTACAGCGTCTGTGTAGCGCTGCACCTGGACCCTCTTCTCGTAGCGGCACTCGTCGCGAGCCTGTGCCTGACCGGACCGGTGTCCTCAGTGTTTCGAGGCAAGGTGGCTCCGTCGCCTAGGGCTTTGGGGGAGGCGACGCGCTCACCGCTTCGGCGTCCGCCAGCATTGGTGGTCTGCGCCGCGCTGGTCGTTGTCGCTCTACTCAAGTCGGTGGACACTCTTCGAGGGCTCTACCTTCCTTTGGTTGCGGCTTCCGGTGGTATCGAGCCGTCACTGATCTCGGCGAGTTTCATGGTCGGGTCACTGCTGGAGTTTGCGATGCTGCCGATTCTCGGCATGCTTATGCGACGGCAGGGATCCGCTCTCGCCTCCGTCGTCGTCGCTAGCGTTTCCATCGCCGTGTTCGTCCTGATGGCCTCATCGACCGGCATCTGGGCACTCTTCATCGTGCAAGCTCTCTACTCATTCGTCGGAGCCGGATTCCAGAGTGTCGGCCTGTTGCTGCTCTCTGACGTTCGAGGGTCGGATGCGGGGGCTGGGGCGAGCGCGTACATGGCGGTGACGCAGGTGGGGACGGTTCTCGGCGCATTGTTGCCGCTCGTGGTGCCGGGGTACTCCCCGGCAATCTTCTGGCTAGCTGCGGCGATGTCGTTTGGAGCGGCCGCACTCGGCTGGGTGGTGCACTCGAGATCTGGCGCATCGAGGTCGGTCTTCGGCAGTGTGAGCTGAATCAAGAGTGAGGAGACCTCGATCACCTGGGGGATCCACGATGCCTTCAAGAACTCACCTGGAGGCGGACCGATCGGAGGTCGTCGAGCACGTAAGCGGGCTCAGAGGACGGCCGTGCCACAGAGCCCTTGCCGCTACCGTGATGTAACGCACACCTCGCTGTCGTCCGGATGCAGTCCCCACAGGGGATGACGCCGACTGGCGGGATCTCTCTGCACCGACCGATTGGTGAACCTCCGCGATGGACACACGGTTGCGCCCACTCCGCCTCGACGACGCGGCCGTCCTGGCTGCGGTCATCACCGAGAACGCCGAGTTCCTGCGTCCGTGGGAACCGGCCCGAGCGCCGTCGTACTACACGGAGTCCGGGCAGCGGGACGTCATCACGCAGGCCCTCGCCGCGCAGCGGGCCGGCAACGCGGTGCCGTTCGTCATCGAGTCGACCGACGGGGAAATCCTCGGCCGGATCACGCTGAGCGGTGTCGCCCGCGGTGCGCTGCAGTCGTGCGCGATGGGCTACTGGATCCGCTCTGACCGCACGCGCCAGGGCCACGCATCCCGCGCCGTCCGCGCCGCTGCGGCCCACGCGTTCGACGTGCTCCGCCTGCACCGCGTGCAGGCCGAGACGCTGCCCGAGAACGTCGGCTCGCAGCGCGCACTCGAGTCTGCAGGCTTCACCCGCTACGGCTTCGCGCCGGAGTACATCAAGATCGACGGGGTCTGGCGCGACCACGTCATGTTCCAGCTCCTCGCGCCGACGCCGGCCCCGTGATCGAGGTCGTCGAGTACCGACCTGCCTGGCCCGAGCGGTTCCGGCAGCTGCACGATGCGTACGCCGCCGCACTCGACGACGCCGACGTGCCGTTCCGGAGCATCGAGCACGTGGGCAGCACGTCCGTGCCGGGCCTGGCGGCGAAGCCCGTGCTCGACGTCGACGTCGTGGTGGACACCGATGACGTGCCGGCCGCGGTGGCGGCGATGGCGACGATCGGGTTCGCGCCGCGTGGTGACCTGGGGGTTCCGGGGCGGCAGGCGTTCCGGGCTCCGGAGCGCTTCGCCCCGACGAACACCTACGTCGTCGCAGCCGGGTCGCTCGCGCTGCGGAACCACCTGGCCGTCCGCGACGTGCTGCGTGCCGACCCGGCGCTCCGCGACGAGTACGCCGCCGTGAAACGCCGGGCAGCCACCGAGGCCGAGGACATCGACGACTACATCGAGCGGAAGAGCGACGTGCTGAGCCGGATCCTCCACGCCGGTGGCCTGTCCGACGACGAGCGCGCCGCCATCACCGCGACGAACCGTCGGATCACCGACCGCGGCGCGGGCGGCTGACCCGACGGGGACGGCCTTCAGGCGCTGGCGAGCATCGGGTAGAGCGCGGTGAGCGGGGCGCTCAGGCCGGCCCGGACGTCACGGCTGACCTGGTCGGCGAGGACCTCGTGCTCGCCGGCCTCCACCGCGTCCCAGATCGAGCGGACGATGTCGGCGGGGTCGGACTTCTCGACGTCGAGGTCGGCGATCATGCCGGTGTCGGTGTAGCCGAGGTGGGCGCCGACGACCTGGGTGCCCTGTGGTGCGAGCTCGAGGCGCAGGGAGTTCGTGATCGACCAGAACGCGGCCTTCGACGCCGAGTACGCGCCGGCGAGGGCGACCCAGCTCAGGGCGGAGTGCACGTCGATCAGCGCACCGTTGGCGATCGAGGGGGCGAAGGCCTTGGCGACACGGAGTGCACCGAAGACGTTGGTGGCGAAGATGCGCTCGACCTCTTCGACGGAGACGTCGACGAGCGGGTCGGAGCCGGCGATCCCGGCGTTGTTCACGACGACGGTCACGTCGGCTGCGGCGCGGGCTGCGGTGTCGACGCTCTCCTGGCTCGTGACGTCGAGGGCGAGCGGGACGATGCGCTCGTCGTCCCAGGTGCGCGGGTTGCGGGCGGTCGCGTAGACCTTCGTGGCGCCACGCTCCAGGGCTTGGCGGACGAACTCGGCGCCGAGGCCGCCGTTCGCTCCGGTGACGAGGACGACGGCGTTGGTGAGGTCGGTCATGAGTGCTCCAGACAAGAGAAGTTGAGTACGGAAAACGAACCTAGCACGTTGTGTCCGGAAATCGAACCCAGCTAGGATGAACACATGCTCGGCATCCTCGGCGGCGACGAGCGCTGCCCCATCGCACGCTCCCTCGACGTCCTCGGCGAGAAGTGGACGCTCATGATCGTCCGCGACGCCGTCGGTGGCTCGACTCGCTTCAGCCAGTTCCAGCAGAGCCTCGGCATCCCGCGCGAGGTCCTGACTGCACGGCTGGCCTCACTCGTCGACGGGGGAGTGCTCGAGCGCACGACCTACAAGCCCGAGGGGGCACGTGCCCGCGAGGAGTACGTCCTGACCGACGCCGGCCGCGACCTGTCGCTCGTGCTGCTCGCCCTCGGCGGCTGGGCCGACCGGCACCGTCCGTCCGAGCGGGCGTCGGACCTGCGCTTCGTCGACGCCGAGACCGGCGAGGCGGTCGAGGCCGCCGCCGTGACGGTGGATGCGCAGCAGCGCATCCCGACCGCGCGCCTCCGCGCCGTCATGGAGCCGGCGTCCTGAACGCGACCAGCTGACGGCCAGGAGGCCCGTGGCGGCCCCGCCCCGCGCCTCCAGCCTGTCGGTGGGTGCGTCAGCGACGCACGTCGCACCCGCAACTCCCGCCGAGGACCAACTCGGCGGGGACCAGGTCGCGGTGCCACTGGTTGTCGGCGTCGAGGCCGAGCACGCGGTCGACCGCGGCGACCGCCATCGTCTCGATCGGCTGCCGGACCGTGGTGAGCTGCGGGTTCGTGTAGTCCGCCTCGGCCGCACCGTCGAACGACACGATCGCGACGTCCTCGGGGACGCGCAGACCGAGTTCCCACAGTGCGCGCATGACGCCGATCGCCTGCATGTCGGAGCTGACGAAGACGGCTCTGGGTCCGGTCTCGTCGGCGAACATGCGGAGGCCGGCTTCGTAGCCTCCGCGCCGGGTGAAGTCGGTGCGGACGATGGGGCCGTCGGGCAGGCCGGCCTGGCGCAGGGCACGCATCCAGCCCTGCTCGCGGAGCTCCATCGAGCCGGTGTGCCCCATCACGAGGCCGATCGAGCGGTAGCCGTGCTCGACCAGGTGCTGCGTGCCGTCGAGGGCGCCACGCAGGGCGTCGACACCGATGCTGGCGTACTCGGGGACCTCGAAGAACGTGTTGAGCAGGACCATCGGCAGACCGGGGTCGGTGACGGTCGACAGGTCCGGGTGGGTCATGATGCTCGTCACGATGATGCCGTCGACCTGGCGGGCGGACAGGCTGCGGAGCCGTTCGCGTTCCTGGGCGGCGTCGCCGTCGCTGTTGGCGAGCAGGACGTCGTAGCCGCGTGCAGCGGCGGCGTGGGTGACGGCGACGGCGAGCTCGGACCAGAACGGGTTGTCGAGTTCGGGCACGATCAGTCCGAGCATCTTCGACGAGCCGGTGCGCAGGGCCTGGGCGCTCGCGTTCGGGCGGTAGCCGAGGACCCGGATGGCCTCGCGCACCCGGGCGGCGGTGGCGGCGGCGACGGGGCGCGGTCCGTCGTGCACGACGTAGCTGACGACGGAGGTGCTGACCCCGGCGTAGCGGGCGACGTCCGCACGGGTGACCGCCCTGGGGTTCGTCGGGACGGTCACGGGTGCCACCTTCGTCGGGTCCGGGAGCGTCGTTCGGGTGCCGGCCCACGACGGACCGGCACCCGAACGACACGTGTTACTCGGACGCGATCGTAGCCGACGACGTGCTGCCGGCCGACGTCGGTGCGCTCGGCGTCGCAGCGCTCGTCGTTTCCGGGGCGTCACCGAAGTCCGGCACCTCGAGGCGGGCGCCGCCCTGCAGCGCGGACTGGTGGGCGATGATGCCCGGCAGGGTGAAGCGCGCGGCGGTCCAGGCGTTCACCGGCGGCAGGGTCCGGTCGACGACGGCGCGGACGAAGTCGTCGGCGAGGAACTGGTGGCTGCCCTCGTGCCCGGTCGGCACACCGTCGTACTCGGCGGGCAGACGGTCGGTGTCGTGCACCTCGGCGTAGCCGGAGACGAACGCGTCGCGCAGGGACGGGTCGACGTCGGCCAGGCGCGGGTCGTCGAGGGACATCGTCGCCTGGGTGTCGATCTTGTCGCTGATGTCGTACGAGTCCTCCTTGTCCTGCCAGACGCTGGTCTTCGCGAGCTGCTCGAAGCTGGCCTCGGTGCCGAAGTAGCGGAACCGTGACTCGCGGATGTGCGACGGGTAGCCGACGCGACGCATCTCGTTGATGCGCATGACCCCGCCGTTGTCGAGCTCGAACAGGGCGGTGGCGTTCGAGAAGTCGTTGTCGAACTGGCTGACGTCCTTGTCGAAGACGCCGTCGCCGCGGTCGTCCTTGACACCGATGCAGCTGACGCTGACCGCGTGCCCGGGGATCGCGCCGAGGACCCCACCGACCGAGTGCGTCGGGTAGAGCATGGGCGGGTAGCTGGCGGTGCGCTTCCACTCGTCGCCGCCGCTGTACTGGTAGGCGGCGTAGAAGCCGAGGTCCATGTCGTGCACGTAGTCACCCTCGGCGTAGAACACCCGGCCGAAGGCACCGGCGGCGACCTGCTTGCGGGCGAACACCGTCGCGGGGTTGTAGTAGCTCGTCTCGCCCATCATGTAGGTCAGGCCGGTCTCGCGGACCGCCTGGATGATGTCGCGGATCTCGTCGACGGAGATCGCCATCGGCACGGCGGAGTACACGTGCTTGCCGGCGCGCAGGGCCTTGACCACGAGCGGACCGTGGGTCCAGCGCTGCGTGAAGATCGCGACGGCGTCGACGTCCGAGGCGAGGACGGCGTCGAAGTCCGGGAACGTGCCGTCGAGGTGCTGGGTCTCGACGAGTTCGGACGCGCGCTCGCCGACGAGGTCGGTGACGTAGACCCGGTCGACGTCGGGGTGGAGCTTGAACAGCTTGGCGAACTGGGGGGCGAACTGGCCCGCGCCGACCATTCCGACAGAGATCATCAGTGACCTTTCCAGGGTGTGGGATGCGTCGCCGAGCGGGTCGCTCCGATGCGATCGAACGCCATCCTGACACACGTTGTCTACACGTGACAACCCCCGTCCACGGCCCGGAAAAAGACCCTTGCCAGCCGTGGTCCCCACGTGTAGATTCCCGGCTCACGGACTGCTGCACGTCAGTCCACCGCAGACGAAGGAGTCGCGATGGCAACCGAGAGCCCTGTGTCGTCACCCTTGACGACCGCCAGCACGAGACGGAGGAGTCGGTCCGCCGACCTCGCCCGAGCCCGCACCACCGCACCACGGCGCCGCCCCAGGAACGACCTGTGGCTCGCGCTCGTCTTCATCGCCCCGGCAGCCGTCGGGTTCGCGGTGTTCCTCGCCTGGCCGACCGTGCGGGGCATCTACCTGAGCTTCACCTCGTACAACCTGCTCACCGAGCCCGAGTTCACCGGCCTGCAGAACTACGCCCGCCTGGTGCAGGACTCGATCTTCTGGCACTCGATGGTGGTGACCGTCGAGTACGTGCTCATCAACATCGTCATCCAGACCGTCGTCGCGCTGTTCATCGCCGTGATGATGCACCGCCTGACCAAGTCGACCTTCGTGCGCGGCATCGTGCTCGCGCCGTACCTGGTGTCGAACGTCGTCGCCGCCCTCGTCTGGCTCTGGATCCTCGACACCCAGCTCGGCATCGGCAACGAGATGCTCGCCGCACTCGGGCTCGACCGCATCCCGTTCCTGCAGAGCGACGTCTGGGGCATCCCCTCGATCGCGCTCATCAACGTCTGGAGGCACGTCGGCTACACGGCGCTGCTCATCTTCGCAGGCCTGCAGTCGCTGCCCGAGACCGTGTACGAGGCCGGACGAATCGACGGTGCGAGCGAGTGGAAGATGTTCTGGCGCATCACGGTGCCGCTGCTCCGCCCGATCCTGTCCCTGGTGCTGATCATCACCGTGATCGGGTCGTTCCAGGTGTTCGACACCGTCGCCGTCACCACGCAGGGCGGCCCCGCGAACGCCACGAACGTCGTGCAGAACTACATCTACAACCTGGCGTTCGGCCGGTTCCAGTTCGGCTACGCGTCCGCGGTCTCGGTCGCGCTCCTCATCGTCCTCAGCATCATCACGATCATCCAGTACCGCCTCACCCGCTCGGGTGAGTCCGACCTGGACTGAACGGAAGCGCCATGACCACGACACTCACCCGTTCCGTCACCACGTCCCGCCCGCCGCGGATGGGGGCCGGCCACCGTCGTCGCCCGTCGCTCGGCCGTGTGCTCGCCTGGGTCGCGATGATCCTCGTCATCGTCGTCACCCTGTTCCCGTTCTACTGGATCCTGCGCACCGCGCTGTCGTCGAACACCGCGATCAACTCCGACCCCACCTCGCTGCTGCCCGTCGGGTTCAGCCTGGGCGGGTTCGAGCGGGTCTTCGGTCTGCAGTCCACCGAAGAGGCGTTGGCCCAGGGCGGGTCCGGCGCCGCGCTGGACTTCTGGCGGTACCTGCTCAACTCGATCCTGGTGTCGACGCTCGTCACCGTCGGCCAGGTGTTCTTCTCGGCGGCGGCCGCCTACGCCTTCGCCCGGCTGCGCTGGCCCGGTCGCGACAAGGTGTTCGGGGTGTTCCTGGCCGGGCTGATGGTCCCCGCGATCTTCACGCTGCTGCCGAACTTCACGCTCATCAAGCAGCTCGGGCTCGTCGACAACCTGTTCGGCATCGCCCTGCCGACGATGTTCATGACCCCGTTCGCGGTGTTCTTCCTGCGGCAGTTCTTCCTCGGCATCTCGAAGGAGGTCGAAGAGGCGGCGCTCATCGACGGCGCCGGCAAGGTCCGCGTGTTCTTCCGGCTCGTCATCCCGATGGCGGCGGCCCCGATCGCCACCCTCGCCGTGCTGACGTACATCACGAGCTGGAACGACTACTTCTGGCCGCTCATGGTGTCGTACACCGACAGCTCGCGGGTGCTGACCGTCGCGCTCGGCGTCTTCAAGTCGCAGACCCCGCAGTCCGGCACCGACTGGGCCGGGCTCATGGCCGCGACCCTGGTGGCGGCGCTCCCGATGATCCTGCTGTTCGGCGTCTTCGCCAAGCGGATCGTCAACTCCATCGGCTTCTCCGGGATCAAGTGACCCGGCGCTCGGACAGGACGAACACCATGACGAACCAACTGACCCGCCGCACGCTCTTCGCCGGCGGCGCCTCCGCCCTGGCCCTCGGCGCGCTCGCCGCCTGCTCGTCGCCCGGTCGCCGCACGACGAACCGGTCGGGTGCGCGCACCGTGAGCTACTGGCTCTGGGACGCCAACCAGCAGCCCGCGTACCAGGCCGTCGCCGACGCGTTCCACCGCGCGAACCCGGACATCACCGTGAAGATCACCCAGCTCGGGTGGAACGACTACTGGACCAAGCTCACCGCGGGCTTCATCGCCGGCACCGCGCCCGACGTCTTCACCGACCACCTGACGAAGTTCCCGCAGTACGCCGACCTCGACGTGCTCTACGGGCTCGACGAACTCGACGCCACGAAGGGCATCCGTGACGACGACTACCAGTCCGGGCTCGCCGAACTGTGGAAGGGCCAGGACGGCCACCGCTACGGCTCCCCGAAGGACTGGGACACCGTCGCGATGTTCTACGACAGGAAGGCGATGGCGAAGGCCGGGGTCTCCGCCGAGGAACTCGGGTCGCTCGCGTGGAACCCGGACGACGGCGGCACGTTCGAGCGGATGCTCGCGCGGCTGACGGTGGACTCGAAGGGCCGACGCGGGGACGAGGACGGCTTCGACAAGGACGACGTCGCCGTCTACGGCATCTCGTCGAACGGCTCGGGCGGCGACGGCTTCGGGCAGACCCAGTGGTCGCCGTTCACCGGGTCGGTCGACTGGTTCTACACGAACGAGAACCCGTGGGGCGACCGGTTCCGCTACGACGAGCGGGTCGTGCAGGACACCCTCGCCTGGTACTACCGGCTGGCCGAGAAGGGCTACATGGCGAAGTACGGGGTGTTCTCGACCACGACCGGGCCCGAGGTCCAGCTCGGCGCCGGCAAGTGCGCGCTGTCCTTCAACGGCTCGTGGATGATCGGCTCGTACCTCGGCATGGAGGACCTCGACGTCGCGGTCGCCCCGACCCCGATCGGCCCGTCGGGTCACCGTGCGTCGATGTTCAACGGGCTCGGCGACTCGATCACGAAGCAGGCGAAGGACCCCGAGGCCGCCGCGAAGTGGGTGGCGTTCCTGGGCAGCGACGAGGCGCAGCGGATCGTCGGTGAGAGCGGGATCGTGTTCCCCGCTCGTCCCGCGGGCACCGAGGCCGCAGTGGCCTCGTTCCGGAAGCGCGGGCTCGACGTCTCGGCGTTCACCCGGCAGGTCGAGGAGGACACCACGTTCCTGTTCCCGGTCACGAAGAACCCCGCCGACGTGCAGGCCCTGCTGCAGCCCGCCTTCGACGACGTCTACGCGAACGGCAAGCCGATCTCGACGCTGACCGGGGTCAACGAACAGGTCAACAACCTGCTCGCCCTCACCTGATCGAAACCCGACACCCGAGACCCGATATCCGACACCCGACACCCCGCCCGTCGTCCGCATGCCGCACCGTCCGGTGCGGTGTGCGGACGACGCGTTGACCGTGCCACTGACCACGATCCAGACTGCAGGGGATGACTTCGCTCACCTCCCTCGTCTACATGTCCGTCGCCGTCGACGACCTGACCGACGACCAGCTGGTCGCCATGCTGCGCGAGGCGCGGCTCCGCAACCACGCGCTCGGCGTCTCCGGGCTCCTGCTCGCCAAGGGCGGCCGCTTCATGCAGGTGCTCGAGGGTCCGGTCTGGAGCGTCGAGGACCGCTTCGCCGCGATCGAGCGCGACCCGCGGCACACCGGAGTGAAGTCGCTGTCGCGTGAGTCCATCAGCACGCGTCGGTTCGACGGCTGGGCGATGGCGTTCGGCAGCCCGACCGGGGACGAGCTCCGTGACGAGCCCGGGTTCAGCACCTTCCTCAGCGACCGCACCGGTCTGCCGACCGGGGTGGCGGGCACGCCCGCCGACTGGCTGCTCCGCTGGTTCCGTGGGCGCGACCTGCAGGACCTGCCCGAGGAGCGCATCACGCTCGGCCGGCACGCGGCCTGAGACGCACCACCCCTCGGTCTGGGCCCACGCCGCCGGTTCCGGGCCGACGCGCCAGCGGCGGACCGGCCGTGCCGGTGGGGAGAGGCACGGTGCGGGCCCGCCCCGGGCCTCCAGACCGACAGACTGGTCACGTGGAACGACGTGAGCAGATCCTGGTGGCCGCGGCGGAGGAGTTCGACCGCGTCGGCTTCGCCGGCGCGACCATCGCGGGCGTCGCCCGCACGGCGGGCGTCTCGCAGGGCACGCTGCACTTCCACTTCCCGACGAAGCTCGCCCTGGCGCTCGGTGTCATCGGCGAGCAGAACGCCCGCACCTTCGACGTCGTCAGCCACACCGACAGCTCGCCGGTCGCCGCCCTGATCGGGGCGTCGCACGGCATCGCCGACCTGCTCCGGACCGACCCGATCGTGCGGGCGGGCATCCGGCTGTCGCTGGAGCGCGGCGAGTTCCAGACCGCGACGCGTAGCTTCTACGAGCAGTGGATCGGCGGGATCGTCGACGTGTTCCGGTTGGCGATCGCGAGCGGGGAACTCCGGACGGACCTGACCGCGGAGCAGCTCGGCTCTACGGTGGTGCCCTACTTCACCGGCGTGCAGCTCGTGTCCGACGTCCGGACGCGGCGCACCGACCTGATGCCGGCGGTGGCGACGATGTGGCGGGTGGTGATCGCGGCGACGGCGGACCCGAAGCACCGCGACCGGCTGCTCGCCGTCGTCGAGGACGCGTTCGGCATCGACTGAACCGCTGGGTACGGCGCGGGCGGAGTGCGTCGCTGCCGGCGGGTCAGAGGTCGTGCAGCTCGCGGTCGCGGAACCACTTCAGCAGCCAGGCCGCACTGGTCCGGTCGAACGAGCGCGGGAAGTCCATCGTGCCGGACAGGAAGGGACTGAAGCCCTCCTCGGAGCGGAGGTCCGAGTCGTCGAGCGCGCGGTAGGCCATCGACCAGCCGTCGAAGCGTCGTCGCTCGATGTCCTCGCGCACGAGTGACTTGACCTCACCGTGGCGCGGGTCCTTCGCGATCACGTCGTACCGGTCCTGCACGCTCCACGCCGGACCCTCGAGCAGCTGCATGAACCGACCGCCCTTGGCGAGCAGGAGCCCGGAGACCCCGAGCGCTTCGTTGCGCAGCCGGGACTCCGCGAGCAGCACCGCCATGGCCTGGTCGTCGAAGGGGACGACGGCACGGCTCATGTAGACGATGGAGACGAGCACTCCTCCATCCTGCTGGGTGGACGGCCGCTGCGCGAAGCGGATGTCCGCAACGCGCCCCGCGGATCGGCGCCGCGGATCGCCTCCGCGGGTCAGCCCTGCGGCAGCTCGTGCGCGGTGACGTCCTCGTTGCGCTTCTTCCGCCACGGACGGGCCGGGGTGTTCGGGCCGTCCCACACCAGGATCGCGCCCCAGGCCGCGGCGATCAGCGGCACCGAGATGATCGCGCCGGTGATGCCGGCGAGGACGGTGCCGGCGGTCAGCCCGATCAGGATGACGAGGCCGTGCAGCTTGAGGGTGCGCCCCATCAAGACGGGCTGCAGCAGGTTGCCCTCGAGCTGGTTCACCAGCACCACGATGCCGATCACGATGAGCGCCTGCACCGGGCCGAGGGCCACGAGCGCGACCAGGGCGGCGAGGACGCCGGCGGCGGTGGCACCGACGATCGGGATGAACGCGGTGATGAAGACGATGACGGCCAGCGGCAGGGCGAGCGGGACGCCGACGATGGCGATGCCGACTCCGATGCCGATCGCGTCGACCGCCGCGACCGTGGCCGTGCCGCGGACGTACCCGCCGAGGGTCGAGACGACCCGGTCGCCGACGCGACGAGCTCGGGCGTAGCGCTCGCCGGTGAAGGGGCGGAGCAGGAACTCCCAGATGCTCGGGCCGTCCTTCAGGAAGAAGAACAGCACGACGATCATCAGGACGAGCCCGGTCAGGAAGTTCGCGGTGGCCGAGGCGCCGGCGAGTGCACCGGATCCGAACTGGGCGCTCGTGACGAAGTCGGACGCCGACGCGACCGCGTCGTCGATCTGCTTGTCCGAGATCGAGAACGGCAGGTTCTTCGCGAACTCCTGCAGTTGCTGGAACCCGTCGACTGCTGACTTCTGCAGCTGCGCCCACTGGTTCTCGACGGCGACGACGATGAGCCAGCCGATCAGCCCCAGGATCGCGAGGACGCCGATCAGCACCGCGAGGGTGGCCACCACCGACGGCACCCGGTGCTTGCGGAGCCACGACACCACGGGGTGCATGGCCGACGCGATGATGAGCGCGAGGAGCACGGGGATCGTGACGACGCTCAGGATGTTGCTCGCCCAGACGACGCCGGCGACGACCACCACGACGATGATGAGCTGCAGGCACCGGGTCGCGAGGTGCCCGGCGGAGTCGGACCACGCGGCCTGGACCCTGGACGGAGCGGCTGGGGTGATCGGGCGCGGAGCGTCGCGGAAGAACGGCATGCCCGAGACGCTACCGACCGGACGGCCGACGCGCCGGTTCCGCCGGCTCGATCGTCCGCCCGGTGTCCCGTCCCCGCGTCGCCGGGGCGACCACGAACGCCGCGACCAGCAGGACCAGGGGCACGAGCATCGCCGTCTGCAGGCCGAGGTGCTCCCCGACGAAGCCGAGCAGCGGCGGCCCCACCAGGAACGCGATGTACCCGGCAGTGGCCACCACCGACACCCGGCGGTCGCCGTCGGTGGGGTGGTCGCCCGCGGCGGAGATCGACAGCGGGAACCCGAGGGCGATGCCGAGCCCCCAGACGCCGGCGGCGGCCGCGGTGACCACCGGACTCGGTGACAGCACGACGAGCAGGACCCCCACCGCACCGACCGCGGCACAGACCCGGACGACCGGGGCGCGACCGAACCGGGCGACGAGCGGTGTGCCGGCCGCGCGACCGATGAGCATGGCGAGGGCGAACCCGGTGAACACGAGGGACCCGACCGACTCTGGGGCGTCGTGGTCGGTGGTCATCAGCAGCGGGAGCCAGTCGCTCGCGGCACCTTCGGCGAAGGCCATCGCGAGGGTGATCACGGCGATCATGGCGAGCTGCACGGTGAGGACGGAGCGGCGGGCTCCCCGACGGGGGCCGCGGGCATCGGCCGGTGCATCGGTCGGTGCCTCACGGGGCACCGGCCGCAGGTTCAGCGCCGCGAACACCGCCAGCGCGGCCATCACCGCGGCGCCGACGAGCAGGTGCACCCGGACCGGGGTCCCCGCCGCCGTCATGGCGATGCCGACGACCCCGCCGACCACGCTGCCGAGGCTGAAGCAGGCGTGCAGCACCGGCACGACCGGTCGCCCGATCTGCCGTTCGACCGCGGCGGCCTCGACGTTCAGCCCGATCTCGGCGACTCCCGCCCCGAAGCCGATCAGGAACAGCCCGACCCAGACCCCGGCGGCGACCTGTGCCGGGGCGAGCAGCGCGACGAGCACCATGCCGACGACGGGCAGCGCGCCCCCGAGCAGGATGAGCGGGCGGTTGCCGAGGCGTCGCACCAGGGCTCCGGCTCCGAGGATCCCGATCATCGACCCGATCGACAGCCCGAGCAGGACGAGGCCCATCGCCTCGATCGAGGCACCGAGCTCGTCGCGGATCGCGGGCGTCCGGGTGATCCACGTCGCGATCCCGAACCCGGTCACCGTCGACGTGGCGAAGAGTGCGAGTCGATGCCGCCCGGCCATGCCCCCATCTGATCGGTCCCCGGGCGGCCCGTCAAGGGCGACCGCGTCCCGCGCCTAGGATCGGGCGCATGGCGACCGTCCTCCTCGTCCGTCACGGACGCACCACCGCGAACGCCACCGGCGTCCTCGCCGGACGCACCGCCGGCGTGCGACTCGACGCCGTCGGCCGCACCCAGGCCGAGCGGACCGCGGAGCGCATCGCCGCGGTGCCCGTCGTCGCCGTGGTGTCGAGTCCGCTCGAGCGCTGCCGGCAGACCGCCCGCGCGATCCTGGACCGGCAGACGGACGGGCAGACGGACCGGCAGACCGGTGCACCCGCCTCGCTGATCGAGCGGGCCATCACCGAGGCCGACTACGGGCAGTGGCAGGGCCGGAAGCTCGCCGACCTGGCGAAGGAGCCTCTCTGGCGCACGGTGCAGGCGAACCCGAGCGCCGTCGTGTTCCCCGGTGGTGAGTCCATGCAGACGATGCAGTCCCGCGCAGTCGCGGCCGTTCGTCGCATCGACGCCGAGGTCGAGGCGGAGCACGGACCCGGAGCCGTCTGGGTCGCGGTGAGCCACGGCGACATCATCAAGAGCGTCCTCGCCGACGCGTTCGGCATGCACCTGGACCTGTTCCAGCGCATCGGCGTCGGCCCGGCCTCGGTGTCCGTCGTGCGCTACGGCGAGCACCGCCCCGAGGTCGTCGCGACGAACACCGAGTCCGGTGACCTGTCCTGGCTGCGCACCGCCCCGGCACCCAGCGGGGACGCCGCGGTTGGCGGCGGCGCGGGCAACCCGGCACCCGACGCGCCCGAGGGTCCTGCCCGACCCTGAACGGCCGGAGCCGAGCGCTCCTACAATGCGGGTATGCCCACCATCGTCCACGGCTTCGACTGGCCGGACCGCCTCGTCGTCGGCACCATCGGCCGTCCGGGTGAGCGCGCCTTCTACATCCAGGCCCGCTCCGGTCGGCGCGTCACCAGCGTCGCGCTCGAGAAGGAGCAGACCGCCGTGCTCGCCGACAAGATCGACGAGCTCCTCGACGAGGTCGCGACCGTCGACGACAACCGCTTCAGCGTGCCGCCGTCGGTGCCTGCCGAGCTCCGCGACCCGGAGCCGCTCGACCAGCCCGTCGAGGCCGAGTTCCGCGCCGGAGCCCTGAGCCTGGGCTTCGACCCGGCCACCGCGCAGGTCGTCATCGAGGCGTACCCGATCGACGACGAGGTCGAGATCGTGTCCGAGGAGAGCGAGGACGGCATCGAGATCGAGGCCGTCGTCGAGATCCCCGAGCCCGCCGAGCTGTTCCAGGTGAAGATCCCGGTCGGCACCGCCCGGGCCTTCGTCGAGCGCACGCGCGAGGTCGTCGCCGCCGGTCGTCCGCCCGGCGACGCATGAGCGACGGCTCGCTCTCCGTCCGGGCGCGCATCCGCGAGGCGTCCAACGCCACCTTCCTCGCCGAACTCGACGGTGCGACCGTCGTCTACAAGCCCATCGAGGGCGAGCGCCCGCTGTGGGACTTCCCGGACGGCACGCTCGCCGGCCGCGAGATCGCCGCGCACCTGGTCTCCGAGGCGTTCGGCTGGGGGGTCGTGCCGCCCACGTGGATGGGTGACGGTCCGTTCGGGCCCGGCATGGTGCAGCGCTGGCAGGACGTCGACCCCGAGCAGGACGCCGTCGACCTGGTGACGCCGGAGCTCGCCGAGGCAGCGGATTCGCCCTGGCTGCCCGTGCTCGAGGCCATCGACGAACACGACCAGCCCGTCACGCTCGTGCACGAGGACTCCGAGGCCCTGCGCCGGATGGCCGTCTTCGACGTCGTCGTGAACAACGCCGACCGCAAGGGCGGGCACGTGCTGGCGATGCCCGACGGCCACCGCTTCGGCGTCGACCACGGGCTCACCTTCCACATCGAGCACAAGCTCCGGACGGTCCTGTGGGGCTGGATCGGGGAGCCCCTCGGTCCGGACGAGCTCGAGGGCCTCGACCGCGTGTCCGAAGCCCTGCGCGGTGGTCTCGGCGACGAGCTCGCCGAGCACCTGACGGACGAGGAGATCGACACGCTCCGGGCGCGCTGCGCGGCTCTGCGCGCCGTCGGGATCTTCCCGCCGCCGCCCGGTCACGGCCCCGCCGTGCCCTGGCCACTGTTCTAGACGCACCCGACAACGGACTGGAGGCCCGTGGCGGTCTCGCCACGGGCCTCCAGTCCGTTTCGTGTGGGCTTCAGAGCCCCCAGTCGTCGCGGAAGAGCGCGCCACCGGCCCCGCGACGCGAGCCGAGGTACGAGCCGACCACGGCGACCCCGAGGTCGTCGTTCTCCGGTGCCACGACGCTGCCGTCCACCCGCTTCGCCATCGCGTCGATGAACCGGGCGAGCCCCGGGTCCTCGCCGAGCCGGAAGAACGTCGTCTGGGCGCCGAGGCGTCCGGCGTTCTCGAGCTCCCGCACGGTCAGCGCGATCGTCACCGGGTCGGGCGGGTAGTCGAACCAGACCTGCCCGTTCGGCTCGAGGTGCGACGTCGGCTCACCGTCGGTGACGATGAGGAGCACCGGTTGGGCCGTGGGGTGCTTGCGGAAGTGCCGGTTGGCGAGCAGCAGGGCGTGGTGCAGGTTCGTGCCCTTGTCCCACATCGCGTCGAGACCGACGAGCTGTTCGACGTCCATCACCTCGGCCTCGCGACCGAAGGCGATGAGCTGCAGGTCGTCGCCGCGGAACCGGGTCGACACCAGGGTGTGCAGCGCGAGGGCGGTGCGCTTCATCGGCACCCAGCGGTCCTCCATCGCCATCGAGAACGACGTGTCGACGAGCAGCGCGACGCAGGCCTGGGTGCGCGCCTCGGTCTCCTGCACCTCGACGTCCTCGATGCTCAGGCGCACGCCCGCACCCTGTCGACCGCTGGCCGCCGTCCGCACCACGGCGTTCGTGATCGTGCGGGGGATGTCCCACGGCTCGGTGTCGCCGAACGCCCACTGCCGCGACGCCCCCGAGGGTTCGCCCGCGGCGCCCGAGCGACGGAGGTCCCGCGCGCCCTGCCGACCGGACATCCGCTGGGCGACGTCCTTGAGCAGGCTCTTGCCGAGCTGCCGCATCGCCTTCGGGGTGAGCCGGAGCTGCCCATCGGCACCGCGGCGCATCGCCCCGGAGTTCCGGAGCGCCTGCTCGAGGCGCTGCAGGGTCTTCGCGTCGACCGCCGCCTCGTCGCCGAGCTGCCGGGACAGCGCGTCGAGGTCCAGGTCGTCGAGCTCCGAGCCCGGCCCGGACTGGGCGAGCTGGTCGGCGAGGGCGTCGAGGTCCGCGATGTCCTGGAACACCCCGGTGCCGTCGCCCAGCCCGAGGCCCTGTTCGCCCTCCATGCGCTCGGATCCGCCCCAGTCCTCGCCGGGACGCAGCGCGCGCAGGGTGTCGTCGAGCTGGGACAACTGCCCCATCAGGTCGGGGGAGCCGAAGGCCTGCTGGGCGAGGGCGTCGAGTTCGTCCCGCTGCTCCTGGGTCATCGAGTTCCGCATGCGCTGCGCCGCGGCCGCGCGGGCTGCCAGGTCGTCGAGCAGCTCGTCGACGTTCGCCGGGTTCGACGGGAAGTACTCGCCGTGCTGGTCCATGAAGTCGTCGAACTGCTGCCGGGTGTCCTCGCCGCGGGCATGTGCCTCGAGCAGCGCGTTGAGGTCCTGCATCATCGCGCTGACCGCGGCCCGGTCCTGGTCGGTGGCACCCTCGAGCGCCTGCTTCATGCCGGCGAAGCGCTGGTCGAGCACCTCGCGGCCGAGCAGGTCCTTGATCTCGTCGTACTTCTGGCGCGCGGTCGGGCTCGTCCAGTCGTAGTCGCCGAGTTCCTGCACCGCGGCGGCGGGGGAGGGCGACAGGCTGTCGAGCTGCAGTTCGGCCAGGGCCCGGTCGCCGTCGTCGAGGTCGACGTTGCGGGCGAGCTCCCCGCGCTCGGCGAGCAGCGCCTGGTCCAGGAGCTCGCGCACCTGCTGCAGGGTGCCGTCGAGGTTGTTCTTGCTCGTCAGCTCACGGCGGCGCTCGGCCACCCGTCGGGCCAGGTCGTCGAGGCCGCGCTGCGTCCGGCCGCCGCGTCGCAGGAACTCCCGCATCGCGCGCTCGGGCGACGTGCCGCCCATCACGTCCTGCCCGATGGCGTCGAGCGCCTCGGCCAGGTCGACCGGGGCGGCGAGCGGGTCGGGTCCGTCGGTGTACCGGCCGTACCGGGTGTCGCGCGTCAGGCGCCGGTTCTGCCTAGCCATAGACGGCTTCGCCCCCGCCGGACTCCTTGCTGATGCGCCGGGCCAGGAACAGGCCCTCGAGGGCGAGCTCGATCGCGCCGGCGCGTTCGCCGTCGTTCGTGGCACCCATCCGGTCGCACACCTGGTCGTACAGGTCGGACTCGCCGATCGACGGCAGGCCTTCGAGGAACGCCCGGGCGCTGACCTGCTCGCCCGTGGTCACCATCGTGCCGCCGTCGAGCGCGTCCACGAGCACCGCGAAGTCGAGGCCTTTGAACCGGGAGCGCACGGTCTCGGCGGTCGCGGTGCGGAGCAGGTGCTCGAGGACCTCGTCGGCCCGGTCCTCTTCGCCGTTCTCGAACTCGATCTTGCCGCCGAGGACGTCCACCGCGGTCTCGAGGTCGATCGGCCGCGCGACCGCCTCGTCCTCGCCCTGGCGTGCCGCGCGGTGCACCGCGGCGGCGGACACCGTCTCGGCACCGGCGATCGCGAACCGGGCGCTCACACCGCTGCGCTGGTCGACGGCGCTGGAACCACGCAGTGCCCGGGTGAACCGGGCGAGGATCTCGATCAGGGCGTCGGGGACCTCGGCCGTCAGCTGGGCCTCCTGCCGGATGACGGCGATCTCGTCGTCGAGCTCGATCGGGTAGTGCGTGCGGATCTCGGCGCCGAAGCGGTCCTTCAGCGGCGTGATGATCCGGCCGCGGTTCGTGTAGTCCTCGGGGTTCGCACTCGCCACGACGAGCACGTCGAGCGGCAGACGCAGCACGTAGCCGCGGATCTGGACGTCGCGCTCCTCCATCACGTTGAGCATCGCGACCTGGATGCGTTCGGCCAGGTCGGGCAGCTCGTTGATCGCGACGATGCCACGGTGCCCGCGGGGGACGAGCCCGAAGTGGATGGTCTCCGGGTCGCCCAGGCTGCGGCCCTCGGCGACCTTCATCGGGTCGACGTCGCCGATCAGGTCGGCGACGCTCGTGTCCGGTGTCGCGAGCTTCTCGACGTAGCGGTCGTCGCGGTGCCGCCAGCTGATCGGCAGGGCGTCGCCGAGGTCGTCGGCACGCCGGATGCTCGCGGTGGTGATCGGTTCGTACGGGTGCTCGCCGAGCTCGGAGCCGGTGATGACCGGTGTCCACTCGTCGAGCAGGCCCTGCAGGGTGCGGAGCAGCCGGGTCTTGCCCTGGCCGCGCTCGCCGAGCAGGACGACGTCGTGGCCGGCGATCAGGGCGCGTTCGAGCTGGGGGATGACGGTGGTCTCGAAGCCGTGCAGGCCGGGCCACGGATCGGTGCCCTGGCGCAGGGCGGTGAGCAGGTTGTCGCGGATCTCGGCGCGGACCGTCTTCTGGACGTGACCAGAGGTGCGGAGCTCGCCGACCGTGCGGATGTCAGGTCGGGTCACGTTCTGGACGTTACGCCTTGTCGGACGGGAGGCCCGTGGCGGGGCCCGCCACGGGCCTCCCGACCGTCCGCTTGTGGGTTTCCATCGCACTTGCGATCATTGAGATCCCGGCGACGGAGCCGGATTCGAAGTAGGGGGATCCGGCTCCGCCCCCGGTTGCTCGTTCCGCATCTGAACCACATCGGCGATCTCGGCGTACGGTCCCATCTCGTGAGCAGCGCGAACGCAACCATCAAGAGCCTGGTGCCCGCCAGGATGGACCGCTTGCCGTGGACCCGGTTCCACTGGAGCGTCGTCGTCGGACTCGGCGTGTCCTGGATCCTCGACGGTCTCGAGATCCAGATCGTGTCGAACGCGGGCTTCCAGGCGGACCTGAACCTGTCCACGCAGCAGGTGACGTCCCTCGGAACGATCTACCTGGTCGGCCAGGTCGTCGGTGCCCTGGTGTTCGGGCGCATGTCCGACCGGTTGGGGCGCCGCAAGCTGTTTATCTTGACGCTCGCGATCTACCTGGTCGGTTCGGGCATCGCGGGCCTGGCCCAGGACTTCTGGTTCCTGGCGGCCTTCCGGTTCGTCGCGGGGTTGGGCATCGGCGGTGAGTACGCGGCGATCAACTCGGCGATCGACGAGCTCATCCCGGCGAAGTACCGCGGGCACGTCGACATCGCCATCAACGGCACGTACTGGGGCGGTGCGGCACTCGGCGCGTTCGCGAACATCTACCTGCTCGACACGTCCTACTTCGCCGAGAACATCGGCTGGCGCATCGGGTTCTTCCTCGGCCCGGTGCTCGGCATCGCGATCATCTTCCTGCGACGGCACATCCCGGAGAGTCCGCGGTGGCTGATGACGCACGGTCGCGAGGAAGAGGCCGAGGCCACCGTCTCCCGCATCGAGGAGTCGGTGGAGAAGGCGACCGGCAAGCCCCTGCCGGAGGTCGACCAGTCGAAGGCGATGACCGTCACGCCGACCGACCGCGTCGGGTTCCTCGCCATCGCGCGCGTGCTGCTGAAGCAGTACCCGACCCGCACGCTCGTCGGCGCGACGATGATGATCACGCAGGCGTTCCTGTACAACGCGATCTTCTTCACCTACGCCCTGGTCCTGACGAACTTCTTCGGCCTGAAGACGGCGGAGACGGCGGTCTACTTCTTCCCGTTCGCGATCGGCAACCTGCTCGGCCCGATCATCCTGGGGCGCTTCTTCGACACCTGGGGTCGTCGCCAGATGATCTTCCTGACGTACCTGGTGTCCGGCCTCGTGCTCGCCACGTCGGCGTTCCTGTTCCGGGCCGACGCGATCTCGGCGACGGTGCAGGTCGCGTTCTGGTGCGTCTCGTTCTTCTTCGCCTCGGCCGGTGCGTCGAGCGCCTACCTGACCGTCAGCGAGATCTTCCCGCTCGAGCTGCGGTCGCAGGCCATCTCGTACTTCTTCGCCCTGGCGCAGATCTTCGGTGCGGTCGCGCCGGCCATCTACGGCGCCTTCATCGGTGACGGGTCGTCGCGGGAGCCGCTGTTCTGGGGGTACTTGCTCGGATCCGCGGTGATGATCGGCGGCGGCGTGGTGGCCCTGATCTTCGGGGTCGACGCCGCGCGGAAGGGGCTCGAGGACGTCACCCAACCACTCTCGGTGCTCACCGGGGACGCGAAGTCCGACCGGAGGTGAGCCCGGCGGCGGTCTGACATTCTGTATTCAGAGTGTTTAGCGCCGCCGTCGCAGCGCTGTCACTGTGCGTGCATGGCACTCCTCCACAGCACGACACCGGCGACCACGATCCACGGCAGCGACCGCCCTCGCCTCGGGGGTGCCGCCCGTGCGTGAGCCTGGGGTGATGGAGCACACTCCCGCCCGAGCCGGGGCCGACGGCCTCGATCCCCACGGCCTGCGCCGCAGCCTGCTGCGCGACGCGGTGTTCCTGCGACTGCTCGACAACGTCCTGCGGGGGGAGTACCGCCGTGGGCAGCGGCTGCGGCTCGACACCCTCGCATCGGACATGCGGGTGTCGCGCACACCGGTGCGCGAAGCCCTCGTGACCCTCGAGTCCCTGCAGCTGGCCAGTGTGCAGCGGTACGTCGGTGTCGTGATCGCGCAGTGGTCGGTCGACCAGATGATCGAGCGACTGCGGATCGCCCAGGCCCTGCTCGTCGATCCGCCGTCGAACTCCGTCGGGTACCACGACCGGTTCGACAAGGCGTGGCTGCGGGAGTGCTGGACCGAAGCCGGCGCCTTCGTCGAACTCGGGGCCTGGTACCTGCGACGCCGCGGGTCGTCGGTCAGCGGTGACTGGTTGCTGTCGCAGCGCATCGTGCTCGACATGTTCTTCACCGACGACGTCGCCCTGGCGAACGGGATCGATGCGGTGGTCGACCGGCGACGACGGGTCGAGATCGTCGAGCGGGCCGCGGACGCCGCGGAGCGAGACGCCCTCGACGACTGCGCCGCGGCACTCCTCGACCTGTCGGCGGCCCTGATCGCGCTGCCGGACCGCTTCCGGGTGGTCGTGTCGGCCTGAACCGGCGGCGGCTGCGGATCCGCTCAGGTCCGCGTCCGCCGCCGTGGTCCGCAGGTCCCGCCGCCGCGCAGTGAGCGGTGCCGGCGCCCCTCGCACTGGATCGTCAGGCAACGTCGTGGCAGCCTTGACCGGTTGCCGTCCCCGGCGTGTCCACCGACGACAGGAGTGCCCGTGAACGACGTCCGCGATCGATCCCACCGCTTGAACCGAGCACCCGGGATCGCACGGCACGGACGTCTGCGGCGCTCGAGCCCCCTCGCGACCGCTGCCAAGACGGTGTCCGCCGTCGTCGCAGTGGCCCTGGTCAGCTCGGTCTCGGTGACGGCGATCGCGGCGAAGCAGGTCACGGACGACCTCGGTGACGGCGTGGAGATCCAGGGCCAGCCCGCACCGCAGGCGCAGGGCGGTGCGAAGCCGCTCAGCGCCTTCACGGGCGGGTTCAACATGCTCGTCGTCGGCACCGACAACGACCCCGACCAGAGCGCGGCGTTCGGGGAGCGTGACGCGACCCTCAACGACGTCAACATCCTGCTGCACGTCTCCGCCGACCACACCAACGCGACCGCGGTGAGCATCCCGCGCGACCTCGTCACGCCGATCCCGGCCTGCACGAAGACCGACGGCACGGGCACGGCCCCGGCGATGGCGGCGCAGCCGATCAACACCTCGTTCGGCGAGGGGGGCCTGAACTGCGTCACGCAGACGGTCGCCGGGCTGACCGGACTCGACATCCAGTACTCGGCCGCGGTGTCGTTCAAGGGCGTCATCGAGATGTCGAACGCGATCGGCGGTGTGCCGGTCTGCGTCGCCCAGCCGATCACCGACTCGTACACCGGGTTGAACCTGCCCGCCGGCACCTCGACCCTGCAGGGTGACGAGGCCCTGGCGTTCCTGCGCACCCGGCACGGGGTCGGCGACGGGTCGGACCTCGGCCGGATCTCGAGCCAGCAGGTGTTCCTGTCGTCGCTGCTTCGCACCGTGAAGTCGAACGACACCCTCGGTTCGCCGGCCCGCCTGTACAAGCTGGCCCGGGCGGCGGCGTCGAACATGCAGCTGTCCCAGAGCCTGAACGACATCGGGACGATGGTGCAGATGGGCCTGGCGCTGCGGGACCTGCCGCTGGCGCAGGTGAACTTCGTGCAGTACCCGGGCACCACGGGCGGCACCGGTGTCTACGAGGGCAAGGTCGAGCCGACGACGTACCTGGCCGACCGGCTGTTCGCGAAGATCAAGGCCGACCAGTCGTTCTCCCTCGGGGCGGACAGCACGGGGATCGGGTCCGAGACGAGTCCGACGCAGCCGAGTCCGACGCAGCCGAACGCGGCACCCTCGTCGCCAGCGGCTGCGCCGGCGCCCGCGACCCCCGCGGCCCCCGCGACGCCGTCGTCCGCCGCGCCGCGCACCCCCTCGGCGACGCCCGAGACGATCGACGGGCTCGAGGGGCAGTCCGCCGACCAGCAGACCTGCTCCAAGGCGTTCGGGTACTGAGGCGCGGGCGCGGGCGCGGGTGGCTGCGCCTGGTCCCTCGCCCCGTTTCGCGAAAGCGACAGACTGCCGCCGAACACCCGCGGCACTCTGTCGCCCTGGCGCCAGTGACCGCCGAGCTCGGCGGCGCAGTGTCGCTTTCGAGGGCCCGACCGTTGCTGTGCGTGCGTGCGCCGGGACCTCAGCAGTGCACCCGCCTCGAACGCAGAAACGGGGGCGCGGTGGTGGGCCGCGCCCCCAGGGGAGTCGCTCCCCGCCGGGCGCCACGCGATCGGGCGCGCCGGGCCCGCACGGGGAACGACGTCGGGTGCTGTGTCGCGACGACGGGGACGAGCCCCGGAACGTGATTGCCGCGTCCCGATGATGCTATGCAGTGGGGTACGCCCCGACAACCCCCACGTGTCCCCACTTCGGGGGACCGAGTGCGACGGGTCGTGCCACGCGCGGGCGTGCGTCGGGTCGAGAGTGGCGCGGTCCTCCTGTATGGTGGTCGCAGCGCTCGCGAGAGTGCTTGGAGACGTCGCATAGTCCGGCCGAGTGCACCACCCTGCTAAGGTGGAGTCCCCTTTGAGGGGACCGAGGGTTCAAATCCCTCCGTCTCCGCACTCCACGAAAGCCCGGTCCGATCGGACCGGGCTTTCGTCGTTCCTGGCGCCCGAAGCGCTCGCGTCACACCGTCGCGATGCTCCCCGTCGTCGTGGTCCGCGCTCCCGCACGCCCCTGACGCACCGCGCCCATGGCCACGAGCGTCAGCACCACGGCCGCCAGGGTGATCCCCGACCCCGCCCAGATCGGCGACGTGTAGCCGAGCCCGGCGGCGATGGTCAGGCCGCCGATCCAGGCCCCGAGCGCGTTGCCGAGGTTGAACGCGGCAATGTTCGCCCCGCTCGCCAGGGTCGGCGCGTGGTCGGCGTACTGCATGACCCGCGTCTGCAGGGCCGGGACGGTCGCGAACCCGAACGCCCCCATCAGCACGAGGGCGATCACGGTGAGCACCGGCGAGGTCGCGACGAGGGCGAACGCCGCGAGCACCACGGTCAGCACGACGAGCACCACGAGCAACGTGCGGTCGATCGAGCGGGCCGCGAGCTTGCCGCCGGCGAAGTTGCCGACGAACAGCCCGATCCCGAACACGATGAGCAGCCACGGCACCGCCGACGACGGGAACCCGGACACCGAGGTCAACGTGTACGCGATGTAGGTGAAGGCGCCGAACATCCCGCCGTAGCCGAGCACGGTCATGCCGAGCGACAGCCAGACCTGCCCGGACCGGAAGGCGCTGAGTTCGCGGGCGAGCGACGGGACCTCGGTGGAGCGGACCGCGGGGACGAGGACGAGCACGCCGACCAGGGCGACGACACCGATGGCCGCGATCGCCCAGAACGTCGCACGCCAGCCGGCGGCCTGGCCGAGGAAGGTGCCGAACGGCACGCCGAGCACGTTCGACGCGGTGAGCCCGGTGAACATCAGGGCGACGGCCGACGCGCGCTTGGACCGCTCGACCATGTTCGCGGCGACGACCGAGCCGATGCCGAAGAACGCTCCGTGGCACAGGGCGGCGATGACACGGCCGGTCATCATCACGCCGTAGGTCGGGGCGATCGCGGACAGGGTGTTGCCGACGATGAACAGCACGAGCAGCCCGAGCAGGACGGGCTTGCGGGGGAGTCGGGTGGTCGCGGCGGTGAGCCCGAGGGCCCCGACGATGACCGCCAGGGCGTACCCGGTGACGAGCCAGCCGGCGGTGGTCTCGGTGACGCCGTAGTCGGCTGCCACCTCGGGCAGCAGCCCGGTGATGACGAACTCGGTCAGGCCGATGCCGAATCCGCCGAGTGCGAGGGCGATGAGTCCCGCGGGCATGGATGTCCTTCCGTCGTGCAGCTGTGCCGCGTACGCTGGTTGTTGCAGACGCGGGACATCGATAGTTGCACACGCGGGGTATCCGCGCAAGCAACTGTCGTCGTCTGCACCGACCGAAGGAGCACCGATGTCCGTCGACGACACCTCCACCGCCGTCCGTGCCGACGGCTGGCGCACCCTGGCGGCACTGCACGGCCTGATCGAGACGCGCCTGGAGCGGGACCTCCGGCAGGTCGACCTGTCCGTCGTGGAGTTCACGGTGCTCGATGCGCTGCGCCGGCAGGACGGCTTCCACATGCGCATGCAGCAGCTCGCTCGCGCGGCTGCCCTCAGCCCGAGTGCGACCACCCGGCTGGTGAACCGGCTCGAGGAGCGCGCCCTGCTGACCCGCGTCCTGTGCGCCGACGACCGTCGCGGGCTCTACACGGAGCTCACGCACGCCGGGCAGGTCCTGCTCGAGCGTGCGACACCGATCCACGCCGCGGCGCTCGAGGGCGCCCTCGCCGAGGCGCACGAGGTCCCCGAACTCGCCGACCTGGCCGAGTCCGTCGAGCGACTCGAGGGCGCGCGCGTCTGACCTCGGGTCACCTCGCACCCGGCCTGGAGGCCCGGCGCACCTCCGCCCCGCCGGCGTCGGCCCCGGGGTGGTCACCACTCAGGCGCGCGGCGGCCCCGTCGTCGACCGCACGACGAGCGTCGGCGGCACGAGCGTCCGGAGGGGATCCGTCGGCGTCCCCGCTGCGGCGCCGATCCGCTCGACCAACCGCGCGGCCGCCAGGCGCCCCACCTCGTCGTTGTGCGGGTCGACCGTCGTCAGGCGCAGCAGGGGTGACGCGGCGAGCGGGGTCTCGTCGTTGCCGATCACCGAGACGTCCTGCGGCACGCGGAGTCCGGCTTCCTGCACGGCGGCGATCGCGCCCATCGCCATGACGTCGTTCGCGGCGAACACCGCGGTCAGGTCGGGGTGCTCCCGGAGTGCGAGCCGCATGCCCTCGTAGCCGGTCGTCTCCGAGGTCGGGCCGGAGCCGTAGACCAGCGGCTCGATGCCGGACGCGGCCAGCTGCGCGACGGTGGCCTGACGGCGGACGGCAGCCGGGCCTCCCGAGCCGGTGACGTGGGCGATGCGGCGGTGACCCAGGCCGATCAGGTGATCCGCTGCCAACCGCCCGCCGGCGGCTTCGTCGGAGGCGACCACGTCGAGTCCGCCCGGGACTTCCTCTCGCGCGCCGGCGATCACGACCGGGGTGTCGGCGGGGATGACGATGTCGGGGAAGCCCTCGGCGGCGAGCACCACGCCGTCGACCCGCAGGGAGACCAGGTCGTCGAACGGGGACGAGTCGAGGTGGGCGTTGGCGCGGGTGTCGGCCAGGGTGAGGCGGAGTCCGTGCGGGGCGAGGGCCTCACGGATGCCGTCGAGCATCGGGACGTACCAGGGGTTCCGGAAGTCGTCGACGATGACCCCGATGGTGCGGGTCCGGGTTCCGGCGAGGATGGCGGCGGCGCGGTTCGGGCGGTAGCCGAGCTCCGCGACGGCGGCGAGCACCGCGGAGCGGCGGGCCGGGGAGACCCCGGGATCGTCGCGCAGCACCATCGACACCAGGGACTTCGAGACGCCTGCGCGTGCGGCGACGTCGATGATCGTCGGCGGGCGAGGGGTCACGCTGAGCCTTTCCGGCACGGTGCTTGACAGGACATGGGCTGGTGCGGCTACAGTCTACCGACACGTTCTGGAACGTTCCAGAATCGGGATCCAGCGACCTTCTCGAAGGAGAGAACATGAGCGACAGCATCGGCGTCGCCGTCATCGGCGCGGGCATGGCGGGCAAGGCCCACATGGCTGCGTGGCGGAACGCACCCTCCCTCTTCACCTCGACGGTGCCGCCGGTCCGGCTCGTCTCGGTCGGCGACGTCTACGAGCCCCTCGCCGCCGAGGCCGCACGGCGCTTCGGCTACGAGCGGCACGACACCGACTGGCGGGCCATCGCGGCAGCGGACGACATCGACGTGGTGAGCGTCGTCGTCGCGAACACCCTGCACCGCGAGATCGTCGAGGGGCTGCTCGCCGCCGGCAAGCACGTGCTGTGCGAGAAGCCGCTGTCCGACTCGCTCGACGACGCACGCGCGATGGCGTCCGCCGCTGCCGAGGCCGCGCAGCGCGGGGTGCTCGGCCGCATCGGGTTCACCTACCGCCGGGCTCCCGGGCTCGCGGCCATCAGGGAGCTCGTCGAGGACGGCACGCTCGGCCGGGTCCTGCACGTCTCCGGCCGGTACTGGACCGACTACGGCGCCTCGCCCGACGTCCCGTTCTCGTGGCGCTTCGCAGGGGAGCCGGGGTCCGGCGCGCTCGCCGACGTCGGCTCGCACCTGTCCTACGTCGCCGAGTTCCTGGCCGGCCCGGTCCGGAGCGTCAGCGGTGGGACGTTCACCACGTCGATCACCGAGCGCCCCGTGGCCGCCGGACACGCCCTGCGGGGGCAGGCCGTCCCGCTCACCGGTGAGACCGCGGCCGTCGGCAACGACGACTACGCCACGTTCAGCGCACGCTTCGGTGACGGCACGGTCGTCGGGTCGCTCGAGGCCTCCCGCGTCGCGGCCGGGCACCCGAACGGCCTCGTGATCGAGGTGTTCTGCGAGCGCGGCGCCGCCCGCTGGGACCAGGAGCGAGCCTCCGAGATCGGCCTCGCGCTGCAGTCCGACGGCTCGCGCACGGGTGGGTACCGCCAGGTCGTGCTCGGCCCGGACCACCCCTACGTCGCGGGCGGCATGGCGATGGACGCCCCGGGCGTCGGCTGGGGGCAGAACCAGATGTTCGAGTACCAGGCGCGGGCGTTCCTCGACGAGATCGCCGGGCTGACCGGCGCCGTGCCCGACGCCCTGCCCGCGAACGCCACGTTCGACGACGGCGTGCACAACATGGAGGTCCTCGACGCGGTGGCACGGTCCGCCGCGGCCGGGGGCGCCACCGAGACGATCAAGGAAGCAGTGACGGCATGAAGCTCGGTCTCTACGACGCGATCCTGCACGACCGGCCCCTCGCCGACGCGCTCCGGGTCATCGCGGCCAACGGCCTCACCGGCATCGAGCTGAACACCGGCGGGTTCCTGCCCCCGGTGCACGTGCCCGACATCGACGCGATCCTGCAGGACGACGGGGCGCGTGACGCGTTCCTCGCGCAGTTCGCGGGGACCGGCGTCGAGATCGCCGGGCTGAACTGCAACGGCAACCCGCTGCACCCCGATCCGGCGATCGGTCCCGCGCACGCCGAGGACGTCCGGCGGAGCATCCGCCTCGCGGCCCGCCTCGGGCAGGACCGCGTCGTCACGATGTCCGGACTGCCGGCGGGGGAGTCGGGCGGGACGCGGCCGAACTGGATCGTGAACGCCTGGAACTCGGCCGCGCTCGACGTCCTCGAGCACCAGTGGGGCGTCGCGGTGCCGTTCTGGCAGGAGATCGACGCCCTGGCCCGGGAGCACGGCGTCAAGGTCGCGCTCGAGCTGCACCCGCAGAACCTCGTGTTCAACCCGGCGTCGATCCGGGAGCTCGTCGAGCGCGGCGGGCTGACCAACATCGGGGTCGAGCTGGACGCCTCGCACCTGTTCTGGCAGCAGATGGACCCGGTGGCGGTCGCCCACGACCTCGGTCCGCTCGTGTTCCACGCCGCCGCGAAGGACGTCCGCATCAACCCGCACGCCGCGATCAACGGGGTGCTCGACAACTCGTTCCGCCGGCTGTCGCCGGACGAGTCGCGCACGAACCTCGGCGGCGACGAGTGGGCGAACGAGTGGCCGAAGCCGTCGGCGTGGGACTTCGTCGCGCTCGGCAAGGGGCACGACCAGGCGTACTGGACGACGTTCCTCCAGGCCCTGCGTGCGATCGACCCGGACATGTGGGTGAACATCGAGCACGAGGACACCGAGCTCGGGCGCGAAGACGGGGTCGCGGTCGCCGCGCGCGTGCTGCGCGCCGCGGACGCGGCGCTGGCGCACCGGTCCTGACCGTCCGTCAGCCGACCCGGTCACTGCCTGGAGGCCCGTGAACCGTTCCGCGCACCGGTGACGGATCCGCATGTGGTGAGCCGTGCCTCCCGGCCGTACCCTGCGCGGATCGGCCGCCGGTGCGCGGAACGACCAGTCCGTGCACCCGTACCGGGTGCTGTCACCGGCCCGATGTAGCATGCACGACACCTGTCCCCGACGATGGAGCCCTGCGTGCCGGACCCGACCGACCCCGCCTTCCCGCTCGAACACGTGCGGGCGGTGGGCGACGACATCGTGGCCTCCGTCGCCACGGTGATCGACGGCAAGGCGGAAGCCATCCGCACGGCCCTGACGGTGATGCTCGCCGAGGGGCACCTGCTCGTCGAGGACGTCCCCGGCGTCGGCAAGACCGTGCTCGCCAAGGCGCTCGGTGCCTCGGTCGGCGGGTCGGTGAACCGCATCCAGTTCACCTCGGACATGCTGCCGTCCGACGTCACGGGCGTGAACATCTTCGACCAGTCGTCCGGCACCTTCCGGTTCTCGCCCGGCCCGGTGTTCGCGAACGTGGTCATCGGCGACGAGATCAACCGCACCAGCCCGAAGACCCAGTCGGCCCTGCTCGAGGCGATGGCGGAGTCGCAGGTCACCGTCGACGGTGTCACGCGCCCGCTCGACCGGCCGTTCATGATCGTCGCGACGCAGAACCCGATCGACATGGAGGGCACGTACCCGCTGCCCGAGGCGCAGCGCGACCGCTTCATGGCGCGCATCGCGATGGGCTACCCGAGCGTCGACGCCGAACGGCAGATGCTCGCGAACCGCGGCGGCAGCGACCCGCTGTCGCGCCTGCGGCCGATCGTCGACGTCGGCACGCTGCGGGCGATCATCCAGACCGTCGCGAGGGTGCACATCGCCCCCGACGTCGAGGCGTACATCATCGCGATCGTCCGGTCGACGCGCACCCACCCCGACCTCGTGCTCGGTGCGAGCCCCCGCGCGACGCTGCACCTGGCGCAGGCCGCCCGTGCGCACGCCGCCCTGCTCGGCCGCCCGTTCGTCACCCCCGACGACGTCGCGACGCTCGCCCCGATCGTGCTCGCGCACCGGCTCGTGCCGGTCGCCCGCGGGCTCGGCGGCACCGGCGAGGACACCGTGCGCGAGATCGTCGTCCGCATCGTCTCCGACACCGCCATCCCGTTCACGGCCACCCCCGTCCGCTCCTGATGGCCGCTCCATCGGCACCGCCGTCGCTGCTGCGACGCGTCGGTGCCGCGCGGTCCACGGCGGCACGGTTCGGCCGACGCGGGCTGTCACTGGCACGCCGCACCCCGTTCCCGCGCCCGACGATCCGGGGCTGGACGGTCATCGCCGTCGGCATCGGCCTGGTCGGCGGCGGCCTGGTCGGCACCACGAGCGTCGCCGTCACGGCCGGCCTGCTGCTGCTCGTGCTGGTCGTGCTCGGCATCGCGATGGCGTTCGTCGTCGCCACCCCGCTCCGCGGCAGCCGCAGCACCGCTCGGGCGATCGTCCAGGTGGGCGAGGTCTACCGGGAACGCATCACCCTCGGCAGCACCAGCCTGCGGATCGGCCCGAGGGCGACGCTGCTCGTGCGCGAACAGCTCGAGGACGCCTTCGCCAGCCTGGCCGAGGCGGAGACCTACGCCGAGGTCGGGCCGAACCTGCCGCCCGCCGTGCTCGACGTCGAGGCGCTCGCGATGCACCGCGGCCGGACGCTGGTCGGGCCGGTGACGATCCGGGTCGAGGACCCGTTCGGCCTGCTCCGGATCGACCGTCCCGTCGTCCCGGTCGAAGA
This sequence comes from Curtobacterium sp. AC268, assembly GCF_979258745.1. Lineage (NCBI taxonomy): Bacteria > Bacillati > Actinomycetota > Actinomycetes > Micrococcales > Microbacteriaceae > Curtobacterium > Curtobacterium sp. AC268. The sequence goes on along the minus strand of NZ_OZ409878.1, from coordinate 1,483,700 downwards.
AGTCGTCGTCGTCCCGGCCTCGGCACCCCTCGGGGCGATCGACGCCGGGGCGCTCGCCGGTGCGGTCTCGGCCGACGAGGGCCGGGTCGGACAGGGCGGCTCCGCCGACGACAGCGAACTCCGCCTGTACCGACCGGGCGACCCGATCCGCCGGGTGCACTGGGCCCAGAGTGCACGGCGCGGTGAACTCCACGTCCGCCAGACCACCCAGGCCCAGCCGCCCGAGGCCGTGATCGCCCTCGACGTCCGGCGCGAGTCCTACCAGCGGCTCGGTCGAGAGGACCTCGCCGAGCTCTCCGACCTGGGCGGCGAACAGGCCTTCGAGCACGCCGTCGTGGTGGCCGCCAGTGTCGCCCGGGCGCTCGCCGCCCGGACCTCCCGCGTCGTGCTCGTGTTCGACGGCCCCGAGGGCGCGACCCGGCACGCGGGCGACGTCGGCGGGCTCACCGACGTGCTCGTCGGGCTCGCCGACGTCCGGCTCCGCTCCGACGCGCGACAGGTGACCGACGTCCTGCCCGAGGTCCGTGGCCGCGACGTGCACGGCATGACCGCCGTGGTGACCGGCACCTGCACCGCGGACGAAGCCGCCGAGCTCGTCAGCGCGACCAGTGGGTCGAGCCGCGGCATCCTGGCGACGATCGTGCCGCCGGACCCGGCCGTGCGGGGCATCCTCGACCGTGGCGGCTGGCGGACCCTCGTGGTGCCGGTCGTCGGCGCGACGCCGTCCGGAGCCGCACGGTGACCGGGGTGAGCGCACCCGCGCGTGGCCGTGCCGACGTGCGCGAGATCCTCGAGCGCGACGACGACCTGCGTGACGTCCCGAGCGCCTGGGTCGTGGCCCTCGCGCCGGTGCCCGTGCTCCTCGCCGCACTCGCCATCCGGCCGCTCGTGCAGGGCATCGCCTGGTGGGCGTCGGGCGTCGTCGTCGTCGCCGTGCTCGTCGCCGTGATGCTCGCGGTGCGCCGCCAGACGCCCGGCATCCGCTTCGTCGTCCTGGTCGGCACGGTCATCGCCTGCTCGTGCGCCGCCGCCCTGGTCAACGACATCCAACCGCTCGGGTGGCTCGACGCCGACGGGGCCCTCGGGGAGACGCTCGCCGCGATCCGCCTGAACCCCGCACCACTGCCGCAGACCGACGCGATCCGGCTCGTCGTCACCGCGTCGATCGGCTGGGTGGCGGCGGTCTCGCTGTTCCTCGCCGCCATCGCGCGGATCCCGTCGCTCGCCGCGGCACCGGCCCTGGTCATCCTGATCGTTCCGGGTGTCATCACCGGGCAGCCCGCCGGCACCCCGCTCGTCATCGCCACGGCGGTGGCGTTCCTCGCCCTGCTCTGGCTGTCCGTCCGCCCCGTGCAGCGCGCACTGCCGGCCGCCGTGGTCGGGGCGATCGGGCTCGTCGTGGCCATCGGGCTGCCGACGATCGTCCCGCTCAACGCCAGCTGGTTGTCCGGCGTGACCGGTGCGATCCAGTCGCCGATCCAGCCCGGACGGCCCGGCACCCTGCTCGAACTCGGCAACGACCTGCGCCGCCCGAGCGAGCTCGAGGTGTTCCGCTACCGCTCGTCGGACGGGCAGCCCGAGTACCTCAAGCTCGCCGACCTGGACGAGTTCGGCACGGGGGACTGGGTGCCGACCGTGACGAACGCGGCCGAGGCCGACACCGCCGACGAGCAGCAGTGGGCCGAGGGCGTCAACCCGCGCCTCGCGAGCCGCGGCGACGTGACCGTCCGGATCACCGGGCTGTCCAGCACCTACCTGCCGGTGCCGTCGGGTGCGGTGTCGATCGAGTCGCAGTCCACCAACCTCGACCTGTCGCAGTGGCGGTGGATGGGGAACTCGAGCACCGTCCGGTCGACCGGAGCCGCGACCGCCCGCGGAGCGATGTACGAGGTCTACGGGGCCTCGACCTTCGCCAACGACTACCTCGACGCGGTCGCCGCCTCGGGGGTGCTCGCCCGCTCCGACGGCCGTGGCTTCCGGGAGCCCAGCCGCCAGCAGCTGCGCACCGACCTCGCCCTGCCCGACGACCTGCCGGCGAACATCTCGACCACCGCGACCCGCGTCGCCGCAGCCGCGACCGACGACTACGGGCGTGCGCGGGCACTCGAGCAGTGGTTCCGCAGCGACCTGTTCACGTACTCCGAGACCGCCCCCGTCGAGCAGGGGTACGACGGCGACAGCATGGACGTCGTCTCGACGTTCCTGAAGGTCCGCGACGGGTACTGCGTGCACTTCTCGTCCGCGATGGCCGTGATGGCCCGCACGCTCGGCATCCCCTCGCGCATCGCGGTCGGGTACCGGGCCGGGTCGCCGCAGGCCGACGGCGAGTACGCGGTGTCGAACCGGCAGCTGCACTCCTGGCCCGAGCTGTACATCCAGGGCGCGGGGTGGGTCGCCTTCGAGCCGACGCCCGACTCCGACGAGGCCGCGCCGTCCGAGGAGCCCTCGGCCTCGCCGACCGCGGCGGCACCGGAGACCCCGCTGCCGGCGCCCGAGCAGACCACCCCGGCGCAGGATTCCGCGTCACCGACCCCGTCGGCCTCCCCGGCGCCGGGTGCCGCGGGTGCGTCCGGCTCCGGCGACGCGGGTGGCCCCGTCGGGCTGCTCGTGGGGCTGCTGCTCGTGCTCGCGGTCCTCGTCGCCCCGGGCCTCGTGCGCGCTGTCCGCCGCCGGTCGAGGCTGTCGGCGATCGCCGCCGGCCGGTCGCCCGCCGTGCAGGCCTGGCGGGAGTTGCTCGACGACGTCGCCGACCACGGGTACGCCCCGGGCATCGCGCCGCCGGGTGATGCCGCCGCCGTGGCCCGGACCGCCCGAGCCGTGCTCGGACGACTGCGTCCCGGGTTGCCGGCCTCGGTCGTGCCGCACCTGGAGGCCACGGTCGACGCGGTCGATCGTGAGCGCTTCGCCGCCGACGGGGCTGCAGCGGTGGACACTTCGGCGCTGGAGCGGCACGTCCGCGAAGCTCGTGTCGCTCTCGACGCGTCGGTGCCCGCCCTGCGTGTCGTGCGGTCGCGCCTGCTGCCGCCGAGCCTGCTGCCGTCGTCCTCCTGGTCCCACGACGGGCCGAAGCCCCGTCGTCGCGATCGTCGCACGGCCTGACGCGAGCGCGAGCGCGCGTGCGCACCGTGCGCACCGTGCGAGCCTCGCACCGTGCGGGGTTCGTCGGGTGGTGCGTGGTTGGTGGTTCGGTGCGGGGCTGTAGGCGGGCACGGGGCGGTCGAGCGGGCACGGGTTCGCGAACCTCGCACGGTGCGGGCTCCGTTGGGCGATGGCTCGGCGGGTGTTGCACGGTGCGGGGTTCGTCGGGTGGTGCGTGGTTGGTGGTTCGGTGCGGGGCTGTAGGCGGGCACGGGGCGGTCGAGCGGGCACGGGTTCGCGAACCTCGCACGGTGCGAAGCCCCCGACCCCGCCCCAGCCCCGACCCCCGCACGCACCGCCCAACCGCCGCAGGAACCGCGCAGCTCTGCACGCGCCCGCGCCCGCGCTCGCCGCCGCGCGTCAGCGCCGGCGGACGACCGCCTCGACCAGCGTCGCGATGAGCTCACCCGGGTCGACGCCGGGCAGCGCCGGCGCGTCGAACACCAGGCCGACGTTCGCCCCGATGAGCACGGTCGCGAACTCCTCCGGGGTCATGCCGACCTCGACCTCGGGGTGCGCACCGAGCCACAGCCGCACCAGCTCGAGCACCCCGTCCTGCAGGACCCGGCGCTGCCGGATGAACTCGGGCAGGAACTCCGGGTGGCGCACGGCGTACCCGCGGAACGCCGAGAGCAGCGCGAACTGCTCGCTCTGGTCGTGCTGCCCGAACGCGGCGCGCAGGACGTCCCCGACGTCGACGGCGGCGATGTCGGCGTGCACGAGCTCCTGCAGTGAGCCGAGCACCAGGTTCGTGGACCGCTGCATGACCTGCGCGAGCAGGTCTTCCTTGGACGAGAAGTTCGAGTAGACCGCACCCTTGCTGAACCCCGCGCGCGCGGCGACGTCGTCGAGCCGGGCACCGTACACACCCTGTTCGGCGAAGACCGCGGCTCCGGCGGCGAGCAGGCGTTCCCGGACCTCGGCACGCGGGATGCGCTGGGTGGGGGAAGCGTCGTCGCTCATCGGTTGCTGCTTTCGACCTGTGCAGGTGGTCGTCGGGGAGAGCATCGTGGTGGAGACCTGCCGCGCCGCGCGTCTGATCCCGCGCGGCATCAGCGAAGCCCCCATCCCCACGTCTGCTCGGAACCGGCGCGTTCGGGTCGCGTCGGTGCTGTGCGGACAGCGTTCACCGGGACGATCCCCGGTAGAACTGCCAGGACGATACCCGGCGGTACTGATCGTAGCGTCGCGACGCCGCGGATGACAGCCCCTCAGTCCTCGTGCTCTTCCCGGACACTGCCGGCACCGGTCCGACGGCCCGGACGCCGGAGCAACCGGAGCGCGTCCGGCCGCAGGCTCCGACCACGCCGCAGCAGCGAACCGAGGGTCGACTTCGGCTGCCAGTCACGGCCGTTCGGCAGCCCCCAACCCCGGCGGACCGCTCCCCAGCGGAGCCCGAGCGACAGGGTGATCGCGAGCAGGATGCCGAGCGACGGCGACCCGAGCGCCGAGGCGATCACCATCACGGCCGACGCGGCGACGGCCACGGTGGCGTACAGCGCGTTCCCGCCGAACACCGCCGGCACCCGTCGCAGCAGCAGGTCGCGCATGGCCCCGCCGCCGACCGCGGTGATGGTCCCCATGATGATCGCGGCGGGCCAGTCGAGTCCGGCGTCGTAGGTCCGCTGCACGCCGACCACGGCCCAGAACCCGATCACGGCGGCGTCGAGCACGGTGAACAGCCGGTCCCACGTCACCTCGGAGAACGACACGAGGAACGCGATGAGCGCCCCGGCGACGGCGACCGGCACGTACAGCGGGTCGACGAGCGCGACGGGTGGTCCGTTCTGCAGCAGGGTGTCGCGGAGCATCCCGCCGCCGAGTCCGGAGACGAACCCGACGACCAGGAACCCGAACAGGTCGAAGTCCATCGCGCGGGCGATGGAGCCGCCGAGCAGGGCGGACGCGAAGACCCCGGCGAGGTCGAGCACGTTCGTGACCGACGCCAGGCCGTCGACGGACAGCAGGTTCATGAGAACCATCAAACATCACGTCGCACGACTGGCGGGCCGTTCGGCGGTTAGGTTAGCCTCACCTTCGTCATGCTCGCCACTCTCGTCATCGGTCTCCGTGAAGGCCTCGAAGCCACGCTCATCGTCGGCATCATCGCCGCGTTCCTGCGTCGCAACCGCGTCCCGCTCGCCCCGATGTGGTCGGGCGTCGGGCTCGCGGTGCTGCTCAGCATCGCCGTCGGCTTCGGGCTGCAGGCCGTCGAGCAGGCGCTGCCGCAGGCCCAGCAGGAGGGCATGGAGGCGGTCATCGGCATCGTCGCCGTCGTCTTCGTGACGGGCATGATCGTGTGGATGCGCACGCACGCGCGCACCATGACGGCCGACCTCGAGGCCAGCGCCACCGCGGCGCTCGGCCGGGGCACCGCCTGGGCACTCGCCGGCATGGCGTTCCTCGCCGTCCTGAAGGAGGGCTTCGAGACCTCGGTCTTCCTCCTCGCCACGTTCCAGGCGTCGTCGGACACCGGCCTCGCCGCCCTCGGCGCCGTGATCGGCATCGGGGCCGCGGTCGTCGTCGGCTTCGGTATCTACACCGGTGGCGTCCGCCTCAACCTGTCGCGGTTCTTCACCGGCACCGGGGTCTTCCTGGTCTTCGTCGCCGGCGGCCTGGTGCTGACCGTCCTCCGCCGGGCGCACGAGGCCGGCTGGATCGTCATCGGCCAGCAGCGCACCGTCGACCTGTCGTGGCTCGCCCCGAACGGTTCGGTGCAGGGCGCCCTGGTCACCGGCGTGCTCGGCATCCCGCCGGACCCGCGGGTCATCGAGGTGCTCGGCTGGTTCCTCTACGTCGTCCCGGTGCTGGCCCTGACCCTGTGGCCGCGCGCCTGGCGTCCGTCGCCGGAGCGCGTGCCCCGGGTGCGCGCCGTCGTCGCCGGTGCACTGGCCGTGGCCGCAGCGGCGCTCGCGATCGCCGTGCCGACGGGCGGGGTCGACCTGCCCCGCACGACCGCGGTCAGCGGTGACGCCAGCTCCGTCTCCGCCAGCGTCGACGGTGCGTCCGGCGTCCTGCGGGTGGCCGGCACCGGAACCGGCCAGGAGGCCCGACTCGACTTGCCGACGTCGGCTCACCGCCGCGTCACCCGCGCGGGCGTGACCGCCGACCGGTGGCGCGTCGTGCAGGACGGCACCGGTGCGCAGGACGGGGCCGGCGATCAGGGGAGCGGTGCCGACCGTCCGTCGACGCTGACCCTTGACGACCTCGTCACCCTGTTCGGTCGGCTGCCCGTCGGGGTCTCCCCATCGACGAACCCCGGTCCGTTCGCGGCCCGCTGGGCCGTGCGCGACACGGTGACCCTGTGGACGGTCCGCGGTGGGGTCCTGGACGCGGCCCGCGACGAACGCGAGGTGCTGACGCTGAGCGGTGGGGGCCTCCCGTCCGCGCGCACCACGAGCCTGGACCGCACCGTCTGGTCCGTCCCCGACGCCCGCGTCGAGCGGTCGGCCGCCTCGGTGGCCGCCGCGGACTCACGATCAGCCGACCTGCTGCTCTGGAAGGCCTGGCTGCCAATCGCCCTCGGCATCGCCGCCGCCGCGCAGGCGCTGCTGGCCCTCCGTGACCGCCGTCGCCGGCGACTCCCCACCACCCCCACCCCCGAACCCGTCCCCGCTCGTGGCCCTCCGGCCGCGGACCCTGCAAGGAGCACCGACCATGTCCTTCGGTAAGCCCGTCCGACCCCTGATCACCCTGGGCGCCCTCGGCGCCGTCACCGCCCTCGCGCTCACCGGTTGCGCCGGTGGGTCCGCCGAGGCCGGCGGCTCCGGCTCCGGCGACGCGAAGGTCTCCCGCGTCACCATCACGCTCACCAACGACGGGCAGGACGCCTGTGCGGTGTCCTCGACGAAGGTCCCCGCGGGTCCCGTCACCTTCACGGTGAAAAACGAGTCGTCGACCGCGATCACCGAGGTCGAGCTGCTGCAGGACCAGCGGATCCTCGGCGAGAAGGAGAACCTGGCGCCCGGCCTCGACGCCGTCCGTTTCACCGCCACGCTGACCGGCGGGAAGTACCAGGTGTACTGCCCCGGTGCCGAGACCGAGCTGACGGACTTCACCGTCACCGGCAAGGCCGCGTCGACCGCGAACAGCAGCGCCTCGACCCTGCTCCGCGACGGGACGAAGGGCTACGCGACCTACGTCGACGGCCAGGTCACCGACATGGTCGCCGCCGTCCAGCAGCTGCAGAAGGACATCGACGCCGGCGACCTCGTCGCGGCGAAGACCGACTACGCGAACGCCCGCCCGTTCTACGAGCACGTCGAGAGCGACGTCGACGGTTTCGTCAAGAAGGGGTTCAAGGCCACCGACAACGCCGGCAACCTCGACTACCTGATCGACATGCGCGCCTCGAACCTCGACCCGGCCGTCGGCTGGAGCGGGTTCCACGCCGTCGAGAAGGACCTGTTCCAGGCCGGGAAGATCACCGCGTCGACCAAGCAGACCGCCGCGGACCTGACCGAGGACGTGCAGCTGCTCGCGAAGCTGGTGCCGACCCTGGACTACAAGCCGGAGGACCTGGCGAACGGTGCCGCCGGCCTGCTCGAAGAGGTGCAGTCGAACAAGATCACCGGCGAGGAAGAGGCGTACAGCCACATCGACCTCGTCGACCTCGCTGCCAACGTCGAGGGTGCCCGTCAGGCCTTCGCGTACCTCAAGCCGGGGCTGACCAAGCTCGACCCGACCCTGACGAAGCAGATCGCGAAGCAGTTCGACGCCACGAACACGCTGATGGACGGCTACCGCGACGCCGACGACCTGGGCGGCTTCGCCAGCTGGGACGCCGCGACCAAGAAGTCTGACGCGAACACGATCTCGCAGCAGATCCAGGCGCTCCAGGACCCGCTGTCCCGCCTGGCCGAGAAGGTCGCGACCGCGTGACCGAGCCGGACGAGGCACCCCGGGCGAACGTCTCCCGCCGCGGGCTGTTCGGCGCCGGCCTGGCCGTGGCCGGTGCCGGGGTCGGGGCGGCTGCGGGCATCGGCGGCGCCACCGCGGCGACCGGCGTGAACCCGTTCACGGCGGCGACGAACGGTGACGAGTCGATCGACCTGTCGCAGAGCCAGCCGTTCTACGCCACCGCGGCACGGCAGCCGCAGGGCGGGATCCGCACCACCCCGCAGCGGTACTGCGTCTACATGACGTTCGACCTGTCGACCACCGTCACGACCGACCTGCAGGTGCTCCTCGCCCGCTGGTCGGCCGCGATCGCCCAGCTGCAGGCCGGCAAGACCGTCGGCAGCGTCGAACCGGCGCACGGCAACGGGGTCGGCGCCGACACCGGCGAGGCGCTCGACCTCGGACCCGCGTCCCTCACCGTCACGGTGGGCCTGGGGCCCGGCGTCTTCGACGAGCGCTTCGGGCTGGCCGACCGGCGCCCGGCGTCGCTCGCCGACATCCCGACCCTGCCGAGCGACAACCTGCAGGAGGGGCTGACCGGCGGCGACCTGTCCCTGCAGGCCTGCGCCGACGACCCCCAGGTGGCGTACCACGCGGTGCGCGACCTGGCACGGATGGCCCGCGGCACCGCGACCGTCCGCTGGACCGTGCTCGGCTTCGGCCGGGCATCGGCGGGACCGCACCAGAGCACGCCCCGCAACCTGATGGGGTTCAAGGACGGCACCCGGAACATCACGACCGACGCCGACCACGACCGGTTCGTCTGGCTCGACCGCGACGCCGGGTGGATGGCCGGCGGCAGCTACCAGGTGGTGCGGAAGATCCGGATGAACATCGAGACGTGGGACGCCGACGTCGTCAGCGACCAGCAGCGGGTGTTCGGGCGGACGAAGATCCAGGGCGCACCGCTCTCCGGCGGACAGGAGCACACCACGCCGGACTTCCACGCGAAGGACAGCGACGGTGCGACGAAGATCGACGCGACGTCACACATCGCGCTCGCCGCGCACGAGGCGAACGGCGGCGTGAAGATCCTGCGGCGGCCGTACAACTACACCGACGGGCTCAACGAGTACGGCCAGCTCGACGCCGGGCTGCTGTTCATCGCCTACGTGAACGACCCGGACCACTTCACGCGGCTGCAGCGGAAGCTCGGCGCCTCGGACCGGCTGAACGAGTACGTCTCGCACATCGGCTCCGCGGTGTTCGCCGTCCCGCCGGCACCCCGCAAGGGCTCGTACATCGGCGAGCAGCTGTTCCGGTGAGCTGAGTCGCTGAGTCGCTGAGACGCCAGGGTGGGCGCCCTCCGCCGTTTCCCTGGAGGCGGAGGACGCCCGCGTCGCGGAGTCTCGCCGAACGGAACCACCGTCGACTTGCTGAAAGCGACCCGGCACGACGCGTCGCGGTGCGACAACCCCGAGAGTACCCCGCGGATCCGCGGATCCGCAGTGATCGACCGGGATGGGACAGCAACCGTGACCGCCGGGTCGCGCGACGCGTGCGCCGGAGCTGTGCCGGGCCTCCTGACCGACGCGAACGGGCCGCCTCACCAGGGTGAGACGGCCCGTTCGCGTGTGTGCCCGCAGGCTCGGGGTCAGTCCGTCAGGGCCGTCGCGGCACGTCGTGCGCGGTTGCGGCGGAGGACCACGAGCGCCGTGATCCCGGCGAGCAGGAGCAGGCCCGCCGCGATCGCCGGAGCGGTCAGGTCCGCACCCGTGTAGGCGAGGTCGCCACCGGCGCGCGGGTCGTCGTCGGTCCCGCCGACGCCACCGATGCCGGCGTCGTCACCGCCACCCGCGCCGGGGCCGGGGGTGACCCCGCCGCCCGTGCCCGGGGTCGGGTCGACCGGGTCCGTCGGGTCCGTCGGGTCCGTCGGGTCCGTGGGGTCGGTCGGGTCGACCGCGGCGGCGACCGGGATCGTCACGGCGAGGGTGATGGTCTGGCCGGGCAGGGTGACCACGAGCGGTGCGTCCGTCGTGGCGACGGGCTCGGCCGCCGCGGCGAGCGAGACGGAGCCGGCGGTGCGGGCGGCGGCGCGTGCCGCCGGGGCCTCGATCTCGGGGACCGTGACGGTCAGGGTCGCGCGACCCTGCTCGTCGTTCTTGTCGGTGATCGTCGGGTCGATCGCCGACGACGCCAGCTCCTTGCCGTCCGCGCTGACCGAGACGGTGCCGGCCTTCGCGGGGTCCTCGCTGCTGAACACGAGCGACGACAGGTCGAGTTCGATCTCGTCACCGGGCTGGAACCCACCGGCCGGGGTCGGCGTGACCGTGACGCCGACGGCGCGCTGGTCGACCTGGGGTGTGACCTTCTTGTTCGCCACGAAGTAGTCCACCTGGGCCTGCAGGTCGACCTGGCCGGAGTCGGCGACGTTCGTGCCGGTCGCGAAGGCGGCGAAGTTGTCGCCACCGGTCGACAGGAACGAGTTGACGGTCACCTTGAGGGTGTCGGTCAGCGCGATCGGCTTGCCGTCGAGGGTCATGCCGGTGATGCGCTCGCCGCGGCCCTTCGACGGGTCGTAGGTGTACGCGAAGCCGTCCGAGACGCCGAGCTTCAGGAACGGACGCTCGAGGCCGTCCGGCTGCCACTGCTGCTCGAGGGCGTTCTTGATCTGCTGGCCGGTCATGTCCTTCGTCACCAGGGTGTTGGCGAACGGCTGGACGAGCGCGGCCTCCTTGTAGGTGACGGTGCCGTCGGGGTCGCCGGCACCGCTGGACGCGTAGACCATGTCGGTGCGGAGGCCGCCCGGGTTCATGAAGGCGATCTTCGAGCCGTTGCGGGCGGTCGCGCTGCGCTGGACCTCGGCGATGTAGTTGCCCAGGACGGACTCGCCACCGCGGTTCTCGGCCTTGCGGTCGGACTGCACGGCGCGACGCAGGTCACCCGTGATCTCGCCGAGCTTCTCGCCGCCCTTGACGTCGGCGACGGCCTTCGCGGCGGTCACGATGTCGCTCACCTCGGTGACCGAGGTGGTGTCGGCGGGGACACGCTTGTCGTCGTTCACGGGAGTGACCGAGGACGTGATCCCGGTGAGCTGCTTGTCCGCGTCCACGGTGAGCTGCAGGTGTCCGAGGTTCACCCCGTAGGACCCGGCCTGGATCACCGGACGCTTCGTGCCGTCGGGGCCGGCGATGGAGTGGTTGTACGTCGCGTGGGTGTGCGCCGAGACGATGGCCGAGACCTTCGACGAGACGCCGGAGGTGATCTTGCCGAAGGCGCCGGTGCCGGTGGCGTCGGCGAGCGCGCTCGTGGTGGCGCCCTCGTGCACGAGCAGGACGAGCACGTCGGCCTCGTCGTTGTCGTCCTTGCCGTCGGTGAGCTGCTCGGCGTACCGGTTGACCTGGCTGACGATCGGGGCCATCGCGAGGCCCTCGACCCCGCCGGGGCTGACGAGCCCGGGGATGAGGTCCTCGGTGGTCGCGCCGATGAAGCCGACCTTCACGCCGCCCTTCTCCACGATGGAGTACGGCGTGAACGCGGGGTCGGTGGTGCCGGCCGTGACGATGTTCGCCGAGACGTACGGCCAGTCGGCGCGGCCGTCGATGCGGTTCTTCAGGTCGTCCTGGCCCTTGTCGAGCTCGTGGTTGCCGATCGCGCTGACGTCGAGGTCCATGGCGTTCAGGGCGTCGATCGTGGGGGAGTCCTGCTGGATGAGCGAGGTGAAGGTCGAGGCGCCCACGTTGTCGCCGACGCTGGCGAAGATCGTGTTCGGGTTGGCCTCGCGGTACGACTGCACGACGCCGGCGAGCTTCGCGGCGCCGGCGGCCTTGTCGGCGGCGGTGCCCTCGGACTCGATGCGACCGTGGAAGTCGTTGACGTCGATGATGTCGATCGTCGTGTCGCCCTCGGCGGCGACGGCTGCGGACGGGACGGAGAGTGCGACCAGGACCCCGGCGGTGGCGAGGGCCGCGCCGGCGCCGAGGCGTCGTCGGGTCGTCGCACCGGCGGTTCCGGTGGTGTGGGAAGTGTTCATCGCCGTCGAACCTACGAAGACGCACAGGCGACTCGCCAGACCCCTGCCGAACTCGTCACACGACGTTCACATCGGCAACACGCGTGGTCGGTCCACGCGGAGTGGACGGGAGGCCCGGATCACGTGACCGACGTCGGTCACGTGATCCGGGCCTCCAGTCCAAGGCCCCGCGCTCGTTGCCGGTGGGTGCTCGCTACTGCTCCTGCGCGATCAGCGGACGCAGCGTGCGGTGCGCGATGCGCAGCCCCTCGAGCACCCTGTCGTCGGTGCCGCCCCAGAGCGGGTCCTCGTGCTCGACGCTCAGCGTGCCGTCGAAGCCGGCCTCGTAGAGGCGGTCGACGACGCGCGGCCAGTCCACGACACCGCGGCCCGGCACGCGGAACCGCCACCAGCCCATGTCCCACGGGTCGTCGCCCTTGTCGACCTTGCCGAAGAACCCGTACTCGTTGCGCCGCTCGGGGAAGAGCTCCAGGTCCTTCGCCTGGGCGTGCACGATGTGCTCGGCGAACGGCAGGATCGTCTCGACCGGGTCGATGCCGATCCACGTCAGGTGCGACGGGTCCCAGTTCAGCCCGAAGCCCAGACCGGTCACCCAGCCCCAGAGCTCGGGGGAGTACGCGAGGTTGCCGGGGTACCCGTCCGGGTGCCAGCCCTCCATCACGCAGTTCTCGATGACCAGCCGCACACCGCGCTCGCCGGCGTAGTCGACGAGCTCGGGCAGGACCCGGTTCCCCTCGGCCATGTTCTCGCGGACGGACTTCGTGGTGTCGCGCCCGATGAAGGTGCCGACGTACGGGATGCCGAGCGTCTGCGCGGTGTCGATCGCGTGCTCGAGGTGGGTCCGCACCGCGGCACGGTGCTCGAGGTCCCGGTGTAGGTTGTTCTCGTAGTAGGCGAGCGCGGAGATCTCGAGCCCGGTGCGGTCGAGCAGGTCGCGGGTGGCCAGGGCGTCCTCGTCGGTGAACGTGGCGACCGGCAGGTGCGCCGCCTCGAAGTCACGGCCGCCGGTGCCCGGCCAGACGGCGACCTCGAGCCGCTCGTACCCCTGCTGCTGGGCGAACCCGGCGATCCGGTCGAGCGACCAGCCGGGCAGACAGGCGGTCAGCATGCCGAGCTTCACCGGATCTCCCGCCAGGTCGTCTCGGCCGCGCTGCCGATCACGGCCTCGATGATGTCCGCGGAGCGGGCGCCGTCCGCGAACGTCGGCAACCCGTCGGGGGCCACCCCGGTGCGGACCGCGGTGTAGGTGTCGGCGACGAAGGCCGCGAAGGCGTCGAGGTACCCCTGGGGGTGCCCGGCCGGCACGATCGCCAGCCGGCGCTGGTCCGGGTACCCCTGCGACGGGTCGCGGACCACGATCTGCGCGCCGCGCTCGTTGCCGAACCAGGCCGACTCGGGCTGCTCCTGGTCGAACGCCGCGCTGCCGCGGGTGCCGTCGACCTCGAACCACAGGCGGTTCTTGCGGCCCGAGGCGACCTGCGAGATCACGACGTTGCCGATGCGGCCCGTGGCCGTGCGGAAGGTGGCGACGGCGGTGTCCTCGGTGGTGACCTCGGCGCGTTCGGCCGCGTCGGCCACCGGGTCCGGGTCGGGGGAGCCGGAGAACGACGGACCGGACGCCGCCGGCCGGGTCGGGTAGACGATGTCGGTCGCCGCGGACACCGAGGCGAAGCGCTCAGCCGTCACGAACTCGACCAGGTCGCACCAGTGCGAGCCGATGTCCGCGAACGCGCGGGACAGCCCGCTCGAGGTCGGGTCGACGCGCCAGCTCGAGGCGTCCTCGTCGAGCATCCAGTCCTGCAGGTAGTGGCCGTGCACCGCGAGCAGCCGGCCGAGCTCCCCGTCGGCGATGCGCGCCCGGATCTCGCGGACCATCGGGTGGTACCGGTACACGAACGGCACCGTGGCCACGACACCGGCCTCGTCGGCGGCGGCGACGAGCTCGGCGGCCTGCGCGGGGTCGATCGCCAGGGGCTTCTCACACACCACGTTGATGCCGGCCGCGATCACCGCGAGCGCCTGCGGGTGGTGCTGGTCGTTCGGGGTGCAGATGTGCACGACGTCGGGGGCGTCGGCGATGACCTCGTCGAGGGAGGCGTAGCCACGGGGCAGGTCGAGCTGCGCCGCCACCTGCTCCGACCGGGCGGCGTTCCGGCCGAGCACACCGACGACCTCGGCACCGGAGGCCCGGGCCGCCCGCGCGTGGACCCCGGCGATCATGCCCGTCCCGACCACGGCGACACGGAGGCGTCGCCCTTCGTACCCACTGCTCATGGTGCTCCCTCGCGCCGGACTGACACCACCGTAGCGGCCCGGCCGTCCACCGGGGACGGTGAGTACGGTCTGGTGCATGTCGAGCCTCCAGACCAGCCTGCTCATCCTCGGAGCCAGCGGCGACCTGTCCAAGCGCCTGCTCCTGCCCGGCCTCGCCACCCTGCTCCAGGTGAAGGACGACTGGGACGTCCAGCTCGTCGGGGCCGGTGTCGAGGACCTGTCCGACGCCGACTGGAAGGCGCAGGTGCGCGAGTCCTTCGAGAACGCGCAGGCGTCCAAGAACGAGGAGGACGAGGGCGCCTCGGGGGAGACGTCACTGCCGGACCGACTGCAGGCCGTGGTCGACGCCTCGACCTACCGGAAGGCCGACGTCACGGACCCGGACGACCTGCGGGCACTGCTCGCCGCGTGCGACCACGACCCCGCGATCTACTTCGCACTGCCGCCGGCGGTCACCGAGAAGAGCTGCGAGCAGCTCGCCCACCTCGACCTGGCCGCCGGCACCCGCCTGGCGCTCGAGAAGCCGTTCGGCACCGACGCCGACAGCGCCTCGCACCTCAACGACCTGCTGCACTCGTTCATCCCCGAGGAGCGCATCCACCGCGTCGACCACTTCCTCGGCCGCTCCACCGTGCTCAACCTGCTCGGGCTGCGCTTCGCCAACCGCATCATCGAGCCGCTGCTGTCGTCGCAGCACGTCGAGCGCGTCGACATCGTCTACGACGAGACCCTCGGGCTCGAGGGCCGGGCGCGCTACTACGACAAGGCCGGGGCGCTCACCGACATGATCCAGAGCCACCTGCTGCAGGTGATGGCCGTCGTCGCGATGGAGGCCCCCGCCTCGATCAATGCCGACGACCTGCGCACCCAGAAGGAGCTCGTGCTGCGGGCCGTCCGGCCGTGGGGTGGCGACGTCGTCACCGCGGGCAAGCGCGCCCGGTACACCGCCGGCACCGTCGGGGACCGCCAGCTGCCGTCGTACGTCGACGAGGACGGCGTGGACCCGTCGCTCGGCACCGAGACCCTCGCCCAGCTCACCCTGGAGATCGCGAACTGGCGATGGGCCGGCGTCCCGTTCACCCTGCGGTCCGGCAAGGCGCTCGCCGCGCAGCGCCGCGAGATCGTCATCACGTTCAAGGACTCCCCGCACGTGCCCGAGGGGCTCACCGGCACCGAGCTGCCCGACCGGCTGCGCATCTGGATCGCCCCGGACGAGATGCAGCTCGAGCTCAACGTCAACGGCGCCGGTGACCCGTACACGATCGACCACACGAGCCTCGAGGTGACCTTCAACCCCGGGCGTCTGAGCGCCTACGGCGAGGTGCTGGCCGGCGTGCTCGAGGGTGACGCCACGCTGTCGGTCCGCGGTGACAGCGCCGTGCAGGGCTGGAAGGTCGTCGGCCCGTTCCTCGACGCGTGGAAGGCCGGCAAGGCGCCCCTCGACGAGTACGCCGCCGGGTCCGTCGGCCCCGACGGCTGGGACAACATCGAGGCCTGACCCCGGGCGGCGGCGTAGCGTCGGGCGACGTGAACACCACCGACGACGTCCTGCAGACCGTTCCCGAACCCGCCGGCGCCGACATCCGTGTCGACGACGTGCCCTACGACCACGAGGGCACCGAACTGCTCGGTGTGCTCGCGAAGGACGCCGCGATCGCGGGCCCTCGTCCGGCCGTCCTCGTCGTGCACGACTGGCACGGCGTGAACGAGCACGTCGAGGCACGGGTGACGATGCTCGCCCGACTGGGCTACGTCGCCTTCGGCGCGGACATCTACGGCGCGGGCGTCCGCCCCGGTGACGACACCGCGGCCCAGGTCGCCGGCGGTTTCTACCAGGACCTGCCGCTGCTGCGCGCCCGCGCCACCGCCGGACTCGAGCGACTGCTCGCAGACCCCGACGTCGACCCCGCCCGCGTCGTCGTCATGGGGTACTGCTTCGGCGGCTCGACCGCACTCGAACTCGCACGGACCGGGGCCGACCTGGTCGGTGCCGTGGCGTTCCACGGCGGCCTCATCGCGCACGACCCCTCGGACGCCGCCGACATCCGGGCGAAGCTGCTCGTCCTCACCGGGGGAGCCGACCCCGTCGTGCCGGACGAGGCCGTGCACGCGTGGCAGGACGAGATGCGGGCGGCGCCGGACGTCGACTGGCAGGTCGTGACGTACTCCGGTGCGATGCACGCGTTCGCGGTGCCCGGCACCGACGCCCCGGACCACGGCGCGCAGTACCAGGAGCGCGCCGACCGCCGATCGTGGCAGGCGCTCCGGGTGTTCCTGGCCGAGGTGTTCGACGAGGAGCCCGCGGCGCTGTGACGGTGCGGCCGTCGGAGACCGCTCGCGACACGCCGAGCACGGGGGCCGGAGCGCCTCGATTGGCGCCCGGGCCGCACCTGTTGTAGAGTCTTCCACGGCCGCAAGGCCACGCGCTCGTAGCTCAATGGATAGAGCATCTGACTACGGATCAGAAGGTTGGGGGTTCGAGTCCCTTCGAGCGCACAGGCAAGCAGGAAGACGAAGGGCCCCGGTGGATTCCACCGGGGCCCTTCTTCGTTCATCAGCAGCGTTCGCGCCCGGGTCCACCCGTCGCGCGTCACGTCCGTGCGACTCGGTGAGCAGGAACGGTCGAGTCCCGGAGCTGGACTCGACCGTTCCTGCTCACGAAGTGGCAGGGGAGTACGGCTGGGCCGCCGCGATGACCTCCGACGCACCGGCGATGCCGAACGACGTGAAGAGCGGTGCCCACAGCGCCTTGAGCTGCGCCACGAGCTCGTCGTCGGTCAGCTGCGTCGAACCGTCCACCATGCCCAGCGTCGTGTTGAGGAGCAGCAGGACGGACGGCTGGACCGCGGCCGCGTCGACGTCCGCCGCCGCGACCCCGGCGCTGACGAGCTCGCCCCGCGTCATCTCGAACCAGTCGAAGCCGCGCGGCACCGGCACGCCGGCCTTGCCGAGTTCGTGCAGGAGCCGGACCGCGCCGCCCGCCACCGAGCCCCGGCGGACGTCCATCCCGGTGGTCAGGAGGAACACCGTCAGCCGCTCGATGCCGGGCTGCGCGGGGAGCGCGTCGAAGAGTCCACGCCAGCGCTGCTGCTGCAGTTCGATGACCGCCGTCGCCAGGTCCTTCTTCGACGGGAACAGGTGGTACCCGATCGCCGACTTCGGCTTGCCCATCGCCTCGGCGACGCGGGAGAACGTGGTCGCCTCGTAGCCGAAGGCCGCGAACTGCTGCCCCGCGGCGTCGATGATGGCTCGTCGAGACGCCTCCATGGCGAGCTGCCGCTGGTTCATCTGGCGCGGTGTCCTTCCTCGCCCGGAGTCGAGCGATCAGTGAACACCACATCCTAGGGCCGCTCGTGATGACGGCCCGTCCCCTGCCCGCGTCAGGCGGCGCAGAACGTGTGCCAGGCCACGTCGATCCCCTTCCGGTGCAGCGAGTCGAGTCCGACGTCGAGGTGCTTCCGCTCCGCGTCCACCAGGTGCGCGCACCGGTGGTCCTGGGCGACGGTCTGGGCCTGGCCGAGCGCGGTCACCAGGTCCGTGTCGATGGCGTCGAGCTGGGGCCGGATGGTCGCCAGGTCCGGTGCCGTCGTGGGCGCGGTCCACGGGTTGTGCGTCCAGTGGTTGATGAGGCCACGCTGGACCACCTTGCTCGCGGCGATCTGCGCGCGGATCACCCGGGTGACCAGGACGGGGTCGACGCCCTGCTGCTCCGCCAGGGTCACCGCTTCGTCGACGACGGCCTGTTCGCGCACCGGGTCGGCGACCGGCTTGCCGCTGAGCCACTTCGACTCCGCCACCGGGTCGGCGAGCTCCAGTCGGCGGATGATGAGCGCGCCGATGGTGTCGAGCTCTGCCGTCGACGCCGCGGGACGGGAACCGTCGTGGGAGATGGTCATCGTGGAACCCGTCGGTTCGGCGGACGTGGGCAGGGGGTCGGCGTTCGCCGCCGTGGTCGGCAGGGCGATGCCCGCCGCGAGCAGCCCGAGGGTCAGGGCCGTCGCGGCGGTCCGGCGGCTGCGGTGCCGGGCGGTGGTCGGGGTGGTGGGGTGTGCGGTGTTCACGGGGTTTCCTTCCCGAACCGGCGCCGGAAGCGTCGGGTCAGATCGTCGATGATCGGTTTGATGACCTCGTCGTAGAACGGGTAGACGCCGAAGTGGTCGGCGCCCTCGTCGCAGTAGCAGTCCATCGAGATCGCCTCCTCGAAGTTCGAGAAGACGTAGGTGGCACGGTGCGGGAACGCGGCGCGCGGCTCACGCGGGGTCGTGGTGGTCACGGCGGTGCTCGATCCCGGTCGGCAGCCGGTCAGCCGACCAGCCGAGCCGCGGGGACGCCGGGGTCGCGCCCGGAGTCCACCACGGCGTCGATCTCGGTGGATCCGTTGCCCGACCCGACCGTGCGGTTCTGGATCTGGTTGAGCGACCAGTTGCCCGGTAGGGGCTCGAGCTGGTTGCCCGCCCAGGCTGGCGACATCCCGGCGACGAACGAGAAGTGCGCGAGTCCGGCGCTGCTCACGGCGGTGCACGTGGCGCGGGAACCGTAGACGCCCGCCTTGTACAGGTTCCCGCGGTCCCGCAGGCCGGCGGCGACGCCGCGGA
Organism: Curtobacterium sp. AC268; assembly: GCF_979258745.1. Classification (NCBI taxonomy): domain Bacteria; kingdom Bacillati; phylum Actinomycetota; class Actinomycetes; order Micrococcales; family Microbacteriaceae; genus Curtobacterium; species Curtobacterium sp. AC268. The sequence goes on along the minus strand of NZ_OZ409878.1, from coordinate 1,464,821 downwards.
AGTACGGCACCACGAGCGACTCGTCCTGCGCCGCCGAAGCGTCGAAGTCGGCGGCGAAGTAGACGGTGGTCTGCTTCGGGATCCCGAGCTGTCGGGCGGCGTCGTGGGCGCGGTGGGCGTCGCGGACACCCTGCTCCTCGGTGAACCACGAGGCAGTGAACCCGCCTTCCTCGAAGATCGGCCACAGCCCGAGCCCGGCGCTCGCCATCACACGGAGTTCGGCGGGGGTCAGGGCCTTGTCGAGTGCTCCGGACTGCTGGTGGTTGGTGAGGTAGCGGCCGACGCCGGTGGCACCGGACGCACGGACAGCGGCCGCACTGGCGTCGTCGAGGCGCACCGCGGTGTCGGCACCGGTCGTCGCGCGGTCCGGATCACCCGTGCTCGCGGCCAGGGCTGCCCACGTGCCGGCGTCGCACGTCCCGGTCTGCTCGGCCGGCGGGAACGCCTGGAACTGCTGGAACGCACGGACCACCGCGGCGTCCGCTGCCGAGTATGCACTGCTGAACACGACGCGCTCGCCGTTCAGCACCAGGAGCGCCTTGACGAGCAGCACCCAGGCGCCGGTGGCCCCGACCGCGACGACGCTCGGTCCCGCGGCACGGAGCGCGGCAGCCGTCCCCGGTCCCCAGGCGCCGTCGACCGTGACACCCACCGCGACCTGCACCGCGCGGATCGCGGCCGAGTACGTGCTCGTGTCGACGAGCCCGCTCGTGCTGCCGTACGCGCCGCCGGTCGCCTCGGCGTAGGTGCGGTTGAGGTACTGCTGCACCGCGCGCACCGATCGGGATCCGCCGGAGGCGAGCCGGACCGGGTCGACGGTCAGGAGGGCGCCGAACAGGTGGGCCGACAGCGGGAGTGCTCCGGGCTCGGCACCCAGGTCGGACCGGAGCGCCTGCACGGCCGCGACGGTGGCCGCGTCGTACTCGCCGGTGAGCGTCACGGTCGCAGCACCCTTGCAGACGAGTCCGGCCTGGACGAGCCGGCACCAGGTCGCGGCGTCGGCACCCGTCTCGGCCCCGACGTCGCCGTGCTGCTCGAGCTTCCGACGGGTCGTCGGCCCGAGCGTCGCGACGACGGGGGAGATGCCGAGGAGCGACTGGGTGGCCTGCACGATCCCGAGCACGGTGCCGCTGCCGGTCAGTCCGTCCTCGTCGACGTGCACCCACCCGTGCAGGTGCCCGAAGGTCGTGTTGAGCCAGCGCTGCACGGCGAGCACGCCCGAGTCGGCGGAGCCGGAGGAACCGGTCGATCCGGTGGAGTCCGCCGCGCCGGACGGGGTGGCGGCGTCGGCCGGGGCCGCGAGTGCGGTCGTGACGAGCGGGACGGCGGCGGTGATGCCGATGAGCGCAGTTCGGCGCGAGATGTGCACGGGGGTGCCCCTTCAGTTGCCTCGAGCGTCCGCTGGCCGTCGATCGCACTGTGCGATGCTGATGGCCGCGGCATGGTCCGAGCAACTTCGTCCCTCAACTTGGGACGGTCCTGCAATTCGACAGACGATCGTCTGATGAAGCGCTCAGTCCGGCCGCTCGGGCCGCCCTGCTCAGCGCGCGAACGCCGCCAACCGGTCCTGCAGCCCGCGCTCCAGGTACGGCGCGAGCGACGAGGCCCACGTCGCCGTCACGTGCGACTTGTCGCGGTAGACCAGCACGCCGCCGATCACCGCCGGGCAGGTCGTCGCGGTGCAGTAGTGGTCCGTCAGGTCGACCTCCGCGGCGTGACCCCCGGCGGCCCTGAACGCCCGCACGGCGTCGTCCGTCGAGTCGGTCTGCCGGAAGGCCTCTGAGCGCGGCTGGTCGCACGAGCTGTTCGTCGGTCCGGACATCCTGCTCACGCACTCCACGACGTCGGGTCGGGGCACCGGGTTGTCGCGGATGGCGATCACCGGCAGGTCGTCGCCGGCCGCCTGCTCCCAGGCATCGACGAGGCCGTCGCGGGTCGCCGCGTCGCGGGCTGCGCCGGCGGGCAGGTCGACCGGTCGCTGGGTGGCCGAGTGGGTGACGACCAGGGCGTCGGCGTCCCGGTGGGCTCGGACGAAGTCGATCGCCTGGTGCTTCCAGTCGTCGCACTTGCGCATGAAGTCGGTGCTGACGGAGCTCTGTCGCGCGGTGGTGAGGTAGCACCCACCGGTGCCCGCCAGGTCGATCCGCCACCCGTTGTCGTCGGCGATCCGCTCGTACGCTCCGAGCAGGGCGTTGCTGTGCGAGTCGCCGATCACGACGAGGTGCTTCGACCACCCGGTCGCCTTGCCCAGGACGCAGGTCGTGAAGACCTCGTTCCAGCACTCGCCACGGTTCGCGTCGTCGCGTGCGGCCGAAGCGGGGGCGGGGATGCGCACGTCGGCCAGGCTCGGGTCGACGCAGGGGTGCGCGGAGCCGATGAGCGCCGCCGCACCGATGCACGACGGGTCGTCCTGGCCACGCTGGCTGGTGAGCTGCTTCGTGAGTTGCTGCGTGGCGCGCTCGGCCTGCACGTCCTGGACGTGGACGACGGTCAGGGTCGCGGCACCGAGGGTGGCGACGGTGAAGGTGCAGATGACGCCGAGCGCGACGGTGCCCTGCGGCCGGAGGTCGCGCATCCAGGCCGAGAACCGGACGGGTTCCTCGAACCAGACGGTCGTGACCGCGGCCAGTCCGAAGGAGACGAGCAGGACAGCGGCGCTGGTCGCCCAGCCGAGCGGGTGTCCGAGGGCGATCGGCAGGATCACGACGAGCGGCCAGTGCCACAGGTAGAGCGAGTACGAGATGCGCCCGGTGAACGCGATCGGGGCGAGGGCGCCGAGCGTCGCGAACACGGTGCTCCCACCGAAGAGCACCATGAGGGTGGCCCCCGCGACGGGGAGCAGTGCGGCGACACCGGGGAACGGTGTGCCGGGGCCGATGGCGACGAGCGACAGGACGAGCGCGGCGGCACCGGTGCTCGCCAGCACGAGGCGTACCCGTCGGGCGACGTCGGTGCGGACCTCGGGCAGACGGACGGTGGCGGCGAGCCCGCCGAGGGCGAACTCCCACGCGCGGGTGCCGGTGGAGAAGTACGCGACGCCGGGGTTCGTGCTGGTCTGCACGATGCTCCAGGCGAGCGACAGCACGACGACGCCGCCGAGCAGCAGTCGCGCGGTCGTCAGGGGCGAGCAGCGCCGACGGACGAGGAACCCGAGCCCGATCAGCGCCAGGGGCAGCGCGATGTAGAACTGCTCCTCGACGGACAGCGACCAGAAGTGCTGGAAGGGCGAGGGATCGTTCGTCGAGGCCAGGTAGTCGACCGCGCTCGCCGCCAGCTCCCAGTTCTGCAGGTAGATCGTCGACGCGATGAGTTCGCGCCCGTACTGGCCCCAGAGCGTGTTGGGCACGGCCACCAGGACGGCGCCGCCCGTGACCAGGATCGTCAGGAACGCGCCGGGGAGGAGACGCTTCGCCCGGCGCGACCAGAACCGGCCGAGGCGGATGGCGCCGGTCGCGAGCTGTTCGCGCACCAGGTGTCCGGTGATGAGGAAACCGGAGATCACGAAGAAGACGTCGACGCCGACGAACCCACCGCGGAGCGCGTGTGGCCACAGGTGGTAGACGACGACCGACAGGACCGCGAAGGCGCGGAGCCCCTGGATGTCCCACCGCGTCGTGTCGCGCGCCTGGTGCGCGGGGCCGCGCTCGCCCGACGTTGCAGTGTTCACTGCCACGATCCTACGAGAAGCGTGTGTCGCCTCGGAACCATCCCCGCAACCGACGGGAGGCCCGTGGCGACACCGCCACGGGCCTCCCGTCCGTCAGGTGGTGCGTCGACTACGCGACGGTCGCGCGCGCTTCGGCCAGCGACGGGTAGTCGGTGTAGCCCTCGGCGGTCGCGCCGTAGAAGAGCTCCGGACGGGGCTCGTTGAGCTCGGCGTCGTGCTCCCAGCGGTGCGCGAGGTCCGGGTTGGCGATCGCGGCGCGGCCCACGGCGACGGCGTCGGCGTGGTCGCCCTCGACGATCGCGATGGCCTCGTCGCGGGTGGTGAGTGACGAGAAGCCCGAGTTCACGATGAACGGCGCACCCGCGGTGCGGCGGACGTGCTGCACCAGGTCGCCGGTCGGCTCGGCGTGCAGGACGTCGACGAAGGCGAGCCCCAGCGGCGCGAGGCCCTCGGCGACGGCGGTGTAGGTGGCGCGGACGTCGTCGGCGTCGTCCTCGATGACGCCCTGGATCCCGTGCTCGGGCGACAGGCGGATGCCGGTGCGGTCGGCGCCGATGGCCTCGGCGATGGCGGTCGTGACCTCGATCGCGAAGCGTGCGCGGTTCTCGGGGGAGCCGCCGTACTGGTCGGTGCGGGTGTTCGACACCGGCGACATGAACTCGTGCACCAGGTAGCCGTTGGCGCCGTGGACCTCGACGCCGTCGAGCCCGGCGGCGATCGCGTTGCGGGCGGCCTGCACGAAGCCCTGCACGGCCTCCTGCACCTCGGCGGTGGTCAGCTCGTGCGGGACGGGCATGTCGGCCTTCGAGCCGTCGGCCAGGTGCGTCTGCCCGGGGGCGGCGATGGCGGACGGGGCGACGATGCGCGGGGTCTGCGAGATGTCGGTGTGCGAGACGCGGCCACCGTGCATGAGCTGCATGACGATCGTGCCGCCGGCGGCGTGCACGGCGTCGGTCACGCGGCGCCAGCCGGCGATCTGGTCCTCGGTCTCGATGCCGGGCTGCCCGGGGTAGGAGCGGCCCTCCTGCACGGGCCAGGTGCCCTCGGTGATGATCATGCCGAGGCCGGCGCGCTGCCGGTAGTGCTCGACGAGCAGGTCGTTCGGGACGCCGTGCTCGCCGGCGCGGGTGCGCGTGAGCGGGGCCATGACGACGCGGTTCGACAGGGACAGGGCGCCGATGGAGGCGGGTTCGAAGAGCTTCACCTCAGGGCGAACGACGAGTTGTCCGATGCAATTCCGCCTCGGAGCACTTCTTCAGGCAGCGCGGTCAGTCGCGCGGGCACACCAGCGTCGAGGAGCGGACCTGGCCCTCAGGCCGGATCACCTGGTGCTGCGAGAGGGGCTTGCCGCACAGGGGGCACCCCCGGTCGATTGTCCGGTCGTCGATGCCCTCGGGGCGACCGGCGCCGATCTGCGAGGGGCCCATCTTGTTGATGAGCGTCGTGTTCCACCGTTCGTACCACTGGCCGAAGCGTCCCACGGTGCATCCTTTCGTTCGTGCACGAACCATTATGGCACCGATGGCCGCGGATCACACCTGGTCGACGCGCTCCAGCAGCTCGGTCAGCTCGTCCTTCAGGGACTCGAGCCGGGCGAGTGGCCACCCGAGCCGGTCGGCGACGGCGAGCGGGACCGCCTGGGCGCGGTCGCGCAGGGCGTGCCCGGCGGTCGTCAGGGAGACCTCGAGCTGGCGTTCGTCGGCGGCGCTGCGCGTGCGGCGGACGTACCCGGAGGCCTCGAGTCGCTTGAGCAGCGGGCTCAGCGTCGCGGAGTCGAGTCGCAGTTCGCCGGCGATCTCGCGCACCGATCGCGGGTCCCGCTCCCACAGGGCGAGCATGACGAGGTACTGCGGGTGGGTCAGGCCCATCGGTTCGAGCAGGTCGCGGTACAGCCCGATGACGCTGCGGCTCGTCGCCGCGAGTGCGAAGCAGAGCTGCCGGTCGAGCGCGAGCGGGTCCGGGGCGGTCTGGGTCATGCGTTCAGGGTACTTCGTTCGTGCACGAAGTGGCGTGCTCGCGACCCGGGGCGGTGGGCGCGACGGCCTGGAGGCCCGGTGCCGGTCTCGTGGACCGGCGCCGGGCCTCCAGGGTGGTGGCGCTGGTGCGTCGACTACGCGCGGTGCGCGGGCGGGTGCCCCGAGTCGTGCGCGTTCGCGTCCGGCTCCACGGGGAGCGCGTGGGTGCCGGTGTGCGTGTCCTCGTGGCCGGCCACCGGGTGGGTGCGCTCGAGCTTCGCGCCCTCCACGTCGACGTCCGGCACGATGCGGTCGAGCCACTTCGGGAACCACCAGGCGCTCTTGCCGAGCAGGTGCATCGCCGACGGGATGAGCAGCATGCGGACGACGAAGGCGTCGATCAGCACACCGAAGGCCAGCCCGAAGCCGATCGGCTTGATGGTGGACGAGTCCGAGAAGATGAAGCCCGCGAACACGGAGATCATGATGATCGCGGCTGCCGTGACCACCGCGCGACCCGCGTGCAGACCGCGCTGGACGGCCACCTTCGCGCTCGCACCGTGGGCGTAGGCCTCACGCATGCCGGACACCAGGAACAGCTGGTAGTCCATCGCCAGACCGAACAGGATGCCGATCTCGATGATGGGCAGGAAGCTCAGGATCGGTGCCGGGTCGTGCACACCGAAGACCGAGCCGAGCCAGCCGAACTGGTAGATCGCGGTCAGTCCACCGAACGACGCCAGCACGGACAGGATGAACCCGGCGGTGGCGGTGATCGGCACGAGGAACGACCGGAACACGATGATCAGGATGATCAGCGACAGCCCGACGACCACCACGAGGTAGAGCGGCAGCACGTTCGAGAGCTTCTCGGACACGTCGATGTTCGCCGACGCGTTGCCGGCGACGCCGAGCGTGACCTTGCCGTCGTCGGTGGAGACGGTCTGCTCGCGCAGGTCCTTCACGACGTTCTCGGTGGAGACGCTGTCCGGGCCGCCGGCGGGCTTCACCTGGAACGCGATGATGTCGCGGTCCTTCGAGGCCCCGATCGGCAGGACGGCCTCCACGTCGTCGTTCTTCGCGATCGCCTGGCCGATGGTGACCTCGGTCGCGGTGACGTCGCTCTTGCTGATCGACTCCGGCAGGGTCGCCACGACGAGCAGCGGGCCGTTCTGACCGGCGCCGAACTCCTTCTCGAGTGCCTTGTAGGCCTTGTACTGGCTCGACTCGACGGCCTCGGACGAACCGCTCGGCAGGCCGAGGCGCATCTGCGTCGCGGGCAGGGCGATGGTGCCGAGCACCGCGACGCCGAGGACGAGCGTGATGACCGCGCGCCAGCTCGACATCGGCTTGTTCGGGATCCGCGTGGAGTCGGTGTTGCCGATCTTCGCGCGCTCCTTCTTCCGCAGGATCCGCATGCCGATGAGCGACAGCAGGGCCGGGGTGAACGAGGTCGCGATGAGGATCGCGAAGAGCACCGCGACCGCACCGACGGTGCCCATCAGGCCGAGGAACGGGATGCCGGTGATGTTCAGCGCGAGCAGCGCGACGATGACCGTCGCACCGGCGAACACCACGGCGTTGCCCGAGGTGCCGTTCGCGAGCCCGATCGACTCGTGCACCTGCATGCCCTGCTTCAGCTGGGTCCGGTGCCGGTTCAGGATGAACAGCGAGTAGTCGATGCCGACCGCCAGGCCCAGCATCACCCCCAGCACCGGCGTGACCGAGATGAACTCGACGACGCTCGAGAACGACAGGGCGGTGAGCGAGGCGACGCCGACGCCGAGGACGGCGCTGACGAGCGGGACCGCGGCGCCGATGACGGTGCGGAGCATCAGGAGCAGCACGATCGCGGCGATGATGACACCGCCGATCTCACCCGGGCCGAGGATCGACGGCACGCCCTGTGCGATGTCGTTCGAGACGTACACGTTGACACCCTGGATGTCGGCCGACTCGGCGTCGTCCGCGATGGCGGTCTTCGTGTCCGCGGGAACCTCGTAGGTCGACTTCGTGAACTGCACGGTGCCGATCGCGGCGCTGCCGTTGTCCGACACGAAGCGGATGTCCTTCGACAGGTCGAGCAGGTCCGAGCCCTGTTCGAGCTGCTGCTCGTTGTCGTCGAGCTTCTGCTTGTTCGTGTCGATCGTCTTCTGGGCGGTCGCGATCTGCTGCGCTCCGGCGTCGATCTGGGCCTGCTGGGCGTCGATCTGCGCCTGCGCCTGCTGGAGCTGGGCGGCCGCGGCCTGCGCCTGTGCGGCGGGGACGGCCGCGCCGCCGGCTGCCTGCGCCTGGGCCTTCTGCGCGTCGAGCTGCGCCTGGGCGTCCTGGATCTTCTGCTTGCCGGACTCGAGCTGCGCCTTCTGGGCGTCGAGCTGCTGCTGGCCGGTCTCGATCTTCGCGCGACCGGACTCGATCTGGTCGCGCCCGTCGACGATCTTCTGCCGCTGGTCGTCGAGCTGCTGCTGGGTGGCGAAGCCGCTCGTCGTGCCCTTGACGCCGTCGAGCTTCTCGAGGCTGGTCAGGAAGTCGTCGATCTCGGACTGCTGCGACGACGAGAACGCCTTGCCGTCCTTCGTCTCGAAGACGATCGTGCCGTTGCCGCCGTTCGCCGACGGGAACTTGTCGGCGAGCTGGTCCTGCACCTGACTGGTCTTGGTGTTCGGGATCGTGATCGACGACGAGATCGTGCCGGCGAAGAGCGTGTACGTGACGCCCGCGACGGCCATGATCGCGACCCAGGTGATGATCACGAGCCAGTGGCGTCGTGCGGAGAACCGTCCGAGACGGTAGAGGAGACCGGCCATGCGGTTGCCTGCGGTCCTTTCGTTGTCAGGTGCTGGTGGTGCGGGGTGCGCCGGTGGACCCCTGGGGGATGAGGAGGTGGGGCGGTGTCAGTCGTCGGCCATGTAGCCGCTGCGGACGCTGTGCACGAGTCGGGCGAGCAGGTCGTCCCACGCGTCGAGCGCCGGCTGGTCGAGCTCGGGGCCGGACGTCGCCAGCCAGTGCTCCGCGATGACGACGATGCCGCTCATGAGCGACTCGACGAGCAGTGCGGCGTCGAGGGGGTCGGCGGCCGGGTAGCGCCGGGCGACCTCGTGCCGGAGCCGTTCGGTCACACGCGAGAACGCCGTCTGGGTCAGCACCGCGGCCTTCGGGTCGTCCTTGCCAGGGTCGCCGAGGATCCGGTACATGCTGGCGATCGCCGGAGCCAGGTCGGCACCGCGGGCGGCGGACTCGAGCTCGTCGAACATCGACGCCCGGCTGCCGTCGCCCACCGGGGTCCGGGCCATGTCGGCGAGGAACCGGTCGATGATGACGGACAGCTCCTGTTCGCACACGGCGAGCAGGACCTCGTCGAGCGAGGCGAAGTGGTTGAAGACGGTGCGCCGGGCGATGTCCGCCCGGGCGGCGAGGTCGTCCACGCTGAAGTCGCGGCCGCCGCGCTCGTCGATCAGGTCGCGAGCGGCCTGCAGGATCGCCGCGCGGTGCTTCGCCTTGAGGGCAGCACGGCGGTCGGTCGCGATGGTCACGAGACGGAACACTAGGTGCATCGATGCACTCGGTGCAACGAGGTTGAGTGCATCCCCAGGTTCGTCCCCCGGAGCAGAACGCATGTGCTGCACCACTGTTCTGTCGGAGGGGTCGGGTGCCAGACTGGACGGACGAACCGCCGCGTCACCGCCCGCGGATCCGCCGCCGTACGAAGGAGTACCCGATGCCCGTCCGCCTGTCCCCGGAGACCCTCGACGAGATCGCCGCGAGCGGTGTCGCCGTGCCCACCTACGACCGCGACGGCATCACCGCCGGCATCGTCCACTTCGGCGTCGGCGGGTTCCACCGCGCGCACCAGGCGATGGTGATCGACCGGCTCCTGCAGCAGGGCGAAGCCCGCGAGTACGGCATCTGCGGCGTCGGCGTGCTCGAGCAGGACCGTCGGATGGCGACCGCGATGGCAGAACAGGGCGGGCTGTACACACTCGTCCTCAAGCACCCGGACGGCACCCGCGAGTCCCGTGTCGTCGGCAGCATCGTCGAGTACCTGCTCGCCGTCGACGACCCCGACGCCGTCGTCGAGAAGATGGCGCACCCGGACACCAGGATCGTCAGCCTGACCATCACCGAGGGCGGCTACAACTTCGACCACGTCACCGGCGAGTTCGTCGCCGACGAGCCCGGCGTCGCGGCCGACGAGCCCGGCGTCGCGGCCGACCTGCGCGGCGACGGCCCGCCCCGCACGGTGTTCGGCCTGGTGGTCGAGGCACTGCGCCGCCGACGGGACCGCGGCCTCGACCCGTTCACCGTGATGTCCTGCGACAACATCCAGGGCAACGGGCACGTCGCCAGGTCGATGTTCACCGCCTACGCCCGGCTGCAGGACCCGGCCTTCGCGGACTGGATGGACGAGCACGTGGCGTTCCCGAACTCGATGGTCGACCGCATCACCCCGGTCACCGCCGACGAGGACCGCGCCTGGGTCCGCGACGAGCTCGGCATCGACGACGCCTGGCCCGTCGTCGCCGAACCGTTCTTCCAGTGGGTGCTCGAGGACGACCACCCCGCTGGCCGCCCGCCCTACGAGGACGCCGACGTCCAGCTCGTCGACGACGTCGAGCCGTACGAACTCATGAAGCTCCGGCTCCTCAACGCCAGCCACCAGGGGCTCTGCTACTTCGGGTACCTGTCCGGGTACCGCTACGCGCACGAGGCCACGCAGGACCCGGCTATCGCGACCTTCCTGCGCCGCTACATGGACGACGAGGGCACGCCGACGCTGCACCCGGTGCCCGGCATCGACCTGGAGGACTACAAGTCGACCCTCATCGAGCGCTTCCAGAACCCCGAGGTGCGCGACACCCTCGCCCGGCTCTGCGCCGAGTCGAGCGACCGGATCCCGAAGTGGCTGCTCCCCGTCGTGCGCGAGAACCTGGCCGCCGGTCGGCCCGTCACGCTGTCCGCCGGCATCGTCGCGTCGTGGGCCCGCTACGACGAGGGCACCGACGAGTCCGGTGAACCCATCGAGATCGTCGACCGGCTCGCCGAGCCCCTGCACCGCATCGCCCTGACCCAGCGCGAGGACCGCCTCGCCTTCGTCGCGAACCGCCAGGTCTTCGGCGACCTGGTCGACGACGAACGGTTCGTCGCGGCGTACCGCGACGCCCTGGACGGGCTCATCGCGAACGGCGCGCACGCCACCGTGGCGCGCCTGTCGCGGTCCTGAGACGCGACCGACCGACGGACGGGAGGCCCGTGGCGGCGCCGCCACGGGCCTCCCGTCCGCCTGCTGGCGGCTGCCGTCAGCCGCTCACCGCGCGACGTCGTCCCACGGCACCGGGGTGGTCTCGCCCGTCTCCCAGTCGCGACGCAGCACGCCGTAGCCGACCGACCCGACGGCCGGGCCGCCGTCGACGGGCCACGCCTCGCGGTAGTGGGCCTCCTGCACCCACCCGGCGCGGACGAAGACCCGGCGCATGGCGGTGTTGTCCTCGCGGGTCTGGCCCTCGAAGCGCGTGATCGCCGGCATCGTCGTGAACACGTGGTCGGTCACCGCACGCAGGGCGGGGGCCCCGAGGCCCCGACCCCGGAACCGACCGGCCAGGCGCAGGTCGAACAGGGGGACGGGATCGGCCAGGTCCTCGAGGCGGACCAGACCGATGCGGCCGTGGTCGTCGTGGTCGAGCCAGGAGGTGTCGTGCTCGTCGTCGCGGTAGGCACCGGAGTCGACGGCGCTCTCCGCGTCGGCCGCGCTGATGCGGCGTCGGACGTGGAACGGGAACTCCTCGGACGTCAGGAACGCGAGCAACTCCTGACGGTCGGCGCCTGTGGGGTCCAGGCGGGTGAGGTGGACGGCGGGAGCTGGCATGCCGATCAGGGTAGTTGCACGGTCATCGGGCAAGCTCGGGGCGTGCGAGGTGGGACGGGGACGACGACCGCGGCCCTGACGGCGTTGGTGCTGGTCGGGCTGGTGGGGTGCTCCGGCGGCCCGGGTGGGGCGTCGACCGGGCCGACGTCGTCGGCGTCGGCGTCTGCGTCGACTTCTGCAACGGCTTCTGGTTCTGGGTCGGCTTCCGAGTCCGTGGCGCCGTCGACCGACCCGGCCACCGCCCGGGCCTTCGCGGCGCTGGAACGGCGGTACGACGCACGGCTCGGGGTCGTCGCCGTCGACACCGGGGACGGTCGGACGATCGCGCACCGTGCGGGGGAGCGGTTCGCGTTCGCGTCGACGGTCAAGGTGTTCATCGCGGCGGCGGTCCTCGGCGCCTCGTCCGACGCCGACCTGGCGACCGTCGTGCACTACGACCGCGGCGACCTGCTCGAGTACGCGCCCGTGACGAGCGAGCACGTCGACACCGGGATGACGGTGCGCGAGCTCATCGACGCCGCGCTCCGCTCCAGCGACAACACCGCGGCGAACCTGCTGGTGGAGCGGCTCGGCGGGCCGGACGCCGTCGAGCGGTGGCTGCGCGGCATCGGGGACCGGACGACGCGTGTCGACCGGGTCGAACCCGACCTGAACGAGGCGACCCCGGGCGACCCACGGGACACGACGACACCGGAGCGGTTCGCGGCGGACCTGGGGACCGTGCTGCTCGGGGACGCCCTCGACGCCGCCGACCGGCGGGTGCTCCGCGAGGCGATGCTCGGCAACACGACCGGCGACGCGACGATCCGTGCCGGGGTGGACCCGTCGTGGCAGGTCGCCGACAAGACCGGCACGGCGTCCTCCGGGGTGCGGAACGACATCGCGATCGTGACGCCGCCCGGGCGGGCGCCCATCGTGCTCGTCGTGATGACGAGCCGGGCCGATCCCGGTGCGGAGCCGTCGGACGCGCTCGTCGCCGCGGCGACCCGTGCCGCGGTCGCCGGGCTGAGCGACTGAGTCGCACGCGTCGCGGGATCATCGTCGCGGGACTGTCGTCGCGGGACTAGCGGAGGGTGGTCGCCCAGCGCCCGATGGCGTCGTACGCCCGTTCCCGCACCTCCGGCGCGGACAGCACCACGTCGTGCAGGGCACCTTCGAGCCGGCGGACCGTGACCTCCTCGCCCAGGGAGAGCGAGCGGTGCGCCACCGTGTCGACGTTCAGGGCGACGTCGGCGCGCGCCATCCCGGGGTCCCACCGCGGCTGGAGCATGCTCTTGTCGCTCAGCATCACCAGGGTCGGGACCCCGATGCCCAGGCCCTTCTCGACCTGTGCCTGGCCGTCGAAGACCGCGGCGAGCCACCCGGGGTGCAGGGGGAAGCCGCGCTCCGGCCGCCACTTCTGTTCGTAGGTCCACGACCCCTCGCCCTCGGCCGAGACGGTGCGGGTGTAGAAGCCGGGGTCGACGGCGGGCATCGGAGCGAGGGGGTTCCGCCGGGCACCGAGCTTGATGACCGGTGCGACGATGGCCCGGCCGACCGCGGTGGCCTGGAACTCGAGCCACGGGCTGTTCAGCACGAGGCCGTGCACGAGCTCCGGGTGCCGGGCTGCCCAGAGCGACAGGGTCAGGCCACCCGTGGAGTGGCCCATCGGGACGAGCCGGCGGCGGTCCGAGCCGGGGTGCTCGGCCGAGATCGCGTCGAGCGCCGCGGCGATGTCCTCGTCGTACACGGCCAGGTCGTCGACCATGCCCGGGGTCTGGTACGGGCGCAGGCTCCGACCGTACTTCCGCAGGTCCAGCGCGTGGAACCGGGCACCGAGTCGCTCGAGGCGTTCGGCGAGCTCGACCTGGAAGAAGTAGTCCGACCAGCCGTGCACGTAGAGCACGTCGACCCCGTGCAGGGGCCCGCGGCCGTGCAGCAGCAGGTCCGTCGGGGTGTGCCGGCGGCGGACCAGGGTGGCGACGACGGGGCCCTCGGAGTCGGTGCCGAGCGGCAGTTCGAGCCGTTCGTACGGTGCTCCGAGCACGTCCTCGTGCCACCCCTGGTCCGTCATGCGCCGAGCGTATCCGGCGCTGCTGCGGGTGGTGCGGGTGCGGCGGGGTCGCGCCGCCGTCACCCGGCCAGGACCACGACCTTGCCGCTGATCCGTCCCGCGGCCGCCTCGGCGTGCAGCGACGGCAGTTCTGCCAGTGGGATGCGCCGGGTGACCTCGACCGTGAGCGCCCCGGCGTCGACCAGGGACACCAGCTCCGCCAGGCGTTCGCGGTTGCGCAGGACGAACACCGTCGCCGCCCGGACCCCGCGGGACTCGTCGCCCGGCGTGGCCATGAACGCCGTGGTGCTCACGACCGCGCCGCCGTCGCGCACGACGTCGACGAGTGCCGTGAAGTCCTGCGGGTCGATCGGGGCGAGGTTGAGCAGCACGTCGACCGGCTCCGTCACGGCGGCGCGGACGTCGGTCGTGCTGTGGTCGATCACCTCGTGGGCGCCGGCTGCCCGGACGGCCTCGATGCTGCGCGGACTCGCCGTCGCGATGACGTGGACCCCGGCGCGCACGGCGAGCTGGATCGCGTACTTCCCGACGACGCCTCCGGCGCCCATGACCAGCACGCGCTGGCCAGCCTCGAGCTGCCCGTCGTCGAACAGTGCCTGCCACGCGGTGAGTGCCACCGAGGGCAGGGCCGCCGCGTCGGGCAGCGGGATGCTCGTCGGTGCGGCGACGACCGCGTCCGCCGGGGCGACGACGTACTCGGCCGCCCCGCCGTCGCGTTCCATCGGCAGGAACGCGATGACGGCGTCCCCGACCGCGATCCCCTCGACGCCGTCGCCGAGCGCGTCGACGGTGCCGGACACGTCGTAGCCGGGGACGTGCGGCAGCTGGACCGGGATCGGCAGGAACCCGCCCCGCATCCCGTTGTCCGCCGCGTTGAACGCCGAGGCGGCGACGCGGAGTCGCACCTGCCCGGCGCCCGGGGTGGGCTGCTCGACGTCCTCGGTGCGGAGCACCTCGGGACCGCCGACCTCGTGGAACCGTACTGCCTGCATGATCGTGCCCTTCGTCGGTGTTGCACGTTGTGCTTCGAGTTCGAAGTACCTGACGGCGACACTAGCACTGCTTCGAACTCGAAGCAATGGGTAGGATGGGTTCCGTGACCGATGCGCCGAACTCCCTGACCCCGACGCAGCTCGGGGCGTACTTCGCCTTCACCGAGGTGAGCAGCCTGCTGCGCCACGCGGTCGAGCGGCAGCTGCGCGACGTGGGCGGCCTGAGCTACGTGCAGTTCCAGCTGCTCGCCCGGCTCGGTGACGCCCCGGGCGGGCAACAGCGCATGACCGACCTCGCCGACGGGGTCGTCTACAGCCGCAGCGGGTTGACGTACCAGGCGCAACTGCTCGAGCAGCGTGGACTGGTCACCCGTGGGCCCTCGCCCGACGACGAACGCAGCACGGTCGTGACGATCACCCGTGCCGGTCGTGACGTCCTCGCCGCGGTCTTCCCCGGGCACATCGAGGCGCTGCACACCCTGCTGTTCGCGTCGATGTCGGACGCGGACGTCGACGACCTCGCGCGGATCCTCGGGGGAGCGGCGGAGCACCTGCGTGCGGACCCGCCTCGATCGGCCGCGTCCCGGAAGCGCAGCTGATCGCAGGACGACGGCCGACTGCTCGTGGAGCAGCCGGCCGTCGTCCGTCAGGAGCGGACGCTCCCGTGCGCACCGTCAGGAGCATCCGCTCCCACGGGTGCCGATCAGTTGTACGACGCGAGTCGGTTCGGAGCGGTGTTGCCCGCAGGGGTGGGAACCGCGCCGCCGACGCCGTTGATGATGCTCGAGATGGTGCCCGTGTCGCCGAGCGAGACCGTGACGAGCCCGTGGGCGCGGACGCCGGCGGTCTGCGGGACCTCGAACGCCCGGTCGGCGTGCACGGACGGGTTCGTGTTGAAGAAGGCGTAGACGCCGCCGCCCCAGATCTCGTGCTTCGTGACCGAGGACGCCACCTTGTAGGCCGCGTAGCCCGCGCCGGTCGGACTCTGCCAGGATGCGTTGTCCGGGACGTCGTACGGCATCTCGTTCTGGAAGAAGATCGTCCTGCCGTTCTCACCGTTCCAGAGCACTTCGTACTTCTGGTAGTGCTCGACGAAGAGCCCGGTGGCGAGCACGTCGTTGCCGTTCACCTCGACCCCGGTCGCGCCGGTGTTGACGTTCCAGCCCGTCGGCGCGCCGCCGTGGTCGGCCCGCCAGGCCCAGATGTGGTCGATGAGTGTGTCGTCGGCGTTCACCTGCAGGGTGGTCGTCGCCTTGCCCTGCACGCTCGAACCGACGCGGAAGAAGACGTCCTGGATGCTCTGCGGATCTCCCGCGTGGTCGACGTGCGACCCAGCGCTGCCGAGGCGGACGAGCTGTGCGCTGTTCTGCGCGCCGGCGTCCACGACGAGGTTCGACACGTTCACCCCGGCGACGTCCGTCGACGTCAGCACGGCGTTGCCCCTGGTGGGGACGAGGGTCGGGAAGCCGATGCCCGTCACGACGGTGTCCGCCCTGGTGACGGCGATCGGCGAGTCGAGCTGGTACGTGCCCGGCGTGAAGAAGAGGTTGAGGCCCTGCGCCAGAGCGGCGTTGATCGTGGCGGCCGAGTCGCCCGGGTGAGCGACGTAGAAGTTCCGCATCGGGAGGTCGGTGCCAGCGGTGTTCGGCCACGTGACACCGCTCGCGTTCTGCTTGAGCGAGGGGACGAACACGTGGTACTTGTTCGACGAATCCACGTACAGGTACGGCTTCTCCCGTGTGGTCGGCGTGGTTGCGAGCGTCGTGTAGCTCTTCGAGAAGTCGTTCGCCGGGGCGCCCTGGACCCCCGAGAAGGTCATGTTCCAGTTGCCGCCCTGCCACGCCCCGATGGTCGAGTTCCGCGTGTACCACTGCTGTTGGGACCCGGAGGTCACCGTGCCGTCGACCCTGGTGTCGGCGATGTAGCCGCCGGACGAGTACCCCTGCCCACCGTCCTGGTTCGACGGGCCCATCGTGAGGTTGCCCTTCACGTGGACGCGGCGCATCGGAGCGGCCTGGGACACCGCCCACCGGTCGGTTCCGCTCTCGGGCGTGATCGCCACGTTCTCGACCGACCGCCAGAAGTTCTGTGTCGCGTTCTTCTCGTCGCCGGCATTCCACCCGGAGTCGACGTTCACCGCACCGTTGATCGTGACGTCGTCGGGGTTCTTGCCGAGCCCGGCGACCGACGTGTAGAAGCCGAGGTTCGCCCAGACCCGGCCGTAGCTGCCGGGCTTGAACAGGAAGGCGTGCCGCTGCGTGCCGAACTGCGCCGTCGTGCTGCGGAGCTGGCTGGTGAACGCCGCGTCGACGTCGGCCTGGATGGTCGACGCCGGCACCGTGGGGTCGTAGATCTTCACGTTGCTGCCGAAGTCCGGGGTGTCGCTCGTGGCGACTGCCTGGGCCGAGATCGCCGGAGCCAGTGCCCCCACGACACCGACGCTCAGGGCGAGCGCGAGGATTCGCTTCATCCGTCGTTGCATGATGCTCGATTCGTCATCGTGCGGCGTCGTTGCCGCACGGGACAGACCGTAGACCCGTTGCCGCGCTCGGACAGTCGGGAGAAAAGGGGACAAGTGCCCCCGGTGGGGCACTAGCTGCGGGGAGCCCGCACGAAGAACAACGTGATGGCGCCGAGCACGACCGCGGCGACGATGAGCGCCCAGGCGAGCACGATGACCGGCCCGTCCCAGGGGGTGAAGAGCAGTCCGACCCCGATCACCAGGGCCACGGCGGCGCCGATGAGGGCGAGGCGGTGCGGTCGTACCGGAGCGGTGCGTGTCACGGTGCCCACGGTACGCGCGCCGGGCTGGCAGTGCGGCGTCGAGCGGGTACGACGGTCACACCGTCGTGCGCATCACCCACCGCCACTTGGCGATGCGACGGTCGCGCACGAACCCGAACTGCGTGAACAGTTCTTCCGGTCCGGTGTGCAGGTAGGCCCCGCGCTGCGGCTTCCGCTCGACCGTCTGCTCCGGGTAGGCCTCGACGGTCCCGCCACCCGCCCGCCGGATCTCCTCGAGCGCGGTCGTGACCGCGGCGCGTGCGACCCCCTGACCGCGGTGTCGGGACTCGACGAACACGCAGCCGATCCGCCAGTCCGGCGGCGCCTGGGCATCCCGGGCGTAGGCGCCGGGGTTCAGGATCGTCGGCAGCTCGACCGGCCGCCCGAACTGGCACCAGCCGACCGCCGTGCCGTCGGCGTAGACGAGCACCTGGTGGTTCGTGCCGTTCCGCACGTGCCGGTGCTTCGCCTCCTGGTGGGACACCGTCGGGTCGGGCGTCCCGCGTGGACCGTCCGGGTGGAAACCGATGCACCAGCACCCGCCCCACACGCCGTTGCTGCGGGTCACGAGCGCGGCGAAGTCGGGCCACGTCTCCTCGGTGAGCAACGCCGTCGAGTACTCCATGGGCCGATGATCCTCCGGCCCCGGCGATCCCGCCACCCCCGCGACCGTGGTGCTCCCAACGGCGCGCGACCGGTGGTCAGGCTGCGCTGCGCCGGGCGGCGACACGGACGCGGTCGGCTGACGGCCCGGAACGGGACCACGAACGGCCTGGAGGCGCGGTGCCAGCTGGCACCGCGCCTCCAGGCCGCCCTGGGCGTGGGTCCTAGGAAAGCTTCTTGCTGTCCTCGAGCCAGCCCGCGAGCTTGGTCATGTAGTCGGCCTGCGACGCGTAGTCGAGGGCCGGGAACGTCCAGCTGTGGACCTGGCCCGCCTCGAGCGCGGCGTTGTCGGCGAAGGTCGGCTGCTTCTCCAGGTCGGCGACCTGGTAGCCCTGCTGCGACAGCAGCAGCACGTCACCGGTGATCTGGCCGGCGTTCTCCCACGAGTAGATGCCCCAGTAGAAGCCCTCGGGCTTCGGGTTGACGAAGTCGACCCCGTACGACGCGTACATCTGCAGCGACGGCTCGTCGGTCGGGCGGGTGACGTAGGCGCCGTCACCGTCGGCGTACATCGAGACGACCGACAGGTCCTTCTCCTTCGAGACCTTCTCGAGCTCGTCGGCCGCGGTGTCGAAGCGCTTCTCGGCGGCGTCGACCGTCGACTCCTTCGCGCCGAGGGACTCGGACAGTTCCGCGATCTTCTCGATGACGTCCTCGCCCTTGCCGCCCCACTTCACCTGGACGACCGGCGCGATGGCCTCGATCTGCTTCTCCTGCGCCGTGTCCTTGAAGCCGTAGCCGGGCTGCTTCGTGTCGAGCGTGCCCTTGGCGTCGGTCGGGTAGACCGACGTGACGACGAGGTCGGGCTTGAGCGCGGCGAGCTGCTCGAGGTCGATGTCGCCGTAGGCGGTGCCGAGCTGCGTGATGCCGTCGGTGTCCAGGCCCTCGAAGCGGGCGTCCTTCGCCATCGTCAGCTGCCCGAAGGTGCCGACGGGCTTCAGGCCGTACTCGATGAACGACAGGGCGATGTCGTTCAGCACGACGACGCGCTTCGGCGTGTGGTCGACCTTCACGGTGGCGCCCGTGGCGTCCTCGTACGACCACGCCTTCGACGCGGCGGTGCCGCCGTCGGAGTCGGAGTCGTTCGAGTTGCCGGTGCTCGAGCAGCCGGTCAGGAGGAGTGCCGAGACGGTCACGGAGGTCAGGAGGGCGGCGCGCAGGTGGCCACGTCGGGAGGTCTTCACGTTAGGAGAGGCTAACCTAAGTTCGCGGCACTTGCCAGCACGTCTTCGGTTTTCGTCGGGACCGTGTGCTCGGTCCGGGCGCCCGGCACGGTGTGCTCGGTGGGAGCGCTCGGCACGGGGTCGTGCTCGTCCGCCTCGGGCACGATCATCGGCGCACCGGTCACCGGGTCGGGGAACACCCGGGCGTGCAGACCGAACGCGTGCTCGAGCAGGGCAGGGGTGAGGACGTCGTGGGGTGTGCCGTCGGCCACGACCCCGCCGTCGTGCAGCACCACGAGCCGGTCGGAGTACCGCGCCGCGAGCGACAGGTCGTGCAGCACCATCACGATCGTCGAACCCTGCTCGCGGTTCAGCCGCCGGACGAGCCGCAGGACCTCGAGCTGGTGCGCGAGGTCCAGGTAGGTCGTCGGCTCGTCGAGCAGGAGCGTCTGGGCCTGCTGTGCGACGACCATGGCGATCCAGGCACGTTGGCGCTGCCCGCCGGACAGGCTCGTGACGTCGCGGTGCGCCACCTCGGTCAGACCGGTGGCGGCGATGGCCTCTTCGGCGACGGCCGCGTCCTCGGCGGTCCACGGCTTCGCCCACGACTGGTGCGGGTTCCGGCCGCGCATCACCAGGTCGAGGACGCTGGTGCCAGCGGGGGCGACGGGGGACTGCGGCAGGATCGCGAGCTTGCGGGCCACCTGGCGGTTCGGCTCCCTGCGGATCGGGGTGCCGTCGAGCAGGACCTCGCCGGCCTGCGGCTTGAGCACGCGGCCGAACGCCTTGAGCAGCGTCGACTTGCCGCAGCCGTTCGCGCCGAGGAACGTCGTGACGGTGCCGCGTTCGATGCGCAGGTCCAGGTCGCGCAGCACGGGCTGGCGGTCGTAGCCGACTGACAGGGCCGTGGCTTCGAGGACGGGGGTGTCGTGCGGGTGCGGTGTTGTCATCGGGACATCTCCTTGCGGTGACGGACGAGGAGCCAGATCAGGTACGGCGCCCCGATCACGGTGGTGATGATGCCGACCGGCACCTGCCACGGGAACGCGGAACGGGACAGCAGGTCGGCGGCGAGCACGAGCACGGCGCCGAGGGCACCGGCGAGCAGCAGCGGCGGCCGGTTCGTGCCGGCGAGCCGGAGCCCGACCTGCGGTACGACGAACGCGACGAATCCGACCGGCCCCGCGGCGGCCACGGCGGCGGCGGTCAGCACGACCGCGAGCGCGATGACGAGCAGCCGGTGCCGCTGGACGCCGAGTCCGACGCCCGTCGCGACCTCGTCGCCGAGCTGCCCGATGCCGAGCGCCGCACTCGTCGCCAGTGCGATCGGCACCGCGACGGCGGCCACCACGAGCAGCGGCCAGACGCTCTCCCACGAGGTGCTCGACAGGCTGCCGACGAGCCACTGCGACGCCGCGGTGGCGACGGTGATCTTCGCGCGGACGAGCAGGTAACTGGTCACGGCGTCGAGCGTCGCGCTCACGCCGATGCCGACCAGCACGAGCCGGTAGCTCTGCACACCGCCGCGCCAGCCCAGGCCGTACACCAGGACCGCAGCGACCAGGGCGCCGATCGTGGCGGCCACCGGGATCCCGCCACCGAGCAGCAGGGACGAGACCGAGTACGTCCCGCCGCCGAGCACGATGGCCGCGACCGCACCGACGCTCGCGCCCGCGGTGACACCGATGATGTCCGGGGTGCCGAGGGGGTTTCGGGTGAAGGTCTGGGTGAGCGCGCCGGCGACCCCGAGCGTCAGGCCGACGAGTGCGCCGGTGAGCACGCGGGGCAGGCGCAGGGTGGTGATGATGAAGGCGTCCGGCCCGGACTCCAGGCCGAGCAGGGACCGGATGACGACCCCGGGAGCGATCCACGTCGAGCCGACCGCCGTCCCGATCACGATGAGTACCAGGACGGTGGCGAGCGAGGCGACGGTGTACCAGAACACCCGCGGGCGCCAGGCGAGGCCGACGGGGCCGATGCGGATGCCGGCGCGGCCGGGGGTGTGGGGAGCGGGGGCGGGCGTGCTGCCGGTGCTGCGCACCGCTGCCCCGCTCACAGCGACACCAGCGATCGGCGACGGGCCACCGCGACGAACACGGGGCCACCGATGACGGCGAGCACGATGCCGACCTCGACCTCGGAGAACCCGCCGATCAGGCGGCCGATGACGTCGGCGAGCAGCACGAGGGCGGCGCCGACCAGACCGGAGACCGGCAGGGTCCAGCGGTGTCCGGTGCCGACGAGCGCGCGGGCGACGTGCGGCACGGTCAGGCCGACGAAGCCGATCGGGCCGGCAGCAGCGGTGGCGCCGGCGGCGAGCAGTGTGATCCCGCCCAGGCCGACGAGCCGGGCGACGAGCACGTTCTCGCCGAGCCCCTTCGCCAGCTCGGACCCGAGCCCGAGGGCGTCGAGGGCACGGACGTTCAGCACCGCGAGCACGAGCCCGGCGGCCAGGAACGGCCACACCGCCCCGAGGATGTCGAGCTGTCGTGCGGCGAGCGATCCGACGACCCAGAGCCGGTACGCGTCGAGCGAGGCCTGGTCGGTCAGCACGACGAAGGAGGTCAGGGCCGCGAGCAGGGCCGACACCGCGGCCCCGGCGAGGGCGAGCGGAACCGGACTGGCCGTGCCGCTGCCGGCGATGGTCACCGAGAAGACGACGACGCTGGCGACCAGGGCCCCGACCAGGGCGAACCAGACGGTCGCGCTCGTGCTCGTCACCCCGAACACGTAGACGCCGAGCACCACCGCGAGCCCTGCTCCCGACGAGACGCCGAACAGGCCGGGGTCGGCGAGTGGGTTGCGGGTGTGTCCCTGCATGAGGAGTCCGGCGATGCCGAGGGCCGCACCGACCGCAGCACCGATCAGCGTGCGCGGGATGCGGGAGCCCCACACGATCGCCTCGTCGGTGCTCGACCCGGAGCGTGTGAGCCCCGCCCACACCTCGGCGACACCGATGCGGTTGCTGCCGAGCAGCATGCTCGCCACGGCGACGAGCACCAGGGCGACGACGAGTCCGACGAGCACCGCGGTCCGCCGCCGCATCGCGGTCCGGTGGACGCCGAGGGCGCGGGACGCACCGCCGTCTCGGGCACTGGACGCGTCGGGTTCGGGGGCCTCCGGACCGGAAGCCAGAACGGGATTGGGGGCTGGCACGGAAGTCATCTTAGGTTAGCCTTGCCTCATGGCGAAGACCCCGCGGCTCCTGCCGACGAACCCCCGGCTCTTCCGCGCCCGTGTCCTCCGGACCCAGCGGGTGACCCCCTCGATGCAGCGCGTCACCGTCACCGGGGACGACCTGCACGAGTTCGGCTACCTCGGTTTCGACCACTGGTTCCGCCTGTTCGTCCGACGCCCCGACCAGGACGCCTTCCGGATGCCCGACCTGGACGGCAAGAAGTGGTGGCCGACGTTCCTCGGCATCCCCGAGGACATCCGTCCCCACTGTGCGAACTACACCGTCGCCGCGTACCGCCTGCTCGCCGACGGCACCGCTGAGCTCGACATCGACTTCGTCGTGCACCTGGACCACCGCGGTGAGCTCGAGGGCCGCGCCGCGATCTGGGCCTGCGCCGCACGCCCCGGCGAGGAGCTCGCGATGCTCGACCAAGGCTGCATCTTCGATGTCCCCGCCGGCACCAGCGAGGTCGTCGTCGCCGCCGAGGAGACCGGCCTGCCCGGCGTCGTCGGCATCGCCGCCTCGTTGCCGCGCGACACCGTCGGCCGCATCATCCAAGAGGTCCCGGCCGCCGCCGACATCCGCGACCTCGACGCCCCCACCGGCGTGCAGGTGACGTGGATCGTCCGGCAGCCGGGCGCCGTCCCCGGCAGCGGCGCCCTCGCCGAACTGCAGCGGCACGTGCCGTACGACGACCAGGGCTACGCGTTCGTCGTGGGGGAGTCGCGCCTCGCAACGGAGGGCCGCCGCCACCTGCACCGTGCGGGCCTGCCGAAGTCGCGCATCACGTTCTCCGGGTTCTGGAAGCACGAGACGAAGGTCTCCGTCCCCGGCTGACCCGCGCGGTGCCTGGTGCTTCCGGGCGTACCGCCACAGAACTCCTGCCCAGGTACGCCCGTTCTGCCCAGGTATGCCCGGTCTGCCCAGGTATGCCCGGTCTCGCCAGGTATGCCCGGTCCCGCCGGGTACGCCCGGTCCTTCCCCTGGCGCCCGCGATACCTGGCGCTTTCGGGCGTACTGCTACAAAACTTCCGCCCAGGTACGCCCGTTCTGCCCAGGTATGCCCGGTCCCGCCAGGTACGCCCGCTTCCGCCAGGTACGCCCGGTTCTTCCCCTTGCGCGCGCGTTGCCTGGTGCTTTCGGGCGTACCGCCACAGAACTTCTGCCCGGGTACGCCCGGGTACGCCCGGTTCCGCCAGGTACGCCCGTTCCCCCTAGGTTCGCCCGGTTCCGCCAGGTACGCCCGGTCCTTCCCCTTGCACCCGCGATGCCTGGTGCTTTCGGGCATACCGTCACGGAACTTCCGCCCAGGTACGCCCGGTTCCACCGGGTACGCCCGGTTCCGCCCAGGTACGCCCGGTCCCGCCAGGTACGCCCGCTCTCGCCAGCCGCGCCGCGCACGCGACGCGACCACCGGACGGACGGGAGGCCCGGTGCCAGCTGGCACCGGGCCTCCCGTCCGTGGTGGGGTGGCGTCAGCCCTTGAGGCCCGAGCCCGTCACGCCCTCCACGATCTGCCGCTGGAAGATCAGGTAGAGGATGATCAGCGGCAGCGCCGCGAGGATCGCCCCGGCCTGGATGTCGGCGTAGCGCTGCCCGAAGCTGCCCTGGACCGTGGCGAGCCCGACCGGGATCGTCATGAGGTCCGGGTTGGACAGCACGAACAGCGGCAGCAGCAGGTTGTTCCACACCCCGACGAAGGTCAGGATCGTCACGGCCGCGATCACCGGACGCGACAGCGGCAGGATGACCGACCAGTAGACCTTCCAGATGCCGGCGCCGTCGATGCGCGCCGCCTCTTCGAGCTCCTTCGGGATGCCGTCGAAGAACTGCTTGAAGATGAACACCGCGATCACGGCGGGCACCTGCGGGAAGATCACCGACCAGTAGGTGTTGAGCAGGCCGACCGCGTTGAGCTCCTGGAAGATCGGGATGATCAGCACCTGCGTCGGGATCATGATCCCGAGGATGATGAGCAGGAACGCGATGTTGCGGCCGCGGAACACCAGCCGCGACAGGGCGAACGCCGCCATCGACGCGAACAGCACGGTGAGTGCCGCGGTGACGACGCTCGTGATGGCGCTGGCGAGGTACCAGTTCCAGATGTCGCCGGCCTGGAACAGCGACGAGTACGAGTGCAGCGTCGGGTTCCAGTTCGACAGGATCGCGTTCGCGCCGAGGGCGGCGACGCCGTTGTCGGACAGCGACGTCTTCAGGGCGAAGACGCTCGGGATGAGCCAGATGATCGCGAAGATCGTCAGGACGATCCCCGACGCGATCGTGAAGCCGCGACCGCTGACGCCGATCTTCGCGGCGCTCGTGGGAGCGGCGGACGAGACGCCGGTGCGGAGCTTGCGGCCGGTGGTGATGCTCTCGGTGGCGGTCATGTCAGGCCCCGATCTCTCGCTTGGCGGCAGCGCGCTCGACGAGCTGCCGGATGACCGCGATCGCCACGATCACGATGAACAGGAGGACCGACGCGGCCGATGCGGCACCGAGCCGGTTGTCGGTGAAGCCGACGCCGGTGATGAGCTGCAGCGAGACCTGGGTCGAGATGCCCGGCCCGCCGTTCGTCATCAGGTAGACCTGGTCGAAGATCTTCAGGCTCGCGATGATCTGCAGCAGGACGACCAGCGTCGTCGTGCGGCCGAGCAGGGGGAGCGTGATCGACTTGATCTGCTGCCAGTTCGACGCACCGTCGACGGCGGCTGCCTCGTACAGTTCGCGCGGGATCTCCTGCAGACCGGCCAGGTAGAGCACGAAGTTGAAGCCGAGGGTCCACCACACGGTTGCGATCGCGACACCGATCATGGCCGTGTTCGGGCTCGACAGCATGCCGGAGCCGGGCGTCATGCCGATCGCCGACTGCAGGCTCGCCCACAGACCGGTGCTCGGCGTGAAGATGAACACCCAGATCAGCGAGATCGTCGCCGACGGCAGGATGAACGGCAGGAAGAACGCCAGGCGGAAGAACCACTGCCCGCGGTTCATCCGGTTCGTCAGCACGGCGAACACGAACGCCAGGATGACGAGCGGCGGGGTCGTGTACAGCGTGAACTGCAGCGTGTGCCAGAGCGACGACCAGAAGTCGCTGCGCCCGAGCATCTCGGCGTAGTTCGCGAACCCGGCGAAGCTGCCGAGCCCGGTGCGGACGGTCGAGGTGTTGAAGAAGCTCGTGACGATCATCCAGACCGTCGGGCCGAGCAGGAAGGCCACGTAGAACAGGCCGAACGGGGCGAGGAACAGCCAGCCGCTGCGGCCCTGGCCGCGGTTCACGCTGGAGCCGTAGGAGCGGTTCCGGCGGAGACGCGGCGCGGTGGCCGCGTCGGTCGGCCGGTCGAGGACAGGTGCTGTGGTCACGTCATCGTGCCTTTCGCGCGGTGTTCACGGCGATCGCGGGGGTCGTCTGCCCGGGGTGGTCCGGCCGGGCGGTTGCGTGCCGGGTCACAGGGGGCTCGGGGTGTTGAGGTACGTCGCGAGCTGCGACTTGATGGCGCTGAGGGCCTGTGCGGGGGACGAGCTGCCCTGCTGCACGAGGGCGAGCTGGGCGCCCACCGTGCCCTCGAACGTCGAACCCGAACCGCCGTACCAGGCGGCGTCGTCGAACACGGCGGTCTCGGCTGCGGCCGCGTAGTTCGACTGCGGCGTGAGCTTCTTGTACGCGGCGCTGTCGAACGTCGGGATGTAGGCCGGCACGTGCCCGCCCTCGGCCCACGTCAGGCTCTGCTCGAGCATCTGCTTGATGAAGAGCATGTGCTGCTTGCGCTGCTCCGGCGTGCGGGCCTTCTTCGGCAGGACGAACGTGTGCGAGTCCGCCTGGGTCGCTGGCTTGTCGTAGAGCTGCGGGATCGGCGCCATGCCGAAGTTCAGGCCCTTGATCGACTGCGCGGTGCTGATCTCCCACTCGCCCTGCATGAAGAAGCCGGCCTTGCCGTCGAACATGAGCGACTGCGCGGTGGCGTAGTCGAGGGCCTTGTTCAGCCAGCCCTCCTTCACCCACTTCTGGGTGCGGCTCGTGACCTCGTTGTAGGCGTCCTCGTTGACGGTGAGCTTCGATCCGCCGTCGCTGATGAACGGGGTGGCGTCCTTCAGCTGGTTGTACATGGTCCAGAAGAAGCGCCACGGGGTGGCCGTCTCCGGCACCACGTTCGCGACGTTGAGCGCCGTGCCGCCGGTGACCTTGGCGACCGCGGCGAGGGCCTTCTCGAAGTTGTCCATGCCGTTGAGGTCGACGAGGTTGCCGTCGCCGTCGATCAGGCCGGCCTTCTTGCAGACGTCGACGTTGTAGAAGAGGACGAAGGGGTGGGTGTCGAGCGGGACCGCGATGTTGTTGCCGTCGGTCTTCTGCGCCGCCCAGGCCTTCTGGTTGAAGTCGGCGGCGCTCAGGCCGACGCTCGCCAGGTCGTCGGAGGTGATCGGGTCGAGCAGGTCACCGTCCCAGAGCGGCTTCGCGCGGGTCAGGTGCGCGACCGCGACGTCCGGCGGCTTGTTCCCGACGGTCGCCAGTGTCAGCTTCGAGTAGTACGGGTTGCCCCACGCGAACGTGGTGCCCTGCAGCGCGCTCGAGCCGCCGTGCTGCTTCGCGTAGCCGTCCTCCATGGACTGCATGCGGACGCCGTCACCGCCGCCGAACAGGTTCCAGAAGACGAGGGTCTCGGGGTTGAGTGCGCTGCCGGCGAGACCGGCGGCGAGGGGGCTCGAGCAGGCGGCGAGCGGCAGGACCGTCGCGGCCGCTGCACCGGCGGCGAGGAAGCCCCGGCGCGAGAGGCGCGACGCGGGTGTTGCGGGTGGGATCGGCATGGCATCACTCCATCGGGATGGGCCGGGCTCGGGAACAGGGTCGGTGCTCCCGCCGGAGCATCGCTGCTCCGGACCCGGAGCACTGCTGCTCCGGACACGGAACGACCTTCCGGTGCTCCGTGAGCGCTCACATTAGCGCTCGCTCCCGGCATCCGCCACCCCTTTCGCGACGGCGTGGAACCCGGTAGCGTTTCTGTCAGGTGAGCGCTCACTTTCGTGACGGCCCGCTTCGGTTCCCGTCCGTGGCCCCACCCGCTCCCCGCACGAACCGCACTGCCACGATCGAAGGAGATCCATGCCCCGCACACACCTCGTCCTCGACGCCGCGTTCACCGTGGGGCCGGTGCGACGTCGCCTGTTCGGCGGGTTCGTCGAGCACCTCGGCCGCCACGTCTACGACGGCATCCACGAGCCCACCCACGAGACCGCCGACGCGCACGGCTTCCGCAAGGACGTCGTCGAACTCGTCAAGGAACTCGGCGTCTCCGCTATCCGCTACCCCGGTGGCAACTTCGTCTCCGGCTACAAGTGGGAGGACGGCGTCGGCCCCGTCGAGCAGCGCCCCCGCCGCCTCGACCTGGCCTGGCACTCGACGGAGACGAACGAGGTCGGCCTGCACGAGTTCCAGCACTGGCTCGACCAGGTCGGCTCGGAGCTCATGCTCGCCGTGAACCTCGGCACCCGCGGCACGCAGGAGGCGATCGAGCTCCTCGAGTACGCGAACATCGACGCCGGGACCGCACTGTCCGAATACCGTCGTTCGAACGGTCGCCAGGAACCCTTCGCCATCAAGATGTGGTGCCTCGGCAACGAGATGGACGGCCCGTGGCAGCTCGGCCACAAGAACGCCGACGACTACGGCAAGCTCGCCGCGATGACCGCCAAGGCCATGCGGCAGATCCAGCCCGACCTCGAGCTCGTCGCCTGCGGTTCCTCGGGGGCGTCGATGCCGACGTTCGGCGAGTGGGAGCGCACCGTCCTCGAGCACACCTACGACGACGTCGACTACATCTCCGCGCACGCCTACTACGAGGAGGACGACGACCTGCCGTCGTTCCTCGCCTCGGGCGCCAACATGGACCACTTCATCAAGACGGTCACCACGGCCGCCGACCACGTCCAGGCGCAGAAGAAGTCCGACAAGCGCATCGACATCTCGTTCGACGAGTGGAACGTCTGGTCGATCAAGAAGTGGGAGGCGAAGGCCAAGACCTTCACGCTCGACGAGTGGCCCGTCGCCCCGCGTCTGCTCGAGGACGTCTACACCGTCGCCGACGCCGTCGTCGTGGGTGGCCTGCTCATCTCGCTGCTCCGCCACGCCGACCGCGTCGCCTCGGCCTCGCTCGCCCAGCTCGTCAACGTGATCGGCCCGATCATGACCGAGCCCGGTGGCCCGGCCTGGCGCCAGACGACCTTCTTCCCGTTCTCGGTCACCTCGCGCCTGGCGCAGGGCACCTCGCTGCAGGTCAAGGCCTCGGGCGACACGGTCGACGGTGGCAAGCACGGTGAGGTCCCGGTCGTGGACTCCGCCGCCACCGTGTCCGAGGACGGCAAGGCAGCGGTCTTCCTGATCAACCGCCACCCCTCCGAGCCGACCACGGTGACGATCGACCTGGCCGGCATCGGTGCGACGGGCGACGTCCACGCCGAGGGTGTCTGGGACGACGACCTGCACGCCGTGAACGACCTGGAGAACACCTCACGCGTGGGGCTCCGCACGAACGAGTCGGTCCGTCGCGAGGGCGACACCGTCACGATCGAGCTCCCGCCGGTCTCCTGGACCGCCGTCTCGATCGGCTGACAAGACGCCTCGGCGCACGCCACGGCGGGCGTCGAGTGAGCACAGAGGACGTCGGGCGCTCGCGCCCCACGTCCTCTGCGCGTTGCGCGTGCGACCCGGGCGCGAGTCCACGCGGTGGGCGACACCTCACGGGGTGACGGGCGCGTGGACTGTCGCTGGGCCCGTGACGTGGCCCGCGCGGCGGCCGGGAGGCCCGGGGCGGCCTGGCACCGGGCCTCCCGACCGGCGCGTGGTCGCGAAAGCGACAGTTCTCCACGGATGTTCGGCGGCAGAGTGTCGCTTCGGCGAACGGGCCCGCCGCGTCAGCGCGCCGGCGGCGCGGCCGTGCTCGCCCGCTCGACGAGCCGCACCGGCACCAGGTCGGCCGCGACGCTGACCCGCTCGCCGTCGATCTGGGCGAGCAGGTTCGCGACCGCTCGGCGGCCGACCTCGTCGAAGGACTGGTGCACGGTGGTCAGCGGCGGCCAGAACGAGTCGGACTCGGGGGAGTCGTCGAACCCCACCACGCTGAGCGACGACGGCACCGGGCGACCGGACTCGTGGGCGGCGCGCAGGACCCCGAGGGCGGTCTGGTCGTTCGCGGCGAACACCGCGGTGATCTCCGGCCGTGCGGCGATCTCGAGCCCGGCCTCGTAGCCGTGCTCGGTCGTCCAGCCGCCGCGGAACACCGGGGGGACCGGTCGACCTGCGCGCGTCAGGGTGTCCTGCCACGCGGCGAGGCGACGGGCGGCCGAGTACGACGACTCCGGCCCGGCGACGTGCCAGACGGTGTCGTGGCCCAGGTCGAGCAGGTGCTGCGTGGCCTGCCGGGCGCCGTCGGCCTGGTCGGTGTCGATCGCGGGGTGGTCGGTGCTGCCCGTGGAGTCGATGATGACCATGGGCACGCCGTCGGGCAGCACGACCTCGGCGGTGTCGATGATGTGCGACTCGATGATGATCACGACGCCGTCGACGGCCTGTTCGTGCAGGCGCGAGAACGCGGAGCGGACGCCCGCCTCGGTGCGCGAGGCCATCGGCAGCAGGGTGATCGTGAAGTCGGCGACCCCGGCGGCGTCGGCGATCGCCTCGAGCGTGCGCATGTTGCCGAAGGAAGCGAGCGTGAACATGATCACGCCGATGGTGCGGAAGCGACCGGAGCGCAGGGCGCGGGCGGCACGGTTGGGCCGGTAGCCGAGGGACTCCATCGCGCGCTGGACGCGGTCGCGGGTCTCCGGGCTGACGTTGTCGAAGCCCCGGGCGACGCGTGAGACCGTCTGCATCGACACCCCGGCGGCGTCGGCCACGGCGGCCATCGAGGGGGCGCGGCGGGTGCCGGCTGGGGACTCCATCGTCACGCTGGCGCTCCTTCCGGATCGAGGGCCGAGCGGTCGGCCTCCCCGGACGCTAGCGCATGTTGACGTTGCCATGCTATCGTCGCGTCGTTCGATGTTGACGTCAACATCGGTGACCGCCCGGACACCCTGATCCGGCCCGGGCCGAGCCGCCGACATCGACCACCCGAACGCAGCAGACGAAGGAGTCACATGAGCACGCTCGCAGCGCGCCCCGGTGAGGCAGCACCGCGCCCCACCGCCGAGCGCCCCGCCGGCCGCCGCCCCAAGCCGCGGGGACGGTTCACCGGATGGCTGTTCGTCGGCCCGTTCGTCGTCGTCCTGGTCCTGATGCTCATCGTGCCGATCGGCTACGCGCTCTGGCTCAGCCTGTTCCGCGACCAGCTCATCGGCGGCAACCAGTTCGTCTGGTTCGCCAACTACGTGCAGCTCTTCCAGGACGCCAAGTTCTGGTCCGGGTTCGGCCGGGTCGCGATCTTCCTGGTCGTCCAGGTGCCGATCATGCTCGGCCTCGCGCTCGTCGCCGCCCTGGCCCTGGACAGTGCCCGACTGTGGGGGACGAGCTTCTTCCGCATCGCGGTGTTCCTGCCCTACGCCGTCCCCGGGGTCGTCGCGGCCCTGATCTGGGGCTTCATCTACGGCAACCAGTTCGGCCTGACGGGTGCCGCGAACGACGCGCTCGGCATCGACCTGCTGCAGCCGTTCAGCCCGAGCTGGGTCCTGACGTCGATCGGCAACGTGGTCACGTGGGAGTTCCTCGGCTACAACATGCTGATCTTCTACGCCGCACTCCGCACCGTCCCCGGTGAGCTGTACGAGGCGGCCGAGCTCGACGGCGCCGGCCCGATGCGCACGGTCTTCTCGATCAAGCTCCCGGCGCTCCGCGGCCCGATGGTCATCGCCACGATCTTCTCGATCATCGGCAGCTTCCAGCTCTTCAACGAGCCGAACCTGCTCAAGACGCTCGCCCCGAACGTCATCGGCAGCGCCTTCACCCCGAACATGTACGCCTACTCGCTGTCCTTCAGCGGTCAGCAGTTCAACTACTCCGCCACGGTCGCGATCGTGATGGGCGTGATCACCGCGGTGATCGCCTACGTCGTCCAGGTCCGCGGCACCCGCGAGGAGAACCGATGAGCACCATCCAGCACCCCGCCGGGCCCGCAGCGGCCACGGTGACCGAGGCGACCACGACGCAACGTGCGCCGCGCACCCGCTCGATCCGCGCCTCCAGGCAGCTCCGCACCGCGGAAGGCGGACGCAAGCCGAAGCGTTCCGGCCTGCTCACCGCGGTCATGGTCGTCTTCGTCGTGTACTCGTTCGCGCCGCTGTTCTACCTGCTCGTGAACAGCACGAAGACGCAGGCGTCGCTGCTCTCCACGTTCGGTCTGTGGTTCGGCGGGGACTTCAACCTCTGGCAGAACATCGTCGACACGCTGACGTACAACGACGGCATCTTCCTGCAGTGGTTCGGCAACACGCTGCTCTACGTCGTCGTCGGTGCCGGCGGGGCCACCCTGCTCGCCACCGTCGCGGGCTACGGCATGGCGAAGTTCCAGTTCCCCGGTCGCCGCGCGGTCTTCGCCGTCGTCCTCGGTGCCATCGCGGTCCCCGGCACGGCCCTGGCGGTCCCGACCTTCCTGCTGTTCTCGCAGGTCGGCCTGACCAACACCCCGTGGGCGATCATCCTGCCCTCGCTGATCAGCCCGTTCGGCATGTACCTGATCTGGACCTACGCGGTCGACGCGATCCCGGCCGAACTGCTCGAGGCCGCCCGCATGGACGGTGCCGGTGAGTTCCGCATCTTCTTCACGATCGCGCTCCGCCTGCTCGCGCCCGGTGTCGTCACCGTCCTGCTGTTCGCGGTCGTCGCCACCTGGAACAACTACTTCCTGCCGCTCATCATGCTGAGCGACCCGAAGTGGTACCCGCTGACGGTCGGCCTGAACCAGTGGAACGCGCAGGCCACCGGGTCCGGCGCGCAGCCGATCTACAACCTCGTCGTCACGGGATCGCTCCTCACGATCATCCCGATCGTGGTCGCGTTCCTCTTCCTCCAGCGCTTCTGGCAGTCCGGCCTCGCGGCCGGGTCGGTCAAGGCCTGATCCCTCGGACACCAGGCCCGTGGCGACCCCGCCACGCGCCGACCGGTCCGGCACACAGCAGCACCACCCCCTCCACGAAGAAGTGAAAGGCACTCCCATGAACAAGCGTCTCCGGCGCGGGCTCAGCGCCCTCGCCATCGGCGTCACCGCCGCGATCGCCCTCGCCGCGTGCGCCTCCGGCGGCTCCGGCTCCGGCGGATCGGCCGATGACATCGACAAGGCCCTGAAGGACGGTGGCACCCTGACCTACTGGTCGTGGACCCCGTCGGCGAAGGCCCAGGTCGCCGCGTTCGAGAAGCAGTACCCCAAGGTGAAGGTCAAGCTCGTCAACGCCGGCACCGGTGCCGACCAGTACACGAAGCTGCAGAACACGATCAAGGCCGGCTCGGGCGCCCCCGACGTCGCCCAGGTCGAGTACTACGCCCTGCCGCAGTTCGCGCTGTCCGAGTCGCTGCTCGACCTGTCGAGCTACGGCTTCGACTCGCTCGAGAAGGACTTCGCGAAGAGCACCTGGAGCTCGGTGTCGATCGACGGCAAGGTCTACGGCCTGCCGCAGGACTCCGGCCCCATGGCGCTGTTCTACAACAAGAAGGTCTTCGACAAGCACGGCATCGCCGTGCCGAAGACGTGGGACGAGTACGTCACCGCGGCCAAGAAGCTGCACCAGGCGGACCCGAAGGCCTACATCGCGGCGGACTCCGGCGACGCCGGCTTCACCACGAGCATGATCGCCCAGGCTGGCGGCACCCCTTTCACCACCGACGGTGACAAGGTGACCATCAACCTGCAGGACGAGGGCACCAAGAAGTGGACGAGCACCTGGAACGAGCTCGTCGAGCAGGGCCTGCTGTCGAAGACGGTCGGCTGGACCGACGACTGGTACAAGCAGCTCGGCAACGGTGAGATCGCCACGATGATCACCGGTGCCTGGATGCCCGGCAACCTGGAGTCCGGCGTCGCCCAGGCCTCGGGTGACTGGCGCGTCGCCCCGATGCCGACCTACGACGGTGGCACCGCCCAGACCGCGAACAACGGCGGCAGCGCCCAGGTCGTCATGAAGCAGTCGAAGAACCCGGCCCTCGCCGCGGGCTTCCTCAAGTGGCTGAACTCCTCGAAGGAGTCCACGAAGGTCTTCATGGAGTCCGGCGGCTTCCCGTCGACCACCGCTGACCTCGACTCGTCGGCGTTCCTCGACGAGAAGCCGGAGTACTTCGGCGGCCAGCAGATCAACAAGGTGCTCGTCGACGCGTCGAAGTCCTCGGACAACGACTTCACCTACCTGCCGTACCAGGTGTACGCGAACAGCGTCTACGCCGACACCGTCGGTCAGGCGTACGAGAACGGCACCTCGCTCGACGCCGGTCTCGAGGCCTGGCAGAAGGCCCTCGCCAAGTACGGCAAGGACCAGGGCTTCACGGTCTCGTCGAAGTAGTTCGACAGCATCCCCGCGGGGCCGTGCGGACACGTCCGCACGGCCCCGCTCCACGCCCGGCTCGGCTCCACGCCCGGCCCGGCTCCACGCCCGGCCCGGCCGGCAACGAAAGAACCACACCATGCGCTTCGCCATCGGCGACACCGACTTCCTGCTCGACGGCGAGCCGCACCGGGTCCTCTCCGGCGCGATCCACTACTTCCGCGTGCACCCCGACCTGTGGGCCGACCGGATCCGCAAGGCGAAGCTGATGGGCCTCAACACCATCGAGACCTACGTCGCCTGGAACGCGCACGCGCCGTCGCCCGGGGTGTTCGACCTGTCGGGTGGCCTGGACCTCGGCCGCTTCCTCGACCTCGTCGCCGCCGAGGGCATGCACGCCATCGTCCGCCCCGGCCCCTACATCTGTGCCGAGTGGACCAACGGCGGGCTGCCGTACTGGTTGTTCGCGGACGGCTCCGTGGGCGTCCGCCGCAACGAGCCCGGGTTCCTCGCAGCGGTCCGGACGTACCTGCAGCACCTGGCCCCCGTGCTGGTCCCGCGGCAGATCGACCAGGGCGGGCCCATCGTCCTGGTGCAGGTCGAGAACGAGTACGGCGCCTACGGCTCCGACCCCGAGTACCTGCGCGCCCTCGAGCAGATGCACCGCGACATCGGGCTGACCGTCCCCTTCACGAGCGTCGACCAGCCGATGGGCACGATGCTCGAGGACGGCTCCCTGCCCTCGCTGCACAAGACCGGGTCGTTCGGCTCACGCTCCGCCGCCCGGCTCGAGCGCCTGCGGCAGGCGCAGCCCACCGGGCCCCTGATGTGCTCGGAGTTCTGGGACGGCTGGTTCGACAGCTGGGGCGAGCACCACCACACCACGCCGGCGTCCGCCAGCGCCGAGGACCTGGACGTCCTGCTCGCGGCCGGCGGCTCGGTGAACATCTACATGTTCCACGGCGGCACCAACTTCGGCTTCACGAACGGCGCGAACGACAAGGGCGTCTACCGTCCGATCGCGACGTCCTACGACTACGACGCACCGCTCGACGAGGCCGGTCGGCCGACGTCGAAGTTCCACGCGTTCCGCTCGGTGATCGCGCGCTACGCGCCCGTCCCGCCGCTGCCCGCGACGATGGAGCCGGGTGGATCGGGTCGACTCGCGTCCGATGCCGCGTCCGGCGACGGCCTGGAGGCCCGGATCACCCCCGCCACGGACCTCGCCGTCCGTCTGGACCGCGTCGCGTCGCTCCGTTCCCTGCTGCCCACGCTCACGACGTGGTCCGCGCACGACGAGCCGCCGACCTTCGACGCCCTCGGGGCCGCGAGCGGCTTCGTCGCCTACCGCGCCGAGGTCGACCTGCCCGCCGGAGGGGTGCTGACCGTCGGCACCGAGGTGCGCGACCGGGCGATCGTGTCGGCCGACGGTGTCGTCGTCGGCGTACTGGAGCGTGAGCACCACGACCGCGCCATCGCTCTGCCGCCGGTGACCGGCACGCTCGAGCTCCTCGTCGAGGACCAGGGCCGCGTCGACTACGGCATCCGCATCGGTGAGCCGAAGGGCCTGATCGGCGGCGTCTCGATCGACGGCGTCCCGGTCGCCCGGTGGACGGCATCGCCGCTCGCCCTCGACCCCGTCGCACCTGCCGCCGTGACCGCGCTGTCCGAGGTCGCTCCGACCGGTGGTGAGGTGCTCGCCGGACCGACGTTCGCAGCCGGCTCGTTCGACCTCGACACCGTGGATGACCGGTACCTGTCGCTCGACGGGTTCCGGAAGGGTGTCGCCTGGGTCAACGGGTTCTGCCTCGGTCGGTACTGGTCGCGAGGCCCGCAGCGGACCCTGGCGATCCCGGGGCCGGTGCTCCGCCACGGTCGCAACGAGCTCGTCGTGCTCGAACTGCACGCCGCCGCTTCCCGTACCGCGTGCCTGCTCGTCGAGCCCGACCTGGGGCACACCGAGGCCTAGTCGGGCGGCCTGGTCGAATCGGGCGTACCTGGTCGGAAGTTTCGACCAGGTACGCCCGATTCTGCTCCCCATCGCGGGCGTTATGGGACGTTTCGGACCTCGCGAGCCGCCGCCCACGCTCGAACTTCGAGGAGTGCCTCGCGTCGCCACCGCCAGAGCGGAGCGAACTTCGTGCCGTCGTCCTCCCATGCTCGGGTCAGCATCCAGATCTGCCGTCGGTGTTCGGCCCCGTGATCGTCGCGCCACTCGACGAACGCGTCGTCGAGCACCGTCGTGATCTGGGCACGTGGTGCCGTCCACGACACGAAGAAGCCCGAGTACCGGAGGGTGTCGTCGGACAGGTGCACGGCGACGTACCGGGTCCTGGACGTCGCCCAGATCCCACCGGCGATGAAGGCGGCACCGAGGATGAAGACGAACACCCTTACCGATGCTCCGGGCAGGAAGGCCACGCTCGCGAGTGTGACTCCGGTCCCGATGATCACCGGGCCGAAGACGACGGCGGTCAGGGTGCGGTCCAGTCGAGGTGGACGGATCGTGGTCACGGCAGGGCGTCCAGGTCGGCGAGGGCGCGCTCGGCGTCGGCGATCCGGTCGGCCTCGGGGCGGGTCCACCACTCGGGGCCGCGTTCGCCCAGGCCGTGCTTGGCCAGGCCGTTCCGGTGCCGGGCCGCCGCCAGGGCCTCGTCGTCGCCCGCGCGCTTCGCGGTCTTCACGGCGTTGCGCCCGCGCCCCAGGTGGGAGCGGAGTGCGGCGGCGAGTTCCTCGGGCAGGGCGGGGTCGGTGCGGCGCCAGCGTCGGCCGTCCACGACGAAGAAGTGGTCGTCGGGTTCGGCGGTCATGGTCCGAGTCTGCACCGTCGGTGGTGCCGGGTAGACAGGAACCGATGAGCCACGAACGCGTCCGCCCGATGCTCGACGTCCGACGCATCTACGCCGAGCCGGCCGCGCTCGAACTGCAGCGTGGCCAGGAGATCGTCGGGCGCTGGCCGGACGCCGAGATCGTCCCGGTCGAGTCGCACTGGAACATCCCCGAGGTGCACGGCGACGAACGGAACGTCCAGCGCTGGGTGCGGATCAAGACCGAGGCGCTCGTGCTCGGTGTGAAGAAGTCGCTGGTGACCCGGCCGAACGGTCGCTCCGCCGACTTCATCGCACCGTCCACCGCGAACGGCTGCGCGATGGCGTGCGCCTACTGCTACGTGCCGCGGCGCAAGGGATACAGCAACCCCGTGACGGTGTTCGCGAACATCGATCAGATCACCAAGCACGTGGCTCGGAACATCGCCAAGCAGGGGCCGAAGACCGAACCGAACCAGTGCGACCCGGAAGCCTGGGTCTACGACATCGGCGAGAACAGCGACTGCTCCGTCGACGCGATGATCAGCGACAACGTCCGCGACCTCTGCGACCTGTTCCGGATGACCCCGACGGCCAAGGCCTCGTTCGCCACGAAGTACGTCAACCGCGACCTGCTCGCCTGGGACCCGATGGGACGGACCCGGATCCGCTTCTCTCTGATGCCGCACGAGACCGCGAAGGTCACCGACATCCGCACGAGCCCGATCGCCGAGCGCATCGCCGCGGTGAACGACTTCGTCGACGCCGGGTACGAGGTCCACCTGAACTTCTCGCCGGTCATCCTTACGCCGACGTGGGAGTCGGACTGGGCAGAGCTGCTCCGGCAGGTCGACGACGTGCTGTCCCCGGCCGCCAAGGCGCAGCTCGCTGCCGAGGTGATCTTCCTGACCCACAACCAGCCCCTGCACGAGGTCAACCTCGGGTGGCATCCCAAGGCCGAAGACCTGCTGTGGCGTCCGGACCTGCAGGAGCAGAAGGTGTCCCAGAACGGTGCCGTGAACGTGCGCTACCGGTCCGGCATGAAGGGGCAGCTCGTCGAGCGCTTCCGCGAACTCGTGGCCGAGCACCTGCCGTCGTGCCGGATCCGGTACGCCTTCTGATCGGCGACCTCCCCGATCAGGGGATGAGCCGGTCCGCCCGGTACCGCGCGAACAGGTCCGCGAAGGCCTGCTCGGTCCGGCGGAACGCCGTGAACCCGGCGTCGCGGCTCTTCCCCATGTCGGTGACGACCTCCATCGCTCGACCGAGGTCGGCGTCGGTGTGCCACCACGAGGCGAGCCGCGTGATGTCAGCCTCGGCGAGACCGTGGCGCTCGGCGATGCCGGCCCACTCGGACTCGTACGGCTCCATCTGCTCCTCGAGCGGTCGCGGAGCGTCCTCGTAGCCCACCACGCGCGCGGGGTCGACACCGAGGTGCGCGGCCAGACGCGGCCACATCCAGCGCCACCGGAAGACGTCACCGTTGACGATGTTGAACGGCTCGTCCGCACCCTCGGGTGACGTCGAGGCCCACACCATGTGCTCGGCGAGGATGCCGGCGTCGGTCATGTCGGTGAGGCCGTTCCACTGCGCCTCACTGCCGGGGAACACGAAGTCCAGGTCGAGTTCCTTCGCCAGCGTGGCCTGCACGGCGAGTGTGAGGCCCATGTTCATGGCGTTGCCCACGGCGTGCCCGATCACGGTGTGGGAGCGGTGCACCGACCAGGTGAACCCCTGGCGCTCGGCGGCTGCGAAGAGCTCGTCCTCTTGCGCGTAGTAGAAGTTCGGGGTGTCGAGGCGCGGCTCCTCCTCGTGGAAGGGGGTGTCGGGCATCTCGCCGGCGGCGTACGCCTCGAACGGGCCGAGGTAGTGCTTCAGGCCGGTGACGAGGGCGACGTGCTCGAGCGGAGCGTGCGACAGTGCCGCGAGCAGGTCGCGGACCATGCCACCGTTCACTCGGATGTTCTCCGCCTCGGTTTCCTGCCGCTGCCAGGCGGTGAAGAAGACGTGGGTCGGGTGCTCGTCGGCGAGTGCGGCCGCCAGGCTCTCCGGGTCGCGCAGGTCGGCTGCGACGGTCCGGACGCCCTGTTCGGCGAGCGGTCGGCGGGAGAGCGCCGTCACGTCCCAGCCGAGGTCGAGCAGGTGGCGCACCAGGGCGGAACCGGTGATGCCACTGGCTCCGACGACCAGGGCTTCGCGGCGGGCAGGGGTCGGTTCGGTCGATCCGGTTGCAGTCATCCCTCGATGCAACCCACGTTGGGCGACACGTGTTCCCTCACCGCGGACGGCGGATGCGGATCGGACCCTTGGCGGTCGACGGGTCGACGACGGACCCGCCCTGGGTGATCTCGACCTCGCCGCGCGCGACCATGCGGCGGGCGGCTCGACGCGCGGGCTCCATCAGCGGTCGCCAGTCGTCCGGGTCGAGCGAGCGTGCCACCTCGGACGGGCAGATGCTCGAGGTCCGTGCCCGTGCCGCGAGCAGTTCGTCGATGCGCTGTTCCAGAGCCCGGTCGGTGTCGTCGAGACCGTGTCGACGGCAGGCTCCGGAACACCACTTCGCCTCCGGCGCCGCCGACGACGGCATCCGTCGCCCGCACGAGGCGCAGGTGCGCTCGGCGTGTGCCGATTCCGACGCCGACGCATCGGCTTCCGTCCTGATCGCCCGTCCCATGGCCCCATCCTCGTCCTGCTCGGCAGGGCGGTGCACAGCGACCACGCACGCGGTCCAGGTGCGCCTGGCAGCATCGGAGCGGTGAACCCCGACACCGTCCCCGCCCGTCCGTCCGAGCCTGCCTGGGTGCAGCACGTGATGTGGTGGCACGTCTACCCGCTCGGCTTCGTCGGCGCCGAGGTCCGCCCCGCGGCACCGGTGGGGGAGCGGCCGTTCGAACACCGCCTCGACCGCCTGACCGAATGGCTCGACCACGTCGTCGACCTCGGCCTGAACGGCCTGTTGCTCGGCCCGGTGTTCGCGAGCTCGACCCACGGCTACGACACGGTCGACCACTTCCGCATCGACCCGCGCCTGGGCGACGACGCCGACTTCGACGCCCTGGTCGCCGCGGCGCACGAGCGGGGCGTGCGGGTGCTGCTGGACGGGGTGTTCAACCACGTCGGCCGTGACCACCCGGCGTTCCGCGCGCTGTCCGACCACGGCCCGGAGGCGCCGACCGCCGACCTGTTCGCCATCGACTGGTCCGGGTGGCAGCCGGGGGAGCCCGTGCCCGTCGGACTGTTCGAGGGCCACGACATCCTCGTCGCACTCGATCACGACAGCCGCGCCACCGAGGACCTCGTGGTGCAGGTCATGACGCACTGGCTGGCGCGCGGGGTCGACGGCTGGCGACTCGACGCGGCGTACGCGGTGCCGCCGGCGTTCTGGGCGCGGGTGCTGCCGCGGGTGCGGGAGCGGTTCCCGGACGCCTGGTTCAGCGGCGAGGTGATCCACGGAGACGCGGCGGCGATCGCGCGCGACTCGACGATGGACTCGCTGACCCAGTACGAGCTGTGGCAGGGGACCTGGCACGGCATCGCGGACCGCAACGGTCACGAGCTCGCGCACGCGATCGAGCGGCACGACGCACTGCTGGCCACCTTCGCCCCGACGACGTTCGTCGGCAACCACGACGTCACCCGGATCGCGAGCGCGGTGGGGGAGCGGTTCGCCGGGCACGCCGCCGCGGTGCTGTTCACCGTGGCGGGGACCCCGGTGGTCTACGCGGGCGACGAGTACGGCTGGACCGGGGTGAAGGAGGAACGCGAGGGCGGCGACGACGCGGTGCGCCCGGAGTTCCCGGCCGAGGTGCCGGAGCCGACGGACCTGACCCACGCGTACGAGGCGCTCATCGCCCTGCGTCGCCGGAACCCGTGGCTGCACCGCGCGCACACCGACGTCGTGCACCTGACCAACACCGCCGTGGTGCTGCGGACCGCGACGGCGCACGCCGCCGTGGTGACCGCCCTGAACCTGTCGGACGATCCCGTCGAGGTGCCCGTGGCCGACGCGACGCAGGTCGAGGCGGGCGGGGCCGATCTCGGGGACGGGACCCTGCGCCTCCCGGCCGGGGGTTGGGCCGTCCTGTCGCGGTCGTGAGCAGAAACGGTCGGGTCCCCATCGAGGACCCGACCGTTTCTGCTCACCAAGCGAACGCGCGAACGCGCACGCGCGCGACCGCTACTTGCGCGCGGACGCCGCCCGGCGCTTGTTGAACACGTCGAACGCGACGGCGGCGAGCAGCACCAGACCCTTGATCAGGGACTGGAACTCGGTGCCGACACCGAGGATCGACATGCCGTTGTTCAGCAGGCCGATGATCAGACCACCGACGATGGCACCCGGCACGGTGCCGATGCCGCCGGTGACGGCCGCACCACCGATGAAGACGGCGGCGAT
This sequence comes from Curtobacterium sp. AC268, assembly GCF_979258745.1. Classification (NCBI taxonomy): domain Bacteria; kingdom Bacillati; phylum Actinomycetota; class Actinomycetes; order Micrococcales; family Microbacteriaceae; genus Curtobacterium; species Curtobacterium sp. AC268. Next base: position 1,423,849 of record NZ_OZ409878.1, on the reverse strand, counting down.
GGCGTCGAGCTCGAAGCCGTTGCCGGCGCCCGGTGCCGCCAGGTTGAGCTGGCCGGTGAAGACCACGCCCGCCAGGGCCGAGATGACACCCATGTTGACGAAGAGCAGGAACGTGACGCGCTTCGTCTTCACACCCGACAGCTGCGCGGCCAGGGCGTTGCCACCGATCGCGTAGATGTGGCGGCCGAACACCGCGCTCCGCATGACGACCGAGTAGATCACCACGAGGGCACCGAGCACGACGAGCACGATCGGGGTGCCGTTGTAGCTGGCGAGCAGGAGCGCCACGTAGATCACGAGCACGGCACCGAACGCCGTCTTCACGATGAACCAGGCGAACGGCTCGCTCTCGAGCTGGTACTTGCGACGCGTGATGCGACCGCGGAACGCCGCGATCACCATGACGGCCGCGGCGGCGAAGCCGAGGATCATCGTGAGCGGCTCGTACCCGGTGGTGCCGAAGGACGGCAGGAAGCCGGAGCCGAGCGAGCGGAAGCCGGCGGGGAACGGCGAGATCTGCTGGTTCTGCAGGACGATCTGCGCCGCGCCGCGGAACGCGAGCATGCCCGCCAGCGTCACGATGAACGCCGGGATCCCGAAGTACGCGATCCAGAAGCCCTGCCAGGCGCCGACGAGCGCACCGACCACCAGGCAGAGCACGACCGCGATCGGCCACGGGATGTTCCACTGCGTGATCATCACGCCGGCCATGGCACCGGTGAAGGCGACCACCGACCCGACCGACAGGTCGATGTGTCCGGCGATGATGACCATGACCATGCCGATGGCCAGGATGAGGATGTAGCTGTTCTGGACGATCAGGTTCGAGACGTTGATCGGGGCCAGCGTGATGCCGTTCGTGGTCACCTGGAAGAAGATGACGATGACGATCAGCGCGATGAACAGGCCGATCTGTCGGAGCTGCCCGGTGAGGTAGCCGACGGCGGACTTAAGCGCGTTCATTGACAGGGGTCTCCCGTTCCTGGGTCATGTACTGCATGAGGACCTCGGGCGTCGCCTCGGCGCGCGGGACGTCGGCCGTGATGGTGCCCTCGGAGAGGGTGTAGATGCGGTCGCAGATGCCGAGCAGTTCGGGGAGCTCGGAGGAGATCACGATGACCGCCTTCCCCTGGTCGGCGAGCTGGTTGATGATCGTGTAGATCTCGTACTTCGCGCCGACGTCGATGCCGCGGGTCGGCTCGTCGAGGATGAGCACGTCGGGGTCGGCGTACATCCACTTCGACAGGACGACCTTCTGCTGGTTCCCGCCGGAGAGCTTCCCCGTCACGACGTCGACGTTCGGCGCCTTGATGTTGAGGCTCTTGAGGAACTGGGTCGCGACCGTGGTCTCCTCCGAGGAGTTCACGAAGCCCCAGCTGGCGAGCTTGCCGAGTGCCGAGCCGGAGATGTTCCGCTTGATGTCGTCGATCAGGTTCAGGCCGTACCGCTTGCGGTCCTCGGTGACGTAGGCGATGCCGTTGTCGATCGCCTGCGAGACGGTGTGCGTCTTGATCGGGGTGCCGCGCTTGTAGACGGTGCCGCTGATGCCGGTGCCGTAGGACTGGCCGAAGACGCTCATCGCGAGTTCCGTGCGGCCGGCGCCCATGAGCCCGGCGATGCCGACGACCTCGCCGGCGCGGACGTTGAGGTTGGCCTGGTGGATGATCTCGCGCGACGAGTCGAGCTGGTGGTGGACGGTCCAGTCCTCGATCCGCAGCAGTTCCTCGCCGATGACGGGGTTCTCGCGCTCGGGGTACCGGTTCGACAGGTCACGACCGACCATCCCGCGGATGATCCGGTCCTCGGACACGTCGTCGGCCCGCATGTCGAGCGTCTCGATGGTCTTGCCGTCGCGGATGATCGTGACCTTGTCCGCGATCGCCTTGATCTCGTTGAGCTTGTGGCTGATGATGATCGCCGTCATGCCCTCGGCCTGCAGCGAGCGGATGAGCTCGAGCAGGTGCGCGGAGTCGTCGTCGTTCAGCGCGGCGGTGGGCTCGTCGAGGATGAGGAGCTTCACCTCCTTCGAGAGCGCCTTCGCGATCTCGACGAGCTGCTGCTTGCCGACACCGAGGTCGACGACCTTGGCGACGGGGTTGTCCTTCAGCCCGACGCGCTTGAGCAGCTCGGCGGCCGTCAGGTTCGTCTTGTTCCAGTCGATGAAGCCGCCCTTGGACTGCTCGTTGCCGAGGAAGATGTTCTCGGCGATCGACAGGAAGGGGCTGAGCGCCAGCTCCTGGTGGATGATGACGACGCCCGAAGCCTCGGAGTCGTTGATGTTCGCGAACCGCACGGGTTCGCCGTCGAGCAGGATCTCGCCGTCGAAGGAGCCGGCCGGGTAGACACCCGACAGCACCTTCATGAGCGTCGACTTGCCCGCGCCGTTCTCGCCGCAGATCGCGTGGACCTGGCCGCGCTCGACCTCGATCGAGACGCCCTGCAGGGCCTTGACGCCGGGGAACGTCTTGGTGATGTCCCGCATCTCGAGGATGGTGTCCGCCATGTGGACGCCTTTCCGTCGTGCGCGCGTGGGCGCGCTGGTGGAGACGGACTGGAGGCGCGGTGCGGTCTGGCACCGCGCCTCCGGTCCGTGAGATGGGCCTGACTACTTCAGGTCGGCTTCGGTGTAGTACCCCGAGTCCACGAGGACTTCCTTGTAGTTGTCCTTCGTGACGACCGTCGGCTGGAACAGGAAGGTCGGGACGACCTTGACCTTGTTGTCGTAGCTCTTCGTGTCGTTGACCTCGGGCTTCTTGCCGGTGAGCAGGTCCTCGGCCATGGTGACCGACTGCTTGGCGAGCTTGCGCGTGTCCTTGTAGATCGTCGAGTACTGCTGGCCGGCGATGATCGACTTGACCGAGGCGGCCTCGGCGTCCTGGCCCGTGACGGTCGGGAGCGGACGGTCACTCGTGCCGTACCCGGCGCCCTGGAGTGCCGAGATGATGCCGATCGAGATGCCGTCGTACGGCGAGAGCACGCCGTCGAGCGTGGTGCCGCCCGAGTAGGACTTGGCGATCAGGTTCTGCATGCGGGCCTTGGCCGTGGCCGGGTCCCACTGCTGCGTCGCGGCCTGGGACAGCTGGTCCTGGCCGGACTGGATCTTCAGCGTGCCGTCCTCGAGGTACGGCTTGAGCGTCTTCATGGCGCCGTTGAAGAAGAACCCGGCGTTGTTGTCGTCGAGCGAGCCGGCGAAGACCTCGATGTTGAAGGGGCCCTTCTCGCCGGTCTTCTTGCCGTCAGCGTCGAGCACCCCCAGGCCGGTGAGCAGGCTGTTCGCCTGGTCGACGCCGACCTTCTCGTTGTCGAAGGACACGTAGTAGTCGACGTTCTTGTTGCCCGTGAGCAGACGGTCGTACGAGATCACCTTGATGCCGGCCTTGGCGGCGGCGTCGAGCTGGTCGGAGAGCGCGCCACCGTCGATCGACGCGATGATCAGGACCTTCGCGCCCTTGGTGATCATGTTGCTGACCTGCTGGGCCTGCTGCTGGACCTTGTTGTCGCCGTACTCGAGGTCGACCTTGTAGCCGGCCTTCTCGAGGTCGCTCTTGACGGCGTTGCCGTCCTTGATCCACCGCTCGGAGACCTTGGTGGGCATGGCGACGCCGACGAGGGCGCCCTTGTTGTCGCCGCTGCCGCCACCATCGGTGGACGCACGGCCGCCGGCCGAGCAAGCGGCCAGCGAGATCGCGATGCCGACGGCTGCGACGCCCGCGATGATCCTGCGCTTCATCATCGAAGTACCTCTGTTCCTTCGCGTCGTCCTCGACGCGGTCGGGTGCCGGGGCTGCTGTGCCCCGTGGGATGCGCTCGTGTGAGCGCTCACATCTTGTGGGTTCCGTGACGGGGTGTCAACTCAACACCGCCGTTTCGTGATCTTGCCGCGGCGACCGGACCGAGCGGTACGGTTGGCCACGTGAGCACCACGACCGCCCCCGAGGGCAGGGGCGGCAAGCGCCGGAAGGCCCCGACGATCTTCGACGTCGCCGAACGCGCCGGCGTGTCCCACCAGACCGTCTCCCGCGTGATCAACGGCGACCCGACCGTCCGCGAGCAGTACCGGACGCAGGTCACCGACGCCGTCACCGAGCTCGGGTACCGGCCCCGCGCCGCCGCCCGGGCGCTCGCCGGTGGGCGGAGCAAGGCGCTCGGCATCATCACCGCCGGCGACGCGCTGTACGGTCCGTCGAGCACCTCGATCGGCTTCGAACGGGCCGCGCGGTCCGCCGGGTACCACGTGCTGCTGTCGACCCTGCCCGAGGAGCCGCGGCCGGCCGACCTGTCCGGGGCGCTCACCACGCTGCTCGCGCAGGACGTCGCCGCGATCGTGCTGGTCGCCGCCGACAACCGTGTGCTCGACGCCCTCGCGTCGCTCACCGTGCCGGTCACGGTGCCCGTCGTGGTGTCGAACGCCGTGCAGCGCGACGCCGTCCGGACCCCGGTCGCGCCGAGCGTCGCCGCCGTCGCCATCGACCAGGCCGCCGGCACCTCGCTCGTCATGCAGCACCTGTTCGACCGCGGACACCGCCGGATCGTGCACATCGCCGGACCGCACGTGTCGCAGGAGTCGGAGGTGCGCCGTGCCACCTACGTGCGGATCATGCAGGACGCCGGGCTCGAACCGGTCGTGCTCGAGGGCGACTGGACCCCGGCGAGCGGTTTCGCGGCCGCCCGGCACATCGACGTGGGGACGGTCGACGCCGTCTTCGCGGGCAACGACCAGATGGCCCTCGGGGTGCTGCACGCCTTCGCCGACGAGGGGCTGCGGGTTCCCGACGACATCGCGGTGGTGGGGTTCGACGACGTCCCCGAGGCCGCGCACTTCACGCCGCCGCTGACCACCGTGCGGCAGGACTTCCGGGCGATGGGGGAGCGGGTGCTCGACACCGTGCGGGCCCTGGTCGAGGGGGAGCCCCGCGACGAGACACTGCTCGCGCCCGAGCTGGTGGTGCGGCGCAGCACGTAGCGCCCCTTCGCACCGTGCGGCGGTGTGCGGGTGGTGCGAGGTTCTTCCTTGCGCGGTGGCGCGGCGCACGGTGCAGCGTTGTGCGGCCGGCGCGAGGTTGACCGCTCGGTGCGGAGCTACAGTCACGCACCGAGCGGCCAACCCCGCACCGGCCGAGGGGCCGCGCACGGTGCGAAGCCGCGCACGACCCCGAGCTGACCCGACCTTCAGCCCTTCAACGCCCCGGACGACAGCCCGGCGACGTAGAACCGTTGCAACCCGACGTACAGCGCGATGCACGGGATCATCGCCACCACCGACCCGGCGACGAGGTTGCCGTAGGACACCTGCCCGTACGCCCCGGTCTGCAGGTTGAGCAGCGCGACCGGCAGCGTGTACAGCGAGTCCTTCGTCAGGAACGTCAGGGCTCCGAGGAACTCCGTCCACGACGCCAGGAACGCGTAGAGCGCCGCGGTCGCCGCCCCGGGCAGGAGCAGCGGGCGGAGCACCGACACGACGACCCGGAAGCGCGAGGCGCCGTCGACGAAGGCCGAGTCCTCGAGCTCGGTGGGGATCGACTCGAACGCGTTCCGCATCACGAACACCCCGAACGGCAGGTTCACGGTCGTGTAGAACAGCACGAGCCCGAGCAGCGAGTTCGTCAGCCCCATGGCGTTCATCTCGAGGTACAGCGGCGTGAGGATGGCCTGGAACGGCACCATCATCGTCAGCAGCACCAGGCCGAACACGAGCCCGGCGCCCCGGAACCGGAAGCGGGCGAACCCGTAGCCGGCCATCGTCGCGATCACCGCGGTCAGCACCGCCGTGGCGATCGACACGATGAGCGAGTTCACGACGCCGGTGAGCAGGTGCGACGACGAGGCGAACACGGCGGCGAAGTTCTGCCACCCGAGCTGGAAGAACGTCGCCGGGTCCGGGGCCTGTGTGATGACGGCCTCGGACTGGAACGCCCGCAGGATCGACCAGATGAGCGGGACCCCGAACACGAGCGCGGAACCGATGCCGGCGATCGCGTACAGGGTGCGCTTCACGGTGGTGTCGCGGGGGTGCTGGACGCTGCCCTGCTGGTGGCGCCGACGTCGGCCGTCACCCGTGGTGGTCAGGGTCCTGGTGGACACATCCGGCGCCGCGAGGGCCGCACGGGAGGTCGTGGTGCTCATGGCGTCAGTCCTTCTCTCGCAGTGCCCAGAACTGGAACACCGTCACGGCGGCGATCACCACGACGAGGGCGATCGACTGGGCGGTCGCGGCCCCGAGCTGCAGGTTCACGAACCCGCGGTTGTAGATCGCGTTCACGATCGTGGTGGTCTCGGTGCCCGGCCCGCCCTGGGTCAGGATGTAGAACTGGTTGAAGGCCAGCAGCGACCCGATCACCGAGATGATGACGCTCAGCGCGACGGTCGAGCGGATCATCGGGAACGTGATCAAGCGCTCGGTCTGCCACCAGGACGCCCCCTCGAGCTGCGCCGACTCGTAGACCTCGTCGGGGACGCCCTGCATCGCCGACATGAGCAGCACCATGGTCAGCCCCGACACCGCCCAGACCACGAGCACGCAGATGAGCAGCGTCGCCAGCGGACCGTTCACGAGCCACGCGGTGCTGCCGTCGGTGATCCCGAGCCAGCGGAGCACCATGTTGACGGCCCCGGAGTTCGGCTGCGCCTCGAGCACGAGCATGAACGAGAGCGTCGTCAGCCCGACCACGTACGGCAGGAAGAACACCGTCCGCAGGATCGTGCTGCCCCGGCGGCGGGCCCGGACGAGCACGGCCAGGAAGTACCCCAGCGCCAGGATCGGCAGGGTCACGATCGCCGTGTACAGCAGCGTGTAGCCGATGGCGTGCACGAACGTCGGGTCCTGGAACAGCGTCAGGTAGTTCTGCAGCCCGATGAACCGGTACGGGCCGATCAGGGGCCAGTTCGTGAACGAGATGTAGAGCGCGAACACGAGCGGGACGAGCACGAAGACGGCGACGAACAGGATCGCCGGGGCGACGAGGACGGCACCGGTGCGCGGCGGGTGGGTGAGCGAGTTGCGGGTCCGGACGGAGCCGCCACGCCCCGGGCGGCGGCCCACGGTGGGACGGCCCGGGCCGGTCCGGCCGGCGGGGCGCCGGGTGGAGATGGTCGACATGCGTGCACCTCTCTGTGCATCAACAAGAGCGAGACGAGCGAGACGAGCGAGACGAGCGGGACGAGCGGAGAAGACAGGCAGGCAGGCTCAGGCCTGCACCTGGTCGAGGATCCGCTGGTAGTCGGACTGCGCCGTCCGCATGGCGGCAGCGCTCCCCGACCCGAACACGGCCTCGCGGAACATCGCGAAGTACGGTGACGACGGCTGGTTGTTGAGCAGGTTGTACGCCAGCGTCTGCGGTGCGTAGCCCTTGTCGATGGCGTCGAGCGGCCCGTACGCCAGCGGGAACCGCTTGCGGTACTCCGGGGTGGCGGCGTCGGACCGCGTCGGGAAGTACCCGCCGTCCGGCAGCGCCTGCTGCTGCTGGAGCCCGTTCGCGTACTGCATGAACGCCCACCCGCCGGACGGGTTCGCCGCCCCGTTCGGGATGCACATGTTGTCGCCGCCGTCGAAGAACGACCGCTGGCCGTCCCACGACGGGATGAGCACCGTCTGCATCTTCGCCCGCATCGCCTTGGTGGCCGCGGGCACGGTCGCCCCGTACGAGGTCGGGAAGATCCCCACCTTGCCGGCCCGGAAGTCGGCACCCCACGTGGTGCCGGCGTCGGAGTACGTCGCCTTCGACAGCACGCCGTCCTTCCAGAGCTGCCGGTAGAACTCGAGCATGCGTTCGAGGGCCTCGTTGCCGGTGATGTTCGCCCGCTGGGACCCCACCTCGCCGGTCATCATGTCGACCCCGGTCGCCCAGACGTGCGGCTGCGTGACGAAGCCGATGATGCCCGCGGCGTTGCCGGAGATCGACCAGCCGTACACGTCGTCGTCGAGCTTCCGGATGGCCTTCGCCGCGTCGAGCAGCGTGGACAGGTCCTTCGTCGACTCCTCGACGTCGAGGCCCGCACGCTCGAACAGCTCGGTGTTCACGAACAGCTGCGAGTTGTCGGCCAGGTAGGGCAGGCCGTAGTACCGGTCGCGGTACTCGAGCAGGCGCAGGTGCCCCGGTGAGATCGCGTCGAAGTAGTCCAGGCTCTCGACCACGTCGGTCAGGTCGGCGAACGCCTCGCGGAAGATGAACAGCTGCGAGTTGATGTCGTCGATGTCCACGACGTCCGGCGGCTCACCCCCGCGGATCGCGGTCGCGAGCTTGGTCACGTACTGCGCGTCCGGCACGGGCGTCAGCTGGACCTGCAGCGCCGGGTTCGCCTTGTTGAACCCGGCGACGGCCGACGTCAGGCCGGCCTGGGTCGCCGACCGGCACCACACCTGCACGGTGCCGGTCGCGTTCTTCCCGAAGCTCGCGGGCTTCGCGACGACCTTCGGCAGGGTGCCGGAGCACCCGGCCAGGGCGAGGGCGGCCCCGCCGGCGACGCCGCCGACGAGGAACGCTCGGCGGTCCACGCCGGTCACCGCGCCAGCGGGAGCCAGACGCGCATCGGCGCGGCTCCCCGGTTGGCCCACGCGTAGTACGGGACCGCGGTCGCGGTGACGTCGCGGCCGTCGTGACCAGCCTGGAGGCCCGTGGTGGCGCCCTGCGGACCGGCCACGTCGTCGACGCGGGTCGCGTCGCGGGCCGTGGTCGCGCCTCCCGGCCCGTCCAGACGCTGGTACGGCCAGGCCGGCTGCACGTGCTCGGCCGGGGCGTGCCCCGGGATCCGCAGCGTGACGACGCCGTCGAGCAGGTCGTCGCGGCGCTCCTCGGTGATCGGCGCGTCCGCGTCGACCGTCAGGTCGTCGACCGTGAAGCCCTGCTGGTCCGCCTGCTCGACCGCGTACACGAGCGGGCCGCGCTCGATCGCGACCTGCCCGCGGGCGGCGTCGATGCGGGTGTCGGCGACGTAGCGGTGCGGCGTCGTGTCGAAGACGAGCTCGACCGTGTCGCCCGCCGACCACTCGCGGTCGACGACGTGCAGCGTGCCCGCTGTCGGGCTCCCGGACCCGTCCGGACCCGTGACGGTCGTGGTGTCCGACCAGGCCGGGATCCGCAGGCCCAGGGCGAGCGGGCCGTCCTCGGTGACCGTGACACGGACACGGCCGTCGTGCGGGTAGTCGGTCTCGACCCGCACCGGACCGAGGTCGGCGGTGGCGTACTGGTGGACCTGCAGCCCGCCGTCGGTCGCCGTGGCCAGGTAGCCGTCGAGGCTCGCGAAGGTGCGCATGATGTTCGGCGGGCAGCAGGCGCAGTCGAACCATCCGCGCCGCCCGTGGGCGGGGGAGCGGTTCTCGTCCTGGTGCGCGTGGTCGCGCTGCTGCAGCGGGTTCACGTAGAAGTACTCGGTGCCGGCCAGGCTCACCCCGGCGAGGAACGCGTTGTAGAGCAGGCGCTCGATCGCGTCGGCGTAGACCGGCTTGCCGGTCGCGAGCAGCAGCCGCCAGGCCCACTGCACGCCGCCGATGGCCGCGCAGGTCTCGGCGTAGCCGCGGTCGGTCGGCAGCTCGTACGGGTCGCCGAACGCCTCCCAGTCCCAGCGTGCACCGAGGCCCCCGGTGATGAAGGCCTTCGTCGCCATCATGTCCGCGAACTGGCGCTCGCTCGCGGCGAGGAGCTCGGTGTCCCCGGTCTCGATCGCGACGTCCACGGCACCCGCAGCCAGGTACACGGCGCGGACGGCGTGCCCCTCGACGGTCGTGGCCTGCCGGCTCGGCACCCGGTCGGAGAAGTACGTCGGCTCGCCGCCGGCGCGCTCGATGATGCCGTGCCCGCGGGCGTCGACGAACCAGTGCGCCAGGTCGAGGTAGTCGCGGTTGCCGGTCTCGCGGTACAGCTCGACCAGGCCCATCTCGACGACGGGGTGGCCGTCGACGTCGCGGGTCTTCGGTGTGCCGTCGGGCGCGGTGCCGTCGCCGAACGTGCGGACCAGGTGGTCGGCGTTCTTGATCGCGACGTCGAGCAGCCCGGTGTCGCCCGTCGCACGGTGCTGGGCCACCGCCGCCTGGTACAGGTGCCCGGCGCAGTACATCTCGTGGCTCCACTTGAGGTCCGTGTACCGCTCACCCTTCCCGCGCACCTGCTGCACGGAGTCCAGGTACCCGTCGTCGGCCTGCGCCCGGGCGTACAGGGCGGTGACCTCGCGCTGCAGGTCGAGCAGGTCCTCGGCGGGGGCGCGGCCGTACTCCCACGCCACGGCCTCGAGCCACTTCGTCACGTCGGAGTCCATGAAGATCGGGCCGACGGCCTCGCCCTCCTCGAGCCCGGCGGCGATGCGGAGGTTGCGGAAGTTGCCGGCCGTCTCCAGCTGCTGGTAGCCGCTGCGGACGGCGTCGCGGCCGTTGCGCTCCTGGCGGAGCGCCCAGAAGCCGCCGGTGATCCGGGCGTCGCCCGTCGGCAGCGGCCGGAGCGTGAGGTGCGCGTCGGCGGTCGGGAGGACCGGGGTCGCGGTGTGCGCGCCGCGATCGGTCGCGAGCGTGGTGGTCATGTCGCCTCCTTGCGATGTGACTCGGTGCCGTTCGGATGGACTGGCCATCCGGAAAACGGTTTCTGCGGTGGACGTTACGACACGGGGTGGACGCCGCGCAAGGGCATCCCGGTGGTTTTGTGTAAGGTCATCGGCACGTCCTCGTCGTCGGAAAGGTGGTTGCCGTGACGCTCGAACGCACCGGTCAGCCGATCCGGATCACCGACGTGGCGGCGCTCGCCGGGGTGTCGATCGGCACCGCGTCGAAGGCGCTGAACGGCACCGGGCAGCTGCGGGACGCCACCCGGCTGCGGGTGAAGGAAGCCGCCGAGAAGCTCGGGTTCGTCGGGGATGCCCGGGCCCGTGCGCTGTCGTCGGGGCGGACCTACACCGTCGGCATGATCACCACCGACTCGTTCGGCCGGTTCTCGATCCCGGTGCTGCTCGGCGCCGAGGACGCCCTGTCCGCCGGGCGGATGGCCGTCCTGCTGTGCGACACCCGCGACGACCACGTGCGCGAGGCCCACTACCTGCGCTCCCTGGCGGCCCGCGGCGTCGACGGCATCATCGTGACCGGCCGTTCCGCCGACGCCCGGCCCCCGATCGACGTGTCGATCCCCGTCGTCTACGCCTTCACGCCCTCGACCGACGACGCCGACGTGTCGATCACCCTCGACGACGCCGCCGGGTCGGCGCTCGTCGCCTCGCACGTGCGCTCGCTCGGGCGGCAGCGGGTGGCGATCGTGACGGGGCCGGCCCGACACCGGTCCGCGGCACGACGGGTGGCAGGTGCCGCGTCGGTCCTCGGGCCGCACCTGGTCACCGACCCGTTGTACGGCGAGTGGTCGGAGCGCTGGGGGCGGCAGGCGGTGGACGTGCTCGCGCGGGAGTCGCCCGACGTCGACGCGATCGTCTGCGGCAGCGACCAGATCGCCCGGGGCGTGTGCGACCGGCTGCGGGAGCTCGGGCGTTCGGTGCCCGGAGACGTCGCGGTCACCGGGTTCGACGACTGGGACGTTATGGCGCTCGCCTCGAGGCCGCCGCTGACCACGGTGGACCTGCGGCTCGAGGAGCTCGGACGCGTCGCGGGGCAGGCGCTCCTCGCCCTGATCGACGGCGGGACGGCGTCGTCGGCGGCCGTGACCCCGTCGCTCGTCATCCGCGAGAGCACCGTCGGCGCCTAGGGCGGTCACGACACCCCGTCCGCCGTGGTCGGGCGGTCACGACACCCCGTCCGCGGTGGTCGGGCGGTCACGACTCGTCGCTCGGCGCACCTCCAGCCGACAGTTCGTGACCGCGCGGTGGGGAGACCTCGTCCGCCGTGGTCGGGGGTCAGGACACCCCGTCCGCCGTGGTCGGGCGGTCACGACTCGTCGCTCGGCGCACCTCCAACCGACAGTTCGTGACCGCGCGGCGAGGAGGCAGCGGGGTGTCGTGACCATCCCCGGCGCCGCGGTTCGGGGTGTCGTGGGTTCGGCGGGCCGGTGGTCGGTCACTTGCGTGGGTGCGGGGTGGCCCGTGGTCGGGACTTGCGCGGGTGCGGGGTGGCCCGTGGTCGGGACTTGCGCGGGTGTGGGGCTGCGGTGGTCGCACGTCGTCGTCGCCCCTCGTTCGCCGCACGGTCACGACCCGTCGTGCGTGCGACGTCGAGTGGTCAGGAACGGTCGGCCACCGATGCGCTGGACGACGTTTCGTGACCGGTGGGGGGAACTGAGCGGGGTGTTTCGACCGGTGGGGCCGGCGGGAGGGCGGAGGAGCGGGGCGGGCGGGGGCGACCGGACGAGCCGGACTGGCGGGCGGGCGGCGCGCCGCGGCGTTGCGTGAGTGAGCGCTCACGTGCCAGGATGTGAGCGCTCACTGGGGACGACGAGGTTCTGGAGGAACGCATGGGTGACGACCGCCGACAGCGGATCGTGGACGGCCGCACCACACTGGGGATCGAGCTCGGCTCCACCCGCATCAAGGCCTGCCTGGTGGACGAGGACCTCGTGCCCATCGCGGCCGGTTCCCACGAGTGGGAGAACGAGTACGTCGACGGCCGCTGGACCTACTCGCTCGAGGCCGTCGAGACCGGACTCCAGGCCGCGTACGCCGCCCTGGTGGCCGATGTCGAGATGCAGTACGGCCTCACTCCCACCACGTACCGCGCCGTGGGCGTGAGTGCGATGATGCACGGCTACCTGGCGTTCGACGCCGCGGGCGAGCTGCTCGTGCCGTTCCGCACCTGGCGCAACACCTCCACCGGCCCCGCGGCCGAACGGCTCAGCGAGGCCCTCGGGTTCAACATCCCGCTGCGGTGGTCGATCGCCCACCTGTACCAGGCGGTCCTCGACGACGAGCCGCACGTGGCCGAGATCGCCGGTGTCACGACCCTGGCGGGCTACGTGCACCGACGCCTGACCGGGCGGAACGTCCTGGGCGTCGGTGACGCGAGCGGCATGTTCCCCATCGAGGGCGGCCCCGTCGACAGCGGCCCCGGAGACCCGGGCGCGAAGGACTTCGACCACGCCATGCTCGCCACCGCGCAGGACCTGATCGGCGTGCCGGACCTGCGGTCCCTGCTGCCCGAGGTCCTCGTCGCCGGCGCGGACGCCGGTGAGCTGACCCCCGAGGGCGCGACCTGGCTCGACCCGACCGGCACGCTCGAACCCGGCGCACCGCTCTGCCCGCCCGAGGGCGACGCCGGAACCGGCATGGTCGCGACGAACGCCGTCGCCCCGCGCACCGGCAACGTCAGCGTCGGCACGAGCATCTTCGCGATGGTCGTGCTCGAGCAGCCGCTGACCACCGCGCACGAGGAACTCGACGTCGTCACCACCCCGGCCGGCGATGCCGTGGCGATGGTGCACTGCAACAACGGCGCGAGCGAGATCGCGAGCTGGGCCCGGGTGTTCGGACGCTTCGCCGAGGCCTCGAGCGAGCGGACCGGCGCGACGCCGATCGGCGCGACGCCGATCGGCATCGACGACGTCTACGCCACCCTGCTCGCCGAGGCCGTCGCCGACGGCACCGACCCCGACGCCGGCGGCCTGCTCTCCTTCAACTACCTGGCCGGCGAACCCGTCACCCACGTCGAGGACGGCCGGCCCCTGCTGCTCCGCACCCCCGGCGCACGCTTCACGCTCGGCAACCTGGTGCGCTCCGAGGTGCACGGCGCGTTCGCGACCCTGGCCATCGGCATGGACGTCCTGCACGGCGAACAGGTGCAGGTCGACCGCATGACCGCGCACGGCGGGCTGTTCCGCACGCCCGGCAGCCCGCAGCGGCTCCTCGCGGCGGCGTTGCGCGTGCCGATCGCGCTCGAGGAGACCGCGGGCGAAGGCGGTGCGTGGGGGATCGCCGTCCTGGCCGCCTACCTCGAGCACACCGACCAGCAGCTCGCCGACTACCTGTCCGACACCGTGTTCGGCGGGGACGCCGTGCACGTGGCCGAACCCGAGCCGGCGGACGTCGCCGGGTTCCAGAGGTACCTGGAGCGCTACCGGGCCGCACTGCCCGTGCAGGACGTCGCCGCGGCGGCGACCCGCCCCAGCGCGACCACCGACGGCGGCGAGCCGACGACGGCAGCCGGGCCGGGCCTCCAGGCCGACACGACCGAGACGACCCAGAAGGAAGTGACCCGATGACGGACGCGATCGACGAGACCACACGCCAGGCGGTGGCGACGACGCGGGAGCGCGTCGCGCGCCTGCACGGCGAACTCGTCCGCTACGGCCTCGTGATCTGGACCGGCGGCAACGTCTCCGAGCGCGTGCCCGGCACGGACCTGTTCGTCATCAAGCCGAGCGGGGTGTCGAGCGACGACCTGACGCCCGAGAACCAGGTCGTCTGCACCCTCGACGGCGTGCCGGCCGAGGGCTGGGGCAACGAGCACGGCCCGTCCAGCGACACCGCCGCGCACGCCTACGTGTACCGGAACATGCCCGAGGTCGGCGGTGTCGTGCACACCCACTCGACGTACGCCACCGCCTGGGCCGCCCGCGCCGAGGCGATCCCGTGCGTGATCACGGCGATGGCGGACGAGTTCGGCGGACCCATCCCGGTCGGCCCGTTCGCGATCATCGGCGACGACTCGATCGGTCACGGGATCGTCGACACCCTGAGCGGCCACCGCAGCCGCGCGGTCCTGATGCAGAACCACGGCGTCTTCACGATCGGCAAGGACGCGAAGGACGCCGTCAAGGCGGCCGTGATGTGCGAGGACGTCGCACGGACCGTCCACATCTCGCGGCAGCTCGGCGATGCGGTGCCGATCCCCGAAGCAGACATCGATCGACTCTTCGATCGCTACCAGAACGTCTACGGACAGAACCCCGAAGGAGCCATGCGATGACGCAGGACACCACCGTCGACCCCCAGGAAACGCTCGACAGCTACGAGGTCTGGTTCCTCACCGGCTCCCAGGGGCTCTACGGCGAGGAGACCCTGCGCCAGGTCGAGGAGCAGAGCAGGGCCGTCCACGCGGAACTCGCCGGGCACCTGCCGGTGAAGCTGGTCTGGAAGCCCGTGCTCAAGGACGCCGACGGCATCCGCCGGGCGCTCATCGAGGCAAGCGCCGACGACAGGGTCATCGGGGTCACCACGTGGATGCACACGTTCAGCCCGGCCAAGATGTGGATCGGCGGCCTGCAGGCGCTGACCAAGCCGCTGCTGCACCTGCACACGCAGGCGAACGTCACGCTGCCCTGGGCGGACATCGACTTCGACTTCATGAACCTCAACCAGGCCGCGCACGGCGACCGTGAGTTCGGCTACGCCCTGGCCCGCCTCGGCGTCCGGCACGCCACGGCCGTCGGCCACGTCTCGGACCCCCGCGTCCAGCAGCGGGTCGCGAACTGGACCCGTGCCGCCGCCGGCGCCGCGGCCGTCCGTGAGCTGAAGTTGACCCGCTTCGGCGACAACATGCGCTACGTCGCCGTGACCGAGGGCGACAAGACCGAGGCCGAGATCGAGCTCGGCGTGCAGGTCAACACGTGGGCCGTCAACGAGCTCGCGGCAGCGGTGGACGCCGCAGCAGCGGACACGGCAGCGGTCGACGCACTCGTGGCGACGTACGAGCGCGACTACGACGTGGACCCGTCACTCCGCAGCGCCGGCGGCGAACGGCACGCCGCGCTCCGCGACGGTGCCGCCATCGAGATCGGCCTCCGCACCCTGCTCGCGCAGAACGGCAGCGCCGCGTTCACCACGAACTTCGAGGACCTCGGCTCGCTCAAGCAGCTGCCGGGCCTGGCCGTGCAGCGACTGATGGCCGACGGCTACGGCTTCGGTGCCGAGGGCGATTGGAAGACGGCGGTCCTGGTCCGCGCGATGAACGTCGCCGGTGCCGGCCTGCCCGGTGGTGCCTCCCTGATGGAGGACTACACGTACGACCTCACCCCGGGCGCCGAGAAGATCCTCGGGGCGCACATGCTCGAGGTCTCGCCGACGCTCACCACCACGAAGCCGACGCTCGAGATCCACCCCCTCGGCATCGGCGGCAAGGACGACCCGGTCCGCCTGGTCTTCACCGCCGACTCCGGCGAGGCCGTCGTCGTCGCGCTGTCCGACACCCGCGACGGCTTCCGCCTCACCGCCAACGTCGTCGACGTCGTGCCCCCGACCGAGGCCCTGCCGAAGCTGCCCGTGGGCCGCGCGGTCTGGGAGCCCCGGCCGTCGTTCCCCGTCGCCGCCGAGGCCTGGCTCACCGCCGGCGCCGCCCACCACACCGTGATGACGACGGCGGTCGGCCTGCAGGTCGTCGAGGACTTCGCGACCATGGTCGGTACCGAGTTCCTGGTCATCGACGAGCACACCACCGCACGCGGGTTCCGCGACGAGCTGCGTCTCCAGCAGACGTGGCACCGTCTGGACCGCGGCTTCTAGAGGAGTCAGGACCCACGATGGACGACGTGATCGCGGCCGAGCGCACCCGCACCAACTGGGCGGGCAACGTCGCCTACCGCGCCTCGGCGCTGGCCCGGCCGACGTCGGTGGCCGAGCTCCAGCAGCTCGTCGCCTCGACGCCGCGCCTGACGGCGCTCGGCTCGCGACACTCGTTCAACACCATCGCCGACACCGATGCCGTCCAGGTCGCGTTGTCGGACCTGCCGCCCGTGCTCGACATCGACACGTCGCGTCGCGTCGTGCGGGTCGCGGCCGGCATGACGCACAGCCAGGTCGCGGCCGGTCTGGAGGCCCGTGGCTGGGCACTGGGGAACCTCGCGTCCCTGCCGCACATCTCCACGGCCGGGGCCGTCGCCACGGGCACGCACGGCTCCGGTGTGCGGAACCCGTCGCTCGCGCAGGCGGTGGTCGGCCTCGACGTCGTCCGCGCCTCCGGTGAACTCGTGCACGTCGACGCCTCGTCGCCCGACGGGCTGCTCGACGCCCACCGGGTGGGGATCGGTGCGCTCGGCGTCGTCACCGCGGTGGAGCTCGCGATCGAGCCGACGTTCCAGGTCGCCACGACGGTGCACCTCGACCTTCCGTGGGACGCCGTCGCCGCGCAGTTCGACCGGGTGATGTCCGACGCGTACTCGGTGTCGATGTTCACGTCGTTCGACGACCGCGGTGCCCGGCAGGTCTGGGTCAAGCACCGCGTCGACGAGGTCGCACCGACCGTCGACCTCGTCGCCCTGGGCGCCCGAGCGGCATCGGGTCCGGTGCACCCGGGCGAGAACGACCCTGCCGGGGTCACCGAGCAGGGCGGCGTGCCGGGGCCGTGGTCGGAGCGGCTGCCGCACTTCCGGTCCTCGTTCACCCCGTCGACCGGGGCCGAGATCCAGGCGGAGTACCTGATCCCCGCAGCCTCCGCGGTGGAGGCGCTCGAGGCGCTCCGACCGCTGGCGTCGCTGTTCGCCCCGATCCTCATCGCCGCCGAGGTCCGCACCATCGCGGCCGACACCGCCTGGCTCGCGCCGTCGTCCGGTCGGCAGTCGGTCGGCCTGCACTTCACGTTCCGCCGCGACGCCGCCGCCGTGGCCGCGGCGGTCGCCCGGATCGAGGACGTGCTCGAGCCCTTCGACCCGCGGCCGCACTGGGGCAAGGTCTCCGCCGCGAGTGCCGAGCGGCTGCACGAGGCGTACCCGCGGCTGTCCGACTTCGCCGCACTCGCCCGGGACCTCGACCCCACGGGGCGGTTCCGGAACGCGTTCCTCGCGCGCATCCTGTCCTGACGCGGGCGGGGGAGACATCGCGCCGCCCCCGCCCGAGTCGATCATTCCGTGCGGGCCCCGTCGATCTGGAGCTCGATGAAGCCTCTGCCAGCGCGGGAAACCGACGAGGCACGACGATGAGCGCGTGCAAACGGCACGTCGACAGTGCCTGACCACACCGGCGGTCCCACCCGTTCACCAGCACCGGCGAGCACGGACATGATCACCCGCCACTCGCCGCTCTCGACCAGGCGCTTGTGCCAGGCCCAGATGGTCTGCCACGGACCGAACGCCGCCGGCAGCTGTCGCCAAGCGATGCCGGTTCGATGCCGGTAGACGATTCCTTCGACGACTCGTCGACCGTCCGCGAACGGCCGCCCTTTCTGCCCGGTGTGATGTGGAAGTCGATCAGCGATGAGCTTCCACTGCCTGTCGGACAGCAGTTGGTAACGCCACATAGTGAGTCCCTTTCAATCTCTTGCGGACCCACGCCCCCTCCCCCGGAACCAGCGGACATCAACGTCGATGACAGGTTCAACGATCGTTGCCTTCGGTTCGTGCAGAAGGCGTCGGTCCCCCCTTGTGTGCAATTACGAGACATGAATCTTTGCCGATTTCAAGGCTCGCAAACGTCGAGAGCAAGTCTCGGCGCTCCGACACTAATACATGTCTATGCGGTGGATTCGCGGACGGTTGAAGCCTTGTCTCGTAAACGTTGACCGGTGGTCGGGGTCAGTGTTTAATTCTTTTCACCGGCCGAATAGGGCGGTCGGCGGATCACTGGGAGGAGGGAAACCAATGGAGACCAAGAATGACTTCGCGGACATCGAGTTCGTCGAGACCGACTCTGAGCTCATCGCTATGTCGGCTTACGTGAACATCGTCTGAGGCTCAGGCTGAAGGCATAGAGGCTGGGTGGCGGGGGAAATCTTCGTCACCCAGCCTCGAACTGCGGTCCCGTCGACCGCGTATTCGGAACACATCCAACGAGGAGTGGAAGATGATCGAGATTGAGGACCTGACCGGCGACTTCGCCGACTTCCTCGCGGAGACGTTCAACCGTAAGCCGCAGTTCCGGGAGCGTGCGCTGCCGAACGTTGCCGAGGACCTCATGGGAGTCGAGGACTTCGACGACCTGTTGCACTCTGAAACCATCAAGTTCCCGTACTTCAAGATCAACCTGAACGGACAGGGCGTCCCTGAGCAGGGCTACACCAGGGACATCGTGGTCCAGGGTGAGACGCAGACGCGCGTCGTTGACCCCGAGAAGGCTGCTGCGCTGTACCGCGCAGGTGGCACGTTGACCTGGGCTTCGATCAACCACTACAACTCGAAGGTGCGGGCGTTCACTCGGATGGTCGCCGAGCACATGTGTGTCCGGGTGGACGCAGTGGGCTTCATGACGCCGGCTGGGAAGAAGGGCTACCCTGCCCACCACGACGGTGTCGACCTCTTCATCGTGCAGCTCAGCGGGTCGAAACGGTGGCGTCTCTGGGACGTCGCGGACGACCGTCGCGCCGAGAGCGCCTCCTACGACGAGGACAAGTTGGGCGCACCGGTCATCGATCGCGAGCTCAAGGCCGGCGACGTGCTGTACCTCCCGTACGGTACGCCGCACCAGGCGATGGCTCTCGACGAGCCTTCGCTGCATCTCTCGGTCATGATGCGCCCGAGGATGTGGCGTCATCTGCTCGAAGACCTCGTGTCGGATGCATTGGATTCGATCGGCGCGATGGAGTATCCGCCGCTTGCTAAAGTGGCTGATGGCGTCATTGTCGACGAGTTCCGCGGAACCATTGATGCGCTCCTGGATGAACTCCGTTCGGTCGATGTTGCGGAGGCTTGGGAAAACGCTCGAGAACATGGTCGTCACCTTCTTGGAGGCTCGGCCGGAAACGTGCTCGCAAACAGCGTTCGAGAGAGCTCGCTGACATCGCAGACGCTCCTGCGGAGAAATTCCCGAGACGCTTCATTCTCAGCCATGACCGACGGCCGAACGATGCTGGAGTCAGGCGGCTTGCGTTTTGCACTCGAAACTGCCCTTGCCCGACGTGTCGAGAACATTCCGACGGGAACAGACGTCGTGCCCTCCGAATTGATCGGGGACGATGCTTCCCCGGAACGTGTTGCCGCTCTTACTAAAGCGCTCGTCCGGCTCGGCGCCTTCGAGCCTGTGCAAGGCTGAGCCCGCCGTGGACCGGAACTGGGTGGACGACGTCCACGCTGCAATCGTCGAGCGTGGCTCGAGCGAGGCGTGCCTCCTCGTCGGCATCGCTGACCATGAGTTGCACGGACTGCCCGGAGCAGAGCAGATCGACGAGGTCTTGGCGTTGCGTGCGCTGAATCCCGCCACGGTACGCATGGTCAGGGGCGGGGCTCCGGTACCCGCACAGGCGTACCTGCGTCATCAGAAGGGTTACCAGGTGGTGACCGCGGTTGACCCTGCAGCGGTCGGGGAGCTCATGCGCACGGGGGCGACCCTCTCGGTGAACGACTTGCACCACATCGAGCCGCGTTCCGCGGCGATCGTCGCGGCCGTCGAGGAGGCGTTCGGCACGTCGGCCGAAGCAGTGCTGTTCGTGACGCCCGCGGGGAACGCTGGATTCCGTCCTCATGCAGATGCGTCCGACGTCGTGGTGCTGCAGACCGTGGGCACGAAGGACTGGCGCGTGTGGGCCCGGCCAGGGGGTCCGTCGCGAACCGTGAGCACGACGTCGCTGAGCTCGGTTGTCCAGCTCTCGAGGTCACCCTGGAGCCCGGTGACGTCCTCTACCTGCCCGCCGGAACGCCCCACGCCGCGTCTGCGACACAGGAGCTCAGCATGCACCTGTCGTTCGGGCTCGCTGCCGAGCCCAGGCTCGGGTGGATCCGAGCAGAATTCAGCGACCTGCTCGCGGATGCTGTCACTACACCGATGGCCACACGGCTTGCTGCGCTGGAATCGGAGATGGTTGCGGCGGTCCGACCTGCTCCGTCCACCCTCGGTCGCGTCGTCGGTTCGCTGGCGGGCCTCGCACGCGCGGACGTGCTCACCGGCCACTCTGTGGTGCGTACCCGGGTAGGCGTGCTCGAGGTCGTCGAGCGGACGTCCGGAGCAACTTCCAGGGTCAAGGCGAACGGGGTCACGATGGACGTCCCGCTGGACGTCGTCGAGTTGTTGCTCTCGGACCGGGCATCGACCCGTGGATTCTGTGCGAACGACCTCCCGGTACCCACCGGAGGCCTGCCGACGAAGGTCCGACTGCTGAAGCAGCTCCACAGAGTCGGGATCGTCGAGTGATGTCGATCGATGCACGTCCGGGCGTGACGTTGGCGGCTTGGCGGACAGTTGACGACCCGGCGGCGGTGGGGCACGCGAGATCGGGCGCACATGTGCTCGCGCTCGTGAATGACCGTTGGGAGGCGAGTCACGCTGCGATGAGTCGTCCGCTCAACGAGACTCTGCGTTTCGCGATCGAGGACGAATGGACAGGGCTGTGGGCCGCGCGGCCGCGCCGTGCGGAGCCCGCCCTCGAACGCCTGGCAGAGCTCTTCACCGATGCGTTCGACGTCGACCGCGAGCGACGCGTCATCCGAGGACTCGTGGCCGATCTGGATCGCGGAGGCGACCCACTTCGCGCCGCGGTGGCCCGGGTGGTCGCGGGCTGGGGCGGGCCCGCGACGGTCGTCGGCCGCGTGAAGCACAGCAGTGGCAGCAGTGGGGCCTCAGCTCTCCAGGTCACCGCGGCCGGACTTCCGTTCCCACTGAGCTGGTACAGCGGCAGCACGCTCCGTGCGGAGTACATCGACCACATGGTGTTCCTCGCCAGCTCTTGTGGAGTCGAGCTGCCCGGCGTGTCGGCGTCGGCGAGCTACGATCTCGACCGCGCGACCGTCCGAGCACGGACCGTCGATTCAGATACCACTTCCGGCATGGTCGTGATCGGTGGTCGGTTCGGCGCCATGCTCGCCGAGGCGCTCGGGAGTGTTGTCGTCGCGCCCTCGAACGACGCTGCTGCCCTCGTCGCGTGGGGAGCCGCTCGCGAGACGGACCAGGCCGCTTGGCTGACCGGCAGGACGCTCTACGAGCTCGGCCCCTACGTGTCCGAAGACGTCCTCGTCCGGAACTCGGCGTTCTTCGCCGGCCGCGTCCTGGGAAGGGTTCGCGCGCGCCCTCGTGAGGATCGGCTCGCGTCGCTGTTGAAGACGGTTTTCCCGCGGGGTACGGACAACTTCTACCGCACGTACTCGCGCAACCTCGGCAAACTCCGGACGGCTCGGGGCATGACGCAGCGCGTCGCGACCGCGGCGCGGCACGACGCGGTCGTCGAAGAGCTGCTGGACGCCGCGGGCCTGGCGAGGTTGCGCGACGTCCGCTTCGAATTCGGCGATGACGTCGGTGCCGCCGTCTCGTCCCCGACCGAGCACAACGCCTCGTCCGTCATCGCGAATGTCGCGGGAGCTGCGGAGCGCCGGCGGGCGGCGCTGTGCGGGGCATCTCCGCCGACCGAACATCTCCGCGCGTTCTCGACGAGCGTCTCGTACCGGAACAGCACGAACAGCGTCACCTTCCCCGTCGCGATGCTGAGCTACCCGATGCTCGGTGAAGGTGAAGCCGACCTCGGTGACTACGCGTACTTCGGTGGCGTCGTCGGGCACGAACTCGCGCACGCCATCGTTCCCCGTGAACCCGCCGAGGTCGACCGCTGGTGCCGGCAGATCGGGATCGACCGCGCACTCGACGCGGAACGTCCCGACCGGTCTTACACCCTGCAGGAACGTCGCGAACTCCTGTGTGACGCACTCGGCTTCCGATGGGCGGTCGTCGCTGCCCGGGAGGACCTCTCCGGCGGTGGCGTCACGCGCTTGCAAACCCTCCGGTTCCTGAGCCTGTGGGCCACCCGGTTCCGCGGCAGTGCGCGTCACGACGGCCGCGGCTCGCTGGAGGTGGGTATCCACCCGTCACCGGCCCTCCGCTGCGGCGTGGCACTCGCCATTGCATCCAACGTCGACTTGAAAGGAAACAATGTCGCACAGCACTTCGCTGCGCGGTGACGTCGCTCGCACCCGCTCTTCGATGATCCTCACCGCCGCGATCAGCATGCGGGCGCTCTCGTTCTTCGGAGATCTCCTCGCTGCGACGGCCATCACGCTGCTCCTGCAGGAGCGGGGGGAGTCCGCGTACCTCGTGGTGGTGGGCCTGGTCGCCGCGGCGGTTCCGCCGATCGTGCTCGCGCCGCTGAGCGGACGATTGTCCGACCGGGCTCATCCGAAGGTCCTGATCGTCGCAGTGGCGAGTGTGCAGGTCGTCGTACTCCTCGTGATGGCCTCGTCAAGCCAGATCCCGGTTCTGATCGGGGGCATCCTGGTCGTCGCCTCCGGCCTCGCCTTGGTGAACCCGCTCTACAGCTCG
This sequence comes from Curtobacterium sp. AC268, assembly GCF_979258745.1. Lineage (NCBI taxonomy): Bacteria > Bacillati > Actinomycetota > Actinomycetes > Micrococcales > Microbacteriaceae > Curtobacterium > Curtobacterium sp. AC268. Next base: position 1,400,836 of record NZ_OZ409878.1, on the reverse strand, counting down.
CTCCCGCGCAAGCTCGCGCAACCGGGCCAGGTCGCACGCACCTCCGCCGCGTCGCAGACCTCGGTCCAGGTCGCGATGCTCGCGGCGCCGGCGGCAGGTGGCGTCCTGTTCGCGATCGGCGGCATCACCCTCGCGCTCTGCGCGACTGCGTGCTGTTCGCTCATCGTCGGCCTGATCGCCCTGTTCCTCCGCCTGGGGCCAGCCATCACGGGACCACCGTCAACCGGACCGTCAATGACGGAATCGGCCCGTGCCTACTCGGTACTGCGGGACCATGTGCTCCTCACCGTGCTCGCCGCCGCCGGAGCAGTCGTCCTGTTCGTCAGCGCGAACAGCGTCGCGGCGGTGTTCCTGATCCGCGAGACCCTTGGGGGAGATGCACGACAGTTCGGCGTGGTCGAGACGATGTGGGTGGTCGGTGTCGTCGCAGGCGGCCTGCTCGTGACACGGATCGCGCGACGGAACGTAGGGACCGCGCTCGTCACGGCCTTCGCGCTCATGGGTGTCGCGCTCTTCGGGGAGGGGCTCGCACCATCGATCTGGGTCGTCATCGCACTCAACGTGGTTGGAGGGCTCGGGAACGGGGGGATGGCATCGAGCTTGCACATCTTCATCAACACCCGCGTCGACGAGGCCCACGTCGGCCGTGCTTTCGCTGCACTCGGCGCGGTCTCGAATGCGGCTCCGTTCGGCGGGTTCCTCCTAGGCGGAGTGTTGTTGCAGGTGCTCGACCCGCGCGGCACCTACATCGTCATCGGTGCAGCGGCGCTCCTGGTGACGGTCTGCGCGAGTGTGATCCTGCGCCGGACCGGGCCGGCGCGAGCGGGGAGTAGCAATGCCTGAGCGCGCCCGTGAGCCATTCGTGCGCCTCGACGACTGGCGGTGTGGCGACCGAGCACTCGTGGTGGCGATGCACCGCGACGCCGACGTGATGCGGTACCTCGGCGGCCCGATGAGCGCTGCACGGACACACCAAGCAATCGATGGGTGGATGCGTGAGCTCGCCTGTACCGGATCAGGACTCCGCCCTGTCCGCAGCGCCGAGGACGAGCTGGTCGGCCTGGCCGGGGTTGCGCACACGACCTGGACCTCCGACGGCGAGCACCTGGAGATTGCTTGGCGCCTCGCGCGTGAGCACTGGGGGAATGGCTACGCCACCGCTGCAGGGCGCGCAGTCCTCGCTGAGTGCAGCCCGACCGAGTTGGACGAGATCTCCGCGTTTGTCGCCCTCGACAACGTGGCCAGTCAGCGGGTCGCGGATCGTCTCGGACTCGTCCGCGACAGGTCCTGGAGAGCGCTCCGGACCTACGACACCCAGGCGGAGCCTCGCGGCTACGGCAGATGGGTCCACCATCGGAACAAGGAGCACATCCATGACGACATCGCGGGCTGAGCTGGGCGAGGTGGTGGTGGTCGGCGCGGGAATCGTCGGCCTGACCACCGCACTGACGCTGTTGCGCTCGGGGCAGCGGGTCCGCGTCCTCGACCGGGGCAAGGATCCGAGGAAGACCTTGACCGACCACGGTCTCGGCGCGTCCTGGGCTGGCCTCGGTGCACGGATGTACACGCGGACCGAGGCCGACGTGTACGACGAGTTCTTCGGACTCGACGGTGACGTGGACCAATCCACGATCCCTTGGGGACCAGGTGGCCTCGACTTCAGAGCGCGCTCGCCGAGGTCCCTGACAGGGCGACCTCCCGCGGTTGACCGCCCGTCCGCGGGGGACCGCGCAGCCGCGGTGTACGCGACGACCCTGCGGGCTGGACGGCTCTGGGACGAGCTCCTCGCGTCGCTCCCGAGCGGGCACGAACACCGCAGACACGACATCGTGTTCCGCGGGTACTCGACACGGGCTGCACACCTGCACGCCGTCGAACGGCACCGACGTCTGGGCGACCTCATCCGCGTGGTCGCCGCTGATGAGGTCGGCGACGAGGTACCCGCGCTCAGGGAACGGCATCCCAGGACCGTCGCCGGAGGGATCTGGGTCGATGGTTTCACCGTCGACGTTCACCGGGTGATGCTTTCGATGATCACGGCGATCGTCGCAGCGGGTGGGCAACTCCACTTCGAGACGGTGGTCGAACGTGTACTCAGCCCGGATGGGAATCACCAGCAGCACACCGTGTGTACGCATGACGGTGGCCGCCTGCCCGCACGACACGTCGTCCTCGCGGTCGGTGCTTCTGGTAACCCGCTGGCTCACGCAAGCGGATTCCGCTCCACGGTGACCGGGATGGTCGGTGCCTGGATCGCGCTGCCGGACGTCTACGGCGTGAGGCACTCGATGAAGGTCCGGCGCCCCGGGGCAGCGTGTGAGGACGCGAACATCACGGTCGGGGTGCACGAAGGCCGTCCGGCGCTCCTGGTCGGTTCCGGCTACGGGCACACCGGGGAGGACCCGGACGACGTGGCTCCGGATGCGCTTCGCGCGATGACCGAAGACATCGTCGCGCTGTGCCGCGCGCTGTTCCCGCGGGCCAGCTTACGGGCGAATCTCGCAGAGCAGATCGCGGAGCCGCGATTCTGCGTGCGCCCCTGGACGGCAGACTCCGTGCCGCTCCACGACGTCCGGCGGACAGGATCTGGCTCGGTGCACCTGGTCACTGGCCACAACACCGGCGGATTTGCGATGGCTCCGGCGGTGGCCCTCGACGTCGCGACGTCCCTTGAGACGTCCACTCGTTCGCTTCACGAAATGATCGGTTAACAGCAGATGTTCAGCAGAGACCTCCTCGCAGTCACCCCCCGAATCATGCAGGTCGCCTGCACGAGATCGGGGGCGTGGACTGGATCCCTGGTCCGCCACAACGCGGTCGACCGTGGTCGGTACGAGTTCGAGATCACTCTCCGCGACGTCGCGACTCGTTCTGAGTCGTTGACGATCCGAGGCGCGCAGCTCGGGCAGCTGCGCGTTGTTGGACGGAGCGACAGGTTCTCGTTCATCGATAACAGCGGACCCCAGCCCATCTTGCGGGTCGTCGATCCTCGGCACCACGACGCAGTCCGAGATCATGCATTGCCACGCGGAGCTGTCGCGTACGAGTGGGACGACGAAGGGTCCCGGTTCGTCGTGCAATCGACCGAACAGGTCGGCCCATCAGCACCGACTGGCTTCTACCGAACAACCGATCTCGAGTATCTGACAGCAGACGGTTCGTACCGCGCCGCCGCCACCACCACCGTCACAGTCTTCGAGGCCGGTGATGGTGGTGCCGAACCGATGCAGCACGTCGTTCCCTTCGAAGGCGTCGGTGACGTCGGATGGCTGCCGGGAACGGACGACCTCGTCTTCACAGCGCCGGACCAGACCCGGCTCAGCGATGGAGGCGCGGTACGGGACGTGTACCGCTTCACGACGAACGATGCGTCCTCAGTCCGCCTGTCGTCCGGAAGGGCGAATCTGTTCGGCGCGGTTGCTGCCATGGACGGGGCTTCGGTGCTATCCCTGGGGGTCGAGGTCTCGGACGCCGGACACAGCCTCGGCTACGCGAGCATCGGAGTCTGGCGGACTCCGCTCTCGGGTACCGGCCCCGTCCGCCTGACGCCTGAGGAACTGAGCGTCAGCTACAGCTCGCAGACGTTCGTCGAGACCGAGGCCGCCGTGTTCTTCGCCTACGACGACGACGGCGACGTGGTGTTGGGCTCAGTGGCGCTCGAAGGCGGGCCTGCAACGGCGCATCACGTGGCCCCTGAACGTTCGCAGGTGAACGTGTTCGCCACGTCCGCTGACGGCTGCGTCATCACCGCCGCGGTGACGACGGCCGACTCAGCTGGGGATGTCCTGATCCATGCCGACGACTGGACGTCCTGGACGACCGACTTCGGCGGTGCGCTCGTCGATCAGCTCGGTCCGATCCCGTACACGAGCATCGCCGCCGAGGACGATGACGGCTTCGAAGTGCGCGGATGGCTCGTCGAGCCAGCGGGGTCGGGCCCGCACCCGCTCGTGGTGTTGATCAAGGGTGGCCCGTACACACAGTTCGGGTACGCGATGTCCGGTCATGCTTCGTTCGAGGAAGCCCGCTATCTCCGGGAAGCCGGCTTCGCTGTCGCGATGTGCAACCCGCGCGGGTCGTCCGGCCGCGGTCAACGTTTTGCCGAGTCCCTCGGCACAGCAGTAGCTGAGAACACCGAGCGATCCATCCTGGCGTTCATCGAGGCCTGCACTCGAGCGTCCCCGATCGACCGCAGCCGTCTGGCGCTGTTCGGCGGATCGTTCGGCGGCTACATGGTCGCGTGGCTCATGAGCCGAGGACTCGGGTTCGCGGCTGGCATAGCGGAACGCGGTTGTTACGACCTCGTGCTCCATCGTGCCGCGAGCCCAGGCGGCACGAATCTCGTGTCGGCGCTGTGGGGGACTGATGACGAGGACCTCGTGCGGCAGAGCCCGATCACGCACGCAGAGTCCTTCGATGGCAGCCTGATGATCCTCCACTCGGACCGTGACGGGCACGCGCCGTTCGTCGATGCACAGGCATACCAGTACGCGCTTGCTCGGCGAGGGAAGGACGTCGAGCTCTGCATTGCGGTCAACGGCGATCACGAGCTCTCCAGGTCCGGCCCAGTTGAACAGCGGCTCGCCCGGGTGGAAATGGTCACCCGTTGGTTGAGTGAGCGGATCGGCCGGGTCTCCTGATGTGCCGGTTCCTCGCCGCTGCCAGTCGGTGGCCAAGGCGGGCCGACGACGTGATCGATAGGGCCACAATCCAGCGCCTGGTCGGTCTCGCGGGCCGTCATCGGGATGGGTGGGGCCTTGCCTGGCTCGATGAAGGAGGCGATCTCGCGGTCGTTCGAACTGAGCGGAGTGAATCGTCCCTAGCGGAGTCGTGCGCGGACGGCACGCTCAGCCGTGTGCTGCACTCCGCCGAGAGCCGGTACCACGTCCTCCATCTCCGCGAAGCGTCGCCCGGTCTCGGACGGTCACTGGCCAGCGTGCAGCCGATCACCGCACCCGGACACGCCTTGGTGCACAACGGTTTCTGTGACCCGGTGAGCGCGATGTGGGACCTCGTGGAAGAGCTCGCAGGTGCCCGCGTGGCTCCCCACCCGGCTCGGACGGACAGTGCATACCTTCTGCAGCTCGCATTGTTGTTCCGCGCCAGAGGGGTGGAGCGTCCACTGTGGGAAGCCGCTGCATACGCGGCGCTGCGGTTCCCCGACGCCTGTCTGAACGCAGCGCTGCTGTCGACCCGGGGGCTCCAGGTCGTGTCGATCCAACCGGCGAATGCCACCGAAACTCCGACGATCGACTACTCCAAACTTCAACGAACTGTCCTGCCCGGAGGGACCGAGTTGATCGGGTCCCACGGCGTGCTCGATGCCGGGAGCACGTGGGTTCCCGACCGGACCGCTGTCGACCTGTGAGTCGTCGAAAGACGCAGAACGCCGTGGATCCGCCCTTATGCGACACTCTTCGGATGAGCGCAACCAACCTCGACGAACAGCTTGATCAGATCTTCGAAGACCGCGACCGTACCGACATGTCCAGAACCATCGCTGCGCTCCTTCCACTGCTCGACCAGCACCCGCTGAACCCGAGGGTGCTGTACGAGGTCGGTGGTGCCTACGACACCGCAGGGGAGGAGGCAACCGCCGTCGGGTTCTACGAACGCGCGATGCGGGCTGGACTGGAAGGCGACCTGCGCCGCCGCTGTGCGCTGCAGTACGGAAGTACGTTGAGGAACCTCGGTCGTCTCGATGAATCGTTCGCGGTGTTCGCCGAAGCCCGTGAGCGTTTCCCTGAGTCAGCATCGCTGGCGGTGTTCGAAGCGTTGACGTTTCATGCAGCGGAACGTCACGACGCCGCCGTCGCTAGCCTCCTTGCGACGATCGCGCATCACGTCCAAAGCGCGGACATCGATCGGTACAAGCCAGCGATCCGGGGAAATGCGGAGTTCGTCGCATCGCTCGACGCGTCCTGAGAGGAACCGCGCGTGCGGCTGCGTTCCTGATTCACAGTTGGTTCTCACGGCGTAGGCGGTGGGTTCGCCGCTGTGCCCCTGGGCCTTCACATGTGAGGACGCAAAGGTGGGGGGCATGGCGAACCTCAACCGCATCCTCGGCATGGCCTCCAAGGCCATCGACAAGCAGCTCCAGAAGCGTGGGCAGGGGGGAACCGCGCCCGGCGCCGGATCGCAGCAGGGCGGGACCGACTGGCGCGGCATCGTGCGCAGCGCCGCGGACAAGCTGACCGGCGACGACCGGAACCAGCAGCAGCCGCAGCAGTACGGCCAGCAGCAGCCGCAGCAGTACGGCCAGCCGCAGCCGGCGCAGTACGGCCAGCCGCAGCAGCACGGTCAGCAGCAGCACGGGGCCGACTCCGACAAGGTCGCGCTGGCGAAGTACGACTACCTGCTCCGCACCTCGTCGCCGGAGCAGCTCGAACAGGTCCACCACGACGCCTTCGCGCGGCTCACCCCCGCGCAGCGCCAGCAGGTCCGCGACCGCCTGAACTCCGAGCTCCCGCCCCACGAACACCTGCGCGACGACTCGGCCGGCGGCATGGCCCGTGCGATGACCCGCGGTGAGATGTCGCGTCCGGGTCTGGTCCGACGGGTCCTCGGTGGTTCCGGCCGCAACGGCAACGGCAACGGCAACGGCCGCGGCCGCGCCGGGGCCTTCGCCGGTGGTGCAGCGGTCGGCGCCGGCGCGATGGCGTTCGGTGGCCTCGCCGCCGCGGTGGCCGGGGGAGCGGTGCTGAGTGCCGCCGCCGGGCCGGTCCTGGCAGGGGCCGCCGACCTCGGCGTGGACTTCGAGGGCATCGCCTCGGGCATGGGCGACCTCGGGCTCGGTGACCTCGGCGGTGGCGTCGAGGGGCTCTTCGGTCAGGGCGAGCAGCTCCTCGGCGGGTTCGGCGAGCAGGCCGCGGGCCTCGGGGAGCAGGCATCGGGCCTCGGCGAGCAGGCGTCGAACCTCGGCAACGACTTCCTCGGTGGGCTCTTCGACCGCTGACGCCCTGCTGTGCGAACGCATCGGGAATAGCGGGACGGCGTCCGGCGCTTGCAATGTTTCGTCGTGCGTCGTCCGTCGCACGCGAGATTCGGACGGGCCACCGTCGCGGTGTCAGGATGGACGCCGCCCGGCGGGTGAACCGTTCCGCCGTCGCAGCGACCGCCACCGCGATCGCGACCCCCTTCCCCGAGGAGCAGCACCGTCATGAGACGCCCCAACCGCCTGACGATCACCGCGGCCGTCGCCGCAGCAGCAGCCCTGGTCCTGACCGGCTGCTCGGGTGGGGGTTCGTCCGACGACGGCGCCGAGGGCACGGCGAAGGGCGGCACGCTCAACATCCTGACGCCGCAGACCACGTTCCACCTCGACCCCGCGACCAGCCAGAGCCTCGGCATCACGTCGATGGGCCTCGTCGCCCGACGGCTCACCACGTGGGACGTCGAGCCGGGCAAGACGGCGAAGGTCGTCCCCGACCTGGCGACCAACACCGGGGTCTCGAGCGACGACGGCAAGACCTGGACCTACACGCTGAAGGACGGCGTCGAGTTCCAGGACGGCACGCCGATCACCACGAAGGACATCAAGTGGGGCATCGAGCGCTCGTTCGCGCCGACGCTGAGCGGTGGCCTGAGCTACCACAAGTCGCTCCTGGTGGGCGGTGCCGACTACAAGGGCCCCTTCGACGGCAAGTCGCTCGACAGCATCGAGACCCCGAACGACAAGACCATCGTCTTCAAGCTGAACGACGCGTACGGCGACTGGCCATGGCTCGCGTCGATGCCGGCCTTCACGCCGGTGCCCGAGGGTGACGGCAAGGACACCGGCGCCTACGACCTGAAGCCGGTCGCGTCCGGCCCGTACCAGGTGCAGTCGAACACGCAGGGCTCGCAGGTCACGCTCGTCCGCAACAAGAACTGGAGCGCGAAGACCGACGAGGTCCGCACCGCCGGCCCGTCGAAGATCGTCTTCAAGGAGAGCCAGGACCAGTCCACGGCGACGCAGACGCTGATCGCGGACAACGGCGACGCCAAGAACTCGTTCGGCGCCATCTACCTGGGTGCCGCCGAGCTCAACCAGGTGCGCAGCAACCCTGCAGCCCAGGACCGCCTGGCCACGTCGAAGGCCGGCCCGATCAGCTACATGGCGATCAACACGCAGCGCGGTGAGCTGAAGGACCTCAAGGTCCGCCAGGCGCTGCAGTACGCGGTCGACCGCAAGTCCTTCCGGATCGCCGCCGGCGGCGCGATCGCCGGTTCGTACGCCTCGACGCTCATCACCCCGGGCATCGCCGGGCGCCAGGACTACGACCTGTACGAGACGAAGGCCACCGGCGACGTCGACAAGGCGAAGCAGCTGCTCAAGGAGGCCGGCGTCAGCAACCTGAAGCTGACCCTCGTGACGCAGAACGACCCGACCTACCTCGCCCAGGCGCAGGCGCTGCAGTCCGGCCTGAAGCGTGCGGGCATCGCCGTGACGCTCAAGCCGCTCGACTACGACTCCTTCACCCAGGCGACCACCAACGGCACCGACTTCGACCTGTCGCTGTCGAGCTGGCAGCCGGACTTCCCGAGCGCGAACGCCAACCTGCAGCCCCTCTACGACTCGTCGCAGATCGGTGGCGGTGGCTACAACGTCTCGAAGTACAGCAACCCCGAGGTCGATGCCCTCATCGCGAAGGCGAGCTCCACGGTCGACCAGGACGACGCGCAGAAGCTCTGGGCCCAGGCGGACCGGAAGATCATGGCCGACGCTCCGGTCGTGCCGCTGATCTACGCGAAGCAGTCCTTCCTCGCCGGTTCGAACGTGCAGAACTTCCAGATCGCGGACTTCCCCGCGTACCCGAACTACCTCAAGGTCTCGCTCAAGCAGTGACCGAACCGATCCTGCAGGTCGAGGGGCTCCGCGTCGCGTTCGGCGACGCGGAGCCCGTCGTCCGTGACGTCTCCTTCGACCTGACGCCCGGCCGGGTCCTCGCCCTGGTGGGGGAGTCCGGCTCGGGCAAGTCCGTCAGCGCCATGAGCGTGCTCGGGCTCCTGCCGCCGCAGGCCTCGGTGTCGGGCAGCGCCCGGTTCCGTGGCGAGGAACTCATCGGTGCCCCCGTCGAGACGGTCCGCTCCGTCCGGGGTGCGGGCATCGGCGTGGTGTTCCAGGAGCCGATGAACTCGTTCACTCCGGTCCTCTCGATCGGCACGCAGATCGCCGAGGCCGTCCGGGCACACCCGACCGGGCTCGACCGCGCCGGGGTCCGGGCACGCGTCGACGAACTGCTCGGTGACGCCGGGCTCACCGACCCGGAGCGCATCCGGAAGGCCTACCCGCACGAACTGTCCGGCGGCCAGCTCCAGCGCGCGATGATCGCGATGGCCCTGGCCGGCGACCCGGTCGCACTCTTCGCCGACGAGCCCACGACCGCGCTCGACGTCACCGTGCAGGCCGGCATCCTCGACCTGCTGCGGCGGCTCGGCCGCGAGCGTTCCCTCGCCGTGCTGCTCATCACCCACGACATGGGCGTGGTCGCGGACGTCGCGGACGACCTGCTGGTGCTGCGCCGCGGCGACCCGGTCGAGCACGGGACCGTCGCCGAGGTCTTCGCCCACCCGACCGCCGACTACACGCGCGAGCTCCTCGCAGCCGTCCCGAGCCTGGAGGGGCGTCCGGCGTCCGCAACGCCGGCTGCGGACCCGGACGCCCGGGCCGGCGAGCCCGGCTCACGGGCCCAGCGACAGCTCACGGCTCCGGGTGCGCGTGAGGTGTCGCCCAGCGCGAAGACCGCTGCGGTGCGCGACGAGGCGGACGCGAGTCGCGCCTCCCGGCCGCCCGTCGCGCGCCTGCGCGACGTCGCCGTGCGGTACTCGCGCCGAGGCGGACCGACCGTGTCCGGCATCGACCTCGACCTGCACGCCGGCGAGACCGTCGGCCTGGTGGGCGAATCCGGTTCCGGGAAGTCCACGATCGGGCGCGCGCTCGCGGGCCTGGTGCCCGTCGTCGCCGGCTCGGTCGAGGTGGACGGCAGCGACCTGCGCACCGCTCGCGGACGACGACTGCGCGAGCTGCGCAGTCGGGTCGGCATCGTGTTCCAGGACCCGGCGTCGTCGCTCAACCCGCGACAGACCATCGGCTGGAGCATCGCGGAACCGCTGCTCGTCCACGGCACCGACTCCGCCGCCGACCGTGCCGAGCGGGTCCGTGAACTGCTGACCGCCGTGCAGCTCGACCCGACGTGGGCCGAGCGGTTCCCGCACCAGCTGTCCGGCGGCCAGCGGCAGCGCGTCGCCGTCGCGCGTGCGCTCGCGCTGCGGCCGGCACTCGTCATCGCCGACGAACCGACCTCGGCACTCGACGTGACGGTGCAGGCCGCGGTGCTCGACCTGCTCGCCGGGCTGCAGCGGGAGTTCGGCTTCGGCATGCTGCTCATCAGCCACGACCTCGCCGTCGTCCGCCAGCTCGCCGACCAGGTGATCGTGCTGCGCGACGGCCGGGTCGTCGAGCGGGGGAGCACCGACGCCGTGCTCGACGACCCGCACCGGGACTACACGCGCATGCTCCTCGCCGCAGCGCCCGTCGCGGATCCCGTGCGACAGGCCGCTCGCCGCGAGGCGTGGCGTGCATGGGAAGGAGTGGCCTCGTGACGGCCAACGTCGTCGACCGACCGGTCGCACCGTCCGGCCGCACGACCGGCTTCCGGGCCGTGGTGCGACGCATCCGGCAGGACCGCTGGGCGGTGGCCTCGGCCGTCGTCATCGCGGTGTTCCTGGTGGTCGCCGTGGCGGCCCCGCTCATCGCGAAGCTGTCCGGGCAGGACCCGTACTCGTACGACATCGACGCCCTCAACTCGTTCGGTGCGCCCCGGGGTGCCGGCGGCGGCATCAGCGGAGACCACTGGTTCGGGGTCGAGCCCCTGACCGGACGTGACCTGTTCTCGATCGTCACGTACGGTGCGCGGACCTCGCTCGGCATCGGACTCGCCGCGACCCTGGTGTCGATCGTCATCGGCGTGCTCGTCGGCGTCACGACCGGGTTCTTCGGGGGCTGGTACGACCGGGTGCTCTCACGGGTCGTCGACGTGATCTTCGGCTTCCCGTCGCTCGTGTTCATGATCGCCCTCACCGCGATCGTGCCGTCGACGTTCCCGAAGCCCGTGCTCGTCGTGCTCGTCATCGGGTTCTTCGGCTGGCCGGCCGTGGCCCGTGTCGTGCGGGGGCAGACGCTGTCGCTCGTCAGCCGCAACTACGTCGTCGCCTCCACCGCGATGGGCGCCGGGCGCTGGCACGTCATCCGCACGCAGCTGCTGCCGAACCTCGCCGCGACCATCACCGTCTACGCCACCATCTCGATCCCGTCGATGATCGGTGCCGAGGCCGCGCTCTCGTTCCTGGCCGTCGGCGTGAACCCGCCGACACCGTCGTGGGGTCGCAGCATCGGCGACGCCATCGGCTGGGTGCAGACCGATCCCATGTACCTCGTGTTCCCCGGAGCCGCACTGTTCCTCATCACCCTCGCCTTCAACGTGCTCGGTGACGCCCTGCGCGACGCCCTCGACCCACGAGGAGGCACCGCGTGAACGCCGCCACCCTGCGGTTCCTCGCGATCCGCGTGCTCGGGGCCGCCGTCGTGCTGCTCGTCGTCGCGGCCATCACCTACGCGCTCTTCATGCTCCTGCCGACCAACCCGGCCCGGGCGATCTGCGACAAGCCCTGCACGCCCGACCGGCTGCGGGAGGTCCAGGCGTTCCTCGGTACCGACAAGCCCTGGCTCGCACAGTTCGGGGCCTACCTGGCCGGCATCTTCACCGGCCGGACCTTCGGCAGCGGCAACAGCGTCATCGAGTGCGCGGCGCCGTGCTTCGGGTACTCGTTCCAGCTGCACGAGAGCGTCACCGAGCTGATCCTGGCGCGCCTGCCCGTCACGGCCTCGATCGCCGTGGGCGCCGCCGTGCTGTGGCTCGTCGCCGGGGTGTTCGGCGGCACCGTCTCGGCACTGCGCCGTGGCACCTTCGTCGACCGGGCCGTGATGACGGTCGCGGTCGCCGGTGTCTCGTCCCCGGCGTACCTGGTCGGGCTGCTCGGCATCCTGCTGTTCGGGTTCGTGCTGGGGATCCTGCCGACGAGCGGGTACGTGGCCTTCGGCGACGACCCGGTCGGCTGGTTCACCCACCTGATCCTGCCGTGGTGCGTGCTGGCCTTCATCAGCGCTGCGATCTACGCCCGGTTGACCCGTGGTGAGATGCTCGAGTCGATGTCGCAGGACTTCGTCCGGACCGCCCGTGCCAAGGGGCTGCGGGAGCGCCAGGTCGTCGTGCGGCACGGGCTCCGGACGGCGATCCTGCCCGTGGTGACGCTGTTCGGGCTCGACCTCGGGTCGCTGCTCGGTGGCGCGGTCATCACCGAGAAGGTGTTCTCGATGCAGGGTCTCGGCGCGCTGCTCATCGACGCGGTGCACACGCTCGACCTGCAGGTGGTCGTCGGCTTCACGCTGTTCTCGGCGCTGCTGATCGTCACGGCGAACGTGATCGTCGACGTGGTCTACGCGTTCGTCGACCCGCGCGTGCGGCGCCGGGCCTAGGGGCGCCGCACGGTGCGAGGTGCCGAGCCTCGCACCGTGCGAGGTCAGCCAGCCGTTGCCGCGCCGTCCCACCACCGCAGGACCCGCGTCCCCATCAGGGTGAGCCACTTCGAACGTTCTCCCGCCGGCACGTCGACCTCGAACCACTGCCGCCCTGGTGCACGTTCACCTTGGGTCCAGGTGCCGTCGGCGTTGCGAGCCGCCCGGACGAGGTCGATCGCCTCGGCAGCACGGGGGTCCGGCGGGGTCCCGTCCTGCAACCCGGCCGCTCGCAGGTGATCGGTCGCCCGAAGCGCGGTGTAGATCCATCGCGACGGGTACGCGAAACGGTGCACCCAGGAGCCGACGAGCTCGCCGTCGGACTTCCGGTACAGCAGCCGCCGTTCGAGCAGGTACTCGGCTCCGCGGTGCCGGGCGGCGCGGAGCTCCGTGGCGCGCGGGTGTGATCCCTCGGACAGCTGCTCGTGCTGCAGCAGCCCGTCGAGCACGTTGAGGGTCGAGTGGAACGACGACACGGTGGACCCTTCGACCCACTCGCAGTTCCAGCCACCGTCGGCGAGCTGGTGCTCGAGCATCCACTCGGCGATGTCATCCACGTCCGCACCGAGCCAGGTGCCGTTGGCGAGCGTGAAGGCGTTGATGCAGCAGTCCACTTCGCCGCCCCAGTACGGCAGGTCGTCGTAGTCCCACCGACTGTTCTCGGCGAGGCGCACGGCGGTGTCCCCGAGCACAGCGGCGTCGAGCCCCCAGTCGCGCAGCGTGTTGAGCGACCAGGTCGTCGCCGTGTAGGGCTGGCCGGGGGCCTGGGCCTCCGGACCGTCGGGGTCGAAGTCGGCGGGGAAGTACGAGCCGCCAGCCCACTGTCCGTCCGGGTCCTGGCGGGCGAGGAGCGCTGCGCCGAACCCCTCGGTCGCGACCCGGGCACGGGTGGCCTGCCACGTCGCGGCGGGGGCGTCGACGAGGTCCCGCTCGACCTGCCAGCGCAGTGCCGGGTCGGAGGCGACGAGCCAGTCGACCACCGTGTCGTCCGTCATGGCGGGGAGACTACTCGCTGCTGCGCGCTGTGCGGGAAGACCCAGCAGCCTCAGGCCGGACGACGCACCATTCGGTAGACCGAACCGTCGTCGGTGCGCGTCAGGACGCCGAGGTCCACGGCATCCCGGCGCACGACGGACACATCGGTCGCGAACATGCCGACGGCCGCGTTCAGGACGGGCTCCGGCACGGCTCGGTCCGGTCCGAGTCGCTCGAACACGAGCTCGACGATCCGGACGGACAGCGCATGTCGTTCGACGTCCTTCACCGGCATCCGCTCGATCCGGTCGAACTCGAGCACCGCGGCCGGCGACTGCAGTCGCTGGAGTTCGCGTGACGTCCGGCCGAGCACCGACACGTCGGGACCCTCGTCGGTGAGCCAGTCGAACGAGTCGATCGCAGCCCGGGTGCGGTCATCGACGGGGCTCCCACCGAGCGCGGCCGCACGCAGGGCAGGTGACGCCAGGACGGAGACGACCTGACGCGCACGCCCCACCACGCGGCCGACGTCCATCAGAAGTACGTGATGCCGTGCGGCGTCCGGGGCGGCAGCAGCATCGCGCGGAGCAGCTCCACCGACGCCGGGTCCGTGGCGCGGACGAGCCCCGCGGCGGCCAACGTGACGGGGGAGACGGAGCCGATCAGCAGCGCACCGAGCTCCGCGACGTCGAGCTGGACGTCAGACCCGGCCACGTCGACGTCGTCGGCGATGCGCGTGACGGTGCCACGGGCCTCCTGGACGTCGAGGCGGTACGTGCCGGTGGTGAAGCCGAGCGCGTCGGTGACCCCGAGTGTCAGCGATCCGTCGACGGCGAACGGCCGCGAGGCCAGCACCGCGGGCACGTCGAGCACGCGCAGCCAGACGTGGTCCTCTTCGTGGTCGACGTCGTACGCACGGTTGTCGCCGAGCGCCGCGACGATGGGGTCGTCGAGGCGGGAGCGGTTGTACTTCACGACGTCGTTGAGGTCGACCGAGAGCAGGAACTCCCACAGGGCGGTGTAGGCCTGGTCGTCCGCGTACACCAGGTCGACGATCTCGAGTGCGGTGTCGGAACCGCGGTCCTCCTTGACGCGCCAGGTGACGTAGCCGTCGATCTCGTCGGAGCCCTCGGGACGGTGCACCGCCGCACGGACGTCCTTCGCCTTCTGCCCGTCGTGGCCGAGCAGGCCGAACACGATCGGCCAGGTGCCGGTGTTGCGGACCATCGAGCCGGGGGTGCGGACGTGGAACCGGTCGAAGACCGCCTTGCCCGGGCCGTCGGCGAGCCACTGCGGCGTCACGACCGACACCGTGCCGGAGGTCGGGGCGAGCAGGGGGAGCGCGCGCTCGCGGCGGACGTGCACGGCACGCTCGCGGATGGCGCAGCCGAAGCCGAAGCGGCGGTAGATGGTGCCCTCGGACGCGGTCAGCGACGCGACGGCGTAGCCCTCGGCGACCCCGCGCTCGAGCGCGTGCGTCATCATCCGGCGCAGGATGCCGCGGCGACGCTCGGTCGGGCGGACGGTGACCGCGGAGATCGCCTGGGTGTCGACGGAGGAGCCGTCGCCCCAGCTCAGCGCCTTGCGGAACCACGTGAAGGTGCCGGCCGGCCACGTCTCGTCGACGGACCCCGGGAACGGCTCACGCACGTAGACCCCGAGGAACGTCTCTTCGTCGGCGATGAAGTGCGACGCCATGCGGGCTGCGCCCTCGGCGTCGGGGTCGGCTTCGTGGAAGCCCATCCCGACGGCCTGCATCCACGCTGCCGTCTCGGCGTTCGGTGCCCCCTTGTCGTCCGTCCCGGGCGCGAACTCGCGCAGCTCGTAGCGGTCGTCGAATGCCTCGTTGCTCACGCTCCGACACTATCGGGACCGGGTGACGTCACGACAGGCGCGTGGTCGGTCCGGTCGGACTGGAGGCGCGGATCGCGTCCGGCGGACCGTGTGCGGTGTGGGGGGTGGCCGGTTCCGGTGCTGCGGAGCACGGTGCGCGGTTCGTCGGTGCACGGTGCACGGTTCGTCGGTGCACGGTGCGCGGTGCGCGGTTCGTGGGTCGGGGCGGTGGAGATGGCTCGGTGCGTGGTCGTGGCGGGGCACGGGGCGGGCAAGTTCGCACGGGTCGGACGATCCGGCACGGTGCGCAGACACGAGGAACCGGCACGCAGAACGAACCCGGCGCGGTGCGGTTCCGTGTTCGCGTCGTCGGGGCTCGCCCGGAGCCGCACGGTGCGGGGTTCGTGGGCCAGGGCGGTGGAGGTGGTTCGGTGCGGGGTCGTGGCGGGGCACGGGGCGGGCAAGTTCGCACGAGTCAGGAGATCCGGCACGGTGCGGTTGTGTGGCTCTGAGCACGAGCTCGCACCCAGAGTGGGAACGCGCACGGAGTCTCCGGCACTGCACGGTGCGCGTGTCCGCGGAACCGGCACTGCACGACGAACCCCGCACCGTGCGATTCCGGTGCCGCGTCAGTCGGTCGCGCCCCGCGGGGGGTTCACGAGCAGCCCGACGCGGTCGTCCAGGTAGTCGGCGAGGGCGACTGCGGCGCCGGCGGTCGGGGACCACCGGACCGACGGCACGTCGTCGATGACGACGAGCACGCCCTCGGTGCCGATCAGGGAGTCGTCGACGGGGATCGGGGCGGCACCGTGGTTCACCGTGTCACCGGCGCCGAAGTGCCCCTTCGCGGCGGCGGCTCGGTAGGCGCGACGGACCTCGGCGGAGACCGACTGGTACTGCGACCGACCGGGTTCGGTGACGCGGGTGATCGACCCGGTCGCCCAGACACGGCCGGCGGTCTCGGGGGACGACCCGATCAGGAGCGCCCCGACCCGCCACACCCGACCGAGGGGCCGCATCGTCGCGTCACGACGGATCCCGAGGACGGCCTTCGGCTGCACGTACTCGCCGAGTGCTTCGTCCGGGACGTCCGCGGCGCGGAGCCGTCGGGCCGCTGCGTCGAGGAGCTCCCGCGCCCGCTGCACTCCGTCCGTCACGTCCACCGAGCCTAGACCGGGTGGTGGTCGTCGTCTCGGCCCTGGTCTCGGTGGTGGTCCGCTCGACGTGGTGCGCTGCGCTGCGTCGTCCGTGGCTGCGGCGTCCGTGGCTGGCGCCGACGCGGCCGGTGCCGGCTCGGCGACGACGTGCGGCGCTCACGAAGCCCGCGGTCATCATGACCGCACCGTACGTCAGGAGCACGCCGGCGACCGCGGGGATGAGCCAGCTCCGCGACCCGTTGACGACCTGGTTGACGATGCCGATCTCCGGCACGGAGTACCAGACCACGCCGCGGATCTGCACGGCCGTGACCGGTGCCGGGTCGGCCTCGGCGTTGTTGTCGCCCTTGAGCACGAAGGTCCGCTCGCCGTCCGACGACGACGACACCGAGACCACGCGGTGGCTGACGACCGCGGGCTGGCCGGACACGATCTGGTACGTGACGACGTCGCCGACCCGGATGTCGTCGATCGGGGTCGGACGGACCACGAGCAGCGTCCCCGGGGGCAGGGTCGGCTCCATCGACTGCGTGAGGACGGTGAGCGGCATCGAGCCCGTGGCCTTCGGCACGACGATCAGCACGACCGCCAGGGCGGCGACGAGCAGCAGGAGCCCGGTGCTGAGACCGAGCACGACGGCGTGGACGACGGCGCGCCAGCCGGTGCGCGGGGTGGGGGTGCTCATGCGCCGCACCGGATCGCCGCCCCGTTGTCCTGCGTGAAGAGCGTGACCTTGCCGGTGCCCGCGACGGTCGACGTGGGGTTGCCGGCGCTGTCGAGCACCTTGACGGTGACGGTCAGCGTGCCCGCGGTGCCGGCGCTCGCGGGGACGTCCGGCGGCGCGATCGTGATGAACGCGGAGTAGTCCTGCGCCTTCTGCCCGACCGGCGTCGAGCCGACGAAGGCCCCGTACCAGGTGTCCATCGGGCGGTTCGCGGCGTCCCAGCGGATCTCGACGTACCAGCCGCCGTGGTCGGTGCAGACCAGCGACGGGGTGGTGTCGACGGTCGCCGCCGGGGTGGTCAGGGTGAAGCCGCCCGCGACGACGCCCGAGGTCCAGGTGCCGCTCGTGACGGTGAGGTTGACGTTCACCTTGGCGGTCGAGCCGGCCGGGGCCGACGACTGCAGGGTGCTGCGGGTGCACCAGACGGCTGAGGCGCCGGCGGCGAGCTTCGCGCTCATGCTCGGCAGCGAGGCCCAGGTGCCGGTGACGGATCCGGTGCCCACGGCCGTGCTCGTGGTGCAGCCCGCGGTCGAGGCGACCGGCCAGGCGACGACGGTGACGGCCTTGGCGAGCGCGGTCGAGCTGCCGGACACGACGGAGACCGTGGTGGTGGCGGTGCCGGCGAGGGTGCCCGAGTCGGTCAGGGTGATCGGCTTCGTCGTCGAGGTGACGCTCGACGAGAACGCCGTGGTGAGGGCGCTCGTGCCGCTGATCGACGCCGCGATCGTGCCGACCGTGGTGCTCGCCGCGGTGGTGCCCGACGCGCTCCACAGTGCCCACGCGGCGCTCGAGGTACCGCCGACGAACAGGGCGGTGAGGAGCACGGCGATGAGGAGCCGGAGGCGGCGGTTCATGCGGAGACCTGCGTTCCGGTGACGGTGAGGGTGAAGTCGGTGGTGGCGCCGGCGACGGTCTGCGGGGCGTCGGTGTCGAGGGCCATCTCGAGGCACGCTGTGCCGCTGACCCCGGCCGGCAGGGTGAATGCCCCGGTACCGGTGTCGAAGGTGGCGAGCCGCCCGCTCGTGCCGGTGAGCCCGGGCACGCACTTCGCGGTCGAGGACACCATCACGAGGTGGAGCGTCAGCTCACCGGTCGCCGCCGCGACGGACGACTTCGAGGCCGTCGTCGTGACGCGCATCGACAGCGGGACCGACCCGGTGTTCCGCACCGTGAAGGTGCCGGTGGTGCTCGTGCCCGGCCCGAGGACCGCGGTGTTCATCGCCGTGGTGCTGCTGACGCTGACGGTCGCCGTGGCGGAGCGCACCGTGGTGGCCGCCGTACTGGCGGTCCCGTTCCAGAGCGCGTACGTGCCGCCGGTGCCGAGGAGTGCTGTTCCGACCGCGACGACCAGGGCGAGCGTGACCGGCCAGACCCAGCGGTGCCGTCGGGCTGCGCGGTGGCGTCCCGTCGTCCGCGGTGTGGCGGTCACGTGCCTGCTCCTGGTCGTCGTGGTCGGTGGGGTGCGATCGGTGGATCAGGAACCGATCGCGGTCTGGGTGAGCGTGAAGGCCAGCGCGCTGAGGTTGATCGAGCCGCCCTGACCGGTGGTCGCCGACGCGGGGAGCGTCACCGTGAAGACGACCTTGACGGTCGACGTGGACGAGGACGGCGAGACGACGAACGTGTTCGTGTTCGACGAGGACTGCACCACCGAGGCGCTCGTCGAGGTGACGGCCAGCGTCTTCGTCGTGGCGGCGAGCAGCGCGGCGTCACCGGTGATGCTCTGGTTGGCGTAGGTCAGGTTCGCCTTGAGGTCCTGGCCGGTCGCACCGATGTTCAGCGTCTGGGTGAACTGGAACGTGTTGCCCGGGACCATCAGGGCCTTCGTCGGGTCGATCGCGGTGGAACGACCGTTCGTGATGTCGGTCCAGGCACCGTCGTTGTTGGCGCTCAGTGTCAGGGTGCCGGCGCTCACGGCGGACGCGGCGCTCGAGGCACTGGCGTTCCAGAGGGCGAACGTGCCCGCGCCGCCGAGGAGGAGTGCGACGCCTGCTGCGCCGGCGATGGCACCGGTGACGATCTTGTGCATGGGGTGGATCCGTTCCTGCGTGCTCGGGGCACGCTGAAGCCCACCGGGGACATTCGGGCGTCGTGTCCGGTGGGGAGGTTGTCATCGACCCAGTGGTTGGAGGGGGTCGCGGCTGACCGGTGCCGAGAGCGGTCGCCGGGCCTCGGAGCGCAGGTACTGCTGCTCGGGCGGGCTGGACTCGCTCTGGTGTCGACGTTAGCTGTCCCCCAAAGTGCGGACAAGCGAGAACGCTCGTTCACCCGGACCCCAGAACGGGGGTCATTTTTGTCCCCGCTAGGGAGGACATGATTTGTACCCCGGTTTCTGGGTGTGCGCTGCGCGTCGGCAGAGCGATCACAGAAGGAATGCCGGTAGGCACGGCGTCGTTGCACCGTCCGGAAACGAGGAGGGCCCATGGACATCGTGCGCTGGTTGTTCGACGCGCAGATCGTCATCGGCGACCAGACGGTGCTCTGGCGCGAGGTGATCGGCAACGTCTTCGGGCTGCTCAGCGCCCTCGGGGGCATGCGCCGGAAGGTCTGGGCCTGGCCGGTCGGACTGGTCGGCAACGCCCTGCTCTTCACCGTGTTCATGGGGGCGCTCTTCGACACCCCGAACCCTGTCAACTTGCTCGGGCAGGCCGGCCGTCAGGTCATGTTCATCATCGTGAGCATCTACGGCTGGTACCGGTGGACGCACCGCCCCGAGGACGCGACGACCGTGATCGACCCGCGCTGGGCCTCCTGGCGGACCCGTCTGCTGCTCGTCGTCGGCATGGTCGGCGGCACCGCCTTGCTGACCCCCGTCTTCCGCGCGCTCGGGTCCTACGAGCCGGTGTGGAGCGACGCGTGGATCTTCGTCGGATCGCTGCTCGCCACCTACGGCATGGCGAAGGGGTGGGTCGAGTTCTGGCTCATCTGGGTGGCGGTCGACCTGGTCGGCGTGCCGCTGCTGTTCTCCGCCGGGTACTACGCCTCCGGGTTGATGTACGTCTTCTACGGCGTCTTCACCCTGACCGGGTTCTTCGTGTGGATGCGCCAGCGGGTGCGGCCTCCGGCGGCACCCGTCACCGTCGGCTGACCGCCGTGGTCGCGGCGCGCTGACGCCGCCGGGAGCACGGCCCCCGCTCTGGGACGAGACAAACGGCCCGGAATGCGCTGCAATGGTCGGATGGAACCCCTGCACGGCGAACGCGTCGAGGACGACGAGTCCCTCGCAGAGCGCACGGTGCGCGCGGCCATCCGCGCCTACCGGCTGCACCCGTTCGACGCGGTCGACGCGGCGGTCGTCGCCGAGGTGGCCGGCATCCCGCTCGAGACCGTCGAGCGGCTGTTCCCGACCTGGCACGCCCTGCTCCTGGTCACCTACGACCGGTGGGCGCAGCTGCGGGGGACCCGGCGGAAGAACCCGCCCACGTGCACGATCGAGCACGTCCGTCTGACCCTGGCCGAGGACGTCGCCGACCCCGGGCTCGTCCGGGTGCTCGCGGGGCTGATCACCGTGGCCAGCTCGGAGTCCGGGTTCGCCGAACTATTCCGCAAGCGGTTCGAGGAGTACGCCGAGCAGCTGACCGTCGGGCTGCAGCGCGACTTCGACAAGGGCTCGGAAGAGGCCGGCATCCCTGCGTACCAGGCTGCGACCCAGCTCCTCGCCGTCTACGAGGGGCTGCAGATCCAGATGCTGGTCCGCCCGCACATCGACGTCCTGGTGGAGTTCGACCGCGCGGTGAACACCCTGCGCCAGGGGTGGAAGCGGCACGCCGTCCCGTCGTGGGACCTCGACGAGGCACCTGTCCGCGTCTGACGTTGTGCGGCGCCGACCGGCGAGGTCAGCCCCGCCGGCCCCGCCGCCACGACAGCATCTGCCGCACCGTCACCTTCGACCCGTACTGCGCGACCGAGTGCCGGAACAGGTACTCCGCGAACCACAGCAGCAGCCCGGCGACGACGAACACCTCGACGATGCAGACCACCGACTCCGTCACGGTCAGGGCCCCGACGGCGTTCCGCACCATCGCGGTGATCGGCGTGAAGGTCGGGAAGTACGTGAAGAACTGCGCAACGGGCGACGTCGGCGTCGTCATCACGAAGAACGCCGCGTACAGGGGGATGATCAGCGCGAAGATCGCTGCCGACTGCAGGGCCGAGGCGTCCTTGATCGACGGCACGGCAGCCCCGACGGCGACGAACAGCCCGGACGCCAGCAGCACCCCGCCGACGAGCAGAAGCGCCCCGGTCACCATCCGCCACGGGTCGACCGTCAGCCCGCCGAGCTGCGAGGACACCAACGGCAGGGCGACGAGCAGCCCGACCAGGCCGGGCACGACGAACACGCTGACCTGCACGAAGCCGACGAGCAGCATCGCGATGACCTTGCCGCGGATCAGGTCGCCCGCGGTCACCGTGGTCAGGATCATCTCGGAGATCCGGTTCTCCTTCTCCTCGACCACGACGGTGACCATCCGGGCGGCGAGCAGGATGACGAGTCCGAAGAACGCGACGACGAACAGGAACGGCGGCACGACGGACAACCAGCCCGGCGCGACCCGGCCGTCGGCGTAGGTGGTGACGTCGGTGGCGGGTGGACTGCGGAGCAGCTGCACGGTCTCGGGGTCGTCGACTGACGCGGCGACGCTCTGCTCGAGCACCCGCTCGGCCAGCGACGAGTACACGCCGTTGGCGAAGAGCCCCCGGTCGGCGGCGTCGACCCGGATGGCCGTCGTGGACGGCGACGACGGGAACGCGATGAAGGCGTCGAGGTCACCGGACCGGACGGCGGCACGGTCGGCGGCGGCATCGGTGGACGGCGTCCCACCCCACTTCGCCGCCACGGACTCCGACACCAGGCCGGACTCGTCGACGTAGTGGAACGGGGTCTTCGTGGCGGACGACCCGGACACCACGGAGTTCGTGCCGGCGGCCTGCCCGATGCCGACGAGCAGTGACACCACCACGATGACGACCGGCAGCGCGAGGGTGCCGATCCAGAACGCGGGCTTCTTGACCGCGCGGACGAACTCGAACCGGACGACCGTGCCGAGGTTGCTCACGCCGCCGCTCCGTCCGACGACGCAGCGGCGAGGGCGTCGTGCCCGTAGACCTGCACGAAGATCTCGTCGAGCGGGATCCGGCGCATCTCGAACGCGGTGACGTGCACCCCGGCCGCGACCAGTTCCGCCAGGACGTCCGCACCGTCCAGAGCGGCGGCCTGGGTCGGGACCAGGTAGGCGACGTGCCCCTCGTGGCGGGCGAGCCGGTACAGCGACGACTTCGGTATGGGGCCGTCGAGCCCCACGCGGGCGACGGCGCCACCGAAGGCGTCCTGCACGTCGGGCACGGATCCGTACGCGGCGGCCCTCCCGTCCTTGAGGAGCAGGATGCGGTCGCAGAGCCGCTCGACCTCGTCCATGTGGTGCGTCACGAGGACCACGGTCGCGCCGTCGGCCTTCCGTTCGTCGACCAGGTCGAGCAGGAGCCGCCGGTTCACCGGGTCGAGCCCCTTGGTCGGCTCGTCGAGGATGAGCAGCCGCGGCCGGTCCATGATCGTGATGCCGAGCTGCACCTTCTGCTGCTGCCCGCCGGACAGCTTGTCGACGCGCAGCTTCGCGCGGTCGGCGAGCCCCACCCGGGCCAGGTAGTCCATGCTCCACGCGGTCGCCTCGGCTCCGCGGAGCCCGCGCAGGCGCCCGAAGTAGGTCATCACGTCGATGACGGACTCCTTGCGGTACAGCCCGCGCTCCTCGGGCAGGTAGCCGATGCCGCCGGTGGCCGGCCGGTAGGGGTGGCCGTCGATCATCAGCGT
The DNA here is from genome assembly GCF_979258745.1 of Curtobacterium sp. AC268. Lineage (NCBI taxonomy): Bacteria > Bacillati > Actinomycetota > Actinomycetes > Micrococcales > Microbacteriaceae > Curtobacterium > Curtobacterium sp. AC268. The sequence continues at coordinate 1,377,782 of NZ_OZ409878.1, read as the reverse complement.
GCCCGCCGTCGCGGTGGTGATGCCGAGCAGGGCCCGGATCGTCGTGGTCTTGCCGGAGCCGTTGCTGCCGAGCAGCCCGAACGTCTCACCGGGGGCGACGTCGAACGACAGTCCGTCGACCACGTTGCGGTCGCCGAACCGCATCACGAAGTCCTGCACGCTGATGCTCGCCCCGCTCATGCGGTGACCCTACCGGGACTTTCTTCCCAGAACGGCCGCGATGGTATGCGAGAACGGGCGTACCTGGTCGGAACTTTCGACCCGGTACGCCCGTTTCCGGCAGGTACGCCGGTTTCCGTCGGGTAGCGCGGGTTCCGCGGGTAGACGCGGGCGACGACGGACTGGAGGCGCGGTGCCAGCTGGCACCGCGCCTCCAGTCCGTCATCCGGTCGCGCCCAGGGCGCGAGCGTCGCGTCAGGAACGCAACCAGGCCGTCCCCACGCCCGACAGGGCACCGTCGACCACGGGGGCCGAGGCGAGCAGCAGCTCGCCGACCGGCAGCGCGAAGGGCTCGTCGCCGAAGACCGTCACGCTGGTCCAGCCGTTCGGCCGACGGAACGCGAGCACGTCGTCGCGGCCGGTCTCGATCCACTCGAGCTGTTCCTCGGACTGCAGCTGGCCACGCAGGCCGAGCGCCTTCCGGTACAGGTTCAGGGTGGAGTCGGGGTCTGCGTCCTCGGCCTCGACGCTGGAGTCGGCGAACCACGCCGGCTGCGGCAGGTGCGAACCGTCCGGACCAAAGCCGAACGACGAGCCGGTGCGCGTCCACGGGATCGGCACACGGCAGCCGTCACGACCGACGTCGACGCCCGGGTTGCGGAAGAACGCCGGGTCCTGGCGGTCGGCGTCCGGGATGTCGCCGACCTCGTGCAGGCCGAGCTCCTCGCCCTGGTACAGGTAGGCCGAGCCGGGCAGGGCGAGCTCGAGCAGCGTGGCGGCCTGTGCGCGGCGCAGGCCGAGCGACCGGTCGAGCGCGTCCTGCGAGCCGCCGGCGAGCAGCCACGCGCTGCCCTGCTTGTCGGTGCCACCGGCGCGGGGCGGCAGGGCGTAGCGGGTGGCGTGCCGGACGACGTCGTGGTTCGAGAACACCCACGTGGTCGACGAGCCGGACTGCTCGGCGAGGCCGAGGTTGAACTCGATGATCGTGCGGAACTGTCCGGCGTCGAAGTCGGCCTCGAGCAGGTCGAAGTTGAACGCCTGCCCGAGTCCCTCGGCGCTGGCGTAGCGGGCACGGCGGTGGGCGGGGACCCAGGCCTCGGCGACCGCGGTGCGGGCCGGCGTGTACTCGTTGAAGACCGTCCGCCACTCGGCGTAGATCTCGTGCACGTCGTCGCGGTCCCAGAGCGGGTGCGTGCCGTCCTTCGGCATCTCGGCGAGCTCGGCCCAGGTGGGCAGGGTCTCGCCCAGGTCCTTCGCCAGGCCGTGGGCCACGTCGATGCGGAACCCGTCGACGCCGCGGTCGGACCAGAAGCGCAGGGTGTGCAGGAAGTCGTCGCGGACCTCGCGGTTCGCCCAGTTCAGGTCGGGCTGCTCCTTCGCGAAGCTGTGCAGGTACCACTGGCCGTCGCCGACGGCGGTCCAGGCCGGGCCGCCGAAGATGGAGATCCAGTCGGCGGGGGCGTCCTCGCCGGACGGCCCGCTGCCGTCACGGAACACGTAGCGGTCGCGGGCGGGGGAGCCCTTGGGTGCTGCGAGGGCCTCGCGGAACCACTCGTGCCGGTCGCTCGTGTGGTTCGGGACGACGTCGACGATCACCCGGATGCCGGCGGCGTGCAGCGCGTCGACCATCCGGTCGAAGTCGTCGAGGGTACCGAGGCGCGGGTCGACGTCGCGGTAGTCGTCGACGTCGTAGCCGCCGTCGGCCAGGGCGGACGGGTAGAAGGGGCTGAGCCAGACGGCCTCGATGCCGAGCGAGGCCAGGTACGGCACCCGCTCGGTGATGCCGGGCAGGTCGCCGATGCCGTCGCCGTTCGCGTCGGCGAACGAGCGGGGGTAGATCTGGTAGACGCTGGCCTGGCGCCACCAGGTCTCGTCGTGCGAGGTGGTGGCGGGCTGGGCGAGGGTGTCGGTCACGTCGGGCCTTTCGTGGGTCGAGGGGGTCGAGGGTGTGTGTCGGTCACTTGATGGCGCCCTGGGTCACGCCGGCCATCACCCACCGCTGGGTGACGAGGTAGACGATGATCGCGGGGGCCATCGCCATCAGGTACGAGGCGAACGACACGTTGTAGTTGTTGCTGAACTGCGTCTGGAACATCTGCTGCAGCACCGGCAGGGTCTGCAGCGCCGGGTCGGAGGTGATCAGCGACGGCATCACGAAGTCGTTCCAGGACGCGAGGAACGCGAAGATGCCGACGGTGGCGCTCATCGGTGCCAGCAGCGGGAACACGAGTCGCCAGAACACCTGCCCCGTGCTCGCACCGTCGATGCGAGCACTCTCCTCCAGCTCCGCCGGGATCGACCGCAGGAAGGCCGTGAAGAGCAGCACGCTGAAGGACAGCTGGAACATGACGTGCAGGATCGCGACGCCGAGCGGGTTGTCCAGGTGCGCCAGCCCGGTGAGCTTCACCTGCGACAGTGCGAGCACCGGGAACGGCAGGAACATCGCCGCGAGCAGGTAGAAGAACGACCAGCGGAACAGTCGTCGGTCCCAGTTCCGGGCGATCGCGTAGGCCGTGAACGAGGCGAGCAGGATCGTGCCGACGACGGTGATCGCGGCGACGAACACCGAGACCGCGAAGGCCCGCGGGAAGTCCGTCAGCTGCCACGCCTGCACGAAGCCGTCGACGCTGAACGGTGCCGGCAGCGAGAACGCGTTGCCGTCGACGGCCTGGCCGGTGGTCTTGAACGCCATCGTCAGCGTGACGTACAGCGGCACGAGCACCGACAGCGCGCACAGGACGAGGACGACGGTGACGGGCCAGTTCGAACGACCGCGGCCGGCCTTGCCCGAGCCGGAGGACCGGTCGGCGTCGACGGAACGGATGCTGCCGGTCGCGGTGGTCCCCGGTCGCAGGGGTGCTTGCAGGGACATCAGAGCGCTGCCTTCCCGCGGGTCGCCCGCAGCTGGATCACGGCGATGACGACCGCGATGACGAAGAAGATCGTGGCGTTCGCCATCTGGTAGGCGTAGTCGCCGCCGTTGAAGCCCTTGAAGATCGACATCGCGACACTGGTGGTCGAGGTGCCGGGGCCGCCGTCGGTCAGGCCGACGATGATGTCGTACGAGTTCAGGAAGTTCTTGAACCCGATGACCAGGTTGATCAGGATGTAGCCCGCCGTCAGCGGTGCGGTGATCGAGACGAGCTGCCGCCAGGCGCTGGCACCGTCGAGGGCGGCTGCCTCGTACACCTCGCCGGGGATCGAGAGGACGCCGGCGATGTAGATGAGGAGCGTCGACGGGATCGCCTGCCAGGCGGTGACGACCACGATCGCCAGCCACGCCAGGTCGGGGTTCGCCAGGATGCTCTGCTCGAGCGGCCCGAAGCCGATCGTGGTGGCGAAGGCCGGCAGGCTGTTCGCGAACAGGAACGAGAACACGTAGGCGATGACGATCCCCGAGATCACCATCGGCAGCACGAACACCGCACGCAGTGCGATCTTGCCGCGGATCTTCGACGTCAGCGCGATGGCCAGCAGGAACGCGATCGCGTTCACGACGATCACGGTGACGAGCGAGAACCCGAGCGTGAACAGGTACGCCTGCAGGATCGCGGGGTCGGAGAACACCGCGATGTAGTTGGTGAGCCCGGTGAAGCGGAACTCGCCGAAGCCGACGGAGTTCGTGAAGCTCAGCACGATGCCCATCACCGCTGGCAGCGTGATGGCGAGCGTGAAGAGCACCAGGGTGGGCAGCAGGAACGCCAGGAAGAGCGGGTCGACGCGGGGCTTGCGTCGTCCGTCCCGTCGTCCGGCCTGGAGGCCCGTGGCGGCTCCGCCACGGCGGCGGCGGTCCGCCGTCGTGATGGATTCGGTGGTCGTGGTTGCCATTCGGACGTCTCCTTACGCGGCCGTGCGGAGCGCGAGACGCGCCCAGTCGGCGTCGAGGGTGCGGAGCTGGCGCTGCGGGTCGCCGCCGAAGGCGATCGACTGCGCGTAGTTCGCGACCGGGATCTCGGCGGGGATGAGCTGCGAGGCGCCGAGGTAGAAGGCTGCGTCGTCGTAGTACGACTGCATGCCGCGGAGGGCGGGGTTCGACGCCGGGGGAGCGTCCTTGCGCACCCCGAAGCCGTTGTTGTCCGCGTTGTACCTGTCGTTGACCCGCTTGGACATCAGGAACGACAGGAACTCGCGGGCGGCCTCCTGCTTGCGAGACGCCTCCGGGATCCAGAGTGCCAGGTCGACGTTCACGCGCACCTTGCGGTCGGCCGGGTCGTCGGTGACGGGGAGCGGGAAGGTGCCGAGGTCCATGTCCTTCGTGGTCTTGGCGATCTCGCCGAGGGCCCACGGTCCCTGCAGGTACATGCCCGCCTTGCCCTGGGCGAAGGCGAGGTTGCCGTCGCCGTACCCGCGGCTCGCGGCGCCGTCCTGGTGCCAGGCGCGGAGCTGCACCATGCGCTCCATCGGCTTCCGCAGGTCGCGCTCGAACGAGACGGCGGATCCCTTGCCGACGTTCGTGCCCTCGCGGCGGAGCGCCTCGAAGGTCGCCGGGGTGTCGATCATGCCGCCGATCGAGTAGTCGAACATGCCCTGGGCGATCGTCCAGTTGTCCTTGAACGTGCCGTAGATCGGCGCGATGCCGGCCCTGGTCAGGCGTTCGCACACGTCGGCGAACTCGCTCCACGTCGTCGGGACCTCGAGCCCCTGCTGCGCGAAGAGCGCCTTGTTGTAGATCACCGACGCCGCCGTCACCGAGTACGGCAGGGCGCTCTTCCGGCCAGGGTAGTCGGCGGTCTGCTCCATGAGCGGCCACAGGTCGGGGTTGATGGTGTCGGCCTGCGGCAGGTCGGACAGGTCGGTCAGCGCGCCGTGCTCGACGAACGGCACGACCGAGAAGTTGTAGTTCCAGCAGCCGAGGTCCGGCGGCCGGTTCCGCACGAAGTTCGCGGACATGCTCGAGGTCGAGTCGCGCACGACCCGGACCTTCGACTGGCTCTGGTGGAACTGCGCGATGACGTCGTCGAAGTAGCCGATGACCTCGGGCTTCGACACGTAGAACGTGATGGTCTCCGGCTTGGCGCTCGAGGACCCGATCGGGGCGCATCCGGCGAGCGCGAGGCCCGCCCCGATGCCGCCCGCTCCGAGCAGGAACCCGCGTCGGCTGACCGATGCTGCGCTCCTGGCGGTGGCGTGTGCTTGCACGTCGTCTCCGTCCGTCCGGACCCGGCGTCCCTGCCGTTCCGTCCCGCGAGCGGCTCCGATGCTGCCCGCGGAACTAAATGTAGCGAGAAAATCTAATTCCGCAAGGAACTCGTCGCGCGATAGGGTCACGACATGCCGCCACCCCGTGGAACGAGCGCAGAGACGCTGCTCGCGTACGCCTTCGACTCGTCGGCGTTCACCGCGACCGAGGCGATCGACGCCACCGGCCTGACCCGGTCGACCGTGCTCGGGGCGGCCGAGGAGCTCGTACGGCTCGGCTGGCTCCGCGAGCTCGACGACGCCCGCGCCGCGGGGAGTACCGGATGGGACGCCCCGCCCGTCGCTACGAGCTCGACACGGTCGCCGGGGTCGTCGTCGGTGTGGACGCCGGCCAGCACCGGGTCACGGCCTTCGTCGCCGACCTGCGCGGCACGGTGCTCGGTCGTGCCGAGGGGTCGCTGGGTGCATCGGGCCTCGACGTGCCCGTGCGACTCGGGGTCCTCGCCGACACCGTGGCCGCCGCCCTCGCCTCGGCCGACGTCGACCGCACCCGGGTCCTGGTCACCGTCGTGGGCATCCCGGCGCCGGTCGACGCTGCCGGGGCCTCGCCCGACGACGGCGGCTTCTGGGTCCGGATGAACCCGGGGTTCGCCGACGCCGTGCCGGACGGGCGGGTGCTCGTCGAGAACGACGCGAACCTCGCCGCGCTCGCCGAGCGGCCGTCCTCGGGTGACGCCTCGTTCGCGGCGCTGCTGTCCGGCGAACGCTTCGGCGCGGGCCTCGTCGTCGACGGGGTCCTGCTGCGCGGTGCCCACGGCGGTGCCGGGGAGATGCGGGTGCTCGAACTCGTCGAGGGTGTCGGCTCCTCCGACGGCATCGGCGCGGTCGCCCGCACCTTCGTGGCCGACGCCGTCGCCGACGGGCAGGTCCCCGCGGACGCCGCACTCGCCGGCGACGCCGCCCTGGTGTTCGCGGCCGCGCGGAGCGGTGATCCGGTCGCGCGCACCATCGTCGACCGCCTGGGCGACCGCCTGGCCCGGGTCTGCATCCTGCTCGCGAGCCTGCTCGACATCGACCGCGTCGTGGTCGCCGGCGCGATCGCCCAGCCGGCGGTCGCCGTGATCGACCGCGCGCGCGACCTGCTCGCGAAGGGGCACTTCGACCCGGTGCCGGAACTCGTCGCGTCGTCGCTCGGGGCCGACGTCGTCGTCATCGGGGCCGTGGCCCACGCGGTCGACGCGGTGCGGGCCGACCCGCTGTCGTTCGTGCTCCGGCCAGTACTCGCATCATGACCACACGGCGCACCGGGTACTCGCAGATCTGACAGAATCTCGTGGTGCACCGTCTCCGATCCCTCCCGATGCCCGTGTTGTTGCCGGTGCTCTTCCTGTTCGCGGGCGGGCTGTGGTTCGGGATCGGGCTGCTCGTCTCCCCTCGAGACATGTCCTTGCTCGGGCGGGCGATCGCCACGGTCTTCTACGCCGGTGCGATGACGGCGTTCTTCGGCGTCTGGATCAGCCAGGCTCGTCGGCGAGCCGGCGGCGCGACGGAGTTGACGGACGTGCAGCGCGGTCTGAAGCGCGGCGAGGTACCCGAGGACGCTGATCTCGCCACGTGGTCCGCCAGGGTCGACGATCACCACCGACAGTTGCGGCGAAGCCTGTGGTTCGGACCAGTCGTCTTCGGGGTGATGGTCGTGCTCGCCATCTGGCTCGCCCTGACCTCGACGCCCTGGTGGTGGTTCGGGGTGGCGTTCTTCGTCGGCTTCTTGCTGTTCTCGGTGATCACGACGCCCCGCGCGCTCGCGAAGGCCGAGGTCGTGCGCGAGGAACTCCGTCGCCGTGCGAACGGGCTCTGACGCGAACCGGGCGCATCAGCTCGGCAGTGGGATCTCCCGTTCGCGGTCCCACGGTTCGGTCCAGCCGAGTCGGTCGAACAGCGCATCCAGCAGCATCGCGGTGAAGCCCCACACCAGGTGCTCGTCCCCGTCGGCCTCGATCGTGAACGCCGGTCCGCGCCACTCCTGACCACTGCGGCGGATCACGGTCACGCCGCGGTTCGCCGGGTCGAGCAGGTCGGCCACGGGGACCCGGAACACCGCAGCCGACTCGTGCTCGTCGACGACGCGGATCGGTGAGGGGTCGCGCCACCAGCCGATGACGGGCCGGACCAGGTGGTTCGAGAACGCCAGGGGCACGGCGGGCAGTGTGCCGAGCACCTCGACGCCGGCGGGGTCGAGCCCCGTCTCCTCCTGTGCCTCGCGGAGTGCGGCGGCGACGGCGTCCACGTCACCGGGGTCGATGCGTCCGCCGGGGAACGCGACCTCGCCAGCATGCGCGCGCAGGGTCGTGGCCCGGGCGAGGAGCAGGACGTCGAGGTCGCGCGGGACCCCGGGTGCTGCTGCCGGTCGGTCGCTCGGGGTGTGGTCGAGCGCACCGAAGAGCATCAGGACCGCGGCCCGACGTGGCGAGGCCGTGCCGCCGGGTTCGACGAGCGGCCCGCCGTCACCCCAGCCGTCCGCTGCGACCGCCGCGAGTGCAGCCCGTACCGATCCGTCGTGCGTCACCCGTTCACCCTAGGTGTGCGCCACCGAGAGGTCCGGCGGGCCCGTCGCTCCGGACGGTTCGCTGGGGGTTGTTCGAGCGCTGCCTGGGAGCCGCACAGGTGGGAACTGTGCGAACCGGAAGCGCCTCGGTGCCCCGTTCGCAGCGGGCCGCCGCCACGATTGCACCGTCCGCCGGGAGGCCCCATGTTCCACGATCTGCTCCGACCCCTGTTCCACGTCGCCGTCGTCGCACCGTCCGTGCTCGTCCCGGTGGACGTCGCCGCGGGGCTCCTCGCCGTCGCCGCGCTCCTGCCCGCGTTCGGTCGTCGCTCCCGGCATCCGGTCCGGGGGCTGGTCTGGCGGCTCGGCGCGATGGCCGTCGGTGCTGTGGTCGGCCTGGTCGCGGTGTGGTGGTTCGGGGACGTGCAGGACCTGTACGGGGTGTCGTTCACCCCGATCACCCGGATGTGGGTGGCCCTGGCGTTCGGCGCCGTCGGTCTGCTCGTCGTGACGGTCGTCCAGGGCGGCTGGGTCCGCCGCGTGCTCGGCGTGCTCGCGGCGGTGGCGGTGGCCCTGGCCGCCGTCCTCGGCGTCAACGTCGACTTCGGGGCGTACCGCACGATCGAGCAGGCCGTCACGACGGATCCGTACCCGTCCGGTCCGCTGGGACACGAGACGGGGGTGGGGCGCGCCTCCAGTCCGGTGGTCGACCCGGCCACCTGGCGGGCACCCGCCGACATGCCGCGACGCGGGAAGGTGCTCTCCGTCGCCATCCCGTCGACCGTCTCCCACTTCCACGCGCGGCCGACGGTCGTGTACCTGCCGCCCGCTGCCCTGACCGAGCGACCACCGACCCTGCCGGTCCTGATCAGCCTGGCCGGACAACCCGGCCAGCCGAGCGACATGTTCCAGGCCGGTCGGCTCGGCGCGGTGATGGACGCGTTCGCCGAGGCCCACCACGGACTTGCCCCGATCGTCGTCGCGCCGGACCAACTCGGGGCACCGGACCGGAACCCGATGTGCGTCGACTCGCCCCTCGGCCGTTCCGCGACGTACGTCATGACCGACACCACGAACTGGATCCGGCAGCACCTGCGCGTCGGGGCAGCGCCCTCGGCCTGGGGCATCGTCGGGTTCTCGCAGGGCGCGACGTGCGCCATGCAGTTCTCCACCGCGCACCCCGGCGTGTTCGGCACGACCTTCGCGATCTCGAGCGAGCTCGCACCCCTGAACGGCTCCGTCCAGCACAGCATCCAGGTCGGGTTCGGCGGCTCCGCCAGCCGGTACGCCGCAGCGGCACCACGGGCGATCATGCGGGCGCACGGGCCGTACCCGGGGCACCTGACCGTCTTCGCCTACGGCAGCGACGACGAGCCCTACGTCGAGTCGACCACGGCGCTCCGCGCAGCTGCGGACGCCGCGGGGATGCAGACCCGACTGTTCGTGTCCGAGGGCTCCGCGCACGACTGGAACACCGTGCGCTACGCCCTGCGCGTCGGGATGCCCGGCGTCATCGCGCACCTGGGCCTCCGGTGAGCGCCGTCGCCGCGGCCCTCGCGTGGGCCACCCCGAAGCGACTCGTGCCGGTGGCCCGTCGGTACCCGCTGACGAGTGTCGTCTCGGCCCTGACCATCGTCGCCGGCATCGCCGCCGTGGTGCTCCGCTGCGTCGGCGCGCTCGACGGCCGGTCGCCCGACACCCTGGGCGGGACGATGGGTCCGCTCGGCGTGGTCGCGGTGACGAGCAGTGTCGTCGGGTTCCTCGTCACCTCCGTCGCCGTCGTGGTGTGCACCGGGGCGTCCGAACGGCTGCTCGGCTGGCGGCGCACCCTGCTCGCGATGGTCGTCACGACCGTCGTGGGGACCGCGCTCGGCGCCGTGCTGCAGCTGTTCGACGGCGCCCCGGCGAACCGCGGGTTCCTCGTGCACCTGGGACACGTCGGCCCCTGGACCTGGATCGTCGGGACCATCGTCACCGCGAGCGCGTTCGCCGGCGCCCTGTGGCGACGCCGGATCCGGGTCGTGTCGATCGCCGTCGTCGCCGCGCTGCTGCTCTACGCCGGACACGCGTCCGACCTGCACGCGGCACTCGCCCTGCTCGTCGGCCTGGTGCTCGGCCGCGTGCTGCGACGGTCGCCGGTGCGGAGCGGCTGGACCCGGAGTTCCTCACGCGAGACCCGGGTGCTGCTGGTGGCCGCGGTGACGGTGTCGGCGGTCGGGCCCGTCCTCGCGCTCGTCACCGGTGCCCAGTTCGGGCTGCTCGCCCCGCTCGCCGTGGTGCTCGACACCGGCCCGACCGGCCGGATGCCGCACTGCTCGGTGACCGGGGTGACCGCCAGCTGCGTCCGGGCGCTCGCCGAAGTGCACCCGCACGGCCTGTTCCACTCGCTGCTGGCCGTGATGCCGCTCGTGGTCCTGGCGGTCGGCGCCGTGGGTCTGCGGCGTGGGAGCCGGTTCGCACTGTGGCTCGTCGCGACCGTCGACCTGGTCACCGGCGTCGCGACCGCCGTCTCGTACGGGGTGCTGCCCGAGCGGCACCACGCCGTCGTGCAGCGTCTGGCCTCGGACCACCTCGCGGTCTCGCTCTCGCTCGTCGCGTCGGTGCTGGTGCCGATCGCCACCGCCGTCGTGCTCGTCCTGCGCCGCGCGGACTTCCCGGTGCGGACCGACCGGCGACGACTGCTGGGGTTCGCCGCCACGGTCGCGGGCTCGGCCGTGGTGCTCGCGGTCGTCGTCGTCGGCGTCGCCGTGGCTTCGGGCGACAGCGTGCGGGAGCCCCTCCACCTGGCGCTCGCCGTGCTCGGTCCGATCGCCCCCGTGACCCTGCCCACGCACCTCGGACAAGCCGAGCCGGCGCTGCGGTTCGTCGTTGGCATCTCGGGCCCGCTCCTGTGGCTCGCGGTGGCGATCGCCGCGGTCCGGCCGACCGGTGCCGTACGCTCGGACAGTGACCTCGACGGGCAGGACGCCGCGCGGGCGGCTGCTCGGGCGCTCCTGGTCGCCGGCGGCGGCGACACCTTCGGGTGGATGACGACCTGGCCCGGCAACGAGTACTGGTTCACCGAGGACGGGCGCGCCGGCGTCGCCTACCACCGCACCGGCAGCGTCGCTGTGACGACCGGCGGTCCCTTCGGACACGAGGACGCACGGCTGGCGGCGCTCGAGGGCTTTGCACGGGCCGCGGACGACCACGGCTGGACGCCCGTCTTCTACGGCATCGACGCCACCCTCGGCGCTGCACTCGCACGTCTCGGTTGGACGACGCTCCCCGTGGCCGAGGACGCCGACCTCGACCCGCGCACCTGGACCACGACGGGCAAGCGGAAGCAGGACGTCCGCACGGCCGTCAACAAGGCTGCACGGTCCGGCACCACCGCGCTCTGGTCGGACTGGGCCTCGCTGCCCGGATCGGTCACCCGCCAGGTCGAGGCGATCTCGGAGGAGTGGGTCGCCGAGCGCGAACTGCCGGAGATGGGGTTCACCCTCGGCGGGATCGACGAGATGCGCGACCCCGCCGTCCGGACGCTCGTCGCCCTGAGCGAGGACGGCACCGTCCTCGCCGTCACCAGCTGGCTCCCCGCGTACCGGGCCGGGCAGGTGGTCGGGTGGACGCTCGACGTGATGCGCCGCGCGCCCGACGCCCCGAACGGTGTGATGGAGTTCCTGGTCGCGAGTGCGGTCGACCGGATGCGCGCCGACGGTGCCGAGCGGCTCAGCCTGTCCGCGGCCCCGCTCGCGTCCTCGGCGGAACCACAGGGCGCCGGCCGGAGCGGCGTCGAGTCGGTCCTCGACGTCGTCGGCGGTGCGCTCGAACCCGTCTACGGGTTCCGCTCCCTGCTGCGCTTCAAGGCGAAGTTCGGGCCCGACCTGCACCCCCTGGTGATGGCGTACCCGGACCCGGTGGCGCTGCCCACCATCGGCGTCGCGATCGTCCGCACCTACCTGCCGGGGCTGTCGCTGCGCCAGGCGGTGGCGATCGTGCGGGAGCGGCGTCCAGCACGCGGCGTCCGGGCCGAGCCCCCGGCGGAACGAGTGGGCTGACCCGGACGGGTCCCGACCGCCGTCGGTACGTTCGGAGCATGGGAACCGAACGGGCCGACGGACCGGCCGTGGACGAGCACGATCCGTACGAACGCCGCCCCGGGTACGTCACGAGTGGCGACGGCCGGACCGACCGGATGACCACGGACATGTTCGTGGGCATCGCGGTCGGGTTCGTCCTGGTGATCGTCTTCGGCTCCTTCCACATCGTCGAGTGGCTCGCGATCGGAGCGGCCGTCGTCATCGGCGCCGCGGTCTGGTTGCTCCTGCGCAGCCGGCGACGGCGTGCAGATCGCCGCGCGGGTCGATCGCCGGACGCCGTCCCTCGTGCTCGGGACCGCGCGATCGCCGAAGCGAACGGTGGGCGCCGGTTCTTCGTCGCCCAGAACCCGGTCGTCGTCATCGTGATGGGCGCGATCTTCATCGGGGTCGCGGTCGCCCCGCTGCTGTTCGGTGGGGTCTCCATCGGCCGGATCGTGACCGGGGTCATCGTCGTCGCGAGCGGTGTCCTGTGCATCGTGCAGGGGATCGGCACGCTGCGGGTGCGTCGTCGGGAGCGCAGCGGCGGCTGAACCTCGGTCGTCACGCATCTGGCGGCCCGGTCGAGGTCTGCGGCTCGACGAAGGGGGTTGGCGGACGCGATGGACGCCCCGCGGTACCTGCTGGTGTTGGGGGCGTTCCGTTCGGCTCAGCCGCGGTCGCGTGCCATTCCTGCTTCGGTGTTGCGGGTCCCGACGGCGACGCCGTGCGGGGAGGCAGCCCCGATCCGGGCGAGGTCGTTCTCGGTGAGTACGACGTCGGCAGCGGCGACGTTCTCCTCGACTCGGGAGGCCTTCGTGGTGCCGGGGATCGGGACGGTGCCGGCCTGCATCAGCCACGCGAGCGCGAGTTGCGCGGTCGTGACGCCCTTCTCGTCGGCGATGACCTTCAGCGCCTCGACGACGTGCAAGTTCGCGTCGATGGCCTCGTCGGAGAACCGGGGGAGGGTTCGCCGTGCGTCACCATCGGGGAGGTCGTCCTTGCGGGTGACGGTGCCGGAGAGGAACCCGCGGCCGAGCGGCGAGAAGGGCACGAACCCGATGCCGAGCTCCGACGCGGTGTCGAGGACGCCGTTGTGTTCGGCGTCGCGCTCGAAGAGGCTGTACTCGGACTGGATCGCCGTGATCGGGAACGTCGCGTGCGCACGTCGCAGGGTCTCGGCCGAGGTCTCGGAGACCCCGATGTAGCGGGCCTTGCCGGCGTTGACGGCTTCGGCCATTGCGCCGATCGTGTCTTCGATCGGCACGTTCGGGTCTGCCCGGTGGAGGTACCAGAGGTCGACTCGGTCGGTACCGAGGTGGCTGAGGGACCGGTCGATCGCGCGTCGTGCATGCTCCGGGGAGCCGTCGAGACCGATCGGCTGGCCGTCGTCGGTGAAGTCGGTGGCGAACTTCGAAGCAATGATCACGCGGTCACGATCCGAGCCGAGCACATGCCCGAGGAGCTTCTCGTTCTCGAACGGTCCGTACGCCTCCGCGGTGTCGAACAGGGTGATCCCGAGGTCGAGGGCGCGACGGATGGTCGTGACGGAACCGGCTTCGGTTGCACCGCCGTAGAAGGCGCTCATGCCCATGCATCCGAGCCCGAGTGCGGACGTGACGAGGCCCTGGGAGCCGAGATGGGTCTGCTGCATGCGTGTTCTCCGTTCGTCGCCGGGATCACCCGGACGATGACGACCCTCCACCCTGGTGTGCACACCATGTCAAGTGGGAGACTCGGCTCATGCTGCTTCCCGAGGTCCACGTCGACGGACCGGTCACGATCGGCGCTGCGGCGGAACTGCTCGGCATCACGGTCGACACGATCCGCTACTACGAGAAGGAAGGGATCGCGCCGGCTCCTGATCGCGGTCCGGATGGGTGGCGGCGGTATGATACGGCGGCGCTGAGCTGGCTCGCCGGGACGGTGATGCTCCGCGGGACCGGGATGAACGTGCAGGAGATGCGTGACTACGCGGCCGCCTACAGAGATGGTGCCGACGATGTCGCACGACTCGCGTTCCTCGAGCAGCACCATGCGACCGTCCTCGCTCGGCAGGCGGAGGTGCAGCGGCACCTCGCGGCACTGGAACGGAAGATCGAGGCGTACCGGGAGACCATCGCCGCGACCGGCGCCCCATCGGCGGCATGATCTTTGTGGCCGGTCGGCAATCAGCTACAGGACGCGACAACGGCGCGGCGCGAGAACCACGACACCGATCGAAGCTGCTCACAGGCCTTGTGACCATGTCAGGATCGGCCGTCACACGACATCTCTCAGTGAGCGACCCCCGCTCCGACCGAGGAAGAGACCGCCGATGAACACCCGAACCCGCCTCAGCGTCACCGCGGTTGCTGCCTGCGTCATGGTCGCCGCCCTCGCCGGTTGCGCAGCGAGCGCACCGACTCCATCGCCGTCCGCCGCCTCGGCGACGACCGGGGACGAGACCTCGGCCCCGTCCCCGTCTGCGACCGCGACGGACGCCGCGACCCCGTCGACCCCGTCGACCCCGTCGTCCTCCCCGTCGCAGGGGCCCGCAACGTCGGCGCTCGCGCAGCACGTCTACGACGAGTGCAGCAAGGGCGCCGCGGACGCCGGGGTCACCCTGACGTTCACGGACGACCCGTCGGGGTACCCGGGCAACGACGGGACCTACCAGCTCGTCTACCCCTTCACCTTCGACGACGGGCACACCGACCCGTACGCCATGTACAACTGCACGCTCACCGACGACACGGTGGGGTCCTCGTACATCAGCAGCGGGATGACCGACAGCCACTGAGCACGGTCGGTGACGGTGCGGGCGTCGGTGACAGTCCCACCCGCCTGTCAGGGTGGGAGTTCGCGCGACCAGTAGTCCGCTCGGACCACGAGGAGTTCGCCCTGGACCTCCGAAGTCAGGTTGACGACGCGGGGATCCCACAGCGTCCCGGGCAGTCTCGCGCGGCGCGCAGACCGATGAACACGACGGCCGCGGCACCCACGATCAGAACGGTCACGACGACCGCTCGTCGGGTGTTCGTCCGGTGCCTGGTCACCTCCGCAGCCGAGGCGGCGGCTCGGGCGGTGGTCAGCGGCCGAGCAGCATCCTGTTGCGCGCATCGATCTGGTCGGCGGTCGCGGGGAAGTAGCTGCTGACTCCGATGTGCTCGGCGTCGTGCTGTACCGCGTCGACGACCGGCCTGAGCGCGCGCTCGTAGCCGGCGAAGGCCTGCTCGACGTCGCCGTCCGCGTCCCGGAGGGCGTCGTGGAGTGCGGTGGCGCCGATGATGGCGAGCGAGCCGCCCATCCCGGCGGCCGGGGAGGGGCAGTAACCGGCGTCGCCGACGAGTGCGACGCGGCCGGACGTCCACGCTGACATCTTGATCTGGCTGAGCTTGTCGAAGTAGAACGTCTCGGCGCCGACGGCCTCGTCAACGTGGTCCGAGAACGGCGAACCGGCCTGGAGCATGTGCTCGCGGAGGATGCGCTTCTGTGCCGCTTCGTCGTGGTGGTCGAAGGGGATCTCCTGCTCGGAGCGGAATCCGAGGACGAGGTCGGTGGTGGTGTCGTACGAGTTGACCAGCATCGTGACGCCCGGTGCGTTGGTGATCCGGGTCGTCTGCGGTTCGATGACGAGGTCGTCGAGGGTGGCGACGGAGAAGTACGTCCGCAGGAAGTGGCTGTACCGCGCTTCCTGCCCGAAGTGCAGTCGACGCACTGTGGAGTGGTTGCCGTCGCAGCCGAACACCATGGAGAAGTCCCGTTCGGTTCCGTCGCGGAAGGTGACGTGCACGCGCTCCTCCTCGGTCTCGTGCAGGGATGTGATCGAGTTGTTCCACAGCATCTCCACTTCGCCCTCGGTCGCGGCGGCGAGGATGTCGAGGAGGTCGTCGCGGTGGATCTCGTAGCCGTCGCCCGTCGATCCGGCCGAGGGCGGCACGGGATCCATCCGCGCGATGCGGTCTCCCTCCGGCGATGTGAACTCCGTCACCCGCGGCGCGAGCGCCTTTGCCGAAATCTGCTCGAGCAGGCCCATCCGGTCGACGATCGCGATGGTGTCGTCGCGGATGTCGACCGGGGTGCCGCCTCGCTTCAGACCGGGAGCGACCTCGACGATCGAGACGTCGTACCCGAGCCGACGCATCCACAGCGCGGTCGTGAGCCCAGCGAAACTCGCTCCTGCGATGAGTACCTGTTCCTGTGTCTGCGTGGTCATCGATCGTCCTCGTTCCTCGGCATCCACCGAACTTGTAGTGACTCTAAGTTCGGCAAACGTACCAGAACTTTGGGTCACTCAACGTTTCGTGTGAGACTCGGGGGATGGTGGAGTCGAGTACGGGTGTTCCGTCGGGGCTGCGAGAGCGCAAGAAACGGGAGACCCGCGAGCGCCTGGGTGACGTTGCTGCACGGTTGTTCGCTGAGCACGGGTACGACGAGGTGTCGATGTCAGACGTGGCCCGAGCTGCAGGCGTCTCGGATCAGACCGTCTACAACTACTTCCCGACCAAACCCGATCTGGTGTTCGACCGAGCCGACGAGGTGCTCGAGAAGATCCGAGCTGCGGTCGCTGACCGAGGTGCGCACCAGTCGCCGGCGGAAGCGATGCGCACCATCGTCCTCGAGGACGTCGATCGGTACGTCGCAGAGGATCCGGCTCTGGCGCGAGGGGAGTTCCCGGCGCAGTGCCGGCTCAGCGCGGTGCTCCGTCGACGGGCGCTGGAGTTCTACGACGAGGTCACGTCCGCGGTGGCAGAAGAACTGGCGGACACGGGTTTCGACTCGATGACCCGGCGTGCTCAGGCTGCCGCACTCGTGGCCGTCGTGCAGCAGGCCACCGAGGCCATCGGCGACGCGGTCCTCGCGGATGCCGACCGGGAATCGACCCGCAAGCGCTTGGTGGCCACGGCCGGAGCGGCGCTGGACCACCTGTCCACCTGGTGCGCGCCGGCCTGATCCACGTCGAGGGACAGGACGGGTGCGCGGAACGCATCCCTCGCACCTTGTGGCCCTCTCATGGCGCGGGGCGTCCCGCCGACCTACCGTCTACTTGTCAGACGATCGTCTGTCGAATGGACCTCTGGAAGGAACCTGCTCCATGCGTCACGCTCCTCGCCTCCGCCGGACCAACGCGCTGCTGATCACCGGTGGCGTCCTGACGGCGGCAGCGCTCGCTGTCGGGGCAGCGGGGCCCGTCTCCGCGGCCAACGCCGACGGCGCGGCGCCCGCCCAGTCCGTGGCCGCCGTGTCCTCGCCGTCCCGCGGTGACAGCTACGTGGCCCTCGGCGACTCGTACGCGGGCGGCTTCGGCGTCGCCCCCTACGGCTCGGGTCCGGTGGCCGGCTGCTTCCAGTCCACCACCGACTACCCGCACCAGGTCGCGGCATCGCTGGGGCTCCGGCTCGACGACCGTGCCTGTGCCGGTGCCACCACCGGCAACATCACCCGGGTCCCGCAGGCGACCGGTGTCGGCAGCGCCACCGCGCCCGTCCAGGCCGACGCGCTGTCCAAGGACACGGACGTCGTCACGGTGTCGATCGGCGGGAACGACCTGGGGTTCACCGACGTCATCTCGAACTGCGTCGCGCTGGACAAGGACGGCCCGGTGTTCTCGGAGATCCACGGGAAGACCTACGACCACTGCAAGGACTACTACGCACCGGTCGTGCACGGCGTCGAGCGGGACCGTCTCGCAGCGCGCATCCACAACACGGTCGCGCCACGGCTCGCGCAGACGTTCCGCGTGATCGCGCAGCGTGCTCCGCGGGCGAAGGTGTTCGTCGTCGGCTACCCGATGATCGCGCCGGGCTCGGCGCAGTCCCCGAAGGGGTGCTTCTCGAGCCTCCTCGGTGACTCCGGACTCGAGCCGCCGTTCCCGCAGAACGCGTTCCCCTTCACCGCGACCGACACCGCCTACTTCCACCGCACCCAGAACGCGCTCGACGGAGCGGTGAAGGCTGCGGCGAAGGCTCGTGGCTTCACCTACGTCTCGACGCTCCAGGGCTCTGCCGCGCACACGCCCTGTGCTGCGTCGGGTTCCGCCTGGATGGCAGGACTCACCCTGACGGATCGCGGCACCGCTGCGGACAGCACGCCGCTGGCCGGGACGAAGTACAGCATCCTGTTCGGCGCACTCCACCCGAACGCCGCCGGCATCGCGTACCTGCGTGACCAGACCAAGGCCGCGATCGTCCGATCGCGCTGACGCACCAGCGCCTGCTCGTCGCGTCGTCGACGCGACCAGCAGGCGGACGGGAGGCCCGGTGCCAGCTGGCACCGTCCCTCCAGACTCGGCCGTCACCCCGCTGGCGCGGTGCGCCGGTACCGGCTGGTGGGGCCCACCTCCCGTCCGTCTCGTGTGGACCACCGGGCGTCAGGTCGCCAGCGCTCGACATGTTGTCGGACCGTGACCCGGCAGGGCGTCTCGTTGAGCCATGCTCGTCCTGTGCAGAAGCCACTCGTCCTCGCCGCCGCCGGACTCGCGCTGGTCGCGCTGCCGCTCCTGTCGGCGTGCAGCGAGCAGCCAGCTGACCCCATCGCATCCGCCCGCACACTCGCCGATGCGCCCGAGTGGGTCAGCAACCCGAGCGGTACCGACTGCGGTGACGTGGAGCTCGAGGCCGACGGTGCGCTCCCGGCCGAGAGTCTGCGGTGCCTGCGGGACGCGAGCGAAGCGGGCGAGGTGGCCTCGCTCCAGTGGGTCCGGTGGACGACCGAGGGTGATCCGACTCCGTCTTTCGTCCGGACGGGTGGTGCAGGGGCCACGGTGGCGTCGACTGCGGCGTACGACACCTACGGCCAGGGTGGGTGGAGCGAGTACGGGTGCACGGACATCGCGGCGTTGCCGAGATGCTCGGACGTGGGGGAGTAGCGGCGGTTCCGGTTGCGGATGGTCTTCGGAGACTGCTTCTCGTGAGTGAAGGCGTTCACCGTGGGATGCTGATGCATGTGCTCCTGCTGACCGAAGCCCTGCGAGGTGACTGGCTCGTGAAGCGAGCCGGTCGATGGGCGACCGTCGGCGGTGTCGCTGGCACGGGCTTCGATGCGTACGCGCGGCTGCTGCACCCGGTGGATGCGCACCGTACTGACCCGAACACGGTCGACGAGTGGGGCAATCCCGTCGAAGTTGAGTACACGCGTTGGCGGTGGGCTGAGGTTGCGCGCCGTAACGGCCGGGTGATGCATCCCCTGGTGCGGTGGTTCCGCATCAGCGATGACGAGCACACGAGGGACTGGTCGGATGGGTGGAGTGTCGGTCAGTCCGACGATGGGTGGTTCAACCCGGAGGACCTCGCGGTCCTGACCACGCACCTGCGGGGCGCGACGCGGAACCCGGACGACCTGGTCATCGGTGCGTGGGAAGGCACCGGCAACCCGCCCTGGGCCGAGGGAGGCCGGAACACACGCGCGCGGGCTCGCATGCAGATGCCATGGCCCGGTCGGGACATGTGGTTGTTCAGCTCGAGCCTGCGCGAGCTTGCTGACCCATCGTGGGCGCAGTGCTCCGTCCCCGGATGGGGATGCAGTCGCCCCCAGCAGGAGGGGCCGTACACGTCGCTGATGTGGCCCGCGGATCACACCTGGGTCGTCGCTTCCGAGGAAGACTGGGACTCGACGATCGTCGCCGGCTCACGCGCACTCGTCGACAGCATCCTCGCGGACGATCACTTCGAGGCCTTCGAGGTGCACGAAGATGACGACCTGAGCCGGGACGGCGATCTTCTCAACCCCCGCCAACAGCCGACGTCAGAGCTCTGAGACGACCAGACCCCCGGTGAGGAATCGGCTACGGGACGGACGGACGGTCACGGGCTCGCTTGCTCGCTCACTTTCGCGCGCTTGTGACTGTTCAGCGGTTAGATGAGCAGCCCGATGGTGAGCACGACGATCCCGCCCGCCGTGAGCAGGGCCGGCCCCGCGACCCGGCCGGGCGCGGGCCGTTCCGTCGTACGTGCGAAGAAGGCGGCGACGAGCATCGACGTCGCGCCTCCGTAGACGAGCACGAAGGCTTCGGGGAAGAAGCCGATGATGTGGACCACGAGCCCGGCGAAGACCGTCAATGCCGACGTGAACAGGTGGGCTCTGGAAGCTGCTGGGAGCACAGGCATTGCTCGTGTTCTGAGGAAAAGGCCGATCAGACACCAGATCGAAGCTGTCGCGAAGAGCGCGCCGCTGATCGAGACGATCGCGGCTCCGATCACGTCGAGGTTCATGCGTTACACCGTTCCGGTAGAGCCGTGTTCGGGTGTTCCGCACCAGGCGGCGAGTGCCTCTGTGAGGGAGGCGGGGTCGCTGTGGGACCAGGCGACGAATCCGTCGGGCCGAATCAGCATCGAGGTCTGTTCGTGCGTTGCGGCAAGCGGCACGTAGTCGACGCGGTCGTTCCACGGAGCGATGGTGTCGCGGTACGTGCCGGTCGCGTCGACCAAGATGGGGTGGGCGGTGCGGAGCAGTTCCGGGATTCTGCGGATGGTCCCGTCGGCGAGTTCGACCCGTTGTGACGGTGCAAACCATCCGGTGGGGCCATCTGGGTTCGCGGGGCTCGTGTCGTAGCGGACGTCCGAGCCGGCGAGGAGATCTGCGATGCGCTGCACGGTGGTCGTGTCTGCGAGCATCTCGGCGAAGAGGTTCCGGAGGGCGGTGACATCCGAGCCGGGCGCCATGAGCGCGGTCTGCGCTTGGGTCTGCATGAAGACGCGTTGTCCGAGCGGGCGCCGCTCAGTCTCGTAGGTGTCGAGCAAGCTCGCGGGGGCCCAGCCGTGGAGGCTGGCGGCGAGTTTCCAGGCGAGGTTCGCCGCGTCCTGGAGCGCGAGGTTCAGGCCGGGTCCGCCTGCGGCAGAGTGCACGTGTGCGGCATCGCCGAGGAGGAAGATCCGCCGGTCGCGATAGCGGTCAGCGACGCGTGTGCTCCGACCGGTCAGACGGCGCAGCAACGTCGGCTCACCGTCGGCCGGCGCGTTGAGGTCGAGACGGACGCCGAGGACGCGCTCGAGGCTGTCCTCCATCTCGTGCAATGTCATGGCTGCTCCCTCACCGGGGAAGCTGCGGTCAGGCTGGTCCTCCCATTCCGCGGTGTAGACCAGCGGGTGCTCCGGGTCACGGAGGGCGATGGTGACGACGCCGGTTTCAGTGCGGTGGAAGCTCTCCGCGATCTCTCCCAGACCCGCGACGTGCACTTTCCCGGGGCCGGCGGGCGTCAGCTGCTCAGTTGGCGAGATCAGGGCTGTGCGGTCCACGATGTGGTGGTCGGTGTTGCCAGGGAAGCCGATACCGGAGAGCTTCCGAACAGTGCTTCGCGCCCCGTCACTACCCACGAGGTACTGCGCCGACACGGTGCTCTCTGCTCCGCTCGCGACGTCGACAACGTCGACGGTGACGGAGTCGTCGTGTTGGGTGAAGGAGCGCATCTCGACGCCGCGACGGATCTCAACACCGAGTTCTGCTGCGCGGTCGTTGAGCACGCGCTCGAGGTCGCGCTGGTTGATGTGGAGCAGGTACATCGGGTTGCGGTCGCCGAGCGTGTGGAGCGGCAATGGCAGCGCTCCGAAGAAGAAGCCCGGAGCCGGCTCCGGGACGGCCCTCCCAGCACACCGCTCGAACAAGCCGCGGTGGTCCAGTAGTCGGACGACCTGCCCGGTCAAGCCGTGCGCCTTGTCCCATTGGTTGATCTCGGGGAGGCGTTCGAGGACGAGGGGGTTCACACCCGCGAGCTTCAGCTCGCAGGCGACGAAGATGCCCACGGGGCCGCCTCCGACGATGACGACGTCGTACATGATGGTCTTCCTTCTGACGAAGAGTGTGGGATCAGTGGTCAGCGGAGGTGGTCGAAACCGTCGCCGAGGAGTTGGAACGCAGCTCGGAGGAACGGCTGGAGGGGTTGTGGCTCCGCGCGCGCCGCCCAGGACTCCAGCGTTGTCAACAAGGTCGAAAGCGCAGCGGCGGACACCAGACCAGGAATGGGATCCTCCGGTGCTGCGTCTGAGCGCGCCGCGACGGCGGCCGCGAACACTGCGTTCGCTGCGCGAGCACCTCGATCGACGGCTGACTGCATGCCCGGCGTCGACAGCACTGCAAGCAGCCCGCTCTGCTCCTCCCGGGACGGGGTCGTCGTCTCTTCTGCCTCGTACGGCGCGAGCAGCGCCTCCGTGATGGCAGTCCACAACGGCTCCTCGAGTGGCCGCTGGAGCAGATCGTCGGCTGCCCTGCGCACGCGTTGCACGTGGCGGTCCGCGATCGCGTCTTCCTTGCTCGAGAAGTAGTTCCCGAACGTCCGCCTCGACACTCCGACCCGACCGACGATGTCCTCGACACGGATGTTGTCGAGCCCCCGCTCCCGAGCGAGCAGCACAGTCGTCACGCTCAACGCGTCACGGATCGCTGCCTTCTTCTGGTCACGGAACGAGACCTTGTCTGTCATGACACCAAACTAGAACATATTTGCCCATTGGGCAAATTTACTCAATGGGCAACCTGGACCTCGGGGCATCGCTTCACAGACGGTTCGCGGTTCGGGGTGGTCGTGCTCGGAGTCGCGAGCGCGGTCGCCGGAGTTCTCGCCGTCATCGGATGGCCGCTGCCCGTGATCTCGTCGACACACGGCCGCGGTCAGCACGCGTGGGCGCGGACCGTCCGTGAAGTCCACGACTGGTTCGCGCACGACGGCTGGCGGATGTCCGGCGCATCGTGGATCTACGGTGCTCTCGCGGTCGTCGCCCTGGCCGCCGTTGTCATCCTGCTGCATCCTGCCTGGAGCGGCCGCCGCGCGTTGCTGATCATCGTCGTTCCGGCCGGGGTGCTCCTCGTGTTGGGCCCCGCGCTCCAGTGGGCTCTCGGGCTGCCATGGTCGAACTCCGGAAGCGGACCGGCCGGCGGGACGGCCATCGGGATCGTCGTCACGGTCGTGTGCGGCGCCGTGCTCACGGGGGTCCGTCAGGCCCTGCGGCGAAGAGCCCGCCGCAATGCATCGGCGCTCGTCCGCTGAGGAGGCCGAGGTCGGAGCAAACGGGGGCTGTGCCGGCGCGAACTCCGAATCGGCCTTGCTGGTTACCGCAAGATCGGTGAGGAACCATCGTGTGCGCCGACGGTCCGGCAGTACGGTCCGGGAACAGCCTGACTCGAGGCTGCGAGAAGCCGACCCGAAGGCGACCCGATGGACAACTGCGACGAGCGACGGCCTGGCGCCCTTGCGTTCAAGAAGCATCTCGGCGAGCAGTTCGGTGGTGATCTCCGGCGGACACGAGCAGCTCCGGTCGCGCCACGACTCCACGGCGCGGTGAAGGCGACTGCCGTGCGAGCGCACACCGCCGGCGGCTCGAACGGCGGAATCCGTCAGGTCGTTGCTGAGCCAGTCCCGTTGCGGTTCGAGATGGCGAGCATGAGGCTGTCCCTCGCCGGCCTGGGTGTCGCGATCGGATGCGGAGTCGCGCGCACGATCGGCCAGCAGATCCTGCCAATCGCGAGGATCGTGGATCCCGAGGCGGGCGACGCGGAGCTCGACGAACGCGGCGTGTTCGAGGCACAGCTCGCCGAGGTGCTCACGGAGTCTTGGCCTCTCACCGTGGAACTCGCCGCAGAGGAGCTGGCGGCGGACACCATCATCATGCCCGTCGTCGGTGATCGCGTGCACTACAGCAGGGGTTCCGGGCACCTCATCGGGCTGCAGGGAGTCGTCGTTGAGTCCGAAGACGGACAAGCCCTGCCGCGCGGGCTGCGGTCCGTGCAGCTCGACGGTGAGGCGTGGCCGATCGTCGTCACGGTGGTGTCCCTGGACCGGATCTAGCTGTTGCTGCGAACAGGAGCCGGTCCCGGCACGAGCGCCGCGACGCGCTCGTGCCGGGGCGGCCGTCAAGCGGCCGGGTTGAGGAGGCGACCGGTGAACTCGCGCAGAGCCTGCACGGCCCGCCGCGACAGCGTCGCGTCGGGCATCATGCTCGTCGATCCGTGGAACGCTCCCGGCCACACGTGCAGTTCCGCCTGGACTCCTGCAGCCCACAGCGAGCTGGCCCAGGCGACGGTCTCGTCGCGGAACACCTCGGTGCTGCCGCAGTCGATGTACGCGGGCGGGAGCCCGGTGAGGTCGGTCGCGCGGCCCGGTGCAGCGTAGACGGAGACGTCTTCGCCACCCCGCCGGTCACCGAGGTAGGCGTCCCAGCCGAACCGTGTCATCTCCCGGTCGGCGACCCCGACACCGTCGAACTGCCGAGCCGACAGTGTCGCGTCGCGGTCGTCGAGCATGGGACTCACGAGCACCTGGCCGAGGACGGAGGGCCCCTGTCGGTCGCGGGCCAGGAGGGCCGTGCCGGCGGCGAGACCGGCACCGGCGCTCTGCCCGACGAGGACGATGCGCTCCGGGTCGATGCCGAGTTCGTCGGCGTGCTCGGCTGCCCAGACGAGACCGGCGTAGCAGTCCTCGACCGGGTACGGGTCCGGGTGTTCCGGCGCCAGGCGGTAGTCGGGGCTGACCAGGACGACGTCGTGCACCAGCAGCCACTCGTCGTAGGAGTCGAGGTTGCCGAGGTGATGGCCGAACATCATGCCGCCGCCGTGGATCGCGTAGGCCAGGGCAGCCGTGCCGGTTCGGCCGGTGCGTTGGATCACGGCGAGGTCGATCGGGTCGCCGCGGTGCCCCGGGATCGTGATGCTGCTGCGCTCGAGGCCGCGAGCACGCAGTCCTTCGTCGAGCTGCGCCTCCGTCGTGTCCAGTTGTCGCATCTGCGGCAGCATCTGGGTCGTGAGGTGGAAGCGGCCTCGTGCGTCCATGGCGGTGAGGAAGGGCACGAACTCGGGATCGAACGGCGGGCGGGGGAGGGCGATGGTGTCAGGCACGGGAGGTCTCCTCGGTGATGGTGGTCGGGTCGGCGTGTGCAGGGGTGGTGTCGGCAGGTTCGGACGGGGCCGCGTCTCCCTGTTCGGTGGTCCGGGCTCGGAGCAAGCCGACCACGACGAGCAGCGCTGCGACCGCGGCGAGGCCGAGGCCAGCGACGGTGAGGGCGTCCTGGAAGCCCTCGAGCCGGGCGGCGGTCCAGGTGGTCGTGGTGATGCTCCCGGCGACGAAGGCGGCGACGATGGTCCCCGCCGCGGCGACGGCGGCACCGCCCGCGAGCTCGCTCGAGGTGTCGACGAGCGCAGCTCCGACGGAGGTGCGGTCCGCGGGCAGTCCCGTGAGGACCGACGCGCCGGCGACGACGCCGACGACCCGCATGCCGGCGGCGACGAGCACGAGCGCGACGAGCACCCACGGGTACCCGTGCCGGCTCAGGGCGCCGAAGACCGCGAGCCCTGCGACGACCGAGGCGGCGCTCATCCAGGCGGCGCGGCCCAGGCCGACCCGCTGCACGAACGGCCCGACGAAGCGGCCGCCGACGAGCAGCACGACCACCTGCGGCAGCGTCCCGACCGCGGCCAGGGCCGGCGGCCAGCCCCAGGCGAACTGCAGCTGCAGGGTCACGAGGTACGACAGTCCGGCGACGGCCAGACCCGACGCGGCCTTGAACGCGAGGCCGCTCGAGACGAGTGGTCGGGCGAGCAGGTGCAGGTCGATCAGCGGGTGCCGCGCGGTCCGCTCGCGGGCGACGAACCCCACCGCGCACGTGGCGGCGAGGGCGAGGACGGCCCACCCCCACCAGCCGGTAGCTCCGGACTCGACCAGGATCGTCGGCGCCACGAGTGCTCCGGCCGTGGTCACGGTGCCGAGCAGCGCTCCGACCACGTCGACCGGATCGCGACGGAGCCCCGCCACCTCGTCGCGGGCGACACCCAACCGGATGCCGACGAGCGCGAGGACCGCGATCGGCACGTCGGCCAACAGCAGCACCTGCCACGGGGCGACGGCGAGCACGAACCCGCCGACGGTCGGACCGATTGCCAGCCCCACGAGCCCGGCCGTCGAGATGACGGTGAGCGCCCGCACCCGGAGGCCTTCGTCGTCGAAGAGGCGGAACGCCAGCGCCATCGACCCGGGCGTCGTCATCGCCGCGGCGACGCCCATCACGACCCGCACGGCGATCAGCTGCTCGGTCGACGTGACCACCGCCGTGGCGAGGCTCGCCAGGGCCAGCAGGACGAGACCGGCGAGCATGACCCGACGGCGTCCGATGCGGTCGGCGACGGCGCCGAAGAGCAGCATCAGCCCTCCGAAGGCGACCGAGTAGGCACCCGAGACCCACTGCAGGCCCGTCGTCGACGAGCCCAGGTCGCGGCCGATCGTCGGCAGGGCGACGTTGAGCACGGAGTTGTCGAGCATCTCGAACAGGAACACCGCGGACAGCCCGGCGAGGGCGATCCAGGCGTCGCGCAGACGAGGCGACGAGTCACCGGCGGGCACGTGCCCGGTGGTGAGAGCGGGACTGGGGGACACGATGGCGCACTCCTTCGAGGGAAGAAGTGGCGACTCGTTCGATGCCGCGTGCTGGTGCGTCGCAGATCGCGGCGCCTTTTACCTCAGTGATCCAGACCATACACGGACTGCCAGCTCGAGGAAAGTCCGTGGTCGGAGCCCTCGACCGTTGACGCAGTTCGAGGTGGGAAGTGGCAGGACCTACCCTGGACGGATGCTCTCCCGCCGCGAAGCCGCCGTCCGGCTCGACATCCCCCTCGAGATGGCGACCCGCCACGGCATCCCGTCGCGCCTGAGCGAAGCGGAGCTCGACGCGATCGAGCAGGACCCGCCCGCCTGGCTCGTGCAGTCCCGCGCCAACCGCACCGGCACCAAGAAGGTCTGGACGCGCCTGGAGTGCGTGGTCTGCGGCTTCGACGAAGAGGCGCGCCCGAAGAAGTGGTGGCCCGAATGGGACTACCTGATGTGCGACTACCACGCCCCGTACCAGGCACCCGAGCCCACCACCGGCCTGACGCGGCGCGAGGTCGAGGGCATCGGCAGCCGCTTCATCGCGCTCGTCGACGAGAAGCTCTGAGCAGCAGCACGATGCGCCTGCTGAGCAGGTCTCCTCTCCCCGAGGGCTGAGCGGCCCCACCGCGTCGTCCGGAATCCGCTAGCTCGTCGGCGCTCGGACCGATGGGATCGAGGGGTGAACACGACTTCGACCAGAGCCGCGACCTTCCACGGCCTCCACGACCACCCAGCCCGGCCACTCGTCCTCGTCAACGTCTGGGACGCCGCGAGCGCTCGACTCGTCGAGGATGCCGGCGCGACCGCGATCGCCACGACCAGTGCGGGCGTCGCCTGGTCCCTCGGACGACCGGACGGGAACACCCTGACCCGCGCGGAAGCGATGGACGCGGTCGCGCGGATCGCGGCTTCGGTGTCGGTGCCGGTCACCGTCGACGTCGAGTCCGGGTACGCCGACGACGCGGACGGCGTGGCGCGCACGGTGGACGCGGTGCTCGAAGCGGGCGCCGTCGGGATCAACATCGAGGACGGCAGGTTGCATCCGGATGCGCTCGCCGACCGGATCGGGGCGGCCCGGCGCGCGGCCGACCGAGCCGGGGTGCGCCTGTTCGTCAACGCACGGACCGACGTCCACCTCGCTGGCCTCGTCGATCCCGAACGACTCCTGGCCGAGACGCTCGAGCGTGCTCGTCGCTACCGCGGAGCCGGCGCGGACGGCGTGTTCGTCCCCGGAGTCCGAGACGCCGAGACCATCCGTGCGCTGGTGGAGTCGATCGACAGCCCGGTGAACGTGATGGCCGGTCCGGGGTCGCCGACCGTGTCGGAACTCGCCCGTCTCGGTGTGGCCCGCATCAGTCTCGGTTCCGCCGTCGCGCAGGCCGCGTACGCCGTCGCTCGGCAGGCAACGGCCGAACTCCTGACCTCCGGCACCTACGACTCGCTGGCGGCCGGGGTGGACTACGCAGACCTGAACGCGCTCTTCTGAGCGGCGCGCGTGACGCCCGGAACGCGACCACGCAGACGGACGGGAGGCCCGGTGCCAGCTGGCACCGGGCCTCCCGTCCGTCCGTGGTGCGGACCTGCGGACGCTACTCGGTCGTCGAGACCCAGTCGATGAGCAGGTTGCCCCGCTCGCCCCAGTTGCCGACCTGGAACATGAAGCGGTGCGGGGTCGTCGGCACGTCGTGCGTGACGGTGCCGAGGACCTTGCCGTCGACGCTGTACGTGACGGACTCACCGGGGACCCAGTCGACCTTGTAGGTGTGCCAGTCGCGCCACGAGACGCCGGTGCCGAGCTGGACGCGCTCGGCTTCCTTGCCCGGGGTCATCGAGTGGTGGAACACCGAGGGGCTGTCCTCGAAGTTGCCCTCGGGGAAGTCGATCTCGCCGTCGGCCCACACGTTCGACGTCGGCCACAGCATGAAGGCCGCGCCGTTGCCGTCGCCGCCGGTCGCCTTCGCGCGGACCGAGAACGAGCCGCCGACGTGGTCCCAGGCGCCGTCGGAGGAGCCGAAGGTGCCGGCCGCTCCGGCACCGGTGCCGAGGGCGACGTCCATCACGCCGTCGTGCACCGACACGGTCTTGCTCGGCGCGTAGATGCCCGAGGTGCCGTCGGGGTAGGCCTGCCACGACTGCGGGTACAGCGACGAGACCAGGCCGGTGACGGCGTCCTTGCTGAAGTCCTCGACGAACGAGGCGTCCGGTGCGATGGCGGACAGGTCCGCGGGGGAGCCATCCGCTTCGGGCGCTGCTTCCGGCGCGGCCTCGGGGGCGGGCTCGGCGACTGGGGCGGAGTCCTCGATCGGCGCGGAGTCCTGCTCGGGCTCCGCATCCGGGGTCCACTCGTCGGTGGGGGCCGGGGTCTCCGTCTCGTCCGGGGCCGGCGTCGGGGTGGGGTTCACCGGGGCGTTGTGCCAGCGGCGTTCGCCGTCCCAGCCCCACCAGGTGCGGGCGGAGGCGGCGGTGGGGACACCGAGGACCAGGGCGCCCGCGGTCGCGACCGCCAGGATCGCGCGGTGGCGGATCATCGGGTGCCCCCTCGGGTGGTCGGGGGTGTGGACGTGGTCCGTGGGGTCGTGCCGCGCGAGGGCGTGCACGTGCTTCGGGTCGAGATGTCGGGCTCCTCGTGGATGCTCGGGCGCAGGATGCGGGGAGGGACGGACGCATCAGCCGGCCGGATGCCGAGGGTTTCGTTGACACGTCCACGGACATCTTGCATCATTTGTGACCCGTTCGGGGGGCGTCACGGAAATCGACCGACGAACGCCCGGTGTCCGACCGTCGAACGTGCACGGTGCAACGTGCGGCGAGCCGACGGGTCAGACCCGGGGGATCGGCTGCAACCGCTGCAGCTGCGTCACGTGCCCCGGCTCGAGCTCGTCGAGCGAGGCCACCCCGAGCAGCCGCATGGTCCGCTCGATCTGCTCGGACAGGATCTGGATCATCCGGTCCACGCCGGCCTCGCCACCGGCCATCAGCCCGTACAGGTAGGCGCGGCCGACCATCGTGAACTTCGCGCCGAGGGCCACGGCAGCGACGATGTCGGCGCCGGACATGATGCCCGTGTCGAGGTGCACCTCGGTGTCCTTCCCGACCTCCTTCACCACGGAGGGCAGCAGGTGGAAGGGGACGGGGGCGCGGTCGAGCTGTCGGCCGCCGTGGTTCGACAGCGTGATGCCGTCGACCCCCAGGTCGGCCAGGCGCTTGGCGTCGGCCAGTGACTGCACGCCCTTCACGACGACCTTGCCCTGCCACTGGTCGCGGATCCAGGCGAGGTCCTCGTAGGTGACGGTCGGGTCGAACATGTGGTCGAGCAGCTCGCCGACGGTGCCGGACCAGCGGTCGAGCGACGCGAACGCCAGCGGCTCGGTGGTCAGGAAGTCGAACCACCACCACGGCCGGGGGATCGCGTTGACGATCGTCTTCGCGCCGAGCTGCGGCGGGATCGAGAACCCGTTCCGCTTGTCCCGCAGCCGCGCACCCGCGACGGGGACGTCCACGGTGACGAGGAGAGTGTCGAAGCCGGCCTGCTGGGCGCGGGAGACCAGCGCCATCGACTTCTCGCGGTCCTTCCACATGTACAGCTGGAACCAGTTGCGCCCGTGCGGGTTGGCGTCGCGGACGTCCTCGATCGCGGTGGTGCCCATCGTGGAGAGCGAGAACGGGATGCCGGCACGTCCGGCGGCCCGGGCACCGGCCCGCTCGCCCTCGGTCTGCATCATCCGCGTGAAGCCCGTCGGCGCGATGCCGAACGGGTACGACACCGGCGCCCCGAGTACGGAGCGGGACGTGTCGACGGAGGACACGTCGCGGAGGATCGCCGGCGTGAACTCGATGTCCTCGAACGCCTGCCGCGCGCGGGCCAGTGAGATCTCCGCCTCGGCCGCACCCTCGGTGTAGTCGAACGCGGCCTTCGGGGTGCGCCGGGCGGCGATGTCCCGCAGGTCCCAGATCGTCAAGGCCTGTTCGAGGCGCTGCCGTCGACCCGGCAGCGACGGCTTCTTGAACTGCATGAGCGGCGCGAGGTCCCGCACCGTCGGCAGCTGCCGCTTGACCCGCGTGCGAGCGGCGGACGCGGACCCGGTCGCGGGCGCCGGTGCGCCGGTTGCGGGGTCGATCCGGTGCTGGTCGTCGGTCGTGGTCATGCGTGGCTCCTGACGGGGGATCGATCGGGGTCGGCGCGCGACGACGCCGAGGGGGTGTACCGCACGGGCTCGACGCTCCGTGCGACGACGCTGCGGAGTGCCTCCAGTGAAGCCCCTCCGAGGCCTGCGAGTCCGACGGCGCGCGCCTGCACCAGCACGTTGCCGAGTGCGGTGGCCTCGACCGGGCCGGCCACGACCGGCAGGCCGGTGCGGTCCGCGGTCAGCTGGCACAGCAGGCGGTTCTGCGAGCCGCCGCCCACGACGTGCACGACCCGGATGGCCTTGCCGGTCACGTCGGCGATGGTGCGCAGGGTCTCGGCGTACGCCGTCGCGAGCGACTCGAGGATGCTCCGCACGAACTCCGCGCGCGACGCGGGCGCGCTCAGCCCGTGCGCCGCGCACCACGCGGCGATCCGCGCCGGCATGTCGCCGGGTGCCGTGAACGACTCGTCCGCGGGGTCGAAGACGGGGACCGGGGCGGTGACGGCCGCGGCGGAGGCGAGCAGGGCCTCCAGGTCGACGTGGTCGCCACCGCGCTCCCAGGTACGGACGCTCTCCGACAGCAACCACAGTCCGGACACGTTCTTCAGGAACCGGACGCGGCCGTCGACACCGCCCTCGTTCGTGCAGTTCGCGCGTCGTGCCGCGTCCGACAGGACGGGCGCGTCGAGCTCGACGCCGACGAGCGACCACGTGCCCGACGAGATGTAGGCGAAGTCCGGCTCCGTCGCGGGGACCGCGACGACGGCGCTCGCCGTGTCGTGCGAGCCGACCAGCGTCACGTCGGCCTGCCCGCCGACGAGCGCGGCGACGGACGGCAGCAGCGGGCCGAGTCGGTCGCCCGGGTCGCGCAGCGTGGGCAGCAGCCCGGCCGGGAGGCCCGCAGCAGCCCGCACCGCCGGGTCCCACCCACGGGTGGTCGCGTTCAGGGCCCCGGTCGTCGAGGCGTTCGTGCGCTCGGCCGCCTCGACCCCCGTCAGCCAGTACCCGAGCAGGTCGGGCACGAGCAGCGCACGCTGCGCGAGCCGCAGCGACGGGTCGGCAGCCCACTGGAACAGGGTGTTGAACGGCAGGTGCTGCAGGCCGTTCCGGGCGTACAGCTCGGTGGCGGCCATCCGGTCGTGCACGGGGACGACACCGCCCTGGTGCCGGTCGTCGCGGTAGTGCGACGGCAGCCCGAGCAGTCGGCCGTCGCGGAGCAGGCCGTAGTCGACCGCCCACGAGTCGATGCCGATGCCGGCGATCGCGGGGTGCTCGGCGAACGCACGCCGCAGCCCCTCGGTCACCTGTCGGTACAGCTCGACGACGTCCCAGTGCAGGGCGTCGCGGCCCGTGTCGGCGTCGCCCTCGTGCAGGGTGACGGGGCCGTTCGGGAACCGGGCGACGTGGTCCATCCGGACCCCGTCCGGGTCGACGTGGCCGACGATCACCCGGCCGCTGGTGGCCCCGAGGTCGACCGCCGCGACGCTGCCGCTGGTGTGCATGTTCTGCTCCTGCTCGGTGTTCGTCGCTACCGCAGGAAGGCCGCGGCGACACCGGCATCGACGGGCACGTGCAGGCCGGTGGTGTGCGAGAAGTCGTCGGTGCAGATGGCGTAGACGGCGTTCGCGACGTTCTCGGGCACGACCTCGCGCTTCAGGATCGTGCGCTGCGCGTAGAACTTGCCGAGGTCCTGCTCCTCGATGCCGTACGTCTTGGCGCGGTTGGCGCCCCAGCCGCTCGCGAAGATGCCGGAGCCGCGCACGACCCCGTCGGGGTTGATGCCGTTGACGCGGACGCCGTGCTCACCGAGCTCGGCCGCGAGCAACCGCACCTGGTGGGCCTGGTCGGCCTTCGTGGCGGAGTACGCGATGTTGTTCGGCCCGGCGAACACCGAGTTCTTCGACGAGATGTAGACGATGTCGCCGCCCAGGCCCTGCTCGATGAGCACCTTCGCCGCGGCCTTCGACACCAGGAACGACCCCTTCGCCATCACGTCGTGCTGCAGGTCCCAGTCCTGCTCGGTGGTCTCGAGCAGGCTCTTCGACAGCGACAGCCCCGCGTTGTTGACGACGAGGTCGAGGCCGCCGAAGTGCAGCAGGGTCTGCTGGATCGCCTGGTCGATCGCGGCGGCGTCCGTCACGTTCGCGGCGACGCCGATGGCCTGGTCGAGGCCGCCGATCTCGGCCGCCGCTGCGGTGGCCTTCTCGAGGTCGAGGTCGGCGATGACGACGGCGGCGCCCTCGGCCGCCAGGCGCTTCGCGATCGCCTTGCCGATGCCGGACGCAGCCCCCGTGACCAGGGCGATGCGCGTCGCGAGCTTCCTGGGCGCGGGCATCCGCTGCAGCTTCGCCTCTTCGAGGGCCCAGTACTCGATCCGGAACTTCTCGGCCTCGTCGATGGGGGCGTAGGTGCTGACCGACTCGGCACCGCGCATCACGTTGATCGCGTTGATGTAGAACTCGCCGGCGACGCGGGCGGTCTGGGCGTCCTTGCCGTACGAGAACATCCCGACGCCGGGCACCAGCACGATGAGCGGGTCGGCGCCGCGGATCGCGGGGGAGTCCGGCGTCCGGTGCCGGTCGTAGTAGGCCTGGTAGTCCGCGCGGTACTGCTCGTGCAGTTCGTGCAGGCGGGCGGTCTGCTCGTCGACGCTCGCCGAGGCCGGCAGGTCGAGGATGAGCGGCTTGACCTTGGTGCGCAGGAAGTGGTCCGGGCAGCTGGTGCCGAGGGCCGCGAGCCCTTCGGCGCGCTCGCTCGCCAGGAACTCGAGCACGACATCGCTGTCGGTGAAGTGCCCGACCACCGGCTTGTCGTGCCCGGCGATGCCGCGGATCGTCGGGGCGAGGGCGGCGGCGCGTGCGTGACGTTCGTCGGTCGGCAGTGCTTCGAACCCCGCTCGGACGCCGCCGAACGGGTCGGCCGTGCCGTGCTCCGCGAGGTACTGCTCGGCGGTGTCGATGATCCAGCGCGAGTTGCCTTGCGCCTCGTCGCTCGTGTCCCCCCACGCGGTGATGCCGTGGCCGCCCAGGATCGTGCCGATCGCCTGCGGGTGGTCCCGCTTGACGGCGGCGATGTCGAGCCCGAGCTGGAACCCGGGTCGGCGCCAGGGCACCCAGACGACACGGGCGCCGAAGATCCGCTCGGTCAGGGCCGGACCGTCCGCCGCGGTGGCGATCGCGATGCCGGCGTCGGGGTGCAGGTGGTCGACGTGCGCGGCGTCGACCAGGGCGTGCATCGCGGTGTCGATCGACGGTGCCGCACCGCCCTTGCCGTGCAGCGTGTAGTCGAACGCGGCGACCATCTCGTCCTCGCGCTCGACGCCGGGGTAGACGTCCTGGAGGGCACGGACGCGGTCGACGCGCAGGACCGCGAGGCCCGCCGGGGTGAGGGTGCCGAGGTCGCCCCCGGAGCCCTTCACCCAGAGCAGCTCGACCGGTTCGCCCGTGACGGGGTCGGTGTCGGTGCCCTTGGCGGAGGTGTTCCCGCCCGCGTAGTTCGTGATCCGCGGATCCGAGCCGAGCGCGTTCGAGCGCGCGACCAGCGCCCGGATCGTGGTGTCTGCGTCGGTGCCGTGCATTGCGGGGTCCACCCGTGCCTCCACTGTGTTCGTCATGTTCCTACGCGCCCCAGCCGGCCTGGACGCCGCCGACGCGGTCCGCCGCGATCGACTGCTGGTACCCGGACTCCAGGTAGGCGCGCATCGGGTTCGCCGGCAGCCCGCGGGACTCGCGCCACTCGGCCAGGTCCTTCCGGACGTCGGTCTGGTACGCGTCCATGAAGACCTCGTTCGCGCCGAGGACGTCGTGGGCCTCTTGCGCGGCGGTCAGCGCGACGCGATCGAGGAGCAGCGCGCGGGCCGTCATCTCCTGCACGTTGAGCACCGAGCGGATCTGGCCGGGGATCTTGTCCTCGACGTTGTGGCACTGGTCGAGCATGAACGCCACGTCGGGGTTGTCGTAGCCGCCCCCGCGGATGACCTCGACCAGGATCCGGAACAGCTGGAACGGGTCCGCGGCGCCCACGATCAGGTCGTCGTCGGCGTAGAAGCGCGAGTTGAAGTCGAACGAACCGAGCTTGCCGAGGCGCAGGAGCTGCATCACGATGAACTCGATGTTCGTGCCGGGGGCGTGGTGCCCGGTGTCGAGGCAGACCATCGCCTTCGGCCCGAGTGCCGCCGTCTGCACGTAGCTGGTGCCCCAGTCGGGGACGTCCGTGTGGTAGAACGACGGCTCGAAGAACTTGTACTCGAGCACGAGCCGCTGGTCGGCACCGAGGCGGTCGTAGATCGTCGAGAGCGACTCGTGCAGGCGGTCCTGGCGGGAGCGCATGTCCTCTTGACCGGGGTAGTTCGAGCCCTCGGCGAGCCAGATCTTCAGGTCGCGGCTGCCGGTGGCGTCCATCACGTCGATGCAGCGCAGGTGGTGGTCGATCGCCTTCTGCCGGATCGTCTCGTCGACGTGGGTCAGGGCGCCGAACTTGAAGTCGTCGTCCTGGAACGTGTTCGAGTTGACGGTGCCGAGCGACACCCCGTGCTCCTCGGCGTGGCGCTTGAGGTCGGCGAAGTCGTCGACCAGGTCCCACGGGATGTGCAGCGCGACGGTGGGGGCCAGGCCGGTGTACTCGTGCACCTGGGCGGCGTCGGCGATCTTCTCGTAGGGGTCGCGCGGGGTGCCCGGCGTGCTGAACACCTTGAAGCGGGTGCCGGAGTTGCCGAAGGCCCAGCTGGGCAGCTCGATCTGCTGTCGTGCCAGCTGGTCGGCGATGCCGGCGAAGCTCGGGGTCGATGTCATCGTGTCACTTCCTCGTGTGCGATTGAATCGTTTCATACAGTACGGCCGGCGGCGGTCTGCCGCAACCGTGGTGGTGCCGTGGTGCCGTTGGTGCCGCAAAACACCGGTGTTCACGTGTTGAACACGCGCGTTCGGGGGTTCGACGCGCGAACACCGGTGTTTTGCGAGCCAGACCCCTACGCGGCGGGGACCGCGGCGGGGGCGCGGAGGTCGTGCGTTCCGCCGCCGACCCGCTGCTCGGGCGCACCCGGCAGGCGCACCACGGCCGAGACGCCCTCGGGCACGGTCGCCCGGACGCGCAACTCCCCGTCGACGAGCTCCCACCGCACGGCGACGTGCCCGTGCACGGTGTCGAGCGACGTCTCCGCCCACGTCAGGCCACCGCCCGGCTGCGGCGCGATCAGGACGGCCGAGTACCCCGGCGACAGCGGCGACAGGCCACCCACCACCCGGTGCATCCAGTCCGCCACGGCACCGAGTGCGTAGTGGTTGAACGAGGTCATCTCACCCGGGTTGATCGTCCCGTCCGGCAGCATCGAGTCCCACCGCTCCCACACCGTCGTCGCGCCCATCGTCACCGGGTACAGCCACGACGGGCACTCCGTCTGCAGCAGCAGCCGGTAGGCGTCCTCCAGGTGGCCCGTCTGCGTCAGCGCGTCGGTGATGAACGGGGTCCCCGCGAAGCCCGTCGAGATCCGGTACCCGGACGCCTCGACCAGCTCGGCGAGCCGCTCGCCGGCCACGGCCTGCTCCTGCTCGGACAGGATCCCGAACACGATCGCCAGCGTGTACACCGTGGTCGCGTCCGACAGGATCCGCCCGTCGTCCTGCAGGTAGTGGGTGCGGAACCCGGCCTGGAGGCGCGTGGCGAGTTCCCGGAACTCCGCTGCTTCCGCCTCGTGACCGCCCAACAGCTCCGCCGCGTCCGCCACGATCGTCGCGGACCGGTAGGCGCAGATCGTCGCGACGACGCCCTTGTCGGCCTTCGCGTCGGCCGGGGCCTCGGGAGGGGCGTCCGGGTCGAGCCAGTCGCCGAACTGGAACACGGTGTCCCACAGGTCCTCCGGGGACAGGTGGTCACGGACCCGGCGCAGGTGTGCGGCCATCGAGTCGAACTGCTCCTCGAGCACCGCGGTGTCGCCGTACGCCTGGTACAGCGTCCACGGCACCCAGACGCCGGCGTCCGACCACACGGCGGTCGCGTCGGGCGTGCCGAAGTCCTCGGCGGGGGAGTACTTCAGCACGTCCGGCACCACGAACGGGATGACCCCGTCGGCGTGCTGCTGCTCGAGCCAGACGTCGCGCAGCCAGTCGGCCAGGAACGTCCGCGTGTCGAACAGGTACGAGGCCGTCGGGGCGAACGCGGCGATGTCACCCGTCCAGCCGAGTCGCTCGTCGCGCTGCGGGCAGTCCGTCGGCACGCTCAGGAAGTTGCCCTGCATGCCCCGGACGACGTTGTCGTGGAAGGTGTTCAGCAGCTCGTGGCTCGACGCGAACGTGCCGGTGCGGGTGAGGTCCGACCCGACCTGCACGGCGGTGACCGCGGCACGGAGTTCGTCGTGGGTGCCCGGCCAGCCGTCGACCTGCGCGTACCGGAACCCGTGGAAGGTGAACCGGGGTTCGAACGTCTCGGGCTCGTCGTCACCGCGCAGGGTGAAGTGGTCCGTCGCCTTCGCGGTGCGCAGGGGGCGGGTGCCGAGCTCGTCGTGCTCGAGCACCTCGGCGTGCTGCAGGGTGAGCACGGTGCCGGCCGGGCCGGTCGCGGTGACCCGGAGCCACCCGACCAGGTTCACGCCGAAGTCGAGCAGGGTCGCCCCCGACGGGCTCGTCCAGATCGCCACCGGGGCGATCTCGGCGAGCGGGCGCACCGGCGGCACCGTGTCGGCGACGAGTTCGCGCTCGCCGATGTCGACCGGGTGCACCGTGCTCGTCCGCCCCCGGTGCCCGTCGACGCTCGGCACGGTGACCTCGCCGGGCGTCAGGAACGAGCCGTCGCGGAGTCGGGCGTCGATGTCCTGCCCGTCGTAGAGCTGGTCCGCGGTGATCGCGCTCGACAGGGCCTGCCAGTCGGTGTCGGTCGTGACGTGCTGCTCGTGCCCGTCGGCGAACGTGATCCGGAGCTCGGCGAACCCGGCGCGCTCGTCGGTGTACCAGCCGCCACCGCCGCCCCAGGCCAGGCGTCCGGCGGCCCAGCCGTTGCCGACGACGAGCGCGAGCACGGCCGGCTGGCCGGGGAGCGTGTCGGACAGGTGCTCGGTGACGTCGTGCGAGACGACGCGGATGCGCCACTCGTAGCTCGTCCACCCCGGTTCGAGCAGGTGGTCGGAGACGCGCTGCCCGCCGAGCCAGGCCTCGACGACACCGAGGGCACTGACGTCGAGGGTGGCGGCGGTGACGGCGCCGTGGCCGTCGTCCAGGGGGAACTCCCGACGCAGGATCGGCGCGCTGCCGAGGTCGGTGTCGGCCGCGATGAACGGTGCGGTCCAGGTGGTCATGTGGTGGTCCTTTTCACGCGACCGGTCGTCGTCGACCGGTGCGGGGGTCGTGGGCCCGGCCGTCCGCCCGGGTGGGCGGTGTGGCGGAGGCGGGTCGCGCCTCCAGGCCGGGGGTGGGCGGTCAGCCCTTGACAGCGCCGCTGGTCATGCCGGCGACGATCTGACGGTTGAAGAAGACGTAGAGGATCAGCGGCGGGATCGTGATGAGCAGCACGTCGGTGAACAGCAGGTTCAGCTGGCTGACCGACTGGCTCTGGAACGCGTAGAGCGTCTGCTGCACCGTCGCGTTCTCGGACCCCGGCAGGAAGTACAGCGGGTTCGTGAAGTCGTTGAACACCGTCACCGACTGCACGAGCACGACCGTGATGATCACCGGCTTGAGCAGCGGCAGCACCACCCCGAAGAACAGGCGGACCGGGCCGGCGCCGTCGAGCACCGCGGCCTCGTCGAGCTCCTTCGGGATCGTCGCGACGAACGCCCGGAACAGCAGGATGCAGAACGACAGGCCGAAGGTCGCCTCGATCAGGATCATCCCGCCCATGGTCTTGAACAGGTTGAGCCCCTGCAGCACCCAGATGGTCGGCACGATCGCCGGCGGCACGATGAGCCCCGCCAGCACGAAGAAGTTGATCAGGCCGTTCCACTTGCTCGGCCGCCGCTGCAGGACGTACCCGACCATCGCGGAGAACACGACCATGACGGTGACGCTGCCGACGGTGAGCAGTGCGCTGTTCCAGAACGCGCGCAGGATCCCGCCGTCGCCGCTCTGGAACACCGCCTGCAGGTTCTGCCACAGCTGCCAGTCGGTCGGCAGGCTGAAGCCGAGCTGGTTCGCCTCGGCGGGGTTCTTCGCGGCCTGGAGCAGGACGAAGACGAACGGCACCAGGAACACGACGAAGCTGACGACGATGGCGATCGAGCCGATGATCCACCGGCGGGCGCGGCCCGGGTGGCGGTTCCGGCTCGCCGGTGTCGGGCGGCGGCTGCCGGACGCCGGCGCGTGACCGGTCCCGGGAGTGGTGACGGCGGTCACAGGTCCGCCTCCTTGCGGTTGAGGAGCCACGAGATCGGCACCATGATCGCCGTGACGACGACGAACAGGACCACGTTGCCGGCGGTGGACAGGCCGTAGAACCCGGCCTGGTACTGCTTGTAGATCACGCTCGCGATCACGTCGCTCGTGAACCCCGGCCCGCCGCCGGTCATCGCCCAGATCAGGTCGAACGACCGCAGACCGCCGATGAGCGACAGGATGATGACCGTGCCCATCGCGGGGCGGGACAGCGGCAACGTGATGTTCCGGAAGATCGACCACGCGCTCGCGCCGTCCACCCGTGCCGCCTCGAAGTACTCCTGCGGGATCGCCACGATGCCGGCGATGAAGATGAGCGTCGCGATGCCGACGCCCTTCCAGACGTCCACCGCTGCGACGCTCCACAGCGCGAGCGCCGGGTCGGTCAGCCACCCGGGGGTGGGCAGGCCGACCGAACCCAGCACGCCGTTGATGATCCCGTGGAACGGGTCCATCAGCGCCTTGAACGTGATGCCGATGCCGATGGTCGACACGAGCACCGGGAAGAACACGACCGCCCGCAGGTAGCCGCGCCCCAGCACGGGCGACGTGAGGAGCAGGGCGAGGGCGAGTCCGAGGACCACCTTCGCCGCGCTCGTCACGAAGCCGTACTGGAAGGTGTGCACGAACCCGGAGACGAGCTGCGGGTCCTGGAAGAACCGGACGAAGTTGTCGAAGCCGATGAAGGTCTGGTCGAACAGCGTCCAGCGGGTGAGCGAGAAGTAGAACCCGGCAAAGGTCGGGACCGCGAAGAACACGACGTACAGCGCGATCGCGGGGATGAAGAACCACGCGGGGTAGAACGAGCGCATCCGCTTGCGCGCTGGTCCGGGGCGGCCGGCCTTGCGTGTCTGCGGCGGGGCCACCGCCGTCGTGAGGGTCGCGGTCACACCGATCACCAGCCCTTGATGCCGAGCTGCTGTGCCTGCTGGACGACGTCGTCGTCGTACTGGTCGGCGCCCTTGCTCGCGGTGGTGATGCCCGAGCCGACCTGCACGCAGATCTTCTCGAGGTTCGGGCCCTTGATCGGGGACAGGAACTCGAGCGCGGGGCTCGCCTTGCCGTCGTCCAGGTACTTCTGCAGGTCGTCGATCATCGGGGGCACGTCGTCCGGCAGCGAGCACGTCGAGATGACGTACGGGCCGGCGGGGGTGCCGGTGTCGTTCTGCACCTGGCAGCCCTCGGTGGAGTTCGCGAAGGCGATGAACTTCTTCGCCGCCGCCAGCTTGTCGCCCGTGGTCGTCTTCGGGATGTACAGGCCGTTCGGCTCCCAGATCGTCAGGTTCGTGTCCGCGGCGTCCTCGGCCGGCAGGGCGAACGCGCCGATGTCGTCGACGGCGTCGGGGGAGTCCTGCTGGATCGCGGAGATCGCGTTCGTGAGCATCGGGTACTGCGCACCGGTGCCGTCGGCCAGCATCTTCAGGCCGTTCGCCTGCGTGGCCGAGGCGTAGTCCTCGTTGTAGAGGTCCTTGTCCTTGCCCTCGGCGAGGTGCTCGAACCCGGCGAGTGCGGGTTCGTCGGCGTAGGACTCCTTGTTGGCGGTGTAGTCGTCCGCCCACTTCTCGTCCTGTGCGGTGATGTTCGCGAAGTCGCCGAGGACGAACAGCTGGCTGGTCCAGGTGTCGCCGTAGGTCTGGATGATCGGGGCGACGTCGCCGGCGTCCTTGATCTTCTCGCTGTTGCTGACGAACTCGTCCCAGGTGGTCGGGACCTTGAGGCCGAGGTCGTCGTAGACCTTCGTGTTGTAGAGCACCGCACCGCCGAAGCTCGTGCCGAACGGGGCGCCGTACATGCCCTTGTCGGTGCTGACGACCTTGGTGAACTGCGGGTCGACGTCGCCCGCCCACTTCTCCTCGGACAGGTCCACCAGGGTGTTGTCCGGGTTGAGGGCCTGCATGAGCGAGCCGGAGTTGTAGTTGAAGACGTCGGCGGCCTCGCCGGTCGACAGGCGGGTCTTGATCAGGTTGTCGCCGTCGGTGCCCTGGGGTCGGGTGTCGAACTTGACGGTGATGTCGGGGTTGGCCTTCTCGAAGGCCTCGATGAGCGGCTTCGCGGTGGCCGCGGTGGCCGGGGCGTTGTCGGCCTGGTAGGTGATCTCGACCTTGCCGCCGCCTTCGTCGGCGGAGCCGCCGGACGAGCACGCGGCGAGCCCGCCGATCAGGACCGTCGCGCCGCCGATGGCGATCGCGCGCTTGGTCATGGAACGAACTGACATTCCTTACCTCCTCGTAAGGCCCGGGGCGGGGGTACCCCGGGTGAAACGGACCCGGATCCCGCGCCGTCGCGGGGTCCGGTCACTGCGTTTTAGAACGTTTCAATCAGGATGGAACCACGCGGATTGAAGCGTGTCAATCGCTGTGCCGATTTCGTTACGCGATCCCGCGGAGCGCTCGCTCGCTCGTCCATTCGTCTGGTGCGAGGTTGCGCACTCGGTGACGGGCTCGCGGGCTCGCACGGAGTGCGGAACCGCGCACCGAGCCGACGCGCGGTGCTGCACCGTGCGGTGGTCGCGCCGCCCGCCGGCCGGGAGGCCCGTGCCGGCCCCGCCCCGCGCCTCCCGTCCGGTGCCCGGTCGCGTCCGCGGGCCCGCGTCGCCTCGTGCGCGCCGACGTGTCGGCCCGTGGCCCGCTGCCCGTGGCCCGCGAAAGCGACAGTGCGCCGCCGAACGTTCGCGCCGATCTGTCGCTCTGGCGGACCGGACGGCGTGGCCATCGTGAATAAGTCGCTTTCGCGGGTTGGTCCGCCGCCGGTCAGGCCTCGGTGCGCCTCGGGTCGCTCGACGTGATCGTGCCCGCGACGGCGGACGCGGCGGCTGCTGCGGCCGCGCCCTCGCGACCGAGCGTGCTCTCGCGCGGCACCAGCTCACTGCCGAGCACGACGGTCCGGTGCACGTGCATCGGGTCGGTGAGTTCCTCGAGCAGCAGTTCCACCGCAGCCGCACCCATCTCCGAGCCGTGCATCGTCACCGAGGTCAACGGCACCGCACCGCCCCACGCCACGGAATTGTGGTCGCAGCCCGACACGGGGATGTCCTCGGGGACGCGGATCCCGGCGGCTCGGAGCTCGGAGACGACGGCCATCGCGAGCAGGTCGGTCACACCCAGTACCCCGTCGGGGCGTTCGTCCTCGGGCATCCGGGCGATGCGGAGCCCGGCGTCGGTACCACCCGGCGGGTCGATGTCCCCGGCGTCGACGTCGACGAGCTCGACCCCGGGGTGCGCCGCGACGGCCCGCAGCACCCCGGCCCGCCGGCGGTCGACGGGCTGCAGGTCCGGACGGGCGCTCACGAACCCGATGCGTCGGCAGCCGCGGTCGATCAGGTGCTCGGTCGCCAGGAACCCGGCCTGCTCGTTGTCCACGACCACCGCGCACGCGTCGAGTTCGCTCGGTTCGTAGTTGACGTACACGACGGGTCGGCCGTGGCGCCGCGCGACCTCGACCTGGTCGCGCGACTCCGTCATCGAAGCGAGCAGGATTCCCGACACCCGGGCGCTCTCGAGGTAGGCGAGGTGTTCGCCCTGCGCCTGCAGGTCGTCCTCGCTGCTGGCGATCAGCAGGGTGAAGCCGCGTTCCCGCGCAGCCAGCTGTGCGCCGTTGACCATGTCGCTGAACAGGGAGTTCCGCAGCGACATCACCACCAGACCGATCGCGCGCGTGCTGCCGGACACCAGCGCCCGGGCGTTGCGGTTCGGCGTGTACCCGAGCGCGTCGATCGCGTCCCGCACGCGTGCGGCGGTCGCGTCGGCGACCCGCTCGGGGTGGTTCAGGACGTTCGAGACGGTCGCGAGCGAGACCCCGGCCCGGGCTGCGACGTGGTGCACGCTCGGCGGACCGTCGCGCCGGGGGACATGCACCATGCTCCGATCGTAGGCGGCGGGGGAGCCGTGTCCGGACCGCGCCCTAGACGTCGGCGACGGAGGACTGCCGCACCACGAGCTCCGGTGTGAACTCCACGTGCTCGAGGTCGATGTCCTGCCCCTGCTCGACCTGCTTCGTCAGGAGCTCGATCGCGCGACGACCGAGGTCCTGCGCGGGCTGCCGCACCGACGTCAGCGGGACCACGGCGGCCTCGGCGAACGCGATGTCGTCGTAGCCGACGATGGCGATCTGCTCGGGCACCGCGATGGTGCCGCGCATGATGAAGGCCTGTTCGAGCCCGACGGCGAGGAGATCGTTGGCGGCGAAGACGGCGTCCGGGCGTTCGGCGGCCGGCCGTGCCTGGATCGCTTCGCCGATGCGGCGCCCTTCGAGCACGGACAGCGAGGTGGTCGGCAGGGCTTCGAGCCGGATGCCCGCGGCCTGTGCGGCGGCGAGTGCCCCGGCGTGCCGGTCGGCGACCTGGCGGATGCCGAACGGCCCGCCGACGAAGGCGATGTGGGTGCGGCCGATCGCCGCGAGGTGCTCGACCGCGATGCGACCACCGGCGATGTCGTCGACCGAGACCGAGGCGAAGTGCTCGTCGTCGGCGCGGCGGTCCACCAGCACCACGGCGGTGCCCTGGTCACGCAGCCGCGCGAGGCGGGACAGGTCGTCGCCGGCGGGGGAGATCAGGAGTCCGGCGACTCGGCGTTCCTCGAACAGGTCGACGTAGGTGCGTTCGCGGTCGGTCGACTCGTCGGAGTTGCCGATCAGGACCGCGAGGCCGTTG
Organism: Curtobacterium sp. AC268; assembly: GCF_979258745.1. Classification (NCBI taxonomy): domain Bacteria; kingdom Bacillati; phylum Actinomycetota; class Actinomycetes; order Micrococcales; family Microbacteriaceae; genus Curtobacterium; species Curtobacterium sp. AC268. The sequence continues at coordinate 1,334,423 of NZ_OZ409878.1, read as the reverse complement.
TCCATCGCGGCGTCTTCGGCACCCCGGGCGACGTCGGTGAAGAACGGGTTGCCGCCGTCGAGCACGATGAGCCCGACGGTGGAGCTGCGTCCGGCCCGGAGCTGCCGTGCGGAGTCGTTGCGGACGAACCCGAGCGTCGCGATCGCCGACTGCACGCGTTCCACCGTGCCGGGAGCGACCTTGTCAGGGCGGTTCAGCACGTTCGACACCGTGCCGAGGGACACGCCCGCGAGCGCCGCCACCTCTCGCACACTGACCGCCATGTGGCCATCCTGGCATCGGCGCGGTCCGCGCGGTCGGCCCGCGCCGTAATCTGTGGAAAACGCGAACGGGAGGCGCGGGGCGGGCCGGTGGCGGGCCTCCCGTCCATGGGGTGGTCGCGTCCACTGCCCGCGCACGGTGCGAGGCGCGCGGCTGGTGTGAGGCGTGAAGCTGGTGCGAGGCTCCGCACTCGGTGCGGGGTGGAAAGGCTCGTACGGAGTGCGCAACGTCGCACGGGGCGAACCCGCTCTTGCCAGCGCGCACACCGGAGCGCTATCGTCCTCGTCGTCCCGTTGAAACGATTCACCGACGAACACGCGAACGGAGGACCAATGGCGGTCCGCATCGGAGCCCGGAACACCACGGGCTGGAAGGCCACCGTCTCGGTGGCCATGTCGAACTACATCGAGTCGGGGTCGATCATCGCGATCGCCACGAGCCTCAGCCTGTGGCAGGCGGAGTTCCGGATCGGGGACCTCGAGGTGGGCCTGCTCGCGAGCCTGTCCGCGAACGCCTTCGGTGCCGCCGTCGGCGCGATCGTCGGCGGACCGCTGTGCGACCGGTACGGCCGGAAGTTCATCTACACGTACGACCTGCTCCTGTACATGCTCGGCATGCTGCTCGCGGTGTTCGCCGGCAGCTACGGCATGCTCCTGGTCGGCTTCATCCTGACCGGCATCGCCGTCGGTGCGGGCGTACCGGCGAGCTGGACCTACATCGCCGGGCAGGCCCCCGCGGACAAGCGCGCGGCCCACGTCGGCACGGCACAGCTCGCGTGGTCGATCGGGCCGATGGTCGGGTTCGCCCTGGCGATCGCCGCCGCCCCGCTCGGCCTGCTCGGCAGCCGCCTCATCTTCGCCCACCTGTTCGTCGTCGCCGCGATCGTGTGGTGGCTCCGCCGCGGGCTGCCCGAGTCGGCGATCTGGAAGGACGAGCGCGCGGCCACCGGCACGGCGAACTTCTTCCACGGGATCACGCAGCTGTTCAGCCGCCGGAAGAACCTGACCGCGATGCTGTTCCTGTTCGGCGTCTACGCGCTCTGGAACACCGTCGCCGGGCAGGCCGGCATCTTCCAGCCCCGGGTGTACGCGGCGACCGGGGTCACGAGCGTCACCGAGCAGTACGGACTGCAGATCCTGGTCTGGGGCTGCACGGTGGCCGCGACGTACTTCGGCTTCATGCGGTACGCCGACCGGGTCAGCCGACGCGCGCTCTACGCCGCCGGTGCCGTGCTGGCGATCATCGCGTGGGCCGTGCTCATCTACGCGCCCGCCAACCTCGGCACCCTGCTGTTCTTCGCCGTGGCGTGGGGCATCTCGTCGGGCATCGGCGCGCAGGCGTTCTACGGCCTGTGGACGAGCGAGCTCTTCGCCACCCGGTACCGCGCCAGCGCCCAGGGCGTGCTGTTCCTGGCCGCCCGCGTGATGGTCGGACTGTTGAGCATCTGGTTCCCGCTGCTGCTGTCGGACATCGGGCTGCGGGCCCTCGGCGGCCTGATCCTCGGGCTCCTCGCGCTGTCGTTCCTGGTCGGCACGATCTGGGCGCCGCGCACCCAGGGCAAGACCCTCGAGGCGATCGAAGCCGAGCGCTACGGCACCGTCACCACCGTCACCGGGACGGTCCGCACCGCCGACGAGCGCACCGTCCACGACGCCGAGCAGCGTCGCCGCGAACAGGCCGGCCGGTGACCCGCGTCTGCTTCCGGCTGCAGGTGCAGGTCGAGCTGCTCGACGCCTACCGCGAGCGGCACGCCGCCGTGTGGCCGGCGATGCTCCGGACGATCGCGGCGGCGGGGCGGCGGAACTACTCGCTGTTCCTCGACGACGACGGGCTGCTCATCGGGTACTACGAGACGGACTCGGTGGCCGATGCGGACGCCGCGCTCGCCGCGTCCGAGGTGGCCGCGGCGTGGGAGGCGCACATGCAGGACCTCTTCGCCGGCGCCACCGGGCGCGCCGACCAGACGGCGCGGGTGCTGCCCGAGGTGTTCAACCTCGAGGACCAGTTGGCCGCAGCTCCGGACTGACGGTCGGACGCAGACTTCGTGAGCAGGAATGGTCGGGTCCGCCGGCGCGACCCGACCATTCCTGCTCACCAAGCGCCCGCAGCACCGGACTGACGGGGGCCGTGGCTACCGTGGACCCATGCAGCCGCCAGCAGCCGGGACCCTCCGCATCCTCCACCTCTCCGACACCCACCTGACCGGCGACGGCGCCCTGCACCAGGGCGCGGTCGACACCACGGCCGCGCTCGAACGGCTGCTCGCCCACGTCGACCAGGTGCCCGGCATCGGGCTGGTGGTCGTCTCCGGCGACGTCTCCGAGGACGGCACCCCCGAGTCCTACGCGACCGTGCGGGACCGCGTCGGCGGCTGGGCGGAGCGGCACGGTGCAGCCTTCGTCGCGGTCCCCGGCAACCACGACCTGCGCGAGGGCTTCCGGCAGGTCCTGGCGAACGGGCACGTCCTGGGCCAGGGCGGCACGGCGCTGATGCACACGATGGAGTACCTGCCGCCGACGGTCCCGGTCTCCGGGCAGTCGGTCGTCACCGGGCGCCGGATCGTGACCGTCGACACGAGCGTCCCCGGTGCCGGGTACGGCGAGCTCAGCGACACGGCGCTCGAGCACCTGCGCACAGTCCTGGCCGAGGACGCCCACAGCGGCCCGGACGACGCCCCGCACGGCACCGTCGTCGTCCTGCACCACCCGCCGCTGCCCGCACCGACCGAGCTGCACGAGGCCCTCCGCCTGCAGAACCCCGAGGCGCTCGCCGACGTCATCCGTGGTTCCGACGTGCGGGTCGTCCTCGCCGGCCACTACCACCACCACTTCGCCGGGTCGCTCGCCGGCGTCCCGGTCCTCGTCGCCCCCGGGGTCGCGAACGACACCGACGTCGTCGGCCCGTACGACGAGGAATCGGCCGTCGTCGACAGCGGCGCACTCGTCGTCGACGTCGCCCCGGACGGCTCCGTCTGGTCGACACCGGTCCGCGTGCCCCGGGGCGACGCCGATCCGCGGGCATTCCGCCTCGACCCCGAGACGGTCCGCGCCGTCATCGCGGCCGCCGGCAAGCACTGAGCCCGGTTGCGCGGGCTCCGCGCACGGTCCCCACGCGCCGTGGACGCGCGTGACGGCGGCCTGGAGGCCCGTGGCGGCGCCGCCACGGGCCTCCAGTCCGTCGTCTGGTCACGTCCACAGCCGCGGTACCCCACGTCTTCGGGTTGCGTGCGGGAACACCGAGTAGCACGGACGCACACCTGGAGCGAAGGAGCACCCATGCGAGTCGGCAGTGCAGTGCAGTACGACCGGTACGGCGACTTCGACGTCGTCGAGCTCGTCCCCCAGCAGAAGCCCGAGGCCGGTCCGGGCGAGATCGTCGTCGAGATCGTGGCCGCGGGCCTGAACCACATCGAGCGGTTCCTGCGCGAGGGGAAGCTCCGCGACCACGTCGACCTCGAGTTCCCCGCACACCAGGGCGTCGACTTCGCCGGCATCGTGCGCGCGCGGGGCGACGGCGTGAAGGACCTCCGCATCGGCGACGAGGTGATGGGGCACGCGCCGACCGGCGGCGCCCACGCCACCTGGATCGCGGTGCCGCGTGGCGCCGTCATCAAGAAGCCGGAGCACGTCGGGTGGGAGGTCGCCGGGGGCCTGTACCTGGCGGGCTGCACCGCGGTGTCGGTCGTCCGGTCGCTCCGGCTCGGACCGCAGGACACCGTCGTGATCTCGGCCGCAGCCGGTGGCGTCGGACACATCGAGTGCCAGCTGGCGCACGACGCAGGCGCGACCGTGATCGCCCTCGGCAGCCCCCGCAACCACGACTACCTGCGACAGATCGGCACGCTGCCCGTCGCCTACGGTGAAGGCGAGGAAGACCGCATCCGCGACATCGCCGACGGCCGACCGATCACCGCGTTCATCGACAACCACGGCGAGAGCAACGCCGAGCTCCTGGCCGAACGCCTCGGGGTCGGCCAGGAGCGGTTCGTGTCGTCGGAGGAGCGCCGGGACATCGAGGTCCGGTTCCTCCGAGCGCCGGCCGAGGACGAGGAGACCCGCGAGCTGCTGACCCTGCTGGCGAAGGCCGTGCAGGACCGCCGCGTGCAGGTCCTGATCTCGGGCTTCTACCCGTTCGAGTACATCGTCGAGGCGTACGAGGACCTGGCGGAGATGAAGTCCCGCGGCAAGGTCGTGATCGGGATGCAGACGGTGGAGACCGGGGCGCGGCTCGACTGGTACCGCTCCGAGAAGGCCCGTGACCTGCGTGACCGGTACGCCGATGCGCGGGGGACCGACACGGAGACGATGGCCGGCGGATCGGCGTCGCCCGCGAGCTGAGCGAGCTGAGCGTCGCAGGGGCTCGACACCTTCGTGCCGGGCCCCTGCCGCGTCAGCTCAGGATGTCCTTGGAGGCGAACCGGCTGTACGCCAGCGCCCCGAACACCACGACGTACCCGAGCTGCAGCACCGCGTTCGACCCGAACGAGTCGAACGAGATCGGGTCGCGCAGCAGGTCGCCGAACCCGAGCCACTGGTGCGAGAACAGGAACGGGTGCAGCCAGTCGAGCTGGGGGAGCTGGTCGAGCACCTGCGACGCCCCGGCGAGCACGACCGTCGCGGCCATCGCGCCGACCGGCACGTTCGTCAGCGTCGACGTGAACATGCCGATCGCCACGAGCCCGAGCATCGACATCGCGACGTACAGCGCGAGCAGCAGGGCACGGCCGGCGTACGACCAGCCGCCCACCTGGGTGCCGGACAGCAGCGTGACGGGGCCGATCGGGAACAGCACGGCGCCGATCGCGGCACCCACCAGCACCACCAGCAGGGTGGCGGCCAGGCAGAACGCGACGGCACCGGCGAACTTCACCAGGATGAACCGCACGCGGCCCGTCGGCGCGACGAGCAGGTAGCGGATCGTGCCGTGGCTGGCCTCGCCCGCGACGGTGTCACCGGCGACCACGCCGACGGTCAGCGGCAGGAACAGCGGGATCGACACGGTCAGTGCGGTGAACGCCACGAACAGGCCGTTGTTGGTGATGTCGCCGAGAAACGCCGGCCCACCGTCGTCGCCGTCCGTGGTGAGCTTCACGGCGACCGCGATCAGGATCGGCACGAGCGCGAGTGCCCCGAGCATCGCCCAGGTGCGGCGACGCCGGAACACCAGCGCGAGTTCGGAACCGAGCAGTGCGAACGGGCGCTGCCGGCGGCGGACGGGCAGGTCGCGCACGGCCGCGTCAGGCTGCGACATCGAATCCCTCTCCGGTGAGTGCGACGAACAGGTCCTCGAGGGTGCCGCCGCCCACGGTCAGGCCGCGCACCCGGACGTCGGCGCGCACGAGCTCCGCGGTGATCGTCTCGGGCAGTAGCTCGTTCGGCAGGTCGGCCACCAGCACGTCGGCCCCGCCGTCGTGCCGCGGGGTGAGCCCGAGTCGGGTGAGGACGGAACCGGCCTGCCCGACGTCGGGCGTCCGCACGGTCACGGTCCGGGCCCCGGCTGCGCGCAGCTCGTCGAGGGGGCCCTGCGCGACGATCTTGCCCGTCCGCATCACGGCTGCGTGCGTGCAGACCTGTTCGATCTCGGCCAGCAGGTGGCTCGAGACGAACACCGTGGTGCCGTCGTCGGCCAGGGAGCGGATGAGGTTGCGGACCTCGCGCGTGCCCTGCGGGTCGAGGCCGTTGGTCGGCTCGTCGAGCACCAGCAGGTCGCGCGGGGACAGCAGGGCGTTCGCGAGACCGAGCCGCTGCTTCATGCCGAGGGAGTACGCGTGCGCCTTCTTGTCGGCCGCGTGGGTCAGCCCGACGCGGTCGAGGGCACCGGCGACGCGGGCCTTGCGGGTGCGCGGGTCCGACGTGGGGTCGGCGGCGTCGAAGCGCTGCAGGTTCGCCCGGCCGGACAGGTACGGGTAGAAGGCCGGCCCTTCGACGAGCGCGCCGACGCGGGGCAGGACGTCGTGCAGCGCCTTCGGCATCGGTTCGCCGAGCAGCTCGATGGTGCCGCCGCTCGCGCTCGAGAGCCCGAGCAGCATCCGGATCGTGGTGGTCTTGCCGGAACCGTTCGGCCCGAGGAACCCGAAGACCGCGCCACGTGGCACCGCCAGGTCGATCCCGTCGACCGCGCGCTGCTTGCGGAACACCTTCTGGAGGCCCGTGGTGCGGATCGCCAGGTCGGGCGCCGGTGCCCCCGTGCCCGCCCCGCGGTCGGCCGTGCTCGCCCCGGCCGTGCTCACCTCGTGGTCGTCCGCGCTCACTTCGCGGCGTCGACCAGGGAGGCGACCGGCACAGCACCCGCGAGCACGCGGCCGTCGTCGGTCAGGTACACCGAGACGAGCGACGTCTGCACGGCACGGCCGCCGTCGACGGGCTTGGTCAGCTGGTCGAGCAGGCCGGAGGCCTCGCCCTCGAGCCCGGACCGGTCGACCGTGCCGGCGGGGAGCTCGGCGATGGTGCTCCAGCCCGTGCCGGTGAAGGTCGGCTCGTCACCGCTCGGGGTGCCACGGTGGTCGCCGTGCTCGCCCTTCGCGTGGGATCCGGCCTCGGACAGGTCCTTCTCGGTGACCTTGGCGTTCGACGGCGGGGTGAAGTCGAAGAGCCGCGCTGCCGGGGCGCCGTAGTCGAGGCTCGTGAACCCGACCTGCACCGCGGGGTCGTCCGCGCCTGCGGCCTGGACGCTCGCGCGGAGCGGGAGTCCGGTCTGCTGGTCGACGGCCAACCGGACGGCTCCGACGAGGGTGTCGGACGACTTCGGCGTCAGGGTGATCTGCCAGGCGTCGTGTCCGGCGACGCTGACCTCGGTCGGCTTCGACACGGTGGTGGTCGGGGTGATTGCGTCGATGGCCTGCTTCGCGATGTCGGCCGGGGTGGTCGTACCGTCCTGCGGGTCCTTCGCGGTGTCGCTCGGCAGGGTCACGTGCGTGGCCGTGCGCTCCTTCGAGTCCCAGGTCCAGACGTCGGAACCGTTGCGGACGACGTCCTGCTCGGCGAGCTGCTGCGTCAGCTGGACGCGCTGCTTGTCGGGGCCGTCGACGTAGACCCGGGCGGTGTGCGACGCGGTGAGCAGCCCGAGCACGTCGGAGGCGTCACCCTCGAGCGAGGAGCCGCCCGAACCCGTCGGCAGTTCGGGGAGGCCGAGCGCGCTCGTCTGCGAGAGCTTCCCCGAGTACTGGGCGTCCGACGACTTCGCGACGCTGGCGATGACGGCCGCCGCGCTGGGGTCCGTCCCCGCGATCGGGTCGTTCGCGGCGTTCGCGATCATCGGGGCGGCAACGGCGCCGGCGACGACGACCGGTGCGATGACGGCTGGCAGCCAGGCTGACTTCTTCATCGGGTTCCCCTCGTGGAGCGTTCGAGTCGTGGGTACCGTACGTCCGGCCCCCGACAGGCAGCTGGGCGTCGCTCGTAGACTCGTGGCGCGACCGACGGCGGTCGTGTGGCGGCGAAGGAGGCGGCATGCGAGCGGTGCTCGGTCTGGACATCGGGACGTCGAGCACGAAGGCGTTGCTGGCCCGGTTCGACGGCACCGTGCTCGCCGAAGTGAGCCGCCGACACGACGTCGACCGTCCCGAACAGGGCCTGGTCGAGATGGACTCCGCAGTCTGGTGGGAGGAGTTCACCGCCCTCACCCGCTCGCTGCTCGACCGCGTGCCCGACGTCGAGGTGCAGGCGGTCGGCGTGAGCGGCATCGGACCGTGCGCGCTGCTGACCGACGTCGACGGTGCGCCGCTCGGCCCGGCGATCCTGTACGGCATCGACACCCGCACGGCGACGCTGCTCGACGACGTCACGGCCGAGCTCGGCGGCGAGGGTGCGATCCGTGCCCGCTGCGGCTCCGCCCTGAGCACGCAGGCCGCCGGCGTCAAGCTCGCCTGGCTCGCCCGGCACGGACCCGACGTCTGGGCGCGGGCTGCCCGCTTCACGATGCCGTCGTCCCGCGTGGTCGAGCGGCTGACGGGTGAGTACGTCCTCGACCACCACTCGGCCAGTCAGACGACACCCCTCTACGACGTGCACACGAACCGGTGGATCCCGGAGTGGTGCGACCGACTGGCGCCCGGTCTCGCCATGCCGCGCCTGCTGTGGTCGGGCGACCAGGCGGGCGTCGTGACACCCGAGGCGGCCGCGGCCACGGGCCTCCCGGCCGGCATCCCCGTGACGGCCGGGACCATCGACGCCTGGGCCGAGGGTGTGAGCGTCGGTGAGTCCGTGCCGGGCCGGATGTTCCTGCAGTACGGAACCACGATGTTCATGATCGTTCCGACGGCCGAACCCACGGCGGTGCCGGGGATGTGGACGACCGTCGGCACGCACCCGGGCCAGCCGAGCGTGTCCGGGGGGATGGCGACCTCCGGGGCGATCACGGACTGGTTGCGACGGTTGGTCGACGGCGAGTGGTCGACCATGCTCGAGGAAGCGCGGTGCTCCGGCATCGGCGCGAACGGGCTGCTGATGCTGCCGTACTTCGCGGGGGAGCGGACGCCGATCGCCGACCCCGACGCCCGCGGGGTGCTCGCGGGACTGACGGTCCGGCACACGCGCGGGGACATCTACCGGGCGACGCTCGAGGCGACGGCGTACGCGGTACGGCACCACCTCGAGGCCCTGCGCGACGCCGGGGTCGAGGTCCGCGAACTCGTCGGGGCCGGCGGTGGGCTGCTCGGGCGGCTGTGGCCCACGATCGTTTCGGACGTCACCGGGCTGCGGCAGACGGTGCCGAGCGTGACGATCGGTGCGTGCTTCGGCTCGGCGTACCTGGCTGCCGAGCTGGTCGCGGGGCCGGGCGACACCGTGGACATCGGCGCGTGGAACCCGCCGGCGACGGTGATCGAGCCTGACCCTGCGGCGACCGCGGCGTACGAGGCCGGCTACCGGGACTACCGCGAGCTGTACGAGGCGACGAAGGCCGTCGTGCACCGCCTGGCCGCCCGCGGCTGAGCGGCGCGAGACGGCTCGCAGGACACCGGTGTCCGCGTGCCGAACACCCGAACGGGCGTGCGCGAACACCGGTGCCGTGCGCAACCCGAGCGATCTACGCCTGGGCGTCGACGCCGGCGGGCGCGCTGCCGTCGTACTCGCAGATGGCGTTGACCTTCTCGGCGCTGGCACTGGAACGGTCGAACTCGTAGCCGAGCCACTCCTTCGCCAGACGGCGGGCGAGCTCGATGCCGACGACGCGCTGCCCCATGCAGAGCACCTGGGCGTCGTTCGACAGGATCGACCGCTCCACGCTGTAGGAGTCGTGCGCGGTCACGGCGCGGATGCCCGGCACCTTGTTCGCGCTGATCGCCACACCGAGGCCGGTGCCGCAGATCAGGATCGCGCGGTCGGCCTCGCCGTTCGCCACCAGGCGCGCAGCGTCCACGGCGACGTGCGGGTAGGCAGTGTGGCCGTCCGCGTCGACGCCGACGTCGGTGACACCCGACACCCGGTCGTCGGCGAGCAGGTCGGCCTTGATGATCTCCTTGTAGTCGAACCCGGCGTCGTCGGACCCGATCACGAGACGGTACGTCATGCGTGTGTTCCTTCCTTGTCAGCACGGGCGGCGAGGACCTCGCCGATCCGCGTGAGGACCATCCCCATCGAGGTGGCACCCGCGTCGGGTGTCCCCAGGCTCTTCTCGGCCAGCGGCCTTGCCCGTCCGACCTTCGGCGTGAGGTCGGCGGTGGCCTCGGCCTGCTCGACCGCGACCCGCGCCGAGGTCTCCCACGCTGCCACGAGCGGTGCGCCGGTGTCGACGGCCCCGCGCAGTTCGTCCACGAACGGCAGCAGGGCGTCGAGCAGCGTCTTGTCCCCGCGGGACGCCCCGCCCAGGTGGACGATCGAGTCGGCGAAGGCCTGCGCCGCGTCGACGACGTCGGACGCCCGGTACGAGTCACGGTCGTCGCCGAGGGAACGGCCGAACGCCTCGAGTGCGGCGCCCCACAGGACACCGGAGGTACCGCCCGCGAACGCGGCCCATGCGTCACCGGCGCGTCCGAGGACGAAGGCGACCCCGGCCTCCGGGCCGAGCCCGTCGACCGCCTTGCGCGCCGCGCCGATCCCCTTGACCATGCCGCGGCCGTGGTCGCCGTCCCCGGCGACCGCATCGATGCGGCCGAGCGTCTCCTCGTGCTCGCGCAGGAGCGCGTCCATCGCCTCGACGGCGGCTCGCGCCGTCTGCGCGGCCTGCCGGGAGGCATCGGTCGCCTCCGGGACGACCGTCGCCTCGTCCTCGGCGGCGTCCACCGCGTCGGCCGGCACGAGCGCTGCGACCGGCGCCGCCACCTTGCGGTACGCGGGCGTGTAGGCGTCGGCGCGCCAGAGCCGCTCGAGTTCGTCGTCGAGCCACTGCAGCGTCAGCGAGCAGCCGCCCATGTCGAGGCTCGTGACGAGTTCGCCGACCTCGGGTTCGACGACCTGGAGCCCGGCGTCCTGCAGCAGGGGCAGCACCCGGCCCCAGAGCAGGAAGAGTTCCTCGTACTTGGTGTCACCGAGCCCGTTGAGGATCGGGGCGACCCGGGAGCCGGCGGCTGCGGGGCGGTCGGTGAGCAGCCGTTCGGCGAGCAGGGACGCCAGGTCCGTCGCACGGAGCAGCGGGACGTCCTGGATGCCCGGTTCGCCGTGGATGCCGAGTCCCAGGCCGAGGTGGCCCTCGGGGACGGTGAACAGCGGTTCGGTCGCGCCGGGCATGGTGCAGCCGGAGAACGCGACGCCGATGGTGCGGGTCGCGGCGTTCGACGCACGGCCGATCCGTTCGACCTCGTCGAGATCGGCCCCCTCGGCAGCAGCGGCACCCATCGCCTTGAAGACGGAGAAGTCGCCGGCGATGCCGCGCCGCTTCGTCTCGTCGTCGGCGCTGGCGACGTCGTCGGTGACCACGACGATGCGGGTGTCGATGCCCTCGGCACGCAGCCGCTCGGCCGCGAGCCCGAAGTTCATGGTGTCGCCGGCGTAGTTGCCGAACGACAGCACGACACCGCGGCCCTGGTCGGCGGCCTTGGCGACCGAGTAGACCTGCGCGGTCGACGGCGAGGTGAAGACGTTGCCGACGACGGCGCCGGTGGCGAAGCCCGGACCGACGACGCCGCAGAACGCGGGGTAGTGGCCGGAGCCGCCCCCGACGACGACGGCGACCTGCGGTGCGGCCCCTTCGGTGGGCAGGGCGACGACGCCGCCGTGGACGCCGCGGACCCGGTCGGCGTAGAGCGCGAGCCAGCCGCTCAGCTGGTCTTCGGCGAACTCGTCCGGGTCGTCGTGGATCGTGGTCATGGTGCGGGTCCTCCGGGGATGGTGGTGGGTGGTGCACCGGGCGACGACGGGACGGCCGTCGTCGCCCGGAACTCAGTGTCCTCGGTCGCCCTGCGGGACCTTGAGGAAGTGGATCATCACGAAGGCGCAGGCGTACAGGCCGACGAACGTCCACGTGGCGGCCTGGCCGCCGCCGCCCAGGGCGAAGACCGCGGCGACGACACCGGTGCCGAGGAACGCGGCGCCGCCGGCGGCCGTGGTGTACATCGCCATCGCGGCGCCCTTGTGCTCGGGGGCGAGCGCCGGCATGATCGCGCCCATCGGCACGAACCCGGCGAGCAGGCAGCCGAACACGCAGCCGGCGACGACGGAGAGCACGTAGCCCCAGTCCGACCCGGCGGGGACGAGCTGCGGCACGTACCACCAGGCGATGAGCCCGAGGGCGGAGCCGACGATGCCGAACCACTTGACGGTGCGCTGCCAGCCGATCTTGTCGCCCACCCAGCCGAACAGGGCGTTGACCAGGATGTTCGTCGCGTAGACGCAGACGGTCATGAGCAGCCAGCGGCTCTGGCCCCAGCCGCGCTCGTTCGCGATGACCGCGGGGAGCACGACGAACATGCCGAACTCCGGCGCGGTGTTGATCAGGCGGACGAGGAAGCCCATCAGGATCTTGGGTCGCGTGACCGTCAGGCGGATGCCGCTCGTCAGCACCTGCCAGGCGCTCTCGCCGGCGGGGGCGATGCGCGTGAACCCGTTCGGCAGCCGGACGCCGAACAGCATGATGAGGAACCCGATCACGACCAGGCCGATCGAGGCGACCATCGCACCGGTCTCACCGACCGTGCCGCCGCCGAACACCGGGATGGCACCGATCGCGAACAGCGAGCCGAGGGTCGGCAGGCCACCCGTGAAGGCGACGTAGAACCAGCCGACCGCGGAGCCGTTCCGTTCGACCGGGGTGGTGATGTTCACCCAGACCAGGAACGCGAAGGCGAACAGCGGGTAGCCGAACCCCCGCAACGCGTAGGTGACGGCGGCGAACGGGACACTGCCGGCACCGAGTGCCAGCAGGAACAGGACCTCGAACACGACCCAGACGGCGAAGCCGAGGATCATCACGCGGCGCGGCCCGACCAGGTCGGACAGGGCCCCCGAGACGTAGCTGCCGATCAGTGCGGCGAGGCTGTAGAACGTGACGATCGTCGCCACGGTGGCCTCGGGGCTGCCGAGGACCGCCACCATGTGCGGCGTGATGAAGTTCGACTCGACGCCGTTCCCGGTCATGAAGACCAGGACGGCGACGAACCCGAGGGCGAGCGGACGGGGGATGCCCATCCGGTCCAGGCGGCCCTCGGTGCGGGGCGCGGTCGTGCGGGCGCCGGTGGCGCGGGCTGTCGTCGTTGACATGCTCGTTCTCTCCCTGCTGGCGGAGTCGGTCAGGCCTGTACGGCCTGTGCGGCCGGTGCGGCCGGTGCGGCCGGTGCGGCCGTGGTGGGGGCGGTCAGGGACGGGATGATCGACACCTTGACGCTGGCACCGGCGGAGTCGCCGACCAGGTCGAGGGCCTCCTGGAACTGCTCGAGCGGGAACTGGTGCGTGCAGATCTCCGACATCGGCAGGGTCCCGGCCTCGAGCAGCTTGATCGCCGCCGGCCAGGTGTGCGGACCGAGGTGGGCGCCGCGGACGTCGAGCTCCTTGTCGTCCGAGATGATCGACCAGTCCACGGACACGTCGTCCTTGAACACCGAGTACTCGACGAAGGTCCCGAGCTTGCGGAGCAGGTTCAGGCCCTGCGGCACCGCGGACGGGTGCCCGGTGGCCTCGATGTAGACGTCGGCACCGTAGCCGTCGGTGAGCTCCTTGACCCGGGCGACCGCGTCCTCCTGGGCGATGTTGATCGTGAGGTCGGCGCCGACCTTGCGGGCCAGCTCGAGCTTCGCCTCGACCACGTCGAGCGCGATGATCCGGAGCGGGTTCTTCTGCCGCGCACCGGCGATCGCGGAGAGGCCGATCGGGCCGGCACCGGCGATCACCACCGTGTCGCCGAACTTGATGTCCCCGCGCTCGACGGCGTGGAACGCGCAGGACAACGGCTCCGAGAACGCAGCGACCTGGCCGGGCAGCGCCTTCGACACCGGGTGGGTCAGCGCCTTCGCCGGCACGAGCACGTACTCGGCCATCGCGCCGTCGTAGCCCTTGAAGCCGAACATGTCGTGCACGTTGCACATCCAGTACGCGCCCTCGAGGCAGTAGCGGCACTCCCAGCACGGCACGATCTGCTCGCAGGCGATCCGGTCACCGAGGGCGACGCCACGCTTGGTCAGGGCGGTGTCGTCACCGGCGACGATCGTGCCGACGAACTCGTGTCCGGGGATGCGGTCGCGCTCGGCCCAGGCCGCACGGTTCTCGTCGCCCCAGAACTTCGCGGCGCCGTGGTAGCACTTCAGGTCGCTCGCGCAGATGCCGACGGCGTCGGTGCGGAGCAGGAGTTCCCCGGGACCGGGCGTCGGGACGGGACGCTCCTCGAGCCGGTAGTCACCGGGGCCGTGGACGACGACTGCGCGCATCGTCGTGGGGATCGTGGTGGGGGCGGTCGTGGCCGCGTTCTCGGTCGTCGTCGACATGAGCTGTTCCTCCGTTGGGTGGCTTCGGCGATGACTGTACACCCTGCAGAACGTTTGTCCAGAACACAATTTCTGGTAGGTTCCACACCGAACGCAAGGGAGCGAACATGACGACGGACTTCGCCGCGGCCCTCCGACCGGGCCCCGACACGATCGACCTGACCAACGACTTCAGCGGCCGCACGGCGGTGGTGACCGGTGGGGCGTCCGGCATCGGCAACGCCATCGCCCGGGCCCTGGCCGCGCGGGGTGCCCGCGTCGCCGTCGTCGACGTCCGTGCCGACGGCGCCACGTCGGCGGCGGCCGACCTGCCCGTGTCTGCCCGGCCCGTGACGACCGGGCCGGACGCCGCGGCCGACGGGGCGGACGCGGCTACGGGCCTCCATGCCGGCTTCGCCTGCGACGTGACCGACGCCGACTCCGTGGCCCGCACCGTCGCGGACGTCGTCCGGCACTTCGGCGGCGTCGATGTGCTGGTGAACTGCGCTGGCATCGCCGCGCTCGCCCCGGCGGAGGACCTGGCTGCCGAGACCTGGGCGGCGACCATCGACGTCAACCTGACCGGCACGTTCCGCGTGGCGCAGGCCGTCGGCCGGCACATGCTCGACGCCGGGTACGGGCGGATCGTGAACATCGCATCGCAGGCGGCCCACGTCGGCATCGACGGCCACGCCGCCTACTGCGCCTCGAAGGCCGGCGTCATCGGCCTGACGACCGTGCTCGCACTCGAGTGGGGTGGCCGCGGCGTCACCGTGAACACCGTGTCGCCGACCGTCGTCCTCACCGACCTCGGCCGTGCTGCCTGGGCGAACGAGAACGGCATCCGGCACCAGGACGAGATCCCCACCGGCCGCTTCGCGACCCCCGACGAGATCGCCGCGGCCGTGCTGTTCCTGGCGGGGGAGTCGAGCGCCATGGTGAACGGTGCAGACCTCCGGGTGGACGGCGGGTTCACGATCCGCTGAGGCCTGCTCGGACTACGATCGCGGTGTCCGATCGAGTCGAAGGGTCCTGCTCCATGTCGTCCGAGAGCACCGCTGGCCCCGGCCCCGGCCCCGGCCCCGGCCCCGGCCCCGGCCCCGGCCCCGACGCGTCGCGGACCCGGTTCCCGCTGGACACCGTCTACCAGGCGGCGCGGAGGTACTACCTCGAGGACGCCACGCAGGTCGAGATCGCCTCGCGCCTCGGCGTCTCGCGCCCGACCGTCTCGCGGCTCGTGGCCGAGGCCCGCAAGGCTGGACTCGTCCGCATCGAGGTCGTCGACCCGTTCCAGGACGAGACCGTGGCACTCGCCGAACGGCTGCAGGTCGTGCTCGGGCTCCGAGCCGTGCACCTCGCGGCGGTCACCCACGCCGCGACGCTCGGCGCCGACCTGGCCGCACCGCTGGCCGCCGCGGTCGAGGGCATGGGGCTCGTCCCCGGCGACGCCGTCCTGATGTCGTCCGGCCGCACCGTGTACGACGTCGCACGGTCCGGCATGCCGACCATGCCCGGCGTGCAGCTCGTGCCCACCGTGGGCGGGCAGGCCGACCCGATGCCGTGGTTCCAGACGAACGAGATCACCCGGACGGCCGCGGAGCACTCCGGCGCGATCCCGGCGTTCCTGTTCGCCCAGGCGCTGCCGTCCCCGGCGATGCGGTCCACCCTCGACGAGGACCCGGCGTTCCAACACGTCGTCGGGCTGTGGAGCCGGGCGAAGGGCGCGATCCTCGGCATCGGGGCGCCGACGCACACGCGTGACGCCCTGGCCCGGGGCATCCCGGTCGAGGACGTGGCGTTCGACCGGGCCGCCGGCGACGTCTGCCTGAACTTCTACGCCGCGGACGGCTCGCCGATCGAGTTCCCGGGCAGCGACCGGATGGTGCGGACCTCGCGCGAGATCCTGTCGACCGTGCCGCACGCGGTCGGGGTCGCCGTGGGCAGCGCCAAGGTCACGAGCATCGTGGCCGCGGTGCGGGGCGGGCTGGTCAACGAGCTGGTGACCGACGCCGCGACGGCGCGCGCCGTGCTCGACGCACTCGCCTGAGCGCCCGTTCCTTCCCATCACGCGTGCGATGGAGGGTACTTTCGGGCATACCTGGTCGTTTCCTCTTGGCAGGTACGCCCGGTTTCGGCAGGTACGCCCGGTTCCGGCAGGTACGCCCGGTTTCGGGGGCGACCGCGTGCGGCCTGGAGGCGCGGGGCGGGGCCGCACCGCGCCTCCAGGCCGGTGGTCCCCACGTCTAGAGCGTGCGCCGCACGTCCCACAGGTGGTGCACCGGGTCGTGCGCGTAGTAGGTGGCGAGCGTCGCGACGGTGAAGGCGCTGCCGTCGGACCGGAGCCCGGTGCGCTCGAGCACCTCGTCGGGCACCGCTGCGAAGGCCCGGGCCGCGCGGTCGGCCGACTCCCGCAGTTCCTCGGCAACGACCGCGGGGTCCTGCTCGCCGTAGCGGTCCTCGACGGCGGTGGCGTCCTGGTCCCAGTTCGGGAACGTCGGGGCGTCCTCGGTGAGCATCAGCTCGAGGCGCTCCGCCATCTTCCGGTGGACGTCCCGCACGTGGGCGCCGTACTCGAGCGGTGACCAGGTCTGGTCGTCGGGGCGGTCGCGCACGTCATCGCGTCCGAGGACCGCGGGCCATCCTGCGGTGTTCTCGTCGATGATGCCCGGCACGTCGCGGACGGTGACCGCGCTGCCGTCGTAGCCGCACTCGGGACACGCGGACTCGATGACCCACGTCCAGTTCTTCGTCTCGGGTTCGATCGCCATGAGCCCGATGTTACGGCCTCGTTACTCAGCTTCCGGGTTCGCCGGACTGGTGCGGATCGGCGGCGACCCCCGTTCGGGTGACACGCCGTTCCCTGAGAATCACCGCCCAATGACATTTCGGTTGCTCGGTAACGTCGCTCGCTGTTCTGGGCCGGTTCCCGACGGCCCACCGATCTTCTCGAGGAGCGATGCATGGGTTCCGACCCCAGCAGTACCCACCCCCGACCGCACCGACGGCTGCGCGAGAGCGACGTCACCGTGGTCGACAAGAGCATGATGCGGCGAGCCGTCAGCGGCATGGTCGTCGGCAACACCATGGAGTGGTACGACGTCGGTGTGTACGGCTACCTGGCCGTCACGATGGGGAAGGTCTTCCTGCCGACGGCCGAACCAGCGGTGCAGATCCTGTTCAGCCTCGGGGTGTTCGCGGCGACGTACATCGCGCGGCCGCTCGGTGGCATCGTGTTCGGACGCCTCGGTGACCGGATCGGTCGGCAGAAGGTGCTCGCGACGACGCTGATCATGATGGCGGCGTCGACGTTCCTGATCGGGGCGCTCCCCGCGTACGCGACGATCGGCGTGTTCGGCCCGATCCTGCTCGTCGTGCTGAAGCTCGCGCAGGGCTTCTCGACCGGTGGTGAGTACGCCGGGGCGACGACCTTCGTCACCGAGTACGCCCCGGACCGCCGTCGGGGGTTCTTCGCGAGCATCCTGGACTTCGGCAGCTACCTCGGCTTCGCGCTCGGTGCCACGGTCGTGTCGGTGCTGCAGCTCACCCTCGGCGACGAGGCGATGACCGCCTACGGCTGGCGGTTCCCGTTCCTGGCGGCCGGGGTGATCGGCGTCGTGGCCATCTACTTCCGCCTGCGGATCGAGGAGTCGCCGGTGTTCCAGGCGACCCAGGCCGCGCAGGAGGCCGCGACCGAGTCCCGTGCGTCCTTCGAGGGTGAGCGTCCGGCCAACGTCGTCGCGATGGTCCGCCAGCACTGGCGCCCGATCGTCATCGCGATCATGCTCGTCGCCGCGTCGAACACCGTGGGCTACGCCCTGACCTCGTACATGCCGACGTACCTGACCGACTCGCTCGGGTACTCCGCCATCGACGGCACGCTGCTGACGATCCCGGTGCTCCTGCTGCTCGCGGTGATGCTGCCGCTGACCGGCAAGCTCTCCGACCGCCTCGGCCGCCGCGTCGTGATGTGGATCGGTGCCGCCACCACCGTCGTGCTCGTCGTGCCGGCGTTCATGCTCATCGGGCACGGGGCGCAGTGGTCGACGCTCGCCGGCCTCGGGCTGCTCGCGCTGATGACGGCGCTGTGGGTGTCGAACCAGGCTGCGTCGCTGCCGGCGCTGTTCCCGACCTCGACGCGGTACGGCGGCATGGGGTTCGCATACAACATCGCGATCGCGGTGTTCGGCGGGACCACGCCCCTGATCGTGCAGGCGCTGCTCACCGCCACGGGTGACGAGCTCGCGCCGGCGTACTTCCTGATGGCGATGAGCGTCGTCGGAGCGATCGGGGTCTTCTGCATGAAGGAGTCCTCGCAGCGCCCGCTGCCCGGGTCGATGCCGGCGGTGGAGACCGAGGACGAGGCGAAGGAGCTCGTGCTCACGCAGGACACGAACCCGCACCTGGACCTCGGTGACCTGCCGTTCGCGGCGCAGGACGCGGCGGCTGCTGCTGCGCGCGAGGCTGAGGGGGTGCCAGCGCGCTGACGCTGCGGATGTGTGCGCATGAGACGACGATGCACGCGTCGATCGACTCGTGCTCTGTCGCAAGACGAGTGCGCAACCCGGCCGCGCCCGCCCGCCTCACTCGTGCCGGTGCTCCGACGCCGGGTCGACCGCGGGCCACACCGGGAACGGGTCCGGCCAGCCGCGCCACACGTCCGGCCCGGCGAGCAGCTCCGACGGCGTGAGCAGCGCCCCGTCGAGCGCCCGCTCGATCGCCCGGACGTCGAGCTGCTCGCCGACGAACCACAGCGCCTGCCCGATCGGGGCGTCGGCGTCCCACGACGGGTTCGCGGTGGGGTCGAGCGCGAGCATCGACCCGAAGCTCGACCACGAGCCGACGTGGTCCGGCCGGGACGCCAGGCGGAAGAACCCCCGCGACCGCAGCACGCGACCGTTCACCCCGGCGGACAGGTCGTCGGCGATGACGGACGACAGTCGTCCGGGGTGGAACGGCAGCGGCTCCCGGTAGCGCATCGAGACCAGGGCGTCGCGGGCCTCGCGCCCGGTGTCCGCACCGCTCGACAGCGCCCGCATCCAGCCGGCACCGGTGGCGAGCACCCGCGCGGCTCCACCGTTCGACGCCGGCAGGTCGGCGGCGCTGCGGATCGCGGGCAGGGCGACGATCACGGCCTGGGGCGCCATCCGGTGCAGCAGCGAGACGAGCGCCCGTCGCCGACGGCCCGACAGCGGTTCGATGCGGTCGAGGGCGATCACCGTCGCGTACTCGACGAGTGCGGCCATCCGGTCCGCGGCCACGAAGGCGTCGTCGACGTCCGACCACAGCAGGTGCGCGACGTCGTCGGCCCGCAGCACCCCGACGACGTGCCGCAGCACCCGGTCGTCGCCGGTCTCGGACCGTGCCGCGTTGGCGAGCAGCATGCCGACCGCTCGGGCATCGGCTCCCGGGTGCAGGGTGACGACGAGCCCGTGGCCCGAGTCGGGCCCGCAGACCCGGTCGAGCTGGTCGGCACGGTCGGCCACGGCGCGGGCGGTGGCGAAGGCACTCCCGGCGACGTGCATCCGGTGCCCGTCCGAGATCCGGGCGGCGACGCGGTCGGCGTCGACCTGGTGCAGGGCGGTGACGAGGGTGATGGCAGCAGCACGCATGTCCGCTACTGTAACTGAAAACCGTTATCAACAAGGAGGCTCGTCGTGAAGGTCCGCAACTCCCTCAAGGCCCTGAAGCAGATCCCCGGCTCGCAGGTCGTCCGACGCCGCGGCCGCGTCTACGTCATCAACAAGAAGAACCCCCGCTGGAACACACGGCAGGGCTGACGTCAGCGGCGGTCCGTAGGGTGGCGGCATGCGACTGCTGCTCATCCGCCACGGCCAGACCCCCGCGAACGTGCACGGCATCCTCGATGCCGTGGTGCCCGGACCGGGGCTGACGGAGCTCGGGCAGCAGCAGGCCGACGCGCTGCCGGCAGCGCTCGCCGACCGGGGGATCGAGCGACTGTTCGTGTCGTCGATGATCCGCACGCAGATCACCGCGGCGCCCCTCGCGACCTCGCTCGGCCTCGAGCCCGTTGTGCTGCCGGGCCTGCGTGAGATCGAGGCGGGCGACACCCAGGGCAAGAGCGACAAGGTGTCCGTGCAGACCTACATCTCCACCGTGCACGGCTGGTCCGGCGGCGATCGGACGACCCGGATGCCCGGCGCCGAGAGCGGCACCGAGTTCTTCGAGCGCTACGACGACGCCGTCCGGCAGATCGAGGCCACCGGGGTCGCGGTCGCCGCCGCCGTCAGCCACGGTGCCGCGATCCGCACGTGGGCGAGCGCGGCTGCGCAGAACACCCCGGACCACTTCGGCACGAAGCGCCACCTGGAGAACACCGGCATCGTCGAGCTCGAGGGCTCGTTCGCCGACGGCTGGCGCCTGGTCGACTGGGAAGGCGAGCCGGTCGGCGGCGACCAGCTCATCGACCGCACGGCGCTCGACCCCACCGGCGAGCGTTTCTGACGCGACCAGCGGTCGCCGACGCGACCAACGGCTCGCAGACGCGACCACGAACGGACGGGAGGCCCGGTACCAGCTGGTACCGGGCCTCCCGTCCGTCTTGTCCTTGCGTCGACTACGCGAGCTGCGACGCCGACGTCAGCGGCACGATCACGCCGTGCGACTCACGCAGCACGTCGAGCGTGCGCTGGACCTCGTCCGCGCGCTCCTCGGTCGTCCAGCCGAGCGCACCGGCGAGCACGTCGGCCAGCTCGTCGAGCAGGTCGATCGTGACCCCGCCGACGAACGCCAGGTTCGTGCGGCGCAGGACGACGTCGACCAGGTGGACGGCCTGCTCGTGGCGGGCGAAGTACGCGACCTCGGCGCGGGTGAGCGACGGGTCGGACTCGAGCGGCTCGACCGGGCCGTCGGTCAGGACGTCCACGACCTCGGCGGCACGGGTGCCGTAGCGCTCGAGCAGGCCCTCGACCAGCGACTCGTCCAGGCCGTCGCGGTGCGACTTGATCCACAGGGCGCGCTGCGCGTCGGTGGTCGGGAACTCCTTGCCACCGCCGATCGGCATGCCCGTGGTGTCGACCTTGCGGCTCATGCCGAGCTTGGTCGTCGCCTCGGTGGACAGGTGTGCAGCGAGGGCACGGAAGGTCGTCCACTTGCCACCGACGAGCGACAGCACGGTCGACTTCGGCAGCCCGGCGATCTGGGTGTCCACGATCCGGTAGTCGCGGGACACGAAGCCGGGGGCGGTGTCCTCGTGGCGGGGGAGCGGGCGGATGCCGGAGTAGCTGTAGACGATGTGGTCGCGGGTGACGTCGATCTGCGGGAACACGTGCTTCACGAGCCCGAAGAAGTAGTCGATCTCCTCGTCGGTCGTCGTGACCGGCTTCGCGGGGTCGGCGTCGATGTCGGTCGTGCCGATGAGGACCCGGCCCTTGAGCGGGTAGATGAGGACGATGCGGCCGTCGTCGTTCTCGAAGAACAGCTCGCGGCCCTTGGTGGCCTCGAGCAGCTCGTCGTTGTGGACGACGATGTGCGAGCCCTTCGTGCCGCCCATGAACTTCGTCTCGCCGCCGAACGCCTCGTTCGTCAGGTCGGTCCAGGGGCCGGAAGCGTTGATCACGACGTCGGCGGTGAAGACGAACTCGTCGCCGGTCTCGCGGTCGCGCAGCAGGACGCCGCCGTCGCGGGTGCCGGCTGCCTCGACGTAGTTCGTGGCGCGGGCGGTCGCGGCGGAGCCGCTCCCGGCTCCCGCGGCCAGGCCGTCCTTCAGGACGTCGAGGGCCAGGCGCTCGGGCTCGTGCACGCTCGCGTCGTAGTAGGTACCCGTGTACTTCAGGTCCTTGTTGAGGGCGGGCATGTCCTCGAGCGCGGCCTTCTTGGTGCGGAAGACGTGCTTCGGGACGGAGCCGCCGTCACGCGAGAAGGAGTCGTAGATCGTCATGCCGATCTTGATGAGCATCGCGCCGCGCTCCTTGGTGGAGCGCTGCTTGTGCGTCAGCATGCGCAGCGGGGCGTTCATGATGCCGGAGAACGTCGAGAAGATCGGCATGGTCGTCTGCAGCGGCTTGACGTAGTGCGGGGCGATGCGGATCAGGCCGTTGCGCTCCTGCACGCTCTCGCGCACCAGGCGGAACTCGCCGTTCTCCAGGTAGCGGATGCCGCCGTGGATCATGTGGCTCGAGGCCGCGGAGGCGCCGGAGGCGTAGTCGCCACGCTCGACCAGGGCGACGTCGACGCCCTGGAGCGCCAGGTCGCGGAACGTCGCGATGCCGTTGATGCCGCCGCCGACGACGAGGACCTGCGCGTTCGGGCGCTCGGTGAGGGCGGTCACCGTGTTCCGGGGCTGTGTCTTCTTCGACATGGTTCGTCGCTTCCTTCGTCTGTTCGTGGGGTCAGGATCGATCGTGCGCTCGTTCGACAGGGCGGGCAACTCGCGTGCACGAACGTGCAGCACACGTGTCGTCCAGGCCCGACACGGCGGTCAGGAGGCGCGGCAGGGGTTGCAGAGGCCCTGCACGTCCGTGCATGGTTGCGTTCGACAGATCGGAGCACCATGAGCGATGCGGCTCAGCCCATGCGCACGCAGCAGGCGCTGCGCGCCGCCCACCTGTACTACCTGCAGGACCTGACGATGGACGCGATCGCCGACGAACTCGGCACCTCGCGCTCATCGGTGTCGCGGCTGCTGAAGTACGCCAGGGACACCGGGCTCGTCGACATCCAGATCCGTTCGCCCCTGGACCAGGCCGCTGCGCTGAGCCGGAGCATCCGCTCCCGCTTCGGGGTGCACGCGCACGTCGTCCCGGTGCCGGACCACACGAGCGACGTCGACCGGCTCGAACGGGTCGCGCTGTCCGCCGCCCGGATCCTGACGCAGTACGTCGAGTCGAACATGGTGATCGGGATCTCGTGGGGCTCGACGGTCAGCGCGGTCAGCCGCTACCTGGTGCCGAAGACCACCCACGGCTCGACGATCGTGCAGATCAACGGCGCCGCGAACACCCGCACCACCGGCATCGTCTACGCGTCGGAGATCCTGCGGCGGTTCGGCGAGGCCTACGGGGCGTTCGTGCAGCAGTTCCCGGTGCCGGCGTTCTTCGACGACCCCGCGACGAAGGAGGCCCTGTTCCGGGAGCGCTCGATCCGCCGTGTGCTCGACCTGCACGAGCGGATGGACCTCGTCGTGTTCGGTGTCGGTGCCCCGCAGGCCCCGGTGCCCTCGCACGTGTACTCCGGCGGGTACCTCGACCCCGAGGACCGCGACGAGCTCACGCAGGCGGGGGTCGTCGGGGACGTCTCGACGGTGTTCTACCGGGCCGACGGCTCGTGGAAGGACATCGGGGTGAACGCCCGCGCCGGCGCTCCTGACCTCGACACGATCAAGCGCGCGCCGCGGCGGGTCTGCGTCGTCGCCGGGCGGTCGAAGGCGGCGTCGCTGCGGGGCGCGCTGGCCGCCGGGCTCATCACGGACCTGATCCTGGACGAGAGTGTGGGGCAGGCGATCCTGCAGCCCTGAGTCAGGACCTGACGCAGTTTGTCGGTGGTCCGTCGTAGGTTCTCGACCATGGTGCTTTCTCTCGAACAGCCCGGTCAGCGGTACTTCCGGCGGATGGTCGGCAGCGACGTCGACCAGGCGCTCGCGTTCTTCACGGGCGACTACGACTTCCGTGCACCACTGGTCCGTCGCACCCACGAGAACGCCCACTGGGACTTCGCCGGCGTCGGTGACGAGCGGATGTCCCTGCGCTCGTCGCGGTTCATGGTCGACCTGCGCAGCGAGAGCCAGGTCGACGACGAGTTCCTGGTCGCGTGGCTGCGCAGCGGTTCGAGCCGGATCACCACGGGCGGCGAGACGTTCGAGCTCCAGGCCGGGGTGCCGGTCGTGCTGCCCTTCGCCGAGCCGTACGCGCTGCACCACCACGACATCGCCCTGAACCTGGTGCAGCTCGACCGCGACTTCGTCCGAGCCGTGGCCGGCGACGACAACTTCGCCTTCGAGCCGATGCGCCGCCCGACGGCCGACGGCATCGCGCTGTGGCGGTCGGTGGTGCGGACGTACTCGGCCACGTGGCTCGACGTCGACCGGTCGATGAGCCCGATGGTGCAGCGCGACATCGCCGAGGCCTTCGCGATCGCGGCGATCCGGGCGTTCCCGCAGCGCAACAAGTGGCGTGCGTCGGTGTCCGGCAGCGGCCCGGAGCACGACCGCCTGCGCCGGGCGCTCGAGTTCGTGCACGAGCACGCGCGCGAAGCGATCGGCACCCCGGACATCGCGGCGGCGGCGGGGCTCAGCCCGCGCGGGCTGCAGCAGTCCCTCCGCCGGCACCTCGACCAGACGCCGGGGGAACTCCTGCGCGGCGTGCGACTCGACGGCGCCCGGACCGACCTGGTCGGCAGTGGCCTGGACGAGACGACGGTGGCCGAGATCGCACGGACGTGGGGCTTCGGGCACCTCGGACGCTTCTCGGCGACCTACCGCAGCCGCTTCGGGGAGCTGCCGAGCGAGTCGCTGCGCGGGCACTGACCGACTGCCGCTGCGGACCGTTCCGCCGAATCTCGTGACACGGATCGCGCTGCTGCTGTCCGGATGTTCGGCGCAGCAGTGCTGTGGGCGAATCCGGTGCTCAATGGACGGGACGAACGCACCGCCCACGAAGGAGTCAGCATGCGCATCGGCGTCCCCACCGAGATCAAGAACAACGAGTACCGCGTCGCCGCCACTCCGGCCGGCGTCGCCGAGCTCGGGTCGCACGGCCACCAGGTGCTGGTGCAGGCCGGTGCCGGGTCCGGTTCGGCCTTCACCGACGACGAGTACCGCACCGCCGGGGCCACGATCGTCGACACCGCGGCCGAGGTGTGGGAGCGTGCCGAGCTGATCCTCAAGGTGAAGGAGCCGGTCGCGTCGGAGTACCCGATGATCCGGCCGGGCCAGGTGCTCTTCACCTACCTGCACCTCGCCGCCGACCGACCGCTGACCGACGCGCTCATCGACTCGGGCGCGACGGCGATCGCCTACGAGACCGTGCAGCTGCCGGACCGCTCGCTGCCGCTGCTGTCGCCGATGTCCGAGGTCGCCGGGCGACTGTCCGCCCAGGTCGGCGCGTTCCACCTGATGCGCACGAACGGTGGGCGCGGGCTGCTGCTCGGCGGGGTCCCCGGCACGCCGAAGGGCCGTGTGGTCGTCATCGGCGGCGGCGTCGCGGGGGAGCACGCCGCGACGATGGCGCTCGGCATGGGCGCCGACGTCACCGTGTTCGACATCAGCCTGCCGCGGCTCCGGGCCCTGGACGCCCGGTTCGGCGGCCGCGTCACGACCCTGCGCTCATCGGCGCACGCCATGGCCGAGGCCCTGCGCGACGCCGACCTGGTGATCGGCTCCGTGCTCATCCCCGGGGCGTCGGCGCCGAAGCTCGTCACCGACGCGATGGTCGCCGACATGCGGCCGGGGTCGGTGCTGGTCGACATCGCGATCGACCAGGGCGGCTGCTTCGAGGGCTCCCACCCGACCACCCACGACGACCCCACGTTCGCCGTGCACGACACCGTGTACTACTGCGTGGCGAACATGCCCGGGGCCGTCCCGCGCACGAGCACGATCTCGCTGACGAACGCTACGCTGCCCTACGCCGTCGCGATCGCCGACCGTGGCTGGGAGACCGCGCTCGAGGCCGACCCCGCGCTCGCCGCCGGCCTGAACGTGCACGCCGGCCGGGTCACGAACGCCGCGGTCGCCGCCGCCCACGGCCTGGTGGCGTCCGCCCAGTCGTCGCGCTGAGCCCGCGCGAGTCTTCGCGCTGAGCGACACCTCACGGGCCAGCGGCCGCGTGAGGTGTCGCTCAGCGCGAAACGACGCGCAATACCACGCACGTCAGGCCGCGACCGGAGCCGCCGCCCGACCGGCACGCCCGCCGACCCAGCCGGCGCGGGCACGCACCACCACGGTCACGACGACCACGGCCGCCGCAGCCACCACGGCCGCCACCGCCGTCGGCACGGAGACGAGCGGCCCCTCGAACCGAGCCACGGCGACCCACGCCAGACCCCACGCGACCGAGGCCATCGGCGCCAGGCGTCCCCGGCCCCACAGCGCGATGAGGACCCCGACGAGCCCGGCCACCGCGGCGACGACCACACCCCACGGGTCCTGCCCGAGTCCGAAGCCCCGGAAGCCCGCCGCCGTCAGCACCGCAGCGGTGTTGGCGGCCGTCGCGACGCAGACCCACCCGAGGTACAGCCCGAAGGTGCCATCGGTCAGGATCGCCTCGACGACCCCGCGGGACGGGGTCCGGCGCAGGATCGTGAACGTCCAGATCAGCACGACGAGCAGTGCGACGATGATCGGCTCGCTCGCCCACAGGAACCCGAACTGCACCGACAGGATCCACGCGGCGTTGAGGAGCAGGGAGAGCACCGCCGGCACCACCAGCCGCTCGTGCCGCTCGTCGTTCGCGGTGCGGAAGAGCTGCAGCACCGCGTAGCCGATGAGCCCGGCGTAGACGACACTCCAGATCGAGAAGGCGGGGCCGTCCGGAGCGATCGCGGTGGAGGACGCCGACAGTGCGCCACCGGCGGCGTCCTGGATGGGCGTCCCACCGGCAGCGCCCGACCCGACGTACGCGCCGATGACGGCGACGACCGCGCTCACGGCCACCGCGATGCGCTTCCAGATCCTCTTCATGACAGTCCCTTTCGTCAGCATGCTGATGACCTGCACCGTAGGCGGCCGGTGCCGCCGGTCGTGCAGCGCGCGTTCAGGCAGGACGCGGGGCGCACGGCGGGCGTGCCACGGGCCTCCAGACCGGGAACCGGCCACCCTGCGTACGGTGGGCGCGTGAGCGTCGAACTGAACACCGTCTACATCGACCGGATCGCCCCGATCGCGAGTCCGTCCCTCGACGACACCTTCCGGATGCTCGACGACCAGGGCGCCAGCGCGTGCATCGTCCTGCACCAGCCCGACGCCGAGGAACTCGGCGACGTCGCGGTCGCCCTCGGCCTGCACGAACTCGCGGTCGAGGACTCCGCCGAGGGGCACCAGCGACCGAAGCTCGAGCGGTACGGCTCGACGCTGTTCGTGGTGCTCAAGCCGGCGCTGTACAACGACCAGCAGGAAGAGGTGGCGTTCGGCGAGGTGCACGCCTTCGTCGGTGAGACCTTCTTCCTCGCCGTCGTGAAGGCCGACCCCCGTGGCAAGCAGACCGTTCCCCGGGCGCTGCAGCGGTTGAGCGGCAAGCCGGGGCTGGTGACCGTCGGCCCGCAGGCGCAGCTCTGGGCGCTGATGGACTCCATCGTCGACGGCTACGTGCCGGTGATCGACGGACTCGAAGAGGACATCAACCAGATCGAGGACCAGCTGTTCTCGGGCGAGGCCGGGGTGTCCCGGCGCGTGTACGAGCTGTTCGGCGAGGTCGTCGACTTCCAGCGTGCGGCGCGTCCACTCGTCTACATGATCGAGAACCTGCACCGCGGCGCCGAGAAGTACCACCTGCCGATCGAGATGCAGCGGCGGTTCCGCGACGTCCTCGACCACGCGATCCGGGTGGTGGAGCGCCTCGACACGTTCCGGCAGCTGCTGCAGAACGCCCTGACCGTCGACTCGACCCTGGCGGCGCAGAAGCAGAACGACGACACGAAGAAGATCTCCGGCTGGGCGGCGATCCTGTTCGCGCCGACGCTCATCGCCGCGATCTACGGGATGAACTTCACGCACATGCCCGAACTCGGCTGGACGTGGGGGTACCCGCTGTCGATCGTCGCGATGGTCCTGTTCGCCGCGATCCTGTACGTGGTGTTCAAGGTCAAGCGCTGGTTCTGAGCCGCGCCGCAACCTGAGCCGCAACCGGAGCCGCGCCGCAGCCGGATTTGCAGCGGACGGCTCCTGACCGGAAAGCTCTGACGTGCAACGACGCCGACTGGAGCCCCGCATGCCGCACGAACTCGTCCACCTGACCGCCGGTGGCGTCTCGCTCGTCCTGGACTGCCGCGACGACGCGCTCCCCGCCGTCGTGCACTGGGGAGCGGCACTCGGACCGCTCGACACCGAGGCGCTGACGGCCCTCGCCGACGCCGACGTCGCGCCCGTCGCACCGAACGAGATGGACGACCCGGTCCGCCTGTCCGTGCTGCCCGAGCCGCACCGGGGCTGGAGCGGTCGTCCGGGGCTCGCCGGGCACCGTGACGGCGCCGACTGGTCGCCGGCGTTCACGGTGACGTCGCTCGCGGTCACCGACTCCGCGGTCACCGCCGACGCCGAGGACACCGTCGCCGGGCTCACCGTGCGGGTGACCATCGAGATGCTCGGCTCCGGGCTCGTCCGGGCCCGAGCGGGCGTGACGAACACCGCCGACGGCGTCTACACCGTCGACGACCTGACGCTCGCGATGCCGATCCCGTCGGGGGCCCGCGAGATCCTGGACTTCGCCGGCCGCTGGGGCAAGGAGCGGACCCCGCAGCGCCGCGAACTCGTCGTGGGGACCCACCAGCGCGAGGGCCGGAAGGGCCGCACCGGCACCGACGCCGCGACGTTGCTGACGGTGGGGGAGCCGGGCTTCGGCTTCGCGCACGGCCAGGTCTGGGGCGTCCACACCGCCTGGAGCGGCAACCACCGGCACCACGCCGAACGGCTCGCCACCGGCCGCCAGGTCATCGGCGGCGGCGAACTCCTGCTGCCCGGCGAGGTCCGGCTCGACACCGGCGCCACCTACGAGGGGCCGTGGGTGTACTTCGCGCACGGGGACGGCCTCGACGACCAGGCCCGACGGTTCCACCGCTGGCTCCGCAGCCGCCCGCAGCACCCGACGACGCCCCGCCCGATGACGATCAACGTGTGGGAGGCCGTGTACTTCGACCACGACCTGGCCCGCCTCGTCGACCTCGCCGAGCGTGCCGCGACCCTCGGCGTCGAACGCTACGTGCTCGACGACGGCTGGTTCCACGGCCGCCGCGACGACCACGCAGGCCTCGGTGACTGGTACGTCGACGAGGACGTCTGGCCGGACGGACTCGGCCCCCTGGTCGACCGCGTCCGTGCGCTCGGCATGGAGTTCGGCCTGTGGTTCGAACCCGAGATGGTGAACGAGGACAGCGACCTCGCCCGCGCCCACCCGGAGTGGATCCTGCAGGCCGACGGTCGGCTGCCCGCCCGGTCCCGCGACCAGCAGGTGCTCAACCTGGCGATCCCCGAGGCCTTCGACCACGTCCTCGAACGGATGACGGCGATCATCGGCGAGTACGCGGTCGACGCCGTGAAGTGGGACCACAACCGCGACCTCGTCGAGGCGGGGTTCCCGGGCGGCGGCGCAGCGGTCCACGAGCAGACCCTCGCCGCGTACCGGTTGATGGCGACGCTCGGCGAGCGGTTCCCGTCCCTGGAGATCGAGTCGTGCTCGTCGGGCGGCGGTCGGGTCGACCTCGGCGTCATCGAGCACACCGCGCGGGTGTGGGTGTCCGACGACATCGACCCGCTCGAGCGCCAGCAGATGCACCGGTGGACGCAGCAGCTCCTGCCGCCGGAGCTGCTCGGGTCGCACATCGCGAGCGGCCGGAACCACACGACCGGTCGCGTGCACGACCTCGCCTTCCGTGCCGGCACGGCGCTGGTCGGGCACCTCGGCATCGAGTGGGACCTGGCCGGCGCGACCGCCGACGAGTCCGCCGCGCTCACCGAGTGGATCGCGCTGTACCGCGAGCTCCGCCCGCTCCTGCACGGCGGCGACCTGGTGCGCTCCGACGAGGTCGACGACACGCGGCTCGTGTACGGCACGGTCGCGCCGGACCGGCAGCAGGCCGTCTTCTTCCTCGCCGGCATCGGCCGCTCCGAGGTCTCCGGCACCGGCCGGGTCACCTTCCGCGACCTCGACCCCGACACGACCTACCGCGTCGACCCGGTGGTCATCGGCGACGATCACGACCTGGTGCGACCGGGCTGGTGGTCCGGCCCGCGGGTGTTCAGCGGCCGGGTGCTCGGCACCGTCGGCCTGCAGCCACCGCTCATGCCGGCCGACTGCGTGGTGCCGTTCCGGGTGACGGCCGTCTGACGGCGGGTGGTCGGGGACCCGCCCTGGAGGCGCGTCCCGCGTCCGGCGGGCGCGTCGCCGTCCGTCATCGGGTGGGGTCCAGCCCGTTAGGCTTCCGGTCATGCCGCACTCCGGACACGCGACCCCGGTCTGGGCCCTCAAGCTCGCCGTCGTCACCGCCCTGGTGGGCGTCTCCGGCGGCATCGCCGGCATCGCGGTCTGGCTCGCGCTCCAGCTCATCCAGTTCGTCGCCTTCGGGTACGGGTTCGGCGGGCACCTCGAGGCCGCCGACGCACCTTCCGGGCTGAACCGGTTCCTCGCGCTCACCGCGGCCGGCGTCCTGACCGGGGTCGCCTGGTGGGCGCTCCGGCGGTGGGGGCGCTCGATCGTCTCGGTCACCGCGGCCGTCGAGGGCAAGCGGATGCCGGCCCTGGCGACGCTCGCGAACGCCGGCATCCAGATCCTGGCCGTGGGGCTCGGCGCGTCCATCGGCAAAGAGGTGGCGCCGCGCGAGGTCGGGGCCTGGCTCGCCCAACTCGTCACCCGTCGTGCGGGGCTGACCGCACGCGAGACGAAGATCCTCGTCGCCTGCGGTGCCGCGGCCGGCCTCGCCGCCGTGTACGACGTGCCCCTCGGCGGCGCGCTGTTCGCGGTCGAGGTCCTGCTCGGGGAGATCAGCTTCGCGACCGCCCTGCCCGCCTTCGCCACGAGTGCCGTCGCCGCCATCACCGCCCGGCTCGTGATCCCGGACGAGGTGCTGTACCACGTGCCCGCGATGCACCTCTCGCCGTCGCTGCTCGTCTGGGCGGTCGTCGTGGGACCCGTGCTGGGGCTCGCCGGGGTCGGGTTCGTCAAGCTGACCAACCGGCTGCAGGGCATCGCCCCGAAGGGTTGGCACCTGCTCGTCGTGCTGCCGGTGGTCTTCGCGATGGTCGGGCTCATCGCGATCCCGTTCCCGGAGATCCTCGGCAACGGTCGGGCGCTCGGTCTCGTCGCGATGAACACCACGCTCGACGACGCCTCGTTCGCCGGCCTCTCGCCGATCGTGCTCCTGCTGCTGCTCGGTGTCCTGCGGACCGTGACCACGTCGGCCACCATCGGGGCCGGTGCGGTCGGTGGCACGCTGACCCCGTCGATCGCGATCGGTTCGGCGATCGGCGGTGGCCTGGGCGGTGCCTGGCTGCTGCTGTGGCCGGCCGACGGTCCGAGTCTGGCGGCCTTCGCCTTCGTCGGTGCGGCGGCCTTCCTCGCCACCACCATGCGGGCGCCGTTCACCGCCCTCGTGCTCGTCGTCGAGTTCACCCAGCAGGGCACCGACATCCTCGTGCCCTCGTTGCTCGCGGTGTCCGGCGCGGTCGCCGTCGGGTACGTGCTCGCCCGCCGCCGCAGCGCCCAGATGGTGTGAAGACCCCGAGCGTTCCGGTACGGACGGGTGCCCGGCGGCCTACTGTCGGCGCCAGGACGGAGCGACGGGCTCCGCACCGAGACGAGGAGCAGCCGATGGCGGGGTTCGACGACATCACGAAGAAGGCCCAGGAGTTCCTGAAGGACGGCAAGGTCCAGGACGCCCTGCAGAGCGAGAAGGCCGAGGGCGTCAGCGACAAGGTGCTCGGCGGCGTGGCCGACGCGGTCAAGAAGGCCACGGGCGGCAAGTACGACGACAAGATCGACGGGGCCCGCGACGCTGCGGACAAGAAGATCGGCAACGAGTAGCGGACGACGTGCAACGGCCCAGGACCCGGCGTGGTCCTGGGCCGTTGCACGTGCCGACTGGACGTGGTCGGGAACAACGGACACCATGGACGGGTTGCTCCGGACAGCAGCACCAGGAGGACGAGACGTGACAGTCGTGGCGCCGAACCAGCCGCTCACCGAGACCGAGGTCGAGGCGATCAAGCGGGACTTCCCGATCCTCGCGCAGGACGTGAACGGGCAGCCGTTGGCGTACCTGGACTCCGGGGCGACGGCTGAACGCCCGCGCCAGGTCCTCGACGCCGAGCGCCGGTTCCTCGAACACGACAACGCCGCCGTCCACCGCGGGGCCCACACGCTCGCGGCGCTCAGCACCGACGCCTACGAGGACGCCCGCGCCACCGTCGCCGGCTTCATCGGCGCCGCCGCCCCGACCGAGGTCGTGTGGACCGCGAACGCCACCGACGCGCTCAACCTCGTCGCCTACGGCATGGCCAACGCCAGCCGTGGCCGCGGCGGTGCCGACGCCGAGCGCTTCCGCCTGGGCGCCGGTGACGAGATCCTCGTGACCGAGGCCGAACACCACGCCAACCTCGTGCCGTGGCAGGAGCTCGCCGCGCTGACCGGTGCCACCCTCCGCTGGATCCCGGTCGCCGACGACGGCACCTGGACCGCCGACGACGCCGCGGCCCTGATCACCGACCGCACGAAGGTCGTCGCGTTCTCGCACGTCTCGAACGTCACCGGGATGATCGCCCCCGTCGAGCAGGTCGTCGGTCTCGCCCACGCCCGCGGCGCCCTCGTCGTGCTCGACGCCTGCCAGTCCGCACCGCACCGTCCCCTCGACGTGCAGCAGCTCGGGGTCGACTTCGCCGCGTTCTCCGGGCACAAGATGCTCGGCCCGAACGGCATCGGCGTGCTCTGGGGCCGTGCCGAGCTGCTCGACGCCCTGCCGCCGTTCCGCACCGGTGGCTCGATGATCACCACCGTGACGATGGAGGGCTCCGAGTTCATGCCGGCGCCCGAGCGGTTCGAGGCCGGCACGCAGCCCGTCTCCCAGGCGGTCGCCCTCGCCGAGGCCGTCCGCTACCTGCAGGGCATCGGCATGGAACGTGTCCGTGCCCACGAGGAGCACCTGGCCCGCCGGATGCTCGACGGTCTGGCAGCAGTGCCCGGCATCCGCGTGGTCGGCCCACCCGCCGGCGTCCCGCGCTCCGGTCTGGTCGCGTTCGACGTCGACGGCGTGCACGCCCACGACGTCTCGCAGTACCTCGACGCCCAGGGCATCGCCGTGCGTTCCGGCCACCACTGCGCCCAGCCGCTGCACCGCCGCCTCGGACTCGTCGCCACGAGCCGGGCGAGCACCTACGTCTACACGACCGAGCACGACGTCGACCGGTTCCTCGCAGCCGTCGCCGAGGTCCGCGACTACTTCGGAGCGACCGCGTGAACGCCCTCGACAGCCTGTACCAGCAGGTCATCCTCGACCACGCGAAGGCGCGTCACGGCGACGGTGCGATGCCCGACGCGGATGCCTCGCACTTCGAGCGGAACCCCACGTGTGGCGACGAGATCACGGTCAGCCTGCGGCTCGAACCCGGCACCGACCGCATCGCCGGGCTCGCCTGGCAGGGCGACGGCTGTTCGATCTCGATGGCGTCGGCATCCGTCCTCACCGACATGGCGGTCGGCCGCACCGCGCCCGAGTTCCTCGCACTGACCGAGGAGTTCCGCACCATGATGCGCTCGCGTGGCGTCGGTGAGCCCGACGAGGACGTCCTCGAGGACCTCGTCGCCTTCCACGGCGTCTCCAAGTTCGTCATGCGGGTCAAGTGCGGCATGCTCGCCTGGGTCGCGGCGGAAGCCGCCGCGCGCGAGGCGACCGCGTCCCGCTGACCCGGGTGCGGCTCGCGATCGCGAGCACCGGACAGTCGGGAGGCCCGTTGCGGGCCCGCCCCGCGCCTCCCGTCCGCAGCACGGTCAGCGGCAGACGTCCTGCGTTGCCGCCTTCGTGTCGTTGATGACGATCGTCGTGACGATGTCCTCAGCGCCGGAAGCGCCACCCGTGGTGTCGAAGTGCAGCCAGTGGCCATCCGTGGTCGGTGCCACGTACTCGCGGTAACCGCCGATCGGTGGCTCCCACGTGTCGATCGTCTTCTCGAGCCCGGGGTACGCCGCGCGCACGTCGTCTGCGGTGGAACCGAGCGCGATGCCGGTGGACGTCAGCACGGGCGACGAGAACGCGCCGGGGTCGGTTGCCTGTCCCGCAACGCGGACGTAGCGCACACCGGGTCCGGAGTCGTCGGACGTGACGAGGATCCGGTACCCGGACCCGCTGGGGGTGGACAGATCGGCGGACTGCCACTCCCAGAACGTCGGGCAGCCGCTCGACGGCTGACGCGAGAACCCGGCAGCCGGCAGCAGCTTGCTGGCGTCCGTGGCTCCGAGCTGGACGGGGCCGAAGGACGCGTCGCCGAAGACCCAGCTCGCGGGGCCGGTCGGGCTGGAGGACGGCCGGACGCTCGTCGGCGTCGGGGTCGATTTCGGGGTCGTCGTCGGCGTGACGGCCGTCGCACTCGTCTGCGTGGGGCTCGGCGCGCTCGGCGCGGACCCTGTCGCGCAGCCAGCCGCCCCGATGAGGAGCGTGGCGATGCCGACGGTGAGGATGGTGGTACGGAGCGTGGTCATGATTCTCCCTTCACCTTGCAGTGTCGTCGTCCGGGCGATCCTGACGGACGTCGGCGCGGACCGATGACGGTCACGAGCACGAGCACGAGGATGGACCACGTGATCGTCGAGACAGCGCATCCCGGCTCGGCCGGATCCGACGCGATCGTGCGGGCCTACCTGACGGAGGTCGCGTCGCGGTGGTACGGGCGCGTGGCGGCGTCGGCCGAGGTCGACCGGGCGCTCGACGAGGAGCCGTACGACGACCTGCAGGGGGACTCCGGGGTGTTCCTCGTCGCCGCCGACGGGGGAGCCGTGGTCGGTTGCGCCGGTGTGCGCTTCGTGGGTGCCGTCGGCGAGCTGACGAAGGTCTTCACGCTGCCCGAGCACCGCGGCCGAGGCGTCGGTTCGACGCTCCTGCGCCACGTCGAGGACGTCTGCCGGGGACGCGGGATCACGTCGTTGCGGCTGGACACCCGCGCCGAGCTCGCCGAGGCATGTGCGCTCTACGAACGGCTCGGCTTCGTCCGGGTCCCGCCGTTCAACGACGGCCCGTACTCGGACCGCTGGTACACGAAGTCGCTCGCTCCGGAGTAGCGGTCAGGCGATGACGCCGATCTCGCGGAGCGCGTCGCCGACGGTGATGCGCTCGCCGCGTTCCTGCGCCCGTGCCCAGCGGGACTTCGCGAGCGCGACGGCGTCGTCGTCGAGACCGAGGAGTTCGTAGAGGCCGTCCAGCTCTCGGGGAACGAGGTCGGCGAGCGGCACGGGGAACTTCCGTTCGGGGCTCGCGTAGCCCTGCTGGGCGAGCTGTTCGAGCATCTCCGGGTCGGTCTCTCGCTGTTCCATGAGCAGGACGACGGTTCGTGACCTCGTCCCCATGAGGAAGGCGGACCGCACGTTCTCGTCCGGATCGGTCGCCAGGGTGATCTCGACGGCGAGGGGGAGGTCCTCTTCGCACGCGAGCTCCCAGCGCTGCGACGCGTCCCCGTGGATCGCCGTGAACATGTCCGGGTGGACGCCGAGGCCGCGCTCGCCGCGCTCCGGTCGCAGCGAGGTCGGGCGGGAGCCGTCCCCGACGCGGCCCGTGGGGAAGCCGGCACCCGTGTACGCGGTGTGGGCGATCGGCAGGAACTGGAGCGCCTGGTGCAGCGCGGTCGCGGCGTCCTGCACGGCCGGAGCGGTCACGTCACCGTCGGCGGCCGCGATGGCGGTGGCGTAGTCGGACAGCGCGGTGTGCTGCTGGTCGATCGCCAGTGCGAACATCTCCTTGCCCCTGGCGGTGTCGCCGAGGAGCCGCGGGTCCAGGTGCAGCGTCACGGCGCTCGGGTCCTGCAGGTGCCCCCGCGGCGTGCCACCGCCCGACATCGTGATCTCGAACGTCTCGTCGTCTTGCTCGTGGGCATCGGTCACGTCGCTGACGCTACCGGCTCAGGGGAGCGTGACGACGAGCTTCTTGGCAGAGACACCCGCGCGGAGCTCGGCGAGGGCGTCCGGGATCGCGGCGAGTCCCGATCCGACGACGGATGCGGTCGGGGTGGCGCGGTACCGACCGGTGCGGAGCGCCTCGGGCAGGAAGTCGCGGTAGATCGCGGGGCCGACCTCGGACTCCGTCGGGCGGCCGCCCCAGATCGCGGTGACGTGGACCCCGTGTCGGCGCTCGAGGCGTGCACGGATCGTCGTCACCGGCGTCGGGTACGCCGACGCGAGTCGGCCGGAGCCGGGGGCTGCCCGGACGATCGGGAGCGTGCGGGTCAGCGAGCCCTGGCCGAAGGCGAGGGTGCCGGCGAGCTCCCGGTCGGCGAGTGCCTCGAGGATGCGGCGGGCGGCACCGTCGTCGCGGTAGTCGAACACGGCTTCGGCCCCGAGGTCCTGCACGAACGCGTGGTTCTTCGGCGAAGCGGTACCGATCACGGCGTACCCGGCGGCGCGGGCGAGCTGGACGGCGTTGGCGCCGACGCTCGTGGACGCACCCCACACCAGGACCACCCCGTCGCGGTCGACCGCATCGGCCGTGGGGAGCGGCAGCGCGAGCTGGTCCGGTTCGAAGAGCCCGGCGGCGGCGGTCGAGACGGCGAGCGGCAGGACCGATGCCTGCTCGGCGGGCAGGGCATCCGGAATCGGGGTCGTCACACGGTCGAGCAGCAGGACCAGGTGTTGGAAGGCCCCTTCGGCAGCGCTGTTCCGGTGCTGCTCCTGTCCCGCGGCGTGCCCGACGACCCGGTCGCCGACACGGAACCGCTCGACGCCGGGACCGATCGCGACCACGGTGCCGGCGACGTCCGACCCGAGGACCGCGGGGAACCGCAGCTTCGGGTACACCAGGTGCCGGAAGAGCCCGCCGACGGCGTCGACCGGGTTGACGGCGACGGCCTCGGCGCGGACGACGAGTTCGCCGGGGCCGGGCTGGGGGACCGTGGCGGGCCCGACGGCGAACCGCCCGGTCGACGTGGTCCAGAGTGCTGCGTTGCCCGACGACGACATGGTGTCCCGATCTCTTGCTCGAAGTGGGTCATGACACGACGTGTCATCACCCAGTCAATCATGACACGACGTGTCATCACCAGTACTCTTGCCCCATGCGTTGGTCTCCGGATGCCCGAGGGCGACTCGAGCGAGCGGCGTTCGAGCTCTTCGCCGAGCAGGGCTACCAGGCGACGACCGTGCCGCAGATCACCGCACGGGCCGGCCTGACGACCCGCACCTTCTTCCGGTACTTCGCCGACAAGCGCGAGGTGATCTTCGCCGGCGACGAGATCCCCGATCTCGCCCGGGCCGCCATCGGGGGCGCGCCGGCCGGGATCGACCCGCTCGACATCGTGGTGCACGGCCTCCGCACCGTCACCGACGAGCGGTTCGAGGGGCGGCACGGTGAGGTCGGGTCGGTGCGGCGGCTGGTGCTGTCCGAGTCCTCACTGCGGGAGCGCGACGCCCGGAAGCGTGCCGACCTGACGGACGCGGTGCGCGGGGCCTTCGTCGACCGCGGGCTCGATCCGGCCGAGGCGGCGGTGATCGCCGAGACGACCGTGATGCTGTTCCACCTGGCCCTCGAGTCGTGGCTCACCGGACCAGCCGAGCGCCGGATGGCCGACGTCGTCGACGAGCAGCTCAGTGCGCTCCGTGGGGTGCTCGATCGGCGGCCCGCAGCGTCATGAACACGTCGACGCCGTCGTCGGTGTCGAGTACGAAGCCGTGGCGTTCGTAGAGTCGGCGAGCCGGGCTGCCCACCAGCACGTTGAGCCGCGTCGGGCCGTCGTGGGGCTCGTCGAGGACGGCGCGCAGCACCGTCGACCCGACCCCACGCCCCTGGGCGTCGGGCGCGAGGTAGAAGTGCTCGACCCAGCGGACGTGGTCCTCGACCCGCACGGTGACCGACCCGACGTCGCGCCCGTCGACCACCACGATGCGGGTCAGCCGCGGCCGGAACGCGTCGCGGAGGCGCTGTCGGACGCGCGTCTCGTCGAACACGCCGAGCCGCGTCAGGTCGTCGCGCAGCACCACGGCCCGGAGCTCGACGAGCCACTCGAGGTCCTCGGTGGTGCTGCCCCGCAGTGCGACGTCCATCCACTCAGCCTACGAACCCCGGCGCACCGTCATCGACCTCGTACGCTTGCCCGATGGACCGCGACGGCGTCATCGACCTGGTCGCGTCCCGTCGTGCCTCGGCGCCTGCACCGATCGTCGTCGGTGTCTCCGGCTACTGCGGATCCGGCAAGTCGACGCTGACGCGCACGCTCGTCGAGGGACTCCCCGGCGCGGTCCGCATCCGCGGCGACGACTTCCTCGACCCCGTCCGGTCCCACCGGCGCTCCGTCGACTGGGACGGCGTCGATCGTCCCCGTCTGGTGTCGTCGGTGCTCGAACCGCACCGGGCCGGTCGGGCGAGCACGTTCCAGCGGTTCGACTGGTCGGTTCGGGCCCTCGGTCCGGCTGAGCCGCTGCCGCAGACGGACGTCCTGATCGTCGACCTGATCGGACTCTTCCACCCCGACGCGCTCCCACACCTCGACGTCAGCATCTGGTGTGACGTCGACCTCGACACGGCAGCACGTCGGGGCATGGCTCGCGATCGCGCGCTCGGGCGCCGGCACGATGCCCTCTGGCGGGACGTGTGGGTCCCCAACGAACGTGACTTCGAGGAGCGCTACGCACCGAAGGACGCCGCGACGGTGCGCTACCTGGCCTGACCTGGATCGGTCTCCGCCGTCGACGGCGCCCTGGGCGATTGCGCGGGCCGCGCCGGCCACGTGACCAGGAGCAGCACGGCGAGCGGGCCGAGGAACAGGGTCAAGAGGGACCAGGTCCAGGCCGAGCGGCCCCGCGAACGCGCGTGGCTGCCGGAGAGCATCGCCAGGCTGAGCCAGACGCTCGACAGGTACAGGCCGGTGAAGTCCTCGTGCACAGCGCTACCCGCCGACGACGCTGAACGAACATCGGGAGGGCCCTCGGTGCTGGTGGCAGCGCTCGCCGAGGGCGCTGCCGAAGGCTGCGAGTGCCAACGCGAGCTGGCTCGTCCGGATGAGTGGGCGCTTCAGTGTCGTCATGATGTCCTCTTCCTCGTGGTCGACGAGGAGAAGCATCAATGTGGAACATCAGTCTGGCGAAACGGACGCGCCGGAAGGGTGAGCGAAACACAACATCCAGATGGCGGGCCCGGCGCGATCAGCCCTGACTGCGGAGCGCCGTGACCATGCTCCGCAGGATCCGGCGGGCCTCGGTCTGCTGGACGATGGTCAGACCGCCGAGCATCCGCTGCTCGACGCCGCGGATCGCCGCACTCGCCTGCGCCAGGCTCCGACGCCCGCTGTCGGTGAGCTGCGTGGGGAGTGCCTTGCCGGCCGACGGCTCGGTGGCGCGGGTGACGAAGCCGTCCCGCTCCAGGGCCTGCAGCAGCACGTTCATCGACTGTCGGGTGACGAAGGTGCCCCGCGCGAGTTCGGAGTTCGACAGGCCGGGGCGCTGTGCGAGCAGTTCGAGGCAGGAGTAGTGCGTCACCGTCATGCCGAGTGGGCGCAGCACGGCCTCCATCGACGCGCGGAGGGCGCTCGCGGTCTCCTTGAGCAGGTAGCCGATCGACGTCTCGAGGTGGATGCCGGTGTCGTCTTGACGCATGTCAGTAGTCTGACATAGCTTGTCCCGTGTCAGAAGACTGACACATACCCAAGGAGCACCACATGCCCGTCACCGGCCCCGACTTCATCTCCCTGCAGACCCGCGACCTCGATGCCTCGCAGGCGTTCTACGAGCGGTACCTCGGTCTCGTCCGCTCCGAGGCCGGCCCGCCGCACGCCGTCGTGTTCGAGACCACGCCGATCGCCTTCGCCCTGCGCGACCTGGTGCCCGGCACGGACCTCGACACGGTGGCGCAGCCCGGCGTCGGCGCCGCGATCTGGCTGCACGCGACGGACGTGCAGGCGATCCACGACGCGCTGGTCGCCGACGGACACCGGATCGTCTCGGCGCCGATCGACGGTCCGTTCGGTCGGACGTTCACGTTCGCCGACCCCGACGGTTACCACGTCACGCTCCACGACCGCGCCTGAGCCCTGGAGCCGGCCCCGCGTCCGACGTGGGCGGCGGGGCGGGCGTGGGTCGCGCCTCCAGGCAGTTGCCGGCGCCGACCGTCACGCTTCGTCACGATCCGTGACCGTCCAAGGTCTCCGACGTAGCGTCTCGACCCGTGACCACCAGCAGCGAGCACCGGCAGATCCGCTTCAACGCGTTCGACATGAACTGCGTCGCGCACCAGTCCTCCGGACTGTGGCGGCACCCCGCGACCGGTCGCGGGACTACCGCGACCTGACCTACTGGACCGGCCTGGCGAAGACGCTCGAGCGCGGGGCGTTCGACGGCATCTTCATCGCCGACGTCCTGGGCACCTACGACGTGTACGGCGGCTCGAACGAGGCCGCGCTCCGCACCGGGTCGCAGGTGCCGGTGAACGACCCGATCCTGCTCGTGTCGGCGATGGCGTCGGTGACCGAGCACCTGGGCTTCGGCATCACGGCCGGCACCGCGTACGAGCACCCGTACCCGTTCGCCCGACGCATGTCGACGCTCGACCACCTGACCAAGGGCCGGGTCGGCTGGAACGTCGTCACCGGGTACCTGCCGAGTGCCGCAC
The DNA here is from genome assembly GCF_979258745.1 of Curtobacterium sp. AC268. NCBI lineage: Bacteria > Bacillati > Actinomycetota > Actinomycetes > Micrococcales > Microbacteriaceae > Curtobacterium > Curtobacterium sp. AC268. The sequence continues at coordinate 1,293,880 of NZ_OZ409878.1, read as the reverse complement.
GGAACATGGGCCAGACCGACCAGCTGTCGCACGACGACCGGTACGACGTGGCGGACGAGTACCTCGAGGTCCTCTACAAGCTGTGGGAGGGCTCGTGGGAGGACGACGCGGTCGTCGCCGACCGCGAAGCCGGGGTCTTCACGGACCCGGCGAAGGTGCACCCGATCGAGCACCACGGTACGCACTTCGACGTGCCCGGCATCCACCTGTCCGAGCCGTCCGTGCAGCGCACGCCCGTCATCTACCAGGCGGGCGCGTCACCGCGCGGCATCCGCTTCGCCGCGGAGAACGCGGAAGCCGTCTTCGTGGGCGCACCGACGCTCGAGCAGCTCGCGTCGACCGTCGCGAAGGTCCGGGACGCCCTGGAGGCAGCTGGTCGCGACCGGTACGCCGCCCGCGTCTACACGCTGCTCACCGTGATCACGGACGCCACCGACGAACTGGCCCAGGCGAAGTACGAGGACTACCTGTCGTACGCGTCGGAGCTCGGTGCGCTGGTGCTCAACTCCGGCTGGATGGGCGTCGACCTGTCGCAGTGGGACCCGGACCAGCCCCTCGGTGACGTCGAGTCGAACGCGATCCAGTCGGCGGCGGCGAACATCGCGGCGGCGACGGGGGAGGACGGGTCGAAGTGGACGATCCGCGACCTGGCGCGGCAGACGGCGATCGGTGGACTCGGCCCGGTGGCGGTCGGCGGGGGAGCGACCATCGCCGACCGGCTGCAGGAGATCCAGGAGCTCACCGACGTCGACGGCTTCAACCTGGCGTACGCGGTGACGCCGGGCACGTGGGAGGACGTCATCGAGTTCGTGATCCCGGAGCTCCGTGCCCGCGGGGCCTACCCGGAGGAGTACGGGTCGGGGTCGCTCCGCCAGAAGCTGCACGGCCGCGGGGACCGGCTGCCCGACGAGCACCGTGGGGCGTCGTTCAGGATCGGGAGCCGGGCGGTCGTAGGCTGATCGGGTGATCGAGTCGTCCGTCATCGTGCGTCCTGCGACCCCGGACGAGACCGACACCTGCATCGACCTGTGGGCCGCGGCCGTGGCCGCCCGCGACGGTGCCGCCGAGGACCCGGCGGTGCGGGAGCGCGCGCGGCAGAAGTTCGCGGCGGAGCACGTCGCCTGGTTGGTGGCCCCCGGCCCGGACGGTGCGGTCGACGGCTTCGTCCTCGTGACGGCACCCGGCACCGGGCGGTCGACGGACCCGGCGGACGCCGCCTACCTGTCGTTGCTCGCGGTGCGCCCCGGGGTGCAGGCCCGCGGGGTCGGACGGTCGCTGCTGTCCGAGGCGGTGCACGACGCCCGGGCTGCCGGACACCCCCGCGTGGTGCTGCACGTGCTCGGCGACAACGACCGGGCGGTGCGGCTGTACGAGGCGGGCGGCTTCGTGGCGACGGGCGACGAGTTCGCGCACGCGCTGAGCGGGGTCACCACCCGCGTGTACGTCGCGGGCTGAGCGGGCCGACACTGGCTCCCTGGCTGACGCGGGCTACGCGTCCCGACCGCGCACCGGCGTCCACGTCGGGTAGGTCGCCGAGCGCCCGTCGCCCGACGACGTGCGGGTGATCCGACGCTGCACCCACGGCAGGACGTACTCGCGGTAGTAGCGGAGTTCCTCGCCCAGGCGGGCCCGGGCGGCACCGGCGTCCGCGGGTTCGACCGGCGCGGGGCCGTCGAGGACCGCGTGCAGCGCCAGGTCCGCGACGCGCTGGTGCCCGGTGGCGTTCATGTGCAGCCGGTCGTCCGACCAGAACTCCGCGCGGCCGAGGTGCGGGTCGCGCGAGACGTCGACGAACGGCAGACCACGGCGTCGGGCGAGCGTGCCGAGTGCTTCGGCCCAGGCGTCACCGCGGCGGTTGATCAGGGAGCCGAGGGGCAGGCGGGCGCTCGGGTCGGCCGGGCTGAGGAGCGCCAGGCGGGCCCCGGTGGCCTCGACGCGGTCGGCTGCGGCCTCGACGAGCCCGATCAGTGCGTCCACGTCGAAGCGCGGGCGCAGCAGGTCGTTCCCGCCGGCGCAGAAGGTGATCAGGGTCGGCGCCGGGTCGAGCGCGAGTGCGGCCCCGAGCTGGCCGTCGAGGACCCCGGCGAGCAGTCGGCCGCGGACGGCGAGGTTCGCGTACGAGACGTGGGCGTCCGAGGCTCCCGCCATCGCGCTCGCGAGTCGTCCGGTCCAGCCGGGGAACGGAGCGGGTCCGGCGTCGCCGATGCCCTCCGAGAAGCTGTCGCCGATCGCGACGTAGCGGATGGTGTCGTGCATGCGCCCATCATCCTGCACATGCCTGTGCAGGTTCCCGGCACGCCTGCCGTACCGGGAACCCGCATCAGCGAACCCTCACAGCACCGACTTCGGCACCCGGTGCAGGGTGACCGCGCCGACGGCGGCGAAGGGGTGCAACGGGTCCGGGGCGGTGGAGCCGGTCGGCCCACCGAGCTTCGAGTCACCGACCGCGCTCAGCACCGCGTAGGCGTCCTCGGCGGTCCAGCCGTGCTCGTCGACCAGGAACGCGAAGGCGTCCTCGTACCCGCGCCGGACGCTCTCCTGCACGGGGTCGCCGAGGCCGACGAACAGCCAGTCGTCGGCGGTCTCGATGCGCGGTGCGCGGAGCACCGGACCGCCCTTGACCAGGTCGACGGAGACGATCGCGGTGCCCTGGGCCTCGATGGCGACGAACGACGACTCGCCCTCGGCCATGAGTGCGTGGATGTCGCCGATCGACAGCAGTGCACCGGGGACCCGGACGGGCAGGGACACCGTCGAGCCGGGGCGGGCCTCGGTGACGTCCATGTTGCCGCCCTCCGGGTAGGCCGGCATGATCGTCGAGTTCTCGCCCTCGGCCGGGGCCGTCCCGATGCACCCGATCATCGGCCGGACGGGGAACCGGTGCCGGTCGGACACCTGCACCGAGCCGTCCGAGATCGGGCAGCGGCGGGCGAAGACCCGGTCGCCCATAACGTGCTGCAGGGCCCCGGAGCCGGGCAGGGACACCGACCAGCCGTGCGTGGTCAGCTCGATGGCGTGGATGGTCACCACGAGGGTGTCGCCGGGTTCTGCCCCCTCGACGAACACCGGGCCGGTCACCGGGTTGATCGGAGCCTGCAACTGTGCCATGTCGTGGTGCTGGTCGAGTTCGGCGTAGACGGCGTCGGTGGTCTCGAAGCCGATGGTCTCGCCGGTGCCGGGGCGGACCCGCAGCACGGGCTCCCGGTCGGCCGAGAACCCGGGGCGGCCGAGGGTGTTCGGCAGGAAGTGGTCCGGGGTCATCGTGCGTCCTCCGTCGTCGGTTCTGCTTCGGAGCCGACCTCGGTGGAACGGCCGGTGCGTCGGTAGTACAGGAACACGGCCGCGCCGACGATCAGCCAGATGATCCCGCCGACCTTCGCCTCGACCGCGGCGTTCAGCAGGACGTACCCGATGATCAGGAACCCGATCAGCGGCACGACCAGGTGCAGCAGCCAGTTGCGCGACTTCCCCTTGACGACGTGGTGCACGAAGACGGACACGTGCAGGAGCATGAAGCCGAACAGCGCGCCGAAGTTCACGAGCGACGAGATCGTGTCGATCTGCCCGACGAAGAACAGCACCAGGATCGCGGAGAGCACCGAGACGACGATGATCGCGTTCTGCGGCACCTGCCGCCCGTTGAGCTTGTGCAGGAACGCGGGCAGCTGACGGTCGCGGCTCATCGAGAAGAGCAGACGGCTCGTCGCGGCCTGTGCGGCCATGGCGTTCGCGATGCCGACGGCGAGCACGTTGACGGCGAAGAACGCGGTGGCCCAGCCGCTCGACGAGGCCTGCTCGACGATGGTGAAGAAGGCGTTGCCGGCCTCGCTGTCCGAGAACGAGTCCCGCCCCGCGGCCAGGGCGGACGCGAGCCAGGTCTGCAGGATGAACAGGAACGCCACGATGACGAGCGCCAGGATCATCGCCGTGCCCGCTCCACCACGACGGCCGGTGGACTCCTCGGACAGCGTCGAGATGCCGTCGAAGCCCAGGAAGCTCAGCACCGCGATCGACAGGGCCGAGGCGATGAGCGGCGCCGACACCTTGGCGGGGTCCCAGATCTGCTCGGTACCGAACGACGCGTCGGGGATCGTGCCACCGGTCAGCGCGACGATCGCGATGACGACGAAGATCGCGACGAAGACGAGCTCGATGAGCAGGAAGATGCGGTTCGCGAGCTTGAGCGAGGACACCCCGGCCAGGTTGATGACGGTGTTGATCGCGACGAACACGAGCGCCCACAGCCAGCGGGGCGTGCCCGGGAAGATGCCGACCATGCTCTCGGCGGCGAACACGTAGAGCAGCGTCGGGACGAGCAGGTAGTCGAGCAGGATCGCCCAGCCGGCGAAGAACCCAGCGGTGGGGTGGATGCCGCGGCCGACGTACGAGAACACGCTGCCGGCGAGGGGGATCGACTTCGCCATCTGCGCGTAGGCCAGGGCGGTGAAGATCATCGCGACGAGGCCGACGAGGTACACCAGCGGCACCATGCCGCTGGAGGCGTTGTAGACGGTCCCGAAGATCGCCCACGGGGCGATCGGGACCATGAAGACCAGGCCGTAGATGAGCAGGTCGGTGGTGGAGACGGAGCGCTTGAGCTCCTGCTTGTAGCCGTAGGCCTCGAGCTGCTGCTGTGCGGAGAGCTCATTGTGCTGCTGCGACATGTCGGGTTCCGTTTCGGGTGGAGGGACGGGTGCAGGGGGCGGTGCTGGGGGAAGGGGAGCGGGTGGTGTCGTCGGGAAGGCGGGTGCGGCTGTGGGGGTGGGAACTGCGGCCTGGAGGCGCGGGTCGGGGCCGTCCCGCGCCTCCAGACCGAAGGTGGCCGGGTCAGGCGTCGTCGTGCGCGGCCAGGAAGGTCGCGACGACCCGGCGGAACTCCGCCGGCTGCTCCAGGTGCGAGCAGTGGCTCGCGCCGGGGAGGACGTGCTGCCGGACGTCGGCGATCCGCTCGACGAACGGGGCCCACGTGGCGGGGGTGGCCTCGTCGTGCTCGCCGGCGACGACGAGCGTCGGCACGGCGACGCGGTCGAGCCGGTCGACGATGGTCCAGTCGCGCATCGTGCCGATGACGTGGAACTCGTTCGGGCCGTTCATCGTGTGGTAGACCGTCGGCTCGCGCTCCATCTGCTCCTCGGAGGCGACGAAGTCCGGATGGCTCGGGACCACGCGGCAGACGTGCCGCTCGTAGAAGACCTGCGTCGCCGCCAGGTACTCGGGGTCGTCGACGGTGCCGGCCGTCTCGTGCCGGGTCAGGGCGTCCTGCACGTCGGCGGGCAGCTGCGCGCGGAGCTCGGCGGCGCCGTCGACCCAGAGCTGCATCGACGCGGGGGAGTTGCAGATCGCCAGCGAGCGGAGGCCAGCGGGCTGCCGCACCGCGATCTCGGCGCCGAGCATGCCGCCCCACGACTGCCCGAGGACGTGGTGGTCGCCGAGCCCGAGGTGCTCGATGAGGGCGGCGTACTCGTCGACGAACAGTTGCGGCTGCCAGGTGTCGACCGGGGCGTCCGGGCGGTGGCTGCTCCGGCCGCAGCCGAACTGGTCGTGGTGGACGACGGTCCGGCCGGTCTCGTCGGCCAGGGCCGCGAGGTTCCGGAGGTAGTCGTGGGCCATGCCGGGCCCGCCGTGCAGGACGACGAGGGGCAGCGCGCCGGTGACCGGGGTGTCGGGCGTGGTGACCCGGTACCAGGTCTCGCCGTCGCGGAACGGCATCGTGGATTCGGTGATGCTGGACATGGGGGTCAGCATGGAGCGGAAAAAGGTCCCACGCAATACCTTTTCTGCTGCCTTAACGTGGTCGTAACACCGCGAAGGGGGTCCGTGTGTCCGATCGTGCGACCGAGACGCGCGTCGACGAGGTCGAGGACCGCCTCGTGACCGCCGTCGCCGTGGGCGAGTACCTGCCCGGCGCGAACCTGCCGCCGGAACGCGAACTCGCCGGCCTGCTCGGCGTCGCCCGGGTCACCGTGCGGGGCGCGATCGCCCGGCTCGTCGAACGGGGGCTGCTCGAGACCCGTCGAGGCCGGGGCGGTGGCACGTTCGTCCGCACCGAGTGGCCGGACAGCTCATCGGACGCCGTCGGGCGGGTGCTGCTCGCCCGGTGGGAGGCGATCCAGGACACCGCCGACGCCATCGCGCTGCTGCACGGAGCGCTCGCGACGGCCGCCGCGGAACGGGTGACCCCGGAGGACGCCGCCCTGATCCGTGCACGGCTCGAGGTGTTCCGCGACGCCACCTCGGGTCTCGAGAAGCAGCAGGCCGACGCCGTGCTGCACCGGACGATCATCGACGCCGCGCGGAACGACGCCCTGCGGACGGCGCTCGCCGGGTTGGAGGCGCAGATCTCCATCGCCGCTCCGGCGCACCTGTGGGGCACGGCCGAGGGCATGGCGGAGATGGAGACCCGCGCGCTCCGCGAGCACGAGTCGCTGGTGGACGCGGTGTGTTCGGGGCGGGCGCCCGAGGCGGGCGTGATCGCCCGGCAGCACGTCGGGATCGACGTCGAACTGCTCGAACGGGCCGTGCGGCGGACGGGGCAGGTGCCCCGGCACTGAGGCTCGGTCCGTCGGTCGGTGTGGTGGTCGGTTGGCTGGGTGGTCGGTCGGTCGGTCGGTGCGGCGGTCGGTCGTCAGTGCACGGCGGGTGCCGGCACCGGGTAGACGTCGTCCGGCATCGGCCACGGTGCCCACTTCGGCCGCGGCGCGTACACCAGGTACGGCTGCGGTGTCGGGTAGCTGACGAGCTCGAGCGTCGACCCCCACGGCGTGCGGGTGTACACGAACCGGTTGCCGGCCCCCGCCTCGTCACCACGCAGGTCGCGCGGGTCGGAGTTCCGGGTACCGCCGGCCGCCTCGACCCGGGCGAGCGTCTCGTCCAGGTCGTCGGCGTACATCGCCAGGTGCTGCCACCCCAGGTCGGACGGGTGTGCGGGGTTCCGCTGCTCGGGCCCCAGGTACTCGAACAGCTCGAGCCCCGGCCCCTCCGGCAGCGCGAGCATCCGCATGGCCCCCTGCGCCATGGAGCTCGGGATGCCGAGGTAGCCGTGCGCCTCGGAACTGCTGTTCGGCGTCTCGTCACGACGTCGCATGTCGTACAGGACGACGGCGTCGAACGCCGCCTCGAAGAACTGCGTGGCTGCGTCGATGTCCGGCACCGTGACGCCCACGTGGTCGATCCTGATTCCCCTGCTCATGGTCGATTCGTACCACCGGCGGTCACCGCCGCTCGGTTCCGTGCGGCGTCCGTGCGGGGTCGGTGCGCATCGATGCGGCAAGCCGCAGCGCGGGTCTCCTGCCCGGTTCCGGAACGGTCGTTCCAGGACGGGGTGCGGGACACACGACCGTTACACGAGGGAAACGGCGGGGGCGAAGTCGCTCCGTAGCTTCGTGCTCAAGCCCGCACCGCCCCCCTTCCCACTCCCTCGGAGGACGCCATGGCTACCGACATCGCGACACCAGTCGCCGCGCCCCACGCCCCCACCACGACCGCCGCTCCCGCCCCAGCGGGTGCCGGTGTCGTCAAGCCCGGGTACGACCCGGCGCTCACGAACGAGGACCTCGCCCCGCTGCGCGAGCAGCGCTGGACGAGCTACAACTTCTTCGCGTTCTGGATGTCCGACGTGCACTCCGTCGGCGGCTACGTCACCGCCGGGTCACTCTTCGCCCTCGGCATCGCGAGCTGGCAGGTGCTCATCGCCCTGGTGGTCGGCATCCTCATCGTGCAGGTCTTCGCCAACCTGGTCGCCAAGCCGTCGCAGCGCACCGGTGTGCCGTACCCGGTGATCAACCGCGCGGTGTTCGGGGTGCTCGGCGCGAACGTCCCCGCCATCATCCGCGGCCTCATCGCGATGGCCTGGTACGGCGTGCAGACCTTCCTCGCCGCCCAGTCGCTGAACATCATCTTCCTCAAGTTCATCCCGGCGTCCGCGGGGCTGCTCGACCACTCGTTCCTCGGGCTGTCGGCGCTGGGGTGGATCTCGTACGCGATCCTGTGGGTGGCGCAGGGCGCGCTGTTCTGGATGGGCATGGAGGCCATCAAGCGGTTCATCGACTGGGCCGGACCGGCGGTCTACGTGGTGATGATCGCGCTCGCGGTCTACCTGGTCAGCCAGGCGGGCATCGGCAACATCTCGTTCACGCTGTCGGTCGGCGAGCCGCTGTCCTTCGGGGCATCGATCCCGGTGATGCTGTCGGCGGTCGCCCTGGTGGTCAGCTACTTCTCGGGCCCGATGCTGAACTTCGGGGACTTCTCGCGCTACGGCCGGTCGTTCCGCGCGGTCAAGCGCGGCAACTTCTGGGGGCTGCCGATCAACTTCCTGTTCTTCTCGGTCCTGACGGTGCTCTGCGCCAGTGCGACGGTGCCGGTGTTCGGCAAGCTCATCACCGACCCGATCGAGACCGTGCAGGCCATCGGTGCGCCGTTCGCGATCCTGCTCGGCGGCCTGACGTTCGTCACCGCGACCGTCGGCATCAACATCGTGGCGAACTTCATCAGCCCCGCGTTCGACTTCTCGAACGTGGCACCCCGGAAGATCTCGTGGCGGGCCGGTGGCATGATCGCCGCGGTCGGCTCGGTGCTCCTCACCCCGTGGAACTGGTACGGCAACGACCAGGCGATCCTGTACACGCTCGGGGTGCTCGGTGCGCTGATCGGCCCGCTGTTCGGCATCCTCATCGCGGGCTACTACATCGTCGGCAAGCAGCGCATCGCGATCGACGACATGTACTCCACGAGCCGCACCGCCCGGTACTGGTACCGCGGCGGGTTCAACCCGAACGCCATCTGGACCCTCGTGGTCACCGGCGCGGTCTCGGTCGCGAGCGCGGTCCTGCCCCCGGCACTGGGCGTGCTGCCGTGGCTGGCGAGCTACAGCTGGTTCATCGGGTGCGGCCTGGGTCTCGTCGTCTTCTGGGCGCTCGAGCGTGCCCGGCCGAGCATGCCCGTGCTCGACGCGGACGACCCGACCGTCGACGACGGCGCGGCCGTCGGTCGCGCCTGACCGCCGGCGTCGCCCGTCCTCCACAGGGCGGGTCGCGGCGCTCGGTCGTCCACGGATCCGAGACACGGCCGGGAGGCCCGCCCCGCCCCCGGCCACGATGGTCACCACCCGGCGTCACCCGTTCCACGGCTCCACTCGCTCCACCGGAAGGACCCCGATGCGCATCCGCGTCGTCAACCCCAACACCACCGCGTCGATGACGCGGGCGATCGGCGTCGCCGCCCGTGCCGTCGCCGCTCCCGGCACGCTGATCGAACCGGTCGAGCCCACGATGGGGCCGGCTTCGATCGAGAGCCACTACGAAGAGGCTCTGGCCGTGCCCGGGTTGCTCGAGCAGATCGCCCGCGGCGAGCAGGACGGGGTGGACGCCTTCGTCGTGGCCTGCTTCGGGGACCCGGGGCTCGACGCCGCGCGGGAGCTCGCGACGGTGCCGGTGATCGGGATCGCCGAGGCCGGGTTCCACGCCGCCGCGATGCTCGGCCGCCGGTTCGGTGTCGTCACCACCCTGGCGCGCACGACCGGCCGCGCCCACGAGCTCGCCCAGCGCTACGGCTTCGCCCCGCTCGTCACGGAGGTCCGGGCGTGCGAGGTCCCGGTGCTCGAGCTCGACGACCCCGAGTCCGGTGCCCGTGCGCTCGTGATCGAGGAGTGCCGAGCGGTCATCGACGGGGGAGCCGACGCCGTCGTGCTCGGGTGCGCGGGCATGGCCGACTTCTGCGCCGAGGTCTCGCTGGCGATCGGGGCACCGGTCGTCGACGGTGTCGCGGCGGCCACGGTCCTGGCGGAGTCGCTCGTCCGGCTCGGGTTGTCCACGGGCAAGCGCGGCGAGTACGCCCTGCCGCCGGTGAAGGCGATGTCGGGGCTGCTGGCGGGCTTCGAACGCCACCCGGCACAGGTCGCGACGGCCGGGGCGGGCGCATGACGGGCCTTGCGCCGGGCGACACGGCGGACCTGGTCGTCCGCGCGCAGCGAGCCTGGGTCGACGGCACGTTCCGCCCGGCCGTGGTCGTCGTCCACGACGGCCGCATCACCGGGGTCCTGCCCGTCGACGCGGTCGTCGACGCCGTGCAGGACCACACCGTGCCGGACGGGCAGGTGCTGCTCCCCGGACTCGTCGACACCCACGTGCACGTCAACGAGCCCGGCCGCACCGAGTGGGAGGGCTTCGCGTCCGCGACCCGGGCAGCTGCGATGGGCGGGGTCACCACGATCGTGGACATGCCGCTCAACTCGATCCCCGCGACGACCACGGTCGACGCGCTCGCCGTCAAGCGTGCGAGTGCCGAGGGCCGGGTGGCGGTCGACGTCGGGTTCTGGGGCGGCGCGGTCCCCGCGAGTCTCGGGTCGCTCGACACCCTGCACGATGCCGGCGTCTTCGGGTTCAAGTGCTTCACGGCGCCGAGCGGTGTCGACGAGTTCCCGCACCTCGACCCCGAGCAACTCCGAGCCGCGATCGCCGAGGTCGCCCGGATCGACGCCCTGCTGATCGTGCACGCCGAAGACCCGGAGCACCTCGTGCCGCACCGGGCGCTCGGTGGCCGGTACGCCGACTTCCTGGCCACCCGGCCCGTCGCCGCCGAACGGTCCGCGATCGCGCAGGTCATCGACGGCGCGCGGGCGACCGGTGCGCGGGTGCACGTGCTGCACCTGTCCGACGCGGGTGCGCTGCCGATGCTCCGTGCCGCGAAGGACGACGGCGTCCGGATCACGGTCGAGACCTGCCCGCACTACCTGTCGTTCGAGGCGGGCACGATCCCGGACGGTGCGACCGCCTACAAGTGCTGCCCACCGATCCGCGACGACGCCAACCGCGACGCGCTGTGGGCGGGCGTGCTCGACGGCACGATCGACCTCGTCGTGTCGGACCACTCGCCCTCCACCGCCGACCTGAAGACCGACGACTGGGGTCTGGCCTGGGGCGGGGTCGCCGGCCTGCAGGTCGGGTTCCGGGCGGTGTGGACCGAGGCCGAGCGCCGAGGGATCCCGCTCGAGGCGCTGTTGCCGCTGTTCACGACCGGTCCGGCCGCCCTGGTCGGGCTGCGCGACCGCGGGGTGATCGCTCCCGGTGCCCTGGCGCACTTCGCCGTGTTCGACCCGTCCGCCGAGTCCGTCGTCGACGTCGCCGGGCTCGAGCACCGTAACCCGGTGTCCGCGTTCGACGGGCTCCGCGTGCGCGGCAGCGTCACCGAGACCTGGCTCCGCGGCCGTCGCATCGCCACGGCGGACGGCGGTGTGGTCGGCGTCGAGGGGCAGCTGGCCGGACGGCCCGTGCTCGCGGCGGAAACACCCCTGTAACGATCGTTCCGGTATCGTCGGATCAGGAACGGAAGGAACCAGCATGCTCCCAGTGAACCCACCCGCCCGTCTCCTCATGGGGCCCGGTCCGATCGACGCCGACCCGCGCGTGCTCCGTGCGCTGTCGACGCCGCTCGTCGGCCAGTACGACTCGTGGATGACCGCCACGATGAACGAGACGCAGGCGCTCTACCGCCGCGTGTTCGGCACCCGCAACGACGCGACGCTGCTCGTGGACGGCACCTCGCGCGCGGGGATCGAAGCGGTGCTGGTGTCACTGCTCGCCCCGGGTGACCGCGTGCTCGTGCCGGTGTTCGGTCGGTTCGGGCACCTGCTCGCCGAGATCGCCGGCCGTGCGGGTGCCGAGGTCCACACGATCGAGACCGACTGGGGCCAGGTCTTCACACCGTCCGCCATCGAGTCGGCGATCGCCCGCGTCCGTCCGAAAGTGCTGGCGGTCGTGCAGGGTGACACCTCGACCACGATGAACCAGCCGCTCGACGAGCTCGGGGCGATCTGCGAGCGGTACGGCGTCCTGCTCTACACCGACGCCACGGCGACGGTCGGCGGCAACCCGCTCGAGGTCGACGCCTGGGGGATCGACGCCGTCAGCGCCGGGCTGCAGAAGTGCCTCGGCGGCCCGTCCGGCAGCGCACCCGTCACGCTGTCGCCGGGGGCCGTGGCCGTGCTCGACGAGCGGCGGAGTGTCGAGGCCGGCATCCGCGAACCCGGTGACGACGTCGCCGACGAACCGATCCGGTCGAACTACCTCGACCTCGCGATGATCCTCGACTACTGGGGCCCCCGCCGCCTGAACCACCACACCGAGGCCGCTTCGATGCTCTACGCGGCCCACGAGTGCGCCCGCATCCTGCTCGAGGAAGGCCGCGACGCCGTCGTCGCCCGCCACGAGACCGCCGGTCGGGCGATGCTCGCCGGGGTGCAGGCCCTCGGACTCCGGGTCTTCGGTGACGTCGCCCACAAGATGCACAACGTCGTCGCCGTCGAGATCCCGTCCGACGTCGTCGGCGACCAGGTCCGCGGCGCGATGCTCGACGACCACGGGATCGAGATCGGCACCTCGTTCGGGCCGCTGCACGGACGGGTCTGGCGCATCGGCACGATGGGCTACAACGCCCGGAAGGACACCGTCGTCACGACCCTGGCCGCGCTCGAGCACACCCTGCGTCGGGCCGGGCACGCGGTCCCGCACGGCGGCGGTGTCGATGCCGCACTCGACGTCTACCGCGACGACACCGCCGCGGTCGCTCCCGCCCGGGCCGAGGTGCTCGCGTGAGCGCCGTGCCCGTCCTGAACGCCACCGCCGTGGGCACCGCGGACGCCGAACTCGTCGCCCGCTGGTGCGACGAGCTCGCCGCCCTCAGCGCAGAACCCGGCCGCATCACCCGTGTCTACCTGTCACCCGAGCACGCCCGGGCGAACGCCCTCGTCGCGGGTTGGATGCAGGACGCCGGACTCTCCACCTGGCAGGACGCCGCCGGCAACCTGCACGGCCGGGCCGCGGGCGCGACGCCCGACGCGCCCGTGCTGCTGCTCGGCTCGCACCTGGACACCGTGGTGGACGCCGGCCGGTACGACGGCGTCGTCGGGGTGCTCATGGCCATCCGCACCGCCGCCCGGCTCACCGCCGACGGTCCGCTGCCCGTCGCGCTCGAGGTCATCGCGTTCTCCGACGAAGAGGGCACGCGCTTCGGCAAGGCCCTGCTCGGTTCGTCCGCCGTGGCCGGCGTCTGGGACGACGCCTGGTGGGACCTGGCCGACGGCGACGGCGTCACGCTCCGGCAGGCCTTCACCGACTTCGGCCTCGATCCGGACCGCGTCGGTGACGCCGCGGTCGACCCGGCCTCGGTGGTCGGCTACCTCGAAGCGCACATCGAGCAGGGGCCGCACCTCGAACAGGCCGGGCAGGCCCTCGGGGTCGTCACGAGCATCGCGAGTGCCCGCCGGTTCTCGGTCGAGGCCGTGGGAGAGGCCCGGCACGCCGGGGGCACCCCCTACGAGCGCCGGCACGACGCCCTGCTCGCCGCCGCCGAGGCTGCGCTCGCGGTGGAACGCATCTGCCGGGCCTCGCACCAGGTCGGCACCGTCGGCACGATGACCGTCGAACCCGGAGCCGTCAACGTCGTCCCCGGGCTCGCACGGTTCTCCGTCGACCTGCGCGGCGAGTTCGACGACGAGCGCGACGAGGTCTGGGACGAACTCACCAAGGCCTTCACGCTCATCGGTGAACGGCGCGGGGTGAGCGTCACCCCGACCGAGGTGCACCGTGCGCCCGCGGTGTTCTGCGCGCCCCGGCTGATGGACGCCGTCCGCGCCGGGATCGCGTCGACGGGCGAGACCGCGCCCATGGAGCTGTTCTCACGAGCCGGCCACGACGCGATGTCGCTCGGGCTCGTGACCGACGTGGCGATGCTGTTCCTCCGCAACCCCGACGGCATCAGCCACCACCCGGACGAGTTCGTGTCGACGCCGGACATCGCCCTCGGCCTCGACGCCCTGGCCGTCGCCGTCGACCGGGTGGCCCGCGCATGAGCACCGCCGGCCCCGACGTCCGCGCCCGGATCGACTCCGTCTGGGAACAGCTCTCGCCCGCTGAACGACGCGTCGCCGCCATGGTCCGCCACGACCCGGAACTCCTGCTCGTCGGCACCTCCGCCGAACTCGCGGCCGAGTCGGGCACCTCGAAGGCCACCGTCTCGCGACTCGTGCGGTCGCTGGGGTTCCAGGACGCCGCCGAGGTCCGGCAGAACCTGATGTCCGCACGGGGCTCGGGCCTGCCGTGGGTCGCCGAGGACGCTGCCCACGTCGACCAGCGCGCGGTCGAGGCGCGCAACATCGACGCGGCCTTCGCATCCCTGGGTCGAGCGGACCGCCCGCGGCTGGCCCGTCGGATCGTCCGTGCCCGCCGTGTGCTCGTCCTCGGTGAGCGCGGCGCCTACCCGATCGCGCTGCAACTGCGGTCCCAGCTGGCGCAGGTGCGGTCCGACGTCCGGGTCGGTCCGTCGCCCGGGCAGCGGCTCGGGGAAGAGGTCGCCGACCTCGACCGGCACGACCTCGTGGTCCTGGTGACCGTCCGTCGGCACACCGCCGGGGTGGAGCGGATCGTCCGGCACTGCGTCGACTCCGGGGCCGACGTCATCGTCCTCGGCGACCCGACGGCCGCGGTCATCGCCGCCCCTGCGGCCACCGCGATCCTCTGCCCGGTCGACTCGCCGTCGGCGTTCGACTCGATGGCCGCGCTGTTCGCCGTCGTCGCCGCGATCACGAACGACGTCTACGACGCCTCGGGCCCGGGTGGCCGGGTGCGGGTCGACGCCGTCGCCGCCGCCTACGACGCGCTGGGGGAGCTCGCTGCGCCCTGATCGCCGTCGGATCCGGCGCGCTGCTCGGCACGCAGTTCGGCGGCGAGCGAGGCATTACGGTCGGCGATGAGCCGCGGCATGTACCGGGCCAGCGCGAGCACCTCGGCCAGGCGGCCCAGCGGGCCGAGCGGCGCGCGGAACGTGATGGTGTCGACCATGCGCGTGCCGCCGGCCGACGGCTCGAAGCGGTGCTCGTGGTGGAACCGGGCGAACGGCCCACGCACCTGTTCGTCGACGAACCGGTGAGGGGCCTCCAGGGCGGTGATCCCGCTCGTCATCCGCCAGACGATCCCGAAGTGCCGCGCGCGCCAGGTGACGGTCTCGCCCAGGCCGATCGTGCCGGCCGTCGTGCCGGCGACGGCGCGTTCGTCGGTCGCGGCCATCGAGCGCTCGTGCGCGCCGATGTCGAGCGACAGCGCGAAGGCGCGCTCCGGCGGAACCGGCAGGTCCGTCACGACCCGGAACGAGACGGTCACGACGCCGGCCAGACCGTCGGGGCGGACCGATCGTCGTCGTGCAGCGCGGCGGCGAGCAACTGGTCGTGCCGGCTGCCGCGGTGCAGCACACTCGACCGGGTACGTCCTTCGAACCGCAGACCGAGCCGTTGGGCGACCGCGGCCGACGCGGTGTTCGTGGCGATCGCGCGCCACTGGACCCGGAGGAGACCGAGTCCCTCGGGCTCTCCGGCGAAGGCCCAGTGCAGCACGCGCTCGGCGGCCTCGGTCATGATGCCGGAGCCGCGACCGTCCGGGTGCATGGCGTACCCGATCTCGGCGGCCCCGTCGGCGAAGGCGAACAGGCCGACCGTGCCGAGCAGCCGGAGGTCGTCCGCGCGCCGGATCCCGAACTCGTACCGGCTGTCCGCCGCCCAGCCGGCCGCGACGACGTCCGTGATCCAGTACCGTGCCTCAGCATGCCCGTACGGCACCGGCACCGGGGTGTACGCGATCACGTCCGGGTCGTTGGCGTAGGCCACCACGTCGTCGGCGTCGCCGAGCTCGGGGGCCGAGAGCACCAGTCGATCGGTGCGGAGTGTGACGGGCTGCACGGTTCGAGCCTAGCCACGATGGCTCGGGCGGTAGCGTCGGGGGATGACGTTCGACGCGCTCCCGTTCCCGGTCATCGACGGCCACAACGACCTGCCGTGGGAGCGCCGTGACAGCCACGACTCCGGCGTCGAGGGCATCGACACCGAGACCGACTCGCTGCACACCGACATCCCGAAGCTCCGCGCCGGCGGCGTCGTCGGACAGTTCTGGTCGGTGTTCGTGCCCGCGGACGACCCGGACCCCGTGACGACGACACTGCAGCAGGTCGACCTCGCACACCGGATCATCGAGCGCTACCCCGACGACCTCGCGCTCGCCCGCACCGCCGCCGAGGTCCGTGCCGCCGTCGACTCCGGCCGGATCGCGTCGCTGCTCGGCGCCGAGGGCGGGCACTCGATCGGCGACGACCTCGCGGTCCTCCGGACCCTCGCGCGGCTCGGCGTCCGCTACATGACGCTCACCCACAACGACGACACCCCCTGGGCCGACTCCGCGACCGGTGAGCGGGCGCACGGCGGCCTGACCGACCGCGGGCGGCAGATCGTCGCCGAGATGGAGCGGATCGGCATGCTCGTCGACCTGTCCCACACCGCCCCGGCCACCATGCGGGACACCCTCGACGTGGCGACCCGACCCGTCGTGTTCAGCCACTCGTCGACCGTCGCGATCGACGACCACCCGCGGAACGTGCCCGACGACGTGCTCGCACGGCTGGCCGACAACGGCGGCGTCGTGATGATCACCTTCGTGCCGAAGTTCGTGTCGCGAGCATGGGCGGACTGGGAGGAGTCGGGTATGTCCGGCGAGCCACCCCTGGTCACGGTGTCGGACGTCGCCGACCACGTCGAGCACGCCCGCGACGTCGCCGGTGTGGCGCACCTGGGCCTCGGCGGTGACTACGACGGCACCCCGGTGCTGCCGCCGGACCTGCGGGACGTGTCGCGGTACCCGGTGCTCGCGGCGGAACTCGTCCGGCGCGGCTGGGGCGAGTCGGACCTGCGTGCGCTGGCTGGCGGCAACGTGCTGCGGGTGCTGGAGGCGACCGACGAGCGGTTCGCCCGGACGGCGTTCGTGCGCTGACGCGGTGGGGCGCGGAGGCATGGCCCGAGGAAGCGGCAATTGGTCCACAGCGTGTGGACCGATTGCTGGGCGCGCACGCGCCGTCACGGACAGGACCGCCTGGGGTCCGGTCGCTAGGATCGGGCGCACACCGCGCCTCCAGGAAGAGCGATGCGCGACCCGAGCTGCGAAGGACGGACCGGATGAGCGGCACCATCTACGAGAACATCTCCCAGGCGTTCGGCAACACCCCCCTCGTCAAGCTGAACCGGCTGCCGAAGGCGGGCGGGGCCGAGGTGCTCGCGAAGCTCGAGTTCTACAACCCGGGCGCCAGCGTCAAGGACCGCCTCGGCGTCGCGATCATCGACGCGGCCGAGGCCTCGGGTGCGCTGCAGGCCGGCGGCACCATCGTCGAGGGCTCGTCCGGCAACACCGGCATCGCCCTCGCGCTCGTCGGTGCCGCTCGCGGGTACCGGGTCGTCATCACGATGCCCGAGACCATGAGCGTCGAGCGCCGAGCGGTGATCCGTGCGTACGGCGCCGAGATCGTCCTGACCCCCGGGCCCGAGGGCATGAAGGGTGCGGTCGCCAAGGCCGAGTCGATCGTCGCGGAGACCCCCGGCGCGATCCTCGCCCACCAGTTCGAGACGGCTGCGAACGCCGAGATCCACCGGAAGACCACGGCGGAGGAGATCCTCCGCGACACCGAGGAGCACGTCGACGTGTTCGTCGCGGGTGTCGGCACCGGCGGCACGATCACCGGTGTCGGGCAGGTGCTCAAGGAGCGCGTGCCCGGCGTGCAGATCGTCGCCGTCGAGCCGAAGGACTCGCCCCTGCTCACCGAGGGCAAGGCCGGTCCGCACAAGATCCAGGGCATCGGCGCGAACTTCGTGCCCGAGGTCCTCGACCAGAGCGTCATCGACGAGGTGTTCGACGTCGAGCTCGACGACGCGCTCCGGGTCGCCCGTGCCCTGGCGACGCAGGAGGGCATCCTGTCGGGCATCTCGTCCGGCGCGATCATCCACGCGGCGCTCGAGATCGCCGCACGCCCCGAGAACGCCGGCAAGCGGATCGTCGCCATCGTGTGCGACACCGGAGAGCGCTACCTGTCGACGGTGCTCTTCGAGGGGCTCACTGCGTGAGTCGTCCTCTTCGACGAGGCGTGCTGCGGACCATCCGGGAGGACCTGGCCGCAGCACGCCGCGGTGACCCCGCAGCCCGGGGCGACCTGGAGAACGCGATCGTCTACTCCGGCTTGCACGCCATCTGGACGTACCGGGTGACCCACCGTCTCTGGAACGCACAGGGGCTGCCCGGGTCCCGGTTCGCGGCCCGGCTGCTCGGGCAGGTCGCACGGTCGGTCACCGGCATCGAGATCCACCCCGGCGCGCGCATCGGCCGCCGGTTCTTCATCGACCACGGCATGGGTGTCGTCATCGGCGAGACCGCGGTCATCGGCGACGACGTGCTCGTGTTCCACGGTGTCACCCTGGGCGGACGCGGGGGCGACCACGGCCCGGGGGCCCGACGGCACCCGGTGGTGGGGGACCGCGTGGTGCTCGGCGCCGGGTCGTCGCTGATCGGGGCGATCACGATCGGTCCGGACTCCGTCGTCGGCGCCAACACCGTGGTGACGAAGGACGTCCCGGCGGGGTCGGTCGTCACCGGGGTCGCCGGGACTCCGCGCCCCCGGTCCGGGCACGAGGGCGTCCCGACGCTCTGAGCACGCCGGGCGCACGCCAGCCGCGGGCGCACGCCGGGCGCGGGCCGGGCGCGGGCCCGGGCACGCAAGACACCGGTGTTCGCGCATCGCACCGCGGTGTGCGGGTGTTCTGCACGCGAACACCGGTGTCGTGCCGGGTCACAGAGCGCGAGCGAGCGTCAGCTCTTCTCGCAGGCGATGCCGTCCTTGTCGCGGTCGAGCTTGGCGTTCGCCTTGTACAGGGCGTCGTCCTTCTTCACCGTGCCCTTGAGCGCACGGGTCGTGGTCTTGCCGCCGGAGACGACCTTGTTCTTCGTGACGGACTTCTTGGCGATGCCGCCGGAGTACACCTTGTGCACCGCGGTGCAGTTGGCGTACGACTTCGGTGCCGCCTGCGCGGTCGAGGTCCCGCCGACGACGACGGTGGTCGCGAGGACGGCGGTGGCGGCGGCGATGCCGAGGGTACGGATGATGCGCACGGGTTCCCCCTGGAACTGGTGGTGATCGCGCGAGCGACCGCCGCGTCGGGTACGCGGCGTGGTGATCCTACGACGTGATCGACGCTCATGACCCGCCCCCGAACGGGGTGCGCTGTCGGCGGCCTGCGGCATCCTGGTCACATGGACGGCGAGCAGCTGCACGAGATCGCGAGCCGCACGGCCCTGGGGCTGCCGGCGGCACTCGAGACGCAGCCGTTCGGCGAGGGCTCGGTGGTCTACAAGGTCGTCGGCAAGATGTTCGTGATGGTGACCGAGGTGCGTGGGACCCCGATCGTGAACCTCAAGTGCGCGCCACCGCACGGGGCGGCGCTGGTGCGCGACCACGACGAGATCACGCCGGGGTGGCACATGAACAAGCGGCACTGGATCACGCTGACACCGGGCGACGGCATCGACGAGACCCTGGTCGAAGACCTCGTGGCGAACGCGTACGACCTGGTGGTCGCCGGGCTGCCCGTGGCGAAGCGTCCGATCGACCCCTCGCGCGGCGCGCTGCCGGGCTGAGTCCGGCTCGACGGGCTCGACGGGCTCGTCGGGATCAGACTCGCGCGGCGACCTTCGACAGGTCCTGGACGACCTTCGGTGCCAGGCGCTCGCCCGACTCGAGCACGGCCCGCGCACGATCGGGCGCCAGGTCGCCGAAGATCTCGCCGATGGTCACACCGTGTTCCGGCCGGTACGTCACTTCGATCGGGTCACCCGCGGCGACCGAACCGGACTTGACCACGCGGAAGTACGCCCCCGGTCGCCCTTCGTCGGCGAACCGCTTCACCCACCCGTCGATGCCCATGCGCCGGGCGAAGGTGCCGCAGGGCGTGCGGGGGACCGTCACCTCGAGCACGAGGGTGTCGCCGATCCGCCAGCGTTCCCCGGTCACGGCCCCGGTCACGTCGATGCCGCTGGTGCGGAGGTTCTCGCCGAACAGGCCGGGCGGGACCTCGCGCTCGAGCAGGTCGGCGAAGTACGCGGCGTCCTCGTCGGCGTAGGCGTACACGGCCTGGTCCACACCGCCGTGGTACTTGCGGTTCGCCTGCACGTCGGCGCGCAGGCCGAGCGGCCGGACCCGGACGCTCCCGGTGACCGGGCGCTTGTCGATGGCGGTGACGCCGATGATGCCGGAGTCCGGCAGCAGGCGGTCGACGCGGCAGACGGCGGTGACGAGCGACATGGAGCCAACTCTGGCGCACGCATGCCCGTGCACCAAGCCGCGCCCGAGCGAGAGCGACACATTGGTGCTGGCGGATGAGTCTCCCTCGGAACTACGGTGAACGAGTTCCGGCCTCCCGCCGACGTGGAGGCAGCGGCCAGCCCGCGTCACGAGTGGAACAGACAACCAGGGAGGCACGAGATGGCGTTCGTCACCACGAGCGATGGGGCAGAGATCTTCTACAAGGACTGGGGGCCGCGCGACGCGCAGCCGATCGTCTTCCACCACGGATGGCCCCTGTCGTCCGACGACTGGGACGCCCAGATGCTGTTCTTCCTGGGCAAGGGGTACCGGGTGATCGCGCACGACCGCCGTGGGCACGGGCGTTCGTCGCAGATCGGCACCGGTCACGACATGGACCACTACGCGAGCGACACGGATGCGCTCGTGCAGCACCTCGACCTGCAGAACGCGGTCCACATCGGGCACTCCACCGGTGGTGGACAGGTCGCACGGTACGTCGCGCAGTACGGCGAGCCGCAGGGACGGGTCGCCAAGGCCGTCCTGGTGTCGTCGGTGCCCCCGATCATGCTGCAGAGCGACTCGAACCCGGAAGGCACTCCCATCTCGGTGTTCGACGGGTTCCGGAGCGCACTCGCCGCGAACCGCGCCGAGTTCTTCCAGGCCGTCGCCGAGGGGCCGTTCTACGGGTTCAACCGCCCCGGCGTCGAGGTCTCGGCCCCGGTCGTCGCGAACTGGTGGCGGCAGGGGATGACGGGCAGCGCCCTGGCCCACTACGAGGGCATCAAGGCGTTCTCCGAGACGGACCAGACCGAGGACCTCAAGGCGATCTCCGTCCCGGTCCTCGTCACGCAGGGCGATGACGACCAGGTCGTGCCGTACAAGGCGGCTTCGCTCAAGCAGGCCGAGCTGCTCAGCAACGCCACGCTCAAGATCTACGAGGGGTACCCGCACGGGATGCTGACGACCCACGCGGACGTCATCAACCCCGACCTGCTCGCCTTCATCCAGCAGTAGGACGAGCCGACAAGCACGACGTCAGAGGCGCACACCGGAACCGTCCGGGTGCGCCCCTGACGTCGTGTGTGACGAAACGGGTGCGACGCACGTCCCATCGGTGACCACACCACGAGGAGCCGACGTGACCCGCACCGCTGCAGTCCCCAGGAACGCCCCCGCACACGTGCTCGCCCTGGCGCGTGTCCGCGCGCTCGCCGCCCGGCCGGCCGGACCCTTCAGGGTCGTGCCGGCACACCGGCGCACCCAGCCGTTCACCATCCACCACCAGTAGAAGGAACGCGTGCACCACCAGTCCCTCGCCGAGCTCGACGACGCGGTCCTCGCCGGCCGGTCGTCCGACGGCGACGTCCGGGCCTTCGAGGTCCTGATCCGTCGCCACACCCCACTGCTCCGCGCCTACGCCCGTCGGACCCTCGGTTCCACCGACGAACTCGACGACGTCGTGCAGGAGACCTTCATCACCGCGTGGGACCGCCTCGACTCCCTCGAGGACCTCGCGCGCGTGAAGTCGTGGTTGATGCGCATTCTCAGCCGGAAGTGCCTCGACCGGATCCGCGCGCGGCGCGTCCACGACGACGTCACCGAGCTCGAGGTCGCCGCGCCGGCCGACGACGCACCCGACCGGGTCGCCGAAGCGCGCTCCCGCGAGGACGCGGTGGAACGCGCGCTGGCCGAACTGCCCGAAGCCCAACGACGGTGCTGGATCATGAAGGAGGTGCTCGAGTACCGGTACGAGGAGATCGCCGCCGAACTCGACCTGCCACCATCGACGGTCCGGGGACTGCTGTCCCGAGCGAGGAAGAACATGATCCGACTCATGGAGGGATGGCGATGACCGACCACGACGGCATCCGGCCGGACCTGCCCGACAGCCCGGAAGCACTCGACGCCCTCGAACCCGGTGACCTCGACGGCCACTCGATCGACGAGCTCACCGACTACCTCGACGCCGGGATGCAGCCGGCGGACCCGAGCATCGACGACTCGCCCGCCTGCCAGAACGCCCTGGCCGCGATCATCCGCGTCCGCCACGCGTCGCTCCGCTCGCTCGAGGCGGCCGCCCGCGACGAGGCCCCGGCCGACGAGTCCTGGATCAGCGGCGTCCTGGCGAACATCTCGATCGAGTCCCGCTCCGGTCGCGACGTCCCGCTCCGCCCCCTGTCCGAGACCGAGCGCCCCGTGATGACCGAGGGGGCCATCCGGTCCCTGATCCGCCGCACCGGTGACGAGGTCCCCGGCGTCCTGGTGGCCCGCTGCCACCTCGACGGCGACGTCACCGAACTCGCGTCCCCGATCCGGGTGGTCGTCGAGATCGCGATCGCGTCCGGTCCCTCGATCCCCGCGACCGCCGAGCTGGTCCGCACCGCCGTGGCCGGCGCCCTGGCCGAGCAGACGGACCTGCTCGTCGAGGCGGTCGACGTCGTCGTCCGCGACCTGCTGCCGGACCCCGAGCCCGGCACCGACCCCGAGGAGGCCCGATGAGCACCACCGACGAGACCCTCGCCGCGATCGAGGCCGCCGTCCTCGAGGTCCCCGGCGTCACCGACCTGTACCGCTCCCGCCCGACGGTCGCGAGCGCCGTGCAGGCGGTCCGCAGCATCGCCACGAGCACCGGACCGCTCCGGATCGTCGTCGACGACGGCGCCCTGCGTGTCGTCATCGGCACCGACGGCTTCCGCCCGGCCCCCGAGGTCGCACGCGCCGTCCACGACGTCGCCCTGGCGACCGCGGCGGCGCACGGCCTGGCGCTCAGTCGCGTCGACGTGCGCGTCGCGCGGGTGGGCTGACCGCGACCAGAAAACGCAACGGGAGGCCCGTGGCGGATCCGCCACGGGCCTCCCGTCCGTCTGCCGGTCGCCTTCGCGACCCGCGCCGATCAGTAGAAGTTGTTCGCCTGCGAGTGCCCCCACGCCGCGCACGGGGTGCCGTACGCGGCGCTGATGTACTGCAGGCCCCAGGTGATCTGGGTGGTGGCGTTGGTGCGCCAGTCCGCGGCGATCGTGGCCATCTTCGAGCCGGGGAGCGCCTGCGGGATGCCGGTCGCGCCGCCGTTCGCGTTGACGGCCTGGTAGTTCCAGCCGGACTCCTTGGTCCACAGGTTGTCCAGGCACTGGAACTGGTCGGCGCCCCAGCCGTACTTCGACGACGCGAGCGAGGTCGCCGTGGCCTTGGCGCCGGCGACGGTGTTGCCGGCGGCGAGCTTCCGGGCGGCCTCCGCTGCCTCGGCGGCAGCCTTCCGATCGGCTGCGGCCTTCGCTGCGGCCGCGGCCTTCGCGTCGACGTCCCGCTTGTCCTGCGTGGCGCTCGCCTGCGCGACGTCGGTGGCTGACGCGACCGTCATCGAGATCCGGTTCGTCAGCGCAGCGCCGGACAGGTCCGGGTAGTCGCTCAGGGCGTCGACACGCTGTTCGAGCGCCGAGGTGTCGACCTTGTCGTTCGCGGTCTGCATGACGGTCTTCGCCGTGGTGATCGTGGCGGCGGCCTGGGCGCGGTCGAGCGCGGTGCCGCGCAGGGCAGGCTCCGCGGTCGCCGAGGCGCTCGCGGTGCCGGTCGGCATGCCGAGGGCCTCGCCGATGGCGGGCTGCGTGCCGACGGTCAGGGCGCCACCGGCGACGGCGAGGACCGCCGCGCCGCCGGCGATCAGCGTCGCGCGGTGCCGCAGGGCCCGGCGCATCCGGCGGGTGGGGGTGTTCAGGGCTTCACGTCGGGTCGAGGCCGTCGTGGTGGGGAGCTCAGGGGTGTGTCGCATCGGTTCCGCAGGTCGTCGGCTCGGTGGGGGAGGGACTCCCGCTCGCGCGACCGAGGTCGTACGGGCACGCCGGAGGCTGGCGGTGTCGGTGACACCGTCGGCGACGACGAGGAGTCCTCGAGCCGGTGAGGACCGGACGGTGGTGTGGGGCCCGTCCGTCCGCCGGACGCAGCCGTGGGGTGGCCGCGGTCAGGCGGAGCCGACACCATGACCGGTCAGACTGGGCAGCACGTCCAGGAACGCTGGCAGAACGGTCCGTCCACCGCTTGGTAACGGTTCGGTAACGGTCGTGTGGGGCTTAAAAGGTGTGAGGTTCCTGGGCGTGCTCGCCCTGGGCGACACGCTCGAGCGCGGCCAGGGCGCCGGCGATCGCCTGGACGTCCGACTCGTCGAGCTCGGCGATGAGCCCGGCGACGATCCCGGTGCGGTTCGCGCGGGCCTGCTCGACCGCCTCGATGCCCTCCGGTGTGGCCGTCACCATGAACGCCCGGCCGTCGCGCGGGTCGGCCTCGCGCTGGATGAAGCCGCGCTGCTCGAGCTCGGTCAGGATGCGGGTCATCGTGGGCTTCGTGACCACCTCGATCCGCGACAGGTCGCCGGGGCGCAGGGGTCCGTGCCGTTGGATCGACGCGAGCGCCGACACGATGCCGTACCCGAGCGAGGCCGAGTCGGTACGGGCCCGGCGGTTGATCCGACCGACCGCGGCGGCCAGGCGTGCGGCGACCTCGGTACGGTCCGTCGGGCGGGGGTTCATGTGCTGCTCCGGGTGCCTGGTTCAGGTGGTCGCCAGCGATGCTATCGGTCCGCGCGGCCCCGGGACTGGGAGCGTCTCGCGCGTGCCCGGGCAGCCGACCGGGAGGCCCGTGGAGCGTCGATCGCCCGCCTCGCGTCGGCGAGACGGGCGGTTCCTGTACGCGGGTACAGGTGGACTCAGTGCTTCTCGCCCGGCAGCTGGTGGATCGCCTCGGTCGCGAGCTCGGCCGCGACGTTGTCGCCGGACTCGGTCGCTGCCCGCAGGCGCCGGAAGTCCTCGGTCATCCGGTCCCAGTCGACCAGCACGTCGAGGTTCGGCAGGCGCAGCCGGAACGCCAGGCCGTCCATCGTGTCGCGGCAGACGCGCTGCAGGTTCTCGTTGCCGCACTCGGCGACGTACAGGGAAAAGACGTCGAGGGCGTCGTGGTTGACGGCGGCGACCTCGTGGGCCTCGAGCTCGGTGATCGTCTTGTCGAGCTGCGCGAGGATCTTCTTCCGGGCCGCCGACCCCAGGCGCGGGACCGCGAGTCGGACGACGCCGCCGAACAGCACGCCGAGGGTCTGCATCGCCTGGACGACCTCGGTCGGGTCGGGCGTGGTGACGCGGGTGTACCGGTTCGGGGCCATCTCGATCAGGCCGGCGCGGGACAGCTGGCTGAGGGCCTCGCGGATCGGCGTGCGGGAGACACCGAGCCAGGAGATGAGCTCGTCGTCGTTCAGGCGTTCGCCGGGCAGGAGGGTGCCGTCCATGATCGCGTCGTGGATCTTGTGGCGGACGGTGTCACGGAGCAGCTGGTGCTCGGTCGGGGCGCTGCGGGGGACCGGCATGCGTTCTCCTTCGGGGGCGGTGGCGTCGGGGCGCCGGGCGAACGGGCACGGTCGGCATCGCACGTGCTCGCATCACCGTACCTGATATGACAACGGCGTTCCGATCGGCTCAGGGCGTGTCAGTGTGGACGTTCAGATGCCGGTGACCCGCCTCGCGTACGGCGTGTGCGTCACCCGTGTTCCGAGCGCTCTCCGAGCAAGCGCAGCGTGGCCGGGTCCTCGGCGCCGTCGTACCAGCGCTCGAGCACGGCGACGAACGGCTGCGGGTCGGCCGCGGTCCGGGCGAAGAGCGTCATCGACGACCGGAGCTTCACCGCGTCGATGCCCCCGAGCAGGGAGTCGGCGGAGTGGGCGGGGGCGTGGCGTGCGACGTCGGTCGCCGCGAGCAGACGGGGCCCGAGCACCGGGTGTGCCAGGTAGGCGCGGGCTTCGTCCGTCCCGGTGATCGCGTAGCGCGCGGCCGTGGCGCTCCGTCCCAGGCCGGCCAGCTGCGGGAACACGAACCACATCCAGTGCGACGACTTCCGGCCCCGACGGAGCTCGTCGAGCGCGACGTCGTGGACACCCTGCTGGGCCCGGACGAAGCGGTCGAGGTCGAACGGGTCGTCGGTCTGTGCGTCGGGGCGTGCGCCCGTCACCGGACGACCCCGCCCCAGCCGTACCGGACGGTCGTGCCGTCGACCACGAGCAGGGAGTCCGGAGCACGGTCGAACAACCCCGGCATGCCGACGGCGTCGGGCAGGTCACCCTCGAGTCGGTCGAGCGTGGCCGAACGGGTGGTGAGCACCGGGTGCTGCCGCTGCCAGAACAGGGTCTGCGCCAGGTACCGCGCGTGGATGCCGGCGCGGGTGGTGAGCTCGGCGGCCAGCGGGGTGTCGACGACCTCGCCGGCGGTCACCCGCACCGAGGCCGCGTGCTTCGGCCGTGCCGCACCGGTCGGGCGTTCCTGCCGGAGCGACCGCGCCCACCGCACCGGGTGCAGCGCGCGGGTCGGGTGCCGGACGGATCGGTGCGCCACCGCGTCACCGCGGCGACGGGAACGTGCGTGCGCGAACGTGTACGGCACGCCGAGCAGTGCGTGCGCGGCCACGATGGCGGGCACGTTCGCGGTGTCGACCGTGCGGTAGGTCACCCCGCGCCGCCCCTGGTCGTCCACCGTGAGCACCTCGATCGTGACCTCGGTCATGGTGCCGAGCCGCCCGGCAGAGGGGAACGGCGGCACCCGGGTCTCCCGGAACACGTACGCCGACAGCCCCACCCAGGCGCTGCCGTCGACCACGTCCGGACGGGTCCCGCGGGGGACGAGCCGCTGCAGCGACGCCGGGTCGTGCCGCCAGTGCGCGAACACGATGTCCTCCCACGCGTGCTGGGTGACCGGGCGGTGCAGCAACGGCACCGCCGCGCGCGTCCACGACGGCTGGGTCACGGCTTCGGTGCGTGCCGACCGACGCGCACGCCCCACAGCACCAACGGCGCCTGCAGCGGGAGCCGCAGCACCGAGACCAGACGCATCGCCCGGCTCGAGCGGGGGTGGTCGAGCAGGTCGTTCGCCATCTTCACGTTGGCCGGGAACACCGCCGCGAACAGCGCCGCGGCGGCCCACCCCGAGGCGCGGCGGGTCGCGGGGAACGCGAGCCCGGCGGCGATGCCGAGCTCGGCCACGCCGGAGGCCAGCGTGGTCAGCCGCGGGGGCAGCGCGTCCGGCACGATCCGGTCGAAGTGGGTCGGGCGCAGGAAGTGCATGGTGCCCGCTGCACCGAGGGCCACCGCCAGGATGGTGGCCGTGCGGTTGGCACGTCGGATCCGCTCACGTCGTCGCATGCGCCCCATCGTGCTCGCCGGTCCTCGGAACCAGGTCAGTGCCGCTGCTTCACGTCAGTGCGGTCGCGACGAGGTCGAGGACCGCCGTCGCCACCTCGGCCTTCGTGCCGGAGGTCTCGCGGACCACCTCGCCACCGGGCACCAGGACCTCGATCGCGTTCTCCTCGCGCTCGAAGCCGGCCGACCAGCCGACGTGGTTCACGACGAGCAGGTCCGCGGGCTTCCGGCTGATCTTGGCGCGCCCGAGCTCGATCCGCGCGTCGCGGTCGGGTTCGGTCTCGGCGGCGAACCCGACGATGATCTGCCCCGTCCGCCGTGCCGCCACGAGGTCGGCGAGCACGTCCGGGTTCCGCACCAGCTCGAGCGTCATCCGCTCGCCCTGGGCGTCCTTCTTGAGCTTCTCGCTGAGCACCTCGGCTGGACGGTAGTCGGCGACGGCGGCGGTCATCACGACGACGTCGGCTTCGGCGGCGGCGGTGTGCACGGCCTCGGCGAGCTCGAGCGCGGACCCGACGGGCACCACGGTCGCGTCCAGGCCGGCGGTCAGCGAGCCCTCGACGTTCGCGGCGACGAGGGTCACGGATGCCCCACGACGGACGGCGTCGGCGGCGATCGCGATGCCCTGGCGGCCGCTCGAGCGGTTGCCGACGAACCGCACCGGGTCGAAGGGCTCGCGGGTACCGCCCGCGCTGACGACGACGCGGACGCCGGCCAGGTCGCCCTGTTCGCCCCGGGCTCCGGTGCCCGCCCCCGTGCCGTCCGTGCCCCGTCGGCCGGCCGGTGCGGGGTGCTGGTCGAGCACGGCGAGCGCGGCGGCGACGATGTCCTCGGGCTCCGCCATCCGACCGATGCCCGCGTCGTCGCCGGTGAGTGCGCCGACGACCGGTCCGACCAGGTGGACGCCGCGGTCACGCAGCGTGGCGACGTTCGCACGGGTCGCGGGGTGCTCCCACATCTGCGGGTGCATCGCGGGGGCGACCACCACGGGTGCCTCGGTCGCGAGCAGCGTCGTGCCGAGCAGGTCGCTCGCCAGGCCGTGCGCCATCCGGGCCAGCGAGTCCGCGGTGGCGGGGGCGATGACGACCAGGTCCGCCCGGCGACCGAGCGCGACATGGCGCACCTCGGCGACGTCGTCCCACACGCTCGTGGTGACGGGGTTGCGGCTGAGGGCCTCGAGCGTCGGCAGTCCGACGAAGCGCAGGGCGCCCTCGGTCGGGACGACGTGCACGTCGTGGCCGCGCTTGACCAGGTCGCGGACGACCCCGACGGCCTTGTAGGCGGCGATGCCCCCGGTGATCCCCACGATGACGGTCAGGGCGCGCTCTGCTGCTGCGTTCACCTGGCTCACGCTACCGGGGCCACGTGCGAGGATCGACGGCATGTGCACCGTCGTCGTCCGCGTCGACCCCGGGTCCGCGTGGCCCGTCACCGTGCTCGCCCTGCGGGACGAGTCGCCCGAGCGTCCGTGGGACCCGCCCGCTGCCTGGTGGCCGGACCGCGACCCGGACCTCAGGGGTGTCCGTGACCGCTCCGCCGGTGGTGCGTGGCTCGCCGCGTCCGACCGAGCCGGCCTGGCCGTGGTGCTCAACCGCGCCGAACCCGTGACGAGCGTCGACGGCACCTGGACGACCCGCGGCGTGGTGCCGGTGGACGCCGTCGCCGACGACCTGCTGCCCGGTCACGACGGCACACTGCCGACCACGCGGGCCTTCAACCTGGTGCGCGCCACGGCCGAGGGCGCCTCGGTGCTGACCTGGGACGGCGAACAAGTCCGCACCACCGACCTCGGCCCCGGCGTCCACATGGTCACGCACGGTGCGGCCGACGACCCCGCGGCGCCGCGCATCGGTCGGTGGCTCGAGGCCTTCCGTGCCGTCGACGCCCCTGTCGGCCCGCCGGTGCTCGGCCCGTTCGACGAACTCCGCACCGTGGACTCCGGAGGCGACGCCGGGGACGGCTGGGGCGGCTGGTTCGGCGTGCTGGCGGAGTCCGCAGCGCTGCCGAGTGACCACCCCGACGCGATCCTCCGCGACGTGCACGAGGCCGAGGGGCACATGACGACCCTGTCGATCGTCGCCGCGGCGATCGCGCCGGGCCGCACCGTCCTGCAGCACGCCCGCCTGGCCGAACCCGGTCGGCTGGACGGGTCGGTGGAGCTGCACCGCGCCTGACGCTGGCGGCGTGCCGGACCCGCCCCGGGCCTCCCGTCCGCGTCCCGCGCACCGTGCGAGGGACGCGGCCAGCGCGGCCAGCGCGGCCAGCGCGGCCAGCGCGGCCAGCGCGGCCCCGCGGTCGCGGCTAGAGCGGCGGACGCGTCCCGGTGAGGTCCTCGGCGACGGCCCAGAGTGAGCGGGCGAGGTCGGCGCTCCGCGCGGATCCGGGGATCGACACGGTGGTGGTCGGGCCGGTCATGCCGAACGGACCCGAGGGGCCGTAGTACGCGCCGCCCACGGCGTTCGGCCCGACCGCCGCGTACAGCAGCGGCTCGGTGCCCTGCTCGACGGCCTGGGTGAACGGCAGGGCGCGGTTGCTCGACCGCACCGGCTTCGACCGACCGAGCGAGCGCCCCGCGGCCTGCAGGTTCGTCCGGGTGTAGCCGGGGTGGGCGGCGGTGCTGACCAGGGGCACGTCGGCCTCGACCGTCAAGCGGTGCAGGTGCAGCGCGAGCAGCAGGTCGGCGAGCTTCGACTGCGCGTAGGCGCGCCAGCCGTTGTAGCCGCGCTCCCACTGCAGGTCGGCGAAACGGATCCGACCGGGGATCGCGGCGAGGCTCGACATCGTGACGACCCGGGGCGCCTGGGCCAGGGAACCGTCGGCGAGGGGTGTCCGCGCACGCAGCAGCGAGGGCAGCAGGAGGTTCGTCAGGGCGAACGGGCCGAGGAAGTTCGTGCCGAACTGCAGCTCGAAGCCGTCGACGGTCTCGAAGCGCTCCGGCGGCGCCATCACGCCGGCGTTGTTGACCAGGACGTCGATCGGACGTTCCTCGTCGACGATGCCGCTGGCGAAGCGGCGGACGCTCGCCAGGTCGGCGAGGTCGAGTTCGCGGACCTCCACGTCGGCTGCGGGGTGGGCGGCGCGGATGCCGGCGGCGGCGGTCTCGCCCTTCTCGGTGCTGCGGACGGCGAGCACGACGCTGGCGCCGGCTCCGGCGAGGCGCAGGGCGGCCTCCTGTCCGGTGCCGCTGTTGGACCCGGTGACGACGATGCGGCGTCCGGTCTGGTCGGGGAGGTTCGGCATGCGGGTGACCGTACTCGTCCGGGCTGGCCGAGCCCGGCCGCGCGCGGCCCGGGCCCAGTCCCGGTCCGGCCGCTGACCCCGTGCGCGCACGCCGCCGCCGTGCTATGTTGATGCAAACGCATGGAAGTGCGACCAGGAGGACACCATGAGCAACGCATTCGGCACCGACCGTCCCTCGGACGTCCCGCCGCCCGCACCCGACCGGATCGGACCGCTGCAGCTCGGCCTCGACACCTT
This sequence comes from Curtobacterium sp. AC268, assembly GCF_979258745.1. Classification (NCBI taxonomy): domain Bacteria; kingdom Bacillati; phylum Actinomycetota; class Actinomycetes; order Micrococcales; family Microbacteriaceae; genus Curtobacterium; species Curtobacterium sp. AC268. Next base: position 1,263,084 of record NZ_OZ409878.1, on the reverse strand, counting down.
CGGCGACGTCACCGAGCGCGCCGACGGCAGCCTGCAGTCCGACGCGCAGAGCATCCGCGACGTCGTCGACCAGGCCGTCCTCGCCGACCAGGTCGGCGTCGACTTCATCGGCGTCGGGGAGCACCACCGAGCCGACTTCGTCGTGAGCGCCCCCGAGGTCGTCCTCGCCGCGATCGCCGCCAGCACCGAGCGCATCCGGATGGGATCAGCGGTCACGGTGCTGTCCTCCGACGACCCCGTCCGCGTGTACGAGCGCTTCGCCACCGTCGACGCGCTGTCGAACGGCCGCGCCGAGGTCATCCTGGGTCGTGGCTCCTTCACCGAGTCGTTCCCGCTGTTCGGCTACGAGCTGAGCGACTACGAGGTCCTGTTCGAGGAGAAGCTCCAGCTCTGGGCGGCCCTGCGCGGCGGCGACGCCGTCACCTGGTCCGGTACGAAGCGTGCGGGCCTGGTCGACCAGGACGTCTTCCCGAAGCTCGAGCACGGTGCCATCCCGACGTGGATCGGCGTCGGCGGCTCCCCGCAGTCGGTCATCCGTGCCGCGTCGTACGGCCTGCCGCTGTTCCTCGCCATCATCGGCGGGCAGCCGGCCCAGTTCGCCCCGTTCTCGCGCCTGTACCGCCAGGCCCTCGCGCAGCTCGACCTGCCGCAGCAGCCCATCGCGATGCACTCGCCCGGCTTCGTCGCCGCCACCGACGAAGAGGCCGCCGAGCGCTACTGGCCCTACCACAAGGCCGTCACCGACCAGCTCGGCCGGGAGCGCGGCTGGCCGCCCCTCGACGTCGCCGGGTACCGCGCGAGCCTGTCGGCCGGCGGTTCGCTCTACGTCGGCTCGCCGGAGACCGTCGCCCGGAAGGTCGCGCGCAACATGCGGATCCTCGGCGCCTCGCGCTTCGACATGCGGTACGCCACGGGTCGTCTGCCGCACGCCGACATGATGCGCTCGATCGAGCTCTACGGCACCGAGGTCGCACCCCGCGTGCGCGAGCTGCTGGCGCAGCCCGTCCCCGTCGCCTGACGGACGAGGTCCGGTCCGGTCCGCAAAACACCGGTGTTCGCAGTCTGCACCACCCTTCGCGGGTGTTCGGAGCGTGGACACCGGTGTCTTGCGTGCAGGTTCCGGCGGGCAGAGGGCGCGCGGGCAACGGCCGGGAGGCCCGGGTCGGCCGCCGAGATCGGCTCACGGGGGCCGCGGGTACGGTCCAGGGCATGTCGTCACGCTCCGACCACGCCTCCGGTCCCGCTGCTGATCGCGCCTCCGACTCCGTCGTCGAACGCCGGTTCCGCGGCCGGATCATGGGCGTCGGCACCACCTCGGGCGTCCGGATCGTCGTCGGCATGTGGGACCGCTCGCCGTTCGGCCCGTTCACGGACGTGTTCCTCGAACTCCCCGACGGCACCAGCGTGCTGCTCGCACCCGACGAGATCGTCGCCGCGTACGTCTCCGGCACCTACCGCTTCGACACCGTCTCGGTCGTCGACGTCCGCGCCCGCCGCACCGCCAGCGGTCTCGAGCTGTCCGCCGGGGCACTGCAGGCCTCGATCGACGTCGGCGGCATCTCGCCGCTCGGCCGGATCCTGCGCATCGTCCCGAAGCCGATCGCCCGCGACCCGCGCTGGCTCGCGGCGATCGACCCCGTGGCACGGCTGCTCGCGCCGGGGTCCGGCACGGCGGGATCGGCGGGCAACGGTCGGCGCGAGTACTACGGCGTGACCGGGGCGCACGACGTCACCGGCGTGCGGGGGACCTGGGCGGGGGAGCCGCTCGGGGACCTGGCGCCGCTCGACCCGCCCGTAGCGTTCGGCTTCGCCTCGATGCCGAAGATCCCGCAGGTCGTCGACGTCGAGACCACCATCCGCGAACCCGCCTGAGCCCGGCCGGCCCCTGCCCCACTTCGTGAGCAGGAACGGTCGGTTCGCCGGTGCGGAGGCGACATCGTGTGCTCACGATCCCGACGTCGTGGACGGCGCGGGCGCCGGAAGGGGGCGGCGAGGCGGAGGTGCGCCGGGCCTCCAGGCCGACCTCGACCGGACCACCTCGACGCGCGGGGCTGACGCGTCCAGCGCCGGAGGGGCACACTGGTCGGAACGGTACGGCCCCGTGCACCGACGGTCGCACGTCGAGCGGAGCGGGGCGCATGACGCAAAGGAGCACCATGACCGACACACAGACGGACCAGCGCGCCGCCATCTCGGACATCGTCCACGGCGCCCACACGGCACTGCTCACCACGGTGAGCGAGGACGGGAACCTGCACGCCAGGCCCCTCGCGGTGCAGGACAAGACGTTCCACGGGACCCTGCGGTTCCTGGTGCAGGACGGCAGCGAGAAGGTCGAGGACATCGCGCGGAACCCGCACGTCAACGTCTCGATCGAGTCGCAGGGCGGGTACCTGTCCATCGCCGGGACCGCGACCGTGACCCAGGACGACTCGGTCGTCGACGAGCTTTGGTCGCCGTTCGCCGAGGCCTGGTTCCCGGAGGGCCGCCAGGACCCGTCGATCCGGCTGCTGACGGTCGAGGGCGTCTCGGTCGAGTACTGGACCCAGGACACCGGTCCGGTCGGCAGCCTGGTGCAGATGTTCAAGGCGGCGCTCGGCAAGCAGAGTCAGCCGGACACCGGCGACCACGGCACGATCGAGCTCTGAGACGCGACGCACAACGCGCGACGCACAACGCCGTCGTCCTGTCCGGACGGCGGCGTCGTGTCGTGTCGGGGCGCGGGGCGCGGTGTCGTGCCCGGTGCATGCTCGGGCCGCGCGTCAGCCGCTCACGGAGGGCCGAGCAGCCACAGCACCGCGACCAGCACCGGCTGCCCGGCCAACGCGGCCGTCACGAAGGTCCACCGCATCCAGGGCTTCGCGACCAGCTCGGGTGACCCGAACAGCGGCGCGAGCGGCATGAGCAGCCGCGGGGTCGAGGCCATCGGCAGCGACACCGCGAAGATGTACAGCGCGTACGCGGCCGAGTACAGCACCGTCGTGGGCCCGAGCCGCAGCGTCGACCGGCGCAGCAGCCAGATCGGGTACGTGACGAGCAGGAACACCACGATCAGGATCCCGCCCACCCCGAGCCAGCGGCCCGCGATCAGGAACCACGGCGTCAGCGGCACGAAGTCCACCCGGCCGATGAAGTTGACCCACCAGGACATCTCGGTCTCCAGGTAGGCGTTCGGCGTCCCGGTGACGTGCGAGGCGATCACCGGCCAGGCGAGCCCGGCGAGGACCATGGTCAGCCCCGCGGCGACGACCCGGACCTGCTCGCGGAGCGGGAAGCCCTCGAACACCCGGCCGGTCTCGCGCCGTGCACGGACCCACCGCACGAGTGCGACGACACCGAGCACGAGCGGGATCGCCAGGGCGCCCGGGCGGGTGAACGCCGCGGCGACGCCGAGTGCCGTCAGGAGCCCGTAGCGCCGACGCTCCAGGGCGAGCAGCGCTCCGAACGACAGCGCGAGGAACATGCTCTCCGCGTACCCGACCTGCAGCAGGAACGAGAGCGGACCGCAGCTGAAGAAGAAGACCGCCCACATCGCCGCGGCGTGCCCGGCACGGTCCCGCACCAGGCGGTGCAGCAGGTAGGTGGCGAGCAGTCCGGCGACGATCGCGACGAGCGGGGCGCCGAGTTCGAACGGCACCCCGGTCGAGGCGGTCAGCGCCCGGATCGTGAAGGGGAACGCCGGCAGGAAGGCCCAGGCGTTCTGCGCGACGTTGCCGGCGGCATCGAGCGGCAGCGCGTCGGGGTACCCGTGCAGCGAGATCTGCTCGTAGTACTGCCCGTCCCACGCCACCAGGAAGGCGCCGAACCCGTGCTCGTTGCCCCAGATCGCGTTGCCCGGGAGCGCACGATCGATGAGCGGGTAGGCGAGCGCGAGCCACAGGGTCGACAGGACCCGGCCGCCCGTCCAGACGAGCAGGACCGCCGCCCACGCCGGCAGGGAGGCCACGGTGTCCAGGACACGTCGTCGGCCGCTGGCCACGCCCGCGGCGACCACGCCGGCGCTGTCGGTGCGGCTCACGCGCGAGGTCCTCGGCGTTCGGGTGGTCGGGTCGGCACCCGGCCAGGGTAGTCGGCCCGAGCATGAGGATCGCCCGGAACCGTGCCTGGAGGCCCGTCCCGCGTCGTGCGGGCTGCTGCGCGTCCGTCCCCCGGCCGGTGCCGCGCCCGGTGGGTGGGGCCGTCCGTGACGGTGCGGACGTCCGCGGGCATAGTCTCGGTGGGCGATGACGACGACGGCGACGACACCCAGACGACGGACGGGCAGCACGGCGGTCGCCGTGCTGGTGGCCGGGACCTTCTTCATGGAGCTCCTGGACGGCACGATCCTGGCGACCGCCGCCCCGGCCATGGGGCGTGACCTCGGGGTCGACTCCGCCGCGGTGGGCGTCGCGATCACCGCGTACCTCGTGACCCTCGCGGTGTTCATCCCGGTGTCCGGCTGGCTCACCGACCGGATCGGCTCCCGGACGGTCTTCGCCGGTGCCATCGCGCTGTTCACGATCGCGTCGGCCCTGTGCGCGCTGTCCACCGGGCTGGTCGAGCTGACACTGTGGCGCATCCTGCAGGGCCTCGGTGGGGCGCTCATGGTGCCCGTCGGCCGGCTCGTCGTGCTCCGGAGCGCCGGGCGCGAACAACTCGTCACCGCCATCGCCATCCTGACCTGGCCGGCCCTCGCCGCACCGATCATCGCGCCGTTCATCGGCGGCGTGCTCGTCGAGACGCTGACGTGGCACTGGATCTTCCTCATCAACATCCCGCTCGGCGTCATCGCCTTCGTCGCCGCCCTGGTGCTCGTGCCGCAGGAGCGTGCGGCGCAGCGCGTGCCGTTCGACTGGTTCGGGTCGCTGCTCGCCTGCGTCGGGCTCGGCTCGCTCGTGGTGATGGCCTCGCTGCTCGCGCTGGAGGTCGTGCCGGTCACCGCGGTCGTCGTCTCCGGGGCCCTCGGTGCGGTGTGCTGCTGGCTGGCGATCCGGCACTTCCGCCGGGCTCCGCACCCGATCATGGGGCTCGACGCGTTCCGACTCGAGACCTTCCGGGTGTCGCACGCCGGTGGCAGCCTGTTCCGCCTGGCGGTGTCCGCGGTGCCGTTCGTGCTCCCGCTGCTGTTCCAGGACGCCTGGGGCTGGAGCGCCGTGCTCGCCGGGTCCGCCGTGCTCTGGGTGTTCGTCGGCAACCTCGGCATCAAGCCGATGACGACCCCGTTCCTCCGCTGGTTCGGCTACCGCCCGGTGATCATCGTGTCGTCGGCGGTCGCCGCGCTGACCGTGGTCGCGATGGCGTTCATGACCGAGGACACACCGTTCTGGCTGCTCGCCGTGCTGCTCGTCGTCAGCGGTGCAGCCCGCTCCGTGGGCTTCACGGCGTACAACACCATCGCCTTCGCCGACGTCGAGCAGGCGGACATGACCCCCGCGAACACGCTGTCGTCGACGCTGCAGCAGACCGCCGCGGGCTTCGGTGTCGCCGTCGCCGCCGTGGTCATCCGCGCGGCCTCCGGCCTGGGCGGCGACGGACCGTACACGGCCGCGTTCTGGGTCATCGCCGCCCTGCTCGTCGTCGCCAGCGTCGAGGGCATCCTGATGAGTCGCACAGCGGGCGACACCGTCCGCCCGGTCCGCCGTGTCCGCGCCTGATCCCGCCGCTGTCCGTTTCCGTCACGGTCACACGGACGAAACCCGGCAGGCGTTACAGTCTCAGCAACCGTCCGCGGTACCCGAGTACGGTGACCGCGGCAGGGTGACCGGAACACCCGGACAGGAAGGCAGCATGGCCGCGCCAGAGCAGCAGAGCACGATCGCATCAGAGCAGACCGTGCAGCCCACGCAGCTCCGTGTCGTCAGTTACAACCTCCGCGAGCACACCGCGAACAGCGAGCTCGCCGCACTGGCCGAGGCATCCGAAGCCGACGTCCTGTGCGTGCAGGAGTGCGACAGCAACGACCTCGCACCGTCGATCGGCGGCCTCTCGCTCGCCGCGTCGACCCGCACCAACCGACTCGGGCTCGCGATCTACAAGCGTGACGACCGCTTCGAGGTGCAGGACTTCAGCATCCACTCCCTGCAGAAGTCGCTGCACGACCGGGTCCTCGCACCCGCGCACGAGCGGCTCATCGCGATGCACCTGCGTGACACCGAGGCCGACGCCGAGGTCGTCGTCGCCTCGTTCCACGCCTCACCGCTCACCGCGACGAACTCCCTGCGCCGCAAGCAGATCGAGGCGGCGCACCAGTTCCTGCGCGAGCTGGCGAAGGACGTCCCCGCGGTCATGGTCGGTGACTTCAACTACCCGTGGTTCCAGACGAACCTGCGGCGCAAGATCGAGCAGCACGGCTTCGCCCTGTCGCTGTCCGACCAGCCGACGTACCTGCGCTACCGCAAGTTCACCGGCCACTTCGACTTCGCCACGAGCGTCGGCCTGCACATCGCCGGCGTCGAGACCCTGCCGGCCGGCATCTCCGACCACCGCCCGATCCTGGTGCGTGCCCACTACGAGCACCCCGGCGAGACCGGCGCCGTCACCACCGTCGAGGCTCCCGCCGCCTGACCCGGTGCTGCTGCGCGCCGCTCGTGCCGAGGTCGCTCGACTCGCCGCGGGTGTGGCGCCGAGTGGTCGGGAACTGTCGGTTGCGGGGGCGTCGGGCGACGGTTCGTGCGACCTCGGCGGCGGTGAGCGGGGAGTCGTGACCGCTCGGCAGTCGGTGCCGGGCACGTCGGCGGTTCGTCGGCGGCTCGTGCCGAGGTGGCTCGACGTGCCGCGGGTGTGGCGCCGAGTGGTCGGGATCTGTCGGTTGCGGGGGCGTCGGGCGACGGTTCGTGCGCCTTCGGCGGAGGTGAGCGGGGAGTCGTGACCGCTCGGCAGCCGGTTGCCGGGCGCGCGGGCGGTTCGTCGCGGCTCGTGCCGAGGCCCCTCGACATGCCGCGGGTGTGGCGTCGAGTGGTCGGGATCTGTTGGTTGCGGGGGTGTCGGGCGACGGTTCGTGCCACCTCGGCGGAGGTGAGCGGGGAGTCGTGACCGCTCGGCAGTCGGTTGCCGGGCCTGTCGTCGGGCGGCGCGCCGCTCGTGCCGAGGTCGCTCGACGTGCCGCGGGTGTGGCGTCGAGTGGTCGGGATCTGTCGGTTGCGGGGGCGTCGGGCGACGGTTCGTGCGACCTCGGCGGCGGTGAGCGGGGAGTCGTGACCGCTCGGCGCACGCCGCTGGGCGCGTCCGTCGGAGCGGCGACGCACCGGAGGCCCGGCGCCGGTCTCGTGGACCGGCACCGGGCCTCCAGGGCGTTGCACCGGCGCCCCGCGAGCCCGCGTCAGCGACGCAGCGTCGCGCGTGCCAAGCGGTTGCCGATGAACTGGCCGAGCTGCACGATGACGACGATCGCCGCCACCGAGACGTAGACCACCCACCAGTCGTAGCGCTGCGAGCCGTAGGTGATCGCGTACTCGCCGAGTCCGCCGCCACCGATCAGCGCGCCCTGCGCGGTCATGTCGACGATGCCGATGTAGATGAACGTGTACCCGAGGATCAGGGGGCCGAGGCCCTCGGGGATGAGCACCGTCAGCAGGATCGACACGGGGTGTGCACCGGAGGCCCGAGCCGCCTCGACGACGCCCGGGTCGACGGACAGCAGGTTCTGCTCGACGATCCGGGACACCGCGAAGGCCGCGGCCAACGAGATCGCGAAGGTCACCGCGGGGACACCGATGGTGGTCTGCACGACGACCCGTGACAGCGGCGCGATCGCGGCGAGGAAGATCACGAACGGGATCGGGCGGATCAGGTTCACGAACACGTTGAGCACCGTGTACGCGGTGCGGTTGCCGAGGACGTTGCCCGGACGGGTCGCGTACAGCAGCAGGCCGAGCGCGAGGCCGATGACCCCGGCGATGACCAGCGAGACGAGCGACATCACGATGGTGTCGCGGATGGCGGCGAGGAAGACGTCGAACGTGTCGATCACGCTCTGGAACGAGTTGTTGTTCACGCGGCGGCCTCCTCGTCGGTCGTGACGCCGTCGGCGCGGAGTGCGGCGATCGCGGCGTCGATGGCGCCGGGCGCACCCGACCCGCCAGGACCGCCTGGCCCACCTGGCCGACCGGACCCGCCGCTGGCGTCGCTCAGTTCGTAGGTGAGCGACCCGATCCGGCGCTCCCGGATCTCGCCGACCCCGCCGTAGACGAGCTCGGCGGTGACCCCGGCGGCGCGGAACGCGGCGTCGATGCGGTTCTGCAGCCCGGCCTCGTCGGTGATCTGCACCGTGACGAGCCGACCCGGGTGGCGGTCCCGCAGGCGTCGGAGCGTCTCGGGGGAGGGTCGGTCGTGCAGCGCGGTGCGGACGAAGCGCTGCGCGGCGCCGGTCTTCGGCGTCGAGAACACGTCGTAGACGTCCCCGACCTCGACGACCCGCCCCTGCTCCATCACGGCGACCCGGTCGGCGATCTGCCGGACGGCGTCCATCTCGTGCGTGATGACGATGATGGTGACGCCGAGCTCCCGGTTGACGCGGCGGAGCAGCGCGAGCACCTCGGACGTGGTCTCCGGGTCGAGGGCGCTGGTCGCCTCGTCGGCGAGCAGCAGGTCAGGCGACGCGGCGAGGGCGCGGGCGATGCCGACGCGCTGCTTCTGGCCGCCGGACAGCTGCTCCGGGTAGGCGTGGGCGCGCTCGAGCAGGCCGACGAAGTCGAGCAGCTCGGCGACGCGACGGTCCCGCTCGGCCTTCGGCACGCCGGCGACCTTGAGCGGGTACGCGACGTTGCCGGCGATCGTGCGGGACCGGAACAGGTTGAACTGCTGGAAGATCATCCCGATGTTGCGACGCGCCAGACGGCGGTCCCGCTCGGGGATCGCCGTCAGTTCACGGCCCGCGACGGTCACCGTGCCGGAGCTCGGCAGTTCCAGCGCGTTGACCAGGCGGACCAGGGTGGACTTGCCGGCACCGGAGTACCCGATGACGCCGAGGACCTCTCCCTGGTGCACGTCCAGGGAGACGTCCTCGACGGCCACCACGGTCTCGCCGGTGTCGGCGCGGCGGTAGTGCTTCGAGACGCCGCGGAGTTCGACGAGGACCGGCACTACTGCTTGGCCGCCTTCGCGTCCTGCTCGACCTGGGCGAGCTCGTCCTGCAGCTTCGCGGCGCTCTCGTCGCGGGCGACGGCCTCGGGCAGGTCCTTCGCGAAGGCCTTCTGCACGGCGTCGTCCTGGAACAGCTCCGCCAGGTCGAGGTAGGTCTTGTTGCCCTTGTCCTCGTCGCGGACGGCGAACACGTTCACGTACGGGGCGGCGCTGGCGCTCGAGGGGGTCGTCCTGGTAGATCGCGTCCGAGATCGGCAGGCCGGCGGCGGTGGCGAAGTTGTTGTTCACGACGGCGGCGGCGACGGAGCCCTGCTGCAGCGCGTTCGCGGTCTGCGAGGCGTCGAGGGGCTGGACGTCGACCTTCTTCGTCTCGATGTCGTCCGCGGTGGAGAACGCCGAGCCGCCGTCCTTGAGCGTGATCAGGTCCGCCGCCTGCAGGATCAGGAGCGCACGCGCCTGGTTGATCGAGTCGTTCGGGATCGCGACCTTCGCGTTCGCGGGCAGCTCGGAGGGCTTGTCGTACTTCGTCGCGTAGAGCGGCAGCGGGTACACGGCGGTCGAACCGATCGGCTGCAGGTCGTCGTCGGAGGTGACGTTGTAGTCCGCCAGGTACTGGATGTGCTGGAACTGGTTGATGTCCAGCTGGCCGTCCTTCAGGGCGGGGTTCGGCAGCGAGTAGTCCGAGAAGTTCGTCAGCTTGACGGTGACGTTGAGCTTGTCCTTCGCGAGCTTCGTGTACGTGCTCCAGTAGCCGAGCGACTTGTCCGCGACACCGATCGTGACGGTCTTCGGGGCGGCGTCACCGGCGGCACCGGCGTCGTTGCTCCCGGAGCGGACGGCTCCGACGATGACGGCGACGACGATCGCCACGACGACGATCGCGGCGGCGACGATCCAGCCGATCGGGCGCTTGCCCTTCGGCTTCTCGGGCAGTGCGGGGGCTGCGGACATGCTGGTGCTCCTCGTGGGCCGTGCGTGTGGGGGCGCCGCGGTGGTCCGCGGCGTGGAGACGAGTGTGACGTGCGGTCCACCCCCGGGGCGAGTTCCGTTCCGCTGTGTTACATCGCCGCCAGGGCGCGGCCCGCTGAACCGTCACGGGGCACCTCGCGGTCCGGGTTGGTTGACTCGGACCGTGCGCAGCATCGAACTCGTCCTCGGTCCGGAGTCGGACGCCGCCGTGCGGTCCGCCTGGCAGGCCCTGATCGACGCCGACCTGCCGAGCCTCGGCCGGCACCCGTCGCCGTCGAACGCTCCGCACGTCACCCTGGCCGCCGGGGACACGCTGCCCGTACCGGCGGGGTTCCGCACGTCGGTCCCGACCTCGATCCGGCTCGGTGGGCTGCTGCTCTTCCCCGCGGGTTCCGGTCGGTCGGTCCTCGTGCGCGCGGTGGTCGTCGACGCGGCGCTCACGACCTTCCACGGCGAGGTGCACGCGGTCGCCCCCGGCGGCGTCGAGACGTCGCTGCCCGGGCACTGGTCGCCGCACGTCACGCTGGCCCGCCGGGTTCGTGACGAGGACCTGCCGCGCGCCGTCGCTGCGCTGCGCGCTGTGCTGCTGCCGGAGACGCTCGACGTCGGCGGCGTCCGGCACTGGGACGGCGAGACGCGGACGATCACGCCGCTCGCGTTCACGACCGACTAGCGGGCCACGCATCGGGTGCGTTCCCGAACCTGGTTCCGGGGCACGGCCTGGAGGCCCGGCTCAGGTCCCGAGCACCCGCTCGCCGAACGCGGATGCGAACGTCCGCTCCGGGTCGGCCCGGGCGACGAGGTCGCGGAAGTCCGCCAGCCGCGGGTACAGCCCAGCGACCGCCGCCTGGTCGAGCGAGCTCATCTTGCCCCAGTGCGGTCGGCCGTCGAAGGCCGCGAGCCGGGACTCCAGGTCGGGCAGGAGCGCGGCGACCTCGGCCGGGTGCTTCTTCCAGGTGAACGCGATGCAGAGGACGTCCTCGCCCTGGGTCGGGCTGAGCCAGAGCTCGTCCGCCGCCATCGTCCGGAGTTCGCAGACGTGCAGGTGCGGCTGGATCCGGTCGGCGAGCCCCCGGAGCGCGTCGAGGGCGGCCGCCGCGTGCCGGAGCGGGACGAAGTGCTCGCTCTGCACCTCGGACCCGTGGCTCGGGACGGACCCGATCGGGAAGTGCGGCAGCCGGTCCCACCACGGGCCGACCGAGCCGTCGCGCGCGGTCCGGCGGTCGTCGCCGGGGGTGCCGGGCAGGCGGCGTGCGCCGGCCAGCGCGTCGGGTACCGGCACGTCCTCGGCGCCGTCGGGCACGCGCGACTTGACCAGGACCTCGGTGATCGCGTCGCCGAACACCGTGTAGGCGCACACCGAGTACGCGGCGGCGTGCACCTCGGCGACGTTCGCCGTGAAGGTGTCCCAGGGGATCGCGCCGTAGACGTCCTGACGCATCCGGTAGGCAGGTTCCACGTCGAGGGTCACCCGGGTCACGATGCCGAGCAGTCCGAGGTGCAGCACGGCACCGTCGAACGCGGGGTCAGTCCGGTCGAGAGTCCGGGCGGAGCCGTCCGGACCGAGCACCTCGAACGCGCGCACCGCGGTGGCGAGCGACCCCAGTGTCGTGCCGGAGCCGTGGGTGCCCGTCGCGACCGCACCGCCGACCGAGATGTGCGGCAGGGACCCCGTGTTGTGCAGGGCGAACCCGGCACGGTCGATGTCGGCCGCGACGTCGCCGTACCGGGTGCCTGCCCCGAGCGTGACGGTGCGGTGCTCGGCGTCGACGACCAGGTCGGTGGGGATGCCGGTCAGGTCGAGCAGGGTGCCCGCGGTGTCGGCGACGTCGTTGAACGAGTGCCGGGTGCCGAGGCCGTGCACCCGGTCGGCGTCGGCCACGACCTGGGCGGCCTCGTCGATCGACGACGGGCGGACGACCCGTTCGGCCGTGTACGTGACCGTGCCGGACCAGTTGAGCTCGCTCGTCGTCGACCGCATGGCGCCCACCCTGCCACGCGGGCCCGAGACGGGAGCAGGCCGGGCGCCGGTCCCGTCACGGGTTCGGCGTCCGGCCCGGCTCGTCGGTCAGTGCGAGGCTCGTCGGTCAGTGCACGGGCGGGGGCGTCGGCGCGCCTTCGGGCACCTCGGGCCGGCGGACGAACACCGACGCCAGGATGCCGAACAGCGAGATGATCGCGCCGACCATGAAGGCGGTACCGACGCCCGACGCGGTGGCCACCTGGACCCCACGGGCACCGGAGCCCTCGACGGCGGTGGCTGCACCGATCGTCAGCAGCGTGACGAACAGGGCCGTACCCGCCGCACCGGCGAGCTGCTGCGCCGTGCCGAGCACCGCGCTGCCGTGCGAGTACAGCTTCGGGGGCAGCCCGCCGAGCGCCGCGGTGAACAGCGGCGTGAAGGTGAGGGCCAGGCCGATGCTCAGCACCACGTGCGCACCGAGGACGAACCACACGCTGGTGTCGACACCGACGGTGGAGAGCGCCCAGAGCACGGCGCTGACGATGATCGATCCGGGGATGAGCAGCACGCGCGGGCCACGGCGGTCGTAGATGCGACCGACGATGGGGGAGAGCAGGCCCATCAGCAGACCACCGGGGAGCAGCAGCAGGCCGACCTGCAGGACCTCGAGGCCGAGGACGCGCTCCAGGTAGATCGGCAGCAGGATGAGCGTGCCGAACATCGCCATGAAGCTCAGGCCCATCGCGACGATCGGCACCGTGAAGCCACGGGTGCGGAAGGTGCGCAGGTCGAGCAGGGCGCTGTCGGTGCGCTGCAGGCGCGTCTGCCGGACGATGAACACCGCGAGGGCGACGGCACCGACGACCAGGGCGGTCACCGGGACGAGCGGACCGGTCGCGCCGGCTTCGCCGATGCTGGACAGGCCGTAGACGATGCCGCCGAACGCGAAGGCGGAGAGCACGACCGAGAGGACGTCGATCGGCGCCTTGCGCGGCGTCGAGACGTTCTGCACCTTGACCATGCCGAGGATGAGCGCCGCGATCGCGATGGGCAGCACGAAGCCGAACAGCCAGCGCCACGAGAACGCGTTGAGGATCAGGCCGGAGATCGTCGGGCCGATGGCCGGAGCGACCGAGATGACGATCGAGATGTTGCCCATGATGCGGCCACGGTGTGCGGGGTCGACGAGGGTCAGGACCGTCGTCATCAGCAGTGGCATCATGATCGCGGTGCCGCTGGCCTGCACGATGCGGCCGACGAGCAGGACGGTGAAGCCCGGCGCGAGGAGGGCGATCAGCGTGCCGACCGAGAACAGGCCCATCGCCCAGACGAACACCGGTCGGGTGTTGAAGCGCTGCAGCAGGAACCCGGTGATCGGGATGACGACCGCCATGGTGAGCAGGAAGCCGGTGGTCAGCCACTGGCCGGTCGCGGCGCTGATGTCCAGGTCGTCCATGAGCCGGGGCAGGGCCACGCCCATGATGGTCTCGTTGAGGATGACGACGAACGCGGAGACGAGCAGCAGCCCGATCACGAGTCGGGTCTCGGCAGCGGACGGCTGCGAGACGCTTCCCGTGCGGGGGGGCGGAATCGACGGCCTGGGTCATGCGGGTGCTCCTGGTGGGTCACGACGGGTGGAACGGGTGTGGCGCAGGACGCGCAGACAGGCCAACTCCCTGAGTGGATGCGATTATTCCGCTTCGCTCCGACATCCGCAGGTGAACGATCGGTGCCGAGCACGCCGAGCGCCGGCACCGCTCCCACGCACGTCCGCTCAGTGCAGGATCGCGAACCCGTCGGCGTCCCCGTGCGGCACGACCGACCGCAGGGTGACGTCGGTCACGGTCGCCGACGGCGGCCCGGTGCGCAGGCACTCGACCAACGAGTCGACGGCGACCGAGGGTCCCTCTGCCTCGACCTCCACCGTGCCGTCCCAGAGGTTCCTCGCGTAGCCGACGAGGTCGAGCCCGTCGGCCTTCCGAGCGGTCCAGTACCGGAAGCCGACCCCCTGGACCGTCCCCGACACCACGGCATGCACCCTCGTCACCGTCGTCATGTCCTCCACGCTAACCGCGGCGGCCTGCCGGCAGTTTTCGGCCCCGTGACGATCTGTTTCCGGCTCGTGACGAGCGCACCGCGTCGGCAGTGATAGTGTCATCCCAACCCGAACACTTCGAGTCAGATTGACACTATCTCCACCATGGAAGAAGCAGGCATCCGCGTCGCGGTCTCCACCGTGATCGTCGCGCTGCGCCCGCACCCCGACACCGGGGCCCCGGCGCTGTGGATGCCGCTCGTCCGTCGCGTCGCCGAACCGTTCGAGGGTTCCTGGGCGCTCCCCGGCGGCTGGGTCGGCGACGACGAGGGCCTCGAGGACTCCGCGGCCGCCCGACTGCGCGAGACGACGAACGTCCAGCCGCGGTACCTCGAGCAGCTGTACGCGTTCGGTGACGTCGGACGCTCCCCGAGCCGCGTGGTGTCGATCGTGTACTGGGCGCTCGTGCACCCGGACGAGGCGAACGTCGTGCCCGACGACTGGAACGTCCGGTGGTTCCTGGCCGACGAGCACCCGCCGCTCGCCTTCGACCACGACCGCATCGTCGAGTACGCCCTGTGGCGGCTGCGCAACAAGATGTCGTACTCGCGGATCGCGCAGGCGTTCCTCGGCGACCGTTTCACCCTCGCCGAACTCCGGGGCGTGTACGAGGCGGTGCTCGGCCGAGCACTCGACCCCGCGAACTTCCGTCGGCAGGTCGAGAAGACCGACGCGGTCCTGCCGACCGACGAGACCACGAGCGGGGGCCGGCACCGTCCGGCCCGGCTGTACCGCTCGAACCCCGACCTGGCCTACGCGGACAACGGCCCGCTGCAGACCGGGGCCGATCAGCACCAGCAGCGGAACCGATAGGAAACCCCGTGTCCATCGCCACGACGATCGAACTCATCTCCAACGGCAGGGCCGCCGGCAGCACCTGCACGCCCGACCTCGCCGTGCCGACGTGGGACTTCGACTCCCGCCCCGGGTACGGCCCGGGGTCGTCGATGTCCGACGTCATCCCGACGAGTGCCCCGCGCCAGGGTGTCCTGCCCGACGAGTACAAGACGGCCCCGACCGACGAGCTCCACGAGCGCATCGAGCGGGCGAAGGCCACCCTCGGCGACCGGGTCGTCGTCCTCGGGCACTTCTACCAGCGCGACGAGGTCGTCCGGCACGCGGACTTCCTCGGCGACTCGTTCCAGCTCGCGAACGCCGCCCTGACGAAGCCCGACGCCGAGGCGATCGTGTTCTGCGGGGTGCACTTCATGGCCGAGACCGCCGACATCCTGGCGCGCGACGACCAGCGCGTGATCCTGCCGAACCTGGCCGCCGGCTGCTCGATGGCCGACATGGCCGACATCGACAGCGTCGAGGCGGCGTGGGCGGAGCTGACGGCGGTGTACGGCACCGAGCCCGACGCCGACGGCCGCGTCCCCGTGATCCCGGTCACCTACATGAACTCCGCCGCCGACCTCAAGGCCTTCTGCGGTCGGAACGGTGGCCTCGTCTGCACCTCGTCGAACGCCGCGACGGTGCTCGAGTGGGCCTTCGAGCGCGGGCAGCGCGTCCTGTTCTTCCCCGACCAGCACCTCGGCCGCAACACCGCGAAGGCGATGGGCATCAGCACCGACCTGATGCCGATGTGGAACCCGCGGAAGCCCGGTGGGGGCAACACCGCCGCGGACCTGCTCGAGGCGAAGGTCATCCTCTGGCACGGCTTCTGCTCGGTGCACCGCCGCTTCACCGTCGAACAGATCGACCAGGCCCGCCGCGAGCACCCGGGCGTGCAGGTCATCGTGCACCCCGAGTGCCCGATGGCCGTCGTCGACGCCGCGGACCACGCCGGCAGCACCGACCTGATCCGGAAGACCGTCGCCGCGGCCACCGAGCCGACCACCTTCGCGATCGGCACCGAGATCAACATGGTGAACCGGCTCGCCGCCGAGTACCCGCAGCACACGATCTTCTGCCTCGACCCGGTCGTCTGCCCCTGCTCGACGATGTACCGGATCCACCCGGGCTACCTCGCCTGGGTGCTCGAGGCACTCGTCCGCGGCGAGGTCCTCAACGAGATCGTCGTCCCCGCCGACGTGCAGGCCGACGCCAAGGTCGCGCTCGAGCGCATGCTCGCGGCCAAGCCCCGCGGCTGAGACGCGGACCCGACCGAACGAGGGAGACCACCGTGCACGTCGTCATCGTCGGCTCCGGCATCGCCGGGCTGACCGCAGCGATCCGCGCCAGTGCCCTGCACGACGTCACCCTGGTGACGAAGGGGGCGCTCGCCGACAGCGCCACCGCGTACGCCCAGGGCGGCATCGCGGTGGCGCTGGGCGCCGACGACTCCGCGGCGCTGCACCAGGCCGACACCCACGTCGCCGCGGCGGGCAGCGCCGACGCCCGGGCCGTCGAGGTCCTGTGCACCGACGGCCCGGCCCGCGTCCGCGACCTGCTCGCCCTCGGGGTGCCCTTCGACCGGTCGTCGGACCCGGCGACCCTCGACCGGTACGGCGACGACCTCGCGCGCGGGCGTGAAGCCGCGCACGGCCGGTGGCGCGTCGTGCACGCCGACGGTGACGCGACCGGAGCCGCCATCGAACGCACCCTCATCGCGGTGCTGCACCGCCGACACGTCACGATCCTGGAGCGCACGAGCCTGACCGACCTGGTCGTCCGCGGCGGCGTGGTCGTCGGCGTCGACGTCCTCGACCTGCTCGGGGAACCCCGCCGGCTCGACGCGGACGCCGTCGTCATCGCGTCCGGGGGAGCCGGACACCTGTACCGCGAGACGACGAACCCCCTGGTCGCGACCGGTGACGGGGTCGCCGCCGCCTGGCGCGCCGGCGCCGTCCTCGCCGACCTGGAGTTCGTCCAGTTCCACCCGACGCGGCTGGCCGTCCCCGGCGGCGGCCTGGTGTCCGAAGCCGTCCGCGGTGAGGGCGCCGTCCTCCGCGACGCCGCCGGGCACCGCTTCATGACGGACGTGCACCCGGACGCCGAGCTCGCCCCGCGTGACGTCGTCGCCCGGGGGATCGCCGCCGCGGTGCGCGACCAGGGCGGCGCACCCGTGCTCCTCGACGCCACCGGCCTCGACGCCGCGTTCCTGGTCACGCGCTTCCCCGGACTCACCCGGACCACCCGCGCCGCAGGGTTCGACTGGACCCGCGAAGGCGTCCCCGTCGCACCGGCCGCGCACTACTCGATGGGCGGCATCGCGACCGACGCCGAGGGCCGCACGAGCCTGCCCGGACTGCTCGCCGTCGGCGAAGCGGCCTGCACCGGGGTCCACGGCGCCAACCGGCTCGCCTCGAACTCCCTGCTCGAGGGACTCGTCTTCGCGGTCCGCGCAGCGGACGCGGTCGCTGCACCGCGACCCGGCCTGCTCCGCCTGCGCGGGGACGCCGGTCTCCACGTCACCAGGGTGCCCCGAGCGGCCGACGCGATCCGCGCCTCTCCCCACCTGCTCGGCCGTCACGCCGCTCCGCAGGCTCCGCAGCGCGCCGGAACCGGCAGGCGTGGGCCCAGTCCGACCCTGCCTGGAGGCGCGACCCGCCTCGACGACGACGGTGCCGTCCGACAGGCGGTCCAGTCCGTCATGACGGACCGGGTCGGGCTGCTCCGTGACGCCGGCGGGCTGGCCAGCGCACGCCGCGACCTCGACGCGCTGACCGCGCCGACCGGCGGCGGCGTGCGCGAGCACGAGGACCGTGCGCTCCTCGACCTGGCCCGACTCGTCGCGCTCGCCGCCGAGGCCCGCACCGAGTCCCGCGGGGCGCACGCCCGCACCGACCACCCCGACACCGACCCCACCGCCCCGGCCTCGTACGCCTGGGTCGCCGACCACACCGACGCACACACCGACGCACACCCCGACGAGCACACGGACGAACGCGCCGACGGCTCCGCAGCCGTCCCGCAGGAGGTACCCGCATGATCACCGACCCCGGCACCATCCCGCCGCACGCGCTCCGTCGCGTGATCGAGACCGCGCTCGAGGAGGACGCGCCCTGGGGGGACGTCACCAGCGAGACGCTGATCCCCTCGGAGGCGACCGCGACCGCGACCCTCGGCGCGCGCGAGCCGGGCGTGCTGAGCGGCGGGGCGGTGTTCGTCGCCGTGATGCACGCCGTCGACCCGTCGATCCAGGCCGTGGTGCACGTCGCCGACGGCACGCACTTCGCGGCGGGCGACGTCCTCGCGACCGTGACCGGGTCGGCGCGGGCCGTGTTGCGGGCAGAACGGGTCGCCCTCAACCTGGTCCAGCGGATGTCGGGCATCGCGACGACCACCGCGGCCCACGTCGCGGCCGCCGCGGGCACCGCTGCGCGGATCGTCGACACCCGGAAGACGACGCCGGGCCTCCGAGCACTCGAGCGGTACGCCGTCCGGTGCGGCGGCGGACACAACCACCGCACCTCGCTCTCGGACGCCGTGCTCGCCAAGGACAACCACCTGGCGGTGCTCCTGGCCGGCGGGATCGGCATCGGCGACGCGATCGCCCAGGCCCGCCAGCGGCTCGGGCACACCGTGCACGTGGAGGTCGAGGTGGACCGCATCGACCAGATCGAACCCGTCGTCGCGGCCGGGGTCGACACGATCATGCTCGACAACTTCACCCCGGACGAACTCGTGACCGGGGTCGGCATCGTCGCCGGGCGCGCGCTCGTCGAGGCCTCGGGAGGCGTGTCGCTCGACACCGTCGCGGCGATCGCGGCCACCGGCGTCGACGTCATCTCGGTCGGGGCGCTGACCCACTCGGCGCGGGCACTCGACCTCGGGCTCGACATCGACGTCGCGGTGCCCGAGCACGTCGCGGTGCCCGTGCAGGACTAGTCGTGTTCTACCTGGACCGCGCCGCCACCACCCCGGTCCGCCGCGAGGTGCTCGAGGCGATGTGGCCCTACCTGACGGGGGTGTTCGGCAACCCCTCGTCGACGCACGGCGTCGGGGACGAGGCCGCGCGGGGACTCACCGCCGCACGGGCCGCCGTCGCCGGGGTGCTCGGGTGCCGGCCCGCCGAGGTCGTCTTCACCACCGGAGGCACCGAGGGGGCGAACACCGCGATCAAGGGGATCGCCCTCGCCATGCCCCGCGGCCGGCACGTCGTCACGAGCGCCATCGAGCACGAGGCGGTGTTGGAGAGCTGCGCGTACCTCGCCCGCTTCCACGACTTCGACGTCACCGTGCTGCCCGTCGGGCCGGACGGCCGCGTCGACCCGGCGGTGCTGCGCGCGGCACTCCGCCCGGACACCACGATCGTCTCGATCGCCCACGCCGACAACGAGATCGGCACCGTGCAGGACGTGCCGGCCCTCGCGGCGGTGGCGCACGAGGTCGGGGCGCGGTTCCACACGGACGCCGTGCAGTCCGCGCCCTGGCTGCCGATCGGTCTCGGGCCCCTGGGCGTCGACGCGCTGTCGTTGTCGGGGCACAAGCTCGGCGCCCCGAAGGGCACCGGCGTGCTCGCCGTGCGCTCCGGCGTCCCGCTCGAGCCGCTGCTGCACGGCGGGGGACAGGAGCGGGGGCGGCGGTCCGGCACCGAGGACGTGGCCGGTGCCGTGGCGGTGGCGACCGCCCTCGGGCTGGCGGCGGAGACGGTGTGGTCAGGGGAGGGTACGGCGACCACCGTGCGCGACGCGGTGCTCGACGGCGTGCTCGCCGCGGTCCCCGGCGCGTTCGTCACCGGGTCGCGGGAGCACCGGCTGCCCGGGCACGCGTCGTTCTGCTTCCCGGGCGTCAACGGCGAGACCGTCCTGCTCGAGCTCGAGCAGCGCGACGTGGTGTCGTCGTCGGGCAGTGCCTGTGCCGCGGGCGGCACCGAGGCCTCCCACGTGCTCACGGCGCTCGGGATCCCCGAGGACGTGGCGCGCACCGCGCTCCGCCTGACGTTCGACGCGGCCCTGACGGCCGACGACGTCCCGGTCGTCGTCGGGGCCGTGGCCGACGCCGTGGCGACCGTCCGTGCCCTCGGCTGAGGTGTACTAGACGTTCTACTCCATCTCTGGGTACGTGTCCCCCCTTCTGCGGACAACCGATCTGCGTCAGAGTGTCGTCATGGCAAACGCGATGATGACCCGGACACGACGGGACGACCGCTTCCGAGCGGTGCAGCTCCTGCCGGCGCCGGCCACCCTCGTCGCGCTCGCCCTGGCAGCGCAGCACGACCTCGGCACGGCCCCGCTCGGGATCATCGCCGTGGTCGGAGCGCTCGCGACCGCCGGGAGTGCCCTGCTCCCGATGGTCCGGCCAGCCGCCGCCCACCGGTCGATGCCCGCACCGACCGAGACGGACCGGTACCGAGAGGACACCGAACACCCTTGAGGTCCACCACCGTGCGGTTCCCCTGAACCGAGCCGCGCGGTGGACCCAGACCGGATGTCGACCCCCTGATCGACGTCCGGCGCGGGGCGCGACGTTCCCCCTGTCGTCGTGTCCCGCCGTACACCGCGATCCCGCCGTGGGTCGACGTCCGCACCCCTGAGCGGCGTCGGTTCCCCTGCAGCCCACGGCGGGGTCCGGTTCCCCGGTAGCGTCGTCGCATGCCCTCGTACCGCGTGACCCTGGCGATCGGCGCCCTCGCGCCCGGCACGGCACCGGACGCCGTCCTGCCCGCCGCTGCCGCCCTGGTGCGCGAACACGCCGTGGTCGAGGCCGAGGACGTCCGGCTGCTCCGTGGCGTCCCGTGCGCGGTCGTGCGCTTCGAGACCGAGGACGACCGTGTGGCCGCGGCCGTCCGCGACGCCGCCGTCGACGGGCTGCGGGACGTGGTGGAGATCCGCTCCGACGTCGTCACCCGGCGCGAGGGCGGTCGCTGGATCCCGGTCGCCTGACGGTCGGGCGCCTGCCCGGCCGTCAGACGGTGTGCGTCGCCGGTTCGGGGGTCCCCGGCCAGACGTAGTCCAGGTCGTCCGGCACGTCGGGGAACAGCTCCCGGTAGTGCTCCGGCGCCTTCTGCACGAGCTTCGACCGGTGCGAGACGTGCAGGGCCTCGTCGTCGTTCCACGGCGGGATCGGCACGTCCCCGCGCTCGTACGCCGCCAGGTCCTCCGGCACGCGGCCCAGGTCGAGCAGGGTCTTCTCGAGACACGTGTCGGCGTACCCGCGCTCGGCCCAGACGCGGCACGTGGCCTCCTGGTACGCCATCAGCGCCGGACGGTAGCCACGCCACATCGCCGTCACCGGGTGGTGCTGCCAGCCGTAGTCCGGGAGCGTCAGGGCGCGCATCACCTGCAGGGTCTCGACCCGCTGCTTGCCGAGCCGCCGGTCGTCGAGGACCTCGGCGGATGCCCGGAAGTCGGCGTACGGCAGGAAGGTCTGCATGGCGCGGACGCTACCCCGACCGACTGGCACCCGACACATGTCGTCACGAACGTGCCGCCCGCCCCGGCAGCGTGTGAGCATCGACCGCATGAGCGGAGAACTGGTCGTCGGCGTCAGTGGCAGCCCATCGGACCCGTCGCGGACCTCGACCCTGGTCGCGGCGACGGTGGCCCGGTTGGCCGAGGAGATCGACGGCGCCCGGACCGAGACGATCGAGATCGGCCCGCTGCTGGCCGACCTCGGAGCGGCCTCGGGTCGCGAGACGATGTCCGACCGAACCCGCCGGGCCCTCGAGACGGTGGAGGCCGCGGACGTGCTCGTCGTCGGCAGCCCGGCCTTCCGGGCGGCCTACTCCGGTGCCTTCAAGCTGTTCTTCGACTGGGTCGGCCAGTACGACCTCGTCGACACCCCGGTGCTCCTGACCGCCACCGGTGGCAGCGACCGGCACGCCCTGCTCGTCGAGCACCAGATGCGCCCGCTGTTCGGGTTCTTCCAGTCCACCACCCTGCCGCTCGGGGTGTTCGGGAACGAGCGGGACTTCACCAAGCGCGAGGGCGGCTACGACATCGCGAGCGTGGACCTCGAGCTCCGCATCGACCAGGCCGTGCGCCGGGCCGTGCCGCTCATCCGCGGCGGCTTCGCCACCGCCGGCCTGACCGACGTGCGGCGCCCCGCCGAGTTCTGATCAGCGTGCGCGCGCCCGGCTCTTCCGGGCGTACCTGGTGCTTCCGGGCGTACCGGGTCGGAACTTCTCATCAGGTACGCCCGGAACCGCCAGGCATCGCGCGTGCGATGGGAAGGAACGGGCGCGACCCAGCCTGACCAGATGGCGGACTGGAGGCCCGTGGCGACGCCGCCACGGGCCTCCAGTCCGCCCGCACCGCACGGAGACCGCCGGAGCGTCCCCGGTACCGGCGGCGTGGGTCCGGTCCGTCCGTGGCTCAGCTGAGCAGGGACGCGACGTGCGCGACCGCCAGGCGGTAGCCGTCGGCGCCCGCGCCGGCGATGACCGCCGTCGCGGCGGTGGCGACGTGGTCGACGTGGCGGAACGGCTCGCGCTTCCACGTGTTCGACAGGTGCACCTCGACGACGGGGACCCACAGGGCCTCCACCGCGTCGTGCAGCGCGACCGAGGTGTGCGCGTATGCGGCGGGGTTGATGACGACCGCGGCGAAGTCGTCCAGCGCCTCGTGCAGCCACTCGACCAGCTCGCCCTCGCGGTTCGTCTGGCGGAAGTCGGCCTCGAGCCCGTGCACGGCCGCCTCGGTGTGCACGATCGCCTCGATCTCGGCGAGCGTCACGGTGCCGTACTGCTCCGGGTCGCGGCGCCCGAGGATGTCGAGGTTCGGGCCGTTGAGGACGAGGATGCGCGACGCGTCGGTCATGGGCCGAGCGTAGCGAACCGGGGGAGTGCTGCGCGGCTCGGACGATGCATGCGCTGGCTATGTGAACGGTCACAAATCGGTGTAACGTCTCCGTCCGGGTCGGCAGAGTTGTCGACTGCAACACACTGACGTGGAGATGTGAATGGTTCTCGCTGCAGCGAACGAAGGGATCCGGCTCGACTTGGGCTGGGTCGACTACCTGATGATCATCGTGTACTTCGCGGTCGTCATCGGGATCGGGTTCACCGCCCGCAAGCAGGTCCGGACGAGCATGGACTTC
This sequence comes from Curtobacterium sp. AC268, assembly GCF_979258745.1. Lineage (NCBI taxonomy): Bacteria > Bacillati > Actinomycetota > Actinomycetes > Micrococcales > Microbacteriaceae > Curtobacterium > Curtobacterium sp. AC268. The sequence continues at coordinate 1,240,072 of NZ_OZ409878.1, read as the reverse complement.
TTCCTGTCCGGGCGCTCGATGCCGGCGTGGATCACGGGCCTGGCGTTCGTGTCCGCGAACCTCGGTGCGACCGAGATCCTCGGCATGGCGGCCAACGGTGCCCAGATCGGCATGGCCACCCTGCACTACTACCTCGTCGGCGCCGTGCCCGCGATGGTGTTCCTCGGCCTCGTGATGATGCCGTTCTACTACGGCTCGAAGGTGCGCTCCGTGCCGGAGTTCATGCTGCGCCGCTTCGGCAAGGCGCCGCACCTGGTGAACGCGATCGCGTTCGCGGTGTCGAACGTGCTCATCGCGGGCATCAACCTCTACGCGATGGCCATCGTCATCGAGGCCATGCTCGGCTGGCCGGAGTGGCTGGCGATCATCGTCTCCGCCGGCTTCGTGCTCGTCTACATCACCCTCGGCGGGCTCTCGAGCGCGATCTACAACGAGGTCATGCAGTTCTTCGTGATCATCGCGGGGCTCATCCCGCTGACGATCGTCGGTCTGCACCGCGTCGGCGGCTGGGACGGCCTGTCCAAGGCCATCACCGAGACCCAGGGCGTGCAGCACCTGCAGGCCTGGGCCGGCACCGGCTTCGGTGACGTCACCAACCCGATCGGCGCCAACTGGCTCGCCATCGTGCTCGGCCTGGGCTTCGTGCTCGGGTTCGGGTACTGGACCACGAACTTCACCGAGGTGCAGCGCGCGTTCTCGGCGAAGAACATGTCCGCGGCCCGCCGCACCCCGCTCATCGCCGCGATCCCGAAGCTCTTCATCCCGGCCATCGTCGTGATCCCGGGCCTCATCGCAGCGGCCGTGGTGGGCAACCAGTTCGCCGACGGCACGCTGACCTACAACGACGCGATCCCGAAGCTCATCCAGATGTACCTGCCGACCGGTGTGCTCGGCATCGCGGTGACCGGCCTGCTGGCGTCCTTCATGGCCGGCATGGCGGCGAACGTCTCGTCGTTCAACACCGTCTTCACCTACGACATCTGGCAGCGCTACATCCGCCCGAACATGCCCGACCTGCACTACCTGAAGACCGGACGCTGGGTCACCGTCGTCGGCGTCGTGGTCGGCATCGCGACCGCGTTCATCGCGGCCCAGGCGTCGAACATCATGACGTACATGCAGACGCTGTTCTCGTTCTTCAACGCACCGCTGTTCGCCGTGTTCATCCTCGGCCTGCTGTGGAAGCGCATGACGACGCAGGGTGCGCTCTGGGGCTACGTCCTCGGCATCGTGACCCCGACGATCACCTGGATCGCCTACCTGGTCAACCCGGACCTGTTCGCCACCGCGACCGCGGAGACCCTCTACGGCGCGATCATCTCGTTCGTCACCGTGCTGGTCGTCGGCTTCGTCGTCTCGATGCTCACCAAGCCGAAGGACGAGAAGGAGCTCGGGGGGCTCGTCTACGGCGTCGGCAAGATCGACCTGCACGGCGACTCGGTCGCGACGGACACTGCCTGGTACCGCTCGCCCGCCCTGCTCGGCACCGTCGCGCTCGTGCTGTGCGTCGTCCTGTACCTCCCGTTCCTCTGATCCGCGAAGGAGACCACTTCTCATGAGTGACACCACCACCCCCGGCGCGATGACCGAGGAGCAGAAGGCAGCCCTCGTCCGCTCCACCCGCCGACTCGACCTGCGCCGCATCCTCGGCGGTCTGTTCGTGCTCTACGGCGTGATCACGACCATCGTCGGGATCGTGCACTGGAACACCGACCCCGAGAAGACCGGCGGGATCCACATCAACCTGTGGGTCGGGATCTCGCTGCTCATCGGCGGCGGCCTGTTCTTCCTCTGGGACCGCCTGAACCCGGTGCCCGCCGAGGACATCATCGGCCAGGCCGAGGCCGAGTCGCACCAGCGTGCCGCGGGCGAGGGACGCGAGCTGGCCTGAGGCTGCTCGGGTCGGGCGTCCCCGGCCTGACACGGAACGACGAAGTCGCTGTCGGACGACAGCGACTTCGTCGTTTCCGGCCGCGGCGGCCGCGCCTTGACCGGAGCCGAGCACGGCGGGTAGCATTGATATGTCGATCGGGTGCTGCTCGGTCGAAAGTGATCCTCGGATGTCCTGCAGCCAGCGCGGGCCCGAGGATTTGCGCTTTCGGGGGCGTGCGTCAGGAAACCAGGATCGGGCTCGTCAGTCCGTGGTCCCCGGCGAGGCCGGCAACATGAGCCCCGCAGGCGATGTCGGCCAACGCGAGGAGCGGCTCTTCGGACGGGTTGAGGTGCTCGAACCGTACTCCATGACCGACTCCACGATCGCGGAGCGCATCGAACATCGCCCGGTCATCCTTGTCCCGGGCGGGTCCGCGCGTCTCGAGGACCACGTGGCCGACCTTCCGCAGCTCGAGTTCGTGCACGAGGCGTTCGATACACCGTCTTCGCCGACGTTCCGTCCGTGCCACGGCGCCGTCGTACCGGACCACGATGACGGTCACCGCACGCCGGAGGAGATCGAGCCACGAGATGCGCTGAGCTGGCAGCGCCTCGTACCAGTGCAGCTTCCGCATGCGCCGAGGGGTCGCCCGTCGAACCGCCTCGCGAGCTTCTTCCTCGCCGTTGATCCGCATGATCACCGCGGCGAGGACGTACGCGGTGTGGTCCCGCCCACCACCCGGTTCTGACTCGTCCACGAGGGCCCGCATCACGCCAGCATATTGTGTACCGGTTGGTTCCCCCACGAAACGGTTGCGCGCTGGTCCCGGTGGGTCCAGGTTGAGCGTGACGAAAGGAACCGCCATGGACACGATGGTCTTCATCAACCTGCCCGTCACGGACCTCGCGCGCTCGAAGGCGTTCTACGAGGCGCTCGGGTACTCGATCAACCCGGCCTTCAGCGACGACACCGCGGCGTGCGTGGTGGTGTCGGAGTCGATCTACGTCATGATCCTGACGACGGCGAAGTTCGCCGAGTTCACCGACAAGACGATCGCCGACGCCGACACGATCGAGGTCATCAACTCGCTCAGCGCCCCGTCGAAGGAGGACGTCCACCGCGTCGTCGACGCCGCGGTCGCTGCCGGCGGCACCGAGGACCGGCCGGAGATGGACCTCGGCTTCATGTACCAGCGGAGCTTCACCGACCCGGACGGACACCGCTGGGAGTACGTGTGGATGGACGAGCAGGCGACGCAGGACGGCCCGCCCGCCGAGTGAGCCGGGCGCTGTCGGCGGCGCCCGCCAGGATGGACGCATGAGCACCGAGCCCGTCGACGCCCCGCCCGTGCCCGACCTCGTCACCGGTGACGACGGCCTGGCCCGGCCGGTCTGGGCGTCGTCGGACGAGCTCCTGCGCGAGTACTACGACACCGAGTGGGGCATGCCCGTCCGCGACGAACGCGGCGTGTTCGAGCGACTCTCGCTCGAGGCGTTCCAGTCGGGTCTGTCGTGGCGCACGATCCTCGCGAAACGACCGGCGTTCCGTACTGCCTTCGCCGACTTCGACGCCGACACCGTCGCGGCCTTCGGCGAGGACGACGTCGCACGGCTGATGGCCGACGCCGGGATCGTCCGGAACCGCGCGAAGATCCTCGCGACGATCACCAACGCGAACGCCACGATCGCCCTGCGGCAGGACGGTGGGCTCGCCGACTTCGTGTGGTCGTTCCGGCCGACGACCACGCCCGAGCCACGGTCCGCCGCCGAGGTCCCGACGAAGTCGGACGAATCCCTCGCCCTGTCGAAGGCACTGCGGAAGCGCGGCTTCGCCTTCGTCGGACCGACGACGATGTACGCCCTGATGGAAGCGCTCGGCATCGTCGACACCCACCTGATGGGCAGCCACCGGCGCGGGACCTCCGGCGTCTGGAGCTGACGGGCACGCCCAGCCAAGCCCTGCCCGGCAACACGAGCAGGCACGAGAACGAGAAGGCCGGGACTATGGTCACGACATGGCCGACGACATCCGGATCGCGTTCCTGCTGTTCCCGCACCTGACCCAGCTCGACCTGACCGGTCCGGCGCAGGTCCTCAGCCGCGTGCCCGGCGCACGCGTCGAGTACGTGGCGGCGACGCTCGACCCGGTGCCGAGCGACTGCGGCCTGTCACTCGTCCCGACGACCACGATCAGCGAGGCCCCGACGGCAGACGTGCTCGTGGTACCCGGTGGTGACGGTGCCTTCGACGCGATGCTCGACCCGGATGTCGTGGCCTTCGTGCGGCGCCAGACCGAGCACGCGACGTGGATCACCTCGGTGTGCACCGGTGCATTCGTGCTGGGCGCCGCCGGGCTGCTCGCCGGCAGACGCGCGACGACCCACTGGGCCTCGAAGCCGATGCTCGAGGCGTTCGGTGCGCAGCCGGTGGACGCCCGGATCGCCCGCGACGGCGCCGTCGTCACCGCTGCCGGGGTGAGCGCGGGCATCGACATGGCGCTGTGGCTCGCGGGCGAGCTCGCCGGACAGTCGGCGGCCGAGGCGATCCAGTTGCAGATCGAGTACGACCCGCAACCGCCCTTCGACCACGGATCGGCCGAGCGCGCCGACGCCGTCGTCGTCACCCGGGCCCGCGCAGCAGCCGAGGAATCGCGCGGCGCGAGGGTGACCCGCGCCGCCGCAGCCGTCCTGCGCTGACGTGGACCTTCGGACGGTCACGAATCCCCGTCGGCCTCCGCCGAGTGGTGACGACACGTCGATCCGGGCGCGGCCAGTCGACACTTCGTGACCGCTCGGGGCCATGCACGCGGGGTGTTGTGACCGCGCGGTGACCCGAGCCGCCGCCGCAGCCGCAGCCGCAGCCGCAGCCGCAGCCGCGCCGCCGCCGCGGGCTAGACCAGCGGCTTCCGCATCTGCGCCGACGTCACCTGGTACCCGAGCGCCGCATAGAGCTCCTGCGCCCCGGTGTTGTAGCCGAACACGTTCAGCCCGATGCTCGTCGCACCGTTGTCGGCGGCGGCGCGGTGCCCGAGTTCGAGTGCCCGCCGGGCGTGCCCGCGGCGCCGGTGTGCCTCGTCGATCTCGACGTCGAACACCCACCAATCGGTGCTGCCCGGCGTGAGCGGTCCGACCCACAGGTACCCGATGACGGTGTCGTCCTGGTCGATGACGTCCCACACGAGGTGCCCGTCGGCGGGAGACCCGCCCGGGAACCAACGGTCCCGCGACTGCTGTTCGTTCGCCTCGGCCTGCTCGCGGGTCTCGCCCGCCTGCATCCGTGACTCGACGTACTCGGCCATCGTGCGCCGGAGCCAGGCCGGGAGGCGCGTGGCCGGCATCAGCGCCAGCCGCGTGTCCGTCATCGGTTGCCCTTGGAACCCCGGCTCGGCTTGCCGCGCATCTTCCCGCGACCGGGCGTGGGCCCCTTGCCGGTGTTCGACTTCTTGCCGCTGCCGGACTTCCCGCTGCCGGGCGACTTGGCCTTGGCCTTGCCGCCGGCGGAGCCGCCCTTGGAGCCCGGCGCGCCCGACCCGCCCGACCCACCGGACGCACCCTTGGCAGCCGACCCGGCCTTGGTGCCGCCACGAGCCGGACGCGAGCCGTCGTCGTCGCGATCCGTGCCTCCCGACTGGCGCGAACTGTTGGCGGTCCGCCCGCGCACCACGCCGATGAACTCCTCGGTGGTCTCGGTGGCGTCCTCGTCCCGCCAGACCAGCGCGATGCGCGTGCCCTCGGCGTTCATGAGCGGACGACCCACCAGGTCCTTGCGGCTGGCGGCGCGGAACAGTGACTGGGGGAGCACGACGACGCCGACGTTCGCCTCGACCAGGTCGAGCGATCCGTCGATGTCGGCCGGTACCGGTCCGGCGTCGATCACGTGGACCTCGGCGTCGGCGAGGTCGACCTCGGCGAGTTCGGCGAGGGGGGAGTCCTTGGGCATCGCGACGACGGCCGTCTCGGTCCAGAGCGGGATGGCGTTGTGCTGCTCGGACACGGGTATGCGTGCGAAGACCATGTCGGCCTCGCCCGCCAGCGTGTCGTCGACGTCGTCGGCGCCGATCGGCCGCAGCCGGAGCTCGACGGAGGGGAAGCGTTCCCGCCAGACACGGGCCCACTTTGCGGGGGAGACCCCCGGCACGAAGGCGATGGTGAGAGCCGCGGTCATGCAGACGAGCATAGGGGCCGTACCCTTGTCCTCATGGCGCAGGAACAGACCATGAAGCCCGAGACGGCTGCGAAGAAGCTCGGCATCTTGCTGACGGCCGCTCCGGAGTCCTTCCAGAGCGCTCCCCTCACGCGGACCGCCTTCGACGAGCTCCGGACCGAACCCCCGACCTGGCTCGAGGACCTCCGACGCGACGGCCCACACCCGCGACCCGTCGTGGCGCAGAAGCTCGGCATCTCCATCTCCGGCCTGAGCCGTGCGGGGATCGACGACGCCCTGACGACGGCGGACATCAAGACGCTGCTCGAGCAGAAGCCCGAGTGGCTCGTCCGCGAACGCGCGACGCAGGCCGCCGTGCACGCCGAGAACGCCCGTGTGAAGCAGGAGCGCGCCGCCAAGGCCGCTGCCCGCGCCGAGGACTGACCCCACCCCGCACCACTCCGCCGCACCGAGGACGCCCCACGTGCACGAGACCGTCGCCGACGCCATGCTCGTCGTGCCGCAGTTCGCGTCGGTGTGCTGCATCGTCGGTGACCGCTACCGCCCGCGCCCGGGCGTGATCGTGCCGGCGGGCGTGATGCTCGTCGCGATGCTCATGCCCGTCGTCGACGCCGGTGCGGTGTGGACCCTGTTCGCCGCGACCCTCCTGCTCCTGCTCGCGCCGTTGCCCGTGATGCGTCGCCGCCGCGCCGACGGTCGCCGTGCGGAGCCGATGGACGTCCACCGCGCGCTCTCCGCCGTCGTGATGGCCGGGATGCTGCTGATGGGTCACGCCTCGGGCGTCGCCGGCGACCACGCCGGGCACGGCATCGCCCTGTCCGCGGTGCTCGGCGCCGGTGTGATCGGCTACTGCGCGTTCAGTGGCTGGCTGCTCCGGTACGAGTGGGGCCGTGACGACCGGCGGGCCGTCCGCAGCGGCGAGGTCTTCGCGATGACCGTCGCCGTGGTCGGCATGACCCTGGCGATGTAGCGGAGCGTCTGCTCCGTCAGTCAGGCAGCCGGTCCGTCGAGTCCGTCAGTCGCGCGCGGCGCCGTCCGCCCGGGCATCCGCGTGCGTCACCCGCTGCTTCGCCGCCTGGATCGTGTCCTTCGGCACCGGCGGCACACCCCGCCGGATCCCGCGCAGACCGACGACGAACAGGATCGCGGTCACGATCGCGAACACGACGAACGTGATCCCGGTCGCCGCCCACAGCGGCAGCGCCAGGGCGAGCAGCGCCACCGCGAAGCCGGCCAGCGCGACCAAGGTGGTCACGGCGAACCCGACGGCCGCCCCGGTGAGCACCAGCCCGGTCTTCGCACCGCTCGCGCGCTCGCCGATCTCGCGCCGCGCCGAGGCGACCTCGTCGCGCACGGCCCGCAGCACCGGCTCGAGGGCCTTCTGCACGAGTCCCGCGGTCACCGTGTCGCGGAACGACGGCCGTCCGGGAGCGGTGGTGTCGTCGTGGTCGGTGCTGCTCATGGGTTCTCCTGTCCGGGCGCGGCGGTCCGCGTCCCCTGACGGGACGCGACTGGTCCGATGATCGTCACGCCGGCTCGGATGCGCCCGGTGCGTTCCCAGGTTGTGCGACGGACGGGAGGCCCGCCCCGCGTCGACGACGCAGGACGGGCCTCCCGGGTGGTCGGGCCGAGGGCCCTACTCGGCGATCTCCTCGAGGTCGTCGATGCCACGGGCCGCCGCCGCTGCGCGGCGCGCGCGCATCGACGGGGCCGCGAGCGCGGCGAGGACCGCGAGGACCGCGACACCGGTGCACGCCCAGAAGCCGATGGTGAAGGCGTCGTCGGTCGGCAGGCCCTGCGGGGTGCTGTGCGAGGTGATGAGCGCCGCGATGACCGCGGTGCCGACGCTCGAGCCGATCGTGCGGACGACGGTGTTGGCGCTGATGGCCTCGCCGGTCTGGTTCGCGGGGACGCTCTCGATGATGGCGTTCGAGCACGCGGCGAGGGCCAGGCCGATGCCGATGCCGGTCAGGACGCCGGAGACGACGACCTGCCAGAGCTCGCCGTGCGCGATCGCGGGCAGCAGGAACGCCGCGACGATGGCGATCCCGCCGAGCAGCATGGGCGGCTTCGGACCGACCTTGCGCACGAGGATGCCGGCGATCGGCCCGGCGACGATCATCATCAGGACGGTCGGCAGCAGGAAGAGACCGGCCTGGGTGACGTCCTTGCCGAAGCCGTAGCCCAGTGCGCTCGGCAGCTGCAGCAGGGTGGGCACGAGCACGAAGGTGCCGAACATCGCGAACCCGAAGACGAGCGCGACGACGTGGGCGGTCCAGACGCCGCGGACGGCGAACAGGCGGACGTCGATGAGCGGTTCGGCGACGCGGAGCTCGACCAGGACGAACGCGACCAGTGCCACGGCGCCGAGGACCAGCAGGCCGATGGTCTTGCCGTCACCCCAGCCCCAGGTCTCGCCCTCGCTGACGGCCAGCAGGATCGACACGAGCGAGACGGCGAGGACGAACGTGCCGACCATGTCGAGGCGGCCGGGCTTCCGCACCGGGGACTCCGGCATGCCGAAGACGGCGCCGAGCAGTGCGATGACGACGAGCACGGCGGGGAGCCAGAACAGCCAGTGCCAGGACAGGTGCTCGACGATGGGTCCGGCGGCGACGATGCCGACACCGGCGCCGATGCCGAAGATCGCGGACAGCAGGCCGATCGTGACGCTGACCTTCTCCTTCGGCAGCTCGTCGCGCACGATGCCGATCGACAGCGGCATCACGGCTCCGGCGGCACCCTGCAGCGCCCGCCCGACGATCAGGACGCCGAGGTTCGGTGCGAGGGCGGCGAGCACGGCGCCGACGAGCAGGATCGACAGCACGACGATCAGGACCTTGCGCTTGCCGATCATGTCGCCGAGGCGACCGAGGATCGGCGTGAGCACCGACGCGGAGAGCAGGTAGGCGGTGAGCACCCAGCTCGTCGCACTGGTGGAGGCGCCGAGGTCCTGCCCGATGGTCGACAGCGCCGGGGCGACGAGCGACTGCAGGACGGCGAAGGACAGGCCGCCGAGGGACAGGTAGACGATGATCGCCGTGCTGTTCGGCCGGCGTCCGTCGGTGGTGGGGTGCGAGCCGGTCCGCGGGCTCTGCATGGTGTCGGTCATCGTGCTCCGTGTCGTCGTCGTGGTCGTCGATGTAAACAATTGCTGACATGACGAGGGTACGCCCTCGGTGGAGCATGTCAACGCTTGCTTACATCTCTGTGAGGACCGGTAGGCTGCGCTCTATGAGCAAGGACGCTGCGGCCACCCGACTCCTGCTCGTGCAGGCCGCCCGGCGTCGGTTCGCCTTCGACGGGTACCGCGGGACGACGGTGCGCGACATCGCCGGGGACGCCGGGGTGAACGTCGCCCTCATCAACCGGTACTTCGGCTCCAAGGAGGGGCTCTTCCGCGCCTGCCTCGACCGGGTCGTCCGCGACCTGGGGGCCGACGAGACGAGCGAACAGGGCCTCGAACGGGCGCTGACCGGCATCATCACGCACATCGTGCGGGCCCCGACCGACGACGACTCCCTGCAGCTCATGCTCCTGCTCCGGTCCTCCGGCGACGACGGTGCCGATGCCATCCGCCGTGAGACGCTGCGCCGGTACGCCGAACGGCTCGCGGGCACGGTCGGCGGTGCGGGGTCCGAGGAACTGCTCGTCCGTGCCGAGATCGCGCTGGCGGTGGTGCTCGGGATGTCGATGCTCCGGCAGTCCACCGCGGTGGAACCGCTGGCATCCGCCGACGACGCCGTCGTGTCGGCCGCGCTCGAGGACGCCCTCCGCGCCCTGCTCGCACCGCCGCGGTAGCGTCGAGCCGTGTCCGACCGTCCCGCACGTCGCCCCGACCCCGCTCCGCGCCTCGACGAGGTCGACGAGCGCATCCTCTGGACCCTGTCGGCCGACGCCCGGATCCCGAACAACCGGCTCGCGGCCGCCGTCGGCATCGCACCGTCGACCTGCCTGGCACGGGTCCGCGCGCTCGAGGACGCCGGGGTGATCCGCGGCTACCGGGCGGAGGTGGACGTCGCCCGGCTCGGGTTCTCGATCGAGGCGATGGTGTCCGTCCGGGTGCACGCCGCGGCCCGCCACGAACTGCGGGACTTCGCCAAGCGCCTGCTGCGGGTGCCCGTCGTGCAGGACGTGTCGTTCCTGGCGGGGGACAAGGACTTCCTCGTGCACATCGCGTGCGAGTCGACCGAGCAGCTCCGCGACTTCGTCGCCGACGAACTCAGCGGCGACCCCTCGGTGGCGACGACGCAGACGAACATCGTGTTCGAACGCCTCGTCGCCGACCGGGCCACCCAGGGCCGCTCGTTCGACGAACTGCGGCGCTGGCGGGCCTGACGCGCGGAACCCGGGTCAGCGCTTCCGGGTCATCGGGATGTGCGGGATGCGGTCCTCCAGGTACTCGTCGCCCGAGCGCACGAAGCCGAAGCGGCCGTACCACTGCTCCAGGTGCGACTGGGCACCGAGGGCGATGCTCGGCGAGCGGGACTCGGCGATCGCGGCCTCCATGAGCTGCGCGCCGAGTCCCTGGCCGCGGGCGTGCTTCGCGGTGGCGACCCGGCCGATGCGCTCGGTGCCGTCGGGCTCGCGGAGCAGGCGGAGCGTCGCGTCCACCGAACCGTTGCCGGCCCAGAACTGCACGGTGCCGGGCTCGAGGTCACGGCCGTCGATGTCGCCGTACGCGGCCTCCTGCTCGACGACGAAGACGTCCTGGCGGAGCCGCAGGATCTCGTGCAGCGTGACGATGTCCAGGTTGCGGGTCGGAGCGTTGAAGATCGAGACCACGGACGGCCCTTCCTGAGAATTTCTTCCGAAACAGGGTGTGTTCCGGACCGGATCGGCGTACATTGCCGGTCAACCACTCTACGTGCGCAGCCGAGATCAGGAGGTGAGCGCATGGACCACCCGTTGCGCGCACCCTGGCGCGCCGCACTCCGCATCGTCCTGCTGGGCGTCGGGACCCTCGCCGCCCTCGTGCTGCTGTCCCTGCTGCTCGGCGCACGACCGGCCTCCGCCGCGACGACCTCGGCCGTCCCGACCGAGCAGCGCGGCCTCGTCGGCAGCGTCGTCGACGGCGTCGGTGGCACCGTGCAGGGCGTGACCGGCGAGGTCGGCAAGGTCGTCGGCGGCGTGACGGCTCCCGTCCGCAAGGCCGTGGCACCAGCGCCCGCACCTGCTCCTGCTCCTGCTCCTGCTCCTGCGGCGCCCGCTCCGGCCCCCGTGCCCGCACCCGCTCCGGCTCCCGCGGCCCCCGCCGCGCCGTCGAGCCCCGCTCCGGCCGCGACCACCCCGGCTGCCGCACCCACCACGACCGCCCCCGCGGCAGGCCCGGCCACGCGCCCGGTGCGACACGTCGTCGACCAGGTGACCAGTGCCTCCCGGCCGGTCACCGACACCGTCGCGAACGTCCTGCGCCCCGTCACCGGCACCGTGGAACGCGTCACCGACACGCGCCCCGTCACCGCCGTCGTCGACACCGTCGACGACGTGGTCGGCAGCGTGCCGGTGGTCGGCACGGTCCTCGGCGACGACACCCTCGGCACCGTCACCGGCCCGGTCACGGGCCTGGTCGACGACACGCTCGGCTCGGTCGGCACGACCGTGGGTACCGTCCCCGACGTGGTCGAGGGCGTCGTCCCGTCCGTCGGCGGCACCCTGCCAGGAGGCACGGCCCCCGTCGTCGACGTCCCCGCACTCCCGGTGGGCGGCGGCTCGAACCCGTCCGCCGGGCCCGTCCCGTCGGTGCCGGTCGCGAACGCACCCGTCCGGCCCGGAACGGTCCCCGCGCAGGGCGCCTCGGCGCCCGCACGCGCCGTCGCCGCCGATGCCCTGGGCCACCGCTCCGCCGGGTTCCGCCCGTCGGAGCCGGTCGCCGCAGCCGCCACGACGGCCACGGTCGGCCCGCTCGTCGCAGCCGTCGAGGCGCAGGACGCGACCCTCGGTGGGCGCGCGCTGCTCGTGCCCGCGGACGGCGAGGGCCACGGTCTCCCGTTCGACGGAGCCGACGCCGGTGTGCTCGGCGGCAGCGCTTGCTCGACCTCCGGCGGCGCAGCAGCCGTCGGCATCGTCGGCTCGACCGACGACATCGTCTCCCTCGCCGCAGGGTCTCGCGGCACGCTCTCCGACGACGCGGTCCCCGCATCCGTGGTCGGCGAGCACGACGTCGCCCCTGACTGAGATCGGTGCGCCTGTCCGCCACGGCAGGCACGCACACATCCCGGCTGCGTCCGCGGTCGGTGACGATCTCGATCAGGGAGTACGACCATGAACAAGTACGTCTCCAGAGGGCTCTGGTTCGCCCTCTTCGTCGGCGGGCTCACGCTCGGCGGCACGGCTGCGGCGAACGCGGCCACGACATCCGGTGCCGACGGCATCGTCTCGGGCACCCAGGTGGCCCCCGCCGTGGACGCCCCGGTGTCCCTCGGCGGCAACGCGATCACCGTGCTCGGCGACGCAGTGTCGACGGCGACCGGGTCCACGCCCGCCGCTCCGGCTCCGGCTCCGGCCACGACCGCTCCTGCCCCCAGCACCTCGGGCGAGGACGGCACGTTCTCGGGCACCCAGGTGGTGCCGGACGTCGCGGCACCGGTGACGGTCGGTGGCAACGCCGTGGCCGTCGCCGGTGACGCCGTCTCGGCCGCCGCACCCGCGGCAGCTCCGGCGCCCGCAGCACCGACACCGGCACCGGCTCCGGCGCCTGCCGCTCCTGCCGCTCCGGCTCCGAGCACCTCGGGCGAGGACGGCACGGCTTCCGGCACCCAGGTCGACCCGACCGTGACCGTCCCCGTGACGGTGGCCGGCAACGGGATCGGCGTCCTCGGCGACGGCACCGCGACGTCCACCGCCCCGTCGGCGACCCCTCCGGCGCCGGCTGCCGAAGCGCCGTCGGCGCCCACCACCTCGGGCACCGACGGACTGCTCTCCGGCACCCAGGTGACCGGCCTGGTCGACGTCCCGGTGACGATCGGTGGCAACGGCATCGGCGTTCTCGGTGACGGGACCGCGACGGGCACGACGCCCGCCGCGGGCTCGGGTACCGCGACTGCTCCGGCGGCCGGTGGTTCGACCTCGGGTTCGGACGGCACGGCCTCGGGCACGCAGGTGTCCCCGGTCGTCTCGATCCCGGTCACCGTGGCGGACAACGGCATCGGGCTGCTCGGGACCGGCACCTCGACGGGCACGACGCCCGCCGCGGGCACGGGTACCGGGACCGCTCCGGTGGCCGGTGGTTCGACCTCGGGTTCGGACGGCGCGGCCTCGGGCACACAGGTGTCCCCGGTCGTCGACGTCCCGGTGACGATCGGTGGCAACGGCATCGGCGTCCTCGGCGACGGCACGAGCACCGGCGGCACGACGGCTCCGGCCACCGGCACCACGACCCCGACGACCGGCGGTTCGACCTCCGGCGACGGCGGCCTGCTCTCCGGCACCCAGGTCACCCCGGTGATCAGCCTGCCGATCACCATCGGCGGCAACGGGATCGGCATCGTCGGTGACGGCACCAGCACCACCCCCGGCACCGGCACGAACCCCGGGACCGACCCGGGCACGGACCCCGGTACCGACCCCGGTACGGACCCGGGCACGGACCCCGGTACGGACCCGGGCACGGACCCCGGTACGGACCCGGGCACCGTCCCCACCGACGGGACGGGCACCGGTACCGGCACCACGCCCGGCACGGCGACCATCCCGGTCGGCGTGGTCGGCGTCGTCGAGCCGACCCGGGCCTCCACGGCGGGTGTGGTGACCACCACGACCGCTGCCACCGGCGGGGTCCGGACGAGCGCCGCGACCGTCGCGGCAGCCGCCGCGGCCGGTGACGGCCAGCCGGAGCTCGCCTACACGGGAGCCGGCTCGCCGGTCCTGCCGGCCGGGTTCGCGCTCCTGCTGCTCCTCGCCGGAGCGGGCACGCTCGTGCTCCGTCGCCGGCACTGACCGCAGGCGAACGAGGGGCGTCGCCATGGTGGCGCCCCTCGTCGTCGCGGCCGCCGGTCGCCGACGGGCCGTGCGCGTTCCCCGACAGGACACCGGACGATCGACGGGTGTCCTGTCGGGACATGTCGGCGCATCGGATGCGTGTGCATGTTCCGACGGAGCGCTCGTCGATCGACTCGTGCATCGTCGCGGCCTGGACGCCGGACACCGCGGGTGCCACGTTCTCACCCTGCCCGGGGGAGACGCCCGGTCACGACGGCGCCGCCACCGTGGCGCGGCCGTCAGCGGCCTGGGGTATCGTTCCGACTACGCAAGCGCTCCGGGGTCGGTGTAATTCCGAGCCGGTGGTGACAGTCCACGAACTGATGACGGGTGCGAACCCGACAGAGGTTGACCCGGTGGGATTCCGGGACCGACGGTGAAAGTCCGGATGGGAGGCGCGCTGGGCGGACAGGACGACCCCACGACCCGTGGGGTGCGACCCGTCCGTCGATGCCGACGATCGTCGAACGCCCCCGGAGTCCCGTTGAGAGGACACCAGTGTTCACCGGCATCATCGAGGAACTCGGCACCGTCACCGCCGTCGAGCAGCAAGGCGACTCCGTCGCGCTCACCGTCCACGGCCCCGTCGTCGTGCAGGACGCCCGGCACGGCGACTCGATCGCGACGAGTGGTGTCTGCCTGACCGTCGTCGAGCAGACCCCCGAGACCTTCACCGCCTTCGTCATGAAGCAGACCCTCGACATGAGCGCCCACGGTGCACTCCGGGTGGGGGACCGCCTGAACCTCGAGCGCGCCGCCTCGGTCGGCGACCGCCTGGGCGGGCACATCGTGCAGGGTCACATCGACGGCACCGCCACCGTGCTCGAGGCGGCCGACGGTGACGGCTGGCGGCGCGTGCGGTTCTCGCTCACGCCGGCGCTCAGCCCACTCGTGGTCGACAAGGGTTCGATCGCGCTCGACGGCGTCTCGCTCACGGTCAGCGCGGTCTCGCCCGAGGACACCGCGCCCGACGCGGCCTGGTTCGAGGTGAGCCTGATCCCCGAGACGCTCGAGGCGACGACGCTCGGGCTCCGCGTGCCGGGTGACCGGGTGAACGTCGAGACCGACGTCCTGGCACGGCACGTCCGCCGCATGCTGCGGCTCGACGCCGCGGCGCACTCGCTCGAGACCGTCGGATCGGAGGCCCGGTGATGGTCGCCGAGGTCGGTGCCGCCCCGCAGGCACTCGGGTTGTCGAGCATCGAGACCGCGATCGCGTCGATCGCGGCCGGTCGCCCGGTGATCGTCGTCGACGACGAAGACCGCGAGAACGAGGGCGACGTCATCCTGTCCGCCGAGCTCGCCTCGCCGGAGTGGATCGCGTGGACCGTGGCGCACTCGTCCGGGTTCATCTGCGCGCCCGTCAGCACCGAGATCGCCGACGCACTCGACCTCCCGCCGATGGTGGCGCACAACGAGGACGTCCGCGGCACGGCCTACACGGTCACCGTCGACGCCGCCGTCGGCGTGACCACGGGCATCAGCGCCCACGACCGCGCCCGCACCCTGCGGGTCCTCGCCGACCCGACCTCGGTGCGCGACGACCTGCACCGCCCCGGACACGTGGTGCCCCTGCGTGCACGACCGGGCGGGGTCCGCGAGCGCGCCGGGCACACCGAAGCAGCGATCGAGCTCGTCACCGCGGCCGGACTCCGGCCCGCTGCGGCGATCTGCGAGATCGTCGACGAGGACGGCAGCATGATGCGGCTGCCGGCGCTCGTCGGACTCGGGGCACGCGAGGGCGTGCCCGTCATCACCATCGCCGCGCTCGCCGAGTGGCTGGACGCGACAGACCGGGCGGCGGCAGCGACCGCAGCGCCCACGGAAGGAACGACACGATGAGCGGAGCAGGCGCGGCGGACCGCGACCAGGTCGACGGCACCGGGATCCGGGTGGCCATCATCGCCGGACAGTGGCACGACACGATCGCGGCGGGCCTGCTGGCCGGGGCGCAGCGCGAGGTCGAGCGGCTCGGGGCGACGGCCGACGTCATCCCCGTCCCCGGCAGCTTCGAACTGCCCGTGGTCGCGAAGACCGCGCTCGAGGCCGGTTTCGACGCGGCGGTCGCGCTCGGTGTCATCATCCGCGGCGGCACCCCGCACTTCGAGTACGTGTCGGGAGCGGCGACGAGCGGCCTGACGCAGGTCGCGATCGACACCGGCAAGCCCGTCGGGTTCGGTGTGCTCACGCTGGACGACGAGCAGCAGGGGCTCGACCGTGCCGGGCTGCCCGACTCCAAGGAGGACAAGGGTGCCGAGGCCGCACACGCGGCGATCAGCACCGCGGTGACGCTGCGGTCCCTGCGCGTCCTGGTCTGAGGCGCCGGACCCCACGCAGAACGGCCCCGCACCGGTGAGGTGCGGGGCCGTTCTGTGTTTGCTTGTCTGTGCTTGCTGATCAGCGTTGCTGGTCAGTGCTTGCTGATCAGCGTTGCTGGTCTGTGCTTGCTGATCAGCGCTTGCCGAACACGTGGATCGGCAGGAAGAAGGAGAGGCTCATCAGGAGCACGCCGGCCATGAAGACGAAGGCCTGGCCCGACTCCACCTGGAAGGCGAACCCGAACAGGTACATCGACACCAGCAGCAGCAGGATCGAGAAAACAGCGGCGATGACGCGGCCCACGGGATACCTCCGGGTGTCGACGAGTGGATCGTTCCCCAGTCTATCCCCAGCCGGGGGTGCGCCGGTTCACGCTCCCGGTCGCGTCGCGATCAGACGGTCGACGACGGTGAGCAGGGTCTCCATGTCGACGCTGCCCCGCTTCGGTCGCACCTCGCTCGCCGCGCCGAGTGAGGCCTGGTGGTACAGCCCGTCGCCGAGGAGCTTGACGGCCTGCGCGGTCGGCTCGTCGCCGAGGGCGTCGACGAGGGTCGCGAGCCAGGCGTTCTCGGTGTCGTCGAGAGTGCGTCCGGCCTCTTCGTAACCGGCCTGCTGCAGGCGGCTCGCGGCGAGCAGGGCGAGGTCCAGCTCGCTGCCGACGAACAGGCAGTTGCGGACGAAGTAGCGCGCGGCGCCGTCCTCGGCCTCCTGCATGCGCTCGACGTCGATCGCGGACAGGTCCGACAGCCGTTCGCAGAGCCCCTCGACCAGGGCGGCCTTGGAGCCGAAGTGGTAGAGCAGCCCGCCCTTCGAGACGCCGGCGCGCGCGGCGACGGCGTCGAGCGTGGCGGGACGCTCGCCTTCCTCGCACACGATGGCGACGAAGCTGTCGAGGACACGGTCGCGGGCACTGGCCATGCCGAGAGTCTAGGAGCAGTTCCGGGGGCGCGGACGCCGGCTGCTCCGCAGTCGCCGTGAACGCTCACGAAATGCCGCAGGACCGTTGCTCATCGTTCCGGTACCGGCTAGCGTCGAGCCGACCGTGAAGGTTCACGAGACGACAAGGATCCGCATGTCAGCGCAGACGGCGAACACCGCCACCACCCCGACCTCGACCACCACCGACCGCCCCGGGTGGGCCGTCCTCGGCCCCGGCAGCATCGCCCGACGCTTCCTCTCGCAGCTGCCCGCCAGCGGGGGTGTCCTGGTCGCGGCCGGCAGTTCGTCCGCCGAGCGGGCGCAGGGCTTCGCCGACGAGGCCGCCGGGTTCGGGTTCGCGGACGTGACCGCCGGGACCTACGACGAGGTCCTCGCCGACCCGCGGGTGGACGCCGTCTACGTGTCGACCGTGCACACCGGGCACGCCCGACTCGTGCTCGCCGCACTCGAGGCCGGCAAGGCCGTCCTCTGCGAGAAGCCCCTCGCCGTGAACCACGGCACCGCGATGGCGCTCACCGACGCCGCACGCCAGGCCGGCCTGCCGCTCGTCGAGGCGTTCATGTACCGCTTCCACCCGCAGACCGCGGCGCTGCTCGACCTGATCCGCGACGGCGTGATCGGCGACGTGACCCACGTCGACGCCTCGTTCGCCTTCCGGACGGGCGAGCGCACCGGTCGACTGTTCGACGCCGACACCGCCGGCGGCGGGATCCTCGACGTGGGCGGGTACCCGGTGACGATGGCCGCGGCGATCGTGCAGGCCGCCACCGGGGTCGCCGTCGCCGAGCCGGTGGACCTCACCGCCACGGGCACGCTCGGGCCGACCGGGGTCGACGAGTGGACGGTCGCGCAGCTCACCTACAAGGGCGGGACCACGGCGACGGTCCGGACCGGCGTCTTCGTGCAGGACGACAACGCCGTGTCGGTGTACGGCTCGCGCGGCCGGATCACGCTCACCGACCCGTGGACCCTCGGCGACGACCCCACCATCGAGATCCACACCGTCGACGAACCCCCTCGCTCGCTGTCGTTCGCGGGTGAGCACCCCTACGCCCGAGAAGCCGACGCCACCACCGACGCCCTGCGTGCCGGCGGGGTCGAAGCGGCGCAGATGACCATCGACGAGACCCTCGCCACGGCCCGCACGCTCGACAGGTGGCGCGCGGCGATCGGCCTGCGCTACCCCTTCGAGGCCGAGACCGCCGACATCCCGACGGTGACCGGCCGACCGCTCACCGTGCAGGACGGCAACCCGATGCGCTACGGCGAGGTTCCGGGCGTCGGCAAGCGGATGTCCCGCCTGGTGATGGGTGTCGACAACCAGCCCGACCTGGCACACGCCAGCGCGATCTTCGACCTGTTCGTCGAGCAGGGCGGCAACGTGTTCGACACCGGGTACATCTACGGCGGCGGGGTGCTCGAGGGCAGGCTCGGCAGGTGGATCCAGAACCGGGGGATCCGCGAGGACGTGGTCGTCATCACGAAGGGCGCCCACACCCCGCACTGTGACCCGGAGTCGATCACCCGGCAGCTGCTCGAGAGCCTCGAGCGCCAGGGCACCGACTACGCGGACGTCTACATGATGCACCGCGACAACCCCGACATCCCGGTGGGGGAGTTCGTCGACGTGCTCGACGAGCACCGCCGAGCCGGGCGCATCCGCGTGTACGGCGGCTCGAACTGGACCCCCGCACGGTTCGACGAGGCGAACGCCTACGCACGGGCCAACGGCAAGCACGGGTTCGAGGTGCTCAGCAACCACTTCGGTCTCGCCGAGGCGTACGACGTGCCGTGGGACGGCTGCGAACACGCGACCGATGCGGCATCGAAGGCCTGGCTCGAGGAACGCCAGGTCCCGCTGCTGCCGTGGTCGTCGCAGGCCCGCGGGTTCTTCACCGGCCGCGCGACGCCCGAGGACACCAGCGACGCCGAACTCGTCCGCTGCTACTACTCGGACGACAACTTCGAGCGGCTCCGGCGTGCGCGCGAACTCGGCGAGCAGTTCGGTGTCCCCGCGACGGCGATCGCACTGGCGTACGTGCTCAACCAGCCGTTCCCGACGTTCCCGCTCTTCGGACCCCGTACGATCGCGGAGGCCCGGTCGTCCATGACCGGCCTCACCGTCGACCTCTCCCCGGAACAGGTGGCATGGCTGGACCTCCGCGCCTGACCCCGGGCGGCCGCGCGACGATCATCGACGTCGCCGCGGCCGCCGGGGTGTCCCGGCAGACCGTCACCCGTGCGATGAACGGCATGTCCGGCATCAGCGCGGCGACCAAGGACCGCGTGCTCCAGGCCGCGGCTGCGCTCGACTACCGTCCGTCACGGTTCGGCCGCGGGCTCGTCACGGGTGGCGACCACCAGCTCGGGCTCGTCGTCAACGACCTGCGGAACCCCTACGCACCGGCACTCGCCTCCGCCGTGCTCGGCCTGGCCGCCGCCCGCGGGTGGAACGTCATGCTCGCCGACGTCGGGCTCGCGAGCGACTCGGACCGGATGGTGGAGTCCCTCGGTGCCCAGACCGACGTCGTGATCGGCTACCTCGGGTCCCGTGCGCCGGAGTGGATCGAACGGCTCGGCTCGGTCCCGGTCGTCGAGCTCGACCCCTCGGGACCGGTGACCCGCGCCGCGGTCCGGATCGACCCGACCGCCGCGATCGAGGACCTCGCCGACCACCTCGTCGACGTCGGGGTGAAGCACCCCGTCGTGCTCGACGCCGCGGCCGACGGCGCGCCGAGCCAGCGCGGGGAGCACATGGTCGCGGCACTCCGGCGTCGCGGGTACCTGCCCGACCTCGTCGTCGCGTCCGCACCCACCGCCGAGGCCGGCGCCGGACAGACGGAGCGGATCCTCGCCGAGCACCGCCGGGTGGACGCGGTCCTGGCCTTCAACGACGTGCTGGCCCTCGGGGTGCTGTCGGCCTGCCGTCGTGCCGGTGTCGACGTCCCCGGTGACGTCCGCGTGGTCGGCGTCGACGGCCTGCCGCTCGGGACACTCGTCGCGCCGACGCTCACCACGCTCGCCGTCGACCTCGACGAGGTCGCAGGCCAGGCCCTCGACCTGGCGCTCGGCATGCTGGCGGGCGAGCTGCCGCGCTCGGGCGAGGCCGTCGAGCGCACGGTGCGACACCGGTTGCTGCTCCGCGAATCGGCGTAGGCCCGACGACGCGACCAGTGGACGGACGCAAGGCCCGTGGCGGGACCGCCACGGGTCTCCCGGCCGTCGCAGTTGCATTTGCAACCAAAACCGTCCGGACGGTACACTAACGGAGTCCTGACGGGGCGCGTGTCCATCCCGCGTCCCGTCTCGTCTGCCCCACGTACCACCCGCCGTCGACCTGGTCCGGCTCGAAGTCCCAGGAGTCCGCCGTGTCCGCACTGCTCACCAGCCCCGTCGCCACCCGCGTCACCGGGAGCCGCGCCCGACGGTTCCTGGCGCTCGCCGTGCTCATGCTGCCGGTCCTGCTCATCTCGGTCGACAACACCATCCTGAGCTTCGCGCTGCCGTCGATCAGTCGCGCGCTGAACCCGGACGCCACCACGCAGCTCTGGATCGTGGACGCGTACCCGCTGGTGCTCGCCGGCCTGCTCGTCGTGATGGGCAGCATCGGTGACCGCATCGGTCGACGGCGGATCCTGGTGATCGGCGCGACCGGCTTCGCACTGTTCTCGGTGGCCGCGGCCTTCGCGACCGACGCCTGGATGCTCGTCGCGGCCCGCATCGCGATGGGCGTGTTCGGCGCGATGCTCATGCCCGCCACGCTCTCGATCATCCGCAACGTGTTCGTGGACGCGGGGGAGCGGCGGATGGCGCTCGCCGTCTGGTCGACGATGTTCGCGGCCGGCAACGCGCTCGGCCCGCTCGTCGGCGGCGCGCTGCTCGCGCACTTCCACTGGGGCAGCGTGTTCCTCGTCGCGGTGCCGATCCTCGTGCTCATGCTCGTCGGCGTGCCGTTCTGCGTGCCGGAGTCCCGCGACCCGATGCCCGGGCCGGTCGACCTGCCGAGCATGTTCCTGTCCCTCGGCGCCCTCGCGCCGATCGCGTGGGCCATCAAGTCGGTCGTGCACCCCGAGGAGCGCGGCCTCGCGATCGCCATGCTCGCGGTCGGTGTCGTGTGCGGCATCGCGTTCGTCCGTCGGCAGCTGCGGTCCCGCACGCCGATGCTCGACCTGCGGCTGTTCCGCAGTACGGCCTTCACGGGCAGCGTGCTGATGAACCTGGCGGCGATGTTCTCGCTCACCGGGTTCCTGTTCTTCATCGCCCAGCACCTGCAGCTCGTGGCCGGGCTCGACCCGTTCGCATCCGGCGTCGTGCTCATCCCGGGGTCGGTCCTGACCATCGTCGCCGGGCTCGCGGTCGTGCCGATCGTGGCGCGTGTCGCCCCGCGCTGGGTCGTGTCGGTCGCGCTGCTGTTCTCGGCGGCGGCGTACGCCCTCGTCGCGGTCCTCGGACACCACGCCTCCATCGCCGCCCTGGCGTTCGCGTTCGTGCTGCTCGGCATCGGGATCGGGGCGTCCGAGACGGTGACGAACGACCTCATCATCTCGACGGCTCCGGCGGACAAGGCGGGTGCGGCGTCGGCGATGTCGGAGACGGCGTACGAGATCGGGGCCGTGCTCGGGACCGCGGTGCTCGGCACGATCCTGGCGACGACCTACCGGGCGCACGTCGTGGTGCCCGACGGATTGTCCTCGGCGGCGCACGTCGCGGCGCAGGAGACCCTCGGCGGCGCGGTCGCCGCGGCGGGGCAGCTCGGCGGCAGCGCCGGGCAGGTGCTGCTCGAGTCGGCGCGGGCGGCCTTCGACTCCGGCGTGACGATCACGGCGGGCGTCGCCGCGGTGCTCATGGTGGTGGCGGCCGCGGGGGCGCTCGTCATGCTCAAGCGCCGCTGAGCGGCCGCGCGGTTGAGCGGCCGCGCGAGCGCACTGCGGGCGCGAGCTGCGCTTCGTGAGCAGGAATGGTCGGGTCGCGCACGGTGACCCGACCATTCCTGCTCACGAAGCGCCGCCACGGCGCGCCCGGCCGAGCCCGAACCTGTGAATCGTTGACCTCAACCAGGGTTCAGGTCATACGTTGGGTGACAGCCGCCGAGTGACGGCAGCCCCTCCCGAAGGAACGACCACGATCACCATGCCCGACGAAGCACCGGCAACCATCGCCGACGCGTACAAGTCCGCCTTCCGCGGGCACCCTGCCGGCGTCGCCGTCATCACGGCCGAAGGCCCGGACGGACCGACCGGCCTCACCGCCTCGAGCGTCGCGAGCGTGGCCGTCGACCCGCCCGTGCTGGTCTTCTCGCTCTCGACGAACTCCGGCTCGGCCGGGGTCGTGCTCGGTGCGCCGCTGTTCGTCGTGCACCTGGTCGACTCGCTCGGGGTCGCACTCGCCAAGCGCTTCGCGTCGACCGGCAGCCCGGCCGCCGACGACCCGATCTGGGGCACGCTGCCGTCCGGCGACCGCTACCTGCCGAGTGCGGCGAGTGCACTCCGCTGCCGACCGCTGTCGACGACGCCCATCGGCAGCTCGACCGTCGTCGTGGCCGAGGTGCTCGACATCATCGTCGGCGCCGACCGCGGCGAGCCGCTGGTCTACCACAACCGGGAATTCCACTCCCTCACCGATCGTTCCCGGCTCTCGTGAGCCGCGGAGCCGCGTCCACAACCCCACTGATCGAAAGGACCTCACATGGCTGAGTACACCCTGCCGGAACTGCCGTACGACTACGCCGCGCTCGAGCCGCACATCAGCGGCAAGATCATGCAGCTGCACCACGACAAGCACCACCAGGCCTACGTGACCGGTGCCAACACCGCGCTCCAGCAGCTCGGCGAGGCCCGTGAGTCCGGCAACTTCGGCGCGATCAACAAGCTCGAGAAGGACCTCGCGTTCCACCTCGGTGGCCACGTGAACCACTCGATCTTCTGGACCAACCTCGGCCCGGACACGAAGGTCCCCGAGGGCGAGCTCGCCGCGGCGATCGACGAGTTCTTCGGTTCGTTCGAGAAGTTCCAGGCGCAGTTCGCCGCCGTCGCGAACGGCATCCAGGGCTCCGGCTGGTCCGTGCTGGCCTGGGACACCGTGGGCCAGAAGCTCACCACGTTCCAGCTCTTCGACCAGCAGGGCAACATCCCGTTCGGTCTGGTCCCGATCTTCATGCTCGACATGTGGGAGCACGCCTTCTACCTCGACTACCTGAACGTCAAGGCGGACTACGTCAAGGCCGTCTGGAACATCGTCGACTGGGAGAACGTCGCCGCTCGTTTCGAGAACGCGAAGTCGCAGCGGTTCGTCACGCTCTGATCCGCGTCGGCGGGTCACCACGGTGACCACCTGACGAACGGGAGGCACGGTGCCAGCTGGCACCGTGCCTCCCGTTCGTGGTCCGGGTGCCGTTCCGGACCGCACGCCGTCACCGGGTCCGCGACCGGTTCTCTGTCGCGGTCGCGCGCAGCGCGCGGTCGGCGCCGGTCGTGCTCGAAGCCAGGTCGTGGGCGATGCGACGCAGTGCGTCGTCGGCCTCGGTGTGCGCGCGGTCGACGAGCGCGCTCCACTGGGCTCCGCGGGCGGCCATCACCGTGTCCTGTGCCGCACGTTCGGCGAGGACGGGGTCGGCACCGTGTGCCCGGCACCACGCCCGGATGGCCGCCACGTGGCAGCGGTGCGCGCGGCGCTGGCGGTCGCGTCCGTCGAGGGACTCGACCGATCCGAGTTCGAAGGTGAGTCGCGCGGCCAGCGCACGGTGCGGGTCATCGAGCCCACCGAAGGCCGCGACCAGGTGATCGGCGAGGGCGTCCGCGTCGGCGTCGGGGTCGAGCGTCGCCACCGGCCGCGAGGCCGCCAGGTGTTCGACGACGGAGTCGATCAGGGCTTCGCGTGAGCCGAAGTGGTAGACGACCGGGTAGGCACTCGTCCCGAGCACGCGGCCGAGCCCCCGGACCGTGACGTCCTCGATCTTGGTCTCGACGAAGTGGTCGACGACCTTCTGGAGGATCGCGGGCTTGCGGGTGGGGTCGGGCTTCCTGGGCATGGCATCTCCGTCGTCTGGGCGGTGGTCGCGCGACCGCCCACATACTAGCAGGCAGTATTTCAGTGACACCATGGTCGTCGTGTGTGATCCCTCTTGGAAACCTCCGTTTTCACCGATAGAAACGGAGAAAAACTCGGCTCCGGGTACACTGTTCTGGATGTCCATGCCGTACGAGGGTGCTCCGCCGCCATCCCGGCCCGAGGGGACCCGCGCCGGACGGGTGCTCACGGGTCGCCGTCGTGGCGCCGGAAAACGCTTCCTGGTCGTCGGCGACGTCCTGGACGGTGTCCTCGTGCACACCACCGCACACCGGATCGGGGTGCACGACCCCGCTGCGGAGATCCGCCACCGTCCGACCGGCGCCGGTGGCAACACGGCCACCTGGCTCGGCTGGCTCGGGGCCGAGGTCGACGTCGTCGCCCGGGTCGGGGTCGACGACGTCTACCGCCACGAGCGCGCGCTCGAGGACGCCGGGGTCCGCGCCCACCTGCGCTACGACGCGATGACGTCCACCGGGGTCGTCGTCTCGGTCCGCAACGACCACGGTCGCACCGCGATGTCCGACCCCGCCGCGAGCGGGAAGATCAGTGCCGCCGACGTCCCGCCGTCGGTGGTCGCCCGCGCCGACATCGTGCACCTGACCGGGGCCGCCATGCTCGGCGGCGGGGCCGACCGGCTCGCCGACCTGGTGGCGTGCGCCCGGACGGGGCCGGCGCGCGTGGCGGTGGACCCCTCGTCGGTGGCGGTGATCGAGACGATCGGCGCCGACCGGTTCCTCCACGCCCTGCGGGGCGTCGACGTGCTCTTCCCCGACCAGCACGAGGCGCTCGCCCTCGGCGGGGGCGACGACCTCGACTCCGCGGTGCGGCGGCTGACGGAGCACGTCCCACTGGTCGTCGTCACGGCCGGGGCCGACGGCGCGCTCATCGGGCGCCGCGGCCGCAGCGTCCACCGGGTCCCCGCGACACCGGCGACCGTCGTCGACACCATCGGCGCCGGGGATGCCTTCGTCGCCGGGTTCGTCCGTGCGTGGGCGACGGATCCGGTCCGCGTCGGTGCGGCAGCCCGCGAGGGCACCCGGGTCGCCGCGCGGGCACTCGGCTTCGTGGGCGGTCGACCGCCGGTCTGAGCCGGGGTACCCACGTGGCACCGCCTGGTCAGCGCTCGGTCGGGTCAGCGCTCGGTCAGTGCTCCGACGGTTCGGCGACGACGTTCAGGGTCTGGACGCGCCCCGCGGCTGCGGGTGCGAGCCGGATCTCGACGCGCAGTCGCCCGCAGGTGCCGGGGAGCCACCAGCGCAGGTGCGACGGCGTCGCCGAGTACTCGGACACCGGTGCGGCGCCGAGGTCGGCGCCGACATCGGCGACGGCCTGCGCCACCGCCCGCCGTCGGCGGTCGTAGGGCACGTCCATGGCCACGTTCGGCGTGCAGATCGCGTCCGCCAGGTCGTCGTGCCAGTCGGCCAGGAGGCGCGTCACGGCGGCCTGGGCGACCCGCGTCGCGCGGGTGGTCGCCGCCACCCCGCTGGTCGCTCCGGTCACGTCGGTGCCGGCGTCCGATGGGCCGGGTGTCCGGGCCGTCAGCGCCGCGTCGAGCACGAGGTCGTGCGCCTGCTGTGCGGCCGCGGACACCTTGGCCTGCGTCGCGCTCTCGAACGCGACGACCCCGAGGCCGTCGCGCACGGACCACCGCATGTGCGCGGAGAAGCCCGGGTAGCCGCCGGAGTGCGAGACGAGCTCGCCGAAGCGGTCGTCCTGCTCGACGAACAGCCCGAAGCCGTACGCCGTCGCGCGGGCCGAACCCGGGACGACGGACGACGGGACGACCCGCATCGCCTGCTGCATGAGCCGGCGATCTGCGGGGAGACCGGGCCGGGTTCCGGCGCTGCGGAGAACGCCGAACCGAGGTGCGTCGCCCAGCGCGCCAGGTCGCGGACGGTCGAGAAGAGCCCGCCGATCGACGAGAACGCGCCGGGGCCCGTCATCGGCAGGGGTTCCCAACCGCCCTGGTGGCCGCGGACACCGGTGACGACGAACCCGGTGGACTCGTCGGCGCTGAACACCGTGTCGGTGAGCTCGAGGGGACGGAGCACGGTCTCTTCGGCGGCCGCGGTGAAGGGCCTCCCCGTCACGACGGCGACGACCCGGCCGAGCAGCGCGTAGCCGAGGTTCGAGTAGGCGAAGCGGGTGCCGGGCAGCGAGTCGAACAGCAGGCCGCCGCGCAGGACCTCGTCGAGCTCGGCGTCCGAGATCGACTCCTGCCGGTCGGCCCAGGGATCGTCGGTGGGGAAGCCCGCCGACATCGTCAGCAGCATCCGCACCGTGGGGACGGGGGAGTCCGGGGTCGGCAGGGTGACGGCGCCGAACGCCGGCACGAAGTCGGTGATCGGCGCGTCGAGGTCGAGCGCACGCCGTGCGACGAGGGTCAGCAGGGTCGCGGCGGTGACGCTCTTGGTGCAGGAGGCGATGCGGTAGACGGTGTCGGCGTCCGGTCGACGGCCGTCCCCGCGGTCGCCGTGCCCACCGGACGCGACGAGCCCGGAGCGGTCGAACACGCCCCACACGCTGCTCGGCGCGATGCCCTGTTCGACACGAGCACGGAACAGCTCGTCGACCTGGTCGACGACGGCGGCGACCGCGGGGTGCGACCCGGTCACGATCGACGCATCCGTTCGTAGGCATCGAGCGCCCGCTGCCGCGACGCCTTCAGGTCGACCATCGGCTCGGGGCGCAGCTCGTCGGCGGGGACCCAGCGGTGGACGTACTCGCGGTGCGGGTCGAAGCGCTCGAGTTGCCGGTCGGGGTTGAAGACACGGAAGTACGGGGCGGCGTCGAAGCCGGAGCCCGCGACCCACTGCCAGTTCGCCGCGTTGTTGGCGGGGTCGGCGTCGACCAGGGTGTCCCAGAACCACTGTTCCCCGACGCGCCAGTCGACGAGCAGGTTCTTCACGAGGAAGCTCCCGGCCGCCAGCCGCACCCGGTTGTGCATGGCGCCGCTGTGCCAGAGCTCGCGCATGCCCGCGTCGACCAGGTCGAAGCCGGTCAGGCCCTGCCGCCAGCGGTCGAGCTCGGCCGCTTCCGGGTCACGCCACGGGAACGCGTCGAAGTTCCGACGGACGTTGACGGTGGCGATGTCGTCGCAGTGGAAGTACTCGTTCCAGTTGAACTCCCGCCATGCCAGCTGGCGGAGGAACGCGGCGGCGTTCTGGCGCTGCGCGGGCTCGAGCCGCTCGTGCAGGCGGTGCCACACCTGGTACGGGCTGATCTCGCCCCAACGCAGGAACGGCGACAGGCTGCTGGTGGCTTCCATCGCGGGCTCGTCGCGCTGGTCGTAGTCCTCGAGCGCGTGCTCGACGAAGTGCTCGAGCTGCTGCTGGGCGCCGTGCTCACCCGGGGTCCAGGCGTCACGGAGCCCGCCGGCCCAGTCGGGCTTCGTGGGCAGCAGTGCCCAGTCGGTCAGAGCATCACCGGTGACGTCGGCCGCAGCGGGCAGGTCGTCGGGGTCGGGCAGGGGGTGGCGCGGTTCGGGCAGAGCCTGGACGGCGTTCCAGAACGGGGTGAAGACCTTGTACGGCTCGCCCTGCCCGGTGAGCACGGTCCACGGTTCCCAGAGCAGGTTCGCGGCGAAGCTGTGCGCCTCGACGCCACGGTCGTGCAGGGCCGCCTTGATGCCGGCGTCGATGTCCCGCTCGACGGCACCGTACCGACGGTTCCAGTACACGGCGTCCGCACCGGTGTCGGCGACGAGCTGGTCGATGACCGTCGCCGCGGCACCGCGTCGGAGGACCAGCCGGGAACCCCGTTCGCGCAGGTCGGCGTCGAGGGCGGTCAGCGATTGGTGCAGCCACCAGCGGCTCGCGGCACCGATCGGCCGGAGCCCCGGGGACTGCTCGTCGAGGACGACCACCACGGTGACGTCGCCACCGTGGTCGATCGCCGCACGGAGCGCGGGGTTGTCCGACAGCCGCAGGTCGTCACGGAGCCAGACGATCGCGCCGGTCACACCGTCGCCGCATCCGGAGCAGCCACCGGGCGGGTCGTCGATCGCCGGCCCGGTGCCGTGCCGACCGCCAGCCGGAGCTTCGTGCAGAGTTCGGTGAGGGTGCGCAGTTCGGGGTCGGACAGCCCGGCACCGACCTGCTGCGCGATGCTCGCCGCGTGCTGCACGGCGACCTGCCGGTAGACGTCGAAGCCGTGCGGGGTCAGCGCCACGATCACACCGCGGGCATCGGTGGGGTCCGGCTGCTTCTCGACGATGCCGCGGGCGAGGAGCCGGTCGACCAGGCGGCTGACGCTCGGCTGGGTGAGGAGCAGGTGCCCGGTGAGGTCGCGCATCCGGCAGCGGCGGCCGGGCTGGGTCGACAGGTTGAAGCAGACGTCGTACTCGTTGAACGAGATCTCGTCGCCGGGGAAGTCCGCGTTGAGACTCCGCATCACGGCGACCTGGGCGCGGAAGAGCGCTTCCCAGGCGGCGACGGCGGTCGCCTTCTCACTGCGGCGTGTCTCGCTCACGTTCGCGTTCCCTCCGGTCGTACGGTCTGACCACACTACCGACGGGGTCCGACAGGGACCGGGCGACATGCACGAGGGCCGGCCGCCTGTCGGCGACCGGCCCTCTCCCTTGCACCAAGAGTTTCCTGCAATCACATTCCGCAGGCGGTGCCACAGCAAACACCGTCTGCACCACCGACTGTATAACGAAGCGGTAACGGCGCGCCAGCCTCTCCGGGGCCGGTTCGCTGCGAGTTCACCAAGAGCAGTCGATCAGGCTCAGAAGAGGTCGGGCGACGGGGTCGACGCGTACCGCACGGCGACGTCCGCGTGCCGGTCGAAGCGGTAGCCGACGCCGCGCACGGTGCGGACGATCTCCTCGAACGCGCCGAGCTTGGAGCGGAGCCGACGCACGTGCACGTCGATGGTGCGCTCGTTCGGGGTCTCGTCCTCGCCGTCCGACCAGAGGCCCTCGATGATCGCGGAACGGTCGACGGTCTGGCCCTCGCGGAGGACCAGGAACTGCAGGAGTTCGAACTCCTTGTAGGTCAGGGGTGCCGCTTCGCCGTCGAGGGTCACGCGCTTCCGCGAGATGTCGATGACGACACCGGTCTCCTCGGGCTCGGGCTTCTCGGCCTGCTTGCGGGCGGCCACCGCGGAGCGGTCCTGCAGGGCGAGCCGGACGACGTCGACGTCACGGCCACCGGAGTGCTCGGCGGCGACGGCGACGGCCGCGTAGGTCTCGGACGACGGGACGAGCTGCGCGGTGAGGGCCTTCAGTTGCTCGACCACCGCGGCCAGGGTCGTGCCGGCGGCTGCGGCCTTCGCTTCGTCGATGCCGACGTACAGGGCGAAGCCGCGGGCCTCGGTGCCCTCGGGGAGCGCGCGGTTCCGCTGCGGTGCGACCACGGGGCTCGTCGGCACGGTGGCCGGTCCGGTGGCTGCCGGGGAGGCCGGGCGCGGGCGGATCGGCGTCACGGTGCCGAGGTCGGTCGGGGCCGGTGCGGTGCGGAGCGCGGTGCGGGGCTGGGCGATGGTCAGCGACATGGTGGTTCTCCGGGCGGTGTGGCCGGTGCGCGGGTGGCGCGGCGGCCGGTGTCGAATGCGTCATCCCGGGTACGGCGGTACGCCGATGTGCCCTGCGGTCCTGCTGCGGACCGGGGCCGACCCGGGGGAACGGGAGACAGACCTCGTGACGTGGTGCGCGTCGCCGACGGTGTCCGTCACCCGGGGATCACGCGCTCGCGACGGGGGTGGTGTCGCGGGGGATCCGGCTGGAACGGGTGCCGATCAGGCACACATTCGACAACGCATGACCGGCATGGTCGGCATCATCACACCGACGGTCCCCACTGCCCCTGCGGAGGAGCACGCCTCGGAGAGGACGCGGGTGGACACGGTTGCAGTCATGTGACGAGTATCTGCGGTATACCAACGCGGTGTCAACCGTCCGCGCGGACGGTGCGGTGGGCGCGACTGCAGGGACGTCGAGCGCCACGCCCGTTCTTTCCCATTGCGCACGCGATGGAAAGTCGAATCGGGCGTACCGGGTCGAAAGAACCGACCTGGTACGCCCGGAACGGGCAGGTGCGCCCGGAACAGGCGGGTACGCCCGGAACGGGCGGGTGGGGCCGACGCGACGCACGACCGCACGAACGACAGGAGGCGCGGTGCCAGCCGGCACCGCGCCTCCTGTCCGAGACGTGTCGGGTCTGCGCTACTCGGCCAGGCCGTAGAGGCGGTCGCCGGCGTCGCCGAGGCCCGGGACGATGTACCCGTTCTCGTCGAGCTTCTCGTCGAGCGCACCGAGGACGATCGAGACGTTGCGGTCGCCGACGGCCTGCTCGACCATGGCGAGCCCCTCGGGGGCACCGAGGATGCACACGCACGTGACCTCCTGCGCGCCGCGGGCGAACAGGAAGTCGATCGCGGCGGCGAGGGTGCCACCGGTGGCGAGCATCGGGTCGAGCACGAAGCACTGCCGACCGGACAGATCGTCGGGCAGGCGCTCGGCGTAGGTCTGCGGCTCGAGCGTCTCCTCGTTGCGGGCCATGCCGAGGAAGCCGACCTCGGCCGTCGGGACGAGCTTGACCATGCCCTCGAGCATGCCGAGCCCGGCGCGGAGGATCGGGACGACGAGCGGCCGCGGCTTGGCGATCGCGACGCCCATGGTGTGCGCCACCGGCGTGTCGATCGGCGTCGCCGTGACCCGGACGCCCCGCGTGGCCTCGTACGCGAGGAGCGTGACGAGCTCCTCGGTCAGGGCGCGGAACGTGGGGGAGGGCGTCGTACGGTCGCGGAGCACCGAGAGCTTGTGGGTGATGAGCGGGTGGTCGGCGACGTGGACTCGCATAGGGTCGAGCCTAGCGTGCCGCCGACCGTCAGGAGGTCCCGTGGAGGAGCCCGCAGCCCGCCCGTTCGTCCCGGCGATGGAGCGTGCGCTCGACGAGGCCCGACGGTGCCTGGAGACCGACGACGTGCCGGTCGGCGCGGTGGTGCTCGACCGCGACGGCGTCGTGGTCGCCACCGGCCGGAACGAGCGCGAGGCGCGGCAGGACCCGACGGCCCACGCCGAGGTCCTGGCTCTTCGCGCCGCGGCGGCGGTGACGGGGGACTGGCACCTCGAGGAGCACACGCTCGTGGTGACGCTCGAGCCCTGCCCGATGTGCGCTGGCGCCGTCATGGCAGCACGGGTGCCCCGGGTCGTGTTCGGCGCGTGGGACCCGAAGGCGGGCGCCAGCGGCAGCGTCTACGACATCGCCAGGGACCGCCGGCTGCCGCACCGCTCCGAGGTCATCGGGGGCGTGCTCGAGCAGGCGTGTGCCGAGCTGCTCGACGACTTCTTCAGTCCGCGGCGAGGATGACGATCGCTTCGGTCGGCGGCTGCGGCCCGGTGCGCAGGACGTCCGGTTCGACGTAGATCACCCGGGCGATCGGTACGGCGCTCCGGACACGCTGCTCGACGGTGTCGATGCCGGCGGCGACGTCGCCGAGTCGGCGGTCCCCGTCGACGGCGACCTTCACGCCGACCATCAGCTCGTCCGGTCCGAGGTACAGGGTCTTCAGGTGGATGATCGCGTCGACCTCGGGGCCGTCGAGCACCGCCTGCTTGATGCGCTCGACGTCGGCGGCGGTCGCGCCCTCGCCGACGAGCAGGCTCTTCGTCTCGATGCCGAGCACCACCGCGACCGCGATGAGCAGCGCCGCGATGAGCATCGTGCCGATCGCGTCGAACACCCCGTTGCCGGTGATCGCCGTCAGGCCGACGCCGAACAGGGCGAAGACCAGGCCGAGCAGGGCCGCGGTGTCCTCGAGCATCACGACGGGCAGTTCGGGGGCCTTCGCACGGCGCACGAACTGCACCCAGCTCTGCGAACCCTTCTGCGGTCGGGCCTCGTGCAGGGCGGTGCGGAGCGAGAAGCCCTCGAGACCGATGGCGATGACGAGCACGACGAGGGGGAGCCACCAGTTCTCGAGCGGGTGCGGGTGGGCGAGCTTCTCGATGCCCTCGTAGAGCGAGAAGACACCGCCGACCGAGAACAGGATGATGGAGACGACGAACGCGTACACGTAGCGTTCACGCCCGTAGCCGAAGGGGTGCTCCTGGTCCGCCGCTCGCCGGGCCTTGCGGCCACCGAGCAGCAGCAGGAGCTGGTTCGCGGAGTCGGCCAGGGAGTGCACGCCCTCGGCCAGCATCGACGCCGATCCGCTGATCGCCGCCGCGATGAACTTCACGATCGCGATGCCGATGTTGGCACCGAGTGCGGCGAAGATCGCCTTCGTGCCTCCGGAAGCGCTCACAGCTGTCCCCTTCTCGTGGTCTGCGACACGATCCTAGGCGGGTCGCGTCGGTAGGGTCGGGAGCATGACGATCGACCTGCCCCGCACCGCCCTGCTCGGCGTCGGCTCCATGTCCGGCGCGGTCCTCGACGGCCTGCTCGCCGCGGGACTCGACCCGGCCACCGTGACCCTCACCACGAAGTCGGAGGCGTCCGCTGCTGCCCACCGGGAGCGCGGCCTCGACGCCACCGCGAGCGACACCGACCCCGACGCCAACCGGGCGGCCGTCCGTGGCGCGGCCCTCGTCGTGGTCGGCGTGAAGCCGTACATGATCGCGGACCTGCTCGACGAGGTCGCCGACGATCTGGAGCCCGGTGCCGTCCTGGTCAGCGTCGCCGTCGGCACCACCACCGCGAGCATGGAGGCTCGGGTGCCCGCCGGCGTCCGCGTCGTCCGCGCCCTGCCGAACACCCCGATCGGCGTCGGCCTGGGCGTCACCGGCATCAGCGCGGGCACCTCGGCCGACGCCGAGGCCGTCGCACTGGCGTCGTCGGTGTTCACCGCCTCGGGCGAGGTCATCGAGGTGCCGGAGGAGCAGCTCGACGCGCTGTCCGCCGTGTCCGGCTCCGGTCCCGCCTACGTCTTCCTGCTGGTCGAGCAGTGGCAGCGTGCCGCCGAGGAGCTCGGGTTCACCCACGAGCAGGCGGCGACGATGGTGCAG
Organism: Curtobacterium sp. AC268; assembly: GCF_979258745.1. Taxonomy (NCBI): domain Bacteria; kingdom Bacillati; phylum Actinomycetota; class Actinomycetes; order Micrococcales; family Microbacteriaceae; genus Curtobacterium; species Curtobacterium sp. AC268. Next base: position 1,206,781 of record NZ_OZ409878.1, on the reverse strand, counting down.
GGCACCGTCCGCGGCGCGGTCGAGCTGCTCGAGCGGTCGGGCCGTGAGCCCGCCGACCTGCGCCGTGCGGTGACGAGCCCGAAGGGCACGACGGAGCGTGCCGTCGCGGTGCTGCAGGACGCCGACCTGGCGGACACGCTGCTGCGCGCATCGCGTGCCGCGATCGCGCGTGCCGAGGAGATCGCCGCGTCGTAGACGCACACCGTGTCGTGGACGCAGCCACAGTGCGGACGGGAGGCCCGGGGCGACGCCGCCACGGGCCTCCCGTCCGTCCGGTGGTCGCTACTCGTACGCGGCGAAGCGCTCCAGGTCGGTCTCGGAACCCGAGACGATGATGACGTCGTCCTCGCCGATGACGCTGTCCGGCGTCGCCGGCACGAACGGGTTGCCGGGCGGCTTGATGCCGAGCACGGTCAGGCCGAAGCGGGTGCGGATCACGGTGGTGGCGAGGTCCTTGCCGCGGACCGCGCGCGGCGGGAACATCTTGACCACGGCGAAGTCGTCGTCGAACTCGATGAAGTCGAGCATCCGGCCGGAGACCAGGTGCGCCGTGCGCTCGCCGGCCTCGCGCTCGGGGTAGACGACGTGGTTGGCGCCGATGCGGGACAGGATCGTGCCGTGCGAGCGGCTGATCGCCTTCGCCCAGATCTGGGGGACGCCGAGGTCGACCAGGTTCGCCGTGATGAGCACGCTCGACTCCAGGTCGCTGCCCGTGCCGACGACGGCGATGGCGAAGTCCTGCGCGCCGATCTGCCGGAGCGCGTCGATGTCGGTCGCGTCCGCCTGCACCGCGTGGGTGACCCGGTCGGACCACTTCTGCACCAGTCCGGCGTCGGTGTCGACGACGAGCACCTCGCGGTCCTGGCGTTCGAGCTGCCCGGCGGTGGCGGCCCCGAAGCGACCGAGCCCGATGACGAGGACGGGAGCGTCGTGACTGATGGCACCGTGCTGGTGCGACGAACGGGTGCGGTCAGCCAACGATCGGCCTCTCCTCGGGACGGCGGAACAGTTGCCGGCTCTGGCTGGCGGCCAGGGCAGCGGCGATGGTCACTGTACCGACCCGGCCGAGGAACATGGTGGCGGCGAGCACGTACTTGCCCGATTCCGGCAGGTTCGCGGACACGCCGGAGGACAGGCCGCTGGTCGAGAACGCCGAGATCACCTCGAACAGCACGCGGTCGAGCGAGTCGTCGGTGATCTGCAGGAGCACCACGGTCGCGACGGCCACGATCGTCGCTCCCCAGAGCACGATGGCCACCGCGACCCGCAGGACGTCGCTCGGGATCCGGCGACCGAAGGCCTCCATGCTCTGGCGGCCGCGCGCCTCGGCGACCGCGGCCAGGAACAGCACCGCGAGGGTCGTCACCTTGATGCCGCCGGCCGTCGAGGCGGATCCGCCACCGATGAACATGAGCATGTCCGTGACGAGCAGGCTCGAGCCGTTGAGCTGGTCGAAGTCGACGAGCGAGAACCCGCCGGAGCGGGTCATCGTCGACAGGAAGAGCGCCTGGAACGCGGTGCGCCCCGCTCCTTCTTCGCCGAAGGTCGTCGGGTTCGACGCCTCGAGTGCTGTGTAGACGACCGCGCCGCCGAGGAGCAGGACCGCGCTCGTCGCCAGGGTGAGCTTGACGTGGATCGGCCAGCGCCGCGGGGTGCGCAGCTGTTTCGTGAGGGCACGGATCACCGGGAACCCGATGGACCCCGCCACGACACCGATCATGAGCAGCGTCAGGAACCAGTAGTCGTGGGCGAACGGGTCGAGGCCGTCGGCGTTCGGCGAGAACCCGGTGTTCGTGAAGGCCATCGCCGCGTAGTAGAACGAGTCGCCGACCGCGGTCCAGAACGGGATGCCGGCGATGAGCACCGACGGCAGGAGCAGCAGGCCGAGGACGATCTCGATCGACAGGGTGCTCACCGCCACCGTCGCGAGCAGGGTGCCGACCTCGCCGAGCCGGACGGCCTGCCCCTCGGGCACGGCGCCGTGGTGGGTGCGGAGCGGGTTCGAGTCGCCGGCCGCCATGAGCTTCGCGCGCAGGCCGAGCTTCCGGGTGACGAACAGTCCGAGGATCGACGCGAAGGTCAGGACCCCGACGGCGCCGATCTGGGTGCCGATGACCACCAGGACCTTGCCGAAGACCGACCAGTGCGTCGCCATGTCGACCGTGGACAGCCCGGTGACGCAGACCACCGACGCCGCGGTGAAGAGGGCGTCCGCGAAGTGGGTGCTGCTGCGGTCCGCCGTGGCCCACGGCGTCATGAAGGCCACCGTGAACAGGAAGATCAGCGCGATGAACACGACGATCGCCAGTCGGGACGGCGACGAGCGCAGCACCGTCGCGATCCGGCTCGCGCGCCGTCGGCCGACACTCACGTGGTGCGGGATCGGCTCGGTTCGGTCGAGCATGCGTATGCCTCCGAGGACATGGGCCGGGACGGTTCGTCATGGTACATCCGTGGTGCCCCGGCTAGCCTTGCCCCATGGCCGACATCTTCTCCGTCGTGGCGGACCCGACCCGGCGCGAGCTGCTCGGCACGCTGTTGTCCGCCTACGGTTCGGACGTCACCGGCGGGGAGCTCAGCGTCGGCCAGCTCGTCGAACGCCTCGGGGTCAGCCAGCCCACGGTGTCGAAGCACCTGCGTGTCCTGCGCGACATCGGTCTCGTCACCAGTCGCGAAGAAGGGCAGCACCGCTACTACCGGCTCGACCCGGAGCCGCTCGTGCACCTGGAGGACTGGGTCCTGCCGTTCACGGGCGCGGTCGACGCCGACGGCACCCCGGCCACCACCGCGTGGACACCGGACGGCCAGCCCGTGTCGATCCGCCGGAACGGCACGGCCGGCAAGGCGACCGTCGAGGTCGGCACCGAACTCGGCCGTGTGATGGCCGAGGCGTCGTACCGGGCCACCGCGGCGCTCTCCGGAGCGCAGCAGGGCTGGGAGCGCGTCGTCGACCGCAGTCGCAAGCGCTTCACCCGCCGGGGCGACGAGGACTGAGCCCCCGGCGCGGCCGGTGCGCACCGGCCGCGGACTGATCCTGGACACCGGGTCGCACGCGCCTCTACAGTTGCCACTGACCACACAGGTCACACCACTCCCGTGCGCAGCGCGCGTGCGAGCCCCGAAGGCGGACCATGACCGGCAGTTTCGACGACGTGCGCTTCCTCACCGTCGCTGAGGTCGCCGAGATGATGCGCGTCTCGAAGATGACCGTGTACCGGATGGTGCACGCCGGTGAGCTCCCCGCCATCCGCTTCGGCCGCTCCTTCCGCGTCCCCGAGTCGGCCGTCGCCGACGTGCTGCGCGGTGGCGTGGCGGACGTCGGCTGAGCGCGCGTTCGACATCACAGCGGGCAGCCGGTAGACTCGGGCAGGTTGATTTTCCGCGGTCTCTTCGGCCCGGTGTCCGTACATCAGCATCAGTCCGAGCGAGGTCCACATGGGTTCTGTCATCAAGAAGCGTCGTAAGCGCATGGCGAAGAAGAAGCACCGCAAGCTCCTTCGCAAGACGCGTCACCAGCGCCGCAACAAGAAGTAGACCCTCACAGGTCTGCGCAGGTCGGAGGACCTGCACGAGAAGCCCCGGTTCGCCGGGGCTTTCGCGTTCCCGGACTACGCTGGGACCATGCCCGCAGTGACGTTCCTGACGAAGCCCGGATGCCACCTCTGCGACGACGCCCGACCCGTGGTCGAACGCGTCGTCGCCGACCACCCGGGGGTCACCCTGCAGGAACGCTCGATCCTCGACGACGACGCCCTCCGCCAGGAGTACGCGGAGGACATCCCCGTCGTGCTGATCGACGGGCGCGTCCACAGCAACTGGCACGTCGACGCCGACCGGCTCGCACGTGCGCTCGAGAAGGCCGAGGCCCGCGCATGATCTCCCACGTCGTCTCCTGGTCCCTGCGGACCGATCTCGACCGCACCGCGTCGATCGCCCGCATCCGCGAACTCCTGACCGGTCTGGTCGGCACCGTCGAGTCGATCCGCTCGCTCGAGGTCGTCGAGAACGTCGCCTACCCGGACAAGAACCACGACGTCGCCGTGGTCGCCAGCTTCGACGACCTCGCCGGGCTCGATGCGTACCAGGTGCACCCGGAGCACCAGGCCGCGGCAGCGGCGATCCGCGAACTGGTCACGGCACGGGCCGCCATCGACTGGCAGAGCTGAGCCGGGCCTCCAGTCGCGCCGTCGGCGCTGCGCGTCGCGCGCTTCGTGAGCAGCAATGGTCGCCTCCCGCATCGGGAGGCGACCATTGCTGCTCACCGTGTGCGCGCGGCGGCGCCGCGCAGCGCGGGACCTACGGGGTCAGGCGCGTCGGGCCACGGAACAGGTACGTGACCTCGCGGATCGAGGGCTCACCGAGCATGAGCATCAGCACGCGCGCGAGGCCCATGCCGAAGCCACCGTGCGGCGGGACGCCGTAGCGGAAGAAGTCGAGGTACCAGCCGAGCTCCTCCGGGTCGAGGCCCTTCTCGACGGCCTGCGCCTCGAGCACGTCGACGCGGTGCTCACGCTGGGCACCCGTGGAGATCTCGGCGCCGTTGAAGATGAGGTCGTAGCTGTTGGTGACCGACGGGTCGCCGGGCTTCCGCATGTGGTAGTACGGCCGGATCGAGGCGTCGTACTCGGTGACGAACACGAACTCGGAGCCGTGGTGCTCCTTCGCCCAGGCGGCGACGCGGCGTTCGCCCTCGGGGTCCAGGTCACCGTCGGCGCGGACGACGTCGTAGCCGCTGTCGGCGACGATCTTGCGCGCGTCGGCCAGGGTCACGCGGGGGAACGGCGTCGCGGGGACCTGCAGCTCGAAGCCGAAGACCTCGGCGATGTCCTTGCCGTACTTCTCCTTGACGGCGGTGATGCCGGCGACCAGGACCTCTTCGTGCATCGCCATGACGTCCTCGTGGGACTCGATCCACGAGAACTCGGCGTCGACGCTGGTGAACTCGGTCGCGTGGCGGCTCGTGAACGACGGGTCGGCGCGGAAGGCGTCGGCGATCTCGAACACGGCACCGAAGCCGGCCGGCTGTGCCATCTGCTTGAAGTTCTGCGGCGATTGGGCCAGGTAGGCGGTCGTCTCGAAGTACTCGAGCTGGAACAGCTCGGCGCGCGACTCGGACGCCGACGCCATGAGCTTCGGGGTGTGGATCTCGATGTAGTCGCGGTCGACCCAGTACGTGCGGAACGCGTGCTCCAGCGTCGTCTGGATGCGGAAGATCAGGTTCTGCTTGCGGTTGCGCAGGTCGAGGAAACGCCAGTCGAGACGCTTGTCGAGCGACGAGTCGTCGGCGATCGGGGTCTCCGGGATCGCGGCGCTCACCACCTGCAGCGCGCCGATCTTGACCTCGAGCCCGCCGAGCTTGACGCGCTCGTCGTGCTTCAGCGTGCCCGTGACGTGCACGAAGGTGCCGTGCGCCAGGCCGGAGATCTCGTTGGTGGTCGCGAGCGCGGACTGTGCGGCGTCGTCGCCGTCCTCGGCCTCGCGCGTCGCCGGGTTCACGAGCTGGACGGCGCCGGTCTCGTCGCGCAGCACGACGAACTGCACCTTCTTCTGGTCTCGGACGGTCTCGACCCATCCGGCCACGGAGACGGGACCGTCGGGGAGGGCTGCCAGGTCGGCGATGCGGGTGCGTTCGATCACGGTGGTCGAGTCTAACCGCCTGCGTCCGGGGGCGTGGGCGGCAGGGTTCCTTCCTCCACACGGCCGCCTGCGACCGGCGTTCTCCACCGAATGCCGGGAGGCCCGTGGCGGCGCGCGTGGACTCCGTAGCGTTCTCGACGTGGCCGGGTCGCGGGACGAGAGGGGGACCGGGTGGGGACGGGGACAGGGGAGCTCGCGACCTGGCCGCCTGCGGCGGTCGCGGTGGTGGTGGCGGCACTGTGCACGACGGCGTTCACGCTGCTCGTGGCGTTCGTCGGTGGGCTGTGGGCGGTCATCCGGTGGCGGCGGGACGTCGCGCGTGAACAGCGCGACCGGGCTTGGTCACGATTCGTCTGGGTGGTCGACCACGTCACGGACGCGGACGTGGGTCGTGTCGAGATCGGGAGACTCGTCGCGGGAGCGATGTACAACATGCAGGTTCTTCGCGAGGCCGACGAGGTCATCGGCAAGCTCGTGCTGGAACTGGTGACGGAAGAGGAGCAGACATGACGCAACGGGACCCGGTGAAGGCCTTGTTCGTGCGGCGGGACGAGGAGTGGAAGGCGAACGTGCGCAGACGGCACTGGTTCCGGCCATGGCGAGCACGTCGGGTGATCGCCGAGCACGATCGGCTGCGGGCGATGATGGAGGAGATGGCCGAGGCCAAGCGGGAACGGAGTCGTCTCATCGCGGCCGGCGTGCTCGAGGGTTCAGGGGAGCGAAGCGCGGAGTGACCCGAGCGTGCCGATGAACTCCTCGGCCATGCCGGCCCGTTCGACGAGCTTGGCGTGGCGGGCTCGGGCGTCCTCGAGGTACGCGTCGAGGCGGGCCGCCAGCGCTGGTTCGTCCTCGGGGTCCTTCGTCGCGAGGGCGTCGACCACCCGGAGGAGCTCGGCCATCTCGTCGAGCGTGAACCCGAGCGGCTTCATCCGGCGGATCACGAGCAACCGTTCGAGGTCCTGCGCCGTGTAGACCCGGAACCCGCCGGTGGTGCGGCCGCTCGGTACGAGCAGCCCGACCTCGTCATAGTGCCGGATGGTGCGCAGGGACATGCCGGCGCGGTCGGCGAGTTCGCCGATGTGCATCGTGTCGGGGACGTCGCTGGTGCTCACGAGTACGACTCTACCCTCACGTGAGGGTAGAGTTCCGATCGATGTCCGTGATCACACACGCGCCGACGGCCCCGAGCGTCCTCGCCGCCCTCCGCTCGCCCCGCATGCTCACCCGAGAGGTCCTGGCCGGCATCGTCACCGCGCTGGCCCTCATCCCCGAGGCGATCTCGTTCTCCGTCGTCGCCGGGGTCGATCCCGCGGTCGGCCTGTTCTCGAGCGTCGTCATCGCGATCGTGATCTCGATCGTCGGCGGTCGCCCGGCGATGATCTCCGCCGCAGCGGGCTCGGTGGCGCTGGTCATCGCCCCGCTCGTCCGGGAGCACGGGATCGAGTACCTGGTGCCCGCGATCGTGCTGGGTGGCGTGTTCCAGCTCGTGCTCGGGTTCCTCGGGGTGGCACGGCTGATGCGGTTCATCCCGCGCAGCGTCAACGTCGCGTTCGTGAACGCCCTGGCCATCCTCATCTTCACCGCCCAGCTGCCGAACCTGCTCGGCGACGACGTCCCGTTCGTCGTCTGGCCGCTGACCGTGCTCGGCATCGCGATCATCGTCGGCTTCCCGTTCCTGACGAAGGCGATCCCCGCACCGCTCATCGCGGTGGTCGTCGTCACCGGCCTCACGATGGTGTTCAGCATCGCCGTGCCGACGGTCGGCGACGAGGGCGCCCTGCCGACGGCGCTCCCGGGCTTCGGCGGCATCACGACGCCGTTCACCTTCGAGACGCTGCAGATCATCGCCCCGTACGCGTTCGGCGTCGCGATCGTCGGCCTGATCGAGACCCTGCTCACCGCGCAACTCGTCGACTCCATCACGGAGACGGGCTCGAGCAAGTGGCGCGAGTCGTGGGGTCAGGGTGTCGCGAACATCGCGTCCGCCTTCTTCGGTGGGACCGGCGGCTGCGCGATGATCGGCCAGACGGTGATCAACGTGAAGACCGCGGGCGCCCGGACCCGCGTCTCGACCTTCGCGGCCGGCGTCTCGGTGCTGGTCCTGACGATCGTGCTCCACGACCTCGTGGCCCAGATCCCGATGGCGGCACTGACGGCGGTCATGCTCATGGTCTGCGTCGCGACCTTCGACTGGCACAGCATCCGACCGCGCACCCTCCGTCGGATGCCGCTCGGCGAGACCGCGGTCATGCTCGTCACGGTCGTGGTGGTCGTCGTGACCGAGAACCTCGCCACCGGGGTGCTCGTCGGCGTGGTCGTGGCGGCCCTGGTCTTCGCCCGCCGGGTGGCGCACGTGGTGACCGTGGTCCGCGAGCCGGTCGACGACCGCACCGTGCGGTACCGGGTCCGCGGGGCGCTGTTCTTCGCCTCGTCGAACGACCTCGTCACACGGTTCTCCTACGCCGAGGACCCGGAGCACGTGATCATCGACCTGGCCGACGCCCATGTGTTCGACGCGTCCACGGTCGCCGCGCTCGACGGGGTCGAACAGCGGTTCGTGAAGCACGGGTCGACCGTGGAGGTGGTGAACCTCGACACGGGGTCGATCGCGCTGCACGGGCGGCTCTCCGGTGAGCTCGGCGGCTGAGTGCTTCCGCATCCGGTGAATCACCTGAGGGGGCGGTGGGAACCGCGGGCGACCTACACTGGAACCCATGCCCGCGACCCGTCTCCACCTCGTCCGGCACGGAGAGGTGCACAACCCGGGCCGCGTCCTCTACGGCCGGCTCCCGGGCTTCGGGCTGAGCGACCTCGGCACGCGGATGGCCCGGGCCTCCGCCACCGCCTGGAAGGACGCCGGTGTCGACGTGCGTCGGATCGTCGCGTCCCCGCTGCAGCGCACGCAGGAGTCCGCCGCACCCTGGTCGGCCGCCTACGGGCTCGACGTGACGCTCGACGAGCGCCTGATCGAACCGACGAACCGCTACGAGGGGCAGCCCCCGGGTTCACGAAGCGCTCGCTCGGCCGCCCGGCGGAGTGGCCGTGGATCGCAAACCCTCTGCGTCCCAGCTGGGGCGAGGCGTACGAGTCGATCGCCAACCGCATGCTCGCGGCGATGACCACGGCGTGGGAGAGCGTGGACGAGGGCGACGTCGTCCTGGTCAGCCACCAGCTGCCGATCTGGATGGTCCACCGGAAGCTCGCGGGGGAGCCCCTGTGGCACGACCCGCGCAAGCGCCGCTGTGACCTGTCGAGCATCACCACCGTCGAACGTGTGCCCGCCACGTCGACCGGTCGGTTCACCGAGGTCGGGTACGCGGACCCCGCGCAGGAACTGCGCGCGAACGCCGTCGACGAAGGAGCAGTGTGAACAGCACGAAGCGTGCGCGCGTCATCAGCAAGCGGTTCGCGGTCCTCGCAGCGACGGCCGTGGCCGCCGTCCTCGTCCTGTCCGGCTGCTCGTCGGACAGCGGCGGCATCGCGAAGCAGTACGGCAACGGCACGACCCAGAACTACATCTCCGGCGACGGCGCCGTGACCGAGGTCTCCGCGAAGGACCGCACCGACCCGGTCACCTTCCGGGCCGAGGACTCGAACGGCGACACCGTCTCGTCGAAGGACCTCCGTGGCAAGGTCGTCGTCCTGAACTTCTGGTACGCCAGCTGCCCGCCGTGCCGCGCCGAGGCGAAGTACCTCAACCAGGTGCACGACGAGTACGCCGACGCCGACGACGTCGCCTTCATCGGTGTCAACGTGCGTGACGAAGCAGCGACCGCGGCCGCCTTCGAGCGCACCTTCGACGTGCAGTACCCGACCGTCCTCGACCAGCGCACGGGCACGATGCAGCTGGCGATGTCCGGGCAGATCGCACCGAACGCGGTGCCCGCCACGATCGTCCTCGACACCAAGGGCCGCGTCGCCGCCCGGGTGCTCGGCGCGATCGACGGCACGAGCATCCTGCAGACCCTGGTCAGCGACGAGCTCGACGCCGGCAAGGCCTCCTGACCCGTGACCTCCAACCCCTTCGCCGACGCGATCCTGAGCGGCCAGATGGCCGTGGCGCTGCCCGTGGCGGCGCTCGCCGGGCTCGTGTCGTTCCTGTCCCCGTGCGTGCTGCCGCTCGTTCCGGGGTACCTCGGGTACGTCGGCGGTGTCGCCGAGGGCGGGCAGCGTCGGGGTCGTGTGGTGCTCGGCGTGCTGCTGTTCATCGCCGGGTTCACCGCGGTGTTCGTGGCGTACACGACGGTGTTCGGGGCGCTCGGCTTCTGGCTCGTGCGGTGGCGCGACCTCATCACGCAGGTCCTCGGGGTCGTCGTGATCGCGATGGGCCTGGTGTTCGTCGGTCGGTTCACGTTCCTGCAGCGCACCATCAAGCCCGGCTGGACCCCGGCCACGGGGCTCCTCGGTGCCCCCCTGCTCGGCATCGTGTTCGGCCTCGGCTGGACCCCGTGCCTCGGCCCGACCCTGGCGGCCATCAACCTGCTCAGCGTCCAGTCGGGCAGCGCATGGCAGGGCATGTGGCTCGGGGTCGCCTACTGCCTCGGGCTCGGTATCCCGTTCGTCCTCGTCGCCCTCGGTGCCGGCTGGGCCATGGGGGCCATCGCGGCGGTGAAGCGCCACATGCGCACCGTCAACATCATCGGAGGAGCGATCCTGATCGTCATCGGTCTGCTCATGGTCACCGGTATCTGGTCGGCCGTCATGTCGAGCGTCGGGGCGGTGATCCAGAGCTTTGTCCCCGCGGTCTGACCCTCAACGAGCACGTCCCGACGGGCGCAGGCGACGGGGCCGACAGCGCCTCCGACCCGCAGCGACCGTCCGACCACGTCGACGGCTCCGGCCCCACCGACGGTGGCATCAACCAGCCGAAGCTCGGCTTCGTCGGGTACCTCCGGTTCTTCTGGCGGCAGCTGACGAGCATGCGCACGGCGCTGTTCCTGCTCATGCTGCTCGCCCTCGCGGCCATCCCGGGCTCGCTCGTCCCGCAGCGCACCGCCGACCCGAACGGCGTCGTGCAGTACAAGGCGGACCACCCGCAGCTCTACCCGGTCCTCGACAAGCTCCAGGTCTTCGACACCTACACCTCGGTGTGGTTCTCCGCGATCTACCTGCTGCTCTTCATCTCGCTCATCGGCTGCATCGTGCCCCGCACGAAGCACCACTGGCAGGCCCTGCGGACCCGTCCGCCGAAGACCCCCGCGCGGCTGACGCGACTGGCGGGCTTCCGCACCGTGGCGGTGCAACCCGACGCGATGATCGACGGGACGACCGGGATCGACGCGACCACGGGCCTCCCGTCCGCCGAGCACGCGGTGACGCGCGCGATGGCGATCCTGAAGCGGTCCGGGTACCGCGTCGAGCGGTTCGGTGACTCGGTGAGCGCGGAGCGCGGCTACCTGCGCGAGACCGGCAACCTGGTGTTCCACGCCGCCCTCGTCGGGGTGCTCCTGGCGGTCGGTGTCGGCGGCGGCTTCGGCTTCACCGGACAGCGCCTGCTGGTCGAGGGGCAGACGTTCTCGAACGTGCTCGGCTCGTACGACTCGTTCAACCCCGGACGCTGGTTCCAGCAGACCGACCTGCAGGGCTACAACCTCCGCCTCGACAAGTTCGTGACGAAGTACGAGGAGCGCAACCTCGACGCCCTCGGTCAGGCGCTCGACTACTCGGCCACCGTCACGAGCACCGAGAAGGGCGGCGAGCCGAAGACGAGTCGCCTCGGTGTGAACGACCCGCTGCACGTCGGCGGCACGAACGTCTACCTGCTCGGCAACGGCTACGCGATGCAGGTCACGGTGCGTGACGGCGACGGGAACGTGGCGTTCAAGGACGTCGTGCCGTTCCTGCCGGAGGACGCGAACTACACCTCCACCGGCGTCATCAAGGTGCCGGACGCGAAGCCGGACCAGCTCGGCATGGTCGGGTTCTTCTACCCCACCGCGTCGAAGCTCGCGAGCGGCGCGTACTCGAGTGCCTACCCGGACACCCAGAACCCGCTGCTGACGCTGCAGGTCTACACGGGTGACCTCGGGCTCGACAGCGGTGTACCGCAGAGCGTGTACACGCTGAGCACCAAGGGTCTCGACCAGATCGCCGGTCGGCAGTCGGACACCGCGAGCATCGCGCTCGAGCCCGGCCAGACGAAGAAGCTGCCGGAGGGCGCCGGCTCGATCACCTTCGACGGCGTCAAGCGGTACGTGTCCCTCGACGTCCACCACGACCCCTCGCAGCTCTGGGTGGGCGGGTTCGCCCTGCTCTCCACCCTCGGCCTGCTCACCTCGCTGTTCGTCCCGCGCCGCCGCGTCTGGGTGAAGGTCGTCCCGCGTCGCGATGCGCAGGGCGGCGAGTACGACCTCGAGTACGCCGGACTCGCACGCGGCGAGGACCCGAACCTCGAACGGGCCGTCGCGGACATCGCACAGCGCCACACGTCGGACCTCGGAGTTAGGATGCCCCAGTGAACGACATGACCACGAACCTCGCGACCTACTCGGTCGTGCTCACGTACTCCGCGATGGCGGTGTACGTGGTCGCGTTCATCTCGTTCGCCCTCGACATGGCCAAACGCTCCGGCGAGGTCACGGCCGCCGCGAAGAACGCGGGCGCCGACGACAGCTCGTCCGACGCGGCAAGCGCCGCGTCGGAACGCGGCGCGAAGACGGTCGCGACCGTCCGCGGCGGCACCGTCGTGCTCGAGCAGGTCGCCGCACCGCCGTCGGGTGGCTCGGCCGGTCGCGGCACGAAGTTCGAGCGCGTCGGCATGGCGATGACGATCCTCGCGCTCGTCCTGCACGTCGCCTCGGTCGTCCTCCGCGGCATCGCGGCCGACCGTGTGCCGTGGGGCAACATGTTCGAGTTCTCGCTGACCGGCACGGCGCTGATCACCCTGATCTTCCTGCTCGTGCAGTTCTGGCAGAACCTGAAGTTCCTCGGTGTCTTCATCACCGGCCTGACGATCATCCTGCTCGGCATCGCGACGGTGAACTACTGGGTCCCCGTCGTCCCGCTGCAGCCGGCCCTGCAGTCGTACTGGCTGGTCATCCACGTCTTCGTGGCCATCGCCGGCACCGGGTTCTTCGCGCTCGGCGCGGGGCTCGCGGTGGCGCAGCTCGTGCAGACGTACCGACAGGGCCGCACGGCCTCCGGCAAGCTCCGCTTCATGGCGACACTGCCGGACGCCGACCGGCTCGAGGTCCTGACCTACCGCGTCCTGCTCGTCGGCTTCGTCCTCTGGACCTTCACCCTCATCGCCGGTGCGATCTGGGCGGAACGCGCCTGGGGCCGCTACTGGGGCTGGGACACGAAGGAGGTCTGGACCTTCATCATCTGGGTCGTCTACGCGGGCTACATCCACGCCCGCGCGACCCGCGGCTGGCGCGGTGCGCGGTCGTCCTGGCTGGCCCTCATCGGCTTCGCCGCGGTGATGTTCAACTTCTCGGTCGTGAACGTCTTCTTCAAGGGCCTGCACAGCTACTCGGGTCTGTGAGCACCACGGGTCGCTGATGCGGCCCTGGTCGCGACCACGACCGGACGGGAGGCACGGTGCCAGCGGGCACCGTGCCTCCCGTCCGTCGTCGGGTCGCGTGCACGGCCAGGAAGACGCCGTCGTGTCGGTGGGACGCCGCGTCGTCGGCGAGACGCCGCAGGTTTCGGCGGCGTCTCGATGACTCGGCGGCGTCTCGATCACGCGGCGGCGCCGAAAGGAGACGCCGGCGTGTTGCGAAGACGCCGGCGTCTTGCGGAGACGACGGCGTCTCGTGAGGACGCGGCTGGTGCGCTACCCGGCGGCGAGCAGGGCGTGCACGCGGGCCACCCGCGCACGCCACCACGCCGTGCGCTCCGGCGACGCGGCGGAGCGCTCCACCAGCTCCGGCGCGACGTCGACCCGGCGCACCGGCACCCGACCGCCGACCGGCAGCAGGGGATCCGCCGTGACGTCCCCGGCGAACATCGCCGCCGTCCCGAGTCCTGCGGCGTACCCGGGGGTCATCGCCGCGGCGGCCAGGAACGCTCCCATGCCGAGCCCGACCGAGGTGTCGAGCGCACTGGAGACGACGCACGGCAATCCGGCGTCGGCGATGACGGCACGGGCCGCGGTGATCCCGCCGAGCGGCTGGGCCTTCACGACCAGGACGTCGGCGGCACCGGCCCGGGCGACGGCGAGGGGGTCGCTCGCCTTCCGGACGCTCTCGTCCGCGGCGACCCGGACCCCGAGGCCGGCGACGCGCGACCGGAGCTCGGCGAGTTCGGGCACCGTCGCACAGGGCTGTTCGGCGTACTGCAGGTCGAACCGTGTGAGCCGCTCCAGCGCTGCGGTGGCCTGCTCCACGCTCCACAGCCCGTTCGCGTCGACCCGGACCGCGGCCTCGGGCCCCATCACCCGGCGGACCGCGGCGACACGGGCGACGTCGTCGTCGACGGTCGTGCCGGGCTCCGCGACCTTGACCTTGGCGGTGGTGCACCCGGGGTACCGCGCGAGCAGGTCGGCGACGGCGTCGGCGGCGATCGCCGGGACGGTGGCGTTGACCGGCACGGAGTCGGCGGCCGGTTCGTGGTCCGTCCACCCGAAGTCGACGGTGGCCCGCAGCCAGGCGGCGGCCTCGGCGTCGTCGTACTCGACGAACGGCGAGAACTCGGTCCAGCCTGCGGGGCCGCGCAGCACGACCGCCTCGCGCGTGGTGATGCCGCGGAACCGCACGCGCATCGGCAGGGCCACCACGTGGGCGTCGGCGAGGAGTTCGGCGAGGTCGGGGAGCACGTCCGCCATCCTCCCACCGCACCCAGGGGGCCCGCCGGTTCCTCGGAGGGGACCGCCAGGGCAGGGCATTAGCATGCATCGGTCGGCCTCGGTCGGCAGGGGAACGACCCGAAAACGATGGAGGCTCGGTGGCGGTGGATCCGCGGCAGCGCGCAGCACAGCAACGCGCATCGCAGCGCCCGTCCGATCCGTCGAGCGCCGCGGCCCGTCCGGCGTCGGCAGCCCGATCGGCGGCCGCAGCCCGATCGGCGGCCGCAGCCCGACCGGCGGCGGCAGCCCGACCGGCGGCGGCAGCCCGTCCGGCAGCGGGCGCTCGACCCGCGGCGGCTCCCGGGCGGGACTCCGACGACTTCGCCCGCCTCATGCAGCGCAACACCGTCGACGTGCGGCAGACGGGCGCCACGAAGCGCCGCAACCCCGTCGTCGGCAAGATCGCACTCGGCCTCGCCGTCGTCTCCGCCGCGGTGGACGCCAGTGCCTTCGCCGTGTTCATGGGCGGTGACACGAACTTCGCCTTCGGGATCTGCTTCGTCGTCGTGTTCCTGACGCTCGTCGCCGCGGTGCTCGGGTTCGTCGCCGCCGTCGGCTCGTTCGGACGCTGGTACGGCGCCGTCGGGGTGGTCCTGGCGTTCTTCGCGAACCCCGTGATCCTCATCGTGATCATGGTGTTCGTCGCGCCGGAGATCCTGACCGACATGGGCGCCTGACCCGCCAGACGCCCGGCGGTACGTTGGGAGCATGGCTGCTCCCGTCTCCGACCTGTTCGACCCCGACGTCTGGACCCCCGCTCCGATCGCGGAGCAGTTCACCGACATCACGTACCACAAGCACGTCTCCAAGGGCATCGTCCGGGTCGCCTTCGACCGTCCCGAGGTCCGCAACGCCTTCCGCCCGCGCACCGTCGACGAGCTCTACCGCGCCCTCGACGACGCCCGGCAGGACCCCCGCGTCGGCGTCGTGCTGCTCACCGGCAACGGCCCGAGCCCGAAGGACGGCGGGTGGGCGTTCTGCTCCGGCGGCGACCAGCGCATCCGGGGGCGGAGCGGCTACCAGTACGTCGGCGACGAGGGCGCACCGCCCGAGGGTGTGGACCCGTCCGCCGCACAGGCGTCGATGGGGCGGCTGCACATCCTCGAGGTCCAGCGCCTGATCCGGATGATGCCCAAGGTCGTCATCGCGGTCGTCCCGGGCTGGGCTGCGGGCGGCGGGCACTCCCTGCACGCGATCTGCGACCTCACCATCGCGAGCGCCGAGCACGGGAAGTTCAAGCAGACCGATGCCGACGTCGGCTCGTTCGACGGCGGCTACGGCAGCGCCTACTACGCCAAGCAGATCGGGCAGAAGTTCGCCCGCGAGGTCTTCTTCCTCGCGCAGGAGTACTCCGCCCAGCGCGCGTACGAGATGGGGGCGGTGAACGCGGTGGTGCCGCACGCCGACCTGGAGCGGGAGGCGATCCGCTGGGGCGAGATCGTGCTCGGCAAGTCCCCGACGGCGATCCGGATGCTCAAGTACGCGTTCAACGCCGTGGACGACGGCATGGTCGGCCAGCAGGTGTTCGCGGGCGAGGCCACGCGGCTGGCCTACGGCACCGACGAGGCCGTCGAGGGTCGCGACTCGTTCCTCGAGAAGCGCGCTCCCGAGTGGACCGCGTTCCCCTGGCACTACTGATGCCCCGTCCGCTGGTCGCGACCGGCACGTCGGACCCGACGGCCGTGCTGCGCGGCCTGGAGGCAGCACTCGCCGGCGGCCCCGCACTGCTCCCCGTCGCCGAGGGGACTCCTGCACTGCCGACGCCACCGCCGGCCGAGGTCCGTCAGGCGGTCGCCCTGGTGGTCGAGACCAGCGGGTCCACCGGCACCGGCAAGCGCGTGGCGCTCTCGTCCGAGGCGCTCCTCGCCGGTGCCGCCGCGGCGGACGCGGCACTCGGTGGGCCCGGGCGCTGGGTGCTCGCACTGCCGGCGCACTACATCGCCGGCATCAACGTCCTGACCCGCTCGATCACGGCGGGCACCGACCCCGTCGTCGTGCCACCCGGGCACTTCGCGGCCGCCGCGTTCACCGAGGCGGCCGAACGGCTCGTCACCGGTCCGGCCGCGCCCCGTCGCTACACCTCCCTGGTGCCGGTGCAGCTCGCACGCGTCCTCGACGACCCGGACGCCACGCGTGCGCTCGCCCGGTTCGACGCGGTCCTGGTCGGCGGGCAGGCCACCCCGGCGCCGCTCCGGCAGCGGGCGCTCGACGCCGGGGTCCGGATCGTGACGACGTACGGTGCGAGCGAGACGAGCGGTGGATGCGTGTACGACGGCGTCCCGTTCGGCACGGTGCGCACCGCGCTGGTCGACGGCGAGCTGCACCTGGCCGGGCCGATGCTCGCCGAGGGGTACCTCGACGACGACGCCCGCACGGCGTCGGCCTTCGTCGAGCGTGACGGGCTGCGCTGGTACCGGACCGGGGACACCGCGACCCTGTCCGGCGGCGTGGTCCGCGTGCTCGGACGCCTCGACGACGTGGTGATCTCCGGCGGTGAGAAGGTCCAGCTCGGTGCGGTCGAACGGCTCGTCCGCGGGCTCCCCGGGCAGGAGAGCGCCGTCGTCGCCCGGCGCTCGGCGGGGGAGTGGGGCGAGGTCCCGGTCGTCGTCACCGAGCAACCGCTCGACCTCGAGGCCGTGCGTGCCCACGTCGGAGCCACCCTGGGGCGTGCCGCCCGCCCCGCCGACGTGGTCCTGGTGGAGCGGATCCCGATGCTGCCGTCGGGCAAACCCGACCGTCGGGCCGTGCAGGCGCTCGCCGACCCGGTCCGCTCGTCGGGACCGCGAGCCGCCGGGCGGTCGCATCGGCAATAAGATCGGTGCTCGTGGCACGAACGAAGAACTCGACGCAGAAGCAGGGCCGGTCCGGCAACCCGGCGAAGGCCGCTGCCCCCGCCCGCACCAAGCGGAAGGCGACCGCGCGCGACTGGATCGGCGGCGCACGCCTGCGCACCCTGACCCTCGGTGTCGTCCCGGTCGTGCTCGGCACCGCCGTCGCGTTCGTCGACAGCGGTGAGCCCGGCGACTTCGGCGACTACCTGGCGAAGGACGGCCACCTCGCGGTCGCGCTGCTCGCCCTGGCCGTGGCGCTGTTCCTGCAGATCGGCGTGAACTACAGCAACGACTACTCCGACGGGGTCCGCGGCACCGACGAGTACCGCGTTGGTCCGGCACGACTCACCGGAGCCGGCCTGGCCAAGCCCCGGACCGTGCTCACCGTCGCCCTGACGTTCTTCGGCCTGGCCGCGGTCGCCGGCCTGGTCATCGTGCTGCTCACCCAGCTGTGGTGGCTGCTGCTCGTCGGGGCCGCCGCTATCGTCGCCGCCTGGTTCTACACCGGTGGCAAGAAGCCGTACGGGTACAACGCCCTCGGCGAGGTCTTCGTCTTCGTCTTCTTCGGACTGGTCGCCGTGCTCGGCACCCAGTTCGTGCAGATCCGCGAGGTCACCGTGAACGGCTGGGCAGCCGCCGTCGCCGCCGGGTTCTTCGCCTGCGCGGTCCTGATGGTGAACAACATCCGCGACATCGACGAGGACCAGCTGGCGGGCAAGCGCACGCTCGCCGTGGTCGTCGGCCGTCCGGTGGCCCGCGTCCTCTTCGGCCTGTTCCTGATGCTGCCGTACGTCGTGCTGCTCTGGTTCGTGCTGCTGTACTTCCGCACGGGCTTCACGTACTTCTCGCTGCTGCTGGCCCTGCCGGCGCTGGCGATCGGGGTGTCGTCACGGAAGCCCCGCGAGCTCATCACCGCCCTGCAGCTGTCGTCGTTCGCCTCGCTCGCCTTCGGCGTGGTGCTCGGGATCACCCTGGCCGTCCAGCCGTAGCGGTTCCGGCTGCTCGACCGGGCGGCCCCGCGTCCGGTCAGTCGGCGTCGGTGTCCCGGCGCGCTCCGTGCCGGTCGGCGTCGGACACCGGACGGACGGTCGGGGTGGCCGCGGCGTCGGAGTCGGCGGCGTCGACGAAGTCGTCCTCGAAGTCCGAGTCGGCGTCGCGCTCCGGGGTGCCGCGGCGGTTCGCCAGGCTCAGGGCCACCTGTGTGCGCAGTCCGGACAGGGCGATGTACGAGATGAGCAGGCCCACCAGGGCGGCCACGATCGTCGCCCAGTACCACGGCATCGGCGTCAGGAGCAGGAGGAGCACGAGCGCCACCACGAAGATGCCGAGCCGAGCCAGGGTGTACAGGAGCCACGCTTTCACACGGTGAGTCTACGGAAGCGTCGACCGGCAGGGGCATCACAGGGTCGCGACCTAGACTTCACCGCATGGTCCGCTTGTGGTTGATCGTCGCCGTGGCCGCCGTCGCCTTCACGGTGTACGCGGCCATCGACTGCGGAACGATGCCGCGTCAGCGTGTCCGTTCCCTGCGTCGCGGCGTGTGGCTCCTGCTCGTCATCATCCTGCCCGTCCTCGGCGGCGTCCTCTGGTTCCTGTTGGGTCGCACCCCGGCGGCCGACCCCGGTGCTTCCGCCCGCTACCGTGGACCCGAAGACGACCCGGACTTCCTCGGCACCACGCCGGAGCCGGGCACCACCCTCACGGACAAGGACCAGGACGACGCGACCCTCCGAGACCTCGAAGACCAGTTCCACGAGCGCGACGACGACGGCCGCACCGATCGCTGACGGCCCCGTCGGTTCGGGCAGCCCGGCGACGGACACCGCGCTCGCCCTCCTGCAGGAACTCGTGCGTGCCGGCGTCACCGACGTCGTCGTGAGTCCCGGGTCACGTTCCCAGGCACTCGCCCTCGCGGCGGTCGCCCTGGAACGCGCCGGTGGGCTGACCGTGCACGTGCGGCTGGACGAACGGACCGCCGGGTTCTTCGCACTCGGGCTCGCGGTCGAGACGCACCGGCCCGCAGCGGTGGTGACGACGTCGGGCACCGCGGTGGCGAACCTGCACCCCGCCGTGCTCGAGGCGCACCACTCCGGCGTGCCGATGATCGTCCTGAGCGCCGACCGCCCCGACGAACTGCGCGGCATCGGCAGCAACCAGACCACCGTCCAGCCGGGGCTCTTCGGCCAGGCCGTCGCCTTCGTCCGCGACGTCGAGGCTCCGTCGGCGCACGGTGTCGACGCCTCGGTCCGCGACACCCTGCGCACCCTCGCCCGACAGGCCGTCGCCGCCGCAGCGGGGCACACCGGGCAGCCCGGTCCCGCGCAGCTCAACGTCGCGTTCCGTGAGCCGCTGTCCGCCGGGCTCGCCACGGAGCACGTCAGCCCCGTGCCGGACGACGAGGTCGACCTGGCGTTCGCCACCCGCCGCGCACACACCGGTCTGCCGGTCGCCGAACTCACCCCGGACGACGAGCCGGGCACCGTCGTCATCGCCGGGCACGACGCAGGCGAGGACGCGGAGCGGATCGCCTGGGAGCTCGGGGCGCCACTCCTCGCCGAGGTGTCGAGCGGCGCGCGCTTCGGCCGCAACCTGGTCGTGGCCTACCGCGAACTGCTGCGCGACCCGGACCACGGCGGCGCGGTCCGCCGGGCCGTCGTGCTCGGCCACCCGACCCTCAGCAGGGAGGTCCCCGCGCTCCTGCAGCGCGACGGGGTCGAGACGATCGTGGTCCGCGGACCGGCGGCCGACCCCTTCGACCCGGCCCGTTCCTCCCGACCGGACGCCGCGACCACCTTCGTGTCCGACGTCCGCGTGACGGGCCGGACCCGGCCGGAGCACCGCGCGTGGGTCGGCCGCTGGGTCGGCTCCAGCCGGCGGATCCTGGGGGACGGCGACGCCGGCCCCGACCTCGACGCCAAGCGTTCCGCCGACCGCGCCGAGCGGAACAAGTTCCTGCGTGACGAGGTCGCGCTCCGTCGCCGACCCGTCGACCGCGCCATGCTCGCCGAGGCCGTCTGGGGCGTGACCTGGCCGCACGACCGGCTGGTCCTCGGGGCGTCGCAGCTCATCCGTGAAGCCGATGCCCGGGTGCTCGGCAAGAAGATCCGGGTGCACGCGAACCGCGGCCTCGCCGGCATCGACGGCACCGTCTCGACCGCGCTCGGCATCGCCGCGGCGCTCGAACACTCCTCGGCCTCGGTGGGCACCACACGCGTGCTCCTCGGGGACCTGACGCTGCTGCACGACCTCGGCGCGTTCGTCACCGGCACCGAGGAACGCACCCACCGGGTGCAGGTCGTCGTCGGCAACGACCACGGCGGAGCGATCTTCCGCGGGCTCGAGGTGGCGAAGACCACGCCGGAGGCCGACATGCGGCGGATGATGTCGACCCCGCAGCACGTCGACGTCGAGCGGGTCGTCACGGGCCTCGGGTGGGAGTACCGCCGGGCGGCGACGTGGGGCGACCTCGAGCGGGTGCTCACCGACCCCGCCGAGCGGGTCGTGATCGAGGTCCCGCTGGCGGACTGACCGGCGACCGGCGACCGAGCGAGTGCGTGCCCGCGCGGATTGCGCGGATCGCGCGGCTGCCTCAGGCCAGCGCGTCGGTGATCGGCCGGAACTTCAGGGCGGTCTCGGCGACCTCGCGCGCCGGCTCCGAACCCGCGACGATCCCGGCCCCCGCCCAGGCCCGGACGGTGCCGTCGTCGTCGATCCGGGCGCTGCGGAGCGCGAGCATCCACTCGCCGTCACCCGTCGCGCTCATCCAGCCGACCGGCCCGGCGTAGCGGCCGCGGTCGACGCCCTCCAGCTCGGCGACCAACTGCACGGCCACGTCCGTCGGGGTGCCGGCGACCGCGGCCGTCGGGTGCAGGGCGTCGGCGACGTCCAGCGACGTGGTGTCGGGCGGCAGCGTCGCCTGTACGTCCGTCGCCAGGTGCCACAGGTTCGGCAGCTGCAGCCGGAACGGTTCGGCGTCGGCGCGCAGGTCCGTGGCGAGCGGGGCGAGGGCCGCGAGCAGGCTGTCGATCGCGAAGGCGTGCTCCTCGACGTCCTTGGCGCTGCTGGCCAGGGCCTCGGCGGCGGCCCGGTCGGACACCTCGTCGGTGCCCCGGGCGGCGCTGCCCGCGAGCACCCGTGCGGTCAGCCGCGTGCCGTCGGTGCGGGCGAGCGTCTCGGGGGTGGCACCGACCAGCCCGTCCACCGCGAAGGTCACGCACTGCGGGTAGGCGGCCGCGAGGTCGAGCAGGACCGCCCGTCGGTCGGCTCCCGGCGGCAGCGTGCCGACGAGGTCGCGGGCGAGCACCACCTTGCGGGCGCTCCCGGCGACGATGCGGCGGACGGCCTCGGACACGTTGGCGGCGTAGGTGTCCTCGTCGATGTGCCCGGGACGCAGCGCGACGGAGACGTGCGGCCCGACGTGGGGGACCGGGACCGAGGTCCGGGTGAAGGCCAGGGGTTCCGCGCCGAGCGTCGTGTCGATCGCGGTCAGCCAGGCCTTGCCGCGTCGCCGGCCGAGGACCACCCGGGGCACGATGAGCACGCTCTCGTCGGCGGAGTCGTCGGCGAAGGCGAACGACCCGAACGCGACGAGCCCCGAACCGCGCAGCTGCACCGGGTCGTCGACGACGGCGGTCTCGACGACGCTGCGCCAGAGGGCCGCGGCGTCACGCATCCGGTCGGGGCCGGTGAAGGTGAACCGGAGCGCCTCGCCGATGCCGACGATGCCGTCGCCGTTCCGGACGAAGGCGAGGGGGCGGTCGCGGAGCGTGTGGCGGAGGACGGCGCCCGGGTCGTCGAGGATCCGGGTCGAGACCGTCAGCGGGGGCGCCGCCGTGGTGGTTCGGGTCACGGCTCCGATGCTACGCGCCGATCCCGCACCGCCCGGGTGGCTGCGAGTCCGGTGAACGCTCGGTCGGGACCTCTAGGATTGATCGTGTGAGCAGAGCGGACCTGAACAAGCGCCCGGACGAGGTGGCGGCGATGTTCGACGACGTCGCGGCCAAGTACGACCTCACGAACGACATCCTGTCGGCGGGCAACGCCCCGCTGTGGCGTGTCGCCACGGTCCGCGCGGTCGACCCGCAGCCCGGCGAGAAGGTCCTCGACATCGCCGCGGGCACCGGGACCAGCGCGGCGGCCTTCGCCAAGAAGGGCGCCGAGGTCACCGCACTCGACCTGTCCGCCGGCATGATCGCCGTCGGCCGTGAACGCCACCCCGAGATCACCTTCGTCGAGGGCGACGCCGAGCAGCTGCCCTTCGACGACGACACGTTCGACGCCGTCACGATCTCGTTCGGCCTGCGCAACGTGAACGACCCGAAGCAGGCGCTCGCCGAGATGCTGCGCGTCCTGAAGCCCGGTGGCCGCGTCGTCATCTGTGAGTTCTCGACGCCGCCCCGTGCCCTGCTGCGCTTCGGCTACGGCACCTACCTGAAGCGCGTGCTCCCGGGCATCGCGCGGCTCTCGAGCAGCAACCCGGCCGCCTACCGCTACCTCGCCGAGTCGATCGACGCGTGGCCCGACCAGCAGGTGCTCACCCAGTGGCTCCGCGGTGTCGGCTTCTCGGTGGTCGCGTACCGCAACCTGACGGCCGGTATCGTCGCACTGCACCGTGGCCGCAAGCCCGTCGCCGACACGGTGCGCGAGTCCGCGGCACGGCGTGCGAAGGCCCGCCGTGACCACCAGAACACCGGCGAGCAGCCGCGCGTCGACCCGGCCGCCGACTGACCGGTCACCACCCCCGAAGACGGAGCAGCACTTGAATCCGAGCGTCCCGGTCGCACGTCGCGCGCCGAGCCTGCGCGCATCGCTGGGCATCGGCGAGCGGTTGTTCGCCACGCCCGCCGACCGACGCTTCATCTCCGCGGTCGACGACGGGCTCGAACTCGTCGAGCAGGGGCTCGAGGACGCCATGCGTTCCACCGACACCCTCGCCGACACCACCAGCCGGTACCTGCTGTCCGCCGGTGGCAAGCGCATCCGCCCGACCCTGACGCTCCTCATCGCCCAGCTCGGTGACGGCGTGACCGACGCCGTGGTCAAGGCCGCGGTGAGCATCGAGACCACGCACCTGGCGTCGCTGTACCACGACGACGTCATGGACGAGGCGCCGGTCCGACGCGGGGTCCCCGCCGCGCAGATCACCTACGGCAACAACGTGGCGATCCTGACCGGTGACCTGCTCTTCGCCCGCGCCAGCCTGATCACGGCCGACCTCGGCACCGAGGGCATCCGGATGCAGGCCGAGACCTTCCAGCGCCTCTGCATGGGGCAGCTGCACGAGACCACGGGGCCGCAGCCGGACGACGACCCGCTCGAGCACTACATCCAGGTGCTCAGCGACAAGACCGGTTCGCTCATCGCCACCGCGGCACGCGCCGGCGTGATGTTCTCCGGTGCCGACCGCGCCTACCTCGACGCCGTCGGTACCTTCGGCGAGAAGGTCGGCGTGGCCTTCCAGCTCGTCGACGACGTCATCGACCTCGCCCCGGCGACGGACAAGACGGGCAAGATCGCCGGCAACGACCTGCGCGCAGGCGTCGACACCCTGCCGGTCCTGCAGCTGCGCCGGATGGCCGCGACCGATCCGTCCGCGCAGCACCTGGTCGAGCGCATCGAGCGTGACGTCAACGGTGCGCCCGACGACGTGGTCGACTCCACGCCGTACCAGTCGGCCGTCGCCGCGCTCCGCGAGCACGAGGCCACCGCGGCGACCCGCGCCGTCGCCGTCGCCTGGGCACGCGAAGCCGTCGCCGCCCTCGCCCCGCTCCCCGACGGCACCGTGAAACGGGCACTCACCCGCTTCGCGGACTCCGTCGTCGACCGAAGCCGCTGAACACCCCTCCCGACGGTGCACGCACTGCGGCCCGGTCGGGAGGCCCCCGGGAACCCCCACCCGAACGAACTGGAGACGATCAGTGCCCACCCTCCGACTCGCCATCGTCGGCGCCGGCCCGGCCGGCATCTACGCCGCGGACATCCTGCTGCGCGAGGCGCACGGCTACGACGTGTCGATCGACCTGTTCGAGCAGCTCCCCGCGCCCTACGGTCTGGTCCGGTACGGCGTCGCCCCCGACCACCCGCGCATCAAGGGCATCATCAACGCCCTGCGTGACGTCCTCGACCGCGGTGTCGTCCGGCTGTTCGGCAACGTCCGCTACGGCGAGGACATCACCCTCGAGGATCTCAAGAAGCACTACAACGCGGTCGTGTTCTCCACCGGTGCGATCAAGGACGCCGACCTCGACATCCCCGGTGTCGACCTCGACGGCTCGTACGGCGCAGCCGAGTTCGTGAGCTGGTTCGACGGCCACCCCGACGTGCCGCGCACCTGGCCGTTGCACGCCGAGAGCGTCGCGGTCATCGGCGTCGGCAACGTCGCCCTCGACGTCTCGCGCATCCTGGCGAAGCACGCCGACGACCTGCTGCCGACCGAGATCCCCGCGAACGTGTACGAGGGCCTCAAGGCATCGCCGGTCACGGACGTGCACGTCTTCGGCCGCCGTGGCCCGGCGCAGGTGAAGTTCACGCCGCTCGAGCTCCGCGAGCTCGGCGAGGTCCGTGACGTCGACATGGTGGTCTACGACGAGGACTTCGACCACGACGAGGCGTCGAAGACCGCGATCGCGACGAACAAGCAGGTCATGGTGATCAACCGTGTCCTCGAGCAGTGGCGCACGCGTGAGGTCGGCCAGGCCAGCCGCCGGCTCCACCTGCACTTCTACGCGAAGCCGATCGAGTTCGTCGGCGACGAGCAGGGCAAGCTGACCGCCATCCGCTACGAGCGCACCCGGCCGAACGGCGAGGGCGGCGTCGAGGGCACCGGCGAGATCCGCGAGATCCCGATCCAGGCCGCCTACCGCGCGGTCGGGTACTTCGGTTCCCCGCTGCCCGGGGTGCCGTTCGACGAGCGGCACGGTGTCATCCCGAACCACGAGGGCCAGGTCCTCGACGACGACAACCAGCAGATCCCCGGGGTGTACGCCACCGGCTGGATCAAGCGCGGTCCGGTCGGGCTCATCGGACACACGAAGTCCGACGCGATGGAGACCGTGCAGCACATCGTCAACGACCAGGCGAGTTGGTGGACCCCGGAGGACCCGTCGGACGAGGCGATCCCGGCCCTGCTCCGCGAGCGCGGTGTCGAGTACACCGACCTCGAGGGCTGGCACCACCTCGACACCCACGAGCAGGCGCTCGGTGCAGTCGACGGGCGCGAGCGCATCAAGGTGGTGCCGCGCGACGAGATGATCGACGTCTCGCTCGGCCGCGTCGACACCCCGACCAGCTGACGACCATGACCGACACGCGCCCCGTCCCGCCCACCGCGGTGCGGGGCGCGTCCGCGTCGGGGACGCGGCTGCAGGGCGTCGACGTGGCCCGTGCCCTTGCGCTGCTCGGCATGATGGCCGCACACATCGGCGGCATCGCGGAGCAGCTCGACTGGACCGACCCCGCCACCTGGACCGCCGTCGCCCACGGCCGCCCGTCCACGCTGTTCGCGGTCCTCGCCGGGGTCTCGATCGGCCTGACGAGCGGCCGTGCCGACCCGCCCGGCCCGCCCACCATCGGCCGCATCCGTGCCCGGCTCGCCATCCGCGCCGTGGTGGTCGTCGTCATCGGGTTCGCCCTGATGGCGCTCGACACCCCCGTGTACGTGATCCTGCCGACCTACGGGGTGCTGTTCCTGCTGGTGGTCCCGGTGCTCCGCGTCCGACCGGCGGCGCTGTTCGGCATCGCCGCGCTCTGCGCGGTGCTGTCGCCGCTCGCCGCGCTGACGATCGCGCCGGCCTACGCGGACGCCGGCATGATCGGCGTCCAGCTCGGCCTGGTCTACCCAGTGGTCACCTTCCTGGCGTACGTCCTGGTCGGTCTCGCGGTCGCCCGCAGCGGTCTGGGCCCACGCCGCCGGTTCCCGGACGACGCGCCAGCGGCGTACGGGCCGTGCCGGTGGGGAGAGGAACGGGGCCGGCAGGTCGCGCTCCTGGCGGCGGGCGCACTGGTCGCCGCCACCGCGTACGTCGCCGGGTCGGTCCTCGCCCCGGCGCCGGACGACGCGGCCCTGGCGTTCCCCGGGGTCCCGTACGCGGGCGAGGGCTCGACCCCCGGCCAGGCCCTCGCGCAGCTGTTCCTGTCTCCGCGTGACCACTCGTCGTCGGTCGTCGACGTGGTGGGGACGGCCGGGGTGGCGGTCGCCGTGATCGCCCTCTGCCTGCTCGTGTTCGACGGCCGCGGGCGTGTCGCCGAGCGGATCGCGTTCCCACTGGCCGCGGTCGGCTCGATGCCGCTGACGGTGTACTCGGGGCACCTCGTGGTCATCGCGATGCTGCCGACCTACCCCGAGTCGGTCGAGGCCTGGGGCTGGTTCGCCCTCGGCTCGGTGGTCTTCGCGATGCTGTGGCGGCGGTTCCTGGGTCGCGGCCCGCTCGAGCGGGTGGTCGGGGCCCTGGCGTCCCTCGTCCCGATGCGTTGAGCGCACCTGGCGGGGGCGAGTCGTGCCTCCAGGCGGCTACTGCAGCGCCGCGGTGAGCCGCGCGACGTTGTCGAGCACCTTGGACCGGCGCGGACGGTCGAACCACTCGTCGAGCGTGAGCTCGAAGCTGTGCTCCTTGTACGCTTCCTGCACCTCGCGCAGGGCGTCGACGAAGCGGTGCCCGCGCACCATCACGGAGACCTCGAGGTTCAGGCTGAACGAGCGCATGTCCATGTTGCTCGACCCGATCACCGACACCTCGTCGTCGATCGTGAAGTGCTTCGCGTGCAGGATCGTCGGCGCGCGGTACAGCCAGATCCGCACGCCGGCGCGGAGCAGTCCTTCGTAGTAGGAGCGCTGGGCGTGCCAGGTCATGGCATGGTCGCCCATCTCGCCGACGAACAGCTCGACGTCGACCCCGCGCTGCGCCGTCGTGGTGATGGCGTAGAGCATCGAGTCGTCCGGCACGAAGTACGGCGACGTGATCGAGACCTTCTGCTGCGCCGAGTAGAGCAGCGCGTTGAACAGGCGCAGGTTGTTCTCGCCGTCGAAGCCCGGACCGGACGGCACCACCTGGCAGTCGAGCGCGTCGCCGCGGTCGGCCCGCTGGACGGGGTCGCTCTCGCGCAGCAGCAGCTCGTCGGTCTCGCTGTACCAGTCCGTGACGAACAGGGCGTTGAGCCCGGCGACGACCGGCCCCTCGAACCGCGCGAACAGGTCCTTGTAGACCATGCCCTTCTCGACGTGGGACTTGATGTCGTACGACGCGTCGATCAGGTTCTGCGAGCCGGTGAACGCGACCGAGCCGTCGATCACCATGATCTTCCGGTGGTTGCGGAGGTCTGGGCGCTGGAACTTCCCCTGCAGCGGCAGGAGCGGCAGCATCAGGTGCCACTCGATGCCCGCCCGGTCCATGAACGCCAGGGTGTCCTTGTAGCCCGGGTACCCGCGGCTCGCCCAGTGGTCGAGCAGGAACCGCACGGTGACCCCACGGGCCTGCGCCCGCGCGAGCGCCTCGAAGAACGGTCGCGTGGTGTCGTCGAGCGTCGCGATGTAGAACTCGACGTGCACGAACCGTCGGGACTGGTCGATCGCGCGGGTCATCTCCGCGATGGACTCCTCGGAGTCGGGGTAGAGCTCCGCGGAGTTGCCGCCGACCAACGGCATCGCGCCGAGTTCGCGGTTCAGCCGCGTGACGCTCTCGAGCCACGCGGGCCACGGGTGATCACGGCGGACCCGCTCGATGCCCTCGGTCTGCTCGAGGATGTACGCGTTGATCTCGGTCTGCTTCTCGCGACGGGCGCGGGGCAGCTTCGTCGACCCGATGACCAGGAAGACGATGAAGCCGATGTAGGGGATGAGGAAGATCGCGAGCAGCCACGCCGTCGCGGTCTGCGGCTTCCGGTTGATCGGGACGTAGATGATCGAGAAGACGCGGATCGCCAGGTCCAGCAGCACGAGCAGGACGGTGATGACGACGCTGAGCCAGTGCTCCACGGGGTGTCGGGTGTCGTTCGCAGGGGCCGCGGGTCAGCGGAAGTTGATGAACTGCAACGGGACGTCGAACTCTTCACCCTTGAGGAGCTGGATCGTGTTCTGCAGGTCGTCACGGCTCTTCGACGAGACGCGGAGCTCGTCACCCTGGATCTGGCTCTTCACCGTCTTCGGGGCGTTGGCCCGCAGGAACGCGCCGATCTTCTTCGCCACGTCCTGCTCGATGCCGTTCTTGAACTTCACCTCGATGCGGTACTCCTTGCCCGAGGGGTACGGGTCGCCGGCGTCGAGGCTCTTCAGGCTGATGTTCCGCTTGATCGCCTTGCTCTGCAGCACGTCGAGGACCGCCTTGGCGCGCTCTTCCGAGTTCGCCTTGATCAGGACGTCCTCGCCGCTGAACGCGACCGAGGCGTCGGCGCCCTTGAAGTCGTACCGCTGCTCGATCTCCTTGGCCGCCTGGTTGAGGGCGTTCTCCGCCTCCATCTTGTCGACCTTGCTGACCACGTCGAAGGAACTGTCTGCCATGCGGAACAGCCTAACGGCGGACGGGAGGCCCGGTTCCGGTCGCGCGGATCGGCTCGCGGTGGTCACGACCACCGTCAGCCATCCGCTATGCTTTTGTGCGCGCCTTCGGTTGGTGATCACACCGGCTGGGTGCGCATGGCAAGTTACCCAAGCGGCCAAAGGGATCTGACTGTAAATCAGCCGGCGTAGCCTTCGGGGGTTCGAATCCCTCACTTGCCACCATCTGATCGGCCCCGTCCACTGCGGACGGGGCCGATGGTGTTTCCGGGAGGATGGGTGCATGGCATCCGACCCCACACCGTCCCAGTTCGCCGACCTCGCCGAGTCGATCGCCCGTGACGCAGCGGCGCTGGCTGCACGCCGCCGCGCCGAGGGGGTCGAGGTCGCGGACCGGAAGTCGAGCATCGTCGACGTGGTCACGGCCGCCGACCGCGAGGTCGAGGCACTCATCCGCGCCCGCATCGCCGAGGCCCGCCCCGACGACGCCTTCCACGGCGAGGAGTCCGGGTCGGCCTCCGGCGCCTCGGGCATCACCTGGGTCGTGGACCCGATCGACGGCACGGTCAACTACCTGTACGGCAGCGCCGAG
This sequence comes from Curtobacterium sp. AC268, assembly GCF_979258745.1. Classification (NCBI taxonomy): domain Bacteria; kingdom Bacillati; phylum Actinomycetota; class Actinomycetes; order Micrococcales; family Microbacteriaceae; genus Curtobacterium; species Curtobacterium sp. AC268. The sequence goes on along the minus strand of NZ_OZ409878.1, from coordinate 1,177,448 downwards.
TACGGCGTGAGCATCGGCGTCGTGCGCGGCGCACCCGACCCGATGACCTGGGAGCCGATCGCGGGCGTCGTCGTGGCGCCGGCGACGGGCACCGTCTTCCGCGCGGCCGTCGGCCAGGGAGCGACCCGTGACGGGGAACCGTTGTCCGTCGCCGCGCCCGGATCGCTCGCCGAGACGCTCGTCGCCACCGGGTTCGGGTACACGGCCGACCGTCGCCGGGAGCAGGTCGCGGTGCTCGCCGGACTCATCGGCGAGGTGCGGGACATCCGCCGCGGGGGAGCGGCGTCGCTCGACTGCTGCGCCGTCGGAGCGGGCGTGGTGGACGCGTACTACGAGCGCGGGATCAACCCGTGGGACATGGCCGGTGGGGCCCTCGTCGCGCAGGAGGCCGGCGCGGCGATCCGCATCTGGGAGGCCGGAGGGACACGCTCCTTCCTGTTCGCGAGCCCGGCCGTCGCCGACGAACTCGAGGCCCTGGTGCGTGGGCTCGAGGCCGGTGCGCTCGGAGCCGTGCAGGCCTGACGACGTGCCGATCCCCGGGTCCGGCGGCGCCGGGCAGACCTGACCACGACTGGCGACCTGCGACGTCCCCTGCTAGCGTGCTCAGGTCCCGTTATCTGCTCGTTACCAACGAGTGAGCCCTTCTCTGATCAGGATCGCCACCGCACGCATGCCCCGTACTCCTCTGTCGTCCGCTCCCACCGACGGTTCCGTCGACGCCGCCACCCCGGTCGTCCACCAGACCCGACGCGCTCGGATCGAGGCGGAACGAGCAGCGGCGAAGGGCTCGGTCGTGGTGCACGAGGAACAGGGCTCGACGCATCCGAGCTTCGACGACGTGATCGGCGCGGCCACCCCGGGGACCCCCGCGGCCCCGGTGTCACCGATCGACCTCGCACCGGCATCGCCCGTGCGCCCGGCCTCCCGCATCGCGACGCCGCCGGCCCCCACCTCGCCTGTCGTGCACGCCCGGCGGGTCGCTCCCGTTGCCTCCGTCACCCCGGCGTCGCAGCCGCGTCGTGTCGCGGGGCAGGTCCCCGCATCGCGCCGCCGCAGCAGCCGTCCGGCCACGAAGACCCCGGTCGACCGCGCGACCCGTCACATCCGGTCCACCGCCACCACGGCCACCACGACCCCCGCAGCAGCGCGGCCCCCGAAGCAGGGCGCGTCGTTCCGCCGTGCTGCCTCGCGCGTGACCGCGGTCGGCGCACTGCTCTTCGCCGCAGGCCTCGTCGTCTCGACCTCGCTGCCGGCGCAGGCGCTCTGGGTCCCGGCGTCCGGTTCGACCGCGGCCCGTGCCACCGTCGACGGAGCGACCCAGTCGATGCAGGTCGGCGCCTCGGCCGACGGATCGACCGCCCGCGACCAGTACACGGTGTCCGACGCCACGCAGTACGCGAACGTCGACTCCTCCAGCTTCACGAACGACCCGACCGGCACGATCCAGTGGCCGTTCCTGACCGGTGTCCCGATCACCTCGGGCTTCGGTGGACGCCAGGTCGCCGGGTGCTCGTTCTGCTCGACGAACCACATGGGCGTCGACTTCGCCCCGGGCGAGGGCACCCCGATCGGCGTCATCGCCGCCGGCACCGTCATCAAGGTGCAGGCGAACGACGGCGGCTTCGGCAACGACGTCTGGGTCGAGCACGACGTGGACGGCAAGCAGTTCGTCAGCGTCTACGGCCACATGGAGGACAACTCCTTCAAGGTGGTCACCGGCCAGCACGTCGAGGTCGGCGACATCCTCGGTCTCGTCGGCAGCACGGGCAACTCCACGGGCCCGCACCTGCACCTCGAGGTGCACGTCGACGGGGTCCCGGTGGACCCGCTGGCGTGGCTCAAGACCAACGCGAACTAGCGGCCCACGACGCGGCACGCCCGGGCGTCTCGCCCGGTTCCGGAGCAGCGTCGGAGGTCTGCTATCCTCGTGTGGTGCCGTTCGCGGCACATCGCCCCGATAGCTCAGTGGTAGAGCACCTCCATGGTAAGGAGGGGGTCGTCAGTTCAATCCTGACTCGGGGCTCCGACCCGGTGCGCGTGCCGCTCCGGATCTCTGGCGGGGTAGCTCAGTTGGTTAGAGCACACGACTCATAATCGTGGGGTCGCGGGTTCAAGTCCCGCCCTCGCTACACGCAAGGCCCTCTCGTCCAGGATCACCTGGGTCAGGGGGCCTTCTCTGTTGCCGGCCCCTCTTCGATTGCTGGGGTTCACCCCGCAGCGCGTTCAGTCCGCCGCCGGCACATCGGCCGCGACGTTCTCCTGCGCGGCGAACTGGGTGCGGTGCAGCTCCTCGTACCGGCCACCCGCGGCCAGCAGTTCGTCGTGCGTGCCGCGCTCCACGATCAAGCCGTCCTCGACCACCAGGATCATGTCCGCGCTGCGGATCGTGGAGAGCCGGTGCGCGATCACCATCGCCGTCCGCCCCTCGAGCGCCTCGCCGAGCGCAGCCTGCACCGCGGCCTCGGACGTCGAGTCGAGTGCCGCCGTCGCCTCGTCGAGGATGACGACGCGCGGCTGGGCGAGCAGGAGCCGGGCGATCGTCATCCGCTGGCGCTCGCCCCCGGACAGCCGGTAGCCGCGTTCGCCCACCATCGTGTCCAGCTGGTCGGGGAGCGACCGGATGAGCGGCTCGAGCCGTGCGCGGCGGACGGCGTCCCACACCTCGTCGTCGGACGCCTCGGGCCGGGCGAACCGCAGGTTGGAGCGGATGGTCTCGTGGAACAGGTGGCCGTCCTGCGTCACCATGCCCAGGGTGTGCCGCATCGAGGCGAACGTGACGTCGCGCACGTCCGTCCCGGCCAGGCGAACGGCACCGCTGTCGACGTCGTACAGGCGTGCGAGCAGCTGCGCGACCGTGGACTTGCCCGCTCCGGACGAGCCGACCAGGGCGACGGTCTGCCCCGGCTCGATCCGGAAGGACAGCCCGTGCAGCACCTCCTCGCCGCCGCGGGTGTCGAGCGTGGCGACCTCCTCGAGCGAGGCGAGGGACACCTTGTCGGCCGACGGGTACGCGAACCGGACGTCGTCGAACTCGACGGAGACGGGGCCGTCGGCGATGGTGACCGCGTCGGGCTGCTCCCGGATGAGCGGTTCGAGGTCGAGCACCTCGAAGACGCGCTCGAAGCTGACCACGGCGCTCATGATCTCCACCCGCGCGTTCGCCAGGCTCGTCAGCGGTGCGTACAGCCGGGTGAGGAGGAGCGCCAGGGTGACGACCTCGCCGGTGTCCAGCCGGCCGGCGAGCGCGAGGAAGCCGCCGAGCCCGTAGACCAGCGCGAGGGCGAGCGCGGACACGAGCATCAGCGCGGTGAAGAAGACGAACTGCAGCATCGCGGTCCGGACGCCGATGTCGCGGACCCGGGCGGCGCGGACTCGGAACTCCTCGGCCTCTTCGTCGGGCCGGCCGAACAGCTTCACGAGGGTGGCACCGGGTGCCGAGAAGCGCTCGGTCATCTGGGTGCTCATCGCGGAGTTGTGGTCGGCGGCCTCGCGGCGCAGGGCGGCGAGACGGCTGCCCATCCGGCGCGCGGGGACCAGGAAGACCGGGAGCATGACGACGGCGAGGACCGTCACGAGCCACGAGGTGCTGAGCATGACGATCAGGGTGAGGACCAGCGCCACGAGGTTCGTGACCACGCCGGACAGCGTGCCGCTGAAGGCCTGCTGGGCGCCGATCACGTCGTTGTTGAGGCGGCTCACGAGCGCACCGGTCCGGGTGCGGGTGAAGAACGCGATGGGCATCTTCTGCACGTGGTCGAAGACGGCGGTGCGGAGGTCCAGGATCACGCCCTCGCCGATCCGTGCCGAGTACCAGCGCGTCGTCAGTGACACGGCGGCGTCGGCCACGGCCACCAGGGCGATGACCACGGCCAACCGGACGATCGTCGAGACCTCTCCGCGGGCGACGATGACGTCGACCACCTGACCGGCGAGGACCGGCGTCGCGACCGCGAGGAAGGCGCCGACGACGGAGAGACCGATGAACACCAGCAGCTTCGCCCGGTACGGCACCGCGAACGTCAGGATCCGTCGGACGGACGCGCGGGAGAACCCGTGCTTGCCGCCCTGCGCGGACGAGATCTTGTACAGCGAGCTCCAGGCTGCGCTCTCCATGCTCATGGCGGTTCCTTTCCGGGGCCCCTGGCCCAACCTAGATGGCTGGCCGGGTCCCCGGTGACCGCTCCTGTGGCGGTGCGCCGCGCGGCCACCCGCCGGAGGCCGTCGGGCCGGCCTACTGGGTGCGGTGGGAGCCGGTGTCCGTGCGCGTCGCGAGCACCCCGGCCGCACGGAACGCGTCCTCGACCGCGGCGGTGACCTGCTGCCAGGCGGCCCGTCGCCGGTTCGCCCCGATGCTGCCGCCGGACACGGCCGTGCCGTGCCCGGCCCGGCGCAGGGTGATGGTGGTGGTGGCACCGTCCACCACGGTCGACAGCTCGTACCGGCGGTACTCCCGGGCCGGCTGCACGAGCGCACCGAGCAGGATGGTGAGCGTCCGGCTGCCCGCCGTCGCGGTCATCGTGCCACCCGTCGACTCGACGCGGTGGCCCGTGCGGCGCAGCGCAGCGGCCGCGACCTCCATGGCGGTGCACCGGTCTCCCGTGTGCACGGCGAACTCCGTCGTGGTGTCCATCGGCCCTCCCCGTCCCGAACGAACCCGTGCCGCACGGCACGTCCCGATTCCCCCGAATCGGTCTCAGACAGTCTAGCTGATGCGTTCTCATGGATCACCGGCGCCCGGACGGGCCTCGGTAGACTGCCGTGGTGTCAGTGAACCCCGAGCTCGTCGGCAGGACGTTCCCGCCGGCCCAGCCCTACCTGGTCGGCCGCGAGAAGGTGCGCGAGTTCTCGCGTGCGGTCTTCGCGACCAACCCCGTCCACCACGATCCGGGCGCCGCACGTGCCGCCGGGTACGCCGACGTGGTCGCGCCCCCGACGTTCGCCGTCGTCGTGCAGGAGGCCACGCTCGCGCAGCTCCTGAACGAGCCCGACGCCGGCATCGACTTCTCCCGCGTCGTCCACGGCGAGCAGTCCTTCACGTACGACCGGCCGATCGTCGCCGGTGACGAGCTCACCGCGACCCTGACGGTCACCGGCGTGAAGACCCTCGGCGGCAACGCGATGGTCACCGCCCAGAGCACCATGAACGACGCCGAGGGTGAGCACGTCGTCACGGCGACCTCCACCCTCGTGGTCCGAGGAGACGACGCATGACCGCCGCACCCGCCACCGCGCTCGAGGTCGGCACCGTCGTCGCCGAGCGTGACGTGCACATCACGCGCGACTCGCTCGTCCGGTACGCCGGCGCCTCCGGCGACTTCAACCCGATCCACTACCGCGACGACGTCGCCGCCTCGGTCGGCCTGCCCGGTGTCCTCGCCCACGGCATGCTCACGATGGGCATCGCCGTGCAGCCCGTCGCCGAGTGGCTCGGCGACAGCGGCTGGGTCGCGGGCTACGGCGTCCGCTTCACGCGCCCCGTCGTCGTCGACCCGGAGCAGGGTGCCACCGTCGGCATCGTCGCGAAGGTCGGCACCGTCGACGAGGACGGCCGGCCGAAGCGCATCGACCTCACCGTGACCGCCGCCGGGCAGACCGTGCTCGGCAAGGCGCAGGTCACGGTGGTGTTCCGCTGACCGTGTCCGAGCCGGTGCTGGCCGACCTGACGACGCTCCGCGTCGGCGGGGCCGCCACCCGGCTGCTCACGGCCACCACGACCGACGAGCTCGTCGCCCACGCGCTCGACGCCTTCGACGACCACGAGTGGCTCGTCCTCGGCGGCGGCAGCAACCTGCTGATCGCCGACCAGGGCTTCGACGGCACCGTCGTGCTGGTCCGGACGACGGGCGTCGACGCCGACCGCGACGCCGACGGCGTCACCGTCCGCGTCGCCGCGGGGGAACCGTGGGACCCGTTCGTCGCCACGACCGTCGCGAACGGCTGGACCGGCCTGGAGGCCCTCAGCGGCATCCCGGGCACGGTCGGTGCGTCCCCGGTGCAGAACATCGGCGCCTACGGGGTCGAACTCGCCGACGTGCTCACCCGCGTCGAGTTCCTCGATGCGGCCACGGGGGAGCGCGCGTGGGTCCCCGCAGCCGAGCTGGCGCTCGGCTACCGCACGTCGACCCTCAAGCACGGTCGACGCGGTGTCGTGCTGACGGTCGAGTTCCGGCTCGGGCTCGCGGGGGAGCACGGTGTGCCCGTGCGGTACGCGCAGCTCGCCGGTTCGCTCGGGGTCGAGCTCGGTGCGCTCGTGCCGCCCACGACCGTCCGCGACGAGGTCCTGCGGCTGCGCGGCTCGAAGGGCATGGTGCTCGACGGGGACGACCACGACACCTGGAGCGCCGGGTCGTTCTTCACGAACCCGATCGTGTCGCCGGCGTTCGCCGAGACCCTGCCGGCCGACGCGCCCCGCTGGCCTGCGGGCGACGACGTCAAGCTCAGTGCCGCGTGGCTCATCGAGCACGCCGGCGTCCACCGTGGCTACGCGGTGCCGGGCTCCCGCGCGGCGATCTCGTCCAAGCACACCCTCGCGCTCACGAACCGCGGCGGGGCGACGGCGGCGCAGGTGGCCGAGCTCGCACGGTTCGTGCAGGTGACCGTCCTGAACCGCTTCGGCGTCTCGCTCGTCCCGGAACCCGTCGTGGTCGGGGACCTGCTCGGCTGATCGTCCGCGCGACGGGACGGACGAGCACGACGCACCACGGGTCTCCCGGAAACGCAGAGCGGGCCACCTCGACGAGGTGGCCCGCTCTGTGTTCCCGAGGTCTACGCGAAGAACTCCGCCAGCCGGGCGACGCCCTCGGCGATGTCGTCGTCGCCCAGCGCGTACGACAGGCGCAGGTAGCCGGAGGGCCCGAAGGCCTCGCCCGGCACGACCGCGACCTCGGCGTGCTCGAGGATCAGGTCGGCCAGCTCGAGCGTGGTCGTCGGGGTGGTGCCGGCCCACTCGCGACCGAGCAGCGCGGTGACGTCCGGGTAGACGTAGAAGGCGCCCTGCGGGGTCGGCGTGCGGAAGCCCGGGATCGCGTTGAGGCCGTCCACGATGGCCTTCCGTCGGCGGTCGAAGGCCTCGCGCATGGCGGCGACGGGCTCCTGCGGACCGGTCAGGGCGGCGATCGCGGCGCGCTGCGACACGTTCGAGACGTTCGACGACAGGTGCGACTGCAGGTTCGAGGCGGCCTTGACGGCGTCGGTCGGGCCGATGAACCACCCGACGCGCCAGCCGGTCATCGCGTAGGTCTTCGCGACGCCGTTCACCAGGATCGTGGTGTCGGCGAGGGCGGGGACCTCGGCCAGCATGCCGGCGAAACGGACCCCGTCGTACACCAGGTCCTGGTAGATCTCGTCGCTGATGACCCAGATGCCGTGCTCGAGCGCCCACTCGCCGATGGCCCGGGTCTGCTCGGCGGAGTACACGGCGCCCGTGGGGTTCGACGGCGAGCAGAACAGCAGCGCCTTGGTCGCCGGGGTGCGGGCGGCCTCGAGCTGCTCGACCGTCACCAGGTAGTCCTGGTCGCTGCCGGCGAAGACCTCGACCGGCTCGCCGCCGGCCAGCCGGATGGCCTCGGGGTAGGTGGTCCAGTACGGCGCGGGCAGCAGGACCTCGTCACCGGCGTCGACGATGGTCTGGAACGCCTGGTAGACCGCCTGCTTGCCACCGTTCGTGACGATGACCTGCGACGGCTCGACGGTGATGCCGGACACCCGGGCGGTCTTGTCGGCGATGGCCTGCTTGAGTTCGGGCAGGCCGGTCGCGGGCGTGTAGCGGTGGTTCTTCGGGTCCTGCGCGGCCGCGACGGCAGCGTCGACCACGTGCTGCGGGGTCGCGAAGTCGGGCTCGCCGGCGGCGAACGAGATCACCGGACGCCCGGCGGCCTTGAGTGCCTTGGCCTTCGCGTCGACCTTGAGCGTCGCGGACTCGGCGATGGCCGCGATGCGGGACGCGATGCGCGGACGATCGGCCGACGCGGTGGCGAGGGTGTCGACGGACACGTGGGCGGTGGACTCGGGGCCTGGGGCTGCGGTGCTCACGGAGCCCAGCCTACCGGCGCGGCACGCCGTGGAAGGGGCCAAGTGGACACCGTGTGACGGACTCCCGTAGACTCGTCCACCGGAACGCGGATCGGTGACGAACCGTTTCCGAAGGGCGGTGGCTCAATTGGTAGAGCAGCGGTCTCCAAAACCGCAGGTTGCAGGTTCGAGTCCTGTCCGCCCTGCAACTCTGGAAGGGTAGAAGTTGGCGAGCAAAGACATGGAGACGACGGCGGACGACGTCGTCGCCAAGGCGAAGCAGGACCGGGCCGAGCGCCGCGGGCCCATCGCTGCCATCGTGCTCTTCATCCGTCAGGTGATCGGCGAACTGCGCAAGGTCGTGACGCCGACCCGCAAGGAACTCTTCAGCTACACGGGCGTCGTGCTCGTGTTCGTCGTCGTCATGATGATCCTGGTGTCGATCCTCGACTTCGTCTTCGGTCTCGGCGTCGGGTACGTCTTCGGCAACGGGCCCACGGCCTGACCCTGACGTCGACTGCCGTGTGCGGTCGTTCTCGAGGAGTACGGTCGCCCGAGACGGCGTCGATCGTGACGGCGTCGCTCGTGACCATGAACGAACGCCACCCCGACCCGAACCACCGAACGGAAAGAATCGACTGTGTCTGACAACTCCCGCGATGACATCGACCTCGCGACGGCTGCCGAGCAGTCCTCCGAGGTCGAGGAGAACCAGGAAGGCGACGTCGAGACCGGCGAAGGACGCTCCGTCGAGTCCGCTGAAGAGCGTGCGATCTCGATCGAGGGCGACGACGACGAGTCCCTCGGCCTCAGCTCCGAGCCCGACGACGGCACCGTCGACGCCGGCCTCGACGAAGCACTGACGGCCCTGCAGGAAGCCCGCGACCCCGAGGCCGACGCCGTCGTGGACGACGCCCTCGAGATCGACTCCACCGACGAGGCCGAGGCCGCCGTCGAGGCCGTCGAGGACGAAGAAGAAGTCGAGCTCGAGTCCGAGACCGCCGCCGAGGCGAACGAGACGCTCGCCGCCGACGAGGCACTCGACGCCGAGGACGAGGACGACGAGCCCGCCGAGGTCGACCCGTACGAGGCCTTCAAGGCTGAGCTGCGGATGAAGCCGGGCAAGTGGTACGTCATCCACTCCTACGCGGGCTTCGAGCGCCGCGTGAAGTCGAACATCGAGAACCGCATGGTCTCGATGTCGATGGAGGACTACATCTACCAGGTCGAGGTCCCGATGGAGGACGTCGTCGAGATCAAGAACGGGCAGCGCAAGCTGGTCACCCGCGTTCGGATCCCCTCGTACGTGCTCGTCCGCATGGACCTCAACGAGGACTCGTGGTCCGTCGTCCGGCACACCCCGGGCGTCACCGGCTTCGTCGGCAACGCGCACAACCCGACGCCGCTCCGTTTCGACGAGGCGTTCGGCATGCTCAAGTCCCTCGTGCAGGTCGCCGAGGCCGCCCCGACCAAGGGTGGCGCGAAGGGCAGCGGCCTGCAGGCACAGCCCGCAGCCGAGGTCGACTTCGAGATCGGCGAGACGATCACCATCAAGGAAGGCTCGTTCGCGGGCCTGCCGGGTTCGATCTCCGAGATCAAGCCGGAGAGCGGCAAGCTCACCGTCCTCGTCTCGCTGTTCGAGCGCGAGACCCCGGTCGAGCTCAGCTTCGACCAGGTCACCAAGCTCTAGCGACCACCCAGATGTAGCGATCACCGAGATCGACTACACTGAACGGGTTTGGGCCCGCGCGCCTCGTGCGAGCGGGCCTTCACCGCTGTCCGGAACGGCCGGACCAGCGGGAGAGTGCACGGATCCCCGTGTGTTCGATTCCAGGAGGAAGACAAGTCATGGCACCGAAGAAGAAGGTCACGGGCCTGATCAAGCTGCAGATCAACGCGGGAGCCGCCAACCCGGCCCCCCCGATCGGTCCGGCGCTCGGTCAGCACGGCGTCAACATCATGGAGTTCTGCAAGGCGTACAACGCGGCGACCGAGTCGCAGCGTGGCAACGTCGTGCCGGTCGAGATCACCGTCTACGAGGACCGTTCGTTCACGTTCGTCCTGAAGACCCCGCCGGCCGCCGAGCTCATCAAGAAGGCTGCTGGTGTGCAGAAGGGGTCCTCGACCCCGCACACGGTCAAGGTCGCGAAGATCTCGATGGACCAGGTCCGTCAGATCGCCGAGACCAAGCAGGCCGACCTGAACGCCAACGACATCGAGCAGGCCGCGAAGATCATCGCCGGCACCGCACGCTCGATGGGCATCACGGTCGAGGCCTAAGCACCGATCGGGCTCCGGCCCACCACCAGACACCTTTCCGTGGGAGAGCCTCGCCGGCTCGCCAACCACGTATCTCGCAAGGAGACCACCATGGCGAAGAAGTCCAAGGCCTACCAGGCCGCGGCCGCGAAGATCGAGGCCGACAAGTTCTACACCCCGACCGAGGCCGTCGCCCTGGCCAAGGAGACCGGTTCCTCCAAGACCGACTCCACGGTCGAGGTCGCGCTGAAGCTCGGCGTGGACCCCCGCAAGGCCGACCAGATGGTCCGCGGCACGGTCATCCTGCCGCACGGCACGGGCAAGACCGCCCGCGTCATCGTCTTCGCGACGGGTGCGGCTGCTGAGGCCGCCATCGCAGCCGGCGCCGACGAGGTCGGTGGCGACGAGCTCATCGCCAAGGTCGCCGAGGGCTACACCTCGTTCGACTCCGCTGTCTCGACCCCGGAGCTCATGGGCAAGGTCGGTCGTCTCGGTAAGGTGCTCGGCCCGCGTGGCCTCATGCCGAACCCGAAGACCGGCACCGTGACCCCGAACGTGGCGCAGGCCGTCAACGACATCAAGGGCGGCAAGATCGAGTTCCGCGTCGACAAGCACGCCAACGTGCACTTCGTCGTCGGCAAGGCCTCGTTCACGCCGGAGCAGCTCGACGAGAACATCTCGACCGCGCTCGAGGAGATCAACCGCCTCAAGCCGTCGTCCTCGAAGGGCCGTTACGTCATGAAGGGCGCCGTCTCGACGACCTTCGGCCCCGGCATCCCGCTGGACGTCAACAGCATCTGAGTCCACTGACTCACGGGTTCTCGGACTCATGGAAGGACCCGCACCGGCAACGGTGCGGGTCCTTTCCGCATGTAGGGCGCGTGTCCCGATAGCGTGGTGCCGTGCGCACCCTCGTGAACTCGCTCCGACTGATCGCCGTCATCGCCATCGTCGTCGCGGTCGTGGCGCAGTGGCTCGAGAGCTCGCAGACCCCGACCTACTCGTTCTGGAACTTCTTCGGCTACTTCACGATCCAGTCGAACCTGATCGTGGCCGTGGCCCTCGCGGTGACGCTCGTGGCCGCAGCCCGACGCAAGCGGGCGGACCTCGCCGTCTCGGTGCTCCGTGGCGCCGCGACGGTGTACATCGCGACGACCGGCATCGTCTACAACACGTTGCTCACGGGCGCGAACGTGTCGGCCTCGGTGCCGTGGTCGAACGACATCGTGCACAAGATCATCCCGGTGTACGCGGTGCTCGACTGGTTGCTGTTCTCGGACCGTGCACGGCTGCTGCTCCGCCACGTGTGGTGGTTCCTGCTCTACCCGGCCGTCTGGACCACCGTGGTGCTCGTCCGCGGCGCGACCGACGGGTGGGTGCCGTACCCGTTCCTCGATCCGGCGCAGGGCTACGGCGTCGTCGCGATCTACGTGGTCGGGATCGCGGTCTCGATCACCCTGCTCGGCATCCTCGTCGTGGGGATGAGTCGACTGCGACTGGTGAAGGCCTAGGAGACGCTAGGAGCGGAAGCCGCGCAGCTTGTCGAGCACCAGGTCGGCGAGCTGCACCAGCCCGCGGATCTGGTCGTCGTCGCGGTCGACCCAGCGGCACTCGGGCTCGTCGGCGACCGGTACGAACCCGTCGTGGCGTTCCCAGACGAACAGGGTGCGGTCGGCACCGAGCACGTACTGCTGCCACCAGATCTGCCGGAGGTAGTGCCGGGGGATGCTCCGCCACGCCTTGCCGGTGGTCTTGATCTCGGCGAGCACCACGCGGGACGACTCGTCGACCCCGACGCCGTCCGGGGTGGCGAGGTGGGCGCGGTTCGCAGCGGCGTGGAACAGGTGCGCCGAGGGCTGGATGCCGTGGGTGGCGGCCACCCAGGCGGCGATGACCGGTTCGCGGTCCTTGCCGTGCTCGGTGAACGCGTTGCCGGAGAACCGGGAGCCGTAGCGCTTCTCGGTGACGACGGCCTCGACGGCGCGCAGCGAGGCGAGCCGGGCGACGTCGGTGGCGGTGATGCCCATGGCGCGGGCGCGGAGCCAGGCGACGCGGTCCGAGGAGTGCGCGACGATGCGCTCGGTGTGGCCGCGCAGGGCGGTGAACGCATCACGCGCAGCCGGGACCGGTGTTCCGGAGGCGGGATGCGCCTCCAGACCGGGGTCCAGGTCGCCCCACAGGGTGGGCTGCACGATCGTCACCCGACGATTGTCCCCCCGACCACCGGCAAGACCGAAACCGACGCGCTCACACGGCCGGCGGTGTGCGTCAGGGAGACCAGTTCGCGGCCCTCGGCGAAGGCGACCAGCTCGTCGACCCCGGCGGGGGAGAGGGCGTACCCGATGGCGAGGGCCGCAGCTCCCTGCAGCGCGGCGAGGGACCCGGCGCGGGACTGCACGATGACGAGGTGCTCACTCGCCAGGGGCATCGAGCGGGAGTACACGACCTCGCGGACGCCGGCGAGCAGGTGCTCACCGGCCTGCGTGATCGAGCCGCCGAGTGCGATGACGGACGGGTTGATGAGCGAGATGCAGGTCGCCAGGACCTCGCCGATGTCCCGACCGGCTTGTCGGACGGCGTAGATCGCGTCGAGGTCGGACCGGTTCACCAAGTCGATCACGTCCGCACCCGTGTGCGCATCGTGCCCCTTCGCGCGGAGTGCGCGGGCGATGGCCGGACCGGAGGCCACGGCCTCCAGGCAGCCGGTGTTGCCGCAGTGGCAGGGGACGTCGCCGGCGCGGGAGACCCGCACGTGGCCGATGTCACCCGCGGTGCCCTGGGCGCCGCGCTGGAGCCGGCCCTCGGAGACGATGCCGGACCCGATGCCGGTGGCGACCTTCACGAACAGCAGGTGGTCGACGTCCGGCCAGCCGTGCTCCCGCTCACCGAGGGCAGCGATGTTGACGTCGTTGTCGAGCAGCACGTGGGCGGCGATGTGCTGGCGGAGCCACGAGGGCACGTCGAAGCCGTCCCAGCCGGGCATGATCGGCGGGTTGGCCGGGCGGCCGGTGGAGAACTCGACCGGCCCGGGGACGCCGATCCCGATCGCGATGACGTCCTGTCGGCTGCGCCCGACCTCGGCGAGCAGGTCGTCGATCGTCTCGACGAGCCAGGACAGGGTCGGGACCGGACCGGCGGCGATGTCGATCCGGGCCTCGCGGGTGGCGAGCGGTGCCGCGACCAGGTCGGTGACGGCGACGCGACCGTGTGAGGCCCCGAGGTCGGCGGCGATCACGAGCCGGGCGCGGGGCTTCAGCGCCACCTGGGCGGGCGGACGACCGCCGGTGGAGACGGCGGTGTCCACGGCGCCGACCAACCCGATGTCGATCAGGGAGTCGAGGCGCACGCCGATGGTGGAGCGTGCGAGTCCTGTCAGTGCGGCGAGCTCGGCCCTGGTGCGCGGCACGCCGTCGCGGAGGATCTGGAAGAGCTCGCTCGTCCCGACCGGAGGCGACGCTGCCGTCCGGTTCAAGTCGACCATGTGGGGAGTGAAGCACACATCGTTCGCGCCACGCAATGAAGTCCGTCGACATTCCTCGGACTTCTGCTTGACCGCCGACAAAAGTGCTCGTAGTGTGACGATCGGTCAGTGACGACCGCACCATCTCGACGAGGAGAACCCCTGGTGACCCAACCGCTCTCGGTCCAGCTCTACACGGTCCGCGATGCCCTCAGTGCTGATCTGCCCGGCACCCTGCAGCGCATCGCCGACATCGGCTACACGAACGTCGAGGCCTTCGGCTTCGTCGACAACGCCGACGAACTCGCCGCCGCCCTCCGCGACGCCGGCCTCGCCGCACCGAGCGGCCACGCCCGTCTGCTGGACGCCGGCGAGCAGGACCTCGAGCGCATCTTCCACGCCTCCACCACCCTCGGCTTCGGGACCCTCGTCGACCCGCACATCGACGAGTCCCGCTGGACCACCCGCGAGGACGTCGAGGCGATCGCCCGCGAACTCAGCGCCCTCGCCCCGCGCGCCGCCGACCACGGCCTGGTGCTCGGCTACCACAACCACGCGTTCGAGTTCTCGAACCGCATCGACGGTGTCAGCGCCTACGAGGTCTTCGCCGACGCCCTGTCCGACGACGTCGTGCTCGAGCTCGACACCTACTGGGTGCAGGTCGGCGGGGACGACCCGGTCGCGGTCATCGGCAAGTACGGCGACAAGGTCCAGTTCCTGCACGTCAAGGACGGCGACGGCTCGCACGACGACAAGCAGCAGGTCGCCGTCGGCAACGGCATCATGCCGATCCGCGAGATCATCGCCGCGGCGCCCGACGCACTGCACGTCGTCGAGCTCGACGACCACGAGGGTGACGTCTTCCAGGCCGTCGCCGACTCCTACACGTTCCTCGAGGGGGCCCGCGCATGACCGACACCACGACCGCCGCCGCAACGGCGACCGACAGCGCCACCCGCACCGGCCCCGTCGGCGTCGGCGTCATCGGCGCCGGGGTCATCTCGGACCAGTACCTGTCGAACCTCACCGTCTTCCCCGACGTGACGGTCCGCTTCATCGCCGACATCGACCTGCCGCGCGCCGCCGCCCAGGCCGAGAAGTGGGGCGTCCCCGGATCGGGCACCGTCGAGGAGCTCCTGGCCGACGACGACATCGAGATCGTCGTGAACCTGACGATCCCGGCCGCCCACGTCGAGGTCGCGCTGCAGGCCCTGGCCGCCGGCAAGCACGTCTGGGGCGAGAAGCCCTACGCTCTCGACCGTGCCAGCGCCGCGGAGCTCCGCGACGCCGCGGCGGCCGCGGGCAAGACCGTCAGCGTCGCCCCGGACACGTTCCTCGGCGCCGGCCTGCAGACCGCGCTCCGCACCATCCGCGACGGCCGGATCGGCACGCCCCTGAACGGCCTGACGCTCTTCCAGAGCCCCGGCCCCGAGTCGTGGCACCCGAGCCCCGAGTTCCTCTTCGCGTACGGTGCCGGTCCGCTGTTCGACATCGGCCCGTACTACATCACCACCCTCGTCCAGACGTTCGGACCGGTGAAGAAGGTCACGGCGACGGCGTCGAAGTCCCGCGCCACCCGCACCATCGGCTCCGGACCGAAGGCCGGCACCGAGTTCCCGGTGGACGTCCCGACGAACCACTCCGCGCTGATCGAGTTCGAGAACGGCGGGAGCGCACAGAGTGTGTTCTCGTTCGAGTCCGACCGCGGCCGCACCGGCTTCGTCGAGATCGCGGGGGAGACCGGCACCGTCGTGTTCCCCGACCCGAACAACTTCGACGGCGACACCGAGCTGTACGCCCTCGGTTCGGAGGAGCCCGAGACGATCCCCGCGGTCGGCTCCACCTACTCGCGCGGCACCGGCGTGGTCGACCTGGCCCGCTCGCTGCGGGCCGGCGACGAGAACCGCGTCCCCGGTGCGCTCGCCTTCCACGTCCTCGACGTGATGGTCTCCATCGCCGAGGCGGCAGAACGTGGCGAGGCGGTGCTCGTCGAGAGCACCGTGTCGCCCTCCCCGACCCTCCCCGAGGGCTGGGACCCCGCGGAACGCACCCTGGCCTGACCGCCGGGGCGCTGCCCGCAACCCACAGCAGCACCCGACCAGCACCATCCGCAGCACCAGCTCCACCTCCGCACCATCCCCTGCACCATCTCAACGACGAGAAAGTAGAGAGTCATGCGCACTGCCATCCGCGCACTGGCCATCACCGCGGCCGCCGCACTCACCGTGTCCGGCCTCGCAGCCTGCTCCTCCGGATCCTCCGGATCCGCCGGCGACTCCAAGACGCTCACCTACTGGGCGTCCAACCAGGGCACGTCCCTGCAGAACGACAAGGAGGTGCTGACCCCCGTCCTCAAGAAGTTCACCAAGGAGACCGGGATCAAGGTCGACCTCCAGGTCATCGGCTGGAACGACCTGCAGAACAAGATCCAGACCGCCGTCACCTCGGGCCAGGGCCCGGACGTCGTCAACATCGGCAACACCTGGGCGACCTCGCTCCAGGCCACCGGCGCCTTCCAGGAGTTCGGTGACGCCGAGATGAAGGCGATCGGCGGCGAGGACAAGTTCGGCAAGGTCGCCCTGTCCACCGGTGGCGCGCCCGACAAGACGGTCACGAGCGTCCCGCTCTACGGCCTCGCCTACGGCCTGTACTACAACAAGAAGATGCTGTCGGACGCCGGCATCACCCCGCCCACCACGTGGGAGGAGATGGTCTCCGACGCCGAGAAGCTGACCAAGGGTGACACCTACGGCTTCAGCCTCGCGGGTGGTTCGTACACCGAGAACTCGCACTTCGCGTTCATCAACTCGGCGCAGAACGGCGGCGAGTGGTTCGACAAGGACGGCAAGCCGACCTTCACCTCGAAGGCCAACGTCGACGGCATCAAGCGCTACCTCGACCTGATGCAGGACTCGAAGGTCGCCAACCTGTCGAACGCGCAGTACGACAACGCCACGCAGTCCACCACGGACTTCGCGAAGAAGAAGGCCGCGTTCATCCTCAACCAGAACAACGCGAACGCGACCATCGAGTCCCTCGGCATGAAGTCGGACGAGTACGGCGTCGTGGCGCTGCCCGCCCCGAGCGGTGGCGAGCAGATCGCCTCGTTCCCGGCTGGCATCAACCTGTCGGTCTTCAAGAACACGAAGAACAAGGACGGCGCGCTCAAGTTCGTCAAGTACATGACGAGCATGGACACGCAGACGACGCTGGACAAGCCGTACTCGGCTCTGCCGGTGCTCGCCGAGGCTGCTGACTCCGTCACGGACGAGCAGACGAAGACGTTCCTCGACATCTACAACAACAAGGCGAAGCCGCTCCCGCTGGTGCCCGCCGAGGACCAGTTCGAGTCCACGGTCGGCAAGGCGATGAACGACATGTTCGCCAAGATCGCGACCGGTTCCAAGGTCTCCGAGGCCGACATCAAGTCGGCACTGCAGACCGCCCAGGACCAGGTGTCCCAGGCCGCCGGTTGATCCACCCTGGAGGCCCGGGTCGCGTCCGCAGGACGCGCCCGGGCCTCCAGCCCCTGACGCTCCAGAGCCGATCATCCGTCGGCCGTGAGGCGGACGCCCCAGGGCCGACCACGCGTCGGCCGTGCGGCTGACGCCCCACGCACCCCGCGCCTCCCGGCCGCTGCCACGGCCCGCGCGGACCGCACCTGCACGCCCCTCCTGCCGAAAGGCCCCACCAGATGTCCACGACGGTCCTGCCCGACTCGGAGCGCATCGACCTGACGCACACGAAGGCCCCGACGATGTCGGGCCGTCCGCCAGGTCGCAAGCGCAAGACCCACTGGCTGCCCTACGCGCTCGTCGCGCCGGCCATCCTGTTCGAGCTGCTCATCCACATCGTCCCGATGCTCACCGGCATCTGGATCTCGTTCATCCAGCTCACCAAGTACTTCATCGCGAACTGGGGTGCCGCGCCCTTCGCAGGGTTCCGGAACTACCAGGTCGTCGTCGACTTCGACCAGGCGATCGGCCGCGGGGTCCTCAACTCGTTCCTCATCACGTGCGCCTTCACGGTCCTCGTGGTCGGGCTCTCCTGGACCTTCGGCATGGCCGCAGCGGTCGCGCTGCAGAAGCCGTTCGCCGGACGCGGGCTCTTCCGCACCCTGTTCCTGGTGCCCTACGCGCTGCCGATGTACGCCGGCGTCATCACCTGGAAGTTCATGTTCCAGCGTGACTCCGGGGCCCTGAACCACCTGCTCGTCGACCAGCTGCACCTGTTCGGCGGGGACGCCCCCTTCTGGCTCATCGGCAACAACGCCTTCGTCGCCGTCGTCGTCGTGGCGATCTGGAAGACCTGGCCGTTCGCGTTCCTGATGCTCATGGCCGGTCTGCAGTCCGTCCCGAACGACGTCTACGAGGCCGCCTCGGTCGACGGCGCCAAGCCGTTCCGCCAGTGGCGCTCGATCACGCTGCCGATGGTCCGCCCGGTCAACGTGACGCTCGTGCTCGTGATGTTCCTGTGGACGTTCAACGACTTCAACACGCCGTTCGTGCTGTTCGGCTCGACCGCCCAGCCGCCCGCCGCGGACCTGCTGAGCTTCCACATCTACAACGCGTCGTTCATCACCTGGAACTTCGGTTCCGGTGCCGCGATGAGCGTCCTGCTCCTGCTCTTCCTGCTCGTCGTCACCGGCATCTACCTCGCCGTGACCAACCGGAGGTCCGTCCGTGCGTGAGACAACTGGCGCCAAGTCCTTCAAGATCATCACCCTGGTCGTCCTGACGCTGTTCACGGTCGTGCCGCTCTACGTGATGATCACCACGGCCATCAAGCCTCTCGGCGACGTGCAGGACAACTTCACGTGGATCCCGTCGAGGATCACCTTCCAGCCGTTCATCGACATGTGGTCGACGGTGCCGCTCGGCCGGTACTTCGTCAACTCGCTCGTGGTCTGCACGGTGGCGACGGTGTTCTCGCTGATCATCGCGACCTTCGCCGCCTACGGTGTCTCGCGTTGGAACTTCAAGGGCAAGAGCACCTTCACCACCGCGGTGCTCTCCACGCAGATGTTCCCCGGCGTGCTGTTCCTGCTGCCGCTGTTCCTGATCTTCACGAACCTCGGCAACACCCTGGGCATCCAGCTCGTCGGGTCGTGGCTCGGCCTGATCATCACGTACCTGACCTTCACGCTGCCGTTCTCGATCTGGATGCTGGCCGGGTACTTCGAGACCATCCCGCGCGAGCTCGACGAGGCCGCGATGGTCGACGGTTCGGGCCCGATGGGTGCGCTGTTCCGGGTCATCCTGCCGTCGGCCCGCCCGGGTCTGGTGGCGGTCGGGATCTACTCGTTCATGACGGCCTGGGGTGAGGTCCTCTTCGCCTCGGTCATGACGAACGGCCTCGGTTCGACCCTGGCGGTCGGTCTGCAGCAGTACTCGACGCAGACGAACGTGTACTGGAACCAGGTCATGGCGGCGTCGCTCGTCGTCTCGATCCCGGTCGTGGCCGCGTTCCTCGTGGTCCAGCGCCAGTTCGTCGCCGGCCTGACCGCCGGTGCCGTGAAGTAGGCGGAGGCCCCTTCCGCAAGACACCGGTGTTCGCGCTCGACGCCCCCGCATGACGCGGTGCGCAGCGTGAACACCGGTGTTTTGCCGTTCCCCACCGACCCGACCACCCGACGACCGACAGGATGGAACCATGAGCGACGAGACCCGAGGGCGGCAGCTGCTGCCCGGACAGACCAGCCGCGTGCACGTGTACGACGTCGAGTCCCGCACCTCGCGGCTCGTGTTCGAGTCGGCCACGGTGCTCGTCGAGGCGCCGAACGTCCTGGACGCCCAGACCCTGGTGCTGAACGGCGACGGCGACCTGTGGCTGTTGCGGCTGCCGTCGGGCGACAGCGGCACCGTGCTCGACGAGACGGCGCTCGTGCCGGTGCCGATGGACGGCGTCGACGAGATCAACAACGACCACGTGCTCGAGCCGTCCGGCAGCTCCATCGTGGTGAGCGCCCGCGACGGCGAGCTCTACCGCGTCCCGCTGCCCGAGGGCGGTCCCGCGACCCGGATCACCGACGTCGCAGCGGCCCTGCCCACCAAGCGGAAGTTCTACCTGCACGGCATCGCCCCCGACGGCAGCGCCCTCGCCGCGATCGTGGGGGAGCTGTCCGAGGACGGCGTCTGGACGACCGACGTCGCGATGGTCGACCCGGAGACCGGCGAGCCGACGTTCGTCACGCGGGACGAGCACCCCGACGACGGCTGCACCATCAGTCCGGCCGGCGGGATCCTGCTCTGGAACACGGAGCGGTTCACCCCCGGCACCGCGCAGCTGGCCGTGCGCTGGCCCGGGCACGACAGCCCGGTCCGCCTGACGAACGACGACCGGGTGAACTGGTTCCCGCACCTGTCGCCGGACGGCTCGCACCTGCTGTAC
Organism: Curtobacterium sp. AC268; assembly: GCF_979258745.1. Classification (NCBI taxonomy): domain Bacteria; kingdom Bacillati; phylum Actinomycetota; class Actinomycetes; order Micrococcales; family Microbacteriaceae; genus Curtobacterium; species Curtobacterium sp. AC268. Next base: position 1,157,329 of record NZ_OZ409878.1, on the reverse strand, counting down.
CTGTCGTACGAGCCCGGCGTGCAGGGCCACCCGGCGGACCACCGCGTCGAACTCCGGCTGCTGCCGGGGTCGCTCGTCCGCGGCGCTCGGATCGCGGTCCAGCCGGAGACCCTGGTGGCACTCGACGGTGGGCAGGGGACGGTCAACGTGCCGCCGTGGGCCCCCGACTCGGCGTGGTTCGCGTACTGCGACTACCCGGTGGCCGGGTAGCGGCGGCGTCTGCGGCGCCGGGGCGGCGGCGTCCTCACGCGCTGTGCGACAGTCCACGCGCCGCCGCACGCGTGGACTGTCGCTCAGCGCGAAACGCGGACGGACACCCCGCCGCCCGCCGCCCCGCTAGACCTCGCGGACCTGCCCCTGCTTGATGTGCAGGCGACGCTCGGCACGCTTCGCGACCCACGAGTCGTGCGTGACGATGACGACGGTCAGGCCGCGCTCCCGCCACTGCTTCTCGATGAGCGCCATGATCTCGTCGCGGGTCGACTCGTCGAGCGCCCCCGTCGGCTCGTCGGCGAGCAGCACGCTCGGGTTCTTCACCAGCGCCCGGGCGATCGCCACGCGCTGCTGCTGTCCGCCGGACAGCTCGGCCGGCAGATGCTCCATCCGCTCACCCAGTCCGACCTCGCGGAGGGCAGCGACCGCACGTTCGCGGACCTCGCTCCGGGACCGGTTCGCGAGGGACCCCGCGAACGCCGTCTCGACGTTCTCGAGCGCCGTCAGCGTCGGGATCAGGTTGAAGCTCTGGAACACGAAGCCGATCTCGGTCGCCCGCAGGTCGGTCAGCGCGCCGTCGCCGAGCTTCGCCACGTCGCGGTCGCCACCGAGGTGGATCGATCCGGCACTCGGCCGGTCGAGCGCTCCGAGCATCTGCAGCAGCGTCGACTTCCCGCCGCCGGTCGGCCCCTGGACGGCCACGAGTTGCCCCTGCGGGATCGTCAGGTGGACGTTCGTCAGGGCGGTGACGGTCCGGTTCTTCTGCTTGTAGGTCTTGCTGACGTTCGTCAGCCGGTACATCGGACTGGAGGCACGGCTCGCCTCCGCCTCGCCGGTCGCGGTGTCGGTGCTGGTCACGGTTGCTCCTGTCGTCGGTTCGGTCGTGTCGGTGCGGCCGGGCATCAGGCCACGCTCCGGAGCGCCTCGGCCGGACGGAGCCGGCTCGCCCGCCAGCCGCCGAGCGCGCCGGCGATGAGGCCGCCGAGGATCGCCAGGCCGATCGCCAGCAGGATGATCTCGACGGTCACCGGGGCGTGCAGGACCACGTCGGTCGTCGACGCCGTGCTCGCGCCGCCGCCGAAGCCCCCGGCCGGTGCACCGCCCGTCGTGCCGCTGCCCGCGGCCGCGGTCGCCGCGCCGCCGGGCATGCCACCACCGCCACCGGCACCCCCGCCGGTCGTGCTCGAGGCGCTCGCCGAGATCGTCGGACTGATGACGTTCACGACGAGGATGCCGATCAGGCCGGCCGCGGCGCCGAGCACGCCGCCGATCAGGCCCTGCACCAGGGACTCGCCTGCCACCTGTCGGGTGATGCGGCCGTTCGACCAGCCGATCGCCTTGAGGGTCCCGAACTCGCGGGTGCGGCGGGTCACGCCGGAGATCGTGAAGAGGATCGCGATGAGGAACGCCGCGGCGAGCACGACGATCGACAGCCACCTGCCGAGGTTCGAGACGAGGCTCGACGCGGTGCTGAGCGACCCGGACACGCTCGATGCGAGGTCGGCCTCGGTGGAGACGGTGGCGCTCGTCAGCTTCGCCTGCAGTGCGGACTTGATGGTGCTGACGTCGGAGGACGACTCGGCGGAGACGTAGATCGAGGTGACCTTGCCGTCGAGGTCGGCCAGCGCCTGTGCGGTGTCGAGCGGGATGTAGGTGTTCGAGCCCGTGGTCGAGGCCGAGCCGGTGGAGCTGACGATGCCGATGACGGTGAAGTCCGTGCCGCCGATGTCGACGGTGTCGCCGACCGCCTTCGACTCGCTCTTCGCGTACGACGCATCGAGCACGACGACGTCCTTGCCCGCGTCCTTCGCGGCGAAGGTGCGCCCCTTCGTGAGCTCGGTGCTCGTGAGCGGACCGACCGTCGCGCCGGAAACCGGGATGCCGGTCACCGTGAACGAGTCGACGCTGAACGACCCACCGCCGAACCCGCCGCCACCGCCGGTGTCCCCGCTCGGCGGGCCCTGCTGGGTCGTGCTGTCGCTGCTGGAGTCGCCGCTGCTGTCCGTGCTGCTGTCGTCGGTCGACTGCTGCTGGACCTGGCCGGAGAACGTGCTGTTCTGGAGGGTCAGCACACCCGTCGCGGCCTTGACGCCGTCGGTGGTCGTGATGGTGGACAGGTTCGCGGCGTTCAGGGTGCTCGTGCCGCGCGCGACCGCGAGCCGCGACTGCGACAGGTCGGTCGAACCGCTGTCGTCGTCGCTGTCGCCCTGGCTGCCGAAGTCGAAGCTCGGACGCCCGCCGTTCGTCGACGCCGTCGCGGTCTTGGTGACGGTGATGTCGGTGCCGACGCCGTAGACGGACTGCAGGACGCTCGACTGCGCTGCCTGCACGCCACCCGAGATCGACGACACGATCACCACGAGGGCGATGGCCAGGGCCATCCCGATCGCGATGATGACCGTCTGCTTCTTGCGGTTCGTGAGTTCGCGCCTGAGGTAGGTCAGGAACATGGTTCTCCTCGGTGGTGGCCGGCTGGGGGTCACCGGCCGCGCAGAGCACGCGGCGGGGCCGACGGAGGAGAACCTAGGCACGCTGTCGATGACCGGCCCATCGCGGACCTATGTGACGGCTAAGGGCGCATCAGCCGACGTCGCCGTACCGCTGGCGCAGGTGCTCCGCGTACCCGCCGGGGGTCCGGCCGGCGAAACGCCCGCTCGTCACCACCGGCAGGTCGACGGTGGCGTCCACCCGGAAGCCGAGCGCCCGCGCCCGGGCCACCAGCCGCGCGTCCTCGTGCTCGGGCACGGGGTCGAACCCGCCGAGGCTGACGTACGCCGCGGCGAGCACGCCGAGGTTCGCGCCGTGCACGTGGCCGAGGGCAGCACCGGGCGGGTGCGCCAGCGTCCAGCGGTCGAGCACCGCGGGCGCCAGGTCGTCCGGGTCCGGGACGACGGCGCCGACGAGCACCTGCGCGCCGGACGCCAGGGCGTCGCACTGCTGGACGAGCCACCGTTCGTGCACCCGGGAATCGGCGTCGGTGTGGGCGAGCCACCGGGCCGCCGGGTCGCCGTCGTGCGCACGGAGGGCGTGCGTCGCCCCGATGGTCCGTGCCCGACCGACCCCGACACGGTCCGTGGTCAGGACGTCGACCGGGTACCGCTCGACCACCGAAGCGGTGCCGTCCGTGCAACCGTCGAGCACCACCGTGACGGCGGCGTCGACTCCGGGTCGCTCCGTGGCGAGCCGATCGAGGGCCACCAGGAGCGCATCGAGGCACGCGGCGATCCGGTCCGCCTCGTCGTGCGCGGGGACGACGACGTCGATGCGTGCACGTGATTCCGGTCGCGTCACCGGATGATCCCCTCGGCCCGGGCCACCGAGGTGACCGCCGGGCCGGGAAGGACACTCAGGACGAAGTCCTCCTCCACGTGCCGGAGCAGAGCGGGACGCGGCCACCGTTCGGTCAGCCGCGCATCCACCGCGTCACCGCTCGACACGGCCTCGTCGTCGGGGTGCCGCCAGTGGCAGGCCACGAGCACGCCGTCGTCATCGAGCGACCCGAGCACCCGGTCGATCGTCGCGTCGAGGTCGGCGGGCGACAGGTAGTACCCGACCTCGGACATCACCACCAGGTCCCAGCGCCCGTCCGGCCACTCCGCCGGCAGGGCCGCCTGCACGAACCGCGCGGTCGGGGCACGGCGGGCAGCACGCTCCAGCGGTGCCGCCGAGATGTCGGTGCCGAGCACGTCGTCCGCGCGTTCGGCGAGGGCGGCCGTCAGGACCCCGGTGGCACAGCCGAGCTCGAGCGCCGACCGGTAGCGCGGGCGGGGGAGCGCCGCCAGCGTCACGGCCCGCTTGCGCTGCTCGTACCAGGACCCGTCGAAGTCCCACCCCTCGGGCTTCCGGTCGTAGTGGGCGTCGAACGACTCGCGAGACCGCGACGGGGCGGGCCCCGGTGCGAAGAACCACTCCGTCGTCCGCAGGTGGTGGGCGGCGTGCCGGTCGTCGACGATCGCCTCGTCCCCCGCGGCGGGCGACAGGGGACGGGTCTGCGACGGGTAGGCGTCGAGGGCGGCACGCTTCCGGGCGACGAGGTCGTCGGGCAACGACAGGGCCCGGACGTCGTCCCACGGCGCGACGGAGCGGTCCGGGTCGTCCCAGTGCCAGGCCCAGACCGGGTACGCGAGCAGGTCGACGTCGGCGGCGCTCGCCGCGGCGGCCTCGGCGACCTCGCCGGCGATGCGGTGGTCGCGGTGCCCGTCCCCGCGCCACGGCGCGACGAGCAGCACGGGGCGGGCGGCGCCGGCGAGCACCGTGTCGAGGGTGTCGACGACACGGTCCCGGTGTTCGCGGGTCGCGCCGTCCGGGATCCCCACCGAGGTCGACGTCACGTCGGGGTGCAGGGTGCGCAGGGCCGCCGCGAACTCGTCGTCACGGGCGGCGGCGAGCGCCTCCGGGGTCGTCGTGGGGGAGTCCGGGTGGGAGCGCTCGCCGCGGGTGAGCAGCAGCACGTGCACGGGGACGCCGGCCGCTGCTGCGGCCGCGATCAGCCCACCGGCGCCGAGGGTCTCGTCGTCGGGGTGGGGTGCGACGACCACCACCGACCCGGTGCCGGCCAGGTCGATCGCCGGTGCGTCCAGGCCGTCGAGGAACCCCGTCCACGCCGCCGGGTCGGTGCCCGGCTCACGGTGGTCGAAGCTCACCACGCGACACCGCCCCGCTCGAGCACCATGCGGCCGATGCGGGCGAGGTCACGGGCGCTGTGGTCCTGCAGGACGTAGAGCTCGAGGTCGGCGACCCGCGCGGCGACTGCGGCGTCGGCGGTCAGCGGAGCCGGGCCGATCGTGGCGACCACCCGCTCACGCACGGCGTCGACCGATCGGCGCACCCGCGACCGGACGGTCTGGGCGAGCAACCGCCAGTCGGTGTCGTCAGGACCCGTGTCGGACCCGTCGATCCGGGCTGCGGCGTCGGCGAGGGCGTCCTCGGCGTCGGCGAGGTCGGCCACGGTGGCGCCGAGGGCGGCCTGCAGCAGCTCGGACTCCGGGTGCGCGGCCGCGGTGTCGCGGAGCACCCGGGCGAGCCCGACCGCACCGCCCCACCAGCAGGCCGCGACGCCGATGCCGCCCCAGGCGAAGCCGGGACGGCGGAGGTACCAACCGGGAGCGCCGACGGGTCGTGCCCGGACGCCGTCGAAGTCGACCGGTCCGCTCGGCACGTCCGGCATGCCGCGTGCGACCCAGGCGTCGTCGTGCACGGTGACGCCGGGCTGTCGCAGGTCCACGGCGACGAGGACCCGCTCGTCGCCCAGGTGCGCGGTGACCAGGGCGTGCGAGAGCGTCGAGGCGAGCGAGCACCACGGCTTCGTGCCGTGCAGCAGGACCGTGCCGTCGTGCTGGGGCGCGGCATCGAGCCGGAGGCCCGGCCCCTCGGCGGCGAAGACGCCCCAGGTCGAGTTCTCCGGCGCGTCGACCCCGGCCTGTGCCAGGATCCCGAGCGCGTCCAGGTGCGGTTCGACGGTGCGGGCGGTGGCGACGTCCGCCGCGGCGACCGCGGCGAGCGTGCCGAAGAACCCGCCGGCCGTCCCGGCGGACAGGGGTGGGGTGGTGGCGGCGACCGCTCGCGCGACCGCGAGGCGGTCCGTCGGTGTCGAGCCGGGCCTCCCGGTCGTCCGTTCGATCCGCGCGGTGTCCAGGTGCCGGGCCGACGGGGGCCAGGCTGCAGATCGCAACATGCTCCCAACGTACGGAGCGGCGGACGCGGACGTGGCCTCGATCCACAGAACGCACTGGGCCGTGCCACAGACGACTCATAGGAACTTCTCGATACTCGAAGACGTGACCATCTCCCAGCCCGCAGCAGCCCCGCGCCTCACGCGTGCCGACGGAACCCCGTTGCGCATCCTGGTCGTCGACGACGAAGCCAGCCTCACCGACCTGTTGTCCATGGCGCTCCGCTACGAGGGCTGGGACGTCAAGAGCGCGAACGGCGGCCAGGACGCCCTGACGACCGCGCGGGAGTTCAAGCCCGACGCCATGGTGCTCGACGTGATGATGCCGGACCTCGACGGGCTGCAGGTGCTCAGCCGGCTGCGGCAGAACAACGACGACACCCCCGTGCTGTTCCTCACCGCGAAGGACTCCGTCGAGGACCGCGTGACCGGACTCACCGCGGGCGGTGACGACTACGTCACCAAGCCGTTCTCCCTCGAGGAGGTCGTGGCGCGTCTGCGCGGGCTCATCCGCCGCTCGCAGATCTCGATCTCCGAGGCTGGCGACTCCCGCATCGTCGTCGGCGACCTGGTGCTCGACGAGGAGTCGTACGAGGTCTCCCGTGCCGGCCGGCCCGTCGAGCTGACCGCCACCGAGTTCGAGCTGCTCCGGTTCCTGATGCGCAACCCGCGCCGCGTGCTCTCGAAGGCGCAGATCCTGGACCGCGTGTGGTCGTACGACTTCGGCGGCAAGTCGTCGGTCGTCGAGATCTACATCTCCTACCTGCGCAAGAAGATCGACGCCGGTGAGACCCCGATGATCCACACGGTGCGCGGCGTCGGGTACGTCATCAAGCCGACCTCGTGACCCTGCGGCGCCGGCTCGTCCTGAGCATCGTCGCCCTCGTCGTCGCCGTCAGCGCGGTGATCGGGGCGGCCAGCATCATCGCGCTCGCCTCGATCCAGACCAGCGCGATCGACAAGCAGATCACGAGCGCCACGCACCGGGCGCAGCGGTACCTGCAGCAGAACCAGTCGGGGCAGCCGAGCATCGACCTGTCCCGACCGTCCGGGCAGGCCGCCGGAACCCTGACCGCGTACTTCGTCGACGGGCAGGTCGTCATCGCGAACGTGCTCGACGACTACGGCCGCCCGAGCGGGGTCCCGCAGACGAGCGCCGAGGCACTGGGGTCCGTCCGTGTGGACGCCGACCCGGAGACGATCGACCTCGGCTCGGACGTCGGGCGCTACCGCCTCGCCGCCGTCAACGTCGGCCCGGCCGTCCTGGTCGTGGGGCTCCCGATGGCCCCCGTCTACGACAGCGTCTGGAAGCTCTTCGGGGTCGTCCTCGCCGTCGTGGCGACCGCACTGGTCGCCGGGTCGGTCGTCGCCGCGTTCGTGGTCCGGCAGTCGCTCCGACCGCTCGAGCGCGTCGCGGAGACCGCGTCCACCGTCGCGCGCATGCCGCTCGACCGCAGCGACGCCCTCGACGGTGTCCGCGTGCCCGACACCGACCCCCGAACCGAGGTCGGCCGGGTCGGCAGCGCGTTCAACCGCATGCTCGGGCACATCGGCAGTGCGATGCAGGCCCGGGAACGCTCGGAGCAGAAGGTGCGGCAGTTCGTCGCCGACGCCTCGCACGAGCTCCGGACCCCGCTCGCCTCGGTCCGCGGGTACGCCGAGCTCACCCGGCGCATGGGCGGCGACCTGCCGAAGGACGTCGTCTACGCGATGAGCCGCATCGAGTCCGAGTCCATCCGGATGACCTCGATGGTGGAGGACCTGCTGCTCCTCGCCCGTCTCGACGAAGGCCGCGAGATCCAGTTCGCCGAGGTCGACCTGACCGGCCTGGTGCTCGACGCGGTGAACGACGCACACGCCGCCTCGCCGGAACACCCCATCGAGGTCGACGTCCCGCCGGAGCCGGTGACCATCACGGGCGACGCCGCACGACTGCACCAGGTCATCGTGAACCTCGTCACCAACGCCCGGACCCACACGCCCGAGGGCACCCGCATCACGGTGGGCCTCGCGCCGGTCGACGGCGGAGTCGACCTGACCGTGCGCGACACCGGCCAGGGGATCGACCCGGAGTTCCTGCCGAAGCTGTTCGAGCGCTTCGCCCGGGCCGACAGCTCGCGGTCCCGCACGGTCGGGTCGACCGGCCTGGGGCTCGCCATCGTGGACGCGGTCGTGCAGGCGCACGGCGGCCGGGTCGAGGTCACGAGCGAGCCGGGGGACACCGTGTTCACGGTGCACCTGCCGCGCGACCCGGCTGCGGCTGCCGCCGCTGCAGGGGCCGTCGCGTCGTCGTCGGCTGACACTGCCGGGTCCGCGGACTGGTCCGCGACACCCGCTGCGGTGGACGGCGCCCACTGACGGTCGGGAGGCGCGGGGCGGGGCCGCCCCGCGCCTCCAGACCGGTGTTTGGTGACGCCCACGGCGTCTGGTACAGTTCTCGAAGCCAAAGACCGCCGGATGTCATGCTGCTCGCAACGTGTTTGTGAACATCGTGACCGAAGGTCCTCACTCGTGAGGCATCCCGCGCAGGTGTTCCGAACCACTCCCACCATCTGGTGAGAGCAGCTCCGAGCCTCTGCGCCGGAGCTTTTTTCGTTCGTGGACCTGGGGCTGCCGGCAAGACCCCCAAGGAGAACCATGGCGAACAAGGAAGCTGCGGTCGCCGAGCTCACGGAGTCCTTCCGTAGCTCGAACGCCGTTCTGCTCACCGAGTACCGCGGTCTCACGGTCGCGCAGCTCAAGGAGCTCCGCAACTCGATCCGTGAGCACGCCACGTACGCCGTGGTGAAGAACACGCTGACCAAGATCGCGGCGAACAACGCCGGCATCTCGTCGTTCGACGACGAGCTCGCCGGTCCGTCCGCTCTCGCCTTCGTCCACGGTGACACCGTCGCCGTCGCGAAGTCGCTGCGTGCATTCGCCAAGGCGAACCCCGAGCTCGTGGTGAAGGGCGGTTACTTCGACGGTAACCCGCTCACCGCGACCGAGGTGGACAAGCTCGCCGACCTCGAGTCCCGTGAAGTGCTGCTCGGCAAGCTCGCCGGCGCACTCAAGGCCTCGCTGTTCGGTGCTGCGTACCTGTTCCAGGCACCCCTCTCGCAGGCCGTCCGCACCGTGGACGCCCTTCGCGAGAAGCAGGAGTCCGCGGCCTGATCAGGCTCGCGTTCATCAACCACACGTACTAGCTAGTAGTAGGAGAAAATCATGGCGAAGCTTTCGCAGGACGAGCTCATCGAGGCCTTCAAGGAGCTCACGCTCATCGAGCTCTCGGACTTCGTGAAGAAGTTCGAAGAGGTCTTCGAGGTCACCGCGGCCGCCCCGGTCGCCGCTGCCGCCCCCGCCGGCGCAGCTGCTCCGGCCGAGGCCGCTGAGGAGAAGACCGAGTTCGACGTCATCCTCAAGTCCGCTGGTGACAAGAAGATCCAGGTCATCAAGGAGGTCCGTGGCCTGACGTCGCTCGGCCTCGGTGAGGCCAAGGCGCTCGTCGAGACCGCCGACGCCAAGATCCTCGAGGGTGCGAACAAGGAGACCGCCGACAAGGCGAAGGCGACCCTCGAGGCCGCTGGCGCCACGATCGAGCTCGCGTAGTCTCGACCGTTCCGGTCACGAAGGCCGCTGCCCCTCGGGGCGGCGGCCTTCGTCGTGTGCGGGGGGCGGCGAAGTTTCGCGCTGACCGACACTTCACGCGCGCTCCGGTCCGTGAAGTGTCCGTCAGCGCGTGAGGTCGTACCGCTCAGATGAAGATGCCGTGCGAGCGGAAGAGCGCACGGAGGCGGTCGGGCTCGACGAGGTGCCACCACGTCACACGGATGACGGCCCTGACTGCGGGGAGCGCGCGGAGCCGGTCCTCACGACGCTTCTCGGCCCAGAGGACGTCCGCGGGATCGCGCCCCTGCAGCATCGACGGGTCGACGTACTTCTGCCGGCCGTCGAACTCGACGACGACGCCGAGTGACGGGAACCAGAAGTCGACGCGGTCGACCGTGCCGTCGCGGTGCCGGAACTCGACCTGCGGCTTGCACGACGGGAGCCCGACCTGCACGAACCGGATCGCGGCGAACGATTCGCCGACGGACTCGTGCCGGGCATCGAGCGCCGAGAGGACCATCTCGGCGTGCACCGAGCCGCGTGCAGGACGGACGGGCACCACGCCGCGGAGGTCGTCCAGCGTGAGCACCCCCTGGCGGATGCCGGCATCAACGGCCACGGCGGCGACGTGGGGCGACCCTGTGGTGATGAGCGCCGTCGCGGTGTCCAGGGGAGCCGTGACCGGTACGCCGTCGAACGCCGTGGCAGCGGTCCGCGGCATCCGGCCAGTCGGGTGTCGGATGAGACCCGCTCGGTGCTGGATGACCGAGACTGCCGGGTCGACCACGTGGACCCGATCCGGTGCGTCCCCGACCAGTGGCCAGCCGTGGATCAGCGCGGCGGTGACGTGGGAGAACACCGAGCCAGCACGCAGCCGTGGCGCGATGGCCCGCGCACGGGCGAGGTGCTGGCCGACAGCGCTCAGCGCGTCCCACTCCTCGGTCACGATGTACACGCCCGCGAGCAGGCGGACCAACGATCCCGAGGCGTGCCGACGTTGCAGGAGTCTCGCGTGGGTCGGGTCCCGTGCGGTGGCACGGAGCAGGTGCGGGCGGTGGGTGCTCTCGTTCATGCCGCGATGTTCGTCGACGGCGACCGCCGCCGGTGTCCGAACAGGGCATCTGTGGACGAGGCGGTCTCCACGTGGCCGCTGTGCACAAGGAACCGCGTCGCGAGTTCACGCGCTCAGCGACAGCTCACGGTTGACGGCGCGCGTGAGGTGTCGGTGAGCGCGTGAGGTCGGCGCGCGTGCGCGGCGGCGCGTCAGCGCAGGGTGCTGTGGCGGCGGCCGTAGGCCAGGTAGAGCAGGGCGCCGGCGACCATCCAGATGCCGAAGGCGATCCAGGTGGTGGCGCCGAGGAACACCGCGAGCAGCACGCAGCTCAGGGTGCCGAGGACCGGCACGACGGGGAACAGCGGCACCCGGTACGAGCGCTCCAGGTCGGGCTGCGAGCGGCGGAGCACGATGACGGACACGTTCACCAGGGCGAAGGCGACGAGGGTGCCGATGCTCGTCGCGTCGGCGAGCTCACCGAGGGGCACGAGCGCGGCGACGATGGTCACGGCGATGCCGATGATGAGCGTGTTCGCGATCGGGGTGCCGGTGCGACGGGAGACCCGCCCGAAGACCTTCGGTACCAGGCCGTCGCGAGACATCGTGAGCAGGATGCGGGTCTGGCCGTACAGGACGGTGAGGACGACGCTGGCGATGGCGACGACGGCGCCGATCGAGAACACGAGGGCGACGAGCGGCTGCCCCGTGACGTCGACCACGATGCGGACGAGTGACGCTTCGGACGACGAGAACGCCGTCCACGAGCGGGCCCCGACGGCGGCGATCGCGACGAGGATGTACAGCGCGGTGATGAGCGCGATCGAGCCGATGATCGCCCGGGGCAGGTCACGGCGGGGGTTCTTCGCCTCTTCACCGGCGGTCGAGGCGGCGTCGAAGCCGATGTAGGAGAAGAACAGCCGTGATGCGGCGGCGGTGACCCCGGCGGCGCCCATCGGGGCGAGCGGCTCGAAGTTCTGCGCCCGGAAGGCCGTGAACGCCACGATGACGAAGAAGACCAGCAGGGCGATCTTCACGATCACCATGACCGTGTTCACCCAGGCGCTCTCGCGGGCACCGGGCAGCAGCACGACGGTGGCGAGCAGGACCAGGACGGCCGCGGGCAGGTTGACCACGCCGCCGTCGACCGGGGGAGCGGCGAGCGCGGTGGGCAGGTGCAGGCCGAACACGCGGAGGGTCTCGTCGACGTACTCGCTGGCACCCACCGCGACCGCGGCCACCGAGACGGCGTACTCGAGCACGAGGCACCAGCCGCAGATCCAGGCGATGCCCTCGCCCATCGTGGCGTACGTGTACGAGTAGCTGGACCCCGAGGTCGGGACGGCGCCCGCCATCTCGGCGTAGGACAGCGCGGACAGCAGCGCGGCGATCCCCGCGACGACGAACGAGATCCAGACGGCGGGACCGGCGAGCGGGACCGCGGTGCCGAGGACGACCAGGATGCCGGTGCCGAGCGTGGCCCCGACGCTGATCATCGTCAGCTGCCAGACCCCGAGCGACCGACGGAGCGGTTCACCGTTCACACCACGGGACGCTTCGGCCTGCAGCTGCTCGATCGGCTTGCGGCGGGCGAGCTGCGCCCCCAGGGACGTGGGACGTGACGGCGCGGACGACATGGGACCTCGGTGGTGCGGGGACGGGGACGGCACATGCTCGCACGCCCCCTGAACGGGGTCAAATACTGCGGTGCTGTGGAGCGGGCGGTCGATGTCCGAGCGCGGGGCTACGGTGGCTCCATGAGCATGGGACACGGCGGGCGAGGCGGCGGTCCGCGCGGGGGTGGGCGCATCTCGAGCGGCGACTTCCGCGCGCAGAAGGCCGCCAACGCCGAGGCGCCGAGGATCCCGCACCTGGTCCGGCGCATCGCCGCGCTGTTCGAGCCGCACCGTCGGGCGATCATGCTCACGGTCGTCCTCGTGCTGGTCGGTGCGGCCATCTCGGTCGTGCCGCCACTGCTCACCCAGCAGGCGTTCGACCGCGGGCTGTTCCCGCCGTCGGGTCGCCCGGACGTCCCGGTGCTGATCGAGCTCGTGTCCGCGATGGTCCTGCTCTGGATCGCGAGCGCCGGGGTCGGCGTCTGGCAGACGTACCTGACCGCCACTGTCGGCAACAAGGTCATGGGTGCGATGCGGATGCGCCTGTTCGCGCACCTGCAGCGGATGGAACTCGCGTTCTTCACCCGCACCAAGACCGGCGTCATCCAGTCACGCCTGCAGAACGACGTCGGCGGTGTGGCGAGCGTGCTGAACAACACGATCTCGTCGGTGCTCGGCAACACCGTGACCGTGATCGCCGCCGTGGTCGCGATGCTCCTGCTGAGCTGGCAGATGACGCTGGTCGCCGTCGTCCTGCTGCCGCTGCTCGTGATCGCGCAGCGCCGCGTCGGCCAGGTCCGGGCCCGCATCGCCGCGCAGACGCAGGAGTCGCTGTCCGACATGACGGCCATCACGCAAGAGGCGCTGAGCGTCTCCGGCATCCTGCTCGCGAAGAGCTTCAACCAGCAGGCCAGCGAGACCCGCCGCTACGGGGACGAGAACCGCAACCAGATCACCCTGCAGGTCCGCCAGCAGATGTCCGGGCAGTGGTTCTTCGCGATCGTGCAGATATTCCTGTCGATCATCCCGGCGATCATCTACGTCGTCGCCGCGTACCTGATCATCGGCGACGTCCCGATCACGGCCGGGACGATCGTCGCGTTCACGACGGTGCAGTCCCGGCTGCTGTTCCCGACGGTCGGGCTGCTGCGCGTGGTCCTCGACCTGCAGACCTCCGGTGCGCTCTTCGCCCGCATCTTCGAGTACTTCGACCTCAAGCCGGCCATCACCGACTCGCCGACCGCCCGGCCCGTGGACGAGTCGAAGGTCGGCCACGTCGCCTTCGACGACGTCGTCTTCACCTACCCCGACGGCGAAGCCGACAAGCCGACCCTGCGCGGGGTGTCGTTCGAGCTGCGCCCCGGGCAGTTCGCGGCCTTCGTCGGTCCCTCCGGCGCGGGCAAGACGACGGTGTCCTACCTGGTGCCCCGGCTGTACGAGGCGACCGAAGGATCGGTACGGTTCGCCGGGCAGGACGTCCGCGACCTGGTGCACGAGGACCTGATGCGGCACGTCGGCATCGTCAGCCAGGAGACGTACCTGTTCCACGCCACGATCGGCGAGAACCTGCGGTACGCCAAGCCCGACGCCACCGACGACGAGCTCGAGCGTGCGGCCCGTGCGGCGAACATCCACGACACGATCGCTTCGTTCCCGGACGGCTACGACACCGTCGTGGGGGAGCGCGGCTACCGCCTGTCCGGTGGTGAGAAGCAGCGCATCGCCATCGCCCGGGTCATGCTGAAGGACCCGCCGGTGCTCGTCCTCGACGAGGCCACCAGCGCGCTCGACTCCATCTCGGAGCACGTCGTGCAGACGGCGCTCGACACGGCGGCGGCCGGCCGGACCACCATCTCCATCGCGCACCGGCTGTCGACGATCCGCGACGCCGACGTCATCTTCGTCCTCGACCACGGCCAGATCGTCGAGCAGGGCACGCACGACGAACTCCTCGCCCTCGACGGCACGTACGCCCAGCTGCACCGACAGCAGAACTCGTCGGCGGACGTCGTCCGCCCCTGACGGTCGCGACCGGTCGCCGGACGGGAGGCCCGTGGCGGCGTCCGCACGGGCCTCCCGTCCGGCGCGCAGCGCGACCAGGGCTCGCCGTCCGCCGCGGGATGCCGGGGCGCTGTCCGCACACGACACATCCCAGCGGGACGCGGGGACCGCGTCCTAGACTCGACGGCGTGCGTTACGCGAACTCCGTCGTCGACCTCGTCGGCGACACCCCGCTCGTCAAGCTCAACCGGGTGACCGAGGGGGTGCGGGCGACCATCCTCGTGAAGGTCGAGTACCTGAACCCCGGTGGGTCGTCGAAGGACCGCATCGCCACCCGGATCATCGACGCGGCCGAGGCCTCTGGCGATCTGCGCCCCGGCGGGACCATCGTCGAACCGACCTCCGGCAACACCGGCGTCGGTCTGGCCCTGGTCGCACAGCAGCGCGGCTACCGGTGCGTCTTCGTGCTGCCCGACAAGGTCGGCGAGGACAAGCGCAACGTGCTGACGGCGTACGGCGCCGAGATCGTCGTCACCCCGACCGCGGTCGCGCCGGAGCACCCCGAGTCCTACTACTCGGTGTCGGACCGGCTCGTGCAGGAGATCCCCGGCGCCTACAAGCCGAACCAGTACGCGAACCCGAACGGTCCCCGCAGCCACTACGAGACCACCGGTCCGGAGATCTGGCGCGACACCGAGGGGCAGATCACCCACTTCGTCGCGGGCGTCGGCACCGGCGGCACGATCTCCGGCACCGGACGGTACCTGAAGGAGGCGTCCGACGGCGGCGTCCGCATCGTCGGGGCCGACCCCGAGGGCTCCGTCTACTCCGGCGGCACCGGTCGCCCGTACCTGGTCGAGGGCGTCGGCGAGGACTTCTGGCCGAGCGCGTACGACGCCGGCGTGCCGGACGAGATCATCGCCGTGTCGGACGCCGACTCCTTCGCGATGACCCGGCGCCTGGCGCGTGAAGAAGGACTGCTCGTCGGCGGCTCGAGCGGCATGGCCGTCGTCGCGGCGCTCCGCGCCGCCCGTGACCTGACCGAGGACGACGTCGTCGTCGTGCTGCTGCCGGACGGCGGCCGCGGCTACCTCGGCAAGATCTTCAACGACCGGTGGATGCGCTCCTACGGCTTCGCCGAGACCGACGACGAGCGCACCGTCGGGTCGCTCATCGCCGGCAAGGACGGCCGCCTGCCCGACCTGGTGCACGCACACCCGGCGGACACCGTGCGCGACGTCGTCGACATCATGACCAAGTACGGCGTCTCGCAGATGCCCGTGCTCAGCGCAGAGCCGCCCGTCGTCATCGGCGAGGTCGTCGGCGCCGTCGAGGAGAAGGCGCTGCTCGAGCAGGTCTTCACCGGCACCGCGAAGATGTCGGACGCGCTCACCGGCTTCGTCGGCGACCCGCTGCCGCTCATCGGCGTCGGCGAGTCGGTCTCCGCGGCGCGGCGTGCGCTCGAGTCGGCCGACGCGCTCCTCGTCGTCGAGGACGGCAAGCCCGTCACCGTGCTGACCCGGCACGACCTCCTCACCTACCTCTCCGAGTAAGGAACCACCGAGCATGACCGAGTTCAGCACCCGAGCCGTCCACGCCGGCCAGGAGCCCGACGAGACCACCGGCGCCGTCATCCCGCCGATCCACCTGACGTCGACGTACGTGCAGGACGGCGTCGGCGGCATGCGCAACGGCTACGAGTACTCGCGCGCCGGCAACCCGACGCGCGACTCGCTGCAGGTGCTCCTCGCCGACCTCGACGGTGGCGTCGCGGCGTCGTCGTTCGCGTCCGGGCTCGCCGCCGAGGACGCTCTGCTCCGCGCGGCGCTGGTCCCCGGTGGCCGTGTCGTGATGGGCAACGACGTGTACGGCGGCACCCACCGGCTGGTGAGTCGGCTGCACGTTCCGTGGGGTGTCGAGCTCGTCGTCGTCGACATGAGCGACCTCGACCAGGTCCGCGCGGCACTGCAGGGGGCACCGGCCACCACGGTGCTGTGGGTCGAGACGCCGACGAACCCGCTCATGAAGATCGCCGACATCGCCGCGCTCGCGACCCTCGGGCACGAGTCGGGCGCCCTGGTGGTCGTCGACAACACGTTCGCGTCGCCGTACCTGCAGCAGCCGCTGTCGCTCGGCGCCGACGTCGTCGTGTACTCGACGACGAAGTACCTCGGCGGACACTCCGACGTCGTCGGCGGAGCCGTCGTGCTCGCGGACGAGGAGCTCGCGGCGAAGGTGCAGTTCCTGCAGTTCGGCGCGGGCGCGATCTCGTCGCCGTTCGACGCCTACCTGACCACCCGTGGCATCAAGACGCTCGCGGTGCGGATGGAGCGGCACTCGCGGAATGCGCAGGCCGTCGCCGAGGCGCTCGTCGGCGCGCCCGGCGTCGAGCGCGTCTACTACCCGGGCCTGCCCGACCACCCGGGGCACGACGTCGCCGCCCGCCAGATGCGCGGGTTCGGCGGGATGCTCTCGGTCGCGCTCTCCGGTGGTGCCGAGGCCGCGAAGCGGTTCGCGGAGTCGACGGAGCTGTTCGCCCTGGCCGAGTCGCTCGGTGGCGTGGAGTCGCTCATCGGGTACCCGAGCGAGATGACCCACGCGTCGGTGAAGGGCACCGAGCTGGCCGTGCCCGAGAACGTCGTGCGGCTGTCGGTCGGCATCGAGGACGCCGGCGACCTGGTGGCGGACCTGGAGCAGGCGCTGACGAGCTGACGCGTGGCCCGGTGACGCTGCCACACCGTCACCCCTCGCCCCTACGATGTCGTAGGTGAGCACAACGGCGTCGCGGACCAGCCTGCTGAGCGGGCCGTACGCCCTCGCGACGATCGGCATGGTCGCGATCGTCGGCGTCGCGGCGTTCCAGAACCTGGCGATGACGACGATCATGCCGGTGATCAGCCGCGACCTCGACGGCGAGACCCTGTACGCGCTCGCCTTCGCCGCCCCGCTCGCCGCCGGGGTGCCGGGGATGGTGCTCGCTGGCAACTGGACCGATCGCGCCGGTGGCCGGATCGTGGCGTGGGTGTCGGCGGCGTTCTTCGCGGTGGGGACCGCCGTGGTCATGCTCGCGCCGACCATGGAGGTGTTCCTGGCCGGTCGACTCATCGAGGGGTTCGGCGCCGGGGCCATCGACGTGGTGCTCTACGTGCTGGTCGCCCGGATCTTCCCCGCCGAGCTGCACGGACCGGTGTTCGCCGGGTTCGCCGCCGCCTGGGTCGTGCCGGCGTTGATCGGCCCCGCCCTGGCCGGCATCGTCACCGACACCTGGAACTGGCACTGGGTGTTCGCCGGGGCGCTGGCGATCGCGCTGGTCGCCTTCGCCCTGCTCGTGCCGACCCTCGGCCGGGTGCACGCCCCGGCCGCGTCGCTCCGCCCGCCGTGGCAGCGGGTCCGGATCGGCTGGTCGGTGGCCGCTGCCGTGTCGATCCTGCTGCTCAACGTCGCGCCCGACCTGACCCCGTGGGGCATGGTCGCGGCGGTGCTCGTCGGGCTGGTGGGCACCTGGTTCGCCCTGCGGCCGCTGCTGCCGACCGGCACGTTCCGGGCCGCGGCCGGGCTGCCGTCGGTCGTGCTGCTGCGCGGGCTCGTCGCCGCGTCGTTCTTCGGGAGCGAGGCGTACGTGCCGTTCCTGCTGCAGGCCGAACACGGGTTGTCGCCGTCGGCTGCGGGGCTGGCCCTGACGGTGGCGGCGCTCAGCTGGGCCGCTTCGAGCTGGGCGCACGGTCGTCTGGGGGAGCAGCGGCTCACCGCCCGTCGCACCTTCGGGGTCGGGCTCACGCTGGTGCTCGTCAGCCTGGTGACCGCGCTCGCGGTCGCGACGTTCGACCTGTCGTGGTGGGTGCTGGTCGCCGGCTGGTTCGTCGGCGGTGCGGGCATGGGTGCGATCTACCCGCGCGCCTCGATGCTGACCCTGCGGTTCTCCGGCGAGGGCGACGACGGCTTCGCGAGTTCGGCCCTGACGATCGCGGACGCCGCCGGCAGCGTGATCGGTCTCGCGGTGACCGGTCTGCTCTTCACCGCGACCGGTGGTGCCGACGGCACGGTGTCGTTCCCCCTGGTCTTCGCGGCGATGATCGGTTTCGCTGCTCTGGCGATCGCGGCCGTCCGACGGCTCGGCCCCGTGCCGGCGCCGGCGACGACGGCCCCGGCAGGCCCGGGCGGATCCGTCCCGTCGCGGACTCCGTCGTCGCACGGCCCGGCCGCCGGGTAGCGTGGCAGACCGGACCGAAGAGGAGACCACCGTGCTGCGCATCGTCGCCGTGACCCTCGCCCTGGTGGCGGCCCTGACCCTGGCCGGGTGCCAGGGCACGACGTCGGCTGCCCCCACACCGGTGCAGAGCACCGACCTGACGAGCTCCGACGGCGGTTTCGACCAGCAGGCCGTGATCGGCGTCGTCCTGCTCCACGACGACGCGGCCCTCGCCGACCGGCTCCGCACCGACCTGGCCGACTCCGGGTTCCGACCCGACGTCCGAGTCGCTCCGGCATCGGGCGCGGCGGCGTCCCAGCGGACCGCGGTCGCCCAGCTCGTGCGCAAGGGCGCCAAGGCCCTGCTCGTCCACGCCGCCCGACCGTCCACGCTGACCGGTGTGATCCAGACCGCCCACGACGCCGGGGTCGTCGTGGTGTCCCTCGGCGATCCGCTGCCCGCGACCGGCACCGGGGGCGACGGGGTCTCCGCCGACTACCGCGTGCCGTCGGAGGGCGACGACGCCGACACCGCGGCGACGGCGGTCGAGGTCGTGCAGTCCCTGCAGCGCGGCGAGAAGCCGGAGACCGACCCGTCGGACGGCGACACGACCGACGCCGAGTAGGCACGAGCAGCACGAGCAGCACGAGCACGAGCAGCACGAGCACGAACAGCCCGAGCACGAACAGCCCGAGCACGGCACCACGAGCACGGCAGCAGGCCAGCACCCACGCGATCACGCGCTCACACGATCACGCGATCGGAACGAACGACCCGCTCAGCTCCACCACGCCGGGAACGACAGCGTGATCGTCTCCACCAGTGCCTTCCGCGACCGACGGGGCCCGGCGAGCCAGGCCTCGATCGCCCCGACGAACCCCTGCGCCACGAACCCCGCGGCGACGTCGTCGAGCAGGTCGGGCCGGTGTGCGGGGTCGAGCTCGCGGATGTGCAGGGCACTCGACACCGTGAAGTGCTCGACGAGCAGCCGGTGCAGCGACGCGTCGTTCGGGTCCGGCAGCGCCTTGCCGTAGATGTCGCGGTGCGTGGTCACGTGCTCGACGACGGCGTTGATGCCGCGCCGGGTGATGGCTGCGAGCTCGTCGGCTCCGGCGCCCCGGTCGGCGGCGGCTCGGCGCTCGTCGGCGTCGTCCTGCCGGATGCGGTCGAGTTCCGGCGTCAGGACGTCGGCGAGCAGCGAACCGGGGGAGACGGCGTGCGAGTAGAACGTGGCCCGGTTGATGCCGGCGGCACGCGTGACGTCGGCGACGGTGATCTCCGAGACCGGTCGGTCCGCGGCGAGTCGCAGGATCGCCTCGCGCAGCGCTGCAGTGGTGTGCAGGATCCGGGCATCCACCATGACGCCCACCCCCTTCTGATCCGCTTCACCCGGAAGGCCCCCGAGCAGTCCGACGCTACCGCATGGTCCGCGCACGGCCGAGGGGCAGCACGAGCCGCTTCACGCGGCCGGCCGGCACCGGCGGCGCCGAGCACGCACCGGCGACCGTAGGATGGTTCCGCGGACGAATCGATTCGATCGACCCGCGATCACCCCCGCCCCCTCATCGTCGAAGGACTCCTGTCTCGTGACCGCGCCCGCCACCACCGGTTCGCTCCGGGTCGTCCTGCACCCGGGAGACTCGCTCTCCCGCGGGCAGCGACTCGTCTACGTCTTCGTCCTGGGCGCCCTGACGGCGCTCGGTCCGTTCACGATCGACCTGTACCTGCCGGCGTTCCCGGCGATCAAGGACCAGTTCAGCGTCACCGACGGTGCGGTCCAGCTGACGCTCACCGCGACCACGCTCGGCTTCGCCATCGGGCAGCTCCTGGTCGGCCCGTGGAGCGACAAGGTGGGTCGCCGACTGCCGCTGATCATCGCGACGACGGTGCACATCGCCGCGTCGATCGGTGCCGCGACCGCGCCGGACATCGAGCTGCTCGCGGTGTTCCGCGTGCTGCAGGGCATGGGCGCCGCAGCCGGTGGTGTCGTCGCGATGGCGACGGTGCGTGACCTGTTCGGCGGCAAGCCGCTGGTGCGGATGCTGTCCCGTCTGGCGATGGTGAACGGCCTCGCGCCGATCCTCGCGCCGCTCATCGGTTCGCAGATGCTGCAGTTCACCAGCTGGCGCGGCATCTTCGTCTTCCTCGCCTGCTACGGCCTGGCGGTGGTGATCGCGTCGATCCTGCTCATCGTCGAGACCCTGCCGCCGGCCCGCCGGCACGAGGCCGGGCACTCCACCATCGGCCAGCGCTACAAGGCGCTGTTCTCCGACCGGATCTTCGTCGGTGTCGCGCTCATCGGCGCCATGGTGTTCAGCGGGCTGTTCTCGTACCTCAGCGCGTCGCCGTTCCTGTTCCAGCAGGTCTACGGGCTCGACGCCCAGCAGTACGGACTGCTCTTCGCCGTCAACTCGGTCGGGGTCGTCCTCGGCGTGCAGATCTCGTCGCGGCTCGCCCAGCGCGTCGGTCCGCAGTGGATCCTGGCGTGCTCGACCGCGACCCTGCTGCTGGCGTCGGTCGCGATCATCGTCCTCGACCAGCTCGGGGCCGGTCTGGTCGGCGTGCTGGTGCCGCTGTGGTTCTTCATCGCCGCGTGCGGGTTCTCGTTCCCGCTCGTCCAGGTCATCGGTCTCGCCGCCCACGGGAAGGAAGCGGGGACCGCCGCCTCGGTGCTCGGTGCCCTGAACTTCGGTGTCGCCGGGCTCATCTCGCCGGTCGTCGGTTGGCTCGGCATCACGACGGCCACCCCGATGGCGATGGTGATGGCGTCGACCGCCGCCGTCGCGATCCTGATGCTCTGGTTCGTGGTCCGCCCCCGGACGGTCCCCGCGCTCACGCACTGACGACCCGGACCGCCGCGCGCTCCGGTCCCTAGGCTGAGCCCATGAGCGACGCGACGGAGCGGGCACGGGCGGCTGCCGAGGCAGCGAGACAGGCTGCCGACGAGGCTCGTCGGCTCGCCGACGAAGCGGCGCGGCGAGCCGAGGAGCTCGCCGCCGCACTGGCGGTGGAGGAGCAGACGGAGCGCACCGCCGACGCGGAACCCGCGGTCGTCGGGTCCCCACCACCCACCGGCCTGGAGGCGCGGCTCACGCCCGACGCGGAGCCCGCCCCTGCGGCCGCACCGGCTCCGACCACCCCTGCCGCGGCGGCCGCACCGGCTCCGACCACCCCTGCCGCGGCGGTCGAGGCGACCGCCGCGGATCCGGTGGCGACGGCGGCGACCGGCGCCGTGCCTCCCGTCCGGGGTGGGATCGGCCCGCTCGGACCGGACGCGGTCGCGGCGATCCGTGACGGCTACGCCGTCGCCGGCGGTGCGATCGAACTCGGTGCCCTGGTCAACGGCGCAGCGGTGCCCGAGGTGCAGGTCCGCATCCCGCTCGCGATGCTGAACCGGCACGGGCTGGTGGCCGGGGCGACCGGCACCGGCAAGACCCGCACGCTGCAGGTGCTCGCCGAACAGATCGCGGCGAACGGGGTGCCGGTGTTCGCCGCCGACATCAAGGGCGACCTGTCCGGCCTGGCCGTCGCGGGGCAGGCGACCGACAAGCTGCTCGACCGCACCGCGGGCATCGGCCAGCAGTGGCAGGGCGTCGCGAGCCAGGCCGAGCTGTTCTCGCTGGGCGGGCAGGGTACCGGCGTGCCGATCCGTGCCACCGTCTCCGGGTTCGGGCCGCTGCTGCTGTCGAAGGTGCTCGGCCTGAACGACACGCAGGAGTCCTCGCTCGGCCTGGTGTTCCACTACGCGACGCAGCAAGGTCTGGCGCTGGTGGACCTCGACGACCTGCGGAGCGTGCTGACGTTCCTGGTGAGCGAGCAGGGCAAGGGGGAGCTCGCCGAGCTCGGGGGCCTGTCGAAGCAGACCGCCGGGGTGATCCTGCGCGAGCTCGTCACCTTCGCCGACCAGGGCGCCGACCGGTTCTTCGGGGCGCCCGAGATCGACACGCAGGTGTTCCTGCGGACGGCGGCGGACGGGCGGGGGATCGTCAGCCTGCTCGAGGTGCCCGGTGTGCAGGACCGGCCGGAGGTCTTCTCGACGTTCCTGATGTGGTTGCTGGCGGACCTGTTCAACGAGCTGCCCGAGGTCGGCGACCAGGACGAGCCGAAGCTCGTGTTCTTCCTGGACGAGGCGCACCTGCTGTTCAACGGGGCGTCGAAGGACTTCACCGAGCAGATCGTGCGGACCGTGCGGCTCATCCGGTCGAAGGGCGTCGGGGTCTTCTTCGTGACACAGACCCCGAAGGACGTGCCGAACGACGTGCTGGCGCAGCTCGGGTCGCGCATCCAGCACCAGCTCCGCGCCCACACCCCGGACGACGCGAAGGCGCTCCGGGCGACGGTGTCGACCTACCCGACGAGCGACTACGACCTGGGCGAGGTCCTCACGTCGCTCGCGACCGGCGAGGCGATCGTCACGGTGATGAACGAGCGGGGCGCACCGACCCCCGTCGCGTGGACCCGGCTGCGTGCACCCCAGGGGTCGATGGCCCCGATGCCGGCCGACGAGATGGCCGCGCGGGTGCAGGCCTCACCGCTCCTGTCGACCTACGGCACCCGCGTCGATCCGGACTCGGCGCGCGAGGTGCTCGCGCGCCGGATGGAGGCGGCGGCCGCCGCAGCCGACGCCGCTGCCGCAGCCGACGAGGCAGCTGCCGCCGCGGCGGACGCATCGGCGGATGCCCAGCAGGAGTACGAGCGGCAGCAGCGGGAGTTCGAGCGGGCCGAGCGAGCGTCGGACGCCCGGCGGTCCGGTCGATCCGGCGGCTCCGGTCGGTCCGGCGGCTCCGGTCGGTCGGGCGGGACACAGCGGTCCGGCACGCGGCGATCCGCGGGGGACCCGCTGTCGGACCTGCTCGGCTCCGGGCTGGGCGGGACCATCGCGAAGGAAGTGGTGCGCGGGATCTTCTCGACGCTGCGGCGTCGGCGCTGACCGGTGCCGCGCTGACCGTTTCTGTGCTGACCGGTGCCGCGGTGACCGGGGCCGTGCGGTGGCCGCTGGCCCGTCCGCCGGTGGGTCAGGGGGGCGTTGAGGCCGGCGAACTCGACGGCGAGCAACCCGCCGACGACCAGCACGACGAGGCCGCCGATGAGCAGGAACGCCGACCGCTGCTCGTACCAGGCGCGGCTCGTCGGGTAGCGCTTCGCGAAGGTGCGGGCGGAGACCGGCCGCGACTCTTCGACGACCTGCACGCCGAGCGCGTCGACCACTCGGTCGAGCCCGTCGTCGCCCCACACGTCGGCGCGGAGCCGGAAGAGGTGGGTGCCGGTCCGGTCGAACGCGACGAGTTCCCGCACGGTCCGGTCCACGGACGAGCCGAAGGTCGTGGCGAGCACCAGGCTGTGCACGCGGTCGCGGGGGATCCGACGGTGCGCCGTGAGGACGCCACGGATCGTCAGGCCGTCGTCGTCGATCCCGATGAACGCGGTGTGCAGTCGGACGAACACGATGCCGACGGCCGCGGCCATCGCGACGACGATGCCGGCGAACACGGCCCACGTGCGGAACGGGAACGAGACCCAGACCAGGGCGACGGCGAGCGGCACGGCCGAGAAGGCGATGCTCAGCGCGGTGGAACGGACGAGGGACCGGCGCGGACGGAGGACCGTGTCGAAGACGGCGGGCCGCACGGGCACTGCGGGCACGGTGGTGTCCCCCATGGCGCGTCTCCTCGTCCCCTCGGGTGTTCCGGGCACGCTGACCAGCACGCCCTCCGAGCGACGCCCCTGCCGCTCGATGCACCGCGGTCGGCTCGTCCCGGAGCCGTTCGCTCGGCCAGCATAGGCGACCGACGGGTACCGGGGACAGCCCGTTCCACCCCTGGTCGGCGTTTCCCGGCCAACCGAGGGGGAACAGGGCACGCGCTCGTCCGCAGGGTGGGGGACCGATCGACCGTGGAACGACGAAGGACCCGCACCGATCGGTGCGGGTCCTTCGTGGGTGTTGCGGTCTTGCTCGCTGCGGAGAATGGGGGATTCGAACCCCCGAGGGCTTGCACCCAACACGCTTTCCAAGCGTGCGCCATAGGCCACTAGGCGAATTCTCCTGACGCCGTCTCTCGACGGCGACACCCAATGGTACAGGTTCTCCGAGGTGCTCACGACCGCGTGTCGTCGGCGACGGTGCTCCCAGATGTCGTGACATGTGCGGCGACTACCCTGGGCCTCGTGTCGACCCGCATCTACATCACGTCAGCAGAAGGGCACACGGGCAAGAGCACCGTCGCCCTCGGTGTCCTCGAGACCCTCGCCCGGTCCGTCGGCCGCGTCGGCGTGTTCCGGCCCGTCGCCCGCTCGGTCGTCGAACCCGACTACGTGCTCGAGCTGCTGCTGCAGCACACGGCCGTCGGCATCTCGTACGACGACGCCGTCGGGGTCACCTACGACGACGTGCACGCCGACCCCGAGGCGGCGCTCGGCACCATCGTCACCCGGTTCGCCCAGGTCGAGCGGCAGTGCGACGCCGTCGTGGTGCTCGGGTCCGACTACACCGACGTGGGCAGCCCCACCGAGCTCTCCTTCAACGCGAAGGTCGCCGCGAACCTCGGCGCTCCGGTGCTCCTCGTGCTCGGTGGCCGCGACGCCGCCGAACGAGCGGCCCGCACCCCCGAGGGCATGGCGCAGGTGGCGGACGTCACGACGAGCGAGCTGCGGGCGGCACACGCGCAGCTGTTCGGCGTCGTGGTGAACCGTGCCGACCCGGACGCCCTCGCCGCCATCGTGACGAGCGTCGAGCAGGCCGTGCACGACGACCACCCCGACGTCCCGGTGTGGGCGATCCCCGAGGACCGCGTGCTCGTCGCCCCGACGGTCCGCGCCCTGCTGCAGGCCACCGGCGCCACCCTGGTCCGCGGTGACGACGCCCTGCTCGACCGTGAGGCCCTCGGCACCGTCGTCGCGGGCATGAGCATGGAGAACGTGCTGCCCCGGCTGATCGAGGGCGGCATCGTCGTCGTCCCCGGTGACCGGAGCGACGTCCTCATCGCCACGCTGCTCGCCAACCAGTCCGAGACGTTCCCGAGCCTGGCCGGCGTCATCCTGAACGGCGGGTTCGAGATCGCCCC
This sequence comes from Curtobacterium sp. AC268, assembly GCF_979258745.1. Classification (NCBI taxonomy): domain Bacteria; kingdom Bacillati; phylum Actinomycetota; class Actinomycetes; order Micrococcales; family Microbacteriaceae; genus Curtobacterium; species Curtobacterium sp. AC268. Next base: position 1,131,939 of record NZ_OZ409878.1, on the reverse strand, counting down.
GCAGGTGTCCCGGCTGCTCGAGGGCCTGTCGAGCTCGCTGCCGATCGCGCAGAACGACCTCGGCACCTACGACACCGCCCTCCGGATCACCCAGACCCGGGGGCGCCTGGCAGCCGACTCGCCCCGGAAGGCCGACCTCGCGCTGGCCCTGTTCGAGCAGCACGTCGACGCCGAGGCCCTGCGCGACCGCCTGCAGCTCGCCCCGTCCGGGGTCGTCACCCCGCTCATGTTCGAGCACGGCCTGCTCGACCGGGCGCGCAGCTACGGCAAGCGCATCGTCCTGCCCGAGGGCGAGGATGACCGCATCCTCCGCGCCGCCTCCACCCTGCTGCAGCGCCAGGTCTGCGAGCTGACGATCCTCGGCGACCCCGCCGCCATCCGCACGCGGGCGACCGAGCTCGGCCTCGACCTCGAGGCCGCGCAGCTCGTCTCGCCGTTCGACCCCGAGCTGCGTGAGCGCTTCGCCGAGGAGTACACCCGGCTCCGTGCCCACAAGGGGATGTCGATCGAGCTCGCCCGCGACACCGTCACCGACGTCTCGTACTTCGGCACGATGATGGTGCAGCTCGGGCTCGCCGACGGAATGGTCTCCGGCGCGAAGCACACCACCGCGCACACCATCCGGCCGTCGTTCGAGATCATCAAGACGCGTCCGGACACCTCGATCGTGTCGAGTGTGTTCCTGATGGCCCTCGCCGACCGCGTGCTCGTGTACGGCGACTGCGCGGTGATCCCGGACCCGACCAGCGAGCAGCTCGCCGACATCGCGATCTCGTCCGCCGAGACCGCGACCCAGTTCGGCATCGACCCCCGCGTCGCGATGCTCAGCTACTCCACCGGCGACAGCGGCTCCGGCGCCGACGTCGACAAGGTGCGCGCCGGCACCGCGTTCGTGCGGGAACGGCGGCCCGACCTGCTCGTCGAGGGCCCGATCCAGTACGACGCCGCAGCCGACCCCACCGTCGCGTCGACGAAGATGCCGGACTCCCCGGTCGCCGGCCGTGCGACGGTGTTCATCTTCCCGGACCTCAACACCGGCAACAACACGTACAAGGCCGTGCAGCGTTCGGCCGGCGCCGTGGCGATCGGCCCGGTCCTGCAGGGCCTGCGCAAGCCGATCAACGACCTGTCGCGCGGCGCCCTGGTGGGCGACATCGTGAACACCGTCGCGATCACCGCGATCCAGGCCGGCACCGCGACCGACGCGGCCTGACCGCCCGACCCGCACCGCGCCTCCAGGCCCGACAGAAAGTGACCACCCCGTGACCGCAGCCCTCGTCGTCAACTCCGGCTCGAGTTCGTTCAAGTACCAGCTCATCGAACTCGAGGACGAGCGCACGCTCGCCTCGGGGCTCGTCGAGCGCATCGGCGAGTCCGCCGGGGCCTGGAAGCACACCAACGCGCTGACGGGGGAGTCGTCGTCGAACGACGCCGCGTCGGTGCCCGACCACGCGGCCGGGTTCCAGGCGATGATCGACGCGTTCGCGAAGGTGGGCCCGTCGTTCGACGAGCACCCGCCCGCCGTCGTCGGCCACCGTGTCGTGCACGGCGGCACCACCTTCGACCGCGCGACGGTCGTCACGGACCAGGTCGAGCAGCAGATCGAGGACCTCAACAGCCTCGCGCCGCTGCACAACCCCGCGAACCTCGAGGGGATCCGCGCCGCGAAGCAGGTCTTCTCGGACGTCCCGCACGTCGCCGTGTTCGACACCGCGTTCCACCAGACGATGCCGCCGCACGCGTACACGTACGCGATCCCCGCTGACCTGGCCGCCGAGTACGGGATCCGCCGCTACGGTATGCACGGCACCAGCCACAAGTACGTCTCCGAGCAGGCCGCGGAGTTCCTCGACCGGCCACTCGCCGAGCTCAAGACGATCGTGCTGCACCTGGGCAACGGCGCCTCGGTCGCGGCGATCGACGGCGGGAAGTCCATCGAGACCTCGATGGGACTGACCCCGCTCGAGGGGCTCGTCATGGGCACCCGCTCCGGCGACCTCGACCCCGCGGTGCTCATCCACCTGCACCGCGAGGCCGGGATGACCTTCGACGAGCTCGACACCATGCTCAACAAGCGGTCCGGTCTGCTCGGCCTGACCGGCAACGGCGACATGCGGGACGTGCAGGACGCCGCCACCAAGGGCGACGAGCAGGCGGAGGCGGCGCTCGCCGTGTACCGCCACCGCATCCGGCGCTACGTGGGCGCCTACACGGCACAGCTCGGCGGGCTCGACGCGGTCGTGTTCACCGCGGGGGTCGGCGAGAACAACGCCCTGCTGCGGCGGCGCGTGCTCGCGGGGCTCGAGCACCTGGGCATCGAGATCGACCCGGACCGCAACGAGCTGGCGTCGCGCGACGCCCGCCGCATCTCCACCGACGGCTCACGGGTCGCGGTGCTCGTGATCCCGACGAACGAGGAGCTCGAGATCGCTCGGCAGTCGGCTGCGGTCGCGCTCTGACGGGTGCCGCCGCGTCGCGGCGGCACGGTGCGGTGTTCGTCGGTGGGTGCGGGGCTGCTTGTCGGGTGCGCGCTTGTGGCGTGGCACGGGGCGCGGAAGTCCGCACGGGGTGAGCAGGTGCGCACGGTGCGGATGGGAGGCGCGGGGCGGGCTGGCTCCGTGCCTCCCGTCCGTCCGCGGGTCACGTCCACCGCACGGTGCGGTGTTCGTCGGTGGGTGCGGGGCTGCCTGCTGGGTGCGCGCTTGCAGCGTGGCACGGGGCGCGGAAGTCCGCACGGGGTGAGCAGGTGCGCACGGTGCGGACGGGAGGCGCGGGGCGGGCTGGCTCCGTGCCTCCCGTCCGTCTGTGGGGTACGTCCACCGCACGGTGCGGTGTTCGTCGGTGGGTGCGGGGCTGCTTGTCGGGTGCGCGCTTGCAGCGTGGCACGGGGCGCGGAAGTCCGCACGGGGTGAGCAGGTGCGCACGGTGCGCGGCCCGGCACCTTCGGCGAGGAGACCGCACGGGGCGACGAAGCGCGCACGGTGCGGCGTTCGCGGACCGTTCAGGTGAGGGCGCCCAGCGCCGCCGGGATCGGGGTGTCGCCGCTGGTGACCTCGAACTGCACGCCCACCGCGGCGTCGTCGAGCAGGGCGTGCAGGACGACGGTCGCGACGTCCGCGCGGGGGATCGAGCCGCGCGGCACCGTCCGGCCGACGTGGACCGTGCCCTGCGGCGGCGTGTCGAGCAGACCGCCGGGACGCACGATCGTCCAGCGGAGGTGTCGGGCCCGCAGGTTCGCGTCCGCCTCGGCCTTCGCCCGCAGGTAGACCTGGAACACCGCGGCGTCGTCCTGCGCGGGCACGACGGCGAGCTCAGGGTCGTAGGTGTCGGCCGCCATCGCGGAGATCATCACGTAGCGCTCGATGCCGGCACGCTCGGCGGCGTCGGCGAGCAGGATCGCACCGTCACGATCGACGGTGAGCTTCCGCTCGGCGCCGCTGTTCGGCCCGGCGCCGGCGGCGAACACCACGGCGTCCACACCGCGCAGGCGGAGCGCGAGGTCGTCGTCGCCGAGCTGCTCCAGGTCGGCGACGATCGCACGCGCCCCCTGTTGCTCGACGTCGGCCACGTGCGCGGGATTGCGGACGATCGCGACGGCGTCGTGGCCGGCGTCGGTGATCTGGCGGGCGAGGAGCAGGGCGATCTGGCCGTGTCCTCCGGCGATGGCGATCTTCATGTGTTCGAGTCTGCCCGTCGCGTCCGGTAGACTTCTCGGCGGCTCCTCACGTGACGCCATCCAGGCCAACTCCCCCAGGGCGGAAACGCAGCAAGGGTAACCAGGCTCTGGCGGGTGCGTGAGGAGTCTTCTTCGTTCCGGGTCGAGTCAGCTCCCCGGTGTCGCCCCCCCGTTCGGGAGGTCTCGCGTCCTTTTTCGTCGATGCTTGCGGACAGCTTCCTGATCATGTGTAAAGATCTGCCTCAGGAATCCCCAACCAGGGTTCCGACCCTCCACCGCCTCACCAGCGGAGGAGCCTCCGCCGCCTCACCAGCGGTGGATTCCGAGGATCAGGTGGCGGGCGCGCCCGCCAGGAAAAGAGACACGCATGCGCAGGCACGCGTCGCTGCCCGGTACCCCCGTACCCTCCGCAGCGGACGAACGGACACGACGGATCACCCGCGCCGACGGCCGAGCTCGAGGACGAGCGACGGACGGTCGGCGGCTCCTCCTGCGCGGCGGCGTCATCGCCACGGTGACGGCGCTCATCGCCGCCACCGTGGCGATCCAACCCGCTGCGGCCGCCCAGACCGACGTCACCGAGGCCGAGGGGCTGCTGCTCAGCGGCTCCGGCATCGTGGACGCCGACGCGGTCGCCCAGCTCGGCGGCGCGTACTCCGTGCGGGGCGCGAGCTCCGGCGGCGGCACCACGAACCAGCCGCTCAACCTGACAGCGCTCAACACGGTCGGGGTGGACCTCGGCAACGACGTCGACCTGCTCGGCCCGAACGGCATCCTGACCCTCGGCGTCGACGGTCAGTACGCCACGACCTCGGCCACGGGCGCGACCGCGTCGTCGGGACTCCTGACGAACGACGGCGGCATCGGGGTCGGCACCGGGTCCGGCACCGGCGCTGCGACGGTCAACCTCAACCCGCTGTTCTCGCGCGTCGGCGCCGACACCACGGTGCTGTCGAACGCGCAGCTGCGGATCGGGGCCCTGGCGTCCCGGATCCAGGCGACGCGCGGCACCACGGTCGGGACGACGACGGACTACCGGATCGCCGGCGCGGACCTCAACCTGACGAGCCCGGCGGTCGCCGGACTCAGCACGGCGCTCCGGAACGACCTGCGCACCTTCTCGGGCACGGTGAACTCCGCGGTCGGTGCCGACGGGGCGCTGTCCGGCACGACCACGGCGCTGACGAGCGAGCTGCAGCGGCTCCTCCGCACGACGAGCCTCGGACTCGTGAACGTCAACGGCACGACGGTCACCGCGACCGTCGACCTGAACCTCGACGACACCCTGACCCGTGTGCTGCAGCAGCCGCTCACGGACGGTGCGGTGACGATCACCCCGTCGACCGGCGCGATCACGGTCGACCTCGACCGGCTCACCACGCTGAACGGTCAGCCGGCGAACACGTCGGTGCTGACCGAAGCGGCCGTGAGCTCGATCAACCGGAGCATCACGACGATCCTCGGCACGCAGCTGCCGACGGCGCTGCAGACCGCGGTCGTCAACACGATCAACTCGACCGCCGTGCGGGTGAACGTCACCGCGAACGTCAACCTCGCGGGCATCCCGCTCACCGCACTGGCCCTCCGCGCGGACACCACGCTCGGCGCCCTCGCCGGCACGTCGCCCGCCAGCGCGACGGTGACCGCGACCGGTGGCCCCCTCGGGCTGAACGTGCTCGGCACCCTGCTCGCCCCGGCGGTCAACGCCGTCGTCATCCCGGCACTGCAGACCATCGTGCGTCCCCTGGTGACGGGCACGGCCCTGACGAACCTCGGCACGACGCTCACGGCGACGACCTCGGCCGTCTCCACCCTGCTGAGCCCCGTCGTGCTGCTGCTCCGTCAGGTCGTCGACCTCACCGTGAACGCGCAGGACACCACCGGTTTCCGCGACCCCCGCGGGTACGACACCGGATCGCGGAGCGTGCACGCCCTGCGGCTCTCCGTGCTCCCCGGGGCGAACGTCGCCACCGTGGACCTCGCCACCTCGACCGTGCGCGCCACGGCGTTCGCGGCCCCGACCATCACGGCGCCCACGGCCGGACAGCAGTTCACCGTGCCGTCGGCGACCTCGACCCGCAGCGTCGTCGTGAGCGGGGCCGGGGAGCCCGGTGCCGCCGTGGCCGTCAGCCTCGGCGGGGACCGGACCGGCACTGCGACCGTCGCTGCCGACGGGACCTGGACGACGACCATCGCCGACGTCCCCACCGGTTCGTACACCGCGACCGCGACCCAGACGGTCGGCGGCACCGCGGCCGGCACCGCGACGCAGGACTTCTCCGTCGTGGCCCAGCGCGCCCTGACGATCACCACCCCCACGGCCGGTCAGACCTTCACGACGACGGGGGAGACCGCCCCGGTCACCCTGACGGGCACCGCGACGGCGAACGCGCGCATCAGCGTCGACCTGGGCGGCGGCGTGACCGCGACGGGCACGGCGGACGACGCCGGCGCCTGGAGCGTCACCGTCCCCGAGGTCCCGGTGGGCGAGCAGACGGCGAGCGTCACGCAGACCGTCGGCGACACGACCTCGGCACCCGTGACCCGGTCCTTCCGGGTCGTGGCCGCGGCCGGCCTGACCGTCGACACCCCCACGGCGGACCAGGACTTCCCGCTCGCCGGCGACACCCGGTCCGTCCCGTTCTCCGGCAGTGCCCAGGCCGGTGCCCGCGTGGACGTCGACCTCGGTGACGGCCTGACCGCCACCACCCGCGCGAACGCCGACGGCACCTGGTCGACGAGCGTCACGGACGTCCCGGCCGGGGAGTACTCGGCCGAGGTCACCCAGACCGTCGGCGGTACGACGAGTGCCCCGGTCACCCGGGACTTCACCGTGACGGCGGCCCCCGCGCTCACCATCGACGAGCCGGCCGACGGCAGCACCATCACCGTCGCCGACGAGAGCTCGACCACCCCGGTGACGGTGTCCGGCTCGGCGGCCCCGAACGCCCGGGTCACCGTCGGCATCGGTGGATCCTTCACCGCCGCGGTCACCGCGGACGAGGACGGCGCCTGGACGACGATCTTCGCTGGCGTCCCGGTCGGGGAGCGCACCGTCACGGCGCGGCAGACCGTCGACGGCACCACGTCCGGCCCGGTCGAGACGACCTTCACCATCGAGGCGGGTGACCCGCTCGCGATCACCTCGCCCGACGACGGCGACGTCGTCACCGTCCTCGACGCGGACACCACCACCGACCTCGACCTGGCCGGCACGGCCGAGGCCGGTGCCGAGGTGCGGGTCTCGCTCGGCGACGGGCTGACCGCGACCACGACGGCCGACGACGACGGCACCTGGACGCTGACCGTCACCGACGTCCCGGTCGGTCGGTACACGATCTCGGCGACGCAGACCGTCGGCGGGACCACCTCGCCGGCCGTCCGCCAGGTCGTCACGGTGCAGGCGGGCGCCCCGCTCGCCGTCACCGCTCCGGCGCAGGACGCCACCGTCACGGTCGCGACCGACGACTCGGTCGTCGACGTCACCGTGCGGGGCACCGCGCAGCCCGGCGCTCGCATCGAGGTCGTCCTGGACGACGGCGACGCGGTGTCCACGACGGCGAACCCGCAGGGCGCCTGGTCGGTGGTCCTCACCGACGCCGGCACCGGCGACCACACCGCGACGGTCACCCAGACCGTCGACGGTGCGACCTCGGCACCGGTGGACCGTGACTTCGCGGTCGAGGCCGGCGACGAGCTCGTCATCGTGGCACCGGGTGACGCCCAGCAGGTGCCCGCCGGCACCGGCGGCCAGGCCAACGTGGTCGTCCGCGGCACCGCGGAGCCCGGCGCGACCGTCGCCGTCACGATCGACGACGGCGACCCCGTCGAGGTCGTCACGGACACGGCCGGCAACTGGGAGCTCCCGACCACGCAGCTCGGCATCGGCGAGCACACCGTCGAGGCCGTGCAGACCGTGAACGGCACCGACGGCCCGGTGGTCACGCGTGACTTCACCGTGGTCCCCGGCAACGCCATCGTCATCGACACCCCGGCGAGCGGCGCACGCTTCGTCGCGGTCGACGCCGATGCCACCGCGACCGTCCGGATCACCGGCACGGCCGAGCCCGGTGCCGCGGTGACCGTCTCGGTCGGACCCGGCACCCGGTTCACCACCACGGCCGACGACGACGGGCGGTGGGCGGTCGACGCGACCGGTCTCGCCCCGACCGGCCTGTACACGGCGTCGGCCAGCCAGGAGGTCGAGGACGTCGTGACGAGCGCCGTCCCGATCACCTTCGAGGTCGTCACGGCCAACGCGCTGACGATCACCGGTCCGGACACGGACCCGATCTCGGTCGCAGGCCCCGACGTCGAGCGCGACGTCACGGTCACCGGCACCGGCCAGCCCGGCGCCGCGGTCACGGCGACCCTCGCCGGCTCCGAGGACCAGGAGACGACGGTCGGTGCCGACGGCACGTGGTCGGTCACGTTCCCCGACCTCGGCGTCGACGTGCACCAGGTCACGGTCACCCAGACCCTGGCAGGCAGCGTCTCCGACCCGCGCACCTCCGACCCGGTCGAGCGCACGATCACGATCGAGGCCGCCGAAGCCGTCACGATCACCGCACCGGCGACCGACGCGGTCCTGCTCGTGCCGGACGCCGACGCGACGCGCGACGTCGTGGTCACGGGTTCGGCGGAGCCGGGCGCGCCGGTGACGGTGCGACTCGGCGACGACGAGGCGACCACCACCGCGGACGCGGACGGCGACTGGACGGTCACGTTCGGTGGGGTCGGTGTCGGCACCCCGACGCTCACCGCCAGCCAGACGGTCGGCGGGACCACCGCCTCCGGTCCGGACCAGACCGTCACGGTGCGGGCCGGGACCGCGCTCACCATCGTGACCCCGGAGGACGGCGACGTCCTGACGGTCGCCGACACGTCCGGCACCGCCGACGTCGAGGTGACCGGTCGGGCGCAGCCCGACGCCGAGGTGACGGTCCGGATCTCGACCGGCGAGACCGAGACGGTGACGGCGGACGAGGACGGCCGGTGGGAGACCACCTTCCAGGACGTCCCGGTCGGTGACCACCGCGTCACCGCGACGCAGGTCGTCGGCGGGCAGACCTCGGCGCCGGTGACGGCGGCGGTGTCGGTCCGTGCCGGAGCCCCGCTCGTCGTGTCCACGCCGCGGGGTGCCACCACCGTCACGGTGGCGGACGACGACGCCACCACCGGGGTCGACTTCGCGGGTACCGGTGAACCGGGCGCGACCGTCACGGTCGACCTCGGCGACGGCGGGACCGCGACGGCGACCGTGGACGAGGACGGCCGCTGGGCGACCACGGTCGAGGACGTGCCGACCGGCTCGTTCACGGCCTCGGTCACGCAGGCCGTGAACGGCACCACGAGCGCTGCGGTCGAACGACCGGTGTCGGTGGTCGCCGCTGCCGACCTGGTCATCCGTGAGCCCGGCGACGACCCGATCACGGTGGCCGACGGCGACGCGACGACGACCGTGACGGTCGCGGGTGACGCCCAGCCCGGCGCCACGGTGACGGTCACCGTCGACGACCGCGACCCCGTCGAGGTCACCGCCGGCGACGACGGCTCGTGGAGCGTCGACGTGCCGGACCTCGGTGTCGGCGAACACACCGTCGCGGTGACGCAGACCGTGGACGGCTCGACCTCGACCACCCCGGTCGGGACGACGTTCGAGATCGAGGCGGGCGCGCCCGTCGTCATCACCGAGCCGACGGCCGACCAGGAGTACACGGTCGCCGACGGGGACGGCACGACGACGGTCGACGTCGCCGGCACCGCCGAGCCGGGCGCGACCATCGTGGTCGACCTGGGCGACGGTCGCACCGAGTCGACCACCGCGGACGACGACGGCGCCTGGAGCGTCTCCGTCCCCGGTGTGCCGGCCGGCACCACGACCGTCAGCGTCACGCAGCGCATCGACGGCACCGAGTCCGCGCCGGTGACGGTGGACGTCCGCGTCCTCGTCGCCGACCCGATCACGATCGCCACCCCGGCGGATGGCACCACGATCCGGGTCGCCCAGCGCGACTCGCTCGCGACCCTCACCGCCGCGGGGGCCGCTGAGCCCGGTGCCGAGGTCCGTGTCACGATCGACGGCGGCAACGCCCGGACCGTGACCGCGACCGACGCTGGCACCTGGAGCGTCGACCTGCCGGACACCGCCGTCGGTGAGCACACGATCCGTGCGACCCAGACGGTCGACGGCTCGACGTCCGCAGCGGTGCGCAGCACCTTCACCGTCGCACCCGGTGCGGCGCTGACGGTCACCGCCCCGGCTGACGACACCACGTTCACCGTGCCGAGCACCGACCCCACCGCGACCGTCCCGGTCGGCGGCGAGGGCCAGCCCGGCGCGACGGTCCGCGTCGTCCTCGACGACGCCGACCCGGTCGTGGTCCGTGTCGGCACCGACGGACGGTGGGAGACCACGCTGGTCGACGTGCCGGCGGGCGAGCACACGCTCGTGGTCAACCAGGTCGTGAACGGCACGACGTCCGATGCGATCGAGCGTGACGTGACCGTCGTGGTCGCCGCCGCGGACGCGATCGTCGTGACCAGCCCGGCCGACGGCGCCGACCACCGGGTGCTCGGCGGCTCGACCGACGTGCGCGTGACCGGTACCTCCGCACCGAACGCCGCGGTCTCGGTCCGCCTCGACGACGGCACCGCGGTCACCACGACCGCGGACGACGACGGTGCATGGTCCGTGACGGTGCCGGACGTCGCCGAGGGGTCCCACACCATCGCCGCCAGCCAGACGGTCGACGGTGCCACCACCGACGCCCCGCGGGTCGGCTTCACCGTGACGGCCGCGACGCCGGTCGTCATCTCGAGCCCGACCGACGGCCAGGCGTTCCCGACCTCGGGGTCGACGAGGTCGGTCCCGGTGAGCGGCACCGCCGAGCCGGGAGCGACCGTCAGGGTCGACGTCGACGGCCGGACCGCCTCGACGACCGCCGGCGACGACGGCTCGTGGACGGTCACGATCGGTGGGGTCCCCGTCGGGGAGCACACGGTGTCGGTGACGCAGACGGTCGGCGGTCGGACCTCCAACCCGGTGACCGCCGACGTCACGGTCGTGGCCGCGCAGGAGACGGGCATCGTCATCACGAGCCCCGACCCCGGGCAGCTGATCACGGCGGACGGGTTCGGTGACACCGGCTCGTTCACGGTGACCGGTCAGGCCACCCCCGGCGCCGCGGTGACGGTGACCCTGTCCACCGGGCAGGTCCGCACCACCACCGCGGACGACGAGGGCGCGTGGAGCGTCGTGTTCGAGCGCGTCCCCGAGGGGGAGTGGACGATCGGCGCCACGCAGTCGGTGAACGGCACGACCTCGGCGGCGCCCCGGGTGCCGATCGTGGTCGACACCCTGGAGCCGCTCGCGGTCACCTCGCCGACACCGGGTTCGCAGTACACGGCGGACGAGGACGGCGACCACGACCTGATGGTCACGGGTACCGCCGAGCCCGGCGCGACCGTCACCGTGCAGCCGATGGGCCGCGACGCGGTCGCGACGACGGCTGACGAGGACGGCACGTGGTGGGTCATGGTGGGGCTGCCCGTCGGCGGCCACATGCTGCGGGTCACCCAGTCGATCGGCGGGTTCACGTCGCAGGCGCAGATGCTCCGCGTCATGGTGATGGACGACGCCGTCGACCCGGAGGAGCCGGGCACGCCCGGGACCCCGGGGACGCCCGGTACGCCCGGAACGCCCGGTACGCCCGGACTGCCCGGCACGCCGGGGACCGGCGGGGGCTCCGGGAGCGGCATCGGGACCGGCAACGGCATCGGCGGTGGCTCCGGGAACGGCTCCGGCACCGGGATCGGTGGCTCCGGCAACGGCACCGGTGACCTCGCCTGGACCGGCGCGGACGTCGTCCCGATCGCCGGCACCGCGGCGGGCCTGGTGGTCCTCGGGTTCCTGCTGCTGGGGCTCTCCCGCCTCGCCCGCGGGTTCCGTCGCCGCACCCGCGGCTGAGTCCGCACCAGCGTCACACACCGCGCCTCCCGCCCGTCGACCAGACGGACGGGAGGCGCGGTGCCGTCCGGGCGCTCGGCCCACCGCCGGTGGGTGGTCCGGCCCGGCGGGACGACCTGTGGACGGGCACGCGGGTTGTCGGTCGTGACGGCTACCCTTGTCGCGTGGTCACCGCCCTGTATCGCCGTTACCGGCCCGAGAACTTCGCCGAGCTGATCGGGCAGTCGCAGGTCACCGACCCGCTCCGCACGGCGCTCCGCACGAACCGCGTCAACCACGCCTACCTGTTCAGCGGCCCGCGTGGCTGCGGCAAGACGACGTCGGCCCGCATCCTCGCGCGCTGCCTGAACTGCGCCGAGGGCCCGACCGACACCCCCTGCGGTGTCTGCCCGAGCTGCGTGGAACTCGCCCGCGACGGCAGCGGTTCGCTCGACGTCATCGAGATCGACGCCGCGAGCCACAACGGTGTCGACGACGCCCGTGACCTGCGCGACCGTGCCGTGTTCGCCCCGGCTCGCGACCGCTACAAGATCTTCATCCTCGACGAAGCGCACATGGTGACGCCGCAGGGCTTCAACGCGCTGCTCAAGCTCGTCGAGGAACCCCCGGAGCACGTCAAGTTCATCTTCGCGACGACCGAGCCCGAGAAGGTCATCGGCACCATCCGGTCGCGCACCCACCACTACCCGTTCCGGCTCGTCCCGCCCGCGGTCATGCTCGAGTACATCGAGCAGCTCTGCACGCAGGAGTCCGTGTCGGTGGCCCCCGGCGTCCTGCCCCTGGTGGTGCGTGCCGGCGGCGGATCCGTCCGTGACACCCTGTCGCTGCTCGACCAGCTGATGGCCGGCAGCGAAGACGGTGCGATCGCCTACGAGCGTGCCGTGGCCCTGCTCGGCTACACCGACGCCGCCCTGCTCGACGACGTCGTCGACGCCCTGGCCGTCGCCGACCCGGCGTCCGCGTTCGCCGCGATCGACCGTGTCGTGCAGACCGGCCAGGACCCCCGCCGCTTCGTCGAGGACCTGCTCGAGCGCCTGCGCGACCTGATCGTCGTCGCGGCGACGAACGAGAGCGCCGCCGCGGTCCTGCGCGGGGTCTCGCCGGAAGAGCTCGACACCATGAGCCGCCAGGCCGGGGTCTTCGGCGCGACCGGGCTCTCCCGTTCCGCCGACATCGCGAACCGGGCCCTCACCGAGATGACCGGCGCGACCTCGCCCCGGTTGCACCTCGAACTCATGACGGCCCGGATGCTCGTGCCCGAGGCCGACGACACCCAGCGCGGAGCCCTCGCCCGGGTGGAGCGGCTGGAGCGTCGTGTCGGGGTCGGCGACGCCGGTGGACACCAGGCCGGGGCCGGCGACCAGTCCGCTCCCGCCGTCGCCGCTGCACCGCGTCGTGAGCAGCCGGCAGCCGCGGCTCCTGCAGCGCCTGCTCCCTCGCTTGCCCCGACGCCCGCTCCGGCAGCGGCTCGCACGACGCCCGAGCGTCCCGTCGAGCAGCCCGTCGCGCCGCAGGCCGACTCCGGAGCCGTGGCTCGTGACGCCGCAGCGTCGTGGGCAGCGGTCGCTCCGAGCGCTCCTGGAGCGCCCGCGCAGACGTCGACGGAGCCCGCGAAGTCCGAGCCCTCGAAGCCCGAGCCTTCGACGCCCGCTGCTGAGCCGGTCAGTCCGTCGTCCACCGGTCAGGGCACGACGATCGGTGACGAGCCCGCCGTCCGGACCGTCGGTGCCGTCGGGTTCCAGCAGATGCGCGACTCCTGGCCGCAGATCGTCGAGCACGTGCAGCACGCCAAGCGTTCGGCGTGGTCGGTGGTCGTCACGGCGCAGGTCACCGCGCTCCGAGACGACGTGCTGACGCTGACGTTCCCGAGCCAGCAGGACGTCGCCTCGTTCAAGGAGATGTCCGACCCCTCGGCGAGCGTCAGCGAACTGCTCCGTGCCGCCATCGTGGACGTCCTCGGTCTGCGCGTGAAGTTCGTCGCCCGCGGGCCCGGACAGCAGCAGCGTCCCCAGCAGCAGCAGCAGCAGCCGGCTCCGGCGCAGCAGGCCGCGCCGGCCCAGCGTCCGGCTCCCCCCACGCAGGTGCCCGCCGCCGCTGCCCCGACCCCGGCCCCGGCTCCGGAGCCCACAGCACCGGAAGCCCCGGCGCCGGCGTCCGCTGCCGCCCCCACACCGACGGCCACCCCTGCCACGGAGCCGAAGGCCGCGACGGCAGCACCCGAGTCGACGGCGGCCCCTGCGCCGACGGCAGCGGCGGCTCCGAAGTCCGCACCGGCGCCGAAGTCCGCGCCGGAGCCGAAGGCAGCGCCGACCGCGCCCGCGCCGCAGCGCGAGCGGACACCGGCCGAGCCGACCCCCGCTCCCTCCGGTGCGCCGGTGACGGACTGGGCGGTCGCGACCATCCCCGCCAGCGACCCCACCACCGACGCCGTCCCGGAGTCCGTCGAGCCCAGTTGGGCAGCACCCTTCGGCACCGTGCCGGCGTCCGCGCCGGTCGCTCCCGCCGAGACGAGCACGCCCCAGCCGACCGAGTCGGCACCGTCGGCCGCACCCGCGCGACCGGCCGGTGCCACGGCCGGGCAGCCCGAACAGCCGACCGCCCCGGGTCCGCAGGCGGCGTCCGGAGCGTCAGCCGTGCCTCCCGGCGGTCCCGTCGCGCCGGGCGTACCGGTCGACGACTACCCGCTCGACGACGAACCGTACGACGACGGCGCACCGTTCCCCGACCCGGGGATCGGGCGCGGCGCAGCGCCCGCAGCCGCGGCGCCGGCAGCCCCGGCGCAGCAGGCCGCACCGCAGCGCGCGGCCGAGCCCGCCGCCGCTCCCGCACGCACCGCACCGCCCGCGCGCCGCGCCCCGGTCGCCGGCCGGTACGGCGAGGCCGTCGTGCGTGAGATCCTCAACGCCCAGTTCATCGAGGAGACCGCTCTCCACCAGGACGGTGCCTGATGTACGACGGGATCGTCCAGGACCTCATCGACGAGTTCGGCCGCCTGCCCGGCATCGGACCGAAGTCTGCGCAGCGCATCGCCTTCCACATCCTGCAGACCGAGTCGTTCGACCCGAGTCGTCTGTCCGAACTGCTGGCCGACGTCAAGGAGCGGGTCCGCTTCTGCGAGATCTGCGGCAATGTCACCGAGAACGTCCAGTGCAGCATCTGCCGTGACCCGCGCCGCTCGCCGGCCACGATCTGCGTCGTGGAAGAAGCGAAGGACGTCGCCGCGATCGAGCGCACCCGGGAGTTCCGTGGGCTGTACCACGTGCTCGGCGGGGCGATCAGCCCGATCGACGGCATCGGACCGGACGACCTCCGCATCCAGCAGCTCATGACGCGCCTGGCCGACGGCACCGTGGCCGAGGTCATCATCGCGACCGACCCCAACCTCGAGGGTGAGGCGACGGCGACCTACCTCAGCCGGCTGCTCGTCCCGATGGGCATCCGCACCACGCGGCTCGCGTCGGGGCTGCCGGTCGGCGGCGACCTGGAGTACGCCGACGAGGTCACGCTCGGTCGTGCCTTCGAGGGGCGCCGCGTCGTCGGCGGCTGACCCCCACGCAGGATCCTTGCGTCGGGGCCCGCTCGCACGCAACATCCCCGAAACACCGACTACCATTGTGAGACCGCGTGACCTCGCGGTGTCGCCGTCTCCGGGAGTACCAGCCAGTGGCCTTGATCGTGCAGAAGTTCGGTGGTTCATCCGTCGCGGACGCCGAGAGCATCAAGCGCGTGGCGAAGCGGATCGTCGAGACGAAGAAGGCCGGCAACGACGTGGTCGTGGCGGTGTCGGCGATGGGCGACACCACCGACGAACTCGTCGACCTGGCGCACTCCGTCACGCCGATCCCCGCCGGCCGTGAGCTCGACATGCTCCTGACCGCGGGGGAGCGCATCTCGATGGCGCTGCTCGCGATGGCGATCAAGAGCCTCGGGGTCGAAGCGTCCTCCTACACCGGCAGCCAGGCGGGCATGCTCACCGACGCCCAGCACGGCAAAGCCCGCATCGTCGACGTCACCCCGAAGCGCGTGCGCGAGGCGCTCGACTCCGGCCACGTCGCGATCGTCGCCGGGTTCCAGGGCTTCAACCGCACCACGGGCGAGATCACCACGCTCGGCCGCGGCGGCTCGGACACCACGGCCGTCGCCCTCGCCGCAGCACTCGACGCCGACGTCTGCGAGATCTACACCGACGTCGACGGCATCTTCACCGCCGACCCCCGTGTCGTGCCGAAGGCCCGCAAGGTCGACCGCGTCACCAGCGAGGAGATGCTCGAGCTCGCAGCCTCGGGTGCCAAGGTCCTGTACATCCGCGCCGTCGAGTACGCCCGGCGGCACGGCGTCACCCTGCACGTTCGGTCCTCGTTCAACAACAACGAGGGCACCATCGTCTACAACCCTGCCGAGGGGGAAACCGTGGAAGAACCGATCATCACCGGGATCGCCGGAGACCTCTCCGAGGGCAAGATCACCGTCGTGGGGGTCCCGGACCAGCCGGGCAAGGCCGCCGAGATCTTCACCAACGTCGCGCGCGCCGGGGCGAACATCGACATGATCGTCCAGAACGTGTCGGCGGCGTCGACCGGGCGGACGGACATCTCGTTCACCCTGCCGAAGGACCAGGGCCAGACCGTGCTGACGGCGCTCGAGGTCGCGAAGGCCGACATCGGCTACGAGAGCATCCAGTACGACGACCAGATCGGCAAGCTCGCCCTGGTCGGCGCCGGGATGCGCACGAACGCCGGTGTCTCGGCGCAGCTCTTCCGCGCCCTGCACGACGCGTCGATCAACATCGAGATGATCTCCACCTCCGAGATCCGCATCTCGGTCGTCACCCGCGCCGACACCCTGAACGAGGCGATGCGCGTCGTGCACAGCGCGTTCGGCCTCGACGCCGACGCCGAGGCCGTCGTCTACGCCGGCACCGGCCGCTGACGCCCGCTGAACCGTCGATCCGCTGAACCACCAGGAGCACCGCATGAGCACCCTCACCGTCGCCGTCGTCGGCGCCACCGGCCAGGTCGGCGCCGTGATGCGTCGCCTGCTCGAAGAGCGCGCGTTCCCGGCCGACCGGGTCCGCTTCTTCGCGAGCGCCCGTTCCGCCGGCACGACGCTGCCGTTCCGGGGCGAGCAGATCGTGGTCGAGGACTCCGAGCTCGCCGACCCGTCCGGCATCGACATCGCGCTGTTCTCCGCCGGGGCCACCGCCTCCCGGGCCCTCGCGCCGAAGTTCGCCGCCGCCGGGGCGCTCGTCGTCGACAACTCGAGCGCCTGGCGCATGGACCCCGACGTCCCGCTCGTCGTGAGCGAGGTGAACCCGCACGCCATCGACCAGGCGCCGAAGGGCATCATCGCGAACCCGAACTGCACGACCATGGCGATCATGCCGGTGCTCAAGGTCCTCGACACCGAGTCCGGGCTCCGCCGTCTGGTCGCGACGACCTACCAGGCGGTCTCGGGTTCCGGGCTCGCCGGGGTCGAGGAACTCCTGGGCCAGGCGAAGGCCGCACTCGAGCAGGACACCGCTGCGCTGACGCACGACGGATCCGCAGTGACGTTCCCCGAGCCCGTCAAGTACGTCCGCCCGATCGCCTTCGACGTCGTGCCGCTCGCCGGCAGCATCGTCGAGGACGGCCTGGGCGAGACCGACGAGGAGAAGAAGCTCCGGAACGAGAGCCGGAAGATCCTCGAGCTGCCCGACCTGCTCGTCGCCGGCACGTGCGTGCGCGTCCCCGTGTTCACCGGGCACTCGATCTCGGTGCACGCCGAGTTCGAGCGCCCGCTGTCGCCCGAGCGTGCGACCGAGATCCTGTCGAGCGCACCCGGAGTCGAGCTCTCCGACGTCCCGACCCCGCTGCAGGCCGCCGGCCAGGACCCGGCGTTCGTCGGCCGCATCCGCGCGGACCAGTCCGCGCCCGAGGGTCGCGGCCTCGTCCTGTTCGTCAGCAACGACAACCTACGGAAGGGCGCCGCGCTCAACGCGGTGCAGATCGCGGAGACGATCGTCGCGCGCCGCTCCGTCGACGCGTAGCGCGCCGAGCGCGACCAGCAGACGGACAGGAGGCCCGTGGCGACACCGCCACGGGCCTCCTGTCCGTCTGTCGGATGCCGCCGGTAGGATCGACGGGTGGCAGAGCAGCAGGTGGACCCCATCGACGTCGTCCTGATCGGCGGAGGCATCATGAGTGCCACGCTCGGGGCCATCATCCACAAGCTCGAGCCCAGCTGGAAGATCCGCGTGTACGAGCGGCTCGGCACGGTTGCGCAGGAGTCCTCGAACCCGTGGAACAACGCCGGTACCGGGCACTCGGCACTGTGCGAGCTGAACTACACGCCGGAACTGCCGGACGGCCGTGTCGACATCGCGAAGGCCGTCACGGTCAACGAGCAGTTCCAGGTCTCGCGGCAGTTCTGGGCGCACCTGGTCGAGACCGGTGTGCTGCCGGAGCCGTCGAACTTCATCAACCCCACGCCGCACATCTCGTTCGTCTGGGGCGAGGCCAACGTGGCCTACATGCGTGCCCGGTACGAGGCCATGCGTGACCACCCGCTCTTCGCCGGCATCGAGTTCTCGGACGACCCGGCGCAGATCCGGAAGTGGGCGCCGGCGCTCATCCCGGGCCGCAAGAAGGACCAGCCGATCGCGGCGACGTACTCGGCGGCCGGCTCGGACGTCGACTTCGGGTCGCTCACCCGCCAGCTCTTCGACCAGCTCGAGATCGACGGTGTCGAGTTCGAACCCTCGCACCAGGTCACCAACCTGACCCGCTCGAAGGTGTCCGAGGGCTGGGTGGTCAACGTCCGCAACGAGATCGGCCGGTCGACGCAGCGCATCGCCGCGAAGTTCGTCTTCGTCGGCGCCGGTGGCGGAGCCCTGCACCTGCTGCAGAAGTCCGGCATCCCGGAGATCCGGGGCTACGGCGGCTTCCCGGTGTCGGGCGAGTTCCTGCGCACCGACGACCCCGAGGTGGTGCAGAAGCACTCGGCCAAGGTCTACGGCAAGGCCAGTGTCGGCGCCCCGCCGATGTCGGTGCCGCACCTCGACACCCGCATCGTCGACGGTGGTTCGTCGCTGATGTTCGGGCCGTACGCCGGGTTCAGCCCGAAGTTCCTGAAGCAGGGCTCGGTCCTCGACCTGTTCCGCTCGATCCGGCCGCACAACCTCCGCCCGATGCTGAGCGTCGCGTTCTCGAACTTCGACCTGGTCCGCTACCTGGTCGGCCAGCTCCTCGCGTCGAAGCACACCAAGTTCGAGGCGCTCCGTGACTTCATGCCGAGCGCCGAGCCCGAGCACTGGCACCGCATCACCGCTGGGCAGCGCGTCCAGGTGATCAAGCCCGACAAGGACAAGGGCGGTGTGCTGCAGTTCGGCACCGAGGTCATCACCGCCGCCGACGGTTCGATCGCGGGGCTGCTCGGGGCGTCGCCGGGTGCCTCGACCGCCGTGCCGATCATGCTCACGATGCTGCACCGGTGCTTCCCGGACCGGTGGGACGCCTGGCAGGACGACGTCCGAGCGATGGTGCCGACCTACGGGCAGGACCTCGGGGACGACCCGGAGCTGGCGGACGCCACGCTCGAGCGCACCGCGAAGGTGCTCGGCCTGCACCACTGAGGACTGCACCGGACCGCTCCGGTTTGCAGTCTGTTCGAACGTGTGTTCGAATGACGGCATGCGGTGGAGTGGACAGGCGATCAATGCCGAGCAGAGCGACGCGCTGCCCGGGATGGAGTCGAACAGCGGGTTCGTCCGGAGCGTGACGACGCCCGAGTTCGCCGGGGTGACCTTCCACGAGATCCTGGCGAAGAGCGCTCTGAACCGGGTGCCGAGCGCGGACGGCTCGGGCACGTACGGCTGGACGATCAACCCGTACCGCGGGTGCAGCCACGCGTGCGTGTACTGCTTCGCGCGCCCGACCCACACCTACCTGGAGTTCGACGGCGGCGCCGACTTCGACCAGCAGATCGTGGTGAAGACGAACGTCGCCGACGTGTTGCGTCGTGAGCTCGGCAAGCCCTCGTGGGACCGCCACCCGGTGGCGCTCGGCACGAACACCGACCCGTACCAGCGGGCCGAGGGGCGGTACCGCCTGATGCCCGGTGTGATCGAGACGCTGGCGGAGTCGCGCACCCCGTTCAGCATCCTGACGAAGGGCACGCTGCTGCGCCGCGACCTCCCGCTGCTGGCCGAGGCGGCGAAGGTGGTGCCGGTCGACCTCGCGATGTCGATCGCCGTGTACGACGACTCGCTGCAGCAGTCGGTCGAGTCCGGCACCCCGACGACGTCGGCCCGGCTGGCGACCGTGCGGGCCATCCGCGACGCGGGGCTCGACTGCGCGGTGTTCCTCATGCCGGTGCTGCCGTACATCACCGACACCCGCGCACACCTCGACGACGCCATCGGTCGGGCGACCGCGGCCGGCGCGACGAGCATCATGTACTCGGCGCTGCACCTGCGACCCGGCGTCAAGCCGTGGTGGTTCGAGTGGCTCGGCCGCGAGCGACCCGACCTGGTGCAGCGGTACCGCGCGATGTACCTCGACAACACCTACGCGCCGAAGGACTACCGACGGTGGCTGTCGGAGCGCATCCGCCCGATCCTGGCGGCCCACGGTGTCGGACTGGGGCGGGTGGACCCGGCGACGGGCTCGATGGGCTTCTCCGAACCGCGAACGATGCAGTCGGGCGTGCCGCAGGAGCAGTCGGTGCCGACGGTGTCGCCGCTGAAGCGCGCCGACCCCGGGTTCGACCAGCGGCTGCTCCGGCCGGCGGCGGCACAGACGCTGTTCTGAGGGGTGTCCGTCCGGGTCGTGTCCGGTCCACGTTCGGGGGACAGCAAGACCCCGGTCCGGGCCGCTATCATCGTGCGGGTCGCCGCACGGCCCCGGATTCGGGGTACACGGCCGCTGCTCCGGTGGTTGGATCGTGGACGGCGCCCTCGCCACCCGGAAGGATCCACCTCGTGCTCGGCATCCCCACGCACCTCGCACCGCGAGTGAACGCGTGGTCGACCGTGCGCGCATTCCACGCCGGTGCCATCGGGTCCCTGTCGGCCGCGGCCATCACGCTCGTGCTCTACGGCCTGTCCGAGCCCGGGGTGCAGGTCGTCGGCACCGCGCTGGCGGTCGTCCCGATGCTCGCCATGATCGGTGTGCACGTGCAGTTCGGCACCCGGGTCTCGGCGATCGCGTTCCTGGCCGTCGGCGGTGTCTGCGCCTGGTGGTTCGCCGTCGGGGTCCAGCAGCAGGTGCCGACCGGGTGGGTGACCTCGTACCTGATGTCCCTCGTCGTGATCCCGCTCATCCTGGTCGGGGGAGCGGGGGCCGTGCCGAGCCGCGTCGTGCTGTGGTCCTTCGTGGGCTTCCTGACCGGACGACTCGCGACCTGGATCGCCATCGTGCAGGCCGACCAATCGCCCCGTCCGCTCATCCTGGCCTGGGTCACCCTGGGCTTCGTGGTCGCGCTCGTGCTCTTCACGACTCGCAGCACGGGCCGGAGCGAACGGGTGCAGCCCGAACTCCTGCGCTCCGCGCGCGAAGAACATGTGTCCGCCTACCGCGCCGGGGTCGAGGCCGAGGCGTCCGCGATCCTGCACGACACCGTGCTCAACCACCTGGGCGCGATCACCCTCGCGCCGGACGGCCCGATGGACCCGCACCTCGCCGAGACGGTCGACGCCGACGTCGCGGTGCTCACCGGCAAGGGGTGGCTCGCGCCGGCCGCCCGCCCGCGTCCCGGGGCCGCGGCCGAGGCGTTCGGCGCCATGGTCGACGAACACCGGACGCTCGGGCTGGACGTGACCGTCACCGGGGACACCTCCGCGCTCGAACGACTGGACCAGCGTGCACTGTCGGCGGTCGTCCGGGCCGTCGGCCAGTGCCTGGCCAACGTGCGGAAGCACGCGGGCACCGACGCCGCCGAGGTCAGCGTGTTCGACGACAGCGCGTCCTGCACGGTCATGGTCGTCGACGACGGTCGTGGGTTCGACGAGGACGCCACCGGAGCCGACCGGATGGGCCTCCGCGGTTCGGTGCGTGAGCGGATCGGCCGGGTCGGCGGTGACGTCCAGATCTGGTCGTCGCCCGGTTCCGGCACGAGCGTCATGATGACCGTGCCGTACGGACCGGTCACCGGCGCGGTCACCGTGCCGGTGGTCAGCGACGATCGGGGGACCGAGCGATGACGGCCGCACGGCAGCGCGGATCCCGCCGCACCGCGCAGCAGTACGACCCGCTCGGCGCGATGGGGTCGCGGCCCCTGGCCCTCGTGCTCGGGGCCGGCAGCGTCGTCTGGGCCCTGCTCGTGTCGATCTTCGACCGCGACGTCGTGGGCAGCCCCACACTCAGCGCCCTCACGGTGCTGCTCGTCGCGGCCTCGGCGGTGGTGGTGCTCGCTGCCTCGAGCCCGTTCCGTGCGCCGTTCCCGCGGTCGGCGTTCGTCGCGCACGTCGGGTTGCTCGGCCTGGCGTCGGTCACGAGCGTCGCGGCGCAGTGGGGGCCGGACCGCAGCGCCCTGAACGACTTCATGTCCCTGATCACCGCGACCGGCATCGTCATGGTCGCGCCGTACCGTCCGTGGACCGACCTGACGATCGGCGGGCTCGTCCTGGCCGCCGTGAACGCCGTGACCTGGGGCGCTGGTGCAGCCGAGTTCCCGCACGAGGTGCCGGTCGCCGTCGCGGCGTTCCTGGCCGCGGCCCCGACGCTCGTGCTGACCGCCGCGTCCGCCGTGTTCGCCTGGACCTTCGCCGGGCTCGCCGAACGGGTGCAGATCCGTGCCGGGTCGTACTCCGTCGCGCGTGCCGAGCGGGACGGCATCGCAGCGAGCGTGCAGCAGGACCGCTCGACGATCCTGTCCCGCGACGTCGCCCCGTTCTTCGCCGAGCTCCGCACGCGCGACGTCATCACCGACGCCGACCGTGCCCGTGCCCGCGCGATCGCCGACGGCATCCGGGCGTCCATGGTCGCCGACGCCGATCGCACCTGGTTCGAGCACGCCGTCCGGGTCGACGGCGGCCAGGCACCGGTGGTCGACGACCCCGACGGCCTCATCGCGACGCTCGACACCGACCAGCGGGCGGTCGTCCGCACCTTCGTCCGTGCGGCCCTCCGCGCGTCGACCGTCGACCCGGCCGGGTTCCGCGCGACCGTGCGACGCGCACACACGGTGGCGGACCAAGCAGCCCAGGCACCCGCACCCGCTCGTGTGTCCGTCGACGTGGAACTCGCCGTCGCGGACTCCGACATCGGCATCCACCGCACCTTCGACCCCTACTTCGCCGTCCTCCGCGTGACGTTCCCCGACCTCGACGTCGCGGTCCGCCCTTCCGCCCTCGCACTAAGGTTCTCCTATGACCAGCACTGACCCGAACAGGCTCTCGGAGGGGTCGCCGTCCCTCCCGAACCCGGGAGCACGACGTGTGCGGCTGGCCATCCTCGACGACCACGAGGTGCTGCTGGACAGCCTGTCGAGCTGGATCGCGGTGAACGCGTTCGACTTCGACCTGGCCCTGACCGCGCACACCTGGCTCGAGATGGTCCACAGCGACAGCTTCCCGACCGACCTGGTGTTCCTCGACTTCCAGCTCAAGGAACCCGTCTCGATCGAGGCACGCGTCCGCACCTGCCGTGCCGCCGGCGCGAAGGTGATCGTGCTCTCGAGCGTCGACAGCCGTGAGTCCCGCGACCGTGCCCTGGCCGCCGGCGCCGCGGCGTTCCTGTCGAAGTCGCTCCCGATGCGCGAGGTCATGGACGTCGCCCGCGAGATCATGGGCGTCGCCCGCGAGACCCCGCAGCCCCGGGAATGGCGTCCGCTGCCGACGGGTGCCGCAGCCCACCAGCGGCCGAAGCTCAGCGCCGGTGAAGAAGAGGCGCTGCGGCTCTACGTGTCCGGCTACTCGACGAACGAGGTCGCCGCGCAGATGAACGTGCAGTACGAGACCGCCAAGACCTACCTGCGTCGCGTGCGCGAGAAGTACAGCAAGGTGGGCCGCCCCGCTTCGAAGAAGTCCGACCTCATCCGGCGGGCCGCCGAGGACGGGTTCCTCGCGTAGTGGCGAAGCTCTACTTCCGCTACGGCGCGATGAACAGCGGCAAGAGCACGGGCCTGCTGCAGGCCGCCTACAACTACGAGGAGCGCGGGCACCGGGTGCTGCTCGCCAAGCCTGCCGTGGACACCAAGGGCGACCGTGAGATCGTCTCGCGCCTGGGCGTCACCCGGACCGTCGACATCGTCTTCTCCCCGGACGCCGACGTGCGCCAGGCCGTCACCGCCGCCGGCGCCGTCGACCCCGAGTCGGGCCGCCTGGACGGCATGGTGCGGCCTGTCAGCTGCGTGCTCGTCGACGAAGCGCAGTTCCTCACCCCGCGGCAGGTCGACGACCTGCTGCGCATCGCGGTGCTCGACGAGATCCCGGTCATCACGTACGGCATCCGCACGGACTTCCGCACCGAGGCGTTCCCCGGAAGCGCCCGCCTGCTCGAGGTCGCGCACTCCCTCGAAGAGCTGAAGACCATCTGCCGCTGCGGCCGCAAGGCGGTCTTCAACGCCCGCACGGTCGACGGTCGGTTCGTCTTCGACGGCTCCCAGGTCGCGATCGACGGCGTCGACGTCGCCTACGAGTCGCTCTGCGCCAACTGCTACCTGACGGAGTCCGGCGGCCGCCTCGACGGCGCCTGACCGCGCGGCGCCCGAGACGCAACCGAAGGGCGGACTGGAGGCGCGGCGCGGCCCCGCCACGGGCCTCCAGTCCGTCGCGTGCACCGGAATGCGCGCGCGCCCGCGCGCGTTGGTGACCACATGACCGACGACACCCTGCACCTGTCCGTCCTCGACCTGGCCACCCGCGAGTACGGCCAGTCCAACACCGAGGCCCTGCAGGGGTCCATCGACATGGCCGTGCACGCCGAGCAGCTCGGGTACGAGCGGTTCTGGGTCGCCGAGCACCACGGGATGCCTGGGATCACGTCCTCGGCCCCGGCGGTGCTGCTGAGCGCCGTGGGTGCGGCCACCTCGACCATCCGCATCGGTTCGGGCGGCGTCATGCTGCCGAACCACGCGCCCCTCGTCGTCGCCGAGCAGTTCGGCACGCTCCGCGCCCTGTACGGCGACCGGGTCGACCTCGGGCTCGGGCGCGCTCCCGGCACCGACGGCGCCACGGCGATGGCCCTCCGCCGCACGGACCGACTCGACGTCGACGACTTCCCGGACCGCCTGGCCGACCTGATCGGGTTCTTCACCGGCATGGGCGCGGAGAACCCGCTGGCCGGCATCCGCGCCGTGCCGGGCTACGGCGACGTGCCGGAGTTCTGGCTGCTCGGGTCCTCCGGCTACAGCGCACAGGTCGCCGGTGCGCTCGGCATCTCGTTCGCGTTCGCCCACCACTTCGCGTCGGACAACACCGAGGCCGCACTCGCCCTGTACCGCGACTCGTTCCGTCCGTCGCGCTTCCGCCAGACGCCGAACGCGCTGATCGGCGTGCAGGTCGTCACCGACGAGGACCCCGCCGTCATCGACGAGCAGAGCGCCCCGGGCATGATCTCGTTCATCCGGATGCGCTCGGGCCGGAAGCCCGAGCCGGTGTCGATGGACGAGGCGCGTGCGTACGAGTTCAACGACCTCGAGCGTCGGTTCATCGCGGCCCGCACCGAACGTCAGGCCTACGGCAACGCCGAGCAGGTCGCCGAGAAGATCAACGCGCTCGTGGCGTCGACCGGCGCGAACGGCGTGATCGTGTCGCCCGGTGCTGCTCAGGCGCGGTACCGGCACCAGGCGCTCGACGTCGTGGCCGGGCTGCACGCCGCCGGCAGGCTCGTGCCCGCGGGCGCGGCTGCTGCGTCCGTCGGCTAGTCAGTCGAGTTCGTTCGCTTCGTGAGCAGGAATGGTCGGGTGTCCACTGGGCACCCGACCATTGCTGCTCACGGAGTTCCGCGGAGGCTCAGGTGAGCAAGCCCAGGCGCGTGGCCGCGGCGACCGCACCGACGCGGGAGCCGACGTCGAGCTTGCGGAACACGTTGTAGACGTGCCGCTTGACGGTGCCGATCGCGAGCTGCAGGTCGCCGGCGATCTCGGCGTTGCTGCGTGCGGCGGCGATGAGTCGCAGGACCTCGAGCTCGCGGTCGCTCAGCGGTGAGCCGGCACGGGCCTCGGTGACGAGGTCGACGGGGAACGTGACCGGAGCCGCGTCGGCATGTGCTGCACGCGCGATCCGGTCGACGAGTTCGCGGCTCGGGGTGTCCTTCGTGACGAAGTCGACCGCACCGGCGTCGAGCAGGGTGCGGCGGAGGACCGCGTCACGGTGCATCGTGAGCACCACCACCCGGATGTCCGGGCGGGTGCGGCGGATCGTGGCGATCGTCGTCCGTGCCGGAGGACCGTCCAGTTCGACGTCGAGCAACAGGACGTCGACCGCGGCGGCCTCGGGGGAGTCGAGCACCTCGGCCGGTCGCTCGCCGTGTGCGACGACGCGGATCGTGGGGACCGCAGCCAGGATGGTGGCGAGCCCTTCACGGAACAGCCGGTGGTCGTCGACGATGGCGACGTGGGTGACGGTCACAGGGTGCCCCTCGG
Source organism: Curtobacterium sp. AC268 (assembly GCF_979258745.1). NCBI lineage: Bacteria > Bacillati > Actinomycetota > Actinomycetes > Micrococcales > Microbacteriaceae > Curtobacterium > Curtobacterium sp. AC268. Next base: position 1,105,732 of record NZ_OZ409878.1, on the reverse strand, counting down.
GATCCTCAGGCGGACGGTGGTGCCGTGCTGTCGGCTGCCGCGGGTGCTCTCGACGTCGAGCCGAGCGCCGATCACCGCGGCGCGCTCGCGCATCGTCTGCTGGCCGAGGCGACCGTCGGCATCGCTGTGCACGTCGAAGCCCGGGCCGTCGTCGGTCACCGTCACCACCACGGCAGCGGGGGACCACGCGAAGTGCACCGAGGTCGTCGACCCCGGTGCGTGCTTGCCGCGGTTCGTGAGCGCCTCGAGCAGGATCGTCAGCGCTTCCTCGGCCTGCCAGTTCGGCAGTGGACCGGAGGTGCCCGTCGACTCGATGGACAGGCGGTCGTCGTCGGGGAACAGGTCGTGCACGTGCCGGCGGAGCGCGTCGTCCAGCAGCGCGTCACCGACGCGGGCGTGCAGGCTCACTGCGAGGTCCTGCACGTCGCCGAGCGCACTCCGGAGCAACCGTGCCGCGTCGTCGAGCTGCGCGGCACGCTCGTCCGAGGGCGGGTCCGTCAGCAGGACGAGGTCGAGGCGCTGCAACCCGGCGAGGATCCCGTGTGCCACGCGGTCGTGCAGGTCTCGCGCGATCTGCGTGCGGGAGTCCAGGTGTGCCGTGGTGACGCGCTGGCGCAGTGCCTCCGTGTACGCGACCGCCCCGGCCGGGAACCGGCTCCAGATGCCGGCGTGCAGGGCTCTGGTGGCACGCAGGACCTCGGCAGTGGACTCCGCGCCGACCTCGTCGACGAAGACCGGCAGGTAGGCGTCGAAGAGCATCTCCGCCGCGAGCATGGCGCCGGCCGGGTGCTGGGCGTGCTCGGCGTGCAGACTGCCGGTCGCCAGGTGCTCGGGGTCGAGGAACGCGTGGCTCACGACGCTGCCGTCGGTCCCCGCCGCGTAGCGCTCGTGGGCCTCGGCGATCATCGACGTGACGTTGTCCGTCAGGTTCTTCGCGAGCACCGGGTCGTCCGCGATGTCGGGGAACTCCGCGGCGATCGTGGTGAGCACGGCGGCGAGGGGATGGTCGTTCTGCATGGCGCTTGCGAGCGTAGCGGGAGGTGGTGTCCACAGCGGGGGACGAACGGACCGAGTGGGTCGTGCGACCCATCGGACGGACGAGCTGTACCGGAAAGCAGAAGGCCCTGGTTCCGGAGAACCAGGGCCTTCTTCGTACTGTCTCAACACAGTGTCGGGGTGACAGGATTTGAACCTGCGACCTCCTCGTCCCGAACGAGGCGCGCTACCAAGCTGCGCCACACCCCGCGGTGTGATCACTCCGTACCGGAGCAACCCGACAATACTATCCGATGATCCAGGGTGCTCACGACCATCCGGCGAACTCCCGGGCGCGTCGGCTCAGGAAGCCCGGGCGGTGAGGGTGACCACGACGGCCTCGGGCCGGCAGGCGAACCGGACGGGGGCGTAGATCGAGGTGCCGAGACCCGCGGAGACCTCGAGCCACGACCAGTGGTTGCGGTGCTCCCACTTGTGCAGCCCGCTGGCGTACCGGCGGGGGAGGTCGCTGTTCGTGACGAGCGCACCGACCCCGGGGACCGCCACCTGACCGCCGTGGGTGTGCCCGGCGAAGATGACGTCGGCGCCCTGGGTCACGAAGGCATCGAGCACGCGACGGTAGGGGGCGTGCGTGACACCGATCGCGACCGGCGCGGGGCCGTCCTCGTCCTCGGACCACGGCACGTCACTGCGCATCTCGTCGACGTTGGTGGGCAGCAGGTCGAGGCGGTCCCAGTCGCGGTGCGCGTCCGAGGTGCCGAACAGCTCGAAGCGGGAGCCGCGGAGTTCGATCGCGTGCGCCTGGTCGTTGAGGTCCAGCCAGCCGAGCGACTCGAAGAACGCCGTCTGCCGATCGATGTCGAGCCCGACGGGCTCCGCGGCCTTGTGCATCCGGCTCGGCCCGGAGAAGTACTTGAGCGGGTTGCGCGGGGACGGCCCGAAGAAGTCGTTCGACCCGTAGGCGAAGACCCCGGGCACCCCGCGGAACGGCTCGAGCGCGTACTCCACGGCGGCGTTCGCGGTCGCGTGGCCGAGGTTGTCCCCGGTGTTCACGATGAAGTCCGGTTCGACCAGGCTCAGGTCGCGCAGCCACTGCTGCTTGTCGGCCTGCCACGGGGCCATGTGGATGTCGGACAGGTGCAGGACGGTGACGTCACGGGAACCCGGCGGGAGCACCGGGACGGTCTCCCACCGGATCCCGAAGCGACGGCGTTCGACGAGCGAACCCCAGGCTGCCGAAGCAGCTCCGACGGCCGCACCGGCTGCGAGGACCCCGAGTGCGGCGCGCCCGCGGGTCACTTGCAGTCCTTGGGCGCCTTGCCGTTCTTGTCGCCGTACAGCTTGATCCGCACCTGGTCGCCCTTGTTCGCCGTGGCACTGATCGCCGGGTCGACCGCGGCGACCTTGCAGGTCTTGTCACCGCCGCCCTTGGCGTAGTCCTCAGTGATGCTGACGTTGGTGAAGCCAGCGTCGTTCAGGGCCGAGCGGGCATCCCCGAGGGAGTCGCCGCCGATCTCCGGAACCGTCGCCTGGGTGCCGTCCGACGTGTAGACGGTGACGCTCGAACCCGAGGACAGGAGTGCACCGGCCGCCGGGGACGTCGAGGTCACGGAACCGGGGTTGCCGGGGCCGGGTCGGGCACCGCCGTCGACGTAGGTGAACCCGGCGCCGGAGATGGCCGCACGGGCCTCGTCCGCGGTCTTGCCCTGCAGGTTCGGCAGCGCCTTTGCGTTGCCGCGCAGCGCCGAGCTGTTCGGGTCGGTGAACGCGCCGGCCGGGTACGTGGCGTTGATCGGGGTCATCGCCTGCCTCCAGACGTCGGCACGGACACCGGCGTACGTGCCGTTCACCCCGTTGCTGTAGTGACGGAGGTTGTTCAGCTTGCCGTCGGTGTTGCCCTGCCAGTAGGCGGTCGCGACGCGCGAGCTCGCGCCCACGAGCCAGATCTGGTTCGCGGTGTCCGTCGTGCCCGTCTTCGCGAAGAGCTGCGTGCCGTCCGGGGTCTGGGCGCCACGCGCGGTACCGCTCGTGATGGTGCCCTTCATCGCGTAGACCGCTGCGTGCGCGACCTCGGGGTCGATGGCCTGCTTGCAGTCCTTCGTCTGGCCGCCGAGCTTCTTGCCGGACGGCGAGGTGATCTCGTCGATGGCGATCGGCTTGCAGTAGATGCCGTTGTTGGACACGGCTGCGTAGGCGGCCGCCATCGTCATGGGCGCGATGTCGTTCGTCCCGAGGACAGCCGACGGGTTGTACTGCAGCTCGCCGCCGTCCGCGCGGTGCACACCGAGCGATTCGGCGGTGTCCCGGATGTCACAGAGGTCGAGCTTCTGCGCCATGTTCAGGAACGCCAGGTTGATGGATCCGGCAGTCGCTGCTGCGACGGTGTAGTTGCCGCTCTCACCCGGGCTGTCGTTCTTGGGGTTGTAGTCGCCCGCGTAGACGGGCTGCCCGCACGCGGTCCAGCCGGTCGACATGTTCCGCGGCGCACCGCTCACGACCTCGTTGAGACCGTGTCCGGCCTGCAGCCAGGCGAGCAGCGTGAAGAGCTTGTACGTCGATCCCGTCTGGAAACCGCCGGAGTTGCCGTACTTGTAGTCGACGCTGTAGTTGATGCTCGTCGACGTCGGCGCGGACTTGAGGGACTGGTCGTAGTCCTTGTTCTGCGCCATCGTGATGATGCGTCCGGAGCCGGCTTCGATGGAGTTGAGCGTGGCACCGAGGGCGAGGTTGGTCTCGGCCTTGTTGTCGTACGTGTTGACGAGGCGCTTCTGCTCGGCGTTCAGGTTGATGTTCAGCGTCGTCTGGATCTTGTAGCCGCCGTTGCGCCAGGCGGTGTCGCGGGCCTTCTGCGACGAGCCGAGCTGCGACATCTCCTTGACGACCTTGACCGCGTAGTCGCAGAAGAACTGCGAACCGTCACCGACCGAGGCACGGCAGCCCTGCGAGGGCTCGGTCAGGTGCACGTAGTCCGCCGGCTTCGACTGGCGGGCCGTGCGGTACTCGGCCTCGGTGAGGTTCTTCTGGTCGTACATGGAACGGAGCACGACGTCGCGTCGGGCGACGTTGGCCTCGTACTTCTTCGGGTTCGACAGGTTGCGCGCCTCGGGGTACTGCACGATCGCGATGAGCGACGCGGCCTCGGCCGGGGTCAGGTCGGTGGCGCTCTTGTTGTAGTAGTGCTGTGCCGCCGCCTGCACGCCGTACGTCTGGTCGCCGAAGTAGGCGATGTTCAGGTAGGCGGTGAGGATCTCCTTCTTGGAGTACTTCTTCGCCAGGCCGATCGCGAGCTTCATCTCCTCGAGCTTGCGGGGGATGGTCTGCTCGACGGCCTCGTTGTAGGCCTTGACCTGCTCCTTCTTCGTGGGGAGCTCGAGTGCCTGCTGCATCTTGATGTTGCGGACGAGCTGCATCGTGAGCGTCGATCCGCCACCGGATTCGCCCAGGCCACCGGCGATGCTGCCCACACCGGCACGCACCAGGGAGGTCATGTCGACGCCGCCGTGGTCGTAGAAGCGCTTGTCCTCGCCGTCGATCGCGGCGTTCTTCAGCTGGTCGCTGATCTGGTCGAACTTCAGCTCTTGGCGGTTCTGGTCGTAGACCGTCGCGAAGTGCGTCGACTTGCCGCCCGAGTACGCGTACAGCTCGTTGCGCTGGGGGAGGTCACCGATCTCGATGTACTCCGGCAGGGACTCGAACACCCCGATCGTGGACGTCGTCGTGACACCGGCGACCGCGATGGCCGGCGTGACGCCGATCGTGACGAGCAGGCCGGCGAGGGCACTGAACCCGACGAATCCGATGAAGGCGCCGACTGCTGAGACGGGCTTGGTCCGCGATGCAGACGTCTTCTGGGCAGACATAGGATGCAGCCTAAACGACACCCCCGACTGAAAGGCTGGCAAGGAACCGCATGACTCGCTGGGAGTACTTCACCACGCCGCTGATGATCCACAACACCACCGCGATCCTCAACAACTACGGGGACGAGGGCTGGGAGCTGGTCCAGATCGTCACCGGACCCGAGGGCGGTCTCGTCGCCTACCTGAAGCGCCCCAAGGCCGACGCATGAGCGTCTCCGACCGGCTCGCCGCGCTCGGCCTGACGATCCCCGCGGTCGCCGCGCCCGTCGCCGCGTACGTGCCCGCCGTCGTGACGGGACAGTACGTCTACACGGCCGGCCAGCTGCCGTTCGTCGACGGCGCCCTGCCCGTGACCGGCAAGGTCGGCACCGCCGTCGACGCCGAGACCGCCGCCGCCCAGGCCCGTGTGGCCGCGCTGAACGCCCTGGCCGCCGTGCAGTCGGTCGCCGGGTCGCTCGACCGCGTGGCGCGGGTCGTCAAGGTCACGGTCTTCGTCGCGTCGGACCCGTCGTTCACCGGGCAGCCCGGTGTCGCGAACGGGGCGTCGACCCTGGTCGGCGAGGTCTTCGGTGACGCCGGCGTCCACGCGCGGAGCGCGGTGGGCGTCGCGGTGCTCCCGCTGGACGCGCCGGTCGAGGTCGAGCTGGTGGTGGAGCTCACCGCCTGACGGACCGTCAGTCGAACGCAGGACGTGAGCAGGGCCTCCAGTCTGGATCTGACTGGAGGCCCTGCTTCCGTCTGGCGGGACTACATGAGTTCCGCGATGGTCGCCATGATCGTCGGGTCGGCCAGCGTCGTCGTGTCGCCGATGCGGCGGCCCTCGGCCGCGTCGCGGAGCAGCCGACGCATGATCTTGCCGGAGCGTGTCTTCGGCAGCTCCGGCACGATGACGACCTGGCGCGGCTTCGCGATGGCGCCGATCCGCTTGCCGACCCAGTTGCGGAGCTCCGCGGAAGCGGTGTCGCGGTCGACGTCGGCGGCGGCCTCGGCGGTCAGGATGACGAAGGCGACGACGGCCTGCCCGGTGGTCTCGTCGGCGGCACCGACCACGGCGGCCTCGGCCACGCCCTCGTGCCCGACCAGGGCGGACTCGATCTCGGCCGTCGACAGGCGGTGCCCCGAGACGTTCATGACGTCGTCGACGCGCCCCTGCACCCAGATGTCGCCCTGCCCGTCGAGCCGCGCGCCGTCGCCGGCGAAGTAGCGGCCGGGGAACCGCGACCAGTAGGTCTCGACGAACCGGTCCGGGTCGTTCCAGATCCCGCGGGCCATCGACGGCCACGGTTCGGTGATCGTCAGGTAGCCGCTCTCGCCCGGGTCGGCGCGGTTGCCGTCGTCGTCGACGATCTCGGCGACGATGCCCGGCAGCGGCGTCTGCGCGGCGCCGGGCTTGAGCTTCGTGACGCCGGGCAGCGCGGAGATCATGATCGCGCCGGTCTCGGTCTGCCACCACGTGTCGACGATCGGCGTGCGGTCGTGGCCGATGACCTGCCGGTACCACTGCCACGCCTCGGGGTTGATCGGTTCGCCGACGCTGCCGAGCAGTCGGAGGGTCTCGAGGCTGCGCGCCTCGGGGATCTCGCGGCCGGCCTTCATCGCCGCGCGGACCGCCGTCGGTGCGGTGTACAGGACGGTCACGCCGTAGGCGTCGACGAGGTCCCACCAGCGGCCGGGCTTCGGCTCGTCCGGGGTGCCCTCGTAGAGCACCTGGGTGACGCCGTTGGCGAGCGGGCCGTAGACGACGTAGGAGTGCCCGGTGATCCAGCCGATGTCGGCGGTGCACCAGTAGACGTCCTTCTCCGGGTGCATGTCGAAGACGTTCTTGTGCGTGTAGGCCGCCTGCGTCAGGTAGCCACCGGAGGTGTGCACGATGCCCTTCGGCTTCCCGGTCGTGCCCGAGGTGTACAGGATGAACAGCGGCGTCTCGGCGGGGAACGCCTGGGCCTCGTGGGTCGGCGCCGCCTTCGCGAGCTCGTCGTGCCACCAGAGGTCTCGGTCGTTCCACGCGATGTCGTTGCCGCCGCGCTTGACGACCAGGACGTGCTCCACCGTGTCGGTGCCCTCGCCGGTCAGTGCCTCGTCGACGGCGGGCTTGAGCGGTGAGACGGCACCCCGCCGCCACCCGCCGTCCGCGGTGACGACGAGCTTCGCGCCGGCGTCCTCGATGCGGGCGCGGAGGCTCTCCGCGCTGAACCCGCCGAAGACGACCGAGTGCACGGCACCGATGCGGGCGACGGCGAGCATCGTCACGACGGCCTCGGGGATGAGCGGCAGGTACACGACCACCCGGTCGCCCTGGCCCACACCGAGGTCGGTGAGCATGTTCGCGGCGCGCTGCACCTCGGCGGTCAGCTCGGCGTAGGTGATGCGGCGCGTGTCGCCGGGAGCACCCTCGAAGTGGATCGCGACCCGGTCGCCGTTGCCGGCGCGGACGTGTCGGTCGAGGCAGTTCTCGGCGACGTTGAGCGTGCCGTCGGCGAACCACTTCGCGAACGGGGCGCCCGACCAGTCCAGGGTCTGCGTGAACGGGGTGCGCCAGTCGAGCAGGGAGCGGGACTGCTCGGCCCAGAACGCCTCGCGGTCGGCTGCTGCCGCGTGGTGGAGGTCCTCGCCGGCGACCGCGTCGGCCACGAACTCGGGCGGCGGTGCGAAGGTCGCTCCGTCGTCGCCTCGGGGGTCGGTCTGGGTCGGAGTGGACATCGATGTCCTTTCGCGTCGTTGCGGCCTCTGGTGGCATCCGTCGTGGTTGCGTGCGTGCATCCGCGGCGTGCGCGTGCGTGCATCCGCGGCGGTTGCGTGCGTGCATCCGTCGCCGGTGCCTGCGTGCATCCGGAGACTACCCCTCGGCCGGGTCGGGGCGCGGCACGCCCGGAGGTCGTGTCCGGGGTTGCCCTCGAGGGCCGATCGTGGGGTACAGTAGTTCCCGCTGGACTCGTTTCCGGCGGCATCGAATCGGATTCCCCCCAATCCCTCGATGTCAAGGCGGCACCTGTTCCCCCCAACCGGTGCCGCCTCTTCTGTTTCCCGGGGTCCGACTCGAGCGACGGTTGCTCGTCGGGCTCCGTCGTGTGCCCCGATCCGCGCAGGGACGCCGGTCGCGTGGACAGACCGGTCCATGCTCGTGCATGCATTCTGCATGTTCTTGCGTAGCAGGTGCTACGCACAGTCCGGCCGTGGGAAGCGGGGGTGGTGGGTCACCCCGAGCGCGTCGGTGTCGCATCATCGACCGGGGTACGGCTTTCCGTTTCGGGGGACAAACCGGTCCGTTGGTGGGGCATACCGACGTTGTCCACAGAAGTGGGGACCGTCTCATCGGGGCGGTCGGTCGCTCCCTACCGTCGGCGGCATGCCCCTGCACCGTGCTCCTCTTCTTCCCCGCGCGTCGGCGTCGGAGTCCCCTTCGGCCTCGGTGTCCGCCGCGTCGCCGTCTCATGCCTCGGCACCCTTCCTTCCGGGGGCCGCGCCGCCGGCGCGTCGCCGAGCCGCCGTGGTCGTCGAGTTCGAGGAACTCGCCGCCCTGGTGACCGATGCCACCGTGACGGACGTCCTGGTGCTCGGCGGCGTGGGGACGTGGGTCGACCGCGGGACCGGCCTCGAAGCCGTCCAGCCGCGACTGACCGAAGCGCGCGCCCGCGAGCTCGCGACCCGCCTCGTCGCGCTCGGCGGTCGCCACGTCGACGAGACCACCCCGTGCGCGGACGTCCGGCACGGCGACGGCGTCCGGGTCCACGTCGTCCTTGCTCCGGTGTCCGTCGGCGGCACCGCCGTGTCGATCCGGCTGCCACAGGTCCAGCGACCCTCCCTCGCCGCCCTCGAGCGCGGTGGGGCCTTCGCGTTCGTCCCGCGGTCGGTCGTCGAGGACGCGGTCGCCGCCCGCCGGAACGTGCTGGTCACCGGTGCGACCGGCAGCGGCAAGACCACCCTGCTCGCGGCGATGCTCGGGAACGTCCCCGTCGACGAGCGCATCGTGACGGTGGAGGACGTCGCCGAGCTCCGGATCGCCCACCCGCACGTCGTCGCGCTCGAGGCGCGGCAGGCGAACGCCGAGGGGGTCGGTGCGCTCGGCCTCGACCGGCTCGTGCGCGAGGCGCTGCGGATGCGGCCCGACCGGATCGTCGTGGGGGAGTGCCGCGGTGCCGAGGTCCGCGAACTCCTCTCCGCCCTGAACACCGGGCACGACGGAGGAGCCGGCACCGTGCACGCCAACGGCATCGCCGACGTGACCGCTCGCCTCGAAGCACTCGGCGCACTCGCCGGCCTCGGCGCCGAGGCGCTCGCCCGGCAGGCCGTCAGCGCCTTCGACCTGGTCCTGCACGTGGAGCGACGAGCAGGACAGCGGCGGCTCGGCGGCGTGGGCACGTTGTGCGTCGGCCCGGACGGGAGGCTCGAGGTGCGCCCGGTGGACGGGCTGCGGTGAGCCGACCCACACCCGACGGCCCGGCGCGGGTGGCCGGGGTACTCGACCGGGTGGCGACGCTGGTCGCGGCGGGCGTCCCGCCGCCGCGCGCCTGGCGGCTCGTCGGCGGACTGCCCGGGGCCGGGGGACCCGCCCAGCAGGACATCGTCGTCGTCCTCCGCGTGGCGGACCGGACGGGAGCGCCCGTCGCGGAGACCCTCCGCGGGCTCGCCGGCGCGCTCCGACGCGCCGCCGCCTCGGACCGCGCGATCCGGGTCGCCCTGGCCGGTCCGCGGACGAGCGCCCGGGTCGTGCTCGCGCTACCGCTCTTCGGGCTGGGCCTCGGTGCGGCCTGGGGTGCCGGCGCCGTCGAGGTCCTGGTCGGTTCACCGGCCGGTTGGGCGTGCTCGTGCACCGCGGCGGCCCTCGTCCTGGCCGGTCGGAGGTGGACCGCCCGGCTGGTCCGTTCCGCGACGCCCGACGGCCGCGTCCCCGGGGTGCTCCTCGACGCCTGGGCCGTGGCGGTCGCCGGAGGCGGGTCGTGGACCACCGCCGGGCAAGCCGTCGCCGAGGCGTCCGCGGGGGCCGCCGCGCCCGCTGGCGACCTGGACCGCCTGCGGGACGTCCTCGACCTCGCACGGCGGGCCGGGGTCCCCGCCGCAGGGTTGCTCCGCCGCGCCGCCGAGGACGTGCGCGACGAGGCCGCTGCCGACGGGCTCGTGGCGGCGGAACGACTGGCCGTCCGGCTGGTGCTGCCACTCGGGGTCTGCGTCCTGCCGGCGTTCGTGCTCGTGGGGGTGGTGCCCGTGGTGGTGGGGGTCCTCTCCTCCACGGTGGGCGGTACCGCGTGAGCTCTCCACAGATGCCACCGGGACCCCCTCGTCGACACCCCATCCCGGACACGCTGGTCCCACCGAACAGAAAGGACGGACACCATGAGCACCACGTCATCCCCCGACCGCCGCACCAGTCGGGCCATCCGCCAGAGTCACCCGCGTCCCCCCGTCGCCCGGTGGCGGTCCCGACTGCGGGACGACCGGGGATCGGCCACCGCCGAGTACGCGGTCGTCATCCTCGCCGCCGTGGCCTTCGCCGGTGTGCTCGTCGCCGTCATGCGCTCCGGCGAGGTCCAGACCATCCTCACCGACCTCGTCCGTGGCGCGCTCTCGCTGTGAGCGCGGCTCAGTGACCGTCGAGTTCGCGGTGGCGCTCCCCGTTGTGGCGCTCGTGCTGACCGCCCTGGTCGCGGCGGTCCTCGTCGTCGACGCGCGGGGCCGCCTGCAACTCGCCGCAGCCACCGCCGCCCGGGCGATCGGGCGCGACGACGAGAGCCAGGGTCGGTCCGCGGCCGACCGGATCGCTCCGGGGGTCTCGCTCGTCGTCCGGTCGGACGGTGACCTGGTCTGCGTCGACGCCACGCGCGGCGGGACCGGACCCTTCGCGGCGCTCCCACTGGCCGCGACGGGGTGCGCCGTGGCCCGAGGGGGCTGACGTGACGAGTGCCGACGGCCAGCGCGGCTCGGCGACCGTGCTGCTCGTGGCGGTCCTCGGCGTGGGAGTCCTCGTCGGGTCGTCGGCGCTCGCCGCAGCTGGTCACCGGACACAGGCCATCCGCGCCCAGGGCGCTGCCGACGCCGCCGCCGTGGGCACCGCGGCTGCCGCCACCGGACTGGTACCGGGGGCGCCCTGCGCCCTCGCCACCCGGATCGCCACGGCGAACGGGGCCACCCTCGACGCCTGCGAACTCGTCGCCACCACGGCCCGGGTCCGCGTGGTCGTGGGCACCGGTCCGTTCGTCGTCGGCGCACTCGCGGTGGCCGGTCCGGCAGGCGACCCGCCCGAACACTATGTGTATGGTGTGCCTGTCGGCCCGCGGTCACCGATGTCCCGGTCGACCCGGACACGCTCGTGGACAGGGCCGATCAGCACCATCGATCAAGGAGACACGTGCCAGGCACGAAGAAGCTCGTGATCGTCGAGAGCCCTGCGAAGGCGAAGACGATCGCGCAATACCTCGGTGACGGATACGAAGTCCAGGCCTCGGTCGGACACATCCGCGACCTCGTCGAGCCGAAGAACCTGCCGGCCGAGCTCAAGAAGGGCTCCCTCGGCAAGTTCTCGGTGGACGTCGACAACGGCTTCGAGCCGTACTACGTCGTGTCCGACGCCAAGAAGAAGACCGTCTCCGAGCTGAAGCGCGCCCTCAAGGACGCCGACGAGCTCTACCTCGCAACAGATGAAGACCGCGAGGGTGAAGCGATCGCGTGGCACCTGCTGCAGGTCCTGAAGCCGAAGGTCCCCGTCAAGCGGATGGTCTTCCACGAGATCACGAAGGAGGCGATCCAGCGCGCGCAGGAAGCCACCCGTGAGCTCGACACCGCCCTCGTCGACGCGCAGGAGACCCGCCGGATCCTCGACCGTCTCTACGGGTACGAGGTCTCCCCGGTCCTGTGGCGCAAGGTCGCCCCCGGTCTGTCCGCCGGCCGTGTGCAGTCCGCCGCCACCCGTCTCGTCGTCGACCGTGAGCGCGAACGCCTGGCCTTCGTCTCCGCCAACTACTGGGACCTCTCCGCCCGGTTCGAGAAGGCCGGCGAGTCCTCGTTCTCCGCGCGACTCGCCCGGATCCACGGCACCCGTGTCGCCTCCGGTCGTGACTTCGACGACCGCGGCACGCTCAGCGGTGACGTCGTCCGGCTCGACCAGGCCGCTGCCGCGTCGCTGACGACGGTCCTCGAGCGCGCCGGTGACGCCACCGTCCGCAGCGTCGACTCGAAGCCGTACACGCGACGCCCGGCCGCCCCGTTCACCACGTCGACGCTCCAGCAGGAAGCCGCGCGCAAGCTCCGTCTGTCCCCGCGACAGACCGCTCGTGCTGCGCAGACCCTGTACGAGAACGGTTACATCACCTACATCCGTACCGACTCGGTCTCGCTCTCGAAGCAGGCCATCGACGCCGCTCGCAAGCAGGCAGCCGACCTGTACGGTTCGGCCACCGTGCCCGACAAGCCGCGGCTCTACGCGAGCAAGAGCAAGAACGCGCAAGAGGCGCACGAGGCGATCCGCCCCGCCGGCGACTCCTTCCGCACCCCGCAGGACCTGCAGGGAACCCTGACCGGTGTGGAGTGGCGCCTCTACGACCTCATCTGGAAGCGCACCATCGCGTCCCAGATGGCGGACGCCAAGGGTTCGACCGCGTCGATCGTGCTCGGCATCTCCTCCACCGAGTCTGTCGAGGGGATCGCCTCGACCGCGAACGGTACCGACGCCGAGTTCACCGCCTCCGGCACCGTCATCACGTTCCGCGGCTTCCTCAGCGCCTACGAAGAAGGCCGTGACGAGGACCGCCACGAGTCCTCCGAGCGTGCCGGTCAGGACGTCGCCCTGCCGAACGTGGCCCAGGGCGAACACCTCGCGGTCACCGACGTCGAGGCGAAGGGGCACGACACCACCCCGCCGCCGCGCTTCACCGAGGCGAGCCTCATCAAGACGCTGGAAGAGCTGGGGATCGGGCGTCCGTCGACCTACCCCACGATCAGCCCGACGATCATCGACCGCGGCTACGTCTCGCTCCGCGGCACGCAGCTGGTGCCGAACTGGATCGCGTTCAGCGTGGTGCGCCTGCTCGAGGAGTACTTCGGCGAGCTCGTGGAGTACGACTTCACCGCCGAGATGGAAGAAGACCTCGACCGCATCGCCCGCGGCGACGCCGACCGGGTGGACTGGCTCAAGGGCTTCTACTTCGGTGGCGGCGACGACGACCAGCGCGGCCTGCGGACCGTCATCGACAACCTCGGTGAGATCGACGCCCGCGAGATCAACTCGGTCGAGCTCGCTCCAGGCCTCACGCTCCGGATCGGCCGGTACGGCCCCTACATCGAGGTGCCGAGTGACGACCCCGAGAAGCCGCGGCGCGTCAACGTCCCCGAGGACCTCGCTCCCGACGAACTGACCGTCGAGAAGGCGAAGGAACTCGTCGACGCCCCGGTGATCGGCGACCGCGTCGTCGGGATCAACCCGGAGACCGGAAAAGAGGTCCTGGCGAAGGACGGCCGCTTCGGTCCCTACGTCACGGAGCGCACCCCCGAGCCCGAACCCACCGTGGACCCGAAGACCGGCGAGGTCGTCGAGGCACCCCCAGCGGCAGAGGCCCCGGCGGCCGAGGCAGCTGCTGCGACCGCGACGAGCGAGACGGCGACGGCGAAGAAGGCCCCCGCCAAGAAGGCGCCCGCGAAGAAGACGACGAAGAAGGCCGCGGCGCCGAAGGAACGCACCGCCTCGCTCTTCAAGTCGATGGACCCGCAGACCGTCGACCTCGAGACCGCGCTGAAGCTCCTCGACCTTCCCCGCGTCGTGGGCCAGGACCCGGAGACGGGCAACGACATCACGGCGCAGAACGGCCGGTACGGGCCGTACCTGAAGAAGGGGACCGACACCCGGACCCTGCCCGGCGAGGACGCGATCTTCGACATCGACCTGCCCGGTGCACTCGAGCTGTTCGCGCAGCCGAAGTACGGCGGCAACCGCACCGCGAGCGCCGCGCTCAAGGAGTTCGACGCCGACCCGGTGTCCGGCAAGCCGATCAAGATGAAGGACGGCCGGTTCGGCCCGTACGTCACCGACGGTGAGACGAACGCGACCATCCCGAAGGGCGAGGACGTCGAGGCGGTCGACCACGCCCGCGCGGTGCAGCTCATCGCCGACAAGCGTGCCAAGGGGCCGGTCAAGAAGAAGACCCCGGCTCGTCGGACGGCGGCCAAGAAGAAGTGACCGGTCGCTTCATCACGCTCGAGGGCGGCGACGGCGCGGGCAAGACGACCCAGGCGGAGCTGCTCTCGGCGTGGCTCGGTGCGCACGGCCGGACCGTGGTGCGCACCCGTGAACCCGGCGGAACGGACCTCGGCGTCCAGATCCGGCAGATGGTCCTGCACGAGCGGGGCCACGTCGCTCCCCGGGCCGAGGCGCTGCTGTACGCGGCCGACCGTGCCCAGCACGTCGAGACGGTCGTCCGTCCGGCGATCGCCCGTGGCGAGGTCGTCCTGCAGGACCGCTACATCGACTCGTCCGTCGCCTACCAGGGTGTCGCGCGCGGGCTCGGCGCCGAGCAGGTCCGCTCCGTCTCGGAGTGGGCAGCGGACGGTCTGGCACCGGACCTCACGATCCTGCTCGACCTCGACGTCACCGTCGGACGTGCCCGGGTGGCAGCAGCAAGAGGGGGACACCTTCGACCGCCTCGAGTCCGAGGCTGCGGCGTTCCACGAGTCCGTCCGTCAGGCCTTCCTCGAGATGGCCGAGGCCGAGCCGGCGCGCTTCCTGGTGGTCGATGCCTCGGACCCGACCGACGCCGTGCAGGACGCGGTCCGTCGAGCGGTCGCCCCGCTCGTCGGGATCGACCCGGCATGACGGTGGTCACTGACAGGATGGTCCCGTGAGCGTGTGGGACGGCCTGACCGGGCAGGAAGAAGCGGTCGCGTCGCTGCGCAACGCGGCCGAGTCGACCGACGGCACCGGTGGCATGACGCACTCGTGGCTCATCACCGGCCCGCCCGGGTCGGGTCGGTCGAACGTGGCGACCGCCTTCGCCGCGGCGCTCGTGGGCAACGGCCCCGACGACGACCACACCCTGCGGCAGATCACCGCGAAGACCCACCCCGACGTCTCGGTGCTCACCACCCAACGGGTGATCATCACGATCGACGAGATCCGGCAGCTCGTCACCTCGTCGTACTACTCGCCGTCGGTCGGGCGGTACCGCGTCGTCATCATCGAGGATGCCGACCGCATGACCGAGCGCACCTCGAACCTGCTGCTCAAGGCGCTCGAGGAACCCCCGGAGCGCACGGTCTGGATCCTCTGCGCCCCGAGTGAAGCCGACCTGTTGCCGACGATCCGGTCGCGCGTCCGCTCGGTCCGTCTGCGTGTGCCCGGCATCGAGTCCGTCGCCGACCTGCTCGTCGCCCGCACCGGTGTGGACCGCGCCCTCGCGATGGACGCTGCTCGTCAGGCGCAGAGCCACATCGGCATGGCGCAGCGCCTGGCCACGAGCGAGCCCGCACGTGACCGCCGCCGCCGGACCCTGACGACCGTGCTCGGTGTGCGGAGCGTGGGTGACGCCGTCATGGCGGCCGCCGAGCTCCTCGCCGTCGCCGACGAAGACGCCAAGTCCATCACCGAGCAGCGGGACTCCGAAGAGCGCGACGCGGCCCTGCGCTCGCTCGGGGTCGAACCCGGCGGGACGATCCCGCCGGCGCTCCGGTCGCAGCTCCGCGCCCTCGAGGACGATCAGAAACGCCGTGCGACCCGCAGCCTGCGCGATGGCCTCGACCGGATCCTGGTGGACGTCTCCTCGCTGTACCGCGACCTGCTCCTGCTGGGGCTCGGAGCCCCGGCGGAACCGGTCAACCTGGCCATGCGAGACCAGCTCGAGCACGCGCTGCCGACGACACCGCCCGCTGCCGCGCTCGAGGTCCTCGACGCCGTCGCCCTGGCGCGCCAGCGCATCGCGGCAAACGTGGCGGCACTCCTGGCGCTCGAAGCACTGCTCGTCACCATCGCCCGCGCCCGCCGCTGAGGCACGGCGTGCGACAATCACGGCATGCCCGACGCTGAACCCGGCCTGCGCGAACGGAAGCGCCGCGCCACCCGGCGCGCCATCCAGCAGGCCGCGCTCCGGATCGCCATCGAGGACGGCCTCGGCGCGGTCACGGTGGACGAGATCTCCCGGCGGGCCGACGTCTCGCCCCGGACGTTCTTCAACTACTTCCCGAGCAAGGAGCAGGCGATCCTCGGGGACGACCCGCAGCTGCCCGACGACGCGGCGTTGCAGGCGTTCGTCGACGGTGGCCCGAGCGGGGACCTGCTCGCGGACATCGGCACGCTGCTCGTGCACTCCACGCGCGAACTGATCGAGGAGCGCGGGCTCATCGAGGAGCGGCAGCAGGTCCTCCGCGCGAACCCGGAGCTGTTCAGCCGTCGGATGGCGTCCATGAAGGAGTTCCAGGCGGAGCTGCAGGCGGCCGTCGCACGGCGTCTCGAGCACGCCGACCCGGAGCTCGCCGCGGACCCCGAGGCACTCCGTCGTCGCGCGGGTCTCGCGGCCATCGTCGCCCTCGCCGCCCTGCGCCACGCATGGTGGGAGTGGTCGGGTTCCGAAGCAGGGACACACCTGGTGGACGAGCTCGAACGGTCCTTCTCCGAGCTCGGCGTGCTGGTTTCGCGTTCACTCGTCTGAACCTGTATAGTCATTGCTCGTGCCACTCCGGACATGGAGTGTGCGCCGCCTTAGCTCAGTCGGTAGAGCGATTCACTCGTAATGAATAGGTCGTCGGTTCGATTCCGACAGGCGGCTCCGTGAACACCCCGGTCAGGCCCACGCGAAGTGGCTCTGACCGGGGTTTTCGTATTCCGGACGAAAGCCGTGTCCCTCGCCCGAGGGGCAGACGTCGGGCGTGTCCGCGGGCTAGCCTTGTCCGCGATACGGGGGACACGATGACCGACCACCAGCCCAGCGCTCCACCGGCGGTGACGCCGTGCTGAAGCGAGTCCTCGTCATCGTCGTGGTCGCCGCCACCGCCGGAGCTCTCGCAGTGACCGCGGCAGCCGTGCCCGAGTCCGGCGCGACGTCCGCGTCGACCTCGTCGCCGAGCACCGGTCCGTCCGCGACCCCGACGGCGTCCGCGGCCGGCCCCGCGTACCTGGCCGACCGCGAGCCGACCTTCTCCGAGGACTTCGACACCCCCGCCGCCGCCGGCGGCCCCTTCGCCGAGACGTACCGGAACTCGTGGCAGCCGTACCCCGACGGCACCGGTGGCAAGTACTACTCGGACAAGCTCATCAGCGCCCACGACGGCTACCTGGACGTCGCGATGGACGGGGAGCACGGTGCTGCCGGGACGTTCGGCACGCCCACCGGCGCCTGGTCACACGTCGGCGGCACGTTCAGCATCCGCGCGCGGGCGACCGGCGGAGACGGCAACGGGATCGCGGTCATGCTCTGGCCGACGTCGAACGCCTGGGCCGACGGCGAGCTGAACTACCCGGAGGGGCAGTTCGCGGGGTCGCCGCGCGTCTTCCACCACTCGATGCTGCAGGGGCTCGAGCGCCGCTCCGAGCACTACAACACCCGGGTGGCCTGGAAGGACTGGCACACCTACACGACCGAGTGGGTGCCCGGGAAGATCATCCGCTACTACCTCGACGGGAAGCTCGTGTTCACGGTGCCGCGCAACGTGCCCACCACCCCGCACCGCTACATGTTCCAGATCGGCAACTGGGGCGACCCGGGGCACGTGCAGATCGACTGGGTCCGCACCTACGACGCAGAGTGACCAATCCCCCCGGACGGGGGCTCCGAATCAGTCCGGTCGTACGACCCGACACCCGTGTGCTCGCGTCGATGACCCGAACCTCGACGCGGGTGCGCGGGCGGGAACGATCCCCGTTCTGGGGCTGCCCGCCGGGGTCGGCTCGGGCCACGATGAGAGACGAACCCGTTCCGTCGTCACCGAGAGGTCGTCATGCTGCTGTCCCTGGTCTACATGAGCGCGGCGAACGAGGTGTTCGACCAGGAGCGGCTCGACGCACTGCTCGAGCACGCACGGGTCCGCAACACCGCGTCCGGACTGTCCGGCCTGCTCGTCTACAAGGACGGCCGGTTCATGCAGCTGCTCGAGGGGCCCGAGGCGGCGGTGCTCGAGACGTACCAGCGCATCATCGACGACCCGCGGCACACCGACGTCGGCCTGCTGGTGGAGGAGCGCATCCACACCCGGCGCTTCGGCGAGTGGACGATGGCGTTCCACCGCGAACCGGACGCCGACCTGCCCGACGGCTTCGACTCGTTCCTCGCCGAGGGCGACGCGAGCGCCGACACGAGCCGCGCCCGTGAGCTCCTGCGCTGGTTCCGGAACCACCCGATGGCCGCCCCGGACGCGGCGCTCGGCAAGCACCGCCGCTGACGACCCGAGACAGGCCACGCCGCAGCGCACCCCACGCTGGTAGACAGGACCCATGACGGTTCGCTGGGGAGTCATCGGCACGGGCGGCATCGCACGGTCCTTCGTGGGTGACTGCTCCGCGGCCGGTATCGTGTTCACCGCCGTGGGCAGCCGCACCCGCGAACACGCCGAGGCCTTCGCCGCGGAGTTCGGCATCGAGCGGGCCCACGGTTCCTACGAGGACCTGGTGGCGGACGAGCGCATCGACGCGGTCTACGTCGCGACCCCGCACGTCCGGCACGCCGAGGACGCCCTGCTCGCGATCCGGGCGGGCAAGCACGTCCTGGTCGAGAAGGCCTTCACGATGACCGCGGCGGAGGCCCGGACGGTCGTCGACGCAGCTCGGCACGCGGGCGTCGCGGTGATGGAGGCGATGTGGACCCGCTTCCTGCCGCAGATGGCGATGATCCGCGAGATCGTCGCCGAGGGGCGGATCGGCCGCCCGATGGTCGTCGAGGCGACCCACCACCAGGCCCTCCCGACGGGCCCCGACCACCGGCTGCGCGACCCAGCACTCGGTGGTGGAGCGATGCTCGACCTCGGGATCTACCCGGTGTCCTTCGCGGTGGACGTGCTCGGCGTGCCGACCGCGCTCGTCGCAGCGGGCACGCTGAGCGAGCAGGGCGTCGACGAGCAGATGGGCCTGGTCATGACGCACACGGGCGGCGCGCAGTCGATGATCCACTTCGGGATGGACCTGCGGAGCCCGAACACGGCGTCGATCATCGGCGAGACCGGCCGCATCGACCTCGACTCCACCTGGTACACGCCGACCACCTGGCGGATCCGCGACCGCGACGGTGCCGTGGTCGAGGAGTTCGACGGACGCGAGGAACTCGCCGGCTACGAGCACGAGGCACGCGCCTTCGAGACGATGATCACATCGGGCCGCCTCGACGGCGGCCCGATGGACCCGGACGAGACCGTCGCGATCATGGCGGTGCTGGACGAGGCACGTCGCCAGGTCGGGGTCCGGTACCCCGCCGACGGTCCCGTCACGGATCCCTGATCCGGCGCCCGTCCTCGACGGATCCCGCCCCCGGCCTGGAGGCTCCTGCCGCAGTTCCGTAGGATCGGTCACGATGTCCGAGCAGCAGCCCACCCCGCGTTCCGTCCCGGAGCGGTTCCGCGCCGCCGTCACCGCGGCGCGCGCCTCCGCCGCACGACGCCCGGTCCCCTGGATCGCGGGTGGTCTCGCGGCGCTGCTCGTGGTCGGCTCCGGTGGTGCCGTCGCCGTCGCAGCGGCCACGACCCCCGACTCCCGGTCTGCCGCGCCGAGCTCGACCCGGACCGCGTCCTCGGCTCCGGACCGGGCGACCACCACGAAGCGCCCGACGGCGAAGCCGTCCCCGACGCCGACCGCCGACGCCCGTGCGGTGCCGGACGACCTCGCCGGCCCGTCCGCGCTGCGGACCTGCTCGATCGCGCCGGCTGCGTCGGCGAGCGGCCTCGGCGACTTCGAGGGGTACGTGATGGACGCCGAGACGGGCAAGGTCCTGTTCTCGAAGCACGGCGAGCGGGCCGCCCAGACGGGCAGCGTCATGAAGACCCTGACCTCGGCGACCGCGCTCTCCGTGCTCGGGGGCGACCACCGCATCCCGACGACCGTCACACGGGAGTCCGCGAACACCGTCGCCCTGGTCGGGCACGGCGACGCGACGCTGTCCGCCGGCGGCGGCACCGTGTACCCGGGCGCCCCGACCCTCGCCCAGCTCGCGCAGCAGGTGAAGGCGAAGGTGGGCGCCACCCCGGTCACCACGATCGTCACCGACGACTCCTACTGGAGCGATGCCGACGCCTGGGACCCCACGTGGCCGGTCTCCGAGCGCACCATCGGGTACCAGCCGGAGGTCACCGCGCTGATGGTCGACGGCGACCGAGCGAACCCCGCAGCGGCGACGTCACCACGGTCGGAGGACCCGGTCGGACGCGCGGGCGTCGCCTTCCGCACGGCACTGGCGAACGCGGGCGTCGCGGGCGCCGGTTCCGCGCAGATCGTCAAGCGGGCGACGACGGGCACCGAGACGATCGCCACGGTGTCCTCGCAGCCGGTGTCGACGCTCATCGGGCAGATGATCCCGAACTCGGACAACACCCTGGCCGAGATGCTCGCCCGGGTGTCCTCGAAGGAGTCCGGGTCGAACGGCTCGGCGGCGTCCCTGTCGTCCGTGTACCAGTCGGCGCTGCGCTCGTACGGCCTCGACCCGGCCGGCATCGTGATCAAGGACGGCTCGGGCGAGAGCGCCTCGAACGCGGTGTCGCCGGAGTTCGTCGCGCACCTGATGGTGCAGGTCGCCTCCGGAGCGAAGGGCCTCGGGACGCTCGCGAACGCCCTGCCGGTGTCCGGGCAGTCCGGCACCCTCGCGAGCCGGTTCACCGGCGCGAACGCGGTCGCCCGTGGCAAGGTGCACGCGAAGACGGGCTGGATCGACAGCGCGAACACCCTCGGCGGCTACATCGACGCCGCCGACGGGTCCCGGTTGACCTTCGCCTTCTACGCCATCGGTTCGCCGCGCGCGGCGGCACTGCCGGCACTCGACGCGGTGACCGCCGCGACCTACTCGTGCGGGAGCAAGCTCACCGGCTCCTGAGCCGACGGGTGTTGGATGGGTCCATGGCAAGAGCACTGCTCGTCGTGGACGTCCAGAACGACTTCACCGAGGGCGGTGCGCTCGCGGTCACCGGGGGAGCGGCGCTCGCGAAGCGCATCACCGCGTTCCTCGGTCGGCACGGGGACGAGTACGACCTCATCGTGGCGTCCCGCGACTGGCACCACGGGGACGACGACAACGGGGGGCACTTCGCCGGACCCGAAGGACCGGACTTCGTCGACACGTGGCCGGTGCACTGCGTCGCCGGGACGCCCGGTGCCGACTACCACCCCGATCTCGACACCGCACTGATCGACGTCGACGTCCTCAAGGGCCAGGGCACGCCGGACTACTCGGCGTTCCAGGCCGTGACCGAAGCGGGCGTCCCCCTGGCCGACGTGCTCGCCGAGCGCCGCGTGCACACGATCGACGTCGTCGGCATCGCGACCGACCACTGCGTCCGAGCCTCGGCACTCGACGCCCGTGCCGCGGGCCTCGACGTCGCCGTGTACGAGGACCTGGTGGCCGGTGTCGACGCCGAGCACAGCGCCCGGGCGCTCGACGAGATCCGGGCGGCCGGCGGACACGTCGACCGCAGCGACATGGACGAGGGCCTCGCGAACCCAGGAGGAGCACGACTGTGACCGACACCACCACGAACGAAACCAGCACCACCACCACCACCGTCGCCGACGATCACGTCCGCGTCGAGAACGTCCCCACCGGACTCTTCATCGGGGGCACCTGGCGCGCCTCGTCCAGCGGGTCCACCTTCGCCGTGCACGACCCGTCGACCGGGGCCGTCTTGGCCGAGGTTGCCGACGCCACTCCCGAGGACGGCCTCGCGGCCCTCGACGCAGCCGCCGCGGCGCAGGAGTCGTGGGCAGCGACGGCCCCGCGCACGCGCTCCGACATCCTGCGCCGGGCCTTCGACCTGGTGCACGAGCACGCCGACGACCTCGCGGCCCTGATGTCGCTCGAGATGGGCAAGCCGCTGGCCGAGGCCCGCGGCGAGGTCGTCTACGGCGGCGAGTTCCTGCGGTGGTTCTCGGAGGAAGCCGTCCGCATCACCGGCGACTACCGCACGAACCCCGAGGGCACCGGCCGCGCGATCGTGCTGAAGCGTCCGGTCGGCCCCGTCTACGCGATCACACCGTGGAACTTCCCGCTCGCGATGGCGACCCGGAAGATCGGACCGGCCCTGGCCGCCGGTTGCACGGTGGTCGCGAAGCCGGCCGACCTCACCCCGCTGACGACCCTGTTCCTGGTCGAGCTGTTCCGCCGTGCCGGGCTGCCGGACGGTGTGCTCAACGTGATCCCGTCGAGTGACGCCAAGGGGCTGTCGGAGCCGATCATCGCCGACCCGCGCCTGCGCAAGCTGACGTTCACCGGTTCGACCCCGGTCGGTTCGGCGCTCCTCAAGCAGGCGGCGGACAACGTGCTCAAGACGAGCATGGAACTCGGCGGCAACGCCCCGCTGCTCGTGTTCGACGACGCGGACCTCGACGCGGCGGTGGACGCGGCCATGCTCGCGAAGTTCCGCAACACGGGCGAGGCCTGCACCGCTGCGAACCGGTTCTTCGTGCAGGACGGCATCGCCGACGCGTTCGTCGCGGCCCTCACCGCGAAGGTGGACGCCCTGCGCGTCGGCCGGGGAACCGAGGACGGCACGACGCTCGGACCGCTCATCGACGACCGGGCCGTGGACAAGGCCGCGTCGCTCGTCGACGACGCCCTCGGCCGCGGTGCCCGGCTCGTCACCGGCGGCCACCGGATCGACCGCCCGGGCACCTTCTACGAGGCGACGGTGATCGACGACGTGCAGCCCGGCTCGGAGATCATGACGACGGAGATCTTCGGACCGGTCGCCTCGGTGACGCGCTTCAGCACCGAGGACGAGGGGATCCGGCTCGCGAACGACACCGAGTACGGACTCATCGCCTACGCCTTCACGACCGACTTCCGGCGCGGCCAGCGACTCGCTGAGCGTCTGGAGACGGGCATGCTCGGGCTGAACACGGGCGTCGTGTCCAACGCGGCGTTCCCGTTCGGCGGCGTGAAGTCCTCGGGCCTCGGCCGCGAGGGATCGCACGAGGGCATCGAGGAGTACCTCGAGACCGTCTACGTGCTGACGCCGGACCCGTTCGCAGCCTGAGCCCGAGTCGCCGGGTACGGCCGCGGTGCACGCGGCCGTCCCCGGACTCACACGAGCAGCTGGTGCTTCGCCAGGTCGCGGTAGAGCGGCGTCGACTCCACGAGCTCGGAGTGCGTGCCGCTGCCGACGACGCGGCCGTGCTCGAGCACGACGATCACGTCGGAGTCGACCACCGTCGACAACCGGTGCGCGATCACGAGCAGCGTGCGGTCCTCGGCGACGGCGTCGATCGCGAGCCGCATCTTCTGCTCGTTGACCCCGTCGAGTGACGACGTCGACTCGTCGAGCAGCAGGATCGGGGGAGCGGCGAGCAGCGCGCGGGCGATGGCCAGGCGCTGCCGTTCCCCACCGGAGAGCATCACGCCGTCCTCACCGACCTGCGCGTCGAGACCGCGGGGATCGCGGTGCAGGACCTCGCCGAGGTTGACCGCCTCGAGCACCCGGACGCAGTCGTCCTCGGTGGCGTTCGGCGACCCGAGCAGCAGGTTGGCGCGGATCGTGCCGGCGAGCACGGGGGCGTCCTGCTCGACGTAGCCGATCTGGGCACGGAGCTCGTCGCGGTCCATCCCGCGGACGTCGATGCCACCCAGGCGGATGACGCCGTCGGTGGGGTCGTAGAACCGCTCGATGAGCGCCAGGGTCGTCGACTTGCCGGCACCGGACGGGCCCACGAGTGCGACTCGCGAGCCGCGGGGCACCCGGAACGACACGTCATGGAGCACCACGTCGTCGGCCGGGCGCTCGTCGTCGACGTGATCCGGGCCTCCTGGGCGGTCCGCGGGGTCGGACGCGACCGCGCCGTCGGCACCCGAGGCGTCCGCCTGAGCGCGGTAGCGGAACGACACGTGCTCGAACGCGATGGCGTCGTCGGTGGCGACCGCTGCGGCGGGTCGGACCGACTCGTCGTCCTGGGACTCGGTCGGCAGGTGCAGGATCTCCTCGATCCGGCCGAGCGCGCCGAGTGCCTGGGCGACGGCCACGGCCGCGCCCATCGCCTGGCCGAGCGGCATGATCATCATGAAGAGCAGCAGGATGAACGTGATGAGCGTCGCGATGGTGATGGTGCCGGCCGCGACCTGTGCCCCGCCGACGCCCAGGACGGCGATGAACGCGACCTGCATGACGATGCTGGCGACGGGGACGACGAAGGCGGACATCTTGGCGATGTCGAGGCCCCGCTTGTAGGCCTCGGTCGCGTGGCCGTCGACCTCGCGAACCTCGCGCTCGGTGGCGCCGGCCGCTCGGATGGTGCGGACCGCGCCGATCCCGCGTTCGACGGCGGCGGTGAGGTCGCCGACCTTCTCCTGCGCGCGCTTCGAGGCGACCCGGATGCGACGGCTCAGCCCGCCGACGACGACGATGGCGACCAGGACGATGACGATCACGATGCCGAGCAGCAGCGGGTCGATGATCGCCATCGCGACGATGGCACCGACGAACGTGAGCGCGCCGCCGATCGACTCGATCAGTCCCTGGGTCAGGACGGCCCGCAGGAGCGTGGTGTCGCTGCCGACGCGGGACACCAGGTCACCGGTCCGGCGGGTGTCGAACTCCGAGATCGGCAGGTTGAGGATGCGGGCGATGAGCTTGCGGCGGGTGGAGAGCACGACGCCCTCACCCGCGCGCTGCAGCAGGAAGTGCTGCACACCGTTCAGCACCCCCGCGACGATGACGAGCCCGACCAGCAGCCACACGAGCGTGCTGAGGGTGTTGCCCTGCTGCACGGCGGTGATGACCTGGTTGACCAGGAGTGGCTGCGCGAGCGAGGCCCCCGCACCGAGGACGCTCAGCACGATGATCACGACCATCGCGGGTTTGTTCTCGAACAGGTAGGACAGCAGGCGACCGAACGTGGCGCGGGGGCCGTCGGAGGTCTTCGGGCGTGCGAAGGGGAAGCTCATCGTGTTCCTAGTTTCTGCCGTACTTCTTGTGCACTGCCTGTCGGCTGACACCGAGCAGCGTCGCGATCTCCTGCCACGAGGCGCCGGCGGTGCGTGCACGTCGCGCGGCGAGCTCTTCGGTCCGGTCGAGCTCACGGCGCAGTTCCCGCACGTTGGCGAGGGCGGAGAACGGGTCGTCCCCCGATGCTCCGGCCGCGAGGCTCGTGATGGTCGGTCGGTCCATGCCTGTCAACCTACATTGACGCACCGACATCCGTCAACCTACGTTGACGGCGTCTCGCCGCGCTGCATCGGGTGCGCAGACGCCGGCGTCTTCGTTCGACGCCGCCACGCGCGCGAGACGCCGCCGAATCCGGCGGCGTCTCGGAGGGCATGCGGCGTCCCGCTGACACGACGGCGTGTTGCGGGGGGGGGGGGGCGAGGCGCGCACATGACGGACGGGAGGCCCGGCGCCAGCTGGCACCGGGCCTCCCGTTCGTCAGGTGGTCGCCGATCAGGCGTCGGCGAAGTCCTTCGACTTCGTCTCGCGCACGAAGAGCAGCGCGACCAGGGTCACGACCGCGGCGATCGTCAGGTACAGGCCGACCAGGAAGATGTTGCCGTCCGGCTTCCAGAGTGCCAACGCGATGGTCGGGGCGAGTGACGCACCGAGGATCGACGCGACGTTGTACGCGATGGCCGAGCCGGTGTACCGGACGTTCGTCGGGAACAGCTCGGGCAGCAGCGCACCCATCGGACCGAAGGTCAGCCCCATCAGCGAGAGCCCGACGACGAGGAACGTCACCACGGTGATCGGCCCACTCGACGCCGCGAACCAGAACTGGAACGTCAGGCCGAACAGCGCGATGCCGATCGTGGTCGGGATGAGGGTCTTGCGGCGGCCGAACCTGTCGGCGAGCAGCCCGGCGATCGGGGTGAAGATGCCGAAGAACACGACGCCGATCATGAGCAGCGTCAGGAACTCGCCACGGGTGTAGCCGAGGCCGACCTTCGGGACGAGCGGGCTGTTCTCGGTGCCGGTGGTGCCGTACTGCAGGGTGAAGGTCGTCAGGAAGTAGAAGAGCACGTAGGTGGCGACCATGCCGAAGGTGCCGATGATGACCGCCCGCCACGAGGTGCGGAACACCCGGCCGAGCGGGACCTTCGCGACCGTGCCGGACTCCTGCACACCGCGGAACACCGGCGACTCGACGAGCTTGAAGCGCACGTAGAGGCCGATGATGACGAGCACGGCGGAGAGCAGGAACGGGATGCGCCAGCCCCACGCCTGGAAGTCGGCGTTCGGGGTCCCGTCTGCGCCGGCGGGCATCGCCGCGTTGATCGCGATGAAC
This sequence comes from Curtobacterium sp. AC268, assembly GCF_979258745.1. NCBI lineage: Bacteria > Bacillati > Actinomycetota > Actinomycetes > Micrococcales > Microbacteriaceae > Curtobacterium > Curtobacterium sp. AC268. Next base: position 1,079,509 of record NZ_OZ409878.1, on the reverse strand, counting down.
AGGCCGTTCGCGAGCAGGAAGCCGATCGGGGCACCGAGCTGCGGCATCGAGCCGAACACGCCGCGCTTGCCCTTCGGCGCGTTCTCGGTCGCGAGCAGGGCCGCGCCGGACCACTCGCCGCCGAGCCCGACGCCCTGGGCGAAGCGCATCACGGCGAGCAGGACCGGGGCCCAGACCCCGATGGTGTCGAACGTCGGCAGGCAGCCGATCAGGAACGTGGCGGTGCCCATCACGAGCAACGATGCGACGAGGGTGGTCTTGCGGCCGATCCGGTCGCCGAAGTGTCCGAAGACGATCGACCCGACCGGCCGGGCGAAGAACGCCAGGGCGAACGTGACGAAGGAGGACAGCTGCGAGGCCGTCGGGTCTTCGTTCGGGAAGAACAGCGTCGGGAAGACGAGCACCGCGGCGGTCGCGTAGACGTAGAAGTCGTAGAACTCGATCGACGTGCCGACGAGGCTCGCGATGACGACGCGGGAGCGCGGGTTGCCGGCGGGTGCCGGAGCGGAGGTGGGGGTTGCGGGTGCCGGGGCGGCGGTCATGACAGTGCGGGGTCTTCCGTGCTGCGTGCTCCCGACGGGGAACACGAGGATCCGAAACGGCGGACACCGATCGGTTCGCGCGGGGTGGCGCGGGCACCGATCGGGTGCGTTCGGCTGAGGGGGGACCGCTTGTGACGGAAGCCCGATCATACGACAGATGTCGTCTGCCTGCGAATCAGCCCAGAGTCAGCTGGCTGCAGCGTCCGTTGCCGGCGCGTGCTCAGGCACCCGCGCCGGCACCCGCTTCGAGGTGCTCGGGCAGTTGGTGGCCCATCCGGTCGCGCTTGGTGTCGAGGTACCCGGCGTTCTGTGCCGAGATGCCGACGACGAGCGGCACGAGGGAGGCGACGGTGATGCCGTGCTCCTCGAGCTGGCGGCGCTTCTCCGGGTTGTTGGACAGCAGCCGGACGCGGGTGATCCCGAGGTCGGCGAGGATGCCCGCGGCGCCGCCGTAGGCGCGGGAGTCGGCGGGCAGGCCGAGCGCGAGGTTGGCGTCGAGGGTGTCGAGACCGTCCTCTTGCAGGCGGTAGGCCTTGAGCTTGTTGATGAGACCGATGCCGCGGCCCTCTTGCCCGCGCAGGTAGATGACCACACCGCCCTCGGCCGCGATCGTGTCGAGCGCGGCGTCGAGCTGGGGGCCGCACTCGCACTTGAGCGACCCGAAGGCCTCACCGGTCAGGCACTCGGAGTGCACCCGGACGAGCGCGCCGTCGGTGGGCATCGATCCGTCTGGCAGGGTGCCGATGATCGCGACGTGCTCCGCGCTCGTCACGAGGTCGCGGTAGGCGCGCATCTGGAAGGTGCCGTGGGTGGTCGGCACGTTCGTCGACACCTCGAACTTGACCGGGCTCCCCGGCGTGGGCGAGGTCAGCGCATCGGTCATGGGGTGCTCCGGTCGTTCGTGGGCCCGTCGTTCCCGAGCCCGGGTGTCGCGTCGTGCTGCTGCTGGCGGTCGTGCTGGTGCTGGTTCTGGTGCTGCGGACGGTGCGGTCGGGCTCGGACCAGCAGGTCGGGGCCGAGGCTGGTGGTCGATAGTACGTCCAACCGCCGACGGTCGGAGATGCTTCCCACCCCCAGGTCGTCGAGGGCGACACGGGGTCCGCCGAGCAGCACCGGGGCGAGGTACACCAGGTACTCGTCGACGAGTCCGGCGGCGATGAGCGCCGAGGCGACCGTGGGGCCACCCTCGACGAACACCGAGTGCACGCCGTGCCCGCGCAGCGCACCGAGCGAGGTGGCCAGGTCGTGTCCGGGCAGGGTGACGAGCCCGCGCGGGTGCCGACGGACCGCGGCGTCGGCCGGCACCGGGCGGTCACCGAGCACCACGGCGAGCGGCTGGTCGGCGAGCAGTTCGCCGGCGTCCCCGCGGGCGGTCAGGCTCGGGTCGTCGGCCAGGACGGTGCCGGTGCCGACGAGGATCGCGTCGTGGGCGGCGCGCTGTTCGTGGACGTGCTGTCGTGCGGCGGCGCCGGTGATCCACTTGCTCGTGCCGTCGGCAGCGGCGGCGCGCCCGTCGAGGCTGGAGGCCCACTTCACGGTGACCCACGGTCGGCCGAGCCGGACCGAGAGCATCCACCGTTCGAGGAACGCCTCGGCCTGGTCGGCCAGGACGCCGGAGACGACCTGCACCCCGGCGGCGCGGAGTCGGTCGGCGCCGCCGTGCACGTCGGCTCCGGGGTCGTCGATCGCGTAGACGACCCGGGCGATCCCGGCGTCGAGCAGTGCCACGGCGCACGGTCCGGTGCGCCCGACGTGGTTGCAGGGTTCGAGGGTGACGACCGCCGTCGCGCCGCGCAGCAGTGCCGGATCGACCTTGGCCATCGCGTCGACCTCGGCGTGCGGGGTGCCGGCGCCCTTGTGCCACCCCTCGGCGAGGACCTCACCGGTGGGCGAGAGGATCACGGCGCCGACGCGGGCGTGGTCGCCGACGGCGGGCCCGAGGGCCGCGAGTTCGAGCCCGCGGCGCATCGCCCGGACCTCGGTGGGTCGTGCCGTGTCGCTCACGGGCCGAGCCTACCGGCGGTGGTTGGGTGACACGTCACCACGGTTGTGAGCGCGTTCAGGCGCTGGGCCACGGGAGCTCGGAGGTGGGAACACCGTCGGCGCGTCGCAGTGCGGTCCACGCCGTGGTCGGGCCGCCGTCCCGGTCCGGCACCCGGGCTGCGCCGAGGCCGGTGTACGAGAACCCGGCCGCGCGGGCGACCGCCGCCGAGGCCGTGTTGCCCTCGTAGCACTCCCAGTAGACGTCCGGCGCGCCCTGCTCGAACGCCCAGTCGACCACGAGCCGGACGGCGTCGTGCATGAGCCCGGCACCGCGCGCGGACGGTGCGAGCCAGAACCCGAGGTCACGACCGGCCGTGCGGTAGCTGATGATGCCCGCCAGCCACGTCGAACCGGCCGGTCGGATCGCCCACGTGTACTCGCGGTCCGAGGCCCACCCCGGTCCGACCAGGGCGTCGACGAAGGTGCGGGCGTCCTGCTCGCGGTACGGCGTCGGCACCGTCGTCCACCGGATGATCTCCGGGTCCTGGCAGGCCTCGGTGATCGCCGCGGTGTCGGCGCGGGTGGGCAGGTCGAGCCGGACCCGCGCCGACTCGAGCGTGACGGGCTGCACGGTCAGCCGCGCGACCGCGGGACGAACCCGATGCGGTCGTAGACGCGGGCCAGGGTCTCCTGCGCGATCGACTCGGCGCGGTCCGCGCCGACGGCGAGCAGCCGGTCGAGCTCCGCCGGGTCGTCGAGGAGTTCGAGTGTGCGGGCGCGGACCGGTTCGAGCTCGGCCACGACGGCGTCGGCGACCTCGCCCTTCAGGTCGCCGTAGCCCTTGCCGGCGAACGATTCCTCGAGCGCGGCGATCGAGGTGCCGGTGAACGCCGACAGGATCGACAGCAGGTTCGTCACGCCGGGCTTGGCCTGGCGGTCGGCGCGGATCTCCCGCTCGGCGTCGGTGACGGCCGACTTGATCTTCTTGGCGGTGCGCTTCGGGTCGTCGAGCAGGCGGATGAGGCCGTTGTCCGACGCTGCGGACTTGCTCATCTTGCTGGTCGGGTCCTGCAGGTCGTAGATGCGCGCGGTCTCGGTCAGGATCCGTGCCTCGGGTGTGACGAAGGTGTCACCGAACCGCGAGTTGAAGCGTCCGGCCAGGTCGCGCGTGAGCTCGACGTGCTGGCGCTGGTCGTCGCCGACCGGCACGACCCTGGTGTCGTAGAGCAGGATGTCCGCGGCCATCAGGATCGGGTAGGTGAAGAGCCCGACCGACGCGGCCTCGGCACCCTGGCGTGCCGACTTGTCCTTGAACTGGGTCATCCGGCTCGCCTCGCCGAAGCCGGTCAGGGTGTTCAGCACCCAGGCGAGTTCGGCGTGCGCGGGCACGTGTGACTGCACGAACAGCGTCGCCTTGGACGGGTCGATGCCCGACGCGATGTACTGCGCAGCGGTGGCCCGGGTGTTCGCGCGGAGCTCGGCCGGGTCCTGGGGTGAGGTGATCGCGTGCATGTCGACGACGCAGTAGATGGCGTCGTAGTCGTCGAGCAGGGTCCTCCACTGCATGAGCGCCCCGACGTAGTTGCCGAGGTGCAGCGATCCGGCGGACGGCTGGATGCCCGAGAAGATGCGGGTCTTGGTCATGGTGGTGCTCCGGTGCGTCAGGTGAAGCGAGAGAAGAGGGGTCAGAGTTCGTAGTCGACGACCACGGGGGCGTGGTCGGACCATCGCTGGTCGTACGCCGCGGCGCGGTCGACCGTGTACTCCGTGACCTTGGCGGCCAGGTCGGGCGTCGCCATCTGGTAGTCGATGCGCCAGCCGGTGTCGTTGTCGAACGCCTGACCGCGCCACGACCACCACGTGAACGGACCGTCGACGTCGCCGGCCTGGGCGCGGCCCACGTCGACCCATCCGAGCCCGGGGCCTGTGGAGCCGTCGGCACCCTCGACCGGTTCGCCGTCGGCGCCGAAGAACCGCGAGAAGTAGGCGCGCTCACGCGGCAGGAAGCCGGCTCGCTTGACGTTGCCCTTCCAGTTCTTGATGTCGCGCTCGTCGTGCCCGACGTTCAGGTCCCCGACGACGACGGCGAGCGGGTTGTGTTCGCGGAGCGCCGGCAGCCGCTCGGTCATCGCGTCGAGGAACTTCCACTTCTCGTCCTGCTTGGGGGTGTCGACCTCGCCCGAGTGCACGTACGTGGAGACCACCGTGACGGTCGTCCCGCCGATCTCGTAGTCGGCCTCGAGCCAGCGGCCGGCGGAGTCGAAGTCGTCGGCGCCCAGTGCGACGCGGTGGATCTGCGCGGAGTGCCGCGAGGCGATCGCCACCCCGGCCCGGCCCTTCGCGGTCGCCGGGTCGTGCACGACGTCCCACTCGTCACCGAGCAGACCGGCGAGGTCGTCGCTCGACGCGCGGACCTCCTGCAGGGCCAGCACGTCGACGTCGCGGGTGGCGAGCCAGTCGCCCATGCCCTTGCGGAAGGCGGCGCGGACGCCGTTCACGTTGACGGATGCGAGGCGCAGGCGTGTCATGCAGAACACCTTATCGGCGGGTGCCGACAGCCCTCGGTCGTACGATCTGCCCATGACCGTCGTGATGACCGTCGGCGAGCTGCTCGCCGCGTTCCGACCCGTGGCAGCGCAGATGCTCCGTCCGGACGAGTTCCGCTCCGCCCGCTTCTGGGTGAGCCCGCACGGGGACTGGGAACTCGACCACGAGGAGGACGAATTCATCGACAGCTCGATGAGCGTCGTCTGGGAGATCGGGGGCGAGACCCAGGGTACGAGGAGCCTCGTCGAGGACGTCGACGACCTGCCCGGACTCCTCCACGACCTCGCCGACGACCTGCAGGACTTCATCGCCGAGAGCTCCTTCGCCTGGGGCGAGCTGCGCGCGATCCCGCCCACCGCGCCGTAGCGGCGACCGGACGACGAACGGGAGGCCCGTGGCTGCGCAGCCACGGGCCTCCCGTCCGTGTGGTGGTCGCGTGCAGGACGCGACCTGCGCGATCAGGCCGCGTCGTGGTCCGTCTTCAGGAACTCGACGAGGCTGTCCGCCGTGGTCTCGGCGTCGTCGCCCGAGACGGTGAGGGTGACCTCGTCGCCGTTCTCGATGCCGAGCCCGAGCAGGGCGAGGATGCTGCCGGCGTTCCCGGACTTGTCGCCCTTGGCGATCGTGACCTGGTGCCCCGACGCCGTCACGGTCTGGACGAAGAGGGATGCGGGGCGAGCGTGCAGGCCGGATGCGCTGGCGACGGTCACGGTGCGGGTGGCTTCGGACATCGATGTACTCCTGTCGATGGGTGGTTGGCTCATGCTAGCGAGCGCTGGGTGGGCGGGAACGGGGCGCGGTCAGGGTCGGCCGGGCCAGAAGACCTCGGTGCCGGCGGCCTCGACCTCGCGGACCAGGTCGAGGTTGACGGCGGGGTCGGTGATGATCGTGTCGATCGCGGCGAGCGGGGCGACGCGACCGAACTCCTCGCGGCCGAACTTGGTGTGGTCGGCGAGCAGGATGCTCCGTCGTGCGGACTTGATCATCGCGCTCTTCACGGCGGCCTCGGCCATGTTGTGGGTCGTCAGGCCGCGCTCCGGCGTGATGCCGTTGATGCTGATGAAGGCGACGTCGACGCTGACCATGCCGATGAGCTGGTGCGTCCAGGTGCCGACGCCGGCCAGGGAGTCGCTGCGGATGTTGCCGCCGAGCAGGTGCAGGTCGATGCCCGGGCGGTTCGCGACGGCGGTGGCGACCGGCAGCGAGTGCGTGACGACGGTCAGCCCGCGGTCGGTCGGCAGCAGCTCGGCCAGGCAGATGGTCGAGGTGCCGGCGTCGATCATGATCGAGCCGTTCTCGGGCAGTTCCGCGAGGGCGGCCTCGGCGATGACCATCTTCTCGGTCTGGTTGATGCCGCCACGGTCGCCGACGCCGGGGTGCAGGGTGATCCGCTCGACGGGGATCGCACCGCCGTGCGCACGACGGACGAGGCCGCGGCGCTCGAGGCTCGTCAGGTCGCGGCGGATGGTCTCGGGCGTGACGGCGAGCAACTCGGCCAGGTCCTTGACGTCCACCCGGCCCTGCGCGCGCGCCTGCTCGACGATGCGCTGGTGGCGTTCTGGAGCGTACATCGGACCTCGTCGTCTCGGGTCGGAACGGAACGGACATGCTCGGGCACGACATCCGCGATGTCGCCCCCTGCACTCGATCCGCCAGACGCAAACGGGCATCTGTTTCTGTATTTTTATCCCCGGATGTGTTTGTTTGTCAACGCGAAGCGGGGTAGTGTGCTGCTCAGCCGCACGGGCGTGGTCCGTTCCCGTGTCGTGTGCACCGAACGATCCACCCCACCGCAAGCGCGTGTGAGATGAAGGAGTCTCGAATGTCCGAACTGCTCGGCACCGGCGTCGGCCGTGGCGTTGCCCACGGCCCCGTGCTCCGGATGGCTGACCCGCTCGGCGAACCGTCGAAGGATGCCCTGGTGGGCTCGGCCGACGACGCGAAGCAGGCCGTGCACGACGCGCTGGCCGCCGTGGCGGACGACCTCAACAAGCGCGGGCAGCTGGCCGGTGGCGACGCGCAGGCCGTGCTCGAGGCCCAGGCGCTCATGGCGCAGGACCCGACGCTCCTCGACGACGTGCACACCCGCATCGACGGCGGCACCAACGCCGAGCGCGCCGTGTACGAGGCGTTCGCCCAGTTCCGCGACCTGCTCGTCGGCATGGGCGGCTACATGGGGGAGCGCGCGGCCGACCTCGACGACGTCGCCCAGCGCATCATCGCCAAGCTCCGCGGCGTGCACGCCCCCGGTGTCCCCGAGTCGGACACCCCCTTCGTCCTCGTCGCCCGCGACCTCGCCCCGGCGGACACCGCGCTGCTCGACCTCGAGAAGGTCCTGGCGCTCGTCACCCGTGACGGCGGCCCGACCTCGCACACCGCGATCCTCGCCCGCGCCAAGGGCATCACCGCCATCGTCGGCGTGACCGGTGCCGACGACCTGGCCGACGGCGTCCACGTCGTCGTCGACGCCGTGGCCGGCACCGTCTCGACCGACCCGTCCGACGCGCTCGTGGCCGAGGTCGACCAGCGCATCGCCGACCGCCTCGCCGCCGCAGCGGCACCGCTCACCGCCGGTGCCCTCGCCGACGGCCACGTCGTGCCCCTGCTCGCGAACCTCGGCAGTCCCGCCGACGCCGCCGGCGCCGTTGCTCTCGGTGCGGAGGGCGTGGGGCTCTTCCGCACCGAGTTCCTCTTCCTCGACTCGCCCAAGGCCCCCACGGTCGACGAGCAGACCGAGTCGTACCGCCAGCTCCTCGCGGCGTTCCCCGGCAAGAAGGTCGTCGTGCGCGCGCTCGACGCCGGCGCCGACAAGCCCCTGCCGTTCCTCACGGACAAGGACGAGGAGAACCCGGCCCTCGGGCGCCGCGGTCTCCGTGCCCTGCGGAACCACCCCGAGGTCCTGCGTGACCAGCTGACCGCGCTCGCGCAGGCCGACGCCGCGACCGAGGCCGACCTGTGGGTCATGGCCCCGATGGTCGCCGACGCCGAGGAGACCGAGTACTTCGTCACCCTGGCCCGCGAACTCGGCATCCGCACCGCGGGGGTCATGGCCGAGGTGCCGTCGCTCGCGCTGATGGCCGAGCAGGTCTTCCAGAACGCGGACTTCGTGTCGATCGGCACGAACGACCTGACCCAGTACACGATGGCCGCCGACCGCATGCTCGGTACCGTCGCGTCCTACCAGGACCCGTGGCACCCCGCCGTCCTGCGCCTCGTCGCGCAGCTCGGCACCGCGGGCGCCACCGCCGGCAAGGCCGTCGGGATCTGCGGTGAGGCAGCAGCCGACCCGCTGCTCGCCGTCGTCCTGGTCGGTCTCGGCGCCACCACTCTGTCGATGACCCCCGCGGCTCTGGCCGACGTGCGCGCCGAACTCGGTCGTTACACGCTCGAACAGGCCCGCGAGATGGCGACGGCGGCACTCGCCGCGAGCACGGCGGCGGCCGCGAAGTCCGCTGCCGCGTCCGCGGTGCACGCCGCCTGAGCCACCACCCCCAGCACCACCCCTCCCATCACCACGCAGCAGCTCCACCACACAGAAAGTCACCGCACATGACAACGTCGTCCGTTGCAGCGCCCGACGCACCCGCGAAGTCGCGGGGCGGCGCACGCGTCGCCGTTCAGAAGTTCGGCACGTTCCTCTCCGGCATGGTCATGCCCAACATCGCGATCTTCATCGCGTGGGGCATCATCACGGCCTTCTTCATCCCGGATGGCTGGACGCCGGTCGCGGCGCTCGGCGGTTCCCGCGACGGGAGCGTCGTCGGCGTCGTCGGCCCGATCCTGACGTACCTCATCCCGCTCGCGATCGCGATCCAGGGTGGCCGCATGGTCTACGAGACCCGCGGTGCCGTCGTCGGTTCGATCTTCGCGATGGGTGTCATCCTCGGCTCCGGCACGACGATGATCCTCGGCGCGATGATCTGTGGCCCCCTCGGTGCCTACCTGGTCAAGCAGATGGACCGTCTGTGGGACGGCAAGATCAAGCCGGGCTTCGAGATGCTGGTCAACAACTACTCCGCGGGCATCCTCGGGTTCGGGTTGTTCCTGGCCGGGTTCTTCTGGCTGTCGAAGGTCTTCACCGGTATCGCCGACGCGCTCGGTGTCGCGGTGGAGTTCCTCATCACGCACTCCCTCCTGCCCCTGGCCAGTGTCTTCATCGAGCCGGCCAAGGTGTTCTTCCTGAACAACGCCATCAACCACGGTGTGCTCGACCAGCTCGGCGTCGACCAGGTCAAGGAGTCGGGCAAGTCGATCCTCTTCCTGCTCGAGGCGAACCCCGGTCCGGGCCTCGGCATCCTGCTCGCCTTCTCCTTCTTCGGCATGGGCATCGCCCGTTCGACCGCTCCCGGCGCGATCATCATCCAGTTCTTCGGTGGCATCCACGAGATCTACTTCCCGTACGTGCTGCAGAAGCCGGTCCTGTTCATCGCCGTCATCCTCGGTGGTGGCACCGGCGTGCTGACGAACGTCATCTTCAACTCGGGCCTGACCGCTCCGGCGTCTCCGGGCTCGATCATCGCGGTGCTCGGCAACACGCCCCGTGACAGCTTCGTCGGCGTCATCCTGTCGGTCGTGTTCTCGGCGGCGGTGACGTTCGCGGTCGCCGCGTTCTTCCTCCTCGCCACCCGCAAGCGCGACCGCGCCGCAGGCAACGACGGAGACATGAGCGCCGCCATGGCGAAGCTCCAGGCCAACAAGGGCCGCGACGTCAACGCGGCGACCGCCGGCCTGCTCGGCAACAACTCCCCGGCCAACGAGGAAGAGGCCGAGGCCTCCCTCGGCGGCGTCGGCTCGGCGAGCACGGCGACGGCGACGAAGGTCCAGAACCTGGTCTTCGCCTGCGACGCCGGCATGGGCTCGAGCGCGATGGGCGCCAGCGTCCTGCGCAACAAGATCAAGAAGGCGGGCATCGAAGGGGTCACGGTCTCCAACAAGGCGATTGCGAACCTGTCCGGTGACGAGGACCTGATCATCACGCAGGAAGAACTGACGGACCGCGCGAAGCAGAAGAACCCGAACGCGCAGCACGTGTCGGTCGGCAACTTCATGAACGCTCCGCAGTACGACCAGGTCGTCGAGCAGCTGAAGAACCAGTAACGCCACAACCAGTAACGAAGTGCAGTATCGGAGGGGACGGGGCTGACCCGTCCCCTCCATCTCGTCCTCAACACAAGGAGAACCCCCGATGCCCGTCCTGCAGGAGAGCCAGATCCGCATCCACACCGAGGACACCGCGCCGACCAAGTCGGAAGCGATGAAGGAGGCGGCCGAGATCCTCGAGGCTGCGGGCGCGGTCACGGCCGACTACTACCCGGCCATGCTCGAGCGTGAGAAGAGCGTGTCCACCTACATGGGCAACTTCCTCGCCATCCCGCACGGCACCAACGACGCGAAGGACGCGATCAAGTCGTCCGCCCTGTCGTTCATCCGCTACGCCAGCCCGATCGACTGGGACGGCAACCCCGTGCGCTTCGTCGTCGGCATCGCCGGTGTGAACAACGAGCACCTCGACATCCTGTCGAAGATCGCGATCGTGTTCTCCGACGAGGACGAGGTCCAGAAGCTCACCGACGCCGCCGACACCGCTGCGATCCTGTCTATCCTCGGCGAGGTCAACGAGTGAGCACCAGCACCGCCGTCCACTTCGGCGCCGGCAACATCGGCCGCGGCTTCGTCGGGCTCCTGCTCCACGAGGCCGGGTACGAGGTCGTCTTCGCCGACGTCGCCGCCCCGCTCATCGACGCCCTGGCCGCAGCCGACTCGTACACCGTGCACGAGGTCGGGGCCGGTGCCCAGGACCACGAGGTCACGAACTTCCGCGCACTGAACAGCGCGCAGGACGAGGACGGCGTGGTCGCCGAGGTCGCGACCGCAGCGATCGTCACGTGCGCCGTCGGCCCGAACGTCCTGAGGTTCATCGCCCCGGTCATCGCGCGCGCGCTCGTCGCCCGTGACGCGGACGCCGCACCGATCGCCGTCATGGCGTGCGAGAACGCGCTGAACGCCACGGACCGGCTGCGCGAGTTCATCGTCGCCGCCCTGCCCGAGGACGGCCGCGACGCCGCCCTGGCCAAGGCCGTCTTCGCGAACACCGCCGTCGACCGCATCGTGCCCGCGCAGCCCGAGGGTGGCGGACTCGACGTGACCGTCGAGACCTACTTCGAGTGGGCCATCGACCGCACGCCGTTCGGTGGGAACGAGCCGGAGATCCCCGGCGCGCACTACGTCGACGGCCTCGCCGCGTCGATCGAGCGCAAGCTCTTCACGGTGAACACCGGGCACGCCACCGTCGCGTACCACGGCTTCGTCGCCGGGGCCGACAAGATCTCGGACGCCATCGCGATCCCCGCCGTGCGCTCCGAGCTCGAGTCCGTGCTCGCCGAGACGAGCGACCTGCTCATCCGCCGGCACGAGCTCGACCCCGAGGTGCACCGCGCGTACGTGCAGGCGATCATCGGCCGGTTCGAGAACCCGCACCTGCCCGACACGGTGACCCGCGTCGGCCGCCAGCCGCTCCGCAAGCTGTCGCGTGACGAGCGGTTCGTCTCGCCCGCCGCCGCGCTGGCCGAGGACGGCACCGAGCCCACCGCGCTCCTCGACGCGATGGCCGCGGCGCTCCGCTTCGACGTCGCGGACGACGAGCAGAGCGTCGAGCTGCAGGCACTGCTGGCGTCGGACGCGTCCGACGCGGACGTGGCCACGCAGATCACCGGTCTCGCTGCGGAACACCCGCTGCACGCCGCGTTCACCGAGCGGATCCGGTCCGCGCGCGCCTGACGACGTCTGTGCCCACGGACAGGAGGCCCGTCACCAGCTGGTGACGGGCCTCCCGTCCGTTCCGGGGTCGCGACGCGTACCGTCGCCCGCATGACGAAGCACTGGGTGGCCCCACGGTTCGGCGGCAGCGAAGTCCTGGAGTCCGTCGACACCGAGGTGCCGGCGCCCGGCCCCGGCGAGGTCACGATCGCCGTCCGCGCCGCCGGCATGAACCCGGCCGACACCAAGCACACCCGCCAGGGCGACCCCGCGGACCTGCCGATCGCCGTCGGGTACGAGGTCGCCGGCGTCCTGTCCGCCGTCGGCCCCGACACGCAGATCGCGTCCGGCGGGGGAGCGGTCGGTGACGAGGTCCTCGCGTTCCGCATCAGCGGTGGCTGGGCCGAGTCGGTCACGGTGCCCGCGGCCGACGTCTTCGCGAAACCCGCGTCGCTCGGCTTCCCGGAGGCCGCGAACCTGCTCCTCGCCGGCTCGACCGCCGCCGACATGCTCCGCGTCACCCGCGCCGAGGGGCGCGACACCGTCCTGGTGCACGGCGCCTCGGGCGCGGTCGGCGTCAGCCTGCTCCAGCAGCTGCGGCTGCTCGGCGCCCGCGTCATCGGCACCGCGTCGGAACGTGGTGCGGACGTCGTGCGACGCTTCGGTGGCGAATGGGTCGCGTACGGCGACGGCCTGGAGGCGCGTGTCCGTGACCTCGCACCGTCCGGGATCGACGTGGCACTGGACTGCGTCGGCACCGACGAGGCCGTCGACGTCTCGCTCGCGTTGGTCGCGGACCGGTCACGGATCGTGACGATCGCCGCGCAGGCGCGGGCCGCATCGGACGGCATCGCCGCGGTGGGCGGCGCACAGCCGGCCAGCAAGGCGTTCCGTGACTCGGTGCGGCAGCGGCTCATCGACCTCGCCGGCGCCGGACAGCTCGAGGTCCCGGTGGCGCGGACCTTCCCGCTGGCTGAGGCGAAGGCGGCGGCGGAACTGCTCGAGTCCGGGCACCCCGGTGGCAAGCTCGCGCTCCTGCCCTGACCGCACGGTCGGGTCAGGTGCACGGCCGGGAGAGGAGTCGTCCGCACGGATGACGCTCGCCGGCTCGGGGGAGTGCCACACTCTGTGTGGACCGACAGCCACAGCCGGAAGGAACCCACCGATGAGCGACCAGTACCCGACCCGGGACCCGTACGCCCAGTCCGCGCAGCCCGGTCCGGGCCGGCCCAGCGGCGGCAGGTCCGAGCCGCCGCTCTGGGCACCCTGGTACGGCATCCCGTTCCCCCAGGCCTTCGTGCGCTTCTGGAAGAAGTACGTGCGGTTCGACGGCCGGGCCAGCCAGTCGGAGTACTGGTTCTGGGCGCTCTGGTACCTCATCGGTTCGGCGGCAGCGGGCATCATCGGCAACGGGTTCAACGTGCTGCCGTTCGTCGACGACGGTTCGGACGGTCTCGGCAGCCTCTGGAGCCTGGCCTGCGCGCTCGGCTTCATCGCGTTGACCGTGCGACGGCTGCACGACGTGAACCTCAGCGGCCTGCTCGCGCTGGTGTTCGTCATCCCGCCGATCGGCATCCTGTTCTCGCTGATCGTCGGCCTGATGTCGTCGAACCCGCAGGGGCAGCAGTACGACCGTCCGCTGCAGGGCTGACGCGCGGTACCGTTTCTGACGGCCCCTCAGGAGTTCTGGTTCACTTGACCGTGAACATCGGCCAACACTCGAGGGGGACCACGTGAGCGACCAGTACCCGCAGGATCCGAACAACCAGCCGAACGCCCAGTTCGGCAGCGCAGCGCAGTACGGCGGAACACCGCAGTACGGCCAGCAGCCGCCGACCGGACCGAACGGCGAACCGCCGCTCTGGGCACCGTGGTACGGGATCTCGTTCGGCAAGGCCGTCGGCCGCTTCTTCAAGAAGTACGCGACGTTCAGCGGTCGTGCCAGCCGGAGTGAGTTCTGGTGGTGGTACCTCGCCAACGCGATCGTCGGCATCGTCCTCAGCATCCTGTACGGCATCGGCTTCGCGACGTCCGAGCGCTCGACCGTGTCGATGTCGTCCTCGACGTCGGCCAGCGTCCAGTCCACCGTCACCGAGCCGTCCGCGCTGTTCGTCATCTCGGGCATCCTGTTCCTGCTCTGGGGCCTCGCGATCATCGTCCCGACGCTCGCCCTCGGCTGGCGCCGCCTGCACGACGCGAACCTGACGGGCGCGCTGTGGATCATCGCGATCTTCGTCGGCATCGTCGGCATCGTCTTCGGCCTGCTGCCCTCGAACCCGCAGGGTGCGCGCTTCGACCGTCCGCAGGGCGCCCGATGACCGAGAGCACGCAGCAGTGGGCGCCCCCGCAGCAGCCCGGTCGGCAGACCGACGCCGCGGGGACGCCGCCGCGATGGGCCCCGTGGTACGGGATCTCGTTCCCGAAGGCAGTTGCGCGCTTCTTCGCGAAGTACGCCACGTTCAGCGGCCGTGCGAGCCGGAGCGAGTTCTGGTGGTGGTTCCTGGCGAACACGATCGTCACCGGGGCACTCGTGGCCATCGGCACCGTCATCCGCCTCACCACGCTCAACAGCCGGACCGTCGACTACTACGGCAACGAGATCACCGTCGTCGACCCGGTCCCGCCGGTCTTCTGGGTCGTGCTCGTCCTGCTGGCGCTCTGGGGCCTCGCGACCCTGGTGCCGTCGCTCGCCCTCGGCTGGCGACGCCTGCACGATGCGAACCTCTCCGGGGCACTCTGGATCATCGCGCTGTTCATCGGCGTCGCCGGCATCGTCTTCGGCCTGCTGCCGTCGAACCCGCAGGGCGCACGGTACGACCGGCCGGAGACGAACCGATGAGCAACGGCGGGACGCCCCAGTGGGGCCAGCCGGACGGCGACCAGTCGCAGGGGCAGCCGGGCCACGGGCAGCAGCCTGGGTACGGGCAGCAGCCGCAGTACGGGCAGCAGCCGCAGTACGGGCAGCAGCCGCAGTACGGGCAGCAGCCGCAGTACGGGCAGCAGCCGGGCTCCGGACAGCAGCCGCAGTACGGGCAGCAGCCGGGCTCCGGACAGCAGCCGTACCAGCAGCCGTACGCCGACCCGTACCCGCAGTTCGCGCAGCCGATCCCGCTCGGTCCGGACGGCGTCCCGCCGCTCTGGGCGCCCTGGTACGGCATCGGGTTCCTCGATGCGTTCACCCGGTTCTTCAAGAAGTACGCCCGGTTCGACGGCCGCGCCAGCCGGAGTGAGTTCTGGTACGCGGTGCTCGCCAACGCCATCGTGACCGTCGTGCTGTTCGGCGGGTTCTACGCCGTCCTCTTCGCGACGGTCGGGGC
This sequence comes from Curtobacterium sp. AC268, assembly GCF_979258745.1. NCBI lineage: Bacteria > Bacillati > Actinomycetota > Actinomycetes > Micrococcales > Microbacteriaceae > Curtobacterium > Curtobacterium sp. AC268. Next base: position 1,064,364 of record NZ_OZ409878.1, on the reverse strand, counting down.
GAGCGGTGCCGTCGACGAGTACGGCAACCCCACGGGGAGCAGTGCGCCGTCGCCGTTCGCCTTCTTGCTGCTCGGGCTCTACTTCCTGTGGTCGCTCGGGACCCTCGTGCCGAGCATCGCCCTGGGATGGCGTCGCGTGCACGATGCGAACCTGGCCGGTCCGTTCTGGCTCATCGCGCTCTTCGTCAGCGCCGCCGCGATCGTGTTCGGCTGCCTGCCGTCGAACCCGGCCGGTGCGCAGTACGACCGCCCCGACCTGCGGTAGTTCCACGGACCAGAACAGCCCGCCCCACGCGTCGAGCGTGGGGCGGGCTGTTCGTGTGTCGGAGGGGTCAGACCACCCGGAGACGGACGAGCGCACCGTCGACGACCAGGTCACGCACGGTGGCCGACGGGTCGGCGATCTGGAAGCGCAGGGCCCCGCCCGGCTGCTCGAACCACGGCTGGACGAAGCGGACGTTCACCAGGAACGGCCGGTCGACGACGTACCGGTGGGTCTCCGGCGACGAGGTCACGTGCGGGGGCAGCGACCGGCTGGGCAGCGGGGTGTCGAGCGGGTGCAGCAGGTAGCCGTCCGGGCCACCGATGCGGTCGACGGGGACACCGGCCGGGATCTGGATGGCCAGCCCCTGCTCGCCGGCCTGCGCGACCTGCTGCGCGAGCTGCGGGTAGGTCGACGCCGCGCGGTCGCGGAGCCCCTCGAGCTCGTGGCGGGGGATGTCGCGCGGCTCCGGGAACGGACGGTTCAGGAACCGGCGCAGCATCTCGACCGCGTCGTCCTCGCCCGTGGCCTGCGCGAGACGACGAGCCGTGCCGTAGTCGACGACCTCGAGCGCGTAGCCGGAGGCGTCGGTCTGGACGATGCGGAGCGCCCCCTCGACCGGCGGTTCGTGCAGGGTCTCGCCGGGGAGCTGCACGTACCGGGTCGTGTAGCCGAGCTGGTCGAGGATGGGGCGGGTGTCCGCGAACGTCATGGTCGGGAGCCTATCGGTCGGCGTGGTGCTGGGCCTTGGACGGAGCCGGGACTACGCCCGGCCGCGCATGATCGCTTGCTTGACCTCGGAGATCGCCTTCGTCACCTGGATGCCACGGGGGCACGCGTCGGTGCAGTTGAAGGTCGTGCGGCAGCGCCAGACGCCTTCCTTGTCGTTGAGGATGTCGAGGCGGACGTTCGCGGCGTCGTCGCGGGAGTCGAAGATGAACCGGTGTGCGTTCACGATCGCGGCGGGGCCGAAGTACTGCCCGTCGGTCCAGAACACCGGGCAGGACGACGTGCACGCGGCGCAGAGGATGCACTTCGTGGTGTCGTCGAAGCGGGCACGGTCGGCGACGGACTGCACGCGCTCCTTGCCGGGCGTCGGGGCCGACGAGGACTGCAGGAACGGCTGCACCTCGCGGTAGCTCTGGAAGAAGGGCTCCATGTCGACGACGAGGTCCTTCTCGAGCGGCAGGCCCTTGATCGCCTCGACGTAGATCGGCTTCGAGACGTCGAGGTCCTTGATGAGGGTCTTGCACGCCAGGCGGTTGCGGCCGTTGATGCGCATGGCGTCGGACCCGCAGACGCCGTGTGCGCACGAGCGGCGGAAGGTCAGGGACCCGTCCTGCTCCCACTTGATCTTGTGCAGGGCGTCGAGGATGCGGTCGGTCGGCAGCATCATGACGTCGAAGTCCTGCCAGCGCGGCTCGTCGTCGACGTCGGGATCGAAGCGACGGACGATGACCGTGACGGAGAAGGATCCGGGAGGAGCGTCCTGCACGGTGTCGGTGCGGGGTGCGTCGGAGACCAGGGTGTCGGTCATCTCAGTACTTCCTCTCCATCGGCTGGTACCGCGTGATGACGACGGGCTTCCAGTCGAGCGTGATGTGGTCGTCGGCGAGTGACGAGTGCGGGTCGCCCGTCAGGTACGCCATGGTGTGCTGCATGTAGTTCTCGTCGTCGCGCTTCGGGTAGTCGTCGCGCATGTGGCCGCCACGGCTCTCCTTGCGGTTGCGCGCGGAGTAGACGACGACCTCGGCCAGGTCGAGCAGGAACCCGAGCTCGACGGCCTCGAGCAGGTCGGTGTTGAACCGCTTGCCCTTGTCCTGCACGGAGACCTGCATGAAGCGGTTGCGGAGCGTGTGCAGGGTCTCGGTGACGCGGGCCAGCGACTCGTCCGTGCGGAACACCTGGGCGTTCTTGTCCATCTCCTCCTGCAGTTCCTTGCGGAGGGCGGAGACGCGCTCGGTACCGGTCGAGGCACGGAGCTGGTCGAGCATGCCGCGGACGCCGGCCGCCGGGTCTTCCGGCAGTGGGAGGAACTCGGCGGTCTGGACCCACTCGGCGGCGTTGTTGCCCGAGCGCTTGCCGAAGACGTTGATGTCGAGCAGCGAGTTGGTGCCGAGGCGGTTGGAGCCGTGCACGGAGACGCACGCGCACTCACCGGCGGCGTACAGGCCCGGGACGACGGTGGTGTTGTCGTACAGGACCTCGGCTTTGACGTTCGTCGGGATCCCGCCCATCGCGTAGTGCGCGGTCGGCATGACGGGAACCGGCTCGACGACGGGGTCGACGCCGAGGTAGGTCCGGGCGAACTCGGTGATGTCCGGCAGCTTCGTCTCGAGGACCTCGGCCCCCAGGTGCGTGCAGTCGAGCAGCACGTAGTCCTTGTTCGGTCCGGCACCCCGGCCCTCGGCGACTTCCTGCACCATGCAGCGCGCGACGATGTCACGGGGTGCGAGGTCCTTGATGGTGGGGGCGTACCGCTCCATGAAGCGCTCGCCCGAGGCGTTCCGGAGGATCGCGCCCTCGCCGCGGGCGCCCTCGGTCAGCAGGATGCCGAGCCCGGCGAGCCCGGTCGGGTGGAACTGGAAGAACTCCATGTCCTCGAGCGGCAGGCCCTTGCGCCACACGATGCCGACGCCGTCGCCGGTCAGGGTGTGCGCGTTCGAGGTGGTCTTGTACATCTTGCCGAAGCCGCCGGTCGCGAAGATCATCGCCTTGGCGTGGAAGACGTGCAGCTCACCGGTCGCGAGCTCGAACGCGACGACGCCGGCCGGCTGCTGGCGGGTGACACCGTCGTCACCGACGACGTCGACCATGATCAGGTCGAGCGCGTAGAACTCGTTGTAGAACTCGACGCCGAGCTTCACGCAGTTCTGGAACAGCGTCTGCAGGATCATGTGCCCGGTGCGGTCGGCGGCGTAGCAGGCCCGGCGGACCGGGGACTTGCCGTGGTCGCGGGTGTGCCCACCGAAACGGCGCTGGTCGATCTTGCCCTCGGGCGTGCGGTTGAACGGCAGGCCCATGTTCTCGAGGTCGATGACGGCGTCGATCGCCTCTTTCGCCAGGATCTCGGCGGCGTCCTGGTCGACCAGGTAGTCGCCGCCCTTGATCGTGTCGAAGGTGTGCCACTCCCACGAGTCCTCTTCGACGTTCGCGAGGGCCGCGGCCATCCCGCCCTGGGCCGCACCGGTGTGCGACCGGGTGGGGTAGAGCTTCGAGATGACGGCCGTCTTCGCCTTCGGGCCGGCTTCGATCGCGGCTCGCATGCCCGCGCCTCCGGCGCCGATAATGACGATGTCGAACTGGTGGTGGTGGACGGTGGTCTCGGTCACAGGGGTCTTTCCGTAGACGGTGGGAACGCGGGCAGCAACGGTGGTGGTGCTACTGCGCCGGGCAGAAGGACGGCAGGTCGGCGGCAGCGGCGCCGGCGGGGCACGGGTCAAAGGTCCAGCAGACGAGGAGCCCGAGCACGATCAGCACGACGCAGGCGGCCAGGATCGCGACGAGGAGGGTCTTGCGGATGCCGGGCTTCGACACGTAGTCGTTGACGATCGTGCGCATGCCGTTCGAGCCGTGGATGAGGGCGAGGACCAGCATGAGCGAGTCCCAGACCTTCCAGAAGGGGTTGGCCCACTTGCCGGCGACGAAGGCGAAGTCGATCTGCTTGACGCCCTCGCCCGCCACCATGTTGACGAAGAGGTGGCCGAAGATCAGCACGACGAGCAGCACGCCCGAAGCGCGCATGTAGATCCAGCCCCACTTCTCCCAGTTGGTGGTGCTGCGGGCGGCTGCGGCCGAGCGGGGAGGTTCGACGATCTGCGTGGTCATGTTCGTGCCCCTCAGTTGAAGTCCGCGACGAGGTTCATGAGCTGGCGGGGCAGGAAGCCCGCGATCGCCACCGCCCACAGGACCATGACGATCCAGAACATGGCCCGCTGGTACTTCGGGCCCTTCGACCAGAAGTCGATCAGGATGATCCGCAGGCCGTTGAAGGCGTGGAACACGATGGCCATGACGAGCGCGATCTCGCCGAGGTTCATGATCGGGGTCTTGTACGTGCCGATGACCGCGTTGTACGCCTCGGGGGAGAGCCGCACGAGCGCCGTGTCGAGGATGTGCACGAGCAGGAAGAAGTAGATCGCGACGCCGGTGATGCGGTGGAGGACCCACGACCACATCCCGATCGAACCGCGGTAGAGCGTGCCCTGTGGCGTCCGAGAAGCCCTCGGGGCTTCAATCGAGACGTCGGGCACCGCGGTCGCCGTACCCCCGCCGGTGTGCTCAGCCATGAGCTCGTCCTTCCATAGGACGGGCTCGCCCGATCGGCGAGCCCTTGCCGTTCGTGTTCGTGTGGAACACGACCCATCCTATGCGCGGGCGCTGACCTTCTCGTCCCGACCGGCCCGGAGGCCCCGTCCGACGGGCGGCGCGCCGATGGTGCGGGCCGTGTCGTGGTGGTCGAGGAGCTGGTCGCCGACGGCCTCCCAGGTGGTTCCCTCGACCCGGAGCCGACCGGCGGAACCCATCCGCTCCGCCAGCGCGCGGTCGTGGTGCAGCCGCAGGACCGCGTGCCGCAGGGCCTGCGGGGCATCGGCGTCGTAGAGCTCGCCGTCGAGTCCCGGGGCCACCAGGTCGAGCGGGCCGCCGGACGCCGGCGCGATCACGGGCAGGCCGGAGGCGTGGGCCTCCTGCAGGGTCTGCCCGAACGTCTCGGCTGGACCGGTGTGCACGAACAGGTCGAGCGCGGCGTATGCATCGGCGAGGGCGTCGCCGCGCAGGGGGCCGGTGAAGGTGACGTCGAGGTGCCGGAGCCGACGTTCGAGCATCGCCCGCGACGGACCCCCTCCGGCCACGACGACCCGGATGCCGGGGACACCGCCGAGTTCGGCGAGCCGCTCGACCTCCTTCTCCGGGGCCAGGCGTCCGACGTAGCCGACGATGGTCTCGCCGTTCGGGGCCAGGCGGCGGCGGAGTGCCCGCACGTGCCCGGTCGACCGGCGCGCGGGGTGGAACAGCTCGGTGTCGACGCCGCGGCCCCAGCGGGCGACGCGGGGCACGCCCTCCTCGGCGAGCATCGCGGCCGTCGCGCTCGACGGGGCGAGCGTCAGCGAGGCGCCGGCGTGGATGCGTCCGAGGATCTTCCGCACCAACGGGACGGTCGCGGTCAGGCCGTTGCGGCGGGCGAAACCGGCCACGTCGGTCTGGAAGACGGCGACGGAGGGGATGCCGAGCCTCCCGGCTGCCGTGATCGCGCGCCCACCCAACAGGAACGGACTGGCGGCGTGGAGCACGTCGGCGCCGGAGGCGGCGAGGATCGTGTCGAGCACCGGGTGGGGGAGTGCGACCGGGAACTGGCGGTAGGCGACGGCGGGGATGCGGTGGACGTCGAAGGACCGGTAGCGCTCGACGGCGCTCCGCGACCGGAACTGCGCGAGGCCCGGGGTGTCCGGGGCGATCACGACCGCGCGGTGACCCCGTCGTTCCAGGTGGTCGAGGACCGCCAGGACACTGGTGGTCACGCCGTTGAGGGTGGGCAGGAAGCTCTCGGTCACGACGGCGACGGTCCGGGGGGACGTGCCGCGCTCCACGCTGCGTGCGCTCATGGTGCTGCCCATGCTCCGGGCGTGACGTGACCCGGCGGGGCCGACGACGTGAACGGGACGCGCGCGCCGGGTGAACAACGCTGCGGGAGCCCGCATGCGGGAATCGTGCGGAGACCACCCAGGATCCGCCCGGTGGGACCGGTACGGTGAGCGCGTGGCTGACGCTCTCGAAGACTTCTACGCGATCATCCCCGCAGGGGGCATCGGATCGCGCCTGTGGCCGTTGTCGCGCGCGGACGCACCCAAGTTCCTGCACGACCTGACGGGTTCCGGAACCTCGCTGCTGCGGCAGACCTGGGACCGCCTGGCGCCGCTCGCCGGCGACCAGCGGATCATGGTCGTCACCGGCCGCGCGCACCGGGTCGCGGTGGAGTCGCAGCTGCCCGGCGTCGAGGACCACAACGTGGTGCTCGAGAGCGAGCCGAAGGACTCCACGGCCGCCATCGGCCTGGCAGCGGCGATCCTGGTGCGCCGCGAGCCCGACGTCATCATCGGCTCGTTCGCCGCCGACCATGTCATCGGTGACGCACGCGGTTTCCGCCGCTCGGTCCGCGAAGCCGTCGCCGTCGCCCGCGCCGGCTACGTCACCACCATCGGCATCACCCCGACGGAACCCGCGATCGGCTTCGGGTACATCAACGCCGACACCGTCGCGCTCGGCATCGAGGGTGCTCCGACCGCACACGCGGTGAAGTCGTTCGTCGAGAAGCCCGACCTCGACACCGCTCGCTCGTACGTCGAGCAGGGCAACTACCTCTGGAACGCCGGCATGTTCATCGCGCGCGCCGACGTGCTGCTCGCCGAGATCGGCCGCACGAAGCCCGAACTGCTGGCGGGCATCAACGAACTCGCCGACGCCTGGGACACCTCGGCCCGCGGCGCCGTCGTCGACGCCGTCTGGCCCGTGCTCGAGAAGATCGCGATCGACTACACCGTCGCCGAGCCCGCCGCCGCGGCCGGACGCATGGCCGTCGTCCCCGGTGACTTCGACTGGGACGACGTGGGGGACTTCGCCTCCCTCGCCAAGCTGCAGTCCGGCGGTCGGCCGAACAACCTCGCCGTGCTCGGGGACGGTGCCCGCATCCTGGCGGACTCGTCGAGCGGCATCGTGATCTCGCACAGTCAGCGACTCATCTCGCTCATCGGCGTCGAGGACATCGTCGTCGTGGACACCCCGGACGCCCTGCTCGTCACCACCAGCGCGAACGCGCAGCGGGTGAAGGGTGTCGTGGACGCCCTGAAGATCAGCGGCCGGGGCGACGTCCTGTAGGTTCGAGCATCGGCCAACCGGCCGGTGATGTTCCAGGTGTAGGGTCGCTGGGGAGCGACGTCGGGGGAGGACATGGCGGACATCGAGTTCGACGCGGGGGACGCGAAGGCGCTGTCGAAGGCGGCACGGTCGGCAGCCGACACCCTGCGGGGCCAGAGTGGGACCCGCTCGGCGTCGGCTGAGGCGGCGCTCGCCGACTTCGCGGGGTCGTACGCGGATCGCTTCAACGACGCGGTTGTGATCGAGGCCGAGGACCGGGGCAGGCTGGTCGGCGTGCTGACCGACCTGGCGTCCGCCCTCGATCGCGCGGTTGAACTCGCCGAGCAGGAGCGCGAGCGTGTGCGGGCGCACGCCGCCTGGAAGCTCCGAGACGCCGACCGCCAGCGCGCCGCCAACGAGGCGTTGGCCGGACCGTTCTCCGGCGTCGCGATCGGGGTGTGGGACACGTTCGTGGACCGGGAACCCTCGGATGAGCCACTTCGTCCACCCGTCGTCGACGCCGAGTTCCGTGGACGCGAGCGTGCGCGGTACGGGAACGGCGCGAGCGGGGGCAAGAGCTCCGCTGATCCGGCGGCGTTACGGGGCTTCGTGTCCGCTGTGGCGGGCCTGGACACCGCGGCGTCGGCGGAGGCAACGCGAGTGCGTTCGGCGTGGTCGTCGTTCCGGTCGTCGTGCGCCTGGGTGCAGGTCGACCGTGGCAGCATGCCGGCCGGATTCGAGCGGTACGTGGCCGAGAACGACGAAGACAGGTCCTGGATCACGAAGACCGCTCAGGCATTCGAAGATGCTGGTGGCGGCGGTGCGCTGTCCGACGCGGTGCTCGACATCGCAGCCATGGGGCGGGAGGCGCCCGCTGTCCAGAGGCTGCTGGCTGATCACCTGACGCCGGCCCAGGTCGCGGCGAGGTGGGCTTCGCTCGGTCTGACCAAGTCTGACGCCGACGCCCTCCGAGCGTTCCCGACGTCGGTGTTGTCCGAGCTCGGCAACCTGGAGGGCATCCCGTACTGGGCGCGGAGCACCGCCAACGTCGTGGTGCTGAACCAGCGGCTGGGCGACGTCGAGCTCGAGATCGAGACGCTGCAGGGCCGGGTCGCCTCCGCTGGGGAAGGTGCGAGCGCGATGGCGCGGCGGCTGGCGTCGCTTCAAGAAGAGATGAAGTCGTTGCGGAACATCAACGCGACGATGGCGAAGGCGGGCACGGACAGCCCTCGGTACCTCATCGCGCTCACCGACGGCCAGCCGCCGTTGGCCGCCGTCTCGATCGGAGATCTCGACACGGCCGACTCCGTGACGTGGGCGGTACCCGGGATGGACACCACGACCGCGGACATGAGTTCGTGGACCTCGGCAGCGCAGAACATCTACGACCAGCAGTTGCGTCGTGGCGACCCTGCTGGTCGAGCGGTGATCGCCTGGATCGGGTATGACACTCCGAACCCAGCGGATGTCTTGCTCATGGGGAAGGCCGAGCGGGGTGGCGAGAACCTCGCCGCGTCGATCCGAGGGCTGGACGCCGTGCGTGCTGGGCGGATGCCGGAGACGAACATCGTCGGGCACTCCTACGGCACGACCACAGCGGCGGTTGCACTGTCGAAGAGGGGCGTCCACGTCGACCGGTTCGTGGCACTCGGTTCGGCGGGTTTGCCAGACGAGGTCACTTCGTCGGACGATCTGCACGCTGGACGCGTCTACGCGTCGCAGGCCGAGGATGCGCCGGTGGGACAGACCGGGAAGGGCGACGAGTGGGCTTCCTTCGGACGAGACCACAGCGTCGGGCATCGCGTAGACCCCACGTCGGAAGCGTTCGATGCGACGGTGTTCGGCGCCGACGGCACGACGACGAAGGGGGGCGAGAAGTTGAACTCGGTCTTGCATCACGACCCGCTGAACAGCGACCGGCGGGGGTATCTCGATCGCGGCACCGAGACGCTGCACAACGTCGGACTCGCGATCAATGGTCGCGATGACGAACTGACTCCGGCCCGAGCCAGATGAACGCACGGAACGAATGAGGAGAACGATGATCGTCGCAACGCCCGTCCGGAGCGTGGCAGGGTGCGCTCTCGCATTCGTGATGGTGATCGCGGTGCTCGCCGGTTGCGCCCGGCACCCAGAGGAGAGGAAGGCATCCGTGGACCCTGACACCGCGAAACAGCAGATGATCGACGCCATCGACGACGTCACTGGACGTCTGGGCGGCGAGTGGAAGCCTCGAACTGGGCCCGACTATGCCGAGAGTTGCAGCTTGTCCGGAGGGGAGAAGGGGGCGCACTGGGTGTACCTCACCGGCCGGACTTCCAACGTCGGTTCGGAGGACCCGGAACCGGACGCGAGGGAGACGCTCGACCGCTGGGAATCCCAGGGCATGGAAGTCGAGCGTTGGGCTGACCCCGACGGGCCCGCGATCGTCGGCCGCGGCGGCGGCTCGATCGACTCCATCAACCTGTACGCGTTTCCGGGCCACTACACCGTTGAAGCCATCTCGCTGTGTTTCCCGGGTGACGCCGACAGCTTGTGACACACCGACGTGACGTGGGATGCGGCTTCGTCGGCTCCGTGCTCCTGTTCGGCATGCTGCTGGTGGGGCTGACCGGTTGCGCCGCGCAGAGGACCGGCACCGGTTCATCTGAGCGGGCGGAGCTCCAGGTGAGTGAGAACGCCGCGAAGCGACAGATGGTCGAAGCGGTCGATGACGCAACAGAGCGACTCGGCGGTGAATGGAAAGCACGCACTGGGCCGGACTACTCGGAGGGCTGCGTCCTCGCGGACGGCGAGCGGGGTGCGCACTGGCGCTACCTCACCGGGAGCACGCTGGCCGGGCGACCCGATGCCGACGCCGCCTGGGTGACGGAGCACTGGGAAGCGCAGGGGATGCGGGTCACCCAGCGTGATTCGAGCGACGGGCCCGCCATCTTCGGCGACGGCGCTGGGCAGGTCACCTCGATCAGCGTCTACGCCCACTCGGGGAACTACACCGTCCAGGCCGTCTCACTGTGCTTCCCGGGTGACCCCGACGAACGCTGACCTGCAGAGATCCGCCCCGCCGACGACGCCCTGTAGCGCTCCACCGACAAACCCCTCGAACTGGGGGTCTGCGTGCGACCCTGCGTTACGGGCGCGTTTCGGCGGGGTCGCGATCCCGTAACCGATCCGCAGGACCCCCGCAACGGGTCCTGTACCGGCCCGACGGTCGTGTACTGTCGCCACGATCGCCCGGAACGCACGTGGTCCGGGCACGCTCCCCGGAGGAACCAACCCGTGACATCTCGTACCCGACAGGTCGTCCTCAGCGGCCTCGCGCTCGCCGGCACCGTCGCCGTCCTGGCCGGCTGCGCCTCGGCGCCGTCCACCACCGACTCGGCGAAGAAGACCGACTTCCGCCCCTGCATGGTCTCCGACGCCGGTGGGTTCGACGACAAGTCGTTCAACCAGCTCGGCTACGAGGGCATGAAGGACGCCGCCAAGGACCTCGGTGCCACCTACAAGGAGGCCGAGTCGAAGGACGCCACCGTCTACGACTCGAACATCGAGCAGCTCATCGGCCAGAACTGCAACCTCGTCGTGACCGTCGGCTTCAACCTGGCCGACGCCACGAAGAAGCAGGCCGCTGCGAACCCCGACACCGACTTCGCGATCATCGACGACAACTCGATCGACGCGAAGAACGTCAAGCCGATCACGTTCGACACCTCGCAGGCGGCGTTCCTCGCCGGCTACGCGGCGGCGTCCTACTCGAAGACCGGCGTCGTCGGCACCTTCGGCGGCATGCAGATCCCGACCGTCACCATCTTCATGGACGGCTTCGCGGACGGCGTGAAGTACTACAACGAGCAGAAGGACAAGGACGTCAAGGTCGTCGGCTGGAACGTCGACACCGGCAAGGGCTCCTTCACCGGTGGCTTCGAGGCCGGCACGCAGGCCAAGTCGGTCGCGCAGACGCTCCTCGACCAGGACGCCGACGTCATCCTGCCCGTCGGTGGCCCGATCTACCAGTCCGCTGCCGAGGCCATCAAGGACGCCGACAACGGCTCCGTCCTGATCGGTGCGGACAGCGACCTCTACGAGGCCGACCCCCGCTACAAGGACATCGCCTTCACCTCGGTCGAGAAGGGCATGCGCCCGGCCGTGAAGGACGTCGTCGAGCAGGCGGCTGACGACAAGTTCTCGAAGGACCCGTACGTGGGCACCCTCGAGAACGACGGTGTCGGCATCGCGCCGTTCCACGACTTCGAGTCCAAGGTCGACAAGGGCCTGCAGGGCGAGCTCGACGACGTGAAGGCCGGCATCATCGACGGCTCGATCAAGGTCAAGACCCAGTCCTGACCCGGCGAACGCGGGCGGGGGAACATCCCTCGCCCGCGTTCTCGTGCGCCCGGGTGGCGCACACCACATCGTGCATCCGCGGGGTGCACGCGACACCGTGCGCCCGCGTGGCGCGCGCGAGACAGAAATAGACTCCCGAACATGAAGCTCGAACTCCGCGGCATCACCAAGCGGTTCGGCGCCCTGGTCGCCAACGACCACATCTCGCTCACCGTCGAGCCGGGTGAGGTCCACTGCCTCCTGGGTGAGAACGGCGCCGGCAAGTCCACCCTGATGAACGTCCTGTACGGCCTGTACGACGCCGACGAGGGCGAGATCCTGCTCGACGACGTGGTGCAGGACTTCGACGGCCCCGGTGACGCCATGCGCGCCGGCATCGGCATGGTGCACCAGCACTTCATGCTCGTGCCCGTGTTCACGGTCGCCGAGAACGTGATGCTGGGGCAGGAGCAGACCACTTTCGGCGGGCGGCTCGACCTGGCCGGTGCCCGCAAGCGCGTGCAGGAGATCTCCGACCGCTTCGGGTTCGACGTCGACCCCGACGCCAAGGTCGAGGACCTGCCCGTCGGCGTGCAGCAGCGCGTCGAGATCATCAAGGCGCTGTCCCGCGACGCCTCCGTCCTGGTGTTCGACGAGCCGACGGCCGTCCTCACCCCGCAGGAGACCGACGAGCTGATGGGCATCATGCGCCAGCTCCGCGAAGCCGGCACCGCGATCGTCTTCATCACCCACAAGCTGCGCGAGGTGCGCGAGGTCGCCGACCGCATCACGGTCATCCGTCTCGGCAAGGTCGTCGGCGAAGCCTCGCCGACCGCCACGAACAACGAGCTGGCCGCGCTGATGGTCGGCCGTGCCGTCTCGCTCGTGGTCGACAAGGAACCCTCGACCGGTGGCGACGACGCCCTGGTCGTCGAGCACCTCACCGTCACGGACCCGTCCGGCATCGTGCTCGTCGACGACGTCTCCTTCACGGTGCGTCGCGGCGAGGTCCTGGCGATCGCCGGGGTGCAGGGCAACGGCCAGACCGAGCTCACCGAGGCGATCATGGGCCTCGAGCCCGCCCACGCCGGCCGGATCACCCTGGACGGCAGGGAACTCACCGGCCGGAGCGTCAAGCAGGTGCTCGACGCGGGCGTCGGCTTCGTCCCCGAGGACCGCAAGGAGGACGGCCTGGTCGGCGAGTTCACCATCGCCGAGAACCTGATGCTCGACCGGGCCGACCACGCCGAGTTCGTCCGCGCCGGCACGATCCGGTCGGCGGAACGCGACGCCTTCGCCGACGAGAAGATCGCGGAGTTCGACATCCGCACGCCCGGTCGCACCACCGCGGCCGGTCGGCTGTCCGGCGGGAACCAGCAGAAGATCGTCCTGGCGCGCGAACTGAGCCGTGAACTCCGGCTGTTCGTCGCCGCGCAGCCCACCCGCGGCATCGACGTGGGCTCGATCGAGTTCGTCCACAAGCGCATCGTCGCCACCCGCGACACCGGGGTGCCGGTCATCGTCGTCTCCACCGAGCTCGACGAGGTCGTCGCCCTGGCCGACCGCATCGCCGTGATGTACCGCGGCGGCATCGTCGGCATCGTCCCCGCGACCACCCCCCGCGACGTCCTCGGCCTCATGATGGCCGGGGAGATCCCAGAAGGAACGGAGCTGGCCGCGTGACCACCCCACCGCCAGACAACACGCAGCAGCCGACCCCGGCTGCGCACGGCACCGCGGACGCCCCGCTCACCGACGACCGTCTGCAGGAGGTCGAGTCGACCCCGCACCTGATGACGGACTCGGCGGAGGACACCGAGCGCCGCAACGGTGCCGGTGGTGACCGCTGGCAGGCCGCCCTGCAGGGGATCCTGAACGGCTCCGTGCTCGTCACGGTGCTCGCCGTCGTCCTCGCGCTGGTCGCCTGCGGCATCCTCATCGCGGTGACGGACGAGAACGTCCGTGCCACGGCCGGGTACTTCTTCGCCCGCCCGACGGACATGCTCCAGGCGGTCGGCACCGCGGTCGGCGGCGCGTACGCCTCGCTGTTCCAGGGCTCGGTGTTCAACTTCGGCGCGGACTCGTTCCAGCAGGCGATCGGGCCGCTCACGCGCTCCGTCGACTACTCGGTGCCGCTCATCGCCGCCGGGCTCGGGATCGCGCTGTCGTTCCGCGCCGGGCTGTTCAACATCGGCGGCCAGGGCCAGATCCTGATGGGCGCCGCTGCCGCCGGTTGGGTCGGGTTCTCGTTCGACGGGCCCGCCGCGATCCACATCCCGCTCACGATCCTCGCCGGCATCGTCGGCGGCGCGGTCTGGGGCGGCATCGTCGGGGTGCTCAAGGCCCGGACGGGTGCGAACGAGGTGGTCGTCACGATCATGCTCAACTACGTCGCGCTCTACCTGGTCAGCTACCTGCTCCGCACCCCGGGCCTGCTGCAGGCCCCGGGCAGCAGCAACCCGATCTCGCCCGCCACGAAGGAGAGCGCCCTGCTGCCGCAGCTCTTCGGCGTGCGGTACGGCGTGGACCTCGGGTTCATCGTCGCGATCATCGCGGTCGTCGTCGTCTGGTGGCTCGTGAACAAGTCGTCGCTCGGCTTCCGGTTCCGCACCATCGGTGAGAACCCCCGTGCCGCCCGCGTGGCCGGCATGAGCGTCCCGTCGCTGACCATCTGGGTGATGCTGATCTCCGGTGCCCTGGTGGGCATCGCCGGCGCCTACCAGGTGCAGGGCGCCGTCACCTCGGGCTTCACCTCGGGCATCGACGCCGGCATCGGCTTCGACGCCATCACCGTGGCCCTGCTCGGCCGCTCCAAGCCCTGGGGCGTCTTCTGGGCGGCCATCCTGTTCGGCGTGCTGAAGAACGGTGGCTACGCCATGCAGGCCGCCAACGGCATCCCGATCGACATCGTCGGGGTCATCCAAGCCCTCATCGTCCTCTTCATCGCGGCTCCGCCGCTCGTCCGCGCGATCTTCCGGATCCCGCAGCCGGGTGCACGCAAGCGCACGAAGACGAGCAAGACCAGCAAGAAGGCGGTCGCCGCATGAGCACCATCAGCCCCACCGCGGCCCCCGCGTCGCCGCTCGCGGACCGTCCGGTCGAGACCACCAGGAGCTGGAAGCTCCCGATCGGGTACGGCGTGTTCACGCTCATCGCGATCGTGCTGTTCGGCCTGCTGCCGCGCTCCGGCACCACCACGTTCCGTCTCGCGAACGCCGGTGACTTCTTCGCGCTGCCGAACGTCCCGCTGCCCGCGCTCGGGACGGGCATCGTCGTCATCGTCCTGCTCGCGATCCTGACCGTGTACGCGTTCATCGAGACGCGGGCACTCCGCCGGGTCCCGCTGTGGGTCACGTCGGTGTTCGCGGTCGTCTTCGTCATCGGGTTCCTGACCTGGGCCGCGGCCGGCTCGTCCCTGCCGATCCCCGGCCTGCTGCTCGGCGCGCTGAGCCTGAGCGTCCCGCTCGTGTTCGGTGCCCTCGGCGGCGTCATCTCCGAGCGGGTCGGCGTGGTGAACATCGCGATCGAGGGCCAGTTCCTCGCCGGTGCGTTCAGCTCCGCGATGGTCGCGTCGATCACCGGGTCGCCCTGGGTCGGCCTCGTCGCCGCACTCGTCGCCGGCATGCTCGTGTCGTTCGTCCTCGCGGCGTTCAGCATCAAGTACCTGGTCGACCAGGTCATCGTCGGTGTCGTCATCAACGCGTTCATCTCCGGCCTGACCGGCTTCCTGTACTCGCAGGTGCTCTCCCCGAACGAGGAGACCCTCAACATCGGCATCCGGTTCCCGAAGGTCGAGATCCCGCTGCTGCACCAGATCCCGGTCATCGGTCCGGTGTTCTTCGAGCAGACGGTCGTCGTCTACCTGGCCTACATCGCCGTGGCGGTCGTCACCTTCGGGCTGTTCAAGACCCGCTGGGGCCTGCGCCTCCGCGCCGTCGGCGAGCACCCGCAGGCCGCCGACACGGTGGGCATCAACGTCACGAGCACCCGGTTCTGGAACGTCTCCCTCGCCGGTGCGATCGCCGGTCTCGGTGGGGCGTACTTCACCCTCGACGCGGTCGGGCCGTTCACGAAGGACATGACCGCGGGCGCCGGCTACATCGCGCTGGCCGCCGTCATCTTCGGCCGATGGGACCCGATCAAGGCGACGCTCGCGGCGCTGCTGTTCGGCTTCGCGTCGAACCTGCAGAACACGCTCGGAGCGATCGACTCACCCGTGCCCAGCGAGTTCCTGCTGATGCTGCCGTACGTGGTGACGATCTTCGCCGTGGCCGGCCTGGTCGGGCAGTCGCGCGGCCCCGCCGCGTCCGGCAAGCCCTACATCAAGAGCTGACGGCCTGGAGGCACGACACATGACCGACACGCAGCAACCAGGTGACCAGGCGGTCACCGCCACCGACCCGACGGACGCCGCCACGGGCCTCCCGGCCGACGACGTGGACTGGGGCGTCCTGCGGGACGCCGCCACGGCCGCCATGCGGCGCGCCTACGCGCCGTACTCGTCGTTCCCGGTGGGCGCCGCGGCGCTCACCGACGACGGGCGGATCGTCTCCGGCTGCAACATCGAGAACGCGAGCTACGGGGTGACGCTCTGCGCGGAGTGCTCCCTCGTGTCGCAGCTGCACATGACCGGGGGCGGCAAGCTCGTCGCGTTCACGTGCGTCGACGGAGACGGGGCCACCCTGATGCCGTGCGGCCGCTGCCGCCAGCTGCTGTTCGAGCACTCGACCGAGGGCATGCTCCTCGAGACGCTCTCCGGCATCCGCACCATCGACGAGGTCCTGCCGGACGCCTTCGGGCCGCGGACCCTCGCCACCTACCAGCAGGAGCACTGACATGGCCGTCGAGCCGTTCGACACCGTCGACCTCATCCGCACGAAGCGCTCCGGCGGGGCCCTGAGCACCGCCGAGGTCGACTGGCTCGTCGACGCGTACACCCGCGGCTACGTCGAGGACCCGCAGATGGCCGCGATGGCGATGGCGATCTTCCTGAACGGGATGGAGCGGCGTGAGATCAAGGACCTCACGCTCGCGATGATCGCGTCGGGGGAGCGGATGTCGTTCTCGTCGCTCGGCAAGACGACGGTCGACAAGCACTCCACCGGCGGGGTCGGCGACAAGATCACCCTGCCGCTGGCACCCCTGGTGGCGTCGTTCGGCGTCGCGGTGCCGCAGCTGTCCGGCCGCGGACTCGGCCACACCGGCGGCACGCTCGACAAGCTCGAGTCGATCCCCGGGTGGCAGGCGTCCATCTCGAACGACCGCATGATGCAGGTGCTGCAGGACGTCGGCGCGGTCATCTGCGCCGCCGGGTCCGGGCTGGCCCCCGCGGACAAGAAGCTCTACGCGCTCCGCGACATCACCGGCACGGTCGAGTGCATCCCGCTGATCGCGTCGAGCATCATGTCGAAGAAGATCGCCGAGGGCACCGGTGCGCTCGTGCTCGACGTCAAGTTCGGGTCCGGCGCGTTCATGCCGACCTACGAGGCGTCCAGGGAGCTCGCGCAGACCATGGTCGACCTCGGCAACGACGCCGGGGTCGCGACCTCGGCGCTGCTGACCGACATGGAGGTCCCGCTCGGGCTGACGATCGGCAACGCGCTCGAGGTGCGGGAGTCGGTCGAGGTGCTCGCCGGCGGCGGCCCCGCCGACGTCGTCGAGCTCACCGTGGCGCTCGCGACCGAGATGCTCACGCTGGCCGGACTGCCCGACGCCGACCCCGCAGCGGCGCTCGCGGACGGCCGCGCCATGGACACCTGGCGTCGGATGATCGAGGCGCAGGGCGGGGACCCGTCCGCCGCGTTGCCCGTGGCCCGCGAACAGCACGTCGTCACCGCTGGGACGTCGGGGGTCCTCACGCAGCAGGACGCGCTGCCGTTCGGCGTCTCGGCCTGGCGGCTCGGGGCCGGCCGTGCCCGCGCGCAGGACCCGGTGCAGGCAGGTGCGGGCATCGAGCTCCACGTCAAGCCGGGGGACACCGTGACCGAGGGACAGCCGCTCTGGACGCTGCACTCCGACGACGCGTCTCGGATCCCGCGCGCGCTGGAGTCGCTCGAGGGTGCGTGGACCATCGGCCCGGCGGATTCCGCGGCCGCAGCACGGGGGCCGATCGTGCGCGAGCGCATCGGGTCCTGAACCCGGCCACCCGACGAACCGGAGGCTCCCTGCACACCTGTGGGGAGCCTCCAGTGTCTTCCGTTGTGGGTTGTGCACAGGTGCCTGCGCGGCGGCGGTGACCACCGATAGCCTGGGGGCATGAGCGCCGACGCCCCGACCTACCGCCTGCCCGACGCCGGGGCGGTCATCAACGACCTGCCGAAGGTCTCGCTGCACGACCACCTCGACGGCGGCCTGCGTCCCGCGACCATCATCGAGCTCGCAGCGGCGGCGGGTGTGTCGCTCCCCACCACCGACCCGGCCGAGCTCGGGCAGTGGTTCGCCGACCAGTCGAACTCCGGCTCGCTGGTCGAGTACCTGAAGACGTTCGACGTCACCACGTCGGTGATGCAGACCGCACCGCAGCTCACCCGGATCGCCCGCGAGTTCGTCGAGGACCTGGTCGCCGACGGCGTCGTCTACGGCGAGGTCCGCTGGGCGCCGGAGCAGCACCTGCAGGGCGGACTGACCCTCGACCAGACGGTCGAGGCCGTGCAGGCCGGCATCGAGGAAGCCGTCGACGCCGCCGGCGGGCGCATCCGCGTCGGCCAGCTCGTCACCGCGATGCGGCACGCCGACCGGTCGCTCGAGATCGCCGAGCTCGCCGTCCGCCACCGTGACGCCGGGGTCGTCGGCTTCGACATCGCCGGTGCCGAAGCCGGGTTCCCCGCCTCGAACCACCGCGCCGCCTTCGACTACCTGGCCTCCGAACTGTTCCCCGTCACCGTGCACGCGGGCGAGGCCGACGGGCTCGCCTCCATCCGGTCCGCCCTCGTCGACGGCCGGGCGCTCCGCCTCGGGCACGGCGTCCGCATCTTCGAGGACGTCGCCCTGTCCGACGCCGGGGACGGCTCGACGCTGGCCTCCCTGGGCGAGGTCGCCTCGTGGGTCCGTGACCGCGAGATCCCGCTCGAGGTCTCGCCGTCGTCCAACCTGCAGACCGGTGCGATCGCCGCGTGGGGCGACGACCTCGCCGACCACCCGTTCGACGTGCTCTACCAGCTCGGCTTCCGCGTCACGGTGAACACCGACAACCGCCTGATGAGCGGGACCTCGCTGTCGAAGGAGCTCGCGCTGCTCGCGGGCACGTTCGGCTACGACCTCGACGACCTGGCCGCGTTCCAGATCAACGCCGCGCTCGGGTCGTTCCTGCCGCTCGAGGACCGCGAGGAGATCATCGCCACCATCACGGCCGGGTACCAGGAGGCCTGACGCATGGGACTGCCACCGCTGCCGGACACCGCCGTCCTCCTCGGTGCGGACGCGCCCGCGTGGCGTGACGCGATGCGACTGGTCGGCGGTGCGCTCGTCGCCTCGGGCGCCACCACCGACGAGTACACCGACGCCATGATCGGCATGGTGGAGGAGCACGGGCCGTACATCGTCATCTCGCCGGGGCTCGCGTTCGCGCACGCCCGGCCGGGTGGTGCCGTCGTGCGGGACGGACTCGCGATCGTGACGCTGGCTGCTCCGGTGGCGTTCGGCCACCCGCACAACGACCCCGTCCGTGTGGTGCTCGGGCTCGCGGTGGCCGAGGTCGGCACCCACCTGGAGTCGATCGGCGAGATCGCGAACCTGTTCAACGACGCCACCGTGACCGGGCGGATCGCGGCGGCGACCACGGCGGACGAGGTCCGCGCGATCATGGGGGGTCTCCGCGTGAAGATCGTGACCATCTGCGGCGCCGGCATCGGTTCGAGCGGCATCCTCAAGGTGAACGCCGAGAAGGCGCTCGACGCCCTCGGGCTCTCGGCGTCCGTCGTCGCAGCGGACGTCGCGTCCGTGCGGGACGTCTCCGACGACGCCAACGTGATCCTGACGAGTCAGGAGTTCGTCGAGGCGATCGGCGACACCTACGCCGAGGTCATCGTCATCGCGAACCACTTCGACCAGGGCGAGATCACGGCGGCGGTGGACCGGGCGCTCGGCGAGCACTGAGGCGGGCGCGGCGGCGGCCGCTGGGGCGGGCGTCCGCCCTTTAGAGTTGGGGCATGAGCACCGAGAACCCGCTGAACGACCCCGCTGCCGACCCGTTCGAGGTCGCGCGGGACGCCGCAGCCGCCATCGCCGAACAGTCCGGCATCGAGCGGCACGACATCGCCCTGACCCTCGGCTCGGGCTGGGGCAAGGCCGCCGACATCATCGGTGAGACCGTTTCCGAGATCCCGGCCGAGCAGGTCCCCGGGTTCAGCGCCTCGGCCGTCCCCGGACACTCCGGCACGATCCGGTCGATCCGCCTCGCCGACGGCCGCCACGCGCTTGTCATCGGTGCCCGCACCCACTACTACGAGGGTCACGGGGTCCGTCGGGTCGTGCACAGCGTCCGTACGGCGGCGGCGACCGGTGCCTCGATCATGGTGCTCACCAACGGTGCCGGCGGCATCAAGGAGCACTGGACCCCGGGCACGCCGGTGCTCATCAGCGACCACATCAACCTGACCGCGGACAGCCCGCTCGAGGGCGCGACGTTCATCGACCTCACCGACCTGTACTCGGCGCGGCTGCGCGAGCTGGCCCGGACGGTCGACCCGTCGCTCGACGAGGGTGTCTACACGCAGTTCCGCGGCCCGCACTACGAGACCCCGGCCGAGGTCCAGATGGCGAAGACCATCGGTGGGCACATCGTCGGCATGTCCACGGCGCTCGAGGCCATCGCCGCTCGTCAGGCCGGCATGGAGGTCCTCGGGTTCTCGCTCATCACGAACCTCGCCGCGGGCATCCAGAAGACCCCGTTGTCGCACACCGAGGTGCTCGAGGCCGGCAAGCAGGCCGAGCCGGTGATCGCCGACCTGCTCGCACGCGTGGTCGCCGCACTCGGGCAGCCGGCGTCGTGAAGCTCGACCTCGACCAGGTGCTCGGCATCGCGCGGGCGTGGCTGGCGCAGGACCCCGACCCGGAGACCCGCGACGAGCTGGCCGCGGCGATCGACGCGGCGGCCGACGGTGACGGTCCCGCTGTCCGGGCGCTCGCCGAGCGGTTCGACGGCCGGCTGCAGTTCGGCACCGCCGGACTCCGCGCGGAGCTCGGCTGGGGCCCGCTCCGCATGAACCGGGTCGTCGTGACCCAGGCTGCTGCGGGGCTCGCACGGTTCCTCATCGACACCGGGCGCTCGCGCAGCGTCGTGATCGGGTACGACGGCCGGGTGAACTCGGACGTCTTCGCACGTGATTCGGCCGAGGTCATGCGCGGCCTCGGGCTCGAGGTCACCCTGCTGCCCTCGGCCCTGCCGACGCCGGTGCTCGCGTTCGCCGTCCGGCACCTCGACGTCGGTGCCGGCGTCATGGTCACGGCGAGCCACAACCCGCCGCGGGACAACGGGTACAAGGTCTACCTCGGTCAGGACGACGACGGCTCGCAGATCGTGCCGCCCGTCGACGGCGAGATCGCGGACGCCATCGACGCCGTCGCCGCAGGGTCCGTCACGGACCTGCCGCGCGGCACGGACTACACCGTCGCGACGTCGGCACTGGTCGACGCCTACGTGGCCGCCACGGCCGCGATCGTGCCCGCTCCCGCACTCGCGGGCGATGCGCAGCCGAAGGTCGTCTACACGGCCATGCACGGCGTCGGGTGGGAGACCGCTCGCGCGGTGTTCGCGGCGGCCGGGTTCGCCGAGCCGGCGGTCGTGCCGGAGCAGATCGAGCCGGACGGTGCGTTCCCGACGGTGTCGTTCCCGAACCCCGAGGAGCCCGGCGCGATGGACCTGGCGATCGCCCGCGGCCTCGCCGTCGGCGCCGACCTGGTGATCGCGAACGACCCCGACGCCGACCGGCTCGCACTCGCGATCCCGGACGGTTCCGGTTCCTACCGTCGACTGTCGGGCAACGAGGTCGGCTGGCTGCTCGGGTGGCGGGCCGCCGCACGGGCGTCGGAGTCCGGCGCGACCGGCACCCTCGCCGCGTCGATCGTCTCGTCGCCGGCGTTGTCCCGGGTGGCTGCACGCCACGGGCTGGAGTACCGCGACACCCTGACCGGCTTCAAGTGGGTGTCGCGGGTGCCCGGGCTGCTGTTCGGGTACGAAGAGGCCCTGGGGTACCTGGTCGACCCGTCGGTCGTGCGGGACAAGGACGGCATCTCGGCTGCGCTGGAGCTGCTGTCCCTCGCCGACGAGCTCGCCGCGTCGGGCTCGACGATCGCCGACCACCTCGAGGCCTTCGCTGCCGAGTTCGGAGCGTTCGCCTCGGGGCAGGTCGCGACGCGCGTCGACGACCTGTCGCGCATCGGCGAGATCATGGCGTCGCTCCGGGCCACGCCGCCGACCTCGCTCGGCGGACTGTCCGTGCAGACGGTGACGGACTACGCCGACGGGGTGGCGGGCTTCCCGCCCTCGGACATCCTGCGCTACGACCTGTCCGGCGACGCCCGGGTGATCGTCCGTCCGAGCGGTACCGAGCCCAAGGTGAAGGTCTACATCGACACGGTCGCGGACACCCCCGCCGAGGCCCAGCGCCTGGTCGACGCCCTCGCCGCCGCGGTGCGCCCCCTGGTGTCGTAGGGCACCGGTCCGCAAAACACCGGTGTTCGCGCTCTGAACACCCGCACAACGCGGTGCAGAGCGCGAACACCGGTGTTTTGCTGTTCCTCCACAGGGGGTGGGGGAGCGAGGGCTGATCACAAAGAGAGGGTCGTCGTCGTGTGGGCCGTGCGGGAGCCGTGACGGTGGGGCCATGGCTCACATCACGGTGTTCGGCGCGGCTCCGGGCGATCCCGATCCGAGAGCGCACCGACGGCTCGCGGAGGCCGCGCGCCGAGGGACCCTGATCCGCCTCACGGCCGGCCGGTACGTCGACCGAGACGCCTTCGAAGCAGCGACTGCAGCGGAGCGCCATCGTGCACGGGTCGAAGCGGTCGCGCCGAACATCCACCCCGCCCTCGTGATCTCCCACGAGTCGGCTGTGGCGATGCTCGGACTCCCGTGGCTCGGAGAGTTCCCCGAGCACGTCGTCGCCACCGATCCGCGTCGAGCCACCGGTCAACGTCGCGCCCATCTGCAGAAGGTCGGAGGGGCGGGTCGTCCGATCGCTCGTACGAGCGTCGGCGGCCTGCCCGTCACGACCCTCGTGGTCACCGGGGTCGACGTCGCGCTCCGAGCGTCGTTCCGCACTGCGGTGGTCGTGTTGGACGCGGTGCTGGCCCGAGGAGTGTCGCAGGAAGCGCTGCTCGCCGAACTGCGCAGCCGGGAGCCTCGTCCGCGGGCGTCCACCCGCGCGCGACGGGCGATCGAGTTCGCGGACGCGGCTGCTGACTCGCCCGGTGAGTCGGTGGCACGGCTGTGTTGGGCAGAAGCGGGGTTCCCGGCGCCGGTGCTGCAGCAGGAGTTCCGCGATGCGGCAGGCCTGATCGGCCGGGTGGACTTCTGGTTCGAGGACGCCGGCGTGGTCGTGGAGTTCGACGGGCTGGTCAAGTACCGCGACCGGACGATGCGCGCTGGTCGGACCCCTGAGCGCGTCGTCATCGACGAGAAGCTCCGAGAGGACCGGCTCCGTGCGCACCGCTCCGTCCGAAGGGTCGTCCGCGTGACGTGGCCGGATGTCGAGCCGGGCGGCGACGGCCCCGTGGCACTCGAGGCAGCCGGAGTGCATCGTGTTCGATGAAGCAAAACACCGGTGTTCACGAGTCGAACCGCGGTGTGCGCGTGTTCAGCCGGCGAACACCGGTGTTTTGCGAGAAGAAGCGCCCGCGCTACGCGAGCTCGAGCAGCACGTGACCGGACGAGACCGTCTGGCCGACCGGGGCGTTCAGGCCGGTGACGACGCCGTCCTTGTGGGCCTGCACGGGCTGCTCCATCTTCATGGCCTCGAGCACGACGAGCAGGTCGCCCTTCACCACGGTGTCACCCTCGGCGACCGCGAGCTTCACCACGGTGGCCTGCATCGGCGACGCGACGGACGACCCCGACTTCGCCAGGCCCCCGCGGACGGCCGACGAACGGCGCTTCGGGGGAGCGGTGGGGCCGGCGGGACGACGACCGGCGAGACCGGCACCGGCAGCACCGCCACCGACGATCGACGGCATGGTGACCTCGATGCGCTTGCCCTGCACCTCGACGACGACGCTCTCGCGCGCAGCCGGGGCCGGAAGTTCCTCGGGGGAGCCGCTCCACGCCGGGATGTCGTTGACGAAGTCGGTCTCGATCCACTGCGTGTAGATGCTGAACGGCTCGTCGTCGGCCGTCGCGAACGCCGGGTCCGACACCACGGCACGGTGGAAGGGGAGCACGGTCGGCAGGCCGGTGACCTCGAACTCGGCGAGTGCACGTCGCGAACGCTCCAGCGCCTCGGCACGGGTCGCGCCGGTGACGATCAGCTTTGCGAGCATCGAGTCGAACGAACCGGACACGACGTCACCGGAGACGACGCCCGAGTCGACACGGACACCGGGGCCGGACGGTGCGTTGAAGGCGTGCACGGGGCCGGGCGCGGGGAAGAAGTTGCGACCCGGGTCCTCGCCGTTGATGCGGAACTCGAACGAGTGCCCCCGCGGCGTGGGGTCCGAGTAGTCGAGCACGCCGCCCTCGGCGATGCGGAACTGCTCGCGCACCAGGTCGATGCCGGTGACCTCTTCGGAGACGCAGTGCTCGACCTGCAGGCGGGTGTTCACCTCGAGGAACGACACGGTGCCGTCGGCACCGATGAGGAACTCGCAGGTGCCGGCACCGACGTAACCGACCTCGCGCAGGATCGCCTTGGACGACTCGTACAGCGCGGTCTGCTGCTCGGGCGTCAGGTAGGGCGCCGGGGCTTCCTCGACGAGCTTCTGGTGGCGTCGCTGCAGCGAGCAGTCGCGGGTGGAGACCACGACGACGTTGCCGTGCTCGTCCGCCAGGCACTGGGTCTCGACGTGGCGCGGCTTGTCCAGGTACTTCTCGACGAAGCACTCGCCCCGACCGAACGCGGCGATCGCCTCACGCGTGGCGGACTCGAAGAGCTCCTCGACCGAGGCACGGTCGCGGACGACCTTCAGACCACGACCGCCACCGCCGAACGCCGCCTTGATCGCGACGGGCAGACCGACCTGGTCGACGAAGTCGAAGACCTCGGAGACGTCCTGCACGGGCTCGATGGTGCCGGGGGCGAGCGGCGCGCCCACCTTCTCGGCGACGTGGCGCGCGGAGACCTTGTCGCCGAGGCGCTCGATCGACGCCGGCGACGGGCCGATCCAGACGAGCCCGGCATCGATGACGGCGCGGGCGAAGTCGGCGTTCTCG
This sequence comes from Curtobacterium sp. AC268, assembly GCF_979258745.1. Lineage (NCBI taxonomy): Bacteria > Bacillati > Actinomycetota > Actinomycetes > Micrococcales > Microbacteriaceae > Curtobacterium > Curtobacterium sp. AC268. The sequence continues at coordinate 1,039,564 of NZ_OZ409878.1, read as the reverse complement.
GCGAGGAACCCGTAGCCGGGGTGCACGGCGTCCGCGCCGGAGCGGCGGGCGACCGAGATGATCTTGTCGATGACGAGGTACGTGTCGGCGCTCGTGGTGCCGTTCAGCGCGTAGGCCTCGTCGGCGAGGCGGGCGTGCAGGGCATCGCGGTCCTGGTCGGCGTAGACCGCGACCGATGCCTTGCCCGCGTCGCGGGCCGCGCGGATGATGCGGACGGCGATCTCGCCGCGGTTCGCGATGAGGACCTTGCTGATACGGGGCATGACACATCAGCGTATTCGTGCGGCGGGAGTGCGTTTTGACTGGCACCCACAAAGAACCACCCGGAACAGGTGCGGATGTCTACAGTGCCCAGAGGTCGTGCCAGGCGATGCCGAAGCCCCGGAGGAGCATTGATCGCAGCACCGGCAGCGACATCCCGATCACGGCGGACGGTGCTCCGTCGATCCGCGTGATGTACGCCGCGGCCCGACCGTCGATGGTGAAGGCACCCGCCACCTCGAGCGGCTCCCCGGTCGCGACGTACGCGTCGATCTCGTCGACGGACACGTCGTCGGCGAAGGTCAGCACCGCGCTGTCGACCGCGACCACGCGGTCGCCGCCGGCGGCCAGCGCCGACCCGCCGGGCGCGACGTCGCCCAGCTGCGGGACGCCGGCGGTGGACGTGACCAGGGACCGGACGGGAGGCACGGTGCGGGCCGGTGCCGCGCCTCCAGGCCGTCCCGTGGCCGGTTCCGGGTCCCGGTGCCGGTCGTCGCGTCGTCGATCGATCACGCAGTGTCCGCTCCACAGCGTCCCGCCGCCGGCGGCGAGCATCTGCCGCCAGCGCTCCCGGGCGACCGCGGGGTCGTGCGGCTTGCCGTACAGCTGTCCGTCGACCTCGAACGCGGAGTCGCCGCCGAACACGACCCCGTCGACCGGGGACCCGGCGACTGCGGACGCCTTGGCGACGGCGAGCAGCGAGACGAGCTCCGGCCCGGTCAGGGCACGGCCGAGCGATGCCGCGGCGGCGGCGCCGACGGCGTCCTCGTCGACCCCGGGGGACACGAGCACGGGTTCGATCCCGGACTGGGCGAGGAGTGCTCGGCGGGCGGGGGATGTACTCGCGAGGTACAGACGCATGGGACCATCTCACCATGGGTGAATCCGTCGGCACGCTGCTCGAACTCGACGTCACCGGGATCGCCCACGGCGGCATCTCGGTGGCACGACACGAAGGACGGGTGGTCTTCGTCTCGGACGCGATCCCCGGGGAGCGCGTCGTCGCCCGGGTGACCGAGGACCGCAAGAAGTCGTTCTGGCGCGCCGACACGGTCAGCGTCATCACGCCGAGCGAGCACCGCGTCGACCACGTCTGGCCCGAGGCCGCGCTCGAGCGTGACCCCGAGACGCGCCCGGGTGGTGCCGAGTTCGGGCACATCGCCCTCGCACACCAGCGCACGCTCAAGCAGGACGTCCTCGTCGACTCGTTCGCGCGGTTCGCACGGATGGACCTCGCCGAGGTGCTCGGCCACGACGTCGTCGTCGAGGCCGCGCCCGGCGACGACGCGGGGAACGGCCTCGGCTGGCGCACCCGCGTCCGGCTGCACGTCGACGAGCAGGGCACCGCCGGCCCGTTCGCGGCCCGCTCCCACTCCGTCATCCCGGTGACCGGCCTGCCGCTCGCGACCGCCGTCGTGCAGCAGAGCGCCCCGCTCGGCCGCGGTGCGCTGCCGGGCTCGTCGGTCGTCGACGTCCTCGCGCCGAGTGGCTCCGAGGGTGCGCGGCTGGTCATCGACGACCAGAAGCCCACCGTGGTGACCGAGGTCGTGGGGGAGCGCACGTTCCAGGTCGACGACAACGGGTTCTGGCAGGTGCACCGCGCCGCGGCGACCGTGCTCACCGAGGCCGTGCAGGACCTGGTCGACCGCGACCGCCTCGACCCCGAGGGCACCCACCTGGACCTGTACGGCGGTGTCGGCCTGCTCGCCGCCGCCCTCGGCGACCTGGTCGGCCCGAAGGCGCGCATCACGAGCGTCGAGAGCGCCGCCCGTGCCACCGAGCACGCGCAGGAGAACCTGTCCGAGTGGCTCGGCGCCCGCGCGGAGACCGGCCGCGTGGACCGCTGGCTGACGAACACAGTGGCGAACGCCTCGCGCGCCGAGAAGGACCGCTTCCGCGCCGGCACGATCGTGCTCGACCCGCCCCGCGCCGGTGCCGGTCGTGACGTGGTCGTGCAGATCGCCGCGCTCCAGCCGGAGCAGGTCGTCTACGTGGCGTGCGACCCGGTGGCGCTCGCCCGCGACGTCGCGACGTTCGCCGACCTCGGCTACCGGCTCGAAGCACTGCGGGCCTTCGACCTGTTCCCGCACACCCACCACCTGGAAGCCGTCGCGCGCCTGGTCCCCGCACGCTGAGGTCGGGTGGTCGCGCGACCACGTGTCCTTGCGTGTCGGGGTGTCCACCAATCGGCGGACCGGCCAGCGTGGCGCGGCGGAGAAGCCCCGCACCTGAGTCCGGGCTGGGTATCCTGGGTCGTTGATGGCACTCCGGTTTCAGGGGCCGGCGTCGCGCATCGGAACGAGAGGCCACTGTGGCAGCAGGAACGACAACCACCAGCACCGAGACGTCAGGGGCGGCCACCAGGCCGGTCCGGGTCGCGATCGTCGACGACCACGAGTCCGTCCGACTCGGGATCCAGGCGGCGTGCCAGAACGAGGGGTTCGAGGTGGTGCTCACCGCCGCCAGCGTCCCCGAGTACGTCCAGAACCTCGACGGGCGAGAGGTCGACGTCGTCGTCCTCGACCTGTCCCTCGGTGACGGCTCGACCGTGACCGAGAACGTCAAGGGCGTGCAGGGGACGGGATCGGCGGTGCTCGTGCACTCCATCGCGGACCGTGTCGCCAACGTGCGTGAGGCGCTCGCAGCAGGGGCTGCTGGCGTCATCCCGAAGTCCTCGGCCACCAAGACCGTGATGGCCGCGGTCGCCACCGTCGCACGTGGTGACGTGCTCAACAACCTCGAGTGGGCGAGCGCCATCGACGCCGACCGCGACTTCGCGAAGGCGCAGCTCGGCCGCCGCGAGCGCGAGATCCTGCACCTCTACGCCTCGGGTCTCCCGCTCAAGCTCGCCGCCCAGCAGCTCGGCATCGGCTACTCGACGGCTCGTGAGTACCTCGACCGGATCCGTGTGAAGTACGTCGAGGTCGGTCGCCCGGCCCCGACGAAGGTCGACCTGCTGCGTCGAGCCGTCGAGGACGGGATCCTCCCCGGACTCGACTCGGGCATCGACCCCGACGGCGACGGTCGCTGACACGGATGGCGACCGCGGCTGAGTCGGCGCGGACGGTCGTCGAACCGGCGCCGTTCGGCGCCGATCCGGCGCGCAGCGTCCGTGCCTCGATCACGCAGGCGTCGGTCGAGCGCGCGTTCGCGATCCTCCTCGCGATGGCGGCGATCGGCCTCGGCATCGTCGACGCGCCCGCGGTCCTGCAGCAGCTGCCGTACCTCGACCCGTTCTGGGGGCCGACGCTGATGCTCGCCCTCGCGGCGTCGTTCGTGTTCATCGGGGTCTCGGCCTTCGTGCAGCGGGTCGCGCAGCTGGCGCAGATCGTCTGCGCGCTGCTGTTCCTCGTCGTGCTCGTGACGTGGACGGCGACCGTGCAGGAGCCCATCCCGTCGGCGCAGCAGCCGTGGCCGTGGTGGTTCTGCACGGTCGGCTGCACGGCGGCGGCGATGGGCTTCGCCACGTGGCGTGCGACGGTCTACACCGCGCTCGTTCCGGCGGTGTACGTCGTCATCCGGCTCAGCCCGCTCGGCGGCGACGTCGGGGTCCTCGCCGTCCTGCTCGACGGCGTCTACACGGCGCTGCTCAGCGGTGCGGTGCTCGTCATCGCCGTGGTGCTGCGGCGCGCGGCCACGTCGGTCGACACGGCGCAGTCCACGGCCGTGCGGCGGTACTCGCTCGCCATCCGGGAACACGCGACCGAGGTCGAGCGGGTCCAGGTGGACGCCATCGTGCACGACAGCGTGCTCACGACGCTGCTCTCCGCCGCCCGTGCCGACACGCTCGAGGCCAAGACCCTCGCCGCGCGGATGGCCCGGAACGCGATCGACCACCTCGAGGCAGCGGCCACCGACGGTCCCGGCGACGTCGCGCCGGTCGCCCTCGGGGAACTCCGGGCGCGCATCCGCGAGGGGGTGGGTGCGTTGCCCGCCCCGGTCCGCCTCGTCCCGACGCCGACCGGGTCGGTCCGCCTGCCCGCGTCGGTCGCCGACGCGCTGGCCTCGGCGGCGCTGCAGGCCGCGGTGAACAGCGTGCAGCACGCCGGCGACGCTGACGTCTCCCGCTGGGTCCGCATCGAGCAGCAGGGCCAGGGGGTGCTCGTCGAGGTCGGTGACGACGGCCGCGGGTTCGACGTCGCGGCCATCCCCGCCGAACGGCTCGGTGTCCGTCGCTCCATCGTGGAGCGGGTCGCGACCGTCGACGGTCGCGCCGAGGTGCACACCGCACCGGGCGAGGGCACCCGCATCGTGCTGTCGTGGTCGCCGGCCGCGAGGACGACCGCGTGAAGGTCTCCCTGCCGGCGAGCATCGCCCTCGGCCTGGCGTCGCTGTTCTCCGTCTACCACCTGGTCCTCGCGGCGGCCACGCTGCCGCGCGTCGACCAGGTCGCCCCGATCATCGCCTGCATGGTCCTGTACGCCGCGGCCACCGGCCTCGCACTGTTCGTCCCCGGCAGGGTCCTGCCGGTCTGGACGGCCTGCTTCTCGCTCGCCACCGCGATCGTGATGCCGGTGATCGCCGCCCCCGTCCTCGTCGAGGGTCGCGGTCCGGGCTCCGCCACCTGGTGGATCGCGGCCATCGGCACGCTCATGGTGGTGCTCGTCGTGCGCGGCCGCGGACCCTTCGCGTGGGCCGGCGTGCTGTTCCTGACCGTGTACACCGTCGCCTGGGCCGGTCTCGGCTCGCTCGGTGGGCTCGGCGTGGTCGGCAGCGTCGCCTGGGTCGCGATCGCCACGGTCTTCGCCGCCGCGATGAGCCGCGCCACCCGGAACACCCGTGAGCTCGTCCTCGCCGAGCAGGAGACCGCCGACTGGCAGGCCGCGCAGGACGCCCACGTGTTCGAGCGGCAGTTCCGGCTGAGCCAGACCACCCGGATGGCCCTGCCGATGCTGCAGCGCATCATCGACTCCTGCGGCGACCTCGACGACGCCGACCGTGCCGAGTGCCTGCACCTCGAGCAGGCCATCCGCGACGAGATCCGGGGCCGGTCCCTGTTGTCCGACGACGTCCGCGACGAGGTGATGCGCCTGCGTCGCCGCGGCGCGACCGTGCAGCTGCACGACGACGGCGGGCTCGACGACCTGGACGCCCCGGACATCCGCCGCATCCACGCCCGCGTCGCCGAGGCGCTCCGGCAGGCCCGCGACGCCGACAACGTCATCGTCCGGACGGTCGGCGAGGGGTCCGACTCCGCGGTGACCGTCGTCGGACTCCGCCTCGACGGCGCAGCCAGCGAGTCCGCGGCGCTCGGAGCGGGGCTGGACGACGACGACGGTGACGAGGACGACTCCGTCGCACTCTGGCTGGAGATCCCGCGGCACGAGCCGGCGTAGCGCACGCTGCGCGCGGCACGCTGCGCGCGTGTTGCGACGATGCACCACGTGATCGACAGGTGGATCGTCGCGAACGTGGTGCGCACGGTGCTGCGGACGCGCGTGGTGCGCCGGGCGTGCGGGCGGCAGTGGACGCGATGGGGGACAGCCGGGAGGCCCGTGGCGGCCCCGGCACGGGCCTCCCGGCCGTCACGTGGGTGCGCCGGGCTGGCGCGTGCGTGGAAGCGACCACGTCGCTGTCGTACGACAGCGACGATGCCGTTCCGCATCGGCTCGGTGTCGCCCCCCGCAGCCGCCGCAGCACCCGCCACACGCCCCGGAAACGGGGAACGGGCCGGTCGGATACCGACCGGCCCGTTCACGACCCGAGGCTGAGCGACAACCCGAATGTCGCCCTGCCTCGCAGCGGGCGGTGGCTTCGTACCCTAGTCGGCCACCGTCCTGCGATGTCTTTCGTTGAAGGACACCGAACACCAACTACTATGCCCACGCACGAGCTGCGTGTCAGTCGTCATTATGGGGGACAATTCCGGCAGTTCCGGTCCGTATCCGCTGAACGTGTCCCCCGAGTGAGGGGATACCGACCGGGAAGTGCGCCCTGCAACCGTTCCGGTCGCGTGCGCGCCAGGGGTACATCAGCGGAGCGATCGGCCCCAGGCGCCCGGTCCGTGGTCGAGCGGGCGGCGCAGTCCGCGGGCCGCCGCGTCCCACCCCGTGCGGGGCTCGACGACGACGGCGGCGCGTCCGGCCGCTGCGGCTTCGTCGGCCTGGCGCTGCAGGACGGCCACGACGGCGGCGAGCTCCTCGGGCGTGGGGTCGCCGGAGACCACCCGGACGTCCGCCACCGAGGCGGGCTCGTCCGAGGGCACGGCTGCTGCGTGTCGGCCCATCAGAGCGGGATGTTCCCGTGCTTCTTCGGGGGCAGCGTGGCGCGCTTGCCCCGCAGCGACCGGAGGGCCTTGATGACCGACACCCGGGTGGCGTGCGGCTGGATGATGCCGTCGAGCTCACCGCGCTCGGCTGCCAGGTAGGGCGACGCGACGTTGTACGTGTACTCGTTCGCGAGCTTCGTGCGGACCGCGGCGACGTCCTCGCCGGACTCTTCCGCGCGCTTGATCTCGGCGCGGTACAGGATGTTGACGGCACCCTGGCCGCCCATGACGGCGATCTCGGCGGTCGGCCACGCCAGGTTGATGTCGGCACCGAGCTGCTTCGAGCCCATCACGATGTACGCGCCGCCGTAGGCCTTGCGGGTGATGACGGTGACGAGCGGGACGGTGGCCTCGGCGTAGGCGTACAGCAGCTTCGCGCCGCGGCGGATGACGCCGGTCCACTCCTGGTCGGTGCCGGGCAGGTAGCCGGGCACGTCCACCAGGGTCAGGATCGGGATGCCGAACGCGTCGCAGAACCGCACGAAGCGGGCGGCCTTCTCGCCGGCGTCGATGTTCAGCGTGCCGGCCATCGCCTGCGGCTGGTTCGCGATGATGCCGACCGTGCGGCCCTCGACCCGGCCGAAGCCGATCAGGATGTTCGGCGCGAAGAGCGGCTGCACCTCGAGGAACTCACCGTCGTCGACGATGTGCTCGATGATCGTGGTGACGTCGTACGGCTGGTTCGTCGAGTCCGGGATCACGAGGTCGAGCTCGTGGTCGGCGTCGGTGGTCTCGAGCTCCGGGGCGACGTCGTAGGCCGGCGGGTCGGACAGGTTGTTGTCCGGCAGGAACCCGATGAGCGAGCGCGCGTAGTCGAGCGCGTCGGTCTCGTCCTCGGCCAGGTAGTGGGCCACGCCGGAGACCGCGTTGTGCGTCTGGGCGCCGCCGAGCTCCTCGAAGCCGACGTCCTCGCCCGTGACGGTCTTGATGACGTCCGGACCGGTGACGAACATGTGGCTGGTCTTGTCGACCATGATGACGAAGTCGGTCAGGGCGGGGAGTACACCGCACCGCCGGCCGCCGGGCCCATCACGATGGAGAGCTGCGGGATGACGCCGGAGGCCTGGGTGTTCAGGCGGAAGATCTCGCCGTACTTGCCGAGCGCGACGACGCCTTCCTGGATGCGGGCGCCGCCGGAGTCGAGGATGCCGATGATCGGCACACCCGTCTTCAGCGCGTGCTGCATGACCTTGATGATCTTCTCGCCGGCGACCTCGCCGAGGGATCCGCCGAAGACCGTGAAGTCCTGGGCGTAGACCGCGACGTTGCGGCCGTGGATCGTGCCGACGCCGGTGACGACCGCGTCACCGTAGGGGCGCTTGGCGTCCATGCCGAACGACGTGGTGCGGTGGCGCACGAACTCGTCGAACTCCACGAAGGAGTTCGGATCGAGCAGCTGCTCGATGCGTTCGCGCGCGGTGCCCTTGCCCTTCGCGTGCTGCTTGGCGATGGCGGATTCGCCCGCGGCGGTCACGGCCTCGTGGTACCGGTCGCGGAGGTCGGCCAGCCGGCCGGCCGTCGTCGACAGATCGGGGGTGTCTCCTGAAGTCACCCGCTCACCCTACCGGCGGGTGGGACGCTGCCGGTTGGAGGACCCCCACGGTTCCTGCCCGTACATTTGCGTGCATGTCCACATCCCCGTCGCCGTCGTTCCCCGCCACCAGCGAGGCGGTCCGGTCGGCGGGCGCGACGATCACCACCCCCGCCGAGACCGGGTCCACCAACGCGGACCTGCTCGCCGCCGCCCCGGAGCAGCAGCACGGCGGTGTCCTCGCGACCCTGCACCAGACCGCGGGCCGGGGTCGGCTCGACCGCACCTGGACCGCTCCGGCCGGTGAGACGCTCGCCGCCAGCGTGCTCGTCCGTGCGGACCTGGACGACCACGACCGCGGCTGGCTGCCGCTGGTCGCCGGCGCGGCGATGCGCGACGCGATCGCGTCGGTCCTGCCGGTCGGCGCGGACGTCGTCGTGAAGTGGCCGAACGACGTGCAGGTCGCCGGGGACAAGGTGTGCGGGATCCTCTGCCAGGTCGCCGCTGACGGCAGCGTCGTGGTCGGGGCCGGCGTGAACCTGACGATCCCGGCTGATCGGCTGCCCACCCCGACGTCCACCTCGCTCCTGCTCGCCGGCGCGGTCGACGACGCACCCGCCCTGGCCGACGCGGTCCTGTCCGCCTTCCTGCGGTCCGTCCTGGAGGCGGTGGCCGGCCTGGTCACGGGTGGTCCAGCCGCCGAGACGGTCCGGTCCCACGTCCGCGCCGCGTGCGGCACCATCGGTCGCCGCATCCGCCTCGAGCTGCCGGACGGCACCGTCGAGGAGGCCGACGCGACCGGCATCGACGACGCCGGTCGCATCACGATCCGGGACCAGGCGGGGCTCACCAGGGGCGTCGCGGTGGGAGACGTCACCCACCTGCGGTATGCATGACGGCATGACCGCCGAGCCCCCGCCCGAACGTGTCGTCGCGCGCCTGCGACCGCACGCCCGTCGGCTGGTGCGCCCGGCGGTGTTCGTCGTGCTCGTCACCGCGGCCGGCGGCTTCGGCTTCGGTGTCTTCCAGGCGCAGCTGGCGTGGCTGAACGCCGTCGTCGCACTCGTGGTCGTGGTGCTCGTCGTGTTCGGCGGCGCCGTCCCGCTGTTCCGCTGGATGTCGGAGCGGTACGTCGTCACCACCCGTCGCCTGGTCGTGGTCAACGGACTCGGCACCCGGACCCGACGGGAACTCCTGCACTCCCGCGGCTACGACGTCACCGTGCGGCGCCGCGGGCTGCAGGGGCTGTTCCGCTCCGGTGACGTGCTCGTGTTCCCCGGGGACGACCCGGCGGTGGTCCTCGCCGACGTGCCGCACGCCGACCTCGTCGTCGCCGTCCTGCACGACCTGGTGGAGGCCTACGAGGCCAGGCGACGGCATCGCGAGCCGGACTGGGACGAGATCGTCGGCGGCCCGGACCGTCCACCGTGGGGCGACGTGCGGGCCTGACCCGGCCGCTCCGAGCGTCGCTGTGGGCGTCGTGAGGAGAATTCCGGCGAGGAACCGGTACCTTCTTCGACGTGCGTATCTCTGTGATCGGCTGCGGCTACCTCGGTGCCGTGCACGCCGCCTCCATGGCCAAACTCGGACACGAGGTCGTCGCCGTGGACGTCGACCCCACCAAGATCGAGCGGCTCGCCGCGGGCGAGGCCCCCTTCTTCGAGCCAGGCCTGCCCGAGATCCTGACCGAGGCCCTCGAGTCCGGTCGGATCCGCTTCACCACCGACATGGCCGAGGTCGCCGGTGCCCGCGTGCACTTCCTCGCCGTCGGCACCCCGCAGGGTCCGACCGGTGCCGCGGACCTGACCTACGTGGACGCCGCCGTCGCCGCGCTGACCCCCCACCTGTCCGCCGGAGAATTCGTCGTCGGCAAGTCGACCGTGCCCGTCGGCACCGCCGCGCGCCTGGCCGCCGAGGTCAGCGAAGCCGTCCCCGGTGCGACGCTCGTCTGGAACCCCGAGTTCCTGCGTGAGGGCTTCGCCGTGCAGGACACCATCGCGCCGGACCGCTTCGTCTACGGCGTGCCCGACGGCGAGGCCGGCGAACAGGCCGTCGCCGCCCTCGACGAGGTCTACGCCGAGGCGCTGGCCACCGGCACGCCCCGACTCGTCGTCAACCTGCCCACCGCCGAGCTCGTGAAGATCAGCGCCAACGCGTTCCTCGCGACGAAGATCTCGTTCATCAACTCGATGGCCGAGATCGCCGAGGTCGCCGGCGCCGACGTCACGGCGCTCGCCGACGCGATCGGCCACGACGCCCGCATCGGCCGCAAGTTCCTGAACGCCGGCCTCGGTTTCGGTGGCGGCTGCCTGCCCAAGGACATCCGAGCGTTCCAGGCGCGGGCGAACGAGCTGGGCGTCGGGGAGTCCCTGGCGTTCCTGGCCGACGTCGACGCCACGAACCTGCGCCGTCGCGCCCACGTCGTCGAGCTGGCGCAGGAGCTGCTCGGCGGGGTCGTCAGCGGTAAGCGCATCGCGGTGCTCGGCCTGGCCTTCAAGCCGAACTCCGACGACGTCCGCGACTCGCCGGCCCTCGACATCGCGGCCCGCCTGCACGAACTCGGCGCCGTCGTCTCGGCGTACGACCCCGAGGCCGTCGTCACCGCGCGCCGCGTGCGCCCGGAGCTCGACTACGTCGAGAGCGCTGCCGAGGCGCTGGGGGGAGCGGAGCTGGTGCTCGTGCTCACCGAGTGGACCGAGTTCCGCGAGCTCGACGCCACCGCCGCTGCGGCGCTCGTGGCGTCGCCCGTCGTCGTCGACGGCCGCAACTGCCTCGATCGCGATGCCTGGACCGCCGCGGGCTTCACGTACCGCGGCATGGGGCGCTGACCGCGACCGACAGCAGGCCCGGTGCCGGTCCCACGGACCGGCACCGGGCCTGCTGTGCGTGTGCGCTGCGTCGTCAGCCGATGGCGGCGCGCAGCACCGCGCGGTAGCGCTCGCCGATCCGCTCGGTGGAGAACTCCGCCGCCGACACCACGGCCTGCTCCTGGTACCGCGCCCGTGCGGTGTCGTCGGTGAGCACGCGCTGCAACGCTGCCCGGAGCGCGGGGACGTCGCCCGGGGGCACGAGGACACCGGACACGTCGTCCTGCACGACGTCCCGGATGCCGGGCAGGTCGCTCGCGACGATCGCGGCACCGACGGCCGCGGCCTCGAGCAGGGTGACCGGTAGTCCCTCTTGGTCGCCGTTCGCCGCGGGGACCGACGGCACGGCCACGACGGTGGCAGCAGCCAGGGTCTCGAGCACCTCGGTGCGCCCGCGCTGGCCCAGGAACGTCACCGGCAGCCCGGCGGCCTGCTGCTCGAGCTGCGCCCGGTAGGGGCCGTCGCCGACCACGGTGAGTCGCCACGGCACGTCGTCGCCGAGTCCCCGGAGTGCGGCGATCAGGTTGCCGAAGCCCTTCTTCTCGACGAGTCGCCCGACCGCCACCACGTGGTGTTCCTGTGCGGGGACGCGGGCGCGGGTGTCACGGGCCGGACCGAGGTCGACACCCATGGGGATGACGGTGGAGCGTGCCTCGGGCACACCCCACTCGGTCAGGCGGTCGCGCATCTCGGAGTTCACGGTCGTGACGTGCGCCGAACGGCCGAAGACCCAGCGCTTCAGCCGCACCAGGGGAGCGGCGCGCAGGGCGTAGATGTCCCCGCCGTGGGTCGTGACGACGATCGGGACGCCCGGGGCCGCCAGCGTCGCGACGAGTGCCTGCGGGATGGCCCAGTGGGCGTGGATGACGTCGGGCTTCGCGGAGCGGACCACGCGCCGGATCGCGAACCACTGCGCGAGCACCAGCGCCGGCACCTGCACGATGCGCGAGCGACGTTCCTTGAGGTTGTCGAGGATCGCGCCGTCGGCCAGGTCCTCGAACGTTTTCGGGAAGTACGGGAACCGCCGGACACCGACGTCGCCGATGCGCTCGGTGGTGGCACCGCCGGGCACCCGGGGGGTGAGCACCATCGTGTCGAACTCGAGCGCCTCCTGGTGGGCGAGGTCGAGCACGAACGCCGGCACACCGTCGTCCGGACGGGCCGGGAACGTCGAGCCGAGGACGAGCAGACGGGGACGGGCGGAGGGGGTGGGGCGGGACATCGTGCCTTTCCGGGGCTGGCGGGGGACGGTCCGGTAGGCTCTCCACCCGTGCGCGTTCTGATCCACAATAGCGATTCGCCCCACAACCGCGGGGACCGGGCGATCCTCGCCGGCAACGTCGAGCTCGTCCGCCGACGGTGGCCGGACGCCGACATCGTCTCCCTGTCCCAGTACCCCGAGCGGGACGCCGCGTGGTTCGGGATCCGGTTCCTGCCGGTCTCCCCGTACAGCACCGGCATCGGCGACCTGTTCGCCCTGCTCCGTGCCGCGCGCAGCGCCGACGTGGTGCTCTGGGGCGGTGGCGAGATCCTGAAGGACTACACGAACAAGCTCGGCCTCGTGTACTGGTTCGGCAAGATGCTGCTCGTCCGTGCGGTCAACAAGAACCTCGTCGGGGCGTTCCAGGGCATCGGACCGACCACCGCCGGGGTCAGCAAGCGCCTGATCCGCGCCACCGTGGACCTCTGCAGCGCGTTCGCCGTGCGCGACGACGAGTCGCGCGAGAAGCTCCTGTCCTGGGGCGTGAGGACGCCGATCGTGTCGTCGTTCGACCCGGCGGTCGTCGGGACGGTCACGGCGCCCGACGCCGATGTGCTCGAGCGGCTGGAGCGCACCACCGGCCTCACCGCCGAGCGGCTCGACGGGTCGATCGGGTTCGGCGTCCGCCGCTGGTTCCACTACAAGCGCAGTGGCTGGATCCCGTTCCGCTTCCTGCCGAAGCGCTTCCGCGAGACCGGCGTCGACAGCGACCGGCTCGTCACGTACCGCCAGGCCGTCGCGGACCTGGCCGACCGCGTCATCGAGCGCTGGGACGCCGACGTCGTGTTCTACCCGATGCACATGGAGGCCTCGGAGGGCGATGCCGCCTTCGCGCGCGAGGTCATCGCGCGCATGCAGCACGGCGACCGCACCCACGTGGTCGAGGCCGACGAGTTCTCGCCCGCCGAGTACGCCGGCCTGATGTCCCGCAGCCGCCTGTTCCTGGCGAGCCGCCTGCACTCCGCCATCGTCGCGACCATCGCGGGCGTCCCGGCCGCCGTGCTCTACTACGTCGACAAGGGCCGGCTGTTCTTCGAGCAGATGGGCCAGCAGGAGTTCTCGAAGCCGATCGAGGCAGCGCTCGAGCCGACGTTCGTCGACGACGTCACGGCCCAGCTCGAGGCACTCGACGCGAACCGCGACGCGGTCCGCGAGCAGCTCGCCGACGGCGTCGCACGGATGGCGACCGCCCTGGACGCTGACTTCGCCGAGGCCACCCGCCGCACGCGCTGACGTCGGGCGGGGTTACTCCGTCTTCTTCGCGAACGCGCGGAGGTTCGCGCCGTCGGCGCTGCGGTAGACGTCCTGGTCGCCGGGGAGCGTCCCGCTGGCCGCCCACTGCCAGAAGCGCCACCCGGTGGACTTCCAGCTGGCACCGAGGGTGCCGGGGCCCGAGAAGTCCTTGACCGGGTAGATCGCGACGAACAACGGGTTCTTCGAGAACCGGATGCTGTTGTTCGTGCAGCGCTTCCACCAGTCGGTCGTGGTGTAGATCGCCGGGTAGCGGTGCGTCTTCTTGTAGACGGTGGCCGAGAAGTCCGCGATCCACGACCGCATCTGCGGCCAGCTCTTGCCGTAGCAGACGCCCTGGGCCGCGGTGCCGTACTCGATGTCGAGCAGCGGGGGAGCGTGACGCCGTCGGCCGTCCACTGCCCGCCGTGGGCGAAGAAGTAGTTCGCGGTTGCCGCGCCGCTGGCCTTGCTCGGCTGGGCGTACACGTAGCCACCGCGGATGAAGCCCGCGTTCTTGGCGTTCCGGTACTGCGACGCGTACGTCGAGCTGACGTACGAGACGCCCTCGGTCGCCTTGATGTAGGCGAAGCGGGCGCCGAGTCCGTAGGCCGCCGTGAAGTCGACGTTCGGCTGCCAGGCGCTGACGTCCATGCCGTTGATCTTGCCCGTCGGGCGCTTCGCGGCAGCGGCGGCCTGAGCGGTCGTGCGCAGGGAGGTCGGCCCGACGGGCAGGTCGGCCGCCACCCGGGTCTGCCCGGTGTGTGCCGCGATGCCGGCGCCCATCACGTGGTTGCCGGTGGTGTCCATCTCGGCGACGGACGGCCCGCTCGCCGTCGAGCTCGTGGTGCTGGTGCTGGTGCTGGTGCTGGTGCTGGCCGTCGTGGTGCCCGGCGTCTCGGACCACGCCGGACCGGCCACCAGCGTCATCGCTCCGGCCACCACCGTCGCCGTGCCCAGGCCGAGGAACCTTCTGCTGGATCTGCGCATGCCGTCTCGTCTTCCCTGTCGAGATGCGTGGAGCCCTGTCGCCCACGTCGCGTCCGAGCCATGGTAGCCGCCGCCCCACGGCGTACTGGCCGCTCAGCGCACCGTGGACCCGCCCGCCGGCTGGACGGTCTCGACGGTGGGGATCGGTTCCCGCGAAGCCACCTCGGCGGCGGCGTGACGTTGCCGCTGGTTGAGGAAGTTCCGCTCGACCAGCCACCAGAAGCCGACGCAGAGCGCGATCGTCACCGGCACCACGACGACGACCATGACGAGGAACTGCCACTTCGTCGAGAGCCCCAGGGGCAGCAGGAGCAGGTTGCCGAGCGCCAGCAAGGGGCTGTGGAAGAGGTAGACCGAGTACGAGACGAGCCCTGCGAGGACGAACGGTCTCCAGGCGAGGAACCGCGAGAGCCAGGTGTGGTGCCCGGTGACGGCGGCCACTCCGAGCCAGGTGAGGACGATGCCGGAGAGCACGCCGATGGAGATCTCCGACGGCCAGGTCTGCTGCTGGAAGTACAGACGACGCGACGCGAACATCAGGACCATCGCCGCGGTCGCTGCGACGACGAGTGCGCCGGTCACCCAGCCGGTCCACCGCGGCGCGAGGAACCGGAGCCGTCCCTCGAGGTGAGCGTCGCGCGCCCGCACGGTGATCGCCGCGGCGAGCATGCCGATGGCGAAGAGCCCGACGAACCACGGGTGCATCGAGGCGTACCGGTTCTCGACGCCCATCCAGAGCCCGGCCGCGACGAGGACGGTGGTCGTCACCCACCCGCCGAGCAGGCGCCACATCGGCAGGATGAGCAGCGCCATGAGGAAGTAGATCTGCCACTCGATCGCGACGCTCCACATCGGCCCGTTGATCTTGCCGATGTACGTCGGGAAGAAGTCGTGCACCAGGAACAGGTGCGTCAGGAACGCGCCCCACCCCATCGGGAGCTTCGTGTCCCACTGGGTGCCGTGCGGGTTGTGCATCACCGGCACGAACAGGACCACCAGGGCGAACAGCACCAGCGCCGCCCAGTACGGCGGCAGGATCCGTCGGGCACGTCGCCAGATGAACTTCCAGAAGCCGCCGGGGACCCGGTAGCCGTCGGAGCGGGTCATCACCGGCAGCATGAGCACGTACCCGGAGAGCACGATGAACAGGGGGACGCCGAGGTAGCCCCACCCGATGATCGGACGCATCCACGGCATGTCCGTCTTCGCGGCGTCGGTGAGGCCGGTGAACAGGTACGTGTGGTGGAACACGACGGCGAAGGCTGCGAGTCCTCGAAGCCCGTCGAGGTACGTGAACTCGAGTCGGGCGTTCTCCCGTGGCTGGTGGGGCAACGGCATCCTCGGGTCGGTGATCGGTCGGTCGTGTCGGCGGCAAGTTTCGCACACACCGGAGCGGCTAGCATGACCTGAGCTCAGCAGCACCGGCAGGAGACCCGTTTGTCAGGAACCACCAGCGACGCCCCGACCCCCGAGGGGAAGCGTCCGCCGTCCTGGCGACGGCTCCTCGGCAAGGCGGTCCCGATCGTCTTCTACGTGCTCCTCGCGGTCTTCCTCCTGCTCTACGTCCGGAGCGTCGACTGGGGGCAGCTCGCCGGGCTGGACTGGCAGTGGTCCTGGGTCGTCGTGGCGACGCTGATCAGCCTCGGGTTCCGCTACTGGGGCGTCGGCATCTGGTTCTACCTGCTGCGACGGCTCGGCGCGACCGGCCTCAAGGGCTCCGGTGTGACGCTCACCTACGTCTACGCCAAGTCCTGGATGGGTCGCTACATCCCCGGGGCCGCGACGTGGATCATCGGCAAGGTCTACTTCGCCTCGAAGCACGGTGTCTCGAAGGCCCGGCTCGGCGTCAGCGGCCTGCTCGAAGGTGCGCTGCAGATCGCCGCCACCCTGGCCCTGGCGCTCGTGCTGCTGCTCATCGACCCCCGCACGCACTCGCTCAACCCGTGGCTCATCGCGCTCATGATCGCGGCGTTCGTCGGCTGCGTCGTCTGCCTGATCCCGCGCGTCTTCGTCTTCCTGATCGGCATCGCGCTGAAGATCCTGCGCCGCAAGCCGCTCGAGGCCGACGTCCGCCCCAACCTGGGCACGGTCCTCGGCGGCGCCGGACTGTACATCGCCGGCGCGGTCCTGTCCGGGACGGCGTACTACTTCATCACGCTGGCCGTGTACCCGTCGCTCAAGCTCACCGACGCGGCGTTCGTGATCGGTGCGGCGAGCATGGCTTCGGCGATCAGCATGCTGGCCGTGTTCGCCCCCGGTGGGCTCGGCGTCCGCGAGGGCGTGCAGGCACTGCTCCTCGCCATCGTGATGCCGGTGCCGATCGCCCTCGTCGTGGTGGTCGTCACCCGTGTCTGGAGCCTGGCGGTCGACGGGCTGTTCCTGCTCTGCGCCGCAGCCCCCACGTGGTTCCGGCGCAACCGCCCGACCGACGACCCCTCCGCGGTCGAGGGCGGCGTCCCCGCCGCCTGACGCGCACTTCGTGAGCAGGAACGGTCGGGTCCGCGGTGCGCGACCCGACCGTTCCTGCTCACGATCCGGGTGCACCCGACGCGCGTGACGACGGACGGGAGGCCCGGTGCCAGCTGGCACCGGGCCTCCCGTCCGTCTCGTGGGGCGTCCACCCCGTCAGCCGCACGTCCGACGCGTGGTCACGTCGCGAGCCCGGCCACTCGACGGTCGGCACGGGCGACCTGCACGACCGACACGACGAGCCCGACCGCGACCAGGGCCACGACGACCACGAGCACCGTCGGCGGCACCGGCCCGATCTCGGTGTAGCGGAGCAGCCCGCGGCCCGTCACGGGGAACAGGGCGGCGTTCCAGAACCAGGCCGACGCCACCGCGAACCCGTACACACCCACCGCGGGCAGCAGCACGGCCAGTCCCACCGCGACCCACGAGCGTGCGCGTCCGGCGGGCACCAGGCGACGCCACGCCAGGGCGCTCAGCACGATCAGGCAGACGATCGCGGGGAAGTAGTACCGGCCCTGGGTGGCGGCGACCTCGGTCGTCCGGAGGTAGGCTCCCGCGCTCGTCTCGTTCTGGATGCCGATGAGCAGCGCCGGGAACACCGCCAGGCACAGGGCCACCCGCAGGTCCGGTCCGCGCCGGAACGCCCAGCCGACCAGGACGACCAGGACGACGATCGTCAGGACGGCGGTCAGCATGTCACCCATGCTCACCTGGGCCCGGGCGCCGAAGCTGCCCCAGAACGTGCGAGCCAGGGTTCCCCAGCTGACGTCGAGGAAGTGTCCCAGCGTCGGGTGCTCGCCCGGTGGGAAGTCCTTCGGCGGACGGATGGACGCGTAGCCGTTCGGCTGGATCCGGCCGTAGGCGAACCAGTTGTGCAGCCACCACCAGGCGCCGATGCCCCCGGACACGGCCATCGCGACCACCGTGCGTACCACCCGTTGCCGCAGGGACAGCACCCCGGCACCGGCGAAGAGCACGACGACGGCGACGAACGGCACCGCGGGCAGCCCCGTCCCCTTGATCCAGACCAGGGCACCGAGGACCGCCGCCAGGGCGATCGTGGTGCGCCACCGGGTGTCGCCGGTCAGCAGTCTGCTGGCGAGCCACACGACGACGCCGGCGACGAGCAGTACGGGGGCGTCGTTCGAGAACGAGGACCCGATGGAGGCGAGCTCGGGCGTCGCGAACACCGCCAGCCCGCCGACGAGTGCGGCGCGCGGAGACCGGGTCACCCGGCGGACGGACGCCCACGCCAGCAGCGGCAGGGCGGTGACGGCGAGGACGTCGGCGAGTCGGAGCGCGATGAACGCCCGGTCCCACCGCAGGTCGCCGAAGTCCACGGCACGGAGCACGGCGGCACCGGCGAGGTACGCGGTCGGCGGGTGCTGGGTCATCTGGTTGACGGTCGCGGACGGCCCGGGGGCGTTCTGCAGCAGCTCGCTCACGGTCGACCACTGGCTGGACGGCTTCGTGGCCAGCTCGGTCTTCGCGGCCTCGACGGCGTTCGTGACGTGCAGGTCACCGGGAGCGGCCCAGGCGTCACCGACTGCGAGGTGCACCGCGGCGTCGATGTGGGCGGTCTCGTCCGGGGCCTGGAAGACCGGGACGACCAGCGCCCAGGCGACGAGCCACAGGCCGAAGGTGGCGGTGACGACCGCGATCGCCACACGCTCCCAGCGAGCGATGCGGGGTGGCGCCGTGGTGGGGGTGCTGTCGCGGGTGCGGGTGGTGGTCTCGTGGGCCGTCACCCGAACGATCCTAGAGTGCGTCCTGACGTGCGGCGTCGGCGTCCGCGGGCACCGTGGCGGTGCGTTCGGGGTGGTACACCCACACCTTGTAGAGCCAGAAGCGGAAGACCGTGCCGAGCACGAGGCCGACGATGTTCGCGACGTTGTCGGCGAGCACCGAGGTGAGTCCCATCGCGTAGTGGGACACCCCGAGGCAGGCGAGCGCGATGACCATGCCGCCGAGCGACACGACGACGAACTCGACCCCCTCGCGGGTGGCCACCGCCCGTCGCTGCTCGCGGAACGTCCAGTACCGGTTGCCCATCCAGTTCACGAAGATCGCCACGACCGTGGAGACGACCTTCGCCCAGAACGGCCCCGAGTGGACGTCCTCGGGGTTCAGGACCGTGATGCGCAGCACGTTGAACACCGTGGTGTCCACGACGAAGCCGACGGCACCGACGACGCCGAAGCGTGCCAGCTGGGCGATGAGGCGCCGCACGAGCCCTCCAGGATCCGTAGAGTTGTGACCGGTCGTGCAGAGCGCGACCCGAACAGCGATTGTAGACAACGCGTTCACACCATGCGGTGGGAACGCCGGAAGGATCACACAGCATGGCGTTGCGCGTCGGGGTCATCGGTGGGGGACAGCTGGCACGGATGATGGTGCCGGCGGCGGTCGAGCTGGGGATCGACATCCGGGTGCTCGCCGAGGGGCCGGGCATGTCCGCGGACATCGCCGCCACCGCCGAGGGCGACTACCACGACGCCGCCACCGTGCTCGAGTTCGCCCGGCAGGTCGACGTCGTGACCTTCGACCACGAGCACGTGCCGCAGGACGTCCTGCGCAGCCTGGTCGACGCGGGCGTGGCGGTCCACCCCGGGCCGGACGCGCTGGCCGTCGCGCAGGACAAGATCACCATGCGCCGCCAGCTGAGCGACCTCGGGTTGCCGGTACCCGACTGGGCCGCCGTGCACGGTCCCGACGAACTCCGCGCCTTCCTCGCCGAGCACGGTGGCCGAGCCGTCGTCAAGACGCCGCGGGGCGGCTACGACGGCAAGGGCGTCCGGGTCGTCTCGGACGCCTCCGACGTCGACGACTGGTTCATCGCCGTGGCCGAGGCCGGCGGCGACCAGGCCCTCCTGGTCGAGGAGCTCGTCCCCTTCACCCGCGAGCTCGCGCAGTCCGTGGCCCGCCGCCCCTCGGGGCAGGTGGTCGCCTGGCCGCTCGTCGAGACCGTGCAGCGCGACGGGGTCTGCGCCGAGGTCATCGCACCGGCCCCGGACAGCGCCGGCCGGATCGCCGACCTGACCGAGTCGATCGCCGTCCGCATCGCCGAAGCACTCGGGGTGACCGGCGTGCTGGCCGTCGAGCTGTTCCAGACCGACGACGAACGCATCCTGATCAACGAGCTCGCGATGCGTCCGCACAACACCGGGCACTGGACCATCGACGGCGCCACCACGAGCCAGTTCGAGCAGCACCTGCGGGCGGTCCTCGACCTGCCGCTCGGAGCCACCGGCTCGTTCGCCCCGGCGTCCGTCATGGTGAACGTGCTCGGCGGACCCGTGGACGGCGACCTCGCCGCCCGGTACCCCGCAGCGCTCGAGGCCTTCCCCGAAGCGAAGTACCACTTCTACGGCAAGGCGCCCCGGCCCGGCCGGAAGATCGGGCACGTCACGGTGCTCGGTGACGACGTCGACGACGTCGTCTACCGCGCCCGCGCGGCCGCAGCGCACTTCGACGACTGAGGTCGCGTCCTCGACGTGACCGGATGACGCCACTGGAGGCCCGTGGCGACGCCGCCACGGGCCTCCAGTGGCGTCGCGGGAGCGGGACACACTTGTCGGCCGCTCTGCGGACACCCCCTCGGGTGGCACCCGCTCGGGAGGCTGGCGGGGGACGGGAGCGCGTGTTCCCCTGGAACGGTCCGTGCCCACCGTCCAGGGAGTCCCCATGTGCCGCCGTCCGCGCCGTGCCGCCGTCTGCGGCGCCGCCGTCGCCCTCGTCGCAGCCGTCGCCGGCCTGCTGCCGACCGCGTCCGCGTCCGCAGCGACCTCGGCCGCCACCATCCGCTCGGCCACGTCCGCGTCGCTCTACGGCGCCGGACCGTACCGGTCGCCCACGAGCGAGGCCGCGAAGGCCCAGGCCGCCCTCGCCGCCACCGACCCGGCCGGAGCCGCCGCGGCGGGGACCATCGCCGGCTACCCCGTCGCCACCTGGCTCGGCGACTGGAGCCAGGGGACGCAGCTGACCAAGACGATCGGCACCGCCCTCACCGGGGCCGAGCAGTCCGGCACCACCCCGGTGTTCGTGCTCTACGCGATCCCGGACCGTGACTGCGGCGGGTACTCCGCCGGCGGCTTCGACGAACGGTCCTACGACGCCTGGGTCGACCAGGTGACCGCGGCGCTCGCCGGGCACCGTGCAGCCGTCATCGTCGAACCGGACTCGCTCGCGATGCTCAGCAACGCCAAGTGCAGCACCGCGCTCGACGAGCAGCGCTACCGCATCCTGTCCCGCACCGTCGCCGGGCTGACCGCCGCCGGGGTCCCCGCCTACCTGGACGCCGGCAACTCGAACTGGGTGCAGCCCGCGCTGATGGCGTCGCGGCTGAACAGCGCGGGCGTGCAGCAGGCCCGCGGGTTCTTCACGAACGTCGCGAACTACTACCCGACCGCACAGGAGCAGGCGTACGCGCAGAAGGTCTCGGCCGCGACCGGGGGCTCGCACTACGTGATCGACACCTCGCGCAACGGGCAGGGCTGGCGCGGCACCTGGTGCAACGGGCCGGGCGCCGGGCTCGGCACCTCGCCCCGGGTGGTGTCCGACGGCACGGCGCTCGACGCCCTGCTGTGGGTGAAGACCCCCGGCGCGAGCGACGGCACCTGCAACGGTGCCCCGGCCGCCGGCAAGTGGTTCTCGGCCTACGCGCAGGCACTCGTCGCGAACGCCCGTCTGGGAGTACCAGCCGCCGACCTGGCGCCCCGCGGCTCGCTCGAGACCGTCGCCGGGACCGGCGGCGGCGTCCGCGTGTCCGGGTGGGCGTACGACGAGGACGACCCCACGCAGCCCGTGCGGGTCCGTGCCACGGTCGACGGCGTCGCTGCCGGAGTCACCACCGCCGGGCTCGACCGCCCCGACGTCGATGCCCGTGCCGGGGTCGGCGCGACCCACGGCTTCGACGTCGTGGTGCCCACCGCAGCCGGCGCTCGCCGCGTGTGCGTCACCGCGGTGAACATCGGTGCGGGATCGGACGCCCCGCTCGGCTGCTCGACCGTCCGCGCCTACCGGCACGACCCCTACGTCGTGCTCGAGTCCGCGAAGGCCGCGAGCAGGAGCATCGCCGTGTCCGGCTGGGCGTTCGACGGTGACACGGTGGGCTCGCCGAGCCGGGTCGCGATCACCGTGGACGGCAAGCGGGTGACGTCGCTGGACGCCGGCCGCAAGCGAGCTGACGTCGACGCGACGTGGGGCTCCGGCGGGTCGCACGGCTTCGCGGGCACGGTGCGGGCGGCGGTCGGCAAGCACACCGTCTGCGCGATCGCCCACAACACCGGGAGCGGAGCGGACCGCAGGGCGTCGCCGTGCTGGAGGGTGACGGTGCGCTGAGGCGGCGTTCTCCGTGGGGTGTTCTTCGTGCGGTGTTCGTCGTGCGGTGCGGGGCACGAGGTGCGAGAGGATGGGCGCATGCCGCGTGATCTCGTCCGCCGGGCCGCCCGACGCCTGCGCCGCGTCGTCGTCGGCGCGCCCCCGCAGCCGGTGCACCCGCCGCAGCAGGTGCCCCTGCCCGTCCTCGGGTACGTCGTCGCCGGTGGTGGGGGCGCACACCCCGCCTCGGCGCACGTCCGCGTCGTCCGCCGCACCGAGCACCTTGCGGCGAGCGGCACCGCCGAGGTGCGCCAGGTGGACCCGGCGGCGTTCGTCGACGGTTCCGACACGACGCCCTACGCGGCGCTCCTGGTGCAGCGGGACATCCTGCCCCGGGGCGGCGTGCAGCCCTTCCTGGCGGCTGCCGGAGCCCGGGGCATCCGTGTCGTGGCCGAGGTCGACGACGACTTCTTCACCGAGTCCGGTCGCGCGCGCCTCGCCCGCGCCGAGTACGACCCGGACCGGCTCGCCTCGATCGACGCTCTGGTGCGTGGTGCCGACACCGTCGTCGTGAGCACGCCCGAACTCGCCGACGTGGTCCGTCCGGTGGCGCGGGACGTCGTCGTCGTGCCGAACGCGCTCGACCCGGGTCTCTGGACCGCCGGCCCGACCGAGGACGACGACGAACGGCCCGCGGGGGAGCACCGGGTGCTGTACATGGGCACGCTCACCCACGCCGCCGACCTCGAGCTCCTGCGGGACGTCTTCGCCGACCTCACCACCGGCGACGGCACCCCGATCCGGCTCGAGGTGATCGGTGTCACCGAAGCGGGCGGCGCCGACTGGTTCCGCCGAGTCGAGGTCCCCGACGGGCACTACCCCGCGTTCTCCCGCTGGCTCGTGTCGCACCGGGAGCGCTGGCGCGCGGGTGTCGCACCGCTCCGCGACGACGAGTTCAACCGCGCCAAGAGCGACCTGAAGTTCCTGGAGTACACCGCGCTCGGACTGCCGGCGGTGGTCTCCGACCGTCCGTCCTACGCCGTCGCACGGGCCCACGGCGCCGTGGCCGTGCCGGACGACGTCCGAGCGTGGCGGGATGCCGTCCGGACCGCGGTCGAACGTGGTCGGGCGGACGAGCGCGCGGCGCGCTGGGTCGCGGCGGAGCGGACGATCGGCCGCGACGGCGACCGCTGGCGGCGGGTCCTGCTCGGCTAGGCTCGTCGCGTGACCGACACCGCCGCACGCACACAGCCGCTCGTCTCGATCATCATGGGGTCGGACTCCGACTGGCCGACGATGCGGGCCGCGGCGGACATCCTCACCGAACTCGCGATCCCGTTCGAGGCGGACGTCGTGTCGGCGCACCGCACCCCGGACAAGATGACCCGCTTCGCGCGCGGTGCCGCCGCACGTGGCATCCGGGTCGTCATCGCCGGGGCCGGCGGGGCAGCGCACCTGCCGGGCATGGTGGCCTCGATGACGACCCTGCCGGTGATCGGTGTCCCGGTCCAGCTCGCACGCCTCGACGGTCTCGACTCACTGCTCTCGATCGTGCAGATGCCGGCGGGGATCCCGGTCGCGACGATGGCGATCAACGGTGCAGCGAACGCCGGTCTGCTCGCCGCGCGCATCATCGGTTCCTCGGAGCCGGCGGTCGCCGCTCGCCTGACCGAGTACGCCGACGGGCTCGAGCGCCTGGTCGAGGAGAAGGCGACGCGTCTCCGCGACTCGCTCTGACGAGTGTGCCGGCGGTGCGGCGTCCGGAGGCACGCTACGGTGACGAGATGCGCCGCGTCGTCCCCGTCCTCGTCCTCTCGGTGATCGCCGTGGCAGCTGCGGTGGTGTGCGGGTACAGCCTGGTCGCGGCCGGTCCGCTGAACCCGGTGTCCGGCTGGTTCGGCCCCGCTGAGTGGGGCTTCGTCTCGACGGCGGTGCAGTACGAGTCGATGCGCACGTCGGTGCACGTCGCCGAGGCTGCGGCCGTGGTCGCCGTCGTCGCCGCGGTGGCTGCCGTCGTGGTCGCGGTGGTGGCTCGGCGTCGTCGCGCACGGCTCTGACCCGGCGACGAGACGTCCGCGTGCAGCCGCCCCGGACCCACGCCACGCGCACTGACCAGGGCTTCTTGCCCGACGGCTGATCCTCGCGCAAGCCCCTTTTACTGGGGGTGCGCTGGAGTGTCAACCCCCCGGCGCAGATTGTGGACAGCAACTACCGTGAACGCCGGGTAGCCGAGATCCGGCCGCCCGGTACCCACGGGAACGGGTGCGAACAGTCACGTCAGGGAGTGACCGAGCTCATGCAGAAACGCGCCACCAGGAGGGCCGCACTCGCCGTCGTGCTCCTCGGATCAGCACTCGTCGCCGGACCGCTCGTCCCGGCGACCGCCGCGTCCGCCACGTCGGCCCCGACTGCCGACAACGGCGTCTTCAAGATGACGTACCGCGAACAGTTCAGCACCCCGGCCGCCGCTGGCGGGGCCTTCGCCAAGACCTACGCGCAGTCGTGGCAGCCGTACCCGGACGGCACCGGGGGCATGTACTACTCGGGCTCCCAGATCAGCTCGCACGACGGGTACCTGGACGTCAAGCTCGACGGCAAGCACGGTGCCGCCGGCACGTTCGGGACGCCGACCGGCGCCTGGGGGCACAAGGGCGGGAAGTTCATCATGCGGGCCAAGGCCACGGGCGGTGCCGGCAACGGTGCGGCCGTCATGCTCTGGCCGTCGTCGGACAAGTGGTCCGACGGCGAGATCGACTACCCCGAGGCGAACTTCGATCAGCAGCCGATGCTGCACCACCACCTGATGACCCCGGGACAGGAGGCGAACGCGGTGAGCATGAGCACCGGTGTCTCCTGGCGTTCGTGGCACACGTACTCGATCGACTGGGTGCCCGGGAAGTCCGTCAGCTACCGCCTCGACGGCAAGGTGATCAAGAAGGTCACCTCGCACGTGCCGAAGACGCCGCACCGCTACATGTTCCAGGTGGGCAACTGGGGCGCCACCGGCCACCTGTACATCGACTGGGTCTGCACGTACGCGTACAAGCCCTGAGGCGGACCGAGGGTCAGAGATCGGCGTGCAGCTGCCAGGTCTCCGCGGCGGAGTCGGACCAGTCGTACATGCGTGCGCGGTCCGGCCCCGCCACGGCGAGCTGACTGGCCAGGTGCGGGTCGTTCACGACCTGGTAGACCGCCTGCGCCAGCCGCGCGGGGTAGGACTCCCGCGGTGACCGGGCGACGGTGACGCCGGCGTCCGACGCGACCTCGGCGACAGCGGGGTCGTCGGAGTGGATCACGGGGGTGCCGAAGCTCATCGCCTCGATCACGGGCAGGCCGAACCCCTCGGCGAGGCTGGGGAACACGAACACCGTCGCGCGATCGTAGACCACCGCGAGGTCAGCGTCGTCGATGCGGCCGAGGACCTTCACCCGGTCGCGTGACAGGCCCGCGCGTTCCGCGGTGCCGTACACGTCCACGTCGCCCCAGCCGTCGGGGCCGGAGATGACGAGGGGGATGTCGGTCGGGGCATCCGGGTGGGCCATCGCCTCGATCAGCGACGCCAGGGCCTTGCGCGGCTCGAGCGTGCCGACCGCGAGGACGTAGTGGTCGGGCAGGCCGAGGCGCTCGGCGCGCAGATCCGCGTCGACGGGGAGTCGAAGGCGTCCGCTCGGAGCGCCGCCGATGACGCGGAGCCGGTCGTCGAACCGGTGGATCTCGTTCAGCGCACCCGCCACGGCGTGGGTCGGCACCACGACGGCGTCGGCGTGCTTCCAGGCCCGCTTCACCATGGCCTTGTGGAAGTGGACGCCGCGCGGCGTCAGCGTCTCGGGGTTGGTCCAGGGCACCACGTCGTGGACGGTCACCACGGTCTGGCGTCCCGGGTCCTGGAAGCGGTCGTGCTTGACCAGTGGTGCGAGCACGCTCGGCGCGTGCACCATGCCCTTCGCGATCCCGCCCACGAAACCGCCCTGCCAGGCGAGCGACAGCTCACGACGCGGCAGCGGCAGTCGCTGCAGGTCGGACAGCCCGGGCAGGAGTGTCCGCAGGTGCGCCATCTCGTCAGACCCGACGGCCGATACCACACCAGCGACCTCGCAGCCGCTCGGCGCGTGCTCGACGAGGTGGCGCGTGAGCTCCTCGGCGTAGCGCCCGATGCCGCCCGGTACGGGCGCGACGATCTGGTCGACGATGACGTGGAGGGTGGTCATGGTGCTGTGCTCCTCGTCGTGGTTCGTGGACCCGTGGTCAGGGGGCCGAGGGCCGGCCCCGCGCTCGGCTGCCCGACACTACCAGGGTGGTCCCGGCGCCTCCTGGGCGCGGTCGGTGGTCGGACAGGAGGCGCGGGTCGGGTCCGCGACGTCGCGGACCCGACCCGCGCCTCCGGGTCGAGAGCCGTGTCTACGCGGTCAACGCACCCGCCGCGACGGCAGCGTGCAACGCGTCGCGCCAGTCGCGCATCGGCGCGAGTCCGGCGCGCGACCAGCCGTCGTGCCCGAGCACGCTGTAGGCCGGACGCGGAGCCGGTCGGACGAACGCGGCGCTGTCCGTGGGCAGCACACGCTCCGGGTCGAGCCCGAGTTCGCGGTAGATGGCCTGCGTGAAGTCGAACCAGGAACCCTGGCCGGCGTTCGTGCCGTGGTAGGTGCCCGCGGGGGCGTCCCCGTCGACGAGCTCGACGATCCGGGCGGCGAGGTCCCCCGTCCAGGTCGGCTGGCCGACCTGGTCGGTGACGACGCTGACGGTGTCGTGCGACCCGGCGAGCCGGAGCATCGTCGCGGCGAAGTTCGGCCCGTGCGCGCCGTAGATCCACGCGGTGCGGACGACGTACGAGGAGTCCGGGGCGATCGCACGGACGAACGCCTCGCCGGCGGCCTTCGTGCGGCCATAGGCGTTGATCGGGTCGGTCGGGGCGTCCTCGGCGTAGGGCGCGGTGCCGTTGCCGTCGAAGACGTAGTCCGTCGACACGGTGACGAGCTTCGCGCCGTGGCGGACCGCAGCCTCGGCGAGGAGCTTCGGCCCCGTCGCGTTGACGGCGTACGCGTCGTCCTCGTGGTCTTCCGCGTCGTCGACCTTCGTGTAGGCGGCCGAGTTGATCACGACGTCGTGCCCGGCGACGGCGGCGTCCACCGCTGCCGGGTCGGTGATGTCGAGGTCCGCCCGCGACAGCGCGGTGACGTCGCGGCCGGCGAGAGCGGCCTGGAGGTCCTGGCCGAGCATGCCGGCGGCGCCGGTGATGAGGTACCTGGTCACGGTGTGCCGGTTCAGCTCAGGGCCGCACGCTGCTTGAGCGGCTCCCACCAGGCGCGGTTGTCGCGGTACCACTGCACGACGTCGGCCAGGCCCTGCTCGAACGGCACGAGCGGCTCGTAGCCGAGCTCCGCCTGGATCTTCGAGATGTCGACCGAGTAGCGCAGGTCGTGGCCGAGGCGGTCGGCGACGCGGTCGACGTACGACCAGTCCTTGCCGGTCGCGTCGAGCAGCAGCTGCGTGAGCTCCTTGTTGGTCAGCTCGGTGCCGCCACCGATGTTGTAGATCTCGCCGGCGCGGCCGCGGGTCAGGACCATCGCGATGCCGCGGGTGTGGTCGTCGACGTGCAGCCAGTCGCGGATGTTGTTGCCCTCGCCGTACAGCGGGACGTGCTGGTCGTCGATCAGGTTGGTGACGAACAGCGGGATGACCTTCTCGGGGAAGTGGTACGGCCCGTAGTTGTTCGAGCAGCGCGTGATCGACAGGTTCAGCCCGTGCGTGCGGTGGTAGCTGCGCGCGAGCAGGTCGCTGCCGGCCTTCGACGCCGAGTACGGCGAGTTCGGCTCGAGCGGGCGCTCCTCGTCCCACGAGCCCTCGCTGATGGAGCCGTAGACCTCGTCGGTGGAGACGTGCACGAAGCGCTCGGTGCCGTGGCGGAGGGCGGCGTCGAGCAGGCGCTGGGTGCCCACGACGTTGGTCTCGACGAAGATGCCGGAGTCACGGACCGATCGGTCGACGTGGGACTCGGCGGCGAAGTGCACGATCGCGTCGACCGTCGGGACGACCTCGTCGAGCTTCGCGGCGTCGCGGATGTCGCCGTGCACGAACGTGTAGCGCGGGGAGTCCGCCACCGGGGCGAGGTTCGCCTCGTTGCCGGAGTAGGTCAGGGCGTCGTAGACGACGACCTCGGCGCCCTCCAGGCCGGGGTAGGCGTCCTGCAGGGTGCGACGGACGAAGTTCGAGCCGATGAATCCGGCTCCGCCGGTGACGAGGATCTTCACGTGGTCTGGTTCCTTTGCGTTGCCGTTGGCGTTGGATCGACTGCTGATTCTAGGGTGTCGGCCGGGCGGTCGCCGGGTTCGTCCGTCTCGTGGCCGTCGGGACCGGTCCGCGGGTCGTCGCCGGCATCTGCCGCGCGGCGCCGTCGGCGGACGGTCACGGACACGAGCACCGAGGCCGCGAGGGCCACCAGGACCGCTCCGCCGGTGACGAGGCCACCGGGCGCTGCGCCCGGGACCGAGTAGTGCAGGCGAACGGTGTGCTCGCCCTTCGGCACCCACACCGCGCCACCGGCGTTGTCCGCCGTGACCAGGTCGCTGGGCTCGCCGTCCACCGTGGCGCTCCATCCGGGGCGCAGCACCGAGTCGGCCACGACGAGCCAGCCACCCGCGGACGCGTCGACGTCCGCCACGGTCTCGTTCGTGTCGCCGTCCCGCAGGTCCACGGTGGCGTCGCCGCCGGCGGCCGTGTGGTCGGGCGTGCGGTTCAGGACGACCGTGTCGTCGGGCAGCGACGGGTCCGCGAGCGTGCTGATCCGCTCGGCGGCCGTCGTCACGACCTGCTGGTCGGACGCCCAGCGCACCCGGTCGAGCGCCGAGTCACGCTCGTAGACCGTGGCGTCACCCGTGTGCACCACGGACACGCCGTCGCCGGAGACCGGTCGGGTGATGCTCATCACTGCGTGGCCGTCGTCGTCGGTGCCGATCGGCACGAGCTTCGACTGCCCCGTGATCGTGATCCGGACGTGCCACGACGTGTCGGCGGGGATGTCCGAGCCGGGCAGGGCGATGTTGCGTCCGCCGCCGAGCGCCGGCACCCAGCTCTCGGTCTTCGCGAGCGTCTTGCCGGTGCCGTCGGCGATCACCGCGACGGTCAGGGTCATGCCGCCGTCCGACGTCGTCAGGGCCGGGGGACCGGTGATCGTGATGCCGTTGAGCGGGCCGGTGTTCGAGGCCGAGTCGACCGACGGGTTGTCCGCCGTGAGGTCGGACCACTTCGTCTGTGCGGCGCCGTCCTCGGCCGTCCCGGCGAGCGGTGCCGAGGGGTCGGCGACGAGGTACTTCGTCGCGACGCGGTCGAGGATCGTCGACTCGACGAGTGACGGGATCAGGTTGGGCGAGAAGCTCAGGTACGTGGCGGTCGGGTACGTGTCGGGGTCGAGCGACCGCATGAGCTGCTTCCACTCCCGGGTCTGGAACGCGTGCCCCGTGACCGAGCGGACCCCGTAGTACGTCGCCGAGCCGGGCAGCGTGGCACTGCCCGTGGTCGCGTAGCGCTCCTGGTCGGAGACGTGCTGCTGCAGGTACTCGATCGCCGGCGTCGTCGGGTAGAACGTCGACAGCGACGCGATCGGCCACCACTTCTGCGTGGCCGAGATCGCCGGGACGACGACCATCGCGGCGATCGCCACGGCCACGAGGACGTGGACCACGCGCGACCGGAGGAACCAGGCGAGCAGGACGGCGACACCCACGGCGGCGCCGATGATGCCGACCGTCAGGGCCTCGACCTTGGTCTGGTGGACGTACTCGGTCGGGACCGCCTCGAGCGCGAGCATCGTCTGCAGCCCGATGGACAGCGTGAAGAGCACGACGAGGACGATCGCGGCGATCCGCCCGGTCCGGCGGAGCGGGCTCGCGGCACGGAAGCGGGCGAGTTCGTCACGCAGGTTCTCCGGCTCGACGACCCGGCCGAAGCCGATGCCGGCGAGCGCCGCCGCGAAGAACCCGACGACCACCCGGGCACGACCGATCGGGTTGCTGTCGAAGACGGGCAGTTCCCGGGCCGCGGCGAGGATCGGGCCGCCGAGGAACACCAGGACGACGCTGAAGGCCAGCATCGCGGCGACGATCGTCAGGACGCCACGGGTGCGACGGCGCTCGAGCACGCCGCGGTCGGCTGACAGCCGGTTCGTGGCCGGACGGATGAGCACCGCGGCGGCGATGAGCACGACCGCGGCGATCCCGATGTAGGAGTACTCCTCGACCGGGTTGCGGTTGCTCCACGCGGCACCGGAGCTGCCGAGGAACGAGACGTCGGGGATCCACGAGGTGACCATCGGGCGCGACCCGAGTCCGCTGCCGCCGTGCTGTCCGCGACCGCCGAAGTCGACGACGTTCGAGGCGCTGATCGCGAAGGGCACGAGTTGCCACGCGGAGAGCAGCAGGCCGAAGACGATGCCCCCCACGGCGATCAGTCCGCTGAGGACCACGCCCCGCAGTGCACGGTGCGCGACGATCGTGCGGGCGAGGAAGAAGATCCCGCCGACGAACAGGCCGTAACCGACCACGGCGGGGAAGCCGCCGAGCAGCATCGAGGCGACGACGGCTCCGACGCTGATGACGTCACGCGCACGGAGCTCGACGGCGGCACGGTCGATGGCCCAGAAGAGCAGGGGGATGAAGGCTGCGACGCGGGTCTGCGGCCAGTTCGACCAGGCCACCATGAAGCCCGACGAGGCGAAGACCAGCGAGGCGATCGGCCAGGCGGCGCGCGGGATGCCCCAGCGGCGCAGCAGGAGTGACATGCCGACGGTGACGGCGACGATCTCGAGCAGCTTCACGGCGCCCGGCGCGTAGCTGAACGGCAGGATCCACCACGGCAGCGACAGCGGTGACCACGCGCCGGAGTTCGGCACCCCGCCGAGTTCGACGCCACCGGCGACGAACGGGTTCCACGCGGCGAACACGCCCTCGTGTGCGCTCCGCACCAGCAGCGTGGTCTGCGGGAACACGCTGTCCAGGGTGTCGCTCGTCAGGATGTTGGTCGAACCCGCGGTCGTCTCGAAGGACTCACCCCACGGCGTGTACCGGTTCAGCAGACCGGTGTTCAGGAAGGTGCCGTGGCCGATGAGCGCGGGGCCGATCGTGAACACCACGAACGCCACGAGTGCGGCCCAGGCGACGATCTCCACCCATCCCTGGGGGCGGCGGAGCCAGAGCGCGAAGCGGGTCCCTCGGTCGAGGCGGTCCACCACGCGCTCAGTCGCCATACCGCTGCAGCTTCTGCAGGTCGAGCTGTTCCTCGGCCAGGGTGCGGTTCAGCCGCGTCAGGTCGGCGACGACGCCGATGACGACCGCCAACAGGGCGGTGATGAGCAGGACCACGCCGAGGATGATCGACTGCAGGTGGTTCCCGCCCGTGTGCATGGCCAGGAGCACCAGGTAGCGGACGAGCGGCCACGCGCCGAGCGCCCCGAGGATCGCGGCGACCCAGGCGAACAGCGCCATCGGGCGGTACATCAGGTACACGCGGGCGATGGCCGACCCGGACTGGAACATGTGCTGCCAGATGTTGCTGAACAACCGCGACTCGCGGGTCTTCGGGTTCGTCGTGATCGGGATCGAGGCGATCGCCAGGCGCTTGTAGCCGGCCTGCACGATGGTCTCCATGCAGTAGCTGAAGCGCGTCACGATGTTCAGACGGATGAGCGAGTACTTCGAGTACGCACGGAAGCCGCTCGCCGCGTCGGGCAGGTCGAGTCCGGCTGCGCGCGACGCCACCCAGGAGCCGAAGCGCTGCATCAGCTTCTTGAACCCGGAGAAGTGTTCGATCGTGCGCGTCTGGCGGTCGCCGATGACGATCTCGGCTTCCTGGCGGAGGATCGGCTGCACGAGCTCGGCGATCTGCGCCTGCGGGTACTGGTTGTCGCCGTCGGTGTTCACGACGATGTCGGCGCCGTGGAGCAACGCGTAGTCCACCCCGTCACGGAACGACCGGGCGAGGCCCATGTTCGTGGTGTGGTGCACGAAGTGCCGCACACCGTGCTCCTTCGCCACCTCGACGGTGCGGTCCGTGCTGCCGTCGTTGATGACGAGGACCTCGATCTCGTCGATGCCGTCGATCTGCCGTGGGATGGAGTCGAGGACGCTCGCGAGGGTGTTCTCCTCGTTGAGGCAGGGGATCTGGATGAAGAGCTTCACGGGTACGCAGTGTCTCGTTTCTGGGTTCCGGCAGGTGCGCGAGGCCAGGACAGCCTATGCGACCACGGGGATCGGTGCAGGTCCGGCCTGCCGCCGGTGACGGTCCGGACGGCTTGGTAGGGTGCAGCAGTGCAGATCCGCGAACTCAAGATCCCCGGCGCGTGGGAGTTCACGCCCGTCCAGCACGGCGACGCACGAGGAGCCTTCCTCGAGGCGTACCGCGCCGACGTCCTCGAAGAGACGGTCGGCCACCCGCTGGACCTCCGCCAGGTGAACATGTCGATCTCGTCGGCCGGCGTCGCCCGGGGGATCCACTACGCCCTCGTCGCCCCGAGCCAGGCGAAGTACGTGACCGCCGTCCGCGGCGCCTTCATCGACTACATCGTCGACATCCGCGTGGGCTCGCCGACCTTCGGGCAGTGGGACTCGGTCCGCATCGACGACGTCGACCGCAAGGCCGTGTACCTGTCCGAGGGCCTCGGCCACGCGATCGTCGCGCTCGAGGACCGGTCGACCGTGAACTACCTGGTCAGCGCGCACTACGACCCCGAGCGTGAGAAGGGGATCACGATCCTCGACCCCACCGTCGGGCTGACGCTGCCGGACGGCATCGGCGAGCCCGTGCTGTCCGAGAAGGACACCACCGCACCGACGCTGGAGGAAGCCGCCGCCGCGGGCCTCCTGCCGACCTACGAGGAAGCGGTGGCCTACACCGAGTCCCTCCGCACGAAGAAGTAAAGGGGAGCACCGTGAAGGGCATCATCCTCGCCGGGGGTTCCGGCACCCGTCTCTGGCCGATCACCAAGGGCATCAGCAAGCAGCTGATGCCGATCTACGACAAGCCGATGGTCTACTACCCCCTGTCGACGCTGATGATGTCGGGCATCCGCGAGGTGCTGGTCATCACGACGCCGGAGTACAACGAGCAGTTCAAGGCCCTGCTCGGCGACGGCTCGGCACTCGGCATGGACATCCAGTACGCGGTGCAGCCGAGCCCGGACGGACTCGCGCAGGCCTTCGTCATCGGCGAGGACTTCATCGGCGACGACAGCGTGGCGCTGGTCCTCGGCGACAACATCTTCCACGGCACCGGCCTCGGCACGAACCTGCGGAAGAACACCGAGGTCGACGGTGCGACGATCTTCGCGTACCACGTGGCCGACCCGAAGGCGTACGGCGTCGTGGAGTTCGACGACGACTTCACCGCCGTCTCCATCGAGGAGAAGCCGGCCGAGCCGAAGTCGAACTACGCGGTCCCCGGTCTGTACTTCTACGACAACAAGGTCATCGAGATCGCCAAGACGATCGAGCCGAGCGCCCGCGGCGAGCTCGAGATCTCCACGGTCAACGAGCGCTACCTCGAGGCCGGCGAGCTCGGCGTCCAGGTCCTCGACCGCGGGACGGCGTGGCTCGACACCGGCACGTTCGAGTCGATGATGCAGGCGTCCGAGTACGTCAAGGTCATCGAGGACCGCCAGGGCTTCAAGATCGGCTGCATCGAGGAGATCGCCTGGCGCAACGGGTGGATCGACGACGCGCAGCTCGCCGAGCTGGCCGCGCCGCTCGTCAAGGGCGGCTACGGCGTCTACCTCCAGCGTCTGCTCGGCTCCTGACCCGCGCGTGACCGCCGGTCCTGGTTGGTTCGGTCGCCGTCGTCGCTGGACGACGGCGACCGTCCGCCCCGACCAGGAGGCTCCTCCCACTCCCGCGACGACGGCTCCCGTCGTCCGGGTGACCGGTCTCCACGAGCCTCTGCCGCAGCTCGACGACGACGTCACGGTCCTCGTCACGACGCGCTCGGACCGGCACGGCGAGGTCGGGCGACTCGTCGCGGTCGTCCGCGAGGCCTTCGGCCCCGCTGTCGACGTCCGTGCGGTGAGCTACGTCGCCGACGCCTCGCCGCGTGATCCCTTCGGCCCGGGACTGCCGTGGCTGGGCACGGACCCGCTCGACGGGATCGGGTCGGCGGTCAACGCCGGGGTCGCCGCCGGGGTCGGCCGCACCCTCGTGCTCGTCGACACGTCCGTGACCATCGGGGCCGTCGCGCTCCGGGCGCTCGCGGACGCGGGGTCCGCCGCCGGCGCACGGGTCCGGCTGCCGGACGGCACCGTCCGGTCCGGCGCTCGGCTCCTCCGCCCGGGCGCGCTGCCGTGGTCGGACGACCGGACCGGCGCCGAGGCCGAGGCCGAGGTCGACGCCGACGCCGTGCCCGACGTGGGCACCGTGTTCGCGCTCGACCAGCCGGTGCTCTCGGTACCGGGGGCAGCCCTGGTTCCGGCGCCGTGCCTCCCGGACGAACGCATGACGCTGACCGCCTGGACCCGCGCGGTCGCGGACGTGCACGGCGGGCCGGTGCGCGTGGTCACGGCGGCGAGCCGCTCCGTGGAACCGGGTCGCACGGTCGACGCCGCGACCGTCGACGCGTTCAGCACCTGGCGCGACCGCGCGCCCGAGGCAGGGAGCGTCGTGGCGGGCCCACCGCTGCCGCCGTGGGGGGCACGCCCCGTGTCGCCGGCCACGCAGTCGACCGGTGGCACCGAGTCTCTCCTCTGGTCGCTGAAGATCGCCGCGCCGGCCGGACCCGGGGGCGATGGCTGGGGCGACGTGTACTTCGCGGCCGAGCTGGCGGGCGCGCTCGAACGGCTGGGACAGCGCGTCCGGATCGACCGACGTGACGCGCACGTGCGGGACGACGACGCGGCCGACGACGTGACCCTGGTGATCCGTGGTCTCGACCGCGTGCCGCCGAACCCCGCGTCGGTCAACCTGCTCTGGGTGATCAGCCACCCCGACGACGTGTCGGACACCGAGCTCCGGTCGTTCGACCGTGTCTTCGCGGCCGGCCCCGCGTGGGCGGCGGCGGCCTCCGCGCGCGCGGGGCTGCCGGTCACCCCGTTGCTGCAGGCGACCGACCCAGCCGTGTTCCGACCGGTCCCGGCGCACGGTCCGGACGCCGGCCGCGTCGTGTTCGTCGGGTCGACCCGCGGTGTGGTCCGGCCCCTCGTGGCGGACGCCGTCGCGATCGGTGCGGACCTCCGCGTGCACGGCCCCGGGTGGGACGCTCTGGTGCCGGCCGGTTCACTCGGGGAACCCTCACTGACGCGCTCCGAGGTGGCGACCGCGTACGCCTCGGCGAAGGTGGTCCTGAACGACCACTGGGACGACATGGCGGCCGGCGGGTTCGTGTCCAACCGCGTGTTCGACGTCCTCGCCGCGGGCGGGGTCGTGGTCACCGATCCGGTGGAGGGGATCGCCGACGTCCTCGACGTGCCGACGCTCGCGGTCGCGCGGGACCGCGGCGACCTGGCCGCCCTGCTCGCCCCGGACCGTGGGTGGCCGTCGGCCGCCGAGCGAGCCCGCATCGCCGCCGGCATCGCAGCCGAGCACTCGTTCGACGCCCGGGCACGCGTGCTGCTCGACGCCGCACGGGTCGGTTCCCGGAGGCTCCGGGGCGCGGTCTGATCGTCCGACGGCGCTCCGGATCAGGCGCGGCTCACGCCTTCGCCAACGACCCGCGCTCGAGCTCGGCGACCAGCTGGTCGGGGTGTGCGAGGTCCATCGCGCGGGTGTTCACGTAGAGCAGGCGGTCGAACTGCACGAGCAGACGGACGATGACGTCGTGCTCGAGCGCCAGGAACGCCGCGGCACGGCCGGCGTCGTCCCCGAGGATCGCGAGCATGCTGTCGTTCAGGTCCTCGGACGCAGCGATCGCGTCGGCGAGGTCGTCGACGTTCTCCGTGGTGATCCGTACCTGCTCGACGGCGGGTCCGGTCTTCCGGAGGAACCCGATGGCCGTGTACGGGACGGCGTGCGCGAACACGTCACCCGAGTAGAGCTCGTCCGCGTGGATCCGTGTCGAGATGAGGAACTCGCGGCGCAGCACGCGCTCGAGCACCCATCGCAGGACGTTCTTGGTGTAAACGGCGACCTGGTACTTCGTGGGGATCCGCGCGTTCACCAGGTTGCGGATGTTGTACGTGAAGACGTGCAGGGGGCGCGCGTACGGGTGCACGCGGCCGGTGGCGAGCTCGACGAACAGCAGGTCGTCGCCGAGCAGCTTGTAGCCCGCCGCCATCAGGGACATCGAGAGCGTCGTCTTGCCGGTGCCGCCGTACGCGGGCAGCAGGAAGCCCTTCTCGGTCGACGCGACCCCGCCGGCGTGCAGGAGCAGGACGTCTTCCTCGAGGAGCTTGGCGTAGACGATCGGCTCGAGCACCTGCGCCTGCAGGTACACACCGATGGCGTTCATGTAGACGCGGTCGACCGGGTGGTGGCGGAACCAGATCGAGACGTGGTCGGTGTCGATGCCCCGGACGATGTAGGAGTACCGGAACAGGCCCTTGAAGCGATCGGTGCGCACGATGTCGCCGGGCTCCGGCTTCGGCGGCCGCTTGGTGACGTGCACGTCGACGCGGAGCGATGCCGTCGTCGTCGTACCGTCGTCCGAGATGCGGGCGTACTCGTTGTCGAAGTACCGACGCCAGCCGGCGTGTTCCGAGTGGAGGACGACGTCGAGGATGCCGTAGAAGCGGTAGGTCAGTGTGCTGCTGGAGCGCACGCGGTGCGGGGCCATGGTGTCCTTCCGTTCACGGCCCGTTCATCTTACGGGCGTCCGGCGGTCACCTCGGCGACACCGCGGGGATCACTTCCGTGTCACCCAGCGGGCGCGGACGGACAGACCCGCGTGCAGGACGGCACGGAGCGGCCAGAGCCACCACGCCCGGTACTTCCGCGAGAGGAACCGGTACGCGCTGCGGTGGTGCTCGATCTCCATCCGGCGACGGTTCGACGACGTCGAGTGCGCCCCGGTGTGGGTGACCACGGCGGTCGGCACGTACACGTTCGCGCGCCCGGAGCGACCAACGCGCTGGCCCAGGTCGACGTCCTCGAAGTACATGAAGTACGACTCGTCGAACCCGTCGAGCTGCCGGAACAGGTCGGTGCGGATGAGGAAGCACGCGCCGGACAGCCAGCCGGCCTCACGCTCGATGACCTGCGTCGTGGACCAGTACCGCTGGCTCCACGGGTTGGCCGGCCAGAACCGCGAGAACGCAGCGTGGCCGAGTCCGGTCCGGAGCGACGGCAGCTGGCGTGCGGACGGGTACGTCTCGCCCTGCTCGTCCAGGATCCGCGGCCCGAACGACCCGCCGGTCGGCAGCCGGTCGGCGGCGCGCACGAGTTCGTCGATCGATCCCGGTGCGAGGACGACGTCGGGGTTCGTGACGAGCAGGAACTCGGGACGGACGTCGGGCAGGACGTCGTCGAGGGCCGTCAGCGCGGCGTCGATGCCCCCGCCGTAGCCGCGGTTGCCCCCGGAGGACACCACGACGGCACCGTAGGACTCGCCGATCGCCCGCAGCGCGTCGATGTCGGTCGAGCCGTTGTCCGCGATCACGACGGCGACCGGCTCGGACGACGCAGCGGCGACGCTCGCCAGGAACGGCCGGATGGTCTCGCCGGTGTTGTAGGTGACCGTGAGCACCGCGACCCGGATCACCGTGCACCCCCGGCGACGGCGGAGTACGCGTCGACGTGCACGGCCGCGGTGGCCTGCCAGGTGAAGACGTCGGCACGCGCCAGCGCGGCCGCCCGGTGCGACGCCACGAGTGCGGGATCGTCGAGCAGCGCGGCCATCGCCTCGGCCAGTGCGGGTGCGGACGGCTCGGTGTACACCGCTGCATCGCCGCCGACCTCGGGCAGCGACAACCGCCGGGTGGTCAGGACGCAGGCGCCTGAGGCCATCGCCTCGACCACCGGCAGACCGAAGCCCTCGCCGAGCGACGGGTAGACGACGAACTCCGCACCGCCGAGGTAACCGGACAGGTCCTCGAGGGGCAGGTAGCCGGCCTCGATCACGTGGTCGTCGGGCTGCAGGGCGTCGAGCCGTGCGATCGCGGACTCGTCCCACCCGCGTGCCCCGGAGAGCACCAGCCACGGGGTCTCCGAACCGGCGGCCGCACGCGACGCCCGCACGGTGGCGTAGGCATCCAACAACGCCGTGACGTTCTTGCGGGGCTCGATCGTGCCGAGGAAGGCGATCCAGGGTGCACCCTCGGGCAGGGTCGCCGCGATCCGGGCGTCCTCGACCTCGGCGATCGACGGCTCGTGGAACACGGCACGGTCGACGCCGAGCGGTGCGACCCGGACGTCGGCGCGGATCCCGTTGACGACCCGTGCGGCCTCGGTCGCGGTGGCCGCACTCGGCACGACGACGACCGGGCGGGTGCGCAGCGATCGCCGGCTCCACCAGGTGAAGAACGTGCGCTTCAGCCGCGAGTGCCACTCGGGGTTCGAGAAGAACGTGGCGTCGTGCAGGGTGACGACGGAGCCGCCGCGCCAGCCGAACGGGAACGTGTAGTGCGGGGAGTGCAGCACCTGCGCGCCGATCCTGCGGCCGAGTGCCGGCAGGCCGGTCTGCTCCCACAGGAACCGCAGCGGCACGGAGTCGGTCCACGCCGGCGCGGTGTGCACGGTGGCGTCCGGCGCCACGGCGCGGAAGTGCTCGGCGTGCACGGGTCGGACGACCAGGTGGACGTCGAGCGCCGGGTCGGTCAGGTGTGACACGACGCCCTCGACGTACCGGCCGACACCGCCGAGTTCGCGCGGTACCGCGGTCCCGTCGACGAGGACGGTGAGCTGCGGCACGCGTGGGTCCTTCCGAACGGGGGCGCCACGGTCGGGTCCGTCGGCGGGGGAGTGACCAGGATAGCCCTCCGCGCTCATGCGCCCGGGTCCACGCTGCGACGAGGGACGGACGCGCGCCGCGACTCGCGGAACCGCCGCGCGAGGTGCGACGGGAGCGCCCCGACGACGTCCGCGAACGCTGCCAGGACGAGCCGGGCCTCCCGACGGGTGGATGCGGAGAGCAGCCCACGCAGGCCGCGGAAGAGGGTCCGGGCGCTCGCCCGCAGGACGGTGGCCCACGGTGCGTGCCAGAGCGCGACGACCACCCGGTTCCGCGCGTTGCGGAAGAGGAACAGGTCGCTCTGCACGCCGGACGACGCCGAGTGGTCGTGCTCCACGACGGCGGCGGCAGCGTGTTCCACACGCCAGCCGCGTCGGCGGAGCCGCCAGGCGAGCTCGGTGTCCTCGTAGTACATGAAGAGCGACTCGTCGAGCAGGCCGACGTCGTCGAGGGCGCTCCGCCGCAGGGCGGAGGCCCCGCCGGAGAACCCGAAGACGTCGACGTCGGCGACCCGGTCGACGGGCGCGAACCAGTCGCGGTCCATGCCGTTCCCGTCGCGGTCGACGCGCACGCCGGTCGAGTTGAGGCGGACTTCGCCGTCGGCCGACGGCGTCCAGGGACGGCCGTCGTGGCCCTGCAGGACGCGCTGGTCGGGTGCGGGCGTCACGCCGCTCGGGAGGCCCGTCCAGCGTCCGGCGAGCACGATGCGGCCCGTCACCGCCGCGACCTCCGGCCCCGCCTGCGCCAGGTGGTCGCGGAGCGCCGCGACGAAGCCGGGCGCGGGGACCGCGTCGTTGTTGAGCAGGACGACGACGTCGGCGTCCGCGTGCCGGATGCCGGTGTTGGCGCCGGCCGCGAACCCGCCGTTGTGCTCCCGCGCGATGACGGTGACGTCGGGCAGGTCACGGCGGAGCACGGCGACGGAGTCGTCCGACGACCCGTTGTCGACGACGACCACCTGGTCGGCCGCACCCTCGGCGAGCACGGCGCGGACAGCAGTGGTGGTCAGGTCAGCACGGTTCCAGTTGACGACGACGACCGCGGTGCGGGATGCGTCGTCGACCGGCGTCAGCCGAGCTCCTCGATGGAGGGCTTCGCGTACACGCTGCCGACCGCGTCGCCGAACGAGGGGACCTCGAACGAGTCGCACTCGGGCAGGTCGTGCAGGTGCCGGCCGGCCGAGTCCATCATCGACACGTTGATGAAGTACTTGCCGGTGCCGAAGTTCGTGTCCGCGATCCGGAGGCGGAGCTTCTTGCGGCCGTGCAGCGGGTCGAGGTGGATGCCCATGATGCCGGTGGTGGTGCCGTACACCACCTGTCCGGCCGTGTTGTTGATCTGGACCGCGGCCTCCCAGTCCTCGACGCCGTCCAGGTGCTCGAACTCCATGTCGACCAGCAGGTCGTCGCCCGGCGTGACGCCGTCGCGCTGACCCTTGCCGTCGGCGTGCACCGAGGCCCCGATGACCGTGCCGCGGCCGACCGCCACGTCGGCGCTGAGCTCACCGGCACGGCGCTCCTCGAGGACGTCGCGGAACAGACTGACCGCACCGATCGGGTCGCCGTCGTGCAGCACCTTGCCCTTGTTCAGGAGCACGACCCGGTCGCACATCTCCTGCACCTGGCTGAGGGAGTGCGTGACGATGATGATCGTCTTGCCCTGCTCCTGGAACGAGCGGATGCGGTCGAGGCACTTGCGCTGGAACGCCTCGTCACCGACGGCCAGCACCTCGTCGACCAGCAGGACGTCGGGGTCGGTGTGCACGGCGACCGCGAAGGCGAGCCGCACGTACATGCCGGATGAGTAGAACTTCACCTGGGTGTCGATGAAGTCGCCGATCCCGGAGAACGCGAGGATGTCGTCGAAGCGCTCCTCGGTCTCCTTGCGCGTCAGGCCGAGCAGGCTCGCGTTGAGGAAGACGTTCTCGCGGCCGGACAGGTCCGGGTGGAACCCGGCGCCGAGCTCGAGCAGGGCCGCCAGACGACCGCGGCGCGCGACCGTGCCGGACGTCGGCTGGATGATGCCGCCGATCGCCTTGAGCAGGGTCGACTTGCCGGATCCGTTCTGGCCGATCAGCCCGACGGTGGTGCCGGCCTGGATCGAGACGGTGACGTCGTCGAGCGCCCAGAAGTCCTGCCGGTGCTTCCGGCCGGCACGGCCCAGGGTGACGATCCGCTCGCGGATGGTGTTGTCCTTGCGGACGACGAACCGCTTGCGGACGTGGTCGATGACGATGACGTCGGGGCGCTCGGCGACGGTGTCGGAGGTCGACGGGGCGACGGGGGTGCTGATGGCCATGGTCTAGAGCTCCTGCGCGAAGTTGCCCTGCAGACGGGAGAAGACCCGCTGCGCCCCGAGCAGGCAGAAGAGCCCGATCACGAGCGCGATCCCGAGCCGCATCATCAGGTGCGGTGGGTAGTCGACGGGGGTCGGG
Organism: Curtobacterium sp. AC268; assembly: GCF_979258745.1. NCBI lineage: Bacteria > Bacillati > Actinomycetota > Actinomycetes > Micrococcales > Microbacteriaceae > Curtobacterium > Curtobacterium sp. AC268. Next base: position 998,078 of record NZ_OZ409878.1, on the reverse strand, counting down.
TGGATCCAGATCGCGTTCTGCAGACCCAGCACCGACAGGGTGAGCGGGTTGTTCGTGTAGATCGCCAACAGCCACTGCACCTTCAGCTCGGCGACGACCATCGAGTACGAGTAGACGATCGGTGACGCCCAGAGGAGCACCATGAGCCCGACGTCGATGACGAACTGCACGTCGCGCAGGTAGACGTTGAGCGCCGACAGCACGAGGCCGATCGCCGCGCCGTAGACCAGGATCACCAGGAGCGACGGGATGAGGTAGATCAACCCCTCGTGCCACGGGAAGACCCCGAGCACCACGGTCGCGGCGATGAGGATCGCGAACTGGATCAGGAAGTTGACCAGGGCGGCGCCCACGCTCGCGAGGGGGAAGACCTCGCGCGGCACGTAGACCTTCTTGATCAGACCGCTGTTGCCGACGATCGACCCGGTGGAGCCGGCGACGATCTCGCTGAACAGCGTGTAGGCGGTCAGGCCCGTGAACACGTAGATCGCGAAGTTGTCGATCGCCCGTGACGAGCCGAGGATCTTGCCCATCACGAAGTAGTAGATCATCAGCTGGGTCAGCGGACGCACCAGCGTCCACACGAACCCGAGTGCCGAGTCCTTGTACCGCGCCTTCAGGTCGCGGCGGATGAGCATCCCGAGCATCTCGCGCTGACGGAAGACGTCGCGCAGTTCTCTCCAGGTGCCCTTGAAGGCGCTCGTCGGAGCGCCGATCACGACGAGGGGCTCGTTCGCGAGCGCCGTCATGCGGGCTTGGTCGACCATACGTCTCTTCGTTCGGTGGGGGCAGGACCGGAACAGCATACTCACTGGACCGCTGAGGTCGTCGGCGCGCACCGTGAGCCGGACGACACCCGTCGTCCACCCCCGTGCGGGGGTGAAAGTGCGCAGCAGCAACCCTCAACCTTCACTTTCGGGTTACCGTTGACGCAACCCGGACCCTTGTCAACAACCACAGGACGGCCCGAAAGCATGCAGCTTGCTCCACGGTCGATCGCTGCGCTCGCGGTGGTCGGTGCTCTCAGTCTCTTCACGGCGGGTTGTTCCGCCGGCGACGACCCCACCCCGTCGTCGAGCCCCTCGCGGACGGTCAGCCCCTCGCCCAGCGCGTCGGGTACGTCGTCCGGACCCTCGTCGTCCTCGTCCGCTCCCGCGAGTGCGGAGCCGTCCGACGACGACGTGCCCTCGGCGTTCCCCGGCAGCGGGCAGACCCCCGAACCCGACACCGACCCCTCGGACTTCCCGGCCACGGCACTCGTGACGTTCTCCGGGTGGGACGCCGGTACCAAGACCCTGCAGGCGGGCGGACTCGTGTCGGGCACGACCGACACGTCCGGCAAGTGCACGTTCCGGGCCAGCAAGGGCGGCGTCGCCCGCACCCAGACGAGCACGGCCGAGGCGAGCGCGTCGTCGGTGAACTGCGCGCAGGTGTCGTTCCCCGCGAGCCAGCTCTCCGCCGGGACCTGGTCGATCACCCTCGAGTACTCGGTCGGGTCGGCCTCGACCACGTCCGACCCGATGACGGCGGAGGTGCCGTGATGCGTTCCATCCTGACCGACGGCGGTCGACGCCGTCCCCTGCGTTCGGTGCTCGGCATGGTCGCCGCGCTCGCGATCGCGGTGAGCGGCCTGACCATCGGCACGATCGTGTCGGAGCAGACGACGACGGAGTCCGCGTCGGCCGCCGTCGCGGCGAACTTCGACCCTGGCAACATCATCAGCGACGCCAACTTCTACAACGGCGGCGCGATGAGCGGGTCGGCCGTGCAGTCGTTCCTGAACAGCGTCGCCCCGAACTGCACGCCGCGGTCCGGTGGCCCGGCCTGCCTGAAGAACTTCACGCAGAACATGAGCGCCATCGGTGCCGTCGCGAACCGGTGCTCGGCGATCCCCGGCGGCAGCAAGTCGGCCGCGACGATCATCGCGCAGGTCGGTGCCGCGTGCGGGATCAGCCAGAAGGTGCTGCTCGTGCTGCTGCAGAAGGAGCAGGGCATCGTCGCGACGAGCTCGCCGACGAGCTACATGTACCTGCACGCAACGGGCTTCGCCTGCCCGGACACCGCTCCGTGCGACCCCGCGTACTACGGCTTCGGCCAGCAGGTGTACGCCGCCGCGTTGCAGTTCAAGCGCTACCAGGCGACCCCGACGTCGTGGGCGTACCAGGCGGGCCGCAACAACGCGATCCTGTACAACCCGAACGCCGCCTGCGGCCGCAAGACGGTCAACATCAAGAACCAGGCGACCGCGGCCCTGTACATCTACACGCCGTACACCCCCAACAGCGCTGCGATGTCGAACCTCTACGGCACCGGTGACTCCTGCTCGGCCTACGGCAACCGCAACTTCTGGCGGATGTACACCGACTGGTTCGGATCGCCCACGGGCGGCTCGTCGCCGATCGGCAGCGTCGACTCCCAGAGCGGCGCGGCCGGCGGCACCATCACGGTGCGCGGCTGGACGGCCGACCCGGACTCGACCGAGTCGATCAAGGCGCAGTTCTACGTCGACGGCGTCGGCAAGGCGTCGGTCCGCGCCGACACCGTCCGCACCGACCTGGCCTCGCTGCTCGGTGCGAACAACACGGCGCACGGCTTCCAGACGACGCTCTCGGGCATCACACCCGGCAAGCACAACGTCTGCGTGTTCGGCATCAACGTCGGCGCGGGTGCGAACACGCTGCTCAACTGCGGGGACGTGACGGTGCCGGCCTCGGCCCCGGTCGGCAGTCTGGAGACCGTCACCGGCGGGACCGGCACCATCGCCGTCAGCGGCTGGGCGCTCGACCGCGACTCGTCCGCCGCCACCGCCTACAAGGTGCAGGTGGACAGCGTCGGCGCGATCGCCGCGACCGCCGACGTCGTGCGCACCGACATCGCTGCGAAGTACCCGGGCACGAGCTCCACGGTCGGGTTCTCGAAGACGATCCAGGGCGTCGCCGCCGGCTCCCGGACGGTCTCGCTCTGGACCCAGGACAAGCCCGGCGCGACGTGGGTCAAGGTCGCCTCGAAGACGACGACCGTCACCGCGGCGACCGGGACCTCCGGTGCGGTGAAGGGTGCCTTCGAGTCAGCGACCGCCGGGGTCCGCTCGGTCGCGCTCAAGGGCTGGGCGGTCGACCCGGACACGTTCGCGCCGGTCAAGTACAAGATCCACGTCGACGGTGTCGGCGCGGCGGCCGGCAGTGCGAGCGCCGCCCGGAGCGACGTGTCGCAGTCGTACCCGAAGTGGGGCTCCGCGCACGGTCTGACGGCGACCCTGACCGACATCGAGCCCGGTCGGCACACCGTCACCGTCTGGTGGCAGGACCTGCCGAGCGGCAACTACGTCAGCGCCGGCTCGAAGACCGTGACGGTGGCGGCCCCGCCGTCGACCGGCACCACCGGCAAGACCGGTGCCGTCACCGGCGCGTTCGAGAAGGCGACCGCCGGACCGAACACCGTCGCGCTCACCGGCTGGGCGATCGACCCGGACCGGTACGACCCGGTCAAGTACAAGATCCACCTCGACGGTGTCGGCGCCGCGGCGGGCAGCGCGAACGCGGTCCGCACGGACATCGGTGCCGCGAAGCCCGGCTGGGGGAACGACGTCGGTCTCGCGGTGACGCTGCAGGGCGTCAGCGCGGGCAGCCACACGGTCACGGTCTGGTACCAGGACCTGCCCGGCGGCAACTACGTCAGCTTCGGCACGCAGCGGGTGACGGTCCAGGACGCCGTCCCCGCACCGACGGGGAAGACCGGAGCCGTGTACGGCGCCTACGACGCGGCGACCGGCGGCAAGGGCACGGTCGCGGTGAAGGGCTGGGCGATCGACCCGGACACGTTCGACCCGGTCAAGTACAAGATCCACGTCGACGGCGTCGGCGCGGCAGCGGGCAGTGCGAACGCGGTCCGCGCCGACGTCGAGAAGGTCCACCCAGGCTGGGGGTCCGACGTCGGACTCGCGGTCACGCTCACCGGTGTGAAGCCGGGCAAGCACACCGTGCGAGTCTGGTACCAGGAGCTCCCCGGTGGCGTCTACAAGGACTTCGGTTCGAAGACGGTCACCGTCTCGTAGCGGGTCCACCAGACGGACGGGAGGCGCGGTGCCAGCTGGCACCGCGCCTCCCGTCCGTCTGCACCGCCGTCCCGGGCCGACGCACCGGCGGTGGACCGGCCGTGCCCGGGGGGAGCCTCCCGTCCGTCTGCGTCGCCGTCCCGGGCGCGCGGCCGGTCTCGGAGCTGCTCCGGTCCCGAAGCCGCTCCGTCGCCGTCAGGCGCGTCGGCGGAGCGCGCGGGCGACGCCGCCGAGGCGGTCGAGGGCACGGAACTCGGCCGAGTGCGTCAGCGCGTCGTACCGGGTCGCGATCGCGTCGCGTTCGGCCTCGGCGGCGTGCTGCGCCGCTTCGGCCTCCTTGCGTGCGTGGTCGAGGACGGCGACCGCTTCCTCGGACACGATGAGCCGCCGGTTGATGTCCTCGACCCCCGCGCGGTGCACATCGCGCTCCTGCTCGGTCGCCCGGAGCAGCTCGCGCTGCTGCGCGGTCCAGCGGAGCAGCGGGCCGGCGCCGGTCTTCGCCGCGGCGTGCGAGATCGCCGCGTCGAGCGACGGGGCGACCTGCGCAGCGCGCGCCGCGTAGGAGTGCCGTTCCACCACGACGGAGCGGAGCCGCGCGACCAGGGCGTCCCGTTCGGCGGCCGGCATCGTGATCGCACGTTCGAGGGAGGGGGCGTCGGTGAAGACGGGGACGTCGGCCAGTCCGAGTTCGTCGAGGCCGAGCGCGCAGGAGGTGACCGGCAGTGCCCCGCACGCCAGCGACTCGTAGAGGCGCGAGTTGAGCGTGCCGAACGCCGCGGCGGGCTCGATGACGTCGTCGACCACGAACGCGGCGGCGCGGTACACCGCGGGCAGGGCGAAGTACGACACCGCCGAGCGGAGCTCGACGCCGGGGGCGGGGTCGATGTGCACGGCGTTCGCGGCGAACCAGACGATCGGCTCGGCGGGGGAGACCCGCTGCAGCACGTCCTGCACGCCGCGGCGCGCTCCCCAGAAGTTGACGGTCGTGACGGTGCGGCCCGTCCGCGGCGTCGTCGTCGTCCCGTCCGCGTCGGGGGTGAACAGGTCGAGGTCGACACCGATCGGCACCACCTCGACCGGCACGTCCACCACGCGCGACAGTTCGTCGCGGGCGATCGTCGACGACGCCCACACCGCGTCGAACTCGGCCAGGTACGGCACCGACGCCCACTTGGCCGTCCAGTTCCGCACCCACGCGACGGTGGCGGTCCTCGCCGGGACGAGACCGGGGACGAACGACTCGATCATGCTGACGAGCACCGTCGTGTCCTCGGGGACGTCCTCGGCCCAGCGCCGGATCGGCCAGACGTCCACGCCCCAGCCCTCCGCGCGGAGCGCCCGGGCCAGCCCGAGGGCGACGAACAGGTCGCCCTTGCCCTCGGTCGTGTCGTCGGTCGACACCGCGAATCGGATCGTGCCCCTGGTCCCCGTCGCGTGGTCGCCGCGGGCGATCGCCTCGTACTCGGCTGCGAGGGGGGACGAGACGGGGGAGGACGGGATCGCGGGGTGCATCACGGTGCCATTGTGCACGAAGCACACCCGACCTCCGCCGAGCGCCGTGCTGCGCCTTGTAGGGTGTTGTCGGTCGCCGGGCATCCCCGGCGCCCGCATCACCGAACCGTGCCGCAGGCGCGGCAGCAGCTGGAGGAACTCGTCGTGACAGAGCGCAAGCCAGGAGTCGTTTCCGTCGTCCTCGTGAACTACAAGGGCACCGACGACACCCTGACGAGCATCGCCGAGCTCCGCAAGCAGGACTGGCCGCAGGACCGGCTCGAGGTCATCGTCGTCGACAACGGCTCCGGTGCCGAGCACGTCGGGCGGCTGAAGGCCTCGGACCTCGACTTCACCTTCGTCGACTCCGGCGCGAACCTCGGCTTCACCGGCGGGTGCAACCTGGGCGTCGAGCACTCGTCGGGCGAGATCGTGGCGTTCCTCAACAACGACGCCCGCCCGGACGCCGGCTGGGTGCGTGAGGCGATGGCCACGTTCGCGTCCGGCGCCGACATCGGCGCCGTGGCGTCGAAGGTCCTCGACTGGGAAGGCGTCAACGTCGACTTCACCGAGGCCGCGATGACCTGGTACGGCATGGGCTACAAGCCGTTCGCCGGGTCGCCGGACACCGGGCGGTGGGAGAGCGAGACCGACGTCCTGTTCGGCACCGGCGCCGCGATGTTCATCCGCGCCGAGCTCTTCGAGCAGCTCGGTGGCTTCGACGACCGCTACTTCATGTTCTACGAGGACGTCGACCTCGGGTGGCGCCTCAACCTGCTCGGCTGGCGCTTCCGGTACCAGCCGAAGTCGGTGGCGTTCCACAAGCACCACGCGTCGATGAACAAGTTCGGCGACTTCCGTGAGACCTACCTGCTCGAACGCAACGCCCTCTTCACGCTCTACAAGAACCTCGGCGACGAGCAGCTGGCCGCGGCCCTGCCCGGGTCGCTGGCGCTCGCGGTCCGCCGTGCCGTGGGCCGCGGCGAGCTCGACTCCACGTCGCTCGACCTGCGCAACCCCGGTGACGACAGCGTCCCGACCATCCCGGTGGCGAAGACCAGCATGGCGGGGATCTACGGTGTCGACCAGTTCGTCGAGCAGCTGCCGTCGATGACCGAGTCGCGCCGCGCGATCCAGGCGACGCGCGTCCGCACCGACCGCGAACTCCTGCGCCTGTTCGGCAACCGCGACGAGCCGGCCTACCCGATCGAGAACTACCTGGCCGGCTACGACAAGATCGTGCACTCGCTCGGGGTGCTCGAGGTCGGTGCACGGCGCCGGATCCTCATCGTCACCGGTGACTCCATCGGCGAGAAGATGGCCGGCCCCGCGATCCGCGCCACCCAGATGGCGAAGCAGCTCGCCGACGAACACGACGTGCGCGTGATCAGCCTCACCCGCTCGACGCAGATCGACCCGTCGTACGACGTCGTCACGGTCCCGCACCGACACCCGCGCCAGATGGTCGAGCACGAGGCCTGGGCCGACGTGATCATCGTCCAGGGCCACGCGCTGCGCCTGTTCCCCGTCCTCGAGTCGACCCGCAAGATCCTGGTGGTCGACGTGTACGACCCGCTGCACCTCGAGCAGCTCGAGCAGGGCCGCAGCGACGACGTCGACCAGTGGAACCGGCAGATCCTCGACGCCTCGGACACGCTCAACCACCAGCTCGAACTCGGTGACTACTTCATCTGCGCGTCCGAGCGGCAGCGCATGTTCTGGCTCGGGCAGCTCGCCGGCTCCGGCCGTGTGAACGCTCGCACGTACTCCCGCGACCCCGACCTCCGGTCGCTCATCGGCGTCGTGCCGTTCGGCCTGTCCTCGACGCCGCCGGTGCACGACCAGCCGCGGGTCAAGGGCGTCGTGCCGGGCATCGGCAAGAACGACAAGCTCGTCGTCTGGGGCGGCGGCATCTACGACTGGTTCGACCCGATCACGCTCGTGCGGGCGATCGGTCAGCTCGCCGAGCGGAAGCCGAACGTCAAGCTCTTCTTCATGGGCGTGCAGCACCCGAACCCCGACGTGCCCGAGATGGACATCGTCGCGAAGGTCCGCGCCGAGGCGGACGCCCTGGGGCTGACCGGCAAGAACGTCTTCTTCAACGACGCGTGGATCCCGTACGAGGAACGCGGCGCCTACCTGCTCGAGGCCGACGCCGGCGTCTCGACGCACTACGAGCACCTCGAGACGACGTTCTCGTTCCGGACCCGGATCCTCGACTACCTGTGGGCCCGTCTGCCCATCGTGACGACCGCCGGTGACTCGTTCGGCGACCTCGTCGCCGCGGAGAAGCTCGGCATCGCCGTGCACGAGCAGGACATCGACACCCTCGCCGACGCACTCGAGACGGCACTGTTCGACAAGAAGGCGCGCGCCGAGTTCATCGGGAACGTCGACCGCATCCGCGAGCAGTTCACGTGGGAGAACGTCCTCGCGCCGCTCGTCGAGTTCTGCCGGAACCCCGTCCGCGCCGCCGACAAGTCGGTGCGGGACACGGTGGCCGTGGCCGAAGCCCACCAGATGCGCGTGCGGGTGCCGGAGCGCAAGAAGCTCTCGGGCGTCCGGTACGACGTCGGCCGTGCGGTGCACTACTTCCGCACCGAGGGCCCGCGCAGCGTCGCGGGCAAGATCAAGCGGCGCCTGACGAGCCGGTGACGAGGGCGGGCGCCGTGGCGCCCGCGCCCACACGGACCCCGGGTCGATCGACTCGAACGGGCACTCCTTCCGGGCGACCGTAGCCGAGGTGCGGAGGGGCGCTGCGGCGCGGGGGCTGCGGTTCAGGGGCGCGGCAGGTGGCGGCGCCACGAGCGCCGCCGGGCAGCGATCACGAGCACCGTCACGAAGACCATCAGGCCCGCGCCGTGCAGCAGGTAGCTCTCCGCGGTGCTCGTGACGGCCAGCAGCACCAGTACCGCGGCCGGCCACACGTACGCCACGCCGGGGAACGTCGTCGCGGTCACCCAGGCCCGCGCGAACGCCAGCAGTGCCGTCACGGCCAGGATGATCGTGCCGGCGAGCCCGATCTGCAGCCAGGCGTCGACGAAGGCGTTGAGCCCTGAGTGGAACCGCATCCCCGCCGGGTCGATCAGGGTCACGTACGGCACCACGGCTTCGCGCGGCCAGGTGCCGACCCATCCCCACCCCTGGATCGGGTAGCGCTCGGTGAGCACGCGGATCTGCGACCACAGGTCGATGCGCGTGGCGGTGCCCCCCGCGGCACCCATCTCGGCCAGCAGCCGACCGCGGGCGAGGACCGCGACGACGAGGGCCAGCAGGACGGTGGCGCCGAGGACGCCGTTCACCACCGGGCGCGTCGCCGGTCTGGCGTGCCGGAGTGACCAGAGCGCCAGCGCCGTGACGGCCAGGGCGATCATCGCGAGTCCGGTGATGGGGGACTGGACGAGCATCAGCGCGATGACGGCCAGGGCAGTGGAGGCGACGGCCCGCCAGAGGGTGACGGAGCGGGTGAGGAACTCGACCACGAAGGTGACGAGCGCCATGGCGGCGATGAACCCCATGAAGTTGCGGGTACCGCCGATGCCCTGGATCGGGCCGCCGTAAGCGATGTCACCGCGGATGCCGAACGCCGGGAACGGCACGTCGAGCACCAGGCCGGACAGCACCTCGAGGCCGAGGGCGGTCACGAGGAGGATCCGGAACGCGTCACCCGACGCTCGGATCACCTGGACGAGGTCGCGTCCGAGCGCCAGGTACAGCCCCAGACCCATGAAGCACACGGTGGCGACGAGCCCCCGCAGCGCGACCCACGAGTACTCGCTCCAGAGCACGCTCAAGGCGCAGTACCCGAGGAACGCCAGCAGGGACAGCGGCAGCACTCCGTGCCACTCGATCCGGTACCGCTGCCCGAGCAGGCTCAGGCCGGCGAGCACGAACAGCGTGACGAGCACCGCCCACGTGCCGGCGGTACCGACCACGGCCCCGACGGTGGGCTGCCCGAACGCGAACAGCACGATGACCGTCGCGAGCGCCTGGCTGAACCGCCCGCCGGCGGAGAACCCGATCCAAGCGGAGAGGTAGCGGCGTGCCCGCACCCGCTTCGTCAGCCGTCCGTCCGTCACCCCACCATCTTGGTGCACGGACCTCGGTACCAGGTCATCGCGGAGCGTCGATATCGACGATGTGTGATGAACCGGCTAGCGTCGTCGGACGATGCAGCACCCTGCGAGCGCCAGCCACCGCCGTCTCGACGGCTTCCGAGTGGTCGCCGCGGCGGTCCTGGTCGGCATCGCCACGGCCGCGCTCGCCTGGTGGCGACTCGGGCCGACGGCACGTGGCACCGTGTGGGCGGAGGACGGCGGGCTGTTCCTCCGGGAACGCATCACCCTCGGCGCCGTCGACTCCCTGCTGCACCCCTACGCCGGCTACCTGCACCTCGTGCCCCGGTTGCTCGTCGACGTCGCCTGGGCGCTGCCGGTCCAGGACTACGCCCGGGCACTGTCCGCTGGGGCCTGCCTCGTCGTGGGCGCGGTGGGCACCACGGTGTTCGTGCTCGCGCGAGACGTCGTGCCGCAGTGGCCGCTCCGAGCCCTGCTCGCCGCGGTGCCGGCCCTGCTCCCGCTCGCCCCCCACGAGATCAGCGGGAACGCCGCGAACCTGCACTGGTACATGCTCTTCGCCGCCCCCTGGTTGTTCGCGTACCGCGCGCGGACGTGGTGGGCCTCCGGTACGGTCGCCGTCCTGACCGCCTTCGCGGTCCTCACGGAGTTGCAGACCGTGCTGTTCCTGCCGCTCCTGCTCCTCGCGTGGTTCCCCCTGCGGGACGCTTCGGGTGCCCGGGCATGGCCACGCGCGGTCCCGGTGACCATCGTCGCCCTGATCGGCGCCGGGGCGCAGGTGGCAGCTGCCCTCACCGACCAGCGATCGCAGCCGTCGGGGACGCCGGCGTTCACCGACGTGGTCGCCGGGTGGCTGCTGCAACCCGTCGCGGGGATCTGGACACCGGACGTCGGTGCCGCCGTCCGCGCCGTCGTGACCCACGGCTGGGGTGTCGTGCTCGTGCCTGTCCTGCTGGTCGCCGTCGCGGTGGTGGGCGCACTCGTCGTCGGGACGTGGCGCGCACGCTGGCTGATCCTCGCGCTCGCCGTCGTGTCCGGCGGCGTGTGGTGGGCAGCGCTGCTCGCCAACGGGGGACAGGAACAGGCGTGGGCACGCCCGATCCCGGCACTCGCAGCCGTCCCGGCACTGCGCTACGCCGCGGCGTCGGGGATGCTCCTGCTGGCAGCGGTGGTCGTCGCGGCGAGTGTGCTCCTCGACGCACGACCGGCGCGTCGGGCGGGACGACCGTCGCGTCGAGTGGCACGGCCGGCGGGCGGTGTCCGCTTCGTCCGCGTGCTGGCGGGCTGGTCGGTCGTCGCCGTCCTGGTCGTCGCGGTGGTGGGCAACCTGGCCCCCGGTGCGACACGGCGGAGTGACGGCCCGGTCTGGGCGACGCAGATCCCCGGCGCGGTCGCTGCGTGCGACGGCGACCCCACGCGGGACGTCGAGGTCCGGAAGGCGCCGTGGACGGCCAGGGTGCCGTGCGCGAGGCTGCTCGAGCGCTGACCGCCGGGTGCTCCGCGGTCAGCGTGCGATCGGCAGTCGCCACTCCCGCCGGGCCGGCGGGGTGCGCGGGCCGTCGCCGGCCGACCGGGGTTCCTCGCCGACCAGGACGATGCGGGTCTTGATCGCGACGAGGGCGAACAGGACCCAGTTCCCCTGGTACAGCAACCGCGACTCGGCGACGGACTGCACGAGCAGCGCCACGACGACGAGGAGCGGCAGGAGCGACACCGGGTCGAACGACCTGGGGGTCCCGACGGCGTCGTACCCGATCCTGGTCGCGGACGACCACGACCTGTCGAGCGTCGTCACGACGTACAGGGCGAACAGGACCAAGCCGATGATGCCGGTCTGCATCCACACGTCCAGGTACGCGTCGTGGGCCTGCAGGTACGTCACACCCTTGCGGTGCGCGAGGTCGGCGAGCGTGGGGATGTCCGGCCACCAGTACCCGATCCACCCCCAACCGAGGACCGGGTGCTGGTCGATCAGCTCGAGCACGCGCTGCCAGATGTCCCCGCGGCCCGTCGCGTCCGTGCCCTTGCCGAGGAGCTCCGACACGGTCCCACGGGCTGCGAACGCCCCGAGGCCGACGACGGCCGCGCCGACCAGGGCGAGGAGGTACCGCGGCGTCCGGCGGTCGGTGGGGACGCGTCGGATCCAGAGCGCGACGAACAGTGCGGCGGCGACGACGAGCGCGGCGGCGAGCACGGTCGACGAGCGGGTGAGGACCAGGACCGCGCCGGCCACGACGAGCCAGCCGACGGAGCGGTTCCTGCTCATGCGGCCCTCGGCGAACTGCAGGGCGATGGCGATCGCGGCGAGCAGGGCGACCATCGCGAGCAGGTTCGCGTTGCCGGGCAACCCCTGGATGCGACCGCCGGTCAGCAGTTCGGCGCGGGAGAAGTAGAAGGCGTCGGGGATGTCCCGGTCGCCGTAGTCGGTCCAGACCGGGACGATCGGGTGCCGGACGACGACGGCCACCACGGCCTCGAACAGCAGCGACCCCATCAGCACCCAGCGGAACGCGAGGCTCATCGCGTCCAGGATCCGACGCCACGTCAGGGTCGACGCGACCGCGAACGCCATCGCGGCGCAGATCACCTGCGCGGCGATGCTCGCGAGCGTCGCCGGGCGCCAGTGCGACCAGGCGACGGACACCAGGCACCAGGCGAGGAAGAACCAGAGCGCCCACGGTGTCCGGACCAGCGGCGGCTTCGCCCTGACCAGGATCGTCACGCCCCACACTGCGACGAGTGCCCACACTGCAGCGGCCCCGAACCAGGTCAGGGTGTTCGGGAAGGCGTCGCCGGCGAACAGGACGAAGAGCAGCGTCGCACCGAACGAGAACGCCTCGCGCTCGGGTACGGTGCCGCGCGAGAGCGGCCAGGTGTTCGTCACGACGTCAGGGTACGGGGTCATCCGCGTCCGTCCTCGCGGAAGGCGGCGAGCGTGCGGGCGATCTCGTCGCCGAGGTACGGCGCCAGGGTCGTCGCGAAGGTGTTCGTCAGGTGGGTGCGGTCGCGGTGCACGAGCACGCCGCCGATGACCGCCGGGCAGGTGGTGTCGGTGCAGTAGTACTGCGACAGGTCGATCACCCGGGCCTTGCCGGGCATCCGGGCGGCAGCCTGCTCCGAGCCGTCGAACAGACCGAAGCCGAACGACCGGCTCGAGTCGCACGCGCTCGTCGTCGGGCCCGACATCTGGCCGACGCACGCCACCACGTCGGTCCGCGCGGTCGGGTTGTCGCGGAGTGCGAGGACCGGGATGCCCGCGTCGGCCGCCGCCTGCCACGCTCCCACCATGCCGTCGACGACGGTCTCGCTGTCCGACTGCCCGGGCACCGAGGCGACGGGGCCGTTGCCGGTGGAGTGCGTCACGATCACGCCGTCCAGGTCACCGTGCGCGCGCAGGTAGGCCATCGCGTTCTGCTTCCACGCGGTGCAGTCGTCGACCTGCTTCACCGTGTTCGCCTTCTGCACCGCGGTGGTGAGGTAGCAGCTCTGGTGTCCCGCCACGTCGATGCGCCAGTTGTTCGCCTTCGCGATCGCCGCGTAGGTGTCCACGAAGACGTTGTTGTGCGAGTCGCCGATCGCGATGAGGTGCTCCGTGTAGCCGGACTTCGGCCCGAGTTCGCAGACGTTGAAGGCGCTCGAGTCGTTCGACCAGCACGCCCCCCGGTTCGAGTCGTCGTCGAGCGCGTTCGCGGCCGAGGGGACCCGGACGTCTGCCAGATCGGGGTTCACGCAGGGGTCGGACGACGAGATCCGTGCGGCGGCACCGAAGCAGCGCACGTCGCCGGTGCTGAGGCGCTGCTGGAACTCGGCCGCCTGCACCTGCTGCACGTGCAGCGCCGCCAGCGAGGCGGCACCGAGCGCCACGACGAGCACGGTGCTCAGGGCGCCGTAGAGCGCGACCCGGCGCGGACGCAGTGCCCGCACCCAGCCGGAGAACCGGAGCGGTTCCTCGATGCAGATCGTGGTGACCGCGCCGATGAGCACCGCACCGACGAGGATCGCGACCTTGTCCTTGGTGGTGAGCTCGTGGCGGAGCGCGATCGGCAGGATGACGACGGCGGGCCAGTGCCACAGGTAGACGGCGTACGAGATCCGACCCAGGAACGCGATCGGGGTCAGCCTGCCGACCCGCTGCAGCCCGGAGTGCGCGCCGAAGAGCACGACGAGCGTCGCCGACACGACCGGCAGCGCGGCGGCGATGCCCGGGAAGGGCGTGGACCCGGTGATCAGCACGAGCGACGCGACGAGCCCGGCCGCGCCGACCCAGGCTCCCACGACCCGCACCGTCCGGGCGGGGGGCGTGCGCGGCGCCGCGAGCGGGATCGTCGCCGCGAGCCCGCCGAGCGCGAACTCCCACGCCCGCGTCGCCGTCGAGAAGTACGCGATCCCCGAGGCGGTGTGGGTCTGGACGATGCTCCACCCCAGGGACAGGACCACGACGGCGCCGAGGAGCACCTGCGCGACGACGACCGGGGAGACGCCGTCCCGCCGTGCGCGCCGTGCGACCCACAGCGCGCCGAGCAGCAGGAGCGGGAGGGCGATGTAGAACTGCTCCTCGACCGACAGCGACCAGAAGTGCTGGAAGGGGGACGCCTGGTTGCCCTGCGCCAGGTAGTCGACCGCGTCGGCGGCCAGCTGCCAGTTCTGCACGTAGACCGTCGAGGCGATGAGCTCACGGCCGTACTGGCCCCACAGCGCGCTCGGGACCCAGACCAGCACGGCGGTCCCCGTCGCGGCGATCGTGAGGAAGGCCCCGGGGAGCAGCCGCTTCGCCCGCCGCGACCAGAACCCGGCGAGCCCGATCCGGCCGGTGGCGGTCAGCTCACGCAGCAGGTGCCCGGTGATCAGGAAGCCCGAGATGACGAAGAACACGTCCACGCCGACGAACCCGCCCGGCAGCCGGTTCGGCCACAGGTGGTAGAGCACGACGGCGAGGACCGCGAACGCCCGGAGGCCCTGGATGTCCCACCGCGTGGGGTCGGCCGTGCGGCGGGGGGAGGAACGCAGGGATCCTCGGGGCGGTGACTCCACCGTGCTTGCAGACATCGCGGAGATTCTAGTGTCGCGCGCCGCGCCGGTAGGCTCTGGCCCATGTTCCTCGGCATCACGAACACCCCCCGCGACTACGCCTGGGGCTCGGTCACCGCGATCCCGGAGCTCCTCGGCCGCACCGTCACGGGTGCCCCGCAGGCGGAGCTCTGGCTCGGCGCCCACGCCGGCAGCCCCAGCGTCGTCGTGAACCCGGCCATGGTCGGTGGGGCCGACACGCTGCTCGACTGGATCGCCGCCGAGCCGCAGGACGCCCTGGGCGGCGACCGCACCGGCCTGCCGTTCCTGCTCAAGGTGCTCGCAGCGGCGGCACCGCTCTCGCTGCAGGCGCACCCCACCCCGGAGCAGGCCGAGGACGGGTTCGCCCGCGAGGAGCGCGAGGGGATCCCGCTCGACGACCCGGCACGCAACTACAAGGACCCGTTCCCGAAGCCCGAGCTCGTCGTCGCGCTGAGCGAGCGGTTCGAGGCGCTGAGCGGCTTCCGCCCCGTCGAGGAGACCCTGGCCGAGGTGCGCGTGCTCGATGCGGGCACCGGACGGCTCGGTCCGCTCGAGGTGCACCTGCTGCACGGGCTCGAGGACACCGTCCGCTGGCTCGAGACCGCCGACGAGTCCGCGCTCGCCGTGGTGCAGGCCGTGAGCGACCTGGCCGTCTCGCTCGACGACGACCTGCTCACCCCGAACACCGCGACCGTCCGCGACCTGGCCACCAGCTGGCCCGGCGACCCCGGCATCGTCGTCTCCCTGCTCATGCACCGGGTGACGCTCGCCGCCGGACAGGCCATGTACCTGCCCGCCGGCAACATCCACGCCTACCTCGACGGACTCGGCATCGAGCTGATGGCGCCGTCGGACAACGTGCTGCGCGGGGGGCTCACGCCGAAGCACGTCGACGTGCCGGAGCTCCTGCGGGTGCTCGACTTCACCGCGTACCCGGCCCCGGTCCTCGAGCCCGAGCGCATCGCCCCGGGCGTCGACCGGTTCGCGCCGGACGGCGTCGGGTTCGCGCTGCTGCGGGTGGACGGCGACGGCCGCCCGGTCGGACTGAGCACGGGCGGGGTCGCCCCGCTCGTCGGCCCGTCCATCGCCGTGTGCACCGAGGGCGTCGTCACGCTCGTCGGCGCGCGGTCGGCGATCCTGCTCCGCAAGGGCGAGTCGTGCTTCATCACGCCGGACGAGGGCGACGTGACGGTCGAGGCGGACTCCTCCGACGGCATCACGTCGACCGTGTTCATCGCCACCGGCGCCTAGGGCGCGCACCGGCACCGCCACCGGGGCGTCGCCGACGTCCGCTAGCGTGGCGAGCATGAGTTGGCTGGTCACCGGCGGTGCCGGGTACATCGGGTCCCACGTCGTCCGAGCACTGCGCTCGGCCGGCATCGACACGGTCGCGTTCGACGACCTCTCGAGCGGTTTCCGCGCGTTCGTCCCGGACGACGTGCCGTTCGTCGAGGGCACGATCCTCGACGGCGAGCTCGTCGCACGCACCCTGCGCGAGCACGAGGTCACCGGCGTGGTCCACGTCGCGGGGTTCAAGTACGCCGGCGTCTCGGTCGAGCGTCCGCTGCACACCTACGAGCAGAACGTCACCGGGATGGCGACCCTGCTGCGTGCGATGGCCGAGACCGGCGTCACCAAGGCGGTGTTCTCGTCGAGCGCGGCGGTCTACGGCACGCCGGACGTCGAGACCGTGGTCGAGTCCACCCCGAAGAACCCGGAGTCGCCCTACGGCGAGTCGAAGCTCATCGGCGAGTGGCTGCTGCGCGACATGGAGGTCGCCGCGGGCTTCACCACGACGTCGCTCCGGTACTTCAACGTCGTCGGTTCGGGGGAGCCCGACCTGTACGACGCGAGCCCGCACAACCTGTTCCCGCTGGTCTTCGACGCGCTGCTCGCCGGCCGGACCCCGCGGATCAACGGTGACGACTACGCCACCCCGGACGGCACGTGCGTGCGCGACTACGTGCACGTCGCCGACCTGGCGCACTCGCACGCGGTGGCCGCGCGGAAGCTCGAGGCGGGGGAGCCGCTCGAGCGCGCCTACAACCTCGGCAGCGGCGACGGTGTGAGCGTCCGGCAGATCATGGACGCCATGGTGGCGGGCACCGGGATCGCCTTCGACCCCGAGATCGCACCCCGGCGCCCCGGCGACCCGGCCCGCATCGTCGCGACCGGCGAGGCCGCCGCCCGTGACCTCGAGTGGGCCATGCGGCACTCCCTGGACGAGATGGTGTCGAGCGCGTGGGAGGCCCGTCGCAGCGCCTCCTGAGCGCCTGAGGACGCGTCAGTTGTCCCCCGGAAGGCCCACCCGCGCGGCGCGACACGCCCAAACGGGGGACATGACACGCTGGAGCGGTCAGTGCCTTCTATGATCCGCGACTTGACTCAGGCGAATGACACCGCTGTAATTACAGGCAACGGCCGCAAGAGTTGGGGTTCGTTGTCGAGGCGGCAGGGGTGATCAGGGTGAACGGTTCCGAGTTCCACGCCGGAGTTCCGGAGGACTGGCACGTCGATCCCGTGGCGCTCGGCGTCCCGGGTGTCCGACGTCCGGAGACCGACGACGAGGAGAACCCGCTCGCCTGGCAGGTCGACTCGCTCTGCGCGCAGACCGACCCCGAGGCGTTCTTCCCCGAGAAGGGCGGCTCCACGCGCGAGGCGAAGAAGATCTGCACCTCGTGCGAGGTCCGGGCACAGTGCCTCGAGTACGCGCTCGAGAACGACGAACGCTTCGGCATCTGGGGCGGCCTCTCCGAGCGCGAACGCCGCAAGCTGCGGAAACGGGCGTAGGAGCGTCCACGGCGCGCCAGCGCCGTGCGACTGCACCCCTGAGGAGCGTGCGACGAAGGCGCCGGAAGGCGACCACCTCCGCCCGTCCCGCACCGTGCAGTGAGCGCGCCCACAGGTTCACGGCGCGCCGCCGTCCGCAGCCGACACCGCGCCTCCAGACCGTAGAGTGACGCCCGTCATGCAGCCCAGAGTCACCGCGATCCTCGTCGCCGCCAACGGGGCGGCCCACCTCGACCGGACCCTGGACGCGCTCGCCGCCCAGACCCGCCACCCCGAGAACCTGGTGGTCGTCGACGTCGGCACGACCGACGGATCGACCGCCGAACTGTCCTTCGGTGGGTCCGCGCAGCTCGTCCGGCTCCCCGGGGGCAGGGCGTTCGGCGACGCCGTCCGACAGGGCGAGCGCAGCGCGCCGCCCGCAGCGACCGACGAGCCGGTCGACGAGTGGCTGTGGGTCCTCGGCCACGACAACGCGCCGGCACCGACCGCGCTCGCCGAGCTGCTGTCCGCCGTCGAGATCGCACCGTCCGTCGTCGTCGCCGGTCCGAAGCTCGTCGCCGACGACGACCCGTCGCTCATCCGTGCCTTCGGCGAGAGCATGACCCGCTTCGGCCGGTCGATCGTGCTGGTGCAGGACGAGCTCGACCAGGGCCAGCACGACCGCAACACCGACGTGCTCGGCGTCGCCGCCGGCGGGATGCTCGTGCGCCGCTCGGTCTGGAACGAACTCGGCGGCTTCGACCCTGCGCTGCCGGACGTCGACGCGGCCCTCGACTTCTCGGTGCGGGTCCGCCTCGCCGGACACCGCGTCGCCCTCGTGCCGGAGGCAAAGGTCACCAGCGCCGGACCCATCGAGGAGTTCGGTCGGAAGCGCCTGTCCGAGGCGCGGCGCGTCCGGATGCACCGGCAGGCGCAGCTGCACCGCCGGATGACCTACGCGCCGGCCGCGCTGGTCTGGCTGCACTGGCTCACACTCGTGCCGTTCGCGATCGGCCGCGCGCTCGGACACCTCCTCGCGAAGCACCCCGCCGCCGTGGTCCCCGAGCTCTCCGCCGCGTTCGCCGTCGCGTTCGGCGGTGGCGCCGTGCGCGCGCGCAAGAACCTGGCCCGCACCAAGAAGCTCGGGTGGGCAGCCGTCGAGCCGCTCCGCGTGAGCTGGCGACGGGTGCACGAACACCGCACCACCTCGCGCGACGTCGAGCTCGCCCGGGTCGAGGACGCCCCGATCGCGCGGGCGTCGTTCCTGAGCGACGGCGGCATCTGGGTGGTCCTGGCCGCCGCGGTGCTCAGCGTCGTGACGCTCTACCCCCTGCTCGGGTCGCCGGCCCTGACCGGCGGGGGACTCCTGCCGCTCTCCGCGACCCCGGGGCAGCTCTGGCAGAACGTCGGGTACGGCTTCCACTCGCTCGGCACGGGCTTCACCGGGCCGTCCGACCCCTTCGCCGCGGTCCTCGCCGTGCTCGGCTCGATCGTCTTCTGGTCGCCGTCCACCGCGGTCGTGCTCGTCATGCTCGTCGCGTTCCCGCTGTCCGCCCTGGGTGCCTGGTTCGCGGTCCGCAAGGTCACGACCCGCACGTGGGTCCCGGTCATCGGTGCGTCGCTCTACGCGATCGCCCCGTCGCTCGTCGGCGCGGTGACCACCGGGCACCTCGGCGCCGTGATCGCGCACCTGGTCCTGCCGTGGCTGTTCGTCGCCGTGCTCGAGGCGCACCGCTCGTGGGCGTGGGCCTCCGGCGCGTCGCTCCTGTTCGCCGTCGTCGCCGCCTCCGCGCCGTCGCTGCTGCCGGTCCTGCTCATCGGCTGGCTCGTGGCGCTCCTGGTCGGCTGGCGTCGGGCCCACCGTCGCGTGTTCATCCCGGTGCCGACCGCGGTGCTGTTCCTGCCGCTGATCCTGGCGCAGGCGGCCCGTGGCAACCTGCTCGCCGTGTTCGCCGACCCCGGCGTGCCGTCCGCGACCCGGGCGCCGTCCGCGCTCCAGCTGGCCATCGGACAGCCCCTGCCCGACTGGAGCGGCTGGCTCCCCGCGACGTCCGGACTGGCCTTCGTCACGACGGTCCTGCCGGTCGTGATGGCCGTCCTCGCGCTCCCCGTGGCCGTCGCCGCGATCGGCGCGATGCTCGGACACCGCTGGGCGGTCGCGGGCTCGGCGCTCGTCGTCGCACTCCTCGGCTTCGCGACGGCCTTCGCCGCCACCCACGTCACCGTCACCGGTGTCGGCTCGACCACCACCATCGTCTGGCCAGGCAGCGGTCTGTCCGTGTACTGGCTCGCCCTGGTGGTCGCGGCCTGCATCGGCATCGACGTGCTGCCGAAGGCCGCACCGGTGAGCGGACTCGTCGCGACCGTGCTCGCCGGGGTCGCCGTGGCACCGGCCTTCGCGGCGTTCTACCTCGGCACCGCCTCGATCGAGCCGACCACGGGCCGGGTGCTCAGCGCCTACGTGAACGCCGAGGCCCAGGCGAACCCCGACGTCGGCACGCTCGTCGTCGTCCCGCAGGACGACGGTTCGCTCGCCGTCACGCTCGAGCGCGGACAGGGCTCGACCCTCGACGACCAGTCGACGCTCGACGCCACCGCACTCCGGCTGAGCGAGTCCGGCGCGCGGCTGACCACGCTCGCCGGCAACCTGGCGAGCCGCAGCGGGTACGACCCCCGGCCGGCGCTCCGCGAGCTCGGCGTGAGCTTCGTGCTCATCGACGACGCCGGCGACGACCCCGAGGCGCAGACGGTGCACGACCGGGCCGCCGGTGCGATCGGTCAGAACGCGCTCTTCACGAGCATCGGTGAGACCACCAACGGGCAGCTGTTCCACTACGAGGGCGAGGTCGACCGCACCCGCTCCGGCTCCGCCGCGACCCAGGCCACCCACGTGCTGTACCTCGTCGTGCTCGGCGTGGTCTTCGGCGCCGCAGCCCTGCTCGCGGTCCCGACGGCACCGCGCCGCCGCCGTGCCACCTCGAACGTCATCGAGGCCGAGGAACCCGCCACCACCTTCGACGAGGAGCGCGACGAATGAGCACCAACCCCTCCTCGGTCCGGCGCTGGATCGTCCGCGGCACCGCCACGGCCGTCGCCGTCGTCGTCGCCGCGGGTGCCGTCACCGCGGCCCACGCCATCGGCACCGAGTCCGAACCGGGTCGACCCGCCGGGCGCACCGTGACGCCGGTCCCCGCCGCCGCCGAACGTGTCTGCGCCGGCAGTGCACTGCGGTTGTCCGACGACTCCGGCAACGACGCGACGCAGGCGAGCACCGTCGGCACCGCGACCGTGGCGACGGCGACGACCGGTTCGACGGTCGAGCGGTCCTCGCTCGACCCCTCGACCACCGGCGGCAGCGACCCCCGGCTCCTGACGGCACCCGCTGGCGAGACGACCCCGCAGGTCGCGGGCAGCAGCTTCCAGAGCGTTTCCAGCGGCGACCTGGTGGGCGCCGGCGCTGCCTCGTGCGACGACCCGACCCAGTCCACGTGGCTGGTCGGCGGTTCGACGGAGACCGGTCGCACGAGCCTCGTCACGCTGTCGAACCCCACCGACGTGAACGCCACGGTCGACCTGACGATCTTTGACGGCTCGGGGACCGTCAGCGCGCCCGGGACCACCGGCATCGTCGTCGCGCCGAACACGCAGAAGGTCGTCCCGCTGTCGGGCTTCGTGTCCGACGCCGCCTCGACCGTCGTGCACGTCACGTCGTCCGGCGGACAGATCGTCGCGCACATGCAGGAGTCCGTCGTCCGCACCCTCACCCCCGGTGGCTACGACATCGTCTCCGGTGGTGCGGCCCCGTCGCGCTCGCAGGTCATCCCCGCCGTCGTCCTCGCCGACGCGCAGGCGGCCCAGCGCGGCGACGACACGGCGGACGCGGTGCCGATCGTCCGGTTGTTCGTGCCCGGCACGAAGTCGGCTCGCGTCACCCTCGGCATCAGCACGGCCGACGGCGGCGGCACGACCGTCAACGCCACCGCGGAGCCCGGGGTCGTCACCGACGTCGCGCTCGACGACTTCCCGGACGGCCGGTACTCGTTCACCGTCACCTCGACCGAGCCGGTCGTCACCGGTGCACGCACCACGACGCCCACCGACGACGCCGGCACGGACCTCGGGTGGTTCGCCTCCGCGGAGCCGCTGGGCGACCGGACGATCACCGCCGTCGCCCCGGGCGAGGGGGTTCGGCTGAACCTCGTGAACCCCACCCGTCAGGACCGACCCGTGACGATGCAGTCGGGCGACGAGCGTCTCAACCTGGTCCTGCTGTCCGGTGCGACGGTGACGCTCCCGGTGCAGACCGCGAAGCAGCTCACGCTGACCGGTACGGAGGGCATCGTCGCGGGGGTCACCTACCGCGGGTCCGACGGCATCGCCGGGTTCCCGGTGCGCCCGGCGACCGACGTCTCCACCCCGGTCCGCGTCTACCCCTGACGCCGGGTGCGGCGAGCCCGTCGTCGGCGGCGGCTCACCAGTGGCGGTAGCGGTCCGGTGCCAGGTCCCAGGGGTCCTTGCCGATCAGCTCGCCGACCGCGCGGAACACCGCGGTCTCGATGATGATGCGGCGGTCCGAGTCGTCCTTCTCGGGGCTCCGGTTCACCCGTTCGACGGGGATCCGGAAGACGGTCACGCGGCGGGTGTCGCGGTCGATGCGCCAGCGCGGCATCTCGTCCGGCAGGGTCGTGTCGCTCGGCATGTCCGCCACCTGGAACACCACGCCGGACAGCTCCTCGGGCCAGAGACCGAGCAGGTAGTGCGCGCTGTCACCGACGATCCGGTCGAACGCCTCGGCGCGGGTGATGATCGGGGCGAGCTCCGGTCCGGTGACGCTCGAACGCCCGCCTCGGCCGTGCCGGGAGCGCCCCCGACCGCGGTCGACCGGGGTGACGAGGCGAGGCTTCCGACGCATCCCCACATCGTACGCGGGGACCGGTGCGCGCCGGACGCTCCGCTAGGCTCCCTGACGAGATGGACGTGCGGATCTGCAGCAAGGTGGCGTGTGCCAACAGCGCTTCGTCGACCCTGACGTACGACTACGGCGACTCCATGGTGGTCGTCGGTCCGCTGTCGACCCGGGTCGAACCGCACGGCTACGACCTCTGCGCCCGCCACGCGGCCACCCTGCGCGTCCCGCGCGGCTGGCAGGTGGTGCGGCGCGAGCCGCTGCCGCGCGACGCCGACTGACGGCTCGCGTCCGCGACGTGCCGCGGCGGTCGGACCGGAGGCCCGTGGGACGTGACCGGGATCGGCTGGTGATCCGCGCCTCCCGGCATGGAAGACTGTGGGCATGCCCACCGAAACCCGCACCGCTGCTGCGTTCCGCGTCGCCGACCTGTCCCTCGCCGAGGCGGGCCGGCACCAGATCCGCCTCGCCGAGAACGAGATGCCGGGCCTGATGTCCCTGCGTGACGAGTTCGCGGCGTCGCAACCGCTCGCCGGCGCGCGCATCGCCGGGTCCCTGCACATGACGGTGCAGACCGCGGTGCTCATCGAGACGCTCGTCGCCCTCGGCGCGCAGGTGCGATGGGCCAGCTGCAACATCTTCTCCACCCAGGACGAGGCCGCCGCCGCCGTCGCCGTCGGACCCACCGGCAGCCCGGACGCCCCCGCCGGTGTCCCGGTGTTCGCGTGGAAGGGCGAGACGCTCGAGGAGTACTGGTGGTGCACCAGCTGCATCTTCGACTGGAGCGACGAGGCCGCCGCGGCCGGCGCCGACTGGACCGGGCCGAACCTGATCCTGGACGACGGCGGCGACGCCACGATGCTCGTGCACACCGGTGCCGACGCCGAGGCGGCCGGTGCTGCTCCGGTCGCCGAGCCGGACGCGAGCACCGAGTGGAAGATCGTGCTCGACACCGTCGCGCGGTCGCTCGAGACGTCGTCGGACCGCTGGACCCGCATCGCGGCCGACGTCCAGGGCGTCACCGAGGAGACCACCACGGGCGTGCACCGCCTGTACGAGCTGTTCCGGAACGGCGAGCTGAAGTTCCCGGCGATCAACGTCAACGACTCCGTGACGAAGTCGAAGTTCGACAACAAGTACGGCATCCGGCACTCGCTGCCCGACGGCTTGAACCGCGCCACCGACGTGCTCATCGGCGGCAAGGTCGCCTTCGTCGTCGGCTACGGCGACGTCGGCAAGGGTGCGGCCGAGGCGCTCCGCGGGCAGGGCGCCCGGGTCATCGTCAGCGAGGTCGACCCGATCTGCGCGCTGCAGGCGGCGATGGACGGCTACCAGGTCGCGCGCCTGGCGGACGTCGTCGACACCGTCGACATGGTCATCACGTGCACCGGCAACCTGGGCGTCGTCGGGGTCGACGAGATGCTCGGGCTGAAGCACCTGGCGATCGTCGCGAACGTGGGGCACTTCGACAACGAGATCGACATGGCCGGGCTCGAGGCGCTGCCCGGCGTCTCGAAGGTCGAGATCAAGCCGCAGGTGCACGAGTGGCGGC
This sequence comes from Curtobacterium sp. AC268, assembly GCF_979258745.1. NCBI lineage: Bacteria > Bacillati > Actinomycetota > Actinomycetes > Micrococcales > Microbacteriaceae > Curtobacterium > Curtobacterium sp. AC268. Next base: position 974,181 of record NZ_OZ409878.1, on the reverse strand, counting down.
TGCCGACCGGGCGGTCGATCCTGGTGCTGTCCGAGGGGCGGCTCATGAACCTCGGCAACGCGACCGGGCACCCGTCGTTCGTGATGAGCAACTCGTTCACGAACCAGGTGCTGGCGCAGATCGAGCTGCACACCCGGCGCGAGGAGTACCCGACCGGCGTGTACGTGCTGCCGAAGCACCTGGACGAGAAGGTCGCGCGGCTGCACCTCGACGCCCTCGGGGTGCAGCTGACGTCCCTGCGTCCGGAGCAGGCGGCGTACATCGGCGTCCCCGTCGAGGGTCCCTTCAAGCCGGACCACTACCGCTACTGAGCGCGGCGTTCCTGCGCTTCCGCAAGACACCGGTGTTCGCACGTTGAACCCCTGCGCGCGGGTGTTCAGCCTGCGAACACCGGTGTTTTGCGAGCCGCAGGCGCCGCGCGCCGCGCGCCGGCGCCGCGCGCCGGCGCCGCCGCACCGCGCGTCAGCGCGGGAAGCCCGGCGGGGGCGCCGCCGCCGTCGCACCCGCGGCGGTGAGCAGTTCTGCGCGGGCACCCAGCGCCCGGACGTCCCGTCGGCGCCGCAGCACGACGACCCCGGCCAGGAAGACCTCGGGCGGGACGGGCGGCACGGGGTGCGCGAACGCGGACACCTCGGCCGCCAGGGTCTGCGCCGCGGCCTCGCGCAGTTCGGGGCGCATCAGAGCAGCCCCGCGGAAGAACGCCCCCAGGCGGTTCTCCAACCGCTGCGGCAGCGCCGAGACGTCCGCGACGACGGCCCACGCCGTCAGCTCCGGGGGCAGCAGCACCTCGGGGTCCCGCTGCTTCGGCAGGCGCTCGTGTTGCACGATCGTGCCCGCGAGCAGGTCTCCGAGGCGCCGGGGCCGACTGCCGAACAGCGCGACGAGCAGGGCGACCGAGCCGAACGTCATCCAGAGCTCGAACAGGCCGACGAGCGCTCGGGTGAAGGCGTGCCGGAACCCGATCGCGCCGCCGTCGAGCCGGACGACCCGGGTGCCGGTGGCGAACCGTCCGACGCTCCGTCCCTTCGTCACGGTCTCGACCGCCGCGGGCACCAGCACCAGCACGACGACGAGCAGCACGATGCCGAGCGCTGCGCCCCAGGCCGGGTCGATGCCCCTGGGCCAGAGCCGCGAGACACCGAACAGCGCGAGCACGAACAGGACGAGGACGCACAGGCCGTCCAGCAGCGCGGCCGCGAGCCGCAGCACGAGTCCGGCGGGCTGGACGTCGAGCGCGACGCCTTCGCCCACCACCAGCTCGTCGGCGGTCTCGTCGAGGTCGCGCGAGAACCGGGCGTCGGCGAGGTCACGCGGCGTGCGGGGCTTCGGCATGGGATCATTCTGTCGGAGATCGCGCGACCTGAGGGGGAACACGTGGACCTGGATGCCTACACCGAGGTGCACCGTGACCGGTGGCAGGAGCTCGACCGTCTGGCGCGTGCCCGGCACCGGTCCGGTGCGGACGTCGACCGGCTCGTCGCCGGCTACCAGGAGGCCGCGACCGACCTCGCCCGCATCCGGGGCGCCGCACCGCGCACCGTGGCCGGCGACCGGCTCTCGCTGACGCTGTTCCGCGCCCGCCTGCGGTTCACCGGGACCCCCGTCGACCCGCTGACCGCCGTCGCCCTGTTCTTCACGCGGCAGCTGCCCGCGGCGCTCTACCGGATCCGCTGGGTGACCATCTGGGTCGCGCTCGCGACGGTGGCGATCGCGGCGATCGTCGCCGTCTGGATCACCACCACCCCCGGTGCGACGGCGACGTTCGGCAGCGACGAGGCCCTGCGCCGGTACGCCACGCAGGACTTCGTCGACTACTACTCCGACCGTGGCCTCGGGGCCTTCACCGCGCAGGTCTGGACGAACAACGCCTACATCGCCGCGACGATGGTGGCGTTCGGCATCACCGGCGTCTTCGTGCCGTTCTCGATCATGCAGAACGCCGTCAGCCTCGGGGTCTCCGCGGCGATCATGCACTCCCAGGGGCGCCTGGCCGACTTCTTCCTCTACATCTCCCCGCACGGGCAGCTCGAGCTCTACTCGGTGTTCCTTGCCGGCGGTGCGGGGCTGATGATCTTCTGGTCGTGGGTGGCACCGGGGCCCGGACGCACCCGCGCCCAGGCCCTCGCCGAGGACGGCCGTGCACTCATCACCATCGCGATCGGCCTGACCCTGACCCTGCTGCTGTCCGGCATCGTCGAGGGCGTGGTGACGCGGCAGGACTGGCCGTGGCCGATCAGGATCGGCATCGGTACCCTCGCCCTGGTCGCGGTGCTCGCCTACCAGTGGGTGCTCGGCGGCCGCGCGTACCGAGCGGGGGAGCGCGGCGACCTCGAGGAGTTCGAGCGCGGCTCCACCGCCCTGGTGGCCGGCTAGCGTCCGTCCCGGTTCAGAGCCGGCCGGTGGCCTTCGCCCGGATGTACGCGTCCGCGACGAGCGGCGGGACGTCCGCCGGTGCGCCGCGCACGACCTCGGCGCCGGAGCGCCGTGCGACGTCCGCCGCACCGTCCGCGTCGAGCAGGGTGCGTTCGGCAGCGGCGCGTCGGTAGACGTCGCGCTCCGCGCCGGTCGGGAGGCCCGGCACCCGTCCGCCTCGAGTGGTCCGGATCGCCGTGGCCGGGTCCACCCCGCCGCGCGCCATCCGCTGGACGGCCGGGTCCTCGATGCTCGTCAGGACGACCGCGTGCCGTCGGGACAGCCGGGGGAGCACGGCGAGCAGGTCGCCCGAGGCACCGACGGAGTCGAGGCTCGAGGCGAGCACGACCAGGGCGCGCGAGGTCGTGATCGAGTCGACGAGTGCGGGCACGGATGCCCAGTCGGTCGCGGCGAGCCCGGGTTCGGCCATCGCGAGCGCCTCGCCGAAACGCTGCACGACGTCGGTGCGGGTGGCGCCGTGCACCCGGTCGTGTGCCGTGTCGTCGAGCACCACCAGGTCGACGCGGTCACCGGCGGCTGCCGCGAGGGCGCCGAGGAGCAGCGCCGACTCGATGAACGTGTCGAGTCGGGGTTCGTCGGCGACCCGGCCGGCACCCGCCCGGCCCGCGTCGACCACGACGACGACGCGCCGGTCGCGTTCCGGCCGCCAGGTGCGGACGACGAGGTCCTGCCGTCGCGCGGTGGCGCGCCAGTCGATGGACCGCACGTCGTCACCGCGCACGTAGTCGCGCAGCGAGTCGAACTCGGTGCCGTGCCCGCGGAGCTGCAGCGTGGTCTCGCCGTCGAGCTCGCGCAGCCGTGCCAACCGTGACGGCAGGTGCCGCCGCGAGCGGAACGGCGGTGTCACGACGAGTTCGCCCGGTGCCGCGACGACCCGCTGCCGTGCGGCGAGGCCCAGGGGACCGAAGGACCGCACGGCGACCCCGGTGGTGCGGCGTCGACCACGACGGAACGGTGTGAAGCGCATCCGGGCCGTCCGTCGCTCCCCGGCGGGGACCGCCATCCGGATCCGGCGGGGACGGTGGCCGGCCGACGGCTCCCACATGTCGCGGACCACACCGCGGACGGTCCGGGAGCCGTCGTTGGCGAGCACGAGTGTGCCGTCCGCGGTGCTGTCGCGTCGAGCGAGCCGGGGCATCCGCCGCTCCACGCGGACCCGTCGCAGGTCGGCGGCGAGCACGACGTCGAGCGCCGCGGCGAGCAGCACCACCCCGACCCACGCGAGACCGGCCCACCCGCTGCCGAGCAGCACGGTGGGCACGAGGGCGACGGCGAGGAGCGCGACGAACCGGCCGGAGACCGCCACTAGATCGGCACCCGCACCTGCTCGAGCACCTGCTGGAGCACGCCGTCGGCGCCGACGCCCTCGAGCTCGGCGTCGGCGGCGACCCGCAGGCGGTGCCGCCAGACCGGCAGGGTCATGGCCTGCACGTGGTCCGGGGTGATCGCGTCGTAGCCGGTGAGCCAGGCCCAGGCCTTGGCGGCCGCGAGCAGTGCCGTCGCACCGCGGGGGCTGACACCGACGCGGACGGACGGTGCCTGCCGGGTGGCCCGGGCGAGGTCGACGATGTAGGCGAGCACGTCGTCGCGAGCGCCGACGGCGCGCACGTCACGCTGTGCACGGACCACCTCGTCGACGCCGACCACGGGGGTGATGCCGGCCGACCTGACGTCGCGCGGCACGAACCCGTCGGCGTGGCGACGGAGCACCTGCCACTCGACGTCGCGCGGTGGGATGTCGAGCGTGAGCTTCATCAGGAACCGGTCGAGCTGCGCCTCGGGCAGCGTGTACGTGCCCTCGAACTCGATCGGGTTCATCGTCGCGGCGACGAAGAACGGGTCCGGCAGCGCCCGGGCGTCACCGTCGACGCTCACCTGGCGTTCCTCCATCGCCTCGAGCAGCGCCGACTGGGTCTTCGGCGGCGTGCGGTTGACCTCGTCGGCGAGCAGGACGTTCGTGAAGACGGGACCCTCGCGGAACGGGAACGTGCCGGTCGAGGCGTCGTAGACGAGCGATCCGGTGACGTCGCCGGGCATCAGGTCCGGTGTGAACTGGATCCGCTTCGTGTCGAGCGTCATCGCGGCGGCGAGGCTGCGGACGAGCAGGGTCTTCGCAACACCGGGGACGCCCTCGAGCAGCACGTGCCCCTGCGCGAGGAGTCCGACGATCATGCCGGAGACCGCGCCCTCCTGGCCGACGACGGCCTTCGCGACCTCGGTGCGGACCCGGCCGAACGCGTCGCGCAGGTCGGAGCCGGCCGCGGTCGTGGGGTCGTGCTCCGGCGCGGTGTGCTCGGTGGTGGCAGGGGGCAGGTCGGTCACGGTCGTGCTCCTGGTCGGTCGGGGTCAGAGGTCGGTCGGTCGCCGGAGGTCGCCCGGCGCACGGCGCGTTCGAGGTCGTCGAGCGCAGCGGTGCCGTCGACGAGTGCACGGTCGTCGTCGGTGGTCCCGCCGACGAGCACGGCACCGACACCGGTGTGCGGGATGCCGGTGGCCTGGGCCGCGGCCCGGACGACCTCGTCGACGTGGGCCGATCGGGGAGTCCGAGCATCCGGCCGATGCGGCGGACGGCGGCGACGCGCAGGGTGTCGAGGGCGTGGGTGCGGTCACGGGTGCGGGCGTACATCCGGGCACGCCCCTCGGTGGTCTCGGCTGCACGGACGACGACGGGCAACCGCTCGACGACGAGCGGGCCGAGCCGTCGGCCCCGCCAGACGCCGGCCGCGACGGCGACGAGGGCGAGCAGTGCGAGGGCGCTCGGGACCCACGGCGGGGCGAGCTCGCCGAGGGTCGGGGCGGCGTCGGGGGTGCCGACGGCCGGGGTGTACCAGACGAGCCGCTCGTCGGCGCCGAGCAGCCCGAGGGCGAGCGCGGCGTTCCCGGCGGTGGCGATCGTGTCGTTCCGGAACGCCGAGGTCGTGCCGAGCAGGGTGACGTCGCCGCCCGGCGTCGCGGTGCGCACGAGTCCCCAGACGCGCGAGCCGCCGTCACCCGTCGGCGCGCACCGTTCGGCGGCGTCGTCGTCCACGCTGTACCCGGAGCCGGCGGTGGTGACGCGGGCAGCCGAGGCCGCCGCCGGGATCCCGCACGAGGCCGTCGAGACGGTGGCGTCACCGTCGACCTGGACGGCCGGGTCGACCGGGAACCCGAGCAGCGCCTCGAGTCCGGCGCCGCTCGTGCCGACGACCACGACGTGCCGCGCCGTGCGGGCGATGCGTTCCGCGACGTCGGGGTCGAGCGCCCCGTCGGCGTCGTCGATGAACACCGTGCCGCCGTCGATCCCCCCGACGCCGTCGACGGTGTCGGTGACGGAGACCGCGGTGCCCCGCTGCTCGAGCACCCGGACCAGGGCGGCCGAACCACTGGCCGTCGTCGAGGCCGGGTCGAGCGCGCGCGGTGCGTCCGGGTCGGTGCCCTGCACGAGGGCGGTCAGGGCGGCGAGCAGGACGCCGACCAGGACGATGGCGACCCAGAACACGACGCGGAACCGGCGTCCCTCGGCCGGAACCGGAACCGGAACCGGAACCGGAACCGGAGCCGGAGTCGGCCTGGTGCTCGTCCGCGTGGCGGTGTCGGTCGTCATGCCGGTACCACCGGTCCCTCGGCCCGGGCGGGGCGGGCCTGCCGGACAGAGCGCTCGGTGTCGAGCACGCGGAGGGCCGCGGCCTCGTCGGCCTCGCCACCGAGGTACCGGACCGCGTCGAACGCGGTCGCTGCCGCGTCGAGTGCACCGGCCGACGCGGGGAACGGCACGGCACCCCGTGCGGCGATCGTCCGCGCGGTGGCTCCGGGCACGTCGGGCACCAGGTCGCGCTCGCCGAGGCCCCTGGCGATCGCGCGGAACCCGTCGAGCACCGCTGCAGACCAGTCGGCGCGGCGGACCGCGCCCTGGGCCGCCTCGAGGAGTTCCCGGGCGGAGCGCAGGTCGTCGGCGTCGAACACCCCGCCGGTCTCACCGTCACCGGCCCGAGCGCGCCGGCGGGGGAGTCCGCGGGCGACGACGACGAGCACGACGACCGCGACGAGGACCACGATCGCGATCACCAGCGCCGTGCGGGCCGCAGCGGGGGAGTCGATGCCGTCAGCGCGGAGCGACCCGAGCCAGTCGAGGAAGGAGCGCGAGGCACGGTCCCACCACGTCGCCTGGGCACCGTCGTAGGCGGACCGGTCGAGTTCGCGCTCGAGCAGGCGACGCGCCTCGTCCGGGTCGACCGCCGTCACGCGGAGCCGATCGGCGGTGCCTGGCCCGGACCCTGCTGCCACGGCTGCTGCTGCTGACCGGGCTGCCAGGGCTGCTGCTGTTGCTGCTGACCGGGCTGCCAGGGCTGCTGCTGCCCGGGCCACTGCTGCGCTGGCCACGGTTGCTGCTGCGCCTGCCACTGCTGGCCACCCCACTGCTGCTGCGGCGGCCACGGTGGGCGTGCGACGGGCTCGGACGGCGCGAACGGGTCGGTCGGCTGCCCCGAGTCGAGGTGCGACGCGATCCGCTGGTCGAGCGCCTCGGTGCGGATCCGCCGGTCGATGGCGAGGAACGTGGTGATCGACGCGCTCAGCACGTCGGTGATGCACTGCACCGCGATCGCGAGCAGGCTCCCGACGACGATGGCGATGACCGCACCGGTACCCGCACCCGACGTGCCGCCCGTCTGCCCGAGGGGGTCGAAGGTGCCCCCGATGAGCACGGCCCCGATGGTGAGCGGGATGGACGCGATGGACGCGGCGAACCCGAACATGAGCTGCACGAGCAGCAGGATGCCGAAGGTCCGCCAGAAGGCCCCGCGGGTCAGGCGCCACGACTGGGCGGCAGCGGCGAAGACCGGCCGGCCCTCGAGGGCGATGGTCGGGACGGTGAGCACGAAGCGCGTGGCGAGCCACACGACGACGACACCGATCCCGAGCACGAACAGCACGAGCGCCAGCACGAACCACCCGGCGCCGGAGTCGGCGGCACCCATGGCCGCGAACACCCCGAAGAACACGAGCCCGGCCAGGATCGCGAGGACCACGCCAGCCCCGATCTGCACGAGCATCCACGCGACGACGGACCACCGGCGGCCGGCGAGCAGCGCCCACAGCCCCCGGAACGTGGCTCGACGGCCGAGCACCCGCTGCCCGGTGTCCGCGGCGACCGGCGCCACCAGGAACCCGCGACCGAGGTAGGCGAGGAACGGCAGCACGACCGAGAGCAGTGCCGTGAGCGTCAGCGTGCCCGCGACCACCGAGTCGGCACCGCTGCCGCCGTCGAGGGCCGAGAACATCCGCGACTGCAGCGCCTGCTGCCCGAATGTGCTGGCCAGCGTCGAGAGCAGGCCGAGCACACCGCTCAGCAGCACGCTCCAGAGCAGCAGCACGCGGGCGTTCCGGCGGAAGACCGTGAACGCGCCGGCCAGGACGTCACCGAGGCCGAGCGGGCGCAGGGGGATCACCGGACGCGAGCCGCCGGACGGGCCGCCCGGTCGCCCTGGACCCGGCCCCGGGGCGGGCGGCGGCGGCACGGAGAAGCGGGGCGGGCCTCCAGACAGGGGTCCTGGTCCGGACGCCGGCGGCGTCGGCGCACCCTGCTGCCCACCGCCCGGTGTGTGCCAATCGGACATGACTCCAGCCCCCTCGTCGTGTCGGACCGAGCGAGCGATGCACGGTCCACCTCCATCCTGGCGGAAAACCCGGCGCGGCGGGGCCTCGGCTATCGTGTGGGGACACGTGCCGACCACGGCACCCGCACGCCACCCGGAGTCCAGATCACATGACACCGCGCATCCTCGTCGTCGACGACGACCAGGCCCTCTCCGAGATGATCGGCATCGTGCTCCGCTCCGAGGGGTACGAACCCGAGTTCAGCGCCGACGGCAACGACGCCGTCGACGCGTTCCACGCCACCAAGCCGGACCTCGTCCTGCTCGACGTCATGCTGCCCGGCATCGACGGCATCGAGGTGTGCAAGCGCATCCGTGCCGAGAGCGGCACGCCGATCATCATGCTCACGGCGAAGAGCGACACCGCCGACGTCGTCCTCGGGCTCGAGAACGGTGCGGACGACTACGTCGTGAAGCCCTTCAACCCGAAGGAGCTCGTCGCCCGCATCCGGACCCGCCTGCGTCCGAGCGCGTCCGACGCCACCGTGCTGCACGTCGGCGACGTCACGGTCGACGTCGCCGGGCACGAGGTGCGCCGCGGTGACACCGTGATCGCGCTCACGCCGCTCGAGTTCGACCTGCTCCGGGCGCTCGCCGAGAAGCCGAACCAGGTGTTCACCCGCGAGATGCTGCTCGAGCAGGTCTGGGGCTACCACTACAAGGCGGACACCCGCCTGGTGAACGTGCACGTGCAGCGGCTCCGCGCGAAGATCGAGCACGACCCGGACAACCCGAAGACCGTCACCACGGTCCGCGGCGTCGGGTACCGCGCCGGAGGAGCCTGAGCACCGTGCCGCCCTCGACGCGCCCGTCGGGCTCGGCACGCTCGGGCCGGGCCGGCGGGGCCAACCGGGCCGGCCGGGCCAGCGGCGCCGGTGGGGCCGGCGGTGCCACCGTCTCGATCGGCGTCGTCGACCGCAGCCGCCGCCGGATGCGGCGCTGGCTCCGACGCGCCTGGCGTCCGATCGCGTACCTGTGGCGGCGCTCGCTCATGTTCCGCTCGGTCGCCATCACCGTGATGACGACGGGGCTCGCGGTGGGGATCATCGGCACCGCGGTCATGGTGAGCATCTCGACGAACGTCTACTCGCAGCGCCGTGACCAGATCGAGTCGGAGTCGGCCCGGGCCACCATCGTCGCCCAGGGGATCTTCGACGCGGCGACCGCGGGCGAGGACAACAACCAGTCCGAGCTCGAGACGCTGCAGAACGAGGCACGGCAGGCGATCCTGTCGAACACGACGAGCCCGGGTGGCACGAGCATCGCGATCGAGCGGAGCCCGGACCAGTCCACCCCGCAGACGCTGCAGACCATCGCCAGCCAGGGCTTCCCGGACGCGGTGATCACCGATGCCCTGCGCAAGGAGGTCGCGCAGAACACCGGTCGGCTGAGCCTGCAGCCCGTCGAACTCGACGACGACGGGCGCCGGGTGCCGGGGCTCGCCGTCGGGTCCACGCTGCAGATCCCGAGCGCCGGCCAGTACGAGCTCTACCTGGTCTACGACCTCTCCGACGCGCAGCAGACCCTGGACTTCGTCTCCCAGACGCTCTCCATCGGCGGTGTGGCGCTCATGGTGCTCATCGCCCTCGTCACCTCGCTCGTCGTCCGGCTCGTCGTCGTGCCGATCCGCGGTGCCGCCGAGACGAGCCGGAAGATCGCCGCCGGACGCCTCGACGAACGCATCCCGGTGCGCGGCCAGGACGACCTGGCGACCCTGGCGCGGAGCTTCAACGGGATGGCCGAGGCGGTCAGCCGCCAGATCACCCAGCTCGCCGAGCTCTCCCGCGTGCAGCAGCGGTTCGTGTCCGACGTGTCGCACGAGCTCCGCACCCCGCTCACCACGATCCGGCTCGCCGGCGACATGCTCTACGACTCCCGGCACGCGTTCGAACCGTCGGTCGGCCGGTCCGCCGAACTCCTGCACGCCCAGGTGGAGCGCTTCGAGATGCTCCTCGCCGACCTGCTCGAGATCTCGCGGTACGACGCCCAGGCGGTGCAGCTCGACACCGCACCCGTCGTCCCGGCGTCCCTCGCCGCGGACATCGTCGACGAGTTCCGTCCGCTCGCCGAACGCGCCGGCGTCGAGCTGCAGCTGGCGACCCCCGGCGGCCACACCACGATGCGGCTCGACGCCAAGCGCGTCCGCCGCATCCTGCGCAACCTCGTCGGCAACGCCATCGAGCACGGCGACGCAAAGCCCGTGCAGGTCGTCGTCGACAGCGACGCACGCACCGTCGCCATCGCCGTCCGCGACCAGGGCGTCGGCATGCCGCCGGAGGACGCCGCACGGGTGTTCGACCGCTTCTGGCGGGCCGACCCGAGCCGGAAGCGCACCATCGGCGGCACCGGGCTCGGCCTCGCGATCAGCCTCGGCGACGCGAAGCTCCACGGCGGGCGCATCGACGTGTGGTCCCGACCGGGCGAGGGATCGACCTTCGTGCTCACCCTGCCCCGCAACGAGCAGGGCACCACCGCCACCTCGGCCATCCCGCTGCCCGAGCTCGACGAGTCGTACGACGGCCCCCGCGCCGTGCGAGAGGAGTCCTGATGCGCCACCGGATCCGCCACGTCCTCGCCGTCGCGCTCGCCGCGGTCAGCCTGTTCGCGGTCACCGCCTGCGCGGCCATCCCGACCGACGGTGCCGTGCGCACCGGGCAGACGATCAAGGACGAGTCGCTCTCGGGCGTCGACTTCCGGCCGGACAAACCGATCACCGGGTCCGACCAGACGGCGATCCTCCGCGGGTTCATCGCCGCAGCCACCGGTGCCCAGGACAACTACGCGATCGCCCGGCAGTTCCTGGCCGCCGACTTCGCCCAGCGGTGGAACCCGCGGCAGGGCGTCACGATCCGGGACGGCAGCGGCACCGTCGAGCGCGCCGACGACCGCGAGCTCACCTACACGATGACCGCCAGCGCCACGGTGGACTCCGACGGGGAGTACACCCAGGCGGTCCGCCCGACCTCGTCGACGCTGACGTTCCAGTTCGTCCGCGAGGACGGCGAGTGGCGCATCGCCTACGCCCCGGACGGCATCATCCTGTCGCCGGTCAGCTTCGAGTCGGTGTTCCAGTCGCACGCGCTGTACTTCTACGACCCGACCTACCGCTTCCTCGTGCCCGACCAGCGCTGGTTCCTCGCACGCTCCTCCACGAGCACGCGCATCGCCAGCGCCCTGCTCGCCGGCCCCGCCGACTGGCTGAAGGGCGCCGTCGTCTCGTCGTTCCCGGAGGGCACCCAGCTGTCCCTCAACGCGGTGACGATCGACAGCGGCACCGCCCTGGTCGACCTGTCGAGCGACGCCCTGCGCGCGAGCACCGTCGACAGGGTCCGGATGCGCGAACAGCTCAGCAAGTCCCTCGCCTCGGTCGCCACCATCTCCTCGGTCTCGATGACGATCGAGGGCGCGACGCTGTCGGTGCCGGACTCCGGGGGAGCGGACGCCCAGCTGAACCCCGACGTCGACCCCCGACCCCTGGTCGACGAGGACGGTGTCGTCGGCTACGCCGCCTCCGGCACCGGCAAGGTCGCCGAACTCGGCAGCGGCGTCGGGGACGCCATCGCCGGCCTCGACCCGACCTCGATCGCCCTGTCGGCGTCCGGCACCACCGCGGCCGTCGGCAACCGGGACGGCGTCGTCGTCGTGCGCGGCAAGGACCGTCTGCGCGTCGATGCCCGCGACGACCTCATCGCCCCCGCCGTCGACGACCTCGGCTTCGTCTGGGCGGGGCAGCGGTCCGACACCCGACACATCACCGCGTACGGTCTCGGTGGCGACCCCCACCAGGTCCGCACCACCCTGCCGCGCGGCGACCTCGTGTCGTTCCAGGTGTCCCGCGACTCGACCAGGGCGCTCGCACTCATCGAGACCGCGGACGGCCCCGGCCTGTACGTGATGGCGATCATCCGCGGGACCGACCGCTCACCGACCTCGTTCGGCGCCCCGGTCCGGGTGCAGGCCGCCAGCGGTACCGCGGTCGACGCCACGTGGGTGAACGACACCGACGTCGCCTCGGTCGGGCAGACGCCCACCGGTCCGAACATCGTCCGCACCACCATCGGCGGCAAGTCGAGCACCCTGCCGAAGCCCGACGGGCGCGCCACCGCCATCAGCGGGGGCAGCGGCGGCGCGCTGCTGCTCCGGATGTCGAACGGCGACGTCCTGCAGTCCACCGGGGGCGGCTGGGACACGACGGGCGTCACCGCCGACGTGCTCGGCGTCCAGCGCTGAGACGACGGTCCTCCACACCCCACCCGGCCTGGAGGCCCGTCCACCGTCCGGCGCACCGGCCCACCGCCGTCGTCCGGTCACCGCCACGGTCGTGGGCATGCCCCCTGATGACGCCCCCACCCCGTGGCGCGACGCCCTGCTCGCCGTGCTCGGGCTCGTCCTGCCCGTCACCTGCCTGGGCTGCGGACGCCCGGACCGCGCGCTCTGCCCACCGTGCCGCGCGGCGCTCGCCGCACGGCCCCGGCGGGTCCGGCTGGTCGCAGGTGTCCGGCTCGACGCGGCCTTCGAGTACGAGGGGCTGGTCCGCACCCTGGTCCTCGAACTCAAGCTCCGGGGCCGGGTCGACGTCGCCCGTCCGCTCGGCGTCCGCTTCGGTGCACTCGTCCGTGCGGCGCTCGCCGCGGCCCCGGACGGCACCGTGGTGCTCCGGGTGCCGCCGTCCCGGGCGGGTGCCCGACGGCGTGGGTTCGACCCGGTGGTGCTGCTGCTCGCCCGTGGTGGTGTCCGGCACACGGGGCGCCTCGTCCGCACCCCTGCCGGACGCCGGCGATCCGGACCCGGGCAGAAGGAGCGGTCGGCGGTGGAACGCGTCGCCGCGACCGTCGGGACCCTGCGTGCGACCGGTGTCGACGGCCGCGACGTCGTGCTCGTGGACGACGTCGTCACCACGGGCGTGACGATGGCTGAGGGCGTCCGTGCCGTGCGGGCAGCGGGCGGGCGGGTGGCGCGCTGCGTCGCCGTGGCGAGCGTCGACGACTGATGCTCGGTGAACACCCGGTGGCCGCTGTGTGTCCGGTGAGTGTCCGACGGACTCGCCGCCTCCCCGTGACGCCGAGGGTGCGCCGGGTCTAGCCTCGCGACAAGGCGTTCGGGTCGCCGGACGGAGGCGACGCGCCGACACTGGATGGGAGCCGCCACATGGACGTGACGATCACGGGCCGGAACGTCGGGGTCACCGACCGTTTCCGCACCTACGTCGAACAGAAGTCCGAGAAGATCGACGTGCTCGCCGACCGCGCCCTCGCCTTCGAGGTGCGCATCAGCCGCCACCACGAGAAGTCGAGCGGCAGCCAGGGCGAGGACCGCGTGGAGCTCACGCTGATCGGACCGGGGCCGCTCGTACGGGCCGAGTCCGCGGCGTCGGACAAGTACGCCGCCTTCGACCTCGCCTTCGCGCGGATCATGGAACGCCTCCGTCGGGCGCGTGACCGCCGCAAGGTGCACCACGGCCGGCACCGCCCCACCTCGGTCGCCGAGGCCGCCGGCAGCGGCTTCGACGGCATGGGTGTCGTCCCGGCCGACGGCAAGCTCATCGAGGACGTCGCGACCGGTGCCGTCCCGGTCGTCGACCAGGAGACCGCCGAGGACGAGAACGAGGTCTACAGCCCGGTCGTCATCCGGCACAAGGTCTTCGAGGCCGCCCCGATGACGGTCGACGACGCCCTGTACTACATGGAGCTCGTCGGGCACGACTTCTACCTGTTCCTCGACGCCGAGACCCGCCGTCCGAGTGTCGTGTACCGACGCAAGGGCTGGGACTACGGCGTGATCGGCATCGACGAGGTGCCCGCCGGCCAGGCGCCGGCCGCGGTCGACACGGACACCGAGGCGGAGCGCGCAGCCGCGATCGCCTGATCCCATGCGGGGCCTCCGGTCCCGCACCGTGTGCGCGGTCCGTTCGCGGGCCGCGCACACCCGTGTCCGCGAGAGCCGCGTCGCTCACAGCGCCGTGCGTTCGCGGGTTGCTAGCATGACTGGTCGATCGGGCGTGCAGGTCGCGCGCGACGACCTCGTAAGGAGTTCACGTGGCAAACGTGCTGGAGAAGGTCCTCCGCATCGGCGAAGGACGAACCCTCCGCCGGCTGAAGGCGTACGCCTCGGCCATCAACGACCTCGAGGACGACTTCTCGAGCCTCACCGACGAGGAACTCCACGACGAGACCAAGGAGCTGCGCGAGCGGTACGCCAACGGCGAGACCCTCGACGACCTCCTGCCCGAGGCGTTCGCCGCCGTGCGTGAAGCCGCGAAGCGGACCCTGGGCATGCGGCACTTCGACGTGCAGCTCATGGGTGGCGCGGCCCTGCACCTCGGCAACATCGCCGAGATGAAGACCGGTGAGGGCAAGACCCTCGTCGCGACGACCGCCGCCTACCTCAACGCGATCCCGTCGCGTGGCGTGCACGTCATCACGGTCAACGACTACCTGGCGTCGTACCAGTCCGAGATCATGGGCCGCGTCTTCCGCGCGCTCGGCATGACCACCGGCTGCATCATCGCGAACCAGAGCCCGGCCGAGCGCCGCGAGCAGTACGCCGCCGACATCACGTACGGCACGAACAACGAGTTCGGCTTCGACTACCTGCGCGACAACATGGCGTGGCAGGCCTCCGACATGGTGCAGCGCGGCCACTTCTTCGCCGTCGTGGACGAGGTCGACTCGATCCTCATCGACGAGGCCCGCACGCCGCTCATCATCTCCGGTCCGTCCTCGGGCGAGGCCAACCGCTGGTTCACCGAGTTCGCCTCGATCGCCAAGCGCCTCACCCCGGGCGAGGACTACGAGGTCGACGAGAAGAAGCGCACCGTCGGTGTCCTCGAGCCCGGCATCGAGAAGGTCGAGGACTACCTCGGCATCGAGAACCTGTACGAGTCGGCGAACACCCCGCTCATCTCGTTCCTGAACAACTCCATCAAGGCCGTCGCCCTGTTCAAGAAGGACAAGGACTACGTCGTGATGAACGGCGAGGTGCTCATCGTCGACGAGCACACCGGCCGCATCCTGATGGGCCGCCGCTACAACGAGGGCATCCACCAGGCGATCGAGGCGAAGGAAGGTGTCGAGGTCAAGGCCGAGAACCAGACCCTCGCCACCGTCACGCTGCAGAACTACTTCCGCCTCTACCAGAAGCTCTCCGGCATGACCGGTACCGCCGAGACCGAGGCGGCCGAGTTCATGTCGACCTACAAGCTCGGCGTCGTCCCCATCCCGACGAACAAGCCGATGCAGCGCATCGACCAGACGGACCTCGTCTACAAGAACGAGAAGGCGAAGTTCGAGCAGGTCGCCGAGGACATCGCGGAGCGCCACGAGAAGGGCCAGCCCGTCCTCGTCGGCACCACGAGCGTCGAGAAGTCCGAGTACCTGTCGAAGCTCCTCGCCAAGCAGGGCGTCAAGCACGAGGTCCTCAACGCGAAGAACCACGCACGTGAAGCCGCGATCGTCGCCCAGGCCGGCCGCTTCGGCGCCGTGACCGTCGCGACGAACATGGCCGGTCGTGGTACCGACATCATGCTCGGTGGCAACGCGGAGTTCCTCGCCGTGCAGGAGATGCACGCCAAGGGCCTGTCGCCGACCGAGACCCCGGACGAGTACGAGGCCGAGTGGGACGACGTGTTCGCCCGCGTCAAGGCCGAGGTCGAGGAAGAGGGCGACAAGGTCCGCGCCGTCGGCGGCCTGTACGTGCTCGGCACCGAGCGCCACGAGTCGCGCCGCATCGACAACCAGCTGCGCGGTCGTTCCGGCCGTCAGGGTGACCCGGGCGAGAGCCGCTTCTACCTGTCGCTGACCGACGACCTGATGCGCCTGTTCAACTCCGGTGCCGCCGAGAGCCTGATGGGCCGCTCGAACGTGCCGGACGACCTGGCGATCGAGAACAAGCTCGTCGGCCGTGCGATCCGGTCCGCCCAGGCGCAGGTCGAGGGCCGCAACGCCGAGATCCGCAAGAACGTCCTGAAGTACGACGACGTCCTGAACCGCCAGCGCGAGGCGATCTACAGCGACCGCCGCCACATCCTCGAGGGCGACGACCTGCACGACCGTGCGCAGTCGTTCCTCAAGGCCGTCATCGACGACGTGATCGACAGCCACACCGGCGAAGGCTCCCCGGACGACTGGGACCTCGACGCCATGTGGACCGAGCTCGGCACGCTCTACCCGATCTCGATCTCCATCGACGAGGTCATCACCGAGGCCGGCTCGAAGGGCAAGGCGTCGCGTGACTTCCTGGCCCGCGAGATCCTCTCGGACGCCAAGCTGGCCTACCAGCAGCGTGAGGAGCTCCTCGGCGACGAGGCGATGCGTGAGCTCGAGCGTCGCGTGGTGCTCTCGGTGATCGACCGCCGCTGGCGCGACCACCTGTACGAGATGGACTACCTGAAGGACGGCATCGGCCTCCGCGCGATGGCGCAGCGCGACCCGCTGGTCGAGTACCAGCGCGAGGGCTACGCCCTGTTCCAGACGATGATGGGACAGATTCGCGAAGAGTCCGTCGGCTACCTCTTCAACCTCGAGGTCCAGGTGCAGTCCGACGGCGAGAACGCGGTGATCGAGGCCAAGGGTCTCGGCGAGGACGAGGTCTCCGGCCTCGAGTACTCGGCACCGTCGATCGACGGTGAGGTCGAGGTCCGTGACGAGAAGGGGCGCCTCGAGCAGGCCGCGACCGCTCGTGCGCAGCGCGCCCAGGCCGAGGCCGAAGCGGCCGCCGAGCCGGAGCAGGGCTCCGCGTTCGGCAACGCGGCCACGGCCTCCGGTCAGGCCGCGGCGAGCAACCGCGCCGAGCGTCGCCAGGCGGCCAAGAAGAACTAGCGTCCACACAGGACGGACAGGAGGCACGGTGCCGCTGGCACCGTGCCTCCTGTCCGTCCGCCACCCGGCTACAGGACCCCGATCGCGGTCGCCTGCCAGCGCCCGTGTCGCTCTTCGAGCCGCATGGCGACCGCTCGCGCGTGGCTGCGCGTGTGCACGACCACCGTCGCCTCGGCGACGCCCGCCGCGGGGCGGCAGACCAGGACGCTGCCGACCCGGAGCACCGGGCGCCCGCGTGCCCGCCGACCTGAGCCCCGGGCGTGCGCTGCCACCGCGGCCCGCTGCTGCAGGTGCCGCTGCACGTCGTCGCTGATCCACCGGGCGATGCTGTCGACCTCCCGCGCGCCGGTGAGCACCTCGGCGACGCAGAGCCCGAGCGCTCGTGCGGTCGTCGCCGGGTCCGGGGGACCGGTGGCCGCGGCAGGCTCCGGCAGCGGTTCGACGATCCGCAGTGGCGGTGGGTACGCCGTCGTCGTCTGGTGATCGATGCGGCGTGCCTGCTCTGCCACCCCTGCCCCTTCCGTCGTTGGAGCGAGCGTAGGGGGCGTGCGACATACGAAATACGAACCGGTCTGCCCTGTGGAGAGGGCGACGTTCTCCACAAGGCGGCGGACCTAGACTGGCGGGGTGTCGACCCTCAGTGACCTCGTCCTCGCGCAAGGCCGTTCCTCGGAAGCAGACGTGGAGTGGCTCCACCTGCTCGTGGGGGACTGGCAGCTCCTCGCCGACCTGTCGTTCGCCGACATGGTGCTCTGGGTCCCGACTGCCGAGGACGGCTCGTTCGTGGCCGTCGCGCATGCCCGGCCGAGCTCCGCGGCGACGCTGTTCTACCGCGACATCGTCGGGCAGGAGATCCGCGAGGAGTGGCGCGGCCAGGTGACCGAGAGCTTCGCAGGGTCCCGGGTCGTCGACTCGGCCGAGCCGGACTGGTACGAGGACACCCCGACCCGCGTCCGCGCGATCCCGGTGCTCCGCCGCCTGAGCCCGAAGAGCGCCGAGACCACCGAGCGGCCGATCGCCGTCGTCACCCGGCACTCCAACCAGGACGAGATGCGGACCCCGAGCCGCCAGGAGCTCAACTTCACCGCGAGCGCGAACGACCTGTTCGGCATGATCGCCACCGGTGACTTCCCCGACCTCGGTGCACCGGCGGGCCCGCGTCGTGGTGCGCCCCGCGCCAGCGACGGCCTGCTGCGCCTCGACACCGCCGGCATCGTCACGTTCGCGAGCCCGAACGGCCTGAGCGCGTTCAACCGCATGGGCTTCGAGGGGGAACTCGAGCGGAAGTCCCTCGCCGAGGTCACCACCGAACTCATCGGCGCCCAGCTCGACGTGGACGAGTCCCTGCCACTCGTCGTCACCGGTCGTGCACCGTGGCGGGCGGACATCGAGTCGAAGGGCGTCACGGTGTCGCTCCGCTCGATCCCGCTCCGCGACCACGGTGAGCGCATCGGTGCCATCGTGCTCTGCCGCGACGTGTCCGAGCTGCGGCACCAGGAGCGCGAGCTCATTACCAAGGACGCCACGATCCGCGAGATCCACCACCGCGTGAAGAACAACCTGCAGACGGTGGCGTCCCTGCTGCGGATCCAGGCGCGTCGCACGCACTCGGACGAAGCGCGGACCTCGCTGCAGAACGCGATGCGCCGCGTCGCCGCCATCGCCGTCGTGCACGACACCCTGTCGAGCGGCCTCAGCCAGACGGTGGACTTCGACGAGGTGTTCGACTCGGTGCTCAAGCTCGTCACCGAGGTCGCTGCGTCGCACAACACCACCGTGCACCCGAAGAAGACCGGCGAGTTCGGGGTGCTGCCGTCCGAGGCCGCGACGCCGCTCGCCCTCGGCCTCACCGAGCTCGTGACGAACGCCGTCGAGCACGGGCTGGACGGCCGTGACGGCGAGGTCGAGATCGTCGCCCGCCGCTTCGACGACCACCTGGAGATCGAGGTCCGCGACAACGGTGTGGGGCTCCCCGAGGGCAAGGTCGGCTCGGGCCTCGGCACGCAGATCGTCCGCACGCTCATCCAGGGCGAGCTCGGCGGCACCATCGACTGGCACACCCTGACGGGCAGCGGCACCGAGGTGACGATCACCATCCCGTTCCGCTGGTTGACCGCCCCCGCCTGACGCCGCCCGGCGGTTCGAGTTCGCAAAACACCGGTGTTCGCCGGTCGAACACCCGCATTCCGGTGTTCGATGCGTGAACACCGGTGTTTTGCAGAACCCGCCCGCGCGCACGACGACGCCCGCCGCCCCCGAGGGGACGACGGGCGTCGTGGTGTCAGACGACCGGGGTCAGGACGCGCGGCGAGCGCGGGCGGCGCGGCGCTTCAGCGCACGACGCTCGTCCTCGCTGAGACCACCCCAGACACCCGAGTCCTGGTTGTTCTCGAGTGCGTACTGCAGGCACATCTCGGTGACCGTGCAACGCGCACAGACCGACTTGGCCTTCTCGATCTGGTCGACGGCGGGCCCGGTGTTCCCGACGGGGAAGAAGAGCTCGGGGTCTGCGGTGAGGCAGGCAGCCTTGTCACGCCAGTCCATGTGTGGTGCTCCTTGATGTCGATGCTCGAACGGCAGGCCGGGGCCGTGGTTCGGGGGATCGGAACGCTGACCATGCATGCGGCATGGAGGGGACAACTGTGGGGAGGAGTCCGCAGGAAGCGTGTCTGACGCCCGCGAGACGCTCGGGGGAGGAGCGATGAACCACGGGAGACGCACACCACATCGTGCCGTCCAAACGACCTCCAATATCGTTCCATACTGGTAGGGCCAAATCAAGGGTTCCGATGCTGGAGGATCACTGTGCACGACGACACCCCGAACGACACCGATCCCTCCGCACCCGTCGCGCGCCGGTCGCCGGCGATGCTGGGGTTGCTCGCCGTGGTCGGCCTCGAGTTCCTCGCGCTGGTGGTGGTGACGGTCGTCCTGGTGGTCGAACTGCTCGTCGCCCCGGCCACGAGCATCGCCTCCGGCATCGCCCTCACGATCCTCGTCGCCATCGCCGCGCTCTGGCTCGGTGCGCTGCTGAACGGCCTGTGGCAGGGCCGGGCATGGGTGCGCTCCGGGATCATCGTCTGGCAGGTGCTGCAGGGCGCCATCGCCATCGGGGCGTTCCAGGGCGTCTTCCGGGTCGCCGCGGTCGGCTGGTTGCTGCTCGTCCCGGCCCTGCTCGGCATCACGCTGGTGCTGTCGCGGTCGGTGACGGCCGCGCTCGCGCGTCCGGCCGAGTAGACGGTCTGGTCCGCCACACGCTGGAGGCCCGGTGCCGGTTCTCGGAACCGGCACCGGGCCTCCGGTGCGTGGCCGGTCCTCAGACCAGGCCGAGCTTCTTCCGCAGGCTCGCGACGTGACCGGTCGCCTTGACGTTGTAGAGCGGCAGCTGCACGGCGCCGTCCTCGTCGACCACGATCGTGGACCGGATCGTGCCGGTGACGATCTTGCCGTAGTTGTTCTTCTCGCCCCAGGCCGCGTAGGCCTTGTGCACGGCGAGGTCGGGGTCGCTCAGCAGCGGGAAGGTCAGCGCCTGCTCGTGCTGGAACGTCTTGAGCTTCGCCTGCTCGTCCTTCGAGACGCCGAGGACCTCGTAGCCGGCGGCCTGCAGCGACGACATGTTGTCGCGGAAGTCGCAGGCCTCGGTGGTGCAGCCCGGGGTGGACGCCGCCGGGTAGAAGTACACGATGACCTTCTTGCCGCGGAGGGCAGCGAGCGAGTGCTCCACACCGTCCTGGTCGGGCAGCGTGAAGTCGGGGGCGGTGTCGCCGGGGACGAGACGGTCGGTCATGGTGCTCCTGTTCGCGTCGTGCGCCCACGAGTGGTCGTGGGCGCGCGAAACCCATGCTATTGTTGATTCCCGTTGCGGCACGGAAGCCGGAACATGCACCTCTAGCTCAATTGGCAGAGCAACTGACTCTTAATCAGTGGGTTCTCGGTTCAAGTCCGAGGGGGTGCACCGCAGGACGAACGCCCCGGCTCATCGAGTCGGGGCGTTCGTGCGTTCCGGGCAGGTTTCCACGCCGAAGCGGAGACACGCCCGAGGTGTGCAGGAACCGCGGATTCAGTCGGCGGGGACGTCGACGATCCGCTCCTCGCCGACGACGGGTTCGAGCGAACCGGCCGACGCGGCGGCGAGGTCGGCGGTCAGGGCGCCGAGCGCCTCGTGGGGGACCCACACCTCGAAGGTCGCCGCCTGCCCGTACTCGGTCGGGCCGAGCGTCGCGTGGTGGTGCCGGACCCAGTCGCGCAGCACGTTGTCGAGCCGCCCGGCGTCGGCGTGGTCGACGTCGAAGCGCACCTGCGTCAGGGCCTCGCGGCGGACGAGGACCGCCGTGTCGAGCGTCTCGGACACCGAGGTCGAGTAGGCCCGGACCAGTCCGCCGGCACCGAGCTTCACCCCGCCGAAGTACCGCGTGACGACCGCGACGACGTCCGTCAGACCGCGGCGTCGCAGGACCTCGAGCATCGGGACGCCCGCGGTGCCGGAGGGTTCCCCGTCGTCCGATGAACGGGCCTGGTCCCCGAGCACGCCGGTGACCATCGCCGTGCAGTTGTGCCGGGCGTCCCAGTACCGCCGGCGGACCTCGGCGATCACGCGGTCGGCGTCCTCGACGCCGGAGACCGGCGCGACGGTGGTGATGAAGCGTGACTTCGTGATCACGATCTCGTGCTCGACCGGTGCCGCGACGGTGGCGGGGAAGCGGCGGGGCATGCCCACGAGGGTAGCGGCGCGCGTGCCGGGCGCCCGCGCTAGCATGGCGTCCACGCGCCGGACCCACACCTCGCGCGGACACGGCTGGGGAGGAGTCCGACATGGACACGGGTGATCTGAAGGGCGGGGCGCTCGACGCCGCCGAGCTCGCGCGCCGCCTCAACCTGCTCCTCGACTTCGAGGAGTCCCAGCGCGGCGCCCCGGTGCCGTTCTCCTCGATCGAGGAGTACGTCGCGGCCCACGGTGGGTCGCTGTCCCGGGCGAAGTGGACCTACATGCTCTCCGGCGACGGCCGCCGCAACCGCGACACCGAGCTCCTGCGCCTGCTGGCCGGGTACTTCGAGGTCGACGAACGCTTCCTGCTCGAGGACAGCGAGGTGCCGGAACGGATCGGTGCCCAGCTCGCCCTCGTCCGGTCCCTGCGGTCCGCCCGCGTGAGCGGCTTCGCGGCCCGGACCTTCCCCGGTGAACTCTCACCCGACGCGCTGCGGCGCATCGCCGAGGTGCTCGAGGAGGAATCGCAGCGGGGGAGCGTCGCATGACCGATGCCCTCGTCGAGGCGTTCTGGGCTCGTGGTGCCGCCGAGGGGTGGTCGGACGTCGACCAGGCCGTCGCCGCCGCCGCAGACGTCGTCGGCAAGCCGATCGTCGTGCGTGAGGAGTCGTTCCTGGCCGCCGAGCCCGTGTGCGGCTTCGTGGCCACGCTCGAGCACGCGCACCTCGTGATGATCTCGCCGACGGCCTCGCCGACGTTCCGGTCGTTCGTCATCGGCCACGAGCTCGGGCACGTCCTGCACCGGCACCAGGAGCACGCCCCGCAGAGCGCGTACATCCGTGACGTCATCCCCGACCTGCCCGAGTACAAGGTCGAGCGTGCGCTGGCCCGTGGCATGTTCTCGAACACGTACGAGCACGAGGCCGAGGTCTTCGCCGACCGCCTGGCCACCGTGATCCGCCAGCACCGCGGCCGCCCGAGCGCCTTCCGAGGGGTCTTCGGGTGATCATCGCCGTCGTCCAGGCGGTGCTGCTCATCGTCGGGACGATCGTGCTGTTGGTCCTGCAACGTGGGCAGGACCGAACGCTGGCGTTCACGTTCCTGCTCTTCGCCGCCACCATCGTGACGAACGTCGACCCGCTGTACCGGTG
This sequence comes from Curtobacterium sp. AC268, assembly GCF_979258745.1. Classification (NCBI taxonomy): domain Bacteria; kingdom Bacillati; phylum Actinomycetota; class Actinomycetes; order Micrococcales; family Microbacteriaceae; genus Curtobacterium; species Curtobacterium sp. AC268. Next base: position 951,443 of record NZ_OZ409878.1, on the reverse strand, counting down.
GCTCGACCCGCTGCTCGGTGGGTACAACGTCGTGACCGTCATCAGCGACTGCCTCATGGTGGCCGGCACGAGCACGCTGCTGTGGGGCGTGGCGAAGGCGGTCGGCGCGGCGCGACCCTGGCTCCGGAACGCGGTCGTGGTGTCCTTCGCCGTGGTCGTCGTGGTGGTCGTCGTCGCGTTCACCGTGCTCGACAAGCCCGAGACCACGACGACCTTCATGCTCGACGCCGGCTCCCACCCGGCGGCCACCGTCTACTCGATCGCGCAGACCGTCTACCTCGGCGTCGCGCTCGGCGCGACGGGGTTCATCTGCGTGCTCCGGCTCCGCGAAGCCCGGACGACCACCGACCTGGTGGGCCTGTGGGTCCTCGTCCTCGGTGGGGTGCTCGGGGTCGTCCGCATGGTCGTGGTCGTCGTGATGGACGTCGCCCACGTCGCCGGTGACCTGGACGTCACGCACGCGCTCTCGCTGCCGTACGACGTCACCACGCCGGGAGCCGTGCTGTGCGTGGCGTCCGGCATGCTGCTGCTCGTCGTCGGCCACCGGATCTCCCGCCGACGCCGGGCCCGCCGCGTGGACGAAGCGCTGCGCCGGCTGGCGCCGCTGCACGGACGGGTCGGGGTGGACAACGCCTACCCGCCGACCGAGGACCCCGCGACCCGGCTCAGCCGCCGCATCGTCGAGATCAACGACGGCGTCCGGGGTGCGCGGGCGTCACTGTCCGACGCCGAGCGTGCCGCCCTCGCCGACGCCGAGGCGGCCCTCGAGACGGCGTAGTCCCTCGACGCTGCCGGACAGGCCGTGTACAGTCTGTAGCAGGTGCTACAGATCCTGTGGCCTGCCGGGTCGGGACTCGGCCGCGTTGGGGGCGGCCGAGCACCACCCGCCCGGCATCGCCGGACCAGCACCACCCGCCCGGTGGTCAGTAGGATCGTCCCGTGCTCGTCTTCGCCGCAGTCGTCCTGTTCATCGGCGCCGTCTTCAACGTCGTCACCTGGCCGCGCTTCTTCCAGCGCGTCGCGAAGGACTCCCGTGCCCGCGACGCCGCCGGCAAGCCGACGACGTTCTACACGGTGCACCTCGTGCTCCTGCTCATCGCGCTCGCGATCGCGGTCGCGTCCGTGATCGCAGGGATCCTGCTGCTGGTCTGAGCCGGCCGCTTCAGCCCTGCTTCAGCGGGGCACGGCAGGATCGACCCCATGCGTGTGCTGGTGGTCGACGACGAGGTCCGGCTCGCCGACGGGGTGCGCCGCGGCCTCGAGGCCGAGGGGTGGGCGGTCGACGTCGCGAACGACGGCGTGGACGGTCTGTGGCACGCGCGTGAGTTCCGCTACGACGCGATCGTGCTCGACCTGATGATGCCCGGCCTGAGCGGCTGGGCCGTGTGCGCGCAGCTCCGCGCCGACGGCGACTGGACCCCCGTGCTCATGCTGACCGCCAAGGACGGCGAGTGGGACCAGGTCGAGGCGCTCGACGCGGGGGCCGACGACTACGTCACCAAGCCGTTCTCGCACCCGGTGCTCGTCGCACGGCTCCGGGCGCTCGTCCGACGGGGTGCCCGCGAGCGCCCCACCGTGCTGACCCTCGGCGACCTGGTGGTCGACCCCGCGGCGCGCACCGTGGCCCGGGGCGAGACCCCCGTCGAGTTGACCAGCCGCGAGTTCGCCGTGCTCGAGTACCTCGCACGGCACCCGGGGCAGGTCCGGTCGAAGCGCGACGTCATCGAGAACGTCTGGGACGTCGACTTCGAGGGCGACCCGAACATCGTCGAGGTGTACGTCGGGCACCTCCGCCGGAAGCTCGACCGGCCGTTCGGGCGTGCCGCGATCGAGACGGTCCGTGGCGCCGGGTACCGCTTGGCGGCCGACGGTGGCTGAGCGGCCGGACAACCCCCGTGCGAGCGGGGCCGCACGAAGCAGGCCACGGCGCCCCCGGTCGGTCCGGGCTCGCACCACCCTCGGCGCCGGGGTCGTCGTCCTCGCGGCCCTGGTCATCGGCGCCGTCGCGTTCGTCGTCGTGCTGCGGCTCGTGCTGCTCGACGGTGTGCGCACCTCGGCCGAGGCCGGTCTCGAGCAGGTGTCCTCCCGGGTCGAGGCGGACGGTGCGGCCGCGGTGACGGGCTACGAGGACGTCCTGGTGCAGGTGATCGGCGACGGCGGGGCGGTCCTGGCGCACGGCGAGGACGCCGACGGCGGTGCCCTGCCCACCGCCGACGAGTCCCGGTGGACCCACGACGGCGAACGCTGGTTGCTCGTGGCGGACGACGTGGACCTGCCCGGCGGCGGTGAGGCGACGCTCGTCTACGGTGCCACGCTCGACCAGGCCGACACCGCGGTCCGCACCGCCGTCGTGCTCCTCGCCGTCGGGGTGCCCGTGCTGGTGCTCGTGCTCGTCGCGGTCACCTGGGCCGTCACCGGGCGCTCGCTGCGGCCCGTGGAGCGGATGCGCACCGAGGTGGAGACGATCCGAGCGGCCCGTCCCGACGCCCGGGTCGACGTGCCGGACACCGGCGACGAGGTCGCCCGGCTCGCGAGCACCATGAACGCGATGCTCGACCGTCTCGAACGGTCCGCCGAGAGCCAGCGGCGCTTCGTGTCCGACGCCTCCCACGAACTCCGGTCGCCGATCGCGTCGATCCGGCAGCACGCCGAGGTCGCCGTCGCGCACCCGGAGCGGACCGAGGCGGCCGACCTCGCCGACGTCGTCCGGTCCGAGGCGGTGCGCCTGCAGGACCTGGTCACCGGGCTGCTCGAGCTCTCCCGCCTCGACGAGGGCGGGATCCGCACGCGGCGCCCCGTCGACCTCGACGACCTGGCGTTGGACGCGGTGGCCCGCGCGCGAGCACGTTCGACGGCCGGTGACTCACCCGCGCGGGACGGCGACGCCCCGGCGGTCCGGGTGGACGGTTCGGCGATCTCGGCAGCGCGGGTCCTCGGCGACGAGCGCGTGCTGGCAGGGGTGGTCCGGAACCTCGTCGACAACGCCGTCCGGCACGCGAGCGCACGCGTCGCCGTGTCGCTCACCGAGCACGACGGGTCCGCGGTGCTCACGGTCGACGACGACGGCACCGGCGTCCCCGAGGACGAGCGCGAGCGCGTCTTCGAGCGGTTCGTCCGTCTCGACGAGGCCCGCAGCCGGGACGCCGGTGGAGCGGGGCTCGGCCTCGCCATCGTCCGTGACGCCGTGCGGGCGCACGGCGGCGACACGACCGTGGTCACGTCCCCGCTCGGCGGCGCGCGGTTCGTCGTCCGCATCGCACTCGGCGGCTGAACAGGTGGCTTCAGGGCTGCTTCAGCACCCCGACGCGATGCTCGTCCACATGAACTTCCGCACCCAGCACCAGAAGCCCTCCGCCCGCCGCATCGCCGCGTTCGCCGCCCTGCCGATCGTCGCGGCGCTCGCACTCACCGGTTGCGCCAGCGACGACTCCGACGACGACACCGGCTCGGCCGGCTCCGGCTCGGTCGGCTCGTCGGCGACGGACTCGTCGGGCTCCGGTTCGTCGTCGTCCGGTGCGTCCGGCGCCGCGTCCACCGGCTCGAACACGGCCCTGCTCGCAGCGGTCGCCACCGCACGCGGCGAGGTCGGCTCGGGCACCGTCATCTCGGTCGAGCAGGAGCAGGGTGCCTCCACCTACGAGGTCCTGGTCGTGACGAAGGACGGCACCGAGCACGAGGTGCACACGAACGCCGACGGCACCTCGGTCGCCGGCACCCCGCAGACCGAGGCCGCCGACGCGGACGACAAGGCCAAGCACGAGCGCTTCGTCGCCGCCGCCGACCTGAGCGTCAAGCAGGCCGTCGACGCCTTCCAGGACCTGCACGCGGGGACCGTGACCGAACTCGGACTCGACGACCACGTCGGCACGGTCGTCTGGGAGGGCGACGTGCTCGACTCCTCCGGCACGAAGCACAGCGTGCGCATCGACGCCGGCTCCGGTGACGTCGTCACCGATCGCGTCGACACCGACGACTGACCCGGGCACCCGGGCACCCGGGCACCCGGCGACCCGGGCAGCCGGGCACCCGGCACCCGGGAGGTCGGCACCGGCGTCCTCAGGACTCCAGCGGCGGGCCGAGCACCTTCCGGATCGCGAGCGCAGCGAGCTGCTCGTCCGGGGTGTCGAGCAGCACCCGGTAGGTGTCCTGCCCGGCGAGGAACTCGACGCAGACGGCGTCCTCGTCGCACGGCCCGAGGCGCCACCCCTGCACCGCGTCCATCGGCACCGTCGTCCGCGTCTCGCGCTGGTAGTCGGTCTCGGCCTCGAGACGATCCGCGAACACCCGGAGGCGTCCGTAGGCACCTCGCCAGCTGAGCTGCAGGTCGAGGGTGGGAGAAGGAGAGCGGTCCGGCACCCGCTGATGGTAGCGACGGGTGCCGGACCGCTCGTGTTCGGCGCTGGGGCCTTGCGTTCCGGGGACAAGCGGAGCGCTAGCTCCCGTCGTCGTCGCGTCGCACCGAGGCGGCGGGGTTGCGGACACCGATCGGGTAGGGACCCGTGACGCCCTCGCGCAGGGCGGCGATGCGCAGGATGCGGTCACGCTGCAGGAACCAGCCGACGACGAGCAGCGGGATGATGATGACGAGCGACGCGATCGTGTACGTGCCGACGGGGTAGTCGATCGCCATCAGGACGATGACCGAGGCGAGGAACGCCAGGGTGAGCCAGGCGGTGACCGGCGCCCCGGGGAGCTTGAACGAGGGTTCCTTCGCGAGCCCCTGCTTGGCCCACTGGCGCAGCCGCATCTGGCACAGGATGATCGTGCCCCACGCGGTGATGATGCCGAGGCTGGCGATGTTCAGCGCGATCTCGAACGCCTGGCTCGGCACGAAGTAGTTCAACACGACGCCCGCGACGGTGAACGCCGCGGTGAGCAGGATGCCGGCGTAGGGGACGCCGCCCTTCGACATCTTCGTGGTCCACTTCGGCGCCGAACCGTTCATCCCCATCGAGTGGAGCGCACGTCCGGTGGAGTACAGGCCGGCGTTCAGGGATGACAGAGCAGCGGTGAGCACGACGAAGTTCATGATGCCGCCGACGATCGCGCCGACGTGCGGGTTGCCGAGCGACGAGAAGAACGTCACGAAGGGGCTCTCGCCCTCCTTGTAGGCCGTGTACGGCAGCAGCAGGGAGAGCAGGACGATCGACCCGACGTAGAAGACCGCGATGCGGAAGACGACCGAGTTGATCGCGCGCGGGATGACCTTCTCGGCGTTCTGCGTCTCACCCGATGCCGTGCCGACGAGTTCGATCGCGGCGTAGGCGAAGACGACCCCCTGGATCACGATGACCGCGGGGAGCAGCCCGTTCGGGAACAGTCCGCCGTTGTCGCCCCAGATCGAGAAGCCGGTCCGGACGGCCTCGCCGCCGGCCTCGACCGGGAACGCGAAGACGAGCCAGATGATCGCGACGACGAGGAACGCCACGAGCGCGGCGACCTTGATCAGGGCGAACCAGAACTCGAGCTCGCCGAACACCTTCACGGCGACCATGTTCGCCGCGAGGACGACGATCAGGGCGATCAGCGCCAGCAGCCACTGCGGTGCGGCGGTGAAGGCCGACCAGTACTGCAGGTAGATCGCGACCGCGGTGGTGTCGACGATCGAGGTCATCGCCCAGTTCAGGAAGTACATCCAGCCCGCGGCGTACGCGAACTTCTCGCCGTAGAACTCACGGGCGTACGAGATGAACGACCCCGAGGACGGGCGGTGCAGCACCAGCTCGCCCAGGGCCCGCAGGATGAAGAAGGCGAAGATCCCGGCGACCAGGTAGGTCAGCGCGAGCGCGGGGCCCGCGGTGTGCAGGCGTCCACCGGCACCGAGGAAGAGGCCGGTGCCGATCGCGCCGCCGATCGCGATCATCTGCAGTTGCCGGGGCTTCAGACCGTGCTGGTAGCCCTCCTGCTCGTGCGAGAAGTCGTTCGCCGGCGCTCGGTTGCCACCCGTGTCGTTCTGCGCTGTCATGCGAGAGAACCTACATGCGCACCGGACCGGGCCGTCACGCAAACCCCGGTTCGGGCGAACCGCAGCTGCTGAACGTCCGCACAGCCGACGGCGGCCCGAACCTGAACGACGACCGTCGTCCGTTGCTTGCATGGAGGGATGGACATCCTCCTCCGACTCCTCGTCGCGATCGGGTTCGCCCTGCTCGTCACCGCCGTCGTCGCCCTCGTCCTGCACCTGGTCCTCCGGGCGATCGCGCGCCGGGAACGCTGGGCCGGCGTGCTCTCGCGACGGACGAAGCACCCGTTCCGCACCGTGCTGCTGGTGGTCCTGCTCTGGATCGCGTTCACGTCGAGCATCCCGCGGAACCCCGACGCCTACCCGTGGCGCGACGAGGTCGCGCACGCCTTCCTCATCGTCACGATCGCGACCGGGTGCTGGCTCGCGTGCCAGGTCGCGATCTTCCTCGAGGACCTCGGGCTGCACCGCTTCCGCATCGACGTGCCCGACAACCGGCAGGCGCGTCGCATCCGCACCCAGGTGCTCATCATCCGGCGGCTCACCGTCGCCGTGCTCGTCATCATCGCGGTCGGCGCGATCCTGCTGACCTTCGACGGGGTCGAGGCGGCCGGCGCGAGCGTGCTCGCCAGCGCCGGCCTCATCTCAGTGGTCGCGGGCCTCGCCGCGCAGTCCACGCTCGGCAACGTGTTCGCCGGCATGCAGCTGGCGTTCTCCGGGTCGATCCGGGTGGACGACGTCGTCGTGGTCGAGCAGCAGTGGGGCCGGATCGAGGAGATCACCCTGACCTACGTCGTGGTCCACCTGTGGGACGACCGTCGGTTCGTGCTGCCGTCGACGTACTTCACGAGCACGCCGTTCGAGAACTGGACGCGGACCGGCAGCGAACTGCTCGGCGCCGTGGAGTTCGACCTCGACTGGCGGGTGAGCCCGGCCGACATGCGCGCGGAGCTCGACCGGATCCTCGACACCTCGACGATCTGGGACCGCCGGGTCAAGGTGCTCCAGGTCACGGACGCCGTCGGGGGACTCGTCCGGGTCCGCATCCTCGTGACCGCACCCGACGCCGGTGGCCTGTTCGACCTCCGCTGCTACGTCCGCGAGGAGATGGTCGAGTGGATCCAACGCACCCACCCGGACGCCCTGCCGGTCCAGCGGGTACAGCTCACCGAGCCGAGCGCGACGGCGCCGCGGCGACGCGGACGCCCGGCAGAGGGGGATTCGCAGCTGTTCGGCGACGACGAGCGCGGTGCGCTCTTCACCGGACCGATCCAGACCTCCGGCATCCCGGAGTCCGAGCGCTGACCCGCTGACCGGATCGGCGTGCCCTGCACGGCCAGGACGACGAACGGGAGGCACGGTGCCAGCTGGCACCGTGCCTCCCGGTCTCGAGGTCGGTCGTGTCTGCGACCGCCTGCCGCGTCTGGTCCTACTGGCGCGCCTTGACCGCGCGGTCGTCCTCGACGACCGTGCCGATCGCCACGATCGTCGTGGCGAGCCACGCGACCCAGGTCAGCGCGAGCCGCCAGTCACGCGGTCCCTGGCGGGTGGTCTGCAGCACGCTGTAGCCGCTGATGAGCGAACTCCACACCGCACCGTTGAACATGAACTTGCGCACAGAGGCCTCCTGTCGTCGTGCTGACAACGCTACCGGCCCGTACATTGGAGCGCCGCCGGTCACCCTGCCGCGGTGTCCGACGGAGGAGTGTTCGTGCGTCAAGCGGTCATCGGAGCGGCCCTGCTCGTGGTCGGCGCGGTCTGCGTCGTGTTCGGGCTGCTGCCCCTCGACGACCTCGCCGTGCTCGCCGACCGGGTCCTGCCGGTCCTCGGGTTCGTGCTCGGACTGACCATCGTCGCCGAGCTGGCCGCGGACGCCGGGGTGTTCGACCGCCTCGCCGACGTCGCCGCCCGGGTCGGTGGCGGACGCACCATCGGGCTCTGGGGTGCGGTCGTCGTGCTCGCCGTGCTCTGCACCGTCTTCCTGTCGATCGACACCACCGCGGTGCTCCTCACCCCCATCGTCATCTCGCTCGCACGGCGTGTGGGCCTGCCCCCGATGCCGTTCGCCCTGACCACGGTCTGGCTTGCGAACACCGCCTCGCTGCTGCTGCCGGTGTCGAACCTGACGAACCTGCTCGCCGTCGACCGGATGGGGCTCGGCGGCCCGCTGCCGTTCGCCGGGCTGATGGCCTGGCCCGCGGTCGCCGGGGTGGTCGTGCCGTGCGTCGTCCTGCTCGTGGTGTTCCGGGGCAAGCTGTTCGGCCGCTACTCGCCGGTGTCCGTCCGCACGCCGAGCGACCCCGTGTTCTTCTGGGCCGCCTCCGCCGTGCTCGTCGCGCTCGTCGTCGCCCTGACGGCCGGGGTGACCGTGTGGATCGCTGCGGTCCTGGCCGCCGTGGTGCTCGTCGTGGTCGCGGCGTTCCGTTCCCCGTCCGAGCTCCGGGTGTCCCGCGTGCCGTGGTCGACCCTGCTGTTCGCCGCCGGGCTCTTCGTGGTGGTCGAGGCGCTGCACACGACGGGCATCACCGACCCGATCGTGCACGCGCTGCAGGGCGGCACCGGGACCGGCCCGCTGCTGCTGCTCGGCGGTGCGGGCGCAGTCGCGGCGAACGGCATCGACAACCTGCCGGCGTACCTGGTGCTCGAACCGGCCGCCGGGCACGAGGCAGTGCGGTACGCGGCGCTGCTCATCGGCGTGAACGCCGGCTGTCTCATCACGCCGTGGGCGTCGCTCGCGACGCTCCTGTGGCACGCACGGCTGTCGGCCGAGGGCGTGCACCTGTCGTGGGGCCGGTACATGGCGCTCGGGTGCGTCGTCGCGCCGCTCACCGTCGTCGCCGGGGTCCTGGCACTCGCGCTCTGACGTCGGCGGGGCCTCGGACCGTTCGGGTGCCGGAGCCGTCCGTGGTCAGAGCCAGTCGCGGGTCTTGAAGACGCGGTAGAGCACGAGCGACGACGCGGTGATGATCGCGAGCGACGCCCAGAGCCCGCTCCAGGCACCCTCGCCCGGGAACTCGACGTTCTGCCCGAAGAAACTCGTCACCCCCGTCGGGATCGCGATGATCGCCGCCCAGCTCGTGACCTTCTTCATGACGGTGTTCTGCCGGTTCGACGCCAGGTTCAGGGTCGTGTCGAGCACGCTCGACACCGTGTCGCGGAGCTGTTCGACCGAGTCGGCGATCGAGACCAGGTGGTCCTCGACGTCGCGGAAGTACGGCCGGATGCCGTTCGAGATCGTCTCCGCGTCACCGTGCAGCAACGAGGCGACGCTGTCCCGCGTCGGGACGACCAGCCGCCGGAGCACCCCGAGGGTCTTGCGGAGCCGGAACGACCGCCGCTGGATCTGCTGCTCGCGGGGGTCGCCCGGCTCGAACAGGTCGTCCTCGAGCGCGTCGATCTGCCGCTCCAGGTCCTCGACGGTGTCGGTGGCCCGATCGACGACGGCGTCGAGCAGCGCCCAGACGAGCCAGGGCACGCCGTGTTCGGCGATGTCGGAGTTCGCGGTGAGCCGGTGTTCCATCGGGGTGGTGTCGACGTCGGACCCGTGGATCGTGACGAGCGCTCGTTCGGTGACGAAGGCCTTGACCTCGTGCGTGATCAGGTCGCCCTCGTCGTCCGTGCCGCCCACGTCGTAGACGACCAGGAACAGACTGTCCCGGTACCGGTCGAGCTTCGGCCGCTGTCCGTGCTCGACGGCGTCCTCGACCGCGAGCGCGTGGATGCCGAGCTCCTCCTCGATCTGCTCGAGGTCGGCCGACGTCGGGTCGGTGTAGTCGATCCAGACGAAGGTGTCCGGATCGGCGACGAGGTCGGAGATCCGGTCGACGGGGAAGTCCCGCTCGACCGTGTCGCCCTTGCACCACGCCCGTGTCCTGACCATGCTCGTCAGCCTACTGAGACGGCCGACCCGGGAGATCCCGGGTCGGCCGTCGTGGTGCTGCGGAGCCGCTGAGCCGGCTCCTGCTCAGCCGGCTCCTGCTCAGTAGGCGGAGACGAGCTTGCCGTCCTCCACCTTCAGGTACTGGTTCACATCGAACGAGTCCTCGCCGCGCTTCTTGTCGCCGAGGTACGAGGTGTAGCTGTACGAGACGCTCCCGTCCTTCGTGCTCGTCACCATCACGGTGCCGGCGCGGGACGCCTCGACCTCCAGCTCGGGCATCGACGTGACGTCGTACTGCACGCCGCCGTCGGCGTCGTAGGGCCCGTACCAGGGGCAACCGCTCAGGGCCCGGAGCTCGGTCTTCTCGGCGCAGTCGTCGATCAGATCGGTCACGTACTGCTCGGCGTCCTGCTCGAGTGCCTTGGTCGCCTTCGGTGCGAAGTCGACGTAGCCGGACGTGGCCGCGCCCACGGAGACCTTCTCGGTGCCGCCGGTGAAGTACTTCGTCCCGCCGACCGAGACCTGGTAGGTGCCGGGGTAGGCGAGGGACGTGAACTTGCCCTCGCTGATCTTCCCGATCTCCTTGCCGCCGACGGTCACGGGTGCACCCTCGAGCACGTCGGAGGCCGTCAGGGTGACCTGCTGGGCGAGCGGCTGCGTGACACGCCACTCGTCCTTCACCAGGAACGAGGTGCCCGTGCGCCGCAACGACACCTGGCCGGAGCGGTTCTTGCCGTCCTGCGTGTAGCTCAGGGTGGCGATCGCGGTGTCACCGGTCCGGGCGACCCGGCCGACGCGGATGTTCGACGGGCGGTCCTTCGCGCTCCCGAGCACCTTCGAGTCGAGCATCGCGGCGTCGTCGGGGACCTCGCTCAGGTCGGCGGCGGTGTCGGCGTCACCGCTGGCGATGGCCTGCACGTAGGACTTGACGGTCGGGGCCGGACCCCACACGTTGGCGCGGAGGACGCTCGTCGTGACCGCGCCGGCGATGACGACGACGATCACGGCGCCGCCGGCGATGAGCGAACGGACCAGGATCTTCTTGGACCGCGGGGACATCGGTGCCGGAGCTGGGGCACCACCGCCGATGAACGGCTGCGACCCGTAGGCGGGTTGTGCGCCGTACGGGGGCTGCGTGCCGTAGGGCGGCTGCGACCCGTACGACGGCTGCGCACCGGAGATCGACTGCACGCCGTCCGCGGGCTCCTGGCCGGGCCCGGCCGGCGGGTACGGTGCCTGCTGGCCGGCGGCCGGGGGAGTGTTCCACGCGGCGGCGGCCGGAGCGTCGGCGGCGACCGGCGCGCTCGGCGCGGCGGGAGCACCGGGAGCGGCCGGGTCGACCGAAGCGGTGGGCGCCACGGGGGCACCCGGACCGGCGACGGGCCCGGCCGGGAACGCCTGCGGCACGACGGGGCGGGGGTCCGCACCGACCAGACGCGACGTCCGGAGCACCACGGCACCACCGAGGCGGGGCAGGAGCACCGGAGCGAGGTACCGGGCGACGACCTCGATCGCGCCGCCCCACAGAGCGAAGACGATCGGCGTCCACGGCGCGACGCCGATCGACCCCGATGCGTCCACGGAGTTCGTGCTGCTCACCTGGTACGAGGCGACGCCGGTGCCGAGGACGAAGAAGAGCAGACCGAGTGCGAACCACACCAGCGGCGTGACGACCCAGTCGAGGGTGGTGCGGATCCGGTCGTTGCGGCGGACGGCGAGTGCGAGCCCGGCCACGACCGAGGTGACGACGACGAACAGCACGACCAACCAGGTCCAGCCGCCGGCCCCGCCGAACACCGAGGCGGTGTCGCTGGCGGACCCGAAGCCGGAGGTCCCCACACCACCGAAGAACCCGAGCGCGGTCAGCCCGACCGCGACGTTGCCGAGCAGCAGCGGCAACGCGGAGCCGAAGGACGGCTGGGCGATGACGGCGACGACGAGGACGACGAGTGCGACCAGCACGACGAGGACCGTGAGCTGCGACGCGGCGACACGCAGTGTGCCGAGCAGCCGGGCGGCGAAGACGTTGCCACCAGCGAGGACGGAGGGCCGGGCGAGGAGCGCGGCCAGGGCACCGATGACGAACGCGCCGAGGATGCTCCCGACACCGACGGCGTGCACCGGCTCGATGACCGCGCCGGACACCGACGGGAACCGGATCGCGAACAGGGCGGCCGCGACGTTCGTGAGCACGGTGGTCACGAGGCCGGAGACCACCGCGGTGACGAGCACCTGCGTGCGACCGAGGCCACGCGTGCGGATCCGGCGGGTGAGCACGACGGCCACGACGACCTGCGCGGCGAGCACCAGCGCGGGCACCACGGCGAGCGAGCCCGAACCGGAACCGAGGAACCCGATGGACCCGGACAGGTGCAGACGGCCGAGGTCGGCGAGGGCCACGAGCTGCGCCGGCGCACCGAGCAGGACGCTCACGCCGGAGAGCAGTGACTCCACGTCGGGGGCCGAGCCCGCGCCGAGGTCGGTGCCGGACCCGGTGGACGGAGCTGCCGAACCGCTGCCGCCGGATGCGAGCAGGCCCACGGTGATGAGCAGTGAGAGTCCCGCGACGACGTACGCCGCGACCCAACCGCCGACGGCGGCGAGCACGGCCGCCAGCCAGTCGCGACCGGACACGGAGCGCAGGAAGCGGCCGAACGCATCGGACGGCTGTGCGGCGGGGGCGGGCTGACCCGACCACTGCTGCGGGCCTCCAGGCTGCTGCTGCCAGGCGGGCTGGCCGTTCCCGGCGGGCTGGCCGGGAGCGTACTGGCCGGGACCGGGCTGGCCGGAACCGGACTGGCCGGGACCAGGCTGCGACGGCGGGACGGGCTGGTTGGGCGGGTTCTCGCTCACGACTGGGGGTCCTCTCCGACCGGGAGGCCGGCGCCGCACTCCAGCACCCGTGTCCCCCCGACACGTGCCTGCAGCGTAGCGGAACCGCCGATCCGCCGTGAATACGCTGTCCCCACGCTGGTAACTTCGGCATCGCGCCCGGCGCACCACGCCGGCCGTCGCACCCGTCGCACCCGACGCACGACGCACCGACGCACCCGGCCCCGGCCGGGCGGAACGGAGATCACACCACCCCATGCCTGCAGACCGCACCGAACAGACCCGCTACTCGTTCGTCGTCGCCTCCAACCGACTCCCGGTGGACCGCGTCGTCGACCAGGACGGCAACGAGGGCTGGCGGCACTCGCCGGGCGGCCTCGTCACCGCCCTCGAACCCGTGATGCGCGCGAACGACGGCGCCTGGGTCGGCTGGGTGGGGCAGGCCGAGGTCGAGGTCGCGCCGTTCGACAACGAGGGCATCCACATCGTCCCCGTCCCGCTCTCCGACGACGACGTCGAGGAGTACTACGAGGGCTTCAGCAACGACACGCTCTGGCCGCTGTACCACGACGTCATCGAGCACCCGAGCTACCACCGCGACTGGTGGAACGCGTACAAGCGGGTGAACGAGCGCTTCGCCACGCAGATCGCCGAGATCGTCGAGCAGGACGGCATCGTCTGGGTGCAGGACTACCAGCTGCAGCTCGTGCCGGCCCTGCTCCGTGCGAAGCGTCCCGACCTGACCATCGGCTTCTTCAACCACATCCCGTTCCCGCCGGTCGGCATCTACGCGCAGCTGCCGTGGCGTGCGCAGATCCTCGACGGGCTGCTCGGCGCCGACGTCATCGGCTTCCAGCGCCACGACGACGCCAGCGACTTCCTGCGTGCGGTGCGGCACATCAAGGGCTACACGACCAAGGGCACCACGATCGACGTCCCGGTGGACGACCCGGCAGCCCCGCGCAGCCGCAAGGGCATCACGGTCCGCCACGTCGAGGCCCGGCACTTCCCGATCTCCATCGACGCCGAGAGCTTCGAGGCGATCGCCCGGAAGCCCGAGGTGCAGGAGCGTGCACGCGAGATCCGCGAGAGCCTGGGCAACCCGAAGACGGTGCTGCTCGGTGTCGACCGGCTCGACTACACCAAGGGCATCCGCCACCGCATCAAGGCCTTCGGCGAGCTGGTGGAGGACGGCCGCATCGCGGTCGAGGACGCCACCCTCATCCAGGTCGCGAGCCCGAGTCGCGAGCGTGTCGACTCGTACGCGGCACTCCGCGACGAGATCGAGCTGAGCGTCGGCCGCATCAACGGCGACCTCGGCGTCATCGGCCACCAGCCGATCTCGTACCTGCACCACGGCTACCCGCGCGAGGAGATGGTGGCGCTGTACCTGGCCGCCGACATCATGCTCGTCACCGCACTGCGCGACGGCATGAACCTCGTCGCGAAGGAGTACGTCGCCGCCCGCTTCGACAACGACGGGGTGCTCATCCTGTCCGAGTTCGCGGGTGCCGCCGACGAGCTCAAGCAGGCCGTGATCGTGAACCCGCACGACATCGGGGCGCTCAAGGACTCGATCGAGCGTGCCATCCAGATGCCGCGTCGCGAGCGGTCGACGCGCATGCGCGCGCTCCGCAAGCGCGTCCGCGACAACGACGTGGCGCGCTGGTCGCGCTCGTTCCTCGAGGCGCTCGACCGGCACGCGCCGCGGAACGCCCAGATCGACCCGTCCGCCGCCGACCCGCGCGAGCAGCACCGTGAGGCGCAGACCGACAACATGTCGATCTTCGACCAGGACGCCCAGTCCGCCAGGGCTGCCGAGGACACCCGGGAGGCACGTGATGACTGAGACCACCACCGACCAGACCGCCATCGACGCGGCCCTCGAGACGCTCGCGGCTGCGCCGCGACTGATCGTCGCCCTCGACTTCGACGGCACGCTGGCCCCCTTCGCCGACGACCCCTCGCAGGTCGGGGCGCTGCCCGGCTCGTGGGCCGCGGTCCTGACCCTGCACCGCGCGAAGGACACCGAGGTGGTGCTCGTGTCCGGGCGTCCGCTCGGCAGCCTGGCCGCGGTGACCCATGCACCCGAGGACATGGCGCTCGTCGGCTCGCACGGCGTCGAGTGGCGCGTGGACGGCCACGACGAGGCCGCGCTGTCGGATGACGAGGTCGGTCGTGTGGCACGGATCGGCGCTGCGCTCGACGCGGTCGGCGAACGGTTCCCGGGCGTCGTCATCGAGCACAAGCCCGCGGGGCACGGGGTGCACACGCGCCGAGTGTCCGCCGAGGTCGCTGCCGAGGCGAACGCGGCGGCGAGCCGTGCGGCGCACGAGGCCGACCCCGAGGTGCTCGAGCGCGGTGGCAAGGACATCGTCGAGTTCGCGGTGCGCCACGTCACGAAGGGCGACGCGATCGCCCGGCTCCGCGAGTTGCACGGCGCCGACGCGGTGTTCTTCGCCGGCGACGACGTCACCGACGAGGACGCCTTCCGCGTGCTCGGCGACGGCGACGTCGGGGTGAAGGTCGGGCCGGGCCAGACCCGGGCCGGGTACCGCATCGCCGACCCCGCGGCTCTGACCGGGGTCCTGAAGCAGCTGGCGAGGCTCCGCGCCACCCGCTGATCACGGTCCCGGAGCATGAGAATGCACGGGGGTGCACGGCTGGTATCCCAAAGCGTCCTAGACTCATCCCATGCCTGATATCGACGTCAAGCCGCGCAGCCGGGTCGTCACCGACGGGATCGAAGCAACCACCTCGCGTGGCATGCTGCGGGCCGTCGGTATGGGAGACGAGGACTGGAGCAAGCCGCAGATCGGCATCGCGTCCTCGTGGAACGAGATCACGCCGTGCAACCTCTCGCTCGACCGCCTCGCACAGGGTGCGAAGGAGGGCGTGCACTCCGGTGGCGGCTACCCGCTCCAGTTCGGCACCATCTCCGTCTCGGACGGCATCTCGATGGGCCACGAGGGCATGCACTTCTCCCTCGTCTCGCGTGAGGTCATCGCGGACAGCGTCGAGACCGTCGTCAACGCCGAACGCCTTGACGGCACCGTCCTGCTCGCCGGCTGTGACAAGTCGCTGCCCGGCATGCTGATGGCCGCGGCGCGCCTCGACCTGGCGAGCGTGTTCCTCTACGCGGGTTCGGTCATGCCGGGCTACGTGAAGCAGGCCGACGGCACGATGAAGGAAGTCACGATCATCGACTCCTTCGAGGGCGTCGGCGCCTGCAAGGCCGGCACCATGAGCGAGGAAGAGCTCAAGAAGATCGAGTGCGCCATCGTCCCGGGTGAAGGTGCCTGCGGTGGCATGTACACCGCCAACACGATGGCGAGTGTGGCCGAGGCCCTCGGCATGTCACTGCCGGGGTCCGCCGCCCCGCCGAGCGCCGACCGTCGCCGCGACTACTACGCGCACCGCTCCGGCGAGGCCGTGGTGAACATGCTCGAGCACGGCATCACCGCCCGCCAGATCCTCACCAAGGAAGCCTTCGAGAACGCGATCGCCGTCGCGATGGCCCTCGGCGGCTCCACCAACGTCATCCTGCACCTGCTCGCGATCGCCTACGAGGCCGAGGTCGAGCTGTCTCTGGACGACTTCAACCGCATCGGTTCCAAGGTCCCGCACCTGGCCGACATGAAGCCCTTCGGCAAGTACGTCATGGTCGACGTCGACCGCAACGGCGGCATCCCGGTGATCATGAAGGCGCTGCTCGACGCGGGCTTGCTGCACGGCGAGTGCATGACCGTGACGGGCAAGACCGTCGCCGAGAACCTGGCCGAGATCGACCCGCCGGCACTCGACGGCGAGGTCTTCCGCACGCTCGACAACCCGATCCACGAGACCGGTGGACTGACCGTCCTGCAGGGCTCCTTCGCCCCCGAGGGTGCCGTGGTGAAGACCGCGGGCTTCGACGCCTCCGTCTTCGAGGGCCCCGCCCGCGTGTTCGACCGCGAACGTGCGGCGATGGACGCCCTGACCGAGGGACGCATCCAGAAGGGCGACGTCGTCGTCATCCGCTACGAGGGCCCCAAGGGCGGCCCGGGCATGCGCGAGATGCTCGCCATCACCGCGGCCATCAAGGGCGCGGGCCTCGGCAAGGATGTACTACTCTTGACCGACGGTCGATTCTCAGGCGGCACAACCGGCCTGTGCATCGGCCACATCGCACCGGAAGCAGTGGACGCAGGTCCAGTCGCTTTCGTTCGTGATGGCGACCGCATCCGTGTCGACATCGCGGCTCGCTCGCTCGACCTACTGGTCGACCCGGCCGAGCTGGAGGCCCGCCGTGACGGCTGGGCCCCGCTGCCCCCGCGCTACACCCGCGGAGTCCTCGCGAAGTACGCCAAGCTCGTCAAGTCCGCCGCCCAGGGCGCGGTCACGGGCTAGCGTCCGACACCCGCACCACCGCCACCACTCAGGCAAGGACCACTCATGCCCACGGAAGCAACTCCGTTGTCCGCGGCCGCCGGTGCACGCCGGTCGCCGGAGATCCTGACCGGCTCGGGAGCCGTCCTCCGGACGCTCGAGCACCTCGGGATCACCGACGTCTTCGGCTTGCCGGGCGGCGCGATCATCCCGTTCTACGACGAACTGATGGCGTCGACCACGATCCGCCACATCCTCGTCCGTCACGAGCAGGGCGCCGGCCACGCCGCCGAGGGCTACGCCTCGTCGTCCGGCAAGGTCGGCGTCGCCATCGCGACGTCCGGCCCCGGCGCGACGAACCTCGTCACGGCCATCGCCGACGCCTACATGGACTCGGTGCCGTTCATCGCGATCACCGGTCAGGTGTTCTCGACGCTGATGGGCACCGACGCGTTCCAGGAAGCCGACATCGTCGGCATCACGATGCCCATCACGAAGCACTCGTTCCTGGTGACCGACCCGGCCGACGTGCCGGCGACCCTCGCCGCGGCGCACCTCATCGCGACGACCGGTCGGCCCGGTCCCGTGCTGGTGGACATCACGAAGGACGCCCAGCAGAAGTCGGCGCCGTACGTGTGGCCGCCCAAGATCGACCTGCCCGGTTACCGCCCGGTGACCAAGGCGCACGGCAAGCAGATCACCGCGGCCGCGCAGCTGCTGTCCGAGTCGAAGCGACCGGTGCTCTACGTCGGCGGCGGGGTCATCCGTTCCCGCGCGACCGCCGAGCTGCTCCGCTTCGCCGAGGCGACCGGTGCGCCGGTCGTCACGACCCTGATGGCGCGCGGCGCGTTCCCGGACTCGCACCCGCAGCACCTCGGCATGCCCGGCATGCACGGCACGGTGCCCGCGGTGCTCGGCCTGCAGGACAGCGACCTCATCGTCGCCCTCGGTGCCCGCTTCGACGACCGCGTGACCGGCAAGGCCGACGAGTTCGCGCCGGACGCCAAGGTCGTGCACGTCGACATCGACCCGGCCGAGATCTCGAAGATCCGCTTCGCCGACGTCCCGATCGTCGGTGACGCCCGCGAGGTCCTGGTCGACCTGCTCGACGCCTGGGGCGGCATCGCCGTCGAGGACCGCGCGTCGACCGACGAGTGGTGGGCGAAGCTCCACCAGCTCAAGACCGACTTCCCGCTCGGGTACGCCGAGCCGACCGACGGACTCCTCGCGCCGCAGGGCATCATCAAGCGCATCGGTGAGCTCTCCGGTCCCGAGGCCGTCTACGCCTCCGGTGTCGGCCAGCACCAGATGTGGTCCGCGCAGTTCATCAAGTACGAGCGGCCAAACGCCTGGCTCAACTCCGGTGGCGCCGGCACCATGGGCTACTCGGTCCCCGCGGCGATGGGTGCGAAGGTCGCACAGCCGGACCGCGTGGTCTGGGCGATCGACGGCGATGGCTGCTTCCAGATGACCAACCAGGAGCTCGCGACCTGCGTCATCAACGACATCCCGATCAAGGTCGCGATCATCAACAACTCGTCGCTCGGCATGGTCCGGCAGTGGCAGACGCTGTTCTACGACGGCCGGCACTCCTTCACCGACCTCGAGACGGGGCACGCCTCGCGCCGCGTCCCGGACTTCGTGAAGCTGGCCGACGCCTACGGTGCCCTCGGCATCCGCGTCGAGAAGGCCGACGAGGTCGACGCCGCGATCGAGCTCGCCCTGGCGACCAACGACCGCCCGGTGGTGATCGACTTCGTCGTGAGCCGTGACTCGATGGTCTGGCCGATGGTCCCGCAGGGCGTCAGCAACTCGTCCATCGAGTACGCCCAGGCACTCGCGCCCACCTGGGACGACGAGGACGCCGACATGACGGGAGAAACCGCATGAGCCACGTCCTCTCCCTCCTCGTGGAGGACAAACCCGGTCTGCTGACCCGTGTCGCCGGACTCTTCGCCCGGCGCGGGTTCAACATCGAGTCGCTCGCCGTCGGCAACACCGAGGTGGACGGCCTCAGCCGGATCACGGTCGTCGTCGACGTCGAGGACCTCCCCCTGGAACAGGTGACGAAGCAGCTCAACAAGCTGGTGAACGTCATCAAGATCGTCGAACTGGACTTCTCGCAGTCGGTCCAGCGCGAGCACATGCTCGTGAAGGTGCGCGTCGACAACCAGACGCGCTCGGCGGTGCTCGAAGCAGTGAACCTGTTCCGTGCCCAGGTCGTCGACGTGGCGACCGACTCCCTGATCGTCGAGGTGACCGGCGACCCCGGCAAGATCCAGGCGATCCTCCGTGTGCTCGAGCCCTACGGCGTCAAGGAGCTCGCCCGCGCGGGCCTCCTCGGCATGGGCCGCGGACCGAAGAGCATCACCGACCGGGTGCGCTGAGCGCCCGTCACACCCTTCCCTGGCGCCGATGGTGCCCGGCACAGACCACAGAACCAAGGAGACACACCCTCGTGACTGACATCGTGTACGACGCCGACGCCGACCTGACGCTCATCCAGGGCAAGAAGGTCGCCGTCATCGGCTACGGCTCGCAGGGCCACGCCCACGCCCTCAACCTCCGTGACTCGGGTGTCGAGGTGAAGATCGGCCTGCAGGAGGGCTCGAAGAGCCGGCAGAAGGCCGAAGAGGCGGGCTTCGAGGTCCACACCCCGGGCGACGCCACCGCCTGGGCCGACGTCGTCGTCATCCTCGCGCCGGACCAGGTCCAGCGCATCGTCTACGCCGAGGACATCCGCCCGAACCTCAAGCCGGGCGCGACGCTCGTCTTCGGCCACGGCTTCAACATCCGCTTCGGCTACATCGAGGCGCCCGAGGGCGTCGACGTGTCGCTCGTCGCGCCGAAGGGCCCGGGGCACACCGTCCGCCGCGAGTACGAGGCCGGCCGTGGCGTCCCCGTGATCGTCGCCGTCGAGGTCGACGCGTCCGGTTCCGCCTGGGACCTCGCGTGGTCGTACTCCAAGGCCATCGGTGGCCTCCGCTCCGGCGGCATCAAGACGACCTTCACCGAGGAGACCGAGACCGACCTGTTCGGCGAGCAGGCCGTCCTCTGCGGTGGTACCTCGCAGCTCATCCAGTACGGCTTCGAGACCCTGGTCGAGGCGGGCTACCAGCCGCAGATCGCCTACTTCGAGGTCCTGCACGAGCTCAAGCTCATCGTCGACCTCATCTGGGAGGGCGGCCTCACCAAGCAGCGCTGGTCGATCTCCGACACCGCCGAGTTCGGTGACTACGTCTCCGGCCCGCGCGTGATCTCGCCGGACGTCAAGGAGAACATGAAGGCGGTGCTCGCGGACATCCAGAACGGTGCCTTCGCGAAGCGCTTCATCGAGGACCAGGACGCCGGCGCTCCGGAGTTCAAGGCGCTCCGTGCCAAGGGCGAGGGCCACCCGATCGAGGCCACCGGCCGTGAGCTCCGCGCGCTCTTCGCGTGGAAGCAGAACGACGGCGACTACGTGGACGGCTCGGCCGCACGGTAGTCTTCCGAGAACCACTCGACGTCGAGGCGGCGGTGCACCTGCACCGCCGCCTCGCGATGTGACCCGAACGTTATGCAGCAGCTCTTCTCCAGCCCCGACGCCGCGGACCGGCGTCCCTCCGCCGTGCGCGCGGACGATTCCCGACACCCGTCGGCCCTGCTGCGCACTCGCGGTCAGGACCGCCCCGACCAGCATGGGATGATCGTTCGATGGCGGTGACGAAGCGAGCGGTCCACATCGGCGCCGGCAAGATCGGGCGTGGGTTCGTGGGCCAGTTCCTCGTGGCGAGCGGCTACGAGCTCACCTTCGTCGACGTCGACGAACGCGTGGTTTCGGCCCTCAACGAAGCCGGCCGGTTCGTGGTGCACGAGGTCGGCGAGATGCCGGTCGAGCACCTCGTCTACGGGTTCCGTGCGCTCAGCAGCAAGACCGACCGCGAGCGTGTGGTGCAGGCCATCGCCGAGGCCGACGTGGTGACCACCGCCGTGGGCGCACGCACGCTCCCGCTCGTCGCGCCGCTCATCGCCGAAGGGCTCGCGGCACGCCCGCTCGAGCGCGGTGACGTCACGATCGTGGCCTGCGAGAACGCGTTCAACGCGACCGACTCCCTGCACGCCAGCATCCGCCGCGCCCCCATCCTCGAAGACCGCGACATCGCCGCCGTCTTCGCGAACTGCGCGATCGACCGCATCGTCCCGGACCAGTCCGGTGTGCTCGGGCAGTCCGGCGGCCTCGACGTCGTGCTCGAACCGTTCTACGAGTGGGTCATCGAGCGCACCCCGTTCCTCGGCTCCGACGCCGAACCGCCGACGATCGAGGGCGTCACCTGGGTCGACGACCTGCAGCCGTTCGTCGAGCGGAAGCTCTACACGGTCAACACGGCGCACGCCACCGCCGCCTACCACGGCTACGTGCGGGGCATCCGGCTCATCCGCGAAGCCCTCGAGGACGACGCCGTCCGCGCCGAGGTCGACGGGGTGCTCGCCGAGACCACCGCACTGCTGATCGCGAAGCACGGCTTCGACCCCGAGGACCACGCGCGCTACGTCGCCGCGAACCTCTCCCGCATCGCGAACCCGCACCTGCCGGACTCCACGGCACGCGTCGGCCGCAACCCGCTCCGCAAGCTCGGCCGTCGTGAACGCTTCGTCGGCCCGGCGTCGCAGCTCGCCGAGCGAGGCCTGCCCGTCGAACACCTGCTCGGCGCGGTCCGCGCGGCGCTCGCGTTCGACGACGAGAACGACCCGGAGTCGATCGAGCTGCACGCACTCCTGCGCTCCGGGGCGACCGCGCACGCGCTCACCGAGATCCTCACAGGCCTGATGGAGAGCCACCCGCTCTTCCCTGCGGTCCGCGACGTCGTCGCCGAGGTCCTCGCGACGCAGCCGGCCGACGTCTGACGTCGACCTCCCGGCCGTCGCTGGTCTCCCCGGGGTCGTGTCCCTCGTAGAATCGGGGCATGACCACGGCAGCATCCCCACCAGACGGGTCGATCGACCCGGACGTGCCGAACGCCGTCGACACCGACGACGCCGCCCTCAGCTGGGGTGACGCGGACGACGCCACCCACGTCGACGCGGCGCACAACCCGGTGGCGGTGCGTGACCGCGGAGCCCGTGACCCCGAAGCACCCGAGACCTCCGGCGCGCTCGTCGGGTTCGGCGTCTTCGGTGGCCTCTACCTGCTCTACACGGTGGCCTGGCTCCTCACCGCGTCGACCGCGTACGTCTCCGGCGTCGACACCGTCCTCACGCTCTTCGTCGAGGTGCTCCGCTTCCTCGCGATCCTCGCGCCGGCACTCTGGTTCACGGTGGTGCTCTGGGCAGCGCGCAGCAGCCGCACGCGGACCCGCCTGCTCTGGATGCTCCTCGGCGCCGTCGTGCTCTTCCCCTGGCCGTTCCTCCTGACGCGGAGCTTCGGGTGACCGGGGCGGTGCCGGCGGCGACCCGCCGGAACAGTGCCCCCGTGGTCGCGAAGATCGTGGTCTGGGTCGTGTTCGCGGCGCTGTTCGCGTACATGACGGTGCAGGCCGTCGGCAACCTGACGCAGATCAACCAGCGGGTGGACGCCTTCAACGCGTTCCTCCAGACGACCTCGGGTGGCGACTCGCTGCAGACCAGCACCCCTTGGCTGTGGCTCGTGCTCGACATCCTCATCGCGCCGGTCGCGTTCGTCGCGGCGATCGTCGTCACCCGGCGCGCGAGCCTGCCCGTCACGATCGCGGTGTTCGTGGTCGCGTTCGCCGGTGCCGGCGCCCTCTGGCTCGACCTCCAGCTGTTCGTCCCGACGCTGCTGGACTTCTGACGCGCCCCGCCCACGGCCAGGAGGCACGGTGCGGCCCCGCCCCGCGCCTCCCGGCCGTCGTGTGGTTCTCCACAGGACCGCTCCCGCGGTCGTCACCACCGGCTCGCGTCGATAGCATGGTGGGATACCAACCGTCTCGAGTGAGGAAACAGCTGCTGTGTCGAAGCCGGTCGTCCTGATCGCCGAAGAACTCTCGCCCGCAACGGTCGACGCCCTCGGGCCCGACTTCGAGATCCGGAACGTGGACGGCACCGACCGTCCGGCGCTCCTGGCGGCGCTGTCCGACGCGCACGCCGTCCTCGTGCGGTCCGCCACCAAGATCGACGCCGAGGCGATCGCCGCGGCACCGAGCCTCAAGGTCGTCGCCCGTGCCGGCGTCGGCCTCGACAACGTCGACATCAAGGCGGCGACGACCGCCGGCGTGATGGTGGTGAACGCCCCGACCTCGAACATCATCTCGGCGGCGGAGCTCACGGTCGGGCACATCCTGTCGCTCGCGCGGCACATCCCGGCCGCCCACGCCTCGCTGGCCGCCGGTGCGTGGAAGCGCTCGTCGTACACCGGTGTCGAGCTCTACGAGAAGACCGTCGGCATCATCGGCCTTGGCCGCATCGGCGCGCTCATCACCCAGCGGCTGCAGGCCTTCGGCGTGACGGTCATCGCGTACGACCCGTACGTCACCACGGCACGTGCGCAGCAGCTCGGGGTCGAGCTCGTCTCCCTCGACGACCTGCTGCGCCGGGCCGACTTCACCACGATCCACATGCCGAGGACGCCGGAGACCCTCGGCATGATCTCGGACGCCCAGTTCGCCCTGATGAAGCCGACCGCGTTCGTCGTGAACGTGGCCCGCGGCGGCCTGATCGACGAGGACGCCCTGCACCGTGCACTCACGGCGAACACCATCGCCGGCGCCGGCCTCGACGTCTTCGTCGCCGAGCCCCCGAAGGACTCGCCGCTCCTGGCGCTCCCGAACGTCGTCGTGACGCCGCACCTCGGTGCCTCCACCGACGAAGCGCAGGAGAAGGCAGGCGTCTCGGTCGCCAAGTCGGTCCGTCTCGCCCTCGGCGGCGAGCTCGTACCCGACGCGGTCAACGTCGCCGGAGGGGTCATCGACCCGTACGTGCGCCCCGGCATCCCGCTCGTCGAGAAGCTCGGCCAGGTCTTCACCGCCCTGGCGACCTCGCCGGTGACGAGCATCGACGTCGAGGTGCACGGCGAGCTCGCCGAGTACGACGTCAGCGTGCTGAAGCTCGCGGCGCTCAAGGGTGTCTTCACCGACGTCGTGAGCGACCAGGTCTCGTACGTCAACGCCCCGCTCATCGCCGAGCAGCGCGGGGTCACCGTCCGCCTCATCACCGAGACCGACAGCCCCGAGTACCGCAACGTGCTGACGATCCGCGGCGCCCAGTCCGACGGCCCGGCGATCAGCGTGTCCGGCACGCTCACCGGCCCGAAGCAGGTCGAGAAGCTCGTCGAGATCAACGGGCACGACGTCGAGGTGCCGCTCGACCGGCACCACGTCGTGATGGAGTACACCGACCGTCCGGGCATCGTCGCGGTCTACGGCAAGGAGTTCGGCCAGGCCGGCATCAACATCGCCGCGATGCAGATCTCGCGCGAAGCCGCCGGTGGCCAGGCGCTGAGCGTCCTGACGGTCGACTCGCCCGTGCCGGCCGAGATCCTCGAGCACGTCCGCTCGGCGATCGACGCGTCCTCGCTCCGCGAGATCGACATCACGCTCTAGGGGAGTGGCGGACATGAGCAGCGCGCAGACGATCCGACTCGCGGTCATCCGTGGTGACGGCATCGGCCCCGAGGTCGTCGACGAGGCCCTGAAGGTCCTGCACGCGGTCCTGCCGGACGACCTCGTGGTGCAGGAGACCCCGTTCTCCCTCGGCGCCGCACGGTACCTGGAGACCGGCGACATCCTGACCGACGACGACATGGCAGCGATCGCGCAGCACGACGCGATCCTGCTCGGAGCGGTCGGCGGTGACCCTCGTGACCCGCGGCTCGCCGGGGGCATCATCGAGCGCGGGCTGCTCCTCAAGCTCCGCTTCGCGTTCGACCACTACGTGAACCTCCGGCCGACGACGGTGCACCCGGCCGTCCCGACGCCGCTCGCCGACCCCGGCGAGGTCGACTTCGTGGTCGTGCGCGAAGGCACCGAGGGGCCCTACGTCGGCAACGGCGGTGCCATCCGGACCGGTACCCCGCACGAGATCGCGACCGAGGTCTCGTTGAACACCGCCTTCGGTGTCGAGCGGGTCGTGCGGTACGCCTTCGCGCTGGCGGACCGACGCCCGCGCCGGCACCTGACCCTCGTGCACAAGAGCAACGTCCTGGTGCACGCCGGAGCCCTCTGGCAGCGCACCGTCGCGGCAGTCGGCGCCGAGTACCCGGACGTCACGGTCGACTACCAGCACGTGGACGCGGTCACCATCCACATGGTGCGCGACCCCGCACGGTTCGACGTCATCGTCACCGACAACCTGTTCGGCGACATCATCACCGACCTGGCCGGCGCGATCAGCGGCGGCATCGGTCTGGCGGCCTCGGGCAACATCAACCCGGACGGCACCTTCCCCAGCATGTTCGAGCCGGTCCACGGTTCCGCGCCGGACATCGCAGGTCAGCAGCTGGCCGACCCCACCGCCGCGATCCGTTCCGTCGCCCTGTTGCTCGACCACATCGGTCGCGGTGACCTGGCGGCCGCGGTGACGGCTGCGGTGGAGTCCGACCTCGCCGACCGGGGCACCACGCCGCGTCGCACGGCCGAGATCGGCGACGCGATCGCCGCCGCGGCCACGGCACGCACCACCACCGCCTGAGAAGGAGTCCTCCCCATGAGCACCGACACCGCCTTCGGACTCGAGTTCGCCAGCACCCCGTCCGCCGACCGCCGCGCGGCCGCCGAGCGTGAGCAGATCCTCGCCGACCCGGGCTTCGGCAAGCACTTCACCGACCACATGGCGACGGTCGAGTGGACGCTCGACGACGGCTGGCACAGCGCGTCGATCCACCCGTACGGGCCGCTGTCCCTCGACCCCAGCGCGAGTGTCCTGCACTACGCCCAGGAGATCTTCGAGGGGCTCAAGGCCTACCGGCACGCGGACGGCTCGGTGTGGTCGTTCCGACCGGACGCCAACGCCCGGCGGTTCCAGCGGTCCGCCCGACGGCTCGCTCTGCCGGAGCTCCCGGTCGAGGCGTTCGTCGAGTCGATCCGGCAGTTGGTGCAGACCGACGTCGACTGGGTGCCCTCGGCGCCCGAGACCAGCCTGTACCTGCGGCCGTTCATGATCGCGACGGAGTCGTTCCTCGGGGTCCGGGCGGCACAGGCCGTCGCGTACCACTGCATCGCGAGCCCGGCCGGTGCGTACTTCACCTCGGGCCCGAAGCCGGTGTCGATCTGGCTGTCGACGCAGTACGCCCGTGCCGGCAAGGGCGGGACCGGTGCGGCGAAGACCGGCGGCAACTACGCCTCGTCGCTGCTGCCCCAGCAAGAGGCCTACGAGCACGGCTGCCAGCAGGTGATGTTCCTCGACTCGGTGGAGGGCAAGTACCTCGAAGAGCTCGGCGGGATGAACGTCGTCCTGGTCAAGTCCGACGGCACCCTCGTCACGCCCGACTCCGACTCGATCCTCGAGGGGATCACGCGTGACTCGATCCTGCAGCTGGCCGAGGACCGCGGCCTGACCGTCGAGAAGCGCCGGGTGACCCTCGACGAGTGGCGTGACGGCGTCGCCGACGGTTCGATCACCGAGGCCTTCGCGTGCGGCACCGCCGCCGTGGTGACCCCGATCGCCGAACTCCGGGGCGACGGCTTCACGATCGGTTCGCCGACCGTCGGGGCGGGGGAGCTCACGATGTCCCTGCGCGACGAGCTCACCGACATCCAGTACGGCCGTCGTCCCGACCCGCACGGGTGGATGACCAAGCTGACCGACGCGTCCTGATCGACCCGCGGGCGTGGGTAGGGTCGAACGGTGAAGATCGCACGGTTCAGCAGCAAGGGTGAAGACCCCCGGTACGGCATCCTCGACGAGCGGGCTCTGGTGGTGCTCGCGGGAGACCCGATGTACCAGGGGTTCGAGACCACGGGGGAGCGCGTGGCCCTCGCCGACGCCAAGCTCCTCGCCCCCGTCATCCCGCGCTCGAAGGTCATCGGCGTCGGGCTCAACTACTCGGAGCACGCCTCGGAGATGGACGAGCGCGCCGGCGACGACCCGGTGGTGTTCCTCAAGCCGAACACCTCGGTGATCGGTCCGGACGAACCCATCCGCCTCCCCGCCGACATCGGACGCGTCGACCACGAGGGCGAACTCGCCATCGTGATCGGCTCACTCGCGAAGAACGTCCGGCGCGAGGACTTCGCGAGCGTCATCCTCGGCTACACGATCGCCAACGACGTGACCGCCCGTGACTTGCAGGCGCGCGACGGCCAGTGGACCCGGGCGAAGGGGTTCGACACGTTCTGCCCGCTCGGCCCCGTGATCGAGACCGAGATCGACCCGTCGGACATCCGCATCGAGACGCGCGTCGACGGTGACCTCCGGCAGGCGGCCTCGACGAACGAGATGGTGCACGACATCCCGTCGCTCGTCGAGCTTCGTGTCCTCGATCTGGACGCTCCTGCCCGGCGACGTCATCCTGACCGGGACCCCGGCCGGTGTCGGACAGATCCGCGACGGCGAGATCGTCGAGATCACCATCTCGGGCATCGGTTCGCTCAAGAACCCCGTCATCGCCCGGCACTGACAGCGCTGCCGAACGGCCCGTTCCCCCAGGTGGGGAGCGGGCCGTTCGTCGTTCTCGGGGCAGTGCCCAGGCGCGGCGCAGATGGCGACACGCCCGGGATGTGGCCCGGCTTGGCGCTGCCGTTCACCTCTGCGTAAAGTAATCACTCGTTGCCGCTGAGGCGGAGAACGGAACGGCCGAGACGATCAACGGGTTGAACACCTGGAGATGCAGTCCGGACGGGGTCCCGCTCAGGCAACCAACTCCTCGGAACCACGACCTTTGGTTGTGCGCACAGGATGTTGTACAAGACGAATGCCTCTCTGGCGGAACCTGTGATGGGTCGAGCGGGGAGTGCGTCTGGTCCTTGAGAACTCAACAGCGTGCACATTGTCAATGCCAATTTATTGATTGACCTCGTGCCTGGTCGGCTTGCTGACCGGGTCATGAAGCAATTCCTTTTGGATTGAAGATTGTCAGTAGACAGTCAACAGTCAGAATCAACTCGGTCTGATGCCTTCGGGTGTTGGGTCTGTATTTTTTTACGGAGAGTTTGATCCTGGCTCAGGACGAACGCTGGCGGCGTGCTTAACACATGCAAGTCGAACGATGATGCCCAGCTTGCTGGGTGGATTAGTGGCGAACGGGTGAGTAACACGTGAGTAACCTGCCCCTGACTCTGGGATAAGCGTTGGAAACGACGTCTAATACTGGATATGATCACTGGCCGCATGGTCTGGTGGTGGAAAGATTTTTTGGTTGGGGATGGACTCGCGGCCTATCAGCTTGTTGGTGAGGTAATGGCTCACCAAGGCGACGACGGGTAGCCGGCCTGAGAGGGTGACCGGCCACACTGGGACTGAGACACGGCCCAGACTCCTACGGGAGGCAGCAGTGGGGAATATTGCACAATGGGCGAAAGCCTGATGCAGCAACGCCGCGTGAGGGATGACGGCCTTCGGGTTGTAAACCTCTTTTAGTAGGGAAGAAGCGAAAGTGACGGTACCTGCAGAAAAAGCACCGGCTAACTACGTGCCAGCAGCCGCGGTAATACGTAGGGTGCAAGCGTTGTCCGGAATTATTGGGCGTAAAGAGCTCGTAGGCGGTTTGTCGCGTCTGCTGTGAAATCCCGAGGCTCAACCTCGGGCTTGCAGTGGGTACGGGCAGACTAGAGTGCGGTAGGGGAGATTGGAATTCCTGGTGTAGCGGTGGAATGCGCAGATATCAGGAGGAACACCGATGGCGAAGGCAGATCTCTGGGCCGTAACTGACGCTGAGGAGCGAAAGCATGGGGAGCGAACAGGATTAGATACCCTGGTAGTCCATGCCGTAAACGTTGGGCGCTAGATGTAGGGACCTTTCCACGGTTTCTGTGTCGTAGCTAACGCATTAAGCGCCCCGCCTGGGGAGTACGGCCGCAAGGCTAAAACTCAAAGGAATTGACGGGGGCCCGCACAAGCGGCGGAGCATGCGGATTAATTCGATGCAACGCGAAGAACCTTACCAAGGCTTGACATACACCGGAAACGGCCAGAGATGGTCGCCCCCTTGTGGTCGGTGTACAGGTGGTGCATGGTTGTCGTCAGCTCGTGTCGTGAGATGTTGGGTTAAGTCCCGCAACGAGCGCAACCCTCGTTCTATGTTGCCAGCGGGTTATGCCGGGGACTCATAGGAGACTGCCGGGGTCAACTCGGAGGAAGGTGGGGATGACGTCAAATCATCATGCCCCTTATGTCTTGGGCTTCACGCATGCTACAATGGCCGGTACAAAGGGCTGCGATACCGTAAGGTGGAGCGAATCCCAAAAAGCCGGTCTCAGTTCGGATTGAGGTCTGCAACTCGACCTCATGAAGTCGGAGTCGCTAGTAATCGCAGATCAGCAACGCTGCGGTGAATACGTTCCCGGGCCTTGTACACACCGCCCGTCAAGTCATGAAAGTCGGTAACACCCGAAGCCGGTGGCCTAACCCTTGTGGAAGGAGCCGTCGAAGGTGGGATCGGTGATTAGGACTAAGTCGTAACAAGGTAGCCGTACCGGAAGGTGCGGCTGGATCACCTCCTTTCTAAGGAGCATCTGGCATCGCTTGCGGTGTCCAGGCGCCTGATTCGGACCGAACGTGTCCGACGGGTAGCTCATGGGTGGAACATTGACAGTGCAGTTGGGAGTGATGCTTCCGACCTCAGTACGCTCTGCTTGCAGGGTTGGGACGGGTCGGGGGTGGAGTGACTGGCTGGTGCACGTTGTTGGGTCCTGAGGGACCAGGCTTCCTGTCGTCACGTGAGTGGTGGTGGGGGTTGGGCCTACGGGTCCTTCGTCGGGCCAGGGTGAACCTACCGTTGTGGTGGGGGAGTGCTGGTGCCGATCGTATGTTGAGAACTACACAGTGGACGCGAGCATCTTTGATTCGCGTCATCCATGATCAGCCTTCGGGTTGGTGTGGTGACGTTGGATCGCAATTTTAATCTTTGTGGTCAAGTTTCTAAGAGCAAACGGTGGATGCCTTGGCATCTGGAGCCGATGAAGGACGTAGAAATCTGCGATAAGCCTCGGGGAGCTGATAATCGAGCCTCGATCCGAGGATTTCCGAATGGGGAAACCCCGCCAGGCGTTTTGCGACCTGGTGACTCCCGCCTGAATATATAGGGCGGGTAGAGGGAACGTGGGGAAGTGAAACATCTCAGTACCCACAGGAAGAGAAAACAACATGTGATTCCGTGAGTAGTGGCGAGCGAAAGCGGATGAGGCTAAACCGATCATGTGTGATAGCCGGCGGGCGTTGCATGGTCGGGGTTGTGGGACACGTCACTCAGTTCTGCCGGACTGGGACGGTTACAGCGCATCATAGTCGAACCGGTTTGAAAGCCGGGCCGTAGTGGGTGCCAGCCCCGTAGACGAAATGGTGTTATGGCCGGATGTGTATCCCAAGTAGCACGGGGCCCGAGAAATCCCGTGTGAATCTGTCAGGACCACCTGATAAGCCTAAATACTCCCAGATGACCGATAGCGGACAAGTACCGTGAGGGAAAGGTGAAAAGTACCCCGGGAGGGGAGTGAAATAGTACCTGAAACCGTTTGCTTACAAACCGTCGGAGCCTCCTTAGTAGGGGTGACGGCGTGCCTTTTGAAGAATGAGCCTGCGAGTTAGTGATATGTGGCGAGGTTAACCCGTGAGGGGCAGCCGTAGCGAAAGCGAGTCTGAATAGGGCGTTTGAGTCGCATGTTCTAGACCCGAAGCGAAGTGATCTATCCATGGCCAGGTTGAAGCGACGGTAAGACGTCGTGGAGGACCGAACCCACTTCAGTTGAAAATGGAGGGGATGAGCTGTGGATAGGGGTGAAAGGCCAATCAAACTTCGTGATAGCTGGTTCTCTCCGAAATGCATTTAGGTGCAGCGTTGCGTGTTTCTCGCCGGAGGTAGAGCTACTGGATGGCCGATGGGCCTCAACAGGTTACTGACGTCAGCCAAACTCCGAATGCCGGTGAGTGAGAGCGCAGCAGTGAGACGGTGGGGGATAAGCTTCATCGTCGAGAGGGAAACAACCCAGACTACCAACTAAGGTCCCTAAGCGTGTGCTAAGTGGGAAAGGATGTGGAGTTGCACAGACAACCAGGAGGTTGGCTTAGAAGCAGCCACCCTTGAAAGAGTGCGTAATAGCTCACTGGTCAAGTGATTCCGCGCCGACAATGTAACGGGGCTCAAGCACACCACCGAAGTTGTAGATTTCGCACTATAGA
The DNA here is from genome assembly GCF_979258745.1 of Curtobacterium sp. AC268. Taxonomy (NCBI): domain Bacteria; kingdom Bacillati; phylum Actinomycetota; class Actinomycetes; order Micrococcales; family Microbacteriaceae; genus Curtobacterium; species Curtobacterium sp. AC268. The sequence continues at coordinate 920,136 of NZ_OZ409878.1, read as the reverse complement.
CAAGCCTTCGTGGTTCAGTCGTGCGGAGTGGTAGGAGAGCGTCGTGTGGCGAGTGAAGCGGCGGAGTGATCCAGCCGTGGACGCTACACGAGTGAGAATGCAGGCATGAGTAGCGAAAGACGGGTGAGAAACCCGTCCTCCGAAAGACCAAGGGTTCCAGGGCCAGGTTAATCCGCCCTGGGTAAGTCGGGACCTAAGGCGAGGCCGACAGGCGTAGTCGATGGACAACGGGTTGATATTCCCGTACCGGCGAACAACCGCCCAAGCTAATCCAGTGGTGCTAAGAGTCCTAACCCGGTACAACCGGATCCCTTCGGGGTGATGGTGGCCGGTCTAACGCTCGACCCCATGCTGGTGCGGTTAGCGTATGAACAGGTGTGACGCAGGAAGGTAGCTGAGCCAGGCGATGGTATCCGTAAGGTGAACCTGGTGTAAGGATGTAGGGCTGACGATAGGCAAATCCGTCGTCTGTGTGCCTGAGATCCGACGCGTACCCGTAAGGGGAAATCAGTGATCCTATGCTGCCGAGAAAAGCATCGACGCGAGGTTGCAGCCGCCCGTACCCGAAACCGACTCAGGTGGTCAGGTAGAGAATACCAAGGAGATCGAGAGAATCGTGGTTAAGGAACTCGGCAAAATGCCCCCGTAACTTCGGGAGAAGGGGGGCCGGACACGTGACCGGATTTACTCCGTGAGCGTTGAAGGCCGCAGAGACCAGTGGGAAGCGACTGTTTACTAAAAACACAGGTCCGTGCGAAGTCGCAAGACGATGTATACGGACTGACGCCTGCCCGGTGCTGGAAGGTTAAGAGGAAGGGTTAGCCTTTGGGCGAAGCTCTGAATTTAAGCCCCAGTAAACGGCGGTGGTAACTATAACCATCCTAAGGTAGCGAAATTCCTTGTCGGGTAAGTTCCGACCTGCACGAATGGCGTAACGACTTCCCAGCTGTCTCAACCGCGAACTCGGCGAAATTGCACTACGAGTAAAGATGCTCGTTACGCGCAGCAGGACGGAAAGACCCCGTGACCTTTACTACAGTTTGGTATTGGTGTTCGGAGTGGCTTGTGTAGGATAGGTGGGAGACTGTGAAGCGGGCACGCTAGTGTTCGTGGAGTCATTGTTGAAATACCACTCTGGTCACTTTGGATGTCTAACGTAGGACCCTGATCGGGTTCATGGACAGTGCCTGATGGGTAGTTTAACTGGGGCGGTTGCCTCCCAAAGAGTAACGGAGGCGCCCAAAGGTTCCCTCAACCTGGTTGGCAATCAGGTGGCGAGTGTAAGTGCACAAGGGAGCTTGACTGTGAGACTGACAGGTCGAGCAGGGACGAAAGTCGGGACTAGTGATCCGGCAGTGGCTTGTGGAAGCGCTGTCGCTCAACGGATAAAAGGTACCTCGGGGATAACAGGCTGATCTTGCCCAAGAGTCCATATCGACGGCATGGTTTGGCACCTCGATGTCGGCTCGTCGCATCCTGGGGCTGGAGTAGGTCCCAAGGGTTGGGCTGTTCGCCCATTAAAGCGGTACGCGAGCTGGGTTTAGAACGTCGTGAGACAGTTCGGTCCCTATCCGCTGCGCGCGTTGGAAATTTGAGAAGATCTATCCCTAGTACGAGAGGACCGGGATGGACGAACCTCTGGTGTGTCAGTTGTTCTGCCAAGGGCACCGCTGATTAGCTACGTTCGGACCGGATAACCGCTGAAAGCATCTAAGCGGGAAGCCGTCTTCGAGATGAGATTTCCATGCACCTTGAGTGTGAGAGGCTCCCAGCAGACTACTGGGTTGATAGGCCGGATGTGGAAGCGGGGACTAACGACCCGTGGAGCTGACCGGTACTAATAAGCCGAAGACTTGATAACACACTGATTTCCGTGCACTTGTTGCACGGGCTCGCGTCCACTTTGTGGTTCCCGACAGACGATCGGGAATCGAAACTGAATACACCGCTCTGCCCTCTTCACCGGGGGCAGCAGTCGGGACAGCTTTGAGACCAAGTATGATCTGGTCGAGAGTGTTCCGGTGGTCATAGCGAGAGGGAAACGCCCGGTCACATTCCGAACCCGGAAGCTAAGCCTCTCAGCGCCGATGGTACTGCAAGGGGGACCTTGTGGGAGAGTAGGACGCCGCCGGACTTAACGTAGAAGAACCAGGGAACCCCTGACCATTCGTGGTCAGGGGTTTTCTGCGTTTGCGGCCCGTCCACGGGGCAGGTGGGAGGGACAGGTGCCGCGGTAGGGTTGACGGGTCATGACTGCGCCATTCACCACCGCCTCCGGCTCCGACATCCGCGTCCGCTTCTGCCCGAGCCCGACGGGGACCCCGCACGTGGGGCTCATCCGTACGGCGCTCTTCAACTGGGCGTACGCCCGCCACACCGGCGGCAAGCTCGTGTTCCGCATCGAGGACACCGACGCCGCCCGCGACAGCGAGGAGTCGTACGCGCAGATCCTCGACGCGCTCCGGTGGCTCCGGCTCGACTGGGACGAAGGGGTGGACGCCGGCGGCGAGCACGGACCGTACCGCCAGTCCGAGCGCACGGCGATCTACGACGACGTGATCGCGAAGCTCAAGGAGTCCGGCCACATCTACGAGTCCTTCGTCACGCCGGACGAGATGGAAGCCCGCAACAGGGCCGCCGGTCGTGACCCCAAGCAGGGCTACGACAACCACGAGCGTGACCTGACCGATGCCGAACGCCAGGCCTTCCGCGACGAGGGCCGCGAGCCGGCCCTCCGCCTGCGGGTCCCCGACCGTGACCTGAGCTTCGACGACCTGGTGCGCGGTGAGATCACCTTCAAGCAGGGCACGTTCCCCGACTTCGTGGTGGTCCGTCCGAACGGCACGCCGCTGTACACGTTCACGAACCCGGTGGACGACGCCCTGATGGGCATCACCCACGTGCTCCGGGGTGAGGACCTGCTGTCGTCGACCCCGCGGCAGATCGCCCTGTACGAGGCACTGTACGAGATCGGCCTCGCGCCCTCCATCCCCGTGTTCGGGCACCTGCCGTACGTGATGGGGGAGGGCAACAAGAAGCTCTCGAAGCGTGACCCCGAGTCGAACCTGTTCCACCACCGTGCCGCCGGCATGATCCCGGAGGGGCTCGTCAACTACCTGGCGCTGCTCGGCTGGTCGATCGGCCCCGACCGCGACGTGTTCTCGATCGACGAGATGGTCGCGGCGTTCGACGTCACCGACGTGAACCCGAACCCGGCCCGCTTCGACCACAAGAAGGCCGAGGCGATCAACGGGGACCACATCCGTCTGCTGGCGCCGGAGGACTTCCGGTCGCGCCTGCTGCCGTACCTGTCGGAGTTCATCAGCGACCCGGCGACCCCGGAGCAGCTCGAGGTCCTGACCAAGGCGGCTCCGCTCGTGCAGGAGCGCATGCAGCTGCTCGGCGAGGCACCGGCGATGCTCGGGTTCCTGTTCACCTCCGACGCCGACCTGGTGGTCGAGGACGACGCGCTGGCCTCGCTCAAGGGCGACACGGCGACGGTCCTGACGGCGAGCACCGCAGCACTCGAGGGCGTCCAGGACTGGACCACCGAGGCCGTCGAGGGCGCGCTCCGTGCAGCGCTCATCGACGAGCTCGGCCTGAAGCCCCGCGTCGCCTTCGGCCCGCTGCGCGTGGCGGTGTCCGGACGTCGGATCAGCCCGCCGCTGTTCGAGTCGATGGAGATCCTGGGCAAGGAGTCCACCCTGACCCGCCTCCGCGCCCTCGCGGCGCGCTGACCGACCGTGAGCAGCACGGAGCACGCCGTCCCGGTCGTGCACGACGTGGCGGTCATCGGCGCTGGTCCGGCCGGGCTGAGCGCTGCGCTCAACCTGGTCCGTGCGAAGCGCACCGTCCTGCTCGTCGACGCGAACCGCCCCCGGAACGCCGCGACGCTCCGGTCGCACGGGTTCCTGACGCGCGATGGCATCTCGCCGCTCGAGCTCCGGAAGCTCGGGCGGACCGAGGTCGAGGGGTACCCGGAGGCGACGGTCGTGCAGTCCGTCGTCGACCTGGTGGCCCCGGACGCCGACACGGACACCTGGCGGGTGCACGGCTCGTGGCGCGGCACCGAGCTCGAGGCCCGCGCCCGGACGGTCGTCGTGGCGACGGGGTTGCGTGAGGAGTTCCCGGCACTGCCGATGCTCCGCGCGTTCTACGGCACCGCGGTGCACAGCTGCGTCGAGTGTGATGCGTACGACAAGGCCGGGCAGCCGCTCGCGTTCATCTGTGAGACCGACGACGTGGTCGACCGGGCGCTGCTCATCGCCTCGTGGACCGACGACCTGATCGTCTACACGAACGGGGTGGCGCCGCTCGACGACGCCGACCGTGTTCGACTGGCGGCGGCGGGGGTCGTCGTGGACGAGCGTGTCGTCGCGGACCTCGAGGGCGATCGCTCCGGGATGACCGGCGTCCGGCTCGCCGACGGCCACGTCGAGCCGCGGACCGGTGGGTTCGTCCGACCGGTGTGGCACGCCGACCTCGACTGGCTGCGCACCAGCGCCACCACGAGTCCGGGCGCAACGAGCGGGAACACGGCCACGAACGGCGACACGCCCGGAGCGCTCGAGGGGCTCCAGTGCGACACGCAGGGACTCCTCGTGGTGGACCGGGTGGGCCGGACATCCGTCCCGGGGCTCTACGCCGTGGGAGACGTCACGCCTCCCGGGCCGGAGCAGCTCATCGTCGCCGCCGGACACGGAGCCGCGACCGCCGCCGCCGTGCACCGAGACCTGGTGGGTGGTCTTGCGGACCTCCGGGATGCTGTACAGTAGTTGATCGTGCCCCGGGTGACCGGGCCAGAAGGCCGACAGGCCTTTTGGGGTATGGTGTAATTGGCAACACAGCGGTTTCTGGTACCGTCGTTCTTGGTTCGAGTCCAGGTACCCCAGCACTCGATGAACAGCCCCCGGGATCTCCCGGGGGCTGTTCTCGTCCGGACCGTTCTCATCCCGAGCGTCCTCATCGGGGATGCACGGCTCATCCACGGTCACGCCACGGCTGATCCGGAGGTTGCGCGGAACCGCACGATCCTCGAGCCGGGGCGAGCCGCCGTGCGGAAGGCGCCCACGGCGGTGGACCGGTCGTTCCGGAGTCGTACCGTCCGTGGCGGGCGCAGGCCGCGCCTCCAGGCCGGTTGCGGTTCCCCGCACCGGGCTCTCGACTGCTCGCGGGCGGGGGGAGCGCGGACCTACGGTCGGAAGACCGTCGCGGGAGTCGTGGCGGTCCGCTGCTGAGCACCCGAGGTGTCATCGTGACCTCCGTCGACCCGCTGACGACCGTCGATCCCTGGAACCACCCCGCAGCCGTGCCCGCGGCGGCCGACCACTCCGTGCTGGACCGCTGGGACCGCGCGGTGGCACTCCGGGGCGACGCCGCCGCGCTCGCGGGCGACGGCCGCCCCTACACGTACACCGAAGCGGACCGGGCCTCGCGCGCGCTGGCCGCAGCCCTGGCCGTGACGCTCCGACCCGACGACCACAGCGGCGCCGGCGTCGGCGACACCCCGGGCGGGGCGTCGAAGCCGGTCGGACTGATGGCGGGGCAGTCGACCGAGGCCGTGATCGGCATCCTCGCGCTGGTGCGTGCCGGACGGACCGTGGTGGTGCTCGACGACCACCTGCCCGCAGCCCGCTTGGCGCACGTGGCCCGGCTCGCCGGCGTCGACGAGATCGTGGCCGACACCGAGCGTGCGGCGCTGGCCGCTGCCGTCGTCGCGGAGCGGGACGGCCGGGTGCACGCACTCGGCGAACTGCTGCACACGGGCGAACCGCTGGACGCGGGCGGTCCCGGCGCGGCCCCGTCGGCGGACAGCGTGGGCGTGCGTCCCGGCGGGCGGGACCCCTTCGCCATCGTCTTCACCTCCGGCTCGACCGGCATGCCGAAGGGCGTGGTCCTGACGCACCGGCAGCAGATCGCCGACGCCGAGCAGGACGCACTCGCGCTCGGCCTCGGCCCCGGCGACCGGCTCGGTGTCGTCCTGCCGCTGTCGTTCGCGGCCGGGCTCCTGTTCTCGTTCGACACGTTGCTCTGCGGCGGCACCATCGTGCTGCTCGAGCCGCGTGAACTCGGTGTCGAGCGGCTGCTCGGGCGGTTCCGGGACGACGACGTGAACGTGCTCGTCTGCACCCCGCACCTGCTGCGGTCGATCATCGGGTCGCAGAGCGCCCCCGGGTCGCACGGGACGGCCGCCGGGACCGCACCGGTGCTCGGCGGGCTGCGCTTCCTGATGACCACGGGCGAGTCCGTCACCGGCGCCGACCTCGCCGCGGCTCGACCCCACCTGGACCCGGACACGCTGCTCCTGAACGCCTTCGGCTCGAGCGAGACCGCGTGCGTCGCGTACTGCCCGGTGGCCCCGGGCGAGCCGGTGCCCGAGGGCGTCGTGCCCGCCGGGTGGCCGTTGCCCGGCAAGACGGTCCTCGTGCTCCGTGAGGACGGCAGCCCTGCCGGTCCGGGGGAGACCGGCGAGCTCGTCGTGGTCTCCGACGCCCTGACCGCGGGCTACTGGGGCGCGCCGGAGAAGACCGCCGAACGGGCCGGACACACCGGCGAAGCCGAGGCCGTCGCCGGCATCCCCGTCGGGACCCCGAGCTGGCGGCAGGGCGACCTGGCACGCGTCGACCCCGACGGGCGGCTCGTGCTGCTCGGCCGATCCGACGACGCCGTGAAGGTCCGCGGCTACCTGGTCGAGCCGAGTGAGGTCGAGGCGGCGCTCCGCGCGGTCCCCGAGGTGCACGACGCGGTCGTGACGGCACAGGTCGACCCCGGTTCCGTCACCCGGCTCGTCGCCTACGTGGTCGGACGCCCGGGGCACCGCACCCCGGCACCGGGCGCGCTCCGCCGGGCGCTCCGTGAGCGGCTCCCCGAGTACATGGTGCCGGCGTCGATCGTGCCGATGACCGAACTGCCGCGGAACGAGCGCGGCAAGGTCGACCGGGCGGAACTCCCCGGTGCGCCGAGCGTCGAGACCGAGATGGTCGAGGGCGAGTACGACCAGTGGGAGCTCGTCGTGGGGCAGATCTGGGCCGAGGTGCTCGGCCTCCGGGGCGTGCACCTGGACGAGGACTTCTCCGCGCTCGGCGGCGACTCGCTGTCCGCCGAGGAGATGCTCGCCGTCGTGCAGGACCGGCTCGGGGTCGACCTGCGCTCCTCGGACGTGCTCGAGCACCCGACGCTCCGCGCCTTCGCCCGACGGGTGCGGAGCGGGACGAGCGCGCTGCCGAGCCACCCCGACGTCGTGAAGGTGTCCGAGGCGCGCGAGGGCGGCCGGCCGCCGGTGTTCTGCTTCGCCGGTGGCGGTGCCCTGGCGCTGACGTTCCTGCCGCTCTCGCGGCACCTGCCCGCGCACGACCTGTACGCGTTCCAGCAGCACGCCCTCGAGCGCCGCGGGATGCCGGACTGGAACATCGAGCGGAGCGCCCGCCGCTACCTCGCCCTGATGCGCATCGTGCAGCCCCGCGGCCCGTACCTGCTCGTCGGGCACTCGCTCGGCGGACTCGTCGCGCTGGAGATCGCCCGGCTCCTGACCGAGAGCGGCGAGCAGGTGGAGCACGTCGTCCTGCTCGACACGTACCTGCCCCGCACGAAGTCCGAACAGGCCCGCCTGCACTTCGGCCGGATGGAGCCGCGCGACCAGCCGAACACCGCCGTCCGGGCCGTGCAGCGGGGGCTCGACCGCGCCGTCAGGCGGGTGCTGCCCGCGGGTGTGCCGTACGGGGCGCGGTTCGCCAAGCGGCTCCGTGCGTACACGGCCGGCGTGCTGCGGCACGGTGGGCAGAAGGACTTCGACGCGTTCTTCGACCAGGCCGAGATCGTCACCAGACGCCACCACCCGACGCCGTTCCACGGGAGGGCCACCTACGTCCTCGCCGACGCCAACCCCGACGCCGCCGGGTGGTCCGCCCTGCTGCGCGGGCCCACCGAGATGGTGCGGATCGCGAGCGAGCACACGTCGCTGCTGCGGGAACCGCACGTCGCCGAGCTGGCGGTCGCGCTGCGGGCCGCCTTCGAGACGGCGGACGTGCCGCAGGTCTGAGACCGGTCCACGACCGGACGGGAGGCGCGGTGCCGGCTGGCACCGCGCCTCCCGTCCTGCGTCCACCACCCGTCGGCCGCCGCGCCGGAGGGCCGACCTGCACGAGGGTTGCGGGTTTCCGTATCCGCACCCGGGTGTCCGCAAGGGACCGCACCGCGCATTGACCCTCCCGCTGGCCACGGCGATGGTTGGAACCGCGGGGGAGAGCACCCACTCACCCGCGGCAAGCAGGCGGCGTCGTACCCGCGTCCCGCTGCTCGACCGACGACGGTCACCGTCGTCGGTGCGTCAACCGAGGACGCGCCGCTCGTCTCGACGAGCCACCACCCGACAGCAACCCTGACCCGACAGGACCGCGCCATGCCCGCACGTACCGTTCGCCCTGCAGACCCGAGGGTCTCCGTCGTCATCCCGGCACGGAACGAGGCCCGCAACCTCGAGATCATCCTCCCGAAGCTCCCGCCCGTGTACGAGGTGATCCTGGTCGACGGCAACTCCGTCGACGACACCATCGCCGCCGCCCAGCGCGTGATGCCCGACATCCGCGTCGTGCACCAGACCCGCAAGGGCAAGGGCAACGCCCTGGCCTGCGGCTTCGAGGCCGTCACCGGCGACATCGTCGTCATGTTCGACGCCGACTGCTCCGCGGACCCCGACGAGATCCCGCGGTTCGTCCAGGCGCTCGTCGACGGCGCCGACGTCGCGAAGGGCACCCGGTACTCGCTCGGCGGTGGCAGCGACGACATCACGATCGTCCGGAACATGGGCAACCGTGGCCTGAACATGCTCTGCAACATCATCCTCGGCACCCGCTACAGCGACCTCTGCTACGGCTACAACGCCTTCTGGGCGGACGTCCTGCCGGAGATCGGTCTGCTGTCGTCCGAGCTGCCGAAGCCGGCCGACGGTTCGATGCTGTGGGGCGACGGGTTCGAGATCGAGACCGTCCTGACCTGCCGCTGGTCGGCCGCCGAGCTCGCGATCACCGAGGTGCCGAGCCACGAGAAGCTCCGGGTGCACGGTTCCAGCAACCTCAACGCCGTGACCGACGGCATCCGCGTGCTGAAGTCGATCATGCACGAGCGTCGTCGCGCCGCCATCGGCCGTGCCGAGGTCCGTCGGGCGGCCATGAGCGTCGTGCCGCCGGCCGAGCAGCTCGCCGCGCCGGCTGCTGCTCCTGTCGCTGCTGCGCCCGCCGCCGCGACGCCGGTCGCTGCGTCCGTCGCGACCCCGGTCGCTGCGTCCGTCGTCGCCGGGGCGTCCGTCGTCGCGTCCGTCGTCGCCCTCGAGGAGGACGTCGCGTGACGACCGTCGCGGTCGTCATCTGCGCCTACACCCAGCAGCGCTGGGGTGACCTGCAGGACAGCGTCGAGTCGGCCAAGCGCCAGCCCGAGGGCCCCGAGGTCGTCGTCGTCATCGACCACGAGCCCGAGCTCCTGGCCCGCGCCGCCGCGCGCTGGCCGGAACTCCGGGTCGTCCCGAACACCGAGGACCGCGGACTCTCCGGGGCCCGGAACACCGGTGTCGCCCTGACCGACGCCGACGTCGTCGCGTTCCTGGACGACGACGCCACCGCGGACCCCGACTGGCTCGGGCACATGCTCACCGCGCTCGAGGACCCTGACGTCGTCGGTGTCGGCGGTCGTGCCACGCCGTCCTGGCCGACCGCGACAGGCCCCGGCCCGTACGCCGACGAACTGCTCTGGATCGTCGGGTGCTCGTACCGCGGGCTGCCCGAGACCCCGGGCGACGTCCGCAACGTCATCGGGTCGAGCATGGCGTTCCGCCGCGACGCGATCCTGCTCGCCGGCGGTTTCCGCTCCGGCATCGGCCGCGTCGGCAACCAGCCGCTCGGCTGCGAGGAGACCGAACTCTGCATCCGCATCGCCCAGGCCCGTCCCGGCGCGCGGATCCGGCACGAACCGCGCTCGAACGTCTCGCACCGGGTCTCCCCGGACCGTGTGACGATGCGCTACCTGCGCCGCCGCAGCTACTACGAGGGCATCTCGAAGGCCGTGCTGAGCCGTCGGGTCGGCACCGGTGACTCGCTCGCCAGCGAGTCGACCTACCTGACCCGCGTGATCCCGGGCGCCGTGCTGCGCGAACTGCGTCACGTCGGTCGTGGTGGAGGCCTGCGGGCGTACGCCATCGCGCTCTCCGTCGTCTCGACGGTCGCGGGCTACGCCGTCGGTCGGGTCCTCGGCACCGTCGTCGTGCGGACCCCGCCCGCACCCGCCCCGCTCCCGCAGCCGGTGGGCACACCGTGACCCGCGCGACCCTGGCGATGGTCCTCTCGCCGGTCGTGACCGGGCCGCTCGTCCCCACCTGGGACGGCGCGCTCTGGGTCGGCGAGGTCGACCGTGCCGACGTGCACGCGTCGAGCCACCGGGACGTCATCGCCCTGCAGGGATCGGCCGGGTACGGGCGTGCACGACTGCTCGTCCGCGACCACGGCGAGCCGCTCGGCTTCGTCGAGGCCGAGATCACCGAACGCCGCCGCATCGGCGGCACCATCGACGTCCGTGCGCTGCAGCGCGCGATCCGGCCCATGCCGGCACCCGAGCGTCGGCCGGCAGCAGGTCTGGTGCTGCCGTCCGTCACCGTGGTGCTCTGCACGGACGGTGCCGCCGGCACGACCATGCGGTCCGTGCTCGCGAACGGACACCCCGACTTCGACGTCGTCGTCGTCTCGCACGGTGCCGACGACGACGGTGTGGCGACCGTCGACATCGGCGGACGCCGCGTCACCACCATCCCCGCGCCCGACGGCGGACTCGCAGCGGCGCGGAACGCCGGCCTGCTCGTCGCGACCGGCGACGTCGTCGCGTTCGTGGACGAGGGCACCGTCGTGGACGGCGGCTGGATCGCCGCGATCGCCCGTGCCTTCGCGGCCGACCCGGACGTGGCCTGCGTCACCGGGCTCGTGCCGAGTGCCGAGCTCCGGACGCCGGCGCAGCGCTGGCACGACGACCGCACCCCCGGCGGGCGGACCGTCCGCCGCCGGGTGTTCCGGCTCGACGACCCGGTCGACGACCTCCCGCTGCACCCCTTCGCCGCCTCGGCCTACGGCACCGGCGCGAACCTCGCCGTGCACCGCGCGACCGCGCTCCGGATCGGCGGGTTCGACACCGCCTTCGGGCCCGGCACCCGCGTCGGCGGCGGCGACGACCTCGACCTCTTCACACGACTGCTGTTCGCCGGATCCGCGATCGCCGTCGAACCGGCCGCGATCGCGTGGCAGCGATCGGCGGACGACGTCGCGTCGCTCCGCGCCGCCGCTGCCGCGCACGGCCACGGACTCGGAGCCTGGATGACCAAGAACGCACTCGACCGCGACACGCTGACCGCCTCGGTGGACGCGGCACCAGAGGCCATCAGCGCCTTCGCGCGCCTCGGCCTCGAGCAGGGCGACGACGCTGCCGACACTGTTCCGGCGAACGGCCACGGGACGGGCGCCGCGCGCGACGCGGACACCGTCGACGCCGTCGACGCGGAGCTTCGCGGCGACGAAGCGTCGGTTGCGTCGCGTCGAGCGGCGATCCGTGCTCACCGCTCCGGTCCTGGCGCTCCGGGAACGCATGGGCGGTGCGGGAACGATCGACCGCACGGCGCACGGCCGCCACGAGCTGCAGCGCGGCCTCGACACCGCGGGGCCGGCGCGACCGACCCCCGGTGGCGCGATGGGGCCGGCGGCGCGACTCGGTGCCGCCGCGATCGTCGTGCTGACGCTCGTGCTGGCCGCCGTCGGCAGCGTCGTCGAGCTGCCCACCCTGCGGGCGAGCGCCGTCGCGGTCTTCCTGTTCGCCCTGCTCGGGGTCGCCCCGATGCTGCTCGTCCGCCCGATGTCCCTCGCACGGTTCGCCGTCCTCGCCGTCACCGGGTCGCTCGTCGGCACGATCGGCATCGGGTACACCATGGCGACCTTCCACATCTGGGCGCCGACGGTCCCCTTCGTCGGTGTCGTCGTGCTCACCGCTGCGGCGCTCGCCGTCTCGGTACCCCGTGACGTGGCGGAGCTCCGTCGCGCCGGACTCGAGCACCGTGCGACCGCTCGGCCCCGGTGGAGCACGACCGCCACCGTGACGGCGCTCTCGCTCGGCGGGCTCGTCGTCGTGGTCGTCGCCGCGCTCACCCACATGGGCGACCCGGTGCCGGCCGGCCTGTTCGGCTCGCTCGGCCCGGGCCTGGTCGTCGGCCTCGCGCTCGTCGTCGCCGCCGCGGTCATCGCCCTGGTGCGCGGCCGCGGGCTCGCGGTGCCCGTCGTCGTGCTCGGCGGTGTCGTGCAGCTCGCCCAAGCGATCACGTACGGCGTGCCGACCGTGACCGCCGCGGCCCGGCACATCGGTGTCGTCGAGTACATCCGCCAGTTCGGTGGGACCAACCCGTCGGCCGACATCTTCCAGACCTGGTCCGGCCTGTTCGCCGGCGCTGCCTGGGTCGCCGACGTCGGGGGCATCGTCAACACGATCCTCATCGCCGCCTGGGTGCCGGTCCTGCTCGCGTTCAGCACGACCATCGCGGTCGGGGTCCTGGCGGCGCACTGGCTGCCCGGTGCCCGTCGGCCGTGGATCGCAGCGCTGCTGACCGCGATGACCGGTTCGCTCAACACCACGTACTTCTCGCCGCAGTCGACCGGCATCCTGATGTCGATCGTGATCCTCGTGCTCGCCACGGGACCGCTGCGCGACGCCGCTGTCACCACCGCCGACGGCTCCGTCGCCGCCAAGCCGCGGGCACGGCGGGTGGGGCTCTCGCGGATCATCGCGATCACCGTCATCGGCGTCGTGCTCGCCGTGACGCACCAGATCTCGCCGTACCTGACGGTCGCCGCACTCGTCACGCTCATCGTCTTCCGGATGCTCCGCCCCTGGTGGCTGCCCGTCGTCGTGCTCGTGCCGGCGGTGGTCTTCGCCGCGCTGAACGGTGACATCCTCGGACGGTTCCTGTCGCTCGCGGCGGTCGGACGCGTGCTCGACAACGTGCAGCCGCCCGCGCACGACATGACCGTCCTGCCGAAGCCGCTCGTCACGCGCCTGGCGTTCGACATCCCGGCAGCCGCGCTCGTGGTGCTCGGGCTCATCGCCCTGGTGACCGTGCTGATGCGGCGCGACCGGACGCACTGGGCGCTCCTCGCCACCGCTGCGAGCCCGATCTCGCTGCTCGTCGCCACGAACTACGGCCAGGAGGGCGTCTTCCGCGTCGTGCTCTTCGCGACGCCGTGGATCGCGATCCTGGCGGCGGCGCTCCCGATGCCCGCCGGTCGGTTCGCCCCGGTCGGTGCGTTCCTGCAGCGGGGGATGCGTCCGTCCGCCGTGCGGTTCGCGGTCGCCGGAGCAGCGGTGGCGGCGCTCGTCGCGATCGGTGCGTTCGGGCAGACCTCGCTCGACTGGAACCGCGTCATGACCCGGAGTCAGTCCGCGGCGACGCAGTACTACGACCGCACGGCACCCGCGGGCTCCGTGATGCTGCTCACCGGTTCGGCCAACGCCGTCCCGAGCAACACCGGCGCACGGTACTTCGACGTGGGCTACCTGTCCCGCGAAGCACTCGGCCCGTACCCCGACCCGACCGGTGGCTACGACGCCGAGGCCGACCTGTCGAACGTGACGCGGGAGCTGGTCGTGAACTGGTCGGCAACCGGCTACTACGCCCTGGTCGCGGAGCCCTTCGGCGCCTACGACGAGCGGTACGGCTACCAGAGCGACGCCGACTACCAGGAGCTCGCCGCCGCCATGGCGTCCTCGCCCTACTGGAAGCGGGTCTGGTCGTCGGGGACGACCGCGATGTACGAACTGACGACGGAGGGCCTGCGCCATGCAACCGACTGAACCGACCTCCGACAGACCGCGACGGACGCGACGGGCCACCGTCGCGTCCGTCGCGGGCGTGGTCGCCACGGTGCTCGCCGTGCTGGTCGCGCCGAACCTCGCGGTCCAGCCCGCCGTGGCCGCGGCCGCGGACTGCAGCGCCGGGCGGGTGCTCAACGTCGTCGCCCACCCCGACGACGACCTGCTCTTCCAGGGCACCGACCTGCGGAAGGACATCGACGCGGGGCGCTGCGTCCGCTCGGTGATCGTCACCGCCGGTGACGCCGGAAAGCCCGACTGGTACTGGCAGGAACGCCAGGTCGGGCTGATGGCCGCCTACGCGAGCATGGCCGGCGTCGACCCGGCATCGACGACCGGCTCCACGACGGTCGCCGGACGGACCCTGCTCACCGAGACCCTGACGGCCGACCCCCGGATCAGCCTGGTCTTCATGGACCTGCCGGACGGCAACGTCGAGGGGAACGGCTTCTGGGCGAACGGGTACGAGAGCCTCCAGCGCCTGTACACGGGCGACATGGACACGCTGCACACCGTCGCCGACGCCCCGCACAGCGCCACGTACACGCTCGCGCAGCTCCGGGCGACGCTGCAGGGGATCGTGCAGGACTTCGCACCGACGGACATCCACACCCTCGACCACGAGGGCGAGTACGGCGACGGGGACCACAGCGACCACCACACGGTCGCCTACCTGACCGACCAGGTGCAGCGGCAGTACACCGGCGCGCACGGATTCACCGGGTACATGGGGTACCCGATCGCCGACCGTCCGGCGAACCTGACGACAGCACAGACCCAGGCGAAGGCCGACGCGTTCTTCACCTACGCCGCCCACGACGGTGAGACCTGCGCGTCGTACCAGGCCTGCTCGGCGCGACCGGAGACCTCGTGGCTCAGCCGGCAGTACACCGCCGGCTCGCCGGTGCCGACGAACCCCACCGACCCCACGGACCCGACCCCCACCCACACGGACGTGACGGGTTCGGCGTCGGTGACGGCGAGTGCGGAGAACCCGGCTGACGGTCAGACGGCCGTGAAGGCGGTCGACGGTGTGGTGAGCGGGTACCCGGATGCGCCGACGGCGGAGTGGGTCGCGCCGTCTGGTCGTGCGGGGACGTGGATCCAGCTCGGGTGGGCGAAGGCGACGGCGTTGGACGCGGTCGACCTCGCTGATCGGCCGAACACGGTGGACCAGGTGCTGGGCGGGACGTTGACGTTCTCGGACGGCTCGAGTGTGCAGGTGCCGGCGTTGAGCAACGGTGGTGCGGTGCAGCGGATCACGTTCGCGGCGCGCAGTGTCACGTGGGTGCGGTTCACGGTGACCTCGGTCAGTGGCGGGACGCAGAACGTGGGTCTCGCCGAGATCCGCGCGCTGGCCCCGGCCGACACGACGCCGACACCGACCCCGACGCGGACGGACGTGACGGGTTCGGCGTCGGTGACGGCGAGTGCGGAGAACCCGGCTGACGGTCAGACGGCCGTGAAGGCGGTCGACGGTGTGGTGAGCGGGTACCCGGATGCGCCGACGGCGGAGTGGGTCGCGCCGTCTGGTCGTGCGGGGACGTGGATCCAGCTCGAGTGGGCGAAGGCGACGGCGTTGGACGCGGTCGACCTCGCTGATCGGCCGAACACGGTGGACCAGGTGCTGGGCGGGACGTTGACGTTCTCGGACGGCTCGAGTGTGCAGGTGCCGGCGTTGAGCAACGGTGGTGCGGTGCAGCGGATCACGTTCGCGGCGCGCAGTGTCACGTGGGTGCGGTTCACGGTGACCTCGGTCAGTGGCGGGACGCAGAACGTGGGTCTCGCCGAGATCCGCGCACTCCGCCGGCGAGCAGCAGCGGCGGCACGACGCCGACGCCGACGCCCACGCCGACCCCGACGCCGACGCCGACGCCGACGCCCACGCCGACCCCGACGCCCACGCCGACCCCGACGCCGACCCCCACGCCCACGCCCGCTCCGGGCCTGCGAGACGTCACCGGCTCGGCCACCCCGACGGCGATCGCCGACAACCCGGCCGACGGCCAGACCGTCGCGAAGGCCGTCGACGGCGTGGTGTCCGGCCACCCGGTCGACCACACCGCCGAGTGGGCCGTCCCCTGGGGACGGACCGGGATCTGGGTCCAGCTCGACTGGGCCGCCCCGGTGGCGCTCCAGCGCATCGTCCTGCACGACCGTCCGAACAGCGACGACCAGATCACGAGCGGCACGCTGACGTTCTCGGACGGCAGCCAGGTCGCCGTGGGTGAGCTCCCGAACGACGGCAGTGCCCGGACGGTGGACTTCACCGCCCGGAACGTCACGTGGGTGCGGTTCACCACCACCGGGGTGTCGAACAGCACGATCAACGTCGGTCTCTCGGAGGTCCGCGCATGGGCAGCTGGATGACGCCGGACGAAGACGGCCCCCGCCCCGTCGCCGAGCAGTCGGCCGCCGCGCACGGCGCAGCACCCGCGCACGGCCTCGGCTCCTCCCGCCACCGCACCCCACTCCGGACGCGGGGACGACGGGTCGCGATCGTGGCCGCGGCCCTGGTGGTCGCCGTCGGCGCCGTCGCCGCGGCGACCACCGGCACGACGTCCGTCGGCCCCGGCCCCAGCGGGGTCGCGATGCCGACCGGCGACGGTGACGGCTGGAAGCGGGTGTTCTCCGAGGACTTCGACGACACCACCCCGTCGGGCGGGTTCGAGGCGGCCTACGACGACCGGTTCACCGTCTACCACGGCTTCGCGGACACCGCGGGGACCGGCCGGTACCAGGCGTCCACGCTGAGCGCCCACGACGGGATGCTCGACATGCACCTGCGCACGACGAAGGCGGGCACCCCGCTCGCCGGCGGGGTCGTCCCGCTCGTCGGCGGACGATGGGGTGGTCAGACCTCCGGGCGCTACAGCATCCGGATGAAGAGCGACGAGGTCGACGGGTACGGGGTGGCGGTGCTGCTCTGGAGCGACGAGAACGTCTGGGCGCACGGCGAGATCGACTTCCCCGAGGGCGCGCTCGGTGCGCCCGCCTGGCTGAACGTGCACTGCCTGGTCGACCCGGCCGAGAAGTGCGTCCACCACGAGACCGACGCGTCGCTGGCCGACTGGCACACGTACACGATCGAGTGGACGCCCTCGCGGATGTCGTTCCTGGTCGACGACGAGGTCGTCGGGAGCACCACGCAGGACATCCCCGTGGAACGCATGCACCTGGTCGTGCAGACGGGATCCCTCGAGGGCCTGCCGCCCCGGGACGCCGCCGGGTCGTTGCTGGTCGACTGGATGACGATCGACGTGCCTGCCGACGGCGAGAGCCCCCAGGCCACGCTGCCGTCCACGGGACCCGCCGCCGGCTGACGGCGCCGGGCCCGGCCCGGTCAGCGCCGGGCGTGTGCCAGCAGCGCCAGCAGCAGCGCTCGCACGTGCGGCTCGCGCCCGTAGCGGTCACGGACCCACGCGCGGCACCGTGCGGCGAGGGACGGGTCGAGCTCGGCTTCGTCGAGGGTGTCGAGCAGCTTCTCCGCCAGTGCGTCGGGGTCGGCCGGGTCGACGGTGTACCGCGCCCAGTCGCCCGACAGGATCTCCCCGGTGCCGCCCGATGCGGCGGCGACGACCGGACGGCCGGCGGACATCGCCTCGACCACGACCCGCCCGAAGCCCTCGGGCTCGATGGACGGCGCCACCACGACGTCGGCGGCGTGCAGGAGCGGGACGACGTCGTCCCGCTCGGGGAGCACGAGCACGGAACCGGCGGGGAGCGCGTCGATCGCGGCGTGCACGGCGTCGGCCTCTTCCGGGTAGAGTGCACCGGCCAGCACGAGGAGCGGCGCGGGCGCCGCGTGACCGGCCACGGGGGAGTGGTGACCGGCACGCGTGCCGCGGCCGCCGTGCGGACGCGACCCCATGCCTCCAGGAGGGCGAGCACGCCCTTCGACCGGGTGAGCCGACCGTAGTACAGCACCGTCGGGGTGTCCTCGGGGATGCCGAGTGCTGCGCGGGCGTCGTGCACCGATGCCGGGGTGGCGGCCGGGAACGCGTCGGTGTCGACACCGTTCGGCACGATCGTGATGCGGTCCGTCGGCACGCCGGACTCCGCCCAGGCGCGCGCCATCGCGTGCGAGACGGCGAAGTAGCGGGTGCGGCCGCCGGCGATCGGTCCGAGCCGCCGGTAGTTCGGCGCGTGGTGCAGGTGCACCGCGAGCGGGACGCCGGAGACCAACGACGCGACCCGGCCGAACGGCAGGTACTCGGGCCGGTTCAACCAGAGGACGTCGAGGTGCGATCGTCGGATCCGCAGCCCCTCGCGGGCGAAGCGCCAGGCGTCACGGAGCGCGGTCGTGATCCCGAACCGGTAGTCGGTGGCCTCCACCAGCGTCACGCCCATCGCCTCGTAGGGCGGTGGGCCCTCGGCGGCGCGCGGGGACTGGGCGTTCCGGTGCCAGACCTCGACCTCGTGGCCGGCGGCGACGAGCTCGCGGGTGTCCTCGAGCACACAGCGTTCGAGTCCGCCCGTGATGGCGAGTCCGGTCACCAGGACGCCGACGCGGAGTCGGCGGGTGCCGTCGTGTGCAGTCGGTCGCGGTCTCACGAGACACCACCCCTTGCGGTCTTCAGTCGGCGGAGGAACCAGGGGAGGCAGGCGACCACCCCGGCGATGCGGATCCAGTTCCAGAGGACGTCCTGCGGCAGGAGCAGGGACGCCGCGGCCACGACGAGCGCGGCGAGGGTCGTCAGGACGATCCGGGCCCCCGGTCCGCGCCACTCACGGCGGTCGGGCAGGGCCAGCAGCTGCATGGCGGCGAGGATCGCGTAGGCGACGACGGTGGCCAGGCCCGCGCCGGCGATGCCGAGCACGGGCACGAGCACGAGGTTCGCGCCGATGTTCACGGCGCCGGCGATCGCGGCGATCACCCCGACGGCGACACCGCGGCGTTCGACCAGGAGCAGGCGTCCGGTCGCACCGCTGGCGACGACGGGGAACGCGGTGATCGCGACGACGAAGACGACGACCGAGAGCTCCTGCACGCGGTACGACGCCGGGGCGAGGATCGGCAGCGCCACCGGTGACACCAGGGTCACGGCGAGCAGGACCGGTCCGAGCATCTTGTACAGCTCGTCGCGGGAGTGCATCGCGAGCTGCCGGCGGGCGACCGGGTCGCGGAGGGCGGCGAAGTGCGGCGCCCACGCCTGGTTGGTGAAGGTCAGGAGCAGGATGACGGCCGAGCCGACGACGTAGGCGATCTGGTAGCGGGCCACCTCGTCCGGGCCGAGCAGTCGCTGGACGACGATCCGGTCGCCGGCGTTCAGCACGAAGTACGACAGGTTGCCGAGGGCGATCGGGACGCCGAGGCGGAACGCCCGGGCCGTGGTCTTGCGGTCGAACAGGCCGGCGAGACGCGGGCGGGTCGCCGCGATGCCGATGACCATCGCCACGCCCTGGGCGACGACGCCGCCCCACGCGTAGGTGGTCGCGTCGGCCTGCACCCAGGTGAGGAGCCCGAGGCCGATGACCGAGCCACCGATCGAGGACAGCAGGCTCGTCACCGCGAAGACCCGGATGCGGTCCTGGGCGACGAGCAGCGCGAGGGAGATCTGCACGATGGCGGCCGGGCCGGTCCAGAGCACCGCGACGAGGAGCAGCGGGTGGTTGCCGACGAAGCCGGCGGCGTCCGCCCAGACCGGGATCGTGGTGAGCGCCGCGACGGTGACGACGATCGCGGTGATCATGCCGACGGCGAGCAGGCCGCGCGCCCGGCGGTCGTCGCCGTCCTCGGCCCGCTGCAGCACCGACGCCTGGTCGATGCCGAGCACGGCCAGCACGACGAGCGCCTGGTACAGGGCGATGGCCGAGGCGAGGACGCCGAACTCGGCCGGCGGCATGAGGTGGGCGAGCACCGGGGAGATGAGCGACGAGACGACGAGCTGCATCGACCAGACGACGACGTACAGCAGGCCGCGGCCGAACAGGACTGAGGCGCCCTTCCGCACCGCGACCGACCCGGTGTCGAGCGACTCGGGCACGGGTGCGATGGGCTCCGCGGCGAGGGGCACGGGCACGGGCGCCTCGGCCTCGCGCGCTGCGCGGGCCTCGCGGCGGGTCTGCGGGGGGAAGCTCACGGCGCGACCACCGCTGTCGCATCCTGCCGTGCCGACGCCGACGCCGTCGCCGCGCCCGCGCCCTGGCGCAGCCCGAAGGCTGCGTCCACGACGTCGAGCAGGTCAGCGCTCCGGTCGGTCGAGAACTTCCGTGCGAACAGGTGGTGCACCTCGACGTCCGCGTCGGTCCGACGCTCGAGCAGCTGCCCCGCGTCGGCGACGGTCAACCACGGCGGGCTCTTCCGCGCGGTGCCGTCCCACCCGATCCACCAGAGCGGCTGGGAGACGTGCTCGTCGGCGAACCCCGGCGTCAGCGACGGCGAGTTGAGCACCGACGGTACGAAGGTCTCGTCGGCGACCCAGGTGCGCTGCCAGAACCGGACGAGGTCGGGGCGCTGGTCGACGGTGTCCACGACGGCGGCGGCGTGCCGGCGGGCGAGGACCTTGAGCTGCGAGCCACCGGCGAAGGAGACGTTCGCCGGCACGCGGCGGGGGACCGGCAGCCGGAGCATGTGCTTCCGCCACGCCCAGTGCCGGAACCGGATGCGGGAGATGCCGCCATCACGGCCCCACGGTGCGAACGGCAGCGGGTTGACCGAGATGAACGACTCCTCGCGGTGCGCCTCGAGCAGGGCCGTGATCTCGGCGGGGTTCGCGAGCGGGTAGTCGCTGCCGGTCAGCACGGCCACGTGCGAGGCGTCGGTCTCGGCCAGGGCGGCCCGGTAGCCGGACACCTCGGCGGCGACGTTCTCCCAGCGCGCCCAGCCGGTCCGGATGCGGGGGAGGATCCGGACACGATCCGGCAGTCCGTCGGTCATGGCGCGGAACACCGTCTCGGGGGTGCGCGCGTCGCAGTGCAGGAACACCGGGAACGGGTCGAGCGCCTCGACGAGTCGGCGCACGTGTGCCGGGTCCTCGTGGGCGAGGACGATGCACGCGGGGACCGCGGGGGAGATGGCCATGGACGCGACGCTAACCGCGCCGTTCCGGGGCCGACAAGGCGACCCGTGCCCGTCTGCGGGGAAGCGGCGGTTTCCCGCACCGCCCCCGATCGATCAGTGCCCGGAAGGCCTGATCAGCGCTTCTTGCGGAACTTCTGGCAGTCGCAGAGGGCGCAGTCCGTGCCCGGACGGTAGTGCTCGTGGGCGTCCTGCACGTGGCCGCAGACGCAGGTCACAGAGTCGACCACGAAGACGCTCTGTTCCGAGGGGAGCACGGCGCCGAGCTCGTCGGTGGGGCCCATCGACATGCGTCCTCCTCGTGCCCGGCGTGCTGCCACCGAGTCGTCCTCACGATCCTACCGTCCGGGGCGTGTGCTGGCGGCAAACCGCAAGTCGGACGACCGTCGCCGCAACCGCGGGCAGCCGCCGTTGACCCCGCAGCAGCCCCACCGGAGCATCGGACCATGACCGACCAGCAGGCCACCACCACCCGCGTGCTCACGCTCACGCCCGCGATGCCGTCCCCGGACGTGCCCGCCTGGGCCGGCGCGGCCTGGGTCGGCGCCGTCGACCGACAGGAGGCGCTCGCCGCGTCCGCCGTCGAACTCGCCGGCGCCACCGGCTTCCGCCGCGCCCGCCTGCTCGTCCGTGACGGACGCGAGATCGCCGGGTTCGTCGACGTCGGCGTCGACGCGGACGGCGGCGTGGACCCGGCCGAGCTGGGACCGGCCCTGCGCGCCCTGCGCACCACGGGCCTCCCGGCCGCCACCGCGGGGACGCCGGTCGGACGCGTCTCCGTCGTCATCGGGACCCGCGACCGGCCCGAGGACCTGCGCCGCTGCGTGCGCTCGGTGCTCGCGTCCGAGCACGACGACTTCGAGGTGCTGGTCGTCGACAACGCGCCCACCACCACCGCCACCCGCGACGTGGTCACGTCGCTCGCGGACCCGCGCCTGCGGTACGTCCTGGAGGCCCGACCCGGCGTCTCGCGGGCACGGAACGCCGGACTCGCCCTCGCGTCCGGGGCCGTGGTCGCCTTCGTCGACGACGACGTGGTCGTCGACCGGCACTGGCTCGCAGCGCTCGCCGACGCGTACGCCCGCGACGCGGACGTCGTCTGCGTGACCGGCCTCGTGCCCAGCGGCGAACTCCGGACCCCCACGCAGCGGTACTTCGACGAGCGCGTGACCTGGGCGCGCAACACCGACCGCCGGGTGTTCCGCACGTCGGCGCCGCCGGCGGACCTGCCGCTGTTCCCGTTCTCCGTCGGCGCGTTCGGCACCGGTGCCAACATGTCGCTCCGCCGTTCGGCCGCGCTCGCCCTGGGCGGGTTCGACGTCGCACTCGGCCCGGGCACCCTGGCCCGCGCCGGCGAGGACCCCGACCTGTTCACCCGGGTGCTGTTCTCCGGCGGCGCGCTCGCGGTGGAGCCCTCGGCCGTCGTCTGGCACAAGCACCGGCCGGACCGTGCGGCGCTGCGCTCACAGGCGCTCGGCTACGGCACCGGCCTCGGTGCGTGGGTCGCGAAGCTCATGCTGCGACCGCGCACCGCACTGGCCGTGCTCCGTCGGGCGGTCGGGGCGCTGCGGCAGCTCGGGGCGCTCGGACAGGGCACCGGCGCCGATGCGGACCAGGTGTCCGCCGCGGTGGACGCCGTCGGCGGGTGGCCCGTCGACGACGCGTTCCGCGAGGCGACGGCCGGCCTCAAGCGCGTCGAGCTCGTGGCGGCGCTGGGCGGACCGTGGCGCTACGTCGTCGGGCGGTCGCGGCGCGGGTGACCGCGGCGCGGGTGGCCGCGCTCCGCGTGCACGGCACGCACCGCGTGCACTGCTCCACCGCACGCACCGGAACGGACGGGAGGCCCGTGGCGACGCTGCCACGGGCCTCCCGTCCGTTCCGGTGCGGACGTCTGCTGCTCCGCCTACGGACGGAAGCGGCCCTCCTCGACCTCGCGCCAGAACTGACGGCTGCGGAAGTAGGCAGCCGGGCCCGCCGGGAAGCCGCGGAACTCGTGGTACGCCAGCGAGCGCGGGATCCGGGTCGTGGAGGCCTCGGTGATGCTCTCGGCCGCGGCGTCACGCCGGCCGGCCAGTCGTGACACGAGCTGCTTCAGCTTGATCTTGCCGGCGCGGGGCATCAGCCGCGCGAGCACGATCGCGTGCCGGCGGTCCTTCGCGATGAGCTCGCACATCAGCGCCGTGAACCCGACGCCGTTCGAGTGGAGCTGCCCGTGCAGCCCGGCGAGGTCCTGCCGGTGCCGGTGGTGCACGACCGCGCGGGGTTCGAAGCCGATCCGGCCACCGCTCCACAGGATGTCGATGAAGATCGCCAGGTCCTCGCCACCGCGGGCGGGCACACCGGCCCCGAGCACGGGGTCGAACCCGCCGACGGCGTCGAACGCCGACCGTCGGACCGCCCAGTTCGCGCCGGCGCCGTAGCCGCCGATGCCGTACACGGCGAAGTGCTTCTGCACCGAGCCGTCGGGGCGGACGGCCCGGGCCTGCGCGTGACGCATGACCCCGGGGACGTCGTCCGGCACGATGGTCACCGGCTGGAAGGTGCGCTCGCCGCTGAAGCCGCCGTAGTACGCCTCGTACCAGATCTGCGCGGGGGTCTCGAGTTCGACGGGCAGGATCATCCCGGTGACCGCGGCGACCTCGGGCTCGCGGACGAAGCGCGTGCCGATGGACCGGAGCCACTGTGCGTCCACCCGGACGTCGTCGTCGGTGAACGCGATGATCTCGCCGTGCGCCGCGGCGACCCCGGCGTTGCGACCGGCGGAGCAGCCCGGACGGCGTTCGGTGACCAGCCGGACGTCGCGGCCCTCGAGCAGCCCGGGCAGGGCGTCGACCTCGGGCAGCTTCACGCGGTTGTCGACGAGGATGACCTCGTACCGCGGGTAGTCGAGGTGCTCGAGGAAGTCGAGCAGCTTCCGGATGTCCTCGACCCGGGTGACGATGGTCGACACGACGATCGAGATGAGCGGGAGGTCGAGGTCGGGGATCGGGGTCTGGGACGCACCGGAGGTCCGGGCGAGGCCGTCCACCAGGGGTGCGATCGCGCGGGCGGCGTCGGCCGGGTCCGCGGTGAGCAGCACGTCGAGGGTGGTGACGGGGAAACCGTCGCGGTAGCCGACGACGAGCGCGGAGGACCCCGACTCGTCGGCGACCAGGCGCGGCAGCGGAGCGTCGAGGTCGACGCTGACGACCCGACGGGGGCCGGGCACGGTGACGGAGGAGTGCAGGGTCATGGTCGGGACGCTACGACCGCCCGCGGTGTCCGGACAACGGACCGGACCAGCAGTAGCGGGGTTCGTGCGGGGTTCCGCAGCGCGGTGCGTGTGCCCCCGACGGGGGTGAGCGCTCACCCAGGAAGCCACGGGAACCTCATGGGTCACGCTCAGGTCACGGAACCGATGCAACCGGTTGCGCTCCCGCTGGACCGGGCGTAGCTTCCTCCACCAGCAGGCAGCGGCGCTTGCTCCAGGGCCGTGTCGTCGAACCCGGTCGATGCCCCCTGGTGATCTCAACGAGGAGACAACGCTGTGAAGACAACACGCTCAAGGGTGCGGTTCGCATCCGTTGCCGGGGTCGCCGTCATCGGCCTCGTGCTCACCGGCTGCTCGAGCGGGAGCTCCGGCGCCGGCTCGGACGACGCCAAGAGCGGCCAGGACAGCCGCGGACCCATCACCTACGTGCAGGGCAAGGACAACTCGAACGTCGTCCGCCCGCTCATCGCGAAGTGGAACAAGGCCCACCCGGACGAGAAGGTCACCTTCAAGGAACAGTCCGACCAGGCCGACCAGCAGCACGACGACCTCGTGCAGCACTTCCAGGCGAAGGACGAGAACTACGACGTCGTCGACGTGGACGTCGTCTGGACCGCCGAGTTCGCCGCGAAGAGCTGGCTGACGCCGCTGACCGGCGACATGAAGCTCGACACCTCGAAGCTCCTGCCGTCGACGGTGAAGACCGCCACCTACAACGACACCCTCTACGCCGCACCGCAGACCTCGGACGGCGCGCTGCTCTACTACCGCAAGGACCTCGTCAAGACGCCTCCGACCACGTGGAAGGAGATGATGGACGACTGCAAGATCGCGAAGGACGCCGGCATCGGTTGCTACGCGGGGCAGTTCGCGAAGTACGAGGGACTGACGGTGAACGCCTCCGAGGCGATCAACGGCTCCGGCGGTTCGGTGCTCGGCAGCGACGGCGCGCCCGACGTCGACACCGACAAGGCGAAGGCCGGCCTGCAGAACCTGGTGGACGCGTTCGAGGACGGGAACATCCCGGCCGAGGCGATCACGTACCAGGAGGAGCAGGGCCGCACCGCGTTCGAAGCCGGCAAGCTCCTGTTCCTGCGCAACTGGCCGTACGTCTACAGCCTCGCCAAGACCGACGGCTCGTCGAAGGTCAAGGACACCTTCGGCATCGCGCCGATCCCCGGTGCCGACGGCGTCGGTGCCTCCACGCTCGGTGGGCACAACGCGGCGATCAGCGTGTACTCGAAGCACAAGGCCACCGCGCACGACTTCCTCGAGTTCCTGACCTCGGACGAGACGCAGAAGTTCTTCGCGACCCAGGGCTCGCTCGCCCCGGTCGTCGGTGATCTGTACACCGACCCCGAGCTGACGAAGGAGCTGCCCTACCTGCCGACGCTGCTCAAGTCGATCGAGTCGGCGGAGCCGCGCCCGGTCACGCCGTTCTACCCGGCGGTGACGAAGGCGATCCAGGACAACACCTACGCGGCGCTCAAGGGATCGAAGTCGGTCGACGAAGCCATGAAGGACATGCAGGACGCCCTGAAGTCGGCGACCAGCAGCTGACACACAGCGGCTCACGCCGCGTCGGACGGGAGGCCCGTGGCGGGTCCGCCACGGGCCTCCCGCCCGCCCATTACTTGCGTTCCGACACCCCCGGCAAGGAGGCCGACACGTGTCAGCAGCAACCGAGATCCCCGCAGCCATCCCCAACCCGACGGGCATGGAACCGAAGCGCCGACGGCGCAAGGGCGGACTCAACGCCGAGCACGGCCGCTGGGCCGTGTACCTCATCGGCCCGACGATCCTGCTCCTCGCGATCGTCATCGGCTACCCGGTCGTCAGTGCGATCATCCAGTCGTTCCAGCTCGACCAGGGCCTCGACAAGGCCACCGGCCTGTTCGTGCAGGGCGGGTTCGCCGGCATCACGAACTACGCGCACTGGCTCGGCCAGCAGTGCGGCAACGTCACGTGCCCGCCCGGCAGCCTCGGTTCCCAGTTCTGGGTGTCGATGGGCAACACGTTCTTCTTCACCGTCGTCACCGTGCTCGCCGAGACGGTCATCGGCGTGTGGATGGCCATCATCATGAACCGCAACTTCAAGGGCCGCGCGCTCGTGCGTGCCGCGATCCTGGTGCCGTGGGCGATCCCGACGGCCGTCACGGCGAAGCTCTGGTACTTCATCTTCGACGCGAACGGCGTGCTGAACCAGGTCCTCGGGCAGCAGATCCTGTGGACGAGCGGCGAGTGGGCGTCCCGGTGGGCGGTCATCATCGCCGACACCTGGAAGACCACGCCGTTCATGGCGCTGCTCATCCTGGCGGGGCTGCAGCTGATCCCGGAGGAGGTCTACGAGGCCGGCAAGATGGACGGCGCCTCGACGTTCCAGCGCTTCGTGCTCATCACCCTGCCGCTCATCAAGCCCGCGCTGATGGTCGCGATCCTGTTCCGCGTGCTCGACGCGCTGCGCATGTACGACCTGCCCGCGATCCTCACCGGCGGCGGCGGTGGTTCCGGCAACGCCACCACGACCCTGTCGATCCTGGTCGTCGAACAGATCCGGCAGGGCTTCAACTCCGCGTCGGCGCTGTCGACCATCACCTTCCTGGTGATCTTCATCGTGGCGTTCGTCTTCGTCCGGTTCCTCGGCGCCAACGTCGTCCAGACGCAGGCCGCCCAGCAGAAGGGTGAACTCAAGTGACCCTCGCAGCAGACCGCCCCCGGTCCTCCGCAGCAGCACGCGACCGCGCCGTCGACCGCACCGAGGTGCGCGTGCGCCGCGACACCGGGCCGCGCATCCGCACGGCCGTGCAGGCGATCGTCATCGCCGTGTGGTGCCTCCTGCCGTTCTACTGGATGGTGGTGACGAGCTTCCGCGACGTCGGGTTCACGTTCGATGCCACCCCGTGGCCGACGCACGTCACGCTCGACAACTACGCGACGGCGTTCTCCACGTCGCTCGGCAACCACCTCGGTCGGGCGCTCGCCAACAGCCTGCTCATCGGTGGGGTCGTGACGATCATCGCCCTGCTCGTCGGCACCACGGCGGCGTACGCCCTCGCCCGGCTCGAGTTCCGCGGCAAGTCGCTCATCGCCGGCGCGATCCTGGCCGCGTCGATGTTCCCCGGCGTCGCCCTCATCTCGCCGCTGTTCCAGCTGTTCACCGACATCGGGTGGATGGGGTCGTACCAGGCGCTCATCCTGCCGAGCATCTCGTTCGTGCTGCCGCTGACCGTGTACACGCTCGCGTCGTTCTTCCGCGAGATGCCGTGGGACCTGGAAGAAGCAGCCCGCATCGACGGGTGCACCCGGGTGCAGGCGTTCCGGCGGATCATCCTGCCGCTCGCGGCGCCCGCGGTGTTCACCACGGCGATCCTGGCGTTCATCTCGAGCTGGAACGAGTACCTCATCTCGTCGCAGCTGTCGAGCGACGCGACCCAGCCGGTGACCGTGGCGATCGCCTCGTTCGCCGGGTCGCAGCCGCACCAGGAGCCCTACACGGCGGTGATGGCCGCCGGCACGATCGTCACGATCCCGCTCGTGGTCCTCGTCCTGATCTTCCAGCGGCGCATCGTGGCGGGGCTCACCGCCGGCGGCGTGAAGGGCTGACGACCATGGCACAGCGCGGACCCACCCGTCCCACCGCCCGCATCGAGGAGGCGATCGGCTTCGTCGGGATGTTCGGCGTCCTGTTCCTCGGCGTGACGGTGTTCTGCGAGCTCACCGGGCGACCGGCGCTCGGCTGGGCGCTCACCCTGCTCGTGTGCGTGCTCGGCGTCGTCGCCCTGGACCGGTGGCGGGTCGCCGTCCTCCGCCGGAGGGCACCGCAGGACGGCACGGGTGCGTCCGTGCCCCGGGGCGTCGGTGCTGCGCCCGCGGTGGCCCCGGTGCACACGTCGGTCACCGACCCCACCGGTCGCAGGCCCCGACCCGGCGCGGACGGACGGGTGCACGAGCACGCCGGCTGGGACGAGGTCGCACCGGCTGCGCGACGGCCGGCGCGCACCGCACGGGTACCGGAACGCCGGGCGGACCGCGGCGTGCCCGCGGTGGCGGCCCGACGCCGTGGACCCGACGCACCGGCGGACGTGACGCACGGCACGGACGGCTGACGGGCCTCCCGGGTCGCACCGATGGGGATCCAGGAGATCGCGACCGTCACGGGGCTGTCGAAGTCCACCGTGTCGCGGGCGCTCCGCGGCATGTCGAACGTGGCCGACACCACGATCGAGCAGGTGCAGCGGGTCGCCGACGAACTCGGGTACGTCCCGAGCTCGGCGGCGGCCGGCCTCGCCACCGGTCGTCAGCGCGCCGTCGGGGTGGTCGTGCCCGTCATCGACCGCTGGTTCTACGTCAAGGCGCTCGGCGGTGTCGACGCGGAGCTCCGCCAGGCCGGGTACGACCTGGTCCTCTACAACCTCGGCGGCCCGGGCGGCGACCGCGACCGGGCGTTCCGGCGCTCGATGCTGCGGCACCGCGTCGACGGGCTCGTCCTGCTCTCCCTGGTGCTCGACGCCACCGAACGGGCCGAGCTCGAACTCAGTCGGCACCCCATCGTCGTCATCGGCGGCCCGGCACCTGGCCTGCGGAACGTGGGCGTGGACGACCGCGAGGTCACCCGGATCGCGGTCGAGCACCTGCACGGCCTCGGCCACCGGCGTATCGCCTACGTCGGCGGGCAGGACGAGGCCGGCATGAACGTCGCCGTGCCGCACCTGCGGCGGGACGGGTTCCTCGACGCCGTGCGGTCGTCGGGACAGGCCGTACCGGGACGGTGGTCGCTCGACGGCCGGTTCTCGTTCGCCGGCGGGACCGCCGCCGGGGCCGTGCTGTTCGCCGAGCCCGCACCGGAACGACCCACGGCGGTGCTCTGCGCCTCGGACGAGATGGCCCTCGGTGTCCTGCTCGCCGCACGCCGAGCCGGCCTCGCGGTCCCGGAGGACGTGTCCGTGATGGGGGTCGACGGCCACGAGTACGGCGCCACCGTCGGACTCACCACCGTCGCGCAGGACCCGGTGGCGCAGGGACGGACCGCTGCCCGGGCGGTGCTCGCCGAGGTCGACGGCGGTGTCGCCGGCCCGATCGCGGCGGCACCCGCGCACCTGGTCGTCCGCGCGACCACGGGGCCCCGCCCGCACGGTGCCGCGTAGGGTCGCCCGCATGGAGGTCACCAAACTCGAACACGCCTGCCAGGTCATCGCCGAGGGGGACGCCCGCCTGGTCCTCGACCCGGGGAACTTCACCCGACCGGTCGACGCGACCGGGGTCGTCGCCGTCGTCGTCACGCACGAGCACCCGGACCACGTCACCCCCGAGCAGGTCCGGCGCATCCTCGACGCCAACCCCCGTGCCGTCGTCATCGGACCGGAGGGGGTCCGCGCGGCGCTCGCCGAGGCGGGTGTCACCGTGGACGTCGTCACGGACGGTGACCACCGGACGGTCGGCCCGTTCACGCTCACCTTCCACGGCACGCGGCACCAGCTGATCCACTCGTCCGTGCCGATCGTCGACAACACCGGCGTGCTCGTGAACGGCCGGCTGTTCCACCCGGGCGACTCCTACACGGACCCGGGCGTCCCGGTCGAGGTCCTCGCGGCACCCGTCGGGGCGCCGTGGCTCAAGGTCGCCGAGATGATGGACTACGTCGCCGCGATCGCTCCGTCCCGCGCGTACCCGATCCACGAGGCCACCCTGTCCGAGGTCGGGCTCGGCATGCACACGGGGCGGCTCCGCGAGGCCGTCGAGCCCACCGGTTCGCTCGTCGTGCTGCGTCCGGGGGAGTCCCTCACGCTCTAGGGCTGCGCTGCGCTGCGCTGCCTGGAGGCCCGTGGCGGCGCCGCCACGGGCCTCCTGTCCGCATCGTGTGCAGGAACGGTCGGGTCCGTGCGCCCGAGGCGACCATTTCTGCTCACGAAGCGCGGCGCAGTCGCGCCGCGACCAGGCGGTCGAGCGTCAGGGCGTCCCACGGAGCGTGCCGCTCGGCGTCGTTGTCGAGGTACACGTAGACGTCACGGCCGGCCTCTGCGTGCTCGAGGACCGTCGTCGCCCACCCGCCGAGCGCCCGGGGCGAGTACCCGTCGTGGTAGGTCCGGGGCGCGCCGTGCAACCGGAGGTAGGCGAGCGGTGCCCCGGTGTCCGCCCGGAAGCGGGGGAAGTCGCCGGCGTGCGAGTCGACCAGGGCGACGCGGTGCCGGCGGAGCACGTCGAGGTGCTCGTCGCCGAAGCCGGCTGCCCGGACCTCGAGCGCGTGGTGGATCGACCTCGCCGGGTCCTCCGGCTCCACGAGACCGTCCGGTCCGCCGGGGACCTTGTCGTCGTGGTGGCGTGCGCGCTCGGCGGCCGCCCCGTGCGTCCGGGGGAGCACCCGGAGGAACGCGTCGAGCACCTCCGGCGTCGGCAGCAGGCGCTCGGGCAGCTGCCAGAGCACCGGCCCGAGGGTGTCCCCGAGCTCGAGCGGACCCGAGGCGAAGAAGTTCGCCAGCGCGGTCTCGACGTTCCGCAGCCGCAGCATGTGCGTGACGTACCGGCCGCCCTTGACCGCGAACCGGAACGGCTGCCCGCCCGAGGCCGCACGCCACGCCCGGTAGCGCGCCGGACGCTGCAGCGAGTAGAAGGATCCGTTCAGCTCCACCGTCGGGAACCGCGACGCCACGTGCTCGAGCCACCGCCGCTTCGCGAGGCCCTCGGGGTAGAAGTCCCCACGCCAACCGTCGTACTGCCACCCGGACAGGCCGATCCGGACCGTGGCCGAGGGGCTGCCGCCGACGTGACGAGGCGCTGCGATCGCGTCGTCGTCGGCCGTCATCGACCCACCGTATGCCTGCTCCGACATGGCGGCACACCCGGGCGACACGCCCCGTTTTGGTGCGGATGCGGGCCTTGTGCAATACTTGTCGAGTTGTCGGAACGGCCCCATCGTATAGCGGCCTAGTACGCTGCCCTCTCACGGCGGTAACGCGGGTTCGAATCCCGCTGGGGTCACCACAGGTGACATGCTCCGAGTCCGACAACAGCCGCGGCCCCATCGTATAGCGGCCTAGTACGCTGCCCTCTCACGGCGGTAACGCGGGTTCGAATCCCGCTGGGGTCACCAGCACGCAAACCCCCGTCCAGCTCCGGCTCGGCGGGGGTTTCGTCGTCTCGGCTAGCCTGGATCGTCCCCGTCGTCCGGGGAGAACGCCTCGCGACGGGAGCACGATGCACGCCGAACGCCCACCGCACCTGCGCTGGAGGCTCGTCGCCCTCGTCGCCCTCGGCGGCGCGATCGGGACGGCCGTCCGCGCACTCCTCGCCGCGGTGTTCCCCGCGCACGACGGGATCAGCTGGACCATCCTCGCGATCAACGTCGTCGGGGCGTTCTGCCTCGGGTTCCTGCTCGACGCGCTCGCGCGCCGCGGCCCGGACGTGGGTCGTCGTCGCGCGGTCCGGCTGTTCGTCGGCACCGGCGTCCTCGGCGGTTTCACGACCTACAGCACGCTCGCGGACGACACCGCGCAGTTGCTCGACCTCGGCCGCTGGACGGCGGGCGGCGGGTACCCCCTGCTGTCGGTCGTGCTCGGACTCGTCGCGGTCGTCGTCGGTCTGTGGGTCGCCGCGGCCACCCGGCCCCGCACCCGCCCCGAGCCGCTGCGGGACGCCCGATGAGCCCGGTCGAACTGGTCCTGGTGGCCGTCGGCGGGGGAGCCGGCGCCGCCCTGCGCTTCGTACTCGACGGCGTCGTCAAGGGCCGCCTCGCCGGTTCCCGGTTCGCCGGGTTCCCGGTCGGGACCCTGCTCATCAACGTGTCCGGATCGCTCGTGCTCGGGGTCCTGACGGGCCTCGGGCAGGCGGGCGCCGTCCCCGCCTCGACGGTCGCTGTGCTCGGGACGGGCATGATGGGTGGGTACACGACGTTCTCGACGGCGAGCGTCGAGACCGTACAGCTCCTCCGATCCGGCAAGACCCGGCTCGCCGTCCTGAACGGCCTCGGGATGCTCGTCGTCTCGGTCGGCGCAGCTGCGCTCGGCCTCTGGATCGGAAGGAACTCATGACCTCGGAACGCCCCGGCGAACTCGTCCTCGTCCGTCACGGAGAGACGGAGTGGTCGAAGAGCGGGCAGCACACCGGCCGCACCGACATCCCGCTCACCGACAACGGTGTCGAGCAGGCGAAGCGCGCGGGCCGGTACCTCGGGGACCGGTCGTTCGCGCTGGCGCTGTCGAGCCCGCTGCAGCGCGCCCGCGACACCGCGCACCTGATCGGCGTCGAGCCGGAGCTCGACGAGGACCTGTACGAGTGGGACTACGGCGCGTACGAGGGCCTCACCACCCCGCAGATCAAGGTGCTGCGCCACGGACCGTGGGACCTCTGGACCGACGGGGTCCCCGCCGGCGACACCCCCGGTGAGAACGCCGCCGAGGTCCGCGTCCGCGTCGAGCGCATCCTGAACCGTGCCCGACCGGTGCTCGCTGAGGGGCACGACGCCGTGTTCATCGCCCACGGCCACGTGCTGCGGGCACTCGGTGCTGCATGGATCCGGCTCGCGCCGCAGGACGGCGCCGTGCTGAAGCTCGGCACCGCCTCGGTCAGCATCCTCGGCTACGAGCACGGCCGCCCCGTCATCGACGCCTGGAACATCCAGCCGCGCGACTGACGCGGGGTGGGTCCGACGGGTCGCGAAAGCGACGGGCGCGGTGGTCGCGACCACGGACGGACGGGAGGCCCGTGGCGGCGCCGCCACGGGCCTCCCGTCCGCTGTCTGCGCCCGTTCCTTCCCCTGTCACGCGCGATGGCAGGTGGAATCGGGCGTTCCCGGTCGAAAGGAACGAGCAGGTACGCCCGGTTCGATCAGGTACGCCCGGTTCGACCCGGTACGCCCGGTTCGATCAGGTACGCCCGGGTCGACCAGGTACGCCCGATTCGACCCGGTACGCCCGGAACGACCGGGCGCGTCAGACGGTCCGGATCGCGCTCGTCGCACCCAGGGCACGCCCGCGCCGGCGTTCGATCGCACGCCCGACGAGCAGCAGCCCCACGCTGACCACGGCACCGAGCACGGTCTGCGCGATGCGGTCGAGCGCCAGCAGCTGGGGTGCCTCGGGCAGGCTCAACCACGACACCGCCAGGGCGAGCGGGGTGAGGAACAGCAGGCACACGGCGTAGTTCCGGGCGACGAAGATCTCTGCGAAGAACTGCCCGACGACGGCCAGCACGACGATCCACCAGGCCGACGGCTCGAGCAGCAGGATGCCGACCGCGATGACCGTGCCGCCGATCGTGCCGACCACACGCTGCCCGGCGCGGACCACGGTGTGCCGCTGGCGGATCGCCGGCAGGGTCGAGACCACCGCGATGACCGCCCAGTAGGGGTGCCCGAGCCCGGGGATCGACTCCGCGACGGCCCCGGCGACGAGTGACCCGACGACGTTGAGCGCGACGGTCTCCCACAGCGCCGGTGTCCCGAGGACCGCGAGCGACCGGTGCTTGCGGTCGGCCAGTGGGCGGAACCGGTGCGGGGCGTGCGGGTGGAACACCCGGCGGAGCACCGCACCGGACATCGCGACGAGCCAGGCCCAGACCACCGAGCAGACGATGATCGTCGTGACGAGCGGGACGTCCATCGGGCGCATCGGCACGAGTGCGGACACGACGAACGCGAACACCGGGAAGATCGGCTGCGCGGGGATCGCCCGGAGCGTGGAGAGGGTGCAGACCGCGACCACCAGGACGACGACGAGACCCACGGCCTGCAGCCAGAGCGGCGACCCGACGAGCCCGACCCCGATGCCGGCGAACATGCAGAGCGCCTGCAGTGCGCCCGCGACACCGGTGGTGACGGCGCGCTGCCGGTAGGGCTCGGTCGCACCGAAGATGGCGGTGAACCCGGCGAACATGGCGAAGGCGGCGTACCCCGGCATGCCGAGGGCGATGAGCAGCGCGAGCGGTGCGCCACCGGCGATCGCGGCGCGTGCCGCGCCCTCGAGGTTGATGGTCCGGGTCGAGTGCGCAGGTGTCGTCATGTCGTCACCATCCTCCCACCGCGACGGGTGTCGGGGAGTCGCCACGGGCCTCCAGGCTGTGTCGCCACGGGGTGACGGACCTGCGACGGGCGGGGTCCCGCGTGTTGGTATACCAATGGTAGAGTCGCGTGATCGGGCCGCGGTCGCGGCGCAACGACGAGGACGAGGAGGGCTGAGCTCATGGGAAAGACGCTCGCCGAGAAGGTGTGGGACGACCACGTCGTGGTCAAGGGCGAGGACGGCAACCCCGACCTCCTCTACATCGACCTCCACCTCGTGCACGAGGTGACGAGTCCACAGGCGTTCGACGGTCTGCGGCAGGCCGGTCGACCGGTGCGTCGCCTCGACCTGACGATCGCGACCGAGGACCACAACACCCCGACGCTCGCCATCGACCGCCCCATCGCGGACCCGACGAGCCGGATCCAGATCGAGACCCTCCGTCGCAACTGCGAGGAGTTCGGCGTCCGGCTGCACTCCCTGGGCGACAAGGAGCAGGGCATCGTCCACGTGGTCGGTCCGCAGCTCGGCCTGACCATGCCCGGCATCACCGTGGTCTGCGGCGACTCGCACACCAGCACCCACGGGGCCTTCGGCGCGATGGCGTTCGGCATCGGCACGTCCGAGGTCGAGCACGTCCTCGCCACGCAGACCCTGCCGCTCAAGCCGTTCAAGACGATGGCGATCACGGTCGAGGGGACGCTGCGCCCCGGCGTCACCGCGAAGGACATCATCCTGGCCGTGATCGCGAAGATCGGAACCGGCGGCGGGCAGGGCTACGTGCTCGAGTACCGCGGCTCCGCGATCCGCGCCCTCTCGATGGAGGGCCGCATGACGATCTGCAACATGTCGATCGAGGCCGGTGCCCGCGCGGGCATGGTCGCCCCCGACCAGACCACCTACGACTACGTGCAGGGCCGTGACCACGCGCCCACCGGTCAGGACTGGGACGACGCCGTCGCCTACTGGGAGACCCTCGCCACCGACGACGACGCCGTCTTCGACGCCGAGGTGTTCATCGACGCGGACGATCTCGAGCCCTTCGTCACCTGGGGCACGAACCCCGGCCAGGGCGTCTCGCTGTCCGAGAGCGTGCCTGACCCGGCCGCCTACAGCGACCCCAACGACCAGGCCGCCGCCCGCCGTGCCCTGGAGTACATGGACATCACCGCCGGCACCCCGATGAAGGACATCGCCGTCGACGCGGTGTTCATGGGCTCGTGCACGAACTCGCGCATCGAGGACCTGCGGGCATTCGCGTCGATCATCAAGGGCCGCACCAAGGCCGACGGCGTCCGGGTGATGGTCGTGCCCGGCTCCGCGCGGGTCCGGCTCGAAGCCGAAGCCGAGGGGCTCGACAAGGTGTTCACCGAGTTCGGTGCCGAGTGGCGGTTCGCCGGCTGCTCGATGTGCCTCGGGATGAACCCGGACCAGCTGGCACCGGGGGAGGCGCTGCGCGAGCACCTCGAACCGCAACTTCGAGGGTCGCCAGGGCAAGGGTGGCCGCACGCACCTGGTGTCGCCGCTCGTCGCCGCGGCCACCGCGGTGCGCGGCACGCTGTCCAGCCCGTGGGACCTGGAGACCGACGACGAGATCGCGGCGGCGACGTCCGCCACCGCCACCGAGGGGACCTTCTGATGGACAAGATCACCACCGTCTCCGGCATCGCCGCGCCGCTCAAGCGGTCGAACGTCGACACCGACCAGATCATCCCCGCGGTCTACCTGAAGCGCGTCACCAAGACCGGCTTCGAGGACGCCCTGTTCGCCGGGTGGCGGCAGGACCCCGACTTCGTGCTGAACCAGGAGCGCTACCAGGGCGCCCGTGTGCTCGTCGCCGGTCCCGACTTCGGCACCGGATCGTCCCGCGAGCACGCCGTCTGGGCGCTCCGTGACTTCGGCTTCACGGTGGTCGTCTCGCCCCGTTTCGCGGACATCTTCAAGGGCAACGCCGGCAAGCAGGGCCTGGTCACCGCGATCGTGACCGAACCGGAGGTCGAGCGCCTGTGGGCCGCCATCGAGGCGAACCCGGGCATCGAGGCGACGGTCGACCTCCAGACGCAGCGCGTGTCGCTGGGGGATGTGGACGTCCCCTTCGAGATCGACGCTTACACTCGTTGGCGGTTGATGGAAGGGCTCGACGACATCGGGCTCACCCTCCGTGACGAGACCTCGATCACGGAGTTCGAATCCCGCCGCTCCAGTTGGCGGCCGAAGACATTGCCGGTGAAGTAGTGAACTCTCTCGTACAGGACGCAGCGGCCGCAGGGGCGCGCGTGGGCCTCAAGTCGGACGAGATCGTCATCCGCGGGGGCAAGCCGCTCGTGGGACGCATCGAGGTCCGTGGGGCGAAGAACCTCGCGACCAAGGCCATGGTGGCGTCGCTGCTCGGTGACACCCCGTCGATCCTCCGTGACGTGCCGGACATCTCCGACGTCAAGGTGGTCCGCGGGCTGCTCGAGGTGCACGGCGTGCGCATCACCGATCCTGCACGAGGCGAACTCATCCTCGACCCGTCGCGGGTCGAGTCGGCGCACTTCGCCGAGATCGACGCGCACGCCGGCTCGAGCCGCATCCCGATCCTGTTCTGCGGTCCGCTGCTGCACAAGCTCGGCGAGGCGTTCATCCCCGACCTCGGCGGATGCCGCATCGGTGACCGCCCGATCGACTTCCACCTCGACGCCCTCCGCGCCATGGGTGCGGTCGTCGACAAGCAGGTCAACGGCATCCACCTGACGGCCCCGGACGGCCTGAAGGGCGCCTCGATCGAGCTGCCCTACCCGAGCGTCGGCGCCACCGAGCAGGTCCTGCTCTCGGCGACCCTCGCGAAGGGCGTCACGGAGCTGCGGAACGCCGCGATCGAGCCCGAGATCATGGACCTCATCGCGATCCTGCAGAAGATGGGCGCCATCGTCTCGGTCGAGCCGAACCGCGTCATCTTCATCGAAGGGGTGGAGTCGCTCCGCGGCTACACGCACCGCGCGATCAACGACCGCAACGAGGCCGCGAGCTGGGCCTCCGCCGCGCTCGCCACCAACGGCGACATCTTCGTCGAGGGCGCGAACCAGCAGGAGCTCATGACGTTCCTCAACGTCTTCCGCAAGGTCGGCGGCGGGTTCGACATCCAGGAGGACGGCATCCGGTTCTACCGCGAGCTGGACACCCTGAAGCCCGTCGTCATCGAGACCGACGTGCACCCCGGCTTCATGACGGACTGGCAGCAGCCGCTCGTCGTCGCACTGACCCAGGCCGAGGGCCAGAGCATCGTGCACGAGACCGTCTACGAGAACCGCTTCGGCTTCACCGACGCGCTGAACGAGATGGGTGCCGACATCGTCGTGCACAAGGAGGGGCTGCCCGGCCACGACCGCCGCGTCGCCCGCCGCCCGTTCGAGCAGGCCGCCGTCATCACCGGTCCGACGAAGCTGCACGCCGCCAACGTCCGCGTCCCCGACCTGCGCGGCGGGTTCAGCCACCTCATCGCGGCGCTGACCGCCGACGGCGAGTCGCACATCACCAACGTCGGCATCATCAGCCGCGGCTACGAGCACTTCATCCCGAAGCTGCGCAAGCTCGGCGCCGACTTCGACTTCGCCGGGTAGGCACAGTGCCGGCAGAAGCGAGAGGCGACGGTCTGGAGGCCCGTGGCAGCTCCGACGCGCAGGTCACGACCGGCCTCCCCGTGCGTGGGCGCCGGTGGCGCCGCGGTGAGCTGAACACCGCGTTCCGGATCGTCGCCTCGATCGTCATCCCGACGTTCCGGTTCTCGGCGCGCTACCACTGGCACGGCCCGAACCGCCTGCCGGCGGAGGGCGCGTTCGTGCTCGCACCGAACCACTTCACGAACATCGACCCGCTGGTCGTGGGCACCGCCGTGTACATCTCGAAGCGGGCGCCGCGGTTCCTGGCGAAGGCGTCGCTGTTCAAGGTCCCCGTGGTCGGCAAGCTCATGTCCGGCATGGGACAGATCCCGGTCGAACGCTCCGGCCGGACGCGCCTGAGCGACCCGCTCGGGGGCGGCCGGTCCCTGGTCGAGCAGGGCGGGGCGATCATCGTCTACCCCGAGGGCACGCTCACCCGCGACCCCGACCTGTGGCCGATGCGCGGCAAGACGGGCGCGGTGCGGATCGCGCTCGAGAACGACGTGCCGCTCATCCCGATGGCCCACTGGGGCACGCAGAACATCATGGCCAGGTACGGCAAGAAGCTCCGGCTGTTCCCGCCGTCCCGCGTCGACGTGATGATCGGTGACCCGGTCGACCTGTCGGCGTACCGCGGCCGGCAGATCGACCAGCAGATGCTCGGCGAGGCCACCGAACTCGTCATGCGCGAGATCACCGCGCTGCTCGAGGTGCTCCGTGGCGAACGGGCACCCGCGACCCGCTGGGACCCGGCGGCGAACAACCAGAAGGAGACCGGCCGGTTTGAGTGACCTCCGACCCCACGACGACCGACCCGACCCCGCCGCCGCGGCTCCGGGGGCCTTCGACACCGCCGCGATCCGGGTGGTCATGCAGTCGACCGACAAGCCCCGGGTGGCCGTGATCGGTGCCGGCAGCTGGGGCACCACGTTCGCGAAGGTGCTGGCCGAGGGTGGTGCGTCCACCGTGGTGTGGGCCCGACGCCCCGAGGTCGCCCGCGAGATCACCGAGACCAAGCGCAACTCGGACTACCTGCCCGGCATCAACCTGCCCCGCACCCTGACCGCGTCGACGTCCCTGGAGCGCGTGCTCGACGGCGCCTCGCAGGTGTACGTCTCGGTACCGTCGCAGACCCTGCGCTCGAACCTCGCCGCGATCCGCGAGCTGCTGCCCGCGGACGTGCCGGTCGTCAGCCTGATGAAGGGCGTCGAGAAGAGCACGGGACTGCGGATGAGCGAGGTCCTGCTGCAGGGCCTCGGCATCGACCAGGACCGCATCGCCGTGGCCAGCGGCCCCAACCTGGCGCTCGAGATCGCCCGACGGCAGCCGACCGCCGCCGTTGTGTCGTCGTCGTCGCTGGAGACCGCCACCGACGTCGCCGCCGTCGCGACGAACCCGTACTTCCGGTCGTTCATCAACACCGACGTCATCGGCACCGAGTTCGGCGGCGTGCTGAAGAACCTCATCGCCGTCGCGATCGGCATCGTCGACGGGGTCGGCTACGGCGAGAACACCAAGGCCTCGATCATCACGCGCGGCCTCGCCGAGATGACCGATTTCGCGGTGTCGCTCGGCGCGCAGTCGTCCACGCTGTCCGGGCTCGCGGGCCTCGGCGACCTCATCGCCACGTGCCAGTCGCCGCTGTCGCGGAACAACACCGCCGGGCGGTTGCTCGGCCAGGGCTACCGGTTCGACGAGGTCGTCCGCCAGATGAACCAGACGGCGGAGGGGCTGGCTTCGGTCGCCCCGATCCTCGAGCTGGCCGCGGCGAACGGCGTCGACATGCCCATCGTCAGCCAGGTCGGCGAGGTCCTCGCCGGTAGGCTCGATCCGCGCAACATCGCGCCGCACCTCACCGAGACCGACGAGCCGCAGGGCGAGTGACCGGTCCCGCACCGAGTCACGAAGGGACTCCCGTGCCCACGATCCCCGAGGGAACCCCCATGCCCAGGACCACCGTCGCCGTGCTCTTCGGCGGTCGCTCGAGCGAGCACGAGATCAGCTGCGTGACCGCCGGCGGCATCATGGACGTCGTCGACCGGGCCGAGTACGACCTCGTGCCGATCGGGATCACCCAGGACGGTGCCTTCACGCTGCAGTCGGACGACCCGGCGCAGTGGACCATCCGCGACGGCGCGCTGCCGACGGTGCCCGACAACGGCACGCGGATCGCGTTCCCGACCTCGCCGGCGACCAACGAACTCGTCGTGTCCCACCCCGACGGCACCGTCACCGCGATCCCGGTCGACGTGGTGTTCCCGATCCTGCACGGCCCCTTCGGCGAGGACGGCACGATCCAGGGTCTGCTCGAGATCGCGGGGCTGCCGTACGTCGGCGACGGCGTGCTCGCGAGCGCCTTGGCCATGGACAAGCACGTCGCCAAGGCCGTGCTCGAGCACGCCGGGCTGCGGGTCGCACCGTGGACCACCGTGCTGCGCCGGCAGTGGGTGGCCGACCCGGTGGACGTCGCCGAGACGATCGCCGCGCACGGCTGGCCGCTGTTCGTCAAGCCGGCCCGCGCCGGGTCGAGCATGGGCGTCTCGCGCGTCGACGAGCCCTCGCAGCTGGGTGCCGCCATGGACCTGGCATTCGAGCACGACTCCAAGGTGATCGTCGAGCCCCGTGTGGTCGGCCGCGAGGTCGAGGTCGCCGTGCTCGAGGGCCGTGACGGAGTGCCGCGCACGAGCCTGCCGGGCGAGATCGTCGTGGCCGAGGACGGCTTCTACGACTTCGCCTCGAAGTACCTGGGCGGCGACGAGTCGCTGCTCTGCCCGGCACCGCTGACCGACGACCAGACCGACGAGATCCGCTCCATCGGTGCCCGCGCGTTCGAGGCCATCGGTGGTTCGGGGCTCGCCCGTGTCGACTGCTTCCTGACCGACGACGGCTTCGTCGTGAACGAGGTCAACACGATGCCGGGCTTCACGCCGCTGTCGATGTACCCGCGCTGCTGGGCGGCGTCGGGGTGTCCTACGGCGAGCTCGTCACCGAGCTCATCGAGCTGGGTCGCGCGGCCGTCCGCTGACGGGCGTCAGCCCTGCACGTCGTCCGGGTCGAGGCACTCGTGTCCGTCCTTCGGCAGCGAGGACACGGCGTCGGACAGCTCCTGCACCACCGTCGACGTGGTCTTCGTCGAGTCGACCACGACCTGCACCGCCGGCGACCGACCGAACGTCGTGAAGACGACCTGGTCGCCCCGGTCGTCGCGGATCCAGTCGACGCCGCCCTGCGAGAAGCACGGCAGGTCGGACACGGTGGGGACGGCGACACCGCAGTGGTAGATCGCCACCTCGGGGTCGCCCCAGGCAGCGGTCGCCTGCGCGTTCGTGTTCCGCAGGTCGAACTTCGAGTCCACGGTCGCGGGCAACCGGACCTGCACGGCGGCGCACGCCGCTGCGTCGGCCGACGGGGCTGCGGACATCGACACGGCGTTCGTGCACCCGGTCAGCCCGGCGGCGAGGGTGATCACGGCCCCCACGATCGCGAGGGTGCGAGGGGTGCGGCGCGCGGTGTCCATCGTCGTCCAGGCTACCGTTCTCGTGTGGATGCGACGGACGACGCCTGGGCCGGACCGACGGTGGGGGAACTCGGCGAACTCGTCGTTCTCGACCGGATCACGAGTCGCCTGCCCGCAGGCACACCGATCCTCGGCCCCGGAGACGACTGCGCGGTCGTTGCCGCCCCCGACGGCCGCTTCGTCGTGACGACGGACATGATGGTGCACGGTCCGGACTTCCGGTGGGCGTGGTCGTCGCCGACGGACATCGGCTGGAAGGCGGCCGCCACGAACCTCTCCGACGTCGCCGCGATGGGTGCCGTGCCGAGCGGCCTCGTGATCGCCCTCGCCGCCCCGCAGGGCACCCCCGTGGCCGTCCTCGAGGGCATCGCCGACGGCTTCCGGCTCGCCGTCGACGCACTCGCGCCGGGGTGCGGGGTCGTCGGGGGAGACCTCTCCACCTCGGCGACGTTCACGGTGGCCGTCACCGCCTTCGGTGACCTGCTCGGCCGCGCGCCCGTGCTCCGGTCGGGTGCGAGCGTCGGTGACGTGCTCGCGGTGTCCGGCGAGCTCGGACGTGCCGCCCGTGGGCTGTCCCGGCTGTTCCGCGAGGGCGTCGACGGCCGGGGCGAGCCGGACCGTGCCGCGACGGTCGCGAGCGGCGCGGACGTCGACCCCGACGTCGGACGCCAGCGCCGCCCGGTGCCCCCGATCGCCGACGGGCCGCTCGCGGCCGAGGCAGGGGCCACCGCGATGCTGGACCTGTCCGACGGCCTGGCGATCGACGCCGGTCGGCTCGCCCGTGCCAGCCGGGTGACGCTCGAACTCGATGCCGCCACCGACCTCGACGAAGTCGCGCTGCACGGTGGCGAGGACCACGGACTGCTCGCCACGTTCCCGGCCGACGCGGTCCTGCCCGGGGGCTTCCGGCGCATCGGTGTCGTGCGGGAGCGCGGCGACACGGACCTGCTGCGCGCCGGTGCCGTCGTGCCGACGACCGGCTGGGACCCCTACGCCGACTGGGACGGCGCCGCCGGCTGACCCGGTTGCCCCCGTTGCCTCAGCCGGCGGCGACGGCCTCCCACGCGACGGTCTCGCCGTAGCTGCGCTTGCTGAACGGCGCGAGCCCCGCCGGCCAGGTGGGCTCGGGGGAGCGCTTGCTCCGCTCGACCACGACGACGGCATCCGGCGTCAGCTTCGGCGCCAGGGCCTCGAGCACCTCGGCGAGCTCGTGCTCGGTGACGTCGTAGGGCGGGTCGATGAACACCAGGTCGAAGGTGCGGACGGTCCC
The DNA here is from genome assembly GCF_979258745.1 of Curtobacterium sp. AC268. Lineage (NCBI taxonomy): Bacteria > Bacillati > Actinomycetota > Actinomycetes > Micrococcales > Microbacteriaceae > Curtobacterium > Curtobacterium sp. AC268. The sequence continues at coordinate 877,561 of NZ_OZ409878.1, read as the reverse complement.
GCGCAGGTACCCGAGCACCGGCTGCGGCTGCACGTCGATCCGGACGCCAGGCACCCGCTGCTGCACGGCCTTCGCGTTCGCCCGGCAGGCCTGCGCGGCGGCGGATGCCCGGTCGACCAGGACCACCTCGGCCGCACCGCGGGACGCTGCCTCGAGCCCGAGCGCGCCCGTCCCCGCGTACAGGTCGGCCACCGACGTGGCCTCGACGAGCCCCCGTGCCTCGAGCGACGAGAACAGTGCCTCGCGCACGCGGTCGCTCGTCGGGCGGGTGCCGGACTTCGGCACCCGGAGCGTCAGGGAGCCGGCGGCGCCGGCGATGATGCGGGTCATGCAGCCACCGTATCGGCCCGGCGGGTCCGGTCCGGTGTTCTCCACAGGCCGCTCGGGAGGCACGGGTGGGGTCGGTCGTGCCCGGTACCGTTGGAGCGTGGTCACCTCCGGAACCCCCGCTGCGCCGGACGCGCCCGACCTCGGTCCGGCGCCGCTCGACGCGCGGCTCGCGAACGTGCTCGGCGGTCGCACGGCGACCGCGATCGAGAAGGCCTTCGGCTACCGCACGGTGGGGGAGTTCCTCGAGCACGCGCCCCGCCGTTACGCCGAGCGTGGTGCACTGACGGCCCTCGACTCGCTCGCGATCGGCGAACCCGTCACCATCGTGGCCGAGGTCGTCGACGTCCGTGAACGCACCATGCGCGCGCGCCGCGGTTCGATCCTCGAAGCGAAGATCGGCGACGGCAAGGGCCTGCTCACCCTCACGTTCTTCAACCAGGGGTGGCGCACGAAGGACCTCGTCCCCGGCGCCCGGGGTATCTTCTCCGGCAAGGTCAGCGACTACCGGGGTGCCCGGCAGCTCGCCCACCCCGACTACGAGCTGTTCGACCCGGACGACCCCCGCGCCACGGCCGAGCCCGGTTCCGACGAAGCGATCCGGTGGTCGCGTCAGCCGATCCCGATCTACCCGGCGACGGCCTCGCTCACGTCGTGGCAGATCGCGAAGTCCATCGGGATCGTCCTCGACACCCTGCCGGACCTGCCCGACCCGGTGCCGGCGTCCGCGCGGTCCCGGCTCGACCTCGTGCCGTTCCGCCGTGCCCTCGAGCTGCTGCACCGCCCCGAGAAGGTCGCGGACTTCAAGCGCGCGCAGGACGCCCTGCGCTACCGCGAGGCGTTCGTGCTGCAGACCGCCCTGGTGCAGCGCCGGATCGCGGCCCGTCGCACCGCGGCCACCCCCCGCGTGGCCGCCCCCGGTGGCATCCTCGAGCGCTTCGACGCCACCCTGCCGTTCACGTTGACGGACGACCAGCGGGCCGTCGGTGCCGACATCGACGAGGACCTCGCCCGCACCTGGCCCATGCACCGGCTGATCCAGGGCGAGGTCGGGTCGGGCAAGACCCTCGTGGCGATCCGGGCGATGCTCACGGTGGCCGAGTCCGGCGGCCAGTCCGCGCTCATCGCCCCGACCGAGGTGCTGGCGGCCCAGCACCTGCGCTCCATCGTGAAGTTCCTCGGGCCGGACCTGGCCGCCGAGCTCCGACCGGTGATCCTGACCGGGTCGCAGTCCACCGACGAACGTCGCCGGGCCCTGCTCGCCGCGGCGTCGGGCAGCTCACGGCTGGTCGTCGGCACCCACGCGCTCCTCGGGGACCGGGTGGACTTCGCCGAGCTGGGGCTCGTGGTGGTCGACGAGCAGCACCGCTTCGGTGTCGAGCAGCGCGAGGCCCTCCGCACCAAGGGCACGACCCCGCCGCACGTGCTCGTGCTCACCGCGACGCCGATCCCGCGCACCGTCGCGATGACGGTGTTCGGCGACCTCGACGTCTCCACCATCACGGGCATGCCGTCGGGGCGCGCCGGCGTCGAGACCTTCACGGTCCCGCTGGCGGAACACCCCTGGTGGGAATCCCGGATCTGGTCCCGTATGGCCGAAGAACTGGCCAAGGGTCGCCAGGCGTTCGTCGTCTGCCCGGCCATCGACGACGCCCACACCGAGGACGACGGCGAGCCGGAGCCGGCCGAGGGCGAGGACGACGCCCCGAAGCGTGCCCCGGCGACCGTGCTCGCCACCGCCGAGCGGATGCGCACCATGCCCGTGCTCGAAGGGCGCTCGATCGCGGTCCTGCACGGCCGGATGACCGCCGACGAGAAGGACCGCGTGATGACGTCCTTCGCCTCCGGCGACCTCGACGTGGTCGTGGCGACGACCGTGATCGAGGTCGGCGTCGACGTCCCGAACGCGGCGATGATGGCCGTCCTCGACGCCGACCGGTTCGGGGTCTCGCAGCTCCACCAGCTCCGCGGCCGCATCGGTCGTGGGCAGTGGGCCGGTGTCTGCCTGCTGGTCACCTCGGCCGAGCTCGAGACCACCTCGCGCGAGCGCGTCGACGCGGTGGCCGCCTCGGACGACGGGTTCGAGCTCGCCCGGGTCGACCTCGAGCTCCGGCGCGAGGGCGACGTCCTGGGCGAACGGCAGTCCGGTGGGCGGTCCTCGCTCAACCTGCTCCGGGTGGTCGAGCACGCCGACCTCATCGTCGACGCGCGCGGAGAAGCGGAGCGCGTGCTCGAACCCGATCCCGAGCTCGAGGGGTCTCCGGCCCTCCGTGACGCCCTCGCCCGGCGCCTCGACGAGTCCGACGCGGCGTTCCTCGGCAAGAACTGACCCCGGAGCACGACGGCCCGCGCGGTATCGTCGCTGCCATGGCGCAGATCGCGGTGGTCCCCGGTTCCTTCGACCCCGTCACCCTCGGGCACCTCGACGTCATCGGCCGCGCGGCCGGGCTCTTCGACGAGGTGCACGTCCTCGTGGTGCACAACCCCGACAAGAAGCCGGCGATGTTCGAGGCGGTCGACCGGGTGCGGCTCATCCGCGACTCGCTGGTCGAGGTCGGCGCGCCGGACACGGTCACGGTGGGCGAGTGGACGTCCGGCCTGCTGGTGGACTACTGCCGCCAGGTCGGGGCGAAGGTCCTGGTGAAGGGCGTGCGGTCCGGCGAGGACGTCGCGTACGAGACCCCGATGGCCATCATGAACCGCCACCTGGCTGATGTCGAGACGGTGTTCCTGCTGCCCGAGGCGTCGCGGGCGCACGTGTCGAGCTCGCTGATCCGGCAGGTGTCGTCGCTCGGCGGAGACGTCACGCCCTACGTGCCGAAGACGGTCGCCGACGCGCTCGCGGCCCGCTGAGCACGCCCGCCCAGCCCGGCCGGCACGCGCACTGCGCTCACCGCGTCCGGACACGCCTGTCGCCACCTCGACTCTCGGCCCCGATCGCGCTAGGCTTGTCGATCGTGTCTTCCCCCGTGAACAGCCCCTACGCCCTGCGCGTGCGCGACCTCGCGCACCGGCCGGGTGAGATGCGCGAGCACTCGCTCGACATCGAGGTGCCCGACGCGATGGGGGCCGGTCTGATCGGCGTCCGACAGGGTGCCGAACTGCACATCGACGTCAAACTCGAAGGCCTGCACGAGGGCGTCCTCGTGTCCGGACACGCTTCGGCCGACGCCACGGGGGAGTGCTCGCGCTGCCTCATCGACATCAGCGAACCGATCGAGGTCGATTTCGCCGAGCTGTTCGCGTATGATGCCTCGGAGGATTTCGACTTCTTCGTTCGCGATGACCACGTGGACACCGAACAGGTCGTTCGAGATGCGGTGGTGCTGTCGCTGCCGTTCCAGCCGGTCTGTCGACCGGACTGCCCAGGACTCGACCCGGTGACGGGCGAGCGTCTGGCCGACCTCGGCGAGCAGCCCGCTCGTCAGGTGCTGGATCCCCGCTGGGCAGCGCTCAGCGCGATCGAGCTCGACGACAGCACCGACGGTGACACCACCGCACCGAAGACCACCGAGGGCGAGGAGCGGGCCGAGACCGAGTAGGTCCCGACACCGCCAGCCCCCGTACCGACCACCGACCAACCGAAAGAGATTCACCATGGCCGTTCCCAAGCGCAAGCAGTCCCGTGCGAACACGCACGCCCGTCGTTCGCAGTGGAAGGCCACGCCGATCCAGCTCGTGAAGACGATCGAGAACGGTCAGGTCACCTACAGCCTCCCGCACCGCGCGAAGGTCGTCGAGGACTCGGCCGGCACGCCCCTGTACATGGAGTACAAGGGCCGCAAGGTCGCCGACGTCTGATCGGACCGAACGCATGACGACAACGTCCGGCGCTGCGGGGTCTCGCCCCGCGGGGCCGGACGTCGTTCGTCTGCAGGGCATCCTCGGGGCCGACATCGACCTCGAGCTGCTCCAGCTCGCCCTGACGCACCGCTCCTACGCCTACGAGCACGGGGGCATCAAGCACAACGAGCGCCTCGAGTTCCTCGGGGACTCGATCCTCGGCCAGGCCGTGACCGTGAAGCTCTACCGGTCCTTCCCCGACCTCGACGAGGGTGACCTCGCCAAGCGTCGGGCGAGCCTGGTGTCGACCGTGGCGCTGGCCGAGATCGCCCGGATGATCGGGCTCGGCAGCTACCTGCGCCTCGGCAAGGGCGAGGAACAGACCGGCGGGCGCGACAAGTCGTCGATCCTGGCCGACACCGTCGAAGCCGTCATCGGCGCCACGTACCTGTCGGCCGGTCCCGACCCGGCCACCGAGCTCGTGCTCCGCCTGGTCGAACCGCTCATGATCGACCCGGACCGCTTCGGCGCCGCGATGGACCCGAAGACGAGCCTGCAGGAGCTCGCCTCGAGTCGTTCCCTCGGCAACCCGGCGTACCGCGTCACCGAGACCGGCCCGGACCACGACAAGACCTTCATGGCGACGGTCGTCCTGCAGGGCGAGGACATCGCCACCGGCACCGGCTCGAGCAAGAAGGCCGCCGAGATGGCCGCAGCGCTCGACGCCTGGACCCGGCTGTCCGGCCGAGCGGCCTGACCGCGTGCCCGAACTCCCCGAGGTCGAGGTCGTCCGCGTCGGCCTCGAACCCGCCGTCAGCGGCGCGCGGGTCCTGCACGTCGACGTGGTCGACGACCGTGCCCTCACCCGGCACGACGGCCCCTCGGAAGACTTCGCCGACCGTCTGACCGGTCGCACGATCGCCGCTGCCGTGCGCCGGGGCAAGTTCCTCTGGATGCCGCTGCAGCCCGAGCACGACGGGGACCGCCCCGAGGCACTCGTCGCCCACCTCGGCATGAGCGGGCAGATCCTGCTCGGCCGTGGTCGACCGGCGGCCAAGCACCGTCGGATCCTCATCGACGTGCAGCCCGCGGGCACCGACCGCTCGGGTGCGGCGGAGCCCCCCGTGGAGCTCGAGTTCGTCGACCAGCGCACGTTCGGCTCGATGGCGATCGACGCGATGGTGCCGACGGTCGACGGTGCTCCCGCCGGGTTCGGCGGGCAGGTCGACGCGATCGACCCCGATGCCGTGTGGCGTCGGTGGGTGCCCGGGCAGGTGTCGCACATCGCCCGTGACCCGCTCGACCCCGCCTTCGACGACGACCGGTTCACCGCTATGGCGCGGAAGCGTTCGAGCGGCATCAAGCGGGTGCTGCTCGACCAGGGCGTCGTGAGCGGCATCGGCAACATCTACGCCGACGAGTCGCTCTGGGCCGCGAAGCTGCACTACGACCGCGCCGCCGACCGCCTCACCCGAGCCGACCTGCGTCGGCTGCTCGACGAGGTCCGCACGATCCTGCGCCGGGCGCTCGAGGACGGCGGCACGAGCTTCGACGCCCAGTACGTCAACGTCAACGGGCAGTCCGGGTACTTCTCGCAGCGCCTGAACGTCTACGGGCAGCAGGGGAAGCCGTGTCCACGCTGCGGCACGACGATCGTGCGCGAGGCCTTCATGAACCGGTCGAGCCACATCTGCCCCGTGTGCCAACCCCGTCCCCGCGCCCGCACGCGTTAGCCTGACGCCAACCAGAGCATCCGGAGACCGCATGTACTTGAAGAGCCTGACCATCAAGGGGTTCAAGTCCTTCGCGCAGCCGACGACGTTCGCGTTCGAGCCGGGCGTGACGTGCATCGTCGGCCCGAACGGCTCCGGCAAGTCGAACGTGGTGGACGCCCTGGCCTGGGTGATGGGGGAGCAGGGGGCGAAGACCCTGCGCGGCGGCAAGATGGAGGACGTCATCTTCGCCGGCACCTCGACCCGCGGTCCGCTCGGTCGTGCCCAGGTGCTGCTGACCATCGACAACAGTGACGGCCTGCTGCCGATCGAGTACTCCGAGGTGACGATCGCGCGCACGCTGTTCCGCAACGGTGGCAGCGAGTACGCCATCAACGGCGAGAACTGCCGGCTGCTCGACGTCCAGGAGCTGCTGAGCGACACCGGCCTCGGCCGTGAGATGCACGTGATCGTCGGGCAGGGGCAGCTCGACAAGGTGCTGCACGCCACCCCCGAGGACCGCCGCGGCTTCATCGAGGAGGCCGCGGGGATCCTGAAGCACCGCCGTCGCAAGGAGAAGACCCTCCGCAAGCTCGACGCGATGCAGACGAACCTGACCCGCCTGTCCGACCTGGCCGGTGAGATCCGGCGGCAGCTGAAGCCCCTCGGGCGGCAGGCCGAGGTGGCACGGAAGGCCCAGTCGGTGGCCGCGGTCTTCCGCGACGCCAAGGCCCGCATCCTCGCCGACGACGTGGTGCGCCTGCGCCGCGAGCTGCACGACCACCAGGAGGTCGAGGCGGGCCGCAAGTCCGAGCGCATCGTCCTGACCGAGCGGCTCGACCAGACCCGGGTGCGCCAGCAGCACGTCGAGCAGAGCATGGTCGGCGACGACGTCGACCGTGCCCGCACCGTCGTGCACCGGCTCGAGAGCGTGCAGGAGCGCCTCCGTGGCCTGTCGAGCCTGGCGAACCAGCGCCTGATGTTCCTCGCGCAGCAGGCCGACGCGCCACAGCAGGGCCCGACCGTCACCCAGGAGCAGGTCGCCGGGGTCCGTGCCGAGGCCGACCGCCTCGCCGCCCGCGCCGACGAGATGCAGGGCGGCTCGGCGACGACCGCCCGCGCGGTGCAGGACGCACGCGCCGCGCTGGACGCCCTGGACGAACGCATCGCCGCCCAGGCTGCCCGGGTCTCGCAGCACGACCTCGAGGCGCAGCGGCTCGCCAGCGCCGTCGACGTCGCCCGGTCGAAGCGCGGTTCCGCCGTCGCCGACCGCGAGCGACGGGAGCGGGCTCTGGCCGAGGCCGGGGAGCGTGCCGAGCGTGCTGCGGCGGCCCTCGCCGAACTCGGTGTCGACCCGTCCGAGGGCGTCGACGAGACCGCGCTCGCGCAGACACTCGAGCAGGCGCGCGCCGAGCTCGAACGGGCCCAGACCGCGCGCGACGAGCAGCGCGACCGGCTCCACGCCCTCGAACGCGAGCGGGACGCCCTCGACGCCCGGGTCACCGCGCTCGGCATGTCGATCGAGGTCCGCGACGGTTCGCAAGCACTGATCGACGCCGGTCGCGCGGGCATCGTCGGTCGCCTGGCCGACAGCCTGACGGTGTCGCCCGGGTTCGAGGCCGCGATCGCCACCGCGCTCGAGGGACTCGCCGACGCCGTCCTCGCCGACGACCGCGGTGCGGCGCTCGATGCCGTCGACCACGCCCGCGCTGCCGACCTCGGCCGCATCGACGTCGTCGTCGCGGACGCCGCGTCCGTCCCCGCGGCCCTGCCCGAGACGCTGTCGGCCGGCGTCCGCCGTGCCACGGACCTGGTGCAGGGGCCGCCGGCGCTCGCGTCGATCCTGCGGGACACGCTGGTCGCTGAGACCGACGACCTCGACCTGGAGGCCGTGCTCACGGCCGCCCCGCACGCCACGGTGGTCACGCGGTCCGGCGACCTCGTCCGTGCGGTCCGCGTGACCGGCGGCGGGGAGCGCGTGACCTCGCGCATCGAGCTCGCCGCGGAGCGCGACGACGCCGTGACGCGACGCGACGCGATCGCGACCGACGCCGAGGACGCGGCCACGGGCCTCCAGGCCGCGCGCAGCGCCGTCGAGGACGCACGCCGCCGTGCTGACGAGGCCGACGCGGCATCCCGCGCCTACACGCGGGCGAAGGCCGAGTACGACCGGACGAGTGCGTCGACGCGGGCGAAGGCGGAGAACGCCGCGGCCGAGGTCGAGCGGCTGCGTGCCGCGCTGGCCGAGACCGACGGCGCCGTCGAGACCGCCGAGGCGGTGCTGGCCGAGGCCGAGTCGGCGCACCGTGCCTTCACCGACCAGGAGCGCCCCGTGGTCGACGCGTCCGAGCGTCCCGCGCTGCAGGACGCGCTCGAGGCCGCACGTGCCGCCGAGGTCGAGCAGCGGATCCAGGTGGAGACCGTGCGCGAGCGCGTGCGCGCCGAACGGAACCGCGCCGACCAGCTCGACCGCCAGCTCGAGGCCGAGCGCGCCGCCGCCGAGGAGGCCGCGCGGCTCGCCGTCATCCGCCGTGGCCAGATCCGGACCGCCGAAGCCGTCCTCGCCGACCTGCCCGGCGTGCTCGGAGCGGTCGACCGCTCGCTGGCCGAAGCGCGGGTGCAGCTGGCGGCGGAGGAAGCCGAGCGGTCGAAGCGCAACACCGAGCTGCAGACGATCCGCAACGAGGAGCGCGAGCTCCGGGACCGCCTGCAGACCATCACCGACGGCGTGCACTCGCTCGAGATGGAGATCTACGAGAAGAAGCTGCACGTGTCCGGCGTCCTCGACCGGGCGCAGAGCGAGCTCGGGCTGTCCGAGGCCGTGCTGGTGGCCGAGTACGGGCCGCACGTGCCGGTGCCCGTCGACGTGCTCGTCGACCCGCGGGTGCGCGCGCGGAAGCACCGAGAGGCAGAGCGCGCGGCGGCGGCCGCCGCCGCCGAGGCCGCGGGCGTGACCGAGCCGGAGGAAGCAGCGGCAGAAGCGGGTCCCGACACCGACGACGTGGCCCTCGTCGACGCGGAGTCCACCCTGCCCGGCGGCCCGGCGCTGCCCGAGTTCGACACGACCGACGAGATCGACCCCGCCGACGTCGAGACCGTGCCCTACGTCCGTGCCGAGCAGGAGCGCCGGCTCAAGGCCGCGGAGCGCGACCTCGGACAGCTCGGCAAGGTGAACCCGCTCGCGCTCGAGGAGTTCCAGGCGCTCGAGCAGCGGCACGCGTTCCTCGCCGAGCAGCTCGAGGACCTGCAGAAGACCCGGACGGACCTGCTGACGATCATCGACGAGCTCGACACGAAGATGCAGACGATCTTCGAGTCCGCGTTCAACGACACGAAGGAAGCGTTCGACGTCATCTTCCCGATCCTGTTCCCGGGCGGCTCGGGGTCCATCAACCTGACCGACCCGACCGACCTGCTCGGCACCGGGATCGACGTGCAGGTGAAGCCCGCCGGCAAGAAGATCGACCGCCTGACCCTGCTGTCCGGCGGCGAGCGGTCCCTGGCGGCGGTGGCGCTCCTCGTCGCGATCTTCACCGCGCGGCCGTCGCCGTTCTACATCATGGACGAGGTCGAGGCGGCACTCGACGACGCCAACCTGGGCCGCCTGCTGACCGTGTTCGAGCGTCTGCGCGAGTCGTCCCAGCTCATCGTCATCACACACCAGAAGCGGACGATGGAGATCGCCGACGCCCTGTACGGGGTGTCGATGCGGCAGGACGGCGTCTCGGCGGTCGTCGGGCAGCGGGTGCAGAAGCGCGAGCCGGCGGACGCGGTCGCCTAGGCGTCCTGGTCGCGACCGGACGGCAGACAGGAGGCGCGGTGCCAGCTGGCACCGCGCCTCCTGTTTGTCAGGTGCGTCCGGACAGGACGCCGGGTCGCTACGCGCGACCGCGGATCGTCCGGAGCAGCCAGCCGATGACCGCCAGCAGGATGAGCACGATGCCCACCCAGAGCAGGAACTTCAGCGCACCGACGAAGATGCCGCTGAAGAGCAGGACGAGGCCGACGATGATCGCGATGATCAGCAGTGCGGGCATGAGGGTCTCCTATCCCTGGAACGAGACCGAGCAGATGCCCGGACCGTCAGGGACGCTACTCCTCGGCGTGCCGACGCGTTCGCTCAGCCGACGAGGTTCTGCACGAAGACGTGCGGCGTGAAGCCCGTCAGGTCGTTGATGCCCTCGCCCTGCCCGATGAGCTTGATCGGGATGCCGGTCTTCTCCTGCACGCTCAGGACGAAGCCGGCCTTGGCCGAGCCGTCGAGCTTGGTGATGACGAGGCCGGTCACGCCGGCACCCTCGATGAAGGCCTGGGCCTGTGCGAGGCCGTTCTGGCCCGTCGTCGCGTCGAGGACGAGCAGGACCTCGCTGATCTCGGTCTGCTTCTCGACCACGCGCTTGATCTTGGTGAGCTCGTCCATCAGGCCGGCCTTGGTGTGCAGACGCCCGGCGGTGTCGATGACGACGATCTCGGTCTGGTCGCGGATCGCCTTCTCGACGGTCTGGTACGCCACCGACGCCGGGTCCTGCCCGGGCTGCGACGGACGGACGACGTCGACCCCGGCGCGCTGGGCCCAGGTGGCGACCTGCTCGACCGCCGCGGCGCGGAACGTGTCCGCCGCCCCGACGAGCACCGTGCGGTCGTAGGTCTTCAGGAACTTGGCGAACTTGCCGATCGTCGTGGTCTTGCCGACGCCGTTCACCCCGACGACGAGCACCACGGCGGGCCGCGCGCTGAGCTTCAGGGTGGTGTCGAGCTTCGAGAGCCGTTCCTCGAGGACCTCGCGGAGCATGCGCTGCAGGTCGGCGGGGTCGGTCGTGCCGTACCGGTCGACGCGGGCGTGCAGGTCCTCGATGATCTCCTCGGAGATGTCGGGCCCGAAGTCGGCGCCGATGAGGGCGGTCTCCAGGTCCTCCCACGTGGTCTCGTCGATCGTCTTGCGCTGGAAGAGGCCGCGCAGCCGTGAGGACAGTGACCAGGAACTCGCCATGCTCCCAGCTTAGAGCGCGGCACATGTCCGCTGTGCCCGGTATGCTCGGGAACACGAAGGGGAGTATTCCCTCTCGGTGACCCCGTCAGTACGGTCCGGAACGATCCGGCCCCGGGGCGCCGGTCGTGCGACACCGTTCCGGTGCCGGGCGACGGAAGAGACCTTCAGGCCTCGGCGTACCCGCACATCAGCGGCGCGCCCTACCTGAAGGAAACCATGGACGTCCCACTCTTCGTCTGGCTCATCACGATCGCCGGCATCCTCGCGCTGCTGGTGTTCGACTTCTACTCGCACGTGCGCACGCCGCACGTGCCCCACATCCGCGAATCCGCGTTCTGGTCCGCCTTCTACATCGGCCTGGCGATCCTGTTCGGCATCGGGATCCTGGTCTTCGGCGGCGGGCAGGCCGGTGGTGAGTACTTCGCCGGCTGGCTGACCGAGAAGGCGTTGTCGGTCGACAACCTCTTCGTCTTCCTCATCATCATGTCGAGCTTCGCCGTGCCGAAGGAGTTCCAGCAGAAGGTCCTGCTGGTCGGCGTCGCGATCGCGCTCGTCGCACGCGGTGTCTTCATCGCCCTCGGCGTCACGATCATCGAGAACTTCTCGTGGGTCTTCTACCTGTTCGGTGCGCTGCTGTTCTGGCTCGCCTGGTCGCAGGCCCGCAGCGGCAACGACCACGGCAGCGAGGGCGAGTCCCGGCTCATCCGGATCCTCAAGCGCATCATCCCGACCTCGGACCACTACGACGGCGACCGCCTGACCACCCGTGTCGACGGCAAGCGGCTGTTCACCCCGATGCTGCTCGTCATGGTCGCCATCGGCCTGACCGACGTGCTCTTCGCGCTCGACTCGATCCCCGCGATCTTCGGGCTGACGCAGGACGCCTTCATCGTGTTCACGGCGAACGCGTTCTCGCTGCTCGGCCTCCGGCAGCTGTACTTCCTGATCGCCGGCCTGCTCGAGCGCCTCATCTACCTGGGCCAGGGCCTCGCCGTCATCCTGGCGTTCATCGGTGTGAAGCTCGTCTTCCACGCCATGCACGTCAACGAGCTGCCCTTCATCAACGGTGGCGAGCACATCGAGTGGGCGCCGGAAATCCCGATCTGGTTCTCGCTGGGCTTCATCGCGCTGACGATCGCGGTCGCCACGACCGCGTCGCTGGTGGTCTCGAAGCGCCGCCAGGAGCGCGGGCTCACCCCGACCGGTCAGCCGAAGGAGTCGGTCGAGGCCGAGGCGAAGTAGCCGTCACCACCTGACGGACAGGAGGCGCGGTGCCAGCTGGCACCGCGCCTCCCGTCCGTCCGCGCGTTGTCCGGAGCGTCAGACGGCCTGTCGACCGGGGGTCGCGTCGAGCAGGTGGGCCAGGTGCTCGGGGACCGAGCCGCCGCGGGCCACCGTCGCCCGCGCCCACAGCCGGCCCGCCCGGTACGACGACCGGACCAGCGGTCCGGCGAGCACCCCGGCGAAGCCCATCTGCTCGGCGACCTCGCGGAGCTCGACGAACTCCGCAGGGCTGACCCAGCGCGCGACCGGCAGGTGCCGGGGCGACGGGCGGAGGTACTGCGTCAGCGTGATGATGTCCGTACCCGCGTCGTACAGGCGCTGCAGGGCATCCTCGATCTCGACGCGCTCCTCGCCCATGCCGAGGATCAGGTTCGACTTCGTGACCAGTCCGGCGTCGCGGCCCTGCGTGATGACGTCGAGGGACCGTTCGAACGTGAACGCCGGCCGGATCCGCTTGAAGATCCGCGGGACGGTCTCGACGTTGTGGGCGAAGACCTCGGGGCGGGCGTCGAACACCGGGCCGAGCTGGTCCGGTCGCCCGTTGAAGTCCGGCACCAGGATCTCGACGCCGGTGCCGGGGGAGTGCTCGTGGATCGCGCGGATGGTCTCGGCGTAGAGCCAGGAACCGCCGTCGGGCAGGTCGTCGCGTGCGACGCCGGTCACGGTCGCGTACCGCAGGCCCATCTCCGCCACGGAGTCCGCGACCCGGCGGGGCTCGTCGCGGTCGAGCGGTTCCGGCTTGCCGGTGTCGATCTGGCAGAAGTCGCAGCGACGGGTGCACTGCGAGCCGCCGATGAGGAAGGTGGCCTCGCGGTCCTCCCAGCACTCGAAGATGTTCGGGCAGCCGGCCTCCTGGCAGACGGTGTGCAGCTGCTTCTCGCGCACCAGGCTCGACAGCTCGCGGAACTCGGGGCCCTGCGTGGCACGGGTCTTGATCCACGCGGGCTTCGTCTCGATCGGGGTCTCGGCGTTCCGGGCCTCGACCCGGAGCATGCGGCGGCCTTCGGGGGCGAGGGTCATACGAGGGTCTCCTGTCGGGCGGGCGCGGTGCTGGTGCTCGTGCTCGTGCTGGTGCTGGTGCTGGTGCTGGTGCTGGGGGCCGTCGTGCTGATCCGGCGGCCGCTGTGCATGCCGTCGACGGCCTGTCGGACGCGGTCCGCGACCAGGGGTGCGAGGTCGTCGACGGTCACGTGGGCACGCCCCGCGAGCGCCGCCGCGGCGCTCAGCGTCGTGACCCCGGCGTCCGCGATGCCGCACGGGACGATCGCGGCGTAGGCGTCGAGGGCGTTGTCGCAGTTGATCGCGATGCCGTGGCTCGTCACGCCCTCGGCGACGTGCAGGCCGATCGCGCCGACCTTGGCGGCGGGGGAGCCGTCCGTGCCCGGCACCCAGGCGCCGCTGCGACCCGCGACCCGGTCGGCGTGCACACCGACGGCAGCCGCGGCGTCGATGACGACCTGCTCCAGGTCGCGCACCCAGGCGACGACGTCGAGGGGTTCGGCGAGCCGGACGATCGGGTAGGCGACCAGCTGCCCCGGTCCGTGCCAGGTGATGCGTCCGCCGCGGTCGGTGTCGACGACCGGGGCGCCGTTCGTCGGCAGGTCGGACGGTTCGGTGCGGCGTCCGGCGGTGTACACGGACGGGTGCTCGCACAGCACGAGGGCTCCGGGGGAACGGCCGGCGACGACGTCGGCGTGCAGGTCCCGCTGCAGGGCGAGGCCTGCCGGGTAGTCGAGCAGGCCGTGATGGCGGACGATCTCGAGTTCCGGCATGCGGCGAGCGTACGACAGTTTCTGGACGGCGTCCAACAACCGGGTGCTTGACCTCAACAAAGGTTGAGATGGTCCGATGAGGGCATGGACATCCGACAGGTACAGCTCGCCACCCGCTCGCTCGACGACACCGCCCGGTTCTGGGAACGACTGGGGTGCTCGGTCGAGATCGTCGACGCCACGGTGCGCATCGTGGTGGGGTCGACGCTCCTCGTGTTCCGCGAACTGCCGGAGATGAGCGGAGCCCTGCACCTGGCGATCACGATCCCCACGGGGACCTTCGACGCGGCCAAGGCCTGGATCGCCGGGCTGACGACGGTGCTCGGTACCGACGACCAGGACGAGTTCGAGGGGCCGCCGAACTGGAACTCGCGGTCGGTCTACTTCGAGGGGCCCGACCAGCAGCTCCTCGAACTCATCGAGCGGCGGGACCTGGAGTCGGGCGCCCGGCGCGGCGGCGACGGTGCCGGCACCGTCGTCCCGCTCGTCTCCGTCAGCGAGGTCGGCGTCCCCGTCCCCGACGTCCTCGGCGCCGTCGAAACCCTGCGACGCGCCGGTCTCGAGCCGTACGCCAACCCGCCGGGGGAGTCCTTCGCGGCCGTCGGCGACGTGGACGGTCTCGTGATCCTGGTGTCGCCCGACCGGCGCTGGTTCCCGACCGGCGACCGGAGTCCGTCGAGCGCGCCGGTCGTCATCGACGTGGGGCTCGACGCACCGGTCGGACTGACCGAGGGAGTCCTCCTGCGGTGAACGGGCCGGTGCCGTCGGCGGGAGCCTTGTAGAATCGACGGATCATGGCGCAATTCGGTTCACTCTCCGATCGGCTGACCGAGACCTTCCGCAATCTGCGGAGCAAGGGTCGGCTGACTCCGTCCGACGTCGACGGCACCGTCCGCGAGATCCGGCGGGCGCTCCTCGACGCCGACGTCGCGCTCGAGGTCGTCAAGGCGTTCACCGCATCGGTGCGCGAGCGTGCCCTCTCCGACGAGGTCAACCGCGCGCTCAACCCGGCGCAGCAGGTCGTCCAGATCGTCAACGAGGAACTCGTCGGCATCCTGGGCGGGCAGCAGCGACGGCTCGAGTTCGCGAAGAAGCCGCCGACGGTCATCATGCTCGCGGGTCTGCAGGGTGCCGGTAAGACCACCCTCGCGGGCAAGCTCGGCAAGTGGCTCAAGAAGGACGGCCACACCCCGATGCTCGTCGCGGCGGACCTCCAGCGTCCGAACGCCGTGCAGCAGCTGCAGGTCGTCGGCGAGCAGGCCGGCGTGCACGTCTTCGCTCCCGAGCCCGGCAACGGCGTCGGCGACCCGGTCAAGGTCGCCAAGAACGCCATCAAGGCCGCGATCGACCAGCAGTACGACACCGTCATCGTCGACACCGCCGGTCGACTCGGTGTCGATGCCGAGCTGATGAAGCAGGCCGCGAACATCCGCAAGGCCGTCGACCCGGACGAGGTCCTGTTCGTCATCGACGCGATGATCGGTCAGGACGCCGTCAACACGGCCCGTGCGTTCCAGGAAGGCGTCGACTTCACCGGTGTCGTGCTCTCGAAGCTCGACGGTGACGCCCGCGGTGGTGCCGCCCTGTCGGTGGCCAGCGTGACCGGCCGTCCGATCATGTTCGCGTCGACGGGTGAGTCGCTCGACGACTTCGAGCCGTTCCACCCGGACCGCATGGCGAGCCGCATCCTCGACCTCGGCGACATCCTGTCCCTCATCGAGCAGGCGCAGGGCGCCTTCGACGAGGAAGAGGCGCGCAAGGTCGCGGACAAGATCGCGACCGACAACTTCACGCTGAACGACTTCCTGCAGCAGATGCAGCAGCTCCGCAAGGCCGGCTCCATCAAGGGCATGCTCGGCATGCTCCCGGGAGCCAAGGGCATGCGCGAGGCGCTCGACAACTTCGACGAGCGCGAGATCGTCCGCACCGAGGCGATCATCCAGTCGATGACGCCCCAGGAGCGCGAGCTCCCGAAGCTCCTCAACGGTTCGCGCCGTCTGCGCATCGCGCGCGGTGCCGGATCGACGGTCACCGAGGTCAACGCGCTGGTCAACCGCTTCGAGCAGGCCGCCAAGATGATGAAGACCGTCGCCCGCGGTGGCGTGCCGCAGATGCCGGGCATGGGTCCGATCCCGGGCATGCACGGCGGCAAGAAGCAGCAGCAGGGCGGCAAGAAGAAGTCGAAGGTGGGCAACCCCGCCAAGCGCGCGGCCTTGGCTGCCGGCGCGGCGGCTGCGCCGCAGCAGGCCCCGCAGGGGTCCGGCCTCGGCCTCGGGGGCGCCAAGGGCGGCAAGGCACCGACCGAGGAAGAGCTCGCGTCGCTGCAGAAGTTCCTGGGTCGCTGACGCGGCTCGCGATCGCGACCACCTGACGGACGGGAGGCCCGGTGCCAGCTGGCACCGGGCCTCCCGTCCGTCGTCCGGTCGCGTCGCGTCGTTCCTTCCCATCGCACGCGCGATTGAAAGTGGAATCGGGCGTACCTGGTCGGGAGGAATGACCAGGTACGCCCGATTCGGCCAGGTACGCCCGGGGCCCCCCGGTCGCGGCTAGAGCGCGTCGCGGAACTCGGTGACCAGGTGGCGGACCACGGCGCGCAGGTCGCCGCCGTTCTCCTGCGCGACCTGCAGCTGCCGCTGGTACGAGGCGCCGCGCTCGATCATCGTGTCGAGGTGGTGCAGCTCGTCGAGGCAGCCGAGCCGTTCGGCGATCGGGTCGAGCCGCTGCACCAGGTCGTGCACCTCGTCGGTCACGAGCCGCTCGTCGCCGGCGACGTTCGTGATGATCTCGGCCTCCATGCCGTAGCGGGCCGCGCGCCACTTGTTCTCGCGGATGAACCACGGCTGCATGGTGGGCAGGGTCTCACCGGCGTCGAGCCGGTCCGAGCAGGCGGTGACCAGGCACTGCACGAGCGCGGTGACGGCGCCGACCTCGTGCAGGGTCGAGATGCCGTCGGAGACCCGGTTCTCCAGGGTGCCCCAGCCCGGCGACGGTCGGATGTCCCAGCGCAGGTCCTTCACGCCGTCGATGACGCCGGTGTGCGTGAGGTCGCCGACGACCTCTTCGAAGTTCGCCCAGGCGCCGAGCTGCGGCGGGAGCCCGCCGGTCGGGAGCTGCTGGAACATGAGGGCGCGGTTCGAGGCGTACCCGGTGTCGGTGCCGCCCCAGAACGGGCTCGACGCGGTGAACGCCTGCAGGTGCGGGACGTAGGCGAGCATCGCGTTCATGATCGGGACCGCCTTGTCGCGGTCGTCGATGCCGACGTGCACGTGCACGCCCCAGATGAGCATCTGGCGTCCCCACCAGCGGGTGCGGTCGATCAGTGTCGTGTAGTGCTCGCTGTCCGGGGTGATCTCCTGCTGGTCCCACACCGCGAACGGGTGCGTGCCCGAGCACATCACCTGGGCGTCGAGCGGTTCGGCGGCGTCGATGACCTCGCCGATGATGCCGGACAGCTCGCTCGTCGCAGCCCCCACGCGGTCGTGGACGCTCGAGACGACCTCGACCGTGTTGGTCAGCAGCTCCTCGGTGACGCGGTCGTGGTCGCCGAGCCGCTCGTGCACGGCGGCGATGACGGCGGGGGCGCGGGGAGCGAGGTCGCCGGTCGCCCGATCGACCAGGGGGAGTTCCCACTCGACGCCGATGGTCGACGGGCGGGACTCGGTGAAGCGGATGTCCATGCCGTCCATCCTGCCCGGGTCCTTGTCGGACACGCACAACGAAGCGTTGTCCCGATCGTGCGGATCGTCCTGCAACTAGTTCCACCGTGGGCGTACCGTTGAAATGTTCCTACAGGGAAGAGGTACGCATGCAGTTGGTGGTGCGCGGGACGAACGCCCCGCTCGTCGGAGAACTCGACATCCCGGTCTCGAAGTACCACGCGCACCGCGCGCTGGTGCTCGCGTCGCTGGCGAAGGGGACGAGTGTCGTCTCCGGGGTCAGCGCGACGCGACAGGTGGAGTGGACCGTGGGCACGCTCCGCGCGCTCGGCGTCGACGTCAAGCGTCGCGGGAACGCGTACCACGTGACCGGATTGGGCGGCCGGTACCAGGCGACCGACGTCGTGGACCACGGTTCGCGCGGTGCCGACGGACTGCTCAACATGGGGTCCTCGGGCACCACGCTCTACTTCATGACCGGGCTCGCCTCGCTGGCCGACCGCCCGATGACCCTGTCGGGCATGAAGTACTTCCAGCGCCGCCCGATCAAGGCGCTGCTCACCTCGCTGACGCAGATGGGGGTGGAGCTCGAGGCGACGAACGACTGCCCGCCCGTCACCGTGCAGCCGAGGCGTCCGCGCGGCGGCGACGTGACGATCGCCGGCACCCTGTCGCAGTGGGTGTCCGGGCTGCTGCTGGTGGCCCCGTTCGCAGAGCACGAGACCCGGATCCACATCACCGGCGAACGGCTCAACGAGCAGCCCTACGTCGAGCTCACCGTGCGGATGATGCGGCAGTTCGGCCTGACGGTCGAGGTCTCCGACGACTGGCTCGAGTACCGGATCCCGGCGGGCCAGCAGGCCACCCCGCACGACTACGTCATCCCGCCCGACATCGGGTCCGCAGCGTTCGGCATCGCGGCGGCCGGCACCCGCGAGTCGAACGTGCTGCTGCGCGGCATGACGGCCACGACGACGGCCGAGACGGACCACCCGGAGAGCGAGTTCCTGGACCTCGCGACCGCGATGGGCGTGCCGATGCGGATCGACGAGGAGACCGGCTTCGTCCGGATCGAGCACGACGGGTCCCCGCTCCGGCCGCTCGACGTCGACTGCCGTCCGATCCCGGACCTGCTGCCCGTGCTGTCGACGATGGCCACCTTCGCCGAGGGCACCAGCCGACTGTGGAACGTGGCGCACATCCGCCTGAAGGAGTCCGACCGGGTGGCGGCGATGCTCCAGCTGAACCGGATGGGCGGCCGTGCCGAGCAGGGCGCGGACGAGCTCCGGGTCACCGGCGTCGGCGCGGCCGGGTTGCACGGTGCGCCGATGTCCTCGTTCAACGACCACCGTGTGCTGATGTCCCTCGCGGTCGCGGCGTCGAGTGCCGACGGGGTGTCCGGCCTGACCTACCCGCGTGCCTACCGGATCTCCTACCCGACGTTCCTCGAGGCGATGAACTCCGTCGGGCTCGACATGTCCGTCGGTGACCGGCTCGCAGCCCAGGTGGCGCGGGACGACCGGATCGAGGCCGCCGAGGCCGACGGGGTCCGCACGCACCTCGGCACGCCCCTCGAGACGTCTGCGGCGCCCGAGCCGACCGACCAGCCGGTCGCGCAGCCCGCCGCGCAGCCGGCCGCCGCGCAGCCCGCCGCCGCGCAGCCCACCGCCGCGCAGCCCGCCGTCGCCGTGCCCGAGCTCGCCGGCGTCGACGCCGACCCGCTCGTCCTGAGCGAGCGGGTCCGCGCCCTGTCGCAGACCGACCCCGACGGCCTGGCCGTGATCGAGGTCGGCGGTGCGACCCCCGCGAACACCACGTGGAAGGAGCTGCAGGACGAGGCCGACCGGGTCTCCGCCCTGCTGCTCGAACTCGGCGTGCGCACGGGTGAATCCGTCGCGATGCAGCTGCCGAACTGGCGCGAGTTCGTGTCGATCACCCTCGGTGCGATCCAGATCGGCGCCGTCGCGACCCCGATCATGCCGGTGTTCGGTCCCCGCGAGACCACGATGACGCTGGCGCGTTCGAAGGCCCGCGTGGTCTTCCTGCCGAACGTGTTCCGGAAGCGCCGTCCCGCGCTCGAACTCCTCGACGTCATCGACGAGGCGGCCGCGCAGGACCGTCGCCTGTCGCTCGAGCACGTCATCGTGCTCCGCGCCGAGGCCCGCGGGCAGGGGGACACCCCGACGAACCAGCCGCCGCTGCCCGCCGACGCCCTGGAGCGCGTCGTGGCGAGCGACTGGCACTGGCGCTACTTCGAGAACGCCCTCGCCGCCGTGCACGTCGACGTCGACGAGATCGCGTCGCACGCTCCCGGGCCGGACGACGTCTGCCAGCTGCTCTTCACCTCCGGCACCACGGGGGAGCCGAAGGGCGTGCAGCACCCGCACCGCACGCTCGGACTCGCGACCGCCATGCACGTGGCGCAGTCCGGGCTGACCAGCGCCGACCGCATCTACATCCCGTCGCCGCTCGCTCACCAGACCGGGTTCCTGTACGGCATGCTGCTGGCGTTCCGGCTCGGTGCCCCGCAGGTCATCCAGCCGGTGTGGGACGGCCGGGTCGCACTCGAGCAGGCGTTCGGCGTCGCCCGGGCGTCCTTCGTGCAGTGCGCGACGCCGTTCCTGACCGACCTCGTCGACCTGGTCGAGGCCGGTGCCGGGCAGCCCGAGTCGCTCCGGATCTTCGTGCCGACGGGCGCCGCGGTGCCACGTGCACTGGCCGAGCGAGCGAGCTCGGTGCTCGGCAGCGCCATCCTCGGCGCCTTCGGGACGAGCGAGACGTGTCTCGGGGCCCTGTCCAGCCCGAGCGACGACCCCGCCGACGCCCACGGCCACGACGGCCGGGCGCTGCCGGGCATCTCGATCCGCATCGTCGACGACGCGGGGATCGAGCTGCCTGCCGGTACCGAGGGCAACTTCGAGCTGCACTCGCCGACGATGTTCGCGGGCTACCTCGACCGCCCGGACCTGACCGACGACGTGTTCACCGCGGACGGCTGGTACCGCACCGGCGACCTGGCGAAGGTCGACGAGAAGGGCTTCCTGTCGATCACCGGGCGCGTGAAGGACGTCATCAACCGCGGCGGCGAGAAGATCCCCGTCGTCGAGATCGAGAACCTGCTGTACCAGCACCCGCTGGTCACGGACGTCGCGATCGTGGCGATGCCGGACGAGCGGCTCGGTGAGCGTGCCTGCGCCTGGGTCGTGAATGCCCGCGCGGACGAGCCGCTCGACTTCGCCGGGATGCAGCAGTACCTCGACACGGCAGGCGTGAGCAAGTACTACTGGCCGGAGCGACTCGAGTACACCACCGAGCTGCCGCGCAACGCGGTCGGCAAGGTCCAGAAGAACATCCTGCGCGAGCAGGCGGCCGCGCTCGTCGCGACGAAGGAGAACGAGACACGATGACGATCGTCGAGCAGACGAGCACGGGCTTCGACGAAGCCGCCTTCCAGCAGCTCAAGGCCGAGGTCACCGAGTGGGTCCGCGGCCCCGGCGAGGCGTGGGCGGAGGAGATCGAGCGCACGGGCCGGGTCGCCCCCGAGCTGTTCCAGGAGCTCAAGGAGAACGGGTGGCTCAGCCTCGCCGCCCCGACGGAACTCGGCGGACGGGCGATCCCGTTCTCGCGCTACCTCGAGATCATGGAGGTCGTCTCCCGCTCGCACGCCTCCATCCGCATGCTCGTGCACGTCATCAACGGCACCTGGCGCGCGATGGCCCCCTACGCGACGCCGGAGCAGATCGAGCAGGTCGTCAAGCCGTCCGTCGCCGGTGACACGCTCGTCGCGTTCACCCTGACCGAAGCCACCGCGGGCACCGGAGCGGACATCCGCACGACGGTCCGGCGCGAGGGCGACACGTACGTGATGAACGGCGAGAAGCACCTCATCACGTTCGGGGTCAAGGCCGACCACTGGCTCATCGCCGCTCGGCTGGAGGGCAGCACCGGCCAGGACGGCACGGTCGCGTTCCTGATGCCGAACAGCGGGCTGCCGGGTGCCGAGGTGATCGACGACTCCGACACCATGGGCATCCGTGGCACCGACCACGCGATCCTGCGGTTCACCGAGACCCCGATCCCAGCCAGCGCCCGCCTGGGCGCCGAAGGCCAGGGCCTCGAGGTCGCGCTCGGCGGCTTCCTGCTGCCGAGCCGGGTGTCCGTCGCGATGAGCGCCGTCGGTCTCGCCGAGCGGGCGAACGAGCTCGCCGTCGAGTACGCGAACAAGCGCGAGACCTTCGGCAAGCGCCTCTCCAGCCGCCAGGCGATCCAGTTCTACCTGGCCGAGAACTACGCCGACATCGCCGCCGCCCGCGCCCTGGTGCTCGAGGCCGCCCGCGCCTACGAAGAGGACCGCCCCGACGCCGGCACGCTCTCCAGCGCCTCGAAGATGGTCGCCGTCGACATGCTCGCCCGGGTCACCGACAAGGCCCTGCAGGTGCACGGCGGGCAGGGCTACTGGAAGCGCAACGCCATCGAGCGCGTCTACCGCGACGCACGCGCGCAGCGCTTCGAAGAGGGCACCAACGAGATCCAGAAGCTGATCGTCGGCCGCGCCGTCGTGACCGGCGCAGCCGGGTTCTGAAACCGACCGACGACCGGGCTGGAGGCCCGTGGCGGGCCCGCCACGCGCCTCCAGTCCGTCTCCCACTCACCTGAAGGACCGCAGTGACCGACAGCACCAACGCACCCATCGCACTCATCACCGGCGCTTCGCGCGGCATCGGCCGCCTGCTCGCGCAGAAGCTCGGCCAGCGCGGCGTCACCGTCGTGGTGACGTACAAGGGCAACGCCGACCTGGCCGAGGAGTCCCTGGCCGACGTCAGGGCGGCCGGCGGCGACGGCATCACGGCGCAGGTCGACATCGAGCAGCCGGAGTCGATCGACGCCCTGTTCGACCTGGTGCGCGACACCTACGGACGCCTCGACATGTTCGTCGCGAACGCCGCGGCCAGCGCGTTCAAGCCCGTCGCCGACCTCAAGCTGCACCACCTCGACCGCAGCTACGCCACGAACGCCCGTTCGTTCGTGCTCGGCGCCCAGCGCGCGGCGGAACTGATGGACCGGGGTGGCCGCATCGTCGTCGTGACGTCGTACGGATCGCTCCGGGCGTTCCCGACCTACGCCGCACTCGGTGCCGCCAAGGCCATGAGCGAGGCGTACATGAAGTACATGGCGGTGGAGTTCGGTCCGCGCCAGATCACCGTCAACGCGGTGAACGGCGGCCTCATCGACACCGACTCGCTCGAGTACTTCTACACGAAGGTCCCCGGCCAGGCGCCGATGGACACCGTCCTCGAGAAGCTCCCGCTGCAGCGCCCCGGGTCGGCCGACGACATGGCCGACGCCGTCGACTTCCTGCTGTCGGACAAGGCCGGGTACATCACCGGGCAGGTGCTCTCGGTGGACGGCGGTCTGACGGTGATCGCCCCGCCGTACTGGTCGGACACGACGTCGCCCCTCCGCGACGCGGTGCTGCCGGCCGACGCTCCGGGCGCGGACCCCGCAGAATAGGCGCATGAGCAGCGTCGCTTCCGCCCCCGTCGTGCCGGAGTCCCTCCGGACCGTCGCGTCACCCTGGACCCTCGGCCCCCTGCACCTGGCGAACCGGGTGGTGATGGGGTCGATGCACACCGGGCTCGAGGTGCACGACGACGGCGGAGCCGGCATGGCCGCCTTCTACCGCGAACGGGCGGCCGGCGGGGCGGCGTGCATCATCACCGGCGGCATCGCGGTGAACGACGAGGCCCGCGGCGGTCCGGACTTCGCGGTGTTCGGCGTCGGGGGAGCCGACGAGCGGTTCCGGGTGGCGGTCGACGCCGTGCACGACGAGGGTGGGACGATCCTCGCGCAGCTGTTCCACGCCGGGCGGTACGCGCTCGCGTCGGGCATGGTCGACCGGCACGGCGACCCGCAGCGCGTCGTGGCGCCCTCGGCCCTGCCGTGGGCGGCCGCCCGCGGTGTGGTGCCGACCGAGCTGACGTCGGCCGAGGTCGAGCGGACCATCGAGGACTTCGCCGCCGCGGCCCGCACCGCCCGCGCGATCGGGTTCGACGGCGTCGAGATCATGGCGTCCGAGGGGTACCTGATCAACCAGTTCCAGTCGCCGCTGACCAACCTGCGCGACGACGAGTGGGGCGGCGATGCGGAACGGCGTCGGCGCTTCGCGATCGAGGTCGTCCGGGCCGTGCGCGCCGCGGTGCCCGAGCTCGCCGTGACGATCCGGCTGTCCGGCGCGGACCTGATGCCCGGCTCGTCGACCGACGACGAGGTCGACGCGCTCGTGCACGACCTGCTGCCGCTCGGGCTCGACGGCATCTCGGTCGGCATCGGCTGGCACGAGTCCCGCACCCCGACCGTGCAGGCCTCGGTGCCGCACGGGGCCTGGCTGGCGTACGCGGCACGGATCGCCGCGGTGGTGCGCTCGTCCGCGTACCCGGACGTCCGCGTGATCGCCTCGAACCGGATGACTGACCTGCGCGACGGTGAGGCCGTGCTCGGCGACGGACTGATCGACGCCGTCGCCCTCGCCCGGCCGTTCCTCGCCGACCCCGCCATCGTGTCGCGCTCGCTCGCGGGCGGGTTCGCCCTGGTGAACACCTGCATCGGCTGCAACCAGGCGTGCCTCGACCGCTCGATCATCGGCGCACCGGTGTCCTGCCTCGTGAACCCCCGTGCCGCCCGCGAGGTGGCCTTCCCCGCCCGGCCGACCGCGGACCCGAAGCGCGTCGACGTCGTCGGTGGCGGGCCGGCCGGACTCGCCGCCGCGGTGGACGCCGCACGCCGGGGCCACGACGTCACCGTCTGGGAGGCCTCCGACCGCCTCGGCGGCCAGTTCGGCCTCGCCGCACTCGTCCCGGGCAAGGAGGACTACGCCGCCACGGTGCGGTCCGCCCGCGCCGAGCTCGCCGAGCGGGGGGCCACGATCCACCTCGGACGCCCGGCCACGGCTCGGGACCTCGTCGACAGCGACGCCGTCGTGCTCGCGGCCGGGGTGGTCCCGCGGAGCATCGACATCCCCGGAAGCGACCTGCCGCACGTGCTGTCCTACGAGCAGGCCCTGCGGAACGGCGTACCCGAGGGCACCGTCGCGATCATCGGCGGCGGCGGCATCGGCGTGGACACCGCGGCGTTCCTGACCGAGTCGCCCGACGAGGTCGTCCGGGCCGCCGAGTTCGCGGCCCGCTGGGACCTCGACGTGTCCGAGGAGCTCGTCGGCGACGTGCCGCAGCGACTCCCCGCGGCACGGCGCACCACCCGACCGGGGTCCGAGGTGACGGTGCTCCGGCGTTCGGGCAAGTTCGGCCAGGGGATCGGCATCACCTCACGCTGGGTCGCGATCGGCCGGCTGCGGGACGCCGGGGTGCGGATGGTCGGCGGCGTGCAGGAGTACCTGCGCATCGAACCCGGGGTGCTCTGGATCCGCGACGAGCGCGGGGACGAGGTCGGCGTGCCGGCGGACTCCGTCGTGGTCTGCGCCGGGCAGGAGCGCGCGACCGACGCCGAGGGTGACGCGCCTGGCGGACTCGCCACGGGCCTCCAGGCCGCCGGCGTGCCGTACGCCGTCGTCGGCGGCGCGCGGGACGCACGGAGCGTGGACGCGGTCCGGGCGACGTCCGAGGCCCTCGAAGCGGTGCGGCGCCTCGCGCCGTAGCGAGTCGGCTCGCATCACGGCCGGGAATCTGCAAGAATGAACGGTCGAATCGCCGCAGCTCGACCCTCTATCCAGCTGTGAGCGATCTCTCTCGAGCTTTCGCCGTGTGTGCCCCCACGCCCGCGGTTCCAGTTCAACCACAACGAAAGCAAACAGGAGCAATTGTGGCTGTCAAGATCCGTCTGAAGCGTCTCGGTAAGATCCGTGCGCCCTACTACCGCATCGTCGTCGCCGACTCGCGCACCAAGCGCGATGGTCGTGTCCTCGAGGAGATCGGTCAGTACCACCCGACCGAGGAGCCCTCGGTCATCAAGATCGAGTCCGAGCGTGCGCTCTACTGGCTCGGCGTCGGCGCGCAGCCGACCGAGCAGGTCGCGGCCCTCCTCAAGCTGACCGGCGACTGGGCCAAGTTCAAGGGCGAGAAGGACACCGAGTCCAAGGTCAAGGTCGCCGAGCCGAAGCCGGCCTTCCAGGTCGACTCCTCGAAGAAGGCCGTGCTCAAGCCGAAGTCGGAGAAGACGGCTCCCGCCGCCAAGGCCGACGACGCCGAGACCGCCGACGAGACGACCGAGGCGTAGTCCTTGCTCGAATCCGCGCTGACGCACCTCGTCAAGGGGATCGTCGATCACCCTGACGACGTGCGCGTCGCCAGCTCCACCTCCCCACGCGGCGAGGTCCTCGAGGTGCGCGTGCACCCCGAGGACCTCGGCCGCGTGATCGGTCGCGCCGGGCGCACCGCCAAGGCGCTCCGCACCCTCGTCACGGCCCTGGCCGACGGCAAGCGCGTGCGGGTCGACGTGGTGGACACCGATTCCTAGGGAGACGACCCAGCTCCGGGTGGGTCGAATCACGAAGGCGCACGGGCTCAAGGGCGGCATCAAGCTCGAGCTCTACACCGACGACCCGGATCGTCGGTTCACCCCGGGCGCCACCTTCACGCTCCAGGTCCCCGACGACTCACCGTGGTCGGGCAAGACCCTCGAGCTGGACGAACTCCGCTGGTACAACGGTCACCCCGTCGCGTTCTTCGCCGGGATCGACGACCGCACCGCGGCCGAGTCCCTGGCGCGCATCATCCTCTGGGTCGAGCAGGACGCCGACGCCGAGACCGGTGAGGACGACGCCTGGTACGACCACCAGCTCGTCGGGCTCAAGGTCCTGCGTGACGGCGTCGAGGTCGGCACGGTCGCCCGTGTGGACCACATGCCCGCCCAGGACCTGCTCGCGATCGACACGCCGTCCCGCGGCGAGGTCCTCGTGCCGTTCGTCTCGGCCATCGTGCCGGCGGTCGACATCGCGGCCGGCACCGTCACGGTCACGCCGCCGCAGGGACTGTTCGAAGACCCCGAGGACACCTCACGCCCCGAGACGGTCACGGACTAGTCGCCGTGCGGATCGACATCGTCACGATCTTCCCGGAGTTCTTCTCCGTGCTCGACGTGTCCCTGCTCGGCAAGGCCCGCTCCGGCGGTCTGCTCGACCTGCACGTGCACGATCTGCGGTCCTGGACCACCGACCGGCACCGCACCGTCGACGACACGCCGTACGGCGGTGGCGCCGGCATGGTGATGAAGCCGGAGCCGTGGGCCCAGGCACTCGAGGCGCTCTTCCGGCCCGACGGCTCGTCGACCCTGGTCGTCCCGACGCCGGCCGGCACGCCCTTCACGCAGTCCATCGCGCGGTCGCTCGCGTCGACGTCGGAGCACCTCGTGTTCGCCTGCGGGCGGTACGAGGGCATCGACGCCCGCGTCTTCGAGTGGGCGTCGTCGCGCGCCACCGTCGTCGAGCTCTCGCTCGGCGACTACGTGCTGAACGGCGGCGAGGTCGCGGCGATGGCGATGATCGAGGCCGTCGGTCGACTCGTCCCCGGCGTCGTCGGCAACCCCGAGTCGCTGGTCGAGGAGTCCCACGAGGACGGTCTGCTCGAGTACCCCTCGTACACCAAGCCCGCGTCGTGGCGCGGCCTCGACGTCCCCGACGTCCTGCTCAGCGGGCACCACGCCCGCGTCGGTGCCTGGCGGCACGAGCAGCAGCTGGAGCGGACGCGGCGCGTCCGTCCGGACCTGCTGCCGCCTGCCTGACCGGCTCGTGCGCTTGTCCGCTGGACGATTTTCGGGCTGAGCGACACTCCTCGCGGTTCGTTCCGCGTGAACTGTCGCTGAGCACGAAACCCGGCCCCGCCGGGTCTGCCTGGAGGCGCGGGGCGGGCCCGCACCGTGCCTCCCGTCCGTCAGACGGTCGGGTCGGCGCGCTGGGCGCGACGCAGGGTCAGGACCTCGGGGCCGGCCTCGGTGACCGCGACCGTGTGTTCGACGTGCGCGGCACGGGAACCGTCGACGCTGCGCAGGGTCCAGCCGTCGTCGTCCTGGTAGAGCTCGTCGGTCGTCTGCATGAGCCACGGCTCGATCGCGACGACCAGCCCCGGTCGGAGCTTCAGGCCGCGACCCGGACGGCCGTCGTTCGGCACGTGCGGGTCCCCGTGCATGGTGCGACCGACGCCGTGCCCGCCGAACTGCAGGTTCACGTCGTGACCGGCCTGGTGTGCGACGTGACCGATGGCGTGCGAGACGTCGCCGAGCTTGTTGCCGGGAGTCGCCTGGGCGATGCCGGCGGCCAGCGCTCGCTCGACCGTGGCGATCAGGGCCTGGTCCTCGTCGCGCGGCGTGCCGACCTGGACGCTGACGGCGGAGTCCGCGACCCAGCCGCCCACACTCGCGGCGAAGTCCAGGCTCACCAGGTCGCCGTCCTGCAGGGTGTGGTCGTGCGGCAGGCCGTGCAGGGCCGCGTCGTTGACCGAGGTGCAGAGGTTCTTGCCGAACGGCGACATGCCGAACGACGGGTGGTAGTCGACGTAGCAGCTCTCCGCCCCGCGTTCGGCGATCATCCGGGCCGCGACGCGGTCGAGGTCGAGCAGGTTGACGCCGACGTCGACGGTCTCGAGCAGCTCGTCGAGGACGTCGGCCACGAACCGGCCGGCGACGCGCAGTCCGTCCAGCTCGGCGGGGGTGCGGAGTTCGATCATGGGTCCATCCTCGTCGTTTTGTCTCCCGCGCTCTCTGTGGCAGTATTGAACGCTGTGCCCTGGCTGGACTCTGCCACGGGGGAGTCGCCGACACCGGGCACGCACCACCACTTTCCGAACCTTCGATCCGCGGCGACCCGTGCGCGTCCGCAGAGAGTGAAACCCACCATGAGCCAGCTCCTCGACAACGTCGACGCAGCATCGCTGCGTACCGACGTTCCGGACTTCCGTCCCGGCGACACCATCAAGGTGCACGTCAACATCATCGAAGGCACGCGCTCGCGTATCCAGGTCTTCCAGGGAGTCGTCATCGGCCGTCAGGGCCACGGCATCGGCGAGACCTTCAAGGTCCGCAAGGTGAGCTTCCAGGTCGGCGTCGAGCGCTGGTTCCCCGTGCACTCGCCGATCATCGACCACATCGAGATCGTCACCAAGGGTGACGTCCGTCGTGCGAAGCTCTACTACCTGCGCGAGCTCCGCGGCAAGGCGGCCCGCCGCAAGATCAAGGAGAAGCGCGACGCCTGATCGCCTTCACAGTGAACGTCCGCGAGCCGGACGACGCTGCGAGCCCCTCGTCCATGTACGGTTGTGCATCGACGGGGGGCTCTTCCCATTGCGGGGAGTCAGTGGTTCGAACGAGAGCGGAAATGACGGACACGACAGAGGATTCCGGGCGCAGGCCACGTGCCGAGAAGCAACGGAACGGTGTCCTCACATTCCTCCGCGACCTCGTCATCATCTTCATCGCGGCACTGCTCGTGTCGTTCCTGGTCAAGACGTTCCTGATCCGGTCGTTCTACATCCCGTCGGCGTCGATGGAGAACACGCTGCAGATCAACGACCGGGTGATCGTCAACGAGCTCGTGCCCGGCGCCGTGGCGCTGAAGCGGGGAGACGTCGTCGTGTTCAAGGACCCGGGCGGCTGGCTCACCGGCTCCGAGGTGCCGAGCGTCACGCCGGACACCCAGCCCGCCAAGGCCATCGACTGGGCCCTGACCCAGGTCGGTCTCGGCACCGGCGACAGCGACGACCACCTGATCAAGCGCGTCATCGGTCTGCCCGGTGACAAGGTGTCCTGCTGCAACGACCTCGGACAGATGTCGGTGAACGGTGTGCCGATCAAGGAGCCGTACCTGAAACTCCCCGCCGGCGCCCCGGCCTCGGCGACCGACTTCTCGGTCACCGTGCCGAAGGGCACCATCTGGGTGATGGGCGACAACCGGAACGACTCGAAGGACTCCCGGTACAACGGGGACACCCCGTCGAAGGGCTTCGTCCCGATGTCCGACGTCACGGGCCGCGCGTTCGTCATCTCCTGGCCGGCGAGCCGCTGGACGTGGCTCGACGACCACCCCGAGGTGTTCGCCGGGGTGGAGGAGCGCGACGAGTGACCGCCGTCCGTCCGTCGCTCCGGCTCGAGAAACGTCTGCTCGCCGAGGGCCGCGTGACGGTCATCGGCATGGACGAGGTCGGCCGTGGCGCCATCGCCGGTCCGGTCGGCGTCGGTGCGGCCGCGGTGACGCTCGACATCGGTCGTGTGCCCCAGGGACTCGCTGATTCCAAACTGCTCTCCGAAGCGCGCCGCACCGACCTCGTGCCCGTCGTGCAGCGCTGGGCACGCACCGCGGTCGGCATGGCATCGGCGGACTTCGTCGACCAGCAGGGCATCGTCCCCGCCCTCGGCGCAGCGGGTGCGCAGGCGCTCGGCTCCCTGGTCGCCGACGGGGTGTCGCTCGACGGCGCCGTGGTGGTGCTCGACGGCTCGTTCGACTGGTTGAGCCGCGCCCTGCCCGCGTCGCTCCGTCCGGCCGCCGATCCGCTCGAGGTCGTCGTCCGGGTCAAGGCCGACCGCGACTGTGCCTCGGTGGCCGCGGCGTCGGTGGTGGCGAAGGTCGCCCGTGACGCGCTCATGATCTCGGCGCACGACGAGGCTCCGCACTACGGGTGGGTGTCGAACAAGGGCTACGGGTCGACGGCGCACTACGATGCGATCCGGACGATCGGGGCGCACGCGCTGCACCGGAAGTCCTGGTTGCACCAGGCCTCGAGCGTCGCACTGGACGGCTTCGACGAACTCGACGCCGTCGCGGGTTGAGTCCGTCGTCCGCTCGGGCCTGGGTCGCCGTAGACTGTGGGCGCAATGGATGAGGACGAATTCGACGACTACGACCGCGAGGTCGAGCTGGCCCTGTACCGCGAGTACCGAGACGTGGTGTCGCAGTTCCGTTACGTGGTCGAGACGGAGCGCCGTTTCTACCTGGCGAACGAGGTCGAACTCGTGCGCCGTGACACGGAGCACGACTTCTACTTCGAACTGACGATGAACGACGTCTGGGTCTGGGACGTCTACCGTTCCGACCGGTTCGTCAAGGGTGTCCGGGTACTCACGTTCAAGGACGTGAATGTCGAGGAACTCACGACGCGGGAACTCGAACTGCCGAAGGAACTCGCACTCGACGAGTGATCGTCAATTTACTTTCTTCTGCTTCTTTCTGGGTGAATCGCCGCTGATCCGGACCGGCGGTGAATTGTTCGCGCTATTCTGATGGGGATATAACCGCCCCACGAACAGGAGCACCCCATGGCACAGAAGGTCACCGTCCAGCTCGTCGACGACCTCGACGATTCCCCCATCACCACCGGTGAAGGTCGGACGGTCGAATTCGCGTTCGACGGCTCGTCGTACGAGATCGACCTGTCGAACGACAACGTCGACAAGTTCCGCGAGGCGATCTCTGATTACATCGCCGCAGCGCGCAAGGTCTCCGGTCGTCGCACCGGCGGCGGTTCCGCCCCGAAGTCCGCCCCGAAGCGTGGCAACTCGGAAGAGCTCGGCAAGATCCGCGAGTGGGCCAAGGAGAACGGGTACGAGGTCTCGTCCCGCGGCCGCATCTCGACGCAGGTGCAGGAAGCCTACGCAGCAGCGCACTGACGCTCGTCGCAGCAGGACCCGGGTGATCTCGATCGCCCGGGTCCTTCTTCTTTCCTCCACAGAGGGCAATTCGGCCGTGCTGATTCCACAGACTCTCCGACTCCGCCGATCGGGGCGTTCGTTCCGGAGATCGTTGTCGTGGAGGCAACGACATGGAACAAGACGTGCAACGTCCACCGGGGCGGTCGCTCCGGAACGGTCGACTCGGACGATTCGGTGAAGAACGAGCGGTGGTCTGGCTCGAGGCGCGGGGATTCCGCGTGCTCGAGCGGAACTGGCGGTGTGCCCGCGGCGAGATCGACATCGTCGCGTGGGATTCCTGCACGCTCGCCTTCATCGAGGTGAAGACCCGTTCCGGTGCCGCCACCGGTCACCCGTTCGAGGCGATCACGGCGGCGAAGCTCACCCGGATGCGACGACTCGTGCCCGAGTGGTTCGACGCGCATCCCGAGGTCTCGGCGCGCGCGGTCCGGGTGGACGTCGTCGCGGTCCACGTCGACGGTCCCCGCACCGTCGTCGAGCACCTGGCGGGTGTGCTGTGACGGGCATCGGTCGCGCTGCCGCGGTCGCGCTCCTCGGGGTCACCGGTCGCCGCATCGAGGTCGAAGCGCACCTGACCAGTCAGCTCCCGGCGTTCAGCATCATCGGTCTGCCGGACACCTCACTGGGAGAGGCACGGGAACGCGTGCGATCCGCGGCGGCGAACGCGGGGTGTCCGCTGCCCGCACGCCGGATCACCGTGAACCTGACCCCGGCGGCGATCCCGAAGCGCGGTTCGGGGTTCGACCTCGCCATCGCGATGGCCGTGCTCGCCGGAGCCGGTCTCGCGCCGGACGTCTCGGAGCGCATCGTCTACATCGGCGAGCTCGGCCTCGACGGGCGGGTGCGTCCGGTTCCCGGGGTGATCCCGATGCTGGTCGCCGCGCGCGACGCCGGTGCGGACCGCGTGGTGCTGCCCGTCGGCAACCTGACCGAGGCCCGCGTGGTCGGTGGGGTGCGGATCAGCGGCGTGGACTCGTTGCGGGCGGCGGCGATCGACGCCGGGGCGCTCCTGCCGGCGGTCGAGGTCGATCCGGTGCTGCCGGTCCCGGTCACGTCGGTGCCGCGTCCCGTGGCCGAGCTGTCGGACGTCGTGGGGAACCCGGTCGGCGTCCGAGCGCTCATCGCCGCGGCGGCCGGGGGACACCACGCACTGCTGCTCGGGCCACCGGGCGCGGGCAAGACCATGCTCGCCGAGCGGCTGCCCGGGTTGCTGCCCGACCTGGACGACGAGACCGCGCTCGAGGTCGCCGCGGTCCGGTCCGTCGCCGGTCTGGGTCCCGCCTCGTGGAGCACGAAGCCACCGTGGGAAGCCCCGCACCACTCCGCATCGGCGGTCTCGCTCATCGGCGGCGGGTCGGGGGTCCTGCGCCCCGGAGCCGTGTCGCGCGCCACCGGCGGCATCCTGTTCCTCGACGAGGCGCCGGAGTTCCCGCGGGCCGTGCTCGACGCGCTCCGGCAGCCGCTCGAGTCCGGTCGGATCACGATCCACCGTGCGGCGGGCGCAGCCGAGTTCCCCGCACGCTGCCAGGTCGTCCTGGCGGCGAACCCCTGCCCGTGCGGCAACGCCGGTGGTGCGCACGGGCAGCCGTGCGAGTGCTCGCCGAGCACCGTCCGCCGGTACCTCGGCCGGATGTCGGGGCCACTGCTCGACCGGATGGACATCCGGGTCCTGGTGCCCCGGGTGACGACGGGTCGGATGCGGGACGCGGACGGCAGCACCCCGACGACGGCGGTCGCGCGTGCGGCGGTCGCGGCAGCCCGCGCCCGGATGGCGGAGCGCCTGCACGGGACGGGATGGTCGCGCAACGCCGAGGTCACCGGGGCGTGGCTCCGGGCCGAGGGGCGCATCGAACCGGGTTCGACGGCAGACCTCGACCGCGCACTCGACCTCGGCACCCTGACGATGCGCGGCTGGGACCGCGTGATGCGACTGGCGTGGACGCTCGCCGACCTCGACGCGGCCGAGCGGCCCACGGGTGCGCACGTCCGCGGCGCCCTCGCGTTGCGGAGCGCGCTGTGATGCCGGCAGGCACGGAACTCCTCGACACGGTGGCGCGCCTGCTCGGGCCGAGCGGTGCGGCGGTCGACCCGGTGCAGGCCGCGGCCCGCGTCGCCTGGTCGGCCGTCGTCGAACCGGGCGACTCCGTGGCCGGCGAGCTCCTCACCGGACTCGGACCGGAGCGCGCGCTCGGTGCGGTGCTGCTCGCCGCTGAGAAGGACTTCGATTCGCTACTGGGATGCTGCGTCGACGCCGAGGTGCCGGGCGCCGAGGACCCCGCGGTGCTGCTCGGGGTGCTGCAGACCGCGGTGGAACGGTGGCGGCCCCGATTGGCCGCCGTCGAGGTGGGCGACGTGCTCGCGGCGGCCGGTGCGGTCGGAGCCGGTCTGCTGGTCCCCGGGAGCGACGGGTGGCCGTCGGCGATGGACGACCTCGGGCCGCACGCCCCGGTGGTCCTCTGGACGCGCAGCTCAGGGGCGCACCTCGGCGACGGGATGCCGGCGCTCGGGGTCGTGGGGTCCCGGGCGAACACGGTGGCCGGTGCCGAGGCCGCGGCGGAGATCACCTCGACGGCGGCGGACGCCGGGTGCCGCATCGTGAGCGGGGGTGCCTACGGCATCGACGCGGTGGCGCACCGTGTCGCCGTCGCCGCCGGAACGCCCACCGTGGCGGTCCTGGCCGGCGGCATCGACCAGCTCTACCCGGTGGGGAACGCGCAGTTGCTCCACAACGTCGCTCGGCAGGGGGCGTTGCTCGCCGAGTCGGCACCGGGGACACGACCGACGCGGTGGCGCTTCCTCGCCCGGAACCGCCTGATCGCTGCGCTGGCCGACGTCACGGTCGTGGTCGAAGCAGGCGCCCGATCCGGGGCGCTCAACACGGCCCACCACGCCGCACAGCTCGGCCGGCCCGTGTTCGCGGTGCCGGGAGCGTTCGCGTCCTCGGCCTCGGTGGGGTGCCATCGACTCATCGCACAGGGGCGGGCGCAGATCGTCGTCCACCCCGGGGATCCGGCAGCGGCGGCGAGGCCCGCGAACGGGACCAGCGGGGGAGCGGTGCCGGACGAACCGCTCCTGTCCGGCAGGCAGGACCCCGAGGTGCTCCGGGTGCTCGACGCGCTCGGCCGTCGCGCCCTGCCCGAGGCCGAGATCGCCCGCCGGGCCGGGATGTCGACGTCCGACGTCGCCGACGCGCTCGCGCTTGCACAGCTGCAGGGACTCGTCGTCGCCAGCGGCGGCGGGTGGGGTCGGGCATGACGTCCGGTCGCCGTACGCTGGCGTCGTGGTTGCGCGGACGGACGGTCGACTCGTGGTGGCGGTGGACGCCTTCCTCGGGCACGCCCGGCACGCGCGGGGCCTCAGCGAGCAGACCCTCCGCGCGTACGCCAACGACCTCGAGCAGCTCGTGGCGTTCGCGGACGGTCGCGGCATCGACCGCGTCGCCGACGTCGAGCTCGAGCTCCTGCGTGACTGGCTGTGGGACGCCGACCACCGGGGGCTCGCCCGGTCGACCATCGCTCGGCGGTCTTCGTCCGTGCGGGCGTTCACGCGTTGGGCGAGCGTGACCGGGGTGACGGCGTCCGACGCCGGGGTCCGGCTCCGCGCCCCGAAGGGTGGGGCACACCTGCCTCGCGTGGTGTCGGCCGACCAGGTGCGCGCCCTGCTCGACGGACTCGGGGGCCGGGCGGCGACGGACGACCCGACGGCGCTGCGGGACCTGGCCCTCGTCGAGCTCCTCTACGCGGCGGCCATCCGGGTCAGCGAACTCGTCGGGATCGACGTGACCGACGTCGATCGCGGACGCTTGACCGTGCGGGTGCTCGGCAAGGGCGGCAAGGAACGCGTGGTGCCGTTCGGGGTTCCGGCGCGGGACGCACTCGAGGCGTGGCTCGAGCGCGGACGGCCCGCACTCGCCGCACGGACGGAGGGGCCCGTAGGCACGGCGCTGTTCCTCGGCGACCGTGGTGCCCGCCTCGGCGTCCGCAGTGCCTACCGCGTGGTGGCCCGGTTGCTCGGTGACCTGCCGGGCGAGGGCCCGAGCGGCCCGCACACCTTCCGGCACACCGCGGCGACGCACCTGCTCGACGGGGGAGCGGACCTGCGCGCGGTGCAGGAACTCCTCGGCCACGCCAGCCTCGGGACGACGCAGATCTACACGCACGTGTCGTCGGCCCGGCTGCGTGAGGTCTACCGGACGGCGCACCCGCGCGCCTGACCCTGCGCCGACGTGCGTCCGGTCCGGTTCCGGTCGGTTCCCGGTCGGTTCCGGTCGCGGTCGGCTCCGTTCACCCGGGCCAGGCCGACTCGGGCAGCAGCACCGGCCACTCGGCCGGTGGCAGGTACGCCATCGGGTCGACGTAGCGACCGTCGACCCGAGCACCGAGGTGCAGGCACGGCGCGGACTCCGGACAGTGCCCGACCGAGACACGCCCGACCGGAGCACCCTGCACGACCTCGTCCCCGGCGGCGACCAGGGGTGTCACCGAGTCGAGCGTGCTGACCAGCCCGTCGCCGTGGTCGATCGTCACGACG
This sequence comes from Curtobacterium sp. AC268, assembly GCF_979258745.1. Taxonomy (NCBI): domain Bacteria; kingdom Bacillati; phylum Actinomycetota; class Actinomycetes; order Micrococcales; family Microbacteriaceae; genus Curtobacterium; species Curtobacterium sp. AC268. The sequence continues at coordinate 841,860 of NZ_OZ409878.1, read as the reverse complement.
GTGCGGCCACCGACCGCGCCGGCGAACGCCACGGTGCCGTCGTCCACCGCCGAGGCAGTGGTGCCGAGGGCGGCCGGGACGTCGATGCCCCGGTGTCCGGCGGCGTAGTCCGAGGACGGTGCTTCCCACGCGCGCTCGACCACCCGCGATCCGGTGGGCCAGACCCAGCGAGCCTCGACCCGGCCCGGCTCGGTCGCACTGCCCACCGACGCCCCGGCTTCCGTCGACGGCGCGGCACCGAACACCATCGTCCCGCTCAGCACCGCCGCGCACACCACGGACAGCAGGACGGGACGTGCGCTCGATCGCATGTCCCCAGCCTGGGCAGTGGAACCCGGCCACGGGGCGGACGGGGGGCGATCTGTGGAGGGGGAGTCGCGCCTCCAGGCCTGGGGAGGAACGCGCCCGCCCGACCGCGCGCCGTCCCGATCACGCCCCGGTTATGACCAGATCCTGAGCGAGGAGTACAGTCGGGGCCGCTCCGGAACACGCAACGCCGCTCGGACGGCGAACCAGCCGACCGCCGGGGCACCGTGCTGCACACCGGCACGGCGGCAGAACCCAGGAGCATCGTGTCCACCACGACCACCGGGCACGGCGGAGACCGTGCGTTCAAGGGGAAGGTCACCCTGTTCGCCATCGCGGCGGCGGTCGGTGGCTTCCTGTTCGGCTTCGACTCGTCCGTCATCAACGGCGCCGTCGACGCGATCAAGGGCGAGTTCAACCTCTCCGACGCGGCCAGCGGCTTCGCCGTCGCCTCGGCCCTGATCGGCTGTGCGTTCGGCGCCTACTTCGCCGGCCGCCTCGCCGACCGCTACGGCCGCACCCGGATCATGTTCTGGGCCGCCGTGCTGTTCTTCGTCTCCTCGATCGGTTCGGCGTTCGCGTTCGCGACGTGGGACCTCGTGATCTGGCGTCTCGTCGGCGGTCTCGGCATCGGTACCGCCTCGGTCATCGCACCGGCGTACATCTCCGAGGTCTCCCCGAAGGCGATCCGCGGGCGGCTGGCCTCGTTCCAGCAGCTGGCGATCACGCTCGGTATCTTCGCCGCGCTCCTGTCCGACCAGCTCTTCGCCGTCACCGCGGGCAGCGCCTCGGCCGAGGTCTGGGGTCTCGCTGCCTGGCGCTGGATGTTCCTGGTCGGGGTGATCCCCTCGGTCGTCTACGGCGTCCTGGCGATCACGCTGCCGGAGTCCCCGCGCTACCTGCTCACCAAGGGTCGGGCTGACGACGCGCGCGTGGTGATGGGCAAGATCGTCCCGCGCGACACCGTGAACACGAGTCTGGAGGAGATCCAGGACGGCATCGAGAAGGAAGCCAACGAGAAGAAGGGCTCCATCCGGGGCAACCGCTTCGGGCTCCAGCCGATCGTCTGGGTGGGCATCATCCTGGCCGTGCTGCAGCAGTTCGTCGGCATCAACGTGATCTTCTACTACTCGACGACGCTCTGGCAGGCCGTCGGGTTCAAGGAGGAGGACTCGTTCCTCATCTCCACGATCACCTCGGTGGTCAACGTCGCCGTGACCTTCATCGCGATCTTCCTGGTCGACAAGGTCGGCCGCAAGCCGCTGCTCGTCGCCGGTTCGGCGGGCATGTTCGTCTCGCTCACCATGGTCGCCATCGCGTTCTCGCAGGCGACGATCGTCGACGGCAGCCCGAGCCTCCCCGGCTCGTGGGGCGTCATCGCGCTGATCTTCGCGAACCTCTTCGTGGTGTCCTTCGGTGCCACGTGGGGTCCGCTCATGTGGGTGCTGCTCGGCGAGATGTTCCCGAACCGCATCCGCGCCACCGCGCTGGGCATCGGCTCGGCCGCCAACTGGATCGCGAACTTCATCGTCACGATCTCGTTCCCGGTGCTGTCCGGCTTCAACCTGACGGTCACCTACGGCATCTACGCGCTGTTCGCGTTGCTGTCGCTGTTCTTCGTCATCGCCAAGATCCCGGAGACCAAGGGCCGCTCGCTCGAGGAGATGGGCATCTCCGCCGACGGCGACACGGTGGACGCCAAGGCCTGATCGGCCGGTCGCGCACCGCGTCCGTTCCGCACGGATCGCCGGACAGGAGGCCCGGATCACGTCAGCCGCGAGGCGCGCGTGATCCGGGCCTCCCTTCTGTTAGCATCTATCCAGCAGCGTGCTGATGCGCGCTGACTTCGCGTGTCCACCAAGCCCTCACGGGCTCGGTACCCGACCACCGGTCCCGCTCTCACGAGCGGGCGGTCGCGTGCCAGGACACCAGGGACCACGACCGACGGTCGTGATCGACACAACCGCAACAGGTCCGCAGCGACGTGCGAGAGCACGGCTGCGCGCCGAGAACACAGAAGGAGGACGGCACATGGCCGTCGTCACCATCCGCCAGCTGCTCGACAGCGGCGTCCACTTCGGACACCAGACCCGTCGGTGGAACCCGAAGGTGAAGCGCTTCATCCTCGCCGAGCGCTCGGGCATCCACATCATCGACCTGCAGCAGTCGCTGGCCTTCATCGACCGCGCGTACGACTTCGTCAAGGAGACGGTCGCGCACGGTGGCACGATCCTCTTCGTGGGCACCAAGAAGCAGGCCCAGGGCTCCATCGCCGAGCAGGCGACCCGCGTCGGCCAGCCGTACGTCAACCAGCGTTGGCTCGGCGGTCTGCTCACGAACTTCCAGACGGTCTCCAAGCGCCTCGCGCGCATGAAGGAGCTCGAGGAGATCGACTTCGACGACACGACGAAGGGCTTCACCAAGAAGGAGCTCCTCATCAAGAAGCGCGAGCTGGACAAGCTCCACAAGACCCTCGGTGGTATCCGCAACCTCACGCGGACCCCGAGCGCGCTCTGGATCGTCGACACCAAGAAGGAGCACCTCGCCGTCGACGAGGCGCAGAAGCTCGGTATCCCGATCATCGGCATCCTCGACACCAACTGCGACCCCGACGAGATCACGTACCCGATCCCGGGCAACGACGACGCGATCCGCTCCGTCGGCCTCCTGACCCGCATCGTCGCCGACGCCGCGGCCGAGGGCCTGAAGACCCGCCACAACGGTGGCGACGAGGACGAGGCCAGCGAGCCCCTCGCCGAGTGGGAGCAGGAGCTCCTCGGTGGCGAGACCGCCGCCACGACCGAGGCGCCCGCCGCCCCCGTCGAGGAGAACGACGCTGACGCGCAGGTCGCCGCGAAGGAGATCGGCGAGCCGATCGCCGACGAGGCGAAGAACGCGGAGCCGACGGCCGAGGCCGAGGCAGCCGCGGAGACCACCCCCGCCGAGTGAGTCGCCGGGGCGCCGGACCCCACCGGGTCCGGCGCCCCGACTGCACTCCACTCTCCACACACGTACAGTCCAGAAAGGACTCCAGTCAATGGCAAACTTCACCGCTGCTGACGTGAAGAAGCTCCGCGAGGACCTCGGCGCCGGCATGATGGACGCGAAGAACGCGCTCGTCGAGGCCGACGGCGACTACGACAAGGCCGTCGAGCTGCTCCGCATCAAGGGTGCCAAGGCCGTCGCCAAGCGCGACGACCGTGCCACCTCCGAAGGTGTCGTCGTCGCGACCTCCGAGAACGGCGCCGCCACGGTCGTCGAGCTCGCGAGCGAGACCGACTTCGTCGCGAAGAACGAGAAGTTCACGACCCTCGCCGACAAGGTGCTGGGCGCGGTCGCCGCTGCCGGTGCCGCCGACGTCGCTGCCGCCAACGCCGCACCGCTGGACGGCAAGACCGTCCTCGAGGTCGTCAACGAGTCGGCCGCCGCGCTGGGCGAGAAGCTCGAGGTCCGCACGGTCCGCCGTGTCGAGGGCTCGGCCTTCGAGATCTACCTGCACAAGACCAGCCAGGACCTGCCGCCGCAGATCGCCGTCGTCATCGCGTACGAGGGTGACAACGCCGCCGAGGCACGTTCGATCGCGCAGCACGTCGCGTTCGCGAACCCGACGTACCTGACCCGCGACGAGGTCCCGGCCGAGGCCATCGAGAAGGAGCGTGCGACCGTCGAGGCGATCACTCGCGAAGAGGGCAAGCCCGAGGCTGCGCTCCCGAAGATCGTCGAGGGCCGGGTGAACGCCTACATCAAGCAGGTGTCGCTCCTCGACCAGGACTACGCGAAGGACAACAAGATCTCCGTCGCGAAGGCCGCCGAGAACGCCGGCATCACGATCCAGGGCTTCGCCCGCGTCAAGGTCGGCGCGTAACGAACCCGTGACGGGGTCAGGAACCAACCAGGTTCCTGGCCCCGTTTTTCGCGCGCACCGGCACGGCACGCGCGCGACACAGCCGCGAGTACATTTCCACGAGACCACGACGAAGGGTGCGGACCAGATGACCGACGAGAAGACCGGACGACGCCGCGTTCTGCTGAAGCTGTCGGGAGAGGCGTTCGGCGCCGGCTCCCTCGGGGTGAACCCCGACGTGATCGGCACCATCGCCAAGGAGATCGCCGTCGCCGCGCGCGAGGTCGAGATCGCGATCGTCGTCGGTGGGGGCAACTTCTTCCGCGGTGCCGAGCTCTCGCAGCGCGGCATGGACCGCGGCCGCGCCGACTACATGGGCATGCTCGGCACGGTGATGAACGCTCTCGCGCTGCAGGACTTCCTCGAGCAGGCGGGAGCTGCGACCCGCGTGCAGTCCGCCATCGCGATGACCCAGGTCGCCGAGCCGTACATCCCGCGGCGCGCCGAGCGGCACCTCGAGAAGGGCCGGGTCGTCATCTTCGGCGCCGGTGCCGGACTGCCGTACTTCTCGACCGACACGGTCGCGGCGCAGCGTGCGCTCGAGATCAAGGCGGACGAGGTCCTCGTCGCCAAGAACGGCGTCGACGGCGTGTACACCGCCGACCCGAAGAAGGACGCCTCGGCCGAGAAGCTGCACCACGTGACCTACCAGGACGCGCTGCTGAAGGGCCTCAAGGTCGTCGACGCCACCGCGTTCTCGCTCTGCATGGACAACGGCATGCCGATGCACGTCTTCGGCATGGAGGGCGAGGGCAACGTCCAGGCCGCGATCCGTGGCGAGCGCATCGGCACCGTCGTCAGCAACTGACCCCCGCGCTGACTAGACTCGACGCCAGTACCGAAGGAGTAACACCGTGATCAGTGATGTCCTGACCGAAGCCACCGAGAAGATGGCGAAGGCTGTCGAGGTCGCCAAGGACGACTTCTCGACCGTCCGCACCGGCCGCATCAACGCGGCGCTCTTCCAGAAGATCCCGGTCGAGTACTACGGCACGCCGACGCCGCTCGCGCAGCTCGCGTCGCTGCAGACGCCCGAGGCCCGCACGCTCATCGTGACGCCGTACGACAAGACGGCGCTCAAGGAGATCGAGCGCGCGATCGCGACCTTCCCGAACCTCGGCGCCAGCCCGACGAACGACGGCGACATCGTCCGCGTGACGATCCCGGAGCTCACCAAGGACCGCCGCAAGGAGTTCGTCAAGCTCGTGCGGACGAAGGGCGAAGACCACAAGGTCGTCGTCCGGAACATCCGCCGCAAGGCCAAGGACGACCTCGACGCACTCAAGGGTGAGATCTCCGACGACGAGATCTCGCGCGGCGACAAGGACCTCGAGGCCCTGACGAAGAAGCACGTCGACCAGATCGACGAGTCGCTGAAGAAGAAGGAAGCCGAACTCCTCGAGGTCTGATGCGTCGCTCCGACCAGGGCGATGACCGCCCCACAGCAGAGCACGGGCCCGTGTCGAGCGGGCCCGTGAAGAAGGGGCTCCGTCAGGACTTCGATGCGCGTGCACGAGCGGCGCGCACGGACTTCGAGGCGCAGCTCCGCCAGCGCAAGGCCGACTTCGGCGCGCGCAACGAGGCGCTGACCGCGCGGACCGGGCGCAACCTGCCGGCCGCGATCGGCATCGCGCTCGCGTTCGCCGTCGTGATGCTCGGCACGCTGCTCCTCTGGCCGCCGTCCTTCATGGTGGTCGCGGCGTTCCTGCTCGGCGTCGGCGTCTACGAACTGACGAGCGCGATGCGGTTCGCCGGGCGCGACGTCCCGCGGATCCCGAGCGTCGCCGTCGCGATCGCGATCGTGCCGGCGGCGTTCCTGGTCGGGCAGGTGGCGGCGCTGTTCACCCTGCTCGGCGGCATCGTCCTGATCAGCGTCTGGCGCCTGGTCGAGGTCGCCGTTGCGCGGCAGAAGCCCCCGGCCGGCAGCGTCGCCCGTGACCTCACCAACGGGTTGTTCGTCCAGGCCTACATCTCCCTGCTCGGCGCCTGCGTCGTGCTGCTCTCCGCCCAGCCGGACGGCAACCTCTGGGTGATCGGGTTCATCCTCGTCGTCGTCGCGGTCGACACCGGCGCGTACGCCACCGGGCTGAACCTCGGCAAGCACCCGATGGCACCCCGCATCAGCCCCAAGAAGACGTGGGAGGGCTTCGCCGGGTCCGTGGCGGCGAGCATCGTCGTCGGCGTCCTGGTGGCCCTGTTCATGCTCGGGCTGCCCTGGTGGACGGGTGTCCTGCTCGGTGTGCTCATCTCAGGCTCGGCCACGCTCGGCGACCTGACCGAGTCGATGATCAAGCGCGACCTCGGCATCAAGGACATCTCGTCGTTCCTGCCCGGACACGGCGGCCTGCTCGACCGCATCGACAGCATCCTGCCGTCCGCCGCGGTCGCCTACGTGCTGTACCTCATCGTCAACCACTGACCGCGCTCGGGTCGGCTGAACGCCGCACTCAGCGCGTCCAGGTTGTGCCACGGGTCCGGACTGGCAGAATGACGCCGTGGCCACCACCTTCCCGACCGCAGCCCGTTCCGCCCTCGGTTACGACGTCGACGAGGTCGAGCGTTTCCTCGAGGACGCCCGGCGCGCGTACTCCGCCGATGACAGTGCCCCCGGCATCGAGGCCGCGAAGATCCGCGCCACGGCCTTCTCGATGCGCAAGGGCGGGTACTCCACGTCGCACGTCGACGCTGCGCTCGAGCGACTCGAGGACGCCTTCGCGGCCCGTGAGCGCGAGCGGGAGATGAGCGAGGTCGGCAAGAAGGCCTGGTACGCCGAGGCGCGGACGAAGGCATCCGACGTCGTGGCGCGGCTCGAGCGGCCCGACGGGCAGCGCTTCAGCCGGGTCAGCGTGCTCGGCACCGGCTACCACCCGAAGGACGTCGACGCGTTCGCCGCCCGGCTCGCCGGGTACTTCCGCGAGGGCAAGCCGCTCAGCCTCACCGAGGTCCGCTCGATCGTCTTCCGCCCGAAGCACGGCGGGTACCGCGAGGCGCAGGTCGACGCGCTGCTCGACGCCGTCGTCGAAGTGATGCTCGCTGTCCGATGACGACGCGCTGTCCCCAGGTGCTTCGCTTTCCGTGATCGTTCCGTTACCCTGGTCCTACTCATGGGCAGGCACACGGCAGACTCAAGCTCCGACCGCGATACCCGCGAGCACCTCAGCCTCCAGGCTTCCGGTGAGCGCCGCGCGGCAATGCAGCGAACCCGCACGACGGAGACGTCGGCATTCGGGGTGACCCCGCAGGCAGCGCCCGCGACGACGGGTCCGGTCGCCACGCCGAAGTCGGTGGCGGCGAACCGTGTGTCCGACGAACGTGTGGCGTCCTTCGCCCACGACGCCCTCGTCGACGCCGACCAGCGTCCCGCGAAGCAGCGCACCGCGACGGTGCAGCGCCGTGCGACGCCGAAGCTCGGCAAGCCCGCCGCCTCGTCGGTGAACGCCGTGGCCCGCAAGCGCGCGACCGCCCCGATGATGTCCTTCGTCGGTGTGTTCCTGTTCGTCGGAGGCTCGCTGTTCAACCCGCTGCAGGCCGACGTGGCACAGGCTGCGGTCGACACCCCGGTGCTCGTGAAGACGCCGCCGGCGCCGCAGCAGTACACCGCGCACGGCACCTACGCCGTGGCCGCCGCCGACCGTGACGGCTACGACGTCACCGTCCCGGCGCCGAAGGTCGTCAAGCCCGTCGTCGAAGAGGACGAGGCCGACGCCGAGACCACCGACGACACCGCGGCCACCGAGACCCAGCCGGTCTCGGCCGCCAACACGCTCGCCGCCACCGCCGCGACGCCCGACCCGGGCAGCGCGCAGGCGATCGCCCTGCAGCAGGTCACGGCGCGTGGCTGGGGGACCGACCAGTACAACTGCCTGGTCTCGCTGTGGAACAAGGAATCCGGCTGGCGGGTGAACGCCTACAACCCCAGCGGTGCGTACGGCATCCCGCAGGCCCTCCCCGGCAGCAAGATGGCCACGGCCGGCGCCGACTGGCAGACCAACCCGGCGACGCAGATCACCTGGGGTCTCAACTACATCGCCGGCGTCTACGGCACCCCCTGCGGTGCCTGGGGGCACAGCCAGGCCAACAACTGGTACTGATCGGCTGCTCGGGTGCCGCGCAGCAACCGACCGCGGCGTCCCCGTGGTCGCGACGTCGAGCCTGACGAGGAGACCACCCTCGACCGGCTGATGAGCTCGTGGAAGCGCACCGAGGTCCGTCACGGTCGCGAGTACCAGGTACAGCCGATCTCGGCCGCGTCGGCGCAGAAGGAGTACATCTGCCCGGGGTGCGGCGGAAGCGTCCTGCCAGGCACCGCCCACGTGGTCGTCTGGCGCGCGGACGGCGTGCTCGGAGACGCCGCCGACCTGGCGTCGCGCCGGCACTGGCACAACCACTGCTGGAGCATCGCATGACCGAGCACGACGTGACGCACGACACCGAGATCCGGTCCGCCACCGAGCTGCCGGCCCGGCGCACCGAGGTCGAGCTCGTCACGGACGACCACCTGACGCTCGTCGGTGAGCTCGCCGAGCCTGCCGACACCTCGGCCCGCGGAACCATCGTCACGCTCCACCCGCTGCCGACCGCGCACGGGTTCATGGACTCACACGTGCTCAAGAAGGCTGCCGCACGGTTGCCTGCCCTCGCCGACATCGCGGTGCTGCGGTTCAACTTCCGGTCCGTCTCGTCGCCGCGCGGCACCTCCGAGGGCGTCTTCGGCGAGGGTGTGTCCGAGGGCTTCGACCTGCGAGCCGCCGTCGCCGAGGTCATCGACCGCGGCCTGCCGACCCCGTGGCTGGTGGGGTGGTCCTTCGGCACCGAGGTGATCCTCAAGCACGCGCTCGAACACGTCGAGGCCGGCACGGTCGCCGGGGTCGTCCTGCTGTCCCCGCCGCTGCACCGCACCTCGGACGAAGAACTCGCACGCTGGGCTGCCGTCGGTGTCCCGGTCGTGGCGCTCGTCCCGGAGCACGACGACTTCCTGCGGCCCGAGGCCGCGGCGGCACGGTTCGCGCTCGCCCCGAACGTCCAGGTCGTGCCGGTCGCGGGCGCGAAGCACCTGTGGGTGGGGGAGCGGTACGTGCGGATCGTCCTCGACGCGATCGCCGACCTCGTCGTGCCGGGAAGCGCGCCGCTGCCGACCCACTGGCCCGTCTGACGACGTCCGCACGACGCCCTGCGGGCCGCCACCTGCACCAGGTGGGATTGCCTGGAGGCGCGGGTCGCGCCTCCGGGCAGTGGACCGTCAGCGTTCGGTCGCGTCCACGTCGTCGTCAGCGTCCGCATCGGACGCTGCGGCGGGTGCCGTGCCGAGCAGGCCCGTGGCGTTCGTGAGGACCCCGCGGAGGTTCTCGAGGTACCCCGCGACGGCTTCGCGTTCGGTCCGGATCGCTGCCAAGCGGTCCTCGGCCTCGGCGATGACGCCGGCGGTGCGCTCCTCGGCGTCGGCGACCATGCGGTGCACCCGGTCCTGCGCGTCGGCGACGATGGTGCGCGCGTGCTCCTGGGCCTCGGCCGTGCTGGTGCGCTCGAGGTCGTCGGCCTCCTGCTGCAGGCGCTCGGCGCGTTCACGGGCCTCGGTCGCACGACGCGTTGCCTCGGCGAGCTGCAGGTTTGCCTCGTCCAGGTACTTCTGCGTCTCGGTCACCGTCTCGTGGTGCTTCCGCAGGTAGTCCTGCTCGGCGTCGTCACGTCGGGAAGCGAGCTCCGACTCGAGCGTCGTGCGGGCTTCGTCGCGCTCCCGGGCGATCTCGGCGCGGACCTCGTCGCGCTCCTTCACCAGGGCGGCGCGGGCGGTGTCGATCTCCTGCCGCAGGGCGGTGCGCTCGGCCTCGAGCACCCCGAGCTCGGCGGTGCGGCGGTCGGCGATCTCGGTGTCGACCTCGGCGTGCTCGCGCTCGCGTCGGGCGGCGATGGCGTTCTCGTGCTCACGCAGGGCACGTTCGGCTGCCGCATCGGCCTCCGCGCGCTCCTGCGCGATCCGGGCGTCGTGCTCCTCGAGCTCACGGGCGATCCGGTCGGCGGTCTCCTGCACCAGGCGGGCGTTCTCGACGCGGGTCTGTTCCTCGTCGACGCGGAGCTGCGCGCGGGCCGCCTCGATCTCCTGCTCCAGTGCGGTGCGGGCGGCGGCGAGTTCGCGGTCCCACTGGGCGCGGGCGGCGGCGAGTTCCTCGTCGAGCTCGCGGCGGCGGTCGGCGACCTCGCTGTCGAGTTCGGCGCGGCGGCGCGTGACCTCGGACTCGAGTTCGGCGCGACCGGTCTCGAGGGCCAGCGCGTGTGCCTGTTGCTCCTCGTCACGCTCACGGTGCCAGGCGGCACGACCCTCGTTGACCTCGCGCTCGAGGGCCTCACGCCGGGTCGTCTCCTCGCGGTCGAGGTCCTCGGTGCGACGGGTGTGGTCGGCCTCGAAGACCGTACGGCGGTGCTCGGTCTCGCGGTCGAGCTCGGCGGCGGCGGTGCGGGCCTCGGCGGACTCCCGCTGGGCGATCTCGCGCAGCTCGGCGACCTCGTGCTCGACCTGGGCGCGCAGGGCGTTCGTCTCGCGGATGGCGATGGAGCGGACCTCGGCGGCCTCGGTCACGGCGGCACCGCGGATCGCGGCAGCTTCGTTCCGGGCGTCCTGCGTGAGCAGACCGGCTTCGGCGCGGGCGCGCTCGACGGTGTCGGCTGCCTCGGCGCGGGCGCGGGTGAGCTCGTTGGTGGCGCGGGTGCGGGCGTCCTCGAGGGTGTCGCGCGCTTCTTCCTGCGCTTCACGGACGGTGCGCTCGGCTTCGGTGCGGCTCGAGGCACGGAGCCGCTGGGCGTCGATGTCCGCCTGGCTGATGAGCCGGGTCGACTGCTCCTCGGCCACACGCAGCGTGGACTCGAGGCGGGTGCCGAGCCCGCTGTACGTGGGGGTGCCGGCTTCGTCGAGCTCGCCCTGCAGCTCGGAGACCCGGGCCTGCAGGAGACGGATCTCCTTCGCGGCGTCGGCGCGGTCGTTGTTCGACTTGATGAGCTCGCGTCGCAGGTCGTTCAGCGAACGCTCCACCTCGTCGCGGCGGTACCCGCGCAGCTCGGTTCCGAACTCGGCCTCGTCGTTCGCCACGTGTCGCTCCTGGGGTCGGCAGCGGGCCAGGTTCGGCCCGCGGTCGATTGTAGTGGGGGCCGGAGCGGGGCGTCTGAGTCCGGCGACAGCGCGGATTGATGCACTGTCCAGCGTTGCTCGCTATCCTGAGTCGCTGATTCGCGCGCCGACATCCCCACCCCGGCGCGGTAGGGAGAGAGTTCGTGCGATTCGTCCTGGCGATCGTCAGTTTCGTCATCGGTCTGCTGCTCGTGGCGCTGGCGGTGGGACAGCGGACCGTGTTCGCGCCGCCGTCCTCGCTCGTGGCCGAGAGCTCGACGACCAGTTCCGCCCCGGTGACGGTGATCCCGGGGACGACCCTCAACGCCAACCCCGGCTACCAGCGCATCAACGTGTCCGGCTCCGGCAAGGTCTTCGCGGCCTACGGCAAGACGGCCGACGTCGACGCCTGGATCGGTGAGGCCGAGCACACCACCCTCCGCTTCGACGCCGAGAAGGGTTCGCTGGTCGGGTCGACCACGGGCAGCGAGACCAGCGTCCCCTCGCCCAAGGGCAGCGACCTCTGGTACCAGGAGTACGACGGTGCCGGACAGTTCACTGTCCGCCTGCCGCAGGACGTCTCGGTCCTGGTCGTCAGCGACGGCAAGGCAGCAGCGCCCAGCGACGTGTCCGTCACCTGGCCGCAGGACACCGCGACGCCGGCGGTCGGTCCGCTGCTCGTGGCCGGCGGCGTGTTCGTCCTCGGAGGCCTCGTGCTGCTCGTCCTCGCCTTCCTGCACCAGCGCCGTGGCCGCGGTCCCCGCCGTCGCAGCGGGGGCAGCCGACCGCCGCGAGTGCGTGCCTCCCGTCGAGCCGCCGCCGCCGGTGCCCAGGTGCCGCGTCGCGGTCGTCGTGGCACGCGTGCGTTGATCGGCGTGCCGGTGCTGCTCGTCGGCGCCCTGACCCTGGCCGGCTGTTCCTCGGACTACTGGCCGCAGGGTGGCGACCCGTCGCTCGCCACGCCGACCCCGACGGCGACTGCCACGGGGGCTGCGGAGACGACCGAGCCGACGGCTGCGACCAAGCAGCAGATCACCCGTGTCGTGCAGCGCACCGCCGCAGTGGCGAAGCAGGCCGACGAGGCCCGCGACAGCAAGCTCGCCGGGACCCGTTTCACGGGTGCCGCGCTCGAACTGCGCGAGGCGAACTACGCGATCCGCGCGAAGGACGCGGACGTCAAGGCGCCCCCGGCGATCTCGGCTGCGCAGGTGTGCGTCGCGTTGCCGCAGCAGACCGACAGCTGGCCGCGCACGGTCTTCACGATCGTCGCCGAGGACTGCGACGCCAAGTCGGCGCCGCAGGCCCTGACCCTGGTGCAGGACAGCGCCCGTGATCCGTACAAGGTGGCGTACGACGTCTCGCTCGAGGCCGACGCGAAGATCCCGAGCCTCGCGCCGACGACGATCGGTGCCGCACTGCTCGCGCCGGAGTCGAAGCTCCTGACGATCCAGCCCGACCAGGTCGCGACCGCGTACGGCGACATCCTGTCGAAGGACACCGCCAGCGAGTACGCCGACCTGTTCGCGACCGAGGGCGATGCGCTCCGCACCACCATCGGCAAGGCGTACAAGGACAAGAAGGCCAAGGCCCTGCCGGACACGGCGAAGATCGAGTACTCGTCCGAGGTCCCCGCCGACTCCGCCGTCGCCATCGCGACCGACGACGCCGGTGCCCTGGTCTCCGCCGACCTGGACGAGGTCGAGAAGGTGACCCCGACCGCCTCCGGCGCCGAGGTGAACACCGAGGGTGCCGTCAAGGCACTGTCCGGCGTGGACACGAGCAAGAAGGGCATCAGCGCGACCTACAGCGTCCAGCTGCTCTTCTACGTGCCGCCGGTCGCCTCGGATGGCAAAGTGGTCCTGCTCGGGTTCACACAGGGCCTGACCGCAGCGAGTGAGGTGCAATGAGCAACATCCCCCCGACCCCGTCCGGGCTCCGCGGAGCCGTGGACCTGTCGTCCCTCGTCGACCGCGCACAGCGGCCGCCCCAGCCGTCCGGTGCTCCGGCCCCGGCGGGTGCTGCCGGCGGTGTCGCGCCCGGCACCGAGGCCGACGCCGTGAACGGCGCTGACCTGACCGTCCCGTCGCTCGTGATCGACGTCACCGACGCGACGTTCCAGGACGTCCTGCAGCTGTCGACCGTCGTCCCGGTCATCGTGGACATCTGGGCCGAGTGGTGCGGGCCGTGCAAGCAGCTCTCGCCGATCCTCGAGCAGCTCACCGCGGAGTACGACGGCCGCGTGGTGCTCGCCAAGGTGGACGCCGACACGAACCCGCAGCTCGTGCAGGCGTTCCAGGCGCAGTCGATCCCGACCGTGGCCGCCGTGATCGGCGGACGCCCGCTCGGGCTCTTCGTCGGGGCACTGCCCGAGGCGCAGGTCCGCGACGTCTACGAGCAGGTGCTCCAGGCCGCCGAGCAGAACGGCGTGACCGGTCGCGTCACCGTCGACGGCGCGGCAGCCCCCACCGACGCCGAGCAGGGCGAGCCGGAGCCGGAGCCGCTCCCGCCGCACCACCAGGCCGCGTACGACGCGATCGAGCGTGGCGACTACGCCACCGCTGTCGAGGAGTACAAGACCGCGATCCTGCAGGACCCGCACGACCAGATGGCCGTCGCCGGACTCGCACAGGTGTCGCTGCTCGACCGGCTCAACGGTCGGACGGCCGACGAGATCCGTGCGGCAGCAGCCGCCGTCCCGCAGGACGTCCAGGCACAGCTGGCGGTCGCCGACCTCGACATCTCCGGCGGGCACGTCGACGACGCCTTCGGGCGTCTGCTCGACCTCGTGCCGACGGTGTTCGGCGAGGACCGCGAGGCCCTGCGTGTCCGGCTCGTCGAGTACTTCGAGCTCATCGGCAGCGAGGACCCGCGCGTCGTCGCGGCACGTCGCCGCCTGGCGAACGCGCTGTACTAGGACCGCAGGGTCTGCGCGGCGAAGAAGACGCCGTCGTCACACCGAGACGCCGCCGGGTACGGCGGCGTCTCGTTGTCTCCCGGGTGTCTCAAGGACACGACGGCGTCTCGCGGACACGACGGCGTCCCGCGCATCGCGGTGGACCCGGCAACGGACAGACGGGAGGCCCGGTGCCAGCTGGCACCGGGCCTCCCGTCCGTCGGTCGATCGCGTCGCGGACGCTGGCCGGGCTACTGGGCCAGCTTCAGCCAGACGGCACCTAGCGGCGGGACCACGAGGTGCGCCGAGGCCGGGCGGCCCGCCCACGGGGTGTCCTCTGCCGTGACGACGCCGAGGTTGCCGACCCCGGAACCGCCGTACTCGGCCGCGTCGGTGTTGAGCACTTCATGCCACTCGCCCGCGGTCGGCAGCCCGAAGCGGCGCTCCACCGGCACACCGGAGAAGTTCACGAACACTGCGACCCGGTCGTCGCCGTCCTTCCGCAGGAACCCGAGGGTCGAGTGCGGTGCGTCGCCGCCCTCGAGCCACTCGAAGCCGTCGGCCGTCGAGTCGTGCGTCCAGAGCGCCGGGGAGTCCTTGTAGACGCGGTTGAGCTCCGCGACGAGGTCCTGCACACCGCGGTGGCCGGGCTGGTCGAGGAGCCACCAGTCGAGGCCCTTCGCCTCGGACCACTCGGCAGGCTGCGCGAACTCCTGGCCCATGAACAGCAGCTGCTTGCCGGGGTGCGCCCACATGAACGCCAGGTAGGCACGCACGTTGGCGAGCTTCTGCCACTCGTCGCCGGGCATCTTGCCGTACAGGGAGCCCTTGCCGTGCACGACCTCGTCGTGGCTGATCGGCAGCGTGAACTGCTCGCTGAACGCGTAGACGAACGAGAACGTGATCTCGTCGTGGTGGTAGCTGCGGTACGCGGGGTCGCGCTGCACGTACTCGAGCGAGTCGTGCATCCAGCCCATGTTCCACTTCTGGCCGAAGCCGAGCCCGCCGGCGCTCGTCGGTTGGGTCACGCCCGGCCACGAGGTGCTCTCCTCCGCGATCATCACGATGCCGGGGTAGCGCTTGTACGCCGTCGCGTTCGTCTCCTGCAGGAACGAGATCGCGTCGAGGTTCTCGCGGCCGCCGTGGATGTTCGGCAGCCAGTCGGTGCGGGAGTAGTCGAGGTACAGCATCGAGGCCACCGCGTCGACCCGCAGGCCGTCGATGTGGAACTCCTCGAACCAGTACAGCGCGTTCGCGACCAGGAAGTTGCGCACCTGCGGCTGCCCGAAGTCGAACACGTAGGTGCCCCAGTCGAGCTGCTCGCCGCGGCGGGGGTCCGGGTGTTCGAACAGCGCGTAGCCGTCGAAGCGCCCGAGGGCCCACTCGTCCTTCGGGAAGTGCCCGGGGACCCAGTCCATGATCACGCCGATGCCCGCGGAGTGCAGGCGGTCGATCAGGTAGCGCAGGTCGTCGGGCGAACCGAAGCGCGCGGTCGGTGCGTAGTACCCGGTGACCTGGTAGCCCCACGAGCCGCCGAAGGGGTGCTCGGCGAGCGGCAGGAACTCCACGTGGGTGAAGCCGGTGTACTCCATGTGCCCGATGAGCTGGTCGGCGACCTCGCGGTACGACAGGCCGGGGCGCCACGAGCCGAGGTGCACCTCGTACACGCTCATCGGGGCGTCGTGCGTGGTGGTCTGCGCGCGGCGCTCCATCCACGCGGCGTCGCCCTCGGACCACGTGTACGTGGACTCGGTGACGACCGAGGCCGTCGCCGGGGCGATCTCGGCTTCGCGGGCGAACGGGTCGGCCCGCTCCACCCACCCGGAGTCGGTGAGGATCTGGAACTTGTAGCGCTGGCCGACGACGGCGCCGGGCCAGAACAGTTCCCAGACGCCGAGGTCGCTCAGACGGCGCATCGCGGTGGTGCGGCCTTCCCAGCCCTCGAAGTCGCCGATCACGCGGACGGCGGTCGCCCTGGGTGCCCAGACGGCGAACGCGACACCGTCGACGCCGTCGACGGTGCGGGCGTGCGCGCCGAGGTGGTGCCAGAGCTGCTCGTCACGGCCCTCACCGAACAGGTGCAGGTCGAGCTCGCCGAGCGTCGGGGCGAACCGGTACGCGTCGTCGGTGGTCCAGGTGGCGTCGTCCTCGTCCGTGGACTCGTCGTAGTCGTACTCCGACTCGACGCGGTAGCGACCGAGGGTTTCGGCGGTGGCGCCGGCCCAGAGCCCGTCACCCTCGTGCGTGAGTTCGATGTCGTCGCCGTCGGGGCGGACGATCCGCACCGCACGGGCCAGGTGCCGGACGACGCGGACGCTCGTGCCGCCGTCGACCGGGTGCGGGCCGAGCACGTCGTGCGGCTGGGACCAGCGGCCCTCGGCCACCTGCAGACGCAGCCAGTCCTCGATCGGAGCCGGACGCGGATCCGTGGCCGTACCGGTGGCGGCGGGAGCCGAGGCAGCAGCCTGCGCCGAGGCAGCAGCGGTGGGGGCGGCCGGAGCCTCGACGGAGGCCGGGCGGACCACGGGGGCGGCGCCCCCCGTCGGTGCCGTCGGGGCGTCGGACGCGGAGGCGGCCGCGACGGGCGGTTGCCGCGGGTGCGACGGGTCGGCGGGGTGCCCGGCGAGCGTCGCGGTCTCCGCCACCCCGCGGTCAGGTGCCTCGCGCTGCACCGGCGGGGCGCCGGGCAGGTCTTCGTCGGGCGCGGAGACCTTCGGTTCGTACCGCGGCACGGCCGGCGGCGGAGGCGGCACCGGCGGGACGGCCGGTCCGCGCTTCGTGGGGTCGGTCGGTTCGGGGGTCATCGGTGGGGTCCTTCCACGACGAGCAGGTGCACGGGCTCCTGGAACGCATCCAGGCGGACGTAGTTCGACGCGCCCCAGGTCCAGCGCTGACCGGTCACGACGTCACGGACGTCGAACAGGCCCTCGGTCGGCAGACCGAGTGCGGCGAGGTCCAGGTGCACGGTGGTCTCACGGGCGGAGTGCGGGTCGACGTTGGCGACCACGATCACGGTGTCGGGGCGTCCTGACCGGATGTGCTCGCCCGACAGGTGCTTCGAGTAGACGACGATCGCCGGGTCCTCGGCGGCGTGCACGTGCAGGTTCCGCAGCTGTCGGAGCGCAGGGTGCGCCGCACGGAACCGGTTGAGCATCGTCACGTACGGGGCCAGCGAAGCCCCCTCGGCCTCGGCCAGGGCGAAGTCACGCGGCTTGTACTCGTACTTCTCGTTGTCGATGTTCTCTTCGGAGCCGGGTCGGGCGACGTCCTCGAAGAGCTCGTACCCGGCGTACATGCCCCACGTCGGCGCACCGGTGGCGGCGAGCGCCGCACGCACCTTGTAGCCGGCACGGCCGCCGAACTGCAGGTACTCGGTGAGGATGTCGGGGGTGTTCACGAAGAGGTTCGGGCGCAGGTAGTCGCTCGTCTCGTGCGAGAGCTCCGTGAAGTAGTCCTCGATCTCGTCCTTGGTGTTGCGCCAGGTGAAGTACGAGTACGACTGCTGGAACCCGGCTTCGGCGAGCGCGCGCATCATCGCCGGGCGGGTGAACGCCTCGGCGAGGAACACGGTGTCGGGGTGCTCGTCGCGGATCTCACGGATGACGCGTTCCCAGAACCAGAGTGGCTTGGTGTGCGGGTTGTCGACGCGGAAGATCCGGATGCCGAAGGCGATCCAGTGGCGCAGGACACGCTCGACCTCGGTGACCAGGCCCTCGGGGTCGGTGTCGAACTGGATCGGGTAGATGTCCTGGTAGCGCTTCGGCGGGTTCTCGGCGGTCGCGATGGAGCCGTCGGCGCGCTGCGTGAACCACTCGGGGTGCTGGGTGACCCAGGGGTGGTCGGGGGAGCACTGCAGCGCGAAGTCGAGCGCGACTTCCATGCCGGTGTTCTTCGCCGTCTCGACGAAGTCGCGGAAGTCGTCCTCGGTGCCGAGGTCGGGGTGGATCGCGTCGTGCCCGCCCTCGGGGGAGCCGATCGCCCAGGGGCTGCCGGGGTCGTTCGGCCCGGGCGTGAGCGTGTTGTTCGGCCCCTTGCGGGCGGTGGTGCCGATGGGGTGGATCGGCGGCAGGTAGATGACGTCGAAGCCCATCCGGGCGACGGCGGGCAGGCGGCGGGCCGCGGTGCGGAAGTCGCCGCTCTTCCAGGAGCCGTCGGGGTTCTTCTTCGCGCCTTCCGAGCGGGGGAAGAACTCGTACCAGGCGCCGACGCCGGCGCGGGTGCGTTCGACGTCGAGCAGCTGGGTGGCGGAGTGGGTGCGGAGCGAGGTGAGCGGGGCTTCCTCGACCTCGGCGACGATGCGCGGGTCGTCGACGGCGGCCAGGCGTTCGGCCGGGTCGAGGTCGGTGTCACGGACGCGTGCGGCGGCACGGGTGGCGGCGGGGGAGTCGGTCTCCTCGGCCAGCCGGTCGAGCAGCACGGCACCGTCGAGCAGGGTCGCCTCGGTGTCGACGCCGGCCGCGATCTTCAGGCGTGCGCCGTGCAGCCAGCTCGCCCAGTCGTCGGAGTACGACTCGACGTGCCAGGTCCAGACGCCGACGTGGTCGACCTGCACGGTGGCTTCGTAGCGGTCGGTGCCGGGGGCACCGAGGGTCATGGGGACGGTGCGGGTTCCACCGTCTGGGCGTTCGAGGACGAGGTCGGCGCCGATGATGCCGTGTCCTTCTCGGAAGACGGTTGCACCGAACGTGATCACCTCGCCGTCGAATGCCTTGCCGGGGAAGCCGTTCGGCGTCCTCGGGGCGAGCTCGGTGATCGGGATGCGCCCGATCTTCGGGCGGCGGGGTCGGTCTGCGGTGGCCACGGAAGCGACGCTACCCGGCGGGCGGCTCCGCGTTCCCCGGAATCGGCCCGCTGTGGAGGGCCGGGCGCGCCGTGGAGCCTGTTGAGGACCGGACGGGAGGCCCGTGGCGGGGCCGCCACGGGCCTCCCGTCCGTCGGTCGGTCGCGACGCCGGGCCGCACCCGACTGTGCTCGGCGCTACGCGACCTCGAACAGGTGGATGCCGGGGCCGTAGGCGGTGAAGACCTGCCCGGCAGGTCGGAGGCGCTCGTGGTCGCGGTGCTTCTCGCTCGACCAGGCCAGGCGGTACCCGAGGACGTCCTCGCGCACCGGCAGGGTCAGGTCGCGGGTGCGGCCGCTGCCGTGCACGACCACCAGGACGCGGTCGAAGGGCTCGTGTTCGGGCGTCGACTCGACGAAGTACTGCAGGGCGCGGTGCACCGGCTGGTCCCAGCCCTCGATCGTCATCGGGTGCCCGTCCGGCCCGTACCAGGACATCCGCGAGGCCCCTGGGGTCTCCTGCCCCTCGACGCCGAAGCGGGTGGGGCGGAGCGACGGGTGCGCCTGCCGGAACCGGGCCAGCGCGGCGACGGCCTCGGTCATCGTCTCGGCGTCCTCGTCGTCGGACCAGTCCACCGGGGTCAGGTCGTCGGACACCACGTAGGCGTTGTTGTTGCCGTGCTGCGTGCGGCTCCGCTCGTCGCCGGCGGTGAGCATCGGCACCCCGGCGGACAGCATCAGGGTCGCCACCAGGTTGCGCATCGACCGACCCCGCGCGGCGCGGACCCCGCGGTCGGCGGTGTCACCCTCGATGCCGTGGTTGAACGAGCGGTTGTCGTTCGAGCCGTCGCGGTTGTCCTCGCCGTTGGCCTCGTTGTGCTTGCCGTCGTACGACACCAGGTCGAGCAGGGTGAAGCCGTCGTGCGCGGTGACGAAGTTGACGCTCGCCAGCGGGCCGCGGTCGGCGCCGAAGACACTCCTCGATCCCGACAACGCCTCAGCCAGCCGGCCGATCCCGGTCTGCGGCAGGCCGGTGCGGCGCTCCTCGGCGATGTCGGTGAGCCAGAACTGGCGGACCGTGTTGCGGAACCCGTCGTTCCACTCGCTCGTGCGCTGGCCGGCCGCGCCGAACTCCCCGGTCTTCCAGCCGTCCGGGCCGACGTCCCAGGGCTCGGCGATCACCAGGGTGTCCTGCAGGTCCGGGTGGTTCCGGATGCGTTCGAGCAGCGGGTGCGACGGGTCGAACCGGTGCTCGCCGTCGCGGGCCAGGGCGGCCATCAGGTCGAAGCGGAACCCGTCGACCTGCACCTCGCGCGCCCAGTACACCAGGCTGTCGACGATGAGGTCCGCCGTCGCCTCGACCGAGGTGTCGAGCGTGTTCCCGCACCCGGTGGTGTCGTAGTAGGTGTCCCGGCGGGGCGGGTCGGTCTGCGCCCAGCGGTAGCGGTTCGCACCGTCGGTGCCACGCAGGCTCGTCGTCGGACCACCCAGGCCCTCTTCGGCGGTGTGGTTGTAGACGACGTCCAGGACGACCTGGATGCCGGCCTCGTGCAGCAGCCGGACCATGCCCTTGAACTCCCGCAGGACGGCGTCGGCGCCCTCCTGCTGCGCCGGCGCCGAGGCGTGCGCGGCGTGCGGGGCGAAGAACCCGAGCGTGTTGTAGCCCCAGGCGTTCTGCCGGCCGGCGTCGCGGAGCCACCGCTCGGTGTCGAACGCCTGCACGGGCAGCAGCTCGAGCGTGGTGACGCCGATGCGGTGCAGGTGCGCGATCGTGCTCTCGTGGGCGACCCCGGCGTACGTGCCGCGCAGGTGCTCCGGCAGGTGCGGGTTCGCGGCCGTCAGGGTGCGGACGTTCGCCTCGTAGACGACGGCGCGGTCGAGGGGGACCTGCGGCTTCACGACGCCGCCCCAGTCGAACGCGTCGTCGACGACCACGCTGGTCCAGCGGGGGCCGACCGCTTCGTCGTCGCCGGTCGGCAGGATGCCCCGCGCGTACGGGTCGAGCAGCGGACGCGTCGGGTCGAACTCGTGCCGCGGCCCGACCGGCCCGTCGACGAGCAGGTGGTAGCGGTCGCCGGGCACGATCCCGGGCACCTCGCCGGTCCACACGTCGGTGTCCGGCACGCGCTCGAGCGGGTGCCGGGTCGGCCGCCCGTCGGCGCGGTCTTCCCCGCCCGCGCCTACGGCGCTTCCCGCGCTCGCCACGACCAGGACGACGCTCGTCGCCGTCGCGGAGTGCAGGGTGAACCGGGGGACGGTCCCGCCCAGGGAGAACCCCGGCGTGAGGTCGATCGCTGTCTCGTGCACGCGACAAGGGTACGAGGACCGGCGCGTATCCTGGACACTGCTCGATCCAGGGGGTGCATTTGTCGGTCTACCTCGACCACGCCGCGACGACGCCGATCCTGCCGGAGGCGCTCGCCGCCTTCACCGATGCCCTGGGCACCGTCGGCAACCCGTCGTCCATCCACAGCGCCGGTCAGCGCGCCAAGATGCTGCTCGAGGACGGCCGCGCCGCCGTCGCCCGCTCGCTCGACGCCGACCCGGTGGAGGTCGTGTTCACCTCCGGCGGCACCGAGAGCATCAACCTCGCCGTGAAGGGCCTGTTCTGGGCTCGCCAGCGCGACCGCCAGCGGCCCCGCATCGTCGTCCCGGGTGGCGAGCACCACGCCACCGTCGACACCCTGACCTGGCTGGAGACCCACGAGGGCGCCGTCATCGACGTGGTCCCGTTGGACGCGCAGGGTCGCGTCGACCTCGCCGGACTGGAGGCGCGGCTCGCCGACGCCTCGGACGTCGCCCTGGTCACGTTCCTGTGGGCGAACAACGAGGTGGGCACCATCCAGCCCGTGTCCCGGATCGTCGAGCTCGCGCACGCCGCCGGCGTGCCCGTGCACAGCGACGCGGTCGCCGCCTACGGGCAGGTGCCGGTGTCGTTCGCCGGGTCCGGCCTCGACGCGCTCAGCGTCTCTGCGCACAAGGTCGGCGGGCCCGTCGGCATCGGTGCGCTCGTGCTCGGACGGAAGGCCACCGTCGAACCCCTCATCCACGGTGGTGGGCAGCAGCGGCAGGTGCGGAGCGGCACCCAGGACGCCCCGGCGGCTGCGGCCTTCGGTGTCGCGGCCAGCGCGGTCGTCGCCGAGCCGATGCCGCACCCGTCGCTCGTCGCCCTGAGGGACCGCCTGGTCGCCGGGGTCCGTGCGGCCGTGCCGTCAGCGGTGCTGATGGGGGACCCGGTCGACCGGCTGCCGGGCAACGCGCACTTCACGTTCCCCGGCTGCGAGGGCGATTCGCTCCTGTTCCTGCTCGACGCCGCCGGGGTCGCGGTCTCGACCGGGTCGGCGTGCCAGGCCGGTGTGCCCGAGGCGTCGCACGTGCTGCTCGCGATGGGGCTGTCCGAGCAGGACGCCCGTGGTGCGCTCCGGATCACGCTGGGCCACACCACGACCGATGCCGACGTCGACGCGTTCCTGGCGGCGCTGCCGGATGCCGTCGCTCGGGCCGGTGCCGCGGGGATGGCATCGAGGGAGCCGCTGCTCGGGCGGTAGGCCGCCCGCGATCCCGACGGTTGACTCCTGCAGTGATCGGGCCGCTAATATTCCAGCACGCACGACGGAGTGGTCGGAGCGTGACGGCGCAAGCGGAAGGAGTCGGTCATGATGAGCAGGTCAGCCCGAGCCGCCGTGCTCGCGATCGGGGCCGCGTTCGCGGTCGCCGGGATCGCACTGGTCGGTGTCGCTTGGTTCGCTTTCGCCCCCGACGACCCGGCGGCGATGACGCTGACGGTCGGCGCGTTCTCCGTCATCGGTCTGGGCGCCGTTGCCCTGCTGGCCGTTGTGACATCCGACCGTCGCAGGCGGAACTAGCCGCGGACAGGGTCGGGCTCTACACCGAAGACGAGCAGGACCGCGCGCTCGCCGTGAGCAGACCCGTTCCAGCCGGGGCGCAACGATCACTCGGCAGTGCCTCGCGATGCAGCCCGAGCGCCCGACGCGATGTCCACGAGGGGATCGCCACCGACGCGCATCGTTGTGATACTTGGACATGCTCGAGTTGGTGAGACCGCAGACGGCGTTGTACGAGGCGTGGGCTGAAGCGCATGCCGAGTGGGGGCCGGGCGCGCACGAGGACGGGTTCGGGATCACCACCCACGACTACGTCGGTGACGAGGACGGGTTCCGCGCCTGGGTCGGCCGACTGCACGCCAGACCCGGTGCGCTCTGGTGGATCGTCGAGGACGGACGCGTCCTGGGCGGGATCGCACTCCGGGCACCGGGAGACGCCGCCGGAGAGCAGCGGTTCGGCCACGTCGGGTACGGGATCCGTCCGTCGGCGAGGGGCCGAGGCGTGGCGACCTGGGCGCTGGGCCAGGTGCTCGCGCACGCCTCGCGCGTCGGCATCGACCCGGTGATCGCCGTCTGCCGCGATGACAACGACGGCTCCATCGGGGTGTTGGAGCACTACGACGCCGTCCTGCTGTCGACCGAGCGCCGCGGGGGCATGCGGCTGCGGCGGTACGCGATCGCCAGGTCGCACCGGAGGCCCGGGTAGCGAGGGGCGGGCGGTGATCCCCGAGGAACACGTGTCGCCGTCTCACGCGAACCCGCGCTCAGTGGATGCCCGGTCGATCCGGTCCTGGTGCCGCTGTCGACGTCCCCGTGACCAGCGGGACGGACCTGCGCCGGGCCTCCAGGTCGGCCTTCCGGGTGCGCGCCGGGCAGGCGGGCGCGCTGGGACCCCGGACCGTCGGCGACGCCGTCGTCAGCGGTCGCCGTCCGTCGGTCTCGGACCGCTCGTGGTGCGCCGCACCACGAGTGACACCGGCACTCGGTGCACGCGCGGCTCCGGGTCTCGCCCCTGCACGCGTTCACCGAGCCACCGTGCCGCCTGGGCCCCGATCGCGAACGTCCCGTTGTCGACCGTGGTGAGCGAGATGTGCCGGATGCTGCCGAGGTAGGTGTCGTCGTACCCGACGAGTGACACGTCGTCCGGGACGACGAGGCCGAGGTCGTCGGCCGCGGACAACGCGCCGATGGCGACGAGGTCGTTGTAGGCCACGAGCGCGGTCGGACGGTCGGCCGTGCCCAGGACTCGTCGGGCCGCCGCGTACCCGCTCTCCTCGCTCATGCCGGCCGGCACCACGACGGCGTCGGCACCGTGGCGGGTCATGGTCGCGCGGAAACCCTGCTCGCGGAGCTCTCCGACGCGCCCCGGGCCGACGAGGTGACCGATCCGGGTGTGTCCGAGCGCGAGGAGGTGCTCGGTCGCGATCGATGCGCCGGCGTGGTCGTCGTTCACGACCACGTCGGCGTGCAGGTCGTCAGGCTCGTACGTCCCGGCGAGGACCACCGGCACCTCCTGGACCGCCCGACGGAGGGCGGCGTCGTCCTCTGTGGTGCCGACCACGACGATGCCGTCCACCTGTTGTCGCAGGAGCATGTCCACGGGCGAACCGCCCACGCGCCGTGTGGTCGCCGAGTCGACCAGGATGGGTGCCAGTCCGACGGTGTCGAGTGTCGCGGTGAGGCCGGCGAGCAGGTCGACGAACCAGGGGTTCCGCAGGTCGTTCAGGAGCACTCCGACCGTGCCCGTCCGCTGCTCGCCGAGGCTCCTGGCTGCGCGGTTCGGTCGGTAGCCGAGTTCGTCGACTGCTCGTTCGACGGCCGCCCGACGGGCGTCGCTGACTCCTGGGTCGCCGCGGAGCGCGAGCGAGACCAGCGACTTCGAGACCCCGGCGCGCTCGGCGACGTCCCGGATGGTCGGAGCGTGGTTCGGTCTCGACATGAGAGCAGGCTAGTCCTATTCTGGACCGGTCCAGACTGTTCCAGTGCTGTCCAACGAAGCGAGCGCAGATGCCCCCGAAGATCTCCATGAACGTCACGACGACGTTCCACGGCAACGTCGTCCAGGACGTCCGCCTCGCGAAGGAGGCCGGCTACGGCGGCATCGAGCTGCAGAGCCCGAAGCTCTACCGGTACCTCGACGCCGGGTACGACGTCCAGACACTGCCGCCGCTGCTCGAGGGTCTCGAAGTGACAGGGCTCGGTGCCGTGCTCGACATCGAGCGTCAAGGTGCCGGTCGCGACGACTTCGTCGCGGAGGTCGAGCGCATGTGCGGTGTGGCGACCGCCGTCGGTGCGCCCATCGTGCAGCTGTGCACCGGGCCGGTCGATTCCGCCGTCGTCCGTGACCACCGCGCTGGCCGGCTGGCCGACGACGACACCCGGTACCGGGCGACGCTCGGACTCGACGAGGACGCAGCGGTCCGCATCGCCGGTGCGAACGTCCGTCTGGCGGCGGACATCGCCGCGGACCACGGGCTCGAGGTCTACCTGGAGCCCCTCGCCTGGGCGCACCTCAACCGATGCCGGCACGCGCTGGACATCATCGAGGAGGCCGGGCGCGACAACGTGGGGATCGCACTCGACACCTGGCACTTCTGGACGACCGGGGACACGCTGGCCGAGGTCCGAGCGCTGCCCGCGTCGGTCATCAAGGCCGTCCACCTGTCGGACGGGTTCGACCTGGACCGTGACCGGACGGTTCCCGACCAGGCCGTCCACCGGAACGTCGTCATCGGAGGCGGTGCGATCCCGCTGCAGCAGTGGGTCGACGCGATCAAGGCCACCGGGTACGACGGATGGTGGGTCACCGAGATGTTCTCCGACCGGGCGAACGAACAGGATCCCGCCGTCGTCGCACGCACCGTGCACGACCTGACCGCGATCCTGGTGGGCTGATCATGACGCAACGCTTCGCACTCGTCGGTGCCGGGTTCATCGGTGCCGTGCATGCCGCGTCCCTCGCAGCGCACCCCGACGTCGACTTCGTGGGGATCCACGACGTCGACCGTGACCGCGCTGCATCGCTGGCGGCACGGCACGGCACGCGGGCGCTCACCCAGGACGAGGCGTTCGACGCGGCGCAGGTCGACGCGGTCTTCGTCGCTTCCTCCACCGACACCCACGCGCAGCACCTGCGCGCTGCCGCCGACGCCGGGATCGCCGTGCTCTGCGAGAAACCCATCGCTGCCGGGTACGCCGACGCGGTCGCGGTGGTGGAGCACGTGCGTGCCAGCGGCGTGCCGGCGATGCTCGACTTCAACCGGCGGTGGGATCGTGACCACGCCGAGTTGCAACGCATCGTCGCCGCGGGGGAGATCGGTGCGGTCGAACTCGTCCAGCTCAGCTCCCGCGGCCCGTCCCTGCCGCCACTCGACTACCTGCGGGTCTCCGGCGGCCAGCTCCGCGACCAGACCGTGCACTTCTTCGACCTCGTGCGGTGGATCACCGGCGAGGACCCGGTGACGGTCGCGGTTGCGGGTGCGGCGCTCGTCGACCCGGCCATCCGCGAGTTCGGCGACGTGGACACTTCGGTCACGACCCTCACGATGCCCTCCGGCGCGCTCGTGCAGATCGACAGCGTGCGGCGCACCGGCTACGGCTACGACGAGCGCATCGAGGTCATGGGGTCGTCCGGACTCGTCGAGTCGCGGCGGAACCACCGCGGGAACGTCGCTCGCTACACCGACGGGCAGATCGTCGCGGACGGACTCCACGATGGCTGGTTCGAGCGCGTGCAGCCCACCTACGCCGCGACGCTCGCCGCCTTCGTCGCGTCGCTCGAGTCCGGATCCGAGCCGCCGGTCTCCCTGGAGGACGGGCTCAGGGCCCAGGCCATCGCCGAGGCAGCCACTCGTGCCCTGTCGTCGGCACGGACGGAGCACATCGACTACTGACCCCGGTCGGCCGAGTCGGACTCGCGCCGGTAGGATCGATGACCATGGTCGAACTGGACTTCACCGAGCAGCTCTCCGCCCTTCGCGAGACCTTCGGCAACATCCGCTCGGTGGTCGACGTCGACCGCCTGCAGCGTGAGATCGCCGACCTCAGCGAGCAGGCCGGGGCCCAGGACCTCTGGGACGACGTCGACCACGCGCAGCAGGTGACGAGCGCGCTCTCGCACCGCCAGTCGGAGCTGAAGAAGATCACCGACACCGAACAGCGCATCGACGACCTCGAGGTGCTGGTCGAGATGGCGAACGAGGGCGACGACCAGGAGTCCGCCGACGAAGCCCTCGCCGAGCTCAAGGCGATCCAGAAGATGATCGGCGACTTCGAGGTGCAGACGCTCCTCGACGGTGAGTACGACGACCGTCCCGCGGTCATCACGATCCGCGCCGGTGCGGGTGGTGTCGACGCGGCGGACTTCGCCGAGATGCTCCTCCGCATGTACCTCCGGTACGCCGAGCAGCACAACTTCAAGACCACCGTGATGGACACCTCCTACGCCGAAGAAGCGGGCATCAAGTCCGCGACGTTCGAGATCGACGCCCCGCACGCGTTCGGCACGCTCTCGGTCGAGGCCGGCACCCACCGCCTTGTGCGGATGTCGCCGTTCGGTGCCGCCGGCAAGCGCCAGACGTCCTTCGCCGCGGTCGAGGTCATCCCGCTCATGCCGGAGACCGCCGTCATCGACATCCCGGAGAACGACATCCGCGTCGACGTGTTCCGCTCGTCGGGCCCCGGCGGGCAGTCCGTCAACACGACCGACTCCGCGGTGCGCCTGACGCACATCCCGACCGGCACCGTCGTCTCGATGCAGAACGAGAAGTCGCAGATCCAGAACCGTGCTGCCGCCATGCGCGTGCTGCAGTCGCGCCTGCTCCTCCTGAAGAAGGAAGAGGAGAACGCGAAGAAGAAGGAACTCGCCGGCAACATCACGGCGAGCTGGGGCGACCAGATCCGCTCCTACGTCCTGGCGCCGTACCAGATGGTCAAGGACCTCCGGACGGAGCACGAGGTGAACAACCCCTCAGCCGTGTTCGACGGCGATCTGGACGGCTTCATCAACGCGGGCATCCGCTGGCGCAAGCAATCCGCCGCCGAGTAGGGGGTCGTGAGCCGCGCGCCTCGCTTGCTTTCCAAGCGCGGCGACCTACCCTGATCCGGTCATGATCAAATTCGACCAGGTCACCAAGGTCTACTCGGGCAACCCGAGTCCGGCGCTCGACAACCTCACCCTCGAGATCCTCAAGGGCGAGTTCGTGTTCCTCGTGGGCGCGTCCGGTTCCGGCAAGTCCAGCTTCCTGCGCCTCGTGCTCAAGGAGGAGAAGCCCACCAGCGGGCAGATCCACGTGCTCGGGCAGCGCCTCGGGTCCCTGGCATCGCGGAAGGTCCCGTACTTCCGCCGCAACCTCGGCGTGGTCTTCCAGGACTTCCGTCTGCTGCCGAACAAGAACGTGTTCGACAACGTGGCGTTCTCGCTGCAGGTCATCGGCAAGAGCAAGGGCTTCATCAGTGAGGCCGTGACCGACGTGCTGAAGCTCGTCGGGCTCGCCGGCAAGGCCACCCGCATGCCGCACGAACTCTCCGGTGGTGAGCAGCAGCGCGTGGCCATCGCCCGTGCCGTCGTGAACAAGCCGGCGATCCTGCTGGCCGACGAGCCCACCGGGAACCTGGACCCCACCACGTCCGCCGGCATCATGGCGCTCCTCGAACGCATCAACCAGGGAGGCACCACCGTGCTGATGGCGACGCACGACGCCAGCATCGTGAACCAGATGCAGCGGCGGGTCATCGAGCTCTCGAACGGCACCGTCCTGCGCGACGAGCAGTCCGGCGGCTACCAGACCCAGGCCGTCCCGATCCAGCGAGGCACCGTGTCCAACACCACCGGCATCCAGACGATCCCGGGGCTCATCCGATGAGGCTCGGGCTCGTCATGTCCGAGGTCGGCTCGGGCCTGCGGCGCAATGCGTCGATGGTCGTCTCCGTCGTCCTCGTGACCTTCATCTCCCTGACCTTCGTCGGTACGGCGATCCTGCTCCAGATGCAGATCAACCAGATGAAGGGGTACTGGTACGACCGGGCGCAGGTCGCCGTCTACCTGTGCACCGACACCGACACCACGGGAAACTGCACCGGCGCCAAGGCCACCGCGGACCAGCGCGAACAGGTCCAGGCGCAGCTC
The DNA here is from genome assembly GCF_979258745.1 of Curtobacterium sp. AC268. Taxonomy (NCBI): domain Bacteria; kingdom Bacillati; phylum Actinomycetota; class Actinomycetes; order Micrococcales; family Microbacteriaceae; genus Curtobacterium; species Curtobacterium sp. AC268. The sequence continues at coordinate 812,907 of NZ_OZ409878.1, read as the reverse complement.
GACTCGTCGACGCTCAAGCCGTACATCGAGAAGACCTACTACGAGAACCAGGACCAGGCCTTCACCCGGTTCAAGGAGCAGTTCAAGGACTCGGCCGCAACGGAGTTCGTCAAGCCGGAGTACCTGAACGAGACCTTCTGGGTGAACCTGAAGAACCCGTCGCAGGCCGACGTCCTGGTCGAGAGCCTGTCGAAGGTCGCGGGCGTGCAGAGCGTCGTCGACCAACGCGGGTACCTGCAGCCGATCTTCAACCTGCTCAATGCCTCGTCGTACACGGCGATCGGCATCGCGGCCCTCATGCTCGTGGCGGCGGTGCTGCTCATCGCGACGACGATCCGTCTGTCGGCGTTCAGTCGACGGCGAGAGCTCGGCATCATGCGGCTCGTCGGTGCGTCGAACCGGTTCATCCAGACACCGTTCGTGCTCGAGGGGGTGATCGCCGCCGCCATCGGAGCCGTCCTGGCCGGTGGCGCGATCACCGCCGTGGTCTGGTTCTTCGTCCGGAACTTCCTGGCGGAGCGCTTCACCGGCACGGCGTTCATCGGCATGGGCGACGCGGCCATCGTGGTCCCCGCGGTGATCGTGATCGGGGTGCTCCTCGCCGCGGCGTCGGCGTCGATCGCCATCCGCCGGTACCTGAAGGTCTGACGCAGCACAGCATCCGCGAGCGGGCGGCGCGCCGGGAAGGTGCGCCGCCTGCTTCGTGTTGAGTAGTCTGTAGGGCTGCGCGGAACCACCCACGCAGCGCACTGCACCGGTCACCATCGAGAGGAGTCGTCATGGCGAAGGAACGCGGGGAGAAGATCGTCGCAACGAACCGTCGCGCCCGGCACGACTACCTCATCGAGGACACGTACGAAGCGGGCATGGTCCTGTCCGGCACCGAGGTGAAGTCCCTGCGGATGGGTCGGGCGTCCCTGGTCGACGGGTACGCCTACATCGACGGTGGCGAAGCGTGGATCGATGCCGTGCACATCCCGGAGTACACCGAGGGCACGTGGAACAACCACTCGCCCCGACGGAAGCGCAAGCTGCTCCTGCACAAGCAGCAGATCGTGAAGATCTCGCACAAGACGGCCCAGGGCGGGTACACCCTCGTGCCGCTGCAGATCTACTTCCACGACGGCCGGGCCAAGATCGAGATCGCCGTCGCGAAGGGCAAGCGCGAGTTCGACAAGCGCCAGGCGCTGCGCGAGAAGACCGACAAGCGTGAGGCCGAGCGGGCCATGCGCACCCGGAACCGCGTCGGCGAGTAGCGCTGACGCATCTCCTCGGCTAGACTGAGGGACTGCTCCGACAGGGGCATTGGCAACTCAACAGCGTGACAGCGGCTCGCACGTCCGGCCCGCATGGGGATGATCGGTTTCGACATTGCCTGTGTGCCGACGGGAAGCGGGCCGAGGACCCACGGTCATCTCGTAAACGATCCGTGGAAAACAACAAGTGCCAATTCCAAGCGCACTGACTTCGCTCTCGCTGCGTAAGCAGCCCAGCACATGAAGTCCGTCGGCCAGGTGACCGTCTTCTAACCTGATCCCGACGTCATCCAGAGGACTTGCTGCACGGTTGCGCCTCAGGGCCGTGCGGGACTTGCACTGAGACTGGGCCCGTCGTCCTAGAAGCCGGTAGCAAAGGACGGGGCCGAGCAGAACGAACTATCCGGATACGCCCGTAGAAGACGTCGAATTGCAGCGATGGACGGGGGTTCGATTCCCCCCATCTCCACCATTCGCCGACCGACGAACCGCTGTCACGCTGCGCCACCTGAACGCCCCGGCACCGTCCCCTGGACAGTGCCGGGGCGTTCGCTGTTCCGCCACGTCCGAGGACTACGCTCCGGAGCAGGCGCGCAGAACACGCTCGCGTCGAACCCGAACGAGAGGTCAGCACGTGGTGCAGGAGATCGCGATCCGTGTCCGTCTGCGGGAGCAGGAACGAGTGGTGCTCAGCGAGTACGAGCGGATCGTGGGCTCCGTCGCCACGGTCGCCGCCCTCGCCGCATGGCTGCCGAACCCCGACACCCGCCTGGTCGTTCGCGGCCGCGGCGCGGAGCCGGTCCGCCTCGAGACCGTCACCTACGGCTCGGTGGTCGAGATGCTCGTCGTGCTCGACCAGCGCTCCGCCGGGGTCGAACGTGCCGCCGCCGCCATCGCCGCGCTCATCGAGTCGGTCCGCCACGAGCACGTCGCCGACGACGTCTCCGGGGTCGCCGGGGAACTCGATCGACTCGACCGCGCCGCACCGCGCGGACGCTCCGCCGTGGAACGTGCGCTGCGCACGTTCCTCGAGGGGGCACGGTCCGACGTCCTCGCGCGCAAGGCGACCACCCGGGTGCGGACCGCGCAGGCCCTGCTCCGGCTCGCCGAGGCGGACGCGGTGCTGACGGTCGAGCGGGTCGCCGACGCCCTGGCACCGGTGCTCGAGGAGCACGCGGTCGACGTCGAGCTGGACACCGGATCGGCCGTGGTCGTCGAGCCGATCGACGGGGTGGAGTCGCCGGAGACCGGTGCGCCCGGCGACGCCGACGCCGACGCCTCGCAGGCGGAGCCGGAGGCCGTGTCGGCCGTCCTGCCGCTGCCGACGGGTGCGAGCAAGGCGAAGTCCAAGAAGGACGACGACAAGAAGAAGTCCAAGAAGAACGACGACAAGAAGAAGTCCAAGAAGAACGACGACAAGAAGAAGAAGTCCAAGAAGAACGACGACAAGAAGAAGAAGTCCAAGAAGGACGACGACAAGAAGAAGTCCAAGAAGGACGACGGCAAGAAGAAGTCCAAGAAGTAGCAGGAGCGGCACAGCAGATCTCCGACCGGGGGTCCGTACCCTGGTGCGGTGCCCCCGGTCCCACCCTCGTCGTCCTGGCACGGGCTGGGCCGGCTCCTCAGCCGCCGGGCGAGCACCCTCGCCGCCGCAGCCCTGGCGCTCGTCACCGCCGTCGGGACGCTGCGGTACCACCAGTACCACGCCGGTGAGCCGCTCCAGGTCGTCGCGGTGACCCTCGGGGTCGCCCTGATCGCAGCGGGCTCGGCCAATGCCGTCGTGCTCCTGGGCCGGCCCGTCCCCGTCGCGGTGCCCCTCGGGCTGACGCTGCTCGCGGTCGTGCTCGTCGTGGTCGCCCCGAGCGCCGCGTGGAGCGTCGTCCCGCTCGTGGTCCTGCTGCAGACGACCGCGCGGGTCGTGCCGGCCACGCTCGCCAGCGCTGCGGCGATCGTCGTCGCAGCGGTCTCGGTGCCTCGGCTGACCGGGAGCGACGACCCCGGGCTGCTCGTGGGGTGTCTGCTGTCCGGCTCGGTGTTCCTCGCCGCGATCGTGGTGTCGCGGGTGGCACTGCACGAGCGGTCGCGAACCGTCCGGCAGCTCGTCGCCACCCGCGCGCGACTCGTGGCCTCCGAGCGGCGGGCCGGCGCACTCGAAGCACGCCAGCACGTCGCCGCTGAGCTGCACGACACGGTGGTGCAGTCGGTGGCGGGCGCACTGTTCCTGACCGAAGCGGCGGAACGGTCCGGGGACGACGCCCTCGCGCAGCAGGCACGTCGTGCACTGCGCAGCGCAGTGGTGGACACCCGCGCGCTGGTCGACGGCCTCGGAGCAGATCACCCGGACGTCGGCGAGTCAGCGAACGGCGCGGCGGACGGGCCGACGGACTCGTTGACGGCCGCCCTCTCCACGGCCGCCGAGCGCGTGGGCGCCCGCTGGTCGGTGGTCGGGGAGCCGCAGACGGTGACGCCGATACGTGCAATGGCCCTGCTGCGGAGCGCGCAGGGGGCGCTCGGCAACGCCGAACGGCACGCCGGCGCTGCGTCGATCTCGCTGGAGTTCCGGAACCAGGACGACTCGGTCGCAGTCGTCGTCCGCGACGACGGCCGTGGCTTCGACCCGAGCCTGCCGGTCACGCCCGGGCCGACCGGGGGACACGGCCTGACGATGATGCGCCGGCGACTCGAGGCCGTCGGGGGCACGCTCGACATCCGCTCCGGCCCGGACGGTACGGTGCTGCGGGCGACCGTCCCGTTGGAGGAACCATGACCCGCGTCCTGCTCGTCGACGACCACCCGGTGCTCCGGTCCGGTGTCGCTGCGATCCTCGGGACCTTCCCCGACATCGAGGTCGTCGCCTCGACCGGCGACCCGGAAGCCGTGACCGCCCTGGTCGCCGATGCAGCTCCGGACGTCGTCGTGCTCGACCTGGGCCTGGGGACGCGGAACGGCGTCGACCTGATACCCGGACTGGCGCGGACCACTCGCGTGCTCGTGTTCACGGCCACGGCGACCGACGTGTCGATCATGCGGGCGCTCGATGCCGGGGCGACGGGGTACCTGCTCAAGGACGCGACCGCCGAGGAACTCGCCGCCGCGGTCCGGAGCGCGGCCACCGGGACCGCCGTGTACACGCGGGCCGTGGCGGAACGCATGCTCGACCGTGGTCGCCGACCGGACGAGACCCTGACCCCTCGTGAACTCGACGTGCTCGAACTGCTCGCCGACGGCTCGACGAACCGGCTGATCGCCGGGCGGCTCTTCATGAGCGAGTCGACGGTGAAGACGCACCTGGTGCGGGTGTTCGCGAAGCTCGGTGTCGACGGCCGAGCCGGGGCGGTGGCCGAGGCGACCCGACGGGGCATCATCGCCCTCGACGGCCTGGCGCACCCCGCGCGGTCGCCGGACGGCCCGACGACGTGACGACGGCGGGGCGACCGATGGTCGTCCCGCCGTCGCCGTGACGGACTCAGCGTCGTCGGAGCACGCCCCGACGTCGCCGGGTCACTTCGTGATCGCGTCGAGTCCGGCCTGCGCGTACTCCTGGTCCGTGGCACCCGACGGGGTGCCGCCGACACCGATGCCGCCGATGGAGGCCTCGCCCGCCTTGACCGGCACGGCCCCGGCGAGGAACAGCGTGCCGGGCAGGTCCTTCAGCCCGGCGTTGTCGCCCGTGGCGCGCTTCGCGAGTTCAGACGTCGGCGACCCGAAGGCCGCGGCGGTGTACGCCTTCTGCCGCGAGGCGCTGATCGTGTGGGAAGCGGCGTTCTCGCCGCGGACGAAGGCCTGCAGCTGGCCGTTGCGGTCGACGACCGAGACGCTGACGAAGCCGGCGCCGTCCGCCTCTGCGGCGGCGAGGGCGGCCGAGGCCGCCCGCATGGCGTCGGCGGAGCTCAGCCGCTTGGACTCGACGACGGCATCGCCGGTGACGGCGACGGTGCGGGCGTCCGTGGTGGTGCGGACGTCGGCGGTGGCGCTGTTCGACGAGGTGACGGCGGCGCCGGCCGTGATGCCGGTGACGGCGAGGGCTGCGGCGGCGGTGGCGACGAGGGTGCGGGGGAGACGCATGGGGAAGGACCTTCCGTTCGGTGTGGTGGGTCCAGCCTCACGCCGACGGGTGGTGCGGCACATCGACCGTCCGGACCGCGGATCCGGACCGAACGGTCGACGGGGCGCCCGTGCCGCCGGACAGCGACGCAGACGCAGCCGCTCCCGCTAGAAGTCGAACAGGTTCGCCCGGATGCCTCCGGCGCCGTACTCCCGTCGCAGCAGCCCGCGGCGCCGGAGCACGGGTACCAGGTCGCCGAACGTCCGGTGGATCTGCGCCGGGTGCAGGTCACCCGAGAAGATGATCCCGTCGTTGTCGGCGTCGCTGCCGAGCTCCTCGATGAAGTCCGCGAACTCGTCGGCGGTCCCCACGAACCCCGAGCGTGACGTGATCCGCCCCTGCCGCGCCTTGCGGGTGAGCAGCTCCCGCAGCGGTGCGTCCGGGGTGTCCCCGAGCAGCCCGCGGATCGTGCCGGCCGAGACGTGGTCACCGAAGGTCCCGTCGGGCACCGGGGCGTCCAGGTCGAGCGCGAGCAGGTCGGTCTCGGAGTCGCTCGACCACGCGATCGCCGCGGCACGCAGCGCGTCGTCGGTGGGGTGCTCGGACGCCGCGACGATGCGGTCGGCCTCCTCCGGCGAGGACACGATGACGGGCTTGAGCACGAACAGGATCCGCAGGTCCGCGGTGGACCGCCCGGCGGCCTCGGCTGCCGCGATCACCCGGGCGCGGTAGTCCGTCACCGCGGCGGCGGACAGCGGCGCGAGCGCGAGCTGCACGTCCGAGTGGGCCCCGGCGAACGCGAGCCCTCGACCCGAGCCGCCGGGGGAGACCACCACGGGGTCCGACGCCAGCGGCAGGGCATTCAGCGGACCGTCGGCGGTGAAGTGGGCGCCCTCGTGGTGGAACGCGTCGAGCGCGTCGCCGTCCGCGAAGTGCCACGAATCCGGAGCGCCGACGTACGCGTCGCCCCACGAGTGCCAGAGCCGGCGGAGCAGGGTGATCCACTCCTCGGCGCGGTCGTACGCCTGGTCGTGCGGCAGCGGCGGCAGGCCGGCGTGGCGTGCGCTGCCGACGTCGGTGACGACGTTGATGCCCAGCCGGTCCGAGGACAGGTGCGCCAGGGTCGCGAACTGCCGTGCCGCCAAGTACGGCGGGGTGATCCCGGCGTTGACCGTCGGCGCGATGCCGATGTGCGAGGTGGCGGCGAACAGGTACGGGGCGAGCAGCAGCGGGTCGTGCTTCGGGCCGCCGTACGCCTGCCGGATGCGCAGGTCGAGGGTCGCGGGGGAGCCGAGCGAGACGGCGTCCTCGGCGATGACCAGGTCCATGCCGGCCTGCTCGAGCGTCCGGACGGACTGCTGGTACAGGTCCGGCTTCGTCCAGTCGTGGCCCCAGTCCCAGTCGGACCGTCCCCAGGCCTGCGGGCCGAAGCCGCGCGAGAAGAAGTACCCGAAGTGCTGCAGCTCGGCCATTCAGCGCTCCTGCCGGTCGAGGGCCGGCCAACCGGCTGCCGTGCGCTGCGCGTCCGACGCTCCACGTGCCTCCAGGCCAGCGGCGGCGTCTGCGGACCGCACCGCGGCGAACCCGCGTTCCAGGTCGCGGAGCAGGTCCGCGACGTCCTCGATGCCGACCGACAGGCGGACCAGGCCGTCGCTGATGCCCTGCTCGGCTCGCTCTTCCGGCGTGCGGCCGGCGTGCGTGGTGGTCGCCGGGTGCAGGATCAGCGAGCGGACGTCGCCCAGGTGGGTCATCCGGCTGAACAGCTGCACGGCGTCGATGAACGCCCGCGCGGCGGCTTCGCCACCGGCGAGCGTGAAGGCGAAGACGGACCCGGCTCCGCGGGGCAGGTAGCGCTGGGCGAGGTCGTGGAACGGACTGGAGGCCAGGCCCGCGTGGTCGACGCTCGTCACCTCCGGCTGCTGGTCCAGCCAGGATGCGACGGCCAGCGCGTTCGCGCAGTGGCGTTCCACCCGCAGCGACAGCGTCTCGATGCCCTGGCGGAGCAGGAACGCGTTGAACGGGGACGGCGCCGGGCCGATGCGTGCGGCCACGACGTCGCGGGCGAACACGGCGAATGCCCGGTTGCCGTACCGCTCGACGTAGCTCTCGCCGCCGAGGGACCGTTCGGGGCTGGTCAGGTGGGTCCAGCGCTCGGGGGCGGCGGTCCAGTCGAACCGGCCGCCGTCCACGACCACGCCGCCGAGTCCGGCTCCGTGGCCGGACAGGAACTTCGACGCCGAGTGCACGACGATGTCCGCGCCGTGCTCGACCGGGCGCACCAGGTACGGCGTGGCGAGGGTGTTGTCGACGATCAGCGGGACGCCGGCGCGGTGTGCGGTCTCGGCGACGCCGGTGATGTCGAGGACGTCGTTCTTCGGGTTCGGGATCGTCTCGGCGAAGAACGCCTTCGTGTTCGGGCGGACCGCGGCGGCCCAGGCGTCGAGGTCGCGGGCGTCGGTGACGAAGTCGACCTCGATGCCGAGCCGGCCGAGGTTCTGCAGCAGCAGGCCGCGCGTGCCCTCGTAGATGCTCCGGGCGCTGACGACGTGGTCGCCGGCCTGCAGCAGCCCGAGGAACGCCACGGTCGCCGCAGCCTGACCGCTGCCGACCAGGATCGCCTGGACACCGCGTTCGAGCAGCGCCACGCGACGCTCGACGTCGGCGTTCGTGGGGTTGCCGAGGCGCGTGTAGGTGTAGCCGTCGTCGGTGTCGGCGAAGCGGTCGCGGGCCTGGTCGAAGTCGTCGAACAGGAACCCGGAGGACATGTGGATCGCGGGGACCCGGGCGCCGTGCCCGGCATCGGGCACGAAGCCGCCGTGTACCTGCTCGGTCGCGAAGCCGTGGTCGTCGGTCGCCATGGGACACCTCCGGGGGTCGTCTGGCGGTAGCCTCGCAGCCCCTCGCCGCGGACAGGCGATTGCGGCCCCCGGTTACGCGAGCGCAGCCTCAGACGAGCGCGCGGACCCCGGCGACGACGGTGTCCCAGACCTGGAGCAGCGGCTCGCGCGCCAGCCACACCGCGACGGCGTTCACGGCGACGAACAGCACGAACCACAGGGACGCCGGCACCCGCATCTCGGCCGCGGCGATGTGGAAGTCGGTCTGCACCCGGGCGCCGGTGACCAGCCAGCGGCCGACCTGCACCACCGAGCGCAGGCCGTCGACGACGAAGAAGGCCCCGACGGCGGCGACCACCAGGACGGTCGTCTCGGACGGGCGGACGGCCACCCACAGGGCGAGCGCGTCGAAGCCGAGCACGACGAGCAAGCCGAACCAGTTCCGGACGAACGCCAGCGCGACGAGCCCGATGACCGCGAGCACCACCACAGGCAGCCAGCGGGAGCCGTGCAGCACCCCGGTCACCAGGAGCACCCCCGCCCAGAGGGGTGCGCTGTACCCGGCGTACAGGTTCAGGATCCGGACGAGCCACCGGATGCCGCCGGGCACCCGGCCGAGCTGGACCCAGGCCTCGCCGGACCCGTCCGGGTGCAGCTCGATCCGCTGGATCCGCCCGCCGAACGGCACGACGACGATCGCGTGCCCGACCTCGTGCGCGATGGTCGCGGCGATGCGGGCCACCCGGCCGACGAACGGCACGAACGGCAGGACGGCGCCGACGAGGAGCGCGACGAAGACGAGGGGCGGGGCTGCGGTGGTCAAGTGACCAGCATCGCAGCCCCGCCCAGGAAGACCCTGCGGGACCGGCGTCAGGGGAGCACCGGCGTCGTCAGCACCACCGTGACCAGGACCACGGTGCCGGTGATCGCCAGGGCGGTGAGGACGGCGAGGAACACCGTCAGGCGGTTCACGCGTCGGCGCCCGGCTATTCGACCGTCACCGACTTCGCGAGGTTCCGGGGTTTGTCGACGTCGCACCCGAGCTGCAGGGCCAGTTCCCGCGCGAGCATCTGCAGCGGCACGACGGCCTCGAGCGGACCCCACGGCGCGGTCATCGCACCCCAGGCCAGGTCACCGGTGCCACGGCGGCCGAGCGCGGGGATGTCCGCCGACTCGCCGCCGATCGTGATGACGAAGCCACCGCGGGCCCGGACCTCGGCGATCGCCGACTGGATCTTCGGCTCACCGTGGTCGATGACGACCACCGGGGTGCCGTCGTCCACCAGCGCGAGCGGCCCGTGCTTGAGTTCGCCGGCGGGGTACGCCTCGGCCCAGCGGTAGCTGAGCTCCTTGAGCTTCAGGGCGCCCTCGGCGGCGTACGGCAGTCCGGCGCCGCGGCCGAGGAACAGGAAGCCCGTCGCCTCCTTGACGCTCGACACCAGCAGCGGCATCCGCTCGGCGGACACCCGCGCCGCGTGCTCGATCCGTGCCGGCAGGTCGAGCAGCTCGTCGACGAGCACCTGCGCGCGCGACGGTTCGATCCGGCCGGAGGCCACCATCGCGGAGATCATCGCCGCGACGCCGACGACGACCTGCGCCGTGAACGTCTTCGTGGCGGCGACCCCGATCTCCGGGCCGGCGTGGCAGTCGAGCACGGCGTCGGCCCGTCGGGCGAGCGAGGAGTGCATGTTGTTCGTCAGCGCGAGCACCGGGTGGCGGTCCTCGAACCGGTCCAGGGCGCGGAGCACGTCAGCGGTCTCACCGGACTGGCTGATCGCGACGACCAGGGTGCCCGGACCGAGAACGGCCTGGTCGGCCTCGCTCGCGACGACGATGTCGGTCGGCACACCACCGATCCCGCGCAGTGCGGTCGCGATCACCTGGCCCGCGTTCAGCGACGTGCCGCAGGCGACGATCGCCAGCCGGTGGAAGCCGGCCAGGCCGAGGCCCACCCACATGCTGCCGTCGGCGGTGCGGCGGGTCACCCTGTCCAGGATCGTCGCGACGACGTCGGCCTGCTCGCCGATCTCCTTCGCCATGTGGTCGGTGTGGTCGCCGAGGTCGAGCGCGGCGGCGGCGAACGGGGACGGCGTCGGGAACGGCACGGGAACCGTGATGCCGTCCGACGACCAGGTCCAGGCCTCACCGAGCTCGACGACGTCGCCGTCGCGCAGCGCCACGAACGTCTCGCACCACTCGGCGATCGCGCCGATGTCGCTCGCCACGAAGTCACCGCGGCCGGAGCGGGCGACGACGAGCGGCGACCGGTCCGCCGCCACGACCATGCGGCCGTCCCGGGCGTCCAGGACCACGATCGCCCACGAGCCCTCGAGCTGCGCCGTCGCGATCTGCACCGCGAGCATCAGGTCCGGGTCGACCGCCAGCGCCCGCTCGACCAGGTGCGCGATGACCTCGGAGTCGACGTCGGACCGGAAGCGGTGGCCCTGCGCCTCGAGCATCTCGCGCAGCCGGTCCGCGTTCTCGACGATGCCGTTGTGCACGATCGAGATCCGGCCGGTGCAGTCGGCGTGCGGGTGCGCGTTCGCCTCGCGCACGGCACCGTGCGTGGCCCAGCGGGTGTGGCCGATGCCGACGCCGGTGAGCGCGTCACCGGAGCGCGCAGCGACGAGCGTGCGCAGGTCGCCGACGCGGGAGACCGAGCGGATCGTCTCGGTACGGCCGACGGCCGTCCGGACGGCGATGCCGGCGGAGTCGTACCCGCGGTACTCGAGTCGTTCGAGTCCGTCGAGCAGGTAGGGGGTCGCGTCGTCAGACACGCGGGCCGCGATGATGCCGCACATCGGCTGTCCCTTCGGGGGAACGAGGGTGGGTGGAACGGGGAGGTGGGACTGGTGCGGCACCGACCGCCGTCGGGTCTGCCGCGCGTCCGGGGCCTCCCGGCCCGGGAACCGACGCCCGTCCTCGGATCAGGCGAGGACGGACGTCGGTGTCGTTGGGCCGAGGGGTTCGGGTACCGGACGGGGTACCGCGGGCTGGCCCCCGGGGGAGGGGCACGGCGGTCGGTGCAGGAGAAGCCTCACCCGCCGCCGACCACACGGCAACACCCGTCGGACGCTCTTGCGGTTCCCCGCGTGCGGGGGCACACCGCGCTGCGGTCGCGTGCGGACTCCCGCAACCGCCGTCGCACCAAGCGAGGGACGACGGACGGGAGGCCCGGTACCAGCTGGTACCGGGCCTCCCCTCCGTCCTGTGGTGCGTCTCCTACGTGAGGAGCGCGACCAGGTGCGATCGCGACCGCGCGCCGACCTTGCGGTAGATCTGCGTGAGCCGCAGCTCCACCGTGCGCTGCGACATGAACAGCGACGAGGCGATCTCGCGGTTGCGGTACCCCTCGGTGACCTTCTGCACCACCGCACGCTCCTCGGCGGTCAGTGACGTGAGCACCGCCGACGCGTCGGGGGCGCTGCGCGGCGTCCCCGGGAACGCCGGCGAGAGCACGGGTCCGGACCGGATCGACGACGAGCCCGTGCCGAACTGCGGCATCGCCGCAGCCGGCGCCGGCGTCACCAGCGGTCGACGCAGGCCGGCCGCCTCGTACGCCGCTGCGGCCGCCGCACCGAGGCGCGGACGCTCCGCCGGGTTGCCGACCGCGGCCAGCGCAGCGAACGTGCGAGCCCGCTCGTACTGCGAGTCGTGCGGCTGGAACAGCTCCAGCGCACGGCGACGAGCCGACTCGCGGGTGGTGTCGTCGGCGACGAGCGCGAGGCTCCGCGCCAGCACGAGGGCACCCCAGCGCCCGGGACGGGCATGGTGGTCAGCCGCCAGGCGGGCCGTGATCGTCCGCGCGTCGTCGGTCCGTCCGAGACGCACGTACGCCTCGACCAGGTCGCCGAGGTGCCGGAGCACCGCGGGGTTCCGGAGCGACCGACCGATGGCGTCGGCGGCCTCGAGCGCGGTGGCTGCCTCGTCGAGGCGGCCGTCGAGCAGCAGGACCTTGCCGCGGAGCGCGTGCAGCTTCGCCGTCGCACCCCAGAGCCGACTCGTCGAACGGTGCTCGAGGCACCGGTCCACGACGTCGAGCGCCTCGGCGGAACGGCCCTCGGCGAAGTGCCGCCACGCGACGGCGATCGCCCGGGAGGGCTCACGCAACCGCTCGGCGACGGACGAACCGGACTCCCACACGTCGATCGCGCGGAGCGCCTGCCGGAAGTTGCCGGAGCGCACCTCGTTCTCGGACGTCAGGTAGCGGGCCGCCTCGGTCCACACCGCCGCGGTCTCCTGCCCACGGGCGAGCACGAGTGCGAACACCCGTCGCGCGCTCCGGTAGCGCTCGCCGATGCTCAGCGCGTGGGCGAGCAGCAGCAGGGCCGGGTCGGACATCGCCACGAGCTCCGACGTCGCGAGCCCGTCGTGCAGCTCGGTGTCGGGCGGCAGCACGCCGTCCACGGCGGCGATGAGCTCCCGCGCGGTCGTCGTGATCTCGAGGGTGTGCGCGGACGCCGACCCCTCGAGCGGTTCGATCCGGTGCAGCAGGTCCTTCGCCTGGTCGAGCTCCCACGCCTCGGCACGGAAGCACGCCACCATGGCCATCAGCCCGGCGACGGCGTCCACCTCCGACGGTTCGGTCGCGTCGACGGGGACGAGCAGCTCGTCCGCGTGCACGGCGTCACCGCTGAGGTACTCGGCCGAGTACTGCAGCCGGAGCCGGCGGACCTCGTTCGGCGTCGTCCGGAACGGACGGAGCGCAGCGAGGTACCGCGCAGCGAAGCCGAGCAGGCGCTTGCCGAGCATGGCCTCCGCGACCCCGAGGAGCGCGACGTGCTCGTCCTCGGTCCCACCGCCGATGTGCAGGGCACGCTCGGTCAGCGCGATCGCGGCGTGCACGTTGCCGTCCACGACGTACGACCGTGCAGCCCGGAGCAGCGCGACCACGTCGGGGACGTCGTCGACGAAGCTCCGGTGCCACGCAGCCGACCGCGGGTCGGTCTCCGCGCTCGCCGTGGCCAGCTCGGCGTGTGCCGCACGACGGTCACGGGCGGGCATCCGCCAGTAGAGCGCGGAACGGACCAGCGGGTGCCGGACGGTGACGCTCTGCCCGCGGACGGTCGCGAGACCGGCCCCGACCAGGTCGTCCAGCTCGTCGCGGTCCCACGCCGTGGTCTTCGCGACGGGTACCAGGGCGAGCTTCGCGAGGACGTCCAGATCGCGTCCCGCGGCGGGCCCGAGTGCGAGCGCCGCGATGGCCTCGGTCGTCGGAGTGGGTCGGAGCGGGAGCACGATCGGCTCCGCGCCGGTGAGCTGCTCCCGGGTGAGCACCGCGAGCTGTTCGCGGAGCGCGCCGGGGTTGCCACCGGTCTCCTCGGCGAGGACGGCGAGGACGCCGTCGTTCGCCTCGGCCGGTGCCATGGCCCGGGCGAGGACCAGGGCCTCGTCCGACGGCAGCGGTTCGATGCGCAGGATCGGCAGGGCCGCGAGCGGACCGTCCGACGGCACCGAACGGACCGTCGCCACGACGCGCAGGGCGGTGCCCGCGAGTCGTCCGGCCAGGAACGCGATGAGCTCCTGGCTCTCCGTGTCCATCCGGTCGAGGTCGTCGATGAGGACGAGCGTCGGCGGGAGGGTCAGTGCGTGCACGGCGTCGAGGAAGTCGTGCGCCGCCGCCAGCCCGGCCGTCACGGCGGCCGCGGTCCCGCCGGCCTGCAGCAGGTGGGCGATGTGTGCGGTCGCTCGGGGGTCGTCGAGCGCGGTGAACAGGGAGGTCACCCCGGCCAGCGGCCAGCGGGATTCACTCCCGTTGACACCGACCCGGACGACGGGGAGGGAAACGCGGTTCGAGACCGCGTCGAGGACGCTGCTGCGTCCGGAACCAGGGTCGCCGACCACGACCATCGCGGACTCCCGTGGGAGCACTGCGAGGGTCGCGATCCGGTCGACCTCGAGACGTCGACCGGTGAGTGCCATGACTCACCGGCCTCCGGGTCCAGAGGCGGATGCTGCGAGGCGGGCGTCGGCGAACACGGGGGTCGCTGCGACGGGGCGCACGGAGGCGGACCGGACTGCTGCACGGCGGGTGACCGTGACGGAGTGCGGACGAGCGGCGGCGACTGAGCGCGCGCCGGAACTGTCGTGGATTGGATGCGGTCGACGAGTGTGGGTGCACTCGGTTCCGCTCGGGAACGATGATGTCATCGTCTGTATCACCCCTCGGGTTAGGGTCTTCGGACGAACACGACCGGTCTGTTCCGCCGTCCGGATCTAGGGAATCCGAGAGCGTCACGTGACCTGCCGTCTGGAGCACGATAACTCAGGTACCGGCCCGCCGAGCGGACTCCGGTGAGCAGATGTCCAGAACGGTGCCCCCAGTACGGGGGGCCACGAGGGGGGTGTGGCACCCGCCCTCTGCACCCCGATCCGGGTCCGCCGGACGGAACCGGGGTACAGGTCTGTCCGGACCTCGTTCGTCGTCGCAGGTGTAGCACGGACGGGATGTCCAACGCCGAACCGACCGACGCCCGCCTCGATGACCGCACCCGCTGGCGGGCCTTCGCCGTCTGCGTGGCGGTCGCGGCCCTGACGATCCTCGACCTGTCCAAGGTGAACGTCGGGCTGCCCTCGATCGAGCAGTCCCTCGGAGCCACCAGCTCGTCGCTCCAGCTCATCGTGGCGGGGTACGCGCTGGCGTTCGGCCTCGCCCTCGTGCCCGCGGGTCGACTCGGCGACCTGAAGAGCCGGCGCGTCATGTTCATCGTGGGGCTCAGCGCGTTCACCGGATCGAGCCTGCTGTGCGCCGTCGCCCCGAACATCCAGGTCCTCATCGTCACCCGGATCCTGCAGGGCTTCGCCGCCGGGATCCAGATGCCCCAGGTCATCGGACTGGTGCAGCAGCTGTTCCGCGGACCGGAGCGGGGTCGCGCGTTCGGGCTCTTCGGGGCGATGATCGGCATCTCCACCGCCCTCGGGCCGACCATCGGCGGTGGCCTCATCGCGATCGGCGGCGAGGAGTCCGGCTGGCGGCTGCTGTTCTGGATGAACGTGCCCCTCGGGATCGCCGCGCTGCTCTTCGCCGTCCGCCTGCTGCCGAAGGGTGCCCAGGGGAAGGCGCAGGACCGCGAACTGGACGTCGTCGGCATCGTGCTGCTCGGTGCCGCCATCATCACCCTGATGCTGCCGTTCGTGCTGACCAGCGGCGGGGGTGGTTCAGCGACCCGCTGGTTCTGGCTCGTCGGCTTCGCGGTGTTCCTCGTGCTGTTCGTGCTGTGGGAACAGCGGTTCAAGCGGCAGGGCAAGTCGCCCGTGGTGCACTTCGAGCTGTTCCGGCTGTCGTCGTACCGCAACGGGTTGTCGATCGTGGCCGTCTACTTCGCGGCGCTGCCGGCGTCGTTCCTCATGGTCACGCTGTACCTGCAGGAGGGCCTCGGGCTGTCGCCGTTGTTCGCCGGCATGGTGAGCATCCCCTTCGCCGCGACGAGTGCCGTGGGCTCCTACATCGGCGGACGGATCGTGGACCGGGTCGGGCGGGCGCTGGTGGTCGCCGGGCTCGGGATGGTCGTCATCGGCTTCCTGCTGCTGATGGTCGCCGCCGTCGCCACCCCGCCGGAGGTCACGCCGTGGGCGATGGCCGGCGCGTTCCTGGTGGGCGGACTCGGTGGCGGGTTCGTGGTGTCGCCGAACCAGACCCTGACCCTGGCCGAGATCCCCGTCGAGCAGTCCGGGGTGGCGGGGTCGATGCAGCAGCTCGGGCAGCGCGTCGGCACGGCGATCGGCACCGCGGTCGCGACCAGCATCTTCTACGGGATCGTGCGGAGCGAGGCGGCGGGGTCGGGATCCGGCGGGCCGGGCGGGCGTCTCGACGCGTACCACGACGCGTTCCGCAGCGGCACGACGTTCACGGTGTCGCTGATGGCGCTGGCGCTCGTGCTGGCCGGCGTGGACCTGGTGGCGCGTCGCCGGGCGGCGCGGCGGCCCGATGAGGAGTCCGAGCACCGTGGCTCGGCTGCGGGGTCCGCCGAGCGGGGCTGACCGGGCCTAGGCGTCGCGGCGGATGATCTCGACGACGGCGTCGTGCACCAGGCCGTTCGAGGCGAGGGCGCTGCCGTGCCACGGCCCGGGGTCGCCGTCGAGCGAGGTGAAGCGGCCGCCGGCCTCTTCGACGATGGGGACGAGGGCCGCGATGTCCCACGGCTTCAGGTCCGGTTCGCCGGCGACGTCGAGGACACCCTCGGCCACCATCATGTACGACCACATGTCGCCGTAGGCGCGGGTGCGCCAGACCCGGCGCGACAGGTCGACGAGCGGCTCGAGGCGGTCGTCGTCGTCCCACTGCTGGATGCTGTTGTAGCTCAGGCTCGCGTCGGCGAGGTCGGACACCCCGGAGACCCGGAGCGGCCCGTCCAGCGAGAACGCGCCGGAGCCTTCAGCTGCCCACCAGCGCTTGCCGAGGGCGGGAGCGCTGACGACGCCGAGCACCGGGCGGCCGTCGACCGCGAGCGCGATGAGGGTCGCCCACACCGGCACGCCGCGCAGGTAGTTGGCCGTGCCGTCGATCGGGTCGACCACCCACTGGCGGTGCCCTTCGCTGACGGCCTCGGCCCCGGTGTCCGCCGTCGTCTCCTCGCCGAGGAACGCGTCGTCCGGACGCTCGGCGGCGAGCCGCTCGCGCAGGGCCCGTTCCACGGCCTGGTCGGCGTCGGTGACGTGCGTGCTGTCGGCCTTCTTCGTCACGTGCAGGTCGGCGGCACGGAAGCGCTCGAGGCTGATCGCGTCGGCGGTGTCGGCGAGGGAGCGGGCGAAGTCCAGGTCGGCGCTGAGGTCCACGTCGCCCAACCTACCGTCGCTACGCGGCGACGACCTCTTCTTCCTCGAGCCGGGTGACCTCGCGCTCGCGAGCGATGCGGGTGCGGCGGGCGACGAGCCCGTGCACGACGACGCAGAGCAGGAGCGCGGCGGCCAGCCAGAGGGCGAGCACGAGCGACGACCGACCGAGCGAGGCGTCCGGGAAGTACTGCAGGTCCTGTGCGGCCTGCAGCCACGCGGCCCCGCTCCAGAAGGTGTGCAGGGCGGCGAAGAACCCGGGCTGGAACGCCGGCTGGAAGATTCCGCCGGACGACGTGAAGTTCAGCATCACGAACAGCATCGTGAGGATCGGGGTGGTCCACCGGCCGAGCACGGGGTGCAGCCCGACGCCGAGCGCGACGATGATCGCGTCGTAGAGCCAGGCGAACAGGAACACCTGCCAGTGGTGGGTGGTGATGACGCCGTAGATCGGTCCGGCGACGATCACGCCGATGCCGGCGACGACCCCCGCGGTGGCGAGCCCGATGACCGCGGTCCACACGGCACGGAGCTTCGTCGCGACCGAGGCCACGGCGATCGCGGACGCGTACCCGCCGACGCTCAGGGCCACGAGCAGGAAGAACAGCCCCTGGCCGGTGGTGTCCTGGTCGCCGGTGGGTACGACGTCGACGACCCGGAACGGCACGTGCTGGTCGTAGGCGATCGGTAGGAACACCTTCTGCGCGGCGCTCGCGGTGGTCTCCGACGCGGCGGTCGACACGTAGAGCGTGGCACCCGTCGGCGTCGGCGCGTACACGGCGGCGAGGTCGCGGTCACGCACCTGCTGCTCGGCCGCCTTCGTCGAGGCCACCACGTGGGCCACGAGGGCGCCGTCGGACTGGTCGGTCACGGTCTGGGCGAACACCTGGGTGGCCGCGCCCTGGCCGACGATGCCGACGGGCAGTTCCTGCGGGGCCGGGGCGTGGAAGGCGCCGAGGTACGCCAGACCCATGCCGGCGGCCAGGAACAGCGGCACGAGGATGTGCGAGGCGAACGTCAGCAGCACGCGACCGAGGCCGGCGGGCCGCAGGACGCTGTCGGACCGCTGCGACTTCGGGGCTCGTGGGGACTTGTGGGTGGGGGAGTGGTGCGCGTGCGACGTCGTCGTCGTGCTCGGGGACGGGGCGTCGACAGCGGGGGTCGGCGCAAAGTTGTACTTTGCAACTTCAGACACGACCGCAACTGTACAACCCCGATGCGCGCTTGTCGACGCCGGCCCGGTGCCGAGACGTCGTCCGGTCCGAGGTTGCCCACTCGGTGCGAGGCCCGCGAGCTCGCACGGAGTGCACAACCTCGCACCGTTCCCGCGCCCCTCGCACGGTGCGAGGTCTGCTCGGTGCGAGGGGCGCGGGAACCGGGCGCCGGTGCGAGCAGGCGCCGGAGCGGTCACGACTCACCGTGCGCCGACGCTCGAGTGGTCACGAACTGTCGGGAGCCGCGTCGCCAGTCGACAGTTCGGGACCGCTCGGCGCACGCACCGCGGGGTGTTGTGACCAGCCGCCGACCAGCGCCGACCAGCAGCCGACCAGCCGCCGACCGGTGCCGACCGGCGCCGCGCACCCCGCGCGCTACTCGGAACCGGGGTCGGACGCACCCATCCCGGTCAGCAGCGCCCGGAACGAGTCAAGCCGCTCGACGCCGGTCGGCCCCAGCTCCCCGTCCTGCACCCGGTCGACGATCTCCCAGTCGTGCGCCTGCGCCAGCGGGATGCCGTCCCGCGCGGGCAGCACCGGCACGGCGTGCGACGCGAACGCCCGGAAGACGTTCGCGGGGTCGACGTGCCCCAGGCCGAACGACCGCACACCCGGCGTGTCGATGATCCACCCGCCGTCGCGGACCCGCAGCGCGATCGACGACGACGACGTGTGCCGCCCGCGACCGGTCACGGAGTTCACGACGCCGATCGCGCGCGTCGACCCGGTCAGGGCGTTCACCAGGGTCGACTTGCCCACACCGGAGTGCCCGACGGTCACGGTCACCTTGTCGTCGAGCAGCTCGTGCAGCGCCTCGAACGGGACGTCGTCCGATCGGCTCGTCACGATCCGAAGGTCCAGGCACGCGAAGTGCGCCAGGAACGCAGCGGGGTCGGCGAGGTCGGTCTTCGTGATGCAGAGGATCGGGTCGAGACCGGCGTCGAACGCGGCCACCAGGTACCGGTCGATCAGGCGGGTGCGCGGCTCGGGGTCGGCGGCGGCCACCATGATGAGCATCTGGTCGGCGTTCGCCACGATGACGCGCTCGACCTCGTCGGAGTCGTCGGCACTCCGCCGCAGCAGTGTGGTGCGCTCGGCGACCTTCACGATGCGTGCCAGCGAGCCGGGATCCCCGGAGACGTCCCCGACGAGCGACACGTGGTCGCCCGTGACGACGGACTTCTTGCCGAGCTCGCGGGCCTTCGTCGCCGTGATGACGTGGTCGTCGATCAGCACGCCGAACCGCCCGCGGTCGACGTTCGTCACCCAGCCGACCGGGGCGTCGTCGTACGTCGGACGGGTCTTCGTGCGCGGCCGGTTGCCCTTCGGGTTCGGGCGCACCCGCACGCTCGACTCGTCGTACTGCCCGTACGGCTCGTCCCCGTCGGAGTCGTCAGCGTCGGTGTCGTCCCACCAGCTCATGCGTCAGTCCCCACTCACCGGTGCAGTGGCCACCGAGGACGCCACGAGCGCCGCCCACAGCTCCGGGAACTGCGGCAGCGTCTTCGCGGTCGACCCGATGTCGTCGACGGCGACGCCGTCGACGACGAGCCCCACGATCGCGCCGGCGGTCGCCATCCGGTGGTCGTCGTACGCGCCCCAGGCGCTGCCGTGGAGTGGCGCCGGCTCGATCCGCAGGCCGTCGTCGAGTTCGTGCACCGCGCCTCCAGACCGGTTGAGGTCCGCCGCCAGCGCGGCCAGGCGGTCCGTCTCGTGCCCCCGCAGGTGACCGATGCCGGTGATCTCGCTCGGGCCGTCCGCCAGCGCGGCCAGCGCGACGAGCGCCGGGGCGAGTTCGCCGCCGCGGCTCAGGTCGAGTTCGAGACCCGGCAAGGAGGCCCCACCCCGGATCCCGACGCCGCCGTCGACGACCAGGTCGTCACCGTCACGGGCCACGCTCGCCCCCCACAGGGGCAGGAGCGTCTCGAGGTCGGCGCCGACCTGCGTCGTCTCGGTGGGCCAGGTGCGGATGCGGACCGTGCCGCCGGCGACGAGCGCGGCGACGGCGAACGGCGCCGCGTTCGACAGGTCGGGCTCGATCGTGACGTCGCGCGCGCCGATCGGGCCGGGGTGCACGACCCACTCGCCGACCGACGGTTCGTCGACGCGGACGCCGCGGGCACGGAGCGCCGCGACGGTCATCTCGATGTGCGGCATGCTCGGCAGACGTTCGCCCACGTGGGTGAGGTGCAGGCCCTCGGCGAAGCGGGGCGCCGACAGCAGCAGCCCGGAGACGAACTGCGAGGACGCCGACGCGTCGATCGTCAGGGCGCCACCGCGGACCGAACCGGTGCCGGTGAACGAGAACGGCATCGAACCGCCGCCGTCGTCCGTGACGTCCACACCGAGGTCCACGAGTCCCTGCACGATGGCGTGCATCGGCCGCTTGCGGGCGTAGGGGTCACCGTCGACCGTGACGGGTCCGACGGCCAGGGCGGCGAGCGGCGGCAGGAAGCGCATCACGGTGCCGGCCAGTCCGCAGTCCAGGCGGACGTCGCCGTGCATCGGGGCGGGCGTGATCCGGAGGTCCGGGCCGTAGGGGTTCGGGGTGGTGCCGGCCGCCGGCTCGAGCTCCTCGATGCCGACGCCGAGCGCACGGAGGCCCGCGATCATCAGCGCCGAGTCACGGGAGTGCAGCGGGAGCCGGATCGTCGAGGGGCCGTCCGCGAGTGCCGCGAGCACGAGCTCCCGGTTCGTCAGCGACTTCGACCCGGGCAGCGCGACGTCGCCGCGCAGCGGACCCCCTGCGACCGGGGCGATCCAGGGGTCGGCGGGCTGGGCCCCGCTGTGGGAATGCGTCGTGTCTGCCATCGGTTCACCAGGGTACTGAACGCACCGGGAGGATCAGTGGCGACAGCAACACTCGCACGAGAGCGGACCGGCACGGCGACCGTGCTGACCGCGGTGCCGACGACGCTCGGCACGCTCGGCCTAGACTTGGCGGCGATGACGACCGACGAACCGCAGGCAGCTCCGCACCACCTGGTCGACGAGACCGAGGTGCAGCTCGACGCCGTCGAAGAGGAGCACGAAGCCCTCGACGACGCCGCAGACGAGCCGGTGGACGCGAAGACCGTCTCCGAGGGGGAGCTGCGGTCCCTGTTCGGGGACCAGGCGCTGCCCTTCATGGACCAGCTCTACGGTGCGGCCATGCGGATGACCCGCAACCCGGCCGACGCGTCGGACCTGGTGCAGGAGACGTTCGTCAAGGCCTTCGCCGCCTTCCGCCAGTTCAAGCAGGGCACGAACCTGAAGGCCTGGCTGTACCGGATCCTCACGAACACGTTCATCAACACGTACCGCAAGAACCAGCGGAACCCGTACCAGGGCACCATCGACGAGCTCGAGGACTGGCAGCTCGGCGGCGCGGAGAGCGTCACCCAGTCGATCTCCGCCCGGTCCGCCGAGGCCGACGCGATCGACCACCTGCCGTCCTCCGCCGTGAAGGACGCCCTGCAGGCCATCCCCGAGGACTTCCGGATGGCCGTGTACTTCGCCGATGTCGAAGGCTTCTCGTACCAGGAGATCGCCGACATCATGAAGACCCCCGTGGGGACGGTCATGAGCCGCCTCCACCGTGGCCGCCGGCTCCTCCGTGGGCTCCTGGCGGACCACGCCCGCGAGACCGGCATCGTCCCGGACGCAGCGTCGACGGCGACGATGCGCGGACGGGGACGAGGCGCGGCACGGACGACGAAGGCAACCGCGGCCACGGGTCGCACCGGACGGAAGGACGCACGATGAGCGGCTGCGACTGCTCGAAGGCGAAGGCCGAGCTCGAGGAGTTCCTGCACGACGAGCTCCGCCACGAGGACGCCGCGGACATCCGCGAGCACATGGACGGGTGCGAGGACTGCCAGACCGAGCACCGCGTCGGCGTCGTGCTCATGGAGACCGTCCGTCGCGCCTGCAAGGAGACCGCTCCCGACCAGCTGCGCAGCGAGATCCTCGCGCGCATCCGGGTGGAGCAGGCGACGCACTGACGGCACGGTTCCGTCGAACGGCCGGGCGTCAGCGTCCTGCCTGGAACGCCCGTGTGATCGCGGCCGCATCGAGGACTCGCTCGTGCACCCGGACCGTGTCCACGTCGCCGGTGTAGACGTAGTCGCCGGCGTTCGGCCAACCGGCCAGTGTCTGGCGTGCTGCCCGCCAGTGACCCGAGTACTGCCGCAGGGTGACGGCGTCGGACCGGGTGCCCTGCAGCTCGCCGTCGACCCAGAGCGCCATCGAGCGAGCCTGGAAGGTGGCGACCGCGTGGTGCCAGGCTCCGTCGGTGACCGTGGAGGCCGACCCGAGCGTGAACTTGAACTGCGACCCGGAGCCCTCGACGCCGAAGCGCAGGACTCCGTCGGCGCCGATGTAGAGGTGCCGATCGCGGTACTGGGACGCCGCCGAGCGGTCCGAGCCGAAGCCGAACACCCGCCCACCGCCGGTGTCCTGGGTGCGGAACCAGACCTCGATCGTGAAGGCGTTCGGAGCGGCGACCGCGGTGTCCGTGACCGCCCACCCTTCGGCCCCGTCCTCGGTCCAGAACGTCGCGTAGGGGTTCGTCGCGCAGTCCGCGTCGACCCGGGCGGCAGCGGCGGGCGTGAAGGCCCCGTCGGCCCCGGACCCGCTCGAGTCCACGACCCGTGGCCCGTTCTTCTCGGCGAAGTCCCACGCGAGTGACGTGCCCGGCGCCGGCTGGTGGAAGCACCCGAAGCCACCGGTGCCGAGCGCCGAGGCGGTCCCGGTGGAGCCGCTGAACCCGGCGCCCGCGCCAGCTCCGGCTCCGGCTCCTGCTCCGGCGAGCAGGGTGAGGGTGATGGCCGCTGCCGTGAACACCGCGACCGGCACGGTGGTCGACGTCGGAGCGGTGACGGTCGCCGTCCGGGGCTCCGCGACGACGGGTGAGCGGAGGTCACGGCGTGGCGTGCCGCAGGTGTGGCACGGGCGTCCGGCGACGATGTCCCGATCGGCCCGCCCGGCGACGACGAGCACGGCGGTGACGACGCCGGCCAGCAGCAGGGACGTCCAGTCGCCCCCGCGGATCCAGACGCCCGGCAGCCCGATCCACGGGAACCGCAGCACCCCGACACCGAGGACCGCCGCGGGTTCGACGGCCGTGCGGTCGGCCGTCGGGTTCGCGTCCCCGCGCAGACGCAGGGCCCCGTCCGGTTCGATGCGCTCCAGCCGGTGCAGGCGGAGACGATCCCGGTGGTCCGGGTCCTCGACGAGCAGCACCCGTCCGGCTTCGAGGTCGTCCGGGTCGACGGGCATCGCGGCGACGACGTCCCCGGTCCGGATGCCGGGGGCCATCGAGTCGGAGACGACCGTCGTGACGTGCCACCCGAACGCCGCGGGGAGCGACGCCCACAGTGCGAGCAGCAGCACCGACCAGAGGACCGTCCGCGCCGAGACCGCGAGGAGCAGCCGGGGCAGGTCGCCGACGCAGCGGGCGTGACGGCGGGTGGCGACGTTCGGCATCGGCTGCTCCTCGGGTCGGGCGGGACGGGTCGGGTGCGACGATTCGGGATGGGGTGGGGGGATCAGTCGGTCTGCGCTTCCCACACGAACGAGGTGCCGGCCTCGGACGACTGCACGGTGTTCGGGGCGCCATCGCTCAGGTCGTAGCTGACGCGGTAGGTCGTGCTCGCCGTACCCGTCGCCGGCTTCCACGCGTCGACGCCGGTGCCGAAGGACTCGGACTCCATGAGGCCGGCGAGCGTCCCGTCGTGCACGGTCGTCGTCGCGGTGAACGTGCTGCAGTCGTCGGGGGTG
The DNA here is from genome assembly GCF_979258745.1 of Curtobacterium sp. AC268. Taxonomy (NCBI): domain Bacteria; kingdom Bacillati; phylum Actinomycetota; class Actinomycetes; order Micrococcales; family Microbacteriaceae; genus Curtobacterium; species Curtobacterium sp. AC268. The sequence goes on along the minus strand of NZ_OZ409878.1, from coordinate 789,023 downwards.
CCGAGGCTGCCGCGCTCGACCCTCAGCCCGACGTGCTCGGCGAGTGCGTCGTCGTCGGCCGCGTTGGCGGTGAAGAGCTTCACGGTCGAGGCGTTGGTGGTGTTCGCCGTCACGGTGATGCAGTTCGATCCGGCGGACCCGGGCACCAGGTCGTCGACGTCGAACATCGCCACGCCCTGGTCGTCGTCGGTGAGGGAGACGGCACCGGTGCGCCAGCTGTTCGCGGCGTTGTCGGTGCTGCTCGAGAAGGCGGCGTACGAGGCCGTGGCGATGAGTGCGCCGCTGGCGACGACGGCGAGCGGGAAGGCGATCCAGGCGGCGGTGCGGCCGTGGCGGGAGGTGATGTGCATGGCTGTCCTGTCGGTCGGTTCACCCGGCGGGTGATATGACAGCAGAGTATATGAATATCAGTTGTTATGGAAGCCCGTCGCAACACGACCGACGGCCCGGGTAGGTTGGCCGACATGACCCTCTCCGTCGAGTCGACCACCACCTGGTCCGACACGGACGTCGCCGACGTCGCCGCCCTCGTCCGCCTGCTCGGTCACGACGTCGACGACGCGTCGATGCGCGCCCGCCTCGACCGGCTCACTCCCGAAGCCGGGCACCGCACCTGGGTGGTCCGGGGGGACGACGGACGGGTCGTCGCCGTCGCCGGCGCGCAGGTCACGTGGGCGTACGCCAGCGACGAGCCGACGGCGCAGCTGCTGCTGCTGGTCGTCGACGACACGGCCAGGAGGCTCGGCACCGGTTCGGCGCTCATCGGCACGTTCGAAGCATGGGCGGTCGAGCAGGGCGCGCGTCGCCTCAGTGCCGTCAGTGCGGCCGCGACGGACAGCGCGCACCGCTTCTACCAGAAGCGCGGGTACCACGACGCCGGGGTGCGGTACACGAAGATCGCGTAGCGCCGCCGCTTCCCGGCGAACGTCGAAGCGCCCCGTGCCGGAGTCCCTCGGACTCCCGCACGGGGCGCTTCCTCGTGGCTAGGCCGACGCGCTCAACGCGGTGCTGATGACCTCGGCGGCCTCTTGCGCCGAACGCTTCGAGGAACCCGTGGCCGGTGCGGCACTCGCCGAGCGGGCCGCCACGGACAACGGGCGGCCGCCCAGGTGCGGCGACAGGTTCATGCAGACGAACGGCCAGGCACCCTGGTTCTCCGGCTCCTCCTGCGCCCACACGACGTCGGCGTCCGGGTAGCCCGACAGCACCTCGAGGAGGCGGTCGAGGGGGAGCGGGGCGAGCTGCTCGAGCCGGACGAGTGCGACGTCGGTGATGCCGCGCTTGTCGACCTCGGCACGCAGGTCGTGGTGCACCTTGCCGGAGTGCAGCACGACGCGGCGCACGGCACCCTTGTCGGTGATCCGCGCGTCGTCGAGCACGGGCTCGAACGTTCCGGTCGTGAAGTCCTCGACCGCGCTCGTCGCCTGGCGGAGCCGGAGCATCGCCTTCGGGGAGAACACGACGAGCGGCTTCTGCGGCCGGGCCCAGGCCTGACGGCGGAGCAGGTGGAAGTACGACGCCGGGGTCGACGGTCGCGCGACGATCATGTTGTCCTCGGCGCACAGCTGCAGGTAGCGCTCGATGCGTGCCGACGAGTGGTCCGGCCCCTGGCCCTCGTACCCGTGCGGCAGCAGCAGGACGAGGCCGGAGCGCTGCCCCCACTTCTGCTCGGCGGACGAGATGAACTCGTCGATGACGATCTGGGCGCCGTTCGCGAAGTCGCCGAACTGTGCCTCCCAGAGCACGAGGGACTCGGGGCGCTCCACCGAGTAGCCGTACTCGAACGCCATCGCCGCGTACTCGCTCAGCAGGGAGTCGTACACGTAGAACCGGGCCTGGTCCTCGGTGAGGTTCGACAGCGGCAGCCATTCCTGGCCGTTCACCCGGTCGTGGAACACCGACTGGCGCTGGACGAACGTGCCGCGTCGGGCGTCCTGTCCGGCGAGGCGGACGGGCTTGCCCTCGACCAGGATCGACCCGATCGCCATGAGCTCGGCCATCGCCCAGTCGATGCCGCCGTTGCGCGTCATCTCGGTGCGCTTGGTCAGCAGCTGCTGCAGCTTCGGGTGGATGGAGAACCCGGCGGGCGGGTTGCTGTGCGCGTCGCCGATCGCCCGGACGAGTTCTTCGGACACGGCGGTCTCGTGCACCTCGACCTCGGAGTCGTCGCGCTGCGCCGCCGGGCGTTCGAGCCCCTGCACCGCACCGTCGTCGTCGACCTCGATCACCGGGATGGTGCCGGTCTGTGCCTCGTGCGTCTCGGCGAAGGCGCGTTCCAGGCGGTCCTGGAAGTCGCGGTGCGCCTCGTCGTACTCCTCTTGCGTGATGTCACCGCGGCCGACGAGGGCCTCGGTGTACAGCGTGCGGACGGAGCGCTTCGCCTCGATGAGGTTGTACATCAGCGGCTGCGTCATCGAGGGGTCGTCGCCCTCGTTGTGCCCACGACGGCGGTAGCAGATCAGGTCGATCACGACGTCGCGGTGGAACTCCTCGCGGTACGCGAAGGCGAGTTCGGCGACGCGGGCGACGGCCTCGGGGTCGTCACCGTTCACGTGGAAGATCGGTGCCTGGATCGTCTTCGCGACGTCGGTGGAGTACACCGAGCTGCGCGCCGACTCGGGCGGGGTGGTGAACCCGACCTGGTTGTTGATGACGAGGTGGACCGTGCCGCCGGTGCGGTAGCCACGGAGCTGCGACATCTGCAGCGTCTCGACGACCACACCCTGACCGGCCATCGCCGCGTCGCCGTGCACGAGCACGGGGAGCACACCGAAGCTGCCGGGGGCCTCGCGGTCCTGCTTGGCGCGGACGATGCCCTCGAGCACGCCGTCGACGGCTTCGAGGTGGGACGGGTTCGCGGCGATCGTCACCGGGATGCTCGAGCCGTCGGACGTGCGGAACACGCCCTCGGTGCCGACGTGGTACTTCACGTCGCCTGAGCCCTGACCGGACACCGTTCCCGGCAGCGAGGACCCCCTCGAACTCACGGAAGATCTGCCCGTAGGTCTTGCCGGCGATGTTCGTCAGCACGTTCAGGCGGCCACGGTGGGCCATGCCGATCGCGACCTCGGCCAGTCCGGCTCCGGCGGCGTGCTGGATCAGGGTGTCGAGGAAGGCGATGGTGGACTCGCCGCCCTCGAGCGAGAAGCGCTTCTGGCCGACGTACTTGGTCTGCAGGAAGGTCTCGAACGCCTCGGCCTCGTTGAGCTTGCCGAGGACCCGGAGCTGCTCTTCCTTCGAGGGCTTCGAGTACGGCACCTCGATGCGCTCCTGCACCCAGCGACGCTGTTCCGGGTCCTGGATGTGCATGTACTCGATGCCGACCGTGCGGCAGTAAGCGTCGCGCAGGATCCCGAGGACGTCGCGCAGTGGTGCCGAGGTGGTGCCGGCGAGCCCACCGGTGACGAACTCGCGGTCGAGGTCCCAGAAGGTCAGCCCGTGGCTCTCGATCTCGAGGTCGGGGTGCGTGCGCTGGCGGTACTCGAGCGGGTCGATGTCGGCCATCAGGTGTCCACGGACGCGGTAGCTGTTGATGAGCTCCTGCACGCGCGCGGTCTTGTTCACCCGGTGTGCCAGGTCGACGTTGATGTCGTTCGCCCACTGGATCGGCTTGTAGGGGATCCGGAGCGCCGCGAAGATGCCGTCGTAGAAGCCGTGCTCGCCGATGAGGCGCTCGTGCACGTGCTTGAGGTACTCGCCCGAACCGGCGCCCTGGATGACGCGGTGGTCGTAGGTGCTCGTCAGGGTGATGGTCTTGCCGATGCCGAGCTCGATCAGGGTCTTCGACGCCGAGCCCTGGAACTGCGCCGGGTACTCCAGGGCGCCGGCGCCGATGATCGAGCCCTGCCCCTTCGTCAGACGCGGGACCGAGTGCACGGTGCCGATGCCGCCCGGGTTGGTGAGCGAGATCGTCGTGCCCTGGAAGTCCGCCGGGGTGAGCTTGTTGTCACGGGCACGCTTGACGAGGTCTTCGTAGGCGGAGAGGAACTGCCCGAACGTCAGGGTCTCCGCACGCTTGATGCTCGGCACCAGGAGCGAGCGGGTGCCGTCCTTCTTCGGGACGTCGATCGCGATGCCGAGGTTGACGTGCGCCGGGGCGACGACGAACGGCTTGCCGTCGCGCTCCTCGTAGAAGACGTTCTGGCTCGGGAAGTCCTTGATCGCCTGCACCATCGCCCACCCGATCAGGTGCGTGAAGGAGATCTTGCCGCCGCGGGCGCGTCGCAGGTGGTTGTTGATGACGATCCGGTTGTCGATCATCAGCTTCGCCGGGATGGTCCGGACGCTCGTGGCGGTCGGGACCGTCAGCGAGGCGTCCATGTTCGACGCCAGCGTCTTGGCCATGCCCCGGAGCGGGGTCGCCACGTCCTCGTGGGTCTCCTCGTGGTCGTCGGCGGCGTCGTTCGCCTCGGCCGGGATCGGCTGCGGTGCCGGCTGGCGCGAGGTGGTCTTCGCCTGGATCGGGCCCGCCTTCGCCTCGCCCGGGGTGTCCCCGGTGGCCGGCTGCTGCGTCGAGGACTGCTGCTGGGTCGGCGCCTGCTGTGCGGGGGCCCCCGTCGGAGCCGGAGCGTCACCGACCTGCGTGCGGTGGTAGCTCTCGAGGACCGGCCACCAGGACTTGTCGACCGACTCCTTGTCCGCGACGAACTGCTCGTAGAGCTCGTCGACGAGCCACTCGTTCGCCCCGAATTCGCCCGCGGTCTCGTCCGTTCCGGTCAGATGGCTCGACACAGCCGATCGCCCACTCTCCGTCGATAGATGCTCGTGTGTGTCGTGCGGAGCAACCCTGCGCCGCACAGGTGCCAAGCCTAGCCGCTCCGACATGTCCGTTCCGTGTCAGCCGCGGCGCGAGTCGGCAGCCCCCGAGCACCCGGTCGGGGCCCTGACGGGAGCCGTACAGTGGAGCGCATGAGGTTCTACGAGACGCGGCCGACGCACGACCTGACCTACTCCGACGTCTTCCTCGTCCCGAGCCGTTCCGGCGTGACGAGCCGCTTCGACGTCGACCTCGCGGCGAACGACGGCAGCGGTGCCACGATCCCGATCGTCAGCGCCAACATGAACTCCGTCACCGGCCCCCGGCTCGCCGCCACCCTGGCCCGCCGCGGCGGTCTCGGCGTGCTGCCGCAGGACATGCACCTGCAGGACCTCGACGCCGCGATCCGCTGGGTGAAGGACCAGCCGGTCGACTTCGACACCGCCTACGACATGGGGGCGCAGACCACCGTCGCCGAGGCCCTCGAGCAGCTCCTGCCGGTGGCCGGCCGTGGTGTGGTCGTCCGCGACGCCGACGGGGAGTACCTGGGCTGCGTGCCCGCGACCCGCCTCGGCACCGCCGGCCCGGACGCCGTCCTCGGCGACCTGCTGCACGGCGCCTCGACCGCGATCGACGCCGAGGACGCCGGCACGCCCCGCCACGTGTACGACGTGCTCTCGGCCGCCGAGGTCGACTTCGCGCCGGTGATGCGCCACGGCCGGGTCGTCGGCACCACGAGCCAGACGAGCGCGATCCGCTCCGACATCTACACGCCCGCCGTCGACGGTTCCGGCCGGCTCCGGGTCGCCGCCGCGCTCGGCATCAACGGCGACGTCGCCGCCAAGGCGAAGGCGCTGGCAGCCGCGGGCGTGGACGTCCTGGTCCTCGACACCGCGCACGGCCACCAGGACGGCATGCTCCGCGCACTCCGCACGGTCGCGTCGCTGCAGCTCGGCATCCCGCTCGTCGCCGGCAACGTCGTCACCGCCGACGCCGTCGCGCACCTGGTGGGGGCCGGAGCGGACATCATCAAGGTCGGCGTCGGCCCTGGTGCCATGTGCACCACCCGCATGATGACGGCCGTCGGTCGTCCGCAGTTCTCCGCCGTGCTCGAGACCGCCGCGGCGGCCCGCTCGCTCGGCGCGCACGTCTGGGCGGACGGCGGGGTGCGCTACCCGCGCGACGTCGCCCTCGCGCTGGCAGCCGGGGCGTCCGCCGTCATGATCGGCTCGTGGTTCGCCGGCACGCTCGAGGCCCCCGGCGTCCTGCGTCGCGACGCTGCGGGCAAGGCGTACAAGGAGAGCTGGGGCATGGCCTCGGCCAAGGCCGTGCGCGAGCGGTTCGAGCGGCTCGACCCGTACGAGCGGGCCCGCAAGGCGCTCTTCGCCGAGGGGATCTCGTCGTCGACGATCTACCTCGACCCGGAGCGCCCGAGCGTCGAGGACCTGCTCGACATGATCACCACCGGCGTCCGCAGCTCCGCCACCTACGCGGGCGCGTCGTCCCTCGCCGAGTTCTCCGAGCGTGCGCTGGTCGGCATCCAGTCCGCCGCCGGGTACGAGGAGGGCAAGCCCCTGCCCGTCAGCTGGTAGCGCGGACGGGGCGCGCGTCGCCCTGGTCGCGACCACGAACGGACGGGAGGCCCGTGGCGGTGTCGCCACGGGCCTCCCGTCCGTCTGCCGGTGCGTCTACCGGCGTCGGGTCGCGTCCTCGACCTCGCCCACCAGTTCTTCGAGGATGTCCTCGAGGAACAGCACGCCGATCGTGCGGCCGTCCGCGTCGAAGGCGCGGGCCACGTGGCGCCCGGCGGCCCGCATGGTCGCGAGCGCGTCCTCGAGGTCCATCTCGGTGTAGAGCGAGATGAGCTGCCGGATGCGCTTCGGCGGCACCGGGTCGTCGAACTCGTCCGGACGCAGGTCGATGACGTCCTTCACGTGCACGTAGCCCGTGGGGGAGCCGTCCTCGCCGACGAGCACGTAGCGGGAGAACCCGCGCTGCGCCACGGCGTGCTCGACGTCGGCCGGGGTGGCGTCGTCGGGCAGGGTGACGAGCTCGGCCATCGGCACGGCGACGTCACGGACCTTCTTCTCGGTGAACTCGAACGCCAGGGCGAGCTTGCCGTCGTCGGTCAGGGTGCCCTCGCGGCGGGACTGCTCCACGATGGTCTGCACCTCTTCCACCGTGAAGGCGCTCACCGCTTCGTCCTTGGGCTCGACGCGGAACAACCGCAGCACGGCGTTCGCGACCTCGTTCAGGCCGACGGTGACCCAGTGCAGGCCGTGACCGATGTACCAGAGCGTCGGCACGAGCAGCAGTGCGGCGCGGTCCGGCATCGAGAACGAGATGTTCTTCGGCACCATCTCGCCGAACACCACGTGCAGGAACGACACGAGCAGCAGCGTGAACACGAAGGCCACGGTGCCGATCACCTCGGCGCTCCAGCCGGTCAGGTGCAGCGGGACCTCGAGCAGGTGGTGGATCGCCGGCTCGGACACGTTCAGGATGAGCAGCGAGCAGACCGTGATGCCGAGCTGGGTCGTCGCGAGCATGCGGGTGGCGTGCTCCATCGCCCACAGCGTCATCTGCGCGGCCTTCGAGCCCTCTTCGGCGCGCGGCTCGATCTGCGAGCGGCGAGCCGAGATGACCGCGAACTCCGCCGCGACGAAGTACGCGTTGCCCATCAACAGGACGACGAGCCAGAAGATGCCCCACCAATCGGAGCTCATCGGGTGCTGCCCTTCGTCGTGGTGGCCGCGGCCTTCGTGGTGGTCGGGGTGCTCTTGGTGGACGGGATGATGATGGCGGTCGCCGCCGTGTCGGTCGACGGGCGCGTCGGGGTCCAGCGGATGCGGTCGATCCGACGGCCGTCCAGCCGCTCGACCCGGAAGACGCCGCCGTCCAGGGGCACCTCGTCGCCGACGACGGGCAGACGGCCCAGCGTCGACATGACGAACCCGCCGACGGTCTCGTACGGGCCCTCCTCGGGCACCTTCACGCCGGCGCGGTCCTCGAGCTCGTCGGGACGCAGCAGACCGGGGAAGGTCAGCCAGTCACGGGAGCGGACCACGTCGATGCGGGCGCGGTCGTGCTCGTCGGAGACCTCGCCGACGATCTCCTCGATCAGGTCCTCGAGCGTGACGACCCCGGCGGTGCCGCCGTACTCGTCGACGACGATGACCATCTGGTAGCCGCGGCCGCGGACCTCGGCGAGCAGGGTGTCGCCGGGCATGGTCTCCGGCACGCGTTCGGCGTCGGTCATGAGTGCCCCGACGGGGACCTCCGGACGCTTCTCGCGCGGCACGGCGACGGCCTGCTTGACGTGCACGATGCCGACGACGTCGTCCGCGTCCTCCTCGATGACGGGGAAGCGGCTGAAGCCGGTCTTGCGCGCGAGGGCGATGACGTCCTCGGCGGACTCGGACACGCGGATGGTGGAGAGCCTCGGGCGCGGGGTCATCACGTCGCTGGCGCTCAGCTCGGAGAACGAGATGGTGCGCTCGAGGAGCGTCGCGGTGTCCTGTTCGAGCGAGCCCTCGGAGGCCGAGCGGCGCAGCAGCGAGGTGAGTTCCTCGGCGCTGCGGGCACCGGAGAGTTCCTCCTGCGGCTCGATGCCCAGCGACCGGAGCACGGCGTTCGCGGTGCCGTTCAGGAGCGCGACGGCGGGCTTGAAGACCGTCGTGAACGCGATCTGCAGCGGGACCACGAGCCTGGCGGTCTGCAGGGGCAGTGCGAGCGCGAAGTTCTTCGGCACGAGTTCGCCGAGGATCATCGACAGCAGGGTCGCGATGACGAGCGCCACGATCGAGCCGACGGTCTCGACGATGCCCTCTGGCAGGTTCATCGCCAGGAACGGCGCCTCGAGCAGCTTCGCGATCGAGGGTTCGAGCAGGTAGCCGGTCAGCAGCGTGGTCAGCGTGATGCCGAGCTGTGCGCTGGACAGGTGCGTCGAGGTGACCTTCAGCGCGCCGATGACCGGTGCGAGGCCGGCTTCACCGCGGTCGCGCCGCGCTTCGACGTCGGCGCGGTCGAGGTTGACCAGTGCGAACTCGGACGCGACGAAGACACCCGTGCCGAGGGTCAGCAGGATGCCGCCGATCAGCATGACGATGTCGATCGGACTCATGATTCACCCCCGTTCGCGCACAGGGATGACGTGCAGCTCACCGAGTGAGCGGCGGATGAGTGAGGCGAAGAACTATTCGGGGGATCGTCCACAGTGCTGCCAATCGTACTGCCTGCGCGGTCGCTGAACCGTGGATCCGCACAGAACCGGCCGCGCCTAGGCCGTGATCCGCGCGCGGTGGTACTGCTGCGGCTCGTAGTCGACCGGCACGCGGAGTTCGACGGCGGCACGGAGCGCGAACGACGGGTCGCGGAGCATCTCGCGACCGATCATCACGACGTCGGCCAGGCCGGTCGCGACGATCTGCTCGGCCTGGAACGCCTCGGAGATCATGCCCACGGCGATCGTCGGGATGCCGGCGTCGCGCTTGATCGCCGCCGCGTGCGGCACCTGGTAGCCGGGGCCGACCGGGATCGGCGCGCTCGCGACGTTGCCGCCGGTCGACACGTCGGCCAGGTCGGCACCGTGCTCCGCGGCCCAGCGGGCGACGACGGTGGTCTCGTCGAGCGTGAGCCCGCCGTCCACCCAGTCGGTGGCCGAGAAGCGGACGACGATCGGGAAGCCCTCGCCGACCTCGGCGCGCACGGCGTCGACGACCTCGAGCAGCGCGCGCGCCCGGTTCTCGAGCGAGCCGCCGTACTGGTCGGTGCGCTGGTTGCTCAGCGGCGAGAGGAACTGGTGCAGCAGGTAGCCGTGGGCCGCGTGGATCTCGACCAGGTCGAACCCGGCCTCCACCGCGCGGCGGGCGGACTGCGCGAAGGCGAGGGCGACGACGCGGATGTCCTCGACCGCGAGCTCACGCGGGACGTCGTAGCCGTCGAAGGCCACGGCCGACGGAGCGACCGTGGACCAGCCGCCCTGGTCGGCGGGGACGGTGCCGTGCGTGGTGTCCCAGGGGCGGTAGGTCGACGCCTTGCGGCCGGCGTGCGCCAGCTGGATGCCCGCCGCCGCGCCCTGCTCGTGCAGGAAGTCGACGATCGGCTTGAACGCGTCGCGCTGCTGGTCGTTCCACAGCCCGAGATCCTGCGGGGTGATCCGTCCCTCGGGCACGACACCCGTCGCCTCGACCACGACCGCGCCGGCGCCGCCCTTGGCGAACCCGCCCAGGTGCACGAGGTGCCACGGCGTCGGGACGCCGTCCTGCTGGTCCACCGAGTACTGGCACATCGGGGAGACCCAGATGCGGTTGCGGACGGTCAGGTCACGGACGGTGATCGGGTCGAACAGGGCGTGCGTCACGCGGGCTCCTCAGAGGACGGGTGCCGGCGCCTCGGCCAGTTCCGTCAGGAACGACCGCAGCGACGCCGGCGACGTGTAGTGGTGGCCGACCGCCCCGATCGCTTCCGCACCGGTGGCGTTCTCGGCCCTGTTGTCCACGAACACCATCTGACCCGGGTCGATTCCCAAGCGGGCACAGGTGTCGCGGTAGATGGATGCCGCGGGCTTCAGGACGTGCTCCTCGGCGCTCACCACGACGGTCTCGAACAACGAGCCCATCGGGGAACGGCGGTACGGGTCGCCGAAGTCGAAGCCCGCGTTCGAGAGCAGGGCGACACGGGTGCCGGCGTCGTGCAGCTCCTCGACGATGTCGAGGGTCTCCGGCTCGACCTCGAACCACCCGGTGAAGTCGATCGCCCAGAACCGGTGGATCTCCGAGATGCTCCAGGTCCGTCCGGTCCGTTCCGCGATCGCACGCCAGTACGCCACGACGGACAGGTCGCCGCGGTCCAGGTCGTGCCGGAGCTCCTGGTACACCGGGAACAGCTCGTCCGCCGGGACCCCGGTGGCGGCCACGAGGGCGTCCCGCGAGGCGTGCGGCGTGCGGCTGATCACCTCGCCGTAGTCGAAGACCACCACGCGACCAGGCAGGAACAGGCTCATGCGCTCCACCGTAACGTGGGGCCGGTGAACGACTTCGTGCCCGTCCGACCGTCCGATGCCGCCGCGTGGGTCACCGCGCCGACGGGGGAGTCCACCAAGTACCGCCGCGGGGTGCTCGGCGTCGCCACCGGCTCCGACCAGTACCCCGGTGCCGCGGTGCTCGGGGTTGACGCCGCCGTGCACACCGGCGTCGGCATGGTCCGGTACGTCGGACCGTCACGCGCCACCGACCACGTGCTGACCCGCCGCCCCGAGGTCGTGTCCGGAGTCGGCCGCGTGCAGGCCTGGCTCGTCGGCTCCGGCATCTCGGCACCGTCGCTCGGTGACCTGGACGCGACGACGGCGTCGGGCTTCTCGCATGCCTCCGACGACGGCGTCCCGGTCGTCGTCGACGCCGGGGCGATCCCGCTCGTCGACCTCGGGCCGCTCGCCGTGCTCACCCCGCACGCCGGCGAGCTCGCATCGTTCCTGGGGGTCGATCGCGCTGAGATCGAGCAGGACCCGGCCGCCGCGGCACTCCGTGCGGCGGAGCAGACCGGCAGCGTCGTGCTGCTCAAGGGGGAGCGGACCCACGTGGTCACCCCGGACGGGTCGGTGCGGCTCGTGGCTGCGTCCGCGACGCCGTGGCTCGCGGCGGCCGGTGCCGGGGACGTGCTGGGCGGGGTGCTCGGGGCTCTCGTCGCCGCGCGGCAGGGCGCCGTCGAGGCCGCCGGGTCCTCGCTCACGCCGGCGGACCTCGCCCACCTGGCCGCGTCGGCCGCCGTGGTGCACGGGCTGGCGGCGCGGCGGGCCTCCGGCGGCGGGCCGTTCCCGATGACGACGCTCATCGCCGAGCTGCCGGGGGTCGTGCGGGACCTGGTCGTCGACGGGGATGCGCGCGGCTAGTCGGTCGGTGCGCGTGCACCTTCCGACGATCCACGAGGGGATCGACGCGTGTTCTGTCGACGGATGCGCACGCATCAGCGAGCGGGTGCGGCCCCGGACGCGACGACCGGCGGCCTGGAGGCGCGGTGCCAGCCGACACCGCGCCTCCAGGCCGTCGGCGGTCACGTCACGGGCGCGACGCGCGTCGCGGACGTCAGCTCGCGGGGGTCGCGTGCACCAGGAACTCGACGGAACCGGCGTCGTCGACCTTGACGAACCCCAGGCTCGGGGCCTGCACGCCGTAGTCCGAGAAGGTGATCGGGACCGAACCGGAGATGTCGACACCGTCGCCGTTCAGGCCGACCTGCAGCTTCGCGGTGACGTCCTTCGTGACGCCGTGCAGGGTCAGCTTCCCCGGAGCCGTCACGGTCGTCGTGTCGGAGCCGCTCGGGACCGCGTCGGCGATCGGCGCGGTGAGTTCGAAGGTGGCCTCGGGGAAGGCCGCGGCGTCCATCGCGGAGTCGCGGAAGTAGGCGTCGCGCTGGTCGGAGTCGGTGGTGATGTCGGCGACCTGCACCGTGATCTTCGCGGCGGTGATGCTCGTGCCGTCGACGGTCGCGGTACCGGAGACGCTGTCGGTGCGGCCGGTGACGGTGACGTCGGAGCCGTTCAGGACCTCGTGGACGCGGTACCCGGCCTCGGAGTCGCCGCCGACCGTCCACTCGCCGGACAGGTCCGTGTCGTCGAGGGTGGAGGCCTGGCGGGTGGCGGCGACGGACGGCGCGGCCGAGGCCTTCGCGTTCTCGGTGCTCGTGTAGACGTTCGTGAAGACCACCGCACCGACGACGCCGAGGACGACGACGGCGGCGATGACGGAGATCCAGATGACGGCCTTGCGGCGCTTGCGCGGGGTGTCGGAGGTCACGAGCTGAACGGTGACACGTCATGCTCGGGAGAGCCTGAGATCGTGGCGGCGATCGCCCCCGGTCCGGCCGCTACGCTCGTCCGGTGCAGAGGACCTCGACCCGGTGGCTCGAACTCGCCGGCTTCGTCCTGGCGTTCGTCGCCGTGCACGGGTTCCTGTGGTGGCTGACCCTCGTGTCGGCGAACCTGCCGCTCGGTGACGTGACCATCACCTACAGCCGCTGGATCGAGACCGGGCGGACCGCGGACTTCTGGGTCGGCGTCGACGGCGCGTGGGTGTACCCGATCCTGGCGATCGTGCCGATGGCGGCCGCGGCGCTCGGGGGAGTCGAGTCCATCGGTACCGGATGGCTGCTGCTGATGGTGGTGCTCGACGCCGTGGCGTGCGCGTTCCTGTGGCGGTTCCGGGCCCGCGTCGGGTCGTCCGACCGCTTCGGCGTGCATGGCGTGCGGGTCGTCTGGTGGTGGCTGCTGTTCCTGCTCGCGCTCGGGCCGATCGCGCTCGGTCGGATCGACACCGTCGCGACGGCGTTCGCGCTGGTGGGCGTGGCGTTCGTCGCCTCGAGGCCGGCTGTCGCCTCCGCACTCTTCACGGCCGGCGCGTGGACGAAGGTGTGGCCCGCGGCGCTCGTCGCGGTGCTGCTGCTCCTGCGTCGCGGACACCGCCGCAGTGTGCTCGCCGGAGCCCTGGTGCTGAGCGCCCTGATCGTGCTCGTCGACGTGCTGTGGGGCGGTGCGCCGTACCTGCTGTCCTTCGTCGGTGAGCAGACCGGTCGTGCCCTGCAGATCGAGTCACCGCTCGCAACACCCTTCATGTGGGCCGCGGCGTTCGGCGTCCCCGGAGCGGCGGTCTTCTACGACCAGGAGATCCTGACCTTCGAGGTGTCCGGTGCCGGCACGTCCGCCGCCGCCGCGGTGTCGACGCCGCTGATGGCCGTCGGCGTGGTGGCCGGGGTCGTGCTCGCGCTCTGGGCCGCACACCGGGGTGCCCGTCGGGCCGAGCTCGCACCGGTCCTCGCGCTGCTGTTCGTGGCGGCGCTCATCGCGACGAACAAGGTCGGGTCGCCGCAGTACATCGGCTGGTTCGCGGTGCCGATCGTGTGGGGGCTCGCGGCGGGCACCCCGAGTGCGCGTCGGTTCGTGCCCATCGCGGTGCTCGCGCTGCCGATGGCCCTGCTCACGCAGGTGGTCTACCCGGGCTACTACGACCAGTTGCTCGGCGTGCAGCCGTGGATCCTCGTGGTGCTCACGGTGCGGAACGTGCTCGAGGTGGCGATCCTGGTGTGGAGCGTCGTCGTGCTGGTGCGGATGGGGCGCTGCGCGGGGTCCGGACGGGTGTCGTCGCGCTCATCGCCGTCCGTGCGCGACCAGCCAGAGCCGGGCAGGATGGACGCATGATCGTCGCCTTCTCCGTCGCTCCGTCCGGTGGTCCCGCTGCAACGTCCGACGGGTCCGTGCACGACGCCGTCGCGGCGGCCGTGCGCGTGGTGCGCGAGAGCGGGCTGCCGAACCGCACCTCGTCGATGTTCACCGAGATCGAGGGGGAGTGGGACGAGGTCATGGACGTCGTCAAGCGCGCCACCGAGGCCGTCGGTGCGTACGGCACCCGGGTGTCGCTCGTGCTCAAGGCCGACATCCGCCCCGGGCACACCGGCGAGATCGACGGCAAGCTCGAACGGCTCGAGGCCGCACTCGGCGAGTAGCCCGCGGCGGCACGGACGACACGCCGGAGCGGTCCCTCGGATGTCGGTGGTCGGGTGTCTCATGGTCTGCATCGAGCCACATCGGGTGGCCTGCGAGACGACGAGGAGCGCGTGATGATGCACGACGGCTGGTGCCCCGACTGCGACCTGCGAACGGTCGTCATCGACACGGACGAACACGGCGACAACGCCTGGGCGACCTGCGCGGAGTGCGGCACCGGATGGGTGCACCGCGACGAGCTGCCCGAGCAGACCCCGGCACGGACCCGCACGCCGGAGCGCCAAGCGGCCTGACCTCCGGCGGGCTTTCGCTGGTCCGTTGGAGCGGTCTACACTCGACGGACCAGGACATCACGGCCGCCCCGTCCGGTGGGGTGCTGCACCGTCGTCCCGCTCCGCCCGCACGAGAACAGGCCCCATGTCACAGCTCACGCCTGCGCGTCGCACCCTCGCGCTCATCTCGCTCGCCCTCGGCGGGTTCGCCATCGGCTCGACCGAGTTCGTCGCGATGGGGCTGCTGCCGAACATCGCGCAGGCCCTGCTCCCCGAGCAGTACGGCATCGATCCCGACGCCGGGATCGCCCACGCCGGCTGGCTCGTCAGCGCGTACGCCCTCGGGGTCGTCGTCGGTGCGCCGACCATCGCGGCGATGTCCGCCCGGTTCCCGCGCAAGGGCCTGATCCTCGTGCTGCTCGTCGGGTTCGTCGTCGCGACGATCGCGAGCGCGCTGCTGCCCTCGTTCGGTCTGGTGCTCGTCGCCCGCTTCGTCGCGGGTCTGCCGCACGGTGCCTACTTCGGCATCGCGTCGATCGTCGCCGGGGACATGATGGGCCCGGGCAAGCGCGGCAAGGGCATCGCCATGGTGCTGCTCGGCCTGTCGGTCGCGAACGTCGTCGGTGTCCCGGCGATCACGTGGGTCGGACAGGTCGCCGGGTGGCGGGTCGCCTACGGCGTCGTCGCCGCGCTGTTCGCCCTGACGTTCCTGGCCGTCGCGGCCTTCGTGCCGAAGAGTGCCCGCGACGAGCACGCCACGATCGGCCGTGAGCTCCGGGCGTTCCGCGTGCCGCAGGTGTGGATCGTGATGGGCCTCGGCGCCGTCGGGTTCGGCGGGTTCTTCGCGGTCTACTCGTACATCTCGCCGCTCGTGCAGAACGTCACCGGGATGCCCGAGTCGTTCGTGCCGATCGTGCTCGTCGTCGTGGGCATCGGCATGGTCGTCGGCGGGGTGCTCGGCGGACACCTGGCCGACCACAGTGTGAAGCGCACGATCTACGTCGGGATGTTCGCGCTCATCGGCGCCCTGCTCATCACCGTCCTGACGGCGCAGTGGCTCTGGGGCATGCTGCTCGGCGCGTTCCTGCTCGGGGCGACCTCGTCGGCGATCCCGCCGGCGGTGCAGTCGCGCCTGATGGACGTCGCGGGGGATGCCCGCACGATCGCGGCGGCGCTGAACCACTCGGCGTTCAACATCGGCAACTCGATCGGTGCGGCCCTGGGCGGCGCGGTCATCGCCGCCGGCTTCGGGTTCCTCGCACCGGGCTGGCTCGGCATCGGCCTGGCGCTGCTCGGCGTCCTGGTGACGATGGTCAGCTACGCGGTCGAGCGGCGGAGCACCCGTCGTGCCGCGGTCCGCTCCTCGTCACCGTCCACCGGTCCGATCACCGCACCGGTCCCGACGGCCTGACACGCGGGGTGCGCGCACGCACCCACCGGACGGGAGGCCCGTGCCGACGCCGCCACGGGCCTCCCGTCCGTCACGTGGTGCGGCCACCGCACATGGTGAGCAGCAATGGTCGGGTCCCGTCACGGGACCCGACCATTACTGCTCACGAAGCGGAACGCGCCACGCGTGCTAGAGCCCCAGGGGGCTGCCGTCCTGCACGATGATGCCGTCGGTGATCGCACGCTTCCGGAGCGCCACCTTCGTGCCCACGTCGAAGCCGGCGACGCGGTACTTCTCACGGATGCGCTTGAGGTAGCTCTTCGCGGTCTCCTCGGAGATGCCGAGCTGGTAGGCGACGCTCTTGACGGGCTCGCCACCGCCGTACAGGGCCATCACGCGACGCTCCTGGGCGCTGAGCTTCGGCACACCGCCGACGTCGCCGCTGTTGATGGCGAGGTCGAGCTCGGCCGAGACGTACTGCTCGCCGCGCTGGGCGGAGCGGATCGCCTCGACGATCATGTCGGCGTCCTCGCTCTTGACGAGGTACCCGAGGGCGCCGGCGCCGAGGGCCTCGCGCACGACGTTCGGCTCCGAGTACGTGCTCATCACGACGGTCTTGACGCCCGCGGTCTTGAGCGTCGAGATCTTCAGCGACACCGGGATGGAGTCCTTGAGGTCCAGGTCCAGCAGCACCACGTCGACCGGGAACGCCGGGCTCGTCAGGAGCTCGGGCCAGGTCGTGACGGCGGCCACCAGGGTGATGTCGTCGGCCGCGTTCCGGATCCACTCCGTGAGCGCGCCGAGGAGCATCCTGTGGTCGTCGACCAGTGCGAGTCGGATCGGTTCCTCTGGAGTCGCCATGCTGGCGTCCTTTCTCGGTGCGGATTGCTCGGCCGATCCTAGGAGGATCCGGGCCGGAAGTCGGTCAGGCGTGCGGGTGTCCGGCAGCTACATCGACGGATGTCGGTTCACGACGCAGTGCGCGACGATGTGCAGCGCGCCGTCGCGGACGGTCTCGGTGTACGGGCCGATGCGCTGCAGGGCACTCCAGGCCGTCGGGCCGAGGCTGCGCCGGGGGACCCCGCGGGACTCGATGACGACGGGCACGTCCATGGTGTCGTCGCTGACCGGATGGCCGTCGGAACCGATCGGGCCGAGCGTGACGGAGACGACGGGCATGCCGGGCTGGGCGGTGCGGCCGTCGCCGACCATCTGCCAGATGGCCTGCAGCAGCCCGTCGCGCTGGGCGGGGGAGAGGTGCCCCGCCAGGGCCGTCGGGTCGGCGACGCTCACCGAGCGACCGAGGTGGTCGGACTCGGTGATCGCGTGGTACAGCCAGGTTTCGCGGCGGCCCTCGATCAGGTGCAGGCGGAGCTCGGTGGCGAGCGACGCGGCGACCGAGCTCGAGGCGTCGGACAACGGCAGCGGGTCGGTGCCGTTGGCGACGGCGTCGAGCAGCTTCTCGGCGGCCAGGTCGAGCCGGGCGAGCTCGTCCGAGGCGAGCATGCCGACGGCGAACTGCGGGGCCTGCACGTTGCTCTGCACGAGCACCCGGTCGAGCTCGCGCTGCACGAGCTGGCGGAACCGCTGCACGACGTACAGCGCGAGCGACGGCGGCACCACGACGAGCGACAGCAGGGACACGATGCCGGGCATGGTGTCGTTCGTGATCGGCGTCGACACGACGGCCATCACGATGAACGCGATGCCGAGCACGCCGATGGCGACGGCGACCTCACGGGCGGGTCGGAGCGTGGCGATCGGCAGCAGGGCGAAGCCCGCGGCCATCGAGGCGGTCGCGGTGTGCGCGATGTCGTGCTCGGGCCAGATGCCGATGAAGTCGAGCGTGACGACGCACGCCAGCACGACGCAGATCAACGCGAAGGCCGGACCCGTCAGCCGTTCGCCGTAGGTCAGGACGCTGAGTCCGACCCCGACGGCGGCGACGACGTAGAGCCCCCAGGCGACGGCGGGCAACCACGGGTCGGAGTACTCGTTCCAGCGCACCAGGAAGAACGCGATGCCGGCGACGGCCTCGATCGCGGTGAGGACCGCGGCGCCGAGGCCGAGGTAGCCGGCACCGAGCGATGCGCCGGGCTTCGCGGCCTGCCGCAGGGACCGGGCGCCGGTGGACGTGGACGGGAGCCCTCGGGCCTGGCGACGTTCGCTCGTCCGGTACCGCTCGCGCGCCTCGCGGCGGGTGCGGGGTGCCGGCGGCGCGGTCTCGCCGGGCAGACGGCGGCCTATGGTGTCCTCGGGGACCCGGGTCATCGCGGTGCCTCCAGGACGACGGTGGTGCCGGAGCCCGGCGCGGAGAAGAGCTTCGCGTCGCCGCCGACCTCGCGCAGTCGGTTCACGACGCTCTCCTTGAAGCCGAGTCGCTCGGCACTGACGGTGGTGAGGTCGAAGCCGACGCCGGAGTCGGTGACCATCGCGCGGACGACCTCGTTGTCGTGGACGATCGTGACGTGGGCCTCGCCGACGCCGGCGTGCCGACGGACGTTCTCGAGGCACTCACCGAGGGCGAGCAGGAACGCGTCGAGCACGTTCGACGGCAGCAGGACCTGCCCGGTGCCGTGCCAGCTGACCTCGAGCCCCATCCGGCCGAAGCGCTGCTTGACCGACTCGAGGGTCTGCCCGAGCGGTGACTCCTCTTCGCGGGTGAGCGAGTAGTCACCGGACTGCGAGGGCTGCGGGGTCGCACCGAGGCGCAGGTGCCGCAGCAGTCGGGCGTCCTCGGCGGCCTGCTCGCGCATCGCCTGCTCGGAGACGCCGACGCCGGAGTGCGCCAGCAGCGTCAGGGTCGCGAGCACGGTGTCGTGCAACAGGCGGGCACCCTGGCGGCGCTGCGCCTCGGTCTCGCTGGCCTGCCGTTCGGCGCGGTGGGCGGTGCCGATGCTGTAGATGCGACGGGCGACCCGGGGGATGCTGCGCGAGATCCAGATCGCCACGACGGCCATCAGGATCCACCCGAGCAGTGCGCCGCTGACCGGGGTCGACAGGAGCGAGCCCGACCCCCAGACCATGAGCACCACCACGGCACCGCCCCCGGCGATGGTGATGCCGAGACCGACCGGGTGCCCGCGCTGTGCCATCAGCGGTGCCGAGAGCCCGCCGGCGGCCAGGGGCATCACGGCGCTGGCGACGAGGGGCCTCGCCGAGTCCTCGACGCCGGTGAAGAGCAGCACCATCGTGGCGAGCCCGGCGACGACGATGGCGGCGGTCCACCACACCTCGCCGCCGCGACCGAAGCACACGAGGGCGGTGATCATCGCGGCGATGCAGAGGAGTGCGCCGATGAGGGGCGGCGTGGGCACGGCGGCGGCGGAGAGGATGCCCACGACACTGACGAGCGCGCAGACGATGCCCACGACACGGGTCGCCGACCGCAGCAAGCGGTCGCGTTCCTGTGCGATGAAGTCCATCGATGTCCTGGTTGGTGACGATCTGGGTGGTTCGGGAAACCGAGCGTCGGTCAGTGCCGGGCTCCACGCCATCATTCCACGCGCGCCACCCGTTGGGGGGTCTTCGGCGCGCCGCGGCGGCGGCAGGCCCCGCTCAGGACTCCAGCAACCGCCGCAGGTGCGCCCCGACCTGCTCGTGCTCGATGAGGAACCCGTCGTGTCCGAACTCGCTCTCGATCACCGCTGCGGTGTCCCCGTCGAGCGCGTCCGGCACGCCCGCGGCGATCCTATGCTGGTCCTCGACGGGGAACAGTCGGTCGCTCGAGATCCCCACCACCAGGGTCCGTGCGGTCACCAGCCCGAGGGCTGCTGACACCCCGCCGCGCCCGGCCCCGACGTCGTGCGAGTCCATCGCGTACGTCAGCGTCACGTAGCTCGAGGCGTCGAACCGCCGTGTGAACTTGTTGCCGTGGAAGTCGAGGTAGCTCTCCACCGAGAACCGGCCGTCGTCGCCGAGCGGGGAGACGTCGCTCTGCCAGGACCGCGCAAAGCGGCTGTTCAGCTCGTCCGAGGCGCGGTACGTCATGAGCGCCATCCGTCGGGCCAGCGACAGTCCCCGGTGCGGTCCCTCGCCGGCCTCGGCCTCGAAGTAGTCGCCGCCGGCGAACGCCGGGTCCATCTGGATCGCCGCCCGCTGCAGTGAGTTCGCCGCGATCTGGTCGGCGGTGGTCTGCGCCGTCGACGCCAGGACCGCCAGCCGCTGCACGCGCGCGGGGTGCGAGACCGCGAACTCGAGGGCGTGCATGCCGCCCATCGACCCGCCCACGACGGCCGCGAAGGTCTCGATGCCGAGCCGGTCGGCGAGCTGCGCCTGCACCTCGACCTGGTCGCGCACCGTCACGAACGGGAACCGAGCGCCCCACTCCGCGCCCGACGGCGACACCGACGACGGCCCGGTGGTGCCCTGGCAGCCGCCGAGCATGTTCGGCGCGATCACGAACCACCGGTCGGTGTCGATCGCCCGCCCGGGCCCGACGACGTCGCCCCACCAGCCGGCGGTGCGGTGGCCCGGGCCGGCGGCACCCGCGACGTGCGAGTCCCCGGTCAGCGCGTGCAGGACGAGCACCGCGTTGTCGCGGGCGGCGTTGAGCGTGCCCCACATCTCGTACGCCAGGCGCACGGACGGCAGGCGGCCGCCGCGCACCCACTGCTCGCCGAGGGACTCGAAGTGGCGTGCACCCGGGTGGTCACCGGGACGCCAGGCACCGGTCACGGGCGGCTTGCCGAGGGTGCCGAGTTCGGTGCCGGGCACCAGGGTGGACGGCACGGAGTCCTCGGGGGTCGTCTGCCAGTCCATCGTGCGTCCAGTCTGCCGGGAGGCGCGGGTCGCCGCCGCCGTGTTACGTCACGCCCGGCGCGTGGCCGGGTGTCCGGGCCGCGGGCGGGTCGGGCGGGTCGGGCGGGTCGGGCGCGTTGGAACGACGCAGAACGACAGGGTCGATGTCGTACGACGTCGACCCTGTCGTTCTGCGTCGGCAGGCAGGCAGGGAGCCAGGCAGGCGGGCAGACCGCGCGGGTCCTACGCGCGCTGGCTCTCCTGCGCGATCGCCCGGGCCGCGGCGAGCCCGGCCTCGAGGTCGGCCTTCAGGTCGGCGATGTTCTCGATGCCGACCGACAGCCGCACCAGGCCGGGCGTGACCCCGGTGGTGAGCTGCTGCTCGGGGGTGAGCTGCGAGTGCGTGGTCGACGCCGGGTGGATGACGAGCGAGCGGACGTCGCCGATGTTCGCCAGGTGCGAGAAGAGCCGCAGGTTGTCGACGAACGCCTTGCCCGCGGTGACCCCGCCCTTGAGCTCGAACGACAGCACGGCGCCGACGCCCTTCGGCGCGTACCGGTTCGCGGCGGCGTACCAGGGCGACGTCGGCAGACCGGCGTAGGCGACGGTGGCGACGTCGGGGTGCTGGTCGAGCCACTCCGCGATCTCCTGCGCGTTGGACACGTGCCGCTCGATGCGGAGCGACAGGGTCTCGATGCCCTGCAGCAGCGCGAACGCCGTGTCCGCCGAGTTCGACGCACCGAGGTCGCGGAGCAGCTGCACCCGGGCCTTCACGATGTACGCGAGCTCGTTGCCGACGGCCTCGGCGAAGACCGCGCCGTGGTACGACGGGTCGGGCGTGTTGAACTCCGGGAACCGGTCGGCGTGCTGCGACCAGGCGAACTTCCCGCCGTCGACGATGATCCCGCCGATGACCGTGCCGTGGCCACCGAGGAACTTCGTGGCCGAGTGCACCACGATGTCGGCGCCGTGCTCGAACGGACGGATCAGGTACGGCGTCGCGATCGTGTTGTCGACGATCAGCGGGACGCCGGACTCGTGGGCGACGTCGCTGACGCCCGTGATGTCGAGGACGTTGATCTTCGGGTTGCCGATGGTCTCCGCGAAGAACAGCTTCGTGTTCGGGCGGACCGCGCGGCGCCACTCCTCGAGGTCGTCCTGGTCCTCGACGAACGTCGTCTCGATGCCGAGCTTCGCCAGCGTGTACTTGAACAGGTTGTACGTGCCGCCGTAGATCGACGACGACGACACGATGTGGTCACCCGCCCCCGCGATGTTCAGCACCGCGTACGTCTCGGCAGCCTGGCCGGACGCGACGAGCAGGGCCCCGGACCCGCCCTCGAGCGCGGCGATCCGCTGCTCGACGACGTCGTTCGTCGGGTTCATGATCCGGGAGTAGATGTTGCCCGGCTTGGCGAGCGCGAACAGGTCGCGTGCTTCGTCCGAGTTCGCGAAGACGTACGAGGTCGTCTTGTAGATCGGCGTCGCTCGGGCGCCCGTGGTCGGGTCCGGCTGTGCGCCGGCGTGGACCTGGGTGGTCTCGAACTGCCACTGCGCGGCGTCGTGCTCGGTCATCTTGGTGCTCCTGTCCGGTGCGGCTGGTCGTCGGGTCGCCCTGCGCTCGGCCCGGAGGCTCGGCGCTGCTGTGCGTCGGGTGTCACGGTACGCAGGTGGTCGGGCCCGCACCACCGCACCCGCCTCGGGACGTAACGCGCGCGCCCGACGCGCCACGGGCCTCCCGGCCAGGAAATGTCACGCGTCGCGGCGGAACAGCCAGTCGACCTTCGGTTCGAGCAGCCACCGCATCCCGCGCCGCACGAAGGGCTGCGCCAGGAACAGGCTGACGACGCACGCGATGCCGACCATGAGGAGCACGAACGGCCAGGCCGAGTGCTCACCGGCCAGGACGCCGGACTCCCGGATCGGGTAGAGGACGAACGTGTGGAGCAGGTAGACGTACATCGTCGCGGCGCCGAACTGCGTGATCCAGACGTTCCGACGGGGGACGAGCACCAGGAACGACGCCGTCAGCAGGGTCGCGAGCAGCATCAGGCCGAAGCGCACCGCACCCGCCCACCAGGCATCCTCGCCGAGTCCCGAGTAGGAGTCGTCGTAGAAGAACCAGTGGTGCAGGTCGAACTCCTTGAACTGCGGGATCCAGACCGCGCACGACACCGCCCACGCGGTGAACACCACGACGGCGGCGATCCGCACCCGGACGACCGTGCGACGGGACGCCTCGTACCAGCGGTCGAAGACGCCCCACTGCTTGACCTGCCACCCGAGCAGGAAGAACGGCAGCAGGCTGATCGCGCGGGACAGCGAGAGCGTGGAGTCGACGTTGTCGAAGTAGCCGACGCCGATGCTGAACACGACCGCCCAGAACAGCGGCCACCGCAGCTGCGCCAGGTACGGCAGGATCAGCTTGAAGATGCCCAGGGCCAGCAGGAACCACAGGGTCCACGTCGGCTTCGTCGGGTTGAAGTCCTTGCCGCCCTCGACGATGCCCTGCACCACGGTCCAGATCGTCTGCATGATGATGTACGGCACCACGATGTCCGTGATCGTCCGGCGCATCCGCTTCGCCGTCGGGGTGTCCGCCGACGAGAAGTACCCGCTGATCACGCCGAACGCCGGCATGTGGAACGCGTAGATGAACGTGTAGAGCGCCAGGGCGTGCTCGCTCGCCGGCGTCTGCCGCTGGATCGCGTGCCCGATGACCACGAGCGTGACCGCGACGAACCGCGCGGTGTCCCACATCGGGATCCGGCGCGGAGCTCGACCGGGCTCGAGCTGCGTCGCCGGGGCCGAGGGGGCGGGAGGGGCGGCATCCGTCGTCATCGCCGGTCACGTTACCGGATCGTGATCTGGACGGCCCGGTGCGGTGCCGGAAGCGTCCCGCTCGGTACGGTGGTCGGACCGGGCCACCACGCGCCCCGGTCACCGACGCAGGAGGCAGATCACATGGCAGCACGGCGCGCAGTCGTCACCGGAGCGAGCTCGGGCATCGGGGCGGCCACGGTCCGGCTGTTCCGGTCACGGGGCTGGGACGTGCTCGCCGTGGCCCGCCGCGCCGCGAAGCTCGAGGCGCTCGCCGCGGAGACCGGGGCCGACACCCTGGTCGCCGACATCACGGACGCCGACGACGTGGCGGCGCTCGCCGCGCGGGTCGCGGACCTCGGCGGTGCCGACGTGCTCGTGAACAACGCCGGTGGGGCGTTCGGGTCGGCGAGTGTCGAGGAGTCCGACGTCGACGACTGGCGCGCCATGTTCGAGGTCAACGTGATCGGCACGAAGCGCGTCGTCTCCGCGCTGCTGCCGCACCTGCGCGACCGTGCCCGCGTGTCCGGGGGAGCGGACATCGTCACGGTGACCAGCACGGCCGGGTTCGTCGCGTACGAGAACGGTGGCGGCTACAACGCCGCGAAGTTCGCCGAGCACGCCCTGGTCGGCGCACTCCGGCTCGAGCTGAACGGCGAGCCGATCCGCGTCGTCGAGATCGCGCCGGGCATGGTGAAGACCGACGAGTTCGCGCTCACCCGGTTCCGCGGGGACGAGCAGAAGGCCGCCGCGGTGTACGACGACGTGCCGGAGCCGCTCGTGGCCGACGACGTCGCCGAGGCGATCGTGCACGCGGTGGAGCTGCCGGCGCACGTGAACCTCGACCTCGTGACGATCCGGCCGGTGGCGCAGTCGGCGCAGCACAAGCTCGCACGCGGCCCGCTGACGCCCCGCTGAGCGGACCCCACGCCCGACCCGCGCAGCGCCCGGGCGGCGGCCGCGGGTCGCGGGCTCGGGCTCCCTGCCGGTACCGTGGTCGGATGCCGATCAGCAGCGAACCCGAGCCCGCGGCTCCGTCCACCGTGACCGTGACGAGCGGGCCCGAGGTACTCGGCTGGCTGGAGTTCGGCGACGCCGCACGCCTGCTCGCCAAGGACGTCCTGTCCAGCGGCTTCGAGCCCGAGGTCGTCGTCGCCGTCGCCCGCGGCGGACTGATCATCGCCGGCGCCGTGGCGTACGCCCTCGGCACCAAGGAGTGCGGCTCGATCAACGTCGAGTTCTACACCGACGTCGAGCAGCGGCTGGAGGAGCCCGTCGTGCTCGCCCCCGCCCTCGACGCCCCGAGCCTGGCGGGCAAGCGGGTCCTCGTCGTCGACGATGTGTCGGACTCCGGCCGCACCCTGCGCCTGGTGGTCGACATCATCCGGAACGCCGGTGCCGACGTCCGGAGTGCCTGCCTGTACTCGAAGCCCGGCACCGTCCTCGAGCCCGACCACGTGTGGCGTCGGGTCGACGGCTGGATCACGTTCCCGTGGAGCGCCCTCGCCCCCGTGACGGCCGAGTCGTGAGCATCCACCTGGTCGGCGGCGGTCTGTTCGCCGCTTCGGACGCCGCAGCGCCGTTCCTCGCCGAGGCCACCGCCCGTTCGGCAGCGGTGGGCCGGAGCGTCCCGCGCATCGCCCTGCTCTCCGTGGCGGGCCCGGACGGCGGCAGCCCGTCGTCGACCGCCGACATCGCCGAGGTCCTCGGCGGCCCGCGCACGGCCGAGGTGCTCGTCACCGAGGTCGCGGCCGGTCAGGTCTTCGACACCACCGTCCTGAGCGACGTCGATGCCCTGGTGGTCGGTGGCGGCGTCACCCCCGACTACCTGGCGGCGATCGCCCCGCTCGTCGACCAGCTCCGGCTGCTCGTCTCCGACGGACTTCCCTACCTCGGCTACTCGGCCGGTGCGATGATCGCCGCCGACCGTGCCCTGGTGGGCGGCTGGCGCATCGGCGGCGTCGAGATCTGCCCCGAGGCGGCCTCCGAGGGGCTGGACGAGGTCGAGCTCCGCGAGGGTCTCGGCCTGGTCGACCTGACCATCGACGTGCACGCGGTGCAGGCCGGCACCCTCGCGCGGCTCATCGCCAGCGCCGAGGCCGAGTTCGTCACCGCCGGGCTCGCGATCGACGAGGACACCACGCTCGTCGTCGGCGAGGGCGCGCTCGAGGTCCGCGGGACCGGCAGCGTCTGGCGCGTGATGGCCGGCGAGGAGTCGGTGGCCGTCGCCACCATGGGCGCGTAGCCGACGTGGAACCACGGCCGCTCGCCGACCTGGTCGACCCGGGCTGGGCTGAGGCCCTCGCACCCGTCGAAGCCGACGTGCACCGGATCGGCGCATGGCTGCGGGACGAAACCACTGCGGGCCGCCACTACCTGCCCGCTGGCGGCGACGTGCTGCGCGCCTTCACGAGCCCGTTCGACGCGGTCAAGGTGCTGGTCGTCGGGCAGGACCCGTACCCGACGCCGGGCCACCCGATCGGTCTGTCGTTCGCGGTCGACCCCGCCGTCCGTCCGGTGCCGCGCAGCCTGGCGAACATCTACCGCGAGCTCGCCGACGACCTCGGGGTGACCCCGCCGCAGCACGGTGACCTGCGGGCCTGGTCCGACCAGGGCGTCCTGCTGCTCAACCGGGTGCTCACCGTGCAGGCGGGCGAGGCCGGCAGCCACCGCGGCAAGGGCTGGGAGGCGGTGACCGACCAGGCCGTCCGCGCGCTGGTCGCCCGTGGCACCCCGCTCGTCGCCGTGCTCTGGGGCGCCCAGGCCGGGTCGGTGCGACCGCTCCTCGGTGACACCCCGGTCGTCGCCTCGGCCCACCCGAGCCCGCTCAGTGCGTCACGCGGGTTCTTCGGCAGCCGCCCGTTCTCGCAGGTGAACGCGCTGCTCGAGTCGCAGGGCGCACCGCCCGTCGACTGGACGCTGCCCGCTCAGTAGGCTCGGCACGTGCTCGAGGAGGAATACCAGCGACGGCGGGTCCTGCCGCGACACCTGCGTGCCCCGGCGGCGACCGAGACCGCCTTCGAGTACCGCATCCGTGCGGCCGAGGTGGGGGACCTGCCCCACGTGCGCGAGATCCACACGCACTACGTCCGCAACTCGTCGGTGACCTTCGACCCGGCGGCGTTCACGTACGCTGCGTGGAAGAAGCGCTACGACGACATCCGGAAGCGCCGCCTGCCGTTCCTGGTGGCGGAGAACCCCGCCGGGCAGATCCTCGGGTACGCCCTGGTCGACGCGTGGAACCCGCGGGACCGCTCGAACCACGTCGTCGAGGACTCGATCTACCTCGGTGCCGCGTCCGGCGGCAAGGGGCTCGGCCGCGCGCTGATGGAGGCGCTGCTCGACGAGTGCCGGTCGGCCGGCGTGCGCGAGGTCGTCGCCGTCATCGCGGACCGCCAGGCCGAGGCGTCGATCCGGCTGCACGAGCGGCTCGGCTTCGAGGAGGTCGGCCGGATGGGCAAGGTCGGCTACAAGTACGACCGCTGGCTCGGCACCGTCACGATGCGGCTGCGCCTGCGCGGCCCGCGGCTGTTCGCGCGACGACGCTGACGGAGCCGACGCGGTCGACGCGCGTCACGCAGGCGAACGCGGGCAGGGCGGACGGGAGGCCCGTGGCGGGCCCGGCACGCGCCTCCAGGCCGTCCCCTGGTCGCGCCGGACCGCCGTGGCCGGGTCAGTCCGCCGGGGCTTCGGTGATGAACTCGTCGCGCGTCACGCGGAGCAGCGCGGTGGCCGCCGCCGCCGCGGCGTCCGCGTCACCGGCGACCGCTGCGCGCCCGACGGCCTGGTGCCGGAGCGCCGCCTCGCGCGTCCAGCGCGTGATGGGGTCGCGCGACTCCGACGTGCGGGTGCGGAGCAGGGCCTCGACCGTGCCGGCGAAGTGCGCGAACACGGCGTTCCCCGACCCGGTGAGCAGTGCACGGTGGAAGCGGACGTCGGCCTCCAGGTAGGCGCGGCTGTCCTCGCGCCCGCAGGCGTCGAGCATGTCCTCGGCGGCGGCGAGCACGGCGTCCGCGCCCTCGCAGCCGGCGGTCAGGGACGCCGCGACCGGTTCGACGCCGAGCCGGAGCTCGACGAGCTCCCGCTGCTGCACGAAGTACGCCGGTGAGGTACCGCGCCACCGGATCACGGTCGGGGCGAGGAGCTCCCACGCGGTGATGTCGCGGACGAGCGTGCCGACCCGCTGCCGGGGCTCGACCAGGCCGAGGGACTGCAGGACGCGCAGGGCCTCGCGGACGACCGAGCGGGACACCCCGAACTCGTCGGCCACCAGTTCGGGTCGGACGACGGCACCTGTGGCCAGGTCGCCGTCGACGATCCGCTGGCCCAGGGTGTCGAGCACGTGGGCGTGCAGTCCGCGTGCGGTGGGCATCGTTTCCTCCGTGCAGTACGGGTCACGCGGTCGTCGTGACGCCGGTCCCATCGAAGCGGCAGACTCCGGAGACGGGCGGTTGGCGCGCGGGACGACGTCGTATAGTCTGATTAATCAGATTATTGAGGGTCGGCGTTCGTCGCGCCAGTCCACCCTCGACACGAAGGCGACGGAGCCGCGCAGCAGCGACTCCAGGAAGGGGCGCTGATGCCTCACGCTCTCCCGGACCACCTGCTCGCCGCGGGTGGCACCACCGAGACGGTCGACCCGTCCGGTTCGATCCCGCAGCTGATCATCGCGGCGCTCGTCGGCATCGTGGTGATCATCGCGCTCATCACCTGGCTCAAGGTGCACCCGTTCATCGCGCTCACGATCGGCGCGCTCGGCGTCGGCATCGGCGCGGGGCTCGCTCCCGACAAGGCAGTCACCAGCTTCGGTGACGGCTTCGGCGCGACCATGACGAGCGTCGGCATCCTCGTCGGGCTCGGGGCGATGTTCGGCAAGATGCTCGTCGACTCCGGCGCAGCGGACCGCGTCGTGGACACCCTGGTGCGGAAGTCGTCGAAGGCGGCGCTGCCGTGGACGATGGCCCTGATCGGGGCGCTCATCGGGCTGCCGATGTTCTTCGAGGTCGGGCTCGTCCTGCTCATCCCGATCATCGTGCTGGTCGCCAAGCGGAGCGAGGTGCCGATCATGAAGATCGCCGTCCCCGCCCTGGTCGGCCTGTCGACGATGCACGCGTTCGTCCCGCCGCACCCCGGGCCGCTCGTCGCGATCTCCACCGTCGGTGCGAACCTCGGCACCACGCTCGCCTTCGGCATCGTGCTGGCGATCCCGGTGATCATCCTGGCCGGCCCGCTCTTCGCCCGGTTCGCGGCCCGCTGGGTCGACATCCCCGTCCCCGACATGTTCGGATCGCGTGGGGCGGTCGCCACCGCCGGCCCGGGTTCGGGGTCGGGTTCCGGGTCCGCCTCCTTCGCCGACGACCCGGCACACCCCGGACGGGAGGCCCGGCGCGGCCCCGCAACGCAGGACACCGCGTCCCTGCCCAACGGCAAGAGCGACTTCACGCGCGTCATCAGCGAGCCGCGCAGCCCGTCGTTCACCGTCGCCCTGATCGGCATCCTGCTGCCGGTCGTGCTCATGCTCGCCCAGGCGATCCGTGAGGCCACCGCCCCCGACGCCGCCGGCTCGTGGGTGAGCCTGCTCGACTTCCTCGGTTCGCCGATGATCGCCATCGGCATCGCGGCCGTCTACGCGATGGTCTTCTTCGCGATCGGCGGTGGCATGGACCGCTCGGCGGTGTCGAAGTCGCTCGAGAGCGCCCTGCCCCCGATCGCCGGCGTGCTGCTCATCGTCGGTGCCGGCGGTGGCTTCAAGCAGGTGCTCATCGACACCGGGATCGGCGGCGTGATCGCCGACGCCGTCAAGGACTCCGGCGTCTCGGTGCTGCTCGTCGCCTGGGTCGTCTCGGCACTGGTCCGCGTGGCGACCGGGTCGGCCACGGTCGCCACCGTGACCGCCGCCGGCATCATGGCGCCGATCGCCGCCGACCTGTCGACGCCGATGACGTCGCTGCTCGTGCTCGCGATCGGTGCAGGCTCCGTGTTCCTGTCGCACGTGAACGACGCCGGGTTCTGGCTGGTGAAGGGGTACCTCGGCACCACGGTGGGGCAGACGTTCAAGACGTGGACGGTGCTCGAGTGCCTCATCTCGGTGTTCGGTCTGCTCGGGGTCCTGCTGGCCGGGGTGTTCATCCGATGAGCGGCGCAGCAGACCTCGGTCCGGCCGCAGCTGCCGGGGCGGCCGACACCGGGCTGGACGCACGTGTCCTGGTGGTGATGGGGGTCTCCGGGTCCGGCAAGTCGACCGTCGCCGCCATGGTGGCGGAGCAGGTCGGGTGGGAGTTCGCCGAGGGCGACGCCATGCACCCGCCGGCGAACGTCGACAAGATGCACGCCGGCACCCCGCTCACCGACGAGGACCGCTGGCCGTGGCTCGACGTCGTCGCCGGCTGGATCCGCGGACACCTGGACGCCGGCACGAACGGCGTCGTGACCTGCTCGGCCCTGAAGCGCTCGTACCGCGACGTGCTGCGGGCCCCCGGCGTGGTGTTCGTGCACGTCGCCGGTGACGGCGCGCTCATCGAGGAGCGGATGTCGCAGCGTTCCGGGCACTTCATGCCGACGTCGCTGCTGCAGTCGCAGCTCGCCACGCTCGAGCCGCCGCAGCCCGACGAGGCCCACCTGACGATCGCCGCCGACCGCACCCCCGAAGAGGAGAGCGCCGAGGTCGTGGCGCGGCTCGGACTGGTCCGGATCCCGAGAGCCTGATCCGCGGAACCGATGCTCAGCTGAACTGGATCGGGGTGCCGACGGGCAGCGCAGCCAGGGTCCGGGTCATCTCCGCCGAGATCCGGACGCAGCCGTGCGAACTGCCGGTCGGGTCCGGGTAGTAGTGCAACGCGGTCAGCGCAGCGTTGCCGCCGTACGACGGGATCCGGGACGAGTGCGCCCCGGTCAGGATGATCGGGTTGCCCTGCGTGTACGCGACGCGGGTGTCGACGTACGCCGCCTCGACGTAGGTGGCGGTGTCGGCCGGCGTGGGGTCCTCCGGCGTCCCGAGCCGGGCCGCCTCGGTCGCGGTGACCTTTCCCGACCGGGTGACGACGGACACCGTGCTGGCGGCGACGTCGACCCGGATCATCCGGTCCGTCCCCGTCACGGTGAAGTCGGCCGCCCGGGCCCAGGCGAACGTCGCACTCGGCGCGTCCGGGTCGCCGCCGTCACCGGGGGTGCGGTTGCGGGACGGCGTCGACACCAGGAGCATCCCGCCGTCCTGGCCGGGGGAGCGACCCCACACCGCGGTCGCCGCGGGTCGGTTGATCGTCGACACCAGGTGGGACAGGGTCGCCACCGGTCGGGCGCGGCTGGACGGGCTCGCGTACAGGGCGACGAGCGGCGTGCGCGGGGTCGCGATCTGCCAGGTGTCCACGGGCTCCACGTCCCCGCCGTCGAGCAACTGCGGCACGACGGCGTCGTGGAACGCCAACGGCAGCGCGGCCAGGGTCGCGTCGGACGGTGCGGCGGGGACGGCCGCGGGCGTCGGGGTCGGCGTGGCGCTCGGGGTCGGAGTCGTCGTCGCCCGCGCCGCCCGGGTCGGCTCCGGTGCCGGCGACCCGACGGTCACCCCCACCACGACGGCGGCGACGGCGAGCACCACCACCCCCGCGGTCGTCGCGATCCAGGTGCTGCGTCGCATGGTGCGTCCCCCTCGGTCGATCCGTCAGCGTTCGGTGACGGTGCCGCCCTCGACCCGCCACTGCCGGTCGAGTCGGACGGTCTCCAGCATGCGCCGGTCGTGTGTGACGAGCAGCAGGGTCCCGTCGTAGGACTCCAGCGCCTGCTCGAGCTGCTCGATCGCGGTCAGGTCGAGGTGGTTGGTCGGCTCGTCGAGCACGAGCACGTTCACCCCGCGAGCCTGCAGCAGCGCGAGCCCGGCCCGGGTGCGCTCGCCCGGGGAGAGCGCCGAGGCCGGTCGGCCGACGTGGTCCGCCTTCAGCCCGAACTTCGCGAGCAGCGTCCGGACGTCGGCGGTGGTGTACTCGGGCACGATCGCCTCGAACGCCGCCGCCAGGGGCTGGTCGCCGGTGAACGCCGCACGCGCCTGGTCGACCTCGCCGACCGCCACGCTCGACCCGAGCGACGCCGTGCCCGTCGTCGGTGCCTGCTTGCCGAGCAGCGCCCGCAGCAGGGTCGACTTGCCGGCGCCGTTCGGACCGGTGATGCCGATCCGGTCACCGCCGTCGACCTGCAGCGAGACCGGGCCGAGGGTGAAGTCGCCCTGGGTGAACGTGGCGTCCGACAGCGTCGCGACGACGGCCGACGACCGGGGTGCACTGCCGATCGTGAACTCGAGCTGCCACTCCTTGCGCGGCTCCTCGACCTCGTCGAGCCGGGCGATGCGGGACTCCATCTGCCGGACCTTCTGCGCCTGCTTCTCGCTCGACTCCGAGGCGGCACGGCGGCGGATCTTGTCGTTGTCCGGGCTCTTCTTCATGGCGTTCCGGACACCCTGGCTCGACCACTCGCGCTGCGTCCGGGCCCGCGAGACCAGGTCGGCCTTCGTCGATGCGAACTCGTCGTACGCGTCACGCTTGTGCTGCCGGGCGATCTCGCGCTCCTCGAGGAACGAGTCGTACCCGCCGCCGAACAGCCGGTTCGACGACTGTGCCAGGTCGAGCTCGAGCACCGAGGTCACCGAGCGCGCCAGGAACTCACGGTCGTGGCTGACGAGCACCACCCCGCCGCGCAGCCCGCGCACGAACGCCTCGAGCCGGTCGAGGCCGTCCAGGTCGAGGTCGTTGGTCGGCTCGTCGAGCAGGACGATGTCGAACCGCGAGAGCAGCAGCGCGGCCAGCCCGACGCGGGCGACCTGCCCGCCGGACAGCGCGGTCATCAGGGAGTCCGGGCCGACGCCGTCCGCACCGGAGTCGCCGGTGCCGGGTTCGAGGCCGAGATCGGCGAGCACCGCCGGGATCCGGTCCTCCAGGTCCGCGGCACCCGCGGCGAGCCAGCGGTCGAGCGCCGCCGAGTACCGGTCGGCCGCTGCGTCGCCGGCGTCGGGGTCCCCGAGCGCCGCCGCCGCTGCGTCCATCGTCACGGTCGCCTCGGTGCAGCCGGTCCGCCGCCCGAGGTACGCCGCGACGGTCTCACCAGCGATGCGCTCGTGCTCCTGGGGGAGCCACCCCACGAACGCGTCCGTCGGCGCCAGAGACACCGTGCCCGCCAGCGGCTCGTCGACCCCGGCCAGCAGCCGGAGCAGCGTGGACTTGCCGGCACCGTTCACGCCGACGACCCCGATCACGTCGCCCGGCGCCACCGTCAGGTCGAGGGAGTCGAACAGCGTGCGAGCGGCGTACCCGCCGGACAGGCCCTTGGCGACGAGCGTGGCGGTCATGCGCCCATCGTCCCACGCGGAGCGGGCACCCCACGTGCAGCAGACTGGGCCGATGGACTCCTGCGTCTTCTGTGCCGTGATCGCCGGTGACGAACCCGCGACGTGGGTCGAACGCGAGGAGCACGCCGTCGCCTTCGCACCCCTGCCCGACTCGGCGCTGGCTCCCGGCCACACCCTGGTCGTGCCGGTCGAGCACACCGCCGACCTGCTCACCGCCGGGCCCACGGCACTCGCCGCCACCACGGCCCTGGCGCAGCGTGTCGCCCGTGCGATGAAGGGGGCCCTCGGCGCGACCGGGACCGTCGTGCTGCAGGCATCGGGTGCAGACGCCGGCCAGAGCGTGCCGCACCTGCACCTCCACGTCGTGCCGTGCTGGCCGGACGACGCCACGACGCACTGGCCGGAGCGACGATCCGCGCACGTGGTCGACGGTGACCCGCACGCGCTCCTCGCCGAGATGTTCGAGTAGCCGCCCGAGCAGACCCTGCCCGGCCCGGCGTGACCCTCAGCCCCGCGGCGTCAACCGACCCGCGCCCACCGGCAGCAGCCCGCCCCGGTAGTCCAGCGCCGTCGCGCCGCCGACCGACACCGAGGCCGCCCCGAACCGCCACGCTCGGTTGAACAGGTACACGCCGATCACCGTGTCGCCGTCGTGCGGCACCGCCCACGTGCCGGTGCCCCACTGGGCCGGGTGCCCCACCCCGTCGACGGTGACGGTCGGCCGGGCGAACCAGGCGAACAGGGGCCGGACGAGCCGGAGTTCGATCCGGCGCTTCGTCGTGCCGGAGGGGAGAGTGGTGTCCACCGTCGAAGGATACGGGCCACCGCCGCCTAGGCTCGGAGCCGTGTTCGAACTCCACCACCTCTCCGCACAGGAACTCTGGGACTGGATCCGCCGGGGCGAGGCGACCGCCCTCGAGGTCACCGAGCACTACCTGTCCCGCGTGGAACGCCTGGACGCCGGACTCGGTGCCTTCGTGACGGTCACCGCGGACGCTGCCCGGGCCCGAGCCGATCGCCTCGGCCACCTGGTGCCGACGTCGAGACCGTTGTGGGGCCTCCCGTCCGCCGACAAGGACCTGTACGACCGCGCCGGGGTCCCCACGCGGAACGGCACCGCGAGCCTGCCGGAGCGGCCCGCGTCGGCCGACCACCCGCTCGTCGCCGCGCTCGACGCGGCCGGCACCGTCAGCCTCGGCAAGACCGCGTCACCGGAGTTCGGCATGTCCTCGTCATCCGAGACCCGGCTCGGCGTGACGCGGAACCCCTACGACACCACGCGCGCGCCGGGCGGGTCGTCGAGCGGTGCGGCCGTCGCCGTCGCCGCCGGACTCGTGCCCGCCGCGGTCGGGTCGGACGGCGGCGGATCGGTGCGGATCCCCGCCGCGGCGACCGGACTGGTCGGCCTGAAGCCGAGCCGCGGCCGCGTGCCGTCGATGCCCGGCCGCTCCGGAGTCGGCGGTCTGTCCGTCGCCGGGCCGCTCACCCGGTCCGTCGCCGATGCGGGCATGCTGCTCGACGCGCTGGTCGCGCCGACCGGGCTGCCGGAGGCGTCGCCGTACGCGCTCGTCACCCCCGACGTCGGCGAGGGGCCGTTCACCGCGGCCGCCGTCCGCGGCGAGGGCCGGTTCGTCGTCGGGGTGCTCGACGGCTCGCCGTGGGACGACACCGTCGACGTGGTCGTCGACCCCGCGGCCCGGGCCGCCGTGGAGACCGCCGTGCGGGTGCTCGGCGAGGTCGGGCACGGCGTCGAGGACGTCCGGATGCCCCGTGTGCCGTACGCCGACGCGTTCCGGGTGGCGTGGGAGAGCTCGGCCGCCCGCCTGCCGCAGGTGCCCGGCATCGACCTGTCGTCGCTGACCCCGCTCGTGGCGTGGCTCGTGGCCCGCGGGCAGTCGCTGTCCGGCACGCAGGTCCTCGACGCGATGTCGACGCTCGACTCCTTCTCGACGACGCTCATCGGCGCGTTCGACCGGTTCGACGCGGTGCTCACGCCGACCCTCGCGATGACGCCG
The DNA here is from genome assembly GCF_979258745.1 of Curtobacterium sp. AC268. Classification (NCBI taxonomy): domain Bacteria; kingdom Bacillati; phylum Actinomycetota; class Actinomycetes; order Micrococcales; family Microbacteriaceae; genus Curtobacterium; species Curtobacterium sp. AC268. The sequence continues at coordinate 754,203 of NZ_OZ409878.1, read as the reverse complement.
CGGCCCCTCGGCTGGTACGGCGACGACCCGGACGAGGACTTCCGCCGCCAGTGCGCGTACTCGCCGTGGACGTCGATGGCGAACGTGTCCGGGCTCCCCGCGATCACCCTGCCGGTCGGCGTGACCGAGGACGACCACCCCGACGGTGGTGGGCTGCCGATGGGCGTGCAGCTGATCGGGCGCCCCGGCGGCGAGCGCGTCCTGCTCGCGATCGGCGCGCAGCTCGAGCGCCGGTTGCGCTGGCAGCGGCGGCACCCGGCTGCCTGGACCGCCTGACGGCGGGCCCCGGCGGGTCCGGTGCGCGGGGCGCGGGCGCTCGGCGCACCGTGTGGCGGGGCGCGCACGGTGCGGTTTCCTGCGTGTGGTGCTGCGTTGCTTGCTCGGTGCGGCCTTGTAGGCCGGCTCCGTGCGGGCAAGCCCGCACGGAGTGGCGGGGCGCGCACGGTGCGGTTTCGTGCACGTGGTGCGGCGTTGCTTGTTCGGTGCGGCCTCGTAGGCCGGCTCCGTGCGGGCAAGCCCGCACGGAGTGGCGGGGCGCGCACGGTGCGGTGGACTCGTGTGCGTCTGGTCTGGAGGCGCGGGGCGGGCCGGTGCCGTGCCTCCTGTCTGTCGCACGGTGCAGTTTCGTGCACGTGGTGCGGCGTTGCTTGCTCGGTGCGGCCTTGTAGGCCGGCTCCGTGCGGGCAAGCTCGCACCGAGTGTCGGAGCGCGCACGGTGCGTCCCGCCCCGCCCCGTCCCGCTCAGCCCCGCCCCGCCTACGGCAGCGTCGGCGCCGCCGCCACCAACGCCCGCGTCACCGGGTGCTGCGGCGCGTCGAGGAGCGACACCGGCCCGTGCTCGACGATGCGGCCGTCGGACATGACCGCGACCGTGTCGCACAGCCGCTGCACCACGCCGATGTCGTGCGACACCAGCACGAGCGTCAGCCCGAGGTCGTCGGCGAGCGACCGGAACAGCTCGATCACCCGAGCGCGGACGACGACGTCGAGGGCGCTCATCGGCTCGTCGCCGAACAGGATCCGGGGCGAGTGCACCACGGCCCGGGCGATCGCGATCCGCTGTCGCTGCCCGCCGGAGAACTCGTGCGGGTACCGGTCGACCGTGTCGGCGGGCAGGTCGACGCGCTCCAGCACGGCACGGACCAGGTCGTCGTGCGAGCCCGGGACCCGCAGGGCCCGCAGCGGCTCGGCGACGATCGCGCCGACGCGCATCCGCGGGTCGAGGGACGCGTACGGGTCCTGGAACACCACCCCGGTCTCGCGACGGAACCAGCGCAACGCACGCGCGGACCGGGACGCGACCACCGGACGGCCGGAGGCGGCGACGGTGCCTGCGGAAGGGGCCTCCAGGCCGGCGAGCAACCGGACCAGCGTGGACTTGCCGGATCCCGATTCGCCGACGATGCCGAGCCGTGCGCCGGGGGCGACCATCAGGTCGACACCGTCGACGGCGGTGCGGACCGGACCGGGCTCGAACGGGCCGCGGCGGGGGAGCCGGTAGGTGCGGTGGAGACCGGTGGCCTCGAGGACGGGGAGGGTCACGGGGCGGTCCTCCTGGCGGTGGCACGTGCGGCGTCGACGAGCGCGGCGGTGGCGGGGTGCTGTGGTGCGGCGAGCAGGTCCGCGACGCGGCCCTGCTCGACCACCCGGCCGGCGTCGAGCACCACGGTGGTGTCGGCGATGCGCGCGAGCACGGCGAGGTCGTGGGTGACGAACACCATGCCCGCCGGCAGGTGCTCGAACAGGTCGAGGATGCGGGCCTCGGTGGTGACGTCGAGCGCCGTGGTCGGCTCGTCGGCCACCAGGTACGACGGCTCGCCCGCCATCGCCATCGCGATGCAGATCCGCTGTCGCTGCCCGCCGGAGAGCTGGTGCGGGTACTGCCGCAGCAGCGACTCCGGATCGGGCAGGCCCACGGACGCCGCCAGGTCGACGGCTGCCGCGCGGGCCGCACGCCGGTCGAGCCCGCGGTGGAGCCGGAGCGGCTCCGCGATCTGCGCGCCGACACGGCGCAGCGGGTCGAGCGCGGTCCCCGGCTCCTGGAACACCATCGCGATGCCCGACCCACGGTGCCTCGCGCGCTCGCGGTCGGGCAGGCCGACGAGTTCGGTGCCGTCCAGGCGGACGCTGCCGGTCACGACGGCGCCGGTGGGCGCAAGGCCCATCAGGGCGAGCGAGGTCATCGACTTGCCGGATCCGCTCGCGCCGATCACGCCGACGCGCTGGCCGGGAGGCACGGTGAAACTGACGTCGTCGAGGATCGTCCGCCCCGTGATGCGGACCGACAACCCGCGCACCTCGAGCCCGGAGGCTGCGGTGGCGTGGGCGGTGCCGGTGCCGGTGCCGGTGGCGGTGCCCGTGCCGGTGGCGTGGTCGGCGCCGGCTGCGTCGGCGGTGCCGGCTGCGTGGTCGGTCATGCGGTCACCCCCGGCGTGGTCGTCGCCGGGTCGGCGCTCCGGTCGCTCGCGGTGCCGTCGGCCGTCGTGCCGTCGGTCGTCGTGCGATCGCTCGTCGTCAGCCGCGGGTCCGAAGCGTCACGCACCGCGTCGCCGAGCAACGACAGTGCCGCGACGACGATCGCGATGGCGGCTCCCGGCCAGGTCGCACTCCACGGGTGGACCCCGATGTAGGTCTGCAGGTCGGACAGCAGGCTGCCCCACGACGCGGTGTCCGACCCGGCGCCGTAGCCCAGGTAGGACAGCCCGGCCTCGGCGAGCACGGCCGTGGCCATCGCAAGCGACAGCTGCACGGTGAACAGCGGCGCCGCGTTCGGCACCAGGTGACGGAAGAGCACCCCGGCACCGCCGACGCCGGACGCCCGGGCCGCGGTCACGTAGTCGCTGCGGGCGATCCGCCGGATCTCACCGCGGGCCACGCGGGCGATCGTCACGCCGAAGGACAGCCCGACGCTGACGATCACCACGCCGAGCGACCCGCCGAACACCGCGGTCAGGAGCATCGCGGTGAGCAGGGTCGGGAACGCCACCAGGATGTCGAGCAGGACCGCGGTGCCCTCGCGCACCCAGCGGGCGGTGAGCGAACCGATCGCGGTGAGGACGATCCCGACGACGCTCGCGATCACCCCCGAGCCGACGGCGACGAGCACGGTGGTACGGGTGCCGGCGAGCAGGTAGCTCGCGATGTCGCGGCCGGCGGCGTCGGTGCCGAACCAGTGCGCGGCGCTCGGCCCCTCCCACTGGTGGAACGGGTCGGCGCGGAACGGGTTCTGCGGTGTCCAGACGAGCGACACGGCGGCGAGCACGAGCAGCAGGCCGAGCACGACGACGGCGAAGACGCCGGTCGGTCGGGACACCAGGCGGCGGATCATCCCTGCACCTCGCGCTGTCGGGGGTCGAGGGTGCGGTGCACGACGTCGACGGCGAACCCGACGAGCAGCACGAGTCCGGTGAGCACGAGCAGTTCCGACTGCACCTTCGTGATGTCGCGGCGGCCGACGTCGGTCACGAGCATCCGGCCCACCCCGGGCAGGGAGAACAGCTGCTCGACGACGACGGCACCGACGAGCAGCCCGGCGATCTGGACCCCGAGCACGGCGAGCACCGTGAGGGCGACGCTCGGCAGGCCGTGGCGGAGCAGCGCCTGCGTGCGGGTGAGCCCGACGGCGGCGGCGGTGCGCAGGTGGTCGGCGTCGAGGACGGACAGTGTGGCGGACCGGGTGAACCGCAGGATCACGGCGCCCTCGACCGCACCGATCGTCAGCGCGGGCAGCACGAGCGACGCGAACGCCCGCCCGGGTTCCGACCAGCCGTCGAGCGGGAAGCCCTGCGTCGGCAGCCAGTGCAGCGTCACCGCGAACAGGGCGACGAGGAGCATACCGGCCCACACGACGGGAACGGCGGCGACCGCCTGCGCCGCGAACCCGATCACCGCACCACCCGGGCGGCGACGGAGCACCGCGGCGACCACCCCGAGCGGGACGCCGATCACCAGCGCGGTCGCCAGCGACATCGCGGCGAGCGGCAGGGTGATCGCGAGCTTCTGCGCGATCTCCGGCGCGACGGCGCCGTTCGTCACGAGGGAGCGGCCGAGGTCACCGCGGAACACCCCACCGATCCAGTCGAGGTACTGCACCACGACGGGCCGGTCGAGTCCGAGCTGCTGCCGGAGCTGTTCCACCTGCGCGGGGGTCGACTGCGTGCCGGCGACGACCTGGGCGACGTCACCGGGCAGCACGCGGAGCGTGGCGAAGATGATGACGCTCGCCACGAGCAGGCCGACGACGAGCAGGAGCACCCGCCCGATGAGGAACCGGGTCACGACACCGATGCTACGGGGACGGACAGCCCGCCGCGGCCGCTCCGGTTCACTTGACCGCGAGCTTCGCCAGGTCGAGGCGCGAGTTCCCGCCGTCGACCGGGAAGCCCGTCACGCCGGAGCGCACCGCGGTGATCTCGGTCGCCGTGTACAGCCACTCGCCGGCCGCGTCCTCGCTGACGATGCGTGCCGCCTTCCGGAGTGCCTCCGTCTTGGTGGCCTCGTCGGTCGCCGCGATCGACTGGGCGTAGAGCGCCTGCACCTCCGCGTTGTCGTAGCCGAAGTAGTAGTCCGGGTTCGCCCAGTTGCCGAAGTCACGGGCCTCGACGTGGTCGACCATCGACAGGTCGAAGTCCCGCTCGCCGGACTTCGGTGCCTGGAACACCGAGGACAGCCACGTGGCGAAGTCGACACGCTTGACCGTCAGGGTGATCCCGACGTCGGCGAGCTGCGACTTCAGCACGTCGCCGATCGTGGTCGGGTAGATGTTCGCGTAGGTGAGCGTCAGCTTCAGGTCCTGCTGGCCGGCGGCGGCCAGGAGCTTCTTCGCGTTCGCGGGGTCGTACGCGTCGATGTCGGTGAGGTCCTCGTAGCCGGGGTCGAGCTCCGGGATCGGGCCGCCCTGCTCCACGCCGGTGCCGCCGATCGCCTTGATGAGCGCCTTCGCGTCGATCGCCTGCCGGATGGCCCGGCGCACGCGCTCGTCCGTGAACGGTTCCTTGCGGTTGTTGAACGCCAGCGTGTACTTGTCGGTCGTCTTGCCGCTGTGCAGTGCGATGTCGGCGTTGCCCTGCAGCTGGCTCTTGAGCGTGCCGTCGACCGGGTTCAGGACGTCGAGGTCACCGTTCGCCATCGCGTTGACGGCGGTCGACGGGTCCGTGATGTACCGGAAGACGATCTTCGCGACCTTCGCCTTCGTGCCCCAGTAGTCCTCGTTGCGGTCGAAGGTGAGCGAGTCGCCCTGCTTCCAGTCGGCCACCGCGAACGGACCGGTGCCGTTCGCGCTGTCGGACAGGTCGTTGTCCGCTGCCTTCTCGAGCACCAGGCCGGAGCGGCCGGTCAGGTTCCAGAGCAGGTCGGAGTCCGGCTTCGCCAGTTTCAGCACGACGGAGTCGTCCGACGGCGAGGTGATCGACGTGACGCCCGCGAGCTTGGCGGAGTCGACGTACGAGTCGTTCGACTTGACCTGCTCGAGCGACCACACGACGTCGGCCGCGGTGACCGGCTTGCCGTCCTGGAACGTCGTGCCGTCCCGCAGCGTGAACGTGTAGGTCAGGCCGTCGTCCGAGACCTCGTGCGACGAGGCCAGCACGTCGCGGATGTCGCCCTCGGCGGTCCGGCCGACGAGCCCCTGGTACACGTTGTCGATGAGTACCTGGTCGAGCGCCGCCCCGGACTGGGTGCGGATGTCGAGACTCGTCGGCTCGAGCACCAGCCCGACGCGCACCGTGGCGTCCTTGCCGCCGGTGGTGTCGGACGAGCCGGAGCAGCCGGCCAGCGCCAGGGCGGAGACGACGGCGACCGCGGTGGCGGCGAGGGCAGCGCGCCCGATGCGCGAGGTGCGCGCGGTGCGACGGAGCAGGAGCGGACTCATGGGGTGGTGGGTTCCTTCCGGGCACGAGGGTCGGGATCGGGCCTCGCGCTCGCACGAGGGTACCGGCGGCTGGCGCCGTCCGGCGACGGTTCTTCGATCGGGTGCAACAATCCGTGCCGCTCCGCCCATGCCCGGATCGCCGAAGCCAGTTCGAGGGGCGCCTGGTTCTGCACCGCGTGCCGCGAGGTGACCGTCACGATCTCGGCGTCCGGCAGGCGTTCGGCGAACCCGGCGTGCAGCTTCGGGGAGACGTACCCGCGGTCACCCCGGACGAGCAGGATCGGCACGCGCAGTGCCTCGAGGTCCGGCCACGCATCGGCGAAGCGCCCCACCGACGACGTCCGCCCGGCGGGCAGGTGCGGGAAGTGGTGGCGGCGCACGAGTCGCCCGTCCGCCCCGAGGGCTGTCGTGTGCCGGGCCTCGCGCAGCAGCACCTGCCGGTCGTCGCCGACCCGCGCCTCGATCGCCCGGTCGACGACCTGCTCGAGCGTCTCGAACGGCTCCTCGGCCTCGAGCGCGCGGGCGATCCGGTCCACCGCACGCTGCGCGAAGTCCGGCGACATGTCGACGAGCACGAGTCCGGTCACCCGCTCCGGCGCGGTGGCCGCGAGTCGAGCGGACAGGATGGCACCGAGCGAGTGGCCGACGACGATGCCCGGCGGCACCGCGAGCGCGTCGAGCGCGGCGAGCACGCTCGGCGCCGTCGCGGTCGCCGCGTAGTCCGCGTCCTCCCGCCAGGACGACCGGCCGTGGCCGGGCAGGTCGAGGGCGACCGCCGGCTCGCCCACGGCGAGTGCCGCGGTGTCGAAGCTGTGGGCGTCGATGCCGAGCCCGTGCAGGTAGGTGACCCGGGCCTCCTGGCCGTCCTCGCCCCACCGGATCGCGGAGATCTCTTGCCCGTCCGCGGTGCGGACCACCTGCCTGGAGGCGCGTAGCGGCGCATGCACGCCGCTCGCGCTGACGAGGGCGGGCAGGTCTGCGAATTCGTCGTCGGGGGCTTCGGACACGGGGACGATCCTCGCACCGTTCCGGGGGCCTGGAGACGTTAGGTAAGGCATGCCATACTCGATTCCGTGGCAACCCGGTATCGCGTCTTCTCCGTCCGCGTGGCCGCCGTCACGTCGCTCACCCCGAACTTCGTCCGGGTGACACTGACGGGCGACGCGCTCGCCGACTTCTCCTCGGTCGGTCTCGACCAGCGGATCAAGATCGTGCTGCCCCTGCCCGGCATCGGCTTCTCCGAACTGCCGGAGGACGAGGACTGGTACGCCGCCTGGCGCGCGCTGCCGGACGAGACCCGCAACCCGCTCCGCACGTACACGGTCCGCTCGTTCCGCCCGGACGCCCGCGAGCTCGACATCGACTTCGTCGCGCACGGCGACACCGGTCCGGCGTCGCGCTGGGTGTCGGCCTGCCGCGTCGGTGACGAGCTGCGCATCGTCGGGCCGCGGGTCCCCGAGTCGCCGGAGGACCTGCCGACCGGGGCCGCCGAGTTCGCTCCCGGGCACGCGAACCGGATCCTGCTCGCCGGGGACGAGACCGCCGCACCGGCCATCTGCGCCATCCTCGAAGCCCTCGACGTCTCGACCGTCGGACACGTCTTCATCGAGGTACCCACCGACGCCGACCGGTTGCCGGTCACCGCGCCCGCCGGGGTCGAGGTCCGCTGGATCGCCCGCAACGGCGCCACCCACGGGGTCCGGATGACCGACCAGGTGCACGCCTGGGCCTCCACCGTCGCGCCGTCGTCCGCCGCCGCGTGCGAGCCGGCCGCCGAGTTCACCGACGTCGACGTCGACGAGCAGGTGCTGTGGGACGTCCCCGCTCCGGTCGACGAGCGCCCCGTGTACGCCTGGATCGCTGGTGAGGCCGGCTGCGTCAAGGAACTCCGCCGCCACCTGGTGCGCGGCGTCGGCATCGACCGCAAGCAGGTCGCGTTCATGGGGTACTGGCGGCACGGCAAGGCCGAGCACTGATGTCGGCCGCGGGCACCGCGCTCGGTCCGGTCCCGACCACCGCGCTGGGGGCCCGCGGGCTGACCCTGGCCTACGACGACCGGGTCGTGGTGGACACGCTCGACGTCGACATCCCCGACGGCGAGCTGACGGTCATCGTCGGGCCCAACGCCTGCGGCAAGTCGACGCTGCTGAAGTCCTTCGCCCGCACCCTGAAGCCGCGAGCCGGCACGGTGTTCCTCGACGGGGCGCCGATCGACTCGTACCGCCCGAAGGCCGTCGCCCGGCGGGTCGGGATGCTCCCGCAGACCCCGATCGCCCCCGACGGCATCACCGTGCGTGACCTCGTGTCCCGGGGCCGGTTCCCGCACCAGGACCTGCTGCACCCGTCCTCCGGGTCCGACCGGCAGGCCGTGCAGGCCGCACTCGAGCAGACCGAGACGGTGGAACTGGCGGACCGGAGCGTCGACGAGCTCTCCGGCGGGCAGCGGCAGCGGGTGTGGATCGCGATGGTGCTCGCGCAGCAGACCGACATCGTGCTGCTCGACGAGCCGACGACGTTCCTCGACATCGCGCACCAGTACGACGTGCTCGAACTGGCCTCGGCGCTGCACGCCGCCGGTCGGACGGTCGTCGCGGTGCTGCACGACCTGAACCAGGCTGCGCGCTACGCCACCCACGTCATCGCGATGCGCGACGGGGCCATCGTCTCGGCGGGGGAGCCGGCATCGGTGCTCACCGCGGACCTCGTCGAGGACGTGTTCGGCCTGCCGTGCGTCGTCGTCCCCGACCCCGAGACCGGCACGCCCCTCGTGGTGCCGCGGCGGCGCGCGGTCTGAGGCGCGGGCGGCGCTGCCGCCGGGCTGCCGCGCTGGGCGGGCCCGCCGCCGAGTGGTCACGACACGTCGTCAGCAGGGCGCCGTGTGGTCACGAATTGTCGGTTGGCGGCGCCGCAGGCGACGGTCTGCGACCGATCGCCGCGCTCCCGGCGGGGTGTTGTGACCGGCGGGTGGGTGCAGTTGGGGTGGGGCGTGGCGGCCGGGAGGCTCGGGGCGGGCCCGCCACGCGCCTCCAGGCCGTCGACTGGTCGCGTTTCGTCGCCTGGCGGGCCTGCCGCCGAGTGGTCACGACACGTCGTGGGCCGGGCGTCGTGTGGTCACGAACTGTCGGCTGGCGGCGCCGCAGGCGACGGTCTGCGACCGCTCGCCGCGCTCAAGGCGGGGTGTTGTGACCGGCAGGCGGGTGCAGTGGGGGTGGGGCGTGGCGGCCGGGAGGCTCGGGGCGGGCCCGCCACGCGCCTCCAGGCCGTCGACTGGTCGCGTTTCGTCGCCTGGCGGGCCTGCCGCCGATTGGTCACGACACGTCGTGGGCCGGGCGTCGTGTGGTCACGAACTGTCGGCTGGCGGCGCCGCAGGCGACGGTCTGCGACCGCTCGCCGCGCTCCCGGCGGGGTGTTGCGACCGACCGCACCGCACCCGCACCGCACCCGCACCCGTCAGCGGTAGCCGCCGTCCTCCAGGCCGGCCTCGGCCTCGAACCGGTTCCGCAACGGGTCCCGCCCGGCGACGGCGTAGAGCAGCGGCATGAGCATCCCGTACCGGCGCCACTGCTCGACGTGCACCCGCTCGTGCCGGAGCACCCGCGGGCCGTCGTTGTCGCGGGTCAGGTACACCGAACCGACGCAGGTGCCGCCGCGCCGGAACACCCAGCGCGGCAGCCCCGTGCAGACCACGAGCCCGTCCTCCACCCGGATCCGCCCGGTCGACAGGGGGACGCCCACGGCGAGCCCGACGGCGGTCGCGAACACCCACCCCGCACGGGACACGGGGGAGTCGAGCAGCGGGTTGCGCACGCTCAGGCCGGGCGGCCGTACGTCTCGAGCAGGCGGAGCCAGATCTCGTTCATCGTCGGGTACGCCGGCACCGCGTGCCACAGGCGGTCGATCGGGACCTCGCCCACGACGGCGACGGTGGCGCCGTGCAGCATCTCGGCGACGTCCTGGCCGACGAAGGTGACGCCCACGACGACCCCGCGGTCCTCGTCGACGACCATCTTCGCGCGGCCCGTGTACCCGTCGGCCTGCAGGGAGGACCCGGCGATCGCACCGAGGTCGTACTCGACCGCGCGGACGTTCAGCCCCTGCTCGCGGGCCTTCGCCTCGGTCAGGCCGACGCTCGCGACCTCGGGGTCGGTGAAGGTGACCTGCGGCGAGGCGGCGTGGTCGGCGGTGGCGACGTGTGCACCCCACGGCTCGGTGTGCAGCGGCGTGCCCTGGTACCGGGCGGCGATCGCCTCGCCGGCGGCCCGCGCCTGGTACTTGCCCTGGTGGGTGAGCAGGACGCGGTGGTTGACGTCACCCACGGCGTACAGCCAGTCCGTGCCGTGCACGAGCATGGTGTCGTCGACGTCGAGCCAGTCACCCGCGGTCAGGCCGACGGTCTCGAGCCCGAGGTCACGCGTGTGGGCGGCGCGGCCGGTGGCGGCGAGCACCTCACTCGTGATGACCGTGGTGCCGTCGTCGAGCTCCGTGGTGACGAGACCGTGCTCGTCGCGGTCGACACGGACCGGGTTGACGCCGGTGCGGACGTCGACGCCGAGTTCGCGCAGGGAGTCGGCAACGAGTTCCCCGGCGAAGGGCTCCATGCCGCCGAGCAGACCGTGCCGGGCGACGAGGGTGACCTTCGCGCCGAGGGACGCCCACGCGGTCGCGAGTTCCGAGCCGGAGACGCCGCCGCCGATGACGAGCAGGCTCTCGGGGACCTGCTGGGCGCTGGTGCCCTCGCGGGTGCCCCACGGCTTCGCCTCGGCGAGACCGGGCACCGGGGGCAGCGTGTGCAGGGAACCGGTGACGACCGCGACGGCGGCGCGCGCGGTGTGCGTCTCGCCGTCGACGTCGATGGTCTTCGGGCCGGTGATGCGGGCGTGCCCGCGGATCAGGTCGATGCCTGCGGACTCGAGCCACGAGACCTGGCTGTCGTCCTTCCAGTCGGAGGTGAACGAGTTGCGGCGGGCGAGGACGTGTGCGGCATCGAGCGTGCCGGTCACGGCCTGCTTCGCACCGTCGAGCCGCTTGGCGGCGGCGAGGGCGTGTCCGCTGCGCAGGAGCGCCTTCGAGGGCATGCACGCCCAGTAGGAGCACTCGCCGCCGACGAGCTCGGCCTCCACGATCGCGACCGAAAGGTCGCGCTTCCTGGCGTAGTCCGCCACGTTCTCGCCGACAGCGCCGGCTCCGATCACGATGAGGTCGTAGTCCGTCATGCTGCCGAGCGTACGCGGACCGGCAGGGGGTCCGCCGGTCGCGTCGTGCCCGTGGTCAGCCCACCCGGGAGGCGCTGGTCACCGCTCCGACGACGCGCAGGATCACGCCGAGGTCGTCCACCGCCCGGTCCGGGTCGACGGGGGCGAATCCGGTGAGCGCGGCGCCGACGAGGCGGCGGCCGCGCGTCGCGGCCTGGATGCGCTCGACGAGCGCTGCACCGTCGAGGCCGAACGGGACGGGTTCGAGGAGTCCGTCGACCTCGGACGGGTCGAGGACGTCGAGGTCGACGTGCACGAAGACCGATGCGGCACCGGTCCGCTCGACTGCGGCGGCGAGGGCGTCCGGGGTGGCGGCGTCGACGTCGAGGTGCACGATCCCGGCCTTGTCGAGGGCGGCCCGTTCGGCATCCTCGACCCCGCGGACCCCGGCAACGACGACCGAGGACGCCGGCACCACGGGCAGGCCGGGGAACAGGTCGTCGGGGCGGTCGACCAGCAGGCGCAGGGCGGCGGTCTCGGCGGCGACGGGCTGGGCTCGGTTGAGTGCGCGGTACCCGCTGGACCCGGAGATGCGGACGAACGCGGTGTCCGGTGCGAGGGCGGCGGTCGCGCCGAGGACACTGGCGCCGTCACCGCCGACGACGAGCACCGGTTCGGTGGCGACGGCGGTTTCCTCGGCGACGCGTTCGGCGACGGCGAGCACCGAGGTGTAGCGGGCGACGGCGGTCTCGAGGCGGTCACCCGCTCCGGCCGGGACGTCGACCACGGTGGTGGACGCCCGGGGGAGGTCGGCCGCGATCGCCGACGCGCCGTCCCCGAGCCGCATCGCGCGCGACGACGCCGAACCCTGCCACTGACCGACCACGAGGAAGTGCATCGTCTCAGTCTGTCAGCTGGGGTCCGGCGTCGTCAGGGCGTTCGTCAGATGCTCGAGGATCCGCCGGACTTCAGCGCGGCGAGCCGTGCCTCGACCTCGGCGTCCTTGCCGACGTCCTCGAGGCTCTCGAACTGGGCGTCGAGGCTGGACGACTGCAGCTCCTGCTGGCCGAGCACCTTCGCCTCTTCGCGGCGGACCTTCTCCTCGAAGCGACCGAGGTCGCTCGTCGGGTCGAGCACGTCGATGTTGCCGAGGGCGTCGTTGACGCGGGACTGCGCCTCGGCGGTCTTCGAGCGGGCGACGAGGTTGTCCCGCTTCGCGCGGAGCTGCTCGAGCTTCTGCTCCATGCCGGCGAGACCGGTCTTGAGCTTCTCGACGGCCTCGTTCTGCGACGCCAGGTTCGGCTCCGCGTCCTTGACCTCCTGCTCGGCGGCGATCTGCTTGCCGATCGCGATCTTGGCGAGGTTGTCGAACTTGTCCGCCTCGGCCGACTTGCCCTCGGAGCGGTACTTGTCGGCGGCGGCGGAGGCGTTGGCGGCCTTCTGGCCCCACTCCACCGCGGCCTTCTTGTCCTCTTCGTGGTCCTGCTCGAGCAGGCGCACGTTGCCGATGGTCTGCGCGATCGCGGTCTTCGCGTCGGCGATGTTGTTCGTGTAGTCGCGGACGAGCTGGTCCAGCATCTTCTGCGGGTCCTCGGCGTCGTCGATGATCTGGTTGATGTTCGCGCGCACGAGGGTGGAGATGCGTCCGAAGATGGTCTGCTTGGCCATTGCTGTTCCCTTTCGTGGAAGTCCTGTGGACGGTGTTGTCGGGTCGGGTCGGGTCGGGTCGTGTCTGGTTCTGGGGACCGGGGGAGTCCGTCGGGTCAGAAGCGGCCGCCGCCGGAGAAGCCGCCGCCGCCGCCCCCACCGCCGCCGCCGCCCCCACCGCCGCCTCCGCCGAAGCCGCCACCGCCGCCGAAGCCCCCGCCGCCTCCGCCGAAGCCGCCGCCCCCGAAGGAGCCGCCGCCGTAGCTGCCGCCGCGACCGCCGAGCAGGCCGCCGAGGACGAGTCCGGTGACGAGGCCGCCGAGCTGGGCACCACCACCGCCTCCGCCCTGGCCGCCACCCCAGCCGCCGAGGTCGTCGTTGGCTGCGTCCATCGCGGCTGCGGCGTACTGCTCGGCCGCGCGGGCGGCGTTGAGTGCCTGGCCGGGGTTGCTCGGGGCGAGCTCGACGGCGTCGTCGTAGGCGCGCTGGGCCTCGGACAGCCGGGTCCGGGCGGTCGGGCCGATGCCGCCGCGGTGCAGGGAGACGTAGTCGCGGGCCTGGCTGATCCGGTTCCGGGCGTCGCGCAGGGCCGCGTCGAGCGCCTGGGTGGCGCGCTGGCGCTGTTCCTCGGCACCCCGTGCCGCGGCGATCGCCTGGTCGATCTCGGTGTTCGCCCGGGTCAGCGCGTCGACGGCCGCCACGGGGTCCTTCGGGTCGAGCCCCTGGCGGAGCACGGCCTCGGCGCGGGTTACCGCGGCGGCGAGGTCCGGGCCGCCCGAGCGCAGGCTGCGGGCGGCGGCGACGTCGCCCTGGATGTCGATGCGCATCGCCTCGGCGCGGGCGGTGGCCTCGTCGAAGGACTGCTCGGCGGCGAGTGCGCCGTCGGTGAGCTGCTGCACCTGGGCGAGCGCGTGCTGGGCGTCGCGCACGGCGACGACCGCCTCGCCCTTGTCGCCGGCGGCGATGGAGGCGGTGGCGGCGTTCGAGCGTTCGGTGGCGAAGGCGAGCACCTGGTGGGCCTGGTCGACGTTGTTCGCCACGGTGGCGAGGGTGCGGCCGGTGTAGCGGGCGCGGACGCGGTCGAGTGCGGCGGCGGCGGCCCCGACCGATGCCGGTGCGGCGGCCACGGCCTGGGCGAGCGACGCGGCTGCGTCCTCGATGCCGTCCTCGAGCGAGCGGAGCTGGTCGAACGCCTCGGTCTGCTCCTCGATCGCGGCGTGGGCCCGTTCGCAGATGACGATGATCTGGTTCGCCCACTCGGCGCGCTGCTGGGGGGTGTCGGGGATCTCGTCGTCGAGTTGCTGCCGGATCGTGAAGGCCTTGCGGACCTCGCGCTGGGCGGCCTGCACGGCGTCGGCGAAGGGCTTGGCGGCGTCCGGGCCGAACTGCGCGCTCGCGAACCCGACCTCTTGCTCGGCGGTGCGGAGTTCGTCGTCGATGGTGACCAGGGCGCCGCCGGCGGTGCGTTCGAGGTCGGCGAGCGAGGCTTCCTGCGCCTTCGTCGCTGCGGCGGTGCGGCGCTTGTTCCGGGTCCGGATGACCAGGACCACGACGATGAGCCCGACGACCACGACGAGCAGCAGGATCCACAGCCAGGTGAGGTCCACCGGGGCCTGCGACTGGGTCAGCCCGTCGGCGAAGGCCACGGCGGCGCCGGACCAGTCGCCCTGCTTGAGCTCGGGGAGCAGCGCGTCGTTGACGGCGTTCTCCACGTCGGACGAGGAGATCGCGGTCTCGTTCGTCTGCTGGACGTCGTAGTTGCGCTCGTCGACCGCGACCGAGAGCAGGATGCCGTCGGTGTCGATCTGGTTCTGCTCCATCACGGCCCGGCCCCACTCGGTGTGGTCGGTGGGGTCGGTGAAGGACGGCACGAACACGACGAACAGCTGCGTCTGGGTCTCGGAGTACAGGTCCTGCACGGCCTGCTCGACCTTCGACTGCTGGGATGCGGTCAGCGCGTCGGCCTCGTCGAGGACGTACGCGCCGTCCAGGTCGACGGGTGCCGTGGCGTGGGCGGTCGCTGCCGGAGCCAGGACGATGAGCATCGCGACCAGGGCCGCCGTCACACGGCTCCACAGCCGCGTTGTCCCCCTGTGCCCGCTCGATCCGTCCGTGCCCGATCCGTGCTGGACCGCTCGCATCCGTCCTCCGTCCGTCGCCGGTCGGTACCCCGCGGCACCGCACCGGACCGCGCCACGAGGGCGCTGTCGCCCGGAGTCTATCCAGGCCACGCAGGGGCACCGCCAGACTCTGGGGGAACGCTCCGGACCGTGCTTCCTGTGGACGTCTTGTCCCCCGTACCGGGGTATGCTGGCGCCACTGTTCGAGGATGAACGGAAGGGGAAGAACGATGGAACGCACCACGAGCACCGAGGTCGTCCCGCTCGAGGACGGCTACCACCGGGTGTCGACTCCGGCGACGGGTGTGATCGGCTTCGTGCGCGAGCACGACGGCCGCTACGAGGTCCTGCGCGGACGAGTTCGCCAGGCGACCCGCTCCGAGGGTCAGTACAGCACCATGAACGTCGCGCTCATCGCGCTGACGCACGCCTGATCCGCTCTGGGCGCGACCACACGACCGACGGGCGCTGCCCGGGTCGGTGGGTCGCGCCTCCAGACCGTCACGGTGACGCTCCGGACGCCGGCTGCTGACCGCGCGGACGACCGGGAGGCCCTGGTCGCCGCCGTCGCGTCGGCGACCGGCGTCGAGCCGGTCGCGGTGCGCGCGGGGCGCGTCTGCCCGCACTGCGCGGGGACCGACCACGGTCGTCCGTGGGCGACCGTCGCGGGCACCGCGGTGGGCGTGAGCCTGGCGCGCGCACCGGGGGTCGTCGCCCTCGCGGTCGGGCCGTCGGCGCTCGGCGTCGACGTTGAACGGGTGTCGCGGGTCGCTGCCGCACCGCTCGACGTCTTCACCCCGGATGAACTCCGTCGCGCCGACGGGGACCCGGCGCTCCTCGCCGCCGCGTGGGCGGCCAAGGAGGCCGTGTTGAAACGCGACGGTCGCGGGCTGCGCGTCGACCCGCTCGCGGTCGAGGTCGACGTTGCCGCCGGAACCGCCCGGTTCGAGGGTGTCGGACAACCGCTCACCGTGCTGTACCCCGCGCCGGACGTGGTGCTCGTCGTCGCGGCGGGTGGCCTGTCCGTCGAGGTGGTCGGGGCGGTCAGCGGGGGAGCGTGAGCACCTCGGCGCCGTCCTCGGTGATCGCGATGGTGTGCTCGGTGTGGGCGGTCCGCGCTCCGGTGGCACTCCGCAGCGTCCACCCGTCGGCGTCGGTGACCAGGACGTCGGTGTCCGCCATCACCCACGGTTCGAGCGCGAGCAGGAGTCCGGGTCGGAGCGTGTAGCCGCGGCCGGGGCGCCCGGTGTTCGACACGTGCGGGTCCTGGTGCATGGTCGAGCCGATGCCGTGTCCGCCGAACTCCACGTTCACCGGGTAGCCCGCGGCTTCGAGGACGGTGCCGATCGCGTGGGACAGGTCACCGATGCGGGCGCCCGGTCCGGCGGCGGCGATGCCCGCGGCCAGCGCGCGTTCGGTGGCGTCGATGAGGGCGAGGTCCTCGGGGCGCGGGGTGCCGACGACGAAGCTGATCGCGGCATCGGCGGCGATGCCGTCCAGGGACACCGCGAGGTCGAGGGTGAGCAGGTCCCCGTCGTGCAGCACCCGGTCGTGCGGCAGCCCGTGCAGCACGGCGTCGTTCACGGCCGTGCAGATGTGGTGGCCGAACGGACCGCGGCCGAACGAGGGCGCGTAGTCGACGTAGCAGGAGTCGGCACCGGCGGCCTCGATCATCTGCTTCGCCCACCGGTCGATCTCGAGCAGGTTCGTGCCGACGCGGGTGCGTTCGCGCAGGGTCTGCAGGATCGTGCCGACGAGGGCTCCGGTGGCGCGGCCCTTGTCGACCTCGGTGGGGGTCAGGATCTCGATCACGCGGATGATCATACCGGTATTACTATGTGGTCATGGTCCGTCTCCCACTCCGCCCCGACGAGGTCGCGCGCGGTCGTCGCCTCGGTGCACTGCTCCGTCGTGCCCGTGGTCCGCGGTCGATCGTGGACACCGCCCTGGCCGCGGGGATCTCGCCGGAGACGCTCCGGAAGATCGAGACCGGCCGCATCGCGACGCCGGCGTTCTCGACGATCGCGTCGGTCGCGGGCGTGGTCGGACTGTCGCTCGACGCGGTGTGGTCCGAGGTCAGCTGCGACCCGGCCGACGGCGAACTGGCCGGCTAGTCGACGCGGCGGCGTCGCGAGCTGGTCGACGCGGCGGCGGAGCTAGCCAGCGGGCAGCGTCGGCACCGACGCCTCGTCGATCCAGGGTCCGGTCACCGCCCGGACGTCCGCGACGGAGCGGCCGGTGGCGTCCGCGAACGCATTGAGCACGTCGGGCACGGTGACGGATCCGTGCCGGTGCCGCTCGGTGATGCTCCGCAGCCCGGTGAAGAAGGCGTCGTCGCCGATCGTGCGGCGGACGGCGTGCAGGGCGAGGGCGCCGCGCTTGTAGACGCGGTCGTCGAACATGTCCTTCGCGCCCGGGTCACCGACCACCAGGTCCTCCGGCTGCTCGAGCAGTCCCTGCCGGTACCGCTCGGCCAGCTGGTCGGCGGTGTCGTCGCCGCGGTCCTCGGACCACAGCCACTCGGCGTAGCAGGCGAACCCCTCGTGCAGCCAGATGTCCTGCCACCGGGTGACCGTGACGGAGTTGCCGAACCACTGGTGGGCGAGCTCGTGGGCGATGAGGCGGTCGGTGCCGTGTTCGCCGTCGACGTGGTTCCGGCCGAACACCGCCAGGCCGTGGGCCTCGAGCGGGATCTCCAGGTCGTCGTCGGTCACCACGACGCCGTACGCCGCGAACGGGTACGGGCCGAACCGGTCACCGAACAGCGCCAGCATCTCCGGCACCTGGCCGAAGTCGGTCTTCGCGGCGGCGGCGAGGTCGGCGGGGTGGTGCAGCGTGACGGGGACCCCGCTCGTGCGCAGCTTCGTGGTGCGGTACCGGCCGATCTGGACGGTCGCCAGGTAGGTCGCCATCGGCTCGGTGGTGGCGTAGGTCCAGCGGGTGCCGACGCGGTCGCGCTCCTTGGCGAGCAGCTCCCCGTTCGCCAGGACGTCGTACGCCGCCTCGGCCGCGATCTCGATCCGGTACGTGGCCTTGTCGTCGGGGCGGTCGTTGCACGGGAACCACGACGGCGCTCCCGTGGGCTGCGCGGCGACGATGACGCCGTCGGACAGTTCTTCCCAGCCGAGCTGCCCCCACGCGCTCCGGACGGGGTGCGGGGTGCCGCGGTACCGCAGGTGCACGCTGAACACGGTGTCGGCGGCGATGGGGTCGGCCGGGGTGACCGTCACCTTGTGGGTCGCGGTCGAGACCTTCTTGGCCCGGCGTCCGTCGACGTCGACCCGGTCGACCGTGAGCCCGTGCAGGTCGATCACGACCCTGTCGAGCGGCTCCAGGGCGCGTGCGGTGATCGTGGCGGTGCCGTCCAGGCGGTTCGTGGCGACGCGGTAGTCGAGACGGAGCTCGTAGTGCTCGGCGCTCCACCGTCGGTCGCCGCTGTGCGGGGTGTACGGGTCTGCGGCGGGATCGGAGGGCACGGGGACAGTCAACCTCATGGCGCCGGTGGGGCGGTCACCGAGGGGGCTGCCGATGTCCACGGAGCGATCGGGTTGCCGGACCAGCGGGAGCCCGTCGGTACCTGCTCGCCCCGCATCACGAGCGAGGACGGCCCGACGGTCGCCCCGGCACCGATGCCGGCCGCCGGCAGGACCACGCTGTGCGGCCCGAGCGTCGCACCCGCGTCGATCCGGACGGTGTCGAGCTGCATCACGCGGTCGTGGAACAGGTGTGTCTGCACGACCGTCCCGCGCGCCACCGACGCCCCGGAGCCGATCGTGACCAGGTCGGCCTCGGGCAGCCAGTACGTCTCGAGCCAGGTGCCGCGGCCGATCGTCGCACCGAGGCTCCGCAGCCAGACGGCCAGCGCGGGGGTGCCGGTGGCCTGCTCGGCGAACCAGGGGCGCGCGACGGTCTCGACGAACGTGTCCTGCACCTCGTTGCGCCACACGAACGACGACCACAGCGGGTGCTCCCGGGCGGTGATCCGGCCGACGAACGCCCACTTCGCGATCGTCGACACCACGGCGGCGACCGCACCGGCGGCGATGAGCACCGGCCCGGCGAGCAGCACCGTCCACCCGATCCCGACGGCCGACCACAGCGCCAGCAGGGCTCCGGCCACGCCGAGCGCGATGGCGGCGGAGACCATCGGGGCCACCAGGCGCAGCAGCTCCCAGCAGCCGCGGGCGACCTTGAGCCGCCTGGACGGGCGGAACGTGCGCGCCTCGTCGAACTCCGTCGCCGCACGCCGCAGCCGCACCGGGGGCGACCCGAGCCACGACGACCCGCGCTTGGCCTTCTTCGGCACCGCGGACAGCACCGCCACCAGGGCCTCACGTGGCACCGAGCGTCCGGCGCCCGTCATCCCGCTGTTGCCGAGGAACGCCCGACGGCCGACCTTCGAACGACCGATCCGCACCCGACCGCCGCCGAGCTCGTACGTCGCCACCATCGTGTCGTCGGCCAGGAACGCCCCCGACGCGATCTGCGTCAACGCCGGGATGAGCAGCACCGTCGAGATCTCGGTGTCCCGACCGACCCGGGCACCGAGCAGCCGCAGCCACACCGGCGTCACGAGCGAGGCGTACAGCGGGAACAGCAGGGTGCGCGCCGCGTCGAGCACCCGCTCGGTCGACCACACCTGCCAGCCGATCCGGGAGCGCACCGGGTGCCGCCCCTCGTGCAGGCCGATGCCGAGCAGCCGCACCGCGACCACCACCAGCAGCGCGTACACCGCACCGGCGACGACCGTCGCCAGGGGGACCGTCACCAGCGCACGGAGCACCGCGTCGCCCAGGGTCGACGCACGCCCGACCAGGGCGAGGGCGACCAGCAGTCCGACCGCGACACCGGCCACCGGCAACCCGGCCACGGCCAGGGACCCGGCCCCGTACGCGAGCAGCCAGCGTCGACGGGTCGCGGGACGGGCCTCCCGGTCGTCACGAGCCGACCCGGTGCGCTCCGCCGGCGCCCCCGCCCAGCGTTCGCCAGCGGGCACCGTGCCGCCGACGGCGGAACCCGCCGTGATCTCGGCACCCGCACCGACGTGCGCCCCCGGCAGCAGCGTCGTCCGGCTGCGCACCACGGCGTCCTCGTCGACACGGACGTGCCCCAGGTGGAACACGTCGCCGTCGAGCCAGTGCCCGGCCAGGTCGACCTCGGGCTCGATCGACGCACGCTTGCCGATCGTGAGCATCCCCGTCACCGGCGGCAACGTGTGCAGGTCGACGTCCCTGCCGATCCGCGCACCGAGCGCCCGGGCGTAGTAGCTGATCCACGGGGCACCCGCCGTCGAGGGGCCGTCGACCGCCTCGGCGATGCGCTCGGCCAACCACACCCGCAGGTGCACCGAACCACCGCGGGGGTACGACCCCGGCCGGACCCCGGCGAGCAGCAGCCGCGCCAGCACCACCGTCAGCGCCATCTTGCCGATCGGCGTCACGAACACCAGGAGCGCCAGCACCAGCACCGGCCAGGGCAGCACCGGCAGGAACGGCAGCGTCGTCGCGTGCAGCACCGCAGCCACCAGGGCCGTCCACGTCAGCACCCGCAACCCCCGGAGCACCTGCACCGGCAGCCCGAGCAGCGTCATCAGCAACCCCGTCGCCGGCGGCACCGGCGTGACGTCACGCGACGACGCCTCGACCGGGCCGGACTCGTCCAGCGCCGCCGCCAACGCCCCGATCCGCGGGTGGTCGTACACGTCCGCCACCGTCGTCGTCGGGAACCGCTCGCGGATGGCCGACACCAGCTGCGCCGCCGTCAACGACCCACCGCCGTGCGCGAAGAAGTCGTCGTCGACGCTCGCCACCGGCACCCCCAGGATCGCCGACCACCGCTCGGCGATCCACGCCACCGTGTCCGGCAGCATCGCCGCGTCCGAGGCCCCCGGCAACGGCCACGGCAGCGCGGCACGGTCGACCTTGCCCGACGTCCGCGTCGGCAGCGACTCCACCACGGCCACCAATGGCACCAGTGCCGCCGGCAGCTCCTGCCGCAACCGGGCGTTCGCCGCAGCCACGTCCACCGTCGCCCCGGCCACCGGGGCCACGTACCCGACCAGCACCTGGTTGCCCGCCGGGGTCCGCTGCACCACCGCGGCACCACCCGCCACGTCGTCCAGGGCCTGCAGCGCCGCATCGATCTCGCCGAGCTCGATCCGCCGGCCACCGAGCTTCACCTGGTCGTCCGCACGCCCCTGGAACACCAGCCCCTCGGGCTCGTACCGCACCAGGTCCCCGCTCCGGTACGCCCGCTCCCACCCGAGCTCCGGGAACGGCGCGTACTTCTCCGCGTCCTTCGCCGGGTCGAGGTACCGCCCCAGCCCGACCCCGCCGATCACGAGCTCACCGACGCCGCCCGGCTCCACCCGCTGTCCGGCACCGTCCACCACAGCAAGGTCCCACCCGTCCAGCGGCAACCCGATCCGGATCGGCTGGCTCCCGTCGAGCAGGGACCCGCACGCCACCACCGTCGCCTCGGTCGGCCCGTACGTGTTCCACACCTCACGGTCACGACTCGCGATGCGCGCCGCCAACTCCGGCGGGCACGCCTCACCACCGAAGATCACCAGCCGCACCTGCTCCAGCGCATCGTCAGGCCACAACGCCGCCAGCGTCGGCACCGTCGACACCACCGTGATCGTGTGCGCGATGAGCCACGGCCCCAGGTCCACCCCCGTCCGCACCAACGACCGGGGCGCCGGCACCAACGCGGCACCGTGCCCCCACGCCAACCACATCTCCTCGCACGACGCGTCGAACGCCACGCTCAGCCCCGCCAGCACCCGGTCACCCGGACCGATCGGCGCCGCCTGCAGGAACATCCGCGCCTCGGCGTCCACGAACGCCGCAGCACTGCGGTGCGTGACCGCCACTCCCTTCGGCACCCCGGTCGACCCGGACGTGAAGATGATCCACGCGTCGTCGGTCTCGCGGGGGAGTTCGGCGCTCGCCGCAGGGTCCGTCACCGGCAGCTCGACGCCGGCACGGTCACGCAGGACGCCGCCCGCGCCGATCACCCCGACGACACCGGCCTCGCCGAACACCAGGGTGGCGCGCTCCTCGGGGTCGTCGGCGTCGACCGGCACGTACGCGGCTCCGGCGGCGAGGACGGCGAGGATCGACAGGTACAGGTCGCGCCCGCCGGAGGGGATCCGCACACCGACCCGGTCGCCCCGTCGGACACCGCGGCGGGCCAGGTCGTCGGCCCGCGCGCGCACGAGGTCGAGCAGGGCGGCGTAGTCGACACTGCCGGCGGGGTCCTCGAGGGCGGTCGCGTCCGGGTGGGTCGCCGCGGTCGCCGCCAGGACGTCGAACAGGGTCCGTGGGGCGGGTGCGTCGCCGCCGCGGGCGAGTTCGAGCTGCGCGTTCCCGGTGCCGATGGTCATCGAGGCCTCTTCCCGGTCGCGTGCGGGACGACCGGCCCGCGATCCTAGAGGGTCGAGGTGTCCTGCTCGGGAACGGACGGTGCTGCACCGGCCGCCTCGAGCCCCGCACGAGCCGCGTCGAGCGCTGCCGCGATCCCGATCGAGTCGTCCAGCGAGTGCACCGGGGACTCCGTGCGGCCATCAGCCACGTACTGCGCGAGCGCCGCCGCCTGCCACACGAGTCCCTGACGGCCCCGCAGCCCCGTCGGCTCCTCCCAGTGGTCCTCCCCACCCGGGCGGTGCACCGCGAACGACGCGGGGAAGACGAAGTGGTCGGTGTACCGGACCGTGGCCCGGCTCCCGGCGATCACCGCCAGCCCCGGCGTCCACGCCGTCATCGACGTGGTCACCACCGACTGCGCGCCACCCTCCGCCGTCGACACCGTGACGGACTGGAGGTCCACCCCGCGATCCGAGACCGCCCCCGTCGTGCTGCTGGTCACCGGGGCGCCGGTGGCGAAGCGTGCGAACCAGTGCCCGTACACACCGGCGTCGAGGAGGGCACCCCCACCGGCGGCGGGGTCGAACATCCGGTCCGCCGGGTCCGGGTCGTGCGGCCACCCGACGTCGACCGTCGCGAGCCGGACGTCGCCGAGGACCCCGTCCGCGAGCAGACGGGCGACGACGGTGGTGCCCGGCAGGTACCGGGTCCACATCGCCTCCATCGCGAGGACGCCCGTGGCCCGTGCGGCGTCGGCGAGGGTGCGGGTGTCCGCCGCCGAGGTCGTCATCGGCTTCTCGACGAGCACGTGCTTGCCGGCGGCGATCGCGAGCAGTGCGTGCCCGAGGTGCTGCGGGTGCGGCGAGGCGACGTAGACCACGTCGACGGCGGGGTCCGCAACGAGGGCCTCGTACGAGCCGTGCACCCCCGGCACGCCGTGGCGGGCGGCGAAGGCCGCGGCACGCTCGGGGGAGCGGGAGCCCACGGCGATGACGCGCTGGTCGGAGTTCGCGTGCAGCGTCGTCGTGAAGTCGTTCGCGATCTCCCCGGGACCGATCACACCCCACCGCAGCACGGGTCCGCCCCGCAGTGCGTGGACTCCGGGTACCGGGAACGTCATCGTCATGCCCGAACGCTACCGGGCAGGCGCGTTGCACGCCGCGCTGTCCGTCCTGCTGCTCACCCTCGAGGCACCCAGCCGCGAGACCGGCGAAGAACCCGGAGGAGCCTCAACGGGAGAAGGTCGCCGCAGGCGACATCGCGCGCAGCTGACTGAGCGAAGCGAAGACAACTGCTTGCGCGGAAATGTGACTGTGCCCCCAGGAGGATTCGAACCTCCGCCCCTGCCTCCGGAGGGCAGTGCTCTATCCCCTGAGCTATGGGGGCCAAGGGGTGTCAACAACCGTAGCAGGTCCGGCGGGTGGTCCTGGACAGCGCGTGTCGCGCCGTGGACGTCACGACGGACGGCTTGGAGGCGCGGTGCGGGCCTGCCACGGGCCTCCCGTCCGCACCGTGCGTCCGTCGCGAGCCGGTGCGAGGTTCCGTGTCCCGTGCGGCGCGAGGAGCGGGCACCGCGCGCGCAACCTCGCACCGGACGGCGGCCTCGCACCGTGCGTGGTCGCCGCCGGCCGGGAGGCGCGGTGCGGGCCTGCCACGGGCCTCCCGGCCGCACCGTGCGTCCGTCGCGAGCCGGTGCGAGGTTCCGTGTCCCGTGCGGCGCGAGGAGCGGGCACCGCGCGCGCAACCTCGCACCGGACGGCGGCCTCGCACCGTGCGTGGTCGCCGCCGGCCGGGAGGCGCGGTGCGGGCCTGCCACGGGCCTCCCGGCCGCACCGTGCGTCCGTCGTGATCCCGTGCGAGGTTCCGTGTCCCGTGCGGCGCGAGGAGCGGGCACCGCGCGCGCAACCTCGCACCGGACGGCGGCCTCGCACCGTGCGCGGCCGCAGCGCGGGTCAGCCCGCGGGCGTGGCCGTGGCCGACGCGGACGGCTGCAGCGCGGCCCGCACCGCGTCGACGACGGGCTGCGCCCCGCCCGGCTCGGTGAACAGCGTCGACTGCGCGGTGATCCAGTACGGGTCGGCGAAGGCATCCGCGCGGCCGACGTCGCCGCTCAGGGCGAAGTACCCCTCCACGCGGTAGGTGGGGACGGACCCGCCCCGCTCGTACAGAGCGTCCTTCAGGTTGGTGAGCGACTTCTCAGGCAGGTCGGCGACCGCGAGCGTGATCGCCGTGGCGTCCGCGTCGGTGCTGACGAACCGGCACACGCGACCCTGCTGCTTCGCGATGGTCGCAGCGGGGGAGCCCTTCGCCGGGGTGAAGGAGTCGTCGAGCTCGAAGGTCTGCCCGTACACGGACAGCGCGCTGGTCGGCAGGAGCTCCGCGCAGGTCTCGGACACCGGCTTGCCCGCCGGGGTCGCGGTGGCCGACGGGGTGCTGTCCCCGCCTCCCGAGCACCCGGCGAGCACGACGGCTGCTGCGGTGGTGAGGGTGGCGACGGTGAGCGCCCGGGCACGGCTGCGGGGGGTCATCCCGACATGATGCTGCATCGACCGGTGCGGACCTGGGCGTCCCGGTAGGATCGGTCCTCGTGACTCCTGCCGAACTCTCCGCCGCGTACCTGTCGATCCTGACCGGGATCGTCGAGCGCCGAGGCGCGTCCGAGACCGTGACGATCGAGGAGTCCCACGTGGTGCTCGAGCGTCCGAAGAACCGCGCCCACGGCGACTGGGCCTCGAACGCCGCCATGCAGCTCGCGAAGCGGCTCGGCACGAACCCGCGCGAGCTCGCGACCGAGATCGCCGGCGAGCTGACCGAGCTCGACGGTGTGGACTCGGTCGACGTCGCCGGCCCCGGCTTCATCAACATCACGCTCGAGGCCGCCGCCGCGGGTGAGATCGCGCGCACCATCGTGGACGGTGGCGAGTCCTTCGGCACCGGCGACCTGTACGACGGCGTCCGGATCAACCTGGAGTTCGTCTCCGCCAACCCCACCGGGCCGATCCACATGGGCGGCGTCCGCTGGGCCGCAGTCGGCGACAGCCTGGCCCGCGTGTTCCAGGCGCAGGGCGGACTCGTCACCCGCGAGTACTACTTCAACGACCACGGCGCGCAGATCGACCGCTTCGCCCGCTCCCTCGTCGCCAGCGCACTCGGTGAGCCCACGCCCGAGGACGGCTACGGCGGCGCCTACATCGCCGAGATCGCGGCACGGGTCATCGCGACCCTCGAGCCGGGCATCGACGTCCGCGACCTGCCGCGCGACGAGGCGCAGGAGCTCTTCCGTCGCGAGGGCGTGGACTTCATGTTCGCGGACATCAAGTCGTCGCTGCACGACTTCGGCGTCGACTTCGACGTCTACTTCCACGAGAACGCCCTGCACGAGTCGAAGGCCGTCGAGCGTGCCATCGCCCGACTGCGGTCGGCCGGCGTGATGTACGAGGCCGAGGGCGCCGAGTGGCTCCGTACGACCGACTTCGGCGACGACCGCGACCGCGTCGTCATCAAGTCGGACGGTGAACCGGCGTACATCGCCGGCGACCTGGCGTACTACCTCGACAAGCGCGAGCGCGGGTTCGAGCGGAACCTGATCATGCTCGGCGCCGACCACCACGGCTACGTCGGCCGGATGATGGCGATGTGCGCCGCGTTCGGGGACGAGCCGGGCAAGAACCTCGAGATCCTGATCGGGCAGATGGTCAACCTGCTCAAGGACGGCGAGCCGATGCGCATGTCGAAGCGCAACGGCACCATCGTCACGATGGAGGACCTCGTCGACGCCGTCGGTGTCGACGCCGGCCGGTACGCCCTGGTCCGGTTCGCCAGCGACACCGCGATCGACATCGACCTCGACCTGCTCACCAAGCGCACGAACGACAACCCCGTCTTCTACGTGCAGTACGCCCACGCCCGCACGCAGTCGGTGGCCCGGAACGCCGCGGCGGCCGGGGTCGACCGGTCCGTGTTCGACGCCTCGCTGCTGACCCACGAGTCCGAGAGCGCGCTGCTCGGAGCCCTCGCCGAGTACCCGCGGGTGGTCCGGCACGCCGCCGAGCTGCGCGAGCCGCACCGCATCGCGCGGTACATCGAGCAGCTGGCCGGCCTGTACCACCGCTGGTACGACTCCTGCCGTGTCACGCCCCTCGGTGACGAGCCCGTGACCGACCTGCACCGCACGCGCCTGTGGCTGAACGACGCCACCGGGCAGGTCGTCCGCAACGGCCTCGGCCTGCTCGGCGTTTCGGCGCCGTCCCGCATGTAGCGGCACTCCTTCCGCAAAACACCGGTGTTCGTCGCGCACCGAACACCCGCATTCCGCGGTGTCGAGCGCGAACACCGGTGTTTTGCATCCCGGCCGCAGCTGGGCCGCAGCTGGGCCGCAGACCGGACTGGCAGGGTAGGACGCATGCCCGCAGCCACCGAACGCCCCACCACGCGCCGCCGCTGGCCCGTCGTCCTGCTCGTGGTCGTCGTCGTGCTCGCCGCCCTCGTCGTGCTCGCCGAGTTCGTGCTGCGCGGCGTCGTCGACCGGATCATCGCCCAGCAGGTCGAGCAGTCGCTGCCCGACGGCACGACCGGCGAGGTCGCGGCCCACGCCGAGGGCATCGTCATCCCGCAGCTCATCAGCGGCACGCTCGACCGCGTCGAGATCTCCTCGGCGAAGCTCACGGTCGACGGCATCCCGCTCGCCGCCGACGTCACCGCGCAGGACGTCCCGGTGGACGGCAAGGGCGACGTCCGCGACGTCGACGGCACGGTCACCCTGGCGTCGTCGAGCGTCAAGGACCTGGCGAAGTACAGCCCGCTGTTCGACCGGCTGAACCTGGTCGACGGCGGCGTCGAACTGACGGGGTCGTCGTCGGTGCTCGGCTACGACATCACCTACGCCGCCAAGGGGGCCGTCGTCGCGCAGGACGACGGCCGCGGAATCACCATCACCCCGGAGAGCGTCCGGATCACGAACTCCGACCTCGGCCTCAAGGTCGACTCGATCCCGGGCGTCACCGGCGTCCCGGTGCAGGTCTGCACCGCGCAGTTCCTGCCCGAGGCGCTCCGGGTGCGCTCGCTCGACGTGTCGAAGTCGGACGCGACGGTCCGGATCACCGCGGACGCGCTGCCGCTCAACGAGGACGGCCTGCGGACCGTCGGCAGCTGCGGCTGAGCGGACGGGTGCGTAACGCGGCCTGGAGGAACGGCTCGCGTCGGTAGGATCGGGTCCCGTGAGCGAGAACCCCCTTGCACCGCCGCGGCTGCGGTTCCCGACGGACGCCTCCGAACTGGTGGACCGCATCTGGCCCGCGTCCGCGACGCGGACCGACGACGGCACCCTGGCGATCGGCGGCATCAGCGCGACGGACCTGGTGGCGCAGTTCGGCACGCCCCTGTACGTCGTCGACGAGCGTGACGTCCAGTCCCGTACCGTCCGTGTGCGGAACGCGTTCGCCGAGGCGTTCGAGCGCATCGGCAGCCACGCGCACGTCTACTACGCCGGCAAGGCCTTCCTGACGACGCAGGTCGTGGCGTGGATGGCCGAGGCCGACCTGCGCGTGGACGTCTGCACCGCCGGTGAGCTCGCGGTCGCCCTGGCCGGCGGCATCGACCCCGGTCGGCTCGGCTTCCACGGCAACGACAAGTCCGACGCCGAGATCACCCGCGCGGTCGAGGTCGGCATCGGCACGATCGTGCTCGACAGCCACGAAGAGGTGCAGCGCGTCGCCCGTGCCGCCGCCGACGCCGGGGTCGTGCAGCGCGTGCGCATCCGGATCAACACCGGCGTGCACGCGTCCACCCACGAGTACCTGGCGACCGCTCGCGAGGACCAGAAGTTCGGCATCCCGCTGTCCGAGGCCGTCGAGGCCGCGGCAGCCGTCCGCGCCGAGCCCTCGCTCGCCTTCGTCGGGCTGCACTCGCACATCGGTTCGCAGATCTTCGACGACGCCGGCTTCCGCGAGGCCGCACGCCGACTGATGGACGTGCACGCGACGCTCGTGGCCTCCGGTCCGGTGCCCGAGCTGAACCTCGGCGGCGGCTGGGGGATCGACTACACGGAGGCCGACTCGGCCTTCGCCCCCGAGGACATCGCCGACGCACTGGCCACGATCATCGGCGAGGCCTGCGCCGAGCGCGGCATCCCGGTGCCGGACATCGCCGTCGAGCCGGGCCGCTACATCATCGGCCCGCCCGGGGTGACGCTCTACCGCGTCGGCACGATCAAGCCGGTCACGCTCGAGACCGACGACGGCGGCAGCGCGACCCGCACGTACGTCTCGGTCGACGGCGGGATGAGCGACAACATCCGTCCCGCCCTGTACGGCGCCGACTACACGGCCCGGCTCGCCCGCACCTCCGACGCCCCGGCGGTGCTGAGCCGCGTCGTCGGCAAGCACTGCGAGAGCGGCGACGTCGTGGTGGACGACGAGTACCTGCCCGGCGACGTGCAGCGCGGCGACCTGCTGGCCGTCGCGGCCACCGGTGCCTACTGCTGGGCGCTGTCGAGCAACTACAACCACGTGGGCCGCCCGCCGGTCGTCGCCGTCGCGGACGGCGCAGCCCGTATCCTCGTGCGGGGCGAGACGATCGACGACCTCCTCGCCCGTGACACCGGGGTCGCCGCCGTGCCCGCCGACGGCACCGGCCGCTGACCCCCGACCCGACCGGGTCCGCCCACCCCGCAGGGCGCACCCCCACCGACAGGAACCGCTACCAGATGATCGAATACCGCAACGTCCGTGTCGCGCTGCTCGGGGCCGGCTCGGTCGGTTCCCAGGTCGCGCGACTGCTCCTCGAGCACGGCGACGAGCTGGCCTCGCGCGCCGGTGCCGGGCTGGAGCTGGTCGGGATCGCCGTGCGCGACGTGGACGCGCAGCGCGACGTCGACCTGCCGGCGGAGCTCTTCACCACGGACGCTGCATCGCTCATCCTCGGCGCGGACATCGTCGTCGAGCTCATCGGCGGCATCGAGCCCGCGCGCACCCTGGTGCTCCAGGCCCTGCAGTCGGGCGCGGACGTCGTCACCGGCAACAAGGCGCTGCTCGCGACCCACGGCCCGGAGCTCTTCGCCGCGGCCGAGCAGGTCGGCGCGCAGCTCTACTACGAGGCCGCCGTGGCCGGGGCGATCCCGATCATCCGTCCGCTGCACGACTCGCTCGCCGGCGACCGCATCGTCCGGATCATGGGCATCGTCAACGGCACCACGAACTTCATCCTCGACCTGATGGACCGCAAGGGCTCCACGTTCGAGGACGCACTGGCCACCGCGACGGAGCTCGGGTACGCCGAGGCCGACCCGACCGCCGACGTCGAGGGCTACGACGCCGCGCAGAAGGCCGCGATCCTGGCCTCGCTGGCGTTCCACACCTCGGTGCCGCTCGCCGCCGTGCACCGCGAGGGCATCACCCACGTGACGATCGACCAGGTCCGCGCCGCCCGCAAGGCCGGCTACGTCGTGAAGATCCTGGCGACCGCCGAGCGTCTGACCGACGAGGACGGCCGCGAGGGCGTCAGCGCCCGCGTCTACCCGGCCCTCGTGCCCGAGTCGCACCCGCTCGCGAGCGTGCACGGTGCGAAGAACGCCGTGTTCGTCGAGGCCGAGGCCGCCGGTGACCTGATGTTCTACGGCGCGGGTGCCGGTGGCGTCGAGACGGCCTCGGCGGTCCTCGGCGACCTGGTCTCCGCGGCCCGTCGGCACGTCATCGGCGGTCCGGGGGTCGCCGAGTCGACGCAGTCCGAGCTGCCGGTGTTCCCGATCGGCACCGTCCGCACGAGCTACCAGATCACCCTGCACGTCACGGACGCCCCCGGCGTGCTGTCGACGGTCGCCGGCGTGCTCGCGAAGCACGGCGTCAGCGTCGAGACGGTCGAGCAGACCACCACCGGCGCAGCCGAGGGGACCGCGACGCTCGTCATCGGCACCCACCTGGCGCGTGAGGCCGACCTGGCGGACACCGTCGTCGCCCTCCGCGGCGAGGACGTCGTCCTGGACGTCACCAGCGTCCTGCGCGTCGTCGGTCGCTGACGCGACCACGGGCCTCCAGGCCGACCAGCAGGCCCACCGAGCCGAACCACCACCAGATCCACCCCACCGGACAGAGAGAAGCCTGATGGCCCACCAGTGGCAGGGAGTCCTGCGCGAGTACGCCGACCGACTCGACGTGACCGAGGCGACGCCCATCGTCACGCTGGGAGAGGGCGGCACGCCGCTCATCCCGGCTCGTCGGCTCTCCGAGCGCACCGGCGCCGAGGTCTACGTGAAGTTCGAGGGCATGAACCCGACGGGTTCGTTCAAGGACCGCGGCATGACGATGGCGATCTCGAAGGCCGTCGAGCACGGCGCGAAGGCCGTCATCTGCGCCTCGACCGGCAACACCAGCGCCTCGGCCGCCGCGTACGCCACGCACGCCGGCATCACCGCTGCGGTGCTCGTGCCCGAGGGCAAGATCGCCATGGGCAAGCTCAGCCAGGCCGTCGCCCACGACGCCCAGCTGCTGCAGGTGCAGGGCAACTTCGACGACTGCCTCGACATCGCCCGCGACCTGGCGGCGAACTACCCGGTGCACCTCGTCAACTCCGTCAACAACGACCGTATCGAGGGGCAGAAGACCGCCGCGTTCGAGGTCGTCGACGTCCTCGGCGACGCACCGGACTTCCACTTCCTGCCCGTCGGCAACGCGGGCAACTACACCGCGTACTCGCGCGGCTACCGCGAGGACGTCGCCGCCGGCCGCAGCACCAAGCTGCCCCGCATGTTCGGGTTCCAGGCCGCCGGTTCCGCCCCGATCGTGCACGGCGAGGTCGTCCGGCACCCCGACACCATCGCGTCGGCGATCCGCATCGGCAACCCGGCCTCGTGGCAGTTCGCGCTCGAGGCGCAGCAGGAGACCGACGGTTACTTCGGTGCCATCACCGACGAGGCCATCCTCGCGGCACACCGCATCCTGTCGGCCGAGGTCGGCGTGTTCGTCGAGCCCGCATCGGCCATCGGTGTCGCCGGGCTGCTCGAGCGTGCCGACGCCGGTGTCGTGCCGAAGGGCGCGAAGGTCGTCATCACGGTCACGGGCCACGGCCTGAAGGACCCGCAGTGGGCCCTCCGCACGCCGGACGGCGGCGAGGTCACCCCGACGAGCGTGCCGGTCGACACGAAGTCGATCGCCGACGTGCTCGGTCTGGTCAGCGAACAGTGATCTCCGACCGCTCGTCCGGACCGGGTGAGGGCATGACCGCCCGCAGTGCTGTACCGGCCGGACGGGCGGTCCGTGCGCTGCCGACCGGATCGGCGGTGCGCGTCCGGGTGCCGGCCACGTCGGCGAACCTCGGCCCCGGCTTCGACTCGCTCGGTCTCGCGCTCTCGCTCTACGACGAGGTCGTGGTGCGCGTGCGCCGCGAACCCGGCGCGACCGTCACCGTCGAGGGCGTCGGTGCCGGCGAGGTCGCCACGGACGACACGAACCTCGTCGTCCGCGCGGTCCGCCGTGGCCTGGAGCACGCCGGTGTCGACCAGCCCGGACTCGAGCTGCACGCCACGAACGCGATCCCGCACGGCCGGGGTCTCGGTTCCTCCGCCGCGGCGATCGTCGCCGGGCTGATGGCTGCCCGCGGGCTGCTCGAGGGCATCGTCGACCTGGGCGCCTCGACGCTCCTGACCCTGGCCACCGAGATGGAGGGCCACCCGGACAACGTCGCGCCGGCGCTCTTCGGCGGCCTGACGATCGCGTGGATGACCGCAGAGGGCCCGGCCTACAAGCGGCTCCTGGTGCACCGCGGTGTCGCCCCGGTGGTGTTCGTGCCGACCTCGACGCTCTCGACCAAGCTCGCGCGCTCCCTGCAGCCCGAGCAGGTCCCGCACGCCGACGCCGCGTTCAACGTCTCCCGCTCGGCGCTGCTCGTCGCGGCCCTCATCCAGAGCCCCGAGCTGCTGCTCGCCGCGACCGAGGACCGGCTGCACCAGGCGTACCGCGCCAGCGCCATGCCCGAGACCGACGCCCTGATCCGGTTGCTCCGGCAGCACGGCCTCGCCGCGGTGGTCTCCGGTGCCGGGCCGAGTCTGCTCGTCCTCGGCAGCGACCCGGCACAGCGCCTGACCGCCGCCGAACTGGTGCAGCGACACGCCGAATCCGACTGGCGGCCGCTCATGCTGGCCGTCGATCTCGGTGGTGCTACAGTGGCAGCGCACTCGGCGCTCGAAGCCGAACCCGCGTAACCGTACGGATCGCTCGTCCTCAGGACAGCTCCTGCGACGTCGCAGGGTCCGGTGCGCGAGTGTGCATCTCTTTCTGATCACCGAATCCCGATCCGTCGTCTGAACGGCGGTCGATGCTCACCTGCATCCGGGACGGTG
This sequence comes from Curtobacterium sp. AC268, assembly GCF_979258745.1. Lineage (NCBI taxonomy): Bacteria > Bacillati > Actinomycetota > Actinomycetes > Micrococcales > Microbacteriaceae > Curtobacterium > Curtobacterium sp. AC268. Next base: position 721,678 of record NZ_OZ409878.1, on the reverse strand, counting down.
GAAACTCTCCGCGTTCTGCGGTTCGAAAGGAAACACCGACCTTGACCGACAACAACTCCGCCCAGGTGGAGATCCCCAGCGACCTGCGTGCCCTCCGTCTCCCGGAGCTCCAGCGCATCGCCTCCTCGCTCGGCATCACCGGGCTCTCCAAGCTCCGCAAGGGCGACCTGATCGCCTCCATCGAGGACAAGCGTCCCGTCGACGAGGCGCCGGCCGCCCCGGCCGCCGCCGTCGCCGAGACCCCCGCCGAGCCGGCCGCCGCCGAGCAGCCGACCCTGCCGGAGCCCGCCGAGACCGCCGCGCAGCCCGCTGCCGAGGCACCCGTCGCCGACCCCGAGGCACCCGCCGAGTCGGCAGCCCCGAGTCGTGCCCGTCGTTCGCGCCGCGCGTCGTCCGGTGGCACCGTGAACGCCGCGCCGACCTCGGCCGCCGAGCACACCAACCACGGCCAGACCGGCACCGAGGACCTCCTCGCCGGGCTCGACCAGGTCCGCGCCGAGAAGGACGCCCAGGAAGCCGCGCAGTCCGGCTCGCAGCGCCGTGGCCGTGGCCAGCGGAACGCCGAGCAGCGTGGCACCGACCAGCGTGGCACCGAGCAGCGCGCCGCCGACCAGGGCCAGCAGGCGTCGACGCCCGCCGAGGCCGAGCAGCCGAGCCAGGCGGCCCAGCAGGGCCAGCAGGCCCGGACGTCCGCCGTCCAGGCCGACCAGGACCAGAACGAGTCCGGCGACCAGAACGAGCAGGGCGACCAGAACTCCGAGCAGGGCGAGGGCGGCTCGCGTCGCGGTCGTCGCAGCCGTGGTCGCGGTCGTGGCCGTGGGCAGAACGCCGAGAACGGCGAGCAGCAGAACGGCGCCGACCAGCAGAACGGCGGCCAGAACGGCGGCCAGAACGCCGGCCAGCAGAAGCAGAACGGCGCCGAGCAGCAGAACCAGCCGAAGCAGAACGGCGGCGAGCAGCAGAACGGCCAGCAGAACGGCCAGCAGAACGGCGGCCAGAAGCAGAACGACCAGCCCAAGCAGGCCGAGGCCAAGCAGGACGACAAGGCCGACCAGAAGCAGCAGCAGAACGCCGGTCAGCAGAAGCAGCAGACCAGCGGCCAGCAGAAGCAGCAGCAGCAACAGCACGCCGACGAGGCCGAGAGCGGCCGCAGCCGTCGCCAGCGCGACCGCAAGCGCGGCCGTGGCGGCCAGAACGACGACTTCGAGCCCGAGGTCACCGAGGACGACGTCCTGATCCCGATCGCGGGCATCCTCGACGTCCTCGACAACTACGCGTTCGTCCGCACCACCGGGTACCTGCCGGGCCCGAGCGACGTCTACGTCTCCCTCGGCCAGGTGAAGAAGTACCACCTGCGCAAGGGCGACGCCGTCGTCGGTTCGATCAAGCAGCCGCGTGACGGCGAGCAGCAGAGCCGCCAGAAGTACAACGCGCTCGTCGCCGTCGAGTCGATCAACGGCCAGTCCGCCGACGAAGCCGCGGCCCGCGTCGACTTCAACGACCTCACCCCGCTGTACCCGAACGAGCGCCTGCGCCTCGAGACGGAGCCGGGCAAGCTGTCGACCCGCATCATCGACCTCGTGTCGCCGATCGGCAAGGGCCAGCGCGGTCTCATCGTGTCCCCGCCGAAGGCCGGCAAGACCGTCGTGCTGCAGGCCATCGCGAACGCCGTCGCCAAGAACAACCCCGAGGCGCACCTGATGGTCGTCCTCGTCGACGAGCGGCCCGAAGAGGTCACCGACATGCAGCGCACGGTGAAGGGCGAGGTCATCGCCTCGACCTTCGACCGTCCCGCCGAGGACCACACCACCGTCGCCGAGCTCGCCATCGAGCGTGCGAAGCGCCTGGTGGAGCTGGGCCACGACGTCGTGCTGCTGCTCGACTCGATCACCCGCCTGGGCCGTGCGTACAACCTGTCGACCCCGCCGTCGGGCCGCGTGCTCTCCGGTGGCGTCGACTCGGCGGCGCTGTACCCGCCGAAGCGCTTCTTCGGTGCCGCACGCAACATCGAGGACGGCGGCTCGCTGACCATCCTCGCGACCGCGCTCGTCGAGACCGGCTCCAAGATGGACGAGGTCATCTTCGAGGAGTTCAAGGGCACCGGCAACATGGAGCTCCGCCTCAACCGTCACCTCGCCGACAAGCGGATCTTCCCCGCCGTCGACGTGAACGCCTCGGGTACCCGTCGCGAGGAGCAGCTGCTCTCCGCCGACGAGGTCAAGATCACCTGGCGTCTGCGCCGGGCCCTCGCCGGGCTCGACCCGCAGCAGGCCCTCGAGATCGTGCTGCGGAACCTCAAGGAGACGCAGTCGAACGTCGAGTTCCTGGTGCAGGTGCAGAAGTCGGTCCCCACGACCGGCGCCCACCACAACGGTCACCAGGAGTAACGCGTGTTCGAGTCGGTAGCGGGGCTGCTGGCGGAACACGAGGACCTGACGCAGCAGCTGTCGGACCCCGCGCTCCACGCCGATGCGGCCCGGGCGAAGAAGGTGAACCGGCGGTACGCCGAGCTCAACCAGATCAAGTCCGCGTACGAGGCCTGGCAGGCGGCGGGGGACGACCTCGCCGCCGCCCAGGAACTCGCGCGTGAAGACGCAGCGTTCGCGGACGAGGTCCCCGGGCTCGAGGAGCAGCTGTCGGAGCGCCAGGAGCGTCTCCGCCGGCTGCTCATCCCGCGCGACCCCGACGACGGCCGTGACGTCATCATGGAGATCAAGGGCGGCGAGGGCGGCGAGGAATCGGCGCTGTTCGCGGCCGATCTGCTGCGCATGTACTCGCACTACGCCGAGACCAAGGGCTGGAAGGTCGAGCTCCTCGAGCGCACCGAGTCCGACCTGGGTGGCTACAAGGACGTCCAGGTCGCGATCAAGTCGAACACGACCGATCCGTCGCAGGGCGTCTGGGCCCACCTGAAGTACGAGGGTGGTGTGCACCGCGTCCAGCGGGTGCCGCAGACCGAGTCGCAGGGGCGCATCCACACCTCGACCACCGGCGTGCTGGTGTTCCCCGAGGTGGACGAGCCCGAAGAGGTCCAGATCAACCAGAACGACCTCAAGATCGACGTCTACCGGTCCTCCGGCCCGGGCGGACAGTCCGTCAACACGACGGACTCCGCGGTCCGCATCACCCACCTGCCCACGGGCATCACGGTGGCGATGCAGAACGAGAAGTCGCAGCTCCAGAACCGCGAGGCCGGCATGCGCGTGCTCCGCGCACGCATCCTCGCGCGGCAGCAGGAGGAGCTCGATGCGATCGCCTCGGACGCGCGCAAGTCGCAGATCCGCGGGATGGACCGTTCGGAGCGCATCCGCACGTACAACTTCCCGGAGAACCGGATCGCGGACCACCGCACCGGGTACAAGGCGTACGACCTCGACCGCGTGATGAACGGTGCCCTCGAGCCCGTCATCCAGTCCGCCATCCAGGCGGACGAAGAGGCACGTCTGGCCGCCATCGGCGACCAGGACGCGTAACCGCTCACCCAGCCTGGAGGCCCGGATCACCGCCGACACGCCCCTCACGTACGCCGCGGATCGCCTGCTCGAGCAGGCGGCCGCGGCGCTCGTCGCCGTCGGCGTCCCGACGCCCCGGGTCGACGCCGAGTTGCTGCTCGCGTGGGCGACCGACACCTCGCGCGGTGCCGTCCAGGCCCGTGCGCTCATCGGTGGCGGCATCGCGCCGGAGCACGTCGAGCGCTTCCGGCACGCCGTCGCGCGCCGGGCCACCCGTGAGCCGCTGCAGCACATCACCGGGCAGGCGTACTTCCGTGCGCTCACCCTGGCCGTCGGACCGGGCGTGTTCATGCCCCGTCCGGAGACCGAGGGCGTCGTGCAGTTCGGCATCGACGCGCTGCGGGCGACCGCGGTCCCCGAGCCGATCGCCGTGGACCTGGGCTCCGGCAGCGGTGCGATCGCGATCGCGATGGACACCGAGGTGCCGAACGCCGTGGTCTACGCCGTTGAGCGGTCGGCCGAGGCCCTGCACTGGACCCGGCGGAACGTCGACGCCCACGGTGGGACGGTCCGACTCGTCGAGGGTGACCTCGCCGACGCGCTGCCGGAACTCGACGGCACCGTGTCCGTCGTCGTGTCGAACCCGCCGTACGTGCCGGACGACGCGATCCCGATCGACCCCGAGGTCCGCGACCACGACCCGGCGATGGCCCTCTACGGCGGTCCCGACGGCCTCGACGCCGTCCGGGCTCTCGCTGAGACGGCCTGGCGGTTGCTGGTGCCCGGGGGAGTCCTGGTCATCGAGCACGCCGAGCCGCAGGGCGCCGGTGTGCGGCAGGTCCTGGCGCGTCGGGGGTTCCGCACCCCGGAGACGCACGTCGACCTGACGGGGCGCGACCGCACGACCACCGCCACGCGCTAGCCGGAGCCGAGCCGCGCCTCCCGTCGCTCGGCCGTGCGTGCGTGTGCCGAGCGGATCCGGGCGTACCTGGTGGGATCGGGCGTACCGGGTCGTTCGGGATGACCAGGTGTGCCCGTTCCTGCTTTCCAGCGCGACCGTGATGGGAAGGAACGGGCGTGGCGGGCGTGGGGCGGGCCTCCCGTCCCTCACTCGTGCGTGCGTGTGGTGGATCCGGGCGTACCTGGTGGGATCGGGCGTACCGGGTCGTTCGGAATGACCAGGTGTGCCCGTTCCTGCTTTCCAGCGCGACCGTGATGGGAAGGAACGGGCGTGGCGGGCTACGCGACGGGGGAGGCCTCGCACTGCTGTGCCGCGACGAAGGCGCGGACGTGCTCGCGCAGGTCGGTGTCGTGCTCGACCAGGACCGCGTGGATGCCGATGCTCCGCGCTCCCGCGACGTTCTCGGGCATGTCGTCGGCGAAGAACGTGCGCTCCGCGGGGACGCCGTGGTGCGCGACCGCACGCTGGAAGACCTCGGGCTCGGGCTTCCGGGCACCGAAGTTGCTCGACGTGTCCAGATGTTCGCCGAAGACCTCGGGCAGGGACGGCGCCCACTCGTGGATCCAGCGGCCGGCGAGCGGACCGTTGTTCGTGAGCAGTCCGACACGCCCGTGCTCGCTCGCGATCCGGACCGCCTCGATGCGTTCCGGCAGCTCGGTCATGGCGGATCCGCGGATCCGGGCCCAGTCGGCCTCGGGGACATCGCACTCCATCGCGCGCTCGAACGCGGCCAGGTACTCGTCGCCGTCGGCGAACCCACCGGCCTCGGCACGCATCTCGTGGCCGCAGTCCCACCAGCGGCGACGGAGCTCCTGGAACTCGTGTCCGGTGAACTCGGAGAGTGCGGCCATGCGCACCTGCCAGTCGTACCGGACCAGGACGTCGTCCATGTCGAAGAGGAACAGGAGCGGGGGTGCGGGCGTCTCGTTCACGATGTCCACCATTGTGTCGCACTATCATCGTCGAGTCATGGCATCCCGATACGACTGCACCGACTCCGACGGGCTCCTGACCGGGATGCGGCTCGCACGCGCCGCCCTCGGACGCGGAGAGCTCGTCGTGGTCCCCACCGACACCGTCTACGGCCTCGCCGCGGACGCCTTCAGCGCGACGGCCGTGCAGCGGCTGCTCGACGCGAAGGGCCGCACGCGGCAGTCGCCGCCGCCCGTGCTCATCCCCGGTCCGCCCACGCTCGACGCCCTCGCCAGCGAGGTCCCGCAGCCGGTGCGCGACCTGGTGGCCGAGTTCTGGCCGGGCGGGCTGACCGTCATCCTGCACGCTCAGCCGTCGCTCGACTGGGACCTCGGCGAGACACGCGGCACCGTCGCGCTGCGGATGCCGGACTCGCGGATCGCCCTCGAGCTGCTGCAGGAGGTCGGGCCGCTCGCGGTCTCGTCCGCGAACTCCACGGGCGACCCGGCCGCGATGGACGTCGACGCCGCCGAGCGCATGCTCGGAGACAGCGTCGCGATCTACCTGGACGGCGGACCCGTCGAGGTGCACGACGGCTTCGAGGCCAGCACCGGGTCGACGATCGTCGACGCCACCGGGTTGTCGGACGGCGGGAAGCTCCGCATCGTCCGACACGGGGTGATCCCCGACGAGGAGATCATCCGGGTCGTCGGAGCCGACCTCGTCACATGAAGTACTACCTGCTCGCCGGGGCCATCGCCGCGGTCGTGAGCTTCGTGATGAGCCTGATCGTCTGGAAGCTCGGGCTGAAGTACAAGTGGTACCCGCAGGTCCGCGAGCGGGACGTGCACCGCACCCCGACGCCGCGGCTCGGCGGCATCGCGATGTACATCGGCGTCATCGTCTCGCTGCTCGCGGCCTGGTTCCTGTTCCCGTCGATAGCGGGGACCGACTACTTCCGGCTCGTGTTCTCCGAACCGGGTCGCGTGCTCGCGGTGCTCGGGGGAGCGACCATCATCGTGGTCCTCGGTGTCGCGGACGACATCTGGGACCTCGACTGGATGACGAAACTCGCCGGGCAGATCATCGCGGCGGGCATCCTCGCCTGGCAGGGCGTCGCGATCGTCTCGCTGCCCATCGGCAACACGCTGGGCGTCGGCTCGTCGTACATGAGCCTGATCTTCACCGTGCTGGCGGTGGTGCTCGTGATGAACGCGGTGAACTTCATCGACGGACTCGACGGACTGGTGGCCGGCGTCGCGATCATCGCCGGCGGGGTCTTCTTCCTCTACACGTTCTTCATCAACCGCGTGGTCGTGCAGACCGAGTTCTTCTTCAACCTGCCGTCGCTGCTCACCGCGGTGCTCGTCGGTGCCTGCTTCGGCTTCCTCATCCTGAACTGGCACCCCGCCAAGCTCTTCATGGGGGACGCCGGCGCGCTGCTCGTCGGGTTCCTGATGGCCACGAGCGCGGTGTCGGTCACGGGCAACATCGACCCGGCGGCGGTGCAGACACGCCAGGCGCTGCTGCCGGCGTTCATCCCGATCCTGCTGCCGTTCGCGATCCTGATCGTGCCGATCCTGGACTTCGGTCTCGCGGTCACCCGACGGCTCAGCGCGGGCAAGTCGCCGTTCTCGGCCGACCGGAAGCACCTGCACCACCGTCTGCTCGACATGGGGCACTCGCACTTCCACGCGGTGCTGATCTTCTACGCGTGGACCGCGACCGTCGCCTTCGGGTGCCTGCTGTTCCTCTTCGTGGACTGGTACTGGGTCGTCGTCTTCGTGTCCGTCGGCTTCACCGTCTGCGCCGTCGCGACCTTCGCGCCGCTCGGTCGGAAACGCACCGAGATCGCCGCCCAGACCGCCAACCGTTCCGCCGCCGTGGTGGACGCCAGCCTCGACCCGCTCGACCGGGCCGCCAACGACCGCACGATCCCTGGAGACATCACGTGACCGCACCGAACGCGCTCGACCACGTCCGGCCGGTGTTCCGCCGCATCATCACCTGGGGAGGGGTCCTCGCCGTCGCCCTGGCGGTGGTCGGCGGGCTCATCGGGTTCCTCGTCGCAAACGGCCCGGGGCTGGTCGGGGGACTGCTCGGCGCCGTGCTGAGCGTAGTGTTCCTCGGGCTTACGGCGGTCAGTGTCCTCGTCGCGCTGCGCGTCTCCAAGGGCCAGATGATCTCCGGTGCCTTCTTCGGCATCGTGATGGGCACCTGGCTGCTCAAGTTCATCGTCTTCATCGTGCTGCTGGTCCTGCTCAAGGACCGTGAATGGGTCGACTTCCCGGTGCTGGCGATCGTGATCATCGCGGGGGTCGTCGGCTCCCTGGTGATCGACGTCGTCGCCGTCGCGAAGGCCCGCATCCCGATCGGCGTCCGGCTGCCGGGCGACGGCCTCGACGACTCCGCGGACGCTGGGAACCCGACCCCCCGCGTCTGAGAAGCCGGGAAGCCTCTCGCACCTGATAGGCTTCTTCAAGTCCGCTACCGGAGCCTTTCGCTCGGGGCGGACGAGCCTCCACAACGTCCACCATCGCGTGCCATGATGTGCGCGCGCCGACACAGGAGACAGCGCTGCTATCCCACGCTCTTCCCCTGTCCCTCTCCGCTGCGGTTGACACCGTCGCGGCGGGGAGCAGCAAGGCCGCCGAGTTCCATGGTCCGTCGATCAACGAGTTCTTCCCGGATGCGATCTTCTTCGCCGGGACGCCGTTCGAGATCGATCGGGTCGTCCTCATCCGCTTCTTCGCCGTCGCCGTGCTCCTGGTGTTCGCGTTCGTGGGTACCCGTGCACTGAAGCTCGTGCCGAACCGCGGTCAGGCGTTCATCGAGTACGCGTTCGACGTCGTCCGTCGCAACACCTTCGACAACCTCGGAGAGAAGGACGGCAAGCGTTTCCTGCCGCTCCTCGCGACGATCTTCTTCGGCGTGCTGTTCATGAACCTGACCGGTCTGATCCCGGGCATGAACCTCGCCGGCACCAGCCGTATCGCGATGCCGATGATCCTGGCGATCGTCGCGTACCTCGCGTTCATCTACGCCGGTCTCCGCAAGCACCCGGGCACGTTCCTCAAGAACTCGCTCTTCCCGCCCGGGGTGCCGTGGCCGCTGTACATCATCGTGACGCCGATCGAGCTCGTCTCCACCTTCGTGCTCCGTCCCGTCACCCTGACGCTGCGACTCCTGATGAACATGGTCGTGGGGCACCTGCTGCTCGTCCTGTTCTTCTCGGCCACGCAGTTCTTCTTCTTCGACGCTTCGCTCGGCTTCAAGGCCTTCGGCGTCGGGACCATCGCGTTCGGCATCGCGTTCAGCTTCTTCGAGGTCCTCGTCGCGCTGCTGCAGGCCTACGTCTTCATGCTCCTCACCGCCGTCTACATCCAGCTGGCGCTGGCCGACGAGCACTGATTCCTCACTGACCCCCTACGGGACCGGCGACCGTCGGACCCGCACCTCGAAAGGAAAACACGTGGACGCAACGACCGTTCTCGCGGAGATCAACGGCAACATCGCGACGGTTGGCTACGGCCTCGCAGCGATCGGCCCGGCCATCGGTGTCGGCATCGTCGTCGGTAAGACGATCGAGTCCGTCGCTCGCCAGCCCGAGCTCCAGGGCCGCCTGACGACCCTCATGTACATCGGTATCGCCTTCACCGAGGCCCTGGCCTTCATCGGTATCGCCACGTACTTCATCTTCACCAACTAAGGTTCCTCGATGCAGAACGCACTCATCATCGCGGCGGAGGAAGCGCACAATCCGCTGATCCCGCCGGTGTACGACATCGTGTGGTCGGCGCTCGCCTTCGTCATCATCTTCCTGGTGATGTGGCGTGTCGTCACGCCGCGCATCACGAAGATGCTCGATGAGCGCACCGAGGCCATCGAGGGCGGCATCAAGAAGGCCGAGGCCGCTCAGGAGCAGGCCGCTGCTGCGCTCGACGAGTACAACAAGCAGCTCGCCGATGCACGTGCCGAGGCTTCGCGCATCCGTGAGCAGGCCCGTGCCGACGCCACGGCGATCGGTAACGAGGTCCGCGAGCAGGCGGCCGCCGATGCAGCACGCATCACGGCCAACGCCCAGGCGCAGATCGAGGCCGAGCGCCAGAGCGCCGTCCAGGCACTCCGGTCCGAAGTGGGCACCCTCGCGCTGGACCTCGCGTCCGGTGTGATCGGTGAATCCCTCAAGGACGACGCCAAGTCGACCGCAGTGGTCGACCGCTTCCTCGCCGACCTCGAGGCCTCGCAGGCCACGAAGACGGGGGAGCACTGAGCATGCGCAGCGCTACCAGAGAAGCACTCGCGTCCACCAGGGCGGTGCTGTCGGACCTCGGTCCGAGCGCCGGCCTGGCCGCGGGTGCCGAGATCCTCGCCTCCGGGCGTGCGATCGCCGGTGCGCCGCAGCTGCTCGGGCTGCTGTCCGACCCCACGGCCGACGCGGCCGGCAAGAAGGTCCTCATCGACCGTGTCTTCGCCGGACAGTCGGACGCGACGCGTGCGGTCCTGACCGCGGTGGCTGGCTCGCGCTGGTCCTCGCAGCAGGACCTGCTCGCGGGCATCGAGGACGCGGGCATCCGCGCCGTCGCCGCCACCGCGGGTCCGGACTCGTCGATCGAGTCGGAGCTGTTCGCCTTCGAGACCGCCGTCCGCTCGGACGCCGGCCTCGAGCTGGCGCTCGGCACCAAGCTCGGCAGCCCCGAGCAGAAGGGCGCGCTCGTCGAGCGGCTCCTCGGTGCCAAGGCCTCGGAGCAGACGATCACGATCGTGTCGGCCCTGGTGCAGCAGCCCCGCGGCCGCCGCATCGGTGAGATCGTCCGCGACGCCTCGCGCATCGTGGCCGAGCAGGCCGGCAAGCTCGTCGCGACCGTCGTCACGGCGACGCCACTGACCCCCGCCCAGTCGGCCCGCGTCACGCGCGGTCTGTCCGAGCGGTACGGCAAGGACATCAGCATCAACCAGGTCGTCGACCCCACGGTCGTCGGCGGGGTCCGGGTGCAGATCGGCGGCGACGTCATCGACGGCACCGTGTCCACGCGACTCTCGGAGCTCCGGCTCCAGCTCGCCGGCTAGGCGTACGGTCGAAGCCGCTCCTCCCCAAGTCCACAACGGGAACTGCCGAGTCCGGCAGCGTCACCCTCTCGGAGCCGAAGGGCCCCGGAAAACCACAAGGAAAATCCCATGGCAGACATCACCATCAGCCCCGATGAGATCCGTGATGCCCTGAAGGACTTCGTCTCGAACTACGAGCCGACGAAGGCCTCCACGGCCGAGGTCGGGCACGTCACCGACGCCGGTGACGGCATCGCCCACGTCGAGGGTCTCCCCGGCGTCATGGCGAACGAGCTCATCCGCTTCGCGGACGGCACGCTCGGCCTGGCGCAGAACCTCGACGAAGACGAGATCGGCGCCATCGTGCTCGGCGAGTTCGGCGGCATCGAGGAGGGCATGGAGGTCACCCGCACGGGTGAGGTCCTCTCCGCCCCCGTCGGCGACGCCTTCCTCGGTCGCGTCGTCGACCCGCTCGGCGCCCCGATCGACGGTCTCGGCGAGATCGCCGCAGAGGGCCGTCGTGCCCTCGAGCTCCAGGCTCCCGGCGTCATGGCCCGCAAGTCGGTCCACCAGCCGCTGCAGACCGGCATCAAGGCCATCGACGCGATGATCCCCGTCGGCCGTGGTCAGCGTCAGCTGATCATCGGCGACCGCCAGACCGGCAAGACGGCCATCGCGATCGACACGATCATCAACCAGAAGGCCAACTGGGAGTCCGGCGACGAGGAGAAGCAGGTTCGCTGCATCTACGTCGCCATCGGTCAGAAGGGCTCCACGATCGCCTCCGTCAAGGGTGCGCTCGAGGACGCCGGTGCGATGGAGTACACCACCATCGTCGCCGCTCCGGCCTCCGACCCGGCCGGCTTCAAGTACCTCGCCCCGTACACCGGTTCGGCCATCGGCCAGCACTGGATGTACCAGGGCAAGCACGTCCTCATCATCTTCGATGACCTGTCGAAGCAGGCCGAGGCCTACCGTGCGGTGTCGCTCCTCCTGCGTCGTCCGCCGGGCCGCGAGGCTTACCCGGGTGACGTCTTCTACCTGCACTCCCGTCTGCTGGAGCGTTGCGCGAAGCTGTCCGACGAGCTCGGCGCCGGTTCGATGACGGGCCTCCCGATCATCGAGACCAAGGCGAACGACGTCTCGGCCTACATCCCGACCAACGTCATCTCCATCACCGACGGCCAGATCTTCCTGCAGTCGGACCTCTTCAACGCGAACCAGCGTCCGGCCGTCGACGTGGGCATCTCGGTGTCCCGCGTCGGTGGTGACGCCCAGGTGAAGTCGATCAAGAAGGTCTCCGGCACGCTGAAGCTCGAGCTGGCCCAGTACCGCTCGCTCGAGGCGTTCGCGATGTTCGCGTCCGACCTCGACCAGGCGTCGCGTCGTCAGCTGGAGCGCGGTGCGCGTCTGACCGAGCTCCTCAAGCAGCCGCAGTACTCGCCGTACCCGGTCGAGGAGCAGGTCGTCTCGATCTGGGCCGGCACGAACGGCAAGCTCGACACCGTCCCGGTGCCGGACGTGCTCCGCTTCGAGTCCGAACTGCTCGACCACCTGCGTCGCAACTCCGACGTCCTCACGACGCTGCGCGAGACGAACCAGCTCAGCGACGAGACCGTCGCCGAGATGGACAAGCAGATCGACGAGTTCACGAAGAGCTTCCAGACGAGCGACGGCAAGACCCTCGGCTCCGAGCAGTTCGACGCGGCTGACGCCGAGGACGTCGACCAGGAGCAGATCGTCAAGGGTCGTCGCTAGATGGCAGCGCAGGTCCGGGTCTACCGCCAGCGGATCAAGTCGGCGAAGACCACGAAGAAGGTCACCCGCGCCATGGAGCTGATCTCGGCGTCGCGGATCCAGAAGGCGCAGGCCCGCATGGCTGCGTCCGGTCCGTACTCGCGGGCCGTCACGCGTGCGGTGTCGGCCGTGGCGACGTTCTCGAACGTCGACCACGTGCTGACCACCGAGCCGGAGTCGTCGACCCGTGCAGCCGTCGTGCTCTTCACTTCGGACCGCGGCCTGAACGGCGCGTTCAGCACGAACGTCCTCAAGCAGGGCGAGGAGCTCGCCTCCCTGCTCCGCAGCGAGGGCAAGGACGTCGTCTACTACCTGGTCGGCCGCAAGTCCGTCGGGTACTTCGCGTTCCGTGAGCGTCCGTCCGAGCAGCAGTGGGTCGGCAACACCGACCAGCCGGAGTTCTCGACGGCCAAGGAGATCGGCGACGCCGTCGTGGCGAAGTTCCTCCAGGACACCGCTGACGGCGGCGTGGACGAGATCCACATCGTGTTCAACCGGTTCATCAGCCTGGCGACCCAGGAGCCGCAGGTCGTTCGCCTGCTGCCCCTCGAGGTCGTCGAGGGCATCGACGAGCCCGAGGGCAACGAGCCCCTGCCGCTCTACGAGTTCGAGCCGGACGCCGATGCGGTGCTCGACTCGCTGCTCCCGGTCTACATCGAGAGCCGCATCTTCAACGCCATGCTGCAGTCGGCTGCTTCCGAGCACGCCGCGCGTCAGAAGGCGATGAAGGCGGCCAGCGACAACGCCGACTCGCTGATCCGTGACTTCACCCGACTCGCGAACAACGCGCGTCAGGCGGAGATCACCCAGCAGATCTCCGAGATCGTCGGCGGCGCCGACGCCCTCTCGTCGAAGAAGAAGTAGTCCGCGTCGTTCGCGGACAGATACCCACCCTCAGGAAGGCACCAGCCATGACCGACACCGCAACCACCGCGGTCGAGACGTCGTCGGCGCCCGGTGTCGGCCGGATCGCCCGTGTCACGGGCCCCGTCGTCGACATCGAGTTCCCCCACGACGCAATCCCGGAGATGTACAACCTCCTGTTCACGACCATCACCATCGGTGACTCGTCGCAGGAGATCGGCCTCGAGGTCGCGCAGCACCTCGGCGACGACCTCGTCCGTGCCATCTCCCTGAAGCCGACCGACGGCCTGGTCCGTGGCCAGGAGGTCCGTGACTCGGGCGCTCCGATCTCGGTCCCCGTCGGCGACGTCACCAAGGGCAAGGTCTTCGACGTCCTCGGCAACGTGCTCAACACGGACGAGAAGCTCGAGATCACCGAGCGCTGGCCGATCCACCGCAAGGCCCCGGCCTTCGACCAGCTCGAGTCCAAGACCTCGATGTTCGAGACCGGTATCAAGTCCATCGACCTCCTCACCCCGTACGTGCAGGGTGGCAAGATCGGCCTCTTCGGTGGTGCGGGCGTCGGCAAGACCGTCCTCATCCAGGAGATGATCCAGCGCGTTGCGCAGGACCACGGCGGTGTGTCGGTGTTCGCCGGTGTCGGTGAGCGCACCCGTGAGGGCAACGACCTCATCGGTGAGATGGAAGAGGCGGGTGTCTTCGACAAGACGGCCCTCGTGTTCGGCCAGATGGACGAGCCGCCGGGAACGCGTCTCCGCGTTGCCCTGTCGGCGCTGACGATGGCGGAGTACTTCCGCGATGTCCAGAAGCAGGACGTGCTCCTCTTCATCGACAACATCTTCCGCTTCACGCAGGCCGGCTCCGAGGTCTCGACGCTGCTCGGCCGCATGCCGTCCGCCGTGGGCTACCAGCCCAACCTCGCCGACGAGATGGGTGTGCTCCAGGAGCGCATCACCTCGACGCGTGGTCACTCGATCACCTCGCTGCAGGCGATCTACGTGCCGGCTGACGACTACACCGACCCGGCTCCGGCCACCACGTTCGCGCACCTCGACGCGACGACCGAGCTCTCCCGTGAGATCGCGTCGCAGGGTCTGTACCCCGCGATCGACCCGCTGGCGTCGACGTCGCGCATCATGGACCCGCGCTACCTGGGTGCCGACCACTACGAGACGGCCACGCGCGTCAAGCAGATCCTCCAGAAGAACAAGGAGCTGCAGGAGATCATCGCCATCCTCGGTGTCGACGAGCTCTCCGAAGAGGACAAGATCACGGTCGAGCGCGCTCGTCGTATCCAGCAGTTCCTCTCGCAGAACACCTACATGGCGAAGAAGTTCACGGGCGTCGAGGGCTCCACGGTGCCGCTCAAGGACACCATCGAGTCCTTCCGCGCCATCGCCGACGGCGAGTTCGACCACGTTGCGACCCAGGCGTTCTTCAACGTCGGTGGCATCAACGACGTGGAAGAGAAGTGGGCTCAGATCCAGAAGGAGAACCGCTGACATGGCGGGTCTCAGCGTGAGCGTCGTCTCGGCTGACCGCGAGGTCTGGTCGGGCGACACCACCATGGTCGTCGCGCGGACGACAGAGGGCCAGATCGGCATCCTCGCCGGACACGAGCCGATGCTCGCGATCCTGGCGCAGGGGCAGGTCCGCATCACGCGGGCCGATGGGTCGACCGTCGCGGTCGACGCCGAGGACGGCTTCCTGTCGGTCGAGCACGACACGGTGACGATCGTCGCGCGGCAGGCCGCGCTGGCGTCCTGACCGGACTGACCGTCCTGCTCCCGCCTTCGGAGACGAAGCGGGAGGGCGGGGACACGAGCCGCACGCTCGATCTGCGTGCACTCTCGTTCCCGGAACTGGCCGATGAGCGGGCCGCGGTGATCACCGCGGCCCGCTTCGTCAGTTCCGAGGAGTCCTCGGCCAGGACGGCACTCAAGCTCGGTCCGAAGTCGATCGCCGAGCGCCTCCGGAACCTCGAGCTCGACACCGCGGGCACCATGCCCGCGATCGAGCGGTACACGGGGGTCCTCTACGACCCGTTGCGCGCGCAGGACGCGGACGCCATGACGCGTGCATGGTGGGCGGAGCACGTGATCGTGCAGTCCGCGATGTTCGGCCCGATCGGCGCCGGTGACCCGATCCCGGCGTACCGGCTGTCGCACGACTCGCGGCTCGGTTCGATCCGGTTGGCCGCGCACTGGCCCGCGGCGTCGACCCGTTCCCTGCTGACCCGTGCGGACGGCCTGGTACTCGACCTGCGGTCCGAGGGTTACCGGCAGCTCGGGCCCGTGTCCGGAGCGGTCACACCACGGGTGGTGAGCGTCGACGGCTCCGGTCGTCGTCGTGCACTGAACCACTGGAACAAGACCGCGAAGGGCCGCCTGGTGGCGTTGCTCGCCCGCACCGGCGCGAGCATCGGCAGCATGGACGACCTGGTCGTCTGGGCGGCGGCGAACGGCGTGGTCGTCGAACGCAACGAGGGCGGCTGGGACCTGGTCGCCGAGAGCCTGGAGCCCGTCGCCGCCTGAGCGGTTTCCGCCGGCTCGTCCTCCACAGGCGTGAGTGGGGCAGCTCCGGTCCACAGATGGCCGGGGCGCCCCTGCCTGGAGGCCCGCAGCACGCTTCGATGGCGTGCATGATCCCTCTCACGGCACAGTCCGGCCCCGGCTCCGCAGTCCGTTTCCCTCGCGAGATCGCCGCGGCGGTCACCCTCCCCGCCGCAGCGGCCGCGCTGGTCGCGCCCGGCCGGGCGGACCTGTCGACGGCGGCCGCGACGGCCGTGGTGACCGCGTGCGGCGCACTCGCGCCCCGGATGGCCCTGGTGCCGTTCATCGCGGCGCAGGGCACGCCGGACCCCCGGTCGATCCGGGTGTTCGACCCCTTCGCCGACCCGACACCACCGGCGCTCCACGGTTTCGGCCCGGCTCCAGATCGTGCCCGCGTGCGGCTCGCCGGCGACCGGTGCGCCGACGCGTGGCGGGTGTGGCGGGCGCAGGACGGACCGTTCGACGGATCGTCGGGCGCCGCTGGCGCCCTGTCGCTCGGTGCCTGGTGCGCGTGGGCGCTCGGGTCCTGGGCCCGGGCGGAGACGCGTGCCCGGTACGCCCTCGAGACGCGCGCCGACGACCCGCTCGCGGGGCTCGTCCTGCGCTCGGTCGTCGCGGGCAGCGGGCCGTCTTGGGAGCGTCGATGACGTGGGGTCGACCGGATCGTCTACGGTGGGGGAGACCACACTGGGAGGGCTCCGGTTGTACGACGACGACATCGAGGACACCGTCATCCGGCGACCCCGACGATCGCCGGCGGGCGACCGGACGGCGGACGCCGTCGGTGACACCGTCATCCGCGGCGAAGGTCCCGTCCTCCCCGGAGCCGGAGCCGGCGCCGGTCGCGATCCTGACTCTGACTCCGACGACGGAGTCCTCGGTGACACGGTCATCCGACCCCCGGTCGGTGCACCCGGCCAGTCACCGGCAGCGGTGGACGACGTCGATCCGGAGGACACCATCGTCCGGGTGCCGGCGCGACCCGGCGCCGGAGCGGGCCCGCTCGTGGGTGCCGCCCCGGGCCTCCAGTCCGCCCCGTCGGCACCCGCCGCACCTGCGGCACGTGTGCCCTCGATCCGCATCGGCGACCGCACCTTCCGGCTCGACCACCCGGTGGTCATCGGCCGCCGGCCGTCGCTGCCCCGGGTCACCCGTGGTCCGCAGCCCGAACTCGTGACCGTGCGGTCGGCGTACGGGCAGGTGTCGTCGTCCCACGTCCTGATGCACGCCGAGGGCGAAGCCGTCGTCGTGCAGGACCTCCGGTCGACGAACGGCACCGTGGTCCGCCCGGCCGGTGCGCCCGCCTACCGCATGGCGTCGGGTGCGTCGATCGTCGCGCTGACGGGTACGGTAGTCGAGATCGGTGACGGCAACGCCATCGAGGTCCTCTCGCCGTACCTCCGGGTCGCACCGACGGCAGAGGGTCTGCCTCCGGTTCCCCCGTGGCCCTCCGATCAGACAGCACACGGCACGCCCCGACCCACCAGAGAGCGATCCTGACACGTGACCGAACTCGGCCGAGCAGCCACTGCGCACGCCATCGACGTCCCCGGTGCCGACGGCGCCACCCTGACGCTCTCGTGGGGAGCCGCGACCGACGTCGGTCGACGGCGTGACCACAACGAGGACAGCTACATCGTGGGCGCGCCGTTCTTCGTCGTCGCCGACGGCATGGGTGGGCACCTCGCGGGCGACCGCGCCAGCGACGCGGTCGTGCGTCGGCTCGAACAGGTGACGGCCGAACCGTTCACCACGCGCCAGGGCATCCAGCGTGCCCTGCTCCTCGCGACCGCCGACATCGAGCGCGCAGCTGGCGGCAACGCGATCGGCGCGGGCACCACCGTCACCGGGATCGCGCTCGTGGCCTCGCTCGGGCAGCCCGCTGCGCTCGTGTTCAACGTCGGGGACTCCCGCACCTACCGCATCGAGGACGGCGTGCTCCGCCGCGTCACCGTCGACCACTCGGTGGTGCAGGAGATGGTGGACGCCGGTCTGCTGCGCGCCGAGGATGCCGAGCAGCACCCGGACAGCAACGTCATCACTCGTGCGGTCGGCTTCGGCGAACCGCCGGCACCGGACTGGTGGACCCTGCCCCTGCGGGCCGGTGACCGCTACATCGTCTGCTCCGACGGGCTGACCAAGGAGCTCGGCGACGCTGGCATCGCGCGCATCGCGGCACGTGAGCCGGGTGCGCAGGACCTGGCGGAGCGCCTGGTGGGCGACGCCGTCGTGGCCGGCGGTCGCGACAACGTCACCGTCGTCGTGCTGCAGGTCGATGCCGCGCCGGACGACGGCGACCTCGAGGACACGCTGCCGCGGCACTAGCTGGCCCCCGAACTGGGGGAACACGTCGAACTGTGGGGGATCGGCGTGCGGAATGTCGGTCACCCACGCTTCGTACAATGACATGGCCACGTCGAGAGAGCTGGCCGCTCGGCCGGGGGAGGAGAGGACCATGGCGAGACGCCTGCCGTCCAACCCGCCCGTGATCGGCGGGTTCAGTCCCGTCCACGTCCTCGGGTCCGGTGGCTTCGCCGACGTCTTCCTCTACGAGCAGGACATGCCCCGACGACAGGTCGCGGTGAAGGTGCTGCTGGACGAGGTCGTCGACGACCGCGTCCGGCAGATGTTCCAGGCCGAGGCCAACCTGATGGCCCGGCTCAGCACCCACCCGTCGATCCTCACCGTCTTCCAGGCCAGCGTCGCCGCTGACGGCCGTCCCTACCTGGTCATGGAGCTCTGCTCCTCGTCCCTCAGCGAGCGCTACCGTCGCGAACCGATCCCGGTGTCCGAGGTGCTGTCGATCGGCATCCGCATCGGGTCGGCGCTCGAGACCGCACACCGTGAGGGCGTGCTGCACCGCGACATCAAGCCGTCGAACATCCTGCTGACGGCCTACGGCAACCCCGTGCTCTCCGACTTCGGCATCGCCGCGACGATCGGGGGCACCGACCCCGACGAGCCGATCGGCATGTCGATCCCGTGGTCCGCGCCCGAGGTCCTGATCGACGAGTCGCGCGGCACGATCCAGTCCGAGGTGTACTCACTCGCGGCGACGGTGTACTCGCTCCTCGCCGGCCGCAGCCCGTTCGAGGTCCGCGGCGGCAAGAACGGTGCGAACGACCTGATGCACCGGATCGACAAGGGCGGCGTGAAGCCCACCGGTCGAACCGACGTGCCGCCCTCGCTGGAGCGCCTGCTCGCCTCGGCGCTGTCCCGCAAGCCGCAGGGACGCCCCGCGACGGTGATGGAACTCGTACGGGGGTTCCAGCAGGTCGAAGCCGAGCTCGGCATCCCGCAGACGTCCGCCGACGTCGCGGTCGAGGCCTGGGCGATCTCGACGCCCACCGCGCACGGTGACCGCACCGTGATCCGTGAGCTGCAGCCACCCACCCGGGTCGGTGCGCGTCGTCGGACCCGCCGCGCGGTGCAGGGCGGGGTCGTGGCCGGCGGTTCGCACAGCGTCGGCACCGTGCACCGCACCGGGTCCGTGACCCGTGCCCGTCGCCGGACCCGTTCGACCCTGGTCTGGGCGACGTCCCTCGCCGTCGTCGTGGTCGCCGCCCTCGTGATCGCCACGGTCGTCGTCGTCGGTCGGCTCGGCGCGGGGGCCATCCCGGTCGTGGCCGAGGTCCGGGCCGAGCCGTCACCGCAGTCCGTGTCCTTCAGCTGGACCGACCCGGGGCTGCGCAGCGGCGACACGTACGTCATCTCGTCCAACGGGTCCTCGAGCCAGCAGACCGGCACGACCTTCGTCGTCTCCGGTGAACGCGGCGACGAGGAGTGCATCGCCGTCGCGGTGAACCGGGACGGCAAGACGGGCGCTGCGAGCGCGCAGAAGTGCGCGACGATCGGGAGCGCCGGGTGATCCGCGCCCTCCTCGCGAAGCACCGCTCCGCAGCCGTGACCACCGGCGCCTCGGTGCTCGTCGCCGCTGTCGTCGCGACCACGGCCATCGTCTCCACCGGGTACCACACACAACGCGTGGACCTCGGCGACGGCACCGTCTGGGTGCCCTCTGCCCAGTACGGCGCGGTCGGCCGGGCGAACACCGGCATCCTGCAGCTCAACACCGCGGTCGTGACCGCCAGCGACGACCTGTCCGTGCTGCAGCGCGGTTCCACCGTCTACAGCGTCGACGAGACCAAGGGCACGGTCGCCCGGGTCGACGTCGCCGACGCCACCGTGGGTGATGCGATCACGCTGCCTGCCGGGACGCCGCAGGTCTTCTTCGCGGGCGACACCGCGGTCATCGGCAACGCGGACACGGGCGAGCTCTGGTCGACCCCCGCGAGCGACCTCGCCGAGTTCGACGCGTCCGCGAAGGCCGACCTGACACTGGGCGCCGACACCGTCTTCGACGCCTCCGACGGCCACGTGGCGGTCTACTCCGCGAAGACCGGGACGGCGTCGCTGGTCGACGTCGGCGCGACACTCACCGTCGCCGAACGGTGGAAGGTCGACATGGACCGGGGCGACGACTTCCAGGTCGCCACGTTCGACGAGCACCTCGCCGTGCTCGACCGCACGAGCGGTGCCCTGTCGGTCGACGGCCGCACCGTCGAGCTCGGCGACCGGGTGGGGTCGTCGCCGGCCCTCCAGCGGTCGTCGGACAGCACGGCCCAGGTCACGGTCGCGGGCACGGCGGGCCTGGTCCGCGTCAGCGCCTCCGGCACCGTGGACGCCACCGCGCTCCAGGTGTCCGGACGAGCCGCGCGGCCCTACGTCGACGGCTCCTGCACGTACGCGGCGTGGGCGGGCGGACAGGCGATCGACACGTGCGACGGCAGCGCGTTGCAGCGGCTGGCGAGCACCGGCGGCACGAGCGAACTGCAGATCCTGCACAACGGCGACACCGTGGTCGCCAACGACCCGACGAGCGGCCGATCCTGGGCGATCGACCGGAGTGGTCAGCTCATCGACAACTGGGCCGACCTGATCAAGCAGGACGACGAGCAGCAGCAGGAGCAGGTCTCCGACGACGACCCCGAGGTCGACAAGGACCAGAAGCCGCCGGTGGCGGTGGACGACGAACTGGGCGCTCGTCCGGGACGCACCACGAGCCTCCCGGTCCTGCTGAACGACTACGACCCGAACGGCGACCCGATCATCGTGAGCGAGATCGGCACCATCTCGAAGTCCGCCGGACGCGTCGCGATCGTCGGCGACGGCCAACGTCTGCAGGTCACGCTGTCATCGCGCGCCACCGGGACCGTGACGTTCCCGTACACGATCACCGACGGCAACGGCGGATCGGACACCGCGACGGTCCGGATCAGCGTGCGCCCCGACAGCGAGAACGAGGCGCCGCGGCAGGTCCGTGACACCTCGGCCGACGTCGTCCAGAACGGGCACGTCGTCTCGAACGTGCTCGGTGACTGGATCGACCCGGACGGCGACCCGGTGTACCTGAAGTCGGCGACCGCGTCGAACGGCGACCGGGTGTCCACCACACCGGACGGCCTGCTCGACTTCCGGAACGACAGCGGCCGCACCGGTGAGCGGTCGGTGCAGCTGGTCGTGAGCGACGGACGCGCCGACGGCCGGGGTGCCGTGACGGTGCGGGTGGCCAAGCAGGGCACCGTCCCGCTGCGCGCCGATCCGTTCCCCGTGTCCGGGTACGCCGGCAAAGCCTTCACGGTCGAGCCGCTCGACCACGTGCGTGGTGGCAACGGCACCGTGACGCTGACCAGCGTGTCGTCGGCATCCGGGCTGACCGTCACCCCGAGCTACGACGCCGGGACCTTCCGGGTGCAGGGGGAGCGGGCGGGCGACCACCAGCTCGAGTACACGGTGACCGACGGTGTGAAGACGTCGAGCGGCATCGTCCGGGTGACCGTCCTGGCGCCGCCGGACGCCTCGACGGCGCCGATCACCACGCCGAAGACGGTGTTCGTCAACACCCTGTCCACCAAGGACACGGACGTCACCGCGACCGACATCGACCCGGCGGGCGGGGTGCTGCTCGTGACGGCGCTCGACGGACCCGGACGGGGCAGCGGGGTGCAGGCGAGCATCCTCGACCAGCACAAGGTCCGCGTCACGCTCACGGCGCCGCTCGACGGTCCGGTCTCGTTCGGGTACACCGAGACGAACGGGTTGGCGTCGTCCCCCGGCACGATCACCGTCGTCGAGATCCCGAAGCCCGACCGCATCCAGCCTCCTGTCGCCCAGCCCGACACCGCCACCGTGCGTGTCGGAGACGTCGCGAACATCGACGTGCTCGGCAACGACACCCAGCCCGAGGGCGAACCGTTGACGCTGCAGCCCGAGCTGGTGCAGAACGTGCCCGGCGACGGCGGCCTGCTGTTCGTCTCCGGCGACCACCTGCGCTACCTCGCTCCGAAGACCCCGGGCAACTACACCGCCGTCTACCGGGTGGCCGGCCCGGACGGCCAGTACGCCGACGCCGCCGTGTCGATCTCGGTGCGCGAGCGTGACGCCGCGACCAACAACCCGCCGGTCCCGCAGACCGTCACCGCGCGCGTCGTCGCCGGGTCGTCGGTGCGGATCAGCGTGCCGTTGAACGGGATCGACCCGGACGGCGACTCCGTCCAGCTCGTCGGCGTGGGCTCCAACCCCGACAAGGGATCGGTCGCCGACGTGGCCTCGGACGCCCTGACCTACGAGGCGGGCGACTACTCGGCAGGGACCGACGAGCTCACCTACACGGTCGTGGACGCTCTCGGGGCCCGCGCGTCCGGCACCGTGCGGGTGGGCATCGCACCCCGCGCCGAGCAGGCCTCGAACCCCGTGGCCGAGGCCGACCACGTCACGATCCGTCCCGGTGGGTCGGTGACGGTGCGTGTCCTGCAGAACGACTCCGACCCCGAGGGCGGGCAGCTCACCGTCGCACAGGCCGAGCCGACGGCCGAGGACGTCACCGCGAAGATCCTCCGGAAGCAGCAGATCCGTGTCACGCCCCCGAAGTCGGCGAAGCGCGGTGACTACGCGGTGCTCTACACCGTCGCGAACAGCAGCGGGGGATCGAGCACGGCCTTCCTCACGGTGACCGTCGACCCGGACGCACAGCCGCTCCGGCCCGAGGTCGACGACACGACCCTCGACCTGCAGGACATCCTGCGGCGGCAGAGCGTGACCGTCGACGTGCTCGACAACGTCTTCTTCGCCGAGGGCACCGCGGCCGACCTCCGGGTCGGGGTCGTCCCCGGCTACGGCGACACGGCGACGCCCACCGACGACGGCCGCATCACGGTCCGGTTGACCGACGAATCGCAGGTGATCCCCTTCTCGGTCGCCCGGCTCGACCACCCGGACATCGTCTCCTACGGCTTCATCAACGTGCCGGGCTTCGACGACGCCCTGCCCCAGATCAACCGCAGCGCCGGCGCGGTCACGGTGAAGAGCGAGGCCACGGTCCGCATCCCGCTGCAGGACTTCGTCGTGACGGCGAACGGCCAGACCGCGAAGATCACCGACCGCGGCACGGTCAAGGCCACCCACGCGAACGGGCAGGGTCTGGTGGTGGACTCGTCGACGCTGCAGTTCACGTCGTCGAAGCTCTACTACGGCAAGGCGTCGATCTCGTTCGAGGTCACCGACGGCTCGTCGGCGAACGGCGGCAAGGGTCGCGTCGCCACCCTCGTGCTCCCGATCACGGTCACGCCCCGGTCGAACCAGCCGCCGGCGTTCGCGGGTTCCTCGATCGAGATGCAGCCGGGCGAGACGCGGAAGATCGACCTGACGAAGCTCACCGACTACCCGTACCCGAAGGACCTGCCGGAGCTCCGGTACTCGATCGTCGGCCGGCCCGCCGCCGGGACGACCGCGTCGATCGCGAAGCAGCAGCTCAGCATCGCGGTCGCCGACACCGCGAAGAAGAACACCACCGCGTCGATCGGGATCGGGGTCGCGGACGACGCCAACGCCGGTCGCGCGGGCACGGTGACCGTCGGCGTCGTCGCCTCCACCCGGCCGGCGGTCCAGCCCGGCGCCGACCGCGCGGTGACGAAGCGCGGGTCGACCACCACCATCGACGTCCTGAGGAACGACCAGCCGACCAACCCGTTCCCCGGCGAGCGGCTGCGCGTCGTGAACATCCGCGGTCTGTCCGGCGGACTCCCGAAGGGTGTCACCGTCACGCCGAGCGGTGATCGCTCGCGTCTGCAGGTCGCGGTCGCCGGAACCGCGAAGCCCGGCGACGCGCACCTGCAGTACCAGGTGGCGGACGCCACGAACGACCCCGACCGGTACGTCTGGGGCGACGTCACGATCTCGGTGCAGGACGTCCCGGACGCACCGGGTGCGCCCACCCGCACCGGCTCCTACGTCGGTGGCCAGGCCACGCTGACGTGGGCGACCCCGCAGGGCAACAACTCGCCCATCACGGGCTACCGCGTCATCGGGACCAACGGCGTCTCGAAGAACTGCGGGACCGCGACGGTGTGCACGGTCACCGGCCTCGACCCGAAGGCGTCCTACCGGTTCCAGGTCGTGGCGACCAACGCGATCGGTGACTCGAAGCCGTCGGCCCGCTCGGGTCCGATGAGCGCGGACTTCGTGCCGGCACCGCCGAAGGGCATCACGGTCACGCCCAGTAGGTCGACGCCGAACCAGCTCGACGTCAAGTGGGGGAAGGTGTCCGCGCCGAACAACGGCAGCGCGGTCGACAACTACGTCGTGACGATCGAGGGTCCGGGCTTGTCCGACACCCGCAACACCGGCACCGCCACGAGCACCTCGTTCACCGGTGCCCAGAGTGCCGCCCAGTACACGGTCACCGTGTCAGCCCGCAACGCCGCAGACCGCAACGGCACGGTGGTGCAGTGGAACTCCGCGTCCGCCACCGGGAGCGCAGTCGGTGTACCGACAGCCGTCTCCGTGGGGGATCCGAACGTCGATGCGTCCTCCGGTCGCACGGTCGTCAGCGTCGATTACTCCAAGTCCGACGGTCAAGGTGCGCCGATCCAGTCGTACGCGCTCGTCCGGGTCGGGGGGCAGGTCACCTGCGGCCCGATCGGCGGCGGTCAGCAGGTCGACAGCACGGGCCCCGGAGGCGGGACACTGCGTGACGGCAACGCTGCGGACGGCAGCACGACCAGTTACGTCGTCGTGGCGTCCAACACCTACGGGTTCTGCAGCGTCAGCCGAGCGACGACGTCCGTGACGAGCTACGAGCGTCCTGGCCAGGCCACCACACCCTCGATCCGTGTCGTGAAGACCGACCGGGACAACGGCGTGTACCAGCTGGTCGCAGAGGGGTACGGCGTGAAGTCCGGACGCGCCGATCACTACCGTGTTCGCTACAACGGTGGTGGATGGCAGGACGCACCTTCCGGGCCCACGGCAGCACTGGGCTACGGGACGGCGGTCTCGATCGAGGTGCAGGGCTGCCGCGGACCGAGCAACAACTACGACTACTGCGGTCCCGCGTCTTCGGAATCCAACTCCGCAACCCCGATCATCACCAAGCCGATCGTGCAGCAACCCGTCGAGGGCACGGCCCTCAACGTTCAGGATCCCTCGAACGGTCGCGCCACCCCGACGTACACCGTGCGCTTCGACGGTCGTGGGAGCGACGATCAGGACGTGGCATACACGACGAACTCGGTCGTGCCGACATCTGCCCTGTCACCGCTCCGGACCACCACCGTGACCATCGAGGTGCAGATCGCCGGGCAGACGGACACCTGGACGTACGAGTCGGACGCGGCCCCCGCTCCCGAGCAGCCTGCCCCGGAACCAGCCCCCGGCGGCTGACTCCCGCCGCCCCGACCCGCCAACGCCGCCCTCCCGCCACGACCGAAGGACCATCCCGCATGAGCATGACCCCGGAGCAGGCCACCTGGTTCGCCGACGTCGCAGGCCGCATCGTGACCAACGTCGAGCAGGTGCTCCTCGGGAAGACGTTCGTGATCCGCCTCGCGGTCACGGCGATGCTCAGCGAGGGGCACCTGCTCCTCGAGGACGTTCCCGGAACGGGCAAGACGAGCCTCGCCCGAGCGATGGCGCAGAGCGTGCAGGGCACCACGAACCGCATCCAGTTCACCCCCGACCTGCTGCCGGGCGACATCACCGGCATCAGCGTCTACGACCAGCGGACGCAGGAGTTCGACTTCCACCGCGGGCCGGTCTTCGCGAACATCGTGCTCGCCGACGAGATCAACCGTGCGAGCCCGAAGACCCAGTCCGCGCTGCTCGAGGCGATGGAGGAGTCCGCGATCACGGTCGACGGCGTCAACCACCGTCTCGCCGCGCCCTTCATGGTCATCGCGACCCAGAACCCGATCGAGCAGGCCGGCACCTACCGCCTGCCCGAGGCGCAGCTCGACCGCTTCCTCATGAAGACGTCCATCGGTTACCCGGACCACGCCGCGACGGTGAAGATCCT
Source organism: Curtobacterium sp. AC268 (assembly GCF_979258745.1). Lineage (NCBI taxonomy): Bacteria > Bacillati > Actinomycetota > Actinomycetes > Micrococcales > Microbacteriaceae > Curtobacterium > Curtobacterium sp. AC268. The sequence continues at coordinate 695,740 of NZ_OZ409878.1, read as the reverse complement.
CGAGACCTCGTCGGCTCCGTCGGCGTCGGTCCCGCTGGCGAGCGTCGTGCCCGCCGCGACCATCACCGAGATGGCCGCCCTGGCGCGCACCGTGCACGTCGACGCCGTGATCGCCGACTACGTCGCCCGCCTGGTGGACGCGACCCGCTCCGCGAGCGAGGTCCGGCTCGGCGTCAGCGTCCGCGGGGCGATGGGCCTGATCCGCGCTTCCCGTGTCCTCGCGGCGCTGAGCGGTCGCCACTACGTCACACCGGACGACGTGAAGGCGCTGGCCGTCCCGGTCCTCGCGCACCGCCTGGTGCTCGACGCCGAGGCCGAGTTCGACGGCGTCAGCGCACCGAGCGTCATCGCGCAGCTCCTGGTGGAGACCCCGCCGCCCGCCGACCGAGTCACGACGTGACGGACCGCCGGCCCGTCTCCACGCGCTCGCGCCGTCCGTCCTCGACGCGGTCGCGTCGTGGCACGACGGCGTACGAGCGCACCGGGACGGTCACCGGCATGACCAACGTCCGGACGCGGATCGTCGGTGACCGCGAGGGCGTCGCAGCGGATGCGGTCATCGGGATCGTCCGGCTCTGGGCAACGGCCTGGAGGCTCGTCCTGCGTCTCTGGGGCGAGGTCTCGTCCGTCGTCACCGGGCTCGGGTGGACGGTCGCCGCGCTGACGCTCGTCGCGTTCGTGGCCGGGTACCGGTTCGGTCTTCGGGAGATCGTCGTGGTCGGGTTCGCCGGCGCCGTGCTCGCGGTGGTCGCTGCGGTGGCCTTGATCGGCCGATCGCGGCTGGTGATCCGGATGCGGCTGCCGCAGCACCGTGTGGCGGTCGGCGACGAGGCCGGCGTGATCATCACGGCCGAGAACCCCACGCGACTGCCGTCGGTGCCGACCACCGTCGAGGTGCCGGTCGGCTCCGGTCTGGTCGACGTCGCGATCCCGGCCATCGGGCCGCAGGGCACCTTCGAGCGGCAGGTCCCCGTCCCGACGCTCCGCCGCGGGGTGCTCGACGTCGGTCCCGTGACGGGGGTCCGCGCCGATCCCGTGGGACTCGTCCGCCGCGAACTCGTCTGGACCGCCCGCGAGCAGGTCATCGTGCACCCGCGCACCATCGCGATCCCGTCGACGAGCACCGGCCTGGTGCGTGACCTCGAGGGGCAGGCGACGACGGACCTGTCGCCCGCGGACATCGCCTTCCACGCCATCCGCGAGTACATGCCCGGCGACGACCCGCGCACCATCCACTGGAAGTCGACCGCGAAGTCCGGCGCCCTCATGGTCCGGCAGTTCGAGGACACCCGCCGCTCGCACCTCGTCGTCGCGCTCGGCATCGCGCGCGGTGAGTTCGCCGACGACGAGGAGTTCGAGCTCGCGGTGAGCGCGGCCGCGTCCCTCGGCGCGCGGGCGATCCGCGACGGCCGCGAGGTCTCGGTCGTGGTGTCCCAGCGCACGCCGGAGTTCGCGAAGCGCGCGGTGTACGCCGTCCGGACACTCCCCACCGTCACGCCGACGCGCCTGCTCGACGACTTCGCCTCGGTCGGCCTCGCCGACGCGTGCCTGCCGATCGCCGAGGTCTCCCGGATCGTGGGGAGCGACACCGACGGCATCTCCGTCGCGTTCCTCGTCGTGGGCTCGACCGTCGGCCTGCCCGCGCTCCGACTCGCGGCCACGCGGTTCCCCGTCGGGGTGGAGGTCGTCGCGGTGATCTGCGAGCCGGAGGCCCAGCCGCGGTTCCTGCGTGTCGCGGGTCTGACGGTGATGACCATCGGCTACCTGGACGACCTGCGGCACGCCCTGCACCGATCGGCGTCGGCAGCATGAGCGCCGCACCCGTGACCACCCCGGCCCCGGACCGGGCGAGACGCTCGACCCGACGGTCCGACCGTCGCGATGCCCGCCGGCTCGTCCCGTTCCGCCTCGCCGGCGGCACGCTGGCGGTCTGGCTGTTGCTGGCCGTCGCGAGCACGTCCTGGTGGCCGGTGTACCGGGACGGCGCGATGATCACCGCCGCGGTCACCGCGATCGTCATCGGGACGGTCGTCGCGCTCCTCGGCACCCTGCTCCGGCTCCCGGCCGCCGTGGCGGCGATCGCGACCGTCGCCGCGTTCACGCTGACCGGGGTCCCGGCCGCCGTGCCGAGCCAGGCGAACGGCCTGCTGCCCACCGGACGCGGACTCCTCGACCTGTTCGCCGGTGTCGCCCTCGGTTGGAAGCAGCTGGTGACCATCAGCCTTCCGGTCGGCTCCTACGAAGCGCTCCTCGTGCCCTACTTCGTGACGCTGCTCGTGGCGACGGTGACCGCCGTGAGCGTGGCGACCCGCGCCTCCAGGCAGGAACTCGCGAGCATCCCGGCACTGGTGCTCTTCGCGGTGGGCGTGGTCGTCGGGCCGAGCCGGCTCGACACCTCGATCGTGACGGCGGTCGTCCTGGTCGGCCTCGCCCTCGTCTGGGCGCTGACGGTCCGGCACGCGCGTCGCGCGGTCGCCGTGGCGACCACCATCGGTTCCCGTGTGCCGGTCGCACGGTCCATCGTCCGACCCGCGCTCGTGGGCACCGGCACCATCGTGGCCGCGGCGGTCGTCGCGACCGGGCTCGGCCTGGTCGCACCGCCCTCCGGCGACCGCACCGTCGCTCGCACCGACGTCGTGAAGCCGTTCGACCCCCGCGACTACGTCAGTCCGCTCAGCGGGTTCCGCGCCTACGAGGAATCCACCGCCTCGGACGCGACCCAGCTCCGGGTGACCGGCCTGCCCGAGGGCGGGTTCGTCCGCATCGCGACGCTCGACACCTACGACGGCGTGGTCTACCGGGTCGGCGGTGCCGACGGCTCGGCGGGCTCGGGCACCTTCGAACGCGTGCCGACCTCGGTCGACGTCCGCGGCGTCCGGGGCACCACGGTCGACGTCGGTGTGACGGTCGACGGGTACCGCGGTGTGTGGCTGCCGACGGTCGGCGACCTGGAGCGCGTGGAGTTCACCGGGCAGGACGCCGACGACGAGCGCGGCGCGTTCTTCTACAACGGGTCGACCGGCACCGGCGCCGTGGTCGGCGGAGTGGGGGACGGCACGTCCTACGACCTGACGGCGGTGCTGCCCGACCAACCGACGGAACGGCAGCTGGCCACCGCGCGGCCGGGGAACGCAGCCGTCCCCACCGCACGGGACGTCCCCGACGCCGTGCGGGACACCGTGGAGTCGACGACGAAGGACGTCTCGGCACCCGGCGCGAAGCTCCTCGCCGCCGTGCAGGCACTGCAGCGGAAGGGGTACGTCAGTCACGGTGTCGGAGACGACCGGATGAGCCGGTCCGGCCACGGTGCCGACCGTGTCCAGGAGCTCCTCACCGCGCCCCTGATGATCGGTGACCAGGAACAGTACGCCGCGGCGGCCGCGCTGATGGCCGACCAGATCGGGTTCCCCGCGCGGGTCGTGATGGGCTTCACGGCCGGGGGTGACTCGGGCAGCGACGGCACCGCAGCGCGTGGCGGGACGACGACCTTCCGCGGGTCCGACGTCACGGCCCGCATCGAGGTGGACACCGCGCAGTGGGGGTGGGTGATGCTCAACCCCAACCCCGAGGTGCGCGAGATCCCGGACGAGCAGCAGCAGACCCCGCAGCCGGTGACCCGTCCGGAGACGGTCGTGCCGCCGCCCCCGGTGGACCAGCAGGACCAGGACCAGCAGACGCCTCCGGAGAGTGACCGGAACACGCCGCCGGTGCAGCCGCTCTGGCTCCGGATCCTGCTCGCGGTGCTGCCCTGGGCCCTCGGGACCCTCGGCGTCGTCGCAATCGTCCTGCTGCCGTTCGCCGTGATCGTGCTGCTGAAGCGACTGCGACGGCGACGACGCCGGAACGCCACCACGCACCGGGGTCGCATCGTCGGTGCCTGGGACGAGTACCGCGACGCGCTGCTCGACCGCGGGCACGACGTGCGGCGTTCGGCCACCCGGCGTGAAGCCGTCGTCGGTGCACCGGGTGACGGCGGCACCGGACTGGCGGCGCTGGCCGACCGTGCGGTGTTCGGTCCGAGCGACGCTGACCAGACCACCGCCGATCGCATGTGGGCGGCGACGGACGACGCGATCGGTTCGCTCCGGACCGGGCGGACCCGGCGGGAGCGGTTCCGCACCGCCGTGTCGCTCCGGTCGCTGCGGGGAACCGGGCGTCGTCCGACGGCACGGTCGCGTCGTGGAACCGACGGCCAGACTGCGTCGGGGCACGGCGACTACGATGTCCAGAGGCCGGACGAGCGTCGTGGACGGCCGAGTGAGGACAGAGGCACCACGTGATCAGATGCGAACACTGCGGATCGATGCTCCCGGACGGAGCGATCTTCTGCGGTGAGTGCGGACGCGCGGTCACCGCCGCGGCGAGCCGTCGCCCGGTCGCGCCGACCCCCGTCGAACAGGCACCGCCGCCACCGTTGCAGCAGCCCGACGCGCACGGCCGACGGTCCGACCCGGCCTCCGACGCCTGGTTGCCCGAATCCACGCTCGACCCCGCCACCCGCGCCTGGCTCACCGGTGCCGACCGCCGGGGAACCGAACCTCCGGCACCCGTGCCGGTGCAGCGTCCCGACGACTTCGCGCCGCGCCAGGCACCCTCCCACGTGCACGGCGCCGGATCCGGACTCGGGGACTGGTCGGGCGCGCCGGGCCAGCCGGATCGGGAGCCGGCTCTCGACCCCGACGCCTACCCGTCCGAGCCCCTCGACGCCGACGACCCCGAACGCACCCGCATCGCCCCGGCTCCCGGTCGCCCGGCGACGCCCGCGGCCCCGGTGCGCGATGCCGCGACACCTGGTCCGGAGCAGACGGCGCAGCAGCCCGTCGCGCCCCCGCACACCGCAGAGACGGCTCCGCCCGTGTGGGCACCGCCGGCCGCCACCGCACCCCCAGCGGCACCCGCCGGTCCGTCCTGGTGGGTGGGCCGTGGTACCCCGGCTGCCGAGACGCCGTCCGAGCCGGTCGTTCCGCCGGTGCCAGGAGCACCTGCCGACCCGGTCGCCGAGCAGGGCGCCGCGGCTCCTGCGTCCGACCCACAGGACGGACAGGACCCACAGGACGCACAGCATGCCCTGCCCGGCTCCGAGCCGGAGCGCGACGAGGTGATCGTGGCGGCGTCGGAGACGAGTGCCGCCGACGGCCAGCCCGCCGTCGTGTCGCCCCCGCAGCCCGGGGACACCGCCGTGGTCGAGCCGCTCATCGACCGACGGCCGCCGCGTCCGGCCCCGCTCGTCACCCCCGGCATGCACGAGACGACCATCTGCCACGTCTGCGGCAACCGGCTCGAGCCCGACGACATCTTCTGCGGCGAGTGCGGAGCCGTCCGTCCGGCGGTCACCGCGGCCTTCACCGGCCCGGTCATGCCCCTGCCGATGACCCGACCCGACTGGGCAGCAGAAGGCTCCGACGAGACCCATGGGTCTGACGGCACCCATGTGTCTGACGGCACCGATGGGTCTGACGGCATTGCGACGTCCGGAACAGCCGACGATGCGGACGAGTCCGACGAGAGCGGCTCCGACGAGAACAGCGCCGACGAGAACAGCGCCGACGAGAACAGTGCCGAAGAACTCGCTGCGCACGACGAGCAGGGCGATGAGCCGGTCCGCGCCGGGGTCGAGCAGTCCGGTTCGGGCCGTCGCGCCCGACGGGCGCACGCTGCCCCGGTCGGCGAGCCCGAGGCGTCCGCCGTGCCGCGCACCTCGATCCCGCCGGTGCCCGGTTCCGTGACCGTCCCGTCCTCCGCGCCGTCCGCCACCACGGCCGGTGCGCCCCTCGCTGCGCCGCTGCCCCCGATCCCGGGAGCGACCGGACCCGCGCTGCCGCTCCCGCCGGCGAGCCCGTCGGAGTCGAACGCCGGAGCCGAGGCGCCCGACGACGACGACGTCGACGAGACCCGCATCGTCGCGAAGACGCCGACCCGGGCGCCGTTCGTCCTGCACTTCAGCACGGGTGAACGGCTCGGGGTGCACGGCACCGGCCTGCTCGGCCGCCTGCCGCGACCGCAGCCGGGGGAGCGGTACGACGACCTGCTGACCGTGCACGATCCGGGAAAGTCCGTGTCGAAGACCCACCTCGAGCTCGGCCGCGACGGCGACGACCTGTGGGTCTCCGACCGGTTCTCCGGCAACGGCACGGTGGTCCGGCACATCGACGGATCGATCCGCCGCTGCGAGCCCGGTCGCCGGTACCGCGTCGAGCGTGGTGCCCGCGTCGACATCGGCGAGCAGTTCTTCCTCGTGCAGTAGGCGACTTCTCCACAGATCCCGTCGCGGACCAGCGCTGGGCCGTTCGCACCTGGTGCGATGGGGACATGTCCCGTTTCGCCGCCCGCTGTGTGATCGTGGGGGCAGCGGTCGCGCTCGTCGTGGCCGGTGTCCTCGCGCCGATCAGCGGTGCCGGGCAGAGCGTCCTGCTCGGCGCGGGCGCGTGCTGCGCCCTGGTCGACGTGGTGCTGCACCGATCGGCGCCGCCGGGTACCGGAACCCGTGCGGCCCAGGTCGTTGCGCCGCGTGGGCCGGACCAGCCCGCCGCGGCGGACCCCCTCGGCTCGCTGGAGCAGCCGACCGGCACGACCCTCGAGGACGATGACGGCACCCCGGCACTCGTCCTCGGGCACGGCTCGGGCGGCAACCTGCTCCGCGTCGACGCCTGCTCCCACATCGTGGTCGTCGGGGCCGGAGCACTCGCCGTCGCGGTGTTCCGTGGGCTCGCCGAGCAGCTCCGCGTCGCTGCCGACCGGGCCGACGACGATCTGCGGTGGGCCGTCGCGCCAGGACTCCTCGACGCCGCGGGCTCCGGCAGCGACGATCCGTCCCCGACCACCCCGACCACCCCGACCACCCCGACCACCCCGACCATCCCGCCAGTGGAGACCCTCCCGTCGGGGACCTCGGTCGCGGTGTGGATGGGCACCGACGGCCGACCGCACGGCACGGTGGTGCTCGTGCCCGGACTCGGAGCAGCGCCCCGACACCGGGACGTCACCGTCGAGGTCTCGCGGTACGGCTGCTCCGTCCGTCGACTCGACGGCCACAGGGCCGTCCGCGTGTCCCCGGCGCTGCCGGTCCTCGCCCCCGACCCGGTCAGCGCGGACCCGGGATGATCAGCGCGGACCCGAGATCAGCACCCGCGACGGATCAGCGCAGCCCGGCGCCGACGCGCACCGTACCGACGGGGACGCCACCACCGAGTACCCGCTCACCGGTCGCCTCGAGCACCTCGGCCACGCCGTCGGACGCGACGAGCCCGTTCCGCTCGAGCAGGGCAAGTGCCGCCAGGGTGCCGGCCCGCTGCGAGCCGTCGAGCACCTTCACCGCCACCGCCGCGCCGCCGGGCAACCCCATGACCATGACGCCCTCGGCACCGAGCTTCGCCAGCACCTGCAGCCGCTCGATGGTGACCGTGTTCGCACGCCCGACACCGTCGATCGCCCACGGGTGCGCCAGGACCGCGTCGGTCAGCGCGGCGGAGTCGTCGTCGGCCCGTGCCACGACACCGGCGAACCCGCGTGCCAGCCCTGTCAGGGTCAGCGGGAACACGGGGGCACCGCAGCCGTCCGTGCCGACCAGGTCGACGGTCTCGTGCGTGTACTCCTCGACCACGGAACGCACCCGCTGCTGCAACGGGTGCTCGATGTCGAGGTACGTGGGCTCGTCCCACCCGTTCACCCGGCAGGCCGCGAGCATGCCGGCGTGCTTGCCGGAGCAGTTCATCGCCAGTCGGCGGGGTCCGTCCATCGTGCGGGCGGTGCCGCGGTCGAACGGCATGTCGGGCGGGCAGCCGAGGTCGGCCTCGACGTGGTCGAAGGACTCGAGCATGTGCAGGGCGAGCGCCTGGTGCGCCGCGGTCCCGGCGTGGCTCGCGGTGGTGAGGACGAGCTCCTCGTCCGAGAACAGCGCGCCGGCGCGTCGGACTGCCAGTGCCTGGAACGGCTTCATGGTGGACCGCGGGTAGATGCTCGCCGTCACGTCACCCACGGAGTCGATCACCGTGCCGGTCGCGTCGACGACGACGCCGGCGCCGACGTGTCGGCTCTCGTCGAACCCTGAACGTCCGAGCACCGCCAGCTCGACGGAACCGTCGGCGGTGAGAGGATGGCGATCACTGCGGACTTCGGGGCTCACCGTCATGCCGCCATGCTAGCCAAGGCGAAGGGGCGCACCCGTGCACGACCACTCCTACGAGGTCTCCGTCAGCTGGACCGGCGACCGCGGGACCGGCACGTCCGGGTACCGCGACTACGGCCGCGAACACGTGGTCTCGGCGACGGGCAAGCCGGACGTCCCCGGCTCCGCCGACCCGACGTTCCGCGGGGACCGTGACCGCTGGAACCCCGAGGAGATGGTGGTCGCGGCGCTGGCCCAGTGCCACATGCTCAGCTACCTGCACGTCGCGGTCACGAAGGGCTTCACCGTCGTGGACTACCAGGACACCGCGACCGCGTCGCTCCGCCTGAACCGTGACGGTTCGGGTGAACTGACCGAGGCGACCCTGCACCCGGTCGTCACGATCCTCGAGGCCGATCGCGTCGCGGACGCCGAAGCCGCACACGTCACCGCCAACCAGCTCTGCTTCATCGCGCGCTCCGTGGCGTTCCCGGTGCACCACGAGCCGCGGCTGGTCGTCCGACCTGCGTCATTGGCAGGGGACTCTTCGACTGGTGGGGCAGACTAGGTCCTCGTGAAGCGTCTCCGCCTGCTCCCGATCGCCATCGTCCCCGCCGTCGTGCTGGGACTCGCCGCCTGCTCCGGCTCCGGTTCGAACGGGTCCTCGGCCTCGCCGACCCCGTCGGCCAGTGCCACGGCCTCGGCGATCACCTCCTGCCCCGACCCGGGCAAGGCCTCCGACGCCGTCGAGGCGACCGGGTCGTTCGGTGGGACGAAGGCCCCGACCGTCAAGTTCGCCTCGGGCCTGTCCGCGAAGACGCCGCAGGCCACCCGGCTCGTGAAGGGCAAGGGTGCGGCGCTCGACGAGGGCGACTACGCGCAGGTGTCCTACAGCGTGTACAAGACGTCGGACGCCAAGAAGCTCGGCACCGTCGGCTTCGACGAAGGCAACCCGCAGGTCCTGTCCGTCGGCGGGTCGGGCTTCGGCGCACTCCTCGCCTGCTCGAAGGTGGGCGACCGGATCGCCGCGGTCGGACAGTCCTCGGCACTCGGTTTCAACACCGGCGGCGAGATCGTGGTCGTCGCCGACGTCGTCGCGCAGACCCCCACCAAGGCGAACGGCACCCCGAAGGACCAAGATCCGGCCCTGCCCACGGTCAAGGACAAGTCGAGCGGCGAGCCGGAGATCACGATCCCCGACGGCGTGAAGGCGCCCACGAAGACCACGGTCGAGGTGCTCAAGCAGGGCAACGGCTCCGCGATCGCCGACGGCGACACCGCACTCGTGCAGTACAAGGGCGTCGTCTACGACACGGGCAAGGAGTTCGACTCCTCGTGGTCGAAGGGCGTCCCCACCACCTTCACCGTGTCGGAGAGCGCGCTCATCAAGGGCTTCGTCACCGGGCTCGTCGGGCAGAAGGTCGGCTCACAGGTCCTGATCGTCGCCACGCCGGAGGACGCCTACGGCGCCAACCCGCAGGAGGGCTCGGGCATCCCGAAGAACGCCACGCTCGTCTTCGTGGTCGACATCCTCGCCAAGGGCTGATCGTGACGGACGGCCGCCTCGGCAGCACCGGTCCGGCCCGCAGACGCATCGTCGTCCTCGGCAGCACCGGCTCGATCGGCACCCAGGCGCTCGACGTCGTCGCCCGCAACCCCGACCGGTTCGAGGTCGTCGGCCTCACCGCGGGCAGCAATCGCGGCCTCGTCGCCGAGCAGGCCGCCCGTTTCGGCGTGCGCGACACCGCGTTCGGCGCGGCCGACTCGGAACGGCTCGTCCGGAGCGTCGAGGCCGACGTCGTGCTCAACGGCATCACCGGTTCGGTCGGGCTCGGTCCGACGTTGGCCGCACTCGAGAGCGGTGCCACCCTCGCCCTGGCGAACAAGGAGAGCCTGATCGTCGGCGGCTCCCTCGTGCAGCAGGCTGCGGCACCCGGGCAGATCGTGCCCGTCGACAGCGAGCACTCCGCGATCGCGCAGGCGCTCCGCTCCGGCGTCGACACCGAGGTGCAGCGGCTCGTCCTCACCGCGAGCGGGGGTCCGTTCCGCGGGCGCACCCGCGAGCAGCTGCGCGACGTCACCCCCGCCCAGGCGCTGGCGCACCCCACCTGGGACATGGGGCTCGTCGTCACGACGAACTCCGCCACCCTGGTGAACAAGGGGCTCGAGGTCATCGAGGCCCACCTGCTCTTCGACGTGCCGTACGACCGCATCGACGTCACCGTGCACGCGCAGTCGATCGTGCACTCGATGGTCGAGTTCGTCGACGGTTCCACCATCGCCCAGGCGTCGCCGCCGGACATGCGCCTGCCGATCGCACTCGGCCTGGCCTGGCCGGACCGGGTGCCCGGCGTCGGCGTGCCGCTCGACTGGACGACCGCGAGCACGTGGACGTTCGAACCCCTCGACCAGGACGCGTTCAGCGCCGTCGCCCTCGCCAAGCGGGTGGGCGAGCTGGGTGGGACGTTCCCGGCCGTGTTCAACGCCGCGAACGAGCAGGCCGTCGCCGCGTTCCACGCCGGCGCGATCGGTTTCCTGGACATCGTCGACACGGTCGAGCGCATCGTCGAGGAGCACACCGCGGGGGAGCCGTCACTCGACGGCGTGCTCGCGGCGGAGCAGTGGGCCCGCACCGCTGCGGACCGCGCGCTGACCCGCTGACGCGAGTCGCGCCTCCCGTCCGACGCGGCGGCGGCAGACCGCGGACGGCGACGGAGGGGAGGCCCACATCACCTCTCAGACGGCGCTCGGCTCCGTCATGGAATCAGTCCCGTACTCTTTCCCGGTGACCGTCGAATCCGTCCTGCTCTTCGTCCTCGGCGTGGTCGTCTTCATCATCGGCCTGCTGGTCTCGATCGGACTCCACGAGCTGGGACACCTGTCCTTCGCGAAGCTCTTCAACGTCAAGGTGACGCAGTACTCGCTGGGCTTCGGCAAGGCGATGTGGTCGTTCAAGCGGGGTGAGACCGAGTACGGGATCCGTCCGATCCTGCTCGGTGGGTACATCTCGATGGTCGGCATGCTCAAGCCGCGCGCCTCGGGCCGGGCGAGCGCCATCACGAACACCGGCATGTACGGCGCGTTCGTGCAGGACGCCCGCCAGGCCAGCGCCGAGCAGATCGCGGACTCCGGTGGCGACGACTCCCGTGCCTTCTACCGCCTGACGCCGTGGAAGCGGATCATCGTGATGGTCGCGGGTCCGGCCATGAACCTGGTGATCGGCATCGTGCTGTTCGGTGTCCTGCTGTGCGGGTTCGGGGCGCCGACCACGACCTTCACGTCGAGCGTCGGGTGCGTGCTGCCGAACAGCCGGACGACCGAGTGCTCGCCCGGCGACGCCGTGTCCCCGGCGAAGCAGGCGGGCATCGAGTCCGGCGACGTCGTGCTCTCGGTGAACGGCGAGCAGGACCCCACGATCACCCGCGTCTCCGAGGTCTTCCAGGAGTCCGCCGGTGAGCAGGTCACCGTGGTGGTCGAGCGCGACGGTGCCCGGAAGACCCTCGAGATCACCCCGACGACCGCCACCCGCGACGTCTACGACGCCGAGGGCAAGGTCGTCAAGAACGACGACGGCACCACGAAGACCCAGCGTGTCGGCGTGGTCGGCGTCAGCATCGGGCAGTCCCTGGTGCGGCAGTCCCCGGCCGAGGTGCTGCCCGCGACCGGCGCCCAGATCGCGGCGTCGGCGCACCTGATCATCGACCTGCCGCAGCGCCTGGTCGCGGTGTGGAACGCCGCGTTCGGCGCCCAGGAGCGGTCGCAGGACAGCCCCGTGTCGGTGGTGGGCGTCGGCCGTGCGATCGGCGAGGTCTCGTCGATGAGCGGTGTCCCCGTGGTCGACAAGGCGTACACGATCCTCGGGCTGCTGGCCTCGCTCAACATCGGCCTGTTCGTGCTGAACATGGTGCCCCTGCTGCCGCTCGACGGCGGACACATCGCGGGTGCGCTGTGGGAAGCGATCAAGCGACGGTCGTTCAAGCTCGTCGGCAAGGCGGACCCGGGGCCCATCGACCTGGCGAAGACGATGCCGCTGACGATGGTGGTCGTGGTGCTCCTGGCGGGCATGAGCGCCCTGCTCATCTACGCCGACATCGTTCGTCCGGTGAACCTCTTCGGGTAGGCCTGCCGAGCCACTACGCTCAGCGCATGAGCACAGCCGCCACGAACCCGCCCGAGGTTCGCGCCGTCGAACGCCAGGGGCTCGACGTCATCGCCGAGTCCGACCGGAAGGGCACCCCGAGGGGGCTGTTCTGGCCGTGGTTCGCCGCCAACATCTCCGTCCTCGGCCTGAGCTACGGCTCCTTCGTCCTCGGCTTCGGCATCTCGCTGGCCCAGGCGACGATCGTCTCGGTGATCGGGGTGGTGTTCTCGTTCCTGCTGTGCGGCGTCGTCGCGATCGCCGGCAAACGCGGGTCCGCGCCGACGATGGTGCTCAGCCGCGCGGCCTTCGGGGTCCGCGGCAACCGGGTGCCGTCGTTCCTCAGCTGGGTCCTCACCGTCGGGTGGGAGACGTCGCTCGCCGCGCTGGCGGTCCTGGCGACCTCGACGGTGTTCACCGAGCTCGGCTGGGACGGCGGGGTGCTGACGAAGATCGTCGCGCTCGTCGTGGTCGCCGCACTGATCGTCGGAGCCGGCATCGCCGGGTTCGACGTCATCATGCGCCTGCAGACCGTGATCACCGTCGTCACCGCCGTGTTGACCGTCGTCTACATCGTGCTCGCCGCGCCGACGATCGACTTCGCAGCGCTCGGTGCCCTGCCGTCCGGCAGCGGGCAGAACGTCATCGGGGCGCTCGTCCTCGTGATGACCGGGTTCGGACTCGGCTGGGTGAACGCCGCCGCTGACTACTCGCGGTACCTGCCACGGAACGCCTCGACGGGCGGGGTCGTCGGCTGGACGACGTTCGGCGGTGCCCTCGCACCGGCGGTCCTCGTGGTGATCGGCGTGATGCTGGCGGGGTCGTCACCGGACCTGAACGACGCGATCGGAGCCGACCCGATCGGCGCGCTCACGACGGTGCTCCCGGTCTGGTTCCTCATCCCGTTCGCGATCGTGGCGATCCTCGGGCTCGTCGGGGGAGCCGTCCTCGACATCTACTCGTCGGGCCTCGCACTGCTGAGCGTCGGCGTGAAGATCTCGCGTCCGGCCGCCGCGGGCGTCGACGGCGTGATCATGGTCGCCGGTGCCGTCTACGTCGCCTTCTTCGCACAGGACTTCATCTCGCCGTTCCAGGCCTTCCTCGTGACCCTCGGTGTCCCGATCGCCGCGTGGGCCGGGATCTTCGTCGGCGACGTCCTGCTCCGTCGACGCGCCTACGCCGAAGCCGAGCTCGACGACCGCCGCGGGCGCTACGGCGACGTCCGGTGGCTGCCCATCGCGCTCGTCGTGCTCGGTACCGTGCTCGGGTGGGGCCTGGTGACGAACACCTACGGCGTCCCGTCCTGGCTCAACTGGCAGGGCTACCTGCTCGGCCCGTTCGGCCTCGGTGGCCGCGAGGGGCCGTGGGCCTACGCGAACCTCGGTGTCCTCGTCGCCCTGGTCGTCGGGTTCCTCGGCACGCTGCTGTTCGCGCGCGGGTCGATCCGCCGGCAGGAAGCACTCGGAACCCCGGAAGCACTGCGCACCCCGGACGCCCTGCGATGAGCGCGGAGATCCCCGACGACGCCTGGCTCGTCGTGATCGACATGCAGCAGGTCTTCACCGGCGAGAACCCGTGGGCCGCACCGCGGTACGACCACGCCGGCGCCGGCATCGAGCGGCTCCTGCCGCGGTTCACCGGCAGCACGGTCTTCACCCGTTTCGTGGCTCCGGCGCAGCCCGAGGGTGCGTGGGTGCCGTACTACCGGGACTGGCCCTTCGCACTGGTCCCGGACGCCGACCCGCTGTACGCGCTCACCGAGCCGTTCGCGTCGGCGGCAGCGGACCGGAACGACCCCGTCGTGACGGAACCGACCTTCGGCAAGTGGGGGACGAGCCTCCAGGCCGTCGTCGGCGACCACCCGCACCTGGTGCTCACGGGGGTCTCGACCGACTGCTGCGTGCTGTCGACCGCGCTGGCGGCGGCCGACGCCGGTGCGACGGTGACCGTCGTGGCCGACGCCTGCGCCGGCGGGACCGACGAGGACCACGACCGTGCGCTCGCGGTGATGCGGCTCTACGCCCCGCTCATCACGGTCGTGGACTCGGTCAGGGAGCTCTGAACGGACGCACGGGGACCGGACCCGGCACGGTCAGACCGAGCGCGTAGAGTGCTCACGTGCCCGCAGTCAACCTCGGTATGCCCAAGTCCCCCGAAACCCTCGCTCCGCGTCGCAAGTCGCGGCAGATCCGGGTCGGCAAGGTGCTCGTGGGCGGCGACGCCCCGGTGTCCGTGCAGTCGATGACCACGACGCAGACCACCAACATCAACGCGACGCTGCAGCAGATCGCCGAGCTCACGGCCTCGGGCTGCGACATCGTCCGGGTCGCCGTGCCCACGCAGGACGACGCCGACGCGCTGGCGATCATCGCGAAGAAGTCGCAGATCCCGGTGATCGCCGACATCCACTTCCAGCCGAAGTACGTCTTCCAGGCGATCGACGCCGGCTGTGCGGCCGTCCGCGTCAACCCGGGCAACATCCGCAAGTTCGACGACCAGGTCGGCGCGATCGCCAAGGCAGCCAAGGACGCCGGCGTCTCGCTCCGGATCGGCGTGAACGCGGGGTCGCTCGAGCCGAGCCTGCTGCAGAAGTACGGCAAGGCCACCCCCGAGGCGCTCGTCGAGTCCGCCGTGTGGGAAGCCTCCCTGTTCGAGGAGCACGACTTCCACGACTTCAAGATCTCGGTCAAGCACAACGACCCGATCGTGATGGTCAAGGCCTACCGGCAGCTCGCCGCCGCCGGTGACTGGCCACTGCACCTCGGCGTGACCGAGGCCGGCCCGGAGTTCCAGGGCACCATCAAGAGCGCCACCGCGTTCGGCATCCTGCTGGCCGAGGGCATCGGCGACACCATCCGCGTGTCGCTCTCCGCCCCGCCCGCGCAAGAGGTCAAGGTCGGCCTGCAGATCCTGCAGTCGCTCAACCTGCGCGAGCGCAAGCTCGAGATCGTCTCCTGCCCGAGCTGCGGTCGCGCGCAGGTCGACGTCTACCAGCTCGCGAACGACGTCACGAAGGGGCTCGAGGGCATGACCGTCCCGCTCCGCGTCGCCGTCATGGGTTGCGTCGTGAACGGCCCGGGCGAGGCGCGCGAGGCCGACCTCGGTGTCGCGTCGGGCAACGGCAAGGGGCAGATCTTCGTCAAGGGCCAGGTCGTCAAGACCGTGCCGGAGGCCGAGATCGTCCAGACGCTCATCGACGAGGCGAACCGCATCGCGGACGAGATGGGTCCGGCAGCCGCCACGGGCACGCCCCAGGTGATCATGGCGCCGTAGGCGCGACCACCCTTCCCACCGGAGGCCCGGTGCCAGCTGGCACCGGGCCTCCGGTCCGTCGTCGGGCGGTGTCGGCGCGCGCGCCAGCGCCGGTCGGCACGGTGCGCGCTTCGCGCTGCCGTGCCGGGTTGCTCGCCCGGTGCGAGCCTGCAGGCGCGCACGCAGCGGCTGGTGCCGCACCGGCCAGCGAACCTCGCACCGTGCCGAACGGCGCGGCTCGCGCCCAGCGGCGGGGACACCGCCGGGAACCCGCGCCGTCGGCCCGCCGCCACTAGGCTTGCCCCGTGGTCACACGGCTTTCGCATCTGTTCCTCCGTACGCTCCGCGACGACCCCTCCGACGCCGAGGTGACGAGCCACAAGCTGCTCGTCCGCGCCGGGTACGTCCGTCGCCAGTCCCCGGGGATCTTCGCCTGGTTGCCGCTCGGACTCCGGGTGCGCGCCAAGATCGAGGCGATCATCCGCGACGAGATGGTCGCCGCCGGCGCGCAGGAGGTCCTGCTGCCGGCGCTGCTGCCGCGTGAACCGTACGAGGCGACGAACCGCTGGACCGAGTACGGCGACGGCATGTTCCGCCTGCAGGACCGCAAGGGCTCCGACTACCTGCTCGCCCCCACGCACGAGGAGATGTTCGCGCTCCTCGTGAAGGACCTGTACTCGTCGTACAAGGACCTGCCGGTGACGCTGTTCCAGATCCAGGACAAGTACCGCGACGAGGCCCGCCCCCGCGCCGGACTCCTGCGCGGCCGCGAGTTCACCATGAAGGACGCGTACTCGTTCGACCTCACCGACGAGGGCCTCGAGCGCAGCTACCAGGTCATGCGCGACGCGTACGAGAAGATCTTCGCCCGCCTCGGCCTCGACTACGTCATCGTCAAGGCCGACGCCGGCGCGATGGGCGGCTCCAAGTCCGAGGAGTTCCTGCACCCGATCGGCGTCGGCGAGGACACCTTCGTCCGCAGCGCCGGCGGCTACGCGGCCAACGTCGAGGCCTACGTCACCCCCGTCCCCGAGTCGCTGCCGATCGAGGGCCAGCCCGAGCCCGTGCTGCTGCCGGCGTCGGACACCCCGACGATCGACACGCTCGTCGCCCACGCGAACCAGGTCGCGCCGCGCGAGGGCGCCCCGTGGACCGCGGCCGACACGCTGAAGAACGTCGTCCTCGCGCTCACCCACCTCGACGGCACGCGCGAGGTCGTGGTCGTCGGCCTGCCCGGTGACCGCGACGTCGACCTGAAGCGCGCCGAGGTGTCGTTCGCCCCGGCCGAGGTCGAGGCCGCCGGCGACGACGACTTCAAGAAGCACCGCGGCCTGGTGAAGGGCTACATCGGCCCGCAGGTACTCGGCGCCGACAGCGCCACCGGCCTCCGCTACTTCGTCGACCCCCGTGTGGTCGACGGCACGAGCTGGATCACCGGCGCCAACGAGCGCGGCGTGCACGTCTCCGGCCTCGTCGCCGGCCGTGACTTCGTGGCCGACGGTGTCGTCGAGGTCTCCGACGTCCGCGCCGGTGACCCGTCCCCGGACGGCTCCGGCCCGCTCGAGACCGCGCGCGGCATGGAGATCGGGCACGTGTTCCAGCTCGGTCGGAAGTACGCCGAGGCGCTCGGCCTCAAGGTGCAGGACGAGAACGGCAAGCTCGCCACGGTCACGATGGGCTCGTACGGCATCGGCGTGACCCGCATCCTCGCGATCCTGGCCGAGTCCCACAACGACGAGAAGGGCCTGGTCTGGCCGAAGAACGTCGCGCCGTTCGACGTGCACATCGTCGCCACCGGCCGTGACCAGGTCGCCTACGAGCTGGCGGCCTCCGTCGTCGCCGAGCTCGAGGGCGAGCGGTTCGACGTGCTGTACGACGACCGCCCGAAGGTGTCGCCCGGCGTGAAGCTCCGCGATGCCGAGCTGCTCGGCATGCCGATCGTCGTCGTCGCCGGCCGCGGTGCCGCCGAGGGCGTCGTCGAGCTGTGGGACCGCGCGACGGGCGACCGCCGCGACGTGCCGGTGGCCGACCTGCTCGACGCGGTCCGCGCGATCTAGACGCGACCCCTGACGGACGGGCGCGCCCCGCTCAGCGGTGACGCGCCAGCGCCACGCGGGGCGCGCCGACCGAGCCTGCGAGGGAGGGGTGCGACGCCGCCACGGGCCTCCTGTCCGTCTCCTGGTTCTGGGGTACGCTTGTGGCCGACTTCTGCGCAGTTCCACCCCGCAGGAGCGACTCATCTGAATACGGAGGCACCTCGGTGAAGATCGATCTCGCAGTCCTGCGACTCATGGAGCGCGAGCGGGAGATCCCGTTCGACGAGCTCGTCCAGATCATCGAATCTGCCATCCTGACCGCCTACCAGAAGCACGCCGACGAGAACGGCGAGCCGGCCCACGCGCAGTCGCGTGTGGAGCTCGACCGCAAGTCCGGCGAGGTCAGCGTCTACGTCCCCGAGCTCGACGACGAGGGCACCGTCATCGGTGAAGCCGTCGACCAGCCGAGCGACTTCGGTCGCATCGCGGCCTTCGCGGCGAAGCAGGTCATCAACCAGCGCCTGCGCGACATCGGCGACGACAAGATCCTCGGCGAGTTCCGCGGCAAGGAAGGCGACATCGTCGCGGGCGTGGTCCAGCAGGGCCCGAACCCGAAGATGGTGCACGTCGACCTCGGCACGATCGAGGCGATCCTGCCGCCCGAAGAGCAGGTGCCGGGGGAGTCCTACACGCACGGCTCCCGCATCCGCGTCTACGTGACGAGCGTGGCCCGTGGCAACAAGGGCCCGCAGATCATCGTGTCGCGCACGCACCCGGGTCTGGTCCGGAAGCTCTTCGCGCTCGAGGTCCCGGAGATCGCGTCCGGTGTCGTCGAGATCACCTCGCTCGCCCGCGAGGCTGGGCACCGCACGAAGATCGCCGTCAAGGCGAACGAGCCCGGCGTGAACGCGAAGGGTGCCTGCATCGGCGAGCTCGGCGCACGTGTCCGGGCCGTCACGAACGAGCTCGGTGCCGAGAAGATCGACATCGTCGACTACTCCTCCGACCTGGCGTCGTTCGTCGCGAGCGCCCTGTCGCCCGCCAAGGTGACGAGTGCGTTCGTGCTCGACGCCTCGACGAAGGCCGTCCGGGCGCTCGTGCCGGACTACCAGCTGTCGCTCGCGATCGGCAAGGAAGGGCAGAACGCCCGCCTCGCCGCGAAGCTCACCGGTGCCCGCATCGACATCCAGCCGGACTCCATCCTGGACGGCGAGGACTAGGACGGTTTCGCTCCCGGCGCGCCCTGCGAGGGCGCGCCGGATCGCGCACGTCCGAGGCAAGGAGTAGAGTGGTTCCCGTCAGAACGTGCATCGGCAGTCGTCGTCGCGCTTCCCGATCCTCCCTCCTCCGAGTCGTCGCCCTGAGCGACGGTCGTGTGGTGGCGGATCCGAAGGCAGTCATGCCGGGGCGGGGAGCATGGCTCACACCGACCGTCGATGCCTACGATCTGGCCGTCAAGCGCAGGGCTTTCCGCCGTGCGCTCCGGTTGGATCGCGATCCCGACACGTCCGCGGTGCTCGACCACATCGTCGGTCTCCCACAGGAACCGGCCGAGCGCCCGGACATGACAGAACAGGCTGAACGGCTTATGGACAACTGATGAGCGGCTCGAAATGAGACCCGTCATCCATTGAGTCCTGCCCCTTCACGGGGTGGGACCCGTGAAGGAGAACAGTGGCTAAACCACGCGTACACGAGATCGCAAGCGAACTCGGCGTCGACAGCAAGACCGCACTCGAGAAGCTCAAGGAGCTCGGCGAGTTCGTCCGGGGTGCCAGCTCGAGCATCGAGCCCCCCGTGGCACGGAAGCTCCGTGCCGCCCTCCAGGCAGACGGCGCCCCCGCGGCGAAGCCCGCCGCCTCGGCCTCCGCGCCGAGCGCACCCGCCAAGGCCAGCGCGCCGAAGTCGAGTGCACCCAAGCCCGGCGGCCCCCGTCCGGGTCCGGCTCGTCCGGCACCGGCTCCCGAGCCCGAGGCCCCGGCAGCACCCGCTGCCGACGTGCCCGCGCCGGCCGCACCGAAGTCCGTCGCCCAGCGACAGGCCGAGGCCGAGGCCGCGCAGAAGGCCCGCGCCGAGAAGCAGGCCGCTGAGAAGCAGGCCGCCGAGGCTGGCGGGACGACCGAAGCGGCGCCGAAGTCCGACGCCGTGAAGCCGGGCACCAGCCCGAAGGCTCCCGCGGCCGCCGGTCCGAAGCCGGGTGGCCCCAAGCCCGGTGCACGTCCGGGCAACAACCCGTACTCGTCGAACCAGGGCATGGGCTCGCGCCCGCCGCGCCCCGGCAACAACCCGTACTCGTCCAACCAGGGCATGGGCCAGCGCCCGGCCGCCGGCGCAGCCGGTGGCGGTGGCATCCCGCGTCCGCAGCCCCCGCGTCCGGGCACGCCCCGTCCGGGTGCTCCGCGTCCGGGTGGTCCCGGTCAGGGCAACCGTCCCAACGGCTTCGGGCAGCGCCCGGGCCAGGGTGGTGGCCGTGGCGGCCCCGGTGCCCGTCCGGGTGCCGGCGGCGGTGCCGGTGGCGGCTTCCCGCGTCCGGCCTTCAGCGGCCCGCGTCCCGCCGGTGGCGGTGGCCGTGGTCGTGGCCCCGGTGGTGGTACCGCCGGTGCGTTCGGTCGCGGTGGCGGCAAGAGCCGTGCCCGCAAGTCGAAGCGGACGAAGCGCGCCGAGTACGAGATGCGTCAGGCACCGTCGCTCGGCGGTGTGCAGGTCCCTCGCGGCGACGGCAACACGGTCGTCCGACTCCGTCGTGGTGCGAGCATCTCGGACTTCGCGGACAAGATCGACGCCATGCCCGGCAACCTCGTGACGGTGCTGTTCCACCTCGGTGAGATGGCGACCGCGACCGAGTCGCTGGACGAGGCCACGTTCGAGGTCCTCGGTGACGAGCTGGGCTACAAGATCCAGATCGTCTCGCCCGAGGACGAGGACAAGGAGCTCCTCGAGGGCTTCGACATCGACCTCGACGCAGAACTCGAGGACGAAGACGACGACGTGCTGCAGCAGCGGCCGCCGGTGGTCACCGTCATGGGTCACGTCGACCACGGCAAGACCCGCCTCCTCGACGCGATCCGCAACTCGAAGGTCGTCGAGGGCGAGGCCGGTGGCATCACCCAGCACATCGGTGCGTACCAGATCGTCGCGCAGCACGAGGGCATCGACCGCCCGATCACCTTCATCGACACCCCGGGTCACGAGGCCTTCACGGCCATGCGTGCTCGTGGTGCCCAGGTGACGGACATCGCGATCCTCGTGGTCGCGGCGGACGACGGCATCATGCCCCAGACCATCGAGGCGTTGAACCACGCGCAGTCGGCCGGTGTGCCGATCGTCGTCGCGGTCAACAAGATCGACAAGGAAGGCGCGAACCCCGCCAAGGTCCGCCAGCAGCTCACCGAGTACAACCTGGTGGCCGAGGAGTACGGCGGCGACGTCATGTTCGTCGACGTGTCGGCGCGGCAGAACATCGGTATCCAGGAACTCCTGGACGCCGTGCTGCTCACCGCGGACGCCGGTCTCGACCTGCGTGCGAACCCCGACAAGGACGCCCGTGGTGTCGCGATCGAGGCCCGGCTCGACAAGGGTCGCGGTGCAGTCGCCACGGTCCTCATCCAGTCCGGCACGCTCCACGTCGGTGACGCCATCGTGGCGGGCACGGCCTACGGCCGAGTCCGTGCGATGACGGACGAGAACGGGGTCGCGGTCAAGGCCGCGACGCCGAGCCGCCCGGTCCAGGTGCAGGGTCTGTCCTCGGTGCCCCGCGCCGGCGACACCTTCCTCGTCACCGAAGAGGACCGCACGGCTCGTCAGATCGCCGAGAAGCGTGAAGCCGCCGAGCGCAACGCCCTGCTGGCGAAGTCGCGCAAGCGCATCTCGCTCGAGGACTTCACCCGTGCGCTCGAAGAGGGCAAGGTCGAGTCGCTCAACCTCATCATCAAGGGTGACGTCTCCGGTGCCGTCGAGGCACTCGAGCAGTCGCTCCTGGACATCGAGGTCGACGACAGCGTCCAGCTCCGCATCCTGCACCGCGGTGTCGGTGCGATCACGGAGTCGGACATCGACCTCGCCACGATCGACAACGCCATCGTCATCGGCTTCAACGTCCGTCCGGACGTCAAGGCCCGTGAGCGTGCGGCGCGTGAAGGCATCGACGTGCGCTTCTACTCGGTCATCTACAACGCACTCGACGACATCGAGCAGTCCCTCAAGGGCATGCTCAAGCCCGAGTACGAAGAGGTCCAGTCGGGCGTCGCCGAGATCCGCGAGGTGTTCCGTTCCTCGAAGTTCGGCAACATCGCGGGTGTCATCGTCCGCTCCGGCACGATCACGCGCAACGCCAAGGCGCGCGTCATCCGTGAAGGCGTGGTGATCGCCGATGGCCTGGCCATCGAGTCGCTGCGTCGCTTCAAGGACGACGTGACCGAGGTCCGCACGGACTTCGAAGCCGGTATCGGTCTGGGCAAGTTCAACGACATCCAGATCGGCGATGAGGTCGAGACGACCGAACTCGTCGAGAAGCCGCGCGACTGATCGCGTGACTCCTCTGGGCCCCGGCCTCCCCGTGCGGGAGGCCGGGGCCCGACCCCTTTCCCACGCAGGACCACCGGCGGGAAGCGTCCCGCCATCGCCTCAGGAGGCACCCAATGGCCGATCCGCAGCGCGCACGCAAGATGGCGGACCGCATCAAGGAAGTCGTCGCACGTCGACTCGACAAGGGTCTGCGGGACCCGCGACTCGGGTTCGTCACGATCACCGACGTCCGTGTGACCGGCGACCTGCAGCACGCGTCGATCTTCTACACCGTGTACGGCACCGACGAGGAGCGTGCGGACTCCGCCGCGGCGCTCAAGGCCGCGACCGGCATGCTCCGGTCCGAGGTCGGCAAGAACATCACCGCCCGGCTCACGCCGTCGCTCGAGTTCATCGCCGACGCCCTGCCCGAGACCTCGGCGCACATGGAGGACCTGCTCGTTCAGGCCCAGGTCCGTGACGAGCAGGTGCGAGCAGCGTCGGTCGGCGCGACGTACGCCGGCGACGCCGATCCGTACAAGCGCGACGAGGACGACGACACCGACGACGCCGCCGAGACCGACGGCTCCGCCGAGCCGCGTTCCTAGATCCCGGGCAGCTGGTAGCCGCTCGCGTCGTCCCCGACGGCCAGTCCGTCACGCAGGAGCGACGCGAGCGCCCGGTCGCGCTGGTCGGCGTCCGGCCACACCGGTTCGATCTCGTACCGGGTGACCGGCACGTCGCTGGCGCGCAGCTCGGCCATGATCAGGCCACGCACCTGGCGGTCACTGCCGGCGAACCTCGCCTGCCGCGGAGCCCGCGGCCCGTCGTGCTCCGGGTACCCGGCCGCACGCCACGCGCAGCGGTCCGCGATCGGGCACGCATCGCACGCGGGGGAGCGGGACACGCACACGAGCGCGCCGAGCTCCATCACGGCCGCGTTCGTGGCGGCTGCGTCGTCGCGGTCCGCCGGCAGTACAGACTCCATCAGCGGGAGGTCCTGCTTCGCCTTCGCCGGCCCGGGTTCGCCCTGGCCGAGGACCGCACGAGCGAGCACGCGGCGCACGTTGACGTCCACCACCGGGTGCCGGTCGCCGTACGCGAAGACCGCGACGGCCCGCGCGGTGTAGTCGCCGATGCCCGGCAGCGCGAGCAGCGCGTCGACGTCTCGCGGCACGACGTTGCCGTGGTGGGTCGCGATCGCGGTCGCCGCCGCGTGGAGCGCGAGCGCGCGTCTCGGGTAGCCGAGCCGGTCCCAGGCGCGCACCGCCTCGGACGGCGGCGAGTCCGCGAGGTCGCGAGGCGTCGGCCACCGGGTGAGCCACGCCTCCAGACGGGGGATCACGCGCGCGACCTGCGTCTGCTGCAGCATGATCTCGCTGACGAGCGTCCCCCACGCGGGGAAGCCGGGGCGGCGCCACGGCAGGTCCCGCGCCTGCTGCCGGAACCACGCGATCAGCGGGGTCGCGATGTCGGGCCGTTCCGGCGTGGCCGGCTCCTGCACACCGCGTCGCGCGGTCGGTTTGTCCACATCCGGTCTGGAGGCCCGACTCGCGTTCACCTCGACAGCCTACGGTGGAGGCATGGCACGCTGGGCACCCGAAGAGACCGACACGATGGCTGCGATCGCCGCAGAGGCGATCGCGCAGGTCGGCACGAACCGCACCGTCATCGGCGTCGACGGGCAGGACGGCACCGACCTCGAACGGGTCGCGGCCGCGCTCGTCAACGGTTTCGAGCAGCACGGGGTCTCCGCGATGGCGGCCGCCGCGCCGTCCGCCGACCAGGACACGCTGCGGTCCGACCTGGTGACGCCCTTCCGCACGACCGGAGCCGGCGACGGTGTCCTGATCGTGCACGGACGGGGCGTCCTGGCTCCCGGGGTGCGCACCCTGTGGCGCTGGTCGCTGTGGGTGGAGCAGGAGTCCGGCCGGCTCGAGCGCCGCGCCGATGTAAAGATCGCTGCCTCCGCCGTGCTCGACGTCACCGATCCCGAGCACCCTCGCCGCGAGTGGAACGACGCCTGCTGACCGGCGCTGGTAATCTCGCCTGGTGCTCGAAACCGCGCCGGACGGCATCCTCCTCGTCGACAAACCGCAGGGGATCTCCAGCCACCGGGTGGTCTCCATCGCCCGACGGCGCCTCGGCCTGAAGAAGGTCGGCCACGCCGGGACCCTCGACCCCATGGCCACCGGGCTGCTGCTGCTCGGCATCGGGCCGTCCACCCGGTTGCTGACGCACCTGGTGGGCCTCGACAAGACCTACACCGCGACCATCCGGCTCGGCGTCTCGACGGACTCCGACGACGCCGACGGCACGCCGACCGCTGCTGTCGGTGTGGCCGCTGCCGACGTCTCGGACGACGCCGTCGAGACCGCTGTCGCAGCACAGCGGGGCGTGATCGACCAGGTCCCGTCCACGGTCAGTGCGATCAAGGTCGACGGGCGCCGCGCCTACGACCTGGCGCGCAAGGGCGAGGCGGTGGAGCTCAAGTCCCGCACGGTGACCGTCTCGCAGTTCGACGTGACGACCCGGAACGAGCGGACCGTCGCCGTCGACGGCACCGACGTCGCCGTGGTGGACCTCGACGTCGTCGTGACCTGCTCGTCGGGCACCTACGTCCGCGCACTCGCCCGTGACGTCGGCGCTGCCCTCGGCACCGGGGCGCACCTCGTCGCGCTCCGGCGGACCCGCGTCGGACCGTTCGACGTGCAGGACGCCATCGACCTCGAGGACGACGCCGTCGACGTCCGCGCCGCGCTCGCACGTCCGGCGGACATCGCCCGGCGACTCTTCTCGTCCGTGACCCTCGACGCAGCCTCGGCGAAGGACCTCACCGACGGCAAGCGCGTCGCGGCCGAGCACCCCGACTCGGACGGTCCGGTGGCAGCGGTCACCGCGTCCGACGACCGGCTGGTCGGCCTCGTCTCCGTCCGCCGTGGACTGCTCCGGGTCATCACGAACTTCCCGACGCCCGGTGCGTCGTCCTCCTCGCAGACCGGAGCCCGCGCGTGATCGAGTGGTACATGTGGGTGCAGCTGGTGCTCGCCGTGATCGTGGGGCTCTTCGCGGTCGTCGTGGGGTTCATCGGCTGGAAGCCGAACGACTACACCGTCGGCGCCCTCGTGCTCATCGAACTGCTGCTCCTGGTGCAGGGCGTCATCTCGATCGTGCTGCCGGCGACGGGCAGTCCGCCCGACGGCAACGCGCTCGAGTTCGGGGTGTACGCCGTGTCGGTGCTGCTCGTCCCACCGGCCGCGGTCGTGTGGGCACTGATCGACCGCACGAAGTGGAGCACCGTGGTGCTCGGTGCCGGCGCCTTCACCGTCGCGGTGATGGTCTACCGGATGTACCAGATCTGGTTCGCGTTGAACTGACGCCGGAGGTCATGCGCGGAGCCGCGCGTCGGTAGAATCGGTGCAATGGCGACCAGATCCTCACTCGCGACCGGCATCGGCCGCGTCCTCATCGCCGTGTACGGCATCCTCGCGCTGGCGGCGACCGGACGCAGCGTCGTGCAGATCATCGAGAAGTTCTCGTTCGCACCGTTCGCCTACACGCTCAGTGCCATCGCTGCCGTCGTCTACATCGTCGCGATGATCGCCCTGATCGTGCCCGGCCGGTTCTGGTACCGGGTCGCCTGCGTCACGATCGTGTTCGAGATGACCGGCGTGCTCGTCATCGGCACCCTGTCGCTGTTCGACCGCCAGCTGTTCCCCGACGACACCATCTGGTCGTACTACGGCATGGGCTACGCCTTCGCGCCGCTCGTGCTGCCGATCGCCGGGCTCTGGTGGCTCCGCAAGCACCACCGCACCGCCGTCACCGAGTCGGCGGCACCGGCTGCGTCCTCGTCCACCGCCCCGGCGAGCGAGTAGGAGCCACCGTGCAGTTCTACGAGGACACCGCCGACGTGGCGGACGGGTTCGGGCCGAGTGCGGTCACCATCGGCAAGTTCGACGGCGTGCACGTCGGGCACCGTGCCGTCATCGCACACCTCGAGCGTGCCGCCCGCGAGCACGACCTCGTGGCCACCGTGGTCACGTTCGACCGCCACCCGCTCAACGTCATCGACCCGCCGCACGTCCCGCCGGCCCTGACGAGCACCGCGCAGCGCCGCGAACTGCTCGAGGACGCCGGGGTCGACGCCACCCTGCTGCTCCGCTTCGACCAGGAACTGCAGTCGAAGTCGCCCGAGGCGTTCGTGTCCGAGATCCTCGTCGACACCCTGCACGCCCGGCTCGTCTTCGTCGGCAGCGACTTCCGCTTCGGCGCGAAGGGCGCCGGCGACGTCGAGCTGCTGCGTGCCCTGGGGGAGCAGCACGGGTTCACGGTCGAGCTCATCGACGATGTGGACCTGATCGACGACGTCCGACCCGACGGTGAGCGCCGGGTGTCCTCCACCTGGATCCGGGAGCTCCTGGGCCAGGGCCGCGTGGCCGAGGCCGCACGACTCCTCGGGCGGGAGCACGCCGTGCGGAGCGTCGTGGTGCACGGCAACCAGCGCGGCCGGGCGATGGGGTACCCCACCGCGAACCTCGACCCGGCGTGCGAGGGCTTCGTCCCCGCCGACGGCGTCTACGCCGCCCGGGTGCTGCACGACGGCACCGTCTACCCGGCAGCGGTGTCGGTCGGCAACAACCCGACGTTCGAGGGCGTGCCGGCGAAGCAGATCGAGGCGCACCTGCTCGACGTCGACATCGACCTGTACGGGGACCGGATCTCGGTGCTCTTCGTGTCGTACGTGCGCGGCATGGTGAAGTTCTCGTCGATGGACGAGCTCGCCGCGCAGATGCGGCAGGACGACCTCGACATCCGACTGCTGCTCGGACTGCCCACGCCGGTCTGACCTGCCGGCACGCTGGCCTGGTTCGCCCGCTGGTGCCCCTGGTACGGCGACGCCCCCGTGACCGATCGGTCACGGGGGCGTCGTTCGTGGTGCGGAGGCTCAGCCGCCCAGGGCGTCGAGCCAGATCTTGCGGGCGTCGAGGGCTTCCTGCGCGTCCTTGATCTTCCGGGCGTCGCCGGTGGCCTGTGCCGCCGCGAGCTCGGACTGGAGCTTGCCGATCGCGTCTTCCAGCTGGCTCGCCAGACCGTTCTGACGGGCCTTGCGCTCCGGGTTCGATTCCTTCCAGTGCGCGTCCTCGAGCCCACGGACGTGGTCCTCGACGGCGCGCAGGCGGTCCTCGACCCGACGGACGTCGCCGCGGGGGACCTTGCCGATCTCGTCCCACCGGCGCTGGATGCCGGTGAGGGTCTTGCGCGCGGCGACCCGGTCGGTCGCCTGCAGGAGCGGCTCGGCCTCGGTCAGCAGGGCCTGCTTCGCCTCGAGGTTGGCGGAGAACTCTTCGTTCTCGGCTGCGCTCTCGGCGTGGCGCTGCTCGAACAGCACGTCTCCGGCGGCCTTGAAGCGCGCCCAGAGCGCGTCGTCGTGGCGCTTGCCGGCACGCCCGGCGTTCTTCCAGTCGTCGAGGAGCTGGCGGTAGTCCGGGATCGCATCGGAGCCGCGGGGCGCGAGGGCCTCGGCCTGCGCCACGAGCTCCTGCTTGCGGGTCCGGGCGTCACGGTGCTGTGCGTCGAGCTCGGAGTAGAAGGCACGACGGTGCTGGTCGACGGTGGACCGCGCTGCGCGGAACCGCTTCCAGAGGTCGTTGGCCTCGTTCTTGGGGATCCGCGGCCCGTCGTGCTGGTGCTGCTGCCAGCGCGCGAACACGTCGTCGAGCTGCGCCGTGATCTGCTTCCACTGCGCGCGCGCCGGGTCCACCGCGGCGAGTGCCTCGGCTTCCTCGACCAGGGCGGTGCGGTGCGCCAGGGCGTCCTGCAGCGCCTGCTGCGCCTGTTCCGCCTGCTCCTTGGTGAGGGAGCCGAGCTGCTCGGTGAGCGCGCCCACGCGGGTCTCGAGCGACTTGATGTCACCCACCACGCGTGCATCGGCGACCAGGGCGGTCAGGTGCTCGACCGTCCGGGCGACGTCGTTCGCCGACGCACCACGCTGGACGCGCTGCTCGGCGATCTTCACCTGCCCCTCGAGGTCGGCGTACTTCCGCGCGAAGTAGGCGAGGGCTTCTTCGGGGGTGGCGTCCGGGTACTCACCGACAGCACGTTCGGTCTCTTCGTACCGGACGTACACGGTCCCGTTCTCGTCGACCCGCCCCCAGGTCGTTGCTTCGTCAGATCCCACAGGTCTCGCCTCGATCGTGGTCGTGCATCGCCGACGTCACCGTCGGCACGGTCAGGTCGTCAGCCTATTGCACGGACGGGCTCCGCCGCCCGACCGGTGCGACGGGTTGTGGACTACTTCTGCTCCGCGATGGTCGCGTCGGTGATCTTCGTCGCCACCTTCGGCGCGCCGGTGCCGTCGCTGCCGGGCGACGCGATGCCCTTCGCGGCGATCTTCGACTCGAGCTCGGACAGCCCGCTCGTGACCTTGCCGACGACCGTGTAGCCGCCCGTCGAGCCGTCGAGCGTGGTGTCCCCGTAGACGATGAAGAACTGCGTCGACTGCGAGTACGGGGAGTCCGACCGTGCGATCGCGATCGTGCCCTTCTCGTAGACGCCGTCCTCCGGCACGTTCTCGAGCGGGCCGTACTCGAAGCCGGCGTCGCCGGTGCCGTCGCCGTTCGCGGAGCCGCACTGCAGGAACTTCAGCCCGTCGCTGTCGGCCAGCCGGTGGCAGGTGGTGCCGTTGTAGAACTGCTCACGGATCAACGAGATCTCGGCACTCGTGGCCTGCGGCGCCTTCGCGCCGTCCAGCTCGATGCCGAGGTCGATGTCCTTGTTGAGCGTGAGGGTGCCGGTCCAGGTCGCGCCCTTCGCGATCGACTTGCTCGGCACGTCGCCGGTGTTGCCGGCCGTGGCACTGGCCGACGGCGTGGCCGTCGACGACGCGGAGGCGCTCGGGGCCGGGGCGTCCGACCCCCGCGATCCGGCGAAGGCGAGCTGCGACCCGGTGGCGAGGGCCGCGACGAGGACGAGGGCACCGGCACCGATCAGGTTGTCCCGCACGCGGCGGCGTCGCTGCCGCTCGTGGAGGCCCTGGCGGGCCTGGTAGAGGCGGAGGCGCTCGCGTGCCTCACGGTTGTCACGCGCTGGGTTCTTCGGTGCCACGGTGCTGGTCTGCCCTCTCGTCGCAGTGTGCAACGAGCGTAGCCGAACGGTCGCCGTCACCAGCAGGGAGGCGCGGCCTGCGTCGGTGGACCGGCCTACGATTGCAGGATGGCAGCGGATCGTTCGGGAATGCACGCGCCCACCACGGGTGGTCGCGCCGGTCTCGCGCAGGGTTCCGTCCCGCTCGCCGTCCGGATGCGCCCCACCAGCCTCGACGAGGTCGCCGGTCAGCAGCACCTGCTCGGCCGGGGTTCGCCCCTGGTGCAGCTCGCCACCGGCACGCGCGAGAACCCCGGCGGGGTCTCCGTGATCCTGTGGGGACCGCCCGGCACCGGCAAGACCACGCTGGCGCAGGCCATCGCACGGCAGTCCGGTCGCGAGTTCGTCGAGCTCTCCGCCGTGACCGCCGGCGTGAAGGACGTGCGCGAGGTCATGGAGAAGGCGCTGACCCACCGCGACCTGTACGGGTCGACCACGGTGCTGTTCCTCGACGAGATCCACCGGTTCAGCAAGGCCCAGCAGGACGCCCTGCTGCCCGGTGTCGAGAACGGGTGGGTCATCCTGATCGCCGCCACCACCGAGAACCCGTCGTTCTCGGTCATCTCGCCCCTGCTGTCCCGCTCGCTGCTCCTGACGCTCAAACCGCTCACCGATCCCGACCTCGGCATGCTCGTCGACCGCGCCGTGGAGGACCCCCGCGGGCTCGGCGGTGCCGTCGTCCTCGGTGACGAAGCCCGCAGCGCGATCATCCGGCTCGCGTCCGGTGACGCCCGACGTGCCCTGACGGCGCTCGAGGCCGCGGCGGCGTCGGCCACCGCCGCGCAGGACGAGGACGACGACACCGTGCCCGTCGTCGACGCCGACACCGTCGCGGCGGCGGTCGACCGGGCCCTGCTGCGCTACGACCGACAGGGTGACGAGCACTACGACGTCATCAGCGCGTTCATCAAGTCGGTGCGGGGGAGCGACGTCGACGCCGCCCTGCACTACCTCGCCCGGATGATCGAGGCCGGCGAGGACTCGCGGTTCATCGCCCGGCGGATCATCATCTCCGCGTCCGAGGACATCGGCATGGCCGACCCGCAGGCCCTGCCCATCGCCGTCGCGGCGGCCCAGGCCGTCCAGCTCATCGGGATGCCCGAGGGACGGATCCCGCTGGCCGAGGCGGTCGTCTACCTGGCGACGGCGCCGAAGTCGAACGCCGCCTACAACGGGGTCAACCAGGCGATGGCCGACGTCAAGGCGGGGCGCATGGGCACGGTCCCGATGCACCTGCGCGACGCGCACTACGCCGGGGCGAAGCGCCTCGGGCACGGCAAGGGGTACGTCTACTCCCACGACGCCGAGCACGGGGTCGCCGAGCAGCAGTACCTGCCGGACGCGCTCGAGGGCACCGAGTACTACACGCCGACGGCCAACGGCTACGAGCGCGAGGTCGGGCCGCGGCTCGAACGGCTCCGGAAGATCACACGCGGCCACTAGCGTCGGTGCTTCTGCGCCCGCCCCGATGCTGCTAGCATTGCCGGGCCTACGTCCTGGTCCTCGAGCACGGCTGCGTCGAGGACAGAGTGCCACTCCGGTGGTACGGGGGCAGAGGTTCGGACTGTAGCCGTCCGATCCCACAGGCTCATCCCTCTGGATCCCGTCGTCGGGGCCACCGGCACTCGCGTGCCCGGCCTCCGGTGAGTATTCAGTTCGAACAGAGAAAAGGACCCTGTGTCTACCAAGTCACGTACCCGCAGCAAGACCCGCCTGTCGCGCGCACTCGGCATCCCGCTGACGCCGAAGGCTGCCCGTTACCTCGAGAAGCGCCCCTACGGGCCCGGTGAGCACGGCCGTACGCGCCGTCGTGCGGACAGCGACTACGCCGTCCGCCTCCGTGAGAAGCAGCGTCTGCGCGCCCAGTACGGCATCCGCGAGAAGCAGCTCCGCATCGTCTTCGAAGAGGCCCGCAAGACGAAGGGCCTGACCGGTGAGAACCTGGTCGAGCTCCTCGAGCAGCGCCTCGACGCCCTCGTGGTCCGTGCCGGCTTCGCCCGCACCACCGCGCAGGCCCGTCAGCTGATCGTGCACCGCCACATCCTGGTCGACGGCAAGCTCGTCGACCGCCCGTCCTTCCGCGTCAAGGAGGGCCAGCTGATCCACGTCAAGGCGAAGTCCGAGTCGATGGAGCCCTTCCAGGTCGCCGCTGCCGGTGGCCACCAGGAAGTCCTCCCGAAGGTCCCGGGCTACCTCGAGGTCGAGATCGAGAAGCTCCAGGCCCGCCTCGTGCGTCGCCCGAAGCGCGCCGAGGTCCCCGTGACCTGTGAAGTGCAGCTCGTCGTCGAGTACTACGCAGCTCGCTGATCCACTGATCACACCCGAACGGCGGGTCGTCCTCTCGAGGGCGACCCGCCGTTCGGCGTTCCGGCACCGGCGACTAAGCTTGTCCGGGCATGCACCGCCCGGGTGCACAGAGGGAGAGGCACCGTGAAGCAGCTGTTCTTCGTCGCCGTCGGCATCGTCATCGGGTTCGCCGTCGCACACCGGGTCGCCCAGACCTCCGGGGGCGCCCGGCTCTTCGCCGAGGTGAACGCCAAGACGAAGGCCTTCACGGGAGCCGTCGCGGACGGCTACCGGTCGCGCGAGGCCGAGCTCCGTACCGACGTCTGAGCGCTCCGACCGAGCAGCCACGACCCTCCTCCACCCACGACCTGAACCCAGGAAGCACCATGCAGACCGCAGAGATCCGCCGCCGTTGGCTCCAGTACTTCGGTGACCGCGGCCACACCGTCGTCCCGTCCGCGTCCCTCGTCTCCGACGACCCGTCGCTCCTCTTCACGGTCGCCGGCATGGTGCCGTTCATCCCGTACCTGACCGGTCTCATCCCGGCCCCGTTCCCGCGGGCGACGAGCGTGCAGAAGTGCATCCGCACGAACGACATCGAAGAGGTCGGCAAGACCCTCGCCACGGCACGTTCTTCCAGATGAACGGGAACTTCTCGTTCGGCGACTACTTCAAGGAGCAGGCGATCCAGTTCGCCTGGGAGTTCCTGACCAAGCCGGAGGCCGACGGCGGGCTCGGCTTCTCGCCGGACGACCTCTGGGTCACCGTCTACGAAGAGGACGACGAGGCGATCGGCTTCTGGAAGCAGCACTCATCGCTGCCCGACGAGCGGATCCAGCGCCTCGGCAAGGACACCAACTACTGGTCGACCGGACAGCCCGGACCGGCGGGTCCCTGCTCGGAGATCTTCTTCGACCGTGGCCCCGAGTACGGCATCGACGGCGGCCCGGCGACGGACGACGACCGGTACGTCGAGATCTGGAACCTCGTCTTCATGCAGTACCAGATCGCCGACGTGCGGTCGAAGTACGACTTCGAGATCACCGGCGAGCTGCCGAACAAGAACATCGACACCGGCATGGGGCTCGAGCGCGTCGCCTTCATCAAGCAGGGCGTCGACAACATGTACGAGATCGACCAGGTGCGCCCGGTGCTCGACCGTGCGGCCGAGATCTCCGGCCGGCGCTACGGTGCCGTGCACGAGGACGACGTGCGGATGCGCGTCATCGCCGACCACGTCCGTTCCTCGCTGATGCTCATCGCCGACGGCGTGAGCCCGTCGAACGAGGGCCGCGGGTACATCCTCCGTCGGCTGCTCCGTCGCACCGTCCGTGCGATGCGCCTGCTCGGTGTCGAGGCCCCCACGTTCCCAGAGCTCTTCCCGGCGTCCCGCGACGCCATGCGCGACGCCTACCCCGAGGTGGCGTCCGACTACGACCGGATCTCCCGCATCGCCTACGCGGAAGAGGAGACCTTCCTCCGCACCCTGGCGCAGGGCACCACCATCCTCGACGTCGCCGTCGAGCGCGCGAAGCAGGACGGCGCCCCCTCGATCGGCGGCGACACGGCGTTCCTGCTGCACGACACCTTCGGGTTCCCCATCGACCTGACGATGGAGATGGCCGAGGAAGCCGGTGTCCACGTCGACCGCACGGCGTTCGAGACCCTGATGTCCGAGCAGCGTGCCCGGGCGAAGGCCGACGCGAAGAGCAAGAAGACCGCGATCGCCGACCTCAGCGTGTACAGCGCGTTCCGGGCGAAGGGCGAGACGACGTTCCTCGGCTACGACGCGCTCGAGGCCGAGACGCGCGTGCTCGGCATCATCGTCGGCGGCGTGAGCGTCGACCGTGCGGTCGCCGGCGACATCGCCGAGGTCATCCTCGGCGAGACCTCCCTGTACGCCGAGTCCGGCGGCCAGGACGCCGACCAGGGGTCGATCGTCGGCAACGGGTTCGACCTCGAGGTCCTCGACGTCCAGCGACCGGTCTCCGGACTGTGGAGCCACACCGTGCAGGTCCGCTCCGGTGAGGTCGGCGTCGGCGACGCCGCGAGCACCGTCGTCGACGCGGAGTACCGCCGCGGTGCGACCCAGGCGCACTCCGCGACGCACCTGGTCAACGCGGCCCTCCGCGACATCCTCGGGCCGGAGGCGCTGCAGGCCGGTTCGTACAACAAGTCCGGCTACATGCGCCTCGACTTCTCGTGGTCGCAGCCGGTCTCGCTCGAGACGCGCTCCGAGATCGAGGAGGTCGTGAACACCGCGATCCGCA
The DNA here is from genome assembly GCF_979258745.1 of Curtobacterium sp. AC268. Lineage (NCBI taxonomy): Bacteria > Bacillati > Actinomycetota > Actinomycetes > Micrococcales > Microbacteriaceae > Curtobacterium > Curtobacterium sp. AC268. The sequence goes on along the minus strand of NZ_OZ409878.1, from coordinate 662,005 downwards.
CCGACCTCGAGGTCTCCACGCGCATCCTGCCCATCGACGAGGCGAAGGCCCTCGGGGCACAGGCCCTGTTCGGTGAGAAGTACGGCGCCGAGGTCCGCATGGTCGACATCGGCGGCCCGTGGTCCCGCGAGCTCTGCGGTGGCACGCACGTCGCCTCGAGCGCGCAGATCGGGCTCGTCAACCTGGTGGGGGAGTCGAGCGTCGGTTCGACGAACCGCCGGGTCGAGGCACTGGTCGGGCTCGAGGGGTTCCGCGACCTCGCCGTCGAGCGCACGATCGTGTCGCAGCTCTCCAGCGCGCTCAAGGCCCCCCGTGCCGACCTGCCGGCCCGCGTCCAGAACCTGATGGAGGACCTCCGGTCCGCCCAGAAGAAGCTCGCCGAGTACGAGTCGGCGAACCTGCAGCAGCGCGTGCCCGCCATCGCCCGCAACGCCACGACCGTCGGTGCCACCACCGTGGTCGCCGAGACGGTCGACGGCCTGCAGTCCGGCGACGACCTGCGCTCGCTCGCCACCGGCGTGCGGGGCCAGCTCGGTGACGGCGCGGCCGTCGTCGTGCTCGGGGCGGTCGTCGGTGGCAAGCCGATCGTGATCGTCGCGACCAACGACGCTGCTCGTGCTGCGGGCGTGCAGGCGGGCCCCCTCGCGAAGGAGGCCGCCGGCGTGCTCGGTGGCGGTGGCGGCGGCAAGCCGGACCTGGCGCAGGGCGGCGGGACCGACGCGGCCGCGCTCCCCGCGGCGCTGCGTGCCGTGACCGCACGGCTCGCGGGCTGACCGTGGGCATCCGGTCCGGGCGTCGCCTCGGCGTGGACGTCGGACGCGCCCGGATCGGGGTCGCCGTGTGCGACCGCGACGGCCTGCTGGCGACGCCGGTCGAGACCGTCCGGCGTGACGACTCGGGGGACCTCCGGCGGATCCTCGAGCTCGCGGACGAGTACGACGTGCTCGAGGTCGTCGTCGGGCTGCCCCTGTCGATGTCGGGTGGGGACACGGCCTCGACCGAGGACGCCCGTGTCTTCGCCGCCCGGATCGCGGCGCGACGGCCGGTGCGTCTGGTCGACGAACGACTGTCGACCGTGACGGCCCAGCGGGGGCTGCACCAGGCCGGCAAGAACACGAAGAAGTCCCGGGCCGTGATCGACCAAGCAGCCGCTGTTATCATTCTGCAACACGCGCTCGACCACGAGCGCAGTGCCGGTGCCCCTCCGGGCACCACGCTTCCCTGACAGGGCTGCCCGGTACCGCACATGGGTGCTCTCGTCGTCAGCTGCGAGGACGACGGTGCCCAGGTGGAGTTCCCGACCGAGAGACCGAGGACGTTGGCAGACGATCTGGACTGGAACGCGATCATCGCGCCCGGCAACGACGCCGAGCGGCGGAAGACGACTTCCGACCGCACGACAGGCACCGATGACCGCGACGACGCTGGTCAGGTGACCCCACCGCCGGTGCCTCCGATGTCCCGACGCGAAGCCCGAGCCCTCGAGGCCGAACGGGCCCGCGTCGCAGCGACCGACGAGTCGCCGGTCGCCGAGCGGACCATCGATTCCCCACCAGCCGCACGTGACGAACGCCCCACGTCACCCGCCGACGCGCCGATCGCCACCCGTCCCGAAGACCTGCACCCCGAGGTCGCCGCACTGCTGACCGGCGAGCTGCCGACGGAGCGCGCGGCGACCGCTGCGGGCGGCGGATCCGGGGCCGACGGGACGGACGACGGTGACGTGACCGGCGGCGGTGGCGCCGCGGGAGGCGGTGGCCGCGGGGGACGAGGCGGGGGAGGCCGCGCCTCCAGGCCGCCCCGGGAGCCACGGCCGAAGCGCCGACGCGGACCGCTCGTCGCCGGACTCGTCATCGTCGCGGTGGTGCTCGCCGCCGGCGTCGGCGCCTACACCTTCGCCGCACCCAAGTTCCAGCAGCTCATCGCGGCGATCAGCGGCGCGCAGGAACCCGACGACTACACCGGCGACGGCACCTCGAAGGTGACCATCACCATCAAGCAGGGTGACATCGGCGAGAACGTCGCGGCGACGCTGCAGCGCAGCGGCGTCGTCAAGGACTCGAAGGTGTTCTACAAGCTCCTGCTGGCCTCGCCGGACGTGCAGTTCCAGCCCGGTTCGTACGCGCTGAAGAAGCAGATGAGCTCGAAGTCCGCGCTCGCGGCACTGCAGGACACGAAGAACCGGGTGCAGGCGTCGATCATCATCCCCGAGGGCACCGCACTCGCCGACATCGAGGCCGGGATGGTCTCGAAGGCCGGCCTGACCAAGCAGGAGGTCGACGCGGCCGCGAAGGACCTGACGGCCTACGACCTGCCGTCCGGCGTCACCACGCTCGAGGGTTGGCTCTTCCCCGCGACCTACCCGATCAACCCGGGCTGGACCGCCGAGCAGTACTTCAAGTCGATGGTCGACACCATGAAGGAGCACCTGTCCGCCGCCGGCGTCAAGGAGGCCGACCAGGAGCGCACCATCGTCTTCGCGTCGCTGGTGCAGAAGGAAGCCGGCCTCGCGGCCGACTACCCGAAGGTCGCCCGGGTGTTCCAGAACCGCCTCGACCAGGGCATGCGTCTGCAGTCCGACGCCACCGTCGCCTACGGCACGGGCAACACGCACACCGTGACGACGACCGACGCCGAACGGGCCGACGAGTCGAACGCGTACAACACGTACGTGCACGAGGGGCTGCCGCCGGCACCGATCTCGAACCCCGGGGACATCGCGATCAAGGCCGTGACGAACGAGGCTCCGGGCAAGTGGCTGTACTTCGTGACGGTGAACCTGGAAACCGGCGAGACGGTGTTCTCGAACACCTACGACGAGCACCTCGTCGCGGTGAAGCAGTTCCAGGCGTGGCTCCGGGCGCACCCCGACTACCAGTAGGACGGCGACGTCGCACGGCGGTGCGCTGTGGGAGGATTGCCGCATGCTTCGTTGGTTGACTGCTGGTGAGTCCCACGGACCCGAACTGATCGCCATGCTCGAGGGCCTGCCCGCGGGTGTCCCGGTGTCGTTCGAGTCCATCCGTGCCGATCTCGCGCGCCGCAAGCTCGGCTACGGCCGTGGCTCGCGGATGAAGTTCGAGCAGGACGAGCTGCACGTGTCCGGCGGCGTCCGGCACGGCTACTCGCTCGGCAGCCCCATCGCGATCCGCATCGGCAACACCGAGTGGCCGAAGTGGGTCGAGGTCATGAACCCCGAGCCGATCGAGTCCACCGAGATGTCCCGCGGGCGGAGCGCCCCGCTCACCCGACCGCGTCCTGGTCACGCCGACCTGGTCGGCATGCAGAAGTACGGCTTCGACGAGGCCCGCCCGATCCTGGAGCGCGCGAGCGCCCGCGAGACCGCTGCCCGTGTGGCGCTCGGCGCCGTCGCGAAGTCGTTCCTGGCCGAACTCGGCATCCGCTCGGTGGCGCACACGCTGCAGGTCGGGACCGTCCGGGTCCCGGACGGCACGGAGCTGCCGCTGCCCGACGACGTGGACCGGCTCGACGAGGACCAGCTGCGCTGCTTCGACCCCGAGACCTCGGCACGGATGGTCACCGAGGTCGAGGCCGCGAAGAAGGACGGCGACACCCTCGGCGGCGTCGTCGAGGTGCTGTTCTACGGTGTTCCGCCGGGCCTCGGCTCACACGTGCACTGGGACCGCCGGCTCGATGCCCGCCTCGCCGCGGCGATCATGGGGATCCAGGCCATCAAGGGCGTCGAGGTCGGCGACGGCTTCGCGACCGCCGGGCGCCGGGGCTCCGCCGCCCACGACGAGCTGTACCGCGAGGACGGCGAGATCTACCGCACGAGCGACCGCGCCGGTGGGACCGAGGGCGGGATGTCCACGGGCACCGTGCTGCGGGTCCGCGCCGGCATGAAGCCGATCGCGACCATCCCGCACGCCCTGCACACCGTGGACGTCGTCTCCGGTGAGGACGCCTCGGCGCACCACCAGCGTTCGGACGTATGTGCCGTGCCCGCGGCGGGCGTCGTCGCCGAGGCGATGGTGGCCCTGGTGCTCGCCGATGCCGTGCTCGAGAAGTTCGGCGGCGACAACGTCGTCGAGACGAAGCGCAACCTCGACGCCTACCTCGCCGCGATCCCGGAGACCCTGCGGACGCGCCGGACCGAACCGTCGGCGACCTCGACCGACCTGTGAGCACCGACGTCCGACGCGCCGATGCGCCCGTGGTCGTCATCGGCCCGATGGGCGCCGGCAAGTCGAGTGTCGGCAAGCGGGTGGCGAAGGTCCTCGGCGTCCCGTTCACGGACACCGACCGGGTCATCGTGCGCGAGCACGGGCCGATCCCCGGGATCTTCGCCGACCGCGGTGAGCCGGCGTTCCGCGCCCTCGAAGCCGAGGCCGTGCGGGCAGCGCTGGCCATCGGCGGCGTGATCGCCGTGGGTGGCGGAGCCGTCACCCACGCGGACACCCGGCAGGCCCTGAGCGGGGCGCGCATCGTCCTGCTCACCGTGTCGCCCGAGGCCGTCGCCGACCGCATCGCCGGGTCCGACCGGCCGCTGCTGGCGAACGGCGGGATCGACGCCTGGCAGACGATCATGGATGAGCGGGCGGCCACCTACGCCGAGCTCGCGCACGTCGTGGTCGACACGTCCCGCCGGCCGATGTCCCGCGTGGTCGACGAGGTCGTCACATGGCTGCGGAGCGACGCCGGCACCACCGAGCGCAGCGACGCCGGCACCACCGAGCGCAGCGACGCCGGCACCACCGAGCGCAGCGGCACCACCGCCGCGCCCGGCAGCACGACCAGCAGCACCACCAGCACCGAAGGAGCACCGTGACCGAGTCGACCCTGCCCGCCGGGACCACCGAGATCCGGGTCGGCGGTGACGACGGCTACACGGTGGCCGTCGGCACGGACCTGCTCGGCGCCCTGCCCGCGATCCTGGGCCCGCGTGTCGCCAAGGTCCTCATCGTGCACTCGCCGACGCTCGGTGCCCGGGCGAACGAGCTCCGTGCGCTGCTGGTCGAGGCCGGGCTCGAAGCCCTGATCGCCGAGGTCCCCGACGCCGAGGGCGCCAAGCGCGTCGAGGTCGCGGCGTTCTGCTGGCAGGTCATGGGGCAGGCCGACTTCACCCGAACCGACGCGGTCATCGGCCTCGGTGGCGGTGCCGTCACCGACCTGGCGGGCTTCGTCGCCGCGACCTGGCTGCGCGGTGTGCCGTACGTGGCCGTCCCGACCAGCGTGCTCGGCATGGTGGACGCCAGCGTCGGCGGGAAGACGGGCATCAACACGAACGAGGGCAAGAACCTGGTGGGCGCGTTCTACGCCCCCCGCGCCGTCGTCGTGGACCTCGACCTCGCCCGCACGCTGCCGCGCAACGAGATCCTGACCGGCTTCGCGGAGATCGTGAAGGCCGGGTTCATCGCCGTGCCCGAGATCCTGGACATCGTCGAGGCCGACGTCGACCGGGTGACCGACCCGACGACGCCGGAGTTCCGGCGGGTCGTCGAGCTCGCCATCACGCTCAAGGCTGAGGTCGTCTCGGACGACTTCACCGAGCAGGGCCGACGCGAGATCCTGAACTACGGACACACCCTCGGGCACGCGATCGAGCACGCCGAGCGGTACCAGTGGCGCCACGGGGCGGCGGTGTCGGTCGGCATGGTGTTCGCCGCCGAACTCGCCCGGCTCACCGGCCACCTGGACGACGCCACGGTCGACCGGCACCGGGCGATCCTCGAGTCGCTCGACCTGCCGACCTCGTACGGTGTCGGTCGGTGGCAGGGGCTGCTCGCCACGATGCGTCGCGACAAGAAGGCCCGTGCCGGCATGCTGCGGTTCATCATCCTGGACGGCGTCGGCAAGCCCGTCGTGCTCGAGGGACCCGAGGACCACCTGCTCTTCACCGCCTACCAGGAGGTCGGCGTCTAGCCACGCCGGTCAGCGCAGGACCCGTCGCGTCCTGCGCCACCACCAGGTGACACGCGTCGAGACGGTGACCCAGGTGAACCGATGCCAGGCCACGCCCCGAACCGGCTGACGACGGCCGCGACGATCGCCGCTCCGGCGGCGATGCACGCCGCGATCAGTGCGGTCTCCACGGCACGAGTGTCCGCTGCAGGACCGAGCCCCGCGCCGGGCTCGCGCCGACCTGTGGAAGCCGTGCCGGGCCTCCAGGCTGTGGAGGGGGACGGGACGACGCGACGGACCGGGCCACCCGCACGCTGCGGACCCAGCACCGGGGAGCAGACTGGCGGGCGTGCCCACCCCACCCCGACTGAGCGACCTCTCCGGCCCGCGCGATGCCGACACCGGCACCCTGCGCTCCCGTGGTCGGCGCTTCACCGAACTCCTCTCGATCGCCCGCCGCCACCACCTGGTGCCGTTCCGTCGTCTCGACTTCTCGCACGACCCGGCCACCTCGGACCTGCGTCGTGACCAGGCCGAGCACCTGCGCCGGGCCCTCGAGGAAGCCGGCGGCGGGTTCGTGAAGATGGGCCAGCTGCTCTCCACCCGCGACGACCTGCTGCCCGAGGAGTGGACCGAGGGACTCGCACACCTGCAGCGGAACGTCACGGCGGCGCCGGCGGACGAGGTCCGTGCGCTCCTCGAGCAGGAGCTCGGTGCCCCGGTCGACCAGGTCTTCGCGACCTTCGACCCGGTGCCCGTCGCAGCGGCGTCCATCGCGCAGGTGCACCGCGCCCGGCTGCCCGACGGCACCGCGGTCGCCGTGAAGGTGCAGCGGCCGGGGATCGACGCCGCGGTGCGCCGCGACGTCGACATCGCGCTGCGGGTCGTCCGGTTCATGGCCCGGTGGTCGACCGAGGCGCGGCAGGTCGGGGTGCAGGACATCGCCGGCCAGTACGCGGACGACCTGATCCGGCAGGTCGACTTCGTCTCCGAGCTCCGGAACCTCACGGCGCTGCGTGCGGCCCAGGCCCGCAGCGCGCGTCCGGACGAGGTCCGGTTCCCGGACCCCTACCCGGACCTGTCCGGCCGGCGTGTGCTCGTGATGGAGTTCCTGGAGGGCGACACGCTCAGCGCGATCCGCGCCGAGCGTTCCGAGCGCGACCTCGACGCGCCGATGCGCGCGATCCTCCGCGCCTTCCTGCGCCAGGTCGTCTTCGACGGCCTGTACCACGCGGACCTGCACCCGGGGAACGTCCTGGTGCTGCCCGACGGGCGGCCCGCGTTGATCGACTTCGGTTCGGTCGGGAGGCTCGACCCGGGTCTCCGGGACACGGTCCAGGACCTGTTGGCCGCCTACCTGCAGGACGACACGTCGCGGATCGCCGATGCGGTCCTGCGGATGGCCCCCGTGCGCGATGCGCACGACGAGCCCGACTTCCGTCGGGACATCGCCCGCTTCGTCGCGGACGAGCTCGGCCCGGGTGCGCGCATCGGTGTCGACACCGTGGACGACGCGGTCGAGGTCTTCGGGCGGTACCGGCTGAAGCCGCCGCCGGACTTCGTCGCCGCGGCCCGCGCCCTGGCCATCTTCGAGGGCACCCTCCGCACGCTCGCACCGTCGTTCGACCTGCTCGAGGAGTCCCGCGGACTCGCCCGGGAGCAGATCACCGACCAGCTCCGGCCCGGCAAGCTCCGGGACCTGGCGGCGAAGGAACTGCTCGGCGTCGTGTCGGCGGCCCGACGCCTGCCCCGCCGGGTGGACCGCATCGGGGAGGCGATCGAGACCGGACGGTTCACGGTGAACATCCGGCTCTTCGCGGACAGCCGCGACCGGCAGCTCGTGTCCGGCATGATCCGGCGCATCCTGCTCGTGCTGCTCGGCGCGGGGGCGGGGATCCTGGCGATCGTCTACCTGTCGTTGCCGGCGCGACCGACGGCGGCCCTGTCCACCGGGGTCGCGGGCGGGTTGCTCGGGGGAGCGGCGGTCGTGCTGCTCGGCTGGGCGGCGGTCGACGCCTGGCTCGCCCGACGGCGACGCTGACCGCGGCGCGCACCGCTCCGGCCGCCGGGCGGGCGTCCGCTACACTCGTCCGGGGCCGTCCGCGGCCCGAGGACACTTCACAACACGACCGAACGGGACACCGACGACTCATGGCCAGTACCACAGACATCAAGAACGGCGCCGTTCTCATCATCGACGGCCAGCTGTGGTCGGTCGTCGAGTTCCAGCACGTCAAGCCGGGCAAGGGCGGCGCGTTCGTCCGCACGAAGCTCAAGAACGTCGTCTCCGGCAAGGTCGTCGACCGCACGTTCAACGCCGGCGCGAAGATCGACACCGCGACCGTCGACCGTCGTGACTACCAGTTCCTCTACGAGGACGGCGACTCCTACGTGTTCATGGACACCGACACGTACGACCAGATCCCGGTCTCCGCGACCGTGGTCGGCGACGCCAAGAACTACCTGCTCGAGTCCGCGATGGTCACCATCGCGATGAACGAGGGCAACCCGCTGTACGTCGAGCTCCCGACGTCGATCGTCACCGAGGTCGAGACCGAGCCCGGCCTGCAGGGCGACCGTTCCTCCGGTGGCACCAAGGACGCGACCATCATCGCGACCGGCCACCGCATCCAGGTCCCGCTGTACCTGGAGAGCGGCACCCTGGTGAAGATCGACACGCGCGACGGCAGCTTCCTCGGCCGCGTCAACTCCTAGGCGCTGACCGTATGAGTGCTCGTTCGAAGGCCCGCAAGCGCGCCCTCGACATGCTGTACGTGGCCGAGGTGCGCGAGCTGCCGATCGCGGACGTGCTCGCCACCGAGACGGTCCGGCACCTGGACCAGCCGGAGCGTGCCTCCAGCTGGGACTACGCGCGCCAGATCGTCACCGGTGTCGACGACGCCCGTCACGAGATCGACTCCGTCATCGTGGACCACGCCCAGGGCTGGTCGATCGCCCGGATGCCGGTCCTCGACCGCTGCATCCTGCGGATGGCCGTGTGGGAACTCCGGTTCAACCCTGAGGTCCCCGACGCCGTCGCGATCGCCGAGGCGGTCGAACTCGCGCAGTCGCTGTCCACCGAGGACTCGGCGGGCTTCGTCAACGGCGTGCTCGGGGCCGTCGCCGGCGGTCGCGCACCGTCCGGTCGGACGGTCGCAGGAGACCAGGAGTCCCGGTAGGGTTGACCACGTCAGCATCCTTTAATGCCGTCCAGTGAGGCGGGGAAGGGGGTCGACGTGGGAACCAGAACGGTCCTGCAACAGCCCGACATCACGCGTGCCCTGACACGCATCGCGCACGAGATCCTCGAAGCCAACCACGGGGGCTCGGACCTCGTGCTCCTCGGCATCCCGACCCGCGGCGCCGTCCTGGCCGAACGTCTCGGCCGGATCCTGGCCGGCATCGAGCCGGAGTGGTCCTCGGCCGCCGGCGGCATCGGGACGGAGCGTGTCGGCACGCTCGACGTCACCATGCACCGGGACGACCTGGGCCACGGCATCGGTCGCGCGCCGCACCGGACGGTCATCCCCGCCGGCGGCATCGACGGCATGGTCGTCGTGCTCGTCGACGACGTGCTCTACTCCGGGCGCACCGTCCGTGCCGCGCTCGACGCGCTGCAGGGCATCGGGCGGCCGCGTGCCGTCCGGCTCGCCGTGCTCGTCGACCGTGGCCACCGCGAGCTGCCGATCCGCGCGGACCACGTGGGCAAGAACCTGCCGACCGCGTCCGACGAGCGGGTCACGCTGCACCTGGCCGAGACCGACGGCGACGACACCGTGTTCATCGAGCAGGGGGGTGGCGTGATGCGGCACCTGCTCTCCACCGCCGACCTGTCCCGCGACCAGGCCGTCCACATCCTCGACGTCGCCGAGGAGATGGCCGAGGTCAACACGCGCGAGGTCCGGAAGCTCCCGGCCCTGCGCGGCAAGACCGTGGTGAACCTGTTCTTCGAGGACTCCACGCGCACGCGCATCTCGTTCGAGGCCGCCGCGAAGCGCCTGTCGGCCGACGTCCTGAACTTCGCCGCGAAGGGCTCGAGCGTCTCGAAGGGTGAATCCCTGAAGGACACCGTGCAGACCCTCGGCGCGATGGGCATCGACGGCATCGTCATGCGCCACGGTGCATCGGGCGCCCCGCGGGTGCTCGCCGACGCCGACTGGATCGACGTCCCCGTGGTCAACGCCGGTGACGGGACCCACGAGCACCCGACGCAGGCACTGCTCGACGCGTTCACCATGCGCCGTCGCCTGCACGGCGCCGGGTCGCGCGGCCAGGGGCTCGACGGCGTGCGCGTCCTGATCATCGGCGACGTGCTGCACAGCCGGGTCGCCCGGTCGAACGCGTGGCTGCTCCGCACCCTCGGGGCGAGCGTGACGTTCGCCGCGCCGCCGACACTGCTGCCCGCCACCCCGACCCCGTTCGGCGCCGCGGTGCACCACGACCTCGACACCGCCCTGGCCGAGGACCCGGACGTCGTCATGACGCTCCGCATCCAGCAGGAACGCATGAACGACGCCTTCTTCCCGAACCCGCGCGAGTACACGCGGCACTGGGGCCTGACGGCGGCGCGCTTCGGGCGGCTGTCCGAGCGCACGCTGATCATGCACCCCGGTCCGATGAACCGCGGGCTCGAGATCGCCGGCGTCGCCGCCGACGACCCCCGCTCGACCGTCGTCGAGCAGGTCGAGAACGGCGTCTCGGTCCGGATGGCCGTCCTCTACCTCGCCCTGACGGGCAGTGCCGGCAACGGCACCGACGCGAAGGAGTCCGCCGCATGACCGCTCACCTGATCCGTGGCGCGCAGCTGGTCGACGGCTCGCGTGCCGACATCCGCCTGGAGGCCGGGCGCATCACCGCGGTCGGGTCCGGTCTCGACACGGCCGGTGCCACCACCGTGGACGCGGACGGCCTCATCGCCCTGCCCGGTCTCGTGGACCTCCACACGCACCTGCGCGAGCCCGGTCACGAGGAGTCCGAGACGGTCCTCACCGGCTCGCGTGCCGCGGCTGCCGGCGGGTTCACCGCCGTCAACGCCATGGCGAACTCGAGCCCCGTCGCGGACACCGCCGGGGTCGTCGAGCAGGTCCAGGCCCTCGGGGACGACGCCGGCTACGTGACGGTCCGCCCGATCGGCGCCGTGTCACAGGGGCTGCAGGGCACCCACCTGTCCGAGATCGGCGCGATGGCGACCTCCCGGGCGAAGGTCCGCGTCTTCTCGGACGACGGCTCCTGCGTGGCCGACCCGCTGCTCATGCGCCGCGCACTCGAGTACATCAAGGGCTTCGGTGGAGTGCTCGCGCAGCACGCCCAGGAGCCCCGGCTGACCATCGGCGCGCAGATGAACGAGGGCCGACTGTCCTCGGAGCTCGGCCTCGCCGGCTGGCCCGCCGTCGCGGAAGAGGCGATCATCGCCCGCGACGTCCTGCTCGCCGACCACGTCGGAGCACGCCTGCACGTCTGCCACGTCTCGACGGCCGGCAGCGTCGAGGTGATCCGGTGGGCCAAGTCCCGCGGCATCGACGTCACGGCCGAGGTCACGCCGCACCACCTGGTGCTCACCGAGGACCTCATCGCCGGCCACGACGGTGCCCCCGGGTACGACGCCCGCTACAAGGTGAACCCGCCGCTCCGCGCCCGTGAGGACGTCGAGGCACTCCGCGCGGCCCTGGCCGACGGCACCATCGACATCGTCGCGACCGACCACGCACCGCACACCGCCGAGGCGAAGTGCTGCGAGTGGCCCGCCGCCGCGAACGGCATGGTCGGCCTCGAGTCCGCGCTGAGCGTGGTGCAGGCCGCGGTGGTCGACGACGGCCGGCTCGACTGGGCCGACGTCGCCCGGGTGCTGTCCGAGGCACCGGCGCGGATCGGCCAGGTCGAGGGGCACGGGCAGCGGATCGCCGCGGGCGCCCCCGCCGAGATCACCCTCTACGACCCGTCGGCCAGTCGCGAGTTCGCGGTCACCGACCTCGCCGGGCAGTCGCAGAACTCGCCGTACCTCGGCATGACGCTGCCGGGCCGGGTCGTCGCCACCTTCCACCAGGGGTACGCGACGGTGCTCGACGGCGTGGTCGTCGACGCGGAGACGATCGCGGCGCACGCCGCGGCGCTCCGGACGGGGGCGCGCGCATGAGCGGCGACGCCCAGCGCTGGCTCCTCGGCGCGGTGATCCTGCTCGCGGTCGCCGCCCTGTTCGTGGCGATGGCGCGCACCTGGCGGACGCGGACCAGGAAGCAGGCGGAAGCCGTGCCTCCGGTCCGGGTACCGGCCGACCTGGCACCGGCGGTCGGGTCGTGGGACGGGTTCACCGTCGCGACGACCCGTGCCGACCAGCCGTTGGAACGCATCACCGCAGGCGGCCTCGGGTTCCGCGGCCGCGGCGGGGTGACGGTCCACGCGACCGGCGTGGTGATGCGCCTCGCCGGCACGGGCGACCGCTGGATCGCGCGTGACGCGGTCCGCGGTGCTGACCGCTCCACGTGGGCGATCGACCGAGTGGTCGAACCCGGGGGACTGGTCCGTCTGCGATGGACGGCGACCGGCGCCGCAGGTGCGACGGACCTGGACACCTACTTCCGGTTCCCGGAGGGCGACGCAGCCGCGCTGCACGCCCTGCAGGGACTGACCGAGACCGGGCCGCAGGCGACTGCGGCCGATGCTCCGCGAACCGCGGGCGAAGGGAAGAAAGCATGACACGCGAACGGGCCGTCCTGGTCCTCGAAGACGGCACCCGGTACGACGGCTGGGCCTACGGCGCCCGTGGGCGCACGCTCGGTGAGGTGGTCTTCGCGACCGGCATGACCGGCTACCAGGAGACGCTGACCGACCCCTCCTACGCCGGGCAGATCGTGGTGCAGACCGCGCCGCACATCGGCAACACGGGCGTGAACGACGAGGACCCCGAGTCCCGTCGCATCTGGGTCGCCGGGTACGTGGTGCGCGACCCCAGCCGCGTGGTGTCGAACCACCGCGCGAACGCCACGCTCGACGACCACCTGGTGCGCGACGGCATCGTCGGCATCTCCGGCATCGACACCCGCGCGCTCACCCGCCGCATCCGTGACGCTGGCGCCATGAAGGGCGGCGTCTTCAGCGGTGCGGACGCCGCACTGCCCGCCGAGTCGCAGCTGGACGCGGTCGTGTCGCAGGCGACGATGGCCGGCGCGAGCTTCTCGGCGGTCGTGTCCACCCCGGAGCCCTACGTCGTCCCCGCAGTCGGCGAGCAGATCGGCACCCTGGCCGTGCTCGACCTCGGCGTGAAGGCCTCGACCACCCGGTACCTCGCCGCCCGCGGCTTCGAGGTGCACGTGGTGCCGCAGGACATCTCCGCCCCGGAGCTGGAAGCCCTCGCACCGGACGCCCTGTTCTACTCGAACGGCCCCGGCGACCCCGCCGCGTCGGACGCGCAGGTGGAACTGCTGCAGGACAGCCTGCGTACCGGCCGGCCCTTCTTCGGCATCTGCTTCGGCAACCAGCTGCTCGGCCGTGCGCTCGGCTTCGGCACCTACAAGCTGCCCTTCGGTCACCGCGGCATCAACCAGCCGGTGCTCGACACGACCACGGGCAAGGTCGAGATCACGAGCCAGAACCACGGCTTCGCGGTCGACGCACCCCTCGGCGAGGTCCTCGAGTCGCCCGCCGGGTTCGGTCGGGTCGAGGTCTCGCACTACTCGCTGAACGACAACGTGGTCGAGGGCCTCCGCGCGCTCGACGTGCCCGCGTTCAGCGTGCAGTACCACCCCGAGGCCGCCGCCGGACCGCACGACAGCATGTACCTCTTCGACCGGTTCGCGGACATGGTGCGCGAGCGTCGCGACGGGGAGCCGCTCGACGCGGCCACCGCCGATGCCACGACCCCCGCAGCAGACATCACCAAGGAAGCGAACTGATGCCCAAGCGCGCAGACATCAACTCCGTCCTCGTCATCGGTTCCGGCCCGATCGTCATCGGTCAGGCCGCCGAGTTCGACTACTCCGGCACCCAGGCGTGCCGCGTCCTCCGGGCCGAGGGCGTCCGGGTCATCCTGGTCAACCCGAACCCGGCGACGATCATGACCGACCCCGACTTCGCCGACGCGACCTACATCGAGCCGATCACGAACGCGTCGCTCGAGGAGATCATCCGCATCGAGAAGCCGGACGCCGTCCTGCCGACCCTCGGCGGCCAGACGGCCCTGAACGCGGCCATCGCGCTCGACGAGGCCGGCATCCTCACCAAGCACGGCGTCGAGCTCATCGGAGCCAAGGTCGAGGCGATCCAGCGCGGCGAGGACCGCCAACTCTTCAAGGAGCTCGTGCTCGAGTCCGGTGCCGACGTCGCCCGCAGCCACATCGCGCACACGCTCGAAGAAGCGAAGGAGTTCGCGAAGGACCTCGGGTACCCGCTGGTCGTCCGCCCGTCCTTCACCATGGGCGGCCTCGGCTCGGGCTTCGCGTACAACGAGGCCGAACTCGTCCGCTTCGTCGGCGACGGACTGCAGTCCAGCCCGACGACCGAGGTCCTGCTCGAGGAGTCCATCCTCGGCTGGAAGGAGTACGAGCTCGAGCTGATGCGCGACAACTACGACAACACCGTCGTCATCTGCTCCATCGAGAACGTCGACCCCGTCGGTGTCCACACCGGTGACTCGATCACGGTCGCCCCCGCGCTGACCCTGACCGACCGCGAGTACCAGAACATGCGGAACATCGGCATCGACATCATCCGTCGCGTCGGTGTCGACACCGGCGGCTGCAACATCCAGTTCGCCGTCGACCCGTCCAACGGCCGCGTCATCGTCATCGAGATGAACCCCCGCGTGTCCCGCTCGTCGGCCCTCGCGTCGAAGGCCACGGGCTTCCCGATCGCCAAGATCGCGGCGAAGCTCGCCATCGGCTACCGGCTCGACGAGATCGAGAACGACATCACGAAGGTCACCCCGGCGAGCTTCGAGCCGACGCTCGACTACGTGGTCGTGAAGACCCCGCGGTTCGCGTTCGAGAAGTTCCCGGCCGCCGACGCCACCCTCACCACGACGATGAAGAGCGTCGGCGAGGCGATGGCCATCGGCCGGAACTACGCCACCGCACTGCAGAAGTCGCTGCGCTCGCTCGAGAAGCGCGGGTCGAGCTTCCACTGGGACACCCCGGCGGCCGAGCTCGACAAGGACGCCCTGCTGGCGAAGTCCTCGATCCCGACCGACGGCCGCATCGTGACGGTCCAGCAGGCCCTGGTCGCGGGCGCCACCGCGGACGAGGTCTTCGAGGCCACCAAGATCGACCCCTGGTTCATCGACCAGATCGTGCTCATCAACGAGGTCGCGGACGAGGTCCGGGCCGCCGACACCCTCGACGCGGACACCCTGCGCTGGGCGAAGGAGCACGGCTTCAGCGACACCCAGATCGCGAGCCTGCGCAGCACGGACGCGGCACCGGTCTCCGAGCAGCAGGTCCGTGACGAGCGCCACGCCCAGGGCATCCGACCGGTCTTCAAGACGGTCGACACCTGTGCCGGCGAGTTCCCGGCCCTGACGCCGTACCACTACTCGTCGTACGACACCGAGACCGAGGTCGCCCCGAGCGACCGCAAGAAGGTCGTCATCCTCGGCTCCGGCCCGAACCGCATCGGACAGGGCGTCGAGTTCGACTACTCCTGCGTGCACGCGTCCTTCGCGCTGAGCGCCGCCGGGTTCGAGACGATCATGATCAACTGCAACCCCGAGACCGTGTCGACCGACTACGACACCTCGGACCGCCTGTACTTCGAACCGCTGACCGCCGAGGACGTCCTCGAGGTCATCGAGGCCGAGGCGGCGTCCGGCGAGCTCGTCGGCGTCGTCGTGCAGCTCGGTGGTCAGACGGCCCTGGGCCTGGCGAAGCCGCTCGAGGCGGCGGGCATCCCGATCCTCGGCACCAGCCCGACCGCGATCGACTCGGCCGAGGAACGCGGACAGTTCTCCGCCATCCTCGACGCCGCCGGTCTGCTCGCACCGCGGAACGGCACGGCCCACGACCTGGCGAGCGCGACCACGGTGGCCGAGGAGATCGGGTACCCCGTCCTCGTCCGCCCGTCGTTCGTGCTCGGCGGCCGCGGCATGGAGATCCTCTACGACTCCCCGTCGCTCGCGGACTACTTCGACCGGATGGCCGACCAGGCGATCATCGGGCCGGAGCTCCCGCTGCTCGTCGACCGGTTCCTGGACGACGCCGTCGAGATCGACGTCGACGCCCTCTTCGACGGCGAGCGGCTGTACATCGGCGGCATCATGGAGCACCTCGAAGAGGCCGGCATCCACTCCGGCGACTCGGCGTGCACCCTGCCCCCGGTCGGCCTCGGCCGCGCGGAGATCCAGGGCGTGGTCGACGCGACCGAGAAGATCGCCCGCGGCATCGGCGTGCAGGGCCTGCTCAACGTCCAGTTCGCCATCGGCGCCGGCGTGCTCTACGTCCTCGAGGCGAACCCGCGCGCCAGCCGCACGGTGCCCTTCGTCTCGAAGGCGCTCGGCATCCCGCTGGCCAAGGCCGCTTCCCGCATCATGACCGGCACCACGGTCGCCGAGCTCGTCGCCGAGGGCATGCTGCCCGAGCGTGACGGCGCGTTCGTGCCCGCGCAGTCGCCGGTCGCCGTGAAGGAGGCCGTGCTGCCCTTCCGTCGCTTCCGCACCCGCGAGGGCCAGGTCGTCGACTCGGTGCTCAGCCCCGAGATGCGCTCCACCGGCGAGGTCATGGGTATCGACCGCGACTTCCCGCGGGCGTTCCTCAAGTCGCAGGACGCCGCGTACGGCGGCCTGCCGACCAGCGGCACGGTCTTCGTGAGCGTCGCCGACACCGACAAGCGTGCGATCGTGCTGCCGGTGCACCGCCTGCAGCAGCTCGGCTTCACGATCATCGCGACCGAGGGCACGGCGGAGATCCTCCGCCGCAACGGCATCGAGGTCGGGATCGTCGGCAAGTACAGCCAGGGCGGCGAGAGCGTCGTCGACCTGCTCGCCACGGGCGAGGTCGACATCGTCATCAACACGCCGTCGGGTGCCGCCGGTCGTGCGGACGGGTACGAGATCCGTGCGGCCACGGTGGCGGCGGACAAGCCGCTGTTCACGACGATCGCGCAGATCGGGGCGGCCGTCGCGGCGATCGAGACGATCGGTTCGCCGCTCAACGTCCGCAGCCTGCAGGACTACGCGCGCGAGCGCGCGACCTGGTGACGGCTGCCGGCGTGGACACGCCCCGGTCTGGAGGCCCGGCCTCCTTCGGCGTCCGCCTCGCGTCCGCCATGGGGGAGCGTTCACCGCTCTGCGTCGGGATCGACCCCCACGCCGCCACCCTGGCGGCGTGGGGGCTCGCCCGCGACGAGCAGGGCCTCACGGCGTTCGGCGCGACGCTGGTCGACGCGGCCGCCGGCCGCGCGGCGATCGTGAAGCCGCAGGTCGCCTTCTTCGAGGCGGCGGGGGTGGCGGGCTACCGTGCGCTCGACGCGACGATCCGCCGGGCACGCGATGCGGGCCTCCTGGTCGTCGCCGACGTGAAGCGGGGCGACATCGGGACCACCGGTGACGACTACGCGCTTGCGTGGCTCGACCGCGACGGGCCGTTCGCGGCCGACGCGATGACCGTGTCGCCGTACCTCGGGTACGGCTCGCTCCGGGGTACGATCGACGTCGCGCGCCGGAACGGTGCCGGGGTCTTCGTGCTCGCGGCGACGAGCAACCCCGAGGCCCGGGTGCTGCAGACCGCGGTGCTGGCCGAGGGACCGCGTACCGGCCGGACGGTCGCGGCCGGTATCGTTCTGGACGTGGCAGACGACAACCGGTCCGTGGGCGATCAGGCCCTCGGCGACGTCGGGCTCGTGCTCGGCGCGACCCTTCACCTCGACGACTTCGGCATCGACGCGGACGCGATCGGCACCGCGCCGGTCCTCGCTCCGGGCTTCGGTGCCCAGGGCGCCCGCATCGAGGACCTCCGTGCGCTGTACGGCGCGCGTGCCGAGCAGGTGCTCGTGAGCGAGTCGCGCGGCCTGCTGACCGACGGTCCGGACGGTGCCGCGGCGCTCGTCGCCGACCGCGCCGACCGCATCCGCACCGCACTGGCGGCGGCAGCGTGACCGACGACCACGAGGGCCTGCCCGCCCACCGCACCCCGCCAGAGGTCGACCGCGTCGCCGCGGCGAAGGCCGCCGTCGCCGCGCGACGCGCCCGGGCCGCGGTGAAGGCCGCGATCGCGTCGGGGGAGCGCTCCGCGCTCGACGTCGCCCGTGCCGCGTGGGACGACTCGCTGGTCGAGACGACCTCGGCGGAACGCTCGCTGCGGGTCCGTGACCTGCTGGTGAGCCTGCCGGGCATCGGCCCCGCGCGAGCCGAGGCGATCATGGGGTCCCTGCGGATCGCACCGTCGAAGCGCCTCGGTGGCCTGGGGAGCCGGCAGCGCGCGGCCCTGGCCGACTGGCTCGCCGCCCGCGGTCGCAAGCGTGGTGCTTCGAAGCTCGTCGTGCTCGCCGGACCCACCGCGGTCGGCAAGGGCACGGTCAGCGCGCACATCCGACAGCACTACCCGGACGTCAACCTCAGCGTCTCGGCCACCACCCGGAAGCCGCGCCCCGGCGAGGTCGACGGCGTGCACTACTACTTCGTGGACGACGACGAGTTCGACCGCATGATCCGCGACCGTGAGCTGCTCGAGTGGGCGACCGTCCACAACTCGTACCGCTACGGCACCCCGCGCCCGCCGATCGACCGCGCGCTCGACGCCGGCGAGAAGGTCATGCTCGAGATCGACCTGCAGGGCGCCCGGCAGGTCCGCGACGCCATGCCCGAGGCGGTGCTCGTGTTCCTGCTGCCCCCGACGTGGGAGGAACTGGTGCGCCGGCTCATCGGCCGCGGGACCGAATCCGCGGAGGAACAAGCGCGTCGCCTCGAGACCGCGAAGGTCGAGCTGGCCGCCCAGGACGAGTTCGACGTGCGGATCGTGAACTCCGATGTCGGCACCGCGGCACGTGAGGTCGTAGACTTGTTCTCTGCGCCCTGACGGGTGCACTGACTTCGAGGAGACACCATGGCCAACCCCCAGGGCATCATCGACCCGCCCATCGACGACCTGCTCAGCAAGGTCGAGTCGAAGTACGCGCTCGTCATCTTCGCGTCCAAGCGCGCCCGCCAGATCAACGACTACTACGCCGACCTGCACGAGGGCTCGCTCTTCGACAACGTCGGACCGCTCGTCGACTCGACGATCGACGACAAGCCGCTGTCCGTCGCGCTCCACGAGATCAACGAGGACAAGCTCACCGTCACCAAGCAGCAGCAGCCCACCGACTGATCCCGGTGACTGCAGCTGCTCTCCGCCTCTTCACGTCCGAGTCGGTGACCGAGGGGCACCCCGACAAGATCTGCGACCAGATCTCGGACAGCATCCTCGACGCACTGCTCACGGTCGACCCGAACGCGCGCGTCGCCGTCGAGACGATGGTGACCACCGGGCTCGTGCACGTCGCCGGCGAGGTCACGACCTCCGGCTACGTCGAGATCCCCAAGCTCGTCCGTGACGTCATCACCGGGATCGGCTACAACTCGTCGGACGTCTCGTTCGACGGTGCCACGTGCGGTGTCGAGGTCTCGATCGGCGCCCAGTCGCCGGACATCGCGCAGGGTGTGGACGAGTCGCTCGACTCCCGCACCGGTGCGGTCGACCCGCTCGACCGTCAGGGCGCCGGCGACCAGGGCATCATGTTCGGCTTCGCGACGAACGAGACCCCCGAGTACATGCCGGTCGCGATCTGGCTGGCGCACCGCCTGGCCGAGCGCCTGGCCGCGGTCCGGAAGTCGGGCGAGCTGTCGTTCCTGCGCCCGGACGGCAAGACCCAGGTCACCATCGGGTACGACGGCGTCGTGCCGAAGACCGTCGAGACCGTCGTGCTCTCCACGCAGCACTCGCCGAGCGTCACGCTCGACGAGCTCACCGCCGCGATCACCGAGCACGTGATCCGTCCGGTCCTCGACCTGGTCGACCTCGACTCGTCGCACGTCGACGTCATCGTGAACCCGACCGGCCGCTTCGAGATCGGTGGCCCCCAGGGCGACGCCGGGCTCACCGGCCGCAAGGTGATCGTCGACACCTACGGCGGGGCCTCCCGGCACGGTGGCGGCGCGTTCAGCGGCAAGGACCCGTCGAAGGTCGACCGTTCGGCGGCGTACGCGCTGCGCTGGGTCGCGAAGAACGCGGTCGCCGCGGGGCTCGCCGACCGGCTCGAGGTGCAGGTCGCGTACGCGATCGGCCGTGCGAAGCCCGTCGGGCTGTACGTCGAGACCTTCGGCACCGGACACGTCGACGACGCCACGATCGAGGCTGCCATCCGCCAGGTGTTCGACCTGCGTCCGGCCGCCATCATCCGCGACCTCGACCTGCTCCGACCGATCTACGCGCAGACCGCGACCTACGGCCACTTCGGCCGCGAGCTCCCCGGGTTCACGTGGGAGCAGCTCGACCGTGTCGAGGAACTCCGCGCCGCCGCAGGACTCGTCGCCGCGACCGTCTGAAGCACCGCGTGACCACCGTCGCGCGCGTCGTCCTCGACTCGCCGCTCCCGCAGTTGGACCGTCTGTTCGACTACCGGGTGCCGACCGAGCTCGAGGACGACTGCGTCGCGGGGGTCCGCGTCAAGGTGCCGCTGCGCACCGGGGCCCGGATGTCCGACGGCTACGTGGTCGAGATCGTCACCGAGGGTGAGTACCCAGGTGAGTTGAGCCAGATCGAGGCCGTCCTGTCCTCGGTGCCCGTCCTGGCGCCGGAGATCTGGACCCTCGCACGCGCCGTCGCCGACCGGGCCGCGGGTGTCGCCTCCGACGTGCTGCGCCTCGCCGTGCCCCCGCGGCAGGTGCGCGCCGAGAAGGCCTGGCTCGCCCGGGACACCGCGTGGTCGCCGCCGCCGGTGACCGCCCCGCCCGTCACCGGCTACGCCGACGGCGTCCTGGAGGCCGTGGTGACGGAGCACGGACGCGCCGCGGTCGCCGCCGTGCCCCAGCCCGTGGCGATGGGCGACGCAGACGAGCCGGTCTGGGTGCCGGGGTGGGCCGCGACGCTCGCCCAGGCGGCCGCGCACACGGTGGCGGCCGAGCAGTCCGCCGTGGTCGCCGTTCCGGACTTCCGCGACGTCCTCGACCTCGAGCGTGCCCTGCTCGCCGTGCTGCCACCGGAGCGGGTGGTGCGCTTCGACGCCAAGCAGACGAACGGGCAGCGCGCGAAGGCGCTGCTGCAGGCCCGCACGCACCCGGTGGTCGCGATCGGCAACCGCACGGCGATGTACGCACCGGCGACGGAGCTCGGCCTGATCGCCATGTGGGACGACGGCGACGCCTCGTTCATCGAGCAGCGGGCGCCCTACGTGCACACGCGCGACGTCGCCCTGGTGCGGGCCGCCCAGTCCGGTGCCGCGCTGCTGTTCGTCTCACACGCGCGCAGCACCGACGTGCAGCGCCTGGTCGAGCTGCACTGGCTGCAGGACGTCGTGCCGTACCGCGTGAAGACCCCGAAGGTCATCCCCACCGTGCAGCAGACCGGGGCCGAGGGGTTCGCCGCGCAGGCGCGCATCCCGAGCTCTGCGTGGCGTGCCGCGCGCGAGGCCAGCCAGCACGGTGCCGTCCTGGTGCAGGTCGCGAGCCCGGGCTTCGGCACCGGGCTGGTCTGTGCCGAGTGCGGCGAACGGGCGCACTGCCGGGTCTGCGGCGGGCCGCTCGGCAGCCCCCACCGGGGCGCCACGCCCCAGTGCCGCTTCTGCGGCGCGCTGGCCGTCGGGTTCCGCTGCCCGACGTGCGGCAACGGCACCGTGAAGCCCGTCGGCCAGGGCGCACAGCGCACCGCGGAGGAGCTCGGGCGGGCGTTCCCCGGCACCCGGATCATCGTCGCCGACGGCTCTCGTCCGCTCGACGAGGTCCCCGCCAAGCCGTCGGTCGTCGTCGCCACCCGTGGGGCCGAACCCTCGGTGCCCGGTGGCTACGCCTGCGTGCTGCTGCTGGACGGTGAGAAGATGCTCGCCCGCGAGGGGCTGCGCGTGCAGGAAGACGTCCTGCGCTTCTGGACGAACGCGGCGGCGAAGTCGTCTCCCGGGGCCGAGGTGTACCTGGTCGGGATCGGCGGGCGGCTGGCCTCGGCGATGGCCCTGTGGCGACTCGACGGACCCGCGCACGACGAACTGACCGACCGCCGCGAACTCCACTTCCCGCCGGCGGTCCGGGTGGCGACGATGACCGGCACCGACGAGGCCGTCACAGCGGCGGTCGAAGCGCTCGGCGACGCCGTCGTCGGTCCGGTGCTCGGCCCGGTCCCGGTCGAGGACGACGCCCTGCCGGGCACGGTCCGGGCGATCGTGCGGTTCCCGTACGCACACGGGGCCGAGGTCGCCGCCACGCTCAAGGCCGAGGTCATCCGGCGCTCGTCGACCCGGCGGGTGCTCAAGGGCGGCAACCGCCGACGAGCCGCTCCGACGCTGCGGGTGCGGTTGGACGACGCCGAACCGTTCTCCGAGGTCTGACGCCGTCGGGCCCGGGCGGACCCGATTGCTGCACGACGCAGAACGACACCGTCGACGTCGTGGGACGTCGGCGGTGTCGTTCGGGGTCTGCCGCCGTGCGGCGACCGGCTGGTGCGGGTCGGTCAGGCGTTGGCGGGCCGGCGACGCTCGCGCGGCAGCACGACGCCGAGGGCGACCATGCCGATGGCGAGGACGAGGTGCAGCCAGTTGTCGGCGTTGTTCAGCGGGACGAAGTTCGCACCCGAGCTGTGGCCGGCGGTGAACAGGCCGTAGATCCACAGCACGAAGTAGACGATCCCGCCGATCACCAGGTACATCCGCGAACCGGAGGCACGGTTGGCGGCGAGCAGTCCGACGACGCCGAACAGCAGGTGCACGATGTTGTGCAGCACGGACACCTGGAAGATGCCGAGCAGCATGCCCATCGACTCGTGTCCGGCCCCGGCCAGGTCACCGGTCGTGATGCCGGGGACGAACCCGGCGATCCCGACGAGCAGGAACACGATGCCGACCACGAGGGCGGCCTTCTGGACGGACGAACCGGCGTAGCGGTTGGTGGCGGTGGTGACGTCGCTCATGGGGTTTCCTCTCCTGATGTGGTTCAGACCGTACGCAGCCGATGCTCTGCTGTCCCCAAGGTGAGCCGGAACGCGCACCGTGACGCCGGCGACCGGGCAAGGCGCAGTGGCTCGCGCGTGGGAGGATCGAACCCATGCGTCTCGTCGTCGCCGGCAGCCCCGCTGCGGCCGTCCCCACCCTCCGCCGTCTGGCGGCGTCCGACCACGAGATCGTCGCGGTGCTCACGCGGCCGGCCACCCCGCAGGGCCGCAAGCGTGTCCTCACCCCGACCCCGGTGGCCGTCGTCGCCGCGGAGCTCGGACTGCCGGTCATCGAGGCCTCGCGCGTCGACGACGCGGTCACCGCCCGGATCGCGGACCTCGGCGTCGACCTCGGCGTGATCGTCGCCTACGGTGCACTGCTCCGCCGCCCGGCCCTCGACGCCCCGAGGCACGGCTGGATCAACCTGCACTTCTCCGACCTCCCGGCGTACCGCGGCGCGGCTCCCGTGCAGCGTGCGGTGATCGCCGGCGACACCCGGACCGCCGCGACGGTCTTCCAGCTGGTCGAGGCGCTCGACGCCGGCCCGGTCTACGCCGCGCGGCCCTTCGAGATCGACCCCGATGCCACCTCGGGCGAGGTCCTCGCGGCGATGGCCGAGGTCGGCGCCGACGTGGTGGCCGACGTCGTGGACGCCATCGCCGACGGCACCGCCGTCGCGACCGAACAGTCCGGCGAACCCACGGTCGCCCCGAAGCTCACGATCGACGACGGCCGCATCGACTTCGCCGCGCCCGCCACCGCCGTGCACGCCCGGCTGCGCGGGGTCACGCCCGAGCCCGGCGCGTACGCCCACCTGGGCGAGACCCGCGTGAAGCTGCTCCGCAGCAGGACGGAGCCGGGAGGCACGCAGGACCCCGCCCCGTCGCTCGCGCCGGGTGCGCTCGCACTCCACGGCGGTCGGCTGCTGGTCGGGACCGCCGACACCCCGCTGGTGCTGCTCGAGGTGCAGCCGGCCGGCAAGAAGGCGATGGACGCCGCCGCCTGGGCCCGTGGCCTCGGCGAACTGGACGGGAAGGTCCTCGCATGAGCCCCCAGACGAAGCCCCAGGGTGCCCGCCGCGGCCCGCGTCCGGCCAGCGCCCGCCGCGTGGCGTTCGACGTGCTCCGCGCCGTGCAGGTCGACGACGCCTACGCGAACCTGCTGCTGCCGACGCGCATCCGCCGCGCCGGGCTCACCGCCCGCGACGCCGGGTTCGCGACCGAGCTCACCTACGGGTCGATCCGGATGCTCGGCCGCTACGACGTGATCATCGCGCTGGCCTCCGGTCGCCGGGCCGAGAACATCGAGGCGGACGTCCTCGACGTGATGCGCCTCGGTGCCCACCAGCTGCTCGCCATGCGCACGCCGACGCACGCCGCCGTCGACGCCACGGTCGAGCTCGCCCGCGAGGTCGGTGCCCGCCGCGCGACCGGGTTCGTGAACGCCGTGATGCGCAAGATCGCCGCCCGAACCGACCAGGAGTGGGACGCCCTGATCACCGAGGGTCGCGCCGGGGACGCCCTGCTCGCCACCCGCTGGTCGCACCCCGTCTGGGTCGTCTCGGCGCTCCGCGACGCCCTGGCCGCCGAACGTTCCCGCGACGAGCTCGCCGCCCTGCTCGCCGCCGACAACGCCGCACCCCGGGTGCAGCTCGCGGCCCTGCCCGGCCTCGCCACCGACGAGGACATCGCCACCGCGACCGCCCGCACCGCTCCGGACGACGACACCGATGCCGCGTTCGCCGACACGACCGGTGCGGACGACGTGCCCGCGGCCCTGGTGCCCGCCGACGACGAACCGGAGGCCGACGGCGCGACCGGCACCGTGCCTCCCGTCCGGGCCGAGGAGCCCGTCGTGCAGGCGGACGCCGCGCCGGTGTCGCCCGTCGGCATCCGCGGCATCAGCGGCGACCCGGCGCGCGTGCCGGGCGTCGCCGCCGGACGCCTGCGCGTGCAGGACGAGGGGTCGCAGCTCGCCGCGCTGGCGCTGAGCCGCTCGTCGGACGTGCGTGCGGGGGAGCGGTGGCTCGACATGTGCGCCGGGCCCGGCGGCAAGGCCGCGCTGCTCGGCGCCGAGGCGCAGCAGGGCGGGGCGACCCTGGTCGCCAACGAGCTCGTGCCCGCCCGCGCCGGACTCGTGCGGAACGCCCTCGGCGTGTTCGGTGACCACGTGCGGGTCGTCGAGGGCGACGCCCGTCGGTACGGCCGCGACGGCACCGGGATGACCTTCGACCGCATCCTGCTCGACGCCCCGTGCACCGGGCTCGGCGCGCTGCGTCGCCGGCCGGAGGCACGCTGGCGGAAGCTCCCCGAGGACGTCGAGGAGCTCGCTGCCCTGCAGACCGAACTGCTCGACGCCGCCGTCCGGGTGCTCGCACCGGGTGGGATCCTGGCGTACGTGACGTGCTCGCCGCACCTGGCCGAGACCCGTGGCCAGGTCGACGCGCTGATGGGGCGGCACGGGGACCGGCTCGAGCAGCTCGACACCGCCACGATCGTCCGAGGTGTCGCCGCGCGCGACCCCGAGATCGCGGACGGTGCCACGGCGCAGCTGTGGCCGCACCGCATCGGGACGGACGCGATGTTCATCGCGCTGTTCCGCCGCGTCGACTGAGGCCCCGGCCCACGGCGTTCAGGCTCCGCGCTGGTAGACGCTGCCCTCGCAGGTGTGCACGGCCGAGTCGTCGAACAGCGCCCGTAGGTTGTACGCGGCACAGTCCCGGAACGTGCCGATGCTGATCCGCCGCGCCGACCGGCGGAGCTCGCCCTTCGTGGGGTCGTCCGAGCCGATGCCAGCCCGGTGGACGGTCCAGGCGATGTCCTGCGCTTCGGCGTCGAGGTAGCGCATGACCGCCTCGTTGTCCGCGTGTTGGCCGCGATAGTCCCGCGCAAGCGTCGATCGGACGAGGCGGAGCACGGGGGCGAGCCGCTTGCCGGGAGGGGCGCTCAGCCCACCGGCCTGGTACAGCAGGCGCCGGGTGCCGTTCCGGCGCATGGCGGGGACGAGGGCGCGGACGAACTGCGTGTTGACGGGTCGCTCGCGTTGCGCGGCGACGTCCCCGAGCATCACGACGACGCCCGTCACGCCGTCGAGCAGTGCATCGAGGTCGAGGTCGTCGGTGACCGAGCCTTGCACGACCTGCAGGTCGTCATGCTGGACAGCCAGCTTCGACGGCGTCCGTGCGACTGCTCGGACGCGGTGCCCGGCGTCGAGTGCGAGTCGGGTGAAGTGCTGGCCGGTTCGGCCGGTCGCGCCGAACACGAGGAGGGTCTGTTCCGAAGGCATGTCGTCAAACTAGGCGTTGCCTAGAAAATAGTCAATGCCTAGTTCGGGACTAGGATGTCCCCATGACCGAGCGGCCCTTCCACCACGGGAACCTGCGGGCGGTGCTCCTCGACGAGGCCGTCGCGGTGCTTCGGGAGTCAGGGGTCGACGGACTCTCGCTCCGCGACCTCGCCCGCCGCGCCGGGGTCAGTCACGGCGCCCCCCGGAGTCACTTCGTCGATCGGCAGGCGCTCCTCGACGCCCTCGCCGAACTCGGCTTCGACCGGTTGACCGCTGCCGTGCGCCGGGCACTGTCGGGTGCCGACGGGCTGGAGGACCGGTTCCGCCGGGTCGCCCTGGCGTACGTGGACTTCGCGATCGACGACGCGGCGCTGATGGACCTCATGTTCCAGGCGCAGACGACCGGCCGGACAGGCCCCGTGCAGGCTGCCGCGGAGTCGCTGTTCGCGGTGCTCGAGGGTGCCGTGGGAACCGCGACGACGGGGGACGACGGTGCGGACGCCCGACTCCTCTTCAAGCTCCTGTTCGCGGCGACCATGCAGGGGATCGCCACCCTGGTCGTCTCGCACCGGATCGACCGGGTGCAGGGCGAACGGCTCGTCGACGCCGCGCTCGAGACGATGCTCGGCTCGGAGCTCGGCACCCGGGTGGTCGGCGGGCGCTGACGTCGCCACGGAGCGGCCCGGCAGGCTCGCGCCGGTAGGCTTGCCCGGTGACGATCCGCATCTCGCCGAGCATCCTGTCCGCAGACTTCGCGAACCTCGAGCGCGAACTCCAGCGCATCGAGACCGCCGACCTGGTGCACGTCGACGTGATGGACAACCACTTCGTCCCGAACCTGACGCTCGGGCTGCCGATCGTGGAGCGCTTGCAGCAGGTGTCGCCGGTGCCGCTCGACGTGCACCTGATGGTCACCGACGCCGACCGCAACGCGCCGAAGTACGCCGAGACGGGCGCGTCGAGCGTCACGTTCCACTTCGAGGCAGCCGACGACCCGGTGGCGACCGCCGCGGCGATCCGGTCGAACGGTGCTCGGGCCGCCGTCGCCGTGAAGCCCGGTACCCCGATCACGCAGGTGCTGCACCACCTCGACGCCTATGACATGATCCTGCTGATGACGGTCGAGCCCGGGTTCGGCGGCCAGTCCTTCATGCCGTCCGTGATGCCGAAGCTCGCCGACGCCCGCGCCGCCGTCGACGCGTCCGGGCTCGACGTCTGGCTCGAGGTGGACGGCGGCATCTCGGTGGACACCGTGCCCGAGGCCGTGCGCAGCGGGGCCGACACGCTCGTCGCCGGGTCGGCCGTCTACGGCGGGGAGCCCGCCGCGCGGATCACGGACCTGCGCGAAGCGGCCGCGCGGGCGCGGGCATGAGCGCGACCCGTCCGGACGGTGCGTCGGCAGCGTCAGCGGAGACCGGTAGCCTGGACCCCGTGAAGACGTTCGACGACCTGTTCCAGGAGCTCACCGAGAAGGCGCGCACGCGCCCCGAGGGCTCCGGCACCGTCGCCGAACTGGACGCCGGCGTGCACCAGATCGGCAAGAAGATCGTGGAAGAAGCGGCCGAGGTCTGGATGGCGGCCGAGTACGAGGGCGACGAGCGCACCTCGGAGGAGATCTCGCAGCTCGTGTACCACCTGCAGGTCCTCATGGTCGCGAAGGGGCTGTCCCCGGCGGACATCTGGCGACATCTGTAGGACGCGCGCGTGCACCGCCCGCGCACCGACCTCGATCCGCCACGACCCCGACCAGAAAGCAGACCCCCTGATGCTCCGCATCGCCGTGCCCAACAAGGGCTCCCTGTCCGAGACCGCGTCCGACATGCTGCGGGAGGCCGGGTACGCCGGCCGCCGCGACCCGAAGGCGCTGCACCTGCTCGACGAGCGCAACGGCGTCGAGTTCTTCTTCCTCCGCCCGCGGGACATCGCCACGTACGTGGGGTCCGGCGCGCTCGACGTCGGCATCACCGGCCGCGACCTGCTGCTCGACTCCGGGTCCGAGGCGCACGAGGTCGACGCGCTCGGCTTCGCCGACTCCACCTTCCGGTTCGCCGGTACCCCGGGTCGGTTCGGCTCGCTGCAGGACCTCGACGGCGTTCGTGTGGCCACGAGCTACCCCGGACTGGTCGGCGCGTTCCTCGCCGAGCACGGGGTCAGCTCCACGCTCGTCAAGCTCGACGGCGCCGTCGAGAGCGCCGTCCGGCTCGGGGTCGCCGACGCCGTGGCCGACGTCGTGTCGACGGGCAGCACGCTCCGGCAGGCGGGCCTCGAGATCTTCGGCCCGGTGATCCTCGAGTCGACCGCGGTGCTCGTCTCCACCGACGAGACCATCCCCGGCATCGACGTGCTCCGCCGACGCCTGCAGGGCGTGCTCGTCGCCCGCGGCTACGTGATGCTCGACTACGACGTCCCCACGGCCCTGCTCGAGCAGGCGACGGCGGTGGCGTCCGGCATCGAGTCGCCCACCGTGTCGCCGCTGCACGACCGCGACTGGGCCGCTGTCCGCGTGATGATCCCGCGCGACGACGCGAACCTCATCATGGACGCGCTCTACGACCTCGGCGCACGGGCGATCCTCGTCAGCCCGATCCACGCCGCACGCCTGTGACCGCCGGTGGCGTGTCGGTCCGGGTCATCCCGTGCCTCGACGTCAAGGGCGGGCGCGTCGTCAAGGGCGTCAACTTCCTGGACCTCCAGGACGCCGGTGACCCCGTCGAGCTCGCGGCTCGGTACTACGAGCAGGGTGCCGACGAGCTGACCTTCCTCGACGTCGGCGCCACGGTCGAGAACCGGGCGACGATGTACGACACCGTGACCCGGACGGCCGAGCAGGTCTTCATCCCGCTCA
Source organism: Curtobacterium sp. AC268 (assembly GCF_979258745.1). Classification (NCBI taxonomy): domain Bacteria; kingdom Bacillati; phylum Actinomycetota; class Actinomycetes; order Micrococcales; family Microbacteriaceae; genus Curtobacterium; species Curtobacterium sp. AC268. The sequence continues at coordinate 632,916 of NZ_OZ409878.1, read as the reverse complement.
CCGTCGGCGGCGGGGTGCGCAGCGTCGACGACGTCTCGCGGCTGCAGCAGTGCGGCGCGGACAAGATCGGCGTGAACAGCGCAGCGATCGCCCGGCACGAGCTCATCGGCGAGATCGCCGACCGGTTCGGTGCCCAGGCCGTCGTGCTGTCGCTCGACGTCAAGCGCTCCGACCGGATGCCCTCGGGCTTCGTGGTCACCACCCACGGCGGGCGGACCGAGTCCGACCTCGACGCCATCGCGTGGGCACGCGAGGCCGTCGAGCGCGGCGCGGGGGAACTGCTCGTCAACTCCATCGACGCCGACGGCACGAAGAACGGGTTCGACCTCGAACTCGTGGCCGCGGTGCGCGCCGTCTCGTCCGTCCCGGTGATCGCCTCGGGAGGCGCGGGTCGCGTCGAGCACTTCGCCCCGGCCGTCGACGCGGGAGCGGATGCAGTCCTCGCCGCCAGTGTCTTCCACCGTGGCGAGATGACCGTGGGGGACGTGAAGGCCGCGCTCCGCGCGACCGGCCACACCGTCCGCTGATCCGCCGCCGTAGGCTAGGAGTCTCATGACCGACAGCACCAGCACCGACACCGAGGCGGTCCTCGACCGCGCACACTTCGGTGCGGACGGCCTGCTCCCCGCCATCGTGCAGGAGGAATCGTCGAAGGACGTCCTCATGCTCGGCTACATGGACCGGGAAGCCCTCCGCCGCACCCTCACCGAAGGCCGTGTGACCTTCTGGTCGCGGTCGCGGAACGAGTACTGGCGGAAGGGTGACACGTCGGGACACGCCCAGTACGTCCGGGGCGCTGCACTGGACTGCGACGACGACACGCTCCTCGTCACGGTGCAGCAGGTCGGGGCGGCGTGCCACACCGGTGCGCACCGGTGCTTCGACGTCGACCCGCTCGCGCCCGTGACCATGTCCGCCCCGGCGGACACGGTAGTGGAGCCGACCCGATGACCACCGCGACGATCTCCGAGACCCCGCACACGACCTCCCGACCGGAGTTCGACGGCCTGCTCGGCGACCACCGCGTCCTGCCGGTCGTCCGCGCGCTGTACGGCGACAGCGAGACGCCGGTCGGCGTCTACCGCAAGCTCGCCGACGGCCGCCCCGGGTCCTTCCTGCTCGAGTCCGCCGGTCAGGGTGGCCTGTGGTCACGCTGGTCGTTCGTCGGCGTGCGGAGCTTCGGCGTCCTGACGCAGGACGGCGACCGCGCGGCCTGGATCGACACCGGCATCGACACCGAGCGCGCCGTCGGGTCGCTCGACGGCGCCCCCCTCGAGGTCCTCGCACGGTTGCACGAGCGCTGGGCCACGCCGCGGGTGCCCGGCTCACCGCCGCTCGTCGGCGGCACCGTCGGCTTCATCGGGTGGGAGGCCGTGCGGCAGCTCGAGCACCTGCCGAACGTGCCGCCGGCCGACTTCGACGTGCCCGGACAGGCGCTGTCGTTCGTCTCCGAACTCGCCGCGCTCGACCACCGCACCGGTCTCGTGCTGCTGGTCGCGAGCGTGCTGAACGACGGCACCGACGACGCGGACACCCTCTGGGCGGACGCGCAGCAGCGCCTCGACCGCATGCAGGGCGACCTGGTGCAGCCGAGCGTCGCGACCGTCGCCGAGGCGTTCGAGATCGCCGAGCCGACCCCGACACACCGCACGAGCCCGGCCGACTACATGGCGGCCGTCGAGCGCTCGAAGGGCTTCATCCGCGACGGTGACGTGTTCCAGGTCGTCATCTCGCAGCGGTTCGACCACGAGGTCACGGCCGACCCGCTCGACGTCTACCGGGTGCTCCGGACGCTGAACCCGAGCCCGTACATGTACTTCCTCGCCCTCGCGGACACCGCCGACGAGCGGTTCTGGATCGTCGGCGCTTCACCAGAGGCGCTGGTCAAGGTGCAGGGCGACCGCGCGATCACGCACCCGATCGCCGGGTCCCGCCCGCGTGGTGCGACCCCGGAAGAGGACGTCCACCTCGGCGAGGAACTGCTCGGCGACCCGAAGGAGCGCGCCGAGCACCTGATGCTCGTCGACCTCGCCCGCAACGACCTGCAGAAGGTGTGCGAGCCGGGCACCGTCAGCGTCACCGAGTTCATGACCGTCGAGCGGTTCAGCCACATCATGCACCTGGTGTCGAGCGTCGAGGGGCGGGTGCGTCCCGACGCCTCGGCGATCGACGTGTTCCGAGCGACGTTCCCGGCCGGCACGCTCTCGGGTGCACCGAAGCCGCGTGCGCTCGAGATCATCGACGAGCTCGAGCCGGCGAAGCGCGGTGCGTACGCCGGTGTCGTCGGGTACTTCGACTTCGCCGGTGACGCCGACCTGGCGATCGCGATCCGCACCGCCCTGATCAAGGACGGCGTCGCCCGCGTGCAGGCCGGTGCCGGACTCGTCGCGGACTCCGACCCGGAGACCGAGCACGTCGAGGCGGTCAACAAGGCCGCCGCCCCGCTGCGTGCCGTCGCCACGGCCAACCGGATGCGCGAGGTCCGCTCGTGAAGCGCTCGCGTCCGATCGTGGTCGTCGCCGGGCTCCTGGTCGCCGGCGTCATCATGCTCGCCTGGACCCAGACCTGGTTCACCGTGCGCCTGCACGCGGGCGCCGCCGTCACCTCGACGGTCTCCGCCGACGGGGCGGCGGTCGTGCCGCAGTACACCGCACTGGCGATCGCCAGCCTCGCGCTCTTCCTCGCGATGACCATCGCCGGACGGGTGCTGCGCATCGTGCTCGCCGCCGTCGAGATCCTGCTCGGCCTCGGGGTCGTCGTCAGCGGGATCACCGCACTCGGTGACCCCATCGCCGCTGCACGCGGCGCCGTCGGCGAGGTCGCCGGGGTCAGTGACCTCGGCGCCGTCCGCGGTGTCGTGTCGAGCGTCTCCGTGAGCCCGTGGCCCGCCGTCGGGATCGCGGGGGGCGTGCTCGCCGTGCTGCTCGGCGTGGTCGTCATCGTGGTCCAGCGCGCCTGGCCCGGCCCGAGCCGGAAGTACGGCGCCGCGACCGCCGGAGCCGCCGCGGCGGCACGCGCAGCAGCACCCGTCCAGCGCGACGCGGTCGTCGACTGGGACGACCTGAGCGCGGGCGTGGACCCGACCACCGCCGACGGCGCGGGCGCGGGGGCGCCGAGTGACGACACGGTAGGATCGACAGGGCGTCGCTCGACCGACGACGCCGGAGCAGAACGAGGAGCACCGTGAGCAACACTGAGCCCGCAGAACTCGGCGAAGGCCACTCGCCGGCCGCCTGGACCGCCGTCGTGATCATGCTGATCGGATTCGCGGCAGGCACGCTGTTCTTCTGGTTCGACCAGCCGTGGGGCGTCTGGGCCTCCGCTGGCGTCGTCCTCATCGGCCTCATCGTCGGTGGCGTGATGAAGAAGGCCGGCTACGGCGTCGACGGTCCGAAGTTCGTCCCCAAGCACCACGGCGAGTAGGGGTCTCCCGATGCCGAACGTGCTCGAGACCCTCGTCGCGGGCGCGCTCGAGGACGCCGCCGCCCGTCGTGTCGACCGTCCGTACTCGGACGTCGAACGCGACCTCGACCGGGTGGCGTCGCCGCTCGACGCCCTCGCGTTCCTCAGCCCGGGCGACCGGGTGAAGATCATCGCCGAGGTCAAGCGCGCCAGCCCGTCCCGCGGGTCGATGGCCGCGATCGCCGACCCGGCTGCCCTCGCCGCCGACTACGAGCGTGGCGGGGCCTCGACGATCAGCGTCCTGACCGAGGGTCGCAAGTTCCTCGGCAGCCTCGCCGACCTCGAAGCCGTGAAGGCCCGCGTCGGGGTCCCCGTGCTCCGCAAGGACTTCATCGCCGACCCGTACCAGGTGATCGAGGCCCGGGCGTCCGGAGCCGACGTCGTGCTGCTCATCGTGGCGGCGCTCGAACAGGCCCGCCTGGTCGAACTGCACACCCTGGCCGAAGAACTCGGCATGCGCGTGCTGGTCGAGGCGCACTCCGGTGACGAGGTCACGCGTGGCCTCGACGCCGGCGCCCGCATCCTCGGCGTCAACGCCCGTGACCTGACCGACTTCTCGCTCGACCGCGACCTGTTCGGGTCGCTCGCCGACCGCATCCCCACCGGGGTGGTGCGGGTCGCCGAGTCCGCGGTCTCCGGTCCCGCCGACGTCGCCCACTACCGGGCAGCCGGCGCCGACGTCGTGCTGGTCGGCGAAGCGCTCGTGACGGGCGACGACCCCGCCGCGACCCTGGCGTCGTTCGTCGACGCCGCCGACCAGGCCTGACCGGCTCACCGGGCCGCTGACCAGCGGCCCGGACCGCCAACGCATCGAGGCCGCCGACCGCGGCCGCACGTTCCACCCGTCCGACGCGGCCCACCGGCCGCGTCGGACTCGTCCCGGGAGACACATCGTGACCTCACTCCGCGACCTGCACGGCCCCTACTTCGGTGACTTCGGCGGACGCTTCGTCCCCGAGTCCCTCGTCCTCGCGCTCGACGAGCTCGAGGCCGCCTTCCGTCAGGCCTGGGCGGACCCGGCGTTCCGTGCCGAGCTCGACGAGCTGCAGCGCGACTACACCGGGCGCCCCTCGATCATCACCGAGGTGCCGCGGTTCGCGAAGCACGCCGGTGGTGCCCGGGTGATCCTGAAGCGCGAGGACCTGAACCACACCGGGTCCCACAAGATCAACAACGTCCTCGGCCAGGCCCTCGTCGCCCGTCGGCTCGGCAAGACCCGCCTGATCGCCGAGACCGGTGCCGGCCAGCACGGCGTTGCCACCGCGACCGCTGCCGCACTGTTCGGCATGGAGTGCGTCGTCTACATGGGCGCCGTGGACACCGAGCGACAGGCCCTCAACGTGGCCCGGATGCGCCTGCTCGGCGCCGAGGTGATCCCCGTCGAGACCGGTTCGCGCACCCTGAAGGACGCCATCAACGACGCCCTGCGCGACTGGGTCGCCAACGTCGAGTCGACGCACTACCTGCTCGGCACGGTCGCCGGTCCGCACCCGTTCCCCGAGATGGTGCGCGAGTTCCACAAGGTCATCGGCGAGGAAGCGCGCCAGCAGGTCCTCGACCGCGTCGGGCGCCTGCCGGACGCCGTCGCGGCCTGCGTCGGCGGCGGATCGAACGCGATGGGCATCTTCGAGGCGTTCCTCGACGACGAGTCCGTCGCACTGCACGGCTTCGAGGCCGGCGGCGACGGCGTCGAGACCGGTCGGCACGCGGCGAGCATCACGCTCGGTCGCGAGGGCGTGCTGCAGGGCGCGAAGTCGTACCTGATGCAGGACGAGGACGGCCAGACGATCGAGAGCCACAGCATCTCCGCCGGACTCGACTACCCGAGCGTCGGACCGGAGCACGCGTACCTGGCGTCGATCGGCCGCGCGAAGTACCAGCCGATCACCGACACCGAGGCGATGGAGGCGTTCCGCCTGCTGAGCCAGACCGAGGGGATCATCCCGGCGATCGAGTCGTCCCACGCCCTCGCCGGTGCCATGAAGCTCGGCAAGGAGCTCGGCCCCGAGGGCGTCGTGCTCGTGAACCTGTCCGGCCGGGGCGACAAGGACGTCGCGTCCGCCAGTCGCTACTTCGGCATCCTCGACGAGAACGCGGTGCAGCTGTGACCACGAACCGGACCGTCGCCACGACGATCGACACCGCCAACGCCGAGCGTGCCGGAGCCGTCGTCGGCTACCTGCCCGCCGGGTACCCGAACCTGCAGACCAGCGTCGACGCCGCCGTCGCCCTCGCCGAGAACGGCGTGGACGTCATCGAGTTCGGCCTGCCGTACTCCGACCCGGTGATGGACGGCCCCGTGATCCAGCGGGCGGCCGAGGAGAGCCTGGCGAACGGCTTCCGGGTCGCACAGGTCTTCGACGCCGTGCAGCAGATCACCGAGCGGGCCGACGTACCGGTGCTCGTCATGACGTACTGGAACCCGGTGCTGCGCTACGGCGTGGACCGCTTCGCCGACGACCTCGTCGCCGCCGGAGCCGCCGGCCTCATCACGCCCGACCTCATCCCCGACGAGGCCTCCGCGTGGACCGAGGCCTCCGAGCGGACCGGGCTCGACCGGGTCTTCCTCGCCGCACCGTCCTCGTCGGACGAGCGCATGCGCCAGGCGGTCGAGGCCAGCCGTGGGTTCGTCTACGCCGTCTCCACGATGGGTGTGACCGGTGCACGGGCCGGGGTCGACGTCGCCGCACGCACGGTGGTGTCGCGCCTGCGCGACGCCGGGGTCGAGCGCACCTGCGTGGGTCTCGGGATCTCGACGGCCGAGCAGGTCGGCGAGGTGCTCGAGTACGCCGACGGCGCCATCGTCGGGTCCGCGTTCGTCCGCGCGCTGGCCGACCTCGGTGTGCAGGGTGTGGCCGACCGTGCCGCCGACCTCGCCACCGGCGCCCGCCGCCGCTAGTCCAGTTCCTGTCGGGCCCGCGACCCGCGCTACAGTGAGCGAGGCCGACGCCACGTCGACCGCGCCCCGTCAGTTCCGAAAGGCGACAGCACCTCCATGCCCCTCCTGAGCATCCCGAGCCCGAGCACCGCCTGGCAGTACTTCGACCTGACCGCCTGGCTGCGCGACGCGTTCGGCTGGTCGCTGCCCCTCGACTTCCGCATCCACGCGTACGCGATCTGCATCCTGATCGGGATCGTGGCCGCGGTCGTCCTGGCGAATCGCAGGCTCAACGCCCGCGGCGTCGAGCGCTGGATCATCATCGACATCGCGATCTGGGCCGTGCCCGCCGGCATCATCGGCGGTCGCCTCTTCCACGTGTTCACCCACGTGTCCGACTACTTCGGACCCGGCATCGACCCGCTGTCCTTCCTGTACATCTGGGAGGGCGGGCTCGCCATCTTCGGCGCGCTCATCCTCGGGTCGGTCGGCGCGTGGATCGGCTGCCGCCAGGTGGGCCTGCGGTTCACGTCGTTCATCGACGCCGTGGTGCCGGGCGTCCTGCTCGCGCAGGCCTTCGGCCGGCTGGGCAACTACTTCAACCAGGAGCTCTTCGGCATGCCGACGAGCCTGCCCTGGGGCCTCGAGATCGACTCGAGCAACGCCGCGTTCCCGAAGGGTCTGCCCGAGGGCACGCTGTTCCACCCGACGTTCCTGTACGAGATCATCTGGAACGTCCTCGGTGTCGTCGTCATCCTGTTCCTCGCGCGCAAGTTCACGCTGCAGTGGGGCAAGGTCCTCGGCCTGTACCTGATCTGGTACGGCGCCGGACGCTCGGTGCTCGAGTCCATCCGCGTCGACACGAGCGAGACCTTCTCCGGGGTCCGCACCAACGTGTGGGTCGCCCTCGCCGCGGTCGTCATCGGCATCCTGATCTTCGTGGTGCAGAGCCGACGGCACACCGGCAAGGAGCCGAGCCCGTACCTGCCGGGTCGCGGGCCCCGTCCGGCCTCCGTTGTAGACTCCGAGGACACCTTCTCGGAGCACGACGACGACGCAGCAGACGGCGTCACGAGCGACGAACCGGTCACGACCACTCGCTGATCCCGTGGTGGGAGCACCCGCTCCCGACGACCACCGGTCACGTGCAGCACCACCAGCAGCAGCAGCACCAGACGGTCTCCGCCACAAGCGGGGCCCAGCAACCTCGCCGGCCGGCAGGGCAACTCACTGACGGCGGGCACGGGCACCAGTCCCGCCCGCTCGGGCGGAACGCACCACCGGGCCACCGCTGTCCCTGTTCCACTTCCTCGTGAGGACGGTTCCCCATGGCGCTCCAGCCAACCCAGCCCTCGGCACCGACGAGCCTCGTGCCGCCGCACCGCCGCTTCTCCGCGATCCCGGACGCCACGGGCATGTACGACCCGGCGAACGAGAAGGACGCCTGCGGACTCGCGATGGTCGCGACCCTGCGCGGCACACCCGGTCACGACATCGTCGACGCGGCGCTCGGTGCGCTCCGGAACCTCGAGCACCGCGGTGCCGTGGGCTCCGACGCGGGCACCGGTGACGGCGCGGGCATCCTGTGCCAGGTGCCCGACGAGTTCCTCCGGGCCGTCGTGCCCTTCGAGCTGCCGGCGGCGGGGGAGTACGCCGTCGGTACCGCCTACCTGCCCCTGGACGACGACGCGCGCCACGCGGTGAAGGGCGCCGTCGAGCGGCTCGCCCGCGAAGAGGGCCTGAAGGTCCTCGGGTGGCGCGAGGTCCCGGTGCGTCCGGAGGTCCTCGGCACGCTGGCCCGTGCCGCGATGCCGGCGTTCGAGCAGCTGTTCGTCGCCTCCATCCGGCACGACGTGCACGGTGACTCGTGGAGCGGCATCGCGCTGGACCGCCAGGCCTTCCGGCTCCGCAAGCGCGCCGAGCACGACAACGACCTGTACTTCATGTCGCTGTCGAGCCGCACCATGGTCTACAAGGGCATGGTCACGACGCTCCAGCTCGAGCCGTTCTACCCGGACCTCAGCGACGAGCGCTTCGCGTCGAAGCTCGCGATCGTGCACTCGCGCTACTCCACCAACACGTTCCCGTCGTGGCCGCTCGCGCAGCCGTTCCGGACGATCGCCCACAACGGTGAGATCAACACGGTGCGCGGCAACCGCAACTGGATGCGCGCCCGCCAGTCGCAGCTCGAGAGCGAACTGCTCGGCGACATGGCCCCGCTCCTGCCCATCGTGAGCCCGGGGGCGAGCGACTCGGCCTCGTTCGACGAGGTCCTCGAGCTGCTGACCCTGACCGGCCGGACCCTGCCGCACGCCGTGTCGATGATGGTGCCAGAGGCGTGGGAGAACCAGGTCGGGATGGACCCGGACCTCCGCGCGTTCTACGAGTACCACTCGATGCTCATGGAGCCGTGGGACGGCCCCGCTGCGATCACCTTCACCGACGGCTCGCTCGTCGGCGCCACCCTCGACCGCAACGGCCTGCGCCCCGGACGCTTCCTGGTCACGGACGACGGCCTCATCGTGATGGGCTCCGAGACCGGGGTCATCGACGTGCCGGCCGCCAAGGTCGTGCGCAAGGGACGCCTGCGTCCGGGCCGGATGTTCCTGGTGGACACCGAGGCCGGCCGCATCATCGAGGACGACGAGGTCAAGCGCGAACTCGCCGCCTCGGGGCCCTGGGGTGACTGGCTCGAAGCCGGCCGCATCAACCTGAACGACCTGCCGGAGCGCGAGCACATCGTGCACACCCCGGCCTCGGTCACCCGCCGGCAGCGCGCGTTCGGGTACACCGAAGAAGAGGTCCGGATCCTGCTGCGCCCGATGGCGGCAGCGGGGGCCGAACCCCTCGGTGCGATGGGCTCGGACACCCCGATCGCCGTGCTGTCGGAGCGTCCGCGACTGCTCTTCGACTACTTCACGCAGCAGTTCGCACAGGTGACCAACCCGCCGCTCGACTCGATCCGTGAGCAGGTCATCACCTCGATGGGGATGGGGCTCGGTCCGGAGCGCAACCTGCTCTCCGCCGGTCCCGAGCACGCGAAGCAGATCACGCTCGACTTCCCGGTGATCGACAACGACCAGCTCGCCAAGGTCCAGCACTTCGAGACCGAGTCGGGTCGCCACCTGACCGTCACGATCAAGGGCCTGTACCGCGTCGACGCCGGCAAGAAGGCGATGCAGAAGCGCATCGCCGCCGTGTGCGACGAGGTCGACGCCGCGATCGAGTCCGGCAAGCAGTTCATCGTGCTGTCCGACCGCGACGGCAACTCCGAGCAGGCACCGGTGCCGAGCCTCCTGCTCCTCGCCGCGGTCCACCACCACCTGATCCGCACCGAGCAGCGCATGAAGGTCGGGCTCATCGTCGAGGCCGGCGACGTGCGCGAGGTCCACCACGTGGCGACCCTCATCGGGTACGGCGCCTCGGCGATCAACCCGTACCTGGCGATGGAGACCTGCGAGAACCTGGTCCGCGCCGGCATGATCCCCGGGATCACCCCGGAGCAGGCCGTCAAGAACGTCATCAAGGCGCTCGGCAAGGGCGTGTTGAAGATCATGTCGAAGATGGGCATCTCCACGGTGTCCAGCTACGCCGGTGCGCAGGCGTTCGAGGCCGTCGGGCTCAGCCAGGAGTTCGTCGACAAGTACTTCACGGGCACCTCGTCGATCCTGGGCGGCGTCGACATCGACGTCATCGCCAAGGAGAACGCCGAGCGGCACGCCCAGGCGTACCCGCAGGACGGTGCCGTGCTCTCCCACGAGCGGCTGCAGATCGGTGGCGAGTACCAGTGGCGCCGTCAGGGCCCGCCGCACCTGTTCAACCCGGACACGGTGTTCCGCCTGCAGCACGCCACGCGTGCCCGCCGGTACGACATCTTCCGCGAGTACTCGAGCGCCGTGGACGACCAGTCCGAGCAGCTCATGACGCTCCGCGGGCTGTTCCGGTTCAAGCAGGGCGCTCGGAAGCCCATCGCGCTCGACGAGGTCGAGTCGATCGAGTCGATCGTCAAGCGGTTCAACACCGGTGCGATGTCCTACGGGTCCATCTCGAAGGAGGCCCACGAGACGCTCGCCATCGCGATGAACCGACTCGGTGGCCGATCGAACACGGGCGAGGGCGGCGAGGACGTCGACCGGCTCCTCGACCCCGAGCGCCGCAGCGCGATCAAGCAGGTCGCCTCCGGCCGGTTCGGCGTGACGAGCATGTACCTCACGCACGCCACCGACATCCAGCTCAAGATGGCGCAGGGCGCGAAGCCCGGCGAGGGCGGTCAGCTACCCCCGGCGAAGGTCTACCCGTGGGTGGCCCGGACCCGGCACGCCACCGCGGGCGTCGGCCTCATCTCGCCGCCGCCGCACCACGACATCTACTCCATCGAGGACCTCAAGCAGCTGATCTTCGACGTCAAGCGCGCCAACCCGGCCGCCCGCGTCCACGTGAAGCTCGTGAGCCAGTCCGGCATCGGTGCGGTCGCGGCCGGTGTGACGAAGGCCCTGGCCGACGTCGTGCTCGTGTCCGGCCACGACGGCGGCACCGGCGCGAGCCCGCTGAACTCGCTCAAGCACGCCGGCACCCCGTGGGAGATCGGCCTGGCCGAGACCCAGCAGACGCTCATGCTGAACGGCATGCGCGACCGCGTCGTCGTGCAGGTGGACGGGCAGATGAAGACCGGGCGCGACGTCGTCGTGGCCGCGTTGCTCGGTGCCGAGGAGTACGGCTTCGCGACCGCCCCGCTCGTGGTCGAGGGCTGCATCCTGATGCGCGTCTGCCACCTGGACACCTGCCCGGTCGGCGTCGCCACGCAGAACCCCGAGCTCCGCAAGCGGTTCTCCGGCAAGCCCGAGTTCGTCGTGAACTTCTTCGAGTTCATCGCGCAAGAGGTCCGCGAGCTCCTCGCCGAGCTCGGCTTCCGCAGCCTCGACGAGGCCATCGGGCAGACCGGGGCGCTCGACGTCGACCGTGCCGTGGAGCACTGGAAGGCCTCAGGGCTCGACCTCGCGCCGGTGCTCAAGGGGCCGCACTTCGACGACGCCGAACCGCGCCGCCACCACCGCGAGCAGGACCACGAGCTGGACCAGCACTTCGACGTGCAGCTCATCCAGCAGACCGCGGACGTGCTCGACCACGGCGGTTCGATCGCGCTCGACCTGCCCATCCGCAACACCGAGCGCGCCGTCGGCACCATGCTCGGCCACCAGGTGACCCTGCGACACGGCGAGCACGGCCTGCCGAACGGATCGATCGACGTGACGCTGCGCGGTTCCGCCGGGCAGTCGCTCGGCGCGTTCCTGCCGGCGGGCATCACGCTGCGGCTCATCGGTGACAGCAACGACTACGTCGGCAAGGGGCTCTCCGGCGGCCAGATCGTCGTCCGCCCCGACGCCGGTTCGGGCTTCGACCCCGCCGAGAACGTCATCGCCGGCAACGTCATCGGGTACGGCGCCACCCAGGGCAGCATGTTCATCCGCGGCATCGTGGGCGAGCGGTTCCTGGTGCGGAACTCCGGTGCCACGGCCGTCGTCGAGGGCGTGGGCGACCACGCGCTCGAGTACATGACGGGCGGGCTCGCGCTCATCCTCGGCGAGACCGGCCGGAACCTCGGTGCCGGCATGTCCGGTGGCACGGCGTACGTCCGTGGGCTCCGCGAGGAGCACGTGAACACCGACGCCCTGGCGTCCGGCGAACTCCGGCTCGAGGCGCTCGACAGCGCCGACGTCGAGATCGTCACCGACCTGCTCACCCGGCACGCCGACGAGACGGGGTCGACGCTCGCGTCCGACCTGCTGGCGTCCGGAGACCTGAGCGACTTCGTCAAGGTGCTGCCGCGCGACTACGCGGCGGTGCTCGAGACGCGCAGACAGGCCGTCGACGAGGGGCTCGACCCCGACGGTGACATCGTTTGGAACAGGATCATGGAGGTGACCGGTGGCTGAGCGTCACGCACGTCCGGAACAGGCAGTGCCCAACACGACCTCGGAGGTGACCGGTGGCTGACCCCAAGGGATTCCTGAAGGTCCAGGAACGCGAACTCCCGCCCCGGCGACCCGTGCCCGTGCGGCTCATGGACTGGAAAGAGGTCTACGAGCAGCAGGAGTCCGGTGTCCTGAAGCGCCAGGCCGGCCGCTGCATGGACTGCGGCGTGCCGTTCTGCCACCAGGGCTGCCCGCTCGGCAACCTGATCCCGGAGTGGAACGACCTGACCTGGCGCGGTGAGGGCCGGCAGGCGATCGAGCGCCTGCACGAGACGAACAACTTCCCGGAGTTCACGGGTCGGCTCTGCCCCGCCCCGTGCGAGTCGTCGTGCGTGCTCGGCATCAACCAGCCCCCGGTGACGATCAAGCAGGTCGAGGTCTCGATCATCGACCAGGCGTTCCAGAACGGCTGGGTCACGCCGCACCCGCCGGAGCGCCTGACGGGCAAGACCGTCGCCGTCGTGGGCTCCGGCCCCGCCGGGCTCGCCGCCGCGCAGCAGCTCACGCGTGCCGGCCACACGGTCGCCGTCTACGAGCGGGACGACCGCATCGGCGGCCTGCTCCGCTACGGCATCCCGGACTTCAAGATGGAGAAGCGCCAGATCGACGCGCGCCTCGCCCAGATGCAGGCCGAGGGCACCCGGTTCCGTGCCGGGGTCGAGATCGGCAGGGACATCACCTGGGACGACCTGAAGTCGCGCTACGACGCGGTCGTCGTCGCCACCGGTGCCACGGTGCCGCGCGACCTGCCGATCCCGGGGCGCGACCTCGAGGGCGTGCACTTCGCCATGGACTACCTGGTCCAGCAGAACAAGGCGAACGCGGGCACGACCGTCGACAACCAGATCACGGCCGAGGGCAAGCACGTCGTCGTCATCGGCGGCGGTGACACCGGCGCGGACTGCATCGGTACCGCCCACCGCCAGGGCGCGTTGAGCGTGACGAACCTGGCGATCGGCAAGCAGCCGCCGCTCGAGCGTCCGTCGGACCAGCCGTGGCCGATGTTCCCGACCGTGTTCGAGATCACGAGCGCCCACGAAGAGGGCGGCGAGCGGCACTTCCTCGCCTCCACCGTCGAGTTCCTGTCGAACGACGCCGGCGAGGTCCGCGCACTGCGGGTCGCCGAGACCGAGTACCTCGACGGCCGACGGGTCCCGAAGGCGGGCAGCGAGCGGGAGATCCCGGCCGACCTCGTCCTCATCGCGATGGGCTTCACCGGCCCCGAGTCGGACACGATCGAGCCGCAGCTCGGTCTGCCGACCACGGTCTCCGGGGCGCTCGACCGCCGTGCCGACTACGCGACCAACGAGGCCGGCGTGTTCGTCGCCGGCGACGCGGGTCGTGGGCAGTCGCTCATCGTGTGGGCGATCGCCGAGGGCCGTGCCGCGGCCGCACAGGTCGACGAGTACCTCGAGGGCTCCACGATCCTGCCGGCACCGGTCAAGGCGACCGACCGGGCGATCTCCGTCTGATGTCGGACGCGCACCAGATGTCGGGCCGCCGCCAGACGGCGGACCGTCTCCACCAGATGCTCACGCTCCCGTGAGCATGAGGCCACCAGCACTCGGTAGGGTGCTGGTGGCCTCGCTTCGTTCCGCGCGGCCCCACAGCGCGGAAACCCAAGCTCCATCCACCACCACGAAGGAATCCATTGAGACGCGCAAAGATCGTTTCGACGCTCGGACCGGCAACGTCGGACTACGAGACCGTCAAGGAGATCATCGAAGCGGGCGTCGACGTCGCCCGCCTCAACCTCAGCCACGGTGACTACAGCGTCCACGAGGCCAACTACGTCAACGTCCGTCGTGCCGCCGAAGAACTCGGCAAGCCCGTCGCGATCCTCGTCGACCTGCAGGGTCCGAAGATCCGTCTGGCTCGGTTCGCCGACGGCCCGCACGACCTGGCGGTCGGTGACATCTTCACCATCACGACCGAGGACGTCCCCGGCTCGAAGGAGATCTGCGGCACGACGTTCAAGGGCCTGCCGCAGGACGTCAAGCCCGGTGACCCGCTGCTCATCGACGACGGCCGTGTCCGCCTCCGTGTCCTCGACACCGACGGCGTGCGGGTCCGCACCGAGGTCGTCGTCCCGGGCACGGTGTCCAACAACAAGGGCATCAACCTGCCCGGTGTCGCCGTCAACGTCCCCGCGCTGAGCGAGAAGGACGAGGCCGACCTGCGCTGGGCCATCCGCCAGGGCGCCGACCTCATCGCGCTGTCGTTCGTGCGCAACGCGAGCGACGTCGTGCGTGCCCACGAGATCATGGACGAAGAGGGCAAGCGCCTTCCGGTCATCGCCAAGGTCGAGAAGCCCCAGGCCGTCGACGCCCTCGAGGAGATCATCGACGCCTTCGACAGCATCATGGTCGCCCGCGGTGACCTCGGCGTCGAGCTCCCGCTCGAGGCCGTCCCGATCGTGCAGAAGCGCGCCGTCGAGCTGTCCCGCCGCATGGCGAAGCCGGTCATCGTGGCGACGCAGATGCTCGAGTCGATGATCTCGTCGCCGATCCCCACCCGCGCCGAGACGTCCGACGTCGCCAACGCCGTCCTCGACGGTGCCGACGCGGTCATGCTGTCCGGTGAGACGAGCGTCGGTGAGTACCCGGTGCAGACCGTCCGCACCATGGCACGCATCGTCGAGTCCACAGAGGACCACGGGCTCGAGCGCATCGCCCCGCTCGGCACCAAGCCGCGCACCCTCGGCGGAGCGATCACCCTCGCCGCCGTCGAGATCGCCGAGTTCACCGAGGCGTCGTACCTCTGCGTCTTCACCGAGTCCGGCGACTCGGCCCGCCGCATGTCGCGCCTGCGCCACGGTCTGCCGATCATCGCCTTCACCCCGAACGAGGCCACGCGCCGCCGGATGGCCCTCACGTGGGGTGTCCGTTCGTTCCTGGTGGAGCGGAAGACCCACACCGACGAGCTCTTCTCGCAGGTGGACGACGTCCTCCTCGAGAACGGCCTGGCCGCCCCCGGCGACCGCGTCATCGTGACGGCCGGTTCCCCTCCCGGCATCGAGGGCTCGACGAACGACCTGCGCGTGCACCGGGTGGGCGACGCCCACGCCGAGGCCGCGCCGGCGTACGTCCGGGACTGATCCGAGAGATCCGTCGCCACCAGGGCGCGGGCTGGAGGCCCGGTGCGAGCAGCACCGACCGCTTCCGGTCCGCGCCCTGCCGCGTCTCCACGGCCCTGGTGGTGACCGGACGTCGGCCGCAGGCGGCAGGATGGTCGCTGTGAGCCTCCGATCCGACACCCCGGCGCCGCGCGCCGACGTCCGCCGCTGGCGTCGCTACCTGGCCGACGAACGTGCCGAGGCGGCCGTGTACCGCAACCTCGCCGCCCGCCGTACGGGCGAGGAACGCGAGATCCTCGCCGCGCTGGCCGAGGCCGAGGGACGGCACGCCGACCACTGGCTCGACCTGCTCGGCGACGACGTCGGACGGCCGCGGCGGGGGAGCCTGCGCACCCGGGTGCTCGCTGTGCTGGCCAAGCGGTTCGGGTCGGTCTTCGTCCTCGCGCTCATGCAGCGCGCCGAGGACCGCTCGCCGTACGCCGACGACTCGGACGCGACCGCGCGGATGGCCGCCGACGAGCGGATCCACGGCGAGGTCGTGCGCGGGCTCGCGAACCGCGGCCGGATGCGGCTGTCCGGCACGTTCCGGGCGGCGGTGTTCGGCGCGAACGACGGCCTGGTGTCCAACCTGGCGCTCATCATCGGCATCAGCGCCTCGGGTGCCGACCGGCACTTCGTGCTGCTGAGCGGCATCGCCGGCCTGCTGGCCGGCGCCTTGTCGATGGGGGCGGGGGAGTACGTCTCCGTCCGGTCGCAGCGCGAGCTGCTCGAGGCGTCCGCGCCGCACCCCGAGGCCGGCAGGGCGGTGTCGGACCTCGACGTCGACGCGAACGAGCTCGCCCTGGTCTACCGGGCGCGCGGGATGTCCGAGGCCGAGGCGACCGAGCACGCCGCACAGGTGCTGTCCGGCATCGGTGAGCGGCGTCCGGCGACCGGTTCCACCGCGGTCGCGGACGACCACGAGGCGGTCGGCACCGGGCTGAGCGCCGCGGTGTCGAGCTTCTGCTTCTTCGCCTCGGGCGCGATCATCCCGGTGCTGCCGTTCCTGTTCGGCATGCAGGGGTGGCCGGCGATCGCGGTGGCCGGCGGGCTGGTGGGCATCGCCCTGCTCGGCACCGGCGCCGTCGTCGGCGTGCTGAGCGGAGCGTCTCCCGGCAAGCGCGCCTTCCGGCAGCTCGCCATCGGGTTCGGTGCGGCGATCGTCACCTACGCACTCGGGCTGCTCTTCGGCACCGGGTCGGCCTAGCGGCGGACGGCGGCGCGCCGCGGCTACCGGCGGACGGCGGCCCGCGGCGGCAGGAGCAGCAGGGCCGCGGCCCCGACGACGATGAGCGCGATGCCCGCGAAGACCATGAAGACGGTGAGCGCGAGTCCGGGCGCGACGAGCACGACGATGCCCCCGATGATCGACAGCACGCCGCTGACGACGGTCGGGACGCGAGACGATCCCGGGTGGCCGACGAAGCCGCCGACGATCGCGGCGACCCCCTCGATCAGGAACCCGACCCCGGCGAGCACGGCGTAGACGACGAGCGGGATCGCCGGGTCGAGCAGCGTCACGAGCCCCGCGACCGCGACCAGGCCGCCGACGATGCCGGACGTCCACCGCCACACCGGGCGGGTGCCGTGGCCCCGCACCGCGGCGAAGACGCGCAGTGCCCCGGCCACGACGAGGTACACGCCGAACAGCAGCGCCACGAGCACGAGCGACGGGCGGGGCCAGACGATGGCCACGATGCCCAGTGCGATGGCGACGACGGCGGTGACGACGACGAACACCCGGAACGTCCTGACGGCACGAGAATCCACGAGCGCTCCTCCCTGATCGCCAGCGCTGGTGTCCAGCACGCTACCCGTCGGAGCCCCGGACCGTGCAACGACCTGCAACCCCCGCGGTCGTACCGTGCGGAGCAGGCGCGCGACCCGTGCGCCCCGACAGCGTCGTCGAAAGGGCACCACCATGACCATCGCACCCTCGCCCACCAGCTACGCCGCACCCGGCGAGCCAGGCTCCCTGGTCGAGTACCGATCCCGGTACGACCACTTCATCGGCGGCGAGTACGTGCCGTCTGCCAGCGGGCAGTACTTCGAGAACCCGACGCCCGTCACCGGCAAGGTGTTCACCGAGGTCGCCCGCGGCGACTCCACGGACGTCGACCGCGCCGTCGCTGCCGGATGGAAGGCGTTCCCGGCCTGGGGCCGGACGAGCGCGGCCGAGCGCGCGGTCATCCTCAACAAGATCGCGGACCGCATGGAGGAGCACCTCGAGATACTCGCCGTCGCCGAGACGTGGGAGAACGGCAAGCCGATCCGCGAGACCCTCGGCGCGGACATCCCGCTCGCGATCGACCACTTCCGGTACTTCGCCGGGGCGATCCGTGCGCAGGAGGGCTCCGCCGGCGAGATCGACCACGACACCGTGGCCTACCACTTCCACGAACCGCTCGGCGTCGTCGGGCAGATCATCCCGTGGAACTTCCCGATCCTGATGGCGGTGTGGAAGCTCGCACCGGCCCTCGCCGCCGGCAACTGCGTCGTGCTGAAGCCCGCCGAGCAGACCCCGGCGTCCATCCACGTGCTCGTCGAGCTCATCCGCGACCTGCTGCCCGCCGGGGTGCTCAACGTCGTCAACGGCTTCGGCATCGAGGTCGGCGCACCGCTCGCGCAGCACCCGGACATCCGGAAGATCGCCTTCACCGGGGAGACCACCACCGGGCGGCTGATCATGCAGTACGCCTCGCAGAGCCTCATCCCGGTGACGCTCGAGCTCGGCGGCAAGAGCCCGAACGTGTTCTTCCCCGACGTGGCGGCCGAGAAGGACTCCTTCTACGACAAGGCGCTCGAGGGCTTCACGTTCTTCAACCTGAACCAGGGCGAGGTCTGCACGTGTCCGTCCCGTGCACTCGTGGCGAAGGAGATCTACGACGGGTTCGTCGCCGACGGCCTGGAACGCGTCCGTGCCGTCAAGCAGGGACACCCGCTCGACCTGTCGACGATGATCGGCGCCCAGGCGTCGAACGACCAGCTCGAGAAGATCCTGAGCTACATCGACATCGGCAAGCAGGAGGGTGCGACGCTCCTGACCGGTGGTGAACGCGCGGACCTGGGCGGCGAACTCTCGGGCGGCTACTACGTCACCCCGACGGTGTTCGAGGGCGACAACTCGATGCGGATCTTCCAGGAGGAGATCTTCGGGCCCGTGCTCGCCCTGACGTCCTTCAGCGGCTACGACGACGCGATCGCCACGGCCAACGACACCCTGTACGGGCTCGGCGCCGGGGTGTGGAGCCGTGACGTCACGACCCTGTACCGCGCCGGACGCGACATCCAGGCCGGGCGGGTGTGGTCGAACACCTACCACCAGTACCCGGCGGGTGCGGCCTTCGGCGGCTACAAGCAGTCCGGCATCGGGCGCGAGAACCACAAGATGATGCTCGATCACTACCAGCAGACGAAGAACCTGCTCGTCTCCTACGCCGACGGACCGATGGGCTTCTTCTGATGCCCGACACAGCACGGGTCGCGGTGACGCCGGCGGCGGGGGAGCTCCTCGGCACCCTCACCGCCCGGCACGGCCCGCTGATGTTCCACCAGTCCGGCGGCTGCTGCGACGGCTCGAGCCCGATGTGCTACCCCGTCGGCATGTTCCGGACCGGCCCGGGGGACGTCCTGCTCGGCGCGTTGCAGGTCGACGGGCTGGACCCGGTCGAGGTCTACATGTCGGTGTCGCAGTTCGAGTACTGGAAGTACACGCACCTGACGATCGACGTCGTCGACGGTCGGGGCGGCGGGTTCTCGGTCGAGGTCCCCGAGGGCAAGCGGTTCCTCACCCGGTCGCGGATGTTCGACGACGCCGAGCTCGCCGATCTCGGCCTGGTCCCGCGGGTGGCCCGGACGTAGGCTGACGGCACGCGTCGCGACCCAGCGGCGGGTGGGTCGATCGGAGGACGCATGCGCGCACCCGGTCGGCTCCGCCCGCTCGTCGCCGCGTCGTGGCAGCGGTCCGCCCGGGTCGACCCCGACGCCACCCCGGTCCTCGCCCTCGACGACGACGAACTCGACGCCGTACGGCACGACGGCCCCCTCGCCACCCTGCTGCCGGTGGTCCGCCGGTTGCTGCTCGACGACTCCCGCTCGGCCGGGTGCGTCGTCGCCGTCGCGGACGCCGCGGGACGTCTCGTCTGGGTCGACGGCGCCCGCTCCACGCGTCGCGCCGCCGAGGACATGGGCTTCGTCCCCGGAGCCGACTGGTCGGAGGACCGCGTCGGCACCAGCGCGCCCGGCACGGCACTGCGCCTGGACCGTCCGGTGCAGATCCGCTCCGACGAGCACTACGCGAACGCCGTCAAGCCGTTCTCGTGCACGGCCGTCCCGGTGCACGACGCGAGCGGCGCCACGGTCGGAGTGCTCGACCTGACGGGTGACGACCGAGCCGTCGAGCGGCACACGCTGTCGCTGCTCGCCGCCACGGTCGCCGCCGCCGAGGCCCAGCTGGCCCTGGCCGCGGTCCGCCCGCCGATTCGGACACCCCGCGTGCCGTCGGCCGAGCTGACCGTGCTCGGGACCGACACCGCCGTGCTCCGGATCGCCGACCGCCGGGTCGAGCTGTCCGCGCGGCACTCCGAACTGCTCGTCGTGCTCGCCGCGCACCCCGACGGGCTCGCGGCGACCGACCTCGCCGCCGCCGTCTACGGAGACCCGGGCTCGGTCGTCACCCTGCGCGCCGAGGTCGTCCGGCTCCGACGGTTCCTCGCGCAGCACGCGCCGGACGTGACCGTGACGTCGCGGCCGTACCGGGTGACCGGGGTCCGGACCGACGTCGACGGCGTGCTGTCCGCGCTCGAACGCGGGGCGCGCCTCCAGGCCGTCGACCGGTACGCCGGACCCGTCCTGCCGGGCTCCGCCGCACCCGGCGTCGACGCGGTCCGTGACCTGGTGCGGCTGCGGTTCCGCGAGTCGGTCGTCGCCGACGGCGGCGTCGACGCCCTGCTCGCGTGGGCGCGCACCCCGGACGGTGCGACCGACGCGCTCGTGCTCCGCGCGCTGCTCGCGGTGCTGCCGCGGCGATCGCCGCGACGGGCCGGTCTCGTGGCGGCGATCGAGGCGCTCGAGGGCTCCTGAGACGGTCGACGACGGGCCGGGAGGCGCGGGTCGGGCTGGTAGTGTTGGCCTCCTCGCGAGTGTGGTGGAATCGGCAGACACGGGGCACTCAAAATGCTCTGCCTCACGGCGTGCGGGTTCAAGTCCCGCCACTCGTACGAATTGGCTCACGGCGTGCGGGGCAGTTCAGGCCCGCGTCCCGCCACTCGTACCAAACCGGTGGGTCTGGGATACGGCACTTCCGTCGTCTAGTAGGCTTTCGTCCGTGAGTGACACAGAAGCAACAGCACCAGCACCCCGTCGCGTCGTCGTCGCCGAGGACGAGTCGCTCATCCGCCTCGACATCGTGGAGATCCTCCGCGACAACGGGTTCGACGTGGTCGGTGAAGCCGGTGACGGTGAGACCGCCGTCCAGCTCGCGACCGACCTCCGCCCCGACCTCGTCGTGATGGACGTCAAGATGCCCCAGCTCGACGGCATCTCCGCAGCCGAGAAGCTGTCCAAGAACCACATCGCGCCCGTCGTCCTGCTGACCGCGTTCAGCCAGAAGGACCTCGTCGAGCGTGCCACCGAGGCCGGCGCGCTGGCCTACGTGGTCAAGCCCTTCACCCCGAACGACCTGCTCCCCGCGATCGAGATCGCCCTCTCGCGGTACCAGCAGATCATCACGCTCGAAGCCGAGGTCGCCGACCTCGTCGAGCGCTTCGAGACCCGTAAGCTCGTCGACCGCGCCAAGGGCCTGCTGAACGAGAAGATGGGCCTCACCGAGCCCGAGGCGTTCCGCTGGATCCAGAAGGCCTCGATGGACCGCCGCCTGACCATGCACGACGTCGCGAAGGCGATCATCGAGCAGCTCAGCGCCAAGAAGTAGTCCAGCGCTCCACGGTCGCTCACGGAACGCCGCCGGACCCCCTGGGGTCGGCGGCGTTCCTGCGTCCGAGGGCGGGGCGTGTGCCGCGACCACCTGGCAGGCTGGAGCCATGGACGACGTGGTGATCCGGGCCTCCCGGCCCGACGACATGCCGGCGGTGGCCGACCTGCGGTGGCGGTGGAGCATCGACGAGGACGGCCGCACGCCGGTGCAGACGCCGGACGAGTACCGCCGTGCGATGGCGGTGTTCGCGGTCGACCACCGGGAGTCGCACCGGTGCGTCGTCGCCGAGCGGGACGGTGTGGTGCTCGGCATGGCGTGGTTGGCGGTCAACCCGCGACCGCCGGCGCCGCACGTCGACGGTGGCCGGTTCGCCGCGGAGCTGCAGACGGTCTACGTGCACCCGGAGCTGCGCGGTTCCGGCGTCGCCGGACGGCTCGTCACGGCCCTGCTCCAGGTCGCCGACGATCTCGGCGTGGAGCGGACGTCGGTGCACTCGAGCGTGGACGGCGAACGGCTCTACCGGAGGCTCGGGTTCGGCGACGCCCGCCTGTTGCTGCAGCGGCCGCCGGAGGACTGAGCCGTCGGTCCGTCGGTCGTCGGTCCGTCCGTCGGTCAGCGACGCTCGCGGATCATGTTCGTGATCCGGACGGTGGAGCAGCGGCGACCCTGGTCGTCGGTCAGGACGATCTCGTGGGTGGTGAGCGTGCCGCCCAGGTGGATGGCGGTGCACGTGCCCGTGACGATGCCGCTCGTGGCGCTCCGGGAGTGCGAGGCGCTGAGCTCGATGCCGACGGCGTAGCGGCCGGGCCCGGCGTGCACGTTCGCGGCCATCGAACCGAGGCTCTCCGCGAGGACGACGTAGGCACCGCCGTGCAGCAGGCCGACCGGCTGGCGGTTGCCCTCGACGGGGATCGAACCGACCGCCCGCTCGGCCGAGAGCTCGGTGATTACCATGCCCATCTTCTCGGCCAGCTCGCCCATGCCGCGTTCGTCGATGCGGGGATCGATCGTGGTCGATGTGGTGTCGTCGGTCACGGTCTGCGTCGACCTTCCGTGTCAGCGGGCGTCGGTAGGCTGTCCGGGTGTCGGACTCCGCAAAGCCTACCCTCATGGTCATCGACGGCCACTCGCTCGCCTTCCGGGCCTTCTACGCGCTGCCGGTTGACAGCTTCGTGAACCGCGAGGGGCAGCACACCAACGCGATCCACGGCTTCATCTCGATGCTGCTGATGCTCCTGCAGCGCGAGAAGCCCACCCACCTGGCGGTCGCGTTCGACATCTCCCGGTTCTCGTTCCGCACCCGTGAGTACGCCGAGTACAAGGGCACCCGCTCCGAGACACCGGCCGAGTTCAAGGGGCAGATCCCGCTCCTGCAGCAGGCGCTCGAGGCGATGGGCATCACCACCGTCACGAAAGAGGACTACGAGGCCGACGACATCCTGGCGACCCTCTCCAAGCAGGGTGCCGACCAGGGCTTCACGGTCTACGTGGTCTCCGGCGACCGCGACTCGATCCAGCTCGTCAACGACGACGTCACGCTGCTCTACCCGTCGGTCCGAGGCGTCTCCGAACTCACCCGCTACGACCGCGACAAGGTCTACGAGCGGTACGGCATCGAGCCCCACCAGTACCCGGACATCGCCGCCCTCGTCGGCGAGACCAGCGACAACCTGATCGGCATCGACAAGGTCGGCGAGAAGACCGCGGTCAAGTGGGTGACCCAGTACGGGTCGCTCGACGGCATCCTCGAGCACGCCGACGAGATCAAGGGCGTCGTCGGCAACAACCTGCGCGAGCAGCGGGACCGGGCGATCCGGAACCGCCGGCTCAACCGCCTGGTCACCGACGTCGAGCTGCCCGTCGGTCCCGCCGACGTCGCGCTCCGCCCGGTCGACGAAATCGCGGTGCGCGAGCTCTTCGCCAAGCTGCAGTTCCGCACGCTGCTCGACCGCGTCTTCAAGGTGGCCGGGTCGGGCGACCCGGCCGAGCCGGCGGCCGAGGGCACCGTCACCGACGGCGCGCCGACCCCGCCGCCCGTCAAGACCCTGATCGACGAAGAACTCGGCTACTGGCTCGAGCGCCGCAACGCGACCGAGGCGGCGAACGGCTACGGCGTCGCGGTCGAGGTCATCGACGGACGCCTCAGCGCCATCGGCATCGCGACCCACGACGACGCCGTGCTGGTGCCGGGCGGCAGCGGCGCGAAGGACTACGAGCAGCTCTCGGCCTGGTTCGCCTCCGACGCCCCGAAGCACTTCCACGACGCCAAGGCCGCCATCAAGGCGCTCGGCACCGCCGGCTTCGTCGTGAACGGCATCGCCGGCGACGTCCGGATCATGGGGTGGCTCGCGCAGCCCGGCAAGCAGGGGCAGCCGCTGTCCGACCTCGTCTACCAGGAGCTCGGCGAAGAACTGCCGACGGCCGACCCGAACCAGCTGGTCCCCGAGACCGACCCGGTCAACGTCGGGGTGCACGCGTGGTTCGTGCTCCGCGTCACCACGGCCCTGCGCGCCCGGATCGACGCGTCCTCGCTGCAGGTCCTCGACGACATCGAGCTGCCGCTCGTGTCGGTGCTGGCCGGCATGGAGACCATCGGTGTCGGCATCGACCGCCCGGTGCTCACCGGTCTGTCGAAGGAACTCGGGGAGCGCGCCGCCGAACTCGCGCAGCAGGCCTTCGCCGAGATCGGGCACGAGGTCAACCTCGGGTCGCCGAAGCAGCTGCAGGAAGTCCTGTTCACCGAGCTCGCGATGCCGAAGACCCGCAAGACCAAGACCGGGTTCTCGACCGACGCGGCGAGCCTGGCCGACCTGCAGGAACAGCACCCGCACCCGTTCCTCGGGCTCCTGCTGCAGCACCGCGACGCCACGAAGCTCCGGCAGATCGTCGACACGCTCGACGCCGCCGTGGTCGACGGGCGCATCCACACCCGCTACGAGCAGACCGGAACGAGCACCGGCCGGGTCTCGTCGACCGACCCGAACCTGCAGAACATCCCGGTGAAGACGGCCGTCGGTCGCCGGATCCGGTCGGCGTTCGCGGTCGCCGAGCCGTACACGACGCTCGTGACCGCCGACTACTCGCAGATCGAGATGCGGATCATGGCGCACCTCTCCGGCGACCCGGGGCTCATCCAGGCCTTCAACGAGGGCGAGGACCTGCACCGCTTCGTCGGCGCCCGGGTGTTCGGCGTCGACCCGTCCGAGGTCTCCAACGAGATGCGCACCAAGGTCAAGGCGATGTCCTACGGCTTGGCCTACGGGTTGAGTGCCTTCGGTCTGTCGAAGCAGCTGCGCATCGAGCAGTCCGAGGCCCGCACCCTGATGACCGAGTACTTCGCCCGCTTCGGTGCGGTGCGCGACTACCTGCGCAACGTCGTCGAGCAGGCGCGCGAGGACGGCTACACCGAGACGATCTTCGGTCGCCGTCGCCCGTTCCCCGACCTGAAGAGCCCGAACCGGGTCCTTCGTGAGAACGCCGAACGCGCCGCGCTGAACGCCCCGATCCAGGGTTCGGCCGCCGACATCATCAAGATCGCGATGCTCGGGGTCGCCGACGACCTGCGCGAGGGCGAGCTGCAGTCCCACCTGCTGCTCCAGGTGCACGACGAGCTCATCCTCGAGGTCGCGCCCGGTGAGCAGGAGCGTGTCGAGGAGATCCTCCGCACCCGGATGGGCGGTGCTGCCGAGCTGAGCGTCCCGCTCGACGTCTCGGTCGGCGTGGGCCCGAACTGGGAGAGCGCCGCCCACTGACCCGGGCGGCCCGGGGGTCCTGTCGACCCGTGGGTCGGTAGGGTCGGGGCATGAGCGAAGAGCGTCCTGTCCGCCAGCCGTCCGCCGTCGACCGCGTCGCCGAGGACTGGGTCACCACCCTCGTCGACCTCGACCCGACGACCGCCACGTACATCGGCGTCCAGGGGCGCACGGGGGAGTACGGCGACACCTCGCCCGCCGGTGCCGCCGCGATGGCCGAGGCCGCGCGCGGTGCGAAGCGTGCGCTCGACGCCGCTCCCGCCGTCGACTCCGTGGACCAGGTGACGAAGGCCGACCTCGGCGCCGAGCTGGACCTGGTGCAGGAGTCGTACGAGCGCAAGCTGCACCTCCGCGACCTCAACGTCATCGCGAGCCCGGCGCAGTCGGTCCGCGAGATCATCGACCTGATGCCGACCGCGACCGAGGGTGACTGGCAAGACATCGCGAGCCGGCTGCACGCGCTGCCGGACGCCCTCGAGGGCATCCGCGAGACCCTGCTCGAGGGCACCCGCGAAGACGTCACACCGGCCAAGCGCCAGGTCGCCCTGGTCGCCGAGCAGGCAGCCCGGAACGGCGCCGAGGGCGGCTTCTTCGCACGCCTCGCCGACGGCGCCGCGTTCGACGACGGTTCGCCGGTGCCGGACACGCTCCGCGCCGAGCTGACCCGCGGAGCCCAGGTCGCCTCGGCCGCGTACCGCTCGCTCGGGCAGTTCCTGGAGCACGAGCTGCTGCCGCTCGCCACCCCGGTGGACGCCGTCGGTCGCGAAGCCTACGAGCTGCACTCGCGGCGGTTCCTCGGCGCGGTCGTCGACCTCGACGAGACGTACGAGTGGGGCCTCGAGGAACTGGCGCGCATGCGGGACGAGCAGGAACGGATCGCCGACCGCATCGAGTCCGGCGCGAGCGTCGCCCGGGCGATCGAGGTGCTCGACACCGACCCGTCCCGGATCCTGCACGGAACCGACGCGCTGCAGCGGTGGATGCAGGAGACGAGCGACGCGTCGATCGCCGCGATGGCCGGGACCTACTTCGACATCCCGGACCCGATCCGTCGCCTGGAGTGCCGGATCGCCCCCACGCAGGAGGGCGGCATCTACTACAGCGGCCCCTCCGACGACTTCTCCCGTGCCGGCCGCATGTGGTGGTCGGTGCCCGAGGGCGTCACCGAGTTCGGCACCTGGCGCGAGAAGACGACGGTCTACCACGAGGGCGTCCCCGGACACCACCTGCAGATCAGCCAGGGCGTCTACAACCGCGGCGAGCTGAACACCTGGCGCCGGCAGCTGTCCGGGTCCTCCGGGCACGTCGAGGGCTGGGCGCTGTACGCCGAGCGGCTGATGGAGCAGCTCGGGTTCCTCGACGACGACGGCGACCGGCTCGGCATGCTCGACGGGCAGCGGATGCGTGCGGCTCGCGTCGTGCTCGACATCGGCGTGCACCTGCAGAAGACGAACCCCGACGGCGGCGGCTGGACGTGGGAGTACGCGCTCGACTTCATGGGGCAGAACGTCAACATGGACCCGGCGTTCGTCCGGTTCGAGGTCGCCCGGTACTTCGGGTGGCCGGGGCAGGCACCCTCGTACAAGGTCGGCCAGCGCGTCTGGGAGTCCATCCGCGACGAGGTCGCCGCGCGCGAGGGAGCCGACTTCGACCTGAAGGCGTTCCACCACCGGGCGCTCTCGCTCGGCAGCATCGGCCTCGACACCCTCCGGACCGCGCTGGTCGGGTGACGCGCCGTCGACACGCCCGGTTGTGGGGCCTCCGCCGGTGCGGTTAGACTTGTGCGGCGCAATCCGCGCCACTCAATCAATCGCCACGGCGGTGCACCACGGGGGCCGAGTCCCCGCACGCCATGGCCCGACTCATGTCCGTTCGGAGCAATCTCTACATGACAACCACTACGACCAAGGCTCCTAAGCAGGTCGCCATCAACGACATCGGTTCGGCTGATGACTTCCTGGCCGAGGTCGAGAAGACCCTGAAGTTCTTCAACGACGGTGATCTCATCTCCGGCACCGTCGTGAAGATCGACCGCGACGAGGTCCTCCTCGACGTCGGTTACAAGACCGAGGGCGTCATCCCCTCGCGCGAGCTCTCGATCAAGCACGACGTCGACCCCAACGAGGTCGTCGAGGTCGGCGACGAGGTCGAGGCCCTGGTTCTCCAGAAGGAGGACAAGGAAGGCCGCCTCATCCTGTCGAAGAAGCGCGCGCAGTACGAGCGTGCGTGGGGCGACGTCGAGAAGATCAAGGAGTCCGACGGCGTCGTGACCGGGACGGTCATCGAGGTCGTCAAGGGCGGTCTCATCGTCGACATCGGCCTCCGTGGCTTCCTCCCCGCCTCGCTCATCGAGCTCCGTCGTGTCCGCGACCTCACGCCGTACCTCGGCCAGGAGATCGAGGCCAAGATCCTCGAGCTCGACAAGAACCGCAACAACGTGGTCCTGTCGCGCCGTGCGCTCCTCGAGCAGACGCAGTCCGAGTCCCGGACGACGTTCCTCAACAACCTCCACAAGGGCCAGGTCCGCAAGGGCATCGTGTCCTCGATCGTCAACTTCGGTGCGTTCGTGGACCTCGGCGGCGTCGACGGTCTCGTCCACGTCTCCGAGCTCAGCTGGAAGCACATCGAGCACGCCAGCGAGGTCGTCGAGGTCGGTCAGGAAGTCACCGTCGAGATCCTCGAGGTCGACCTGGACCGCGAGCGCGTGTCGCTCTCGCTCAAGGCCACGCAGGAGGACCCGTGGCAGGTCTTCGCCCGCACCCACGCGATCGGTCAGATCGCACCGGGCAAGGTCACGAAGCTCGTCCCGTTCGGTGCCTTCGTCCGCGTTGCCGACGGCATCGAGGGTCTCGTCCACATCTCGGAGCTCTCGAACAAGCACGTCGAGCTCGCCGAGCAGGTCGTGTCGGTCAACGACGAGGTCTTCGTCAAGATCATCGACATCGACCTCGACCGTCGCCGCATCTCGCTCAGCCTCAAGCAGGCGAACGAGGGCGTGGACCCGGAGAGCGACGAGTTCGACCCGGCGCTCTACGGCATGCCGACCGAGTACGACGACAAGGGTGACTACAAGTACCCCGAGGGCTTCGACCCGGAGACCAACGAGTGGCTCGAGGGCTACGACACGCAGCGCACCGAGTGGGAGGGCCAGTACGCGGCCGCCCAGGCGCGTTGGGAAGCCCACAAGGCGCAGGTCGCGAAGACCATCGCCGACGAGGCGCAGGGTGGCTTCGACCTCCCGGCCACGGCTTCCTCGTCGTCGTCGACCTCGTCGTTCGCCGGCGAGACGGGTGGCGCAAGCCCCCTGGCCGACGACGCGTCGCTCGCTGCACTCCGCGAGAAGCTCAGCTCGACCAACAACTGATCGAGCGGTTCGTCACGACCGGAAGCCCGGCACCCCTGACAGGGTGCCGGGCTTCCGGCGTTTCCGGGCATCGGGGTCGTTACCCTGTTGCCGTGCACATCATCGGACTCACGGGCGGCATCGCCGCGGGCAAGTCGACCGTCTCCCGGCGCTGGACCGAGCACGGGGCCGTCGTGGTCGACGCCGACCGACTCGCACGGGATGCCGTGGCACCGGGTAGCCCGGGCCTGGCGCAGGTCGCCGAGCGGTTCGGACCGTCGGTGATCGCCGCCGACGGTTCCCTCGACCGGCCGGCGCTCGGGTCGATCGTGTTCGCGGACCCCGCGGCGCGGAAGGACCTCGAAGCCATCACGCACCCCGAGGTCTGGCGGCTCGCGCAGCAGGCGTTCGACGCCGCCGAGGCCGCCGACCCCGACGCCGTGGTGGTCTACGACGTGCCGTTGCTCGCCGAGGCCCGCGGCTCGCGCCCGCTCCGGTTCGACGCGGTCGTGGTGGTCGACGCCCCCGCGGCGCAGCGCATCGAACGGCTCGTCGAGCACCGCGGGATGGCCCGTGACGAGGCCGGGCGTCGCGTCGCCGCCCAGGCGAGCGATGCCGACCGTCTCGCCCTCGCCGACCACGTCGTCGACGCCACCGGGACGCTCGAGCAGACGATCCGCTCCGCTGACGAGGTGTGGGCGCGGATCACGGCATGAGTCACCGTCTGCTGCTGGTCCTCGCCGCGATCGTCCTCGTGGCGATCGGAGCCGGCTCGCTCGTCGCTGCGAACGTCCTCGGTGCCCAGCGTGTGGCGGACAACGGCCGGGTCGCGGTGCACGAGCGGCCGTCGGGTGACGAACACGGGCCTGACGGCGAGTTCCACCGGTTCCGGCTCGGAACGGTGAACGGTGAGCGGCTCACCCCGAACCGCGACCACTTCGCCGCGCGCACGTCGGCCGACGGTCCGCTCCTGTTGTTCCTGCCCGCGACCCGGGCCCGTCCGGCCGAGTACCAGCGGTTCCTGGCGGCCGCGTTGGCCGACGGCTACCACGTGCTCGGCCTCGACTACTGGAACCTCGGTCGCACCTTGTCCGGCACGTGCGAGGCGGACGCGCGCTGCTACGGCATGGTCCAGCGGAACCGCTTCGACGGCACCCGGCCGTCGGAGCTCAGCGCGGTCAGTCCGGCCGGGTCCATCGTCTCGCGCTTCCGTGACGCCGTCGCGTACCTCGACGACCACGACCCCGACGGCGGCTGGGGGCGGTTCGTCCAGGGCGACGACCGCATCGTCTGGAACGACGTCGTCGTGGCCGGACACTCGCAGGGCGGCGGAGAGGCGGCGTACATCGCGCACATCCGCCGTGTCCACGGCGCGCTGATGTTCTCCTCGCCCGTCGAGTCCCGCGGGCCGTCGCACGCAGCGTGGATGGACCGCCCTGGCCGGACACCGGTCGACCGGATGTACGCCATCGACGACGTCCGTGACACGTTCGGCCCCCGCATCACCGGTTCGTGGGACGTCCTCGGGCTGAGTGGCGTGTCCGGGCCGTTCGAGACGGACACCACCCCGCCCGTCGCCGGCGCGGACCCGCACGCGATCCTCACCGACCTCGGCGGCGACGGCAAGGCGCACTCCCTGATCATCAAGGACTCGACACCGCTCACCCGTGACGGCGTTCCCCGGATGCTCCCGCTCTGGCAGTGGATGCTGCACCGGTTCTCCACAGATCCCGCTCTTCCCTCCGACCGCTCATAGGGTCGCGCAATAGCCTTTCCGCGTGCAGCCCGATCGCGATGAACCCGATCTGCGCTCGCTCATCCGGGCCCGTGCGGTCGACGGGGGCGAGCGCCACTTCCTCGAGGACGCTCGCTCCGAGCGCGTCCTGACGTACCGTGCGCTGGACGACGCGGTCACCGCCTGGTCGCGGACCTTCGACGCGATCGGCATCGCCCCGTCGGGTGCCGTCCTGGTCGACGTGGGCGACCCGCTCGCGTTCACGGTCGTGCACCTCAGCGCCGTCGCCGCAGGCCGCCGGGCGATCCCCGTCGACACCGGCCAGCCGGCCACCGAGCCCGGCCGTCTCGCCGACCTGATCGGCGGCGCGTCCATCGTCGTGTCCGACCGCGCGGTGGACGCGACCGTCCCCGGGGCACCGGCCAGCGGGATCGACCCCGCCACGTTCCTCCCGACCGCCGTCCGTGACGGCGACCTGCCCGCCGACAGCCCGCACGCGCCGGGTCAGGGGTCCGTGGTGCTGTTCACCTCGGGGTCGACCGGTACGCCGAAGGGCGTCGAGCTGCCCGAGGCACAGCTGCTGTTCGTCGCACGGGCCGTCGCGCGGCACAACCGGCTCGTGCCGGACGACCGCGGGTTCACCTCGTTGCCGCTGTTCCACGTCAACGCCGAGGTGGTCGGGCTGCTCGCGACGCTCGTCGCCGGCGCGACCCTGGTGCTCGACCGGCGCTTCCGTCGCACCGGGTTCTGGGACCTGCTCGCCGAACGACGGATCACCTGGCTGAACGCCGTCCCGGCCGTCCTGGCCGTGCTGGCGAAGACCGGGCCGCTCGAGTTCCCGTCGGGCCTGCGGTTCGTGCGCAGCGCGTCGGCGCCGCTGCCCGATCCCGTGCGCGCCGCCCTCGGCGACGTGCCGCTCGTCGTGAGCTGGGGCATGACCGAGGGTGCCTCGCAGATCACGGCGACCCCGCTGGACGAACCGGCCCGGCCGGGGACCGTCGGGGTGCCGGTCGGGTCCGAGGTGCAGGTCCGCGGCGAGGACGGCTCGCTCCTGGCCGCCGACGAGATCGGCGCCCTGTGGGTGCGTGGTCCGGGGATCGTCCGCGGGTACCTCGGGGGCCGTGCGTCCGAGCGGTTCGACGCCGACGGCTGGCTCCACACCGGTGACGTCGGCTCCGTGAGCGCCGACGGCTGGGTGTCCCTGGCCGGGCGCTCCGACGACGTCATCAACCGCGGTGGCGAGAAGGTCTACCCGTCCGAGGTGGAGGACGTCCTGCTCGGCGATCCACGTGTGCTCGAGGCGGTCGTCGTCGGCCGCCCCGACGACGTGCTCGGTGCGGTCCCGATCGCCTACGTGATCCCGCAGCCCGACGAACCCGTCGACCACGCAGCCCTCGTGGCCGACCTCGTGGCCCGGGCCGAGGCGCACCTGACGCGGTTCCGCCAACCGGTCGAGGTCATCGTCGTGCCCGACCTGCCGCGTGCACCCACCGGCAAGGTGCAGCGCGCGGAGGTCCGGACCATGGCCCGACCCTCGTGAGCCGACCAGCACGCGTGTCCCCGGAGTCGACCGGCGCCGAGCCGGGGGTGCAGACGCCGACGCGCACGGCCGAGGGCAAGCCCCGGCACCTGTACGAGGTCGACGTGCTCCGCATCCTCACGTTCGCGTGCGTGATCGGGGTGCACACCACGAGCCACACCGCCGCCGCCGCCGACGTCGGGCTGAACGCGCTGCTCGCCCTGCTGCACTTCACCCGGCTGGTCTTCTTCTCGCTGACCGCGTTCGTGCTCGTGTACAGCTACACGTTGCGCCCGCGGCCGATGGCGCAGTTCTGGCCGAAGCGGTTCCTGCTCGTGGGCGTGCCGTACCTGGCGTGGTCGTTCGTCTACGTCGGGTCGGCGTGGCTGCTGAGCCCGACCCGCCGTGGCGACGTCCCGGACCTGGTGCGCACCGCGGCCGAGGGCATCGTCACCGGCACCTCGTGGTACCACCTGTACTTCCTGCTCGTGACGATGCAGGTGTACCTGCTCCTGCCGGTGATCGTCTGGCTGGTGCGCCGGACCCGCGGGCACCACGTCACCGTGCTGGTCGTGGCGTTCCTGGTCCAGCTGGTGGTGTTCGCCGGGTACAAGTACTTCCCGGCGAGCGACGCGTGGATGCACGGGTACCAGAAGCAGTTCTTCTTCTCGTACGTCTTCTTCATCGTCTCCGGGGCGATCGCCGCCGACCACGCGGACGCGTTCCTGCGGTTCATCCGGGTCCACCGGCGATCGGTGCTGTGGGCCTTCGCCGGCGTCGGTGGACTCACCCTCGGCGTGTGGGCGCTGCAGGTCGGCCTCGGGCAGTCCCTCTACGCCGCGGGGACACCGCTGCAGCCGATCCAGGTGGTCTGGAGCACCGCGGTGTTCGTCGGGTTCCTGGCGATCGGCGCCGCCTGGGCGGACCGCCGGCGACCCGGCAGCCGGACCGCCCGGTTCGTCGACTACGCGTCCGATCGCTCGTTCGGCATCTTCCTGAGCCACCCGTTCGTCATCTGGATCCTGCTCTACGGCGACAGCTGGCTCGATGCCGTCGTGCCACGGCCGTGGCTCACCCTCGTCACCTACGTGCTCGTGCTGGTGCTGTCCGTCGCGGTGACCGAGCTGTTCCGGAGGACGCCGCTCAGCGTGCCGCTGACCGGCCGGCCGTCGTTGTCCTCGCGGGCGTCGCGAGCGGCGCGGGCGCGTCGTTCCGCGGGCACGACGGTGCCCCGGCGGTCGCCGGAACCGGTGGAGCCGGACGACGCCCTCGTCGGCGAGACCGACGACGTCGGGGGGCGCGCCGCGCGCTGAGCGCCGCCTCGCACAAGCCGTGCGGAGCGGTGGGCGCGGGGCGGCCGACCGGGAGGCACGTGGCGGGCCCGACCCGCGCCTCCCGGCCGTCGTGCGCGGACCACCAGGGCCGGCGCACGTTCCGCGCGTCGCCCGTCAGGCCGGGCGCTGCTCGGCCTTCGGGGTGCCGATCTCGAGCACGCCGTCGGTGGAGGTCAGCCGCTGCGGCTTCATGAACCAGGCGACGACGGCCGCGGCTCCGAGCAAGACGCAGGAGAGCGCGAAGGGCACCTGCCAGCCCGAGGCGTCGATGAGCAGGCCGAACACGATGGGCGAGACCACACCGGCGATGCCGAACCCGGTGTTCATGAAGCCCGAGGCCGTGCCGGACCACTGCGGCGCGACGTCCATCGGGATCGCCCAGAGGTTGGCGTTGCAGAGTTCGAGGAAGAAGAACGACAGGGCCAGCGAGATCGTCGCGACGAGCAGGCCCTGCCCGATCACGAGTGGGATGAGGCAGAGGAGCGAACCGCCGAGCCCGATCACCAGGATGGTCCGGCGGGCGTTCCGGGTGTTCCCGCCGCGGTGGATGATGCGGTCGCTGAGCATCCCACCGACCGTGTCCCCGACGACACCGGCCAGCAGGATGAGGGTGGTGAACAGCGCGAAGTCGCCGATCTCCAGGCCGTAGGTGGAGCTGAGGAACGTCGGGAGCCACGTGAGGAACACCCACAGCGTCCAGCCGTACCCGAAGTCGACGAAGGTGACCGGCAGGATCTGCTTCGCCATCTGCCGCCACGGCACCGGGGGACGGGTCGCGCGGGTCTCGACCGGCGGGAGCTCGGCGAGCTCGACCTGCGTGATGCCCTTCGCGGACTCGGGCTCGTCGCGGAACCAGACGAACCAGACGACGGCCCACGCCAGGGACAGCACCGCGGTGGCGAAGAACGCCCAGCGCCAGCTGCCCGTCGCGCCGATCACCCAGGCGACGATGAGCGGCGCCAGGGCGTTGCCGAGCCGTGCTGCGGAGTGCACCACGCCCTGGGCGAAGCCGTTCCGGTCGCGTGGGATCCACCGGCTCATCGCCTGCGTGGCGGTCGGGAACGCGGCGGCCTCGCTCAGCCCGAGCAGGGCCCGAGCGGCGAAGAGGGTCCAGAAGCCGACCGCGAACCCGGTCCAGAGCGTCGCGACGCCCCAGATCACCGTGATGACGAAGAGCGCCCTGCGCGGGCCGAACTTCTCGCTGATCGTGCCGCCGAACACCTGCAGCAGGGCGTACGGCAACGAGAACGCGGAGACGATGAGGCCGGCGGTCGCCTCGTTGAACCCGAACTCCTCGGTGATGTGCGGCAGCGCGGTCGAGATGTTCGTCCGGTCGATGTACGAGATCGCGTACATGCAGCAGAGCAGGACGAGCACGCGCCCGCGGATGCGTCCGCGGAACGGGGTGCCCTTGATCGGTGCGGCCGGGGTCGCCGTGGTCATGAGGCCTCTTCGGGGGAGTGGGAAGGAGTCGGGTGACGGAAGGGATAGGACGGTATGCCCGGCCACCATCAGCCGACTTGGAGCCTGCTTGCAGCGGACAATACGCCGAGGGCGAGCAGGGGCCCTCGGTGTCAGGGGTGCCGACTACCGTTGTCCCCATGGGTGTTGCGATCGAACCGACCCGAGCGGTGCGTCCGTTCGAGGTCATCAGCGAGTACTCGCCGAGTGGCGACCAGCCCGCGGCCATCGCGGAACTCGCCGGGCGGATCAACGCCGGTGAGACCGACGTCGTGCTGCTGGGTGCGACCGGCACCGGCAAGTCGGCGACGACCGCGTGGCTCATCGAGCAGGTGCAGCGGCCGACGCTGGTGCTCGCGCACAACAAGACCCTCGCGGCCCAGCTCGCCAACGAGTTCCGCAGCCTGATGCCGAACAACGCGGTCGAGTACTTCGTCTCGTACTACGACTACTACCAGCCCGAGGCGTACGTCCCGCAGACGGACACCTTCATCGAGAAGGACTCCTCGGTCAACGCCGAGGTCGAACGACTCCGGCACTCCACGACGAACTCGCTGCTCAGCCGGCGCGACACCGTGGTGGTGTCGACCGTCTCCTGCATCTACGGTCTCGGCACCCCCGAGCAGTACATGAACGCATCGGTCGCGCTCCACGTCGGCCAGACGATCTCGCGCGACCAGCTCGTCCGCAAGTTCGTCGCCATGCAGTACCAGCGCAACGACGTCGACTTCGCCCGGGGCACGTTCCGCGTGCGCGGCGACACCATCGAGATCATCCCGATGTACGAAGAGCACGCGATCCGCATCGAGATGTTCGGCGACGAGATCGAAGCGCTCTCGTCGCTGCACCCCCTCACCGGCAACGTCATCGACGACCTGCCCGCCGTGTCGATCTTCCCGGCCTCGCACTACGTCGCGGACACCGACGTGATGCACCGGGCGATCGCCTCCATCAAGGAAGAACTCGCGGAACGGCTCGCCGAGCTCGAGGGCCAGGGCAAGCTGCTCGAGGCCCAGCGCCTCCGGATGCGCACCACGTTCGACATCGAGATGATGGAGCAGATCGGGTTCTGCTCGGGCATCGAGAACTACTCGCGGCACATGGACGGCCGTGGTCCGGGCGAAGCACCGCACTGCCTCATCGACTACTTCCCCGACGACTTCCTCATCGTGATCGACGAGTCGCACGTCACCGTGCCGCAGATCGGCGCGATGTACGAAGGCGACGCCTCGCGCAAGCGCACCCTCGTCGAGCACGGGTTCCGCCTGCCGAGCGCGATGGACAACCGCCCCCTGAAGTGGGAGGAGTTCCTCGAGCGCGTCGGGCAGAAGGTCTACCTGTCGGCCACCCCCGGGCGCTACGAGCTCGGTGTCACCGACAGCGTGGTCGAGCAGATCATCCGCCCGACCGGCCTGATCGACCCCGAGATCGTGGTCAAGCCGAGCGACGGCCAGATCGACGACCTGCTCGAGGAGATCAAGCAGCGGGTCGAGAAGGACGAGCGCGTCCTCGTCACCACGCTGACCAAGCGCATGGCCGAGGAACTCACCGACTTCCTCGGGAACGCGGGCGTGCGTGTCCGGTACCTGCACTCCGACGTCGACACCCTCAAGCGCGTCGAGCTGCTGACCGAGCTGCGGCAGGGTGTCTACGACGTGCTCGTCGGCATCAACCTGCTGCGCGAGGGCCTCGACCTGCCCGAGGTGTCGCTCGTGGCGATCCTCGATGCCGACAAGGAAGGCTTCCTCCGCTCGTCGACGTCGCTCATCCAGACGATCGGTCGCGCTGCCCGCAACGTGTCGGGCCAGGTGCTCATGTACGCCGACAAGATGACCGACTCGATGAAGACCGCGATCGAGGAGACCGATCGCCGTCGTGAGAAGCAGGTCGCCTACAACCTGGAGCGGGGCATCGACCCCCAGCCGCTGCGCAAGAAGATCGCCGACATCACCGAGGTCCTGCAGCGCGAGAACGACGACACGAAGGCGCTCCTGCAGGGTCGCCCGGGCAGTGACGGCCGTCGGTCGCCCACGCCGAACCTCAAGCGCGGCGGCATCGCGGGCGAGGGCGCGACGCAGCTCGGCGCCACCATCGCCGACCTGAACGACCAGATGCTGCAGGCTGCGGCCGAGCTGAAGTTCGAGCTCGCGGCGCGACTGCGCGACGAGGTGCAGGACCTGAAGAAGGCCCTGCGCCAGATGGAGGCGGCCGGGCATGTCAGCTGACGGCGCCCGCACGGTCGTCGTCACCGGTGCGAGTGCCGGGCTCGGGTACCACGCCGCCGAGCAGCTCGCCGCGGCGGGGCACCGTGTGGTGCTGGCCACGCGCGACCGCCACCGGGCGGAGGCCGCCGAGCGCAGCATCCGGCGGCACGTCGACGGGGCCTCGCTCGCCCACGTCCACCTCGACCTCGCCGACCTCGACTCGGTCGACGCTGCCGCCGACGAACTCGCCGCGCTGGAACCCGGCGGCGTCGACGCGGTCGTGAACAACGCCGGGGTCGTCGGGGCGTCCACGCGGGGGAGCACGGCGCAGGGCACCGAACTGCAGATCGGCACGAACCACCTCGGACACTTCGCGTGGACCGCGCTGGTCCTGCCCCTGCTCGAACGACGAGCCGGCCGGGTCGTGCACCTCGGGTCTATCGCCCACCGGTTCGCCCAGCTCGACGCGACCGATCCGCTCGGGGTCGGTCGGTACTCGAGCCACCGCCAGTACGCCAGGAGCAAGCTCGCGGTGATGCTGTTCGGCTTCGAGCTCGCCGAACGACTGGCCGACTCGGGGTCGTCCGTGTCGAGCGTCGTCGCGCACCCCGGCCTGTCGCTCGACCGACTGTCACCGGCACGCCCGGACGTCAGCCCGACACGACCCGAACCCGAGTGGATCCGCCCGGCACAGCGCATCGTCGCCCAGGGCAAGGACATCGGCGCCCAGCCGCTCGTCCACGCTGCCGTCGGTGCGGACGTGCGCTCCGGGGAGTACTGGGGCCCGGCAGGCTGGATGCAGCTCCGTGGCGCGGCCACGGTGGTCGCGGCCGAACCACGGGCGCACGACAGGACGGTCGCAGCGCAGCTCTGGGCGGCGAGCGAGCGTGCATCCGGTGTCGCGTTCGCTCTCGACGCACTCGTCTGACCCTCCATCCCGGCCGAATGTCGGTGCCGCTTCGTAGAATCGACGACGATGACCATCACCTCTGACCCCGGTACCTCGACGTCGGGCCGGAACGCCTTCGGCGAGCCCGCTGACCTCCACCTCCCCGGCGGGACCGCACCGCACAGCACCTCCACGCTCAGCGTGCGCGGCGCTCGCGTGCACAACCTCCGTGACGTCGACCTCGAGATCCCCCGCGACTCGCTCGTCGTGTTCACCGGCCTGTCCGGCTCGGGCAAGTCCTCGCTGGCGTTCGACACGATCTTCGCCGAGGGGCAGCGCCGGTACGTCGAGTCGCTGTCCGCCTACGCGCGCCAGTTCCTCGGCCAGGTCGACCGCCCCGACGTCGACTTCATCGAGGGGCTCTCGCCGGCGGTGTCGATCGACCAGAAGTCGACCAACCGCAACCCCCGGTCGACCGTCGGCACGATCACCGAGGTCTACGACTACATGCGTCTGCTCTGGGCGCGCATCGGGGTCCCACACTGCCCGACGTGTGGCGAGGTGATCAGCAAGCAGACCGTGCAGCAGATCGCCGACCAGCTCATGCAGTTCGAGACCGGCACCCGGTTCCAGGTCCTCGCGCCCGTCATCTCCAAGAAGAAGGGCGAGTTCGTCGACCTCTTCCAGGAGCTCGCGGCGTCCGGTTACGCCCGCGCGATCGTGGACGGGGAGCGCATCCAGCTCAGTGACCCGCCCAAGCTCAAGAAGCAGGTCAAGCACGACATCTCGGTCATCGTCGACCGCCTGGTGGCGGGCGACGACATCCTCGGTCGTCTCACCGACTCGCTCGAGACCGCTCTGCGCCTGACCGACGGCACCGTCGGCATCGACCTGGTGGACCACGAGGGGCCCGGAGCGGTCCGGACCTACTCCGAGAACCTCTCGTGCCCGAACAACCACCCGCTCGCGCTCACCGAGATCGAGCCGCGCACGTTCTCGTTCAACGCGCCGTTCGGCGCGTGCCCCGAGTGCTCCGGCCTCGGGACGCGCATGTCGGTCGACCCCGACCTGGTGCTCGGCGACCCCGAGGCCTCGTTGCGTGACGGCGTCCTGCTGCCCTGGACGGGGACGAGCGGGCTGTACTCCTACTTCGACAAGCTGCTCGGCGGCCTCGGCAAGGAGCTCGGCTTCTCGCTCGACACCCCGTGGAACCAGCTCGACCCCGCGGTGCAGGCGTCGATCCTGACCGGCAAGGACTTCCAGGTGTCCGTCTCCTGGCGCAACCGGTTCGGCCGCGAGATGCGGTACACGAGCGGGTTCGAAGGCGTCATGCCCTACATCGAGCGCAAGTTCGCCGAGGCCGAGTCGGACTCGCAGCGCCAGCGCTTCCAGGGCTACCTGCGCGAGGTCCCGTGCCCGGTGTGCGAGGGAACCCGCCTCAAGCCCGAGGTGCTCGCGGTGACGGTCAACGACCGCAGCATCGCGGACGTCACCGACATGTCGCTCGACAACGCGTACTCGTTCATGGACGAGCTGACGCTGACCGACCGTGAAGCGCACATCGCCGCCGCGGTCCTCCGCGAGATCCGCGCACGCCTCGAGTTCCTGCTCGAGGTCGGCCTGAACTACCTCACGCTCGCGCGTGGTGCCGGTGGTCTGTCCGGCGGCGAGGCGCAGCGCATCCGACTCGCGACGCAGATCGGTTCCGGGCTGACCGGTGTGCTCTACGTGCTCGACGAGCCCAGCATCGGCCTGCACCAGCGCGACAACCGTCGACTCATCGACACCCTGGTCAAGCTCAAGGACCTCGGCAACACGCTCATCGTCGTCGAGCACGACGAGGACACGATCCGCACGGCCGACTGGGTCGTCGACATCGGCCCCGGCGCCGGCGTGAACGGCGGCAACGTCGTGCACTCCGGCTCGTACGAGGGCATCATCGAGAACCGTGAGTCGATCACCGGCGACTACCTCGCCGGCCGACGCGCGATCGAGGTGCCGGCCGAGCGCCGCAAGGTCAACCTGAAGCGCGCCATCACCGTGCAGGGTGCCCGCGCGAACAACCTCAAGTCGATCGACGCGGACTTCCCCCTCGGTGTGTTCACCGCGGTCACGGGCGTCAGCGGGTCCGGCAAGTCCACGCTGGTGAACGACATCCTGTACAAGGTGCTCGCCAACCAGCTCAACGGTGCACGGCACATCGCGGGCAAGCACACCCGGGTGAAGGGCCTCGACCAGCTCGACAAGGTCGTGCACGTCGACCAGGCACCGATCGGCCGGACGCCACGGTCGAACCCCGCGACCTACACGGGCGTGTTCGACCGCATCCGTCAGCTGTTCGCCGAGACGCAAGAGGCCAAGACCCGCGGCTACCAGCCCGGCCGCTTCAGCTTCAACGTCAAGGGTGGCCGCTGCGAGAACTGCGCGGGCGACGGCACGATCAAGATCGAGATGAACTTCCTGCCCGACGTCTACGTCGCGTGCGAGGTCTGCGGTGGTGCGCGCTACAACCGCGAGACGCTCCAGGTCCACTACAAGGGCAAGAACATCTCCGAGGTCCTCGACAT
The DNA here is from genome assembly GCF_979258745.1 of Curtobacterium sp. AC268. Classification (NCBI taxonomy): domain Bacteria; kingdom Bacillati; phylum Actinomycetota; class Actinomycetes; order Micrococcales; family Microbacteriaceae; genus Curtobacterium; species Curtobacterium sp. AC268. Next base: position 592,750 of record NZ_OZ409878.1, on the reverse strand, counting down.
GCCGATCAGCGAGGCGGCCGAGTTCTTCGAGCCGATCTCGGCGATCCACCGGTACATGGCGACCCTCGTCGACGTGGGCCTCGGCTACGTGCGCCTGGGCCAGAGCGCGACCACGCTCTCCGGCGGCGAGGCGCAGCGCGTCAAGCTCGCCACCGAGCTGCAGCGTCGCTCGAACGGCCGCACGGTCTACGTGCTCGACGAGCCGACCACCGGTCTGCACTTCGAGGACGTCCGCAAGCTGCTCCTCGTGCTGCAGAGCCTGGTCGACAAGGGCAACACCGTCATCACGATCGAGCACAACCTCGACGTCATCAAGTCCGCCGACTGGCTGATCGACATGGGTCCCGAGGGCGGGTCCGGCGGCGGGACGGTCCTGGCGACGGGCACCCCGGAACACGTGGCGACCGTGCCGGAGAGCCACACCGGTGTCTTCCTGCGCGAGATCTTCGACGCGCAGGACGCCCGGGTCGGCAAGCAGCAGGCGGTCGGCGCACGCCAGGCCACCCAGAAGCAGCAGGGCACGACCAAGAAGGCGAGCAAGCAGAAGGCGGGTGCTCGCTAGGTGGCGGACACCGTCCCGTGGCGTCCGAAGGCGGGGGAGATCCCGACCGACCCGGGCGTCTACCGCTGGCGTGACGAAGCCGGTCGGGTGCTCTACGTCGGCAAGGCGAAGAACCTCCGCGCCCGGCTGAGCAACTACTTCGCGCCGCTGCCGACGCTGCACGAGCGCACGCGGCGCATGGTCCTGACGGCGCGCAGTGTCGAGTGGACGACGGTCGGCTCCGAGATCGAGGCACTCCAGCTGGAGTACACCTGGATCAAGGAGTTCGACCCGCCGTTCAACGTCAAGTTCCGCGACGACAAGTCGTACCCGTACATGGCGGTCACCCTGGGTGACGAGGCGCCGCGGGTGATGGTGACGCGCAACCGCAGGATCAAGGGCGCGAAGTACTTCGGTCCGTACCCGAAGATCTGGGCGGTGCACGACACCATCGACCTGATGATCAAGGTCTTCCCGATCCGCACGTGCTCGGACTCGTCGTACAAGAAGGCGATGCAGACCGGCCGCCCGTGCTTCCCGGGGCAGATCGGCAAGTGCGGTGGCCCCTGCTCGCAGAAGGTCACGATCGAGGAGCACCGCGCCCTCGTCGAGGAGTTCGTGCGCTTCATGAACTCGTACGACCGTCGGGTCATCACCGAGCTCCGGCAGCGCATGGGGGCTTCGGCCGACGCGATGCAGTACGAGCAGGCCGCGAAGTACCGCGACCAGGTCGAGGCGCTCGAAGCCGTGCTCGAGAAGTCCGCCGTGGTGCTCCGCGACTCGGTCGACCTCGACCTGTTCGGCATCGCGGAGGACGAGCTCGCCGCGGCCGTGCAGCTGTTCTCCGTCCGTGGTGGCCGCATCCGCGGTGTCCGCGGCTGGGTGGTCGACAAGGAGCTCGACATCGCCACGGGCGACCTCGTCGAGCAGATCGTGCAGGGCGTCTACGTCACCGACGAGCCCCCGCGCGAGGTCGTCGTCCCCGAACTGCCGGAGGACGCGGACGCGCTCCAGGAGTGGCTCAGCAAGCGTCGGAACGGGCGCGGCACGAAGCTGAGCACCGCACAGCGCGGCGATCGCGCCGGTCTCGCGCGGACGGCCGCGCAGAACGCCGGGCAGGCGCTCATGCTCTACAAGACCAAGCGTTCGGCCGACTACACCACCCGGGCCGCGGCACTGGCCGACATCCAGGATGCCCTCGGCATGACCGAGGCGCCGCTCCGCATGGAGTGCTACGACATCTCGCACCTGCAGGGCACGAACGTCGTCGCGTCGATGGTGGTGTTCGAGGACGGTCTGCCGCGCAAGGACCAGTACCGCCGGTACTCGATCGCCGAGACCACCGACGACACCGACAGCATGTACCAGGTGCTCTCGCGGCGCCTGGCGCGGCTGGACGAGGACGCCGAGCTGCCGGACGTCCCGGACGTCACGACCGACGAGGTCGTCGAGGGGGTCGAAGCCGACGAAACGGTTCGCGTACCGCCCGCAGCTGCTCATCGTCGACGGCGGCCAGCCCCAGGTGCAGGCCGCGAAGCGCGCGATGGACGAAGCCGGCGTGCACGACATCGCCCTGGTCGGCATCGCCAAGCGGCTCGAGGAGCTCTGGCTGCCCGACGACGACTTCCCGGTCATCCTGCCCCGCAACTCCGAGGCGCTCTTCCTCATCCAGCGCATCCGTGACGAGGCGCACCGGTTCGCGATCACCCACCAGCGCAGCAAGCGGAAGCGGGACGTCCGGTCGCGGTTGTCCGAGATCCCCGGTCTCGGCCCGAGCCGCGTCAACGCCCTGCTGAAGCACTTCGGTTCGGTCGCCCGGCTGCGCGAGGCCACGGCCGAGGACATCGGCGAGGTGAACGGGATCGGCCCGGCGACCGCTGCCGCCGTGGTCTCGAAGCTGGCCCAGACGCCGACGAGCGCACCGGCCACGAGCGCGTCGAGCGCCCCCGAACCGGACGCCGACGCGATCGCGGACACCGGAACCGTCACCGATCCCGGAGGCCCCGTGCGGGTCCCCGAGGTGACCGACGACGGTCCGCAGCGACCGTCGTGACGAACCCCGCGCCTCCCGGCCGTCACCGGGCGGTAGCCTGGTCCGGCAGCCGAGACCTCCCCGGGCGACGCGCCCGGGCCGCCACGACGGAGCCCACTCCCAGATGACCGACAGCGCCACCGCGACCACCCACGCGTCGCAGCACGACATCCTCATCGTCACCGGCATGTCCGGTGCCGGGCGGTCCACCGTCGGCAAGGCCCTCGAAGACCTGGGCTGGTACGTGGTCGACAACCTGCCCACGCAGATGCTGGCCCCGCTGACCGAGCTGGCCGACCGCGCGGGGGAGAAGATCCCGAAGATCGCCACGGTGGTCGACGTCCGAGGCGGGCGGTTCTTCACCGACCCCGAGCACGCGGTCGAGCAGGTCCGCTCGAGCACGTCCGCGCGGGTCCGTGTGCTGTTCCTCGAGGCCACCGACGCCGTGCTGGTCCGGCGCTTCGAGCAGGTCCGTCGACCCCACCCGCTCCAGGGCGAGGACACCCTGCTCGACGGCATCGCCCGCGAACGGGCGCGTCTCGCCGGCCTCCGCGAGGCGTCCGACGTGGTGATCGACACCTCCGACCTCAACATCCACCAGCTCGCGAACACCGTGATCGAGCACTTCGCCGACGAGCACTTCGTGGGTGTCCAGGTCACGCTGATGAGCTTCGGGTTCAAGTACGGACTGCCCGCCGACGCCGACATGGTGGCCGACGTGCGGTTCCTCCCGAACCCCTACTGGGTGCCGGAACTGCGGCCCCACACCGGGCTCGACCAGCCGGTTTCGGACTACGTCCTGGCCCAGGCCGGAGCCCGTCCGTTCGTCGATCGCTACGCCTCCGTCCTCGAGCCGGTGTTCGAGGGGTACCAGCGCGAGAACAAAAGACACGCTACGATCGCCATCGGCTGTACCGGCGGGAAGCACCGCTCGGTCGCCATCGTCGCCGAGTTGGCGAACCTCCTCCGCGGGATGCCAGGCGTCGCCGTGCGTGTGAAGAACCGAGATCTCGGCCGGGAGTGACCGTCCCTCCGGCCGCTCCCACGCCCGTGCCGCCGGATCTGCGGGAACCACTGAACGAACGTTAGGAATGATGCTGTGCCGTTGACTGCCGAGGTCAAGGACGAACTGGCCAGGGTCGCCGTGAACCGCAACACGGTCCGCGCCGCCGAACTGGCCACGATCCTCCGGTTCGCAGGTGGTCTGCACGTCATCTCGGGCCGCATCGCGGTCGAGGTCGAGCTCGACACCCGGATCATCGTGCACCGGGTCCGCAAGGACCTCGCCGAGCTCTACGGCGTGCGCAGCGAGGCGTCGGTGGGATCGTCCGCGTCCGCCCGCCGTGGCACCCGCTACCTGGTCCGCGTGCTCGAGGCGGGGGAGACCCTCGCCCGCCAGACCGGCCTGATGGACGCTCGTCGTCGCCCCGTCCGCGGGCTGCCGAACCGCCTCACCACGGGCAACCGCGAAGACCTCGCCGCCATCTGGCGCGGCGCCTTCCTGGCCTCCGGCACCCTGACCGACCCGGGTCGGGCCGCAGCGCTCGAGGTCACCTGCCCCGGCAACGAGGCCGCGATGGCCCTCGTGGGTGCCGCGTCGCGTCTCGGGGTCGCCGCCAAGGGCCGAGAGGTCCGCGGGGTGCACCGCGTCGTCATCCGCGACGGCGAGGCCATCGGTCAGATGCTGACCGTCATGGGTGCCGCGCGCACCACCGCCGACTGGGAGGAGATGCGCCAGCGTCGCGAGGTCCGCGCGACCGCGAACCGCCTGGTCAACTTCGACGACGCGAACCTCCGCCGTTCCGCGCAGGCCGCCGTGGCAGCATGCGCCCGGGTCGAGCGTGCGCTCGAGATCCTCGGCGACGAGGTCCCCGACCACCTGCAGTACGCCGGCACCCTGCGCCTGCAGCACCGCGACGCCTCGCTCGACGAGCTCGGCCAGCACGCGGACCCGCCCATGACCAAGGACGCCATCGCCGGTCGCATCCGTCGCCTGCTGGCGATGGCCGACAAGCGGGCTTCCGACCTCGGCATCCCGGGCACCGAAGCGAGCGTTCCCGAGGAGCTCGAAGGGGCCTGAGAGCGGTCTGTCGACCCTGCGGACGGGAGGCGCGGTGCCAGCTGGCACCGCGCCTCCCGTCCGTTTGCGGACCCGTTCTCGGACCCGTTCCCGGCCTGGTCGGCGACCGTCCGGACGGACCGTCATCTCGCTCGGGCACGCAGTGTCCGACTGCTAGGGTCGTTACGGCGACGTTACGGGGCGTATCGTCCACCACACGCGGGCCCGCCAGGGTGCGCGACTCCCGAAAGCAGCGCCCCCTGGGCGCTCCACACTCACCAGGAGATCCATTGACCGTCAAGATCGGTATCAACGGCTTCGGCCGCATCGGCCGTAACTTCTTCCGGGCCGCCCTCGCGAAGGGCTCCGACCTCGAGATCGTGGCGGTGAACGACCTCACCGACAACGCGTCGCTCGCCAACCTGCTGAAGTTCGACTCCATCACGGGGAAGCTCCCCGCGACCGTCGAGCTCGACGGCGACAACATCGTCGTCGACGGCAAGGCCATCAAGGTCCTCGCCGAGCGCGACCCCGCCAACCTCCCCTGGGGCGAGCTGGGCGTCGACATCGTCATCGAGTCGACCGGTTTCTTCACCAAGGCCGCCGATGCGCAGAAGCACATCGACGCCGGTGCCAAGAAGGTCATCATCTCCGCCCCGGCCTCGGGTGACGACGTCACCATCGTGCTCGGCGTGAACGAGGGTCAGTACGACCCCGCGAACCACCACATCATCTCGAACGCGTCCTGCACCACGAACAGCCTCGCGCCGCTCGCCAAGGTGTTCCACGACAAGTTCGGCATCGAGCGTGGCCTCATGACGACGGTGCACGCCTACACCGCCGACCAGAACCTGCAGGACGGCCCGCACAAGGACCCCCGTCGTGCCCGTGCCGCCGCGCTGAACATCGTGCCGACCTCGACCGGTGCTGCGAAGGCCATCGGCCTCGTGCTCCCCGAGCTCGCCGGCAAGCTGGACGGCTTCGCGCTGCGCGTCCCGGTCCCCACCGGGTCGATCACCGACCTCACCCTCGAGACCAAGTCCGAGGTCACCGTCGACGAGATCAACGCCGCCTACAAGGAGGCCGCAGAGGGCCCCCTCAAGGGCATCCTGCTCTACAGCGAGGACCCGCTGGTGTCGACCGACATCACCACGGACCCGCACTCCTCGATCTACGACTCCGGCCTGACCAAGGTCATCGGCGGCCTCGTGAAGATCACCTCGTGGTACGACAACGAGTGGGGCTACTCGAATCGCCTCGTCGACCTCACCGAGTACGTCGGCGAGCGTCTGTAACACATGGCCCTCCGCACCCTCGAGGACCTCGGCGACCTCGCCGGCAAGCGCGTCGTCGTCCGTTGTGACCTGAACGTCCCGCTCAAGGACGGCACCATCACGGACGACGGCCGCGTCCGCGCGTCGCTGACCACGCTGAACACCCTCGTCAACGCCGGCGCACGCGTCATCGTGATCTCGCACCTGGGCCGCCCCGACGGGGAGCCCAAGCCCGAGTTCTCGCTCGCACCGGTGGCCCAGCGGCTCTCCGAGCTGCTCGGCAAAGAGGTCACGTTCGTCGGCGAGACCGTCGGCGACGAAGCGACCGCCGCGGCCGAGGCCCTCGAGGACGGCGACGTCCTGCTGCTCGAGAACCTCCGCTTCAACCCGGAGGAGACCTCGAAGGACGCCGCCACGCGCGGTGCCTTCGCGGACCGCATCGCCGCCATCGGTGACGCCTTCGTCTCCGACGGCTTCGGTGTCGTGCACCGCAAGCAGGCCTCGGTCTACGAGCTCGCGTCCGCACTGCCCAGTGCAGCCGGTTCGCTGATCGAGACCGAGCTCCGCGTGCTCGAGCGACTGACCAAGGACCCGGAGCGCCCCTACACGGTGGTGCTCGGCGGCTCGAAGGTCAGCGACAAGCTCGGAGTCATCGACCACATCCTGCCGAAGGTCGACACCCTCTGCATCGGTGGCGGCATGCTCTTCACGTTCCTCGCGGCCCAGGGCCACGGGGTCGCGAAGTCGCTGCTCGAGGCCGACCAGCTCGACGTCGTCCGCGAGTACCTCTCGCGGGCGAAGGAGCTCGGTGTCACCATCGACCTGCCGACCGACGTCGTGGTGGCCTCCGGCTTCGCGGCCGACGCCGACCACGAGACGGTGGCGGCCGACGCCATCGAGTCCTCGTCGTTCGGCACGGACGGCATCGGCCTCGACATCGGCCCGGAGACCGCAGCGCGGTTCGCCTCGGCCGTCTCGGGTTCGAAGACCGTGTTCTGGAACGGTCCGATGGGCGTGTTCGAGTTCCCGGCCTTCGCCGCCGGCACGAAGACCGTCGCGCAGGCGCTGACCGAGGTCGACGGCCTCGGTGTCGTCGGTGGTGGCGACTCCGCTGCCGCCGTGCGGTCGCTCGGCTTCTCGGACGACCAGTTCGGCCACATCTCGACCGGTGGCGGTGCGAGCCTCGAGTTCCTCGAGGGCAAGTCGCTGCCCGGTCTCGAAGCTTTGGGGGTGGACCGCATGACCCGGACGCCACTGATCGCCGGCAACTGGAAGATGAATCTCGATCATCTCCAGGCCATCGCCACCGTGCAGAAGCTCGCGTGGACGCTCAAGGACGCCCGGCACGACTTCGACGACGTCGAGGTCGCGGTGTTCCCGCCGTTCACCGACCTGCGGAGCGTCCAGACGCTCATCTCGGCCGACAAGCTGCCGATCCACTTCGGTGCGCAGGACCTGTCGCAGTTCGACTCCGGTGCCTACACCGGTGACGTCTCCGGCGCGTTCCTCGCGGCGCTCGACGCCCAGTACGTCATCGTCGGCCACTCCGAGCGGCGCACGCTGCACGGTGAGACCGACCAGGTCGTCGCAGCGAAGACCGCAGCGGCCGTCAAGCACGGTCTCGTCCCTGTCGTGTGCGTCGGCGAGACCGGCGAGCAGCGCGAGGAGCGCGGCGCCGGCGTCGTGCCGGTCGAGCAGCTCCGCGTCGTGCTCGACGCGGTGAAGCCCGCTGACATCGTCGTGGCGTACGAGCCCGTCTGGGCCATCGGATCCGGCCAGGCGGCCACGGCCGAGCAGGCGCAGGACGAGTGCGCGGCCATCCGTCGTGGCATCGCGGCAGCGTGGGGCGACCAGGCTGCTGCCGACACCCGGGTGCTCTACGGTGGCTCGGTCAAGTCGGGCAACATCGCGGGCTTCCTCCGCGAACCCGACATCGACGGTGCGCTCGTCGGTGGTGCTTCGCTCGACGTGCAGGAGTTCGCGGCCATCGCGCGGTTCCGTCAGCACGTCGGGCTGTAGTCCACAGGCGACCTCGTCGCGGGCAGTCGTCCGCACCACTCCCGTCCAGGTACCGGCCGTGCTCCGCGCGGCCGGTACACTGGTACGGCTGACTGACACGAAAGGTACGTCGTGGCGATACTCTCCGTCGTGCTGCAGGTCCTGCTCGCAATCACGAGCCTCCTGCTCACGCTCCTCATCCTGCTGCACAAGGGCCGCGGTGGTGGCCTCTCCGACATGTTCGGCGGTGGGGTCACGAGCAACCTCGGTGCGTCCGGCGTGGCCGAGCGCAACCTCAACCGCATCACGGTGATCCTCGGTCTGGTCTGGATCGTCTCCATCATCGTGCTCGGTCTCATCAACAAGTTCACGGCGGGGGTCTGATCCATGGCAAGCGGAGGCAGTGCAATCCGAGGGTCTCGCGTCGGTGCGGGCCCGATGGGCGAACAGGACCGCGGGGTCCAGGCCGAGCGCGTGGCGATCTCGTACTGGGACGCCCTGGGCAACGAGGTCGTGCGGTACTTCGCCGCGAACCTGCCCGACGAGGAGATCCCCGAGACGGTGGACTCGCCGTCGAGTGGTCTGCCGGCCGGGCGCGACAAGGAGAACCCTCCCGTGGTCTCCAAGACGGAGCCCTACAAGACCCACCTCGCGTACGTGAAGGAACGCCGCACCGAGGAAGAGGCAGCCCAGCTCCTCGAGGACGCGCTCCAGCAGCTCCGAGAGCGTCGCGGCACTGCGGCGAAAAAGAGCTAGCGCACGCACGTTGACGAAGGCCCCTGCACCCATGGTGCGGGGGCCTTCGTGCGTCCGGGGGAGTGCTGGCAGCGCTCTGCGCGCGGGTGCCGGGTTCGCCGAGTGGTCACGACACGCCGTGTGCGGTGTGCCGTGGTGGCGCGTTCTGTCGCCTGCGGCGCCCGCGGCCGACGGTTCGTGACCCCTCGGCGTCGCGCCGGCGGGGTGTCGCGACCGTTCGGCGCCGGCAGTGGGCGCGACCACAGACGGACAGGAGGCCCGGTGCCAGCTGGCACCGGGCCTCCCGTCCGTCAGGAACGCGCGTCTAGTACGTCGACGCGATCAGGTTCTCGGGGACATCGCGCGCGGCGTCCTGGTCCACGAAGAAGACCGTGCGCTTGCGACCCTGCACGCCACCGACGGGCACGTCTTCGATCGACGCACCCGCGAGGGCCAGCCCGAGGACCGAGGCCTTCTCGGCACCGGAGAGGATCACCCAGACGCGCTGCGAGGCGTTGATCACCGGGAAGGTGACGGTCAGACGCTGCGCCGGCGGCTTGGGGGAGTCGTCTACCGACACGACGGCACGGTCGGTGACGGTGAGCTGCGGGAACTCCGGGAAGAGCGAGGCAGTGTGTCCGTCAGGGCCGACACCGAGCAGCGTGATGTCGAAGCGCGGAGCGACGGCACCCTCGGGCGCGGCGTCCTGCAGCTCGCGCTCGTACTGGGTCGCAGCGGCCTCGATGTCGAGCCCACCGTCCGACGCCGGCATCGGGTGGATGTTCGACGCGGGGATGTCGACGTGGTCGAAGAAGTCGGTCTGCGTGCCGATCGTGTTGCGGTCGGCGTCGTCCGCCGGAACCCAGCGTTCATCGACCCACCAGACGTGCACCTTCGACCAGTCGACGCTCTCACGCGCCGGCGACTGGCCGATCGCGGCGAGGACCAGGGAGGACACCGAGCCACCGCTGATCGCGATGTCGGCACGCTCCTGCTCGTCGAGCACGTCGATGATCTTGGTGATGAAGCGTGCGGCGACCGAAGCGCCGAGGGCCTGCTTGTCCGGGTGCACGAGCACCCGCCGTTCGTTGGTCACGTGACTCCCGTGTTCGTGGCGGCCGACCGGTCGTCCGACCGCCTTCGGTCCGGTCGGGCCGCCTGCAGCAGACAGGCGGCCCGACCGTGTGGGGTGTTGATCAGCGGGCGATGGTCTCGCGCAGCTGGGGCACCCCGTGCTTGACGACGTCTCCGAAGAGGACGTCCGGGTCGAGTCTACGGAGTTCCTCGGCCAGGCAGTCGCGCAGGTTGCGGCGTGGCAGCGACAGGTCGTGCGTCGGCTGCCCGGGCATCGAGAGCGTGGCGACGTCCACCAGGGACCGCTCGAGCTCGATGGTGCCGGACTCGCGCACGAGCTTCACGCCGTGGATGCCGCTCGACCCCGTCGCGCGCGGCGACGTGACGACGGACACCGGTACCCGGAGCTGCAGCTGGAGCCAGGCGGCGAGGAGGATCGTCGACGGGCTGTCGGACGCTCCGGAGACCTCGACCGCGGTGATCGGCTCGTACGGCGGCTGGTCGAGCGCCGCGGCGAGCTGGTTGCGCCACAGGGTCAGACGGGTCCACGCGAAGTCGGTGTCGCCCGGCACGTAGGACGCACCGAGCGCCTCGATCGCGCCGTTCGGGTCCTTCTGCGCGGCCGCGTCGGTGATCCGTCGCTGCGCGATGCGGCCGAGGGCCGACGCCGCGGGCTGCTCGGGAGCGGTCTGCGGCCACCAGGCCACGACGGGTGCGTCCGGCAGCAGGAGGCCGGTGACCAGGCTCTCCTCGTCGGTCGCGGTCTCGCCGTACGCACGGAGGACGATGACCTCGCTCGCGCCTGCGTCGCTGCCGACGCGGATCTGCGCATCGAGGCGGCCGGGGGACTTCGTGTCACCGCTGTTCTTCGAGACGATGATCACGCGCATCGGGTGCTCGCGGGACGCCTCGTTCGCCGCCTCGATCGCCTCTTCCTCGTGGCCGAGGGCCGTCGAGATGATGAGGGTCAGCACGCGGCCGAGGGCGACGGCGCCGCCCTCTTCGCGGATGCGGACGAGCTTCTTCTGGATCTTCGACACGGTGGTGTCGGGCATGTCGATCTTCACGGACGCCTCCAGGTCCGACCGTCGCGGGCGAGCAGGGCGTCGGCGGATGCCGGGCCCCACGTGCCGGGACGGTACTGCTCGGGCTGGCCCTGCGTGGCCCAGAAATCCTCGATGGGGTCGAGGATCTTCCAGGACAGCTCGACCTCCTGGTGCCGCGGGAACAGCGGCGGGTCACCGAGGAGCACGTCGAGGATGAGTCGCTCGTACGCCTCGGGGGATGCTTCGGTGAACGCGTGGCCGTAGCCGAAGTCCATCGTCACGTCGCGCACCTGGGTGCCGACGCCGGGGACCTTCGAGCCGAAGCGGAGCGTGACGCCCTCGTCCGGCTGGACACGGATGACGAGCGCGTTCTGACCGAGCGGGGACTGCGTGTTGCCGTAGACGTCCTCGGGGACGCGCTTGAACACGATTGCGATCTCGGTCACACGACGACCGAGACGCTTGCCCGCGCGCAGGTAGAACGGGACGCCCTGCCAGCGGCGCGTCGCGATGTCGAGCTTGATGGCCGCGTAGGTCTCGGTGCCGGACTCGGGGTTCATCCCGGCCTCTTCGAGGAAGCCGAGCACCTTCTCGCCGCCCTGCCAGCCGCCGTCGTACTGCCCGCGGGCGGTGGCGGTCGACAGGTCCTCGGGCAGACGGACGGCGGAGAGCACCTTCTCCTTCTCGGCACGCAGATCGGCGGCCTTGAACGAGACGGGCTCCTCCATCGCGGTGAGCGCGAGGAGCTGCAGCAGGTGGTTCTGGATGACGTCGCGCGCCGCACCGATGCCGTCGTAGTACGCGGCACGCCCGGCGACGCCGATGTCCTCGGCCATCGTGATCTGCACGTGGTCGACGTAGTTCGAGTTCCAGATGGGTTCGTACATCTGGTTCGCGAACCGGAGCGTCAGGAGGTTCTGGACGGTCTCCTTGCCGAGGTAGTGGTCGATGCGGAACACGTCGTCGGGCGCGAAGACGCTCTCGACGATCGCGTTGAGCTCGCGCGCGGTGCGGAGGTCGGAGCCGAACGGCTTCTCGACGACCACGCGGCTCCAGGATCCCTCGCGCTTCTCGGTCAGCCCGGACAGCTTCAGCTGCTCGGTGACGACCGGGAACATCTTCGGCGGGATCGACAGGTAGAACGCGTGGTTGCCCAGCGTCCCGCGCTCGGCGTCGAGGTCGTCGACGGTGCGCTTGAGCTCGCGGAACGCCTCGGGGTCGTCGAACGAGCCCTGCACGAAGCGGATGCCCTGTTCGAGCTGACGCCAGACGTCCTCGTCGAACGGGGTGCGGGAGTGTTCCTTGACGGCGTCGTGGACGAGCTGGGAGAAGTCTTGGTCCTCCCAGTCGCGACGAGCGAACCCGACGAGCGCGAACCCCGGGGGCAGGAGCCCCCGGTTGGCCAGGTCGTAGACCGCGGGCATCAGCTTCTTGCGTGACAGGTCGCCCGTCACGCCGAAGATGATGAGCGTGCTCGGTCCCGCGATCCGGTTCAGTCGACGATCCGTCGGCAGCCGGAGCGGGTTGTGCTCCGGGGTGATTGCCACCGGTGACATGGGTCGGTGAACTCCTTACGAGTCAGTGGGAGACGGCGGACGCGATCGCCGCGGTGGCGGCGTGGACGTCCGACGTCGTGAGGGTGAGGACCGGCCGGCCGTGCTCCGCGAGGACACTCGCGTCGCCGGCTGCCTGAGCCCGGAGGAGCTGCCCGAACGTGAACGGCCGACCCGGGATCGCCAGGTCGTCTGTTTCGTCGGCCACGATCTGCAGGAACACTCCCGTGGCGGGGCCGCCCTTGTGGTACTGGCCGGTCGAGTGCAGGAACCGCGGACCGTACCCGAAGGTGACGGGTCGCTCCGTTCGCGCCGCGATCGCGTCGCGCAGCGACTCGAGGCCGCTGTTCGTGGTGCGGTCCACGTACGCCTGCACCGACACGTAGCCGGTCGGGTCGAGTGCGGACAGGAGGCCCGACACGGCTTCCGAGAGCGTCGCACCGACCGCGAGTCCTGGCGTCGCGCGGACGGCGATGCCGTCCTCGGAGAACGCCGGCTCCGCCGGAGCGGGGCGGTCGTCGAGCAGCGCGCGGGTCGCGACCTTGGCGGCCTCGACGTCGGGCTGGTCGAACGGGTTGATGCCGAGCAGGCGACCGGCGACCGCGACGGCGTACTCCCAGACGAGGATCTGGCCACCGAGCGTGCCGGTGATCTCGACCTCGCCCTCGGCCACGTGACGCTCGTCCTCGCGCGAACCGACCAGGCGGATGACCTGGACGTCGGGCAGGCCGGCGGTGACCTCGGGGGAGTCCGCGTGCAGCACGACGGGCAGCAGGCCGCGGCCGTCCTTGCCGGTCGACTCCGCGATCAGCTGTTCGACCCAGTCGCCGAAACCGACGATGTGCGTGCCGTCGGGCACGATGGCGATCTTGTCGCGCAGCGGCTCGGTGCCGGCGAGGACCGCACCGAGCACGAGCCCGGGGTTCTCGTCCAGGTCGACCGAGAGCAGCGCGGAGATCGCGTCGGCCTCGTCGAGGAGTTCGGCGATGTCCGCTCCCGCGAGCCCGGACGGCACGAGGCCGAAGGCGGTGAGCGCAGAGTAGCGGCCGCCGACCGTGGGGTCGGCGGTGAAGACGCGGTACCCGGCGTCGATCGCAGCGGCCTCGAGCGCGGAGCCCGGGTCGGTGACGACGACGATGCGGCGGGCGGGGTCGATGCCCGCGTCGCGGAAGGCCTGCTCGTAGACACGACGCTGCGAATCGGTCTCGAGCGTCGAGCCGGACTTCGACGAGACCACGAGCACGGTGCGCTCGAGGTCGGTCGTCACGGCCGCGCGGACCTGTGCGGGGTCGGTCGAGTCGAGGACCGTGAGGGGCACGCCGGCGGTACGCGTGATGACCTCGGGTGCGAGGGACGAGCCGCCCATGCCGGCGAGGACGACGTGGTCGACCCCTTCGGCACGGAGCGACTCGCGCAGCGCGGTCACCTCGGCGACGAGCGGGCGGGAGACCGAGACGGCCTCCACCCAGCCGAGGCGCTTCGACGCCTCGGCCTCGGCGGCGGTTCCCCACAGATCGGCGTCCTGGGCGGTGATGCCCGAGGCCACCAGGTCAGCGACGAGCCGCGGGACCACCTGTTCGATGGCCCGCGCGGCATCGCCGCTGGCTGCGATGGAAACCGTCACTACTTGGCGCCCTCGAGCGCTGCCTTGACGGTGTCGACGAGCTCGCCCCAGGAGACGATGAACTTGTCCACGCCCTCCTTCTCGAGCAGTGCGACGACCTCGTCGTAGTCGACGCCCTGTGCGGCGAGCTGGTCGAGGACCTGCTGCGCCTGGTCGAACGTGCCGGCGATGGCGTCGCCGTGGATCTCACCGTGGTCGAACGTGGCGTCGAGCGTCTTGCCCGGCATCGTGTTGACGGTGTTCGGGGCGGCGAGCTCGGTCACGTAGAGCGTGTCGGGGAGCGACGGGTCCTTGACACCGGTCGAGGCCCAGAGCGGACGCTGCGTGTTGGAGCCGGACTCGAGCAGGCCGAGGGCACGCTCGGAGGCGAACGCCTCGGTCCAGACCTGGTAGGCGAGCTGCGCGTTGGCGATGCCGGCCTTCGACTTGAGGGCCTTGGCCTCGTCGGTGCCGACGGCGTCCAGGCGCTTGTCGATCTCGGAGTCGACGCGCGACACGAAGAAGGACGCGACCGAGTGGATCTTGGAGAGGTCGTGGCCGGCGGCCTTGGCCTTCTCGAGCCCGCCGAGGTAGGCGTCGATGACGGCGCGGTAGCGCTCGAGCGAGAAGATCAGGGTGACGTTGACGGAGATGCCGGCGCCGATCACCTCGGTGATCGCCTCGAGACCCTCGAGCGTCGCCGGGATCTTGATGAGGACGTTCTCCTTGCCGACCTTCTCGAACAGGAACTTGGCCTGCTCGATGGTCTTGGCGGTGTCGTGCGCGAGGCCCGGCTCGACCTCGATCGAGACGCGGCCGTCGAAGCCCTTGGTCTCGTCGTAGATCGGCTTGAAGACGTCGGAGGCGTTCGCGACGTCCTGCGTGGTGATCTCGAAGATCGCGTCGGTGACGTCGGTGCCCGCAGCTGCGAGCTCCTTGACCTGCGAGTCGTAGCGCTCACCCTTGGCGAGGGCCGACGCGAAGATCGTCGGGTTGGTCGTCACACCGACGACGTTCTTCTGCTCGATGAGCTCGGTGAGCTTGCCGGTCTCGAGGAGCTCGCGGGAGAGGTCGTCGAGCCAGATGCTCACGCCGACCGCGGAGAGGGCGGCGGTGGGGGTGTTCTCAGCCATGTGTTTCTCTTCTTCTTTCATCGACGGGTCCGTGAGGACCGTGAGTCGGGGTTTCGGGGACGGGAGGCCCGTGGCGGAACCGAGCCGGGCCTCCCGGAAGAAGGGCCGGATCCGGAAACCGGACCCGGCCCTTGCAGGTCAGGAAGCTGCGATCGATTCCTTCGCGGCGGCCACGACGTGCTCCGTCGTGAAGCCGAACTCCTTGAAGAGCGTCTGGTAGTCGGCCGAGGCACCGAAGTGCTCGATCGAGACGCTGCGGCCCTTGTCGCCGACGATGTCGCGCCAGCTCATGGCGATGCCGGCCTCGACCGACACGCGAGCGGTGACGTCCTTCGGGAGCACCTGGTCCTGGTAGTTCTCGGACTGGGCGCGGAACCACTCGATCGACGGGGCGCTCACGACGCGGGCGTTGATGCCCTCGGCCTTGAGCTGCTCGCGTGCCTCGACCGCGATCTGGACCTCGGAACCGGTCGCGATGAGGATGACGTCCGGGGTGCCGTTGGGCGCCTCGGCCAGGATGTACGCACCCTTGGCGACGTTCTTCGCCGAGGCGAAGACCTCACCGGAGGCGTCACCCTCGCCACGCTCGAACACGGGGAGGTTCTGACGGCTCAGCGCGATGCCGGCCGGGCGGTCGGTGTGCTTGAGCATCTCGAGCCACGCGTACGCGACCTCGTTGGCGTCGGCCGGGCGGACGACGTCGAGACCGGGGATCGCACGGAGCGAGGAGACCTGCTCGATCGGCTGGTGCGTCGGGCCGTCCTCGCCGAGGGCGATGGAGTCGTGGGTCCAGACGTAGATCGCCGGCGCCTGCATGAGCGCGGCGAGACGGACCGCCGGACGCATGTAGTCGCTGAAGATGAGGAACGTGCCGCCGAAGGGGCGGGTGTTCCCGTGCAGGACGATGCCGTTGAGGATCGAGCCCATGGCGTGCTCGCGGATGCCGAAGTGCAGCACGCGGCCGTACGGGTCGGTGCTCCACGTCGACGTCGAGGCCTCGGCCGGACCGAAGGACTTGGCGCCCTCGATCGTGGTGAGGTTCGACTCGGCGAGGTCGGCGGAACCGCCCCAGAACTCGGGCATCAGCGGCGCGATGGCGTTGATGACCTTGCCGGAGGCGGCACGGGTCGAGACGGCCTTGTCGGTCGGGAAGACCGGGAGCGCTGCTTCGAGGCCCTCCGGGAGCTCCTTCGACTGGACACGGTCGAACAGTGCCTTCTTGTCGGCGTTGGCCGCGGCCCACGCGTCGAAGGACTTCTGCCACTCGGCGTGCTCGGCCTGGCCCTTGGCGACGGCGCCGCGGGTGTACTCGAGGACCTCGGGGGCGACCTCGAAGGTCTTGTCGGTGTCGAAGCCGAGGATCTCCTTGAGGCCCTTGATCTCGTCGGCGCCGAGCGCCGAACCGTGGATCTTGCCCGAGTTCTGCTTGGTCGGCGACGGCCAGCCGATGATCGTCTTGAGGACGATGAGCGACGGCTTGTCGGTGACCTGCTTGGCGGCCTCGATCGCGGCGTGGAGCTCCTCGACGTCCTCGGAGTACTCGCCGGTCTTCTTCCAGTCGACGATCTGGACGTGCCAGCCGAGCGCCTCGTAGCGGTCGGCGACGCTCTCGGAGAACGCGATGTCGGTGTTGTCCTCGATCGAGATCTGGTTCGAGTCGTAGAACGCGATGAGGTTGCCGAGCTGCTGACGGCCGGCGAGCGAGCCGGACTCGTTCGTCACGCCTTCCTGCATGTCACCGTCGCCGGCGATCACGTAGGTGTAGTGGTCGAACGGCGACTGGCCGGCCGGGGTCTCCGGGTCGAACAGGCCGCGCTCGAAGCGCTGGGCGTAGGCGAAGCCGACCGAGGACGCGAGGCCCTGGCCGAGCGGGCCCGTGGTGATCTCGACACCGTCGGTGTGGCCGTACTCCGGGTGACCCGGGGTCTTCGAGCCCCACTTGCGCAGGTGCTGCAGGTCGTCGATCTCGAGCCCGTAGCCGTGCAGGTAGAACTGCACGTACTGGAGGATCGAGGCGTGACCGGCGGAGAGGATGAAGCGGTCGCGGCCGATCCAGGTGGAGTCGCTCGGGTCGCGACGCATCACCTTCTGGAAGAGCAGGTGGGCGAGCGGAGCGAGGCTCATCGCGGTGCCGGGGTGACCGTTGCCGGCGGCCTCGACCGAGTCGGCGGCGAGAACGCGGGCCGTGTCGACGGCCTTCCGGTCGATGGCGTCCCAGGTGAATTCAGCCACTTGGATGTTGACCCTTCTTGATGCGACATGTGCGAGGGCTCGTGCCATCGCACGGACATGTGGCCATCCCGGGGCCGAGTCGTGTCGCCGTCTAGCGGCGGCCGACCGGCTCATCGCGGCCGACGTCATCGGGGCGCGCACTGCGGGAGGGCGTGTCCAGCATAGTGACCCGGTACTCAGAAGGGGTTCAGGTGACCCCCGATGTTCACACCGGGGTGGCCGTCGACGGTCGATCCGGGCGTGTCGAACGCGTCCGGATCGCGCCGGGATGTCGGAGCGGGGCACCGTCGCGGCGCTTCCATCCCGTAAACTGATCGGGACCCGTGGACATTCCGGGTCAGCGCATGCCCGGACGCCGTCGCAGTCGTCCACCGAGTGTGCGAGCTGATGCGAACAGACTGAGGTTCTCTTGCCGACTGCCACCGTGACCCGGCCCGACACCGATCGACCCCGATCGCCGCTGTCCCGCAAGGTCCGTGCGTACGTCTCGTTGACGAAGCCGCGCGTGATGGAGCTGCTGCTCGTCACCACGGCGCCGACGATGTTCCTCGCCGAACGTGGCGTCCCCGACCTGTGGCTCGTCTTCTGGACGATGCTCGGCGGAGCGATGTCGGCCGGTTCGGCGTCGGCCTTCAACTGCTACATCGACCGCGACATCGACCGGCTGATGAAGCGGACCAGCACCCGCCCGCTCGTCACCGGTGAACTGTCCGACCGCGAGGCCCTCGTGTTCTCGTGGGTGCTCGGCATCCTGTCGACCGCGGTGCTCGGGTTCCTGGTGAACTGGCTCGCGGCGGCGCTGAGCGTCATCGCGATCCTCATCTACGTGTTCGTCTACACGCTGTGGCTCAAGCGGCGCACCCCGCAGAACATCGTCTGGGGCGGCTCGGCCGGCTGCATGCCCGTGCTCATCGGCTGGGCGGGCGTCACCGGGTCGCTGACCTGGACCCCGGTCATCCTGTTCATGGTGATCTTCCTCTGGACGCCGCCGCACTACTGGCCGCTGTCGATGAAGTACCGCGACGACTACGACGCGGCCGACGTGCCGATGCTCGCCGTGGTCCGTGGCCGTACCGTCGTCGGCCTGCAGGTCGTGCTGTACGCCTGGGCGACGCTCGTCTGCTCGCTGCTGCTCATCCCGGTCGGGCACATGGGGCCGCTCTACACGGTCGTCGCGCTGGCCGGCGGCATCTGGTTCGTCGTCGAGTCCCACCGCCTGTACTCGCGGGCCATCCAGCACGTCGAGCACGTGCAGCCGATGCGGGTCTTCCACAGCTCGATCACGTACCTGACGCTGCTCTTCATCGCCGTGGGCATCGACCCGCTGCTGCCGCAGGTCTTCACCTTCTAGGCGGTCGAGCGGGCGCCCGCGCGCGCTCGGTCCGCACGACGCCGTCGCGTCCTGTTGACGCCGTCGTGTGGGTACGACGCCGCCAACCCGCCGAGACGCCGCCGAATCCGGGGGCGTCTCGCGCGTTCGGCGGTGTATCGGCAGGACACCGGCGTCCTGCGTCGGGCACGGGGCGGACTGGAGGCACGGTGCGGGCCCGCCACGGGCCTCCCGTCCGGTTTCGCTGGCGTCCGCCGCGGGGCGGACGCGAGCCGCTGCGGACCGCCCGCCGGTTCAGGCCCCCACGAACGCGACACCCCACGAGTCGAACGACTCGTGGGGTGTCGGAGAACGGGTGTCGGGCGCGCGACTCGCCCGGGCGTCAGGCGTCGATCGGTTCCCGCGCGGCGCCTCGGCCGGCCGAGGCCCGCGTCGACAGCACCACGGCGGTCACCGCGCCGACGAGCAGCCCGGCGAGCACCATGTGCGTTCCGACGAGCCCGACGGGCAGACCCGTGCGTGCCTGCGTGAGGCCGACCGCGATCTGCAGGAACTCGACGACGAGCAGCAGCAGCGGCCACTTGCTCGGGCGACCCAGGCGGACGGCTCCGATGACGAGCACCAGGGTCAGGGCGAAGAGGGCGTACGCGGGCCAGGCGTGCACGTGCTCCATGACCGCGGGGTCGAACCCGGTGCGGTGCAGGCGTCCACCGTCGACGGCGGCGTCGGCTCCGGCGTGCGGGCCGCTGCCGGTGGTCAGGATGCCGACGAGGACGGTCACGACGACGGCGGCGACGGTGCCGCGGACGACCCCCGTGTACCAGCCGGGGACGAGCCGCTGGGCGGTGCGCGGGCCGTGCGTGGTGCGGTAGACCAGCGCAGCGGTCACCGAGGTGAGGGCGGCGGAGACGACGAAGTGCAGCCCGACCACGAAGGGGTTCAGGTTCGTCCAGACGCTCATGCCGCCGATGACGGCCTGCACGGGGATCGCGACGCCCTGAGCGAACGCCAGCCAGAAGAGTTCGGGGCGCGTGCGGAGCATCCGGACGACCGCGAGGAACATCGCGACGGCCACGATCACGAGCACGAAGGTGAGCAGACGGTTGCCGAACTCGATGATGCCGTGGATGCCCATCTCCGGCGTGGAGACGAGCGAATCCGCCGTGCACTTGGGCCAGGTGGGGCATCCGAGGCCCGAGGCGGTGAGGCGCACCAGGCCTCCGGTGCCGATCAGCACGACCTCGACCACGAAGGACGCCCAGGCCAGTGCGACCACGCGACGGTCGACCACGCGGGGGAGCGACCACCACCGTCCGGTCCGGAGATCCTGCTCGACGGGGGATCCGACGCGTGTCACGAGGGTGGTGCCTTCCTGTTGTTCCGTGCAGTGAACCTGTAGGATTCGAGGGTTCAGCAGCAGTCAAGTCTAGGCAGGCGCCGGCTCCGAATGGGCCGAGATCGCCGATCACTCCACGGACTGCGTGGAACCATTGTCGTTGCGAGGGAGCAGCACCGGGTCCGCATGTCAGCGGTCCGCGGTGGAATGGCGTCCAGACGCCACGGGTTCACACCTGTAACGCTGTCCCGCGAGAAGGAAACGAGGAGACCATGTCCGACGTGCTCATCGACCGTCCCGAGCTCGAAGGGCTCGGCCAATACGAGTTCGGCTGGTCCGACTCCGACTCGGCAGGGTCCTCCGCCCGTCGTGGGATCTCGGAAGAGGTCGTCACCGACATCTCGAACCTCAAGAACGAGCCCGAGTGGATGCTGAAGAACCGCCTCAAGGGGCTGTCGCTCTTCGGCCGCAAGCCGATGCCGACGTGGGGTGCCGACCTGACGGGCATCGACTTCGACAACATCAAGTACTTCGTGCGCTCCACCGAGAAGCAGGCGCAGTCGTGGGAAGACCTCCCCGAGGACATCCGTGCGACCTACGAGAAGCTCGGCATCCCCGAGGCCGAGCGCCAGCGCCTCGTCGCCGGTGTCGCCGCGCAGTACGAGTCCGAGGTCGTCTACCACCAGATCCGCGAGGACCTGGAGCAGCAGGGCGTCATCTTCATGGACACCGACACGGCGCTCCGTGAGCACCCGGAGCTGTTCGAGGAGTACTTCGGCACCGTCATCCCGGCCGGCGACAACAAGTTCGCCGCGCTGAACACGGCCGTCTGGTCCGGTGGCTCGTTCGTCTACGTCCCCAAGGGCGTCCACGTCGAGATCCCGCTGCAGGCCTACTTCCGGATCAACACCGAGAACATGGGCCAGTTCGAGCGGACGCTGATCATCGCGGACGAGGACTCGTACGTCCACTACATCGAGGGCTGCACCGCCCCGATCTACAAGTCCGACTCGCTGCACTCGGCCGTCGTCGAGATCATCGTGAAGAAGAACGCCCGCGTTCGGTACACGACGATCCAGAACTGGTCGAACAACGTCTACAACCTCGTCACCAAGCGTGCGATCGCACACGAGGGCGCGACGATGGAGTGGATCGACGGCAACATCGGGTCCAAGGTCACGATGAAGTACCCGTCGATCTACCTCGCCGGCGAGCACGCCAAGGGCGAGACGCTCTCCGTCGCCTTCGCGGGCCCCGGTCAGCACCAGGACGCCGGCGCGAAGATGATCCACATGGCGCCGTACACGACGTCGTCGATCGTCTCGAAGTCCATCGCCCGTGGTGGCGGTCGTGCGGGCTACCGCGGTGAGGTCCGGGTCGACCCGGCCGCGCACCACGCCGCCAACACCGTGCGCTGCGACGCCCTGTTGGTCGACACGATCAGCCGGAGCGACACCTACCCGGCGATCGACATCCGTGTCGACGACGTGCAGCTGGGACACGAGGCCACGGTCTCGCGTGTCAGCGAGGAGCAGCTCTTCTACCTCATGTCCCGCGGCATGGCCGAGGACGAGGCGATGGCGATGATCGTCCGTGGCTTCATCGAGCCGATCGCCCGCGAGCTCCCGATGGAGTACGCACTCGAACTCAACAAGCTCATCGAGATGAGCATGGAAGGATCCGTCGGCTAGATGTCCAGCACCACCCTCCCCACATCGACCAGCCGATCGAGCCCGCTGCCGCAGCGCAGGGCGGCACCCAGCACGGCGCCGGAGCCCACTCCGACGGCGGCTGGGACGCCCCCGACAAGAAGGTGCCGGTCCAGACCCGCTCCGAGCGGTTCCAGTCCGGCGACGTCGAGGCGTTCCCGAAGGTCACCGGCCGAGAGGTCAACTGGAAGTTCGCGCCGCTCGCCAAGCTCCAGCCGCTGCTGGACGGCGGACTCGACGGATCCGCCTACCCGTACCTCGCCCGCCAGTCCGAGGGTGCCGACGTCGAGTGGGGTCGCAGTGACGACCCCCGCGTCGGCGCCGCCGGGCTGCCCGAGGACCGTGCCTCGGCCGCGGCGTGGACCGCACGTGACGCCGTGCTGGCGATCACGATCAAGGCCACCGAGGCACACGAGTTCATCACCCTGACCCGCTCCGACTTCGGGTCGCAGCCCCGCGCTGCGCACACGGTCATCACGGCCGAGCCGAACGCGCAGGGCATCGTCGTGCTCGACAACCGCGGCAGCGCCCTGCTCAGCGAGAACGTCGAGATCGTCGCGCAGCAGAATTCGCGACTGACCGTCGTCAGCCTGCAGGACTGGGACGACGACGCCGTGCACGTCGCGACGCACTTCGCCGAGGTCGGCCGCGACGCGTTCCTCAAGCACGTCGTGGTCTCGCTCGGCGGCGACGTCATCCGGGTCAACCCCTCGACGCACCTCGGTGCGCAGGGTGCCGACACCGAGATGTACGGCGTGTACTTCGCCGACGCCGGCCAGTACATCGAGCAGCAGGTCTACGTGAACCACGACGCGCCCAACACGCGCGGCCGGGTCAACTACAAGGGCGCGTTGCAGGGCCAGGGCGCGCACACCGTCTGGATCGGTGACGTCCTGATCGGTCGCGCCGGCGACGGCACCGACTCGTACGAGCAGAACCGCAACCTCGTGCTGACGGACGGCACCCGTGCCGACAGCATCCCGAACCTCGAGATCGAGACGGGCAACATCGAGGGCGCCGGACACGCGAGTGCGACCGGTCGCTTCGACGACGAGCAGCTGTTCTACCTGCAGTCCCGCGGCGTCCCGGAAGAAGAAGCCCGACGTCTCGTCGTGCTCGGCTTCCTGGTCGAGGTCATCCAGAAGATCGGTGCTCCCGAGCTCGAGGAACGCCTCATCGCCGCGGTCGAGCAGGAGCTGGCCGAGGGCCGTTCGGTCATCGCCGCACCGGCCGAAGCGGGCGCCACGCAGTCCGACGGCGCGGAGGCCAGCGCCTGATGGCCGAGAAGGTCTGCGCCGAAGCCGACATCGCGGTGGACAGCCCGATGCGGGTGGTCGTCGGTGGCACGGCGGTCGCGATCGTGAAGGACTCGTCCGGCACGGTCCACGCCATCGGCGACACCTGCACGCACGGCGACATCTCGCTGGCCGAGGGCTTCGTCGAGGGTGACTCGCTGGAGTGCTGGGCCCACGGGTCCCGCTTCTCGCTGACCACCGGCAAGCCGCAGAACTTCCCGGCCTACGAGCCCGTCCCGGTCTTCCGGGTCGAGGTCCGCGACGGCGACGTCTACGTCGACGTGCAGGACGTCGTCCCGGTCGACTGAGCACCCCCAACACTTCCCGCGGCTGACGCCGCACCACAGCTGCAACCGAAGGAACGCAATGTCCACTCTGGAAATCCGTGACCTCAAGGTCTCGATCGACACCGATCAGGGCACCAAGGAGATCCTGAAGGGTGTCGACCTCACCATCAACGAGGGCGAGATCCACGCGATCATGGGGCCGAACGGCTCCGGCAAGTCCACCCTGGCGTACACGATCGCCGGGCACCCCCGGTACAACGTCGTCGGTGGCACGATCACCCTCGACGGCGAGGACGTCCTCGCGATGAGCGTCGACGAGCGCGCCCGTGCCGGCATGTTCCTGGCGATGCAGTACCCGGTCGAGATCCCCGGCGTGACGGTGTCGAACTTCCTCCGCACCGCCAAGACGGCGATCGACGGTGAGGCTCCGGCGCTCCGTGGCTGGATCAAGGAACTCCGCCAGTCGATGGCCGACCTGAAGATGGACTCGTCGTTCGCCGAGCGCAACGTCAACGAGGGCTTCTCCGGTGGCGAGAAGAAGCGCCACGAGATCATGCAGCTCGAGCTCCTCAAGCCGAAGTTCGCCGTCCTCGACGAGACCGACTCCGGCCTCGACGTCGACGCGCTGAAGATCGTCTCCGAGGGCGTCAACCGCGCCAAGGCCGCGACCGGCCTCGGTGTGCTGCTCATCACGCACTACACGCGCATCCTCCGCTACATCAAGCCGGACTTCGTGCACGTGTTCGTCGCCGGCAAGATCGCGGAGCAGGGCGGCCCCGAGCTCGCCGACCGCCTCGAGAACGAGGGCTACGACCGCTACGTCCAGGCCGTCGCCGCCGCCGAGGCGCAGGCCTGATGATCGCCGCACTCGCTCCCGACAAGTTCGACGAGGTCGTCGAGGGCCTGAAGGAGGTCCAGGACCCGGAGCTCGGCGTGAACATCGTCGACCTCGGCCTGATCTACGACCTCGCCTGGGACGACGACGCCAACGCGCTCGTCATCAGCATGACGCTCACCAGCGCGGGCTGCCCCCTGACCGACGTCATCGAGGGTGACACCGCGAACGCCCTCGACGGCATCGTGGACGCCTTCCGGATCAACTGGGTCTGGATGCCGCCGTGGGGTCCGGAACGGATCACCGACGACGGACGCGAGATGATGCGCGCCCTCGGGTTCGCGATCTAGTCGCGACCCACCACGGACGGGAGGCGCGGTGCCAGCTGGCACCGCGCCTCCCGTCCGTCTGTGCGCACGCCACGCGCGGGGCGCGCCGCCGATCGGTCGTGACCACCCGCTCACGTTCGCCGGGTGGTCACGTGCTGTCGGCTGACGGTGCTCCAGGCGACGGAATGCGACCACTCGGTGTCCGGCCGGCGGGGAGTCGTGACCGACCGACGCCCGGCACGGCCCCGCACGGACTGTTCATCTCCGCACCGGACGCAGAACGGCCCCGCACCGATCGGTGCGGGGCCGTTCTCGTGCGAAGCGTCAGCGGCGGCCGACGGCCTTCCACGCGAGCGGCAGGATGCCGGCGGCGATGAGCGCCTTGGCGATGCCACCGACGATGAACGGGTACAGGCCGGCGGCGAGCACCGACTGGACGTCGTTCGGGGCACCGAGCTGGCCGAGCGCCACGGCCAGGTACGGCAGACCGGTCACGAACGGGATGGCACTCGCGAGCAGCATCGCGACCGCCGCGCGACCGACGTGGCGGTCCCAGTTGCGGCGGGCGAGCCAGCCGACGAGCCCGGCGGCCGGGATGAAGCCGATGACGTACCCGAAGCTCGGCAGGGCCAGGGCCTGCAGGCCGCCCTGCATGTCGGCGAAGAACGGGGCACCCGCGAGTCCGGCGACGGCGTAGACGAGCAGCGAGAGCATGCCGCGGCGTGCGCCGAGCGTCGCGCCGACGAGCACGACGGCGAGCGTCTGCCCGGTGATCGGGACCGGCCACATCGGGACCTCGAGCTGCGCCATCGCGGCGGTGAACAGGGCTCCGCCGGCGACGAGAGCGGCGTCGGTGGCCAGCCCGTGCGTGCGCAGACGGTCGGCGAGGACTGCGCGGGGAGCGAACCCGGTGGCGTTCGTCATGGATTCTCCTAGAATGGACTGCTGGTTCCGTTCGGAACCATCGGTCCCGTCAGCGTAGCGGTGCACCTCACGCACACACCGTTGTGCAAACCCACCAACTGATTGGACGTCCACTGTGCTTGCCGTGCACGAACTCGAGATCCGCGTCGGAGCTCGTCTCCTCATGGAAGACGTGTCCTTCCGTGTCGAGAAGGGCGACAAGATCGGACTCGTCGGCCGCAACGGCGCGGGGAAGACGACGATGACCAAGGCCCTCGCGGGCGAGACGCAGCCCACCGGCGGCAAGATCGAGCGCGGTGGCGAGATCGGCTACCTGCCGCAGGACCCCCGCTCGGGCGACCCGGAGGAGACCGCGCGGAAGCGCATCCTCGACGCCCGTGGGCTCGGTGAGCTCGTGGAGGGCATCCGCCTCGCGACCCTCGACATGGCGAGCGACGACGCGGCCGTGGCCGAGAAGGCGATGCGGCGCTACAGCCGCCTCGACGACCAGTTCAACGCGCTCGGTGGCTACGCGGCCGAGGCCGAGGCTGCCTCGATCGCGTCGAACCTGAAGCTGCCGGACCGCATCCTCGACCAGCAGCTCAAGACGCTCTCGGGTGGTCAGCGACGGCGCATCGAGCTCGCCCGGATCCTGTTCTCGGACGCCGAGACGATGATCCTCGACGAGCCGACCAACCACCTCGACGCCGACTCCGTCGTGTGGCTCCGGGAGCACCTGAAGACCTACCCCGGTGGCGTCATCATCATCTCCCACGACGTCGAGCTCGTCGACGAGGTCGTGAACCGCGTCTTCTACCTGGACGCTAACCGCCAGACCATCGACATCTACAACATGGGCTGGAAGCTGTACCAGCGGCAGCGCGTCGCCGACGAGGAGCGTCGCCGCAAGGAGCGCGCGGGCGCCGAGAAGAAGGCCGCCACGCTCAAGGACCAGGCCGCCCGGTTCGGCGCCAAGGCCTCGAAGGCCGCGGCAGCCCACCAGATGGTCGCGCGTGCCGACAAGCTGCTCGCCGGTTTGGAGGACGAGCGCGTCGCCGACCGGGTCGCGAAGATCCGCTTCCCCACCCCGGCGCCCTGCGGCCGCACCCCGCTGATGGCCGAGGGGCTGTCGAAGTCCTACGGGTCGCTCGAGATCTTCGCGGGTGTCGACCTGGCGATCGACCGTGGTTCGCGCGTGGTCATCCTCGGCTTCAACGGCGCGGGCAAGACGACGCTGCTGCGCATCCTGGCGGGTGCGGACCTGCCGGACACGGGCGAGATCCAGCCCGGGCACGGTCTGCGCATCGGCTACTACGCGCAGGAGCACGAGAACATCGACATCAACCGCACGGTGATCGAGAACATGGTGTCGGCATCGACCGACCTCAACGAGACCGAGGCCCGTCGGGTGCTCGGGTCGTTCCTGTTCACCGGCGACGACGGCTACAAGAAGGCCGGAGTCCTGTCCGGTGGCGAGAAGACCCGTCTGTCGCTCGCGATGATCGTGGTCTCCGGCGCGAACGTCCTGCTGCTCGACGAGCCGACGAACAACCTGGACCCGGCTTCGCGCGAGGAGATCCTCAATGCCCTCGCCGGCTTCGAGGGCGCGGTCGTCCTGGTGTCCCACGACGCCGGCGCGGTCGAGGCGCTCAACCCCGAGCGCGTGCTGCTGCTACCGGACGGTACCGAGGACCACTGGAACAAGGACTACGCGGAGCTCATCGAGCTCGCGTAGCCGGAGCGCCGCGCCTCCCGTCCGCGCGGTGCTGCGTTCGCGGGCTGGGTGCCCGCTTGTGGCGCAACCCCGTGCGCGCAAGCGCGCACGGGGTTGCGAGGTGCGCACGGTGCGGCCTGGAGGCGCAGTGCCGGTGGTGCGCTGCGCCTCCCGTCCGCACGGTGCTGCGTTCGCTGGCCGGTGCGGCGTCGCGGGCTGGGTGCCCGCTTGTGGCGCTGCACGGTGCGCGCAAGCGCGCACGGGGTTGCGAGGTGCGCACGGTGCGGCCTGGAGGCGCGGTGCCGGTGGTGCGCTGCGCCTCCCGTCCGCACGGTGCCGTGTTCGCTGGCCGGTGCGGCGTCGCGGGCTGGGTGCCCGCTTGTGGCGCTGCACGGTGCGCGCAAGCGCGCACGGGGTTGCGAGGTGCGCACGGGGTTGCGAGGTGCGCACGGGGTTGCGAGGTGCGCACGGTGCGGCCTGGAGGCACGGTGCCGTGTTCGCCTGTTGGGTGCCCGCTTGTGGCGCTGCACGGTGCGCGCAAGCGCGCACGGGGTTGCGAGGTGCGCACGGTGCGGCCTGGAGGCGCGGTGCCGGTGGTGCGCTGCGCCTCCCGTCCGCACGGTGCCGTGTTCGCTGGCCGGTGCGGCGTTGCGTGTTGGGTGCCCGCTTGTGGCGCTGCACAGTGCGCGCAAGCGCGCACGGGGTTGCGAGGTGCGCACGGTGCGCTGACGCGCACACTCGGCCGCGCCTCAGCGACGTGACGCGATGAGCTCGTCCTCGATCTCAGCGTCGGTCTTCGGCTTCGCGTTCTTGCGGCGTTCGCGCTCGAGGGCGCGCTCGCGCTCCTCGGGGTCGTCCTGGTTGAGGTTCCGGTACTCCTGCACCATCACGTACGCCAGGAAGCCGAAGCCGCCGGCGGCGAACAGGAACCACTGGATGAAGTAGCTCAGGTGCAGCCCGGTGTCGGCGGTCGGACGCTCCCAGCCGAGCGGGCGGGCCTCGGTCGGGGCGGGGGACTCGGAGGCGAGCTGCCCGTACGCACCCGTCCAGATCGGGTCGTCGACCTTGTCCGCCACGTCGGCCAGCGTGACCGACTGCACCTGGTCGGTGTCCTTCGGGTCGGAGCGGCCGGGGATGCGCGGTTCGCTCTGCTGCAGGCGGACGATCGCGGTGACCTCGCCGGACGGGGGAGCGGGCACGTGGTCGGGGGCGTCCTGGGCGTTGCCGGTCGGCACCCACCCGCGGTCGACGATGAAGGCGCGGCCCTCGGACGTGACCAGGGGCGTCAGGACCTCGAACCCGGGCTGCCCGTTGTGCACGCGGTTGCGCACGAGCAGCTGCGAGTCGACGTCGTAGCGGCCGGTCACGGCGACCCGGAGCCACTCCTGCTCGTCCTGCCAGCTCGAGGCCTTCGGCAGCGCGCGGTCGAGGGGGACCGGGGTGTGGTCGTAGTTCTGCGCGACCTGCTCGTTTTGCCGGACGGCCTCGTTGCGGCGGTCCCACTGCCACATGCCGAACAGCGCGCAGACGACGGCGAAGGCGACGGCGATCGCG
Source organism: Curtobacterium sp. AC268 (assembly GCF_979258745.1). NCBI lineage: Bacteria > Bacillati > Actinomycetota > Actinomycetes > Micrococcales > Microbacteriaceae > Curtobacterium > Curtobacterium sp. AC268. The sequence continues at coordinate 564,178 of NZ_OZ409878.1, read as the reverse complement.
AAGTAGCCGAGCCAGCGGCGGCTCCGGACGAAGCGCCAGCCGACGAACGGTTCGCGGGGGTCGTGCTGCTGCGCCGGGGCACCCGACTCGGCGGACGCGCGCTGCAGCTTGGCGGCGTGCTTGCGGCCGTACCGGGACTGCGGGTCGAAGCCGTCGGTCATCGCGAGGTGCCGGTGGAGCGCACCCCGACGTCGTTCTTCGGCGCCGCGGTCGACTCGCGCTCGTCGTCGAGGTGGTCGACGTCCTCGTGCATGCCGGTGACGCGCACCGGGAACGAGCGGGAGCGCAGGTAGTCGGCGAGGAAGTCGCGGTGCTCCTCGCACGCGGCCCAGATCTTCACGCGGTCGATCGCGTGGATCCGGGGGTTGCGCCAGTTCACACGCCACCCGGCAGTCGACACGCAGCCGGCGCGGGAGCACACCGGGGTGGAACCGGGTTCGGTCTGCAGGTCGAACGTCGCACCCATCAGCGGGGTCCCCACATCTTCGATCGGTCGCCGTTGCGCTGCCACTCGTCCTGCGCGTGCTGCGCCTGCTGGCGGAGGCGGTCCTGCTCGTCGCGGTAGGCCTGGGCCCGGGCGTCCTCCTGCTGTTCGCGGAGACGCGGGTCGACGGCGTCGTAGAGCTCGATGGACCCGGCGGGGGAGATCATGTCACTCTCGGTCCGGCTGCCCGCGTTCGCGATGACGACCGCGACCCAGGGGATCACCGCGGCCAGGACGATCGGGATGACCGCCAGCCACGAGTGCCAGATGGAGTACACGAGCACCGCGGAGATGAAGAGGACCACTCGGATGGCCATCTGCCAGACGTAGCGGGACAGGCGGTGCGCCCGGTCCTGCTCCGGTGTGTCCGGCAGCGACGTGATGCTCGTGTGCGTGCTCTTCATACAGATGGTCTCCGTCTACCCGTGGTCAAGCCTAATCCCGCCGGACCGATCGTGGGTGCGCCGCGCGCGAACCGGCGGGGTGGTCCGCTCCGGTACGCTCGTCCGGGCGTGTCCGCCGGGTCCCCGGCACCGCGTGCCGAGCAGATCCCACCGAACGGAGCGACCATGAGCACCCCCCGTACCGTCCTCATCACCGGCGGCAACCGCGGCATCGGCCACGCGCTGGCCGAGCGGTTCGTCGCAGCCGGCCACCGGGTCGCCGTGACGTCGCGCAGCGGTCAGGGTGGTCCCGAGGGTGCGCTGACGGTGCAGGCCGACATCACCGACACGGCCTCCGTCGACGCCGCGTTCACGCAGGTCGAGGCCGAGCTCGGTCCGATCGAGGTCCTCGTCGCGAACGCCGGCATCACGAACGACCAGCTGCTCCTCCGCATGTCCGAGGACGACTTCACCAGCGTGGTCGACACGAACCTCACGGGCACCTTCCGCGTCGTCAAGCGCGCCACGAAGGGCATGATGAAGGCCAAGTTCGGCCGCATCGTGCTGATGTCGAGCGTCGTGGGCGCCTACGGCCAGATCGGCCAGGTCAACTACGCGTCCTCGAAGGCCGCACTGGTCGGAATGGCCCGGTCGATCACCCGTGAGCTCGGCTCGCGCGGCATCACCGCCAACGTCGTCGCGCCCGGCTTCATCCAGACGGACATGACCGCCGCGCTCTCCGACGAGTTGCAGGCCGAGTTCAAGAAGGCGATCCCGGCCGCCCGCTACGGCACGGTCGACGACGTCGCCGACGCCACGCTGTTCCTGGCGAGCGACGGAGCCGGGTACGTCTCCGGTGCGATCATCCCCGTCGACGGCGGCCTCGGGATGGGCCACTAGCCCTCGGACTGATCAGCCGCGCAGCCCGAGCGTCGCGAGCACGGCGGACAGGTCACGGTCGACGACCGCGACGTCCGCCTGCTCCCGCACGCGCGGCTTCGCGTCGAACGCCACCGACAGCGCCGCGACGCGCATCATCTCGAGGTCGTTGGCGCCGTCCCCGATCGCGATCGTCCGTGTCGGGTCGACCCCGTCGGCGTCCGCCCACTCGTGGAGCGCGACGGCCTTGGCGTGTGCGTCCACCACGTCGCCGAGCACGCGACCGGTGAGCACGCCGTCGGTGACCTCGAGGCGGTTCGCCCGGCAGTGGTCGAGGCCGAGCTGCTCGGCGAACGGGTCGAGTACCTCGTGGAACCCGCCGGACACCACGCCGACGGTGCCGCCGGCGGCGTGCACCGCGCGGACGAGCTGGTCGGCGCCCCGCGTCACACGGACCGCCTGCTGTGCGCGGACGAAGACGTCTGCCTGGAGGCCCGCCAGGGTCCCGACACGCTCCCGGAGGCTCTCGGCGAAGTCGAGTTCCCCGCGCATGGCGCGCTCCGTGATCGCCGCCACCTGTGGCCGGGTCCCGGCGCTGTCGGCGAGCAGTTCGATCACCTCGTCCTCGAGGAGGGTGGAATCGGCATCGAGGACGACGAGGAAGCGGGGCACGCACCAACGGTACCGACTGAAGGAGGCACGGCCGCGTCCGTGACGCGAGCCGTGCCTCCAGGCCGTCCGTCCGGGGCTGCGCCCCGGGTGTCTGCTTATGCGTCGACGCGGACGCCCTTGCCGACCACGGTGATGCCCGACTCGGTGACGGTGAACCCGCGTGCCTCGTCGGCCTCTCGGTCGACGCCGACCTGCGCACCCGGCGCGAGGACGACGTCCTTGTCGAGGATGGCGCGGTTGACGACCGCTCCGGCACCGATGGTGGCGCGCTCGAACACGATCGAGTCGAGGACCTTCGCGCCGGAGTCGATCGAGCACCAGGGCCCGATCATGCTGCGCTCGACCTGCGCACCCGACACCAGGCAACCGAGCGACACGAGCGAGTCCACCGTGGACCCGGTGTTGCCGTTCGCTTCGCGGACGAACTTCGCCGGCGGCAGGTTCGTCTGCTGGTTGAAGATCGGCCAATCCTGGTTGTACAGGTTGAAGACCGGGACCGGCGCGATGAGGTCCATGTGGGCGTCGAAGAACGAGTCGATGGTGCCCACGTCGCGCCAGTAGTACTTGTCGCGGTCGGTGGAACCGGGGACCTCGTTGCGCTGCAGGTCGTACACGCCGGCGTCGCCGCGGTTGACGAAGTCGGGGACGATGTCGCCGCCCATGTCGTGGGCCGAGGTCTCGAGCTGGCCGTCGCGCAGGACCGCGTCGACGAGGGCGTCCGCGTTGAACACGTAGTTGCCCATCGAGGCCAGGATCTCGCCGGGGGAGTCGGCCAGCCCGACGGCGTCCTTCGGCTTCTCGAGGAACGCCTCGATCTTCGTCGGGTCGTCGTCGGCCACCTGGATCACGCCGAACTGGTCGGCGAGCCCGATCGGCTGACGGATCGCCGCCACCGTGGCACTCCGGCCGGAGGCGATGTGCGCCTCGACCATCTGGTGGAAGTCCATCCGGTACACGTGGTCAGCACCGACGACGACGACGATGTCGGGGCGTTCGTCGCGCAGCAGGTTGAGCGACTGCAGGATCGCGTCGGCCGAGCCGGCGAACCAGCGCTTGCCGAGCCGCTGCTGCGCGGGGACGGACGCGACGTAGGAGCCGAGCAGCCCCTCCATGCGCCACGTCTCCGCGACGTGCCGGTCGAGACTGTGCGACTTGTACTGGGTCAGGACGACGATCTTCTGCAGACCGGAGTTGACCAGGTTCGACAGTGCGAAGTCGATGAGACGGAAGTTGCCGCCGAACGGGACGGCGGGCTTCGCGCGATCGGCCGTGAGTGGCATGAGTCGTTTGCCCTCGCCGCCGGCGAGCACGATGCCGAAGACCTTCTTTGGTGCCATGCCGCTCACAGTAGGCGTCAGCACTGGGAACCGGTTACGTTGAACCAGTGCGAGTCGATCTGCTGACCAGGGAGTATCCGCCGGAGGTCTACGGCGGAGCGGGTGTCCACGTGTCCGAACTCACCGCCGCGTTGCGGTCGGGAACGGACACGGAAGTCCGTGTCCGGGCCTTCGGGGCCTTCCGTGACGAACCCGACGTGTGGGGCTACCGGACCCCGGACGGCCTCGGCCAGGCGAACGGCGCGCTGCAGGCCCTCGGCACCGACGTGGCCATCGCGGCCGACGTCGAGGGTGCCGACCTCGTGCACTCCCACACCTGGTACGCGAACTCCGCGGGCCGGATCGCGCAGCTGACCTACGGCATCCCCCACATCGTCACCGCCCACAGTCTCGAGCCGCTCCGCCCGTGGAAGGCCGAGCAGCTCGGCGGCGGCTACCGCCTGTCCAGCTGGATGGAGCGCGAGGCGTTCGAACACGCCGACGGCGTCATCGCGGTCTCCAAGGCCATGCGTGCGGACATCCTGCGCTCGTACCCGTCGATCGACCCGGCGAAGGTCCACGTCGTCTACAACGGCATCGACATCGACGCGTGGAAACCGACCGTCGACGAGGACGCCGTGCGCGCCCTCGGCATCGACCCGACGCGCCCGAGCGTCGTGTTCGTCGGACGCATCACCCGCCAGAAGGGCCTGCCGTACCTGCTCCGTGCCGTGGCGTCGCTGCCGTCGGACGTGCAGATCGTGCTGTGCGCGGGCGCGCCGGACACCCCCGAGATCCTGGCCGAGGTCACCGAGCTCGTCGACGGGCTCCGGGCCGACCGCGAGGGCGTCGTCTGGATCGACCGGATGCTCGCGCACCAGGAGATCGTGAACGTGCTGTCCTCGGGCACCGTCTTCGTGTGCCCGTCGGTCTACGAGCCGCTCGGCATCGTGAACCTCGAGGCGATGGCGTGCGGCATCCCGGTCGTCGGCACCGGCACCGGCGGCATCCCCGAGGTCGTCGCCGACGGGCTCACCGGCCGCATCGTCCCGATCGAGCAGGTGCAGGACGGCACCGGCACCCCGACCGACCCCGACCGCTTCGTGGCCGACCTCGCCGCGACCCTCACCGAGGTGCTCGCCGACGAGGGGCTGGCGAAGCTCATGGGACGCGCCGGACGGCTCCGTGTCGAGACCGAGTTCACCTGGGACGCGATCGCCACCAGGACACGGCAGGTCTACGACCAGGTGCTCGGCCAGAACCCGTAGGCTGGTCGCATGCCCTCGGTCGTGCGCTTGTCAGACGTCTCCGTGGTCCGCAACGGGGCCACCATCCTCGACGCGATCTCGTGGGAGGTACAGGACGACGAACGCTGGGTCGTGCTCGGCGCGAACGGTGCCGGCAAGACCACGCTGCTGCAGGTCGCCGGCGCCCAGACGTTCCCGACCTCGGGCGACGTCGAGGTGCTCGGCACCGAGCTCGGCGGCGCCGACCTGTTCGAGCTCCGCCCGCGCATCGGCTTCGCGTCGACCGCGCTGGCACGTCGCATCCCGGTGACCGAGAAGGTCATCGACGTCGTGCTCACCGCGGCGTACTCGGTGACGGGTCGCTGGAACGAGGAGTACGAGGAGCTCGACGTCCGCCGTGCGCAGCGCGTGCTCGAGGAGTGGGGCCTGGGGTCCTTCACCGACCGCACGTTCGGCGACCTCAGCGACGGCGAGCAGAAGCGCGTGCAGATCGCCCGCGCCGTGATGACCGACCCGGAGATCCTGTTCCTCGACGAACCGGCCGCGTCGCTCGACCTCGGCGCCCGCGAGAGCCTCGTCCGCACCCTCGGCGGCTACGCCCAGAGCGCGGACTCGCCGGCCATCGTCATCGTGACCCACCACGTCGAGGAGATCCCGGCCGGGTTCACCCACGCGCTCGTCCTCGCCGACGGCCACGTGCAGGCGGCCGGCCCCATCGACGAGGTCCTGACGGACCAGACCCTGACCGAGGCGTTCGGCATCGACCTCTCGGTCACCAAGGACGCCGGTCGCTACACGGCACGCGCCGCGTAGCGCTGCGATCCCGCCGTCTCTCTGGTATCGTGGACGGCTGGCGCAAGCCGACGACTTCCCGCGCAGTTCGCGCAATCCCATCACCGCTATCGAGGAATCTCCATGAAGACCGACACCCACCCCGAGTACCGCGCCATCGTCTTCCGCGACCTGGCCTCCGGTGAGACGTTCCTGACGCGTTCGACCGCGAACAGCGACAAGACCATCGAGCTCGACGGTGCGACCTACCCGGTCATCGACGTCGAGATCTCGTCCGCTTCGCACCCGTTCTACACGGGCAAGCAGCGCATCCTCGACTCGGCCGGTCGCGTCGAGAAGTTCAACCAGCGCTTCAAGGGCTTCAGCAAGTAAGCAGCCCCCACGCAACGCCCACGGGCGGTCCTCCTGCAGGAGGGCCGCCCGTTCGCGTTGTGCGGCCGTGGGCCCTGGGACGCAAGACACCGGTGTTCGCGCGTCACGCCGCGTTCTGCGGGTGTTCGGCGCGCGAACACCGGTGTCTTGCGGGGGCTGTGCGGGGTCAGGCGCCGTTGCGGTGCGGCCAACGGCCGTCGGCGGTGAACGTCGGGTCGCGCTTCTTGCGCATGTAGTCCTGGAACGAGGTGGCCTGCTCGGCACACCAGCCGACCTGCTTGCGGTGGAGCTCCTCGGCGGAGATGCCGAGCTCGTCCGGGTACTTGCCCGCGATGGCCTGGGCGACACGCCCGGCAGCGATGGCGTCGGCTCCGGCATCGTGGGCGTCGTCGAGCGTGACGCCGTAGAGCTCCGAGGCGGCTTCGAGCGTGCGCTTGCCCTTGCGGAAGGTGTCGAGCGCCTTGTCGATCACCAGCGGGTCGACGACGTTGCCGATGACGGGGGAGGCGAACCCGTGCCGCTTCGCCTCGCGGTCGAGGACGGTGAGGTCGTACGGGGCGTTGTAGATCACCAGCGGGATGCCGCGGGCGAACACGGCCTCGATCGCGGCGATGATCTCGGCCACGACCTCGGCTGCGGGACGACCCTCGGCCTGGGCACGCTCGGTGGTGTACCCGTGCACGGCGGCAGCGCCCTCGGGGATCGGCACGCCGGGGTCGGCGATCCACGCACCCTCGACGATGGAGGCCCCGGTCATGTCGATGAGGCCGACGTGGGCGGTGACGATGCGGGCCGTCTCGACGTCGACCCCGGTGGTCTCGAGGTCGAAGACGCCCAGCGCGTGCCACCAGGGGCGACCCGTGAGGTCCTGGGACGGAGCGGGCGCGTCGAGCTGTGCTGTGGGGAACGTCACGCGGTCAGGCTAACGGGACGCACCGACACCCCCGACTACCGGGTCGGCGCGCCGACGTGCAGCCAGTAGAACGACTGCGTGCCCATGGTGAGCGTGACGTTGCCGTCCTCGTCGAAGGACGGGAACGAACCGCCGCCGAACAGGTCGTAGAGCGGACGCCCCGCGAACTCCGGAGCGGACACCGTGACCGAGGTCGGGTTCGTCGCGAACGAGAACACGCAGAGGACGTCCTCGGCGGATGGGCCGAACTGCTGGCCGGAGCCCTCCCACGAGCGGACGAAGGCGAGGACCGAGTCGTTCGAGGTCTCCTGCACGTGCAGGGACCCGAGGCCGAACACCGGGTGGGCCTTGCGCGTGTGGATGACGTTCCGGACCCAGTGCAGCAGCGAGCGCGACTGGGCGAGCTGCGCCTCGACGTTGACCTGCGCGTAGTTGTACACGAGCGACTGGACGACGGGCAGGTAGAGCTTGCCCGGGTCGGCGGTGGAGAAGCCGGCGTTGCGGTCCGGCGTCCACTGCATCGGTGTGCGCGACGAGTCGCGGTCCGGCAGCCAGATGTTGTCGCCCATCCCGATCTCGTCGCCGTAGTACAGGAACGGCGATCCGGGCAGCGAGAACAGCAGCGCGTGGATGAGCTCGAGCTCGGCGCGAGAGTTGTCGAGCAGGGGAGCGAGGCGTCGTCGGATACCGATGTTCGAGCGCATCCGCGGGTCGTAGCCGTACCAGCCGTACATCGCCTGCCGGTACTCCTCGCTCACCATCTCGAGCGTGAGCTCGTCGTGGTTGCGGAGGAAGACACCCCACGCCGCGCTGGCCGGCACGTCGAGGGTCTCGGAAAGGATCGCCTTGAGCTCAGCGGCGTGCTGGGCCCGCAGCGAGTAGAAGATGCGCGGCATCACCGGGAAGTCGAACGCCATGTGGCACTCGGGCTCCTCGTCGGTGCCGAAGAACGCCGCCGTCTCGCGCGGCCACTGGTTCGCCTCGGCCAGGAGCACGCGGCCGGGGTACTCGTCGTCGACCATCGCGCGGAGCTTCTTGATGAACTCGTGCGTCTCCGGCTCGCCCTCGCCGTTGCCCTCCTCGGACTCGAACAGGTACGGGATCGCGTCGAGCCGGAGCCCGTCGACGCCCATGTCGAGCCAGTGCCGGACGACGTCGTAGATCGCCTCGATGACCGCGGGGTTCTCGAAGTTCAGGTCGGGCTGGTGCGAGAAGAAGCGGTGGAAGAAGAACTGGCGTCGAACCGGGTCGAAAGTCCAGTTGGACTCCTCGGTGTCGACGAAGATGATGCGGATGTTCGAGTAGTCCTCGTCGGTGTCCCGCCAGACGTAGAAGTCGCCGTAGGGGCCGTCCGGGTCCTCGCGGGACTGCTGGAACCACTCGTGCTGGTCGCTGGTGTGGTTGATCACCATGTCGATCACGATGCGCATGTTCCGCTCGTGCGACTTCGTGACGAGCTCGCGGAAGTCGTCGAGCGTGCCGAACTCCGGCAGGATCGCCCGGTAGTCGGCGATGTCGTACCCGCCGTCACGCATCGGCGACTGGAAGAACGGCGGCAGCCACAGGGCGTCCACGCCGAGCCACTGCAGGTAGTCGAGCTTGCCGATCACGCCCTGGATGTCGCCGATGCCGTCTCCGTTGGAGTCGACGAACGACCGGATCATGCACTCGTAGAAGACCGAGCGCTTGTACCACTGCGGGTCGAGCGTCAGGCCGGGCAGCTGGATCGGGGCTGTGAAGGTCACCGTGCTCCTCGTCGTCATCGACGGACCGGTCGACGGCCCGCCCCGGACACGATAGGCGCGAGATGCTGCGGGTGTCCGGGGTTTCGTGCGGTTCGCTCCCTAGACTGGCGCGGATGCAACCGCCCGTGCTCTCCCCGTACCAGTCGTTGATGGCCGCCACCCCGGTCGTGCACCGGGCCGTCCAGGTCGACGGCCGGACCACGCACTACTGGGTCTACGGGCCCGAGGACTCGGATCACACCGTGCTCGCCGTGCACGGGTTCCGCGGGGACCACCACGGCCTCGAGACCATCGCCGCGCACCTGCAGGGTGTGCGGGTGATCGTGCCCGACCTGCCCGGCTTCGGCGTGTCCGATCCGCTGCCGGTGTCGGACGTCGACGCGTACGTGGCCTGGCTGACCGGGTTCCACGCCGCGCTCGGGCTCGGCCGCGACACCGTCGTGCTCGGGCACTCGTTCGGGTCGATCGTGGTGTCGGCCACCGTCGCCGCCGGGCTCGACACCCGACTGCTCGTCCTCGTCAACCCCATCGCCGCCCCGGCCCTGCAGGGACCGCGTGCCGTGGGGACCGCGATCGCGATCGGGTACTACCGCGCCGGCGCGGTGCTGCCGAAGCCGATCGGGCTCGGGATCCTGCGGAACGGCGCGATCGTCCGGGCGATGAGCATCGCGATGCTGAAGTCCCACGACCCCGCGGTCCGCCGGTGGGTGCACGACCAGCACGACCGGTACTTCTCGGCCTTCGCGAACCGCACGAGCGTGCTCGAGGCGTTCCGCACCTCGGTCACCCACGACGTCTCCGAGTACGCCGACCGGATCACGGTGCCCGTGCTGCTCGTCGCGGCCGAGCACGACGACATCACCGCCGTCCCCGAACAGCGCGCCCTCGCCGAGCGCCTGCGTGACGCCGAGCTCGTCGTGATCCCGGGTGTCGGCCACCTGGTGCACTACGAGACGCCGGCTCCGGCAGCGGCGGCGGTGCTCCGCCGGATGGCGGACACGACACGACGGACCGGACGCCAGGGACGCCCTGGACGCGGCGCGGCCACGACGGACAGCCGACCGTCGGGGGCGGGCCGGGCCTCCCGGACGGCGGACGCGTCGTGACGCGCCTGCGCATCGGCATCGACTGCCGGTACGTGCGGATCGGTCGGCACGACGGCATCAGCCGGTTCACCGCCGGGGTCGTCGCGCACCTGCCGGACCGGCACGAGTACGTGCTGCTCGTCAGCGACGAGCGCCAGCTCGAGTCGCTGCCGAGCGACCTGCCGTGGGAGCTGCTGCCCGCACCGACGGACGCGGGGGAGCCGCTCGTCGCCCGGCGCGTCAACCGGCTCGGGCTCGACGCGGTGTTCTCGCCGATGCAGACGATGGGGTCGCGGGGCCGTCGGTACGCGCTCGTCCTGACGCTGCACGACCTGATCTACTACCGCAACCGCACGCCCCCGCGGGAGTTCTCGTGGCCGCTGCGGCTCGGCTGGCGGGCGTTCCACCTGTCCTGGGCGCCGCAGCGGTTCCTGCTGAACGGCGCCGACGGGGTGGTGACGGTGTCGGAGACGACCGCCGGGCTGATCACCGAGCACCGGCTGACGCGGCGACCCGTGACCGTGGCCTACAACGCGGCCGACCCGGCGACACCACGGTCGGCCGGAGCGCCACGTCGACGCTCGCTCGTCTACATGGGCTCGTTCATGCCGTACAAGAACGTCGAGACCCTGGCGGCGGCGCTGCCGCTCCTCGGGGCGGACTGGACGCTGCACTGCATGTCGCGGGTGTCCGACGCCGACCGGACACGGCTCGAGGGGCTCGCGCCCGCGGGGGCGATCGAGTTCCACGACGGCGCCACCGACGAGGAGTACCTGTCCGTGCTCCGTTCGGCCACGGCGCTGGCGACCGCGTCGTACGACGAGGGGTTCGGCATCCCGCTCGTCGAGGCGATGGGCGTCGGGACCCCGGTCGTCGTCAGCGACATCCCCATCTTCCGGGAGATCGGCGGCTCCGCTGCGGAGTACTTCGACCCGGCGTCGCCGTCCGCCGTCGCCGCGGCCGTCCGGCGGGTCGAGGAACGGTGGGACGAGGCCTCGCGGCAGTCGATCGAGCGTGCCGGACGGTTCCGGTGGCAGGACTCGGCGGAGCAGGTCGTCCGGGCCGTCGAGCGGGCCGTGGGGGACCGGCGGGGCTGAGGGCTGGTGCTGGTGCGGTGCTGGTGCTGGCGCTCGCGCGGTCTCGCGGTTGGTGCCGATGCCGAACGACGAGGTCGATGTCGTACGACGGCGACGGTGTCGTTCCGCGTCGTCCGCGCCCGCGCTCCCGCCCCCTCACCGGCACCCGCCGCACGATCACTTCGCCGCGATGACCTGCACGTCCGCCCCGGGGAACACCTTCTGGGTCTCCTGGGTCGCCCGTGCCACGATCGGCGGCACCGCGGCTCCCCGACCCGGGGTCCGCACGACGACGAACTGGTCGCCTGGGGTGTCGGACGGGTCACCGCCGCGCTCCCACGAGCAGCGGACCTCGGTGACGCCGCCGATGTGGTCGAGCGTGTCCGCCAGTGCCAGACGCTTCGCCGCGACCTCGCCGGCACCGGTGACGCCGATCTCCAGGTTGCCGAGGTCGGCGATGACCACGACCCGGACGCCGTTGCCGCCCGACTCGTCGGCTGCTCGGCTGATGGCGGCGACCAGGTCACGCCGGGCGGCGGTGTCGAGCGTGGGGTCGGCGCGGACGGTGGCGATGGCGTCGTAGCTCGCGAACGCGGTCTTCGACGGCGTGTGGTGCAGCACGTCGGTGACGCCGGGCAGGTCGCTCACCCGCGTGTCGAACCGGTCGAGCGCGACATCGGGCCGCGGGAAGACCCCGCCGATGCCGTTCTGGACGCTCCCGATGACCGAGCCGAGCACCACCGCGATGACCGCGGCGACCGCCAGGACACTCCCGCCGATGATGAACCAGGTGCGCGCCCGGGTGCGGGTGGGGACGCTGGCCGTCCCGGGACCGAACACCCGGTCGAGGTCGTCGTCCTGCTGGTCGAGGGCGTGCTGGCCGTGTCGGCTGGTTCCGTCGTCGGACATGTCGCTCCCCTCACCCCGGCGTGCGGGTGCGTCGGAGCCTAGTCCCCGGTCAGCCCCGGCGCTCCAGGGGGTTCTGGTACTCGAACGCCGAGCCTCCGGTGGCATCGGACACGTCGTCGATCGGGTCGTCGAACCGGACGAGTTCGGCGTGGAAGCGCTCGGGGTCCCACCGGAACGAGTGGATGGACCCGTTCCGGATCGGGGTGTGGCGGCGGTCGGCGGTGCCGGGGGCTGCGGCGTTCACGACGCTGCGGATCACCGCGCCGTGGGTCGCGACCACGACGACGCCGGCGTCGAACCGGACCGCGATCTCGCCGAGGGTCTCGGTGACGCGGGCGAGCAGCGCGGAGCGGGACTCCCGGCCGGGGATGTCGTCGTGCGGGTACCGTGCCGACACCTCGTCGTCGGTCAGGCCCTCGGCCTCGCCGTAGGAGCGCTCGGCCAGGCCCGGGTACGTCGTCGGTGCGTCGAGGCCCAGGCGGTCGGCGATGATCGCGCCCGTCTCGGCCGCACGCGACAGCGGGGAGGCGACGACGGCGTCGAACGGCCGGCGGGTCAGGAGCTCGGCGGCCTCGGCGGCCTGCCGTCGTCCGGTGTCGTTGAGCGGGATGTCGGTCGAGCCCTGGATGCGGCGCTGCGCGTTCCAGTCGGTCTCGCCGTGCCGGACGAGGTACAGGAGGGTCGTCACCCGTCGATCTTCGCAGACGCACCCGGCAGGCCCGTCCGGCGACCGCACCCGGCAGGCCCGTCCGGGGACCGCGCAGCCCCGTCCGCCGACCGCGACCGCGCTAGTCGGTCGAAGCCGCCGCGCTGAGCCGCTCCGCCAGGTGCACGAGCGTCTCGGTGGTGCCGGCCTCGAGCTTCACGGCCGCGCGTCGGTCGCTCCGGGTCTCGCCGCGGTTCACGATGACCACCGGGTTCTTGCGGCGTGCAGCGTGGTCGACCAGCCGCACACCCGAGTTCACGGTGAGGGAGGAACCGACGACGAGCAGCGCGTCGGCGTCGGCGACGATCGACACGGCCTCGCGGAACTTCTCGGCCGGCACGAACTCGCCGAAGAAGACGACGTCGGGCTTCAGGTCGCCGCCGCACACGGAGCACGCGGGGACGACGAACCGCTCGACGTCGGCGATCTCGACGTCGCCGTCCGGCTGCAGCTGCACGGACCCGGGCTCGTCGATCCAGGGGTTCGCCCGGTCGATGGTGGCGGCGAGGTCGGAACGGGAGAACACCTGGCCGCACCGCAGGCACACGGCGCGGTCCATCGAGCCGTGGATCTCGACGACGCGGCGGGACCCGGCGCGCAGGTGCAGGCCGTCGACGTTCTGCGTGATGACCCCGGCGACGATCCCGGCGTCCTCGAGTGCGGCGAGCGCCCGGTGCCCGTCGTTCGGCACGGCGGCCGCGAAGCTCCGCCAGCCCAGGTGCGATCCGGCCCAGTAGCGCTGGCGCTTCGCGGGGTCGGCCAGGAACTCCTGGAACGTCATCGGCTTGCGCACCACCCGCCCGGCGCCGCGGTAGTCGGGGATGCCGGAGTCGGTGCTCAGACCGGCACCGGAGAGCACGGCGATGCGCTTGCCGCCGAGCACCTCGACGACGCGGTCCAGGTCGTCGGCGGTCACCGACCCGGCGGCCGCCCCGGTGGTCGGTCCGGTCGTCGACGCAGCATCATCCAGCACCCTGTTCACGGTACCCTCAACACCCGACCGTCCCGGTCGCTTCCCAGGCGGAGCGGACCATCCACGGATGCGCTCCAGCGCCGTCCCACCGGACCCACGCCGCGCCCCACACCACCCACACCCCCCCCGCACCACACCGAAACGAGACCCGTGCACCCCGTCCGCATCGACTCCCTCGACGATCCCCGTCTCGACGACTTCGCCCGGCTCACCGACGTGGCGCTCCGCCGGGTCTCGGAGCCCGCGGGTGGCCTGTACATCGCCGAGTCGAACACGGTCATCGAGCGCGCGGTCCGCGCGGGTCACGTGCCGCGGAGCATCCTGGTGCAGGAGAAGTGGCTCGACAGCGTCCTGCCCCTGGTCGCGGAGCACGACGGCCCCGTGTTCGTCGGTGCCGACGCCCTGCTCGAGGAGCTCACCGGCTTCCGCATGCACCGCGGTGCGATCGCCGCGATGCAGCGCCCCGAGCTGCCGAGCGTCGCCGACGTGGTGCGGGACGCGAAGGTCGTCGTCGTGCTCGAGGACATCGTCGACCACACGAACGTCGGCGCGGTGTTCCGCAGCGTCGCCGGCCTGGGCGCCGACGCGGTGCTCGTCAGCCCGCGGTGCGCCGACCCGCTGTACCGCCGGAGTGTCCGCGTGAGCATGGGCACGGTGCTGCAGGTGCCGTGGACCCGCATCGGCGACTGGCCCGCGGCGGGCGAGGAACTCCGCGCGCAGGGCTTCCACCTGGCCGCGATGGCGCTGACCGACGAGTCCGTCGACCTCGACGCCTTCGTGGCGGACCTGCCCGACAGGGTCGCGCTCGTGATGGGCACCGAGGGGCAGGGGCTGACGCCGGCCGCGATCGCGTCGGCCGACACGACCGTCCGGATCCCGATGGCGCACGGCGTCGATTCGCTCAACGTGGCCGCGGCGAGCGCCGTCGGTCTGTGGGCGGTCACCCACGCCCGGCGGCTCGCCTCCTAGCGCACCACCGAGACGGTCGGGGAGGCCCGGGGCGGCCTGGTCGGGCAGCATGCCCCCGGCGCGGATCACCAGGGCACGGTCGGTGGCCGGCCCACCGACCAGGCAGACGCCGACGGGCGCGCCGTCCACGGTCAGCGCCGGTGCGCTCACCGCGGGCAGCCCACCGACGCTCGCGAGCGCGGTCATCGCCGTGGTGGCGGTCCGGGTGCGCTCGAGCGCCGCGGCGTCCGCGTGGAGCAGGGGTGCGGGTCCGGGGACGGTCGGGAACAGCAGGGTCCGACCGTCCAGGGCACGGCGGATCGTCGCACGGACCTCGCCGAGACGTGCCACGGCGTCCGCGGTGGCGTCGGGGTCGTTCGCCCGTGCCACGCGGAACCGGTCACCGACGACGGTGCTCAGGGCGCCGGGGTGCGCGTCGATCCAGGGGCCGTGGGCGGCGAGGGCCTCGGCGGCCTGGACGAGGCGCATCTGCTCCTGCAGCGCTGCGGGGTCCGGGATGCCGAGGTCGCGCAGTCGGACGGTCGCGACGGGTTCGTCGAGCGCTTCGACGAAGGCAGCGAAGGCGCGGGCGACGGCCGGTTCGACGAGTGCGACGAATTCCTCCGGCACGACGAGCACGGTCGCATCGAGTGCCCCGCCGGGCACCGACGGTGGCGGGACGGTGGCGTCGAGGGCGGCGAGCAGCACCACGGGGCTCCGCGTGAGCCACCCGACGGTGTCGAACGACGGCGCGAGCGGGAGCAGCCCGTCGCGGGACACCGTGCCGTGGGTCGTCCGGAGGCCCCAGAGCCCCTGGTACGAGGCGGGGACCCGGACCGATCCCGCGGTGTCCGTGCCGATCCCGATCTCGGCCGTGCCGAGGCCGACGGCCGACGCGGATCCGCTGGACGAGCCTCCAGGCAGTCGGGTGGGAGCCGCGCTGTTCGGCGGCGTGCCGTGGTGCGCGTTCCGGCCCGTCAGGTTGTACGCGAACTCGTCGGTGCGCGCGATCCCGCGGATCGAGGCACCGGCGGCGAGGAGCGCGGCGACCGCTGTGGCGGGCGCGGTCTGGACCGGTGCCTCGCGCAGGTACGTCGGGTTGCCCGCGCCGACCGGTTGGCCGGGGACGGCGTAGAGGTCCTTGACGGCGACGGTCAGGCCGTCGAGCGATCCGGAGGCGGTGGGGGCGACGAGCGGGTCGCCGACGGCCCGCCAGACGGTGGTGTCGACGGCCTTCGGGCGGCCCGTGACGTGGGCCGCTTCGATGCGCCAGCCGGTGCCGCCGTCGCGGCACCAGAGCTGGGTCTGGAGGCCCTGCCCACCCGCGGCGAACCGGGACACCGACACGACGAGGGCGCGGTCCTCGGTCAGGGGGCGGACCTCGACGTGCGTCAGCGACCGGGTGGCGACCCCACCCCGCGCCCCGCGGAACGCGCTGATCGCGTCGTGCCCGACGAGCAGGCCGCGGTCGTCGCCGCGCATCGTGTCGGGGGAGTCGACGAAGGCGGCGTCGAGGGCGTCGAGGTCGTTGGCCAGCAGGGCGGTCTCGTAGGCGTCGAGCGCCTCGAGCAGTCCGTCGGGTGCCGTCGACGTGTGCGGCGTGGTCATCGGACGGGCTCCTCGAAGTCGGCCTTGCGGATGCGGGCGTGGACACCGGTGACCAGGTCCACCACCTGCGAGATGTTGAAGTCGGTCGCTGCGGACAGGTACGCGTACGCCAGGTGGCGTTCCATGCCCCAGCGCGCGCCGAGGATCGCGACGGCGTGCCGGACGCACTGCCGGACGGCCTCGTCGAGGTCGGGGTCCATGCCGGTGGGCACGAGGAACTCCTGCGTCTCCGCGACGGGCCAGACCAGGTCCCCGAACCGCGCGGTCGCCTCGGCGGCCGGGGTCAGGTCGAAGCGGATCGTGGCGCGGAGCGAAGCCTCCATCGCCGTGAGCGCCACCTCACCGTCGCCCTGGGCGAAGTGCGGGTCCCCGACGTGGGCGAGCGCGCCGGGGACGAGCACCGGTAGGTGCAGCTGCGAGCCGGCCTGCAGCAGGTTGACGTCGATGTTGCCGCCGTGGCGACCGGGCGGGACGGAGTGCAGCCGCTCCCCGGGGGTGGCGACGCCCATGATCCCGAGGAACGGGGCGAGGGGGAAGTGCGCGAAGCGGTCGCGGGCGGCGGTGAGCGGGATGCGGCCCCGCCGGCCCTGCTCGGTGTCCACGACGTCGGCGAAGACGCTCACCGTCGTGCCGTCGACCGGGAACTCACCGTGCAGGGCACCGCGGCCGTGCCGGTTCGACACCACGCCGTAGTGAACCCGGGGCAGGGTCTCGAGGACCGTCATCGTCAGCACGTCGCCGGGACGGGCACCGCGCACCGCGATCGGCCCGGACACCACGTGCGGACCGTCTGCCGTGGGGCTGCGGTGCCCGGAGCGGGCGATCGCGACGGCGTCGGCGAGGACGTGCTCCGGTGCGACGCCGTGGTCGCCGAACCACGCGACGGGGTCGCTGCCCTGGTCTGGGAGGATCCCCTCGTGGCTGACGGTGTCGATGGTGACCGACTCGCCGGGGGCGATCGTCAGGGCCGGGGTGTCACCGTCGCTCGGCAGTCGGCCCCAGAGGACGGTCTCCGGGTCGACGGGTAGGGAGTGGTCGCCGCGGACGGGCCCGGCACCGGGCTGCAGGGTCGCCACCGCGGGGGCGGTGGTCTCGTGTGCGGTCGTCATCGGTCCGTCCTCCGTTCGACCAGGTGGGCCACGTCGGCGAGGTGGTCCGCCATCGCCCGCGTCGCGCCCTCGACGTCGTGCTCCCGGATCCGTTCGAGGATCCGCTCGTGCCACTCGAACGACGATCGGCGCCCCTCGCTGGTGCTGTGCGAGCGGGCACGGACGTCCTGCACCCAACCGCTGCTGAGCTCGCACAACGACACGAGCAGAGGGTTGCCCGAGGTGCGGGCGACCTGCACGTGGAAGGCGACGTCCTGGGCGAGCGACTCCTCCGGGCTCAGGCCCGCGTGCGTCGCGGCGAGGATGCGTTCCAGGGTCAGCAGGTCGGCCTCGCCCGCCCGCGCCGCCGCCAGTCCGGCGACCTGCGGCTCGACGACGGTCCGGAACTCGGCGACGTGCTCGGCCCGGTGGTCCAGGTCGTCGCGGTGGTGGTCGAGCAGGGCGGACGCCTCCTCCGGTCGCGGCAGCACGACGGTGCCACGGCCGGGGGTCCGGGAGACCAGACGACGGCGCTCGAGTTCCTGCAGCGCCTCGCGGATGGTCGTGCGGGACACGGCGAGGTCCTCGGCGAGGGTGCGTTCCGGCGGCAGCTTGTCGCCGGGCTGCAGGTCGTCGAGCACGAGCGTGCCGAGGTGGGCGGCGGTCGCCGCGCTCAGGGTCCGTCCACGGTGCATGCCCTCGACCGTAGGGCCGGTTGGTCTGCTTGGTTCATTGGTACGACCATCTTTTACACGGCCGTCACACGCGGCGTCGGAACCCGAAACACGGCGGGCGAATGGTGGAGCACGTCCCACCCGCACCGACCGGAAGAGGGTTCGACGTGGACCTGGTCCTCACCAACGCACGGCTGACCGACGGCCGATCCGTCGACGTCGCGATCCACGACGGCGTGATCGTCAGCGTGACCGACGCGCTGCCCGGTCCGGGCTCGGCGCACGGCACCGACACCGGTGCTGCTCCCACCCGCGTGGCCGACTGCGCCGGGCGCGTGGTCATCCCCGGGCTCATCGAGGCACACCTGCACGTCGACAAGGCCCTGCTCGACCGGGAACGCCCGAACCCCGACGGCACCCTCGCCGGCGCCATCGCCGTCACGGGGGAGCTCAAGCGCGGCTTCACCCACGCCACCGTCCGCGACCGCGCCCGCACCCTGCTCGACCAGGCCATCACGAACGGCACGACGCTCGTCCGCGCACACCCCGACGTCGACCCGATCGTCGGGCTCACCGGCGTCGAGGTGCTGCTCGACCTGCGCGACGAGTACCGGGACGCCCTCGACCTGCAGATCGTCGCGTTCCCCCAGGAGGGCATCGCCAAGGCACCGGGCACCCTCGCGCTGCTCCGTCAGGCGCTCGCCGCGGGGGCGGACGTCATCGGGGGCTGCACCTACAACGAGCACACCCTGGCCGCGTGCCACGAACACGTCGAGACCGTCCTGGACCTCGCCGAGGAGTTCGGGGTGCCGGCCGACCTGCACGCCGACTTCGCCGACGACACCTCCGACCCGCGGTACGCCCTCGCCGGGCACATCGCCGACCGCGTGACCGCCCGCGGGCTGCAGGGACGGGTGGCGCTCGGCCACGTGACCTCGGTCGCGAGCCTGCCCCGCGGCGAGCGCCGGGTGCTGTTCGACCGCCTGGCCGCCGCCGGGGTCGCCGTCGTGCCGCTGCCCGCGACCGACCTGCACCTCGGGGGACGGTCCGACGACCAAGACGTGCGGCGCGGGGTCGTGCCGGTCCGCGAACTCTGGCACGCCGGTGTGACGAGCGCCTACGCGTCGAACAACGTCCGGAACGCCTTCACCCCGTTCGGCAACGCCGACCTGCTCGACGTCGGGCTGCTCCTGGCGCAGACCGGACACCTGTCCGGCCCGGACGACCTGCGACGGGTGCTCGCCATGGCCACCACCGGGGCGGCCGAGGTCGTCGGCGTCGCGGACACCCACGGCATCCGGCCCGGCGCCGCCGCCGACCTCGTCGTGCTCTCCACCACCGACCCGGACGGCGTCCTGCTCGACCGGCCGGACCGTGCCCTCGTCCTCAAGCGCGGCCGGGTCGTCGCCGAGACCACCCGGACCGTCCGTCTCACCACCAGCCGCACCACGAACCGATCGAAGGAACTCAGCCATGCGTGAACGGATCCCGCACGAGATCGTCGCCTCCGTCCTGGCCGGTGCCACGGCGTTCATCGGGGGCAACGCCCTGCACCTGCCGACCTGGGCGATCTTCATCAGCTGGGCGGGGATGTTCCTGCTCGGCGGCAAGCCGACATTGCGGAACGCCACCCGCCTGTGGGCCGCGATGCCGATCGGGTCGGCGTTCGGCCTGGTCATCGTCCTGCTCGACCAGCGGTTCGGCACCCTGCTCGGCGAGGGGCAGGCGGCGCAGAACACCGTGCTGGCGCTGCTCATCCTCGTCGTGAACTGCGCCCTGATGTACACGGGGCGGACGAAGCTGTTCGGGCTCGTCCCCGGGATGTTCCTCGGGTTCGCCTCGTTCTTCGCGACGTGCTTCGGCGGCTTCGGCTTCGACCCGGGGAACGCCTGGGCAGCCTGGGTGTCGGTCGTGCTGATGAACGCGCTCGGTCCGGTGTTCGCGTACCTGTCCCGCCGCCTGACCTTCGCTCGGCCCGAGCCGGCCGGCACCGTCGTCGAGGCTGGCACTGTCGGCCCGGCCGGCACCGTCGTCGCGGCCGACGCCGGTGGCGCAGCGGCCCCCGCTCCGGAACGCCAGCCCGACCAGCCCGTCGCAGCCTCGGCCTAGGAGCGGACCGGTACGCTCGGGTCCCGTGTCAGCAGTCGTCCGCCGCCCCCGCTCCGCCGTCCGGAGGCCGGTCACGATCTCGGTGGTCGCCGTCCTGATCCTGGTGGCCGGGTACCTCGTCGCCGCGGCCGTCGTGCCGTTCGGCCCGGCGAGCGCCAGCACCACCACCTACTCGGCACCGAAGACGACCGTCCCGGCCCTGAGCTTCCCGGGGTACGGCGCGACGGCGGTCGAGGCGACGGACTTCCCGGAGAGCCTGCGCACCAGCGGCGACACGAAGCCCCGGTCGATCGCGAGCATCACGAAGGTCGTCACGGCGCTCGTGGTGCTCGACGAGAAGCCGATGGCCGCGGGGGAGTCGGGACCGTCCATCCGCTTCACGAAGCAGATGGAGGGCCTGTACGCCAAGTACGCGGCGCAGAACGGCGAGGTCGCCCCGATGCCGGAGGGGCTGCAGCTCACCGAGCGCCAGGCGTTCCAGGTGATGCTGATGAAGTCGGCGAACAACTACGCCGGCGCGCTCGCGATCTGGGCCTTCGGGTCGATCGCCGCCTACGAGCACGCGGCGGACGACTGGCTCGACGAACACGGCCTGGACGACACGACGATCCACGAGCCGACCGGCCTCGACCCGGACAACACCTCGACCGCCACCGACCTGGTCGAGCTCGGGCAGCTCGCGCTGGCGAACCCGGTCGTGAAGGACATCGTCGGCACCAAGGACGTCACGATCCCGACGGTCGGCGAGATCGAGAACTCGAACAAGCTCCTCGGGCTCGACGGCATCGAGGGGATCAAGACCGGCACCCTCGACGAGGCCGGTGCCTGTCTGCTGTTCGCGGCGACGTACGAGCGCGGGGGCAGGGACGTCACCGTCGTCGGTGTGATGCTCGGCGGTGTCGACCACGACTCCCTCGACGTCGACGTGCAGCGGTTGCTGCGGTCCGTGGCGGACAACTTCCAGGTGGTGACGCTCACCCACCAGGGGCAGACCTTCGGCACCTTCTCGACCCCGTGGCAGGACGAGGCCGACGCGGTCACGACGAAGGCGGCCGAGGTGCTCGTGTGGGGCAAGACCACCGTCACCGCGAAGGCGAAGCTGCAGCAGGTGACCTTCGGCACGAAGGGCGAGCGGGTCGGGCAGGTCCGGTTCCGCATCTCCGACCACGACCCGGTCACGGTGCCGCTCGCGCTCGAGCGCACGATCGACGACCCCGGCGTCTGGTGGCGCTGGACGAACCCGTTCCAGGGGGCGTGACGCCCGTCGACCGCCGACCGTAGAGTCGGTCGGGTGACGACGATGACGACGTTCCCCCGGGCCACCCCCGCCGCCCTCGGCTTCGATCCCGGCGGCGTGACCGCCCTGCTCGACGCCCTCGAGTCCACGCCCGACGTGGAGCCGCACAGCATCATGCTGCTCCGGCACGGCCAGGTGGCGGCCGAGGGCTGGTGGCACCCCTACGCCGCCGGCCGCGTGCACCTGCTCTACTCGTTGAGCAAGAGCTTCACCGCCGCCGGGGTCGGCATCGCCGTCCGGGCGGGCCTGATCGACCTCGACGCGACCGTGCTGTCGTACTTCCCGGAGCTCGACGCCGACGTCACCGACGAGCGCAGCCGCCGCATCCGCGTCCGGCACCTGCTCGCGATGGCGAGCGGCCACCGCGAGGAGACGATCGACCGCGCCCAGGCCCTCGACCCGACGAACACGGTGCGCGGGTTCCTGCTGCTCCCGCCCGACGCGGAGCCCGGCACGGTCTTCGCCTACAACCAGCCGTGCACGTACACCCTCGCCGAGATCGTCCGGCGGGTGACCGGCGGTTCCCTCGTCGCGTGGCTCCGCCCGCACCTGCTCGATCCGCTCGGCATCGACGACCTCGCCTGGCGGCGCGACGACACCGACGCGGAGCTCGGGTACAGCGGGTGCTACGCCCCGACCGACGCGGTCGCCAAGCTCGGTCAGCTGTACCTGCAGGGCGGCGTCTGGGACGGCGAGCGGATCCTCGACGCCGACTGGGTCGAGCAGGCGACCAGCACGCAGGTCGCCAACCCGGACGAGGCCAACCCCGACTGGTCCCAGGGCTACGGCTTCCAGTTCTGGATGGCCCGCCACGGCTTCCGCGGCGACGGCGCCTACGGTCAGTTCTGCGTCGTCCTGCCGGAGCAGGACGTCGTGCTCGCGATGACCGGCCAGAGCCTCGACATGCAGGCCGTCCTCGACGCGGTCTGGGAGCACCTGCTGCCCGCCGTCGACCGCGCGTCCGACGCGGCCTCGGCATCCGCCCTGGAGGCCCGGCTCGCCTCCCTGGGACTGCCCGCCGTGGACGGTGGTCCGCTGCAGGGCCTCGCCGACGTCGGTCCGCTGGCCCGCGACGGCGACGGGTGGCGGCTCACGCTCGACGTCGACGGCGGATCCCTGTCGGTGCCCGTCGGGCAGGGGGAGTGGGCCGTCGAGGGCCCGCTCGCGGCGAGCGGTGCCGTCGCGGACGACGGGACCGTCCGTGTCGACGTGCGGTTCGTCGAGACCCCGCACCTGGCGCACGTCCGGATCGACCCCGCCACGGGATCGACGACGACGAGATGGCAGACCGAGCCGCTGCACGACGGACCGCTCACGCTGCGGCGCCCCGCGGACTGATGAGGGCCGGCGGCCCTGCGGCCACGCTCCTACGGGGTGTCGGAGGGGTGCTCGGTGACGATCTGCAGCTCGGGTCGCTTCGCCGACACCCCGTCGCCGGACGAGGTGTGCTTGATGCGCCGGACCACCCACGGCACCAGGTACTCCCTGGCCCAGCCGAGGTCCTCGGCGCGGGCCTCGCGCCACGGCCGAGCCTCGAGCGGGTCCGGGTTGAACGGTTCGAGCCCGTGCGGCACGCCGAGGGCGTCGAGCACCGCCGCGGCGATCGTCGAGTGGCCCATCGGGGAGTGGTGCAGGCGGTCCGGAGCCCACATCCGCGGGTCCCGGAGCACCCGGAGTGCCCACATGTTCGCCACCAGGGCGCCGTGCTTCAGGGCGATGGCGTGCAGGTTCTCGTTGTAGATCGCCGTCTTGCCGCGGACCATGCCGAGCACCGGGGTCATCCCGACGTCCGGGCCGGTGAACAGCACGACGGTGGCTCCGTCGCGTCGCAGGTCGGCGACGAGCCGGTCCACGCGCTCGGCGAGCTCGTCCGGGTCCGAGCCGGGGCGGATGATGTCGTTGCCGCCGGCGGACACCGTGATGAGGTCCGGGTGCAGGGCGACGGCGGCCTCGGCCTGCTCGTCGATGATCTGCTGCAGCAGCCGCCCGCGGATCGCGAGGTTCGCGTAGGCGAAGTCGTCGGTCTGGTGTGCGAGCACCTCGGCGACGCGGTCCGCCCAGCCGCGGTTGCCGCCCGGGACGGTGGGGTCGGGATCCCCGATCCCCTCGGTGAACGAGTCACCGATCGCGACGTACCTGGTCCAAGGATGACGATCTGACACGTTCCGGACCCTAGTCTCGTGGCATGACGAAGGCCAACACGGACGCCGTCGGCTGGTCGGTGCCGGACGAGCTGCTCGACCGCATCGCCGAGCGCGCCCCCGGCTACGACGCCGCGAACGCGTTCTGCACCGAGGACCTCGACGAGCTCCGCGCCGCCGGCTACCTGCGGATCGGTGTCCCCGTCGGGCAGGGCGGGGCGGGCCTCGGCCTCCGCGGCACCGCGCGGGTGCAGCGCGCCCTCGCCCAGGCCGCGCCGGCGACGGCACTCGGCCTCGGCATGCACCAGGTGTGGGTGCAGGCGGCCCGCGCCGTCCGTACGCGAGGCGAGTCGTTCCTCCAGGCCGTCACCGACCACGCTGCGGACGACCACCTGCTCGCCTTCGGGGTGAGCGAACCCGGCAACGACGCCGTGCTGTTCGACTCGTCGACGACGGCGGAGCCGGACGGCGACGGCGGGTACCGGTTCACCGGCACGAAGGTGTCCACGTCCCTCGCACCGGCGTGGGACGTGATGAGCGTCTTCGGCAAGGACACCTCGGGGCCGGAGCCACGGCTCGTGCACGGGTTCGTCCTGCGGTCCGACGGCGACGTCGAGCACCTGGACGACTGGGACACGCTCGGGATGCGCGCGACGCAGAGCCGCACCACGAAGCTGCACGGTGTGCACGTCCCCGCCGATCGCATCGTCCGGTCGCTGCCGGTCGGGCCGAACCAGGACCCGCTCGTGTTCGGGATCTTCGCGTCGTTCGAGCTCCTCATCGCGTCGGTGTACGCCGGGGTCGCGGAGCGGGCGATCACGCTCGCGACGGCCGCCGCGGCGGGTCGCACCGTGGCCGACGGAACCAGGCGGTCGCAGGACCCCGACGTGCGTCGGGCGATCGCCGACCTGCGCGGTGCGGTCGACGCGATCACGCTGCAGGTCGACTCGCTGGCGCGGTCGGTCGACGAGCTCGACGACCTCGGTGCCCGCTGGTTCCCGCTGCTCGTCGGCACGAAGGCCCGGGCCGTGGACACCGCGCAGCACGTCGTGGACGAGGCCATGCGAGTCGTCGGCGGCTCGGCCTTCCGGTCGTCGAGCGAGCTGGCGCGGCTGTCGCGTGATGTCCGGGCGGGGCAGTACCACCCGTCGTCGCGGGACTCCGCGGCGCGGACGATCGCCGCGTCGGTGCTCGGCCCGCTCGGCTGAGCGCTGCGCGCGCTTGCCGCCTGCCGCCTGCCTGGTGCGAGGTTGGCGTGGCGGCGCACGGTGCCGGGCCCGTCGGCCGGTGCGAGCGTGGTCGCTCGGTGCTGCCCTGTGTCGCCGCACGGCGCAACTAACTCGGCACCGAGTTGCGAAGGGCGCACGGTGCGGTGGGCGATTGCGTGGCGGCGCAAGGTGCCGGGTCCGTCGGCCGGTGCGAGCGTGGTCGCTCGGTGCTGCCCTGTGTCGCCGCACGGCGCAACTAGCTCGGCACCGAGTTGCGAAGGGCGCACGGTGCGATGGGCGAGCAACAGCGCACGACGGGACGAACCTCGCACCGAGCGGCCGTGAGCACGCCCCGTCCGGCGATGTCGGCGGCGCCTGGCATCATCTCGGTGTGAGCAAGCAGGACGGACGGAACCGCCTCGTCTCCGACGCACCGGTGGACGACGTCTCGGCGACCGTGCTGCACGTCGACATGGACGCCTTCTTCGCCTCCGTCGAACTGCTCGACCGCCCCGACCTCGTGGGCCTGCCGGTCATCGTCGGGCACGACTCCGACCGCTCCGTCGTCACCGCCGCCACCTACGAAGCGCGTCGCTACGGCGTCAACTCGGCGATGCCGATGGCCGTCGCCAAGCGGCGCTGCCCGAACGCCGTCATCGTCGAACCGCACTTCGAGAAGTACCGGGCGCAGTCCGCCGCGGTGATGGCGATCTTCGACCGGTTCACCCCGCGGGTCGAGCGCCTCGGCATCGACGAGGCGTTCCTCGACGTCGCCGGCGCCCTCCGGCTGTACGGCACCCCGTGGCAGATCGGCCAGGCCATCCGCCGCACGGTCCTCGCCGAGACCGGTCTGCACTGCTCCGTCGGCGCGGCGTCGACCAAGTTCGTCGCGAAGCTCGCCTCCAGCCGGTCGAAGCCGGACGGCCTGCTCGTGGTCCCCGCCGCCGACACCGTGGCGTTCCTGCACCCGCAGCCGGTGTCCGCGCTCTGGGGCGTCGGCGGCAAGACGCAGGAGACGCTCGAACGCCGGGGCATCCGCACGGTCGGCGACCTGGCGAACACCCCGCTCGGATCACTGGTGTCGGCACTCGGCCCGGCCGGCGGGCAGCGGCTGCACGACCTGTCGTGGGGTCGCGACCCCCGCGTGGTCGACACCGGCGTCGGCGAGAAGTCGATCGGGCACGAGGTCACGTTCGGCCGCGACCTGACCGAGCGCGACGACGTCGCCCGCGAACTCCTGCGCCTGGCCGACAAGGTCGCCGTCCGCCTGCGCCAGGCCGACGTGCAGGCCCGGACCGTGGCACTCAAGGTCCGCTACACCGACTTCACCACCCTGACCCGGTCGCGCACCCTGGCGGAGCCCACCGACGTCGCGAAGCGCCTGCACCGCGAAGCCGTCGAGCTGTACGACGTGCTGCACCGTCCGGGCAACCAGATCCGGCTGATCGGGGTGCGCGGCGAGAACCTCGTGCCCGCGGCCGCGAGCAACGCCCTGTGGGACGACGACGCGCCGTGGCGTGACACCGAGACCACGGTCGACGCGGTCGCCGCACGCTTCGGCGCCGGCGTGCTGCGACCGGCATCCCTGGTCCGCCGGACCCCTGACGGCGGCGTCCCGCACGCTCGGCAGGACTGACGGTGGCGGTAGAATCGGGTTCAGTGAGCGCAGCGGAGTACGAAGACCAGCAGCCCGCCACGCTGTGGGCGGAGTCGGGTGACGACCAGTCCGGCGCAGGCGGATCGTCGTCGACGCACGACGGCAGCCAGGCACATCAGACCCCGGCACACCAAACCCCGGCACACGAGACGGCGCAGGCGCAGGGTGACGCGGCCCGTGACGAAGCCGACGCCGCAGCCCTGGCCGAAGCGGCCGGCAACTCGGCCGTCCAGCACCTGTCGCCGGCGTTCCCGGACCGGGCTGCCTGGGGCACGGCATCGAAGCTCCGCGCCTGGCAGATCGAAGCGCTCACGAAGTACTTCGAGAAGGAACCCCGCGACTTCCTCACGGCCGCGACCCCCGGCGCCGGCAAGACCACCTTCGCGCTGCGATTGGCGACCGAGCTCCTCGCCCGCGGCACCGTCGACCGCATCGTCGTCGTGGCCCCGACCGAGCACCTGAAGCGCCAGTGGGCCGACTCCGCCGACCGCGTGGGCATCCGGATCGACCCGATGTTCAAGAACGGCGACGGCATGTTCGGCCGGCACTACCAGGGCGTCGCGATCACGTACGCCCAGGTCGGCATGAACCCCGAGGTGCACAAGCGCATCACCGAGGGCGGCCGCACCCTGGTCGTCCTCGACGAGGTCCACCACGGTGGCGACGCCCTGACGTGGGGTGACGGCATCAGAGAGGCGTTCTCCGGCGCCACCCGCCGGCTCTCGCTGTCGGGGACCCCGTTCCGGTCCGACACCGCACCGATCCCGTTCG
The DNA here is from genome assembly GCF_979258745.1 of Curtobacterium sp. AC268. Taxonomy (NCBI): domain Bacteria; kingdom Bacillati; phylum Actinomycetota; class Actinomycetes; order Micrococcales; family Microbacteriaceae; genus Curtobacterium; species Curtobacterium sp. AC268. The sequence continues at coordinate 537,125 of NZ_OZ409878.1, read as the reverse complement.
TGCAGTACGCCCCCGACGAGCAGGGCATCCGCACCTCGATCTCCGACTACAACTACGGCTACGGCCGAGCCCTGAAGGACGGCGTCGTCCGCCCGGTGCTGTTCATGGCCTACGCCGGACAGATGCGCTGGAAGACCCGGATGGGCGACGAGATGTCGGCCTCCCTGGGCGAACAGGTCACGAAGGACATCACGGCCCAGGCCTGGCGCACCGCGCTGTCACCCGAGGGCGAGTGGATGCCGGCCGTGCTCTCCGCCGCCGACAAGCGCCTGACCGAGGTCCGTCGCGGTGTGCCCGACGCCGGCGGTCTGGTCATCGCCACCGACACCACCACGGCACGCGCCTACGCCCGGATCCTGCAGCAGATCACGGGGGAGCGTCCCACCGTGGTGCTGTCCGACGAGGCCGCCGGGTCGAGCCGCATCAGCGCGTTCGCCGAGGACACCTCGCGCTGGATGGTGGCCGTCCGCATGGTCTCCGAGGGCGTCGACGTCCCACGGCTCTGCGTCGGCGTGTACGCCACGAGCGCGAGCACGCCGCTGTTCTTCGCCCAGGTGATCGGACGTTTCGTGCGTGCCCGTCGTCGCGGTGAGACCGCGAGCGTCTTCCTGCCGAGCGTCCCCGGCCTGATGGCCCTCGCCGCCACCCTCGAGCTCGAGCGCGACCACGCCCTCGACCGGCCGAAGGACGCCGACGACGGCATGTACAACCCCGAAGACGCGATGGTCGCCGAGGCCAACAAGGAAGACCGCGCGTCCGAGAGCCTGCTCGAGGTCCAGCCGTTCGAGGCGCTCGACTCGCAGGCGTCGTTCGACCGCGTCCTCTACGACGGCGGTGAGTTCGGCACCGGCGGCGAGGTCGGTTCCCTCGAGGAGCTCGACTTCATCGGCATCCCCGGGCTGCTCGAACCCGACCAGGTGCGCGACCTCCTGCGCGCCCGGCAGGCGACCCAGGCCAAGCGCTCCAAGGGCCGCACGGCCAAGGACGGCATGCCCAAGGCGCCCGAGCCCGACCGCCCGATGTACATGACGATCAAGGAGCAGCGCACCGAGCTCGCCCGGCTCGTGTCGATCTGGTCCCGGCACTCGAACGAACCGCACGGTGCGATCCACGCCGAACTCCGGCGGATCAGCGGTGGCCCGGCCGTGGCGCAGGCGAGCATCGAGCAGATCCAGAAGCGCATCGACATCCTGCGCTCCCGCATCGGCGGGCGACGGTGACCGCGGCGTGATCGAGCCGGTCGACGACCGCACCTGGTACGTCAAGCGCGACCCCGAGGCGTCACCCGAGGCGATCATCGACCGCTTCGGCGGCGGCTACCGACTGCGCCGCTTCTCGCTCACCGAGTCCCGCCGCACCCCGCACGGGGTGTTCACGGGGCCCGAACTGGCCGAGACCGCGTGGTGGCGGCTCCGCGACAGGCCGCGGAACTCATGACGCGCCAAGCCAAAGTCCGGTAGACCGGAGGAATGGCAGACTCGATCCCTCACGTCCTCGTCCTCGGCGGCGGCTCCGCTGGCTACACCACGGTCAAGCAGCTCCAGAAGCACGCGGCCACGGTGCCCATGCGCATCACCCTGGTGGACCAGAACACCTACTACACGTACCTGCCGTTCCTGCCCGAGGTCGCCGGTGGCCACATCGCGCCGAAGGACGTCACCGTCGAGCTGCGCCGTGCACTGCGCAAGACCCGGGTGATCCAGGGCAAGGTCACCGCGATCTCCTCGGCCGACAAGACCGTCTCGATCGCGACCGCCGGCGGCGACGACCGCACCCTCGGCTACGACCACCTCGTCGTCGCCCTCGGTTCCGTCACCCGCACCTTCCCGACCCCCGGGCTCGAGGAGTACGGCGTCGGCTTCAAGAGCGTCGAAGAGGCCGCCTACGTGCGCGCCAAGCTCCTCGACAACATCGCGAAGGCCGCTGCCACCCGCGACGAGGACGAGCGTCGCCGTCTGCTGACCAGCGTCTTCGTCGGCGGTGGCTACACCGGCGTCGAGGCGATCGGCGAGCTGTTCGACGTGTCGCAGGCCGCCATCAAGACCTACCCGTCGCTCGCCGGCGAGCAGCCCCGCTGGGTGCTCATCGACGCCCTCGACCGCGTCGCGCCCGAGGTCGGCCCCGAGCTGTCCAAGTGGACCCTCGAGTCGCTCCGTGCCCGTGGCATCGACGTCCGCCTGAAGACCACCATGCCGAGCGCCGAGGGCGGCGTCGTCAAGTTCTCCGACGGCGACGAGTTCGCCACCGGTCTGCTCGTCTGGACCGCGGGCGTCAAGCCGAACCCGCTCCTCGACGCCTCCGACCTGCCGCGCGGGCCGAAGGGCCACCTCGCCGCGAACGCGAAGCTCCAGGTCGAGGCCGAGGACACCCACCAGGTCGTCGAGGGCGTCTGGGGTCTCGGTGACGTCGCGCAGGTGCCCGACCTGACCGCCGACAAGCAGCCGGCGTTCTACCCGCCGAACGCGCAGAACGCCGTGCGTCAGGCCGTGGTCGCCGCCGACAACATCGTCGCGACCATCACCGGCAAGCCGCTCGAGGAGTACCGCCACCCCTCCATCGGCACCGTCGCGTCGTACGGTGTCGGCAAGGGTGCCGCGAACATCAAGGGCATCAAGATGACCAACCTGCTCGCGTGGCTCGCGCACCGCGCGTACCACGTGTACGCGATGCCGACCCTGAACCGGAAGGCCCGCATCATCATCGGCTGGATCACCGGCGCGGTGTCGGGTCGCGACGCGACCTCGCTCATCAAGGAAACCGATCCGCGACGCAACTTCGTCGAGGCGTCCAAGAGCTAGACGCACCCACAGATCGGACGGGAGGCGCGGTGCCAGCTGGCACCGCGCCTCCCGTCCGTCTGTGCGGTCGTCCACCGCCTGTCCGCCATCTGCGGTCCTGTGTCCGTTCCAACGTGGTGCGCGCCAGCGTGGACGCGACGAACGAGAGGAGCGTCCATGCGCGCCATGACGTACCGCGGCCCCTACCGGGTCCGCGTCGAGGAAAAACCGGACCCCCGGATCGAACACCCGAACGACGCGATCGTCCGGGTGGAACGGGCGGCGATCTGCGGGTCGGACCTGCACCTGTACCACGGCATGATGCCCGACACCCGGGTCGGGCACACGTTCGGCCACGAGTTCATCGGGGTCGTCGAGCAGATCGGCTCGTCCGTCGAGACCCTGTCGGTCGGGGACCGCGTGATGGTCCCGTTCAACATCTTCTGCGGGACGTGCTGGTTCTGCGCCCGCGGACTCTTCGCGAACTGCCACAACGTGAACCCGAACGCGACCGCGGTCGGCGGGATCTACGGGTACTCGCACACCACCGGCGGGTACGACGGCGGGCAGGCGGAGCGCGTGCGGGTGCCGTTCGCCGACGTCGGACCGCAGGTGATCCCGGACTGGCTCGACGACGACGACGCCCTCCTCATGACGGACGCACTGAGCACCGGGTACTTCGGGGCGCAGCTGGCGTCGATCCGCGAGGGCGACACCGTCGTGGTGCTCGGTGCGGGGCCGGTCGGACTGTTCTCCGCGGCGTCGGCGTGGTTCATGGGAGCCGGCCGGGTGATCGTCGTCGACCAGCTCGAGTACCGGCTCGAGAAGGCCCGGAGCTTCGCACACGCCGAGACGATCAACTTCGCCGAGGTCGACGACGTCGTGCTCGAGATGAAGAAGCAGACCGACTTCCTGGGGGCGGACAGCGTGATCGACGCCGTCGGAGCCGAGGCGGACGGCAACTTCACCCAGCAGGTCACCGCCTCGAAGCTCAAGCTGCAGGGCGGGTCCCCGACGGCGCTCAACTGGGCGATCGACGGCGTCCGCAAGGGCGGAACGGTCTCGGCGGTCGGTGCGTACGGGCCGATCCCGAGCACGGTGAAGTTCGGTGACGCGATGAACAAGGGCGTCACGATCCACACGAACCAGGCGCACGTGAAGCGCCAGTGGCCGCGGTTGCTCGAGCACATCCAGGCCGGGCACTTCAAGCCCAGCGACATCATCACGCACCGCATCCCCCTCGAGCACATCGCCGAGGGCTACCACCTGTTCTCGTCCAAGCTCGACGGTTGCATCAAGACCGTCGTCGTGCCGTGAGGAGGCCCGACATGTCCGACCACACCCCGTACATCGCCGATCCGCCCCGACGGGTGCCGTCCGCCGAGGAGCTCCGTGCCCGCATCCCGGGGTGGGGGAGCGACCTCGCCCCGGCGGACCGGCCGTCCGTCCCGAAGCTCTCGCGCGAGGCCGGTTCGGCCACCGGAGCTCACTGGGACCTCCCGCCGCAGCAGGACGGTGCGCACGGCCGGGAGCGCTCGATCGAGCACGCCCACGTCACGCCGGTGTTCGGCACCGCGCAGCCGCTCCGAGGGGTGCCGGGAGCGGTGCGGCGCCTGGCGTACGCGAGGTTCAGCGAGGGCCGGCTGGCGCACTGGATGCTGCTCGTCGTCGGGGACCGCCTGGACGTCGCGACGCACCGGGTGACCGATGCGCTCCGGGGTCGGCCGGACCGGGTGATCAGCGAGACCGGCGTCGCGGCGGAGCGTGGGAACCACCCCGTTGCGTCGCGCCTGGGGTCGAGTCGGTCCGACTGGCGGCACCAGGTGCTCGACCCGGTGGTCGCGAACTGGGGCTGGCTCGCCGCGCTCGGTGCCGTGGTGCTGGTGGTGCGGCGGGTGCGCCGCTCGCGCTGACCGCGCGCGCCGCCGGGCTTGCACCATGGGGCGGCGTTGCCCACTCGGTGCGACCTTGTTCCGCCACACGGAGTGCGCAACGTGGCACCGGCCCGTGACGTGCGCACGTTCCGGCCTGGAGGCGCGTTGCGGCCCCGCCCCGCGCCTCCAGTCCGCACGTCCCGCGTCCACCGCCCCCACCTGCCCCGGTCCTGATCGCCCTGAGCGCAGCGAAGTGGCACGTGGTCGCCCTGAGCGCAGCGAAGTGGCGCCCCAGAGGCGGTGACGCCCTGAGCGCAGCGATGGCGGCACTCGCCGGGAAGACACAACAGAAAATGCCCCCCGACCGAAAGGTCAGGGGGCATGCATTTCCTGTGTCCGAGAGGGGACTTGAACCCCTACGCCCTAATACGGGCACTAGCACCTCAAGCTAGCGCGTCTACCAATTCCGCCACCCGGACAGGGTGTCTGGTGTCTGTTTCCCGGGTTGAACCCGGCGTTCCTGCCGAGAGAAGACACTAGCACGGGTCTGAACGCGCGATGAACACGGTCGCGCATCCCGGGCGAGTCCTGTGTGTCCGGCCTCGGCGACGGGGTCGGTGCTGACCGATACCGTGGAGCCATGACGAACCCGGAGCCCTCCGAGCCGCAGTCCGTGCCCGAGCTCGAGGCCACCGCGGCGATCGCCCGCGACCTCATCCGCATCGACACGACGAACTGGGGCGAGGGGAAGTCCCGTGGGGAGACCGAGGCGGCCCACTACGTCGAGGACAAGCTCCGCGCGCTGGGTCTCGAGCCGCAGTTGTTCGAGTCCGAGCCGGACCGGGTGAGCGTCGTGGCGCGGGTGCCCGGTCGGAACCGTGACAAGCCGGCGCTCGTGGTGCACGGGCACCTCGACGTCGTGCCGGCCGACCCGGCGAACTGGTCGGTCGACCCGTTCGGCGGTGTCGTGAAGGACGGATCGCTGTGGGGTCGGGGCGCCGTCGACATGAAGAACATGGACGCGATGATGCTCACGTCGCTGGCCGACGTCATCGAACAGCACGGTGCGCCGGAGCGTGACCTGGTGATCGCGTACTTCGCCGACGAAGAGGCCGGGGGAGTCCTGGGGTCCCACCACGTGGTCGACCAGCACCCCGAGGTCTTCGCGGGGGCGTCGGCGGCGATCAGCGAGGTCGGCGGGTACTCGATCACGCTCGGTGACCGTCGCGCCTACCTGCTGCAGACCGGCGAGAAGGCGCTCATGTGGGTGAAGCTGATCGCGCGCGGCACCGCCGCCCACGGCTCGCACGTGATCCGTGACAACGCCGTCACGAAGCTCGCGGCGGCGGTCGCCCGGATCGGCAGCGAGGAGTGGCCCGTCCGGCTCTCGGCCACGACGGACGCGATGGTCGCCGAGGTGGCGCGGTTCCTCGGGGTCGACCCGACGGTCACCGGCCCGGACGAGGTCGCCCTGGCCACCGGCTCGGCGTCGCGGTTCATCCACGCCGCGCTGCACACCACGTCGAACCCGACGGTGCTGACCGCCGGCTACAAGCACAACGTGATCCCGGACACCGCCGAGGCCCTGGTCGACATCCGCTGCCTGCCGGGTGACGAGGAGACCGTGCTCGAACGGGTGCGGGAGCTCGCCGGGCCCGACGTCGAGGTGGTCATGTCGTTCCGCGACATCGGCCTCGAGCAGGACTTCGGCGGCCCACTGGTCGACGCCGTCCGCGACGTCCTCGGCCGGCACGACCCGGGCGCCCCGGTCCTGCCGTACCTGCTGTCCGGCGGCACCGACAACAAGGCGCTCTCGACGCTCGGCATCGCGGGGTACGGGTTCGTGCCGCTCCAGCTGCCGGCCGGTGTCGACTTCCCCGCGATGTTCCACGGCGTGGACGAGCGGGTGCCGCTCGACTCGCTGGCGTTCGGTCGGCGGGTGCTGGCCGACCTGCTCGCCACGTACTGATATTGTTCATGGTCGCCGTCGTGGCGGTGCCCTGACCGACCTCCCCCCTGAAAGGCCCGTGCGATGCACATCCTCGAGGCGATCTTCCTCGGCTTCGTCCAGGGGCTCACCGAGTTCCTGCCGGTGTCCTCCAGCGCGCACCTGCGCATCGTGGGGCTCTTCCTGCCCGACGCGAAGGACCCCGGAGCGGCCTTCACCGCCGTGACGCAGCTCGGCACCGAGACCGCGGTGCTCATCTACTTCTGGAAGGACATCACCCGGATCATCGGGCGGTGGTTCCGATCGGTGGTCAAGCGTGACGTGCCGAAGGGCGACCCCGACGTCCGCCTCGGCTGGCTGGTGATCCTCGGCACGATCCCGATCGGGGTCGCCGGGCTGCTGCTCAAGGACTCGATCGAGACCACGTTCCGGTCCCTCTGGATCGTCGCGATCGTCCTCATCGTGTTCGGTGTCGTGCTCGGGGTGCTCGACCGGGTCGGCCGCAAGGAGCGGCGCATCGAGCAGATGACGTTCCGCGGTGGTCTGCTCATCGGTCTCGCGCAGATGCTCGCCCTGGTACCCGGTGTGTCCCGTTCCGGTGCGACCGTGTCGATGGGTCTCGCCCTCGGGTACACCCGACCCGCCGCTGCGCGCTTCGCGTTCCTGTTGGCGATCCCGGCGGTGTTCCTGTCCGGGTTCTACGAGGCCGCGACGAGCCTCGGCGACCACGGTTCGCCGTTCGGACTCGCCGACACGCTCATCGCCACCGTCGTCGCCTTCGTGGTCGGGTTCGTCGTGATCGCGGCGTTCATGAACTACATCAGCAAGCGCAGCTTCATGCCCTTCGTCGTCTACCGGATCGCACTCGGTATCGTGCTCATCGTGTTGTTGTCGCTCGGAGTGATCCAGCCGTGAGGGCCTGGCAGGCCCCATCCGTCCCCGACGTCCCCGGCGCCGCGCCCCGACCGGTCGTCCACGACACCGCAACGGGCAAGCCGGTGGACCCCGCCCGCGATGAGGACCGTGCTGCGCTGTACGTCTGCGGCATCACGCCGTACGACGCCACGCACCTCGGCCACGCGGCGACCTACCTGGCGTTCGACACGCTCGGCCGCGCCTGGCGTGACGCGGGGCTCGACATCGAGTACGCGCAGAACGTCACCGACGTGGACGACCCGCTGCTGGAGCGTGCAGCCCGCGACGGCGTCGACTGGCGTGCCCTGGCGGCTGAGCAGGTCGACCTGTTCCGCCGCGACATGGAGTCACTGCGGATCCTGCCGCCGGACGACTTCGTGGCCGTCACCGACGAGGTCGAGCGCGTCGCCGAGGCGGTCTCGTTCCTGCAGGAGTCCGGCTACGCGTACGAGGTCCCGACGGACGGCGCCGAGGGCGACGACCTGTACTTCGACGTGAACCGACCCACCGACGCGTGGACCCTCGGTGACGAGAGCGGCCTGGACCGCGAGACGATGCTCGCCCTCGCTGCCGAACGCGGCGGCGACCCGGAACGTCCGGGCAAGCGGGATCCGCTCGACCCCCTGCTGTGGCGCGCCGCGCGCGACGGCGAACCAGCCTGGGACACCGAGATCGGCCCCGGTCGCCCCGGCTGGCACATCGAGTGCAGCGTCATCGCCGGTGACCGACTCGGGCTGCCGATCAGCGTGCAGGGCGGCGGGAGCGACCTCGTCTTCCCGCACCACGAGATGAGCGCCGGGCACGCAGCTGCCCTCGCGCAACAGCCCCTCGCGAACGCCTTCGTGCACACCGGGATGATCGCCTACCAGGGGACGAAGATCTCGAAGTCGCTCGGCAACCTCGTCACCGTGCGCGGACTGCTCGACGACGGCGCCGACCCCCGTGCCATCCGGCTCGCTCTGCTTTCGCACAAGTACTCCGACGACTGGGAGTGGTTCGACACCGAGCTGACGAGTGCCCAGACACGGCTCGCCGGCTGGGACGCCTGGGCCTCGGGAGCCTCCGCAGGGCACGCCGACGACGCAGCGGATGTCGCGGCGCGCATCCGCGCGCGGGTCTCCGACGACCTCGACACCCCCGGTGCCGTCGCCGCCGTCGACACGGCGATCGCGGGCGGTACGGCGTGCACGGCGGAGCTCCTCGACCTGATCGACGCGCTGCTCGGCATCCGCCTGGCCTGACCTCGGCCCACCGGCCGTCGAGCCGGTGCTGTGACCGTCCGCGGAGTGGTCGCGACGCGTCGTGTGCGTGCGGCCGAGGGGTCAGGAACTGGGCCGCAGCCGACAGTTCGCGACCACTCGCCGGAGGTGAGCGGGGTGTTGTGACCGCCCCCCCGCACGGACGGGAGGCGCGGTGCCAGCTGGCACCGCGCCTCCCGTCCGTCAGCGGGTGACGGCTACTGCTGGGGCCGCCACGGCCCTTCGCCACCGGCGGTACCGCCGTCCTTGCCGTCCTTGCGCTCACGGCGACGGAGGTACTGCTCGAACTCCTGCGCGATGGCGTCGCCCGAGGCCTCGGGGGAGTCGACCGTGTCGCGTGCCTGCTCGAGCTGCCCGATGTAGGACGCCATGTCCTCGTCGTCGGCGGCGAGGGCGTCGATGCCCTCTTCCCACTCGGTGGCGTCGTCGAGCAGTGACCCGCGCGGCACCGTGACGTCCGTGAGCTCCTCGATCTTGTCGAGCAGCGACAGCGTGGCCTTCGGCGAGGGTGAGTTGTGCACGTAGTGCGGCACCGAGGCCCACAGGGACAGCGTGGTCAGCCCGGCCTTGTCCATCGCGTCGGCGAGGACCCCGAGGATGCCGGTCGGGCCCTCGTACGAGGACTTGTCGACGTCGAACGCGGCACGGACCCCGGCGTTCTCGCTCGACACGAAGACCGAGATCGGTCGGGTGTGCGGGACGTCGGCGAGCATGGCGCCGACGAAGACGACGGCGTCGATCGAGTAGACGTCCGCCAGGTCGATGATCTCCGAGCAGAAGCCCCGCCAGGTGCGCGAGGGTTCCGGGCCGACGAGGACGAAGACGTCACGGTCGGTGGGGGAGCCGGTGGCGCCGATGACCGGACGCCCCTCGGCACCGGGGCCGTGCAGCACGATCCGGGGCCACTGCACGCCGCGGTCGCCGTTGTCGTCGGTGCCGACGGTGGGCCGGTTGAACTGGTAGTCGACGTACCGCTCACCGTCGAGTTCGCGCAGCTCGTCGAGCCCGAGCGACTCGACGATGCGACGCGCCAGACCGCTCGCGGCCTCGCCGGCGTCGTTCCAGCCCTCGAAGGCGACGACGAGCAAACGACCGTCGCTGAAGGGGGAGTGCTGTGGCACGGAGCGGACCTCCTGGTGGTGGAGCGGAGCGGGGCGGGGGCGATGCCCCCGGCCGGACACGATTCAGGCATCCACTGTAGGCCCAGGGGGTGTCGGCGCACGCGCGCGTCCGCGCCCAGCGGAACGGCCCCGGTAGACTCGTCGCCCGTGACCGCGCAACCTCCTGCCCTCGTCCCGCCCGCAGCCGTGCTGTGGGACATGGACGGCACGATCATCGACACCGAGCCGATCTGGCAGCGGTCCCAGGTCGACCTGACGAACCGCTACGGCGCCGAGTGGACCCACGAGGACGGACTGTCCCTGGTGGGCAGCGGTCTCGAGCGCTCCGGTGAGCTCCTGCGCGCCAAGGGCGTCGACATGGAGATCGAGGAGATCATCCAGTGGATGACCGACTACGTGATGGAGCACCTGCGCGCCGGTGAACTGCCGTGGCGGCCCGGTGCCCGTGAACTCGTCGAGGAGCTCCACGCCCGCGGCATCCCGACCGCCCTGGTCACGATGTCCCGTCGCAAGATGGCGCTCGTCGCCGCCGAGGCCCTGGGTGAGCGCGGCTTCCGCGTCGTCGTGGCCGGCGACGACGTCGACCGCCCGAAGCCGTTCCCGGACGCGTACCTGTCCGCCGCCGCGCAGCTCGGCGTCGAGCCCACCGCGTGCGTCGCGATCGAGGACTCCGCCACCGGCGTCGCGTCGGCCGTCGCGTCCGGCGCCGTCACGGTCGCCGTCGAGCACATCGTCCCGCTCTCCGAGATCGCCGGCGGCGACGTGCACCTGACCACCCTGGCGGGGGTCGACGTCGACCGTCTGGTCGAGTTGACGACGCCGGCACTGGCCGCACGGGCTGGAGGCGCGGTGCCGGACCCGGCGCACGCTGCGGACACCGAAGGGGTCACCCGATGAGCCACACCGACGACGCACGCGACGAGGCGGACGCGAGCAGCGCCTCCAGTCCGACCGCGGACCCGACCGCAGCGCTCCCGCACACCGCGGGCGGTGCACCGCACACGCCACCGCGCGGCCCGTTCCGGGCCGGCGACCGCGTGCAGCTGACCGGTCCGAAGGGCAAGCTCACGACGCTGTCGCTCGAGACCGCGGGTGAGTACCACACGCACCGCGGGGTGCTCCGGCACGACGACGTCATCGGGCAGCCCGACGGCTCGGTCATCCGGGCGAGCACCGGTGACGAGTACCTCGCACTCCGCCCGCTGCTCAACGACTACGTGATGTCGATGCCGCGTGGCGCCGCGATCGTCTACCCGAAGGACGCGGCACAGATCGTGGCCTTCGCGGACGTCTTCCCCGGGGCCCGTGTGGTCGAGGCCGGCGTCGGCTCGGGGGCGCTGTCGCTGTTCCTGCTCCGCGCCATCGGCCCGACCGGGCAGCTGCAGTCGTTCGAGCGCCGCGAGGAGTTCGCGGCGATCGCCAAGGGCAACGTCGGCACCTTCCTCGGCGCCGTCCCGGACAACTGGTCCGTCACCGTCGGTGACCTGGTCGAGTCGCTGCCCGACGCGACCGAGCCGCAGAGCGTCGACCGCGTCGTGCTCGACATGCTCGCGCCGTGGGAGTGCGTGGACGCCGCCGCCGACGCACTCGTGCCCGGCGGACTCATCGTCTGCTACGTCGCGACCGTCACGCAGCTGTCCCGCACGGCCGAGGCCCTCCGCGACACCGGACGCTTCACCGACCCGATGCCGAGCGAGACCCTGGTGCGCACCTGGCACGTCGAGGGCCTCGCCGTCCGCCCGGACCACCGCATGGTCGGGCACACCGGGTTCCTCATCACGGCACGACGTCTGGCCGACGGGACGGTGCTGCCGAACCTGAAGCGCCGCGCGGGCAAGGCGGAGTTCTCGGACGAGGACATCGAGGCCTGGACCCCCGGCGCCGTGGGCGAGCGGGCGACGAGCGACAAGAAGCTCCGCAAGGTGGCCCGGCAGTCGGCGGCGCAGGCGCGCAAGGTCGCGGCGGCCGAGGCGTCGTCGGCGGTGGATGGTGCTGCGGCGCCGTCCGGGGCTGCCGAGGCTCCGTCGGGCGCTACTGCGGCGCCGTCCGGCACCGCTGCGGCTCCGTCCGGGGCCGTCGAGGACGAACGGTAGGCTGACGGCGTGCCCGTCCTGCATCGAACGGAAAGAGGGTCCGTGCGCACCATCCCCGCACTCCTGGTCACCATCGGTCTCGCGGTGTCGCTCACCGCCTGCGCCTCGAACGGTGCCGGCACCACGCCCTCGAGCTGTGCCGCTCCCGGCGCCGCGTCCGAAGCGGTGACCGCCACCGGCAAGTTCGGCTCGGAGCCGAAGGTCAACGTGCCGAAGGGCCTGACCACCAAGGGCACCCAGGTGTCCGTGCTGAAGCAGGGCTCCGGTCGCACGATCGACGACGGCACCCCCGTCCTGGTCGAGTACACCTTGGTCGACGGCTCCACGGGCGAGGTCGCCCAGACGAGCGGCTACTCGGGCCAGACGGCACCGATCACCGCCGGTGCGAGCAACTACGGGGCCCTCGGTGCCTCGCTGCAGTGCGCCCGCGTCGGCGACCGCCTGGCGGTGGCCCTGCCGAAGAGCGCCCTGAGCAGCACCAGCGGCACCGGTGCCAGTTCCTCGTCGAAGAAGACCGAGGACGCCGTGATCGCCGTGATCGACGTCAAGCGCGCGTTCGACGCCCGCGCCACCGGCACCCCGCAGCTCGCCGGCGACAAGATGCCGGCCGTGGTGCTCGCACCGTCCGGCGCCCCCGGCATCACGATCCCGTCGTGGAGCGCCCCGAAGTCGAACGAGACGCACCTGCTCCGCAAGGGCGACGGGCGCGAGCTCACCGCGAAGGACACCGCGGTCATCAAGTACACCGCCGTCACCTGGGGTGCCGACCCGTCCGTCGCCGGCTCCAGCTGGACCGACGGTTCCGGCGCGCAGGCCATCCCGCTCACCAAGGGCCAGGTCGACGAGGGCGTCCGGACCGCGATCGTCGGGCACCACGTCGGCGACCAGGTCCTGGCCATCGTCAACCAGCAGGGGACCGCGTACGCGTACGTGATCGACGTCCTCGGGGCGATCTCGAACTGACCCCGTCCGACCGTCCACGGACCGCGGCGCGGGTGCACTCCGGTGCACCCGCGCTGCCGTAGGATCGGCTCGTGCCAGCGACCCGTGTGCCCCGTGTGCCCGCCGAGGAGCGGCTGTTCAGCCTCGTGCTCGCGCTGCTCTCGACGGAGTCCGGGCTGACCAAGGCCGAGATCCTGGCCAACGTGCAGGGGTACCGGCAGCGGTTCTCGACCGGTGGCGACAACGCCTCGCTCGAGCGCCAGTTCGAACGCGACAAGGACGATGTCCGCGAGCTCGGCATCCCCCTCGAGACCATCGAGACCCCGGGTGCCGCGGGCAACAACCAGACGCTCCGGTACCGGATCCCGAAGGGCGAGTACGACCTGCCCGTCGACGTCCGCTTCAGCCCGGACGAATCCGCGTTGCTCTCCCTGGCCGCGATGGCCTGGCGCGAAGGAGCACTGTCCGCCGACTCCCGCCGCGGTCTGCTGAAGGTCCGCTCGGCCGGTGCCGAGGACGACGACGGTGCGCTGCAGCTCGGGGTCGACGCGTACGCCCCGCGCCTCCGCGCCCGTGATGCCTCGTTCGAGCCGCTCCGTTCCGCGCTCGACCGCGGTGCAGCCGTGCGCTTCGACTACATCACGCCGGGGCAGCACGACGCCCGTCGGCGCGACGTGGCTCCACTCGCCCTGGTGCAGCACGGCGGTCGGTGGATGCTCGCCGCCCACGAGTTCGCGACGGACTCGGACAAGAACTACCTCCTGGCCCGCATCGTCGGACCCGTCACCCAGTACGAGGTCGGGCAGCACACCGCTCCCGTCGGCGCGGGAGAGCGCACCCTCGCTGAGCTCGAGCGGATCTGGGCCGAGCGCACCGCGCGCATCGCCGTGACGCCGGGTTCCGACGCCGAACGCCGACTGACCCGTCGCCGCGACACCGAGACCGACGCCGACGGCGCGCTCGTGCTGCACCACGTCGACCCGCAGATCCTCGCCGAGGAACTCGCCGCCTTCGGGCCCGAGGTCCGGGTGCTCGAGCCCGACGACCTGCGGGCACGGGTCGACGAGCGCCTCCGTGCACTCGTGCGCGACCACACCGATGACGATCGTGCCGCAGCCCCCGGAGAGGACCCCGTTCGTGGCTGATGCCCAACCCCTGCAGGCGCAGGACAAGCTCGCGTTCCTGCTCGCCCTGGTGCCGTACCTGATCGACCGCGAGCGGGTCTCGGTGGCCGAGGCCGCACGGCACTTCGGTGTGCCCGAGGCACGCATCCGGCGCGCCGTCGAACTCATCGCGGTGTCCGGGGTGCCCGGCGAGACGATGCAGTACCAGCACGGCGACCTGTTCGACATCGCGTGGGACGACTTCGACCAGAACGACATGATCGTGCTGACCAACCTGGTGGCGATCGACGACTCACCGCGCCTGTCGGCTCGTGAAGCGTCGGCGCTCATCGCGGGCCTGCAGTACCTGTCCGCGCTGCCCGAGGCCGCCGACCGTGACGCCATCCGCGCCCTCATGGCCAAGCTGTCCCGCGGTGCCGGGGGAGCGGCGTCGACCGTCGCCGTCGGGCAGGACCTGCACGACGTCGCCCTCGCCACCATCCGCCGGGCGATGTCCGACGGCCGCGGCCTGGTCTTCGAGTACGCCGGACCGCGGACCCAGGGCGGCACCCGACGGGTCGATCCGCTCCGGGTCGAGTCCATCGACACCGACTGGTACCTGCGCGCGTGGGACCTCGACCGGCAGGCGCTCCGGACGTTCCGGCTCGACCGGATGTCGGAGGCCCGTGTCGACGACCGCCCGGCCGAGAAGACCATCGACCAGGTCGTGATCCCGGACACGCTGTTCCAGCAGGCCGCCGACGACGTCATCGTCACGGTGGAACTCGACTCGACGTCGCTGCCCCTGGTCGCCGACTTCCTGTCCGACACCGCCGACGCGCCCGATGGTGAGGGTCGTGTGCGCATCCGGCTCGCGGCGTCGCACGGGTTCGACGGCGTGGTCAGGCTCGTCGCCGGGTTGCCCGGTCGTGCCGTGGTGCTCGATCCGCCCGCGGCCCGTGACGCCGTGCGCGACTTCGCGGCCGCGGCCCTCGCCGCGGGCTGAGGTCTGCCGCTGCGGCCTGTTCGAGCGCTGCACGTTCCGACCAGGTACGCCCGATCATGCACGGTGGACTTCGTGCACCTGGTCGTTCGGGGCGTCCCTGGTGTGTTGATCCGACGAGGTATGCCCGATCTCGCCAGGTACGCCCGATCCCGCACGGTTGACTTCGGGTACCTGGTGATTCCGGGCGTCCCTGGTGTGTTGCTCCGACCACGTATGCCCGATCAAGCCAGGTATGCCCGATCCCGCCTGGTACGCCCGACCTCGCAAGGTGGACTTCGGGTACCTGGTCGTTCCGGGCGTACCTGGTGTGTTGATCCGACCAGGTACGCCCGATCTCGCCAGGTACTCCCGATCTCGCCAGGTACTCCCGCGCCGGCCCGCCCCGCCCACCCGCCACGCGACCGTGCCGACCCCCGGCGGACTGTCGGTCCCGACCCCGTAAGATCGAGCACATGGCTTCGACGACCGCGCGCGGGCGAGCGAAGCGGCAGGGGCGCCAGAAGACCGACGCCGAAGGCCGCATGTCGCTCGGGCAGCACCTCATCGAGCTGCGCAACCGGCTCTTCCGCGCAGTCGTGGCGATCGTCGTCGGTGCGGTCGGCGGCTGGTTCCTCACCCCGTGGGTGCTCGACTCGCTGCGGGCACCGGTGACCGAGCTCGCCAAGGTCGGCGGTCACACGGCCGAGCTGAACTTCCCGATGATCACCGGGGCGTTCGACCTCAAGCTGCAGATCGCGATCACCATCGGCATCGTCATCGCCAGCCCCGTCTGGCTCTACCAGATCTGGGCGTTCATCGTCCCCGCGCTCGTCCGGCGCGAGCGGCAGTACGTCTGGGGCTTCCTCGGCACCGCGATCCCGCTGTTCTTCGCCGGGTGCTACTTCGGGTGGTACATCCTGCCGCACGTGGTCGGCATCCTCGGCAGCTTCGTGTCGAGCCAGGACACTTCGATCGTCGATGCGAAGGCGTACTACGACTTCGTCATCAAGCTCATCGTCGCGGTGGGCATCGCCTTCGTGCTGCCGGTCTTCCTCGTGCTGCTGAACTTCGTCGGCGTGCTGTCGGCGTCCGCGATCATCAAGAGCTGGCGCGTCGCGATCCTCTGCATCCTGGTGTTCTGCGCCATCGTCACCCCGAGCGCCGACGTCATCTCGATGTTCCTGCTCGCCGTCCCGATGGTGGTGCTCTACATCGCGGCCTGCTTCATCGCGTGGCTCCACGACCGCCGTGTGGCCAAGCGCCAGGCGAAGCTCGACGAGGAGTACGGCCTGTGAGCGGCACGAGTGCGGCCGAGCGGTTCGCCGCGGCCAAGGTGCGCAACCGGTCGCGCAACCTCGAGCTCTTCCGGACAGACCTGCGGTTCGACCTCGACCCGTTCCAGTTCGCCGCATGCGACTCGCTCGACCAGGGCCGCAGCGTCCTGGTCGCTGCCCCGACCGGCGCCGGCAAGACCATCGTGGCCGAGTTCGCCATCTGGCTCGCCATGCGCCAGCCGACGGCGAAGGTCTTCTACACGACGCCGATGAAGGCGCTCAGCAACCAGAAGTACGCCGAGCTCGTCGACGTCTACGGTGAGTCCGAGGTCGGGCTGCTCACCGGTGACACGAACGTGAACCCCCGAGCCCGCGTCGTCGTGATGACGACCGAGGTGCTCCGGAACATGATCTACGCCGACTCGGACCTGCTCGACGACCTCGCCTGGGTGGTCCTCGACGAGGTGCACTACCTCGCCGACCGGTTCCGCGGGGCCGTGTGGGAAGAGGTCATCCTGCACCTCCCGACCGAGGTCCGCCTGGTCTCGCTCAGCGCGACGGTGTCCAACGCCGAGGAGTTCGGCGACTGGCTGCAGACCGTCCGCGGCGACACGGACGTCATCGTCTCCGAAGACCGCCCGGTGCCGCTCGAGCAGCACGTCCTGGTCGGTTCGAAGATGGTCGACCTGTTCGACTCGAGCGGTGCCGCGGCGACGAACCGCGTGAACCCGGAACTGCTCCGCATGGTCGGCGGCGGTTCCCGGAGCGAGCGGAACGGTGGCGGCCACCGCGGTCGGCGCGGTCGTGGTGGCTACCCCGAGCGTCGCGGGCCCCGCACCGAGAAGGTGCACCGCGAACAGATCGCGCACATGCTCGACGAGCGGATGCTCCTGCCCGCGATCTTCTTCGTGTTCAGCCGCAACGGCTGCGACCAGGGTGTCCGAAACGTCCTGCGCTCGGGTTTGTCCCTGACGACGGTGCAGGAGCGCAACGAGATCCGCGAGACGGCGGAGTACCACTGCCGCACCCTGCTCGACGAAGACCTGGCCGTCCTCGGCTACTGGGAGTGGCTCGAAGGGCTCGAGCGCGGGGTCGCGGCGCACCACGCCGGCCTGCTCCCCGCCTTCAAGGAGGTCGTCGAGAACCTCTTCCAGCGCAAGCTCCTCAAGGTCGTGTTCGCCACCGAGACCCTGGCACTCGGCGTGAACATGCCGGCGCGCACCGTCGTGCTCGAGAAGCTCGAGAAGTTCAACGGCGAAGCCCGTGTGCCGATCACCCCGGGGGAGTACACGCAGCTCACCGGTCGTGCCGGTCGTCGTGGCATCGACGTCGAGGGGCACTCGGTCATCCAGTGGACCGACGGGCTCGACCCGCAGGCCGTCGCGTCGCTGGCCAGCCGGCGCACGTACCCGCTCAACTCGTCGTTCAAGCCGACCTACAACATGGCCGTCAACCTGATCGACCAGTTCGGCCGGCAGCGCACGCGCGAGGTCCTCGAGACGTCGTTCGCCCAGTTCCAGGCCGACCGGTCGGTGGTCGACCTCGCCCGCAAGGTCCGCTCGCAGCAGGAGTCCCTCGACGGCTACCGCGAGGCGATGCAGTGCCACCTCGGCGACTTCACCGAGTACTCGGCGCTCCGCCGTGAACTCTCCGACCTCGAGCGCACGAACGTGCCCGGCGGTCGCGAGGCGTCGCACGGCGCCCGCCAGGAACGCCAGGCCGCGATCACGGCGGTCCGCCGCCAGCTGCAGCGCCACCCCTGCCACGCCTGCCCGGAGCGCGAGGCGCACGCCCGCTGGTCCGAGCGCTGGTGGAAGCTCAAGCGCGCCAACGACAAGCTCGTCCAGCAGATCCGGTCCCGCACGGGCGCCGTCGCCACGACGTTCGACCGTGTCACCGAGGTGCTGCTCGAGCTCGGTTACCTGGTGGACGCCGGCAACGGCGAAGCCACGGTGGCCGCGGGGGGCCGTCGCCTGCAGCGCATCTACGGCGACCGCGACCTGCTCGTCGCCGAGTGCCTCGAGGCGGGGGTCTGGAAGGACCTCACCCCGGCACAGCTCGCCGCCATGGCCGCGACGATCATCTACCAGCCCCGCCGCGAGGACGCACCAGGCACGGAGCACGCCCTGCCCCGCGGTGCGTTCCGCCCCGCGCTCGACGAGACACTGACCATCTGGTCGCGCCTCGACGACATCGAGCGTGCCGCGCGTCTGGCCGGTTCACAGCCGCCGACCCCGGCGATGGCGGTCGGCATGTTCCGCTGGGCCTCGGGCTCGGCCCTCGACGACGTCCTCCGCACCCTCGACCTGCCGGCCGGCGACTTCGTGCGCTGGTCGAAGCAGGTCATCGACCTGCTCGACCAGATCCGGAACGCCGGCGACGACGAGCTCGCCCAGACCGCCCGACGGGCGACGGACGCGGTTCGCCGCGGCATCGTCGCCTACGCGGCGGTCTGACTGGAGGCACGGTGCGGGTTCCGGAGACCGGTGTGCGCGGGCTGCCCGCGCGCGTCGGCCGCGGGGCGGTCAGGACCGGCCCGTTCGCCGCGTTGCCGCTCGGTACCGCGGTGCCGTTGGCCGTCATCGGTGGGATCCTCTTCGCCCTCGCGTTCCCGTCGCCCGGGTGGTGGTTCCTCGCCTACCCGGCACTCGCCTGCATGCTGCTCGCGGTGATGGGGCAGCGGGCGCGGCGCGCGGCGTGGATCGGCTACCTCGCCGGCGCGGCGTTCTGGATCCCGGCCATCTCGTGGGCCGGTCGTTACCTGGGCCCGGTCCCGTGGTTCGCACTCGCCCTGCTCGAAGCCGCGTTCTTCGCACTCGGCAGCGTCGCCATCGCCCTGGCGTACCGCTGGGTCGCGCGCGTGGTGCCCTCGACCGCCGGACGCGTGTGGGGCCTCCCGGCCGTCGTCGCCGCACTCTGGACCGGACGCGAGTGGTTCTCGGGGAGCTGGCCGTACGGTGGCTTCGCCTGGGGGCGCGTCGGCCTGTCGCAGTCGCAGGGGCCGTTCACACACCTGGCCGCGTACGTCGGCGTCCTCGGCCTGACGTTCGTCGTCGTGTACTGCGTCGCGGTCGTGGTGTCGCTCGCGCTCGTGGCGCCCCGTGTGCCGGGCGTCACGCTCCGGCTGCCCGTGCGGGTGGCCACGGCGGGTCTGCTGGTCGCGGCAGTCCTGGCCGTGCCCGCGTGGCCGACGGCGACGAGCGGCACGATCCGGGTCGAGGCGGTGCAGGGCAACGGTCCTGCGGGGTACTTCGACCGTGCGGAGCCCGGCGACGTCCTGGCCGCGCAGGTCGCGGCGACGGACGTGGATGCGAAGGGGGTCGACCTCGTCGTGTGGCCCGAGGCCGGTGCGGAGTACGACCCGCGTCAGCAGCCGGTCATCGCGTCCGCCCTCGACTCGGTGGTGGGGTCGCTCGACGCCCCGATCGTGGCGGGTGCCATCACGCAGACCCCGTCGGGGGTGCTGCACAACACGTCGTTCGTGTGGACCGCCGACGGCTGGCAGTCGTCCTACGACAAGAAGCGCCCGGTGCCGTTCGGTGAGTACGTGCCCGACCGCTGGTTCTTCTCCAAGCTCGCGCCGTCCCTGATCGGACTGCTGCAGCGCGACTACACGCCGGGGACGAAGCCGAACGTCCTGTCGGTGGCGGGGATCCGTGCCGGTATCTCGATCTGCTTCGACATCGTCGACGACGGGCTGACCGCCGACATGGTGCGCGGGGGAGCGCAGGTGATCCTCGCGCAGACGAACAACGCCGACTTCTCGGGCACCGACGAGAACCTGCAGCAGCTCGAGATCGCACGGATGCGGGCCATCGAGACCGGTCGGTCGCTCGTGAACATCTCGACCGTCGGAGCGTCGCAGGTCATCGACCCGAGCGGTCGCACGATCGACCGGGTACCGGAGTACACCGCGACCTCGATGGTGACCGATGTGCCGCTCGGCACGTCCACCACCCCCGCGTCGATCCTTTCCGGCTCGATCACGCTCCTGCTCTCCCTCGGCGGACTCCTCGTGCTCCTCGCCTGCGCGCCCTGGGGTCGTCGAACCCGCTCCTGATCGGACTCGCCGCGCCCAGCCACTGGGAACGGACTGTGAATGCGCCGGTACGGGATTGATGGGGCGTGGGACAGTGTTGTGGAGGGCAGACGAGCGAGAGGAGCACACACATGGCTGATCGGAGTCTCCGCGGCATGCGGCTCGGGAGTCAGAGTCTCCAGAGCGAAGAGGGCGTCGAGCTCTCGGATCGCAAGCGTGCGGTCTACCAGACGGATTCGGGTGAGACGTTCGACATCGTCTTCTCCGCTGACGCGGACGTCCCCCAGACGTGGTCCGAGCCCCGCT
Source organism: Curtobacterium sp. AC268 (assembly GCF_979258745.1). Taxonomy (NCBI): domain Bacteria; kingdom Bacillati; phylum Actinomycetota; class Actinomycetes; order Micrococcales; family Microbacteriaceae; genus Curtobacterium; species Curtobacterium sp. AC268. Next base: position 516,489 of record NZ_OZ409878.1, on the reverse strand, counting down.
CCGGCCGTGAGGGCCGGCTGCTCGGCGACGACGGGATCCCCGTCGAGGTCGCCGAAGAGGACGTGAAGGCACCCCGCACCCACTGGGACATGCTGCTCGAGCGCCGCTCGCGCGAGGAACTCGAGGAGCTCCTCGAAGAGCGCCTGCAGGTCCTCCGCGCACGACGCGGCGCCTGACCCCACCGAACACCGACGACGCCCGCCCCGGTTCCCCGGGGCGGGCGTCGTCGTTCGTTCGTGCCGGAGCGTCAGCGCCGACCGGAGCCGTCGCTGGTCCGGTGACCGGAGGCGTCGTCGCCCGGCGTGGGCGGAGTGTCCTCGACCTGCTCGGCGGTGGCGTCGTCGGCGGCCGCCAGGTGTGCGTCGACACTGCGGTTCGACTCGGCCAGGCGCGCGTCGAGGTCGGACTCGGGGACGATGTCCGCGGCGGTGGCATCCGCACGCGGCATCGTGGTGTCCGCGGCTGCGGTGTTCGCCAGGCTCTCGTTCGCGAGCTTCGAGATCCGGGACAGGAAGTCCGTCCCGCCGGCAGCGCCGCCGACCGGACCGGCGCCACCGCCACCGCGGCTGGCACTGAAGCCCTTCGCGATGCCGGACAGGGCCTCGGTGAACTCGCTCGGGATCATCCAGAGCTTGTTCGACGTGCCCTCGGCGATCTTCGGCAGGGTCTGCAGGTACTGGTAGGAGAGCAGCTTCTCGTCCGGGTCACCGGTGTGGATGGCCTCGAACACCGTCGCGATGGCCTGGGCTTCACCCTCGGCACGGAGCACCTGTGCCTTGGCGTCACCCTCGGCGGCCAGGATCGCGGCCTGCCGCTGCCCCTCGGCCTCGAGGATCTGGGACTGCTTGGTGCCCTCGGCCTGCAGGATCGCGGCACGACGGCTGCGCTCGGCACGGAGCTGCTGTTCCATGGCGTCCTGGATGGACACGGGCGGCTCGATAGCCTTGAGCTCGACTCGGCCGACACGGATGCCCCACTTGCCCGTCGCCTCGTCGAGGACGACGCGGAGCTGGCCGTTGATGTTGTCGCGGCTGGTCAGCGCCTCTTCGAGGTTCAGGCCACCGACGACGTTGCGGAGCGTGGTGGTGGTGAGCTGCTCGACGGCGCCGAGGTAGTTCGCGATCTCGTACGTCGCGGCACGGGCGTCGGTCACTTGGAAGTAGACGACGGTGTCGATCGAGACCACCAGGTTGTCCTCGGTGATCACGGGCTGCGGCGGGAACGAGACGACCTGCTCACGCATGTCGAGCAGCGGCCGCAGGCGGTCGATGAACGGCACCAGGAGGTTCAGGCCCGGGTTGAGGGTCTTGTGGTACTTGCCGAGTCGCTCGACGATCCCCGCGGTGGCCTGGGGAACGATCCGGATCGCCTTCGCCAGGACGACGATCACGAAGATGACGACGACGAGGATGAGCACGAGCAGTGCGATCGTCCCCGGGGAGATGCTGGTCACGAGGTGGCCCTTTCTGCGAGGCGCACGACCGCGGTCGACCCCTCGATCGACTCGACGACCACGGGGGTCCCGAGTGGCGGTGTGCGGTCGACGGAGTCCGCGGCGAACCGCGCACTCCAGGTCTCGCCGTTGGCCAGGCGCACCTGACCAGGACTGGAGGAGGTGAAGGCGACCGCGACCGTGCCGGCGAGCCCGATGAGCCCCTCGACGTTGGTGCGGTGCGGGTCGGCACCACGGCCGAGCGCCACGAGCAGGCGCGGCCGGACGAGCGACAGCAGCACGAGGGCGGCGACCGCGGCGACGATGGCGGACAGCCACCACGGGGCGCCGAGCAACGCGGCGATCAACCCGCCGGCGGCACCCGCCGCGAGCATGATGAAGATGAAGTCGAGGGTGAAGATCTCGACCACGCCCAGGAGCAACACCAGGCCGATCCAGACGGTGCTCTGGATCCAATCGATTCCGTTCACGCGATCTCCCTCCCTCGGTCGCGCGCGGCGGCTCGCTGCGTCGCGACAGCCGGTACAACTCCGTTCAACATATCAGGGCCGTCCGACGGTCGTGCAGGCGATTGGTAGGCTCGGTGCGCCCGACCGGCCGGAACCAGACCTGGAGAACACGACTGTGAGCAACCCCCTCGCCCCCGGATCCCTCACCGACAAGCGCGCCGTCGTCACCGGTTCGTCCCGTGGCATCGGTGCCGACACCGTCGGGTACCTCGCCGAGGCCGGTGCCAAGGTGGTCGTGAACTACCGCAACAAGGCCAAGCGCGCGGAGCAGATCGCCGAGAAGATCGTCGAGGCGGGCGGTTCCGCCCTGGCCGTCGGTGCCGACCTCACCGAGCACGACTCCGTGCAGGCGCTCGTCGACACCGTCGTCCAGGAGTGGGGCGGCATCGACCTGCTCGTGCTCAACGCCTCCGGCGGCATGGAGTCCGGCGTCGGCGAGGACTACGCGCTCCGCCTGAACCGCGACGCGCAGGTCGACATGCTGCAGACCGCCGTGCCGCACATGCCCGCCGGGTCCCGCGTGGTGTTCGTCACGAGCCACCAGGCCCACTTCGTCGAGACCGCCGAGACGATGGACGAGTACGTCCCGGTCGCCAAGAGCAAGCGCGCCGGAGAACTCGCCCTCCGCGAGCTCATCCCGCAGCTCGAGGCCGCCGGCATCGAGTTCGTCGTCGTCTCCGGCGACATGATCGAGGGCACGATCACCGCGACGCTGCTGAACCGCCTGAACCCCGGCGCGATCGAGGGTCGTCGGCAGGAGGTCGGCAAGCTCTACAGCGTGTCCGAGTTCGCGGCCGAGATCGCCCTGGCCGCCGTCGAGCCGATCCCCGCCGACCACACCAAGCTGGTCGGCGACGTCAGCGGCTTCGTCGGCTAACGTCGGGCGGGTGACCGCCAAGCCCGGCCTGCGCCGCACCTCCCGCATCCTGCTGCTCGACCCCGAGGGCCGCGTGTTCCTGATGGACACGAAGTCGCCCTCGTCGGACGGTGCCCACCGCTGGATCACGCCGGGTGGCGGGGTCGACCCGGGGGAGTCCCACCGCGACGCCGCGATCCGCGAGCTGCGCGAGGAGACCGGGATCGTCATCGACGAACCGGGCGAGCCGGTGTGGTCCTGGGACTTCACGGTCGAGTGGGACCTCGCCGACCACGACCGCGGGCACGCCGAGTTCTACGTCGTCCGCACGCCGGGCTTCGAGCTGTCCGACGCCGAGTGGACCGACGACGAGCGCGTCGACATCCTCGCCTCGCGGTGGTGGACCGCCGACGAACTCGAGGCGACCGACGAGGAGTTCGAACCCGCCGAGCTGCCGGACCTGGTGCGCCGTCACGGCGCCTGAGCACCGCACCACGGCCTGAGGGCCGACCCAGGACCGACAGGAGGCCCGTGGCAGCCCCGCCACGGGCCTCCCGTCGGTACGCTGACCCGCATGCACACCGATCCGGTCGACGACGACCCCACCGGCGCCGACGCGCACCCTGCCGACCGGCACGACCGGATCCGGGTGCGCGGTGCCCGCGCGAACAACCTGCGCGACGTCGACGTGGACCTGCCGAAGCGGCGGCTCACGGTGTTCACCGGGGTCTCCGGCTCGGGCAAGAGCTCGCTCGTGTTCGGCACCGTCGCCGCCGAGTCGCAGCGGATGATCAACGAGACCTACAGCGCGTTCGTGCAGGGGTTCATGCCCTCGCTCGCGCGTCCGGACGTCGACCTGCTCGACGGCCTGACCACCGCGATCGTCGTCGACCAGGAGCGCATCGGTGCCGACCCGCGCTCCACCGTCGGCACCGCGACGGACGCGAACGCGATGCTGCGTGTGCTGTTCAGCCGACTCGGCCGACCGCACATCGGGGGGCCGAACGCGTTCTCGTTCAACCTCGCCACCGTGACGGCCGGGGGAGCGATCACGGTGCAGAAGGGTGCGGACGCGAAGGCCCAGAAGGTCTCGTTCACACGGCTCGGCGGGATGTGCGCCGACTGCGAGGGTCGGGGGCTGGTCAACGACATCGACCTGACACAGCTCTTCGACGACACGAAGTCGCTCGGAGACGGCGCGCTCACGATCCCCGGGTACGGGACCGACGGGTGGAACGTGCGGCTGTACGCCGAGTCGGGCTACTTCGACCGGGACACCCCGATCCGTGACTTCACCGAGCAGGAGCGGCAGGACTTCCTGTACCGCGAGCCGACGAAGCAGAAGATCGCCGGCATCAACATGACCTACGAGGGGCTCGTGCACCGGGTCCGCCGCTCGTTCCTGCAGAAGGACCGCGAGGCGATGCAGCCGCACATCCGGGCCTTCGTCGACCGTGCGGTGACCTTCACGACGTGTCCGGCCTGCGACGGCACCCGGTTGAACGACACCGCCCGCTCGTCGAAGATCGCGGGCCGCAGCATCGCCGACGTCTGCGCGATGCAGGTCACCGATGCCGTCACCTGGCTGCGGGGTCTCGACGACCCGGGGGTCGGGCCGTTGCTCGAGGGGCTCCGCGACCTGCTCGAGTCCTTCGTCGAGATCGGACTCGGCTACCTGTCGCTCGACCGCCCCACCGGCACGCTGTCCGGGGGAGAGGGGCAGCGGGTGAAGATGGTGAAGCACCTCGGCTCCTCGCTCAGTGACGTCACCTACGTCTTCGACGAGCCGAGCACGGGGCTGCACCCGCACGACATCGAGCGGATGAACGAACTGCTCGTCCGGTTGCGCGACAAGGGCAACACCGTCCTCGTCGTCGAGCACAAGCCCGAGGTCATCGCGATCGCCGACCACGTCGTCGACCTCGGGCCCGGTGCCGGAGCCGGCGGTGGGACGCTCTGCTACCAGGGGCCCGTCGACGGGCTGCGTGCCAGCGGGACCGTGACCGGTCGGCACCTGGATGACCGCGTCACCGTGAAGTCCGCGGTGCGTCGTCCGGACGGGGCGATCGCGATCCGCGGCGCCTCGGCCCACAACCTGCACGACGTCGACGTGGACGTCCCCACGGGGGTGCTCACCGTCGTCACGGGGGTCGCCGGCTCGGGCAAGAGCACGCTGATCCACGGGTCGCTGGCCCGGCGCGACGACGTGGTCGCCATCGACCAGAGCGGGATCCGTGGCTCACGGCGGAGCAACCCGGCGACGTACACCGGCTTGCTCGAGCCGATCCGGAAGGCCTTCGCGAAGGCCAACGGCGTGAAACCCGCACTGTTCAGCGCCAACTCCGAGGGCGCTTGCCCGGCGTGCAACGGTGCCGGTGTCGTGTACACCGACCTCGGCATGATGGCGGGCGTCGCGAGTCCCTGCGTCGAGTGCGACGGAAAGCGGTTCGACCAGTCGGTGCTCGGGTACCACCTGGGCGGGAAGGACATCAGTGAGGTGCTCGGCATGTCCGTCGCCGACGCGCTGGCGTTCTTCGCGGCGGGGGAGTCCGCACTGCCGGCGGCCCACACGATCCTCGCCCGGCTCGCCGACGTGGGGCTCGGGTACCTGACGATCGGGCAGCCGCTCACCACGTTGTCCGGGGGAGAGCGGCAGCGGCTCAAGCTCGCGACGCACCTCGGTGACCGCGGCGGCGTCGTGGTGCTCGACGAGCCGACAACCGGCCTGCACCTGGCCGACGTCGACCAGCTGCTCGGCCTGCTCGACCGGCTCGTCGACGCCGGTCGGACGGTCGTCGTGATCGAGCACCACCAGGCCGTGATGGCGCACGCCGACTGGATCATCGACCTCGGGCCGGGTGCCGGTCACGACGGCGGGCGGATCGTGTTCGAGGGGACGCCCGCCGAGCTCGTGGCGGCACGCTCGACCTTGACCGGGCAGCACCTGGCGGCGTACGTCGGAGCCTGAGCCGGGGGACAGACTCAGGGGGCGAAGCTGGGCACCAGCCGTGTGCGAGGACTATTCTTCTGACCGACGCTCACGATCGGCTACCCGGCCTGGATCAGCGTCCTGACCAGAAGGAGCTCCACCATGTCCAACCCCGGCAACGCGCCCGCGCAGTCGAACACCTTCGCCGTCGTCTCCCTGGTGCTCGGCATCGTCGGGACCGTCGGTGGCATCTTCCTCGCGATCATCGGTGTGGTCGCGGGCATCGTCGGTCTGGTGCTCGGCATCCTCGCGCGGAAGCGCGGCGGCAGCCGGGGGATGATCCTCGCGGGCATCATCCTGTCGGTCGTCGCGATCGTCGTCGGCATCATCGGCTACATCGTCACCGCGGCCTTCCTGACCCAGGCGTGAGTCAGAGCGCCTCGAGCTTGCAGCTGTTCAGGAACGCGGGCGTACCGTCCGGCGCATGAGCTACAGCCAGCCTGACCCAGCCGAAGAGACCACCCAGAGCGAGTCGCCGGAGCAGCCCGACACCGACCAGGACACCCTGGAGGAACAGGGCGGCGAGCCAGCGGCGCTCGAGATCGACGCCGACGACGTCCCGACGAAGCCCGTCGACTGACGCCGTCGTCATCCAGTGAGCAGAAAAGGTCGAGTCCGGAGAACGGACTCGACCTTTTCTGCTCACTCAGCGCTTTCCGCGGACTTCCGCCTGTGCGCCGATAATGCATATTATGTCAACTCGGAGGTTACGAGTGAACTCGCTCGGCTGACGGCACGCTCGATATCGCTTCCCTAGCGTGGACGTGTGCACGATCACCGAGATGCCCAACGCCGCTCACGGACCGCGACGCGCCGGGTCCTGTTCGCCGTCGCCCTGTCCGCGTTCCTCGTGCTGATCGGCACGACACCCGCATCGGCGCACGCGGCACTGACCTCGAGTGATCCCGCGGACGGCGTCACGGTGAGCACCGACCTTGAGCGAGTCACGCTCACCTTCAACGAGGCGCCGCTGGCCGGGCTCGAAGCCGGTCTGCGCATCGAGGTCCGCGACGACAGCGGTGCCGACGAGTCCTCCGGAGCGGTCACCGTCGAAGGCACCTCGATGTCGAAGGCGGTGTCGCTCTCCCCCGGCCCGCACACCGTCGTCTGGCGGTACGTCTCCCCCGACGGCCATCCGATCGAGGGGCAGCTCGCGTTCACGGTGGAAGCGGCCGCATCGCAGTCCGTTCCCGCGCCCACGACCAGCCCGACGGCCGCGACCACGGCGTCCTCGGATCCCACCGCAGCGGCAGCCGCATCGAGCACGGGCGACGGTACGCACGCGCACGGGCACGGCGGCCAGACGCTCCTGTTCGGGGTCGTCGGGATCCTCGCGGTGCTGGTCATCGGCGCGGTCGTGCTGCGCATCCGCCGAGGCGCGAACGCGCGGACCGAGGGCTGACGGGAACGCCCGAGCCTCAGAACACCGCGACGGTCATGCCCGACGACGTCGCGGGTCGGTCCATCGCGACGAGCGCCTCGGGCAGGTCGTCGAAGTCGATGGTGCGGCCGATCGTCTGCTCCGGACGCAGCCGCCCGGCCACGACGGCGTCGAGCATCGCGCCGTACTCCCCGACCGCTGCGCCGTGGCTGCCGAGCAGTTCGAGTTCGTCCGCGATGACCCGGCCCATCGGGATCGCCGGAGCGGCTTCGTCGTCGAGGAGCAGCCCGACCTGCACGTGCCGGCCGCGCGGACGCAGGGACGCCACGGCGGCGACGGAGGTGGCACGGCTGCCGTAGGCGTCGAGCGAGACGTGCGCCCCGCCACCCGTGCGGGATCGGACCGTCGTGACGGCATCCGCGTCCATCAGCACGGTGTCGGCGCCCAGGGCGGCGGCGCGTTCGAGTGCGGCCGTGGAGACGTCGACGGCGACGATGTGCGCGCCGGCGGCCACGGCGACCATGACCGCGGAGAGTCCGACTCCCCCGCAGCCGTAGACCACGACCCACTCCCCTGGTGCGACGCGCCCTCGGGCGTGCAGGGCGTGGAACGCGGTGCCGAACCGGCAGCCGAGCGCTGCCGCCACCGCGAAGTCCACGGCGTCCGGCAGCGCGACGAGGTTGAGGTCGGCGTGCGGGACGACCAGGGCGTCCGCGTACGAGCCCTGCAGGTCGAACCCGGGCTGCTGCTGGGCGGTGCACACCTGGGTGGCGCCGTCGAGGCATTCCGCGCAGGTCCCGCAGGCGAACACGAACGGGGCCGTGACCCGGTCGCCCACGGCGAAGCGCTGGACGCCCGCCCCGATCGCCGCGACGACACCGGCGAACTCGTGGCCGGGCACGTGCGGCAGCCGCACCGAGTCGTCGTGCCCCTTCCACGCGTGCCAGTCGCTGCGACAGACACCGGTGGCAGCCACCCGGACGACGACGCCGTGCTCGGGCGCGACCGGTTCCGGCAGGTCGACGATCGAGGGGACGGAACCGAACTGGGCGTACTGGACGGCGCGCATGCGGCCATCCTGACAGACGCCGGACGCCGGACGCCGGACGCCGGACCAGCGCGACCAACCGTCCGACGCGACCCGCGCGTCGGGTCCCCACGGGCCTCCAGGCCGACGGGCACCCGGCCACCCGACCACGCGAGCGGTCCACCCCGACCCGATCGGCCGTTGCGCCGCAGGCGCGTCCGCCGGTTGACTCCTCACGTGACCGATCTGCGTTTCTCCGCCGACCCTGCCGACCTCGACGTCGACTGCGTGCACCGCTGGCTGAGCGAGGAGTCGTACTGGGCGCGCGGGCGAGACCGGGCGACGCAGGAGGCGATCATCGCCGGCTCCCGGAACTTCGGCGTGTACGACGCGACGACCGGCGCGCAGCTCGGCTACGCGCGGGTGATCACCGACGGCGTGACATTCGGGTGGCTCGCCGACGTGTTCGTGGACCCCGACGCCCGGGGCCGTGGGGTCGGGGTCGCACTCGTGCGCGGCGTCACCGAGGCGGTCGACCCGCTCGGCCTGAAGCGCTTCGCCCTGTTCACCGCGGATGCCCACGGGCTGTACGAGCGGTTCGGGTTCCGCCCGCTGCCCGACCCGGACGGCTGGATGATGCGCCCCGGGCCGGGGTTCGGTGCCGACGTGCACGACTGACGGAGCGCTGCCCCTCAGTACTCGATGCGGCCCTCGCGGTTGTGGAGCTCCCCCGTCGGCCCGTCGGTGCCGATCGTCGCGAGCATGACCGTGGCGTCGGTGCCCTCGGTGATCGTCTGGTGTCCGCCGAACCCGTTGAACTCCGTCGCGGTGTAGCCCGGGTCGCTCGCGTTCACCCGGAACCCGGGCAGGTTCTTCGCGTACTGCACGGTCAACGCGATCACGGCCGCCTTCGACGCCGCGTACGGCACCGCCGGCACCCCGTACTCGTCGTGCCCCGGCGTCGTCAGCCAGCGCGGGAACCCCACCCCCGACGAGACGTTCACGATGACGGGTGCTGCCGAGCGTCGCAGCAGGGGCAGCGCGGCCTGGGTCACCCGGACGATGCCGGTGACGTTGGTGTCGAGCACGGTCGCCATCGCGCTCGCGTCGAGGTCGTCGACCCCGAACGAGGTGCCGAGGATCCCGGCGTTGTTCACGAGGACGTCGAGCTCGGGGATCGTCGCGATCGCCGCGTCGATGCTGGCCTGGTCGGTGACGTCCAGGCGCACGACGTGGGCGCCGAGTGCGCGGGCGTCGTCGCCGCCGGCCGGGTCGCGCATGCCGGCGTGGACGGTGTGGCCGGCCTCGATCAGTCGGCGTGCGGTCTCGAGTCCGAGGCTGCGGTTGGCCCCGGTGATCAGTGTCGTTGTCATGTGCCCAGCCTGCCCCCGCCGGCCCGGCTCCCCCAGGCACGGTGCGACGGTGGGACCGGCAGTACCAGGACGGACAGGAGGCGCGGGGCGATGATGGTGGACATGAGCGAGTTCGCGAACGTGTTGCGTTCCTGGCGTGACCGGGTACGTCCCGAGGCGGTCGGCCTGCCGACCGGCCCCGGCAGACGGACCCCGGGCCTCCGCCGCGAGGAGCTCGCCGCGCTGGCGGGCGTGAGCGTCGACTACGTCGTCCGCCTCGAGCAGGGCCGGGCGACGAACCCGTCGCCGCAGCTGCTCGCGGCCCTCGCGACGGCGCTCAGGCTGTCGTCCGAGGAGCGGGACCACCTGTGCCGGGTGGCCGGCGTCGCCCCGCCGTCGCGTCAGGTGGTGCCGCGGCACATCACGCCCGGCGTGCAGCGGCTGGTCGACCGGCTCGGCGACGTGCCACTCGCGGTGTTCACGGCGACCCACGACATCGTGCTCTGGAACGAGCTGTGGGCCGCGGTGAACGGCGACCCCTCGCGGTACGTCGGGCTCGATCGCAACCTGGTCTGGCGGCACTTCATGCGGGAGCGCGACGGGGTGGACTGGGACGACGAGCACCAGGAGGAGTTCTCGAGCGACCTCGCCGCCGACCTGCGGCAGGCCTACGGGCGCTACCCGGCGGACCGTGACCTGGCGGACCTGGTCGAGCGGCTGCTGCGGGAGTCCCCCGAGTTCGCCCGCCGATGGGAGACCGGCCGGATCGCCGAGCACCGTGCGAGCCGCAAGGTCGTGCACACGCCCGTCGGACCGGTGGAGATCGACTGCGACGTGCTAAGCGTCCCCGGCGGTGACCTGCGGATCGTCGTCTACACGGTCGTCCCGGGTTCCGAGGACGCCGCGAAGCTCGACCTGCTCCGGGTCACCGGCCTGCAGGAGCTCACGCCGCGGTGAACACCAGCGACGCATTCTGACCGCCGAACCCGAACGAGTTGTCCAACGCTGCACGGAGCGGAGCCGTCCGGGCGCTGCCGGAGACGACGTCGAGGTCCACCGCCGGGTCGAGCCGGTCGAGGTTCAGGGTCGGCGGCACGGTCCCGGTCTCGAGCGCCCGCAGGGTCAGGATCGCCTCGACCGCGCCGGCGGCGCCGAACATGTGCCCGATGGCGCTCTTCGGAGCGGTGACCAGCGCTCCGGTCCCCACCGCACGGCTGATGGCGGCCGCCTCGCCGACGTCGCCGACCGGGGTGCCGGTCGCGTGCGCGTTCACGTGGTCGACGTCCGCACCGGTGAGGCCCGCCATCCGGATCGCGGCGCGCATGGCCCGCTCCTGCTCGCTGCCGTCCGCCAGCGGTGCGGTGATGTGGTGCGCGTCCGAGGTGATCCCCCACCCGGCGAGCGTGCCGTGCGACCGCTGCCCTCGGGCGGCGGCGTGGTCGGCACGCTCGAGCACGACGATGCCGGCGCCCTCGCCGAGGACGAAGCCGCGGCGGTCGGCGTCGAACGGCCGTGACAGGGTCGTCGGGTCGTCGCCGTCGGGCTTCGCGAGGGCCTGCGACTGGGCGAACGACGCCATCGTCACCGGGGTGACGGCGGCCTCGGTCCCGCCGGTGATGACGACGTCGGCCTCACCGGTGGCGATGAGTCGCGCGGCGGTGGCGATGGCCTCGGCCCCCGAGGCGCAGGCCGACACCGTCGTGTAGGCGCCGCCCCGCGCCCCGTACGCGATGCTGATCTGCGCGGCGGCACCGTTCGCCATGAGCATCGGCACCGTGCGCGGTGAGACCCGCCGGGCACCGGACGCACCGAGCACGTCGTGGGCGTCGAGGAGCGTCTCCACTCCCCGATCCCGGTGCCGATCACCACGGCGAGGCGGTCGCCCTCCACCGCGGGGGCACCGGCGTCGGCCCAGGCCTCGTCCGCGGCGACGAGTGCCAGCTGCTGGCTGCGGTCGAGACGGTTCGCACGGACCCGCCCGAGCGCACCCTCGGCGTCGAGTGCGGCATCGGCCCCGACCCGGATCGGCACCTGTTCCCAGAGCGCTCCGTCGCGGTGCAGGGCGCGGACGCCGGAGCGACCGGCGACCAGGGCGTCCCAGAGCGGCGCGACGCCGTGGCCGAAGGGTGAGACCGCGCCGTAGCCGGTGATGACGATGTCCACGGGAACTCCTCTTGTACGTTGAACAAGTTGAGTTGTACCACGTACAATTCTGACATGGCAACCACGGTGGAGGGCTCCGGCACGGCTCGCGGCGCGGCGACACGGGCGAAGATCCTCGCCGCGACGGCCGGACTGCTCAGCGCGGGCGCTCGGAGCGTCACCGTCAGCGAGGTCGCCCGGGCCGCGGGTGTCTACCCGAACCAGATCACGCACCACTACGGCTCGAAGGACCGCCTGGTGCTCGACGCCGCGTTCGCGCTGTTCCTCCGCGACACCACGCGACTGCAGGCGGCCGGCCGGCGCGCCCGCTCACCGGAGTCGTTCCGACAGGTCCTCGCCCGCACCGCCCTCGCGATGCCGTCGACCCCGCTCGTGGTCCGCGCGCTCGGGGCAGCCGGGGACGACCCGGCGCAGCGTGAGCGCGTGCGGCTGCTGCTCGCCGTGCTGTTCCGGCAGTCCGAGCGCTACCTGGAGCGCGTCGTCGGCGACCAGGGCTGGACGAGCCCCAGCGGTGTCGCCCGGGACGCCCGCACGTTCTGGAGCGCCGTGTTCGGTGCCACCCTGCTCGCGGACGCCGGGGTCACCGGCGGCCCCTCGGACCTCGACCTGGCGGGGACGATCTCGATCCGTTGACCGGAGCGGGCACCGCCGCCGGGGGCTGGCCCGGCGGCGGTGTCACTCGCCCGGCGGCGGTGTCACTCGCCGAAGCCGGAACGGACCAGTTCCACCAGGGCGTCGACTGCGGCCTGCGCGTCCTGCCCGGTCGCGTCGATCGACACCGTCGCACCCTTCGGCAGTGCCAGGGCCATGATCGCCAGCAGGCTCTTGGCGTCCACGCCGTTGACGTGCACGCTCGCGTCGTACTTCGCCGCCGTCTTCACGAACTCCGCGGCGGGCCGGGCGTGCAGCCCGGTCTCGTTGACCAGCTCGACCGACGCGCTGACGCGGTCGGAGCCGGCCGTGTCGTCGACGGGGGCAGCCCCGTCGGCCCGCCCCGTGCCTCCAGGCTGGTCACCGGACGGAGAGGAGGCGCTGCTCGCGTCCGCCTCGGAACCCGCGGCCGATGCCGCGGCGGCCAGGACCACGTCGGCGTCACCGCCCGTCTGGGCGGCGACCGCAGCCGCCACCGTGCCCTCGACCAACGGGGCCTGCGACACGTGGACGCGGGCTCGGACGTCGTCGTCCAGGAAGTCGAGCGCGGTGTCGGTCGTCAGGTAGGCGGAGCCGAGGTCGCACAGGACCACGACGGCGTCCGCCTGGGCGAGTTCCTCGATGCCGGCGGTGATCGCCCCGAACGAGGTGCCGATGCCGCCGTCGTCCGTGCCGCCCGCGGCGACGAGTGGCACGTCCGCAGCCATCTGCCGTGCCAGCTCGACGGTGCCCGTCGCGATCGCCGCGCTGTGCGAGACGACCAGGATGCCGACGGTCACGCTGCGTCCACCGCTGCGCGCAGGATGTACGCGGTCGACTGCGCACCGGGGTCGCGGTACCCGATCGCGCGGTCGCCGAGGTAGCTCGCGCGGCCCTTGTGGGCGACGAGCGGCTCGGTGTCCGCCGCACCCTGCGCGGCGGCGTCGGCTGCTGCGGTGAGCACGGCCTTCGGGTCGTCGCCGGCACCGGCAGCCGCTGCTGCGGCGTCGACCGCGGGGCTCCACGCGTCGACCATCGTCTTGTCGCCGACCGCGGCCTTGCCGCGCGAGACGACCCCGTCGCGGGCGGCGGTGAGGACGGCGACGAGGGTGTCCGCGTCGAGCTCGGCCGCGTCACCGGCAGCCTGCGCCGCCTTCAGGTAGGCGGTGCCGAAGAGCGGGCCGGCCGCTCCGCCCACGGTCGAGATGAGCTTCGTCGCGACGGTCTTGAGCACGGCACCCGGGGTGTCGAAGGACCCGGAGTCGACGGCCGCGAGCACGGCCCGGAACCCGCGGTCGAGGTTCTCGCCGTGGTCGCCGTCCCCGATCTCACGGTCGAGCGTGACGAGCTCGGCGCGGTGTTCGTCGATCGTCGCGGCGGTGCGACGGACCCAGTCGATGGCCCATGCGGTGTCGAGCGCCAATGCGGTTCCCTTCGTGTGTCCGGCCCGGTGGGCCCGGTGTCGTGGTCCGGTGGTCGAGCGGTCGTGGTCGGTCGCGGTCGCGGTCGCGGTTGCGGTAGCGATCGCAGTCGCAGTCGCAGTCGCAGTCGCGGTTGCGGTCGCTCAGCGTCCCCAGCGCAGGGCCGGGGTCTCCACCGGGGCGTCCCAGAGGGCAGTGAGTTCGTCGTCGAGCACCGTGACGGTGAGCGAGAACCCCTGCATCTCGAGGGACGTGACGTAGTCGCCGACCAAACTACGCGTGACCTGGTAGCCGCGGTCGGAGAGGACCTCGGCGGCGCGTCGGTAGGCGATGTAGAGCTCGGACAGCGGGGTGCCGCCCATGCCGTTCACCAGGAGCAGCAGCGACGACCCGGCCGGGGCGTCGAGGTCGGTCAGGATCGGCTCGAGCACGCGGTCGACCAGCTCGTCCACCGGTGCCATCGCGATCCGCTCGCGGCCCGGCTCGCCGTGGATGCCGATGCCGAGCTCGACCTCGTCGTCGGCCAGCACGAAGGACGGCTCCCCCGCGTGCGGGACGGTGCCCGACGCCAGCGCGAGCCCCATCGACCGCGTGACGTCGTTGACGTGCCGGGCCACGGCGGCGACCGCGTCCAGGTCGTCCCCGCGCTCGGCGGCGGCGCCGGCGCACTTCTCTACCACGACGGTCCCGGCGACACCGCGACGGCCGGCGGTGAACAGGGAGTCCTGCACCGCGACGTCGTCGTCCACCACGACGGACTCGACGCGGACGTCGTCCATCGCCGCGAGCTCTGCCGCCGTCTCGAAGTTGAGCACGTCGCCGGTGTAGTTCTTCACGATGTGCAGCACGCCCGCACCGCCGTCGACGGCCTTCGTCGCGGCGACGATCGGGTCGGGCGTCGGGCTCGTGAACACCGGGCCGGGCACCGCGGCGTCGAGCATGCCGTACCCGACGAAACCGGCGTGCAGCGGTTCGTGGCCGCTGCCACCGCCGCTGACGATCCCGACCTTGCCGGCGACGGGTGCGTCAGCACGGTGCAGGTGGATCGGGTCCTCGACCAGGACGACGTGTCCGGCGTGTGCCCGGGCGAAGCCCCGGACGGTCTCCTCGACCACGGCCTGCGGGTCGTTGATGAGCTTCTTCATGCGGTGCCTCCACGGGTACGGGGTCGAACCGTGGCGGTCACACCGCGCGTCGTCGACCGGAGTGCGCCCAATCTACATCGGCGGCACGGGCAGCCGTCCGCTCCCGATGCACGTTCGTGCAGTGCGCCGAGGACGCGTCACCGCTCCCGGATCGTGCAGGGGACACCCGTCCTGCACGTTCGTGCACGATGCCGCCCTTCGCTCACGAATTCATCGCCGGGCCGTCAACCGCATCACTATGGTTGGCCTCAATCACTCAACGGGGAGTGCGGCGCAGCACGGCCGGACCCCCACCTCACGCACTGGAGGTCACCGATGGACGACATCGGCGTCAAGTTCCTGTCCGAGCTCGTCGGCACGGCGATGCTCATCATCCTGGGTGGCGGTGTCGTCGCCGCCGTCTCGCTCTCGAAGTCGAAGGGCTTCGGGGCCGGCTTCCTCATGGTCACGATCGGCTGGGGCTTCGCGGTCTTCGCCGGTGTGCTCGTGTCCTACAAGTCCGGCGGACAGCTCAACCCGGCTGTCAGCCTCGCGCAGGCGATCCTCGGCAACATCACCGTGGGCACCATGCTCATCTACTGGCTCGCCCAGATGATCGGTGCCGTCATCGGTGCGGTCATCGTCTGGCTCGCCTACAAGCAGCACTTCGACGAGGAGCCCGACGCGGCCGCCAAGCTCGGCGTCTTCTCGACCGGCCCCGCGATCCGCTCGTACGGCTGGAACCTCGTCACGGAGATCATCGGCACCTTCGTGCTCGTCTTCGTGATCCTCGCGATGACGAACGGCAAGGCACCCGCCGAACTCGGCGCCGTCCCCGTCGCCTTCCTCGTGATCGCGATCGGTGTCAGCCTCGGTGGCCCCACCGGCTACGCCATCAACCCGGCCCGTGACCTCGGCCCGCGCCTCGCGCACGCCTTCCTGCCCATCAAGGGCAAGGGCTCGAGCGACTGGGCCTACGCCTGGGTGCCGGTCGTCGGCCCCCTCGTCGGTGGTGCTCTCGCCGCCGTGCTGTCGCTCGCGCTGCTGCCCGTCGTCAACTGACCCACCCCACCCCGAAGGCGTGACCGGTCGTCCCGCACGACCGACCACGCACCGCACCGAACACCCGTAAGGAGCACCAATGGCCGACTACATCGTCGCCATCGACCAGGGCACGACCTCGACCCGAGCAATCGTGTTCGACCACTCCGGTTCGATCATCTCGACCGGGCAGAAGGAACACGAGCAGATCTTCCCGCGCGCCGGGTGGGTCGAGCACGACCCCGCCGAGATCTGGGACAACACCCGCGAGGTGATCGGTCAGGCACTGTCGCGTGCCGACATCACGCGCCACGACGTCGCAGCCGTCGGCATCACCAACCAGCGCGAGACCGCCGTCGTCTGGGACAAGACCACCGGCAAGCCGATCTACAACGCGATCGTCTGGCAGGACACCCGCACGCAGGCGCTCGTCGACAAGCTCGCCGACGGCGACACCGACAAGTACAAGGCCATCGTCGGCCTGCCGCTCGCGACGTACTTCGCCGGGACCAAGATCATGTGGATCCTCGAGAACGTCGAGGGTGCTCGTGAGAAGGCCGAGGCGGGCGACCTGCTCTTCGGCACCACCGACACCTGGGTCCTCTGGAACCTGACCGGTGGCGTCGACGGCGGCGTCCACAAGACCGACGTCACGAACGCGTCCCGCACGCTGTTCATGGACCTCGAGACGCTGCAGTGGCGCGACGACATCCTCGCCGACTTCGGCGTCCCGAAGTCGATGCTCCCCGAGATCGTCAGCTCCTCCGAGGTCTACGGCCACGTCGAGTCCTCGAGCCTGCTGCGCGAGGTCCCGATCGCCGGCATCCTCGGCGACCAGCAGGCCGCGACCTTCGGTCAGGCCGCGTTCGACCAGGGCGAGTCGAAGAACACCTACGGCACCGGCAACTTCCTGATCTTCAACACCGGTACCGAGATCGTCCGCTCCGAGAACGGCCTGCTCACCACCGTCGGCTACAAGCTCGGCGACCAGGAGACGCACTACGCCCTCGAGGGTTCGATCGCCGTCACGGGCTCGCTCATCCAGTGGCTCCGCGACAACCTCGGCCTGATCGGCAGTGCCCCGGAGGTCGAGGCCCTGGCCAAGACCGTCGAGGACAACGGTGGCGTGTACTTCGTGCCGGCGTTCTCCGGGCTCTTCGCGCCGTACTGGCGTCCGGACGCCCGCGGTGCGATCGTCGGCCTCACCCGCTTCGTCAACAAGGGGCACATCGCGCGTGCCGCTCTCGAGGCGACGGCCCTGCAGACCCGCGAGGTCCTCGACGCGGTCAACGCCGACTCCGGCGTGGACCTGACCGAGCTCAAGGTCGACGGTGGCATGACCGCGAACAGCGAGCTCATGCAGTTCCAGGCCGACATGCTCAACGTGCCGGTCGTCCGGCCGGTCGTCGCGGAGACGACGGCGCTCGGTGCGGCCTACGCCGCCGGTCTCGCGGTCGGCTTCTGGGCCAACCTCGACGAGCTCCGTGCCAACTGGCAGGAGGACAAGCGCTGGGAGCCCCAGCTCGACGCCGCCGAGCGCGAGCGCACGCTCCGCCTGTGGAAGAAGGCCGTCACGAAGACCTTCGACTGGGTCGACGAGGACGTGCAGTAACCAAGCACGCGCACGCTGACCGCGTGCACTGAACGCACCGACGGGAGGCCCGGTGCCGGTTCCTGGAACCGGCACCGGGCCTTCTGTGCGTTGCGTCTCCTGCACGTCGGTCGCGGTCGCGGTCGCGGTCGTCCGGTCGGTCGCGGTCGCGGTCGTCCGGTCGGTCGGGTCGTCGGCCGGCCGGCCGGGTGGTTGCCGGCACGGCACGGCACGGTGCGAGTTTGTTCGGCGGGTGCAGCGGTGGCTGCCTGGTGCGCGCTCGTGGCGCAGCACCGAGCAGCCAGGCTCGCACCGGGTGACGCACAGCGCACGGTGCGGCTTGCGCGGACGCGACACGGGATCGCGGACCGCGCACGGTGCGGACTGGAGGCGCGGGGCGGGCCCGCCACGGGCCTCCCGGCCAGCAGGTGGTTCCCGGCACAGCACGGCGCGGTCTTGTTCGGCGGGTGCAGCGGTGGCTGCCTGGTGCGCGCTCGTGGCGCAGTACCGAGCAGCCAGGCTCGCACCGGCTGACGCACAGCGCACCGCGCACCGTGCGCGGGACGGCGTGGACTACGCGGCGGGAGCTGCGCCGACCCAATCAGCCAGTTTGCGCGCACCGGCGCCGGAGTCGATCGCCTCGGCGGCGATGACCAGCTGCTCGCGGAAGCGCTGCAGGATCGGCCGGTCGGACTCGTTCGGGTCCTGCGCCAGGCGGAACGAGACGAGGCCGGCCGCGGCGTTCAGCAGGACGATGTCGCGGACGGGTCCGGTCTCCCCCGCGAGCACCCGGTGGACGACGCCCGCGTTGTACTCGGGGTCGCCGCCGAGCAGGTCGTCCGTGCGTGCCCGGGCGATGCCGAGGTCCCGCGGGTCGAGGTCGTGTTCGGTCACGCGGCCGCCGGTGACCTCCCAGATGTGACTGTGCCCGGTGGTGGTCAGCTCGTCGAGTCCGTCGTCGCCGCGGAACACGAGGGCCGTCGCGCCGCGCGTCTGGAACACGCCCGTGATGATCGGGACGAGGTCGAGCTGGGCGACTCCCACGGCGTTGGCCTCGCACCGCGCGGGGTTGACGAGCGGGCCGAGGAAGTTGAACACCGTCGGCACGCCGATCTCGCGCCGGACCGGGCCTGCGTGGGCGAAACCGGGGTGGAACGCGTTGGCGAAGGCGAAGGTCAGCCCGACACGCCGGAAGGTGTCCGCGACACGCGCGGCGTCCATCGTGAGATCGAGCCCGAGGGCGGCGAGCACGTCGCTGGACCCGGACTTCGACGAGCTGGCCTTGTTGCCGTGCTTGACGACGGGGACGCCGGCGGCCGCGATCACGATGGCCGCCATGGTCGAGATGTTCACGGTGCCGACCACGTCACCGCCGGTCCCCACGATGTCGAGCGCCATCGGATCGACGTCGAGCGGAACCGCGGCGTCCAGGATCGCGTCGCGGAACCCGACGACCTCGTCGACGGTCTCGCCCTTCGCGCGGAGCGTCACGGCGAAGGCGGCGATCTGTGCCTGGGTGGCGCGCCCGTGCACGATCTCCTCCATGGCCCATGTGGATTGCCTGATCGTCAGGTCCTCGCGCGCCATGAGCGCGCTGATCACCGCTGGCCAAGAAAGTGCGTCAGGCATGGCTCGATCGTAGTGAATTCGAGAGACCCGCCAGTCTCCTGCGAAAACACTGTCGGGGGTTTCGGCCATAATGGAGGACGTGACTAGCACCTCTCTCTCCAGATCAGCCAGCGGTCCGGCCCTCAACAGGCCGAACGCCGTGGCCGTGGGGACGATCGTGTGGCTGGGCAGCGAGGTCATGTTCTTCGCCGGCCTGTTCGCGATCTACTTCACGCTCCGCAGCACGTCCCCTGAGCTCTGGGCGACCGAGACCGCGAAGCTCGAGGTGCCCTTCGCCTCCGTGAACACGATCATCCTGGTGCTGTCCAGCTTCGCCTGCCAGTTCGCCGTGTTCGCTGCGGAGCGCTTCCAGGTGCACCGGACGAGCTGGAACCCGCGCCACTGGGGCATGACGGAGTGGTTCTTCGTCACCTACGCGATGGGTGCGATCTTCGTCTGCGGCCAGATCTTCGAGTACGCCAACCTCTGGCACGAGGGCGTGACGCTCTCCTCCAGCGCCTACGGCTCGGCGTTCTACATGACCACCGGGTTCCACGGGCTCCACGTGACCGGTGGCCTCATCGCCTTCCTGCTGACGCTCGGCCGCGGCTTCGCCGCCAAGAACTTCGGCCACAAGGAAGCGACCACCGCCATCGTCGTGTCGTACTACTGGCACTTCGTCGACGTCGTGTGGATCTTCCTCTTCGCCGTCATCTACCTTCTCAAGTAGGAACTGGACACCCCCCAGCACATGTTCAACAGAACCAAGTCCAAGAAGGGCCGCCGTTCACCGATGGCGACCGTGTCGCTCATCGTCGTGGGTCTCATGACCACCGGTGGCGCGTACGCACTGTTCAGCTCCACGGCGAACGCCGACGACAGCACGAACACCGTCGCCGCCTCGAGCCAGTCGCAGGTGAACGAGGGCGAGAAGCTCTTCGCCTCGAACTGCGCCACCTGCCACGGTCTCTCCGCGCAGGGCACGAGCGAGGGTCCGTCCCTCATCGGTGTCGGCGCCGCGTCGGTCGACTTCCAGGTCGGCACCGGCCGCATGCCGATGGCAGCCCAGGGCCCGCAGGCCGAAGAGAAGCCCGCGCAGTTCACGGACGAGCAGGTCGACGCACTCGCGCAGTACGTCGCTTCCCTCGGCCCCGGCCCGTCGGTCCCGTCCACCGAGCTCACCAACGGTGAGGACGGCGACGCTGCCGAAGGTGCCGAGCTGTTCCGCATCAACTGCGCCATGTGCCACAACGTGGCCGGCGCCGGTGGTGCACTGACCGAGGGCAAGTACGCCCCGAGCCTCGAGACGGTCTCCGGTAAGCACATCTACGAGGCCATGCTCACCGGCCCGCAGAACATGCCGGTCTTCAACGACCTGAACCTGACGCCGGAGCAGAAGGCCGACATCATCACGTACCTCAAGTACGTGCAGGACAACAAGTCCCCCGGTGGCTTCGCACTCGGCTCCCTGGGGCCGGTCGCCGAGGGTCTGTTCATCTGGATCTTCGGACTCGGCGCGGTCGTCGCGATGACCGTCTGGCTGACCGCGAAGTCCAACTGATCGTCCGTGTCGAACGACACTGAAGGGAACACCATGGCAGAGCACGACGACGAGACGCTGAACTCGTCCTCGGCTGTCGAGAAGCACGGCACGACCACCTCCCCCGGGATCGCGGTCCTCCCCGTCGACCCGTTCGAGAACCCGGGCGAGCCGCCGCACCGCGCGCGTCGCACCGACGTCGACCCGAAGAAGCAGCGTCTGGCCGAGCGCCAGGTCGCCGCCTACTTCTACCTGTCGATCGTCGGCAGCGTCCTGTCGATCGCGGCCTACGTCGCCTTCCCGATCGACCCGAGCGACTTCGGGACGGTCCGCACCGCGAACCTCTTCCTGGGCTTGTCGATCGCCCTCGCGCTCCTCGCCCTCGGCCTCGGCGCCGTCTACTGGTCGAAGTCGCTCGTCGTCGACCGCGAGATCACCGAGCTCCGTCACGGCACCCGCGGCACCGACGCGACCCGCGCCAAGGCGGTCGAGGCGTTCCAGCTCGCCGACAAGGAGTCGGGCTTCAGCCGTCGCAAGCTGATCCGCAACTCGATGATCGGTGCCCTGGCTGCGTTCCCGCTCCCCGGCATCGTCCTGGTCCGTGACCTCGCTCCGGCCGAGGACCCCAACGAGCTGCTCCGTCACACCTTCTGGAAGCAGGGCCTGCGCCTGACGAAGGACCCGACGGGTCTGCCGATCAAGGCCTCCGACGTCACCATCGGTTCGGTGTTCCACGTCATCCCCGAGGGCATGCTCGAGTCCGAGCACATGCTGGAGGAGAAGGCGAAGGCCTCCGTCCTCCTGATGCGTCTGGACCCGAAGGACCTCAACCCGTCCAAGGGCCACGAGAACTGGGGCTACGACGGCATCGTCGCGTACTCCAAGATCTGCACCCACGTCGGTTGCCCCGTCGCGCTCTACGAACAGCAGACGCACCACCTGCTGTGCCCGTGCCACCAGTCCACCTTCGATGTCTCGAACAACTGCGAGGTCATCTTCGGTCCGGCAGCACGCCCCCTCCCCCAACTTCCGATCGCGATCGACGACGACGGCTACCTGGTTGCCCAGAGCGACTTCCACGAGCCGGTCGGACCGTCCTTCTGGGAGCGTGAACGCTGATGACCAGCACCACCACCACCGCACCGAACACGTCGACGAACAAGCCGGCGCCGGAGCGCGGATCCCGCATCATCGGCGGGGTCGCCAACTACATCGACGAGCGCACCAGCATCTCGGGCCTCGTCAAGGAAGTCGGCCGGAAGATCTTCCCGGACCACTGGAGCTTCATGCTCGGCGAGGTGGCGCTGTACAGCTTCGTCGTCGTGCTGCTCTCCGGGACCTTCCTGACGTTCTTCTTCCAGGCGTCCATGACCGAGGTCGTCTACAACGGCTCGTACGTCCCGCTCAAGGGCGTTGCGATGTCGACGGCCCTGCAGTCCACGCTCGACATCTCGTTCGACATCCGCGGCGGGCTCTTCGTCCGTCAGGTCCACCACTGGGCGGCCCTGCTGTTCGTGGCGTCGATCATGCTGCACATGGCCCGCGTGTTCTTCACCGGCGCCTTCCGCAAGCCGCGTGAGCTCAACTGGGTCTTCGGCTTCCTGCTCTGGGTCCTCGCCATGGCCGAGGGGTTCACCGGTTACTCGCTCCCCGACGACCTGCTCTCCGGAAACGGTCTGCGGATCATCGTCGGCATGATCGAGGGTGTCCCGGTCATCGGCGTGTGGATCGCCTACCTGCTCTTCGGCGGCGAGTTCCCGGGGACCGACATCGTCGGCCGTCTGTACACGCTGCACATCCTGCTGCTGCCGGCGATCCTCGTCGCGGTGCTCGGTGTCCACCTCGTGCTCGTCGTGATCAACAAGCACACGCAGTTCGCCGGTCCGGGCAAGACCAACGAGAATGTCGTCGGTGTCCCGATCCTCCCGGCGTTCGCCGCGAAGGCCGGCGGGTTCTTCTTCATCGTCGCGGGCATCCTGGCCCTCATCGCGTCGCTGTTCACGATCAACCCGATCTGGAACTACGGCCCGTACGACCCCTCCCCGGTGTCCGCCGGTACCCAGCCCGACTGGTACATCGGCTTCGCCGACGGCGCGCTCCGACTGGTCCCGCCGCACTGGGAGGTCGTGTGGTTCGGCTACACGGTGTCGTTCAACATCCTGGCGCCGATCGCGGTCCTGGTGCTGCTCATCCTGGCGATCCTGCTCTACCCCTTCATCGAGGCGTGGGTCACGGGCGACAAGCGTGAGCACCACATCCTCGACCGCCCGCGCAACGCCCCGACGCGCACGGCGTTCGGTGCTGCTGGCATCACGCTCTACGCCAGCCTCTGGGCGGCGGCTTCGTCGGACATCATCGCGACGCACTTCCTGGTGTCGATCGAACACGTGATCCACGTGATCCAGGCGACGACGGTCCTCGGTCCGTTCATCGCCTTCTGGATCACGAAGCGTGTCTGCCTCGCCCTCCAGAAGAAGGACCGTGAGATCGTCCTGCACGGCTACGAGTCGGGCCGCATCGTCCGGCTCCCCCACGGCGAGTACATCGAGGTGCACGAGCAGCTCGACGAGTACGAGCGGTGGAAGCTCCTGCAGTTCAACGAGTACAAGCCGCTGATGATCCGCCCGAACGCCAAGGGCAAGATCACGGGTCTGCAGAAGGTCCGCGCCGGCGTCTCCCGCTTCTTCTTCGAGGACCGCATCGAGCCGGTCTCGAAGGCAGAGCTCGAGGCAGCGCACGCTGCGCACCACGGCCCGAACCTCGAGGGTGGCCACCAGGCTCCCCAGGTCGGCCCCGGCGATCACTGATCGGTAGCACGAAGCAACCCCCGTCACGAAGTGGCGGGGGCTTCTTCGTGTGAAGGGCAACACGCCGCCCCCAGTTCACGGCTGGTTCACTCCCGCGTGCTGGACTCGTCCAGGACGGTGTGGCAACGTGTTGCACCACGCATCCGCCAACGGAATGAGACCCCGATGGACAGCCGGACGGCCGAACACCCCAGGCCGAACCACTTCCTCCTCCACCTCAGCGACACGCACCTCGTCTCCGGGGACCGCGATCTGTACGGCGATGTCGACTCCGCCGCTCGGCTCACGCAGATCGTCGCTGACATCGAAGCCTCGGGCACCCGTCCCGAAGCGATCGTCGTCACCGGCGACGTGGCCGACAAGGGCGAGCCGGGCGCGTACGCCCGTGTCCGCGAGATCCTCGAGCCGGCCGCGCAGCGCATCGGCGCGCAGGTCATCTGGGCCATGGGCAACCACGACGAGCGCGGCGCCTTCCGCCAGGAGCTCTTCGGCCTGCAGCCCACCGATCGCCCGGTCGACTTCGTCTACGACGTCAACGGTCTCCGCGTGATCACCCTCGACACCAGCGTGCCAGGGCACCACCACGGCGAGGTCTCCCCCGAGCAGCTCGACTGGCTCGCCGAGGTTCTCTCCGAGGCGGCTCCGCACGGCACCATCCTGGCGATGCACCACCCGCCCGTGCCGAGCGTCCAGGACCTCACCGTCCTCGTCGAGCTGCGCGACCAGCAGGCCCTGGCCGAGGTCGTCGAGGGCAGCGACGTCCTCGCCATCATCGCCGGTCACCTGCACTACTCGACCAATGCCGTGTTCGCCGGCATCCCGGTGTCCGTCGCCAGCGCCACCTGCTACACCCAGGACCTCACCGAGTACCAGGGCGGCACCCGCGGCCGTGACGGTGCGCAGTCGTTCAACCTCGTGCACGTCTACGGTCACAACGTCGTCCACTCGGTGGTGCCGATCGGGCACTACGCCACCGTCGGGCAGCCCGTCTCCGCGCTCGAGACCGAGGCGAAGCTCGCCGCACACGGCGTGACGATCCCCGCGGCCGTCGAGCCGGCACCGGTCACCTCGAGCATCCCGGTGTTCACGCTCGACTCGGTGCCCGTCTCCCCCGTCCACCGGTAGCGCCGCGCACTTCGCGTGCAAAGAGGTCGGGTCCGACATGCGGACCCGACCGCTTCTGCTCACCAATGGCGGGCGTGTGCGGTCACGACTCCCCGTCACTCCGCGGCGAGTGGTCACGTTCCGTCCGCCGGAGGCTCGGCAATCAACAGTTCGTGACCGCTCGGCGGGCAGCCAACGGGGTGTCGTGACCGAGCGGCGTCGTGTACGTCCCGACGGTCGGCCCGACAGCCGGGAGGCCCGTGGCGGGCCCGACCCGCGCCTCCCGGCCCGCGGAGTGGTCGCGACACACCGCCGGTGCTGCGTCGCGTGGTCGTGTTCCGTCGTTTGCGGGCGGCGCAGCCGACGGGCTGTGACCGCTCGGCGTGTGGGTGGCGGGGAGTCGTGACCGATGGAGGTCGGTGCCGCGTCCGAACCCGGCGGCTGGGCTCCGGCGCCGGGCTCGCAGGCTCGCCCGGAGCGCCCCAGCAGGCCGCTGGCGCGTCCCAAGCGCTGGGACGCTCCCAGCAGGCCGCTGGCGCGTCCTATGCGCTGGGACGCTCCCACGGCGCGGGGAACGGGAAGTAACGCTCGAGGAAGTCCGTCACGCGCTGCGTGCGCTCCTCGTCGCTGACCTCCGGGAAGCTGCCGTCGTTGAGGCAGAAGAAGTCCACGTTCCGCTTCTTCAGCAGCTCGTCGAGGGCCTTGAGTCCAGAGACCATGGTCGTGTCGATGTACCCGACGGCCGCGTTCTCCTGGATGATCGCCCGACCGGTGAGCAGCGAGTAGTAGTGGTACAGCGAGTTCGTCACCGAGATGTTGTCGGCGGCGCGGAAGCGAGACGCCGCAGTGGCCGCGAACTCGTCGGCGAACTCGTGCTCCATCTCGGTCATGATCGAGGCGCGCAGGGGCGTCGGCGCGTGCTCGAGGTGCCGGGTCGTCACCGCACCGAAGCGCTGCTGCAGCAGCTTGCGGTTGACCCGGGCGGAGTTCTCGAAACCGCTGCGTGCCGGGTTGTTGGAGCCGAGCCCGATCCGGGTCGACGCGAGGATGAACTTCGTGACCGATCCGGGGCTGTAGAACGCCGAGGGGTCGACGAGGCGCCCGAAGAACATGTCGTCGTTCGAGTAGATGAAGTGCTCGCTGATGCCGGGGATGTGGTGCAGCTGCGACTCGACGGCCTGCGAGTTGTGGGTCGGCAGCACGGACGGGTCGGCGAAGAACTCCTCGCTGCGGACGATCCGGACCTTCGGGTGCTCGGCGAGCCAGTGCGGCGCCGGGGAGTCCGTCGCGATGTAGATCTGGCGGATCCACGGCGCGAAGGTGTGCACCGAGCGGAGCGCGTACTTCAGCTCGTCGATCTGGCGGAACCGGGCCGGGGCGTCGTCGCCCTCGCCCAGGACGGCGTTCGACTGTGCGGCCTGGCGAGCGCGCTGGTACTCGATGGCGTTGCCGTCGACCCACGAGAAGACGATGTCGATCGGGAACCGGATGTCCGAGACGTGGTCGTCGAACATGTGCTCCACGGTGCGCCAGGTGCGGCCGTAGCGTTCGATGTCGACCAGGACGAACTCGTCGATCGGCAGGCTGCGACGCATCAGGGCGTTCTCGACGGGGGCGAGGACCTCGGTGTCGGTGACGCGCCAGAACTCGAGCTGGACGCTCGTCTCGGCGCCGTAGCGCAGGCGTCCGAGGGGTTCGAGCCGCGGGCGGAACACGCGGAGCACCGGTTCTTCGACGGATCCGAGCCCGTCGTCCTGCACGAGGACGGCCGGCTTGCCCGGGGGCTTCGCGTAGAAGGGCTCGTTGACGGCCGCGGACATCACTGCGCTCTCGGCTCGCTGGCGGTCCCGCTCGTCGAGGGCGATCACCGGGCGCTGGTCGTTGCCGCGGATGAGCAGGTGGTCGACGTCAGCCGCGGTGAGCGCGTCGTCGAGGAACAGCAGGTCCTCGATCATCGACTGCTGCGGCGTGAGGTGTCCGTTGATCAGGGTCAGTCGCCCCTTGCGGACGACGACGTCGGATCGGTCGAGACCGCCGGAGGACGGTCGAGGGTTCAGCAGAGGACTCTCGGTCACCGGCTCGGTCTCGTCGTTCATCCATGCCCTTCGGGTCGTGCGGTCGGGTCCTGTACCCGACCTGCCGATCCTACCGTCCGTCCGACTCGCGGGGCACCTTGACGACGATGCCCACCACGATGAAGAGCGCGGCGGCGACCAGCTGCAGGGCCGCCCACACCTCTCCGGGGATCGGCACCGCGACGAGCGGGTTCCAGCAGACGGCGACCGCAGCCATGAGCAGGGCGGCCCACCAGACCTTCCCGCGCACGCTGAAGACGAGCACGATCAGCGCGAGCACCGTGACGCCCCACCGGGCGAAGACGAAGCCCGACGAGTCGACGATGGCGACGCAGGCGAGCAGCACGATCGCTGCGATCATCGACGGTGCCAGTGCGGGGCGGGTGAAGGGCGGCGTGGCACGGACGCTGTTGGCCGGTGCGGCCGGTGCGGGTCGTGGCGACCCCGCGGGCACGCCGTGCTGGGACGACCCCACCGGGGGCCGCCCCTTGCGTGCGGCCATCAGTCCGAGGAACCGTCGAGGTCGATCGCCTGGATCGACCGCGACATCGGCGGCAGGTCGCGGACGCGCTCGAGCGCCGGCACCAGCTCACCGACCAGCGCGCGGTAGCCGTCTTCGGTCAGGTGCAGGCCGTCCTCGGTGAAGCGGGCGTCCAGGTGGTCGCCCTCGGCCAGGGCGGGCCACGCGTCGAGGTACTGCGCGTGGCAGGTCGCGACGAACTGGCGGAGGTGCCGGTTGGCTTGTTCGATCTTCGTGGCGTACTCGGCCTGCCGGGGCAGGATCGACACGAGCAGCAGGCGCACGCCCGGCAGCTCGCGGCGGAGCGTGACGAGGATGGTCTCGACGTTGCGGACCACGTGCTCGGCGCTCGCGCGGTGGTTGCCGAAGTCGTTCGTCCCGATGAGCAGCACGATCACCTCGGGCTGTTCGGCGACGACGGCGTCGAGGCGCGTCAGCACGCCGTCGGTCGTGTCGCCACCGATGCCCTGGTTCAGCGTGTGCTCGTCGGGGAGCCACGTGTCCCAGTCACCCTGTTCGGTGATGCTGTCCCCCAGGAAGAGGACGGGGCTGCGGTCGTCGGTCATGCTGCCTCCTCGTGCGCCGGCTCGGGGGTCTCGGTCTGCTGCGTCCGGTTGCGCTGCGTGGACCCGGTGTGGTCGGACTCCCGCTCGGCGGCGGCGGTGATGCGCTCGACCATACCGGGGAAGATGATGCCGTGGAACGGCAGGATGCCGTACCAGTACAGCCGGCCGGCGAGTCCCTGCGGGAAGTAGATCGCCCGCTGGTGGTAGTCACTGCCGCCGTCGGGGTTCGGTGTGACGGTCATCTCGAGCCACGCACGGCCGGGCGACTTGAACTCGGCGCGGAGCCGCAGGTACCGGCCGCGCTCCAGCCGTTCGACGCGCCACCAGTCGAGTGCGTCGCCCTGCTCCAGGCGCTGCTGGTCACGACGCCCGCGGTTCAGGCCGACGCCGCCGGCGATCTTGTCCATCCAGCCGCGGGCGACCCAGGCGAGCGGGAACGAGTACCAGCCGTTGTCGCCGCCGATCGACTCGACGACGCGCCAGACGTCCTCGGCGGAGGCACTGGAGTGCCGCTTCCGGTCGTCGACGTAGACCGTGTGCCCGGCCCAGTCGGGGTCGTTCGGCATCGGGTCGGCCGAGGCGCTCGAGAGCGTCGCACTGCGCCAGCTCGTCTGGACCTGGCCGCTGCGCATCTTGTTCAGCGCGAGGCGGACGGCCCGACGGTACGAGGTGAGCCCGCCCTCGGGCTGCGGCACGACGTCGTCGATGTCGTGCTCGCGCTGCACGCACTCGAACTGCAGCGACTCGATGATCGGCGTCGCGAGCTTGCGCGGGATCGGGGTGACGGCGTTGAACCAGTGTGCGGCGAGGCGCGGGGTGAGCACCGGCAGGACCGTGATCGGGCGCTGGGGCAGCTTCGCCTCGACCGCGTAGCCGTTCAGCATCTGGCCGTACCGCAGGACGTCGGGGCCACCGATGTCGAAGGTCCGGTTGACGTCGGCGGGGACGTCGAGCGCGGCCACCAGGTAGTACAGGACGTCGCGGACCGCGATCGGCTGGATGTGGTTGCGGACCCAGCGCGGCGCGGGCATCCACGGCAGGACGTCGGTCAGGTGCCGGATCATCTCGAACGAGGTGCTGCCCGAGCCGATCACGACCCCGGCCTGGTACGCCACCGTGGGCACACCCGAGCCGAGGAGGATCTCCCCGACCTCCTTGCGGCTGCGGAGGTGCTTCGACAGCTCGCCGTCCGGGTGCAGCCCGCCCAGGTAGACGAACCGGCTGACGCCGGCCGCCTTCGCCTCGCGTGCCATGGTCTCGGCGGCCTCGCGCTCGGCCGACTCGAAGTCGCCGTCGGCCCCCATCGCGTGGGCCAGGTAGTAGACCGCCTCGATCCCGTCGACGGCGGCGCGCACCGCCTCGGCGTCCTGGAGGTCGCCCTCCGCGACGTCGACCTCACTGCTCCACGGGACGTCCTGGAGCTTCCGGGGGTTGCGCACGAACACCCGGACGGAGTGGCCGGCTTCGAGGAGACGAGGGACGAGACGACCACCGATGTACCCGGTGGCGCCGGTGACGAGGACCTGCATGCCCTGCACGCTACGCGGCACGCCTGACGGGTAGGCTTGCCGGGTGGACAACGCAGCCTTCCCCGTCACCGTCGATGCCGTCCGCGGCCTCATCGACCACGCGATCCTGAAGCCCGAACTCACCCGCGCGGACGTCGACGCCCAGCTCGACGAAGCCACCGCCCACCGCGTCTTCAGCGTCTGCGTCCGTCCGAGCGACGTCGCCCACGCCGTGGAGCGCCTCACGGGCACCGGTGTCGGCGTCGGCACCGTGATCGGCTTCCCGCACGGCACCACGTCCACCGCGGCGAAGGTCGCCGAGTCGCTGCAGGCCCTGGCCGACGGCGCGTTCGAGCTCGACATGGTGCAGAACATCGGCGCCGCGAAGTCGGGCGACTGGCAGCGCGTCGAGCAGGACGTCCGCGCGGTCGTCGACGCCGCCGGCGACACCGTCGTCAAGGTGATCCTCGAGACCGCGTTCCTGACCGACGACGAGATCGTCGCGGCCTCGCGTGCGGCACAGACCGCCGGCGCGGCCTTCGTGAAGACCTCGACCGGGTTCGCCGGCGGCGGCGCGACGGCCGAGCACATCGCGCTCATGCGCCGCACGGTCGGTGCCGACACCGGGGTGAAGGCCTCCGGCGGTGTCCGCGGGCTCGACACCCTGCTCGAGATGGTCGAGGCGGGCGCGAACCGCATCGGCACGAGCGCGTCGGCCCGCATCCTCGACGAGGTCGCGCACCGCGCCGAGACGGGTGCCGCCTCGGCGCTCGGCGACGACACGACGTCCTACTGAACCCACGGGCTGAGCCGACCTGGCTGAGCCCACCGTGCTGAGCCCACGCGACCAGCACGACCCACCACGACCAGGCCGGTGCCCACCGGACGCGACGACGCGTCGGCGACCCGCACCGTGCCTCCAGACCGCCGCATCGGAGCGCGCATGTCCAGCACCGCACCCCAGTCCCCCGCCCTCGCCCTGGCCGTCGACCTCGGCGGCACGAAGGTCGAGGCCGCGCTCGTCACCGACCAGGGCGTCGTGCTGCCGGCGACCCGGTTCCGCAGCCCCACGGGGCCGCAGCGCACCTCCGACGAGCTGCAGGCCGCCGTCGACGAGGTCGTCACGGCCGCGCTCGGCGCGCTGCCGGCCGACGCGACGCTCGTGGGCGTCGGCGTCGGTTCCGCCGGGCCCGTCGACGAGGAGCACGGCCTCGTCTCCCCGCTCAACATGCCGGTCTGGCGCGGCCACCCGCTGCGCGAGCGGATCGCGGCGCTCGTGCCGGACGAGGTCCCGGTGACGCTCCGCATGGACGGCCTGGCGATCACCCTCGCCGAGCACTGGGTCGGCGCGGCCCAGGGCTACGAGCACGTCATGGGCATGATCGTCTCCACCGGTGTCGGCGGCGGGCTCATCCTGCACGGTCGCACCGTCAGCGGACCCACGGGCAACGCCGGCCACATCGGACACGTCGAGTGCGGCGGCTACGACGACCCGTG
Organism: Curtobacterium sp. AC268; assembly: GCF_979258745.1. Lineage (NCBI taxonomy): Bacteria > Bacillati > Actinomycetota > Actinomycetes > Micrococcales > Microbacteriaceae > Curtobacterium > Curtobacterium sp. AC268. Next base: position 485,727 of record NZ_OZ409878.1, on the reverse strand, counting down.
CGCCTGCGGGGGCACCGGTTGCCTCGAGGCGATCGCCAGCGGCCCGAAGACCGTGGCCTGGGCACGTCGTCAGGGCTTCGCGGGCACGACCGGCGAGGAACTCTCGGCCGCCTACGCCGCCGGCGACGAGATCGCCGTCGCCGCGGTCCAGCGGAGCGGCCGCGCCCTCGGGCAGGCCATCGCCGCCGCCACGAGCCTGGTCGACCTCGAGATCGTCGCCATCGGCGGCGGGTTCTCGCACGTCACGCCGGACCTGTTCGAGTACGCACGGCAGGCCGTGGCGGAGCGTGTCGAGTTCGGGTTCGTCACGAAGGTCCAGATCGTGCCGACCGGGTTGTCCCAGGACGGTCCGCTCATCGGTGCCGCTGCGCTCGTGCACCGCGCCGACGTCCTGCGCTGAGCGCGCACGTCCCGTCCGGTCGGGCTCGATCCGGCGCGCGGGCGCGGCTGGTCGCGTCGTCGACGCGGCCGACGCGGCCGACGCCGTGGACGTGACCGGCGACGGCCTGGAGGCGCGGTGCGGACCCGCCACGCGCCTCCAGGCCGGTCGACGGCTTGTCCACAGGGCTGTCGGTCGTGCGCGCAGGTCAGGCAGGATGTGCGGGTGCCCCGCCCGCGACTGCTGACCAGTGACGACTGGCCGGAACCCGAGCTGCGTGCGGCGGTCCTGGCCGGCGAGCTGGTCGCCGTCGGTCCCTGCTGGGCCTCCCCCGCCGAACCGCAGACGCCGTGGTTGCGCGCCGCCGCTGCAGCCTGGGTCCTGCGGGACTCACGCCTGATCGCCTGCACGCTGACCGCCGCGTGGATCTGGGGTGCGGTGTCCCGGCCGCCGGCGCCGCTCGAGGCCTGCATCCCTCCGCAGGTGCGCGTGCACGTCGGGCCGGACGTCCGCCTGCGAGAGGTCCGGATCGACGTCGACGACACCGTCGAGCTCTCGCGGCTGCGGGTCACGCTGCCGGGGCGGACCGCGGTCGACCTGCTCCGGACTCCGGGGCCGACGGCCGGTGCGTTCGGGGTGGCCGAGGCGACGGCCGTGCACGGGCTGCTCGCGATCGGGGCGGTCACGGCCGACGAGCTGCAGGCGCGTCTGAGGTCGCTCGGGAGGATCCCCATGGTGCGGCAAGCCGAGCGGCGGTTGCGGGGGCTGCCGGGGCTGCCGGGGTTGCCGGGGCTGCCGGGGTTGCCGGGGCTGCCGGATGCGGCTGGGGGCGCTGCGCGCTAGGGCGGCGCGCGGGCGTTCGCCGGGCGGTCACGACACCCCGCTCACTTCCGCCGAGTGGTCGCGAACTGTCGGTTGGCGGGGCCGCAGCCGACGGTTCGTGACCGGTCGGCGGTGCCCGTGCGACGAGTCGTGACCGGTGGACGAGCGGGAGGCACGGGAGGCGCGGGGCGGGGCTGCCGCGGGCCTCCGGTCCGGCGCGTGCGGGCGTAGCGGCGGTCAAGACACCCCGCTCGCGTTCGGCGAGTGGTCGCGGACCGTCGATTGGCGGGGCCGCAGCCGACGGTTCGTGACCGGTCGGCGGTGCCCGTGCGACGAGTCGTGACCGGTGGACGAGCGGGAGGCACGGGAGGCGCGGGGCGGGGCTGCCGCGGGCCTCCGGTCCGGCGCGTGCGGGCGGTCAGGACACCCCGCTCGCGTCCGCCGAGTGGTCGCGGACCGTCGATTGGCGGGGCCGCAGCCGACGGTCTGTGACCGGTCGACGGACGGGCCGCGCGGGGCCCTGCCGCTAGCCGGCGCTGACGCGGTAGACGTCGTAGACGGCGTCGATGCGTCGCACCGCGTTCAGCACGCGGTCGAGGTGGATGGTGTCGCCCATCTCGAACACGAACCGGCTGAGCGCGAGACGGTCGGACGAGGTCGACACCGTCGCGGACAGGATGTTCACGTGGTGGTCGGTCAGCACCCGGGTGACGTCGCTGAGCAGACCCGACCGATCGAGCGCCTCGATCTGGATCTGCACCAGGAACACCGACTTCGACGACGGGGCCCACTCGACCTCGATCATCCGGTCGGGTTCGTTCATGAGCGACTTCACGTTGGTGCACGACGACTGGTGCACGGAGACGCCCTGGCCACGGGTGATGAAACCCACGATCTGGTCGCCAGGCACCGGTGTGCAGCACTTCGCGAGCTTCACGAGGATGTCGGGCGCACCGCGGACGAGCACGCCACTGTCGCTCGTGCGCAGCTGACGACTGGTGACCTGGCGCGGGAACGCGAGTTCTGGTTCGTCCGTCTCGGTCTCGGTCTGGACGTTGCCGAGGACCTTCTCGATCACCGACTGCGTCGACACGTGGCCCTCGCCGATGGCGGCGTACAGGGCGGAGACGTCCTCGTACCGCATCGACGAAGCGACCTCGGCGATGCTGTCCTGGCTCATGATGCGCTGGAGCGGCAGGTTCTGCTTGCGCATCGCCCGGGCGATGGCGTCGCGACCCTGCTCGATCGCCTCTTCGCGGCGCTCCTTGGTGAACCACTGCTTGATCTTGTTGCGCGCGCGCGGACTGCGGACGAACTGCAGCCAGTCCTGCGAGGGGCCGGAGTCGGGGTTCTTCGACGTGAAGATCTCGACGACGTCTCCGCTGGACAGCTGGCTCTCGAGCGGGACGAGCCGGCCGTTGACCTTCGCACCCATCGTGCGGTGGCCGATCTCGGTGTGCACCGCGTAGGCGAAGTCGACCGGGGTGGCTCCGGCGGGGAGACCGATGACCTTGCCCTGCGGCGTGAAGACGTAGGTCTCCTTGGCGCCGATCTCGTAGCGCAGCGAGTCGAGGAACTCGCCCGGGTCGCTGGTCTCGGCCTGCCAGTCGGTGATGTGGGCGAGCCACGCCATGTCCTGGTCGTCCGTGGTCGACGAGGTACCGGCGTCACGGCCGGCAGCGCGCTGCTTGTACTTCCAGTGGGCGGCGACACCGAACTCGGCGCGCTGGTGCATCTCGTGTGTGCGGATCTGGATCTCGACCGCACGACCCTGCGGTCCGAGCACCGTGGTGTGCAGCGACTGGTACAGGTTGAACTTGGGGGTCGCGATGTAGTCCTTGAAGCGACCGGGCAGCGGGGTCCACCGTGCGTGCACCGAGCCGAGCATGGCGTAGCAGTCGCGGACGGTCGGCACGAGCACGCGGATGCCGACGAGGTCGTAGATCTCGTCGAACTCACGACCCCGCACGATCATCTTCTGGTAGATCGAGTAGTACTGCTTCGGCCGGCCCATGACGTCGCCACGGACCTTGGCGGCCTTCAGGTCCTTCTTCAGGGTCCCGATGACGTTCTGGACGAACTGCTCGCGCTTCGGCTGACGTTCCTTGACCAGGCTGTCGATCTCGACGTAGAGCTTCGGGTGCAGGACCGCGAACGACAGGTCCTCGAGCTCGAGCTTGATCATCTGGATGCCGAGCCGGTGCGCGAGCGGCGCGTAGATCTCGAGCGTCTCCTTCGCCTTGCGCGTGGCGGAGGCGGACTCGACGAAGCCCCACGTGCGGGCGTTGTGCAGGCGGTCGGCGAGCTTGATGACGAGGACGCGGATGTCCTTCGACATGGCGATGACCATCTTGCGGACGGTCTCGGCCTGCGCGCTGTCGCCGTACTTGACCTTGTCGAGCTTGGTGACGCCGTCGACGAGCATCGCGATCTCGTCGCCGAAGTCGGCCCGCAGCTGGTCGAGCTGGTAGTCGGTGTCCTCGACCGTGTCGTGCAGGAGCGCCGCCGCGATGGTGATCGTGCCGATGCCGAGGTCGGCCAGGATCTGCGCGACCGCGACGGGGTGCGTGATGTACGGCTCACCGGACTTGCGCTTCTGCCCGTCGTGCGCGCGCTCGGCGACCGAGTACGCACGCTCGATGAGCGTCACGTCGGCCTTGGGGTGGTGCGAGCGGACCGTGCGGATCAGCGTGTCCACCGCGCCGGCCGGCTGGGCGCGCGAGAACAGGCGCGGCAGCAGCGAGCGGAGGGAACCGAGGTTGCCGGTGGTGTTCGGACCGATCGGACTCGAGGGCCGTGGAGCGGAACCCGGGCGGCTCGGCGCGGACGGCTCTTCGCGGGTGTCCGTCATGATGCGCCTCCCAGGACTCGGTCCGAGAGCTCGATCCGAGCTCGATCCGACAAGACTACGCGTCCCCGGTCAGTGCCCGTGACGCGGTTCGCCCTGGGCGTCGCGCTGCACCGGCGCCCCCGCCTGCTCCCACGCGAGCATGCCGCCGGAGAGGTTGACGGCCGGCACGCCCGACTGCTCGAGCGCCGCGACGATGCGCGACGACCGGCCGCCGGAGTGGCAGACGATGATGGCCGGCTGGTCGCCGCCGTCGATCTCCTGCCAGCGGTCCACGAACTCCGACATCGGCACGAGCGTGGCCTGGGGAGCGTGGACCTCGTCCCACTCCCCCTGCTCGCGGACGTCGAACAGGCGGGCTCCGGCGTCGAGGCGGCGCTGCGCCTCGGCGACGTCGATCTCCTGGATCTCGATGGGCATCAGACGCTCGCCTCTGCCGCGTCGACCTCACGCCGGCGCTTCTCGGCCGCCGCGGTCTTCTTGGCGTCGGACTCCTTGATCTTCGGCTCGTTCTCGCGCAGCTGCGCGTACATCGGCGACGCGATGAAGATCGTCGAGTAGGTGCCGACGATGATGCCGATGAACAGTGCGAGCGAGATGTCGCGCAGGGTGCCGGCACCGAGCACGTACGACCCGATGAAGAGGATCGCCGCGACCGGCAGCAGTGCCACGACCGAGGTGTTGATCGACCGGACGAGGGTCTGGTTCACCGCGAGGTTGACCGACTGCTTGAACGTCCGGATGGATTCCTGCGCGGTGTTCTCACGCACCTTGTCGAAGACCACCACGGTGTCGTAGAGCGAGTACCCGAGGATCGTCAGGAACCCGATGACCGCCGCCGGCGTGACCTCGAGTCCGACGATGCCGTACACGCCGGCCGTGATGAGCAGGTCGTGCAGCAGCGCCGCCATCGCGGACAGCGACATCTTCCAGGTGCGGAAGTACAGCGTCATGAAGACCGCGGCGAGGGCGAGGAAGATCACGAGACCACGGATGGCCTGCGCGAGCACGTCGGCACCCCACGTTGCACCGATGAAGGTCGCGGCGACCTGGCTCTCCGGGACGTCGTAGGCCTTCGCCAGGGCGTCCTGCACCTCGGTCGTCTGCCGGTCGGTGAGCTGCCCGGTCTGCACGCGGATGCCGTGCGTGCCGAGCTGCGAGACGCGCGGGATGGACTCCGGGACGACGTCCTCGACGGTCTCGGTGGCGAGGTTCTGGTCGAGCGTCTTGACGTCGGAGATCGTGAACTCCGAGCCGCCGGTGAACTCGATGCCGAGCTGGTACCCGCCACGGAGCCACGGGGTGACGAGTGAGATCACGATCATCGCGAGGGCGATCAGGTACCAGGTCTTCCGGCGCCCGATGATGTCGTACGACCGCTTCCCCGTGTAGAGGTCGCTGCCGAACTGGCTGAAGCTGGCCATCAGTCGTCCTTCCCGTCCGGCGTCGAGCCGTTGTCGCCGGAGGCCTGCTGGGCCTTCCGCTCCGCGATCGTCTGTCGGCGCTGTGCCTCACCGGCACTGCGCTGGCGTTTGCCGTCCACGACGGGTGCGCGGAACTGGGCGCGTCCCCGGTAGACGGCACCGAGTGCTGCCGGGTCGAGACCACTGAACCGGTGCCCCTCGCCGAAGAACCGGCTGCGGGCGATGAGCTGCATCATCGGGTGGGTGAAGAGCGCGACCACCACGATGTCGATCAGCGTCGTGAGGAGCAGCGTGAACGCGAAGCCCTTCACGTCGGCGACCGCGAGCACGTAGAGCGTGACGGCGGCGAGGAAGTTCACCGCGTCGGACGCCAGGATCGTGCGGAGGGCGCGCTTCCAGCCGGACTCGACCGCGCTCTCGAGGGCACGGCCGTCGCGGAGTTCGTCACGGATGCGCTCGAAGTAGACGATGAACGAGTCCGCCGTGATGCCGATCGCGACGATCAGACCCGCCACACCCGCCAAGGACAGGCGGTAGTCGACGCGCCACGACATGATCGCGATCACCAGGTAGGTGAGCACCGCGGCGATCCCGAGCGACAGCACGGTGACGAAGGCCAGGGCCCGGTACTGGATGACCGAGTAGATGATCACCAGGATCAGCCCGATCAGGCCCGCGACGAGGCCACCGATGAGCTGCGCGGTGCCGAGCGTCGCCGAGATGTTCTCGTTCGACTGCACCTGGAAGTTGATCGGCAGCGCACCGTACTTGAGCTGGTCCGCCAGGGTCTTCGACGACTCGGCCGTGAACGAGCCGGTGATCTGCGCCTTGCCGTTCGTGATCGCGGAGTTCGTCGTCGGCGCGGTGATGACCGAACCGTCGAGCACGATCGCGAACTGGTTCTGCGGCTGCTGGAGCGAGACGAGACGGTTCGTGACGGTGCGGAAGTCCTTCGAGCCCTCGCCGTTGAACGTCAGGTTGACGGCCCACTGGCCGGTCGACGTGCCCTGCGAGTCGGTGGCGAGACCCGAGGTGGCGTTGCTGATGTCGGCACCGGAGACCTCGACCGGTCCGAGGATGTACTTCCCCGCGCCGTCCTGGTCACAGGTGACCAGGGGCTCGTCGTCGGGCGCCGTGGTGACGTCGTCCGGAGCAGCGCAGTTGTAGTTGGTGTACAGGTCCTGCAGCTTCGGCGTGACCCAGTTCAGGTCGCTCGCGTTGGTCGGCTTCGCGCTCGGCGTCGCGGCGAGCGAGGCCGGCGGCGAGTACGGCGTGGCCGAGGCGGTGCCCTTGCCGTCGTCACCGACGGCGGAGTTCGTCGCGGCCTCGGTGAAGAGCACCGGACGGAAGGTCAGCTTCGCGGCTGCCTCGATGCGGTCGATCGTGGCCTTGTCGGGACGACCCGGGATCGAGACGACGATGTTGTTCGCGCCCTGGGTGTTGATCTCGGACTCGGAGACACCGGTGGCGTCGATGCGCTGGCGGATGATGTTCACCGCCTGCTGCAGCTGCTGCGAGGTGACGGAGTCGCCCTCGGTGTTCTGCGCCGCGAGGGTCAGCTGCGTGCCGCCCTGCAGGTCCAGAGCCAGCTCCGGCACCCAGCTCGCGCCCTGGTACCACTTGTCGGTGTCGTCCTTCGAAGAGCCGGCGAGGATCGACGCGGCGGTGTTCACGCCGGCGAGGATCGCCATCAGGATCACCAACCAGGTGAGCGAGCGCAGCGCCTTCTTGACGGGTGTCGATCGTGCCACCGGTCGTCTCGTCTTTCTGTTCAGGACCGTCGGCACACCGTGCGACGGCAGAGGGAAGCCACCGGGTCAGACGACCCGGCGGCCGAGGGCGTCAGTCGTCGGACTTGCGCTTCGTGGCGTCGGTCTCGTCGACACGGTCGGTGTCGACCCGCTCGCCGTAGACCGGCTCACCGTTGAGCTCGGCCACCGGCTTCGGCTCGTCCTCGGTGGTCGTGGTGGTCTCGACGTCGGACGCGTTGTCGTCGACGACGCGCGACAGGGTCTGACGGTGCACGGTGACGACGGTCCCCGGTGCGATCTCGACGTCAGCGGTGACCTTCTCCTCGTTCACGGAGAGGAGCGTGCCGTAGAGGCCGAAGGACAGCATGACCTTGGCGCCCGGGACCATCTTGTCCACGAGTTCGGCCTGCTGCTTCTTGCGCTTGCGGCTGTTGTAGAACATGAAGGCCGCGAACGCCACGACGATGACGATGAGGATGACTTCTTGACCCATGATGCGTTGCCTTCTCTGGTTGCTCGGTTTCGGGCCGTAGCAGTCTAGGGCACGCCGGTGTCCGTGGCATGTCACCCGACTGATCGGCGGTCAGGCGGTGGGTTCCGGGTCGTCGAAGAGCCCCGGCTGCCCGCCGTCGCCCTGCCCCGGGGTGAGGCCGAGGTGTCGCCAGGCCCGGGGTGTCGCGATGCGCCCGCGGGGGTGCGGGTCACGAGTCCGACGCGGACGAGGAACGGTTCGACGACCGACTCGATGGTCTCGGACTCCTCGCCGACGGAGACGGCGAGGGTGTTCAGGCCGACCGGGCCCCCGTCGAACCGGGTCAGCATGGTCTCGACGACGGCTCGGTCGAGCCGGTCGAGGCCGAGTTCGTCGACGTCGTACAGGTCGAGCGCACCCTGGACCGCGGCCATGCCGTCGGTGGTGCGGTGCACGAGGGCGTAGTCGCGCACCCGGCGGAGCAGGCGGTTCGCGATGCGTGGGGTGCCACGGGAGCGTCCGGCGATCTCGCGCAGGGCGGTCCGGTCGATGTCGAGTTCGAGCAGGTGGGCCGCACGGATCAGGACCTGCTCGAGCTCGTCCTTCTCGTAGAACTCGAGGTGGGCGGTGAACCCGAAGCGGTCGCGCAGCGGGTTCGGCAGCAGGCCGGCCCGGGTGGTGGCCCCGACGAGCGTGAACGGCGCGAGGTCGAGCGGGATGCTCGTGGCACCGGCACCCTTGCCCACCATCACGTCGATGCGGAAGTCCTCCATCGCCAGGTAGAGCATCTCTTCAGCCGAGCGGGCCATGCGGTGGATCTCGTCGATGAACAGCACTTCGCCCGGGACCAGGGACGACAGCACGGCGGCGAGGTCACCGGCGTGCTGGATCGCCGGGCCGCTCGACATGCGCAGCGGTCGCCCGGTCTCGTGCGCGACGATCATCGCGAGCGTGGTCTTGCCGAGGCCGGGAGGACCCGCCATCAGGATGTGGTCGGGCGTGCGCTCTTGCATGCCCGCGGCCTTGAGGAGCAGGTCGAGCTGCCCGCGGACCTTGCGCTGCCCGACGAACTCGTCGAGCGAGCGCGGACGGAGCGCACCTTCGAACGCAAGTTCTTCCTGCGACTCGGCGCCGGCGGACGTGATGCCGCTCACCGGCCGGCTGCCGCGGGTCGGAGCGCACCGAGGGCGGCGCGGAGCAGGGCCTGGGTACCCATCGCGGCGGCACCGGGCTCGTTGGCGACGGCGTCGTCGACCGCGGTCTGCGCCGCGTCTTCGCGCCAGCCGAGGCCGATGAGCGCCGAGACGACGTCGAGCGCGGCGGGGTGGACTGCGGTCCCCCGTGCGGCGGCGACCACGGCAGCCTGCTCGAAGGCCACGAGCTTGCCAGAGAGCGCGACGATGATGAGCTTGGCGGTCTTCGGGCCGATGCCGGAGACCTTGCGGAACGCGCCGTCGTCCTCGTTCGCGACGGCGTTCGCGATCTGTGCCGGGTCCATGTGGGCCAGGACGCCCATCGCGGACTTCGGGCCGACGCCGGAGACCCCGCGGAGCAGGTCGAACACCTGCAGCGCGTCGGTCGACTCGAAGCCGAAGAGCAGGTGCTCGTCCTCGCGCACGATCATGGCGGTCCGCACGAACACCTCGGACCCGTGGCGCATCGTCAACGCGTGTGCGGGGGTCACGGTGACGGCGTACCCGACTCCCCCGACCTCGATCACCACGGCCGAACCGGCGATGTCGATGCAGGTGCCCCGGAGACTCGCGATCATGCTCCGAGCCTAGGGCCGGCCACCGACGACGCCGACCTGCCACGCTGCGGGCGGGCCGCGGCGGCGGCCGCGCGGGCCAGCGGCGAGTCGACGGTACCGCCCTGCGCGTCCCGCCAGGCGCGCTGTGCGGGGGTGAGGTTCGTGGCACGCGAGCCAGCGGCGTCGGGTGACCCGAGCCTCCAGGCATGGCACACGGCCAACGCGAGCGCGTCGGCGGCGTCGGCCGGCTTCGGGGCCTCGTCGAGCCCGAGCACGCGCGCGATCATGGTCTGCACCTGACGTTTGTCGGCGTTGCCGTAGCCGGTGACGGCGGCCTTGACCTCGGACGGGGTGTGCAGCCCGACGGGCAGGCCGCGGGCGGCCGCGGCGTGCAGCGCCAGGCCGGCAGCCTGCGCGGTCCCCATCACGGTCCGGACGTTCGCCTGCGCGAACACCCGCTCGACGGCGACCGCATCGGGGTGGTGCTCGTCGATCTCGGCGGCGATGCCGTCGGCGATGCGGAGGAGCCGCTGCTCGAGCGGCATGTCCGGCGGGGTGCGCACGACCGTCACGTGGACGAGTCGTGCGCGCCGGTTCGGTGCGACCTCGACGACGCCGACGCCGCACCGGGTGAGCCCGGGGTCCACCCCGAGCACACGGAGCACGGCTACTCGCCCTCGTCCTCGTCGAGCTCGGCCTGGACGTCCGCGGGGATGTCGAAGTTCGAGTAGACGTTCTGCACGTCGTCCGAGTCCTCGAGCGCGTCGATCAGGCGGAACACCTTGCGGGCGGTCTCGGCGTCGACCGGGACCTTGAGGCCGGGGACGAACTCGGCGTCGGCGGAGTCGTAGTCGATGCCGGCGTCCTGCAGTGCGGTGCGGGCGGCGACCAGGTCGCTCGCTTCGGTGATGATCTCGAAGCCGCCGCCCTGGTCGATGACGTCCTCGACACCGGCGTCCAGCACCGCGGTCATCACGGTGTCCTCGTCGAGGCCGTCGGTCTTCGTGACCGAGATGACGCCCTTGCGCGAGAAGTTGTAGGCGACGCTGCCCGGGTCGGCCATGGTGCCGCCGTTGCGCGACATCGCGGTCCGGACCTCGGCCGCGGCACGGTTCTTGTTGTCCGTGAGGCACTCGATGAGCATCGCGACGCCGTTGGGGCCGTAGCCCTCGTACATGATCGTCGTGTACTCGATGGTCTCACCCGTGAGACCCGCACCGCGCTTGACGGCGCGGTCGATGTTGTCGTTGGGGACCGAGGTCTTCTTCGCCTTCTGCACGGCGTCGACCAGGGTCGGGTTGCCGGACATGTCGGCACCGCCCATCTTCGCGGCGACCTCGATGTTCTTGATCAGCTTGGCGAACGACTTGGCACGGCGCTGGTCGATGACCGCCTTCTTGTGCTTGGTCGTTGCCCACTTGGAATGCCCGGACACGGTTCTCCTTGCGTCTTGCGGAAAGTCCCGCTCAGTTTAGCGGCCCTGTGGGCCGAACACCGGCCTGGAGGCGCGGCGCGGCTTCCGTCCCGCCGGTGCGGCGGGCGGGCGGTGACGCCTCAGGCGCTGCGCACCAGGTCGAGGAACCGGCGGTGGAAGCGGTCCTCGCCGGCGACCTCGGGGTGGAACGCGCTGGCGATGACGTTGCCCTGCTGCACCGCCACGACCTGTCCGTCGGGCAGCGCACCGAGGACGTGGACGTCGTCGCCACGCTGCTCCACGACGGGGGCGCGGATGAACACCGCGTGCACAGGGGCCTCGCCGAGGTCGGGCATCGGGATGTCGATCTCGAACGAGTCGTTCTGCGCACCGAACGCGTTGCGGCGAACGGTGGTGTCGAGCACGTCGAGGGTCTGCTGCCCGCTGATGCCGTCGGTGATCCGCGACGACAGCATGATCATGCCGGCGCAGGTGCCGTAGGTGGGCAGGCCACCGCGGATCGCGTCGGCGAGGGGATCTGCGACGCCGAACGCGCGGGACAGCTTGTCCATCACGCTGGACTCGCCCCCGGGGATCACGACACCGTCGAGGGTCTCGATCTCCTCCGGGCGACGGAGCGGCACCACGTCGGCGCCGAGCTCCGTCAGCGAGGCGATGTGTTCGCGGAAGTCACCCTGCAGCGCCAGGACCCCGATGCGGGGCCGAGCGCCGCTCGTCGGACTACCAGCCACGCTCGGCGAGGCGGTGCGGAGCGGGGACGTCGGCGACGTTGATGCCGACCATCGCCTCGCCCAGACCACGGGAGACCTCGGCGATGACCCGGGGGTCGTCGTGGAAGGTCGTCGCCTTGACGATCGCAGCGGCACGGGCCGCCGGGTCGCCGGACTTGAAGATGCCGGACCCGACGAAGACACCGTCGGCGCCGAGCTGCATCATCATCGCGGCGTCGGCCGGGGTGGCGACACCACCGGCGGTGAAGAGGACGACGGGGAGCTTGCCGGTGCGGGCGACTTCCTGCACGACGTCGATCGGCGCCTGGAGCTCCTTGGCGGCGACGTAGAGCTCGTCGTCACGCAGGTTGCGGAGCGCCGCGATCTCCTTGGTGATGGTCCGGATGTGCTTGGTGGCCTCGGACACGTCGCCCGTGCCGGCCTCGCCCTTGGAACGGATCATGGCCGCACCCTCGGTGATGCGACGGAGCGCCTCGCCCAGGTTGGTGGCACCGCAGACGAAGGGAGTGGTGAACTTCCACTTGTCGATGTGGTTCACGTAGTCGGCCGGCGACAGCACCTCGGACTCGTCGATGTAGTCGACACCGAGCTCCTGCAGCACCTGCGCCTCGACGAAGTGGCCGATGCGGGCCTTCGCCATGACGGGGATCGACACCGCGGCGATGATCTCCTCGATCATCGAGGGGTCCGACATGCGGGCGACGCCGCCCTGCGCACGGATGTCGGCGGGGACGCGCTCGAGGGCCATGACGGCGGTCGCACCGGCTTCTTCCGCGATGCGGGCCTGCTCGGCGTCGACGACGTCCATGATCACGCCGCCCTTGAGCATCTCGGCGAGTCCGCGCTTGACGCGGTCAGAGCCGGTGATCGAGGTGCCAGGGGTGCCGGAGGTGCTGGTGCTGTCGCTCATGATGCCGACCAGTCTAGTGCGCCCGGGGCCACCCGTCGGCGACGAGTCGACGGGTCTCGCCGAGCAACTGCGACATGGACTTGGTCCGGGCGATGATCGGGAAGAAGTTCGCGTCCGACTGCCACCGCGGAACGATGTGCTGGTGCAGGTGTGCGGCCACGCCGGCACCGGCGACCTCGCCCTGGTTCATGCCGATGTTGAACCCGTCGCAGTGCGAGACCTCGCGCAGGACCCGCATCGCGGTCTGGGTCAGCTCGCCGATCTCGCGCAGTTCGTCCGGCGTGGCCTCGTCGTAGAGCGGGACGTGGCGGTACGGGCAGACCAGCAGGTGCCCGTTGTTGTACGGGAACAGGTTGAGCAGCACGTAGGCGTGCTCGCCCCGGGCCACGATCAGGGCGTCCTCGTCGGACATCCGCGGGGCTTCGCAGAACGGGCAGTCGTCGTCGTGGCCGCGACCCCGGCCTTCGCGGCCGGCGTCGATGTAGGCCATCCGGTGCGGGTTCCAGAGCCGCTGGAACGCGTCCGGGACGGCTGCACCGGTGGCCGCATCGCGGATCACCAGCGGATCGGTGTCCGCGCCCTCGGTGCCCGCGGCGGTGGGACCGGCCACGTCGTCGACGTGACCGGTCCCCGCGGCCTGCTCCGGGCCTCCCGACGGTGCCATCAGACCTGCGTGCGCTCGCGGATCGCGGTGAGGATGCGGTCCACGGCCTCGTCGACGGGCACCGCGTTGTCCTGGCGGCCGTCGCGGAAGCGGAAGCTGACGGCGCCGGCGTCGCGGTCGTCGCCACCGGCGATGAGCTGGAACGGCACCTTCGCCTTGGTGTGCGTGCGGATCTTCTTCTGCATGCGGTCGTCCGAGTGGTCGACCTCGGCACGGACACCGTGGGCACGGAGCTTCGCGATGACCTCGTCGAGGTAGTCGCCGTACTCGGCCGCGACCGGGATGCCGACGACCTGGACGGGCGACAGCCACGCCGGGAACGCACCCGCGTAGTGCTCGGTGAGGACCCCGAAGAAGCGCTCGATCGAGCCGAACAGCGCGCGGTGGATCATCACCGGACGCTGACGCGAGCCGTCGGCCGCGGTGTAGTCGATGCCGAAGCGCTCGGGCAGGTTGAAGTCGAGCTGCACGGTCGACATCTGCCAGGTGCGCCCGATGGCGTCGCGGGCCTGCACCGAGATCTTCGGGCCGTAGAACGCCGCACCGGCGGGGTCCGGCACCAGCTCGAGGCCGGACTCCTCGGCGACCTGGCGCAGGGTCTCCGTCGCCACGTCCCAGACCTCGTCGTCACCGACGTACTTCTCCGGGTCCTTCGTGGAGAGCTCGAGGTAGAAGTCGTCGAGGCCGTAGTCGCGCAGGAGCGAGAGCACGAACGCGAGGGTCGTTGTCAGCTCCTCCTTCATCTTCTCCTGCGTGGTGAAGATGTGCGCGTCGTCCTGGGTCAGGCCGCGCACGCGCGTGAGGCCGTGGATGACGCCGGACTTCTCGTTGCGGTACACCGTGCCGAACTCGAACATCCGGAGCGGCAGGTCGCGGTACGAGCGGGGCTGCGACCGGTACGCCAGGATGTGCATCGGGCAGTTCATCGGCTTGAGGTAGTAGTCGGCGCCCTGCCGGGTGACGTTGCCGTCCTCGTCCTTCGCCTCGTCCATGTGCATGGCCGGGAACATGCCGTCCTTGTACCAGCCGAGGTGCCCGGAGGTCTCGAACAGGTCGCCCTTGGTGATGTGGGGCGTGTAGACGAACGAGTAGCCGTTCTCCTCGTGCCGACGGCGCGAGTAGTCCTCCATCTCGCGGCGGATGATGCCGCCCTTCGGGTGGAAGATCGCCAGGCCGGAACCGATCTCGTCGGGGAACGAGAACAGGTCGAGTTCGGCGCCGAGCTTGCGGTGGTCGCGCTTGGCGGCTTCCTCGAGGCGCACCAGGTACGCCTTGAGCTGGTCCTTGTCGGGCCAGGCGGTGCCGTAGATGCGCTGCAGCTGCGGGTTCTTCTCGGAGCCGCGCCAGTACGCGGCGGCGACGCGCATGAGCTTGGCGGCGTTGCCGATCCAGCGGGTGTGCGGGACGTGCGGGCCGCGGCAGAGGTCCTGCCAGAGCACCTCGCCCGACTTCGGGTCGACGTTCTCGTACACGGTGAGCTCGCCGGCGCCGACCTCGACGCTCTCGCCGGAGTCGCCGTCGGACGCCGCACCCTTGAGGCCGATGAGCTCCTGCTTGTAGGGCTCCCCCGCCATCAGCTCGCGTGCCTGCTCGTCGGTGACGACCACGCGACGGAAGCGCTGGGCCTGCTTGACGATGCGGTCCATGCCCTTCTCGATCGCCTTGAGGTCTTCGGGGGTGAAGGGCTCGGCGACGTCGAAGTCGTAGTAGAAGCCGTCGGTGACGGGCGGCCCGATGCCGAGCTTGGCGTCCGGGTTGATCTGCTGCACGGCCTGCGCCAGCACGTGGGCGGCCGAGTGCCGGAGGATGTCGAGTCCGTCCTGCTCCTGCAGGGTGACGGCCTCGGCGGTCTCGCCGGCCTGCACGTCCGCCGCGAGGTCCTTCAGGACACCGTCGACGCGGATCGCGACCACGCCGCGCTCACCGTCGAAGAGCTCGGTGCCGGTCGTGGTCGTCGTCGCGGTCCGGGGCTCGGGTGCCTGGGGAAGCTCGGCGGGCGCGGGTGCGACTGACTCGGTCACGATGATGGGACTCCTCGATCGAAATGGTGCGTCAAGACTAGTGCGAGACGTGCTCGCGTGCGGACGCCGCGGATGCGCCTGTGGAGAGGACGGATGCCGCCCCGACCGCGCAGTCGGCCCCACTCAGGCCGGGACGGCGCCGAGCGTCGCGACGGGCAGCCGCGGCTCGAGACGCTCGCGCCCGTTCAGGCCGTCGAGCTCGAGCAGGGCGGCGAAGCCGATGGCCTGGTAGCCGGCGCGTTCGAGCAGCGTGATGGTGGCGGCGCCGGTCCCCCCGGTGGCCAGGACGTCGTCGACGACGAGCACCCGCGTGCCGGCGGGCAGCTGACCGGGGCGCAGTTCGAGTTCGGCCTCGCCGTACTCCAGCGCGTACTGCTCGCTGAGGACCTCGCCGGGGAGCTTGCCCGCCTTGCGCACGGTGAGCACGCCGACCTGGTGCTGGGCGGCGATGCCCCCGGCCAGTGCGAAGCCCCGGGCCTCGATGCCGGCGACCGCGTCGAACCCGGCTCCGACCGCGAACGGTGCCGCGAGTGCTTCGCACACGCGGCCGAACGCGACGGCGTCGGAGAACACCGGCGTCACGTCGCGGAAGAGCACCCCCGCCTTCGGGAAGTCCGGTACGAGGGCGGTGAGGCGTTCGACGAGTGCAGCTGCGGTTTCGGTCACCCACCAACGGTACGGGAGGCCCGGGGTGCGTCCGACACGTCGGCGCACGGTGCGAGGGCGGTCGCCTCGTGCGGGGCTGACCGTTCGCTGCACGGTGCAGCCTTCGCCGGACGGTTCGCCGAAGACGGCTCGGTGCGAGGTTGTTTCCTCGCACCGAGCCGTTCAGGTCGCACGGGCTTCGGAACGACGCACGGTGCGTGCGTGCCCGCGTGCATGCGTGACGACGACGCCGACGACAGCGCCGGCGAGCAGCACCGTGGGTCAGCGCCACATCCGCATGGCGGCCCCCTGGGTGATCCAGTCGGCCTCGCGCTGCTGGCGTTCGCGCTCCATGCGCGCCAGCGTGGCGAGGTCGACCTGGGGCCGCTCCTTGCGGGTGCGTCGGCTCCAGATGATGAGCGACATCCCGACTCGGAGTGCGATGCGGTCGGCGAGTGAGACCCGGCGGCGCACCGCGCGGGTATCGGGTGGACGGGTGGTGGTCTTCGTGGACACGGTGTTCCCCTTCAGGGCACGGCAGAGCTGCCCGGGTGTCGGGCAGGACGAATCCGCCCGGGTTGCGGGCAGCAGGAATTGAATGCGTGAGAATGCACTCCGGGGTGGTCCGGAAATGTTCGGACAACGATCGCGGAATGCTCGTCGACGCCGAGAGCGTCGCACTGTCCACCGACATTCTTCCGGCGTCGTCCGCGCAGATCGGACGGCACGCATCGACGAGTCGACGAGCCGTTCAGCAGACGAACGAACCGGTGCTGCGCGAGCCTGATCGGCTCAGCGCACAGTGCCCGGAGGCACAGGTGTCAGGAGAGTGGGACGCCCCGGGTCAGCGGACGCGGAACGGGGTACCGACGCGTCCACGGATTCCGCGGAACGGAGTGGTCGTTGTGATCATCATGGGTCGGCCCCCTTTCGGTCTCGAGCTGGCGGAGTCGTCTGGGTCGAATGTTCGACCGTTCGCGACGAGTGAACACTATCGGCACCGCAATTCAGAGCGCAACCCCTTTTCCGGAAAACATCCGGAATTGCATTCACGAACAGGCTGATCACGGTGCGAGGTTCCTGTTCTGGTGTCGACGAGCCGACTGCGTGCCGAGTTCCCGTCGCGCACCGAGCGGTCGACCCCGCACCCGGTGGCGGGGCGTGCGCCGACGACGGGCTCAGAGGCGTGAGCGAGCGGCGCCGGGCCTCGCGGCTGCACCGTGCGCCGTCGGCGGACCGGTGGCAGCCTGCGCGCTCGGTGCGGGATCGCAGGCGCGCACGGTGCGGGCAACCTCGCACCGTATGACGGAGCACGCACGGTGCGCGGCGGCGGCGGTGCGCGGCGGCGGCGCGCGGCGCAACACCGCGGCGGTCCGTGCACGCCGAAGGCCCGGTACCGAATCGGTACCGGGCCCTCGCGTGCGCGCGACCGGACTAGACCGCCGCGTGCTCCGCGACGCTCGCCGTCAGTGCATCGCCCTCGACGTCGATCCGCACGGTGTCACCCGCGGCGACCCCGCCCTCGACCACCAGGGTCGCGATGCGGTCGTCGACCTCGCGCTGGATGAGTCGACGGAGCGGGCGGGCGCCGTACTCCGGCTCGTACCCGTGCTCGGCGAGCCAGTCGACCGCCGCGTCGGACACCGACAGGAGCATGTCCTGTGCGACCAGCCGGAGCGCCGTGTCCTGCAGCAGCAGCGACACGATCGACGCGATCTGGGATCGGTCGAGCTTGCGGAACAGCACGATCTCGTCGATGCGGTTGATGAACTCGGGCCGCATCGCCTCGCGCAGCTTGCCCATCACGCGGGCCCGCAGGTCGTCTTCCGCGTAGCCGTCGGTGGCACCGACGGGGGAGAACCCGAGCGCTCCCGAGCGGGAGGCCAGGAACTCCGAGCCGATGTTCGACGTCATGATGACGACGGTGTTCCGGAAGTCGACCGTCCGCCCCTGCCCGTCGGTGAGCCGGCCGTCGTCGAGGACCTGCAGCAGCAGGTTGAAGACGTCCGGGTGGGCCTTCTCGACCTCGTCGAGCAGGATCACCGAGTACGGGTTGCGGCGGACTCGCTCGGTGAGCTGGCCGGCCTCGTCGTAGCCGACGTACCCGGGAGGGGCACCGACCAGGCGGGACACGGTGTGGCGTTCGCCGAACTCGCTCATGTCGAAGCGGAGCATGGCGGACTCGTCACCGAACAGCGACGACGCCAGGGCCTTCGCGAGTTCGGTCTTGCCGACACCCGTCGGGCCGAGGAACAGGAAGCTGCCCACCGGACGACGCGGGTCGCCCATGCCGGTCCGGCTTCGCCGCACCGCCTTCGCGATCGCGCGCACGGCGTCGTCCTGGCCGACGACGCGGTCGTGCAGCTCGGACTCGAGCGCGGCGAGCCGCGTCTTGTCGGCCGAGCCGAGGCGGGTCACCGGGATCCCGGTGGCGCGGGACACCACCGCGGCGATGTCGGCCTCCGTGATCAACGTGTCCGCGGACTCCGGACGGGAGGCGCGGGTGGCGTCGGCCGACGAGGCGGCGGTGATCCGGGCCTCCAGTCCGACGATCTCGTCGCGCAGGTCGGACGCTTCCTCGTAGTGCTCCTCGGCGACAGCGCGGTCCTTGCGGGCCGTCAGGTCGGTGACCTGGGCACGCAGCGCCTCGACGTCGACGTCGCCCGACAGGGCGAGGCGACGACGTGCGCCGGCCTGGTCGATGAGGTCGATGGCCTTGTCCGGCAGGTGCCGGTCGGTCACGTAGCGGTGCGAGAGCTCGACGGCGGCGCGGAGTGCCTCGGGCGTGTAGACGACGCCGTGGTGCTCCTCGTAGCGCGGGGCGAGGCCGGTCAGGATCGCGACGGCGTCCTCGACGTTCGGCTCCCCCACCGTGACGGGCTGGAACCGGCGCTCGAGTGCGGCGTCCTTCTCGATCCGGCGGTACTCGTTGAGCGTCGTCGCGCCGACCAGGTGCAGGTCGCCGCGGGCGAGCCGGGGCTTGAGGATGTTGCCGGCGTCCATCGAGCCGCCCTCGCCGCCGCCACCGGCGCCGACGACGGTGTGGAGCTCGTCGACGAAGACGATGAGCTCGTCGGCGTGCGCCGCGATCTCGTCCATCGCCTTGGTCAGGCGCTCCTCGAAGTCGCCGCGGTAGCGGGTGCCGGAGAGCATGCCGGGCAGGTCGAGTGCGACGACCCGCTTGCCCTGCAGCAGGGCGGGGACGTCACCGTCGACGATGCGCTGGGCGAGGCCCTCGACGATCGCGGTCTTGCCGACGCCGGGCTCACCGATCAGCACCGGGTTGTTCTTGGTGCGGCGGAGCAGGATCTCGACGGTCTGCTCGATCTCGTCGGCGCGGCCGATCACCGGGTCGACGTGCCCGTCACGGGCGCGCTCGGTCAGGTCGGTGCCGAACTGGTCGAGCGTCGGGGTGTCGCTGTCGGTGGCCTGGTCGGTGCCGACGGCGTCGGGTGTTCCGGGCATGGGGCGCCCCTCTCGTGCTGCTGCCGCGGCCTGCTGGGCGTAGTCCTGCATGACCTGCGGGGTGATCCCGGCGCTGGCGAGCAGCTGGCCGGTCACGGTCTCCTGGTCCATCACGAGCGCGAAGAAGACGTGCTCGGGGTCGGTGTAGGTGCTGCCGAAGCCCCGCGCGGCCTGCGTCGCCTCGACGAGGATGCGCTGGGCGGTGCCGGTCAGTGCCGGGCGGCCGGTCTGCTCGGCCAGCGGCTCGTGCGCCATCGGCAGGCGCTGCTCGATCTCCTCGGCGAGTCGCCGGGGGTCGACCCCGGCGGAACGCACGACGGCGTCGAACGGTTCGGTGCGGACGAGCACGTGCAGGATGTGCAGTGCGTCGATCTCGCGCTGCCCATGCGCGACCGCGTACTCGGCGGTGTGCTGGAGCAGCTCGTGGGTCCGTCGGCTGAGCAGCCGGGTGATGTCGACCGGTCGACCGAACGCGCGGACGCGCTGCTGGTCACCGGTGCGCTGTGCCGCGAGCAGGCGGGCGAGGAACTCGTCGAACGAGTCGTTGCCACCGGTCGGGCCGAACGTCTCTGGCAAAGGGACCTCCTGGGGAACTTGAGTGCCTTCGACTCAATGCAACGCAGGAGGGCTCGGGTCATTCCCGGGTCCCGAAAAAACTTGCGGCGACTCGACTCAGGTCCGCGCGATGGGTGCGGCGACCGCCTCGGTGATCCGCGCGAGGTCCGTCGGTGCCACCTCGACGTCGAACCCGCGACGTCCGCCGGACACGAAGATGCTCGCGTACGACAGCGCCGACTCGTCGAGCACGGTGCGGAGCCGGGTCTTCTGGCCGACCGGACTGATCCCGCCGACCACGTAGCCCGTGCGCTTCTCGGCGAGGGCGGGATCGGCCAGCGTCGCCTTCTTGCCCCCGACCGCGGCGGCGATCGCCTTGAGGTCGAGCCGGTTCGCCACCGGCACGATCGCGACGGCGAGGGTGCCGTCGACGGAGACGACCAGGGTCTTGAAGACCTGCTCCTCGCGCAGCCCGAGGGCGGCGGCCGCCTCTTCTCCGAAGTTGGTGGCGCTCTCGTGGTGCTCGTACACGTGCGGCGTGTACGGGACCCCGGCCGCCTCGAGCGCGACGGTCGCTGGGGTGCTCGGCGAACCTGCGGTCATGCCGTGATCCTCCCCCGCCGCACCTTCCGGTCCTCGACGGCACGCGGGCGTTACGCTGAACGGACCATGACCGCCGTCCTGCTGCTGCTCCGCGCCACCGCCGCGCTGGTGCTCGGCGACCCGGCCGCCGGGGTTCTGCCCCTGCTGGCCGTGGCGGCACTCGGGCTGACCGCGGTCGCCGTGACCGTCGTCGTCGCCCGACTGCTCGTCGCGGTGCTGGCGGCCGTCCTCGGGGTCGGGTCGGTATCCGTGTCGGATCAGTCAGCGGTGCCCGACCTGGTCACCCGGATCGGGTGGAGCCACCCCGACGCCGACGGCCACGTCCGCTCACGGGCACCGGGGGTCGCGACCCCGGCCTGACCACCGACCGGTGGCCGGGCCGCTCGCGCACCCCCGCTGACCCACCACCGATCGGAACCGTCATGGACCTGTCCACCCTGCCCCTCGTCGGCCCGCTGCTGCACGGCGGCGCGGACCTCGTCACCGCCCTCACCGCGGCGCTCTCCCCCGTCGCCGGCTCGTTCGCCGCGGCGATCGCCGTCGTGCTCCTCACCCTGGCCGTCCGCCTGGTGCTCGTCCCGCTTTCCGTGCTGCAGGTGCGGGCCGAACGGGACCGCCGGCGCCTCGCACCCCGGCTCGCGGCGCTCCGGAAGCGCCACGGCCGCGACACCCAGCGGCTGCAGCGAGCGGTGCAGCAGCTGTACACCGACGAGAAGGTCTCGCCGCTGGCCGGGTGCCTGCCCGTCCTGGCGCAGGCACCCGTGGTGTCGCTCGTCTACGCGCTGTTCACGCACGCCTCGATCGACGGCACCGCGAACGCCCTGCTGGAGGCGACGCTCGTCGGGGTCCCGCTCGGCCACTCGCTCGTCGTCACGCTCACGTCGCCGCTGTGGGTGCACGCCTGGGTGGTGCTGGTCCTGCTGGCGGTGCTGGCGGTCGTCGTCGAGCTCAGCCGCCGGTCGAACGCCCACTGGAACCCGGTGCCGGCGCCGGAACCGGGGGTCCCCGGGGCCGCCGCGACCGCCGCCGTGGGTCGGTACGTGCCGTTCCTCACGGTCGTGTTCGCGGCGATCGCACCACTCGCCGCCGCGCTCTACGTCGTGACGAGTGCGGCCTGGACCTACGGCGAACGCGCCGTGCTGCGACGGGTGGTCCGCTAGCCGCCCTGGCCCTCCTGCTGCGGTCCCTGGTCGACCGGGTCGTACTCGGTGCCGCGGCCCTGCTCCTCGTCGGCGGTCGGTACGTGACGTTCCGTGCCAGCGCCGCCGGGGCTGGTCGCGACGTAGTCGGCCTCGCCGGACTGGGTGTCGTGGCTCAGCGGCTCGAGGGTCTCGGCGTCGGCGTCGTGCTGCGGCATGGGGTCGGTGCTCATGCACCACGCCTACTCCCTCGTTCTGGGTGCGCGCGCACGGCTGCGCGGTGCCACGATGGACCTGTCCACGCGACCGGCAGAGCGGGAGTGCGCATGGCCCACGACGACGTGGCAGCGGAACGGGCACGGCTCGAGGCCGTCGCCTGGGGAGCAGGATCGAGCCCGGCGGACGCGGCGCGCGCCCGGATCGCCCTGCAGGACCTGGAACGCGGACGGCGACCCCGCGCGCGTGCGGTCGCGACGGCGCGGGATCCACGGCCGGGAGGCCCGGAGCCGGTCCGCACGTCCGTCCCGTCCGCGACGCGATCGGGTCCAGGGCACGCGTCCGTGACCGCGCAGGCGCCCGCGCCCGGTCCCGTGTCCTCGCCCGCCGGCGTGGCTGCCGTGCCTGCTGGAGCCGACGTGTCGGAGGTGACCGACGGCGGTGGGGGCGACCACGTCGACGACGCGAGGGGCGGCGGCGGGGACGAGCCGGGCCTCCAGGCCGAGCCGACCGGACGGACCCGGTGGCGGCGGTGGTTGTGGACGGAACGACCACGCGCCTGGATCGCGGGCGGCGCGGCTGCGGCGGTGGGCGTCGCGTTCGCCGCCGGGACGCTCGTCGGGACCGCGCGACCCGACGTCGCCGCAGCGCCGAGCGTCACGCCGACGGCCGGGACGATCACGCTCGAACAGCTGCTCGACGTCCCGCAGACGTACGCCGACCAGTTGCCGGGGCCGGTCGCTGCGCCGGTGAGCCTGCACACGACGCGACTGGTCTTCACGAACCGCGCGCTCGACGGCGGCACCGCCGAGACACCCTGGAACGTCTGGGCCGGCATCGGGACGGACCGGTCGACGATCTGCCTGGTGGCGACGGCGGACCGCATCGAGTCGTCGACGGCGTGCTTCCCGCGGCAGGCCGCGCTGCACGGATCGGTGTCGATGTCCGCGCAGTCCAGGAGCGGCACGTTGACGATCGAGCTACGCGGCGGCGGGGTCCAGGGCCGGGTGACGAACGAGTACTGAGCGAGCGACCGGCAGCTGAGTGTTTCGTTGGAGCGCTCCGATGTATTTGCTGGATGCCCTCGCGAGAGTCGTTCCATCGTGCAACACTGGATGAGCGCACTCGTCGTGGAGTCGTACCCACATCATCCACATCCGCCAGCGAGCGCGCCCCGCAGACCTTCCCGGTCACCGCCGTCAGAACGATCGGCATCGTCGCGCGCTCCACCGTGCCTCGGAGGAGGTCAGCAGCGTGTCCACCAACACCACCACCTCGGCCGTGTCGACCCACACGCGGCCGATCACCGTCACCACCCAGTCGATCGTCGGCATCGCCGTGCTCGGACTGGCCACGTTCTTCGCCATCACCACCGAGCTCATGCCCGTCGGGCTGCTCGGCACGATGAGCGCCGACCTCGGCGTGACCGAGGCCACCATGGGCATCGTCATCACCGTGTACGCCGCGGCCGTCGCGCTCCTCGCGCTGCCGCTCACCGCGTTCACCGCGAAGCTGCCCCGCAAGACCGTGCTCGTCGCCACGCTCGTCGGCTACACCGTGTCGAACCTGATGGTCGCGCTCGCACCGTCGTTCGCCGTCGTCTGCGCCGGACGCGTCGTCGGCGGCATCGCGCACGCACTGTTCTTCTCGGTCGCCTCGGCGTACGCGACCCGGATCGTGCCGCCGCGGTTGGCCGGGCGGGCGATCGCGTTCGTGTACTCGGGCAGCTCGCTCGGGTTCGTGCTCGGCGTGCCCGTCGCGACCTGGGTCGCGCAGCACATCGGCTGGCGCCAGGCCGTGTTCTCCGTCGGTGTCGCCGCAGCGGCACTCGCGGTCGTCGCCCTGCTGTTCCTGCCCGCCGTCCGCGGTGCCTCGTCGCCGCACATCGGGTCGCCGAAGGCCTGGGCGCGCACCGGACTGCTGTCCGTCGTGATCGCCGACATGCTGCTGTTCGGCGGGCACTACGTCGTCTACACCTACATCGGGCCGTACGCGATCGACGCGGGGCTCGACGCGGGCATGGTGAGCGGGGCACTGCTCGTGCTCGGTGGCACCGGTGTCGTCGGGCTGTGGCTCGCCGGCATGTTCGTGGACCGTGCGCCCCGGCAGACGCTGATCGCCTCGGTCGCCGTGATGGCCGTGGCCTTCGCGACGATGCCGTTCGTGCACGGCTCCCTGATCGGGACGATGGTCGTCGCGGGGGTCTGGATGGCCGCCAACGGCACGACCGGCACGCTCTTCATGGCCGCGGCGATCCGTGCCGGAGGCGTCTCCCCCGACATCGCCGGCGCGCTGGTCAACGGCGCGTCGAACATCGGCATCGCCGGTGGTGCGGCGTTCGGCGGGCAGGCCCTCGGGATCGTCGGGCTGCAGTACCTGCCGTTCGCCGGTGCCGCGGTGCTGGTCGGCGCACTCGGGGTCGTCGTGCTGGCGCGCCGTGGGTTCCCGGTGCACACGCACATGCAGGAGCACCTGTCGACCTCGTCCATCGAGGCCATCACATCGTCGCTCGCGGTCGTCACCACGTCGGTGCCGGTCGTCGGGCGGGCGATCCAGACGGTCACGGGGTCGATCGGCGTCGTCACGGGTTCGGTGCGGCGGCCGCGGACGCGCTAGGGGCCGGCGGCGGTCGTGCGGCGGACGCGGGAGGTCGGCGCGTCGAGTGGTCGCGACATGCCGTCGACGGGGCGTCGGGGGTGCTCGAACTGTCGTCTGACGGGTCGGCGGGCGACGGTTCGTGACCCCTCGGCGGACACGCGGCGGCGTGGTGTGCGCCCGCGGGGGACGCGCGCGGTGCCCGGCCCTCGAGTGGTCACGACATGCCGTTAGCGAGGCGTAGAGGTCGCACGAACTGTCGTCTGCGGGGTCGGCGGGCGACGATTCGTGACCCCTCGGCGTCCCCGCGCGGCGTGTTGTGCGGCCGCGGGGGACGCGCGCGGTGCCCGGGCTCCGAGTGGTCACGACACGCCGTCGGCGGGGCGTCGGCGGCGCTCGAACTGTCGTCTGACGGGTCGGCGGGCGACGGTTCGTGACCCCTCGGCGTCCCCGCGGCGGCGTGTTGTGCGGCGGCGGCCGACGCGCGCGGTGCCCGGGCCTCGAGTGGTCACGACACGCCGTTGCCGGGGGCGTCGGGGTCGCACGAACTGTCGTCTGCGGGGTCGGCGGGCGACGGTTCGTGACCCCTCGGCGTACCCGCGGCGTCGTGTCCTGCGCCCGCCGCGCGGTCAGTCCTGAAGGTGGTCCGTGCGGCGGCGGTTGCGCACCGCGCGGTAGGTCAGCAGCGCCGCACCGAGCAGCACGAGCACCCCGGCGGCGATGAGTCCCGGGCCGAGGTCCGCGCCCGTGTAGGCGAGCGGTCGACCGTCCCCTGCATCGCCCTGACCCGAGACCGGCGCGGAGCCGGAGCCCGAGCCGGCGGCGGGGTCGGTCGGAGTCGCCGAAGGAGAACCGCTCGGCGACGGCGACGGCGACGGAGCCGGAGCCGGGCCCGCCGCAGCCCGCACGACGAACGCCAGCGGCGTCGCAGCCCCCGACTCCGGCGTGACGACGGTCGCCGTCTCGGCACCCTCGACGTCGACCGAGACGGCGTACTCCGTCGTGGGCTCCAGTCCGGTCAGGTCGAACGCACCGTCGTCGTCCGTGACGACCGACACGGGATCGCCGGACTGCGGGTCCGTCGGAGCCGCGACGACCTCGACGTCGGGAACGGGTTCGCCGTTCGTGTCGACGACCGTGCCGGGCTGGTCGGTGGTGACCTCGGCGGCGGGGGCTGCGGAGGCGAACGGCAGGTCGGACGAAGCACGCTCGCCAGCGACGGCCGGCACACCGGTGTTCGACGTCGCCCCGGTCGCCCCTGGCTCCGGTCGTTCGGTCCGGACGGTGTACGTGCCCGCTGCGGTGGCGAAGACGTAGCGGCCGTCGGCATCGGTCTCCGTCGAGGCGACCACGGCGCCCGTGCCGTCGACGAGCTCGACCACCGCGCCAGCGGGCACGGGCGAGCCGTCGAGCGAGACCACACCGGCGACCGTCGCGACGACGGCGGCCGGGGCATCGATCTCGTCGGGGACGACCGGTGCCGCGCCGTCGTCGCCGGTCGTGATGGTCACGGGCGGCTCGTCGGCGACGGACACGTCGAGCTCGGTGTCCGCCGGCAGGTCCGAGCCGGTGTAGACCCCGTCGCTGTTCGTCGTGGTGTCGACGAGGACGTCCCCGGTGACCGGGTCGGTGATGACGACCTCGAGGTTCGAGACCGGTCGGCCGTCCTCGTCGACCACGGTGCCGATGACCGACACGGTGTCCTCCGGCGACGTGAACGCGAAGTCGGCCTGCTGGTCCACGCCGCCCGGCGAGCCTGCCTGGGCGAGGGAGACCCGAGCGGGCTGGTCAGGGCCCTCGGCACCGTCCGGCGGGGTGATCTCGACGCGGTAGTTCGCGATGACCGGCAGTTGCGGGAACGCGTAGGTGCCGTCGGCGTCGGTCGTCGTCGTGTACACGGTGCCGCGCGGAGCGGTGACGCGGACGATCGCCCCGGGGATCGGCGCTCCGTCGAGGGTCGCCGTGCCGGTGATCGCGGCGGTGCGGTTGGCGAACCAGGTCTGGTACACCGGGAAACCGCTGCGCTGCTGGTACGTGATCGTCAGGCTGGTGAGCGAGACGGTCGGCGTGAACCACGCCGTGGCGCCGGCGGTGTCGACCGCGCCGGTGTTGCCCGTCAGGGTCCGGGTGGTGGGGTCCCAGGAGGGCAGGTCCCGTCCGGTCGTGCCGTCGGGGTCGGCGGTGCACGACGGTCCTCCGGCGACGGCGGCCGAGCACGAGTTGTAGGAGCTCACGTAGCCGAGCTGCTCCGCGGTCGCGGCGCCGCCCCCGGAGACGGTGGCCGAGATGGTCGCACGATCGGCGTCGACGTCGCCGAGCACGAACGACCAGCTCTGGGCGCCCGGTGTCGGCTCGGCGAACGTGTAGGTGGTCGTCGATGCGCCGGACGTGGGCGAGTCGACGTTCGGCCGCTGGTTCATGTAGGTCTGGCCGCGGCTCGTCCCGTAGACCGTGCCCGACGGGGTCGACGCCGACTGCCAGGTCGATGCCCCGCTGACGACGGTCGACTGCCGGGAGTCCGACGTGAAGGTCGTCTCGGGGAACCCGGCGAGCGTCATCGTGCCGGTGTAGGCCCGGCTCGCTCCGCTGAGGGTGAAGGTCCCCCAGTTGCCGACCGGCTCGGCCGACGCACTGGTCGCGCCGCCGATCGCGAGTCCTGCTCCGAGTGCGAGGGCCGTCAGCCCAGCCGTGATCGCGCGCCAGCGCCGCATGCGTACTCCCCTGGTGTGGCGCCGGAGAACCCGACACCCCCTCAGACTATCCAGCGGGCGCGGCTCGTGTCCGGGGCACGACACGAGCAAGAAGGTCCCGACGAGTGGTCAGGACCTGCCGCGCGCCGATCGCCGAGCGGCCGAGAAGTGTCGCCTGGAGGCCCGCCGGACGACAGGTCGCGACCGCTCGACCAACATGAGCGGGGCGTCAGGAACCGCCAGCACCCCGACCGAGCGCGACCAGGGCGTCGAGCGCCGCGACCTGCCCGGCGACCACCAGCTCCCGCGCCTCGTCGAGGCCGACCCACCGCGCGTCGTCCACCTCGGGCACCTCCACGAAGCGCCCCGACCCGCGCGGCAGCTCGAGCCGCACGGTGTTGCTCCGCACGGTGTCGACCGAGAACCCCGACGCCCGCGCCGCGAAGACCCGCACGCGCTTGCCCGACGCCTGCCGGAACTCCCCCAGGTCGGTCAGGTCCGCGGCGGTCACCGGGGCGGGCACGCCGATCTCCTCGGCGAACTCGCGCAGCGCGGTGCCGAGCGGCTCCTCGCCCGCCTCGACCAGCCCCTTCGGGATCGACCAGGCACGCGGCCGGTTCCGCCAGAACGGTCCGCCCATGTGCGCGAGGAAGACCTCGGGTCCGGACGGACCGGTCCGGTGCAGCAACAGTCCGGCGCTCACGACCACGCCCCGAGACTACGCAGAACCGGCCGGGAGGCCCGGATCACTGCACACGGGCCGCGCACCACCCGACGTGTCCGGTCCCACCGCCGGTTCCCCACGTCCGCGCCGGGAGTACCGTGTGGCGCACGGAGCGCCGTGTGACGCCCCCGGAGGACCTGCGATGGAGGAGGCCGATCGGGATGGACGAACGATGGACGACGGTGACGCTGGCCGCGGACGCCGCCATGCCGCACGACGAGGCGCTGCGGTGGATCGCCGCCCGCGCGGACAGCGGGATCGAGCGGATCCGGATCATCGGTGCCGACCCGGCGATCGAGGGCCCCGAACCGGTCGCCGACCGCCTGGCCGAAGCCGCTCGCGCCGCCCTGCCAGGAGCCACCGTCGAGGTGCACCGGCACGCGGGGCCGTTCGCCAGCGCCCTGGTCGAGGAGTCCGACGGCGGTGACCTGCTGGTGATCGGGACCTTCCGGAGCCGACGGGGCTCGACCGCCGGCGGCGACCCGGCGCGCGTGGCGGTCCGTGCGGCCGTGCCGACCGTGATCGTCCCCGAGGGCCCGCACCCGATCGACGGCGACGTGGTGCTGGCGGTCGAGGAACCCATCGACGAACGGGCCGTCTCGATCGCCGTGGCCGAGGCCGTCCGGCTGCACCGACGACTGACGCTGCTCCGGGCGTGGGAGATGCCCGTGCTGACCCGGACCGGGCTCACCGACTTCGCCGAGGACCCCCTGCGGTGGCGCGCCCGGAACGCCGAACTGCTGCAGCGGGTCACCGAGTCGCTGACCGCGCGGTTCCCGGCGGTGCGGATCCGGCCGCTGCTCGTCGAGGGACACCCGGGGCACGCCATCGCATCGCGTACCCGGCGGGCGTCGCTCGTGGTGCTCGGACGGGGCCACGTGCGGGTGCTGTCCGGCGCACTGCTCCACGACGTCGTCCGTGAGACGGCGGCACCGGTCTGCGTCGTCCCACCGGCGGCCCACCCGGACAGCGCGGGGTCCGGACGGGTCAGCCGGCGAGTTCCCGGATCGCGTCGGCCATCTGGTCGGTGAGGTACGCGACTCCGCGGCCGTTCGGGTGCAGGGCGCCGGCCTTCAGGTCGATGCGTCGCAGGTCGCTCGAGCCGGTCAGGCTGACACCGGCGACGTAGCGCTCGTCCCGCGGGGCGCAGGCCGAGTGGGCCTCGGTGCGTTCGAGGACGTCGACGAACCGCACCCCGGCGGCGTCGGCGGCGGATGCGGACACGGCGTCGAGCTCCTCCTGCACACCGTGCAGGTACGCCACGTCGTCGTCGGTGAACGGGAAGGTGTCCGAGGGGAACGACCCCGCGAGCGTGCCGAGGTCGAGCGCCGAGCGGAAGCAGCCCTTCGCCGGGGTGTGCTCGGCGTCCGGGAAGATCGCCGGGTACCCGAGGAACACGACGACGGCGTTCGGCGCGGCCCGTTGCACCGCTGCGAGGGTGTCGGCGATCCCGAGCGCGACACGCGACTGGATCTTCAGGCTGAGCTGGTCCCCACCGTCCCGCACGAGCGTGCTCTCGCACGACGGCGCGTCGCGTCCGGAGAACACCGGGCCGTCGGCCGAGATCGCCAGGCACGACGCGGCCGTGCCGAACAGGTCCGCGTCGTTGCCGCCGATGGTCAGGGTCACGAGGCGGGTGCGCGACGACAGCGACTCGATCTGCGGGGGGACGCCCGTGAACTGGTGTCCGGTCGTGACGTCCTCGCTGGTGGCACCCGCGCACGTGACGTCGGTCAGGTCGAGGCCGAACCGCGCCGCGAGCCGGTGCGGGTAGTCACGGGCCGACTGCACGCACGCGCTGGTGGGAAGCCGGGTCCGGTCGCCCAGGCCGTAGCCGGCGGAGTACGAGTCACCCAGGGCGACGTACTCGCTGCCCGGCGGGAGGTCGGCGAGCGGCTCGGACGGGTCGTCCGGCACCGGGTAGGGCTGCGGGACGGGCCACATCGGCGCGGCCGACGCGGGTTCCACCGGTCCCGG
Organism: Curtobacterium sp. AC268; assembly: GCF_979258745.1. Taxonomy (NCBI): domain Bacteria; kingdom Bacillati; phylum Actinomycetota; class Actinomycetes; order Micrococcales; family Microbacteriaceae; genus Curtobacterium; species Curtobacterium sp. AC268. The sequence goes on along the minus strand of NZ_OZ409878.1, from coordinate 455,911 downwards.
CGCCGCGACCCCGGCCACCACCAGCCCGACGACGGCGACCGCCGCCAGGGCGGCGAGCAGCGTCGTACGGGCGGAGCGGAGCAGTTGCGGCCTCCGGGCGGGTGCGGCGGATCGGTCGGTCGGATCGGGTCGGTCGGTGGGGCGGGACGGGCTCAGCGGCGTCCGAGCCGGCGTTCGCCGCCGCTGCCGGTGCGGTACTCCAGCCCGTAGTGCTGGAACAGCTCGGGCTCGGTCGCGGCGTCGAGCTCGCCGTCGGTCGAGATCGACGGGGCGTCCTTGACGAGCTTCTTCGGGAACGTCACCCGCAGGTGCTTCGGGGCGACGGTGGCGCCGAACAGCGGGACGAAGACGAGCTTCTGGAACCCGACCATGCCGGTGGTCAGCGCACCGAACGCCGGCTCGGACGTGGCGGTGTCGTAGTAGATGCTCTCGAGCGTGCCGACCTTGTCGTCGGCCTCGTCGACGACCGGCAGACCGATCCAGTCACGGATGTTCGCGGCTTCGAACACGAAGGACTCCCTCCGAGCGTCCGGCAGGTCCGGGTCGCTCTCGGTCGACGCTACCGCCCGGCCGCCTGAGCGGTCACCCGGAGCCGGTCCACCGCGGCCAGCACGTCGTCCGCGGTCACGGCCAGGATCGCCGGGTCCGGGTCCTCGGCGAAGACGTCGCCGCGACGGACCGAGGCGTCGGTGAGCACGATGTGCGGGCCGGTCGACGGCGGACCCCACGCCTCGGGCGGTGCCGGGCCGAACAGCACGACCGAGGGCACCCCGTAGGCGGTCGCCAGGTGCGCAGCACCGGTGTCGACCGTGACGACGAGCCGTGCCGCGGCGATCACCGCGGCGAAGGCCTGCAGGTCCAGGGTGCCGGCCAGGACCGCCTCCGGCGCCAGACCGGCCGCGTCGGCGACGGCACGGGCGCGCACCACGTCGTCCGAGCCTCCTGTCAGGACCACGTCGGCACCGCGCGCCCGGAGCCCGCGCACCACATCGGCGAAGCGGTCCGTCGGCCAGTGCCGCGCACCGTGGAAGGCACCCACGTGCACGACGGCCGCGTCGGCGACCAGCGGCGGTTCGGCGGGGCGGTCGATGTGGACCTCGGTGGCGTCCGCGGGGATGCCGTGCCACGTGAGCAGGTCCGCCCAGCGGTCGCGCTCGTGCACGTCGTGCGGCCATTCCGGGCCCGGGTAGTCGTGCGTCGGGTCGGCGTGCCCGATGACCCGGCGCGGGGCGAGTGCGGCGACGAGGTCCGAGGACTCCGGGCCAGCGCCGTGCAGGTTGACGGCGATGTCGACGGCACCGTGCGGCACCGCGATCGGGTGGTCGAGACCATGCTGGGCCAGGTGGACGTCCACGGCCGGCACGAGTTCGACGACCGGCGCCAGCCACGCCGTGGTGGCCAGGGTGATGCGGTGGTCGGGGAACGCGCGACGGAGCGCGTGCAGCGCGGGGACGGCGACGAGCAGGTCGCCGAGCTTGATGGCACGCAGGACGAGCAGTTCCGGGCGTCCGTCGGGGTCGGGCAGGTTCTCGAGGGCGGTCACCGCCGCGACGGTAGACCCGACACGCTGACGGTCCTGCCGGGACCGCGCTCCGCGGCTCTTCCTGGGGCGGCCCCCGGCCGTCGAGCGGTAGTCACGGAGCATGGCCCTCGCACCGGACCGCGTCATCCGCGGCCTGCTCCTCGACCGCGACGACACCCTCGTGGTGGACGTCCCGTACAACGCCGACCCGCACCTGGTCGTCCCCGTCCCCGGTGCTCGCCGCGCCGTCGAACGGGCGCGCGCCGCCGGATTGCAGCTCGGCGTCGTCACGAACCAGTCGGTGATCGCGAAGGGCATGGCCACCCGCGAACAGGTCGACGCCACCAACGCCCGGGTCGACGAGCTCGTCGGCCCGTTCGACGTGTGGTGCGTCTGCCCGCACGACGCCGGCGACGACTGCGCGTGCCGGAAGCCCCGGCCCGGGATGGTCCTCGAGGCCGCCGAGCGGCTCGGCATCCCGCCGGCGTCGATCGTCGTCGTCGGCGACATCGGCGCCGACGTGCAGGCCGCCCGGAACGCCGGCGCGCAGGGCATCCTCGTGCCCACCCCGCGCACCCGCCGTCAGGAGGTCGACGAGGCCGACACCGTCGCCGCGGACCTGGACGAGGCCGTCACCCTGGTGCTCGAGCACGTCGGCAGCGTGGCGGACCGGGCGTGAGCGCCGGTCGGCGCGTCCTCGTCGCCCGACTCGACTCCTTCGGGGACGTCCTGGTCGCCGGACTCGCGGTGCGCGCGGTCGCCGCCGGTGCCGCGCACGTGACGATGCTGTGCGGACCGCAGGGGGCGCCTGCAGCCGACCTGCTGCCCGGCATCGACCGGGTGCGGGTGTGGGCGGCACCGTGGGTCACCGAGACCGCACGCCCGATCGACGACGCCCTGCTCGCCCAGTTCCGCGCGCTGGTCGCCGAGGAACAGCCCGACGAGGCCGTCGTCCTGACGTCCTTCCACCAGTCGCCCCTGCCCCTCGCGCTGCTCCTGCGCCTGGCGGGGGTCCCCCGGGTCTCCGGGGCCTCGGTCGACCACCCCGGGTCCCTGCTCGACGTGCGGCTGCGCCCAGGCGAGGACCTGCCCGAGGACCTCCCCGAGCCCGAACGCGCGCTGCGGATCGCCGAGGCGGCCGGGTTCCGGCTGCCGCCGGACGACGACGGGAGGCTCGCGGTGCGCCACGACGCCGTCCTGCCCCCGCCCGTGGCCGGCCTCGACCGCTACGTGGTCGTCCACCCCGGAGCCAGCGTCCCGGCACGGTCGTGGCCGGAGTCCCACCACCGTGCGCTCGTCGCCGCCTACGCCGAGCGTGGCGTCCCCGTCGTCGTCACCGGCTCCCCCGGCGAACGCGCACTGACCGCCGCCGTGGCCGGCGACACCGGCATCGACCTCGGCGGCCGCACCAGCCCCGCCGAACTCGCGGCCGTCCTCGCCGGAGCCGAGGTCGTCGTCGTCGGGAACACCGGTCCGGCCCACCTCGCCGCGGCCGTCGGAGCGCCCATCGTGAGCCTGTTCTCGCCCGTCGTCCCCGCCGTGAAGTGGGCACCGTACGCCCCGCTCGTCGAGCTGCTCGGCGACCAGGCCGCACCGTGCCGTCTCAGCCGCGCTCGCGAGTGCCCGGTCCCCGGCCACCCGTGCCTGTCCGGAGTGCGCATCGCGGACGTCCTGGAGGCCCACGAACGGCTCCTCGACCGCGTTTCGCGGACTGATCGGAGAAGTCTGCGGGGCGGCCCAGAAGGCGCTGCGTAGCGTGCGCCACTGCTTCTCCTGCTCCTTCTCCTGCTGCTCCGGCAGCGTCGGGGAGCGAGACCATCGACACCGACCGGAAGGCCCTGCATGCGGATCCTCGTGTGGCACGTGCACGGCGGCTGGATGGACGCCTTCGTCCGCGGCCCCCACGAGTACCTCATCCCGACCACCCCGGCGCGCGACGCCTGGGGACTCGGCCGCGGTGGGCGCGACTGGCCGGACTCCGCGATCGAGATCGACCCGGCCGACGTCGCCGAGGCCGAGGTCGACGTGGTCGTGCTGCAACGCACCGAGGAGCTCGAGGAAGCCCGTCGTCTGCTCGGTGGCCGCGACGTACCGATCGTCTTCGTGGAGCACAACGCGCCCCGGGTCGACGTGCCGAACAGCCTGCACCCGATGCGCGACCGCGACGACCTGACGATCGCGCACGTGACGCACTGGAACGCCCTGATGTGGGACTGCGGCACCACCCGGACCACCGTCGTCGAGCACGGCGTCGTCGACCCCGGCCCGCTGTACAGCGGTGCGCTCGAACGCCTCGGCGTCGTCATCAACGAACCCGTCCGGCGCAACCGTGTCGTCGGCACCGACCTGCTCCCCCGCTTCGCCGAGGTCGCCCCGGTCGACGTCTGGGGCATCGGCACCGAGCGGCTGCCGGAGCTCGGCTTCGGCGACCGCGTGGTCGCGCAGGGCGACGTGCAGGCCGACCCCATGCACGCGGCCCTGGCCGAACGGCGGGCCTACGTGCACCCGAACCGCTGGACCTCGCTCGGCCTGTCCCTCATCGAGTCGATGCACATGGCCATGCCGGTCCTGGTGCTCGCGACGACGGACGCGGCCCGCACGGTCCCGGGTGAGGCCGGGGCGATCGCGACCGACGTCGAGGAGCTGGTGCGGGCCTCCAGGCTGCTGCTGGAGGACCCGGACGAGGCGCGTCGACGGGGACTCGTGGCGCGGGAGGCCGTGCTCGCACGGCACGCGCTCGGTCGGTTCCTGGCCGACTGGGACGACCTGCTCGACGACGCCGTCGCGCGCGGTGCGCGACGGAACCGTGCGGCGGGAGCCGCGGTCGAAGGGAGCCTCGGATGAAGATCGCCATGGTGTCCGAGCACGCGAGTCCGCTCGCCGTGCTCGGCGGGGTCGACGCCGGTGGGCAGAACGTCCACGTCGCCGAACTGTCCGGTGCGCTGGCCGACCGCGGCCACCACGTGACCGTCTACACGCGGCGCGACGACGCGTCGCAGCCCGTCCGTGTGCCCCTGCGCCCCGGTGTGGACGTCGTGCACGTCGACGCCGGTCCCGCGCGTGCCGTGCCGAAGGACGAGCTGTTCCCGTTCATGGGGACGTTCGCGTCGGTGCTCGCCGCCGAGTGGTTCCTCGACCGTCCCGACGTGGTGCACGCGCACTTCTGGATGTCGGGCCACGCCGCGCTCGACGCGGTGACGCAGGTGCAGGCCCGGACCGGTGGGGTGCGGATCCCGGTGGTGCAGACCTTCCACGCCCTGGGGGTCGTGAAGCGTCGGCACCAGGGTTCCGCGGACACCAGCCCGGCCGAGCGCGAGTGGGTCGAACCCGCCGTCGGCCGGAGCGTCGACCAGGTCGTCGCGACCTGCTCGGACGAGGCGTTCGAGCTCAAGGCCCTCGGCGTCCCGCTGCACCGCATCTCCGTGGTGCCGTGCGGCGTCGACGTGTCGCTCTTCCGTCCGGACGGCTCCGTCGAAGAGCGCGACCGTCCGCTCCGGGTGCTCACCGCCTCACGGCTCGTGCAGCGGAAGGGCGTCGGGACGACGATCGCCGCTCTCGCCGCGCTGGTCGAACAGGGCCGTGACGTCGAGCTCGTCGTCGTGGGCGGTGCCGGTGTCGCCGGTGCCGACCTGGTGGACGACCCCGAGTACCAGCGCCTCGACACCCTCGCCCGGTCGCTCGGCGTGCGCGACCACGTGACCTTCCGCGGGCAGCTCGGGCAGCACGACATGCCCGCCGTCTACCGCAGCGCCGACGTCGTCGTCTGCGCCCCCTGGTACGAGCCGTTCGGCATCGTGCCACTCGAGGCGATGGCCTGCGGCCGCCCGGTGGTCGCGTCGAGCGTCGGCGGGCTCTTCGACACCGTCGTCGAGGACGCCACCGGCCTGCACGTGCCGCCGCGCGACGAGACCGCGGTCGCCGAGGCCGTCGGCGCACTGCTCGACGACCCGGAGCGCCGCGAGGCGTACGGCCGTGCCGGTCGACAGCGCGCCGAGTCCCGCTACACCTGGCAGAAGGTCGCGGCCGACAGCGAACGCGTCTACGAGCGCCTGCTCGCCGGCGCGACCTCGTCCACCAGTACCACCGGGCCCGCCGCCGGCCGCTCGCGCACCACCCACGCCGGCCGGGTCACCCGCGCCGCGCAGCCGACGGAGAGGACCGCACGATGACCATCGACCAGCAGACCGGGCTCGAGGACCGCGCCGTCACCGACAGCGCCCGCGTCGTCGTCGACCACGTCGCGGCGTCGGTCCCCGTGATCGCCTCCCTCGTCGACCACCGGGACCACATCGCCGAGTGGGCGGACGACATCGCCGGGCGGCTCGTCGCCGGACGTCGGCTGCTCGCCGCGGGCAACGGCGGCTCGGCTGCCGAGGCGCAGCACCTGACGTCCGAGCTCACCGGCCGCTTCGAGGGCGACCGACCGGCGTACTCGGCCATCTCGCTGCACGCCGAGACCTCCGCCGTGACCGCCATCGGGAACGACTACGGCTACGACCAGGTGTTCGCGCGGCAGGTGTCCGCGCACGCCCGTGCCGGTGACGTCCTCGTGCTGCTGTCGACGAGCGGCAAGAGCCCGAACCTGCTGCGGGCCGCCGAGGCCGCACGTGCCGTGGGTGCCCGCTCCCTCGCGCTGACCGGCCCCGGACCGAACCCGCTCGCCGACCTGGTCGACGACGCGATCTGCATCGAGGGGCCGTCCGCCAACGTGCAGGAGGCGCAGCTCGTCCTGGTGCACGCGCTCTGCAAGGCGATGGAGCCGACGCTGCGTCGCGGGGGCCGTCGATGAGCGGGCCCGCTGCCGTCGCACCGCGTCCCGGTGCTGCCGGTGGCCGTGCCGCCGGACCGCGCTTCCGCATCGCCGTCGTCGGGGACACCCTGCTCGACGTCGACGTGTCCGGCACGAGCGAGCGCCTGAGCCCCGACGCCCCCGTCCCCGTGGTGGACGTCGCCACCGACGACCGCCGTGCCGGTGGCGCCGGACTCGTCGCGACGATGCTCGCCCGCGACGGCCACGACGTCACCCTGGTCACCGTCCTGAGCGACGACGGCCGTGCCCAGGAGATCCGTGACCTGCTGCCCGACGTCACGATCGTCGCCGGGCCGTCCGGGGTCCCCACCCCCGTGAAGACCCGCGTGCGCGTCGTCGACCACGCCCTCGTCCGGATCGACGAGGGCTGCGCGACCCCGCCCGTGCCCGAGGCCACCGACGCGATGACCGCTGCCCTCGACGGCGTCGACGCGATCGTCGTCGCCGACTACGGCCGCGGGGTCGCCGCTGCCCCGGCAGTCCGTGACGCCCTCACCCGTGCGGCCGAGCGCCTGCCGGTGGTCTGGGACCCGCACCCCAAGGGCGCCGCCCCCGTCCCCGGCACCACAGTCGCCACCCCGAACGCTGCCGAAGCGCGACGTTTCACCGACGTCGAGGGACGCGGTGTGCCCTTCGCGACCGTCGCCGCCGCCCGGCTCGTGGAGCAGTGGCAGGCCGGCGCCGTCGCGGTCACGATGGGTGACCGCGGTGCGCTGCTCGCCGACGCCCAGGGCGACAGCCGCTTCGTGCCCGCTCCGTCCGTCAGCGCCGGGGACCCCTGCGGTGCCGGCGACCGGCTCGCCGCGGGCGTCGCCGTCGCACTGGCGTCCGGCGCGGACGTCCCCGAGGCCGTCTCCGCCGGTGTGGTCGCCGCGTCCGAGTACCTGGCCGCCGGCGGCGTCACCGCGCTCTTCGCCGATGACGGCCCCGCGCCGCTCGCCGTGCCCGGGGCCGACCGGGACGCCATGCGCCTGGTGCACGACGTCCGGAGCGCCGGCGGCACCGTCGTCGCGACCGGGGGCTGCTTCGACCTGCTGCACGCCGGGCACGCCCGCACCCTGTCGGCCGCCCGTGCACTCGGCGACTGCCTGGTCGTGTGCCTCAACTCGGACTCGTCGGTCCGCACACTGAAGGGCCCGGACCGGCCGATCATGACCCAGGACGACCGGGTCGAGCTGCTCCTGGCACTCGACTGCGTCGACGCCGTCGTGGTGTTCGACGAATCCACCCCCGACGAGGCCCTGCGCCGCTTCCGCCCGGACGTCTGGGCGAAGGGTGGCGACTACACCGCGAGCGAACTGCCCGAGACGGCGACCCTCGCCGAGTGGGGCGGCCGCGTCGTCACCGTGCCGTTCCACCCGGGCCGCTCGACCACCCGGCTCGCCGCCGCGATCGAACGCGTCGGCTGAGCGTCCGCTCGCCGCTCCACCCAAGCTCAACCACTTCCCGCACCACTACGCAAAGGACATCCATGCCCGTCCCCACCACCCCCATCGGCCGCGTCCTCGTCACCGGCGGCGCCTCTGGACTCGGCGCCGCCGTCGTGGCCGCCGTCACCGAGGCCGGCGGCACCCCGATCGTCCTCGACCTGCGGATCGACGCCGTCCCCGAGGGCGTCGACGCCGTCGCCGTGGACGTCTCGGACACCGACGCCGTCGAGCAGGCGGTCCGTGACGCCGCCGAGCGGCACGGTGGCCTCGACGCCGTCGTCACCGCCGCGGGCATCGACACGCCCGCCCCGATCGACGCGATCTCGTCCGGCAAGTGGGAGCAGATCGTCGGCGTCAACCTGATCGGCACCGCCTCGACCGTGCGCGCCGCCCTGCCCGCCCTCGAGGCCACACACGGCCGCGTCGTCACCATCTCCTCGTCGCTCGCCCTGCGCGGCGTCGGCGACGGGACCGCGTACTCGGCGTCGAAGTTCGGCGTCCGCGGGTTCTCGCAGGCGCTGGCCGCCGAGACCGCCGGTCGCATCGGCGTGACCAACATCATCCCCGCCGGGATGCGCACGAACTTCTTCGCCGACCGGACCGAACAGTACAAGCCGGGCCCGGACGCGCAGCTCATCGAGCCGGAGTACGTCGCGAACTCGATCATCTTCGCGTTGTCGCAGCCGGCCGGCTGCGAGATCCGCGAGCTGTCGATCATGCCCGCGACGGAGCCGAGCTGGCCGTAGCCGCTCGCCGCTGACGGACGGGAGGCGCGGTGCCGGCTGGCACCGCGCCTCCCGTGTGTCCGTTCGTGCACGGTGCGCGGTGCGTCGCCTGGTGCAGCGTTGACGGTTGGGTGCGCGCTTGCAGCGCCGCACGCAGCGGGCAACCGCGCACGGGGTGACGGCGTGCGCACGGTGCGGCCGGGAGGCGCGTTGCGGGCTGGCAGCGGGCCTCCCGTCCGTCGTCCGGTCGCGTTCCGTGCAGGGTGCGCGGTGCGTCGCCTGGTGCAGCGTTGACTGCTGGGTGCGTGCTTACAGCGCCGCACGCAGCGGTGAACCTCGCACGGGGCGACGGCGTGCGCACGGTGCGGCCGGGAGGCGCGGTGCCGGCTGGCAGCGGGCCTCCCGTCCGGCGTCCGGTCGCGTTCCGTGCACGTTGCGCGGTGCGTCGCCTGGTGCAGCGTTGACGGTTGGGTGCGCGCTTCCAGCGCCGCACGCAGCGGTGAACCTCGCACGGGGTGGCGGCGTGCGCACGGTGCGGCGGGGAGGCGCGTTGCCGGCTGGCACCGCGCCTCCCGTCCGTCGTCCGGTCGCGTTCCGTGCACGGTGCGCGGTGCGTCGCCTGGTGCAGCGTTGACGGTTGGGTGCGCGCTTTCAGCGCCGCACGCAGCGGGCAACCGCGCACTGGGTGACGGCGTGCGCACGGTGCGGCCGGGAGGCGCGTTGCGGGCTGGCAGCGGGCCTCCCGTCCGTCGTCCGGTCGCGTTCCGTGCAGGGTGCGCGGTGCGTCGCCTGGTGCAGCGTTGACGGTTGGGTGCGCGCTTTCAGCGCCGCACGCAGCGGGCAACCGCGCACGGGGCGACGGCGCGCGCACGAGACCGAAGCTCGCACGGTGCGGGGCTCGTCAGACCGTGCGGAGCAGGTCCTCGACGTCGGCGAGGACGGCCTCCGGCTCGACCTGGTCCACGTAGGACGGGTCGTGCTCGCACCGCTCGGCGGTCCAGCCGACCTGGGTCACGTCGACGCCGCAGACCGGGCACTGCGTCACGAAGGACAGGCGCACCCGGTGCCGACTGCGGTCGAACGGCCCGGCGTTGATCACGTTGCCGAACCAGAACACCCCGACGGTCGGGGTGCCGACGGCGACGGCGAGGTGCCGCGGGCCGGAGTCGTCGCCGACCATGACGTCGGCGGCGGCGAGGACGTCGGGCAGTTCACGCAGGGGCAGTGAGCCGGTGAGGTCGTGCACGCGTCCCCGCAGCTCGGGCGGCAGTGACGCGACGATGGCGGACGATGCCGGCACGTCCGAGTCGTCACCCACGAGCACCACGTCGCCACCGGCGGCGAGCCGGGCACGGGCGACCTCGGCGAAGCGCGAGGGGCTCCAGCGGCGACGCGGGTCGGTGGCGCCGGGGTGGATCGCGACGAGTCGTCCCCGGACGCCGAGGCGCTGCCGGACCCCGGCCCGCGCGGCCTCGGGCACGTGCAGTCGGGGGTCGAGGGTGACCGGTTCGGCGCCGGCGAGCGAGGCCACCTCGAGCGCCCGGACGACCTCGTGCTGGTAGTAGACGTAGCGGACCCAGCGCTCCAGCAACTCGGCGTCCTCGGTGGCCGTGCCCACGGTGTGACGGGCGCCGAGCCGGAGCAGGAACGGGTTCGAGTTGCGGCCACCGCCGTGCACCTGCACCGCGAGGTCGAAGCGCCCGTGCAGCCGGTCGAAGAAGTCCTGCTCGGTCGGTGCGCCCTCGCCGGAGTCCCGGACGCCGGGGACGACGGGGAGCTCCTCGAAGGCGTGGACGGCGTCGGTACGACCCTCGAGCACCGGCCGCGCCGACGGTGCCCCGAGCAACGTGATCCGGGCTCCTGGGTACGCGGCGGCCAGGGCCTCGACCGCCGGGAGGGCGAACATCAGGTCGCCCAGTCCCCCACCGCGGAGCACCGCGATCTCGCCGACACCGTCGAACCGTTCTCCGCCCACACCGATCTGTTGCACAGCTCCACGTCTACCGGTCGGACCCGTCCGGACGCCCAGCAGCGGACCCGGATGGACGAGAAGCGCGATGCCGTGACCGCACACAGCGGAGCACGAGCACCGTGTGAGGCCCCGCCCGCCTCCGGAAGGACCCCATGACGATCGCACCCCCCGCCGCCGACGACCTCGTGGTGACCGACCCCGTGAACGGATCGATCGCGTCCACCGTGCACCGCTCGACCGAGGACGACGTCCGCAACGCCGTCGCCCGTGCCCGTGCCGCTGCCGGTGCCTGGGCCCGCACCGCGCCGGCCGAGCGCGGTGCACTGCTGCACGCCGCGGCCGAGCACCTCCGTGCGCACGCGCAGGAGCTGGCGGACCTGAACACCCGCGAGACCGGCAAGGTGCCCGGCGACGCCCTCGGTGGGGTCGAGGCCGGCATCGGCACGCTCGTGCAGTACGCCGAGCTCGGGCCGGTGCACCGCGGTGAGGCCCTGCGCGGGCAGTTCGGTGCCGCCGACTGGTCGGTACCGCACCCGCGCGGCGTGGTGCTCGCCCTGACGCCGTGGAACGACCCGGTCGCCGTGGCCTGCGGGATCCTCGGAGCAGCGATCGTCACCGGCAACACCGTCGTGCACAAGGGCAGCGAACGGTGCCCCGCGACTTTCGCCCGGCTCAACGCGCTCCTCGCCGAGATCCTGCCGGACGGCGTGCTCATCGGCGTCGACGGCGACGCGACCACCGGCGAGCAGCTCCTGGCGCAGGAGGGCATCGACGTCTACGCGCACGTCGGGTCGACCGCGACCGGTGACCGCCTGAGCGAGGTCGCCGCGACCACCCGCGCCCACGTCATCCGCGAGAACGGCGGCAACGACCCCGTCGTCGTCGACGCCGACGTCGACCCGGAGTGGGCTGCCGCACAGGTCGCCCTCGGCGCCTTCGCGAACACCGGCCAGATCTGCACCAGCGTCGAGCGGGTGTACGTGCACCAGGACGTCGCCGAGCCCTTCGTCGCCGCGCTGGTCGCCGAGGCGGAGCGCCGCACGGCCGCACCCGCCGCCGAGTTCGGGCCGCTCGTGGACGACCGGCTGCGCGATCTCGTGCAGCGCCACGTCGACGACGCGATCGCCGGCGGTGCCGTCGCCCGGACCGGCGGCGTCACGCCCGGCGGGCTCGGATCGTTCTACCCGGCGACCGTCCTGACCGACTGCACGGACGACATGCTCGTGCTGACCGAGGAGACCTTCGGCCCGATCGCCCCGGTGCGCGTCGTGTCGGACTTCGCGGAGGGCCTCCGGCTCGCCGCGGCCGACCGCTACGGCCTCGCAGCCACCGTGCTGACGAACGACACCGCACACGCGCTCCGTGCCGCGGCCGAGCTGCCCGTCGGCACCGTCAAGGTGAACGCCGTGTTCGGTGGCGCTCCGGGCGGCAGCGCCCAGCCCCGCGGTGCCTCGGGCGCCGGGTTCGGGTACGGCCCGCACCTGCTCGACGAGATGACGACCACGACGGTGGTGCACCTCGAGGCCGCGCCGCCGCGCCGTACCGTCGAGCCGTCGACCGCAGCCGCCGGCAGCACCGCAGCCACCAGCAGCACCGGCACCGCAGCAGGCGCCACCGGCCCCGCAGCCGCAGCCGCTGCCGGCGCCACCGCCGGCAGCGCCGACACCGTGGGAGGCACCCGATGACCGCCGACGTCCGGCTGGTCCGTGACCTCGTCGCCACGATCGACGACCGCGAGCCCCTCGTCGTCGTCATCGGCGACTGCATCCTCGACCGCTGGACGGTCGGCGAGGCCGAGCGGGTCTCCCGCGAGGCCCCGGCCCCCGTCGTCCGCGTCACCGAGACCATCGCGGTGCCGGGCGGCGCGGCGAACACGGCCGTGAACGCCCGTGCCCTGGGCGCCCGGGTCCGCATGGTGGGGCTCATCGGTGACGACGAGGCCGGTGACGTCCTGCGCCAGCGACTCGAGGCAGCCGGCGTCGACACGTCGTTCCTGGTCGAGATCCCCGGCGCCCGCACCACGACGAAGTCGCGCGTGGTCGGCGGTGACCGCGTCGTGGTCCGGGTCGACGAGCTGGCCGCGACCCCGACCGCAGAACACGGCGAACGCCTCGCCCGCTCCGTGGCCCGTGCCATCCGGTGCGCCGACGCCGCCGTCGTGTGCGACTACGGCCTGGGCGTCCGCCCCGAGGACGTCGTGCCCATGCTCGACCGTGACCGCCCCGGCGCCGTCGTCGTCGACGCGCACGACCTGACCCGCTGGGCCGCGCTGCACCCCGACCTCGTCACGCCGAACGCCGGTGAGACCGCCGCACTGCTCGGCACGGAGCTCGGCACCGGTGCCGACCGCGTCGGCACCGTCGTCGCAGCCCGTGCCGACGTGCTCGCCCGCAGTGGCGCCCGGGCCGCGGTGGTCACGCTCGACCGCGACGGCACCGTGCTGCTCGAGCCCGGCTCCGACCAGGGGTTCCGCACGCGAGCGACGCCCGCCTCGGAGCAGCAGGCCTCCGGCGCCGGTGACACCTTCTGCGCCGCCGCGACCGTCGCCCTCGCCGTGCAGGCACCCCTGCGCGACGCCGTCGCGGTCGCCCAGGCCGCTGCCGACGTCGTCGTCCGCGAGGCCGGCACGTCCGTCTGCGCCGCCGCCGCCCTGCTCGACTCGGTGACCGCGCCTACGGCGACGGTCGTCGACCACGACGAGCTCGCCACCGCGGTCGAGGCCGCACGGCAGGCCGGCCGACGCGTGGTCTTCACGAACGGCTGCTTCGACGTCGTGCACCGCGGACACACCACGTACCTGCGCCAGGCCCGTGACCTGGGCGACCTGCTCGTCGTCGCCCTGAACGACGACGACTCGGTGCGCCGGCTGAAGGGCCCGGAGCGGCCGATCAACCCGGCCGAGGACCGCGCCGGAGTCCTCGCCGCGCTGGCCTGCGTCGACCTGGTCACGGTGTTCGCGACGGACACCCCCATCCCGCTCATCGAACGGCTGCGCCCCGAGGTCTACGTCAAGGGCGGGGACTACTCCCCCGAGATGCTGACCGAGACCGAGGTCGTGCGCGGCTACGGCGGTGAGGTCGTCATGGTCGACTACGTGCCCGAGCACTCCACCAGCGCCGTCGTGCGCCGGATCCGCGAAGCCGCTGCGCGGCCCGAACCGGACCCGGCACCGTGACCGCCCGCTGGTCCGGGTCCTGGGCGAAGGCCCCCGATCCAGCGGACACGAGCACGGTCGACGTCGACGTGCTCATCCCGACCGTCGGCAGGCCGGCCGAGCTCGCCACGACGCTCGCCGGCCTCGCCGCCCAGACCGACGTCGACCTGCGCGTCGTGCTGAGCGACCAGTCCGCGGACGGAGACGCCGCCAGCGCGCCGGCGGTCGCCGCGATGCTCCGCGTCCTGGAGGCGCAGGGCCGGCCCGTCACGCTCCTCACCCACCCGGAACGGCGTGGCCTGGCAGAGCACCGGCAGTTCCTGCTCGACCACGCAGAGGCCGCCGCGGTGCTGTTCCTCGACGACGACGTCTGGCTCGAGCCGGGGTCGATCGCGCGGATGCTCGAGGCGCTCCGTCCCCTGGGCTGCGGGTTCGTCGGCAGCGCCGTGCAGGGCCTGTCGTACCTGCAGGACCGACGCCCCCACGAGACCTCGGTGTTCGAGCGGTGGGACGGCCCGGTCGTGCCCGAGGTGGTGCGCCGCGGGACCCCCGGCTTCGACCGCTGGTCGCTGCACAACGCCGCGAACCCGACGCACGTCGCCGCCGACCTCGACCTGCACCCCGGCGAGTGGGTGCCCTACCGCGTCGCGTGGGTCGGCGCCTGCGCGCTGTACGACCGTCGTGCGATCGAGGAGGTCGGGGGCTTCCGGTTCTGGGACACCCTGCCGCCCGAGCACGCCGGCGAGGACGTCGTCGCGCAGTGGCGGGTGATGGAACGGTTCGGCGGCGCGGGCATCATGCCCTCGGGTGCCGTGCACCTGGAGGCCCCGACCACCGTCGTCGACCGCCGGGTGGACGCGCCCGACGTGGTCTTCGCGGACGGGAACGTCATACCGCGGTAGGGGGTGGTCGAGACCACCGCGGGATGGCCGGCGCGCTCCGGCTCCGTAGCGTCGTCCTCGTCGACGAGTTCCGTCGGCGGGAGGGAGCACCCCGTGTTCGACCAGATCACCCCGCTCGTCGTCGAGCTGGCCGCGAGTCCGCTCGTCTACGTCGTCCTCTTCGCCCTGTGCCTGGTGGACGGCTTCTTCCCGCCGGTGCCGAGCGAATCCGCCCTGGTCGCGATCGCCGCCGTCGCCGCGACGTCCGGACAGCCCGTGCTCGCCGTGGTGCTCGCCGCCGCCGCCCTCGGAGCGATCGCCGGCGACTCGATCGCGTACTGGATCGGGCGCCGGATCGGGTTCGCCCGGCTGGCCCGGTCGAAGCGACCACGGATCGCGGCGGCCTTCGCGTTCGCCGAGCGGCAGATGCAGCGCCGCTCCGCCAGCCTCATCCTGACCGGGCGCTTCATCCCGGTCGGCCGGGTCGCGGTCAACATGACCGCCGGCGCGACCGGCCTGCCCTACCGCCGGTTCCTCGCGATCAGCGCGATCGCGGGGCTGGCGTGGTCGGCGGTGTCGATCGGCATCGCCCTGGCCGCGTCGAGCGTGCTGCACGAACCGATCGTCGCGGCCCTGGTGTCGATGGTGGTCGCCGCCGGGCTCGGGATCGCGGTCGACCGGGTGCTCGGTACCATCAGCCGCAGGCGCGAAGCCCGCGCGGCCCGCGCTGCTGCTGCTGCCGCTGCCGCCCCCGCCCCCGCCCCCGAACCCTGCCTCGTCCGAACCGGAGAGACCGCCCGCCCGTGACCGCCGTCCCGAAGCCCCGACCCGCCTGGGTCCGGCCTGCCGTGCAGATCGGCTTCGTCGTCGTCGTGGTGTCCCTGTTCGCCGTCGCCGCACCCGTGACCGCCGTGTTCTACGGCGTCCCCGTGCCGCTCGCGCTGCTCGCGGCCGCCGTGCTGTCGGCGAGCATCGGGCTCGCACCGCTCGTCCCCCGCACGGCGTCGGTCGCGCACCTCGTCGCCCTCGCCGGCCTCGGCATCCTGACGGCACCCGGCACCGTCGGGCCCTGGCCGGTCTCGGTCACGAGCATCATCGGCCTGAGCGTGCTGCTCGTCGTGCTGGGCGTCCGCACCACCTGGCTGCTCACCGCGGTGGTCTGGGTCGCGGCGACGCTGCTCACCCTGCTGCTCATCGGCGTGACGCCCGACCGGTGGGGGCAGGTCGACGTCTGGGCGACGAGCTTCGTGGTGAGTGCCGGCGACACCCTCGTCGTGGCGGCCGCCGCGGTGGTCATCGGGCAGCGCCGGACCGTGCGCGAGGAGCTCGCCGCCGCCCGCCGCGACACCGAGCTCGAGCAGGCCCGACGCCGGGCGGTCGAGGAGCGCTCCCGGATCGCCCGTGAGCTCCACGACGTCGTCGCCCACAGCATGTCCGTCGTGCACATGCAGGCCGAGTCCGCCCCGTACCGCGTCGCGGACCTGCCGCCGGAGGCACGCACCGAGTTCGCCGCGATCGCCGAGACCTCGCGCACGGCCCTGCGGGAGATGCGGCAGCTGCTCGGCACCCTGCGCGGTGACGCCGACGCCGAGCGTGCGCCGCAGCCGCGGCTCGCCGACCTGCACGCGCTCGTGCAGGCCACCCGCGCGGCCGGCATCCCCGTCGAGCTCCGACTCGACGAGGGGCTCGACCCAGACCTCGACGACGTCGACCGGCTCGCACAGCTCACCGTGTACCGGGTCGTGCAGGAGGCGCTCGGCAACGTGGCCCGGCACGCGCCCGGTGCGACCACCGTCGTGACGGTCGGGAGGCACGGGTCGACCCTCACGGTCGAGGTCGCCAACACCGCGCCACCGGTCGGCAGCGTGCCCGGTGCGCCGCCGGACGACGGTGGCTTCGGCCTGGCGGGGATGCGCGAGCGCGTCGCCGCGCTCCGCGGCACGATCGACCACGGGCCGGACCCGGACGGTGGCTTCCGGGTTGCCGTGCGCCTGCCCACCCGGCCCGCCACGACCACGTCGCAGCCGACGCCTGACGGGGCGAGCCGATGACGCGGGTGATGGTGGTCGACGACCAGCAGATGTTCCGTGCCGGACTGCGAGCGATCCTCCAGGCCCAGGACGACGTCGAGGTCGTCGGCGAGGCCGCGAACGGGGCCGAGGCGGTCGTGATGGCGATCCGGCTCCGGCCGGAGGTGATCCTGATGGACGTCCGGATGCCGGAGCTCGACGGGATCGAGGCGACCCGGCGGATCACCGCGGCGCCCGCGGAGTCGCCCGTCCGCGTGGTGATGCTCACGACGTTCGACATCGACGACTACGTGTTCGACGCGCTCCGTGCCGGGGCGAGCGGGTTCCTGCTCAAGGACGCGAGCGCCGAGGAGCTCGTGCATGCCGTGCGGACCATCGCAGCCGGCGACTCCCTGCTCGCACCGAGGGTGACCCGGCACCTCGTCGAGGCCTTCGTCGCCGGTCCGCAGCCGACGACCCCGCGGACCGAGGTGCTCGACGTGCTGACCGACCGGGAGCGCGACGTGTTCCTGCTGATGGCGCGGGGGCGGTCGAACGGCGAGATCGCGGCGGAGCTGTTCATCGCCGAACAGACCGTGAAGACCCACGTCGGCCGGGTCCTGGCGAAGCTGCAGCTGCGGGACCGGGTGCACGCCGTCGTGCTGGCCTACGAGAGCGGTCTGGTCACGCCGTCCGCGTGAGGTGCGGGCCCGAGACGTGACCGCAGACGGACAGGAGGCCCGGTGCCAGCTGGCACCGGGCCTCCTGTCAGAGGTGTGGTCGCGACTCAGGCGGCGAGGTGCGCCTGCAGGAACCAGCGGTCCTTGGTCAGCGCGCGCTCGATCTCGATCGCGACGTCCTGGCTGTTGAGGTCGACCTCGTCGAGGCCGTCGACCGCACGGCGGACCTGCAGCAGCGCGGCGTCGATCTGGGCGATCACCTCGGTGATGGTGACGTCCGAGTTCTGGAAGCCCTGCGACAGCGGCGGCAGGGTGGTGTTCGCGGCGACGGTCGCGATGCGCGAGTCGACCGGCAGGCCCAGGGCGACGATGCGCTCCGCAGCCTTGTCCGCGTAGTCCTGCGCGTGCTCGACGATCTCGTCGAGGAGCTCGTGCACGCCGACGAAGTTGCGGCCACGGACGTGCCAGTGGGCCTGCTTGCCGTTCACGACGAGCGCCTCGAGGTCGATGACGACGGGGGCGAGGAACTGCGCGACCCCGGCTGCGAGCTCCGGCGTGGTCGAGAACGGGGACGTGGTGCTGGGGGTGGTGGTGGTGCTCTGCGTGGTCATGTCGTTTCCTCCTCCGTCGTGGCTGCACCTGCGTGCCTGGCCCTGTCCGGGCCGGCGCGGTGCTGCCGATGGTCACAACCATGCCCGCCTCTCTTGCATGCCGCAAGGAAGAGCAGGCTGCCCTTACCCGCCGTACTCGACCTGGACCTGCTGGCCGGCGTCGGTGAGTTCGAGCTGCACCATCGACCGTGCGCGCTCGATCCACGGGCTGTCCGCGCACCCGATCCAGACCGAGGTGCGGGGCTCGCAGCCCGTCACGCACCATTCGGCGGCCCAGCCGGTCAGGGCGTGTGCGAGGGCTTCGCCGTGGTCCGCGAAGACCAGCGGGGCGACGGCCGAGCTGCGGGCGCTCCGGACCAGCCAGGTCACGGTGACGCGCGGCGGAGCCGGCAGGATGCGGATCTGCTCGTCGAGGGCGACCTCGACGAAGACCTGCCCGTACGCGTTCTCGGGGAGTTCCTCGAGCTGGCGGTGGATCTCGACGAGGTCCTCGGCACCGCCCGCGATGAGGATGCGTTCGCTGGGCTGTCGCCGGGTCCGTGCCATGTGGCAACGGTAAGGGAAGCCTTACCTCATCACAAGGGGGAACGACCGGTTCCGGCGATGTCCACAGCGGGCACACCGAGTTCGTGCGACAGGAACCGCCACATCCACGACAGGGCGACCGTGTTCGTCAGCCCCGGGACGCCCTGGGCGATCTGCGTCGCGACGCCGTCGCTGTACGCGGCGAGCTGCAGCGCGACGGTGTCGGCGTCGACCGCGTGGCGGAACACCCCGCTGTCCACCCCGCGCCGGATGACCCGCACCAGGCACGCCTCCCAGACGCGGATGCGTTCGGCGTACTCGGCCGCGACCTCGGGCCGCCGGACCACCGCGGTCCAGTAGTCGGACCAGATCCGCCAGTGCTGCCGGACCTGCTCGGTGTCGCCGAACAGCGGGGCGACGAGCATCCGAAGCCCCACCAGCACGTCGGGTTCGGCGTCGACCGCTGCGACGATGGCGCCGTAGAAGCGCTCCGTCTCGAGCACCACGACCTCGTTGAGGATCTCCGCGACGCTGCCGAAGTGGTACGTCACGGTGCCGACGGAGACGCCGGCCTCGGCCGCGATGTCGCGCAGCCCGGTGGCGCCGACGCCGTTCCGGACGATCACCGCGCGGGCAGCCTCGACGATCATCGCGCGTCGGACCTCCGGCCGCTGCCGGACCCGTGCGGCCGCGGTCACGCCGACGTCCGTGGGACGTCGTCGACGAAGGTCCGCTCGGTGACGAGCACCTCGGCTTCGTCGGGTCCGCCGTCGCGGGCCCAGGCGCGCACGGTGTTGACGACGTGGAAGGTCTGGGCGTCGGCGGTGACCTCGGAGGTCGTCTCGAGGCGCGCGGCCCACTCCGGCTTCGCCAGCCCGATGGCCCAACGGGAACTCGCCCGTGCGCTGGTCGGGTCGTCGGAGCGGATCCGGTACGTCTCGCGGGCGTCCTCGGTGAACACGAGGCCGTCCGGGTAGACCCGCCCGCCGCCGTACCCGGGGTCGACGTCGAGCGTCCACTCCCCCGTCTCGACGTCGTGCGTCACCGTGCGCTGCGGCAGCGGGTCGGCCGGCGCGACGCGCTCGATCACGAGGGGCTCGGACCGTTCGGGCTCGGCGAAGACCACCCCGTCGTCGGTCGACCGGGTCCAGGTGGGCAGGGTGACGCTCGAGGCGGTCGGGTCGATCGTCACCGTGGCCTCGACGCCGTGCGGCCACACCCACGGCCAGTAGGACGACGAGACCGCGATGCGCAGCCGGTGTCCGGCGGCGAAGCGGTGCCCGGTCGACACCAGGCGCACGGGCAGTTCGGCGGGCGTCCCGGGCACGAGCACGTCGTCGCGGTCCATGCCGTCGCGCTTCGCGGCGTTCAGCACCCCGCGGGTGACGAGCGTCGACGAGCCGTCCGGTGCGACGTCGCAGAGCCGGACGGTCAGGGTGACCCGGGGCGCATCGCTCGCGACGGACAACCGCACGAGCACGTTGCCGAGCAGGTCGAACGCCTTGCCGACGGGCAGGTCGAAGGTGACCGACCGGCCGTCCTCGGCGCGCTGGTCCGGCGGCAGGTCGGTGGCGTTGCCGAACGGGAAGAACCGACCGGCGTCCACCCCGGTGTGCTGCGGCGACCGCACGACGACCGGTCCGAGGTCACCGCCCCGCAGCGCGGCGAGGGGCAGGACGCGCTCGTGGGTCGCGACGGAGGGCCACGCCTCGGCACCGATCCAGCGACCGCGTCGACCGGCGTAGTACGGCGCGGGGGCTTCGCCCTCGTTGATCCAGGCCCGAAGTGCGGGGTCGTCCTCGACGCCGGTGTCGACCCCGAGCAGCCAGCGGTCCCACCACCGCAGGGTCTCCTGCAGGAACCCGATCGACGGACCCGGCGCGAGGCCACGGTCCGGGTACTGGTGCGACCACGGGCCGACGATGCCCTTCACGGGGGCGCTGACGTGGTCGACGAGCCGGAGCACGGCGTCCCGGTAGGGGTCCGCCCAGCCACCGACCGCGAGCACCGCGGCGCGGATGCCGTCGTAGTCCTCGGCCGCGCTGCCGTGCCGCCAGTAGTCGTCACGTTCCTGGTGCGCCAGCCACACGGGCGTCATCGGGCGGTTCGCCTCGAGGCGTTCCCGCCAGCGGTCGATCCACCCGGCGCCGACGACCTCGGGCCGGGGCGGCCGGGAGTTGAAGGCGAACATGGTCGCGCCCCAGGCCGCCATGTCGATGCCGAGCACGGCGCCGCCGACGTAGTGCACGTCGTTGTCGTACCGGTCGTCCGTCGAGCAGACCGTCACGATGGCCTTGAGCGCGGCGGGTGCCCGGGCCGCGAGCTGCAGCGCGTTGAAGCCGCCCCACGAGATGCCGAACATGCCGACGGCGCCGGTCGACCACGGCTGCTCGGCGAGCCAGGCGATCACGGCCTCGCCGTCGAGCAGCTCCTGCTCGCTGTACTCGTCGTCGAAGAACCCGTCGGACGAACCGGTGCCGCGGATGTCGACCCGCACCGAGGCGTACCCGTGCTGGGCGTACCAGGGGTGCCGCTCCGAGTCGCGCGGTGCGGTCCAGTCGTCGAGCCGGTACGGCAGGTACTCGAGCAGCACCGGCGTCGGGCCGCCGGGGTCACCCGGCTGCGTCGGCGACTGCGACGGCGCCCAGATCCGGGCGTGCAGCCGCACACCGTCGGGCATCGGGATCCACTCGTCGCGGACCGTCACGCCCGCGGGCAGCGAGCCGGGGTCGCCGATGGCGGTGAAGGTGGCGGCGGCGGTGCCGTGGTCGGTGCCGTCGTCGGTGCTCATGCGTCCTCCCAGTTGCGGGTGCGGTGTCCGTCGCCGTGGTCGGTCCAGCCGTCGGCGTGCCGCCAGCGCTGCACCCCGTCACCGACGTCGGGCAGGGTCGTGCTGCCGGGTTCGAGGGTCGCCGCGAGCAGCGTCGACGTGTACGGGTGGTTCGGGCCGGTGAACACCCGCTCGGTCGGTCCGATCTCGACGATCCGGCCACCGGTCATCACCGCGACCCGGTCCGCCACGCCCCGCACCACCGCGAGGTCGTGGCTGATGAACAGGCAGGCGAGGCCCCGCTCGCGCTGCAGGTCGGCCAGCAGCGCGAGGATCCCCGCCTGCACCTGCACGTCGAGCGCCGTGGTGATCTCGTCGGCGATCACGAGCGACGGCTCCGCCGCCAGTGCGCGCGCGATCCCGACGCGCTGGCGCTGCCCACCGGACAGCTGCGCGGGCAGGCGGTCGGCGAACTCCGGCCCGAGCCCGACCTGGCTGAGCAGGGCGCCCACGCGCTCGCGCGAGGACGAGCCGCTGAACAGCCGGAGCGGCCTCGCGACGGCTGCACCCACGGTGCGCCGCGGGTTGAGCGACGTGTCCGCGTTCTGGAACACGAGCTGCACCGCGCGCCGCAGGTCGGGCGCGCGGCCGGCGATCGGCTCGCGCAGGTCGCCGCGGGTCGTGCCGTCGTCGTACGTGAACGTCCCCGACTCGGCCGGCACCAGGCCGGCCAGCGCCGTCGCGAGCGTCGACTTGCCGCTGCCGGACTCGCCCACGACGGCGAGCGTCTCGTGCGCGGCGATCGTGAACGAGACGCCGTCGACGGCGGCCGGCAGGCCGCGGCCGTACCGGATCACCAGGTCGTCCGCGGTCACCACGGGGCGGGCGGCGCGCTCGGGAGGCGCGGTGCCGGCGGCCGTGGCGGCGACCGTCTCCGGGGCGGTCGCGTCCTCGGGCACGTGCCCCGATCCTCCAGGCCGGCGCCCGTCCGGCACCGCGGCAAGCAGGGCGCGCGTGTACTCGTGCTGCGGAGCGGCGAAGAGCGCCGCCGTGGCGGCGTGCTCGACGACCTCGCCGTCGCGCATCACGGCGATCTCGTCCGCCATGGCGGACACCACCCCGAGATCGTGGCTGACGAGCAGGACGGCCATGCCGAGCTGCCGACCGAGGTCGGCGACCAGGTCGAGGACCGCGGCCTGCGTGACGACGTCGAGGGCGGTGGTCGGTTCGTCGAGGACGAGCACGCGCGGCCGGGCGGCGACGGCCATCGCGATCGCGATGCGCTGCTGCTGGCCGCCGGACAACTGGTGCGGGTAGCGGCGGACGATCGCGTCGGGGTCCGGCAGCCGGACCAGCCGGACCAGCTCGGCGACGCGTTCGGGGCCGTCGGGCTCGCCGTGGGCGCGGAGGGCCTCGCGGATCTGCTCGCCGACGCGCATCGACGGGGTGAGTGCCTGTCCGGCGT
Organism: Curtobacterium sp. AC268; assembly: GCF_979258745.1. Taxonomy (NCBI): domain Bacteria; kingdom Bacillati; phylum Actinomycetota; class Actinomycetes; order Micrococcales; family Microbacteriaceae; genus Curtobacterium; species Curtobacterium sp. AC268. The sequence continues at coordinate 433,357 of NZ_OZ409878.1, read as the reverse complement.
TCTGGGCGACGACCGAGGCGGTGCCGCCGCGGAGCGCCCGGCGGCCGGCCGGCGACAGGGCGAAGACGTCGGCGCCGTCGACGCGGACCGTCCCGCCGTCGATCGCCGACCCGGCGCGCAGGTGTGCGAGGAGCGTCCTCGCGACGGTGGACTTGCCGCTGCCGGACTCGCCGACCAGGCCGAGGGTCCGACCGGCCTCGATCGCGAACGAGACACCCCGGACGACGGGCACGCGTCGCTTGCCGGCGGCGTACGAGATGGACAGGTCGTCGACGCGGACGATCGCGTCGGGCACGGTCGTCGTCGCGGCGGACGTCGTGCCGGTGTCGGTGCGGGTCATGCGCTGACTCCCTGCTTGGCACGGTCGACGCCGAGCGACTTGCTCAGGCCGTCGGCCGCGAGGTTCAGTCCGATCACCAGCGTGGCGAGTGCCACGATCGGGGCGAGGGTGCCGAGCGGCACCACGGTGAGCGCGGTGCGGTTCTCCTGCACCATCAGGCCCCAGTCCGGGGTCGGTGGGTTCGCGCCGAAGCCCAGGAAGGACAGCGACGCGACGAGCAGCACGATCCACGAGGCCCGCATCGCGTACTCGACGAGCACGACGTCGAGCACGTTCGGCAGGATCTCGCGGAACACGATCGACAGCGGCCGCTCGCCCCGGGCGCGGGCCGCGGTGACGTAGTCCTGGGTGATCACGGTGCGGGCGGCGCCGCGGACGACACGGGTCACCGCGGGGGCGTAGACGACCGTGACGGCGAGGACGATGACCCAGAGGCCGGCGTCGAAGACCGTCACGACGACCAGGAGCGCGAGGATCGACGGCACGCTGAGCAGGGCGTCGACGACGCGCATGACGACCTCGTCGAACCAGTTGTCGGCGTAGGCCGTGACGCAGCCGAGCACGGTGCCGACCGCGACGGCGATCGTCGTGGCGAGGAAGGTCACGGACAGCGCGTACCGGCCGCCGTTCAGGGTGCGGGAGAGCACGTCCCGGCCGTACTGGTCGGTGCCGAGCCAGTGCGTCCACGTCGGACCGGCGAGCACGTCGCCGGCGTTCGTGGCGACCGGGTCGTGCCCGGCGATGACCGGCGCGAGCAGGGCGAGGACGACGTGCAGGGCGATGAGGCCGAGGCCGATGCTCAGCGCCGTCGACCCGCGCAGGGGTGCGAGCGCGCCGGCGAGCACGTCGCGTCGGACGCGGCGGCGGGGTGCGGTGGCGGTCATGCGGCGGCCTTCCTGGTGCTGCGGGCGCTGCGGGTGCGCGTGCGCGGTCGTCGCTGGCGGGTCCGCAGCTTCGGGTCGAGTGCGAGCGCGACGAGGTCAGCGGCCAGGTTGCACACGACGTAGATCAGGGCGCTCAGCAGGGCGATCGCCTCGATGGTGGGCAGGTCGCGGTTGAACACCGACTCGAGCATGAGCTTGCCCATCCCCGGGTAGTTGAAGACGTTCTCGACCACCACGACACCGCCGAGCAGCCACGCGACGTTGAGCGCGACGACGTTCAGCGTCGGGAGCAGGGCGCTCGGGACCGCGTGCTTCCAGACCACCCTGCGCATCGTCAGGCCCTTGAGCTCGGCCGTCGTGACGAACTCCGACGCCATCACGTCGATGGTCGACGAGCGGGCCGTCCGCACGATGTAGGCGGCCATCGCGAGGGTCAGCACGATGATCGGCAGCCAGATCGTGGGCAGCAGCTCGGCGACGGTGGCGTCGCTCCCCCGCAGCACGACGGCGGGGAAGACCGGCAGGCCGATCGCGAACAGCAGCACCAGGACGGTGGCGACCATGAACTCCGGCACGCTCATCACGACCAGGCTGACGATCGAGATCACCCTGTCGCTCGGACGGCCGCGGCGGACACCGGCGACGACACCGAGCGTCAGGGACACCGTGACGCCGACGAGCATCGCGGGCACGGCGATGAGCATGCTGTTCCGGAAGGCCGTGAACAGCGTCGGGGCGACCGGTTCGCCGCTGACGAGCGAGGTGCCGAAGTCGCCGTGCACCGCGCCGCCGAGCCACTGCAGGTAGCGGAGCCAGACGTTCTGGTCGAGGCCGAGGGTCTCGCGCAGCTGCTTGACGGCGTCGGGGGTGGCGTTCTGCCCGAGCAGCTGCTGGGCGACGTCACCGGGGAGCGCCTGCACCGCGAGGAACACGAACAGCGAGGCGAGCACCACGGTCAGCACGGCGATGCCGACCCGGCGGAGGACGGGGACGAGGACGTCCGACGGCGTGTTCGTGGTCGTCATCGGCGCAGTCCGATCCGCAGGTAGTCGAACTCGAAGCCGTACTCCGAGTAGTTCACGACGTCGCGGGACAACCCCACGAGCCGGTCGCCGAACATCGGCGTCATGTCGGCACCGTCCTCGACGACGAGCCGCTGGGCGTCCTGGTACAGGGTGAGCCGCTTGGCGTCGTCCATCTCGGCGCGGGCGTCGTCGAGCAGCCCGTCGAAGGTCTCGTTCGACCAGGCGCTCTCGTTGTACGACGACCCCGAGCGGAAGATCTGGTTGAGCAGCTGGTCGATCGGCCGCCCCGTGAACCAGTAGCTCACCATGAGCGGCTTCTGCATCCAGATCTGCGTGTAGTACGAGTCCGAGCTGGCGTTGCGGACGGTCAGACGGATCCCCGCGTCGGCGACGGCGTCGCGGTAGGCGACGGCCATCGGGGTGAACACCGACTCGTAGCTCGACGTGTAGATCGCGGCGCGGAAGTCCGCACGCCCGGCCTGCTTGAGCAGCGCCCGGGCCTTGTCCGGGTCGTACTCGCGGTGGTCGTCGACGAACGCGGCGAGCTGCGGCGGCACGGGGTTGTCCCAGCCTGCCGAACCGGTGCCCTGCAGGGCGGTGTCGACGATCTTCCGGGGGTCGTAGGCGAGCTTCATCGCCTGGCGCACCCGCGGGTCGCTGAACTCGTCGCTCGTGGCGAGCATCGGGATCGTGTACCACTGGGCGTTCTTCGACCGGGCGACGGTGGCGCGGTCGGACGCCGACACCACCCGGGCGGTCGCGAAGTCCAGGTTCGTCTGCGAGATGAGGTCGATCTGCCCGGCGAGCAGGGCGTTCACCCGCGCGGTGGTGTCCTGGATCGAGTAGAAGTCGATGCCGTCGAGCGCCGGGCGGCCGGCGAAGTGGTCCGGGAACGCCTCGACGCTGCCGGCACCGGCAGGGGTGAACGACGACAGCCGGAACGGCCCCGTCCCGATCCCGGTGCGGCCGATGTCGGCGATGGCGTCGGCCGGCACGATGTAGCACTGGTAGGCGGTGAGCAGCGACGGGAACTCGGCGTTCGGCTTCGTCAGCGAGAAGCGCAGCGTGTACGGGTCGACGGCGCGCATCGAGTCGGCGTCCATGACCTCGCCGAGCACCCCGGCCTGCGGGCTGCCGGTCTTCTCGTCGAGGATGTGCCGGATGCTCGCGATGGCGTCGTCGGCGGTGAACCGGGACCCGTCGTGGAAGACCACGCCCCGGCGGAGCGCGAAGGTCCACTCGGTGCCGTCGGCGTTCGCGGACCACTCCTCGGCCAGGTCCGGCACCGGGGTGCCCTGCTGGTCGAGCTTGACGAGCCGGTTGTACAGCGCGCCGAGGTACTCGTAGGCCGACAGCGAGCTCGCGGAGTCGAGGGTCTCGGCGGCCGAGGCGGCGGGCCGTGCGATGCGCAGGCGTCCGCCACGACGGGCGACGCCGGTGGCCGCGGCCTCGGGGATCGTGGGCGTGCCGGCGGACGCGCCGGAGCTGCACCCGGCGAGGGTGAGCAGGCCGAGGCCGGCCAGACCGGCGGCGCCGGTGATGAGCGCTCGACGGCTCGGACCGTGGGCGTCTCGGGGTTCGGGGACGATGGGCTGCATTCGGGGTGACCCCTCCTGTAATCGTTCCGGTGAACGATAGAGGTCCCGCGCCGATCCCCCAAGCCCGCTCCTGACGCGTGGGTCGCCACCGCGTCCGACCCGATCGGCGAGCCCGCGCGGATCTGCCGCCGCGCACGACCGTTCCGACCACGGGTGGAACGTTTACCAACCCGTTACACGGGCGCGCCCGGTTCGCGGCATGATCGGGAACGCACCGACGTCCGACGAGGAGGACCATGGCCACGTTCACCCGCGGGTTCGGCGGTCGACGCGACGACCGGGACGACACCCGCATCCCGCCCGGTCAGACCCTGGTCCGCGACTGGCCCGTCCTGTCCGCCGGAGCGACGCCCGACATCGAGCCGACCGACTGGGCCTTCTCGATCCGCACCGAGTCCGGCCTGCACCAGTGGACCTGGGACGAGGTGCACGCGCTCGGCGTCGAAGACGTCACCGTCGACATCCACTGCGTCACGCACTGGACCAAGCTCGACATGCCGTGGCGGGGTGTCCCGCTCGACCGCCTGTTCGAGGACATCGAGACCGAACTCGACTACTGCATGGTGCACAGCTACGGCGGGTACACGACCAACGTCCCGCTCGACGAGCTGCTCGACGGCAAGTCCTGGATCGCGTTCGAGGCCGACGGCGAGCCCCTGACGCCCGAGCACGGCGGGCCCGCCCGCCTGCTGGTGCCCCACCTGTACTTCTGGAAGAGCGCCAAGTGGGTGCGCGGCATCGTCATGCAGTCCGACGACGAACCCGGCTTCTGGGAGAACGCGGGCTACAACCTGCACGGCGACCCGTGGAAGGAAGAGCGGTACTGGTGACGCTCCCCGACACCGGCCTGGAGGCACGGATCACCCCCGTCGCTCGTCCCACCACGCGCAGGCGGCCGGCCTGGCACGCCGCGACCGTCGCGTCCGTCGGCCGCGAGACGACGAACGCGCGCCGGATCGTCCTCGACGTCCCCACCTGGCCGGGCAACGACCCCGGGCAGCACCTGGACCTGCGGCTGACCGCCGAGGACGGCTACCAGGCACAGCGCTCCTACTCCATCGCGTCGGCCGGCCCCGCGACCGACGTCGTGCTCGCGGTCGACCGGGTGGACGGCGGCGAGGTCTCGCCGTTCCTCGTCGACGCCGTCGAGGTCGGCGACGCGCTCGAGGTCCACGGACCCCTGGGCGGCTGGTTCGTCTGGCGGCCGGGCGAGTCCACCCGTCCGGTGCAGCTCATCGCCGGCGGCTCCGGCATCGTGCCGCTCGTCGCGATGGTGACCGCCCACGCCGAGGCGGACGACCCGGCGCCCTTCCGGCTCCTCGCGGCCGTCCGCACTCCGGACGACGTGTTCTTCCGTGCGGAACTCGACCAGGCGCTCGCGAGCCGGGCACCGCTCGAGGTGGCCCACGTGTACAGCCGCACCGCGCCTCCAGGCTCGTCCGTGCCGGCCGGCCGGCTGACGCGGGACGCGCTCGCTGCCGCGGTGTTCCCGCCGGACGCGGGCGCCCTGGTCTACGTGTGCGGGTCGACGCCGTTCGTCGAGCAGGTGCTGCGCTGGCTCACCGAGCTCGGACACGACACGAGTGACGTGCGCGCCGAACGGTTCGGGGGGCAACTGATGGTCGTCGTGGACGGCAACGCGCTGGCGGGGACGCTGGCCGACAGTCTGGGACCCGAGCCGACCGTGGTCGCCCTGCGCTGCGCCGGGTGCGGTTCGCTCGGGGTGCTCGGGCAGACCACCGTCCACCGCTCCGCGATGGGGTCGGTGGCGCGCTGCCGCGGGTGCGACACGGTGCTCGTCACGGTCGTCGAGTCGGGAACCCGGCGCTGGGTGGGATTGCCCGGTGCCCGCACGATGTCGGTGCGATTACCGGACGGCCTCGAGTAGCACAAGGCTCGATCGGCGGGTCGTGCGGAGTTCTTGCGGGTTCCCGCAACCCTGGATCCGGTTCCCACCCGAACGGGGGACGGCTCCGGATACATCCTCGGAACTGCGCCGGGCCACCCACCCAGCGCGTGCCGGTGGGGGCAGGGTCGCCTCCGCGCCCGGTGGGCGCGGGTACCCGAAGCCTGCGCCCGCCGGGCCCCCACGCCTTCGGTGCTGCGACGCCCCGCAACGACGGAACCCCCGCCGCTCTTCCGAGCGACGGGGGTTCCGGTCTTCCTGTTCTGAGCGGATGACGAGATTCGAACTCGCGACCCTCACCTTGGCAAGGTGATGCGCTACCACTGCGCCACATCCGCGTTCACACGCCGTGCTGGCCGTGCGGAGATGACTCTACCCGAAGAAGGGCGGCATCACCGGTTCCGGTGCAGGTTCCGGGCGTGTCCGGCGCGGCGCGGGCCGTCCGTCAGGTCGACGGAGTTCGATCGGACCATGAGCTACGTGCACGACAATCCCGGCGGGACCGAGGCCCACGGCGTCGACCTGGTCGACGGTGACGCCCCCGTGATCCGGATCCTGGTGCACGGCGACCTGCCGACCACGATCGAGCACGAGGGCCGCACCTGGCTCGCGACGGGCGACGCCCACGACGCGGGCGACGACGACACCCCGCCGATCGCGATCTACCGCCCGGTCTGAACCGGCGGGTCCGGCTGGGCTGACCGATCCGGGTGCGCCCGGGCCGTGTGCCGCCGGGCCATGTGGCGTGTACGCCCGGCCGTCAGTGGCCGCGGACGTCACCCGTCAGGATCGCGTGCTCGACACCCGCTGACAGCTCGTCGTGCAGGGCGTCCGCGAAGAACTCGCCGGCACCCAGGCTGATGAGGTGCGCGACCGCGGCCTCCGCGGCCGGGAACCCGGGCTCCCACTCGTCGTGCAGGAACGCGCGGACGTGTCCGGACTCGTGCACGACGACCACGCCGATGTGCTCGTGCCGCGTGCCGTCCTCGAGCACGGCGTCGAAGACGATGGGCTCGGTGTCCTCGCCGAGTTCCTCGAGCAGGACGGTGCCGGTGCCCGGCCACTCCGTCCGGTACGGCGGCAGGTCGGGGGCGTGCAGGTGCCCGGCGAGCTCGTCCGACGCCGACTCGATGTGCCCGGTGGACAGGTACTCGTCGACGACGTCGTGGATGCGGGCGTGCAGGTCCGGCTCGTACTGCCACCAGCGCTGGTGCACGGTGCGGAGCCACTCCTGGGTCGCGGCGTCGGCCGAGGCCGAGATCCCCACGAGCTGCGGTGCGGTGCCCGGTGACCCGACGACCTCGAGCTGTTCGTCGTGCGTCTCGACCGTGATCGACCCCGTGGTCTCGTCCGGGTGCACGCCGTGGACGTCCTCGGGCGCGGCGGCCCAGATGCTGGCGGGGAGCTTCGGCGGCAGGTCGAACGGCACCGCGATCGCCGGTTGCGTCATCGCGTGGTCGATCGCGTCGCCGAGGTGCACCTCGTCCGACCGGGACCCCATCACGATGCCACCGGCCGGCGGCACGAGCGACAGGCGTTCCAGGTCGTCCGGCGCGGCGTTCATCGAGGTGAGCACCGCGGTGTCGGCCCACTGCACGAACGCGCCGGCTGACCGGTCGTCCTCGCCGAACGGCACGTCCCACACCGTCGGGTCCGTGAGCACCCACGAAGCGGTGCGCCCGGCCGGTCCGTGGCGGACGGCGTCGACGATCGCCGGCACCAGTCCGGGCAGCCCCCGGTACGCCGGGCGGACCGTGAGTCGGTCGACGGCGAGCAGGTCGGGCTTGCCGAGCATCTCGGCGGCGTGGGTCTGCAGCGAGAAGAACGTCTCCCCCGTCGCGTCCTGTGCGGCGACGGCGGACGCGAAGGCCCCGGCGACGTCGGAGACCTGGTAGCCGAGCACCAGTGCCTCGAGCGACTCCGGTGCACGGCTCGTGAACGCGGTGACCTCGGCGACGGAGACCGCCTCGGTCTCGTCGTCGTCGGTGATCGGGACGCGGACGTCGATCACCCACCGGTCGACGTCCTGCCCGGGGTAGGCGTCACCGTCCTCGTCCGAGATCGTGATGTGCACCAGGCGCAGGGAACCGTCCCAGGCGTCGTGGACGTGCTGGGCGATGGCGGCATCGGGGTCGTCGTTCACGGACGCAACGGTACCGGTGCGCGCGGCGTCGGTGCGTCGGTGCACCTCGCCTCGACGGTCCCCGCTCAGATCAGGGCGCGAGCGGCGAGCACGACGGCCGCTCCCCCGACGGTGAGCGCCGCGAGCACCGACAGCACCACCGCGACGGTGTCCCGCCGGGCCGGGGCGCTCGAGCGGACGGCACCGGCCACGAGCTGTTGCGCCGCCGCCAGGGAGGCTGCGCTCCCGAGCGGCCGGTCGTCCTGGTCGAACGCCAGGAACCGCTCACGGACGTGCAGCACGAGCCCCAGGCTGGTTCCGTGGTCGCGCGCCACCCACGACTTCGGTCCCTGTTGCTCCCACCGCACGGCGAGCATCAGGGGCCGGGGACCGGAACGCCGGCCCGCTCCCCCTCCGGACTCGGCCAGCTGAACGCGACGACGAGCTGGACGACACCGAACACGATGAGGACGCTCCCCACCGCGGCCACCGTCACCAGCGCGCCGAGACCCGGCAGGTTCATCACCAGGATCCCGCTCAGCACACTGAGCACGGCGAGCACCACGGTCAGCGGGCGGCGGCCCACCCACGGTGCGTAGATGAGTGCGATGCCCTCGAGGATCCAGGCGAACCCGAGCAGCAGCGCCACCCACCGCGCCCCGATCGGTGGGAACACGATCGCGACGACACCGCCGGCGACCACCAGCGCCCCGAGGACCACCAGCCCGACCTGACGCCACCAGACCCCAGGGCGCAGCCGGAGTCCCCGGACGACCAGCGCCGCCCCCGACACGACCAGGTAGATCCCGAAGACCCACGACACCGCGAACAGCGTCGCGTGGGACAGGACGATCGCAGCCAGTCCGGCGAGCACGCCCACGGCGCCGACGATCCCGAACGCCAGACGGAGTCCGTCGCTGCCCGGCGGACGCGAGCCCGTCTGCTGGCCGACGTCACCTTCGTCACGCATGTCCGCCCGACCTTCCTGCAGGTCCCGACTGGTGTGGTGCTGGTTGGTGCTGGCGACCTGTGACCGCCCGTGCAGTGCGTCCTGCGCACAGGACTACACCCGAAGGTGAGCAGTTGTCCATGTCCCATGCGTGCGCATGGGGGCGCGGGCTGTCCCGGCACCGCCGTGGGAGGGTCGAGGTCCCCGTGGGCGGTAGCCTGGCGCGCCGGACGCCGAACCATCGGCGCTCGCGGTCGCAGACGAGACGGAGGACCACGGTGCCAGCACTCGGAGACGGCCGCGCCGACGGTGTGTGGTGCACCCTCGGCGAACCCCGCACCACCGCACAGATCGCGCAGAACGGGTTCGCCTGGCTCGGTCTCGACGCCCAGCACGGCGCCTTCGACGACGCCACGCTCCTGGCGACGATGCCGGCGCTCGCCGCGGTCGCACCGCAGGTCCCCGTCGCCGTCCGGGTCGCCGAGGGCTCGGACGCCGCGATCGGCCGTGCGCTCGACCTCGGCGCCGACATCGTGATCGTCCCGATGATCGAGACCGTCGAGCAGGCCGAGCACGCCGTCCGTGCCGCGCACTACCCACCGCGGGGCCGACGGAGCTGGGGGCCGATGGCGGGACTCTGGGGCGGCGTGGCACCGTCCGCCGCCGCTGCCGATCCCGAGGTGTGGGTGATGCTCGAGACACCCGAGGGTCTCCGTGCCGCAGAGCAGATCATGGCGGTCCCGGGCGTCTCGGCGGTGTTCGTCGGCCCCTTCGACCTGTCGATCGGACTGGGCATCGAGCTGGACGCACTGCTGCACGACGACGGCGCACTCCCCGCGATCGTCGCCGCAGCCCGCCGCGCGGGCAAGCACACCGGCGCCTTCGCCGGCGACCTGGCCCGCGCCGAACGGCTCCGCGCGCTCGGGTTCGACCGCGTCGCCGTCGTCACCGACGGGACCCTGCTCGCCCACGGTGCAGCCGCGGTGCTCGGTGCCGCAGCCACCGGTCGCACCTCGTACTGACGGGCCGTCAGCGGCGAAGTACTGACGGGCCGTCCGCGGCGAACGCACCGGCGACCGGCCCTCGTCCGCGTCCTCGACGCCGCTGGGAGGGCGTGCCCGCGCCCCGGTCCACACTCGGTCGGGAACCCGAGCCGACCGCGACCGCAGAGAGGACGAGACATGACCGACGTCTCCAGCCAACCGCCCGCCGAGGGCGACGACCGCCGCATCCTGACGAACCGCCAGGGCCACCCCGTCTCCGACAACCAGAACCAGCGCACCGTCGGAGCCCGTGGCCCGGCGACGCTCGAGAACTACCAGTTCCTCGAGAAGATCAGCCACTTCGACCGCGAACGGATCCCGGAGCGGGTCGTGCACGCCCGCGGTGCGGTCGCCTTCGGGTACTTCGAGGCCACCGGCGCGTGGGGTGACGAACCCATCGCGCAGTACACCCGCGCGAAGCTGTTCCAGGAGCCCGGCAAGCGCACCGACCTGGCGATCCGGTTCTCCACCGTGATCGGCGGCCGTGACTCCTCCGAGGCCGCCCGCGACCCGCGCGGCTTCGCCGTGAAGTTCTACACCGAGGACGGCAACTGGGACCTCGTCGGCAACAACCTCGGCGTCTTCTTCATCCGCGACGCCATCAAGTTCCCCGACGTCATCCACTCCCTCAAGCCCGACCCCGTGACCTTCCGGCAGGAGCCGGCGCGCATCTTCGACTTCATGTCGCAGACCCCCGAGTCGATGCACATGCTCGTCAACCTGTTCAGCCCACGCGGCATCCCCGCGAACTACCGCACCCAGCAGGGCTTCGGCGTGAACACCTACAAGTGGGTGAACGCGGACGGTGACACCAAGCTCGTCAAGTACCACTGGATCCCGTCGGGGGGCGTGTCGTCGATGACCGAGGCCGACGCCGCCGCCGTGCAGGCCGGCGACCTCGGGCACGCGTCGAAGGACCTGTACGAGGCGATCGAGCGCGGTGAGTACCCCGAGTGGGAGCTCCGTGTGCAGCTCATGGACGACCACGAGCACCCGGAGCTCGACTTCGACCCGCTCGACGACACGAAGGTGTGGCCGGAGAACGAGTTCCCGCCGAAGCCCGTCGGCAAGATGGTCCTGAACCGCAACGTCACGAACCACTTCGCCGAGAACGAGCAACTGTCCTTCGGCACCGGCGTGCTCGTCGACGGCCTGGACTTCTCCGACGACAAGATGCTCGTCGGCCGCACGTTCTCGTACTCGGACACACAGCGCTACCGCGTGGGCCCGAACTACCTGCAACTGCCGGTGAACGCCCCGAAGAACGGTGCCGTCGCGACCAACCAGCGCGACGGACAGATGGCGTACCACCAGGACCACGGCGGCGAGAACCCGCACGTCAACTACGAGCCGTCGATCACCGGCGGCCTGCGCGAGGCGGAGTACCCGACCCACGACGACCAGGGGCCGGAGATCGTCGGGCGCCTCACCCGCAAGCGGATCCCCCGGACGAAGGACTACACCCAGGCCGGCCAGCGGTACCTGCTCCTGCAGGACTGGGAGCGCGACGACCTCGTCGCGAACTTCGTCGACCTCATCTCGCAGGCGGCCCGTCCGGTGCAGGAGCGCATGCTCTGGCACTTCTACATGGTCGAGGACGACCTGGGTCGTCGCGTGGGCGAGGGCCTCGGCATCACCCTCGACGAGGTCAAGGAGCTGCCCCCGCTGCAGTCTCAGACGCTCAGCGACGACGAGCTTGCCCGCCTGGCGAACCTCGGCCACAACGGCTCCCGCGACGTCGAGGGCCTGATGATGACGCACTGCGTCCCCGACGAACGCGCCGTGCGCGTCTGAGACGCGACCCCACGACGGACGGGAGGCCCGGTGCCAGCTGGCACCGGGCCTCCCGTCCGTCTCGCTGCCGTCACCTGCCGCAGCGCATCACGGACAACCCGGGACGGCGCCAGGGAAGCCACGCTCATGGTGGATCGACCGGAGCGACTCCGCGACCCCGACCGGCACGATCACGCGGTCGCCGCTCCCGTCCCGTTGATCCGCACCGATGCGACTCAAGGAGGCCGCGATGGAACACACGAATCCCCGTCGGTTGGGCGCGAACGCGCCCGCTGCCGACCGACTCCTCGCTGGGACAGCACGATGAGGGCCCGAAACCTCGCCGCCGCTGCGATGGTCACCGCTGCCGTCGGCATCGTCGTCTCGCGCCGTCGACGCGGCGCACCCGGGCCCACACGGAAGGTGCTGGCCGAACCGCGTTCCGGCTGGCACGCGGTCACGGTGAACCGCGGGCAGGACGCGGTGCTGCCAGGCGGGCGGATCCCCGCGCCGCTCACGGCGTTCGGGCAGGACGTCGAGGTGGAGGCCCGTCCCGCGCCCGGCGATCGCGGCACCGAGCTCCGTGCCCGCTTCCGAGGCGGCGGCTCGGACACACGGGGTCGGCTGCGGGCCGCTCTGCGTGAGGCGAAGCAACTCATCGAGGTCGGCGAGGTGCTCCGGGTGGATCCGGTCCCCCACGGCCGACGGAAGGCCACACCCACCGGTGCGTTGGTGGACGTGGCGACGAAACGGAGCAACGAGGAGGGTGTGCTGTGAAGGAGCTCTGTTGGACCGGGGTCAACGAGACCGCGGTGGAGACGGTGGAGGACCCGAAGATCCTCAACGATCACGACGTGATCCTGAAGGTGCGTCTGAGCACCACCTGCGGCTCGGACCTGCACCTGCTCGGCGGGTACATCCCGACCATGCGATCCGGTGACGTCCTGGGGCACGAGTTCATGGGCGAGGTCGTCGAGACGGGATCGGCCGTCACGAAGCACAAGGTGGGCGACCGGGTCGTCGTCTGTTCGTTCATCGCCTGCGGGCAGTGCTGGTACTGCACCCACGGGCAGTTCTCACTCTGCGACAACGGCAACCCGAACCCGGGTTTGACCGAGGCGATGTGGGGGTCGTCGATCGGCGGCTGCTTCGCCTACAGCCACGCGCTCGGCGGGTTCGCGGGCAGCCACGCCGAGTACGTCCGCGTGCCCTACGCCGACCAGGGGGCGTTCACGGTCCCCGACGGCGTGTCCGACACGGCCGCCCTGTTCGCCTCCGACGCCGCACCCACGGGGTGGACCGGAGCCGACCTGGCCGGGATCGCACCGGGCGACACCGTCGCAGTGTGGGGCGCCGGTGGTGTGGGCCAGATGGCCGACGGTGCGGAGTCGGCGTTCGGACCGATCCCCCGGACCGTGCGTCTGGTGCGTTGAGGGTCAGTCCCCCGCCGGCGCGGAGATGTCCCACACGGTTGTCTCCTCGTACTGTTCGGACCAGCCGCGGCGCATCCGTGCGGCGGCACGGTCGAACGCGTCGACGACGTCGGTGTCCGGCGTCAGCAGCGCCTGCAGGCGGATGCCGTCGTAGAGGGCGAGCAGCTGCTGTGCCCCGCGGATCGGGTCCATCGTCGCCGGTTCGCGGCCGGCGCGGACGTCCTCCTGCAGCGCGGTGCGGACGGTCTCGCGGAACTGCAGGTACGCAGACCGGTAGTAGTCGGCGCCGTCCGTCGACGGGTCGGTCGAGATGGCCAGCGTCGCGGCGATCAGACGCATGAGGGACGGGTCCTCGGCGTGGGCGGAGAGCAGCGCGTGCAGGAACGCGACCGTGCCCTTCTCGCCGGCGAGCGGCAGCAGCGGTGCCGACACCGCGCGGGTCCACCGCATCACCGCGGCGGCCAGCAGTGCGTGCTCGGAGGGGAAGAGCTCGAGGATCTCGGCCTGCCGCATCCCCGACCGGGACGCGACGCCCTCGAGCGAGAAGCGTGAGAGTCCGCCGTCGTGGAGGACCGCGATCGCACCGTTGACCGCCCGGGTGCGCGGGACCTCCTCGTCGGCGGCGTTCTGGTTCGTCAGTGGTGCCAGCGGGTGCTTCCGGAACCAGTCCAGGAGTGCGCGAGCGCGGGAGGCCCCGAACGCCGGGTCGGTCGGGCGACCCTGGCTGAACAGGTCGCTGAACCCCGGAACGTCGTGCATCAGCGGGTCGAGGGACTGGAACGCCATCGACCAGTCCGGGAACGAGCGCTGTGTGATCGGCTCGTCGAGCAGCACCCGGACGTTCGTGTGCCGCGGGTCGGCTCGGACCTGGTCGAAGCGCTCCCGGACGACGTCGTCCTCGCCCTCGATGATCCCGATGCAGTTGTCGTCGCGGTGCGCGAGCATGCCGGTGACGCCGAGCCGGGTGTTCTTCTCTCGACCGACCGCCAGGATCTGGGCGAGTTCGGAATCCGTGATCGGACGGGTCTGGGTGCTGGTGTAGACGAGCGATCGCATGATGCTGCTTCCTGGTCGGACGGTCCCCCGGTGTGTGGGAGGCGCCGCCGTGTCGAACCCGAATCGACTCGACGGCACCTCGTGGTCACCGTAACCAGCGGCGACCACCTTCACTGCGACGCAAGACGGTCCGTGGCTGTTCGGCACCCGGAGGATGCCGACCTCTGAATGGAACCATCCGGCCGAGTCCGGCGGTACCCCCACTACGGGGAACGTACGTTCTCCGGCCGCTTTCCGGGGCGAGCGTCAGTGCGCGCGGTCGCCCGACGGGGGCGTCTCGACGATGCGCTCGCCCGTCGTCGGGTCCCACCCGATGGTGCGGGGTTCCGTTGCTCGCGAGCGTCGTTCCTCGCGCGGGAAGAACGGACGGGCACTGGGCAGGTAGCTGAGCACCGCGGCGACGACGACGCAAACGGTGTCGACGAGGTTCCAGCCCACGCCGTCGGTGGCGATGGTGATCACTTCGCTGCAGGCAGTCAGCCCGGCGATGATGGCGAGCCAGAGTCGCGCGTTCCCGGAGCCTCGTCCCATCCGCGTCGCGAGCCACACGAACACGGCCGACCAGGCGAGGACGAAGAGGAGCCCGAGCGAAGCCCCGATGATCGCGCCGCCGGCTTCGCGCATGGACACGACGATGCCGGGCGCCGCGGCCACGAGGCTGATGATGACGGACGCCCACCAGAGCGCCACGGCGATCGTGACGACCCGTGGTCGCGTGCGCGGTTCGGTGTGCTGTTCCATCAGGTGCTCCCCCGTCGTTCCGCTGGATGCGGCTCGACGATCCTACGGTGACGGCGCGGAACCACGGTCGCGCCTCCTAGGGGCGGTAGTCCTCACGACGTGGCGGGACCTGCGCCGCGTGCGAATCGGTGAACGGCTTCGCGCCCCGCATGCCGCCCATCGTCTTCGCGACCGTCGTGAGCAACCAGCCCAGTCCCCGTGCCACGGTGCTCAAGATCCTCATGGCGCCCCCTCGTCGGACCGACCTGCGGTGTCGGCCTCGTCCGGTCACACCGTACGCGGAGAAGCCGGATTCCCGCCAGGGACGGCAGCCTCTCGGTCCCGTCGTCGATCAGCGTCGCGCTGACGCTGGACGCCCGACCGGGGAGGAGTCGCGATGCCGGTGGCCCGCGAGCGAGTGCCGCTGTGGCGCACGCCCTGGTGGCACCCTCGCCGCTGGGAAGCCCGCATGTGGGTGCTGCTCGTCGCGGCTGCTGCTGGCGGCGTCCTCCGCGAAGTGGCGCATCCGTTCTCCGACGACGGGGTGCGGGCGGTCGCGAACTGGGTCGCCCTCTGCATCCCCGGGTGTGTGATCGCGTACGTCGTGATCGGTTGATGGAAGAAGGGTCTCACCACGTTGTGGAAGCTGTCGTGGCGCGAGCTCCGACGGATCCTGGTCGCGGCACCGCTCGGCATGCTGGCCCTGCGATTGCTCATCGAGGACGACGACGGGTGGTTGTGGTTGTTCGCAGGGGTGTCCGCCGCGCTCGTCGCGCTCGCGGTGGCTCGCTGGGTCGCTGCCCTCCGCGATCGTCGACGTCGGACCGACGTGTACGGGATCGTGTCCGCCGACCCGTACGCGTAGCTTCCGCTGGCCGTTCGTCCGTCCGCTACGCGTCCCGTGTGGCGGCCGTCTTCGACGGCAACCGCGACGCCACGAGCGTCCCGACCAGCGCCACCACCGCGAAGGCCGCGAACCCGAACGGCAGCCCGATCGCGCTGCCCACACCACCGACGACGAGCGGTCCGACGGCGTCCCCGGTCTCACGCCCGAGCTCCGCTGAGCCCATGGTCCGCCCGAGCCGCTCGGGCGGTGTCGTGCCGGCGAGGTGCGCGAACGCGACGGGTGTCAGCGTGGCGACACCGGCTCCGGCGAGCAGAGCCGCGATGAAGACGGCCACCGCCGAGGGTGCGATGGCGATCACCAGGAACGCAGCGGCCACCGCGGCCGTCCCGGCCACACCCGCCGCCCCGGTGCCGAGACGCCCGGCGTCGTGCAGTCGACCGGCGACGGGCTGCACGAGCGACGACGTCACCGCGAGGACGGCGACCGCGAGCGTCGACACCAGGAGCGGGATGCCGACCTCGGTACCGAGCGCCGGGAGCATACCGGTCAGCGCGCCGATCGCAGCGCTGCCGACTGCCAGGACGACGACCGGGATCAGGAACTGGCGCTCCGTGGCCGCTCGGACCATCACGGCGAGCGTGGCCCGCTGCCGGGGCAGGGGCACGATCGGCTCGACGGCGACGAGCACCGCCACCGCCGTCACGAGAGCCATCACGACGAGGATCCCGAAGAGCCACTGCGTGCTGCCGAACTGCACCACGAGTGCACCGATGACCGGTCCCCCGGCGTAGCCGAGACCCTTCCACGAGCCGTACCGACCGAAGTACGTCCCGCGACGGTGCGCCGGAACGAGGCGGGCGACCGCGGCGGACGATGCCGGCGAGAACGCGGAGGCGCCGGCACCCTGCAGCAGACGCGCGAGGCCGAGCCAGAACGGTCCGGTCCCGAACACGCCGATCAGTGAAGCTGCCGCGAAGACGACGAGTCCGCCGACGATCACCGGTCGCGGGCCGATGCGGTCGGACAGTGCGCCGAAGACCGGTTTGAGGACGAGTTCGGCGACGTCGTAGAGCGCCAGGAAGAGCCCCAGCCACGCGAGCGTCAGGCCGAGTTCGAGGTGCTCGCCACCGACCGCCGCGGCGATGCCGTTCGCCCCGAAGGCGGTCACGAACCCCGCGGCGTACAGCGGCGCGAGCCGAGGGGCGGTGGTCGTCGACGAGGCGGTCACGTGCTCACCTTGGCCGATCCCGGGCCGGACCGCCAACGCTCACGATCATTCGTCGTGACGGCGTCACGCTCTTCGTCGGCTCCCCCTGGCTCCGCCGCTCGCGGTCGTCAGCGACCGCGACGCATCATGGGTGGCATGAAACAGTGGACTGTGGCCGATACCACCGAGCTCATCGTCAAGAGCTGGTTGTGGATGACGCTCATCACCGCGCCGGTCGCCACCGTCATCGCCGTTGCGTGGTGGAACCCCATCGCCCTCTCCCTCTTCGTTCCGGCCTCGCTCATCTTCACCGGCATCGGAGCGGCCATCGGCGGCATCGCCTCCATCCCCTTCTCCTATGGACTCAGCCGAGCCCTGATGCGAGTCCGGAGCCGCCTCGTCCACGCCATCGCACACTCACTGCTCGCCGGCGCACTCGCGGCGGCCTGCCTCGCGCTCTTCCTCGTCATGAACGATGGGGACGACATCTGGACGTGGCCGCTCATCGCTTCCGCAGCCGCCGGCATCGCCGCAGCGATCGCACGGTGGCGGCTCGACCGCACCAGGATGACGGCAGGGCCGACACCAGCGGACGCCGTCGAAGACGCCGGGGCATAGCCGGACCACGACCAACGCCCGTCGGAACTCGGCGGCACAGGCAGCGACGGCCGGACGACCTGCGCCACACGGCGGCGAACCTGACCATGTCCGCTGGCGCACAGGTGCGGCTCGTACAGGACGTGCTCGGGCAGCAGCCGGTGCTCGCCCGGCCGGCTCCCGTCGTGGACCCGCCGCTCGGAAGTCCTGCTCGATTGGCGTCGGCAACGGTCCTGCAGGTGGCACACGTCCTTCCGGCAGATGAACTCGAGTTCGTCTGACGTGGCGACGGCCACGTCCGACCGGTCGATAGGGTCGGTTCGTGGGGAACTCCGTGACGCTGAACGTGCTGGCCGCTTCGTCGACGACGGCGGGAGACGACCCGGCTGTTCGCGCCGGCGAGGTCGACCTG
Organism: Curtobacterium sp. AC268; assembly: GCF_979258745.1. Lineage (NCBI taxonomy): Bacteria > Bacillati > Actinomycetota > Actinomycetes > Micrococcales > Microbacteriaceae > Curtobacterium > Curtobacterium sp. AC268. The sequence goes on along the minus strand of NZ_OZ409878.1, from coordinate 415,445 downwards.
GACGCGGTCACCGGTGAGTGGGAAGTGCAGTGGCTCCTGCCGTTCCTGTGGATGGGGCTCGTTCCCGAACCCTGGTTCGCAGCGCACGCTGACCGGCTCCTCGCAGCGCTTGCAGCTGGTGAAGACGAGAGCCCGGGCCTCACCGATGTCGTCGTGCCCTGGCCCACCGCTGCTGAGGCGTTCCGAACGCGGCTGCCAGCGGTGGTCGCCGTGTGGCCGGAGTTCGCTGAGCCCGCGAACCGGTTCCTCTCGGATGTCACCTCGGTGGCGGAGCGGACAACGAACCCCGTCATCCGACTGCAGCTCGATGAGCTGGTCACGGCGTCGTGGGGCGATGAAACGGAACTCAGCCGGTACGTCGCCGACGTCCTCGCTGACGCGGACCAATGGGACGACCCTCGACGCACCGCTGAGGGTCGGGTGTCCGACTTCCACCGGGCAGCGACAGCAGACGAGCCAGGCCGGTCGTTCCTGCTCGGTGGTGAATGGATGTACGGCGGGTCTTCGTTGCCGCGTGACGAACCGGTGCCGTTGCCGGCTCCGAGCCGGGCGGCACCATCTGCGCCGCACGATGCACGCGTCGACCGTCAGGCGGAGACGCCTCGGGTGCCGAGACCTTCGTGGATCAGCGAGCGGCAGTGGGCCGGCCGCTACGGGACCCGTGGTGAGGACCTCTGGCAGGTCGCAGCTCGGAAAGCCCGAGCGCAGGCGAACGTGTGGCCGTGGCACTGGGCAGTAGCGATCGCGGTGACGTTCGCAGTCGTGACGTGGCTCATCGTCGGCATGTTCTCCGACAGCATGCCGTGGGCAACCGTCGCCGGAGGAGTCGTCCTCGTCAGCGTTGCTGCGCTGTGGGGTCGCGCTGCAGCGCGAGCACGCCGAAGCTAGCGCAGCGGACGTCGCTGGTTCAACCGGGCGGTGCTGATGAACCGGTCGAGTGCGTCGCCGACGTCGTCGTGCCAGGAGCCGTCGGACCAGGCGCCGGCCTTCTCGTCGGTTGCCCAGACGTGCCAGCGGCCGTCCTCTTCGTCAAGCGCTGCCGCGTCGGCGGTCCCCCGCTCGCCGGGCCAGAGGACACGCAGGCGCTCGTTGGCGACCACCGCGCGGGCCTCGTCCAGGTCGGTGAACGGCAGCGGTTTCCGCCACTGGTCGATGACCACGCCGATGCGCTTGCTGGGGGTGCCGTCCCAGTCGATGTCGAACCCTCGGTCGGTGAGGACGCTGGCGACCCGCTCACCGGCGGTCAGCTGGGACCGTTCGTTGATGGCTGCTTCGCCGCGGGTGGAGAGCATCGACTTCGCGACCAGGTCGGGATCGATGTCAGGTGCTGGGCGGAACGACCCGTACGCGAGGCGGAGAACGCACCGGTGCAGGGCGAGCCCGTCCGTGTCCTGCTCGTGGAAGTACACGTACGCCCACTCTCGGTGTCCGTCGGGTGCTGTCTCGTCCGGGGTCCTCCGGTCACGTGATTCCAGGAACCCGTCGCTCTGGTCGACGCCGAGGTTCATCCCGGTGACGAAGCCGTCGCGGGCGAGCTCCGCGAAGGCGAACTGGAGACGGTCGTACTGGCTGCTGCGCCAGTCCCAGTTTGCTTCCTCTGTCCGGCGTGCATCCCAGATGAGTCGGGTGCGCTCGAGGACAGTGCGGCGGAGCTCGTCAAGGTCCGGTGCGTCGTCCTCGTACCATTCGATGACTGTTTCGACGATGTCGTCGAAGCGGCGGAACCCGGGCAGCATCTGCTCGGTGACCGTTTCGTCGATCATCTGCTCGTCGGGTGCAACCTCGTCGAGGATGTCGTACTCGGTCTGGTCGATGCTGTCGTCCGGCTTCCGCCGCCGCCACCTGTCGAAGATCCCCACGGACGGATCCTATGCGGCGACGGTGTCACGCCGCCCGGACGCGGACCACTGCGGGCTCAGGCAGACGAGGATGCTCGCGGAACCGTGCGGTTCGCGGCCTACGTCTGCGTGAGGACCTTCGCGTGACCGTGGCCGTCGGCGAAGACGTACGCGGACCCTCCGCCGAAGTTCGAGCCGAGGGGGTCCTCGTCGAGCATCGCGACGAACCGGTATCCGTCCGGCGTCTCGTCGTTCTGGATCCACGCCGGGTTCCCGCCCCACTGGCCGGCGACGGTGACACCGTCGGCGCGCGCTTCGATCAACGCGTCGAAGTAGTCATCCGCCCCTGCCTGGTGCACGCCGAGGAGCCATGGTTCACCGGTGAGCACGGCGGTGCCGGACGGTGATGCCGGTCGTCCGGCCGGGTGCAGGTCGCGTCCACCGACGACGATGGCGGCGTTGGACCCGGCGTCCGGGTCCCAGGACGGGCACGAGCCCGGGTCTGCCTGGCAGATGAAGACGAGGATGAGGCTGCCGTCGTACTCGAGCTGCGCGGTGAACTGCATCGGCTCGTCGTGTTCAGCGCAGGTCGGCCAGTCGAATCCATCGTGAACGGCGGGCAGCCCGCCGAGCCGCGAGGACACCAACGGCGCGGTGAGGTCCGACCGGTACGCGCCGAGGAGCCGAAGACCGGCTCGGGCTCGGTGCGCTGCGGCAGCGCCATGACCCCGGGTTGACGAGGACGCCGCGCTGAGGCGGATGCTCTCCGGCGTGCCGCTGCGGACGGCGGTCACGACGAACGACGGATCGTCGGTCGGGAGGTCCCATCGCAGGAGGGACCGGTACGGCTCCTTCCCTGTCCCGGTGAACGGGGCAGGACCGTTGTCCTCCGCAAGGAGCATCCGCTCGACCTGCCAGGCGTCCAGGGGTGGGTACCCGGCGGCAGTTGCCTCGGCGACGACTCGGGTTGCGGTTCGCCGAGCGGTCGCCTGCCGGCGCTGGCGGCCGCTCCGGTACAGGACGAGATGGAGCAGGTGCGCGACGATGGGGAACGGGAGCACCCACGCGGCCGCGAGGAGGGACGACTCCCTCTGACTGCGGTAGTCGAACGCGTCGTAGTAGACGGAGATGGCGATGTAAGCGATGACGCCGAACGTGTACACGAGCGTGTAGACGGCGCCGAACACCTTCAGCCCCGGCGGGGTGCGCACCGCGGCAGCAGCGCTGGTGTCGACGATGACGTCCGCCGGCATGTCCGTCGTCAACGGCGGGGACCGAGCGTGAGATCCGAGACGACGCCGATGACCGCCCCGCCGACGAACGATGCGACGGCATCTGCACCGGTGAGGACACCGGCGGACGGACGGTGTCGGTGTGGACGGTACGTGCTCATGCTGCTCCCCCGAGAGTGCTCTGCCCTCACGGTACCGCCAGATGCAGCGGGATCAGGCGGGGACCGCGTTGCACGTCGTCGCGGGCAGCGACATGCAGGAGCGCCAGCACTGTGAGGCAGTCGGTGACGAGGCGGAGGGGCCGGCCGGTGGTCGCCTGCTCGGTGGCGATGCGGATGCTGGCCGCTTCTGCTGCGGTGGAGTCGACCGTCGGATGGCACAGGCAAGTCGTTGCCCACCCTGGCCGACCACGGGCCGCACCGCCAACGTCGGGCGTGTCCGACCTCCGACGACCCCGTGTGCGGGCTCGTGGCAGCGGCTCGCCTCCGAGGTCATGGACGCTGCGGCGGCCGCTGCTTCGTTCCCGGGTTCGTGGTCGTCGTCGACGGCATCGTCGGGCCGTGGATGCTGCACCACTTCCGGATGCACTCGTCGACCAGGCGCCGATCCTCGCGATGTGGGCGCAGCTCTCCGCGCTCCGGTCGCTCGAACACCACGTGATCGACACGACGGGACACGCACCCTCGGAGACACTCACCGCGGTCCGTGCGGCCGTCGAGGCAGGCACGTTCCTGCTGCGCCGGAACCCGGTCAGCTGAGCGGCGCGGAGCGGGGCGGGGAACGGCAACGGGAACGACGAAAGGCCTGCAGGTCCGCCCCGGCGAAACCCCACAGGCAGCGACCGACGGAGTCTGACCCGACCGATCAACTGATCGACCCCGGGATCGCAGCACTGTTGAGGCGCCGGATCATCGGCTCGATCTGAACCATCCCGGTCGGCCTCGAGGGAACGCCGTCGCTACAGCCGGATCGCCCACTCGATGGTCGGCGGTGATCCACCACCGTGCCGGAGGGCGTAGTCGTCCAACACCGCCCGGCGGACGTCCACACCGCTCGCGAATCGTTCCAGGTGTGTCAGGAGCCAGTCTGCCGGCGCCTCGTCGATCTTCTCCTGCCACGTCGGGCCGAGCACTTCGTCCAGTTGGAGCACGGCAGCGTGGGTGTCACGGCCGTCGAACTCGTAGACCGCGACTCGGCGCGCGGTGAACGCCAGCCAGACTCCTCGTTCGATGACGACGTCGCCGGGGTCCCGATCGTTCCGCTGCCACTCGCAGACCTTGTGGAACAGCACCGGCGTGGTCGCGCGTCGGGCACGCTTCCACCTCGGGCCGATCTGCATGGCCACCACCGTACCGGGCGGGGTCCACGGAGCATCGCGGTCCTGGCGGACTGGGAACGGCGAGCAGACCGGAACGAAGAAAGCCCCCGACCGGACCTGGTGGTCCTGCCGGGGGCTTCGTGGTGGGCGATACTGGGATCGAACCAGTGACCTCTTCCGTGTCAGGGAAGCGCGCTACCGCTGCGCCAATCGCCCAAGTCCCTGCGTGGACCGGAGTCCATCAAGGTCTTGGAGGGTGGATCTGGAGGTGGGGACGGGATTCGAACCCGCGTGGACGGCTTTGCAGGCCGCTGCCTAGCCTCTCGGCCACCCCACCATCGAGGTTCACGTCTCCGTGAGTACCCGAACGGTGGGATACCCTCTGGTGAGTCGCGGGCCTTCGAGAAGACCCACACTCGAGCGGATGACGAGATTCGAACTCGCGACCCTCACCTTGGCAAGGTGATGCGCTACCACTGCGCCACATCCGCACTTGTCGTTCCGCTGTCGCGGCGACGACGTAAACTCTATACGCACCGGGGCACTTCCACCAAAATCCTCCCCGTTCACCGGGCGTGTCCCCCGAGTTCATGCGGATCGGGGCGGTTCGACACCCCCTGTGGGCAGCGCGCCACACCCGGGCCGCGCGATGTGTTCGATGCACCGCCGGACTTCCGCTAGTATCGATCCGCACGAACAGTGCAGGGGGCGATTGGCGCAGTTGGTAGCGCGCTTCGTTCACACCGAAGAGGTCATCAGTTCGAGTCTGGTATCGCCCACAGAGCAACACGAACACCACCGACAAGAGCCCGACGCAGCAGCGTCGGGCTCTTGTCATCTCATCAGGCCGCAGCACGCGGGCCAGACCACCAGCACGATCGGACGAAGGGGCGCATGACCGACGTCGACCTCGAGTTCGCCCGGGTCCGAGCGGTCCTCGACCGTCCGACCCTGCGGCTCATGTCCCGGCCGACCAGCGCCACGGTCCTCGCCGTGTTCCGCACGGTCTTCGACCGCGACGTGCAGTACGTCCCCGCCGACCGCATGCACCTGCAGGTCGAGGAGCACGTCGCGCGCCTGCAGGCCGCGGGTGCCCGCGTACCCGCCAGCGACCAGGTGGTGCCGGCAGCCGGCGAGCCGACCGACGGCGAGCAGGAAGCCCGCCCGAACGGCCGCGCGCTGTGCCGCGAGTGGGTCGGGGCCCAGTGGCTCGTCCGCTCGAACTCCCCGACGGCGACGAGCAGTACTCCCTGACGAGCCACGCCCTCGAGGCGCTGAGCCTCGTCGACGCCCTGTCGGCCGACCGCGCCCTGATCAGCGAGAGCCGGCTGGCGATGATCGTGGACGCGGTGCACCGGTGGGCGGCCCGCGCCGAACCCGACCCCGACGTGCAGATCCGCCGGATCGACGCCCAGATCGCCGAGCTGCAGGCCGAGCGGGAGCGCCTGGAGCACGGCGACGACGTCGTGTCCGTCGACGACGACCGGATGCGCGACGGGTACATGAACATCTCCGACCTGATCCGGCAGCTGCCGAGCGACTTCAAGCGCGTGGAAGAAGCGGTCGCGACGATGCACCGCTCGATCGTCGAGGACTTCCGGCAAGAGGTCCGCCCGATCGGCGAGATCCTCGACGACTACCTGGCGCGCACGGACAACCTGATGGAAGCGACACCCGAGGGCCGTGCCTTCGAGGGTGCCTTCGAGCTCCTCCGCGACGACGCCCTGCTCCTGCGGCTCCGCGACGACATCGCGACGATCCTGGCGCACCCGTTCGCGCAGGGCCTCGGAGCCGGCGAGCGTCGGGCCTTCCGCAACACCGTGACGATCCTGCGCCAGGGCATCGAGGACGTCCTCGCCCAGCGCCGTCAGCTCACCGCCACGCTCCGCGACCAGATCGTCGCCCACGACGTGGTGCGCGACCGCGAGCTCGACGCGGTGCTCCGCTCGATCAACCGCGGCCTCGCCACCCTGATGGACCAGGGCGGTGCACGCGACCGGATCCCGCTGCCGCTCCTGCCGGCGGCGGCCGAGGTCGGCACGCTGCGCGAGCGCTTCTACGACCCGGACGCCGAGTCCGTGCCGCCGCCCATCGAGGAACCCGACGACGCCGTCTTCGAGGACCTCGACGTCGAGATGCTCCGCAAGCACGGTGGGCCGCTCCTGACCGAGCTGCGCGCGGCACTCCGCTTCGCCGAGGCCGACTCCAGCGTCGACGCGTTCCACGGGCTGCCGCCCGAGCAGCGCCGACCGGTCGAGCTCTTCGGCCTCGCGCATCTGCTGACGGGGCGCGACGACTTCGAGTCCGCCGCGCACGTCGCCGAGCACCGCACGGTCCGCCCCGACGGCACCGCGATCACCTTCCACATGCCCACCGCTGCGCTCGACGACGAGCACACTCCGGTCGGCGACGCACACGACGAGAACGCACAGGAGGCACGGTGAGCGACACGACGCCGGCACCGGTCGACGACACGGTCCCCTACGACGACCCCGCATCCGTGATGCAGGACGACGAGCGTGACGAGTCCAGCTTCGCCCTCTTCGAGGGCGACGAGGGCCGGCTCGACGAGCACCAGCGACGCGCCCTGGTCGCCCTGCTGCGGCACTCGTACGTCAGCTCCCGCACGCACCCCGACGAGTGGCGTGCGGTCCTCGACGCCGAGTACCAGCTGCGGTCCCGCCTGAACGACCTGTTCCTCGAGCTGCACGTCGACCGTGACCGCGAGGTCGCGTGGAAGCGCCAGGCCCGGTCGGAGAGCCAGCGCCGCACGTTCCCGACCCTGCTCCGCGACCTGCCGTACACCCGCGAGGAGACGATCGTCCTCGTCTACCTGCGGATGCGCCTGCGCGCCGACGCCCGACCGGGCCCGGACCAGGTCGTCGTCGACCGGTCCGAGATCCTCGGGCACGTGGCGGGCTTCCGTCCGGCGACCGCGACCGACCGCACCCGCGACGAGGGCCGCGTCGCCAAGGCGATCGAGCGTCTCGTGACCGCACGCATCCTGATCCGCACGTCCGACCCGGACCGCTTCCGGGTGGCGAGCGTCGTCGAGGTGCTGCTCCCCCTGGAGCGCCTGCTCGAACTGGACGCCTGGTTGCGGACCACCACCGCGCAGGGCGAGGCGACCGCCCCGGGTGGCGAGCCGACCGACGGGGACGACCCGGGCCTCCCGGCAGACGGCGAAGCCGACACCGACGACGAAGGCGAGACGGAAGCGTGACCGACACGTTCGAGATCCCGGCGCTCTTCGACACGGTCGCGCAGTGGCGCGCCGAGTCGATGCAGGTCGTCAACTGGGGCGGGTTCCACGGCCACCGGCAGGTCGAGCTGTCCGGCACGGCGACGCTCATCTCCGGCGCCTCGGGCACGGGCAAGTCCACGCTGATGGACGCCTACCTGGCCGTGATGATGCCGTCCGACGTGCCGTTCAACGGCGCCTCCAACGACGCCACCACCGGCCGCGCCCGCAGCGCCGACCAGCGCAACCTGCTCACGTACCTGCGCGGCAAGGTCGACACCCGGCGCGACCCGGAGACCGGCAGCCTGCGCGACGTGAACCTGCGCGGCGACGACCAGACCACCTGGGGCGCGGCGGCGGTCACGTTCCGGAACGACGACGAGCGGCGCTTCACGGTGCTGCGTGCGTACATCGTGCCGAAGCGCGCCCGCGGGGTCGGCGACATCCAGATGACCATGGCGACGGTCGACGACACCTTCGACCTGCGCCGGCTCGAGGAGTTCGTGCCGTCGCGGTTCCACCACCTCGAGCTGACCGGCCGCGTGCCGGGGCTCGTCATCCGCGACACCTACCAGGAGCTCGCGTACACGCTGCAGACCCGGCTGGGCATCGGTGACTCCGGCGGCGGCAACCGCGCGATGCGTCTGCTCGCCCGGATCCAGGCCGGCCAGCACCTGCCGACCGTCGACGCGCTGTACAAGTCGCTCGTGCTCGAGACCCCCGGCACGTACGAGGCGGCCGACCGGGCCCTCGCACACTTCTCCGCCCTCGACGAGGCGTACGAGGCGATGGACACCGAGGAGCGCAAGGTCCGCATCCTCTCCCCCATCACCGACCTGCACGACGAGATCTCGCGCGCGACCGAAGCCGCAGCGGCCCTGGACGGCATCGCGACCGGCGCCGAGGTGTCGCCGTTCGCGCACTGGACGGCCTCGCGGAAGCGCGACCTGCTCGACGCCGAGGTCTCGCGCAACGCCCGGGAGCGCACGGCATCGCGCGCCGAGGTCGCCGCGGCCGAGGCCCGGCACGCCGCCGTCGAGATCGAGCTGCGCGACGCCGAGGCCCGGCTCCGCGACCAGGGCGGCAACGCGCTCGCCCAGCTCGAGGACCGCATCGAACGGCTCACCCGTGAGCGCGACGCCGTGGTCCGCACCCGCGCCACCTTCGACGAGCGCACCGCGGTGCTCGGCACGACCGTCGCGACCGAGGCCGACTTCACCGCCGCGCAGCGCAGCTCGCACGAGTTCCTCGGGTCGTACACCGACGCGCGCACCGCCCTCGACGAGCGCCGCGACGCGCTGACCCGCGAGGAGTACCCGCTCCTCGACCGCGAACGGTCCCTGCGGCAGGAGCGCCAGTCGCTCGAGCACCGGCAGGGCGCCATGCCGCTGCCGATGCACGAGGCCCGGCTCGCGATGGCCCGCGCCGCCGGCATCGACCCGGCCGAACTGCCCTTCGTGGCGGAACTGCTCGACGTGCTGCCCGGCGAGGAGCGCTGGCGCACGGCCATCGAGTCCGTCCTGGCCCCCGTCGCCCGCACGCTGCTCGTCGACCAGGACCGCCTCGGCGACTTCAGCGAGGCGATCGACGCACTGCGCCTGCCCGTCCGCGTGCAGTTCGAGGGTGTGCCGACCGGCCCGCACCTGGACCTCGACGGCGACCCGGCGATGGTGTCCGGCAAGCTCGCCATCAAGCCGTCGCCGTTCAGCACCTGGGTGCGCGAGCGGATCGAGTCCGACCGCACCGACGCCCGCTGTGTCGCCTCAGCCTCGGACCTCGGCGGTGGTGGCCGCCGGGTCACCGAGTCCGGGCAGCTGCGCGACGGCCGTCGTGGCGCGCACGGTGACCGCCGCCAGTCGAACGTCATCGGCTTCACGAACGAGGCCCGCGTCGCCGCGGTCGAGCAGGAGCTCGCCTCGATCGCGCAGGACCTCGCCACGCTCGAGGCCCGCCGCACCGACGTCGCGCAGGACCTCACCGCGCTCGACGTGCTCCGCGCCGCGCACCAGCACGTGGTCGACGCCACGTGGGCCGCGATCGACGTCGACGGGCTGGGGACGTCCCTCGCCCGGCTCGACGAGGAACGGCAGGCGCTGCTCGCCGCCGACGACGGCCTCCGGACGCTCCGGGCCTCGGTCGCCCGGCTCCGGAAGTCCCTCGACGAGGCTGCCGACCGTCGCTCCGCCGCACGGCTGTCGGTCCAGCGGCTCGAGGAGCGCCACGCGGTGCTCGTCGACGGCCAGGACGCCGCCGCCGAGATCCTGGAGCGCTTCGAGTCCTCGCCCGGTTCGCTGCCGGACGACCAGCAGGCCCGCCTGCTCGAGGAGACCTTCGAGGAGATCGGCGCCCCGGACGGCGTCGACGGGTTCGACGACGCCACGCGACGGCTGAAGCGCCGGCTCGAGGAGCGGCTCACGCAGGCGCTCGACGGTGCCGCGGCAGCCTCGACCTCGTTGACGCTGACGTTCCAGCGGTACCAGGATGCCTGGCCCGACCCGAACCTCGGCACCGGCGTCGCGTCGTACCCGGACTACCACGCGATCCTCGACCAGATCGTGGCGACCGGCCTGCACGCGCGTCGGAGCGAGTGGCGTCGCCGCCTGTCGCAGTGGAGCGGCGAGGACCTCGTCCCGCTCGCCGGCGCCTTCGACCGCGCCGTCGTCGAGATCGAGGAGCGCCTCGAACCGGTCAACGAGATCCTGCGGGAGCTGCCGTTCGGCGCGAACCGGGACCGCCTGAAGATCCAGATCCGCCGGGTCACCCGCGAGGACGTCACCGCCTTCCGCCGCGAGCTCCGCGCCCTGTCGGCCTCGGTCGACACCGAGCTGACCGACGACGTGCTGGAGACCCGGTTCCGACGGCTCCGGCGCTTCATGGCGGTCATCCGGCCCGACCCGGACGCCGCCCGGGGCCGCACCACCCAGCGCGACGCGGTGCTCGACGTCCGCCGGCACATGGAGATCACGGCCGTCCGGTACGACACCGACGGCAACGACCTCGGCGTGTACTCGTCACTCGGCGACAAGTCCGGTGGCGAGACGCAGGAGCTCGTGGCGTTCATCGTCGGCGCCGCGCTGCGCTACCAGCTCGGCGACGAGACCCGTCCGCGACCCCGGTTCGCGCCGGTGTTCCTCGACGAGGCGTTCATCAAGGCGGACTCGGAGTTCGCCGGCCGTGCGGTCACCGCGTGGCTCCGGCTCGGGTTCCAGCTCGTCGTGAGTGCGCCGCTCGACAAGGTCACGGCGCTCGAACCGTCGATGGAGCGGCTCCTGTCGATGCGCAAGCACCCCGAGACGGGCCACTCGTCCATCACCGAGATCGCCCGGGTGGAGCCGGCCGCCGTCTGACGCGGGCCGGGGTGAGTGGTCGCGTGTGTCGGCTGGTCAAGACACCCCGCTCAGGTTCGCCGAGCGGTCACGAACCGTCGCCTGGAGGCCGCGCCGACGACAGTTCGTGACCACTCAACGCGGAGTCGGCGGGGTGTCCTGACCACCCGGGCCGCGCTCTGGACGCGACCCACGACGGCCTGGAGGCGCGGTGCGGGCCCGCCACGGGCCTCCCGGCCGTCGTCCCGCCGGTCGCAACACCCCGCTCACCTCCGCCGAGCGGTCACGAACCGTCGCCTGGCGGCGCCGCAGCCGACAGTTCGTGACCACTCGGCGCCAGCACGACGGGGTGTCCCGACCACCCGGCGGCCGGGCCGTCAGCGTGTCGGCAGGTGCCGCACAGACGTTCCATGACCACGCGCCGCTACGGTGATGGCGTGTTCGGACGCCGCCGCTCCCCCAGTCCCCGCCCCGACGACGCTCCCGGTCTCGGCATCGGTGCCCTCGTGCAGGTCATCGACACCGATCGGGGTGGCGAACAGTGGGCCGACGAGCCGATCGGGGTGATCGTTGCTCCCGGCGGGAGTCAGATCGGCGGGACACAGCGCACGTGGACCGTCGCGTTCGAGGAGCCCGTGTACACGAAGGACGGCCGCGGCCCCTTCGAGCGCGCGACCGTCCTGAGTCGTCAGCTGGTGCCGGTCACGACCGACAGCGGCGAGTAGTCCGGGTCAGGGACTCAGTACTCCTCGGAGCCGCTCTTCATCATGGCCGCGACGGCCATGCAGCACCCGACGCCACCGAGGACGCCGACGCCGATGATGATCCCTGCGATGAGTTCGAGCATGGGTGGTGACTCCTTGGTTGCGTCGGCGTGCGGCTCCGCTCAGGTTACCGGATGCCGCGCATGAGCCGCAGCACCGGCTTGGCCAGGAGCAGCAGGACCACGCCCACCACGACGGCGACCAGACCGAGGATCGTGAAGTACGGGGCCTCGTTCGCCGGGTCGTAGTAGCGGGACAGCACCCCGGTGACGGCGGTGCCGAGCGACACCGACAGGAAGAACAACGCGACCATCTGCGTCTGGAACTTCGGCGGTGCGAGCTTCGTGGCGACGGACTGGCCGACGGGCGAGAGCAGCAGCTCCGCGAGCGTGAAGACGAGCAGGATGCCGACGAGCGCCAGCAGCGGTGTGCCGTTCTCGCCCGAGCCGGTGAACGGCAGGAAGAGCAGGAACGCGAGCCCCATGATCCCGGTGCCGAGGGCGAACTTCGTCGGGGTGGACGGCTGGCGGTCGCCGAGCTTGGTCCACAGCGCCGCGAAGACGCCGGACAGCACGATGATGAAGACCGGGTTGATCGACTGCACCCACGACACCGGCATCTCCCAGCCGAACAGCGAGCGGTCGAGGCGCTCGTCGGAGTAGACCGTCACGACGGTGAACTGCTGCTGGTAGAGCGACCAGAACACGGCGCTGCCGATGAACAGCGGGATGAACGCGAAGACCCGCGACCGCTCGTCACGGGTGATGCCGCTCGACAGGATCACGACGAAGTAGCCGATGGTGGCGAGCACGACGACCGCCACCACGACGGTGGGCAGGTTGCCGACGTTGAGCAGACCGGTCAGCACGGCGACGACGATGACGACGAGCGCGACGACGACGCCGGCACCGATGAGCGGCAGGCGGCGGCGGTCGACGGGGTTCGCCACGTGGCGGACGACCTCGGGCAGCTTCCCCCGCCTGATCGCGTACTGCACCAGGCCCGCCGCCATGCCGACCGCGGCCAGGCCGAAGCCCCAGTGGAAGCCGAGCGAGCTCTGCAGCAGCCCGGTGAGCAGCGGTCCGAAGAACGCCCCGAGGTTCACGCCGAGGTAGTAGAGCGAGAAGCCGGCGTCGCGGCGCGGGTCCTCGCGGCTGTAGAGGCCACCGACGATCGTGGTGGCGGTGGCCTTGAGCCCGCCGGAGCCGAGCGCGATGAGCACGAGGCCGACCCCGACTCCGGCCACCCCGGGGATGAGCGCGAGGGCGATGTGCCCGAGCATCACGACGATCGCGCTGCCGAACAGGGTCCGGTCCGCGCCGATGAGCCGGTCGGCGATCCACGCCCCGATGATCGTGAACAGGTAGACCGCGCCGCCGTAGGCACCCATGATGCCGGTGGCGATGCCCTTGTCGATCCCCAGGCCGCCCTGCGTGACCGTGTAGTACATGTAGATGAGGACGATGCCCTGCATCCCGTAGAACGAGAACCGCTCCCAGAGCTCCACGGCGAACGGTGTCGAGAGCTCGAACGGTTGCCCGAAGAAGGTGCGTCCGGGACGGCCTTCGCGGTCCGCGGGGGTGGTACGTGACATGGCGGCCAGTCTGCCCCTGGCCGGGTGGGCACGCCCAATCGTCGAACACGGCTCATGTATTTGGAGGGTTCCCACGACCTCGTGACGGCACCGACGACACGGGGTTGTGCGGCCCGCACGGCGTTCCCGCCACTGTCGGCACCGGTGTCTAGCGTGGACGGTGCAACACGGACACCGCAGTTCAGGAGGACTCCGCCCATGGTCGACACCGCACCCGCCCAGCGCACCACCCCCGCCAGCGGCAACGACACCGCGCCGGACGTCGACGCGCAGCACGCCGCGCCGAACGCCGACGCCGCCGGCGACCCGGCAGCGGGCACCCCGACCGCCGGCACGGACACCGACGTCCGCATCGACGTCGAGCTGGTGCAGGAGCTCCTGCTCGGACGCTGGGCCGAGGACCGCCGGATCTCCCGGCGTCTCGCGCTCGACCCCGCGATGCAGAAGATCGAGGGCCAGCCGATCCCCGAGCACCGGGCACGCGTGCTCGAGCAGCTCCGGACCCTGGTCGACGCCGGGGCGATCCAGCGCCCCTACCCCGCCGAGTTCGGCGGCCAGAGCAACCACGGCGGCAACCTGGCCGCGTTCGAGGAGCTCGTCACCGCCGACCCGTCGATGCAGATCAAGGCCGGGGTGCAGTGGGGACTGTTCGGGTCCGCCGTGCACCACCTGGGCACCGAGGCGAACCACCGCGAGTTCCTGCCGGGCATCGTCTCGTTCGAGGTCCCCGGCTGCTTCGCGATGACCGAGACCGGCCACGGCTCGGACGTGCAGAGCATCGCCACGACGGCCACGTACGACCCCGCGACCGAGGAGTTCGAGATCCACACGCCGTTCCGCGGTGCGTGGAAGGACTACATCGGCAACGCTGCCCTGCACGGACACGCCGCCGTCGTGTTCGCGAAGCTCGTGACCGCCGGTGTCGACCACGGCGTGCACGCGTTCTACGTCCCGCTCCGCGACGCCGAGGGGGCGTTCCTGCCCGGCGTCAGCGGCGAGGACGACGGCCCCAAGGGCGGCCTGAACGGCATCGACAACGGCCGGCTCGCGTTCGACCACGTCCGGGTCCCCCGCACCAACCTGCTGAACCGTTACGGCGACGTCGCCGCGGACGGCACCTACTCGTCGCCGATCGCCTCGCCCGGCCGCCGGTTCTTCACGATGCTCGGCACCCTGGTGCAGGGCCGGGTGTCGCTCGACGGCGCCGCGGTCGTCGCGCAGAAGATCGCGCTGCAGATCGCCCTGACCTACGCGATGCAGCGCCGGCAGTTCCCCACCGGTGACGGCACCGAGGGCGTGCTGCTCGACTACGGCCGGCACCAGCGCCGTCTCGTCCCGCGCCTGGCGACGGTGTTCGCGCAGTCGTTCGCGCACGAGAAGCTCCTGCGCACCTTCGACGACGTCTTCAGCGGGCGCGAGGACACCCCGGAGCGCCGCGAGGACCTGGAGACCCAGGCCGCGGCGTTCAAGTCGATGTCGACCTGGTCGGCGCTCGACACCCTGCAGGAGGCCCGCGAGGCCTGCGGCGGTGCCGGGTTCCTCGCCGAGAACCGTCTGACCGGGCTCCGCGCCGACCTCGACGTCTACGTGACGTTCGAGGGCGACAACACCGTGCTGCTGCAGCTCGTCGGCAAGCGCCTGCTCACCGAGTTCCGGGCGAAGGCCCCGAAGGACCCGGCGTCCACCGCGAAGTTCGTGGCGGCCGTCGCGGCGTCGAAGCTGGCCGACGCGTCCGGCATCCGCCGCCTCGGTCAGACCGTGGCGGACCGCGGGTCCCTGGCTGCCAGCGTCGCCGACCTGCAGGACCCCCGCACGCAGCGCGAGCTGCTCGCGGGTCGGGTCGACACCATGGTCGCCGAGATCGGCATGCGCCTGGCTTCTGCCGGCAAGGACCGAGCCCGCGCCGCCCGACTGCTGAACCGCTCGCAGCACGAGCTCATCGAGGCGTCGAAGGCGCACGCCGAGCTCATGCAGTGGGACGCCTTCACCGAGGCGCTCGACGAGGTCACCGAGGGCGACACCCGACGCGTGCTGGTGTGGCTGCGCGACCTGTTCGCGCTCGGTCTGCTCGAGCAGCACCTGGACTGGTACCTGCTGCACGGCCGGCTGTCGGCGCAGCGCGCCCGTGCGGTGTCGGCGTACATCGACCGGCTCGTCGCCCGGGTCCGGCCCATCGTGCCGCAGCTGATCGAGACCTTCGGCTACGAGCCCGGTCACGTCCGGGCGCCGATCGCGCTCGGTGCCGAGCAGGCCCGACAGGAGGAGGCACGCGCGTGGTTCGCCGCCGAGGCCGCCGCCGGTCGTCTGCCCGAACAGGAGAAGAAGCCCCGTCCGTGACGGACACGCGGCCGCGCCCGTCACGGACGTGCAGCCACGTCCGTGACGGGCGTGCAGCCACGTCCGTGACGGGCGTGCAGCCGCGCCCGTGACGGGCGTGGCCGTGTCGGCCGCTAGGAGTCGGTCGGCTCCGGCGGAGCCTGGCCGCCCGCGGCCGCCCCGCCGCGAGCCCCGAGCGCCGCGCGCAGCTGCGCCTCGGCGTCGTCACCGGCAGCGGCAGCCTCGGCGTTCGCCTCGGCGACCGCACGCACGACCTCTTCGCGCTGGATCTTCACGCCGCGCGGGGCGTCGATGCCGATCCGGACGCCGTCGCCCCGGGAGTCGAGCACCGTGATGACGATGTCGTCGCCGACGAGGATCCGCTCGCCGACCTTCCGCGTGAGTACCAGCACCAGTTCAGCCTAGCGACACGACGGGGAGCCCCAGCAGGTCCACCGACCCGGGCGTGGCGGTCTCCCCCGCACCGATCGCGACGACACCGACCACCGGCAACCGCGAGGCCACCGCGGACACCATCGCGGCCGAGTCCGCGGGCTTCCGCCCGACGTCGACCACGACCCACACCTGGTCGGCCTGCAGCGCGTCGCCGGTCGCCCGGTCGTCCCATGCGGCGACGGCGAGCACGGCGTGCCCGTCGCGGACGCCGTCGGCCCGCGCCAGGATCGCCGCACGGCGGTCGGCGGCGTCCGTCGGCCGGAGCGCGTGCCGCACCGCGAAGAGCCCGGCGGCGGCGTCGACGTCGTTCGGCCGCCCGACCAGGAGCACCAGGTCACCGTCCGCGGACCGCACGGCCGGGGCGGTGGACCGGGCCACCGCTGCCGGCGAGGGCGCGTCGGGGACGCGGGACGGGCCTCCCGACCGGGTCTCGACGACCGGCTGCGCGACGGCCATCGCCTGCGCGTCGACCACCGTCTGCGCGTCGACCACCGTCTGCGCGTCGACCGCGGCCTGGAGGCGCGGGTCGCCCCCGGTGGGCGCGTCCGGCTCGGACGGCGCGCGCGTCGGGCGCGGGGCGCTCGGCGTGATCCCGTCCGCCTGGAACCCGTCGAGCACCGACGCGAAGGCGTCGGCCCGCGTCGCCCTGGTGCCGTCGGTGCCGGCGATGCGGGCCTCGGCCGCCTCGGCGTCGGCGAGCAGCGCGGCGATGCCGACGCGCTGCGCGGGCGAGTCGGCGATGACGACCCGGGCAGTGGGCTGGTCCCCCGGTTCGGGCACCTCGACGGTGGCCTCGACGTGCGCCTTGCGGAACAGCCCGCCGAAGCCCGGCGTGGTCACGCGTTCGGCCGCCACGATCCGCGCACCCGCGCCGAACTCGTTCCGGACCGCGTCGCGGAGGGACTCGAGCGTGGCGCCGCTACGCTGCAATCGGGTCGGCGGCACGGACCACTCCCACGGTCTCGATGGTGGAGCCCGCGGCGGTGGCCTCCTGGTACGACAGCACCGGGAGCCCGTTCGACTGGGCGGCGACCATGCGGTGCACGGCCGGGCGGAGCTGCGGGGCGCAGACCAGGACGGCGGACAGCCCCTGGTCCTCCACGGAGCGGACGGCATCGCGGACGGAGCCCAGGACCTGCTCGATGCGGTGCGCGTCGAGCACGATCTGGCTGCCCTGCTCGGACGGCCGGAGCCCCTCGAGCATCGACTGCTCGAGCATCGGGTCGATCATGATGACGCGCAGGGTGCCGGCGTCGGTGTGCCGGGCGGCGAGGGCCGGGCCGAGGGCCGCACGGGCGGACTCGACGAGCCCCTCGGGGTCGGTCGACACCTTGGCGCGGAGCGTGAGGGCCTCGCAGATCCGGCCGAGGTCGTTGATCGGCACGCGCTCGGCGAGCAGGCCCTGCAGCACCCGCTGCAGCTCGGCCATCGAGAGCATGCCGGGGACGAGTTCCTCGACCGCGGCGGGGTTGACCTGCTTGACGCCCTCGGTCAGGACCTTGACGTCCTCGCGGGTGAGCAGGCGCGCGGCGTTGTCGCCGATGACCGCCTGCAGGTGGGTGACGAGCACGGAGACCCGGTCGATCACGGTCGCGCCGGTCATCTCGGCGGCGTGCCGCAGCTCGGCGGGCACCCACTTGCCGGTCAGGCCGAACACCGGCTCGACGGTCGAGGTGCCGGGCAGGCCGTCCAGGTGGTCGCCGAGCGCCAGGACGCTGCGGGCGGGCGCCGTGCCCCGACCGGCCTCGACGCCGGCGATCCGGATGGCGTACGTCGACGGCGGCAGGTCGATCGAGTCGCGGGTGCGGACCGGCGGGACGACGATCCCCATGTCGATCGCGATCTTGCGGCGGAGCGCACGCACCCGGCCGAGCAGGTCGTCGGAGGCGCCGGAGACCATGTCGACCAGGTCGGGGGCGAGCAGGATCTCGAGGGCGTGGACGCGCATCTGCTCGAGCAGGTCCTCCGGGGTGTCGCCGGTCGGCGCCGCCGCCGCGAGTGCCTGCTGCTGGGCGGCGTCGGCCTCGGCCCGGGCGGCGTTCCTGCCGATGCGCCAGCCCGTGAAGAGCAGGGTCGCACCGACGAGCAGGAAGGGCAGGATCGGCATGCCGGGGATGAACCCCATCGCGATCGCGGCGACCCCGGCGATCATGAGGGCGTTCCGCGACTGCGACAGCTGGGTCGCGGCCGAGGACCCCATCTCGGACTCCGCGCCGGACCGGGTGACGATCATGCCCGTCGACACCGCCATCAACAGCGCCGGGATCTGCGTGACCAGGCCGTCGCCGATCGTGAGGATGCCGTACTTCGACAGGGCGTCGGTGACGGACAGCCCGTTCTGCAGCATGCCGATCGCGATGCCACCGATCAGGTTGATGATGATGATGAGGATGCCGGCGATCGCATCGCCCTTGACGAACTTCGACGCACCGTCCATCGCGCCGTAGAAGTCGGCCTCGGCGGACACCGCGGCGCGGCGCTCCTTGGCTTCCTGGTCGGTGATCAGCCCGGCGTTCAGGTCGGCGTCGATCGCCATCTGCTTGCCCGGCATCGCGTCGAGGGTGAAGCGTGCCCCGACCTCGGCGACGCGCTCGGCACCCTTCGTCACCACGACGAACTGGATGACGATGAGGATCAGGAAGATGACCGCGCCGATGATGATCGACCCGGAGACGGCGACGTGGCCGAACGCCTGGATGACGTCGCCGGCGAAGCCCTCGCCGAGCACCAACCGGGTGGACGCGACGTTCAGGCCGAGCCGGAACAGCGTCGCGACGAGCAGCAGGGACGGGAACACCGAGAAGTCGAGCGGCTTCTTCACGAACAGCGTCGTGAGCAGGATCACCAGCGCCAGCAGGATGTTGATGATGATCAGGAAGTCGAGCAGGAACGACGGCACCGGCAGGATCAGCAGCAGGATGATGCCGACGATGAACACCGGGACGACGAGCTTCGGCAGGTCCTTGCGGTTCATGCGGGGAGTCCTTCGGTCTGGTTCTCTGCGGTGCGCGGTGTGCGGAGCCTGCGGGGGCGGAGGTCCCCGGTCAGGGTGGCGGGGTCGATGACGCTCGCGACCTCGTCCGGGGTGGTCGGCCGCGGAGGCGCGTGCGTGCCGGCCGCGGTGCCGCGCGCCTTGAGCGCCATCACGAAGGACAGGACGCGGGCCACGGGCGTGTACAGGTCGACGGGGATCTCGTGCCCGAGCTCGCACGTGGCGTGCAGTGCCCGGGTGAGCGGGACGTCGCGGACGATCGGCACCCGCTCTTCCTCGGCACGGGCGCGGATCACGTCGGCGACCGGGCCGGCCCCCTTCGCCACCACCCGGGGCGCGGACTTCCCCGGCTCGTACTTGATCGCGACGGCGTAGTGGGTCGGGTTCGTCATCACGACGTCCGCGGTGCCGATGGCCTGGATCATCCGGTTGCGGCTCATCGCGAGCTGACGGGAGCGGCGCTGCGACTTCACCAGCGGGTCGCCGTCGCTCCGCTTGTTCTCGTCCTTGACCTCGCGCTTGGTCATCATCGTGCGCTTCCGGTTGCGGCGGATCACCACGAACACGTCGAGGGCTGCGAGGACGAGCCCGGCGACGATCGCGGCGCGCAGCAGGGTGCCGGACCCGGCGGCGGCGGCCTCGAGCACGGCCGACAGCGGCAGGGAGCCGCTCGTCATCAGGACCGGCATGAGCCCCTGCACCGCGAACCAGAGGACGAGCCCGACGACGGCGGTCTTCAGCAGCGCCTTCGCGCCGTTCCAGAGCGCCTGGGTGCCGAACACGCGCTTCAGTCCGGCGATCGGATCGAAGTGGTCGGGCTGCGGCGTCATCTTGCGGAAGTGCACCCCGCCCTGGGTGACGGCGGCGGCGAGCACCGCGACCGCGACGACCGCGAGCATCGGGCCGAGGGTCGCACCCATCGAACCGAGGGCGTCGGCGAGCAGGGCCTGCACGGCACCGAGCTCGGGGTCCTCGATGACGCGCTGCACGGCGAGGAGCTGGTCCTGTCCGGCGGCCGCGGCGTTGCCGATCGCGGCCGGGATCATGAGCGCCGCGACGGCGATCCCGATCCACGCGCCGAGGTCCTGCGAGCGACCGATCTGGCCCTTCTCGTGGACCTCGCGCATCCGCTGCTGGGTTGCCTGTTCGGAACGTTCTCCGCTGTCGGACACGTCGTCACCCTCGTCCCGTGATCGCCTCGACGGCGTCGCCGGTCAGCGACGACACCACCGAGGGCAGCGCCATGAAGAGCGCGCCGGCGAACAGGACGGTCAGGCCGATCTTGATCGGGAAGCCCATCTGGAACGCGTTGAGCGCCGGTGCCACGCGGGTCAGCAGCCCGAGGCCGACGTCGGCCAGGAACAGCACGACGACGAGCGGACCGGCGATCTGCAGGGTGGCGAGGAACATCTGCGACATCGCGGTCACGAGCATCGACGCGAGCCCGTCCACCGCGAAGGTGCCGGTGAGCGGCACGGCGTCGAACGACCGCACCAGGCCGCCGACGATGAGCTGGTAGCCGCCCGAGGTGAAGAGCAGCGCGAGCGCGGTCATCTGGAACAGGCGCGTGAACTGGGCGCCGTTGACCTGGGACTGCGGGTCGAACGCCTGCGCGAGCGTGAACCCGCCGAACAGGTCGATGAGCGCACCCGCCGACTGCACGGCGGCGAACACCAGGAACACCAGGAACCCGAGGGACAGCCCGACGACGAGCTGGGTGAGCAGGGCGAGCAGGAACGGCCCCGTGTCGAGCTGCTCGTAGCCGACGGCGACGCGCGGGGCGACGCCGATGGCGAGCCCCAGCCCGAGGATCACCTTGACGGTGCCGGGGAACGCCCGGTACGAGAACGGCGGCGCGATGACGAAGAACGCGACGAGCCGGACGCCGGCGAGCATGGTCGCCTCCAGACGGTCGGCGTCGATGCTGAGCTCCATCAACCGGCCCCGAGCAGCTTCGGGATCATGTCGAAGGCGACGTGCGTGAACGCGATCATCTCCGAGATCATCCAGTTGCCGCAGACCACCAGGGCGATCGCGACGGCGACGGCCTTCGGCACGAACGAGAGCGTGACCTCCTGGATCTGCGTCACCGACTGGAACAGCGAGATCGCGAAGCCGACGACGAGCGAGGTGATGAGCACCGGGGCGGCGAGCTTGCCGGACACCAGGAGCGCCTGGAGGACGAGGTCGATGACGGCCTGCTGGTTCATGCGTGCCCCCTAGACAACGTGGTAGCTCTCGATGAGCGACGTGATGATGAGGCCCCAGCCGTCGACCAGCACGAAGAGCAGGATCTTGAACGGCAGCGAGATCATGACCGGCGGGAGCATCATCATGCCCATCGACATCAGGGCCGCGGAGACGACGAGGTCGATCACCAGGAACGGGATGAAGATGACGAACCCGATGATGAACGCGCTGCGGAGCTCCGAGATGATGAACGCCGGGATCACCGTCGTCATCGGCACGTCCGCCATCGACTTCGGGTTGTCGAGCCCGGCGGCTCGGGTGATCAGGGCGACGTCCTCGTCGCGGGTCTGGTGGAGCATGAAGGTCCGCAGGGGCTTCGTGCCGATCTCGACGGCCTGGTTGAAGTCGAGGTGCCCGGCCAGGTAGGGCTGCAGGGCGTCGTCGTTGATGTGCCCGAGCACCGGCGCCATCACGAACAGCGACAGGAACAGTGCCAGTCCGGCGATCACCTGGTTCGGCGGGATCGACTGCAGCCCGAGCGCGTTCCGGGTCATCGCGAGCACGACGAAGATCTTCGTGAACGACGTCATCATGAGCATCAGCGCGGGTGCGACGCTCAGCAGCGTGATGCCGATGAGCGTCACCACGGCCGACGACGGGGTACCGTCCGGGCCGTTCACGCTGACGCTGAAGTCACCGGTCGCGGGGGCGGTCGGGGACGCCGGGGCGGTGGGTTCGACGACACCGGCGGCGTGTGCGCCGGTCGTCGTGAGCATCAGGAACCCGGCCACGACCGCCAGGCCGAGCAGGACGAGGGCGACGAGTCGACCCGACCGTGCCAGCCGGTGCGGCCCTGCCGCCCTCACCCGGCCCGCCGGTTCCGCAGCGCGGCCGCGGCCTGGCGCCAGGTGTCGAGCGACAGGATCGAGCCCTGCAGCTGCTGGGCGCTCGGCACGGCGCGCTGCGGGCGACGGTTGCGCGGGCGCATCGGCAGCGGCGCGACGGCGCTGGTCGCGTCGGTCGCCCGGGTCACGTCGTCCGTGCCTGCCGGGAGGCCCGTGGTGACGTCCGACTGCTGCGCGAGTTCCCGACCGAACGCGTCGGCCGACGGGGCGGGACGCACCGGCAGCGCGACCGGTCCGGTCACGATGGTGAGTTCCGGCGCGGGCGCCTGCCCGCTGGTGAGCAGGTTGACCCCGTGCTCGGACACACCGAGGACGAGCCGCTCCCCCTCGACGTCGACCACGACGACGCTCGCCTTGCCGCCGATGCCCTGCCGACCGACGACCTCGACGGTCGCCGCACGACGGCCCGACGGCTTGCCCGAGAAGCGCTTGCGGCTCGCGCGGTGCAGCACCCACATCAGGGCGAGCACGACGCCGAGCGAGAGCGCGACGCGGAGGGTGACGACGAGGGTGTCCACGTGCGGGTCAGACCGTTTCGGCGACGTCGAGGATGCGGGTGATCCGGACCGCGTAGTCCTGGTCGACGACGACGACCTCGCCGTGCGCGATGAGGCGGCCGTTCAGCAGGACGTCCGCGGGGGCACCGGCACTGCGGTCGAGCTCGACGACGGCGCCGGGCTCCATGCCGAGCACGTCGCGGACCGACATCCGAGTGCGGCCGATCTCGACCGTCAGGGTCATCTCGACGTTGTTGATCCGGCCGAGGTTGCCGGCGGGCAGGTTCGCCACGACGGGCGCGGACACCGTGCCGTTCTCGCGGATCCGGATGCCGAACCACCCGGCGGGCAGGCCACCGGCGGTCAGTTCGAACACGACGGTGTCCGGGTCGGCCAGCAGCGACGCGGCCGACTCGCGGTTCGCCTCGCCGAGCACCCCGACGCCGAGGACCCCGGCCGCGGCCTCGAGCGACGGACGCAGCACGTCCGTGACGGCCACGATGCCGTGGTCGGTGCCTCCGGCGGCCGTGATCGCCTCGAGGTCGGTGAGCACGAGCGCCAGGTCGGCCGACAGGCCGCCGACGAACGAGGCGACCACGGCGTCCGTCGCCGCGTCGAGCACGACCGGTGTCGCGCCTCCCGGCAGGAGCACCGCGGTCAAGGGGGCGGCCGTCGGGAGCTGCGCCGCGAGCGACTCGGCCGCTGCGGTGTGGAGGGTGGTCGTTTCGGTCATCAGTGCTGCTCCGTGCTCGTGGTGGTGACGACGATGCCGGCGAGGCGCGAGCCGTTCGCGCCGACCGCGGCGGTGCCGACGGGTTCGCCGTCGACCGCGATGGTGAGGGGCCGGTGCTGCGGGTGCGGCAGCGGCAGGACGTCGCCGACGGCGAGCCGCAGGACCTGCGTCGGCAGGACCGCGGCCGGGGCGAAGCGCAGGCTGACGCCCACGGGCACGCTCTCGAGCTGCGCGTCGAGCAGGGCTCGGGCGTCGGCCGGCGACACGTGCGCCGCGGCCTCGCCGAGCTGGGGCAGGACGGCCTCGGCCGGCAGGGCCAGCGTGCCGGGGGCGATGCGGTCGCCGACCCGGATCGAGAACGAGGCGACGATCATCAGGTCGCCCTTCTGCGCGGCCTGGGCGAACTGGCTGTTGAACTGGAACCCGCCGACCGTGACGTCCTGCGCGAGCAGCCCGCCGAACGAGTAGCGGAGGTCGTCGAGGGCGTCCTCGACGATCTTGCGGACCAGGGCCTGCTCGATGGGCGTGAAGGTGCGGTCCGGCGTCGGCAGCGGCTTCGAGGCGCCCAGCGCGTGCGACACCCACGTCAGCGCGGCGTCGAGCGGGACCTGCAGCACGCCCTTCGGGGTCAGGCCCGTGATCGGCAGCAGCACCATGCCGGTGAGCGCGGGCAGCGACGCGGCGTACTCGTCGTACGTCGTCATCTCCACCTGCTCGCAGGTGACCTGGCTGACCGCGCGGACCTTCGCCGTCAGCTGCGTACCCCACTGGCGCGCGAACGTCTCGAAGGCGAGCTCGAGGACCCGGGCGTGCTCACGGGCCAGCGTCGACGGGCGCGCGAAGTCGTACACCTCGGGCGCTGGCAGGGTCTCGGTCACGGGTGCGTCTATCGGTCACCTGTGGGGCACCCGTCAGTGCTGTACCCCGTAGTGGGGCGGTGGCGTCAGCGCTGGTGCGCTCCGCGCGGTGCGTGTCTCAGCCCTGCTGCGCTCCGTCCTGTGCCTTCGCCAGCGCCGGCATGAGGGCGCTGACGTCCTGGTCGGCGTTCGACAGGACCACGATGTCGACCCGGCGGTTCAGGGCGAGGTCCCGGTCCGTGCCGCCCTTCGCCAGTGGCCGGCTCGACCCGAACCCGACGCTCTGCACGTGCTCGCCGGGCATCCCGCCGCGCTCGACCAGGTCGCGCAGGACCCCGGTCGCCCGCGCGGCGCTGAGCTCCCAGTTGGTCGCGTACGGCGCCGTCGAGTTCCGCTGGTCGGCGTGCCCCTCGACGCTGACGTCGTGGTCGGAGGTCTTCAGCACCGGCGCGATGGCGTCCATGATCGACCGCGCCTGGTCGGACAGGTCCGCGCTGTTCGTGCCGAAGTACGTCTCGCTGCCGATCAACCGGACGATCAGGCCGCGGGCATCCACGGTGAACTGCACGTTCTCGGTCTGGCCCGCCTTCGCCAGGTTGTGCTGGATCGCACGCTCGAGCTTCGTCAGGTCGTCGAGCTCGCGCTTCGCCTCGGCGAGGTCCTGCTTCGTCGCCGTCGTCGGCACCACCGTCGACGCGGGGTCGACGTTGGTGTCCTTCGTGCCCGACGAGGCGGTCGAGTGGTCGGCCTGGGACTTGTCCGTCGAGTAGCCGGATCCGTCCTCGACCTGGTCCTTCGTCACGACGGTGCCGCTCGCGGTGTCGATCTTCTGTGAGTCGACCTCGCCGAAGCCGGTGGCGAGCGACTGCTTCAGCTGGATGTACTTCTCCTGGTCGACGGTGGACATCGCGAAGAGCACGAGGAACATGCACATCAGCACCGTGATCATGTCCATGTACGACGCCATCCAGCGCTCGTCGGGGTGCTCGGCCTCGTCGTGGGACTTCTTCGCGCGACCGCGGCCGCGGCCCCGGGGGTTGGCGCTCACGCTCAGGCCGCCAGCTGCTGGTCGTCGGCCGCGTCGGCCTTCTTGCCGGCCTTGCCGGCCTTGCCGGCCTTGCCACCCGTGTCGGCGCGGGCAGCGGGCGGGACCATGGCCTTCAGCCGCTCACCGAGCAGGCGGGGCTGGCTGCCGGCCTGCACCGCGAGCAGCCCCTCCATCAGGAGCGTCTGGCGGTCCGACTCGAGCTGGGCGAGCTTGCGGAGCTTGCCGCCGATCGGCAGCCACATGAAGTTCGCGGTGAGCAGGCCCCACAGGGTGGCGACGAACGCGCTGGCGATCAGCGGTCCGAGCTCGTCGGGCTTGCCGAGGTTCGCGAGCACGTGGGTCAGCGAGACCACGGTGCCGATGATGCCGACGGTCGGGGCGAAGCCGCCGAGGCCCATGAAGAACGCACTCGCGCTCCGGGTCGGGGCCGCGTTCGACTCGATCTCGTCCTCGAGCAGGATCCGCAGCTCGTCGCCGTCGGTGCCGTCCGCGATGTTCTGCAGCGCCTTCTTCATGAACGGGTCGTCGTGCTTGTCGGCCTCCTGCTCGAGGGCGAGCAGGCCGTTGGCGCGGGCGGTCTCGGCGAGCCCGACGACGTCGTCGATGACCGACGCCGGCGGGGTGACCTTGCCGGTGAACGCCTTCGGGACCGCCTTGAAGCTGGCGATCGCGTCCTTCAGCGTGGTGCTGGCGATGCCGCAGCCGATGGTGGCGCCGAACACGAGCAGCATCGGGGCGGGCAGGAAGAGTCCACCGAGCTCGACGTGCTCCATCTGGACCATGCCGAACAGGGCGCCGAAGGCGAGCAGGATGCCGACGATCGTTGCGATGTCCACGTCAGCGACCCCCGTCCAGCGCGCGGCCGTGCTGCGTGGAGCGGAGTGCGGCGACCGGGGCGAGCGTGGGCTGCGGGCCGGTGTTCGTGCTCGAGCGGGGGGCCTGGTCGGTGCCGTAGGCCATCCCGACGATGCGGGCGCGGTACGCGGCGATCAGGTCGATGACGTCGGCCATCGACTCCCGCACGATGTACTTCGCGCCGTCGACCATGATGAGCGTCGTGTCCGGCGTCTCCTGGATGCGCTCCACGAGATCGGGGTTCACAGCGAATCCGCTGCCGTTCAGTCGTGTGACGACGATCATGGCCCGTCCTGGTTCTCGATCGTCCCGCCGCCGTCCGTGGGGCGGGATGCGGGCCCGTCCGTGGGCCTGCACGGAGGACTATCGGCGGGTGCGACGGGTGCGTTAGCGGCCGTCACTAGCCTGGTTCGGTGATCGATGCCTCGGACCTGCTCGCCCACCCGCGTGGCCGGCGCTTCTGCCTGGAGCTCGTCAGCGGTGTCCAGGACCCCGACGACCCGGCCGCCCTACAACTCGGCGACCTGCTCTTCTGGGCGGAGCACCACCTCGGCGTCGAACGCGGCGACGACCGAACGCTCTTCGGCGTCGGTGGTGCGGTCGAACCCGATCCGGCTCCGAACCTGGCAGCGGTGGCGAGCGCACTCGCGGCGGTGTCCCTGCCGTCCGTGGGCGAGGACGACGTCGTGGTCGCACTCGAGTCGACTGCGGAGAGCGCGCTGTGGTGGCAGCAGCCCGATGCGCTGGACGCGCTCCTCGCTCGGACGGAACTGCTGGCCGCGCTCCGGCGGCTCGCTCGGTGGGCGGTCGACAGCCCGGTCGTGCGCCGGCTCTCCGACCCGCAGGGCGGAGCATGGAGCGTCGAGTTCGACGAGGGCGACCAGCCCCGTCGTCCGAGCGCGGAGGCGGCACTGGCCGACTGGGCGCTGGAGCTGCGGGACGAGATCTCCGAGGGAAGTCCGGGGACCGGCAGCGGGGTGTGGTGGACGACGCCGCCGTGGCCGCTCGCGCAGCACACGCGAGCGCCGTTCCCGTCCGCCGGGCCGCTGGCGCTCTGGGCGGTCGAGGACTCCTTCGGGCAGGAACGCGCCGTCGTCTCGGCAGTGCCGGCCGATGCCACGGCGCGCGTGTGCACCGTCGAGGGTCCCGCCGACTGGGCCGCGCTGTGCCGGCGCTGGCCGCTCGACGTGACGGGGACGACCCGACGGAACGACTGGGCCGTGGCGACCGGACGGCAGGGCGACTGGGTGCTGCCGGACTGGTCCGCGGTGGCCACCGAGTACGACGTCGTGCACCTGACCGTCGCGGGCTGGTTCCGCACTTCCGGGCTCGCCGTGCCGGTCGACGGCAGCCGCGCGAGCGTCGTCGCCGGGTGGACGCCGGACTCCGCGTACCGGCTCACCGACCTGGGAGCCGGGGACGAGGCCGTCACGGGCGATCCGGAGACCTGGTCGCGTCCGGGCAACGCAGGGGTCTGGCGCCGTCTCAGCTGATCCCCAGGAAATCGCTGCATCCGATCGGGGTGCTCCGGCGGTAGTGGGGGTACGACGTCGAGGACGACGTCGTCCGCACCGGCCCGGACAGGCCCGAAGGAGACACGTCATGCGCAAGACACTCGCCACCGGCCTCAGCGCCGGTGTCCTGTTCGCCGCCGCCGCGGCCGTACTGCCCGCGACCGCTGCGACCGCCGCCACCGGCGAGGCGACGCTCTCGGTCCTCCACGCCGTCCCGGACGTCACCGTCGACGTCTACCTCGACGGCGAACGTGCCATCGACGACTTCACCCCGGGCACCCTCGCCGGCCCGATGATGGTGCCGGCCGGTGCACACCAGCTAGCGATCACCGCCTCGGACGCCACCGACGCGTCGAAGCCGATCATCGGCCCGGCGGACGTCTCGTTCGACGCCGGCGGCAACTACACCGCCGTCGCCCACGACGCCACGGACGGGTCACCCACCGCCACGGTGTTCACCAACGACACCTCGGCCGTCGCGGCCGGCCAGGGACGCCTGGTCGTCCGGCACGTCGCCGCCGCACCGGCCGTCGACGTCCTCGCCGGTGGGAAGGCCGTCGTGTCGAACCTGTCGAACCCCGACGAGCAGGCACTCGAACTGCCGGCCGGCACCGTGTCTGCGACCGTCGCCGCCACCGGGACCACCGACCCCGTGATCGGCCCGGCGGACGTCGCGGTCACCGCGGGCTCGTCGACCATCGTCTACGCCTGGGGCAGCCTGGACGACGACAACCTCGCCCTCGCCACGCAGACGATCGCGGACCTCGGTGGCACGCCGAACGGCGTCCCCGCCGGGAACGCCGGTCTCGTGGCCACGAACGACCAGGACCCCCTGCCCCTGGTCGGCGCAGCGGCGGCCGCACTGGCCGCCGCTGCCGCGATCGGGGCCGTGGTGCTCCGCCGCCGGTACGCAGCGACCCGCCGCTGAACGTGCCACGCCCCGTGCGGTCCGCCACGGTGACGCTCGTCGTCGCCGTGGCGGCCGCCGCCCTGACCGGGTGCTCGTCGGCCGGGACCACCCCCGGCGGGCAGCCGTCCGTCCTGACGACCACCACCCCCACACCGGTCCCGTCGGCGTTCTCGACCGAGGTGCCGCAGCAGACCGCCACGATCCCCCCGGTCCGGGACGCCCCCGCCCCGACCACCATCACCGTCGACCACGCCGGCATCAGCGCGCCGGTCCGTCCGGAGGGGGTCGACGAGGACGGCGCGATGGCGCTCCCGCCCGACCCGGCCACCGCGGGCTGGTACCGGTTCGGTGCCGCACCGTCGTCCACCGAGGGCACCGTCGTCATCGCGGCCCACGTCGACGCGGTCGGCTACGGCATCGGTCCGTTCTCCCGCCTCGGCGACGCCCCGTCCGGCACCCGGGTCACCCTGACCGACGCGGACGGTGCCGAGACCGCGTGGCGGATCGACTCCGTCAGCATGCTCGAGAAGCAGGGACTCCCCTGGGGTGAGGTGTTCCGTGACGACGGGCCCCGACGGCTCGTCCTGGTGACCTGCGGCGGGACGTTCGACGCAGCCACCGGACACTACGAGAGCAACCTCGTCGTCACCGCGGTCCCGGCCTGACCGTGGCGACGATCCGCCCCCTACGATCGGACCGTGGTCGACGACGACCGCGCCAGCGACAGGAAGACGTGACGACCATCCTCCCGGACGACAGCGAGCTCTCGGACGCGTTCCGCGCCGGGGGCGAGCACGCCCTGCGAGCCGTCTACGAGCGGTGGTCGTCGCTCGTGTACTCGCTGGCCCTGCGCGCCCTGGCCGACCCGGCCGCCGCGGAGGACGTCACGCAGCAGGTCTTCGTGAAGGCCTGGCAGCGCAGCACGAGCTACGACCCCGGCCGCGCCCCGCTCGGCGCGTGGCTGGTCGGCATCACCCGGAACTGCATCGCCGACGCGCAGAACGAGCGCCGACGGCACGCCAGCGCCGCCGACCCGGACGTGGTCGAGGAGACCACCCCGGCGCCGGAACCGGCCTTCGATCTGGCCGAACGCGCACTGGTCGCCGGAGAGCTCGAGCGGCTCGACGAGGTCCCACGGCGCGTGATGCGACTGGCGTTCTACGACGACCTCAGCCATCGTGAGATCGCCGAACGGCTCGAACTGCCGCTGGGCACCGTCAAGAGCCACATCCACCGAAGTCTGGCTCGGCTCCGAACACGTCTGGAGGTGATCGAATGAAGCACGTCGACGACGAGACGCTGGCTATGCTCGCGGTCTCCGACCAGGTCGCGACCGACGACGTCGCCGAGCACCTGGCGTCCTGCGACCGGTGCCGCGACGAGGTGGCCGCGCTGCAGCGGGTCGCTGCGGTGACCCGGGCGTCCGAGGACGTCACGCTGGCCGCGCCCCCGGAGCACGTGTGGGACCGGATCGCGGCCGAGATCGCCCGGACGCCACAGCAGGCCGCGGCGCCGGCGACCGAACCCGGACGAGCGGCCGAACGCGCGTCCGGCGGGACCCGGTCTGGCGCCCAGCACCACGCCGTGGCCCGCCGACCCCGATCCCGTCCCCGTCGTCGCCGAGCCCTCGCCATCGCGATCGCCGGCGTCGGTGTCCTGGCCGTCGTCCTCGGCATCGGTGTGGCGTCGGGGATCGTCCCCGGACTCCCCCGCGGCGACACCGAGACCGTCCTGGCGAACACCGAGCTCGCAGCGCTGCCCGGTTGGTCGGGGACGACCGGCCGCGCCGAACTCGAACGTGACCAGGACGGCCGGGTGACCCTGCTCGTCGACCTGCACGGAGAGCGCGGTCGCTCCGGCACCGGTCCGCTCCGCGAGGTCTGGATGATGCGGTCGGACCTCGGCGGACTGGTGAGCGTCGGCTACCTGGACGGCGACCAGGGCCGCTTCACGGTGCCCGACGGCGTCGACACCGCGGAGTTCCCGGTCGTGGACGTCTCGGCCGAGGCCGACGACGGTGATCCGGCGCACTCCGGTGACTCCATTGTCCGGGGCACCCTGACCGATCCCTGATCGGTGCGGGGCCCTGGTGTCCGCGAGTGGTCAGCTCCGGCAGCTCCGTCAGCGGAGGATGCCGAGCGCCCGGGCCTCGGACACCGCGGCGGTCCGGGATCCGACGCCGAGCTTGGAGAACACGTGGACCAGGTGTGACTTCACGGTGGCGTCGGTGATGTGCAGGCGTGCTGCCACGTCGACGTTCGAGGCGCCCTCGGCGACGAGCCGGAGGACCTCGATCTCGCGAGCGGACAGGCTGACCCGTGGCGCACGCATCCGTGCCATCAGGCGGCTGGCGACCGCCGGCGCGAGGGCGCTCTCACCGGCGGCTGCGGCGCGCACCGCGGCGAGCAGTTCGTCGGGTGGCGTGTCCTTGAGCAGGTACCCGCTGGCCCCCGCTTCGACGGCGCCCAGGATGTCGCCGTCGCTGTCGTAGTTGGTGAGGACGAGGACGTACGGCGCGGCGTCGGTCGACCGGATCTGCCGTGTGGCGTCGGCACCGGTGCGGTCCTGCCCGAACTGCAGGTCCATCAGCACGAGGTCGGGGTCCAGGGACGCCACGAGCGCGGCGGCTTCGTCGGGTGTCGCGGCCTCCCCGACGACGTCGATGTCGACCGCCCCGTCGAGGAGTGCGCGCAGGCCGGCGCGGACGACGGGGTGGTCATCCGCGATGACGAGTCGGATCACGGGCGACCGACCTCCACGGTCGCGGTGATGGTCGTGCCGTCCCCGGGTGCGCTGTCGATGGTGAGACGGCCACCCAGCTGGTCGACACGTTCACCCATCGCGCGGAGCCCGAACGCGTCGGACGTGCCGGAGCGGGTGCCGACACGGTCGGGGTCGAAGCCGCAGCCGTCGTCCTGCACCCGCAGGGACGCGTGCGTCGCCCTGACGTCGAGGGTGATGTCGACGGTCGTGGCGCCGGCGTGCTGGGCGACGTTCGCGACGGCCCCCTGGGCGATGCGCAGCAGAGCGGTCTGCACGTCCATCGTCAACTCCGACGCTTCTGGTGCGGCGGTCACGGAGATGTCGAGGCCCTCGCGGTGCCACTGGTCGCTGAGGCGGCGCAGTGCCGCGGGGAGGCCGGCATCGAGGGACGGCGGTGCGAGCTCCCGGATGAAGCGCCGCGTGTCGGCGAGGCCGTCGGCCGCTGTGGCGCGTGCGAGGCGGATGTGCTCGATGCCCGGCCGGCCGCCGTCGGCTGCTTCGGCGGCGTGGAGGAGCATCTGGATGCTGGAGAGGTCCTGCGCGACGGTGTCGTGGATCTCGCGTGCTAGGCGGGCGCGCTCGGTGAGGACCCCCTGCTGCCGTTCGGTCGCGGCAAGTCGGTCGCGGGTGGCGAGGAGTTCTGCCAGCAGTGCCTCCCGCTCGACGGACTCGCGGGCGAGCGCCCGGTAGCCGAGGCCGATGAGCAACGCGACCCCGGCACCGACGAGGGGCCCGATCACCCCGCCCACGGTGAAGCCGCCGTGCAGGCCCAGGGCGACGACCGCGATCAGGGTCGCTGCGACCACGGCGGCCGGCCCGACGATCCGGGGCAGGACGTGCAGGTAGAGGAAGAACAACGGGAACACCAGGTACGCCGCTTCCGGCACCAGGACGAGCAACGCGACCCACACGACGGTCAAGGCGGTGATCCAGGCCGCTCCCACCACGGCTCGGCGTGCCTCCGGCGCGGCGGCGACACCGGCACCGAGCAGGTACAGGACGGCGAACCCGGCCACCAGGGCGATCGCCGCCCACATGCTCGTGTCGCGGACGACGAGGACCCGGACGACGACGAGTGCGAGGAGCGCGGCGAACAGCACGTGCAGTCCGGTGCGGAGCCCGACGAACACGGGCGTGAGGGTGCTGTGTGCCATGTCCGTTGCAGCGTACGGCGGCCACGACCCATCGGGCATCAACCAGAAGTTGGACGAGAGCAGTCAACCTCCCGGCGATGGCACTTGGACCCGCGACGGCGAGGCTCGTCTGGACGGCAGGGAGCGCCCCCGCCGTCGGGAAGGAACCATCGTGTTCGTCGCTTGGCGCGACCTCCGATCTGCCCGTGGCAGGTTCGTGCTCATCGGGTCCGTGGTGTCGTTGATCACCCTCCTCGTCGGCTTCCTCGCTGGCCTGACCGGCGGCCTCGCCGCGCAGAACGTGTCCGCGGTCCTCGGCCTCCCCGGGAACCGGCTCGTCCTGCAGGGGTCCTCGACCGGGCAACCATCGTTCTCGCAGTCGACGATCGACGCCGCGACGGTGTCCGCGTGGCGGGAGTCCTCCGGCGTCGAGCAGGTCACGCCGATCGGGATCGCACAGGGGCGCGCCGCTGTGCACGCCGAAGCCGCACCAGCGGTCGCCGTCGCCCTGTTCGGCGTCCCACGGGGAGCCCCCGCGTCGACGGTCACCGACCTGGCTCCGAGGTCCGACGACACGGTGGGCCTGTCCGCCGGCGCAGCGAAGGACCTCGACGTCGCCGTCGGGGACGCCGTCACGATCACCGGGACGACCTACCGGGTCGCCACCGTCGGCGGAGACGCCTGGTACAGCCACACCCCTGTCGTCGCGCTCTCCCCGACGGCGTGGGCGTCGACCGACCGGCGCCTCGGCGGGGACGGCGAAGCGACCGTGCTCGCCGTCTCCGGAACGCCGGACTGGGGCAGCACGGCGGACCGCACGCGCACCGTCGCCGTGTCGCCGCTCGCCAGCCTCACCGCGCTCGAGACGTTCAAGTCGGAGGTCGGGTCCCTCGGACTCATGATCGTGATGCTCTTCGGAGTCTCCGCGCTCGTCGTCGGGGCGTTCTTCACCGTGTGGACGCTGCAGCGTGCCGACGACATCGCCGTCCTGAAGGCCCTCGGCGCCTCCGACGCGTCGCTCGTGGGCGATGCCCTCGGCCAGGCACTCGTCGTCCTGGCCGCGGGCGTCGGGGTCGGGATCGGTCTCGTGTCGGTCCTGGGGACGCTCGCGAACGGTGTCCTGCCGTTCCTGCTCAGCCCGCTCACCACGCTGCTGCCGGCCGCCGTGATGGTCGTCCTCGGCCTCGCCGGTGCCGCCGTGGCACTCCGTACCGTCACCAAGGCCGACCCCCTCACCGCACTCGGGAGCAACCGATGATCACCCTCGACGACGTCACCCTCACCTTCCCCGACGGCGACTCCCGCATCACGGCGGTGGACCGCGTGTCCCTGACCGCTCCGAGCGGGGTCGTCACGGGCATCACCGGGCCCTCCGGCTCCGGGAAGTCCTCACTCCTCGCGGTCGCGGCGACCCTGATCCGCCCGGACTCCGGGCACGTGTGGATCAACGACGTCGACGCAGCGACCCTGAGCCGGAACGAGGCGACGACGCTCCGCCGCGGACAGGTCGGCATCGTGTTCCAGCAGTCGAACCTCATCGAGTCGCTCATCGCTCGGGAACAGCTGCTCGTCATGGCGGAGCTCGGCGGCGGCCACCGAGACCGGACCGCGGTGCGCACCCGTGCCGATGCGCTGCTGGCAGCGGTCGGTCTCGCCGAGCACCGCGGCAAGCGACCTGCGCAGCTCTCCGGCGGCCAGCGGCAACGGGTCGCCATCGCCCGCGCCCTGGTGAACACCCCGTCCGTCCTGCTCGTCGACGAACCCACCAGCGCGCTCGACCAGGAGCGAGGCGCCGAGATCATGGCGCTGATCGCGCGCCTCACGCACGAGCAGGGCACGGCGACGATGCTCGTCACGCACGATCTCGTCCACCGCGACGCGCTCGACCGCCTGGTCACCGTCGTCGACGGCCGCCTGACCGATGCCTGAGCGTTCGTCCCCCGAAATTCCCAACTGTGACGTATTCGAGACCTCAGGACGGGCAACGGGTGTCGATCTTCCATCGGTTTATCTCATGAGCGTGTTAGCGTGGCGCGCATGACCGACACCACCACCGTCGTCTCGCCGGCATCTCCGGCGACCGCAGCACCCCTCCGTGAGGTCGGCGCCCTGATCCGGGGCGCCCGCAAGGGCCGCAGCATGACGCAGGCCCAGCTCGCCGAACGCGTCGGCACCAGCCAGAGCGCGATCAACCGCATCGAGCAGGGTGGGCAGAACCTGTCCCTCGAGATGCTCACCCGCATCAGCGACGCCCTCGACCAGCAGATCGTCTCGATCGGCGGCGCCCCGCAACGCGCCCACCTGCGCGTGCAGGGCGGCCGGAAGCTCAGCGGCTCCATCGCGGTGAACTCGAGCAAGAACGCCGCCGTGGCGCTGCTCTGCGCCTCGCTGCTCAACCGCGGCGTGACCCGTCTGCACAAGGTCGCCCGGATCGTCGAGGTCGACCGCATCATCGACGTGCTCCGCAGCCTCGGCGCGAGCGTCACCTGGTCGGAAGACGGCGAGACCCTCGAGATCGTCGCCCCCGACGACCTGCACCTCGACGCGATCGACGCGGACGCCGCCCGCCGCACCCGCAGCGTGCTCATGTTCCTCGGCCCGCTCAGCGGCCGGTACGAGTCCTTCCGTCTGCCCTACGCCGGCGGCTGCGACCTCGGCACCCGCACGGTCGAGCCGCACCTCATCGCGCTCCGTCCGTTCGGCGTGGACGTCGAGGCGACCTCCGGCTGGTACGAGGTCGACGTCGCGAACCAGGCCGTCCCCACCAAGTCGGTCGTGCTCACCGAGCGCGGCGACACCGTGACCGAGAACGCGATCCTGGCCGCCGCGGCCCGCGACGGCGAGACCGTCATCCGGAACGCCAGCCCCAACTACATGGTGCAGGACCTCTGCTTCTTCCTCGAGCTGCTCGGGGTGCAGATCGAGGGCATCGGCACCACCACGCTCCGCATCACCGGCAAGAGCCGCATCGACGAGGTCGTGGACTACTGGCCGAGCGAGGACCCGGTCGAGGCGATGAGCCTGCTGACCGCCGGCATCGTCACCGCGTCGACCCTCACCGTGACGCGTGCGCCGATCGAGTTCCTCGAGATCGAGCTCGCGACCCTGGCCGAGATGGGCCTGCGCTTCGACGTCAGCGAGGAGTACGCAGCCGCCAACGGCCGTACCCGCCTCGTGGACATCACGGTGCACCCGTCCGAGCTGCACGCGCCGATCGACAAGATCCACGCGATGCCGTTCCCCGGCCTGAACATCGACAACCTGCCGTTCTTCGTCGTCATCGCGGCCATGGCCGAGGGCACCACGCTCGTGCACGACTGGGTCTACGAGGGCCGGGCGATCCACCTGCTCGACCTCACCCGCCTGGGCGCGAGCGTCACCCTGCGTGACCCGCACCGCCTCGACGTCACCGGTCCGACGCACTTCTCAGGGGCCGAGATCAGCTGCCCGCCGGCGCTGCGGCCCGCCGTGGTGATCCTGCTGGCGATGCTCGCGGCGAAGGGCGAGAGCGTCCTGCGCAACGTCGGCATCATCGCCCGTGGCTACGAGCAGCTGCAGGAGCGCCTCAACTCGCTCGGCGCGTCCATCGAGACGTTCCACGACTGACGCTGAACCCCCGCAAAACACCGGTGTTCGCCGGTTGAACACGCGCAGACCGCGGTTCAACACGCGAACACCGGTGTTTCGCGTTTCCCCGACCGGCCCGTCCCCGCAAGTGGGGACGGGCCGTCACCCGTCTGACGGGGTCCCCACGGGCCTCCAGGCCGATGCCCAGGAGCGCTCCATGCGCCGCCCAGGCCGACCGTGCTGGATGGGCAGATGGCCACGAGATCACTCCTGACCGTCCCCCTGCTCATCACCGTCGCGGCCGCCGCGGCGGCCTGGCTGGTGCTCGGCCCCGCCGCAGCGCTCGCCTTCGTGGCCCTCGCGTTCCTCGAGATCGCGATGGCCGCGGACTCGTCCGTGCCGATGGCCGGCATCGCCGGCCGGCTGCACTCCCCCGCCCGGCGGCTGTTCCTGTCGCTCGGCATCGTCGCGGGCGTGCTCGCGATGCGCCTGCTCCTGCCGCCGGCCGCCGTCGCGGTCGGTGACGCGACCGACCCGGCCAGCTCGGTCGAGGAAGCCGTCTTCGCGCCCGGCTCGTTCTCCGCGCACCTGGCCGAGGTGCGTCCCGCCCTCGCCGCCTTCGGCGCCGCGTTCATCTGGCAGGTCTTCGCCGAGTACCTGTTCAACACCGACCGCGCGTCCCGCAGGTCGTGGCTGGGCAGCCTGGAGGCGCGGCTCGCCTCCGTCGCGCGACCCCGCGTCTGGTCGCTGGTCACCGCTGCGACAGGGGTCGTGGTGACCTCCGTGCTCGTCGGGTCGCGTTCCGGGTGGGCCGCCGGTGCGCTGCTGCCGGTCGCGCTCGGCGGGGTGGCCGGCATCGCCGCGTACCTCGTGTCGAAGCGGACCGCGTCGTGGGCGCTGCGCAGCGGCCCCGTCGGCGGCGCGTCGGACACGGCGTCGATCGGGGTCGGCCGCGGTGCCTGGCGCATCCACCTCTACGCGTCGACCGTCGTGTTCGAGCGGGGGCTCGTCGTGTTCATGCTGTTCGAGATCCTCGACGGCGTGTACAGCCTGTCCGGGTCCGGGCCGCTCGGGTCTGACGGCCTCGGGGCGCTCGAGCAGGCCGCCGTCGCGGTCGGGGCGATCGGGGTGGGCGCGGTGTTCCTGGCCCGCCTGACCTCGCGGGTCGACCAGGCTGCGGGGCTGAAGCGGCTGCGGTACCTGAAGGCCGGGGCGGCGTACGTGCTCGGGGTGCTGTCGGTGCTGCTGTGGGCGAGTCTGCTCGTGCCGATCCCGGGCGTCGTCGTGGGGTGGTTCGGGACCGTCGTGATCGGGTCGGCGCTGGTGAGCTCCCTGCCGTGGCGCGCGTGGTGGCGGCGGGTGGTGCGGCGGCCGCGGGCGGTGTGAGGCGGCGGCTCGTGACGCGTCGTGCGGGTGTGGTGTGGCGCGTCGTCCGGGTGTGGTGCGGCGCGTCGTCCGGGTGTGGTGCGGCGCGTCGTCCGGGTGTGGTGCGGCGCGTCGTCCGGCTGTTCTGGAAGGATCCACCGTGGATCGGCGTTGACTGGCGGGTCGGACGACGATCGGAGTGCACGTGCTGGGACCGGAACTGGTGGTCGTGCTCGGCCTCGCCATCGCACTGACGGCGGCCGTGGCCGACCGGATCCGGATCGCGCCACCCGTGCTGCTCCTGGTCTTCGGCGCGCTGCTCGGGCTCGTGCCGGAGTTCGCGGACGTCGAGCTGCCCGCCGAGGCCGTGCTGCTGCTGTTCCTGCCGGCGCTGCTCTACTGGGAGAGCCTGACGACGTCGCTCCGCGAGATCCGGAAGAACCTGCGCGGCATCGTCCTGATGGGCACCCTGCTCGTCGTGGTGACCGCCGGTGCCGTCGCCGTGCTGCTGCACCTGCTCGGGATGCCGTGGGGGCCGGCCTGGGTGCTCGGCGCCGCGGTCGCCCCGACCGACGCGACCGCGGTCGGCGTGCTCACGAAGATGCTGCCGCGGCGGAACGTCACGGTGCTCCGTGCCGAGAGCCTGGTGAACGACGGCACCACCCTGGTGGTCTACGGCATCGCAGTGGCCGTCACCGTCGGCACGCAGGAGCTCACGTTCTGGGGCGTGTCCGGCATGCTCGTCCTGTCCTACATCGGCGGGGTCGCCGCCGGGCTCGCCGCCGCCTGGATCGGGACGATGGTGCTGCGGCGCGTCGACACCGTCGTGCTCGAGAACCTCGTCACCCTGCTCGTGCCCTTCGCAGCCTTCCTGGCCGCCGAGGCCATCGGCGCCTCCGGCGTGCTCGCCGTCGTGGCGGCCGGCATCGTCGTCAGCCAGGTCGGCCCCAAGCTCGACCGCGCCGAGACCCGACAGCAGGTGCGCGCGTTCTGGTCGTTCCTGACCTTCCTGCTCAACGGCGCGCTGTTCGTCCTGGTCGGTATCGAGGCGATGGTCGCCGCCCGCGCGCTCGACCCCGCCGACCTGCTGCGCGGGACCGGGATCGTCTTCGCGGTCGCGGTGCTGCTCGTCATCGTGCGGTTCGCGTTCCTCAACGCCGCGGGCGGGACCATCTGGCTCGTCACCCGGCGCACCGGCGGGGAACCCCGCGAAGGGCACCGCGACCGGCTCGTCAGCGGGTTCGCCGGGTTCCGGGGCGCGGTGTCGCTCGCCATGGCCGTCGCCGTGCCGCGCACGCTGGAGTCCGGCGGCGACTTCCCCGAGCGGGACCTCATCGTCTTCGTCACCGCCGGCGTGGTCATCGTCACGATCGTCGGCCAGGCCCTCGTGCTGCCGGCCGTCCTGCGTCGCGCCGCGCTGCCCGAGGACGAGTCCGTCAGCGAGGAACGTCGCTACGCCGAACGCACCGCGATCGAGGAGGCGCTCGATGCGCTCCCCCGCCTGGCACGGTCGACCGGAGCCGATCGTGCCACCGTCGATCGCCTGCGGAAGGACTACGAGGCGCACCTCGACGTGATCGAGGCCCGCGAGGGGGACGACGACGACCACCCCGCGCTGCAGCGGCACGACAACGCGGTCGCCCTCGAGCTCGCACTCGTCCAGCACAAGGCGAGGACCCTGTTGCGCCTGCGCGACGCCGACGAGATCGACGACCTGGTGCTGCGTCAGGTGCGTGCGGGGTACGACGCGGAAGAGGCGCGGTTGGATGGCATCGAGTCGGTGGCGTCACCGCCCACGTCGTCGTAGGGCGACTCCGCGCACACCTGGTCGGATCGGGCGTACCCGGTCTGTCGTTCTGACCGGGTACGCCCGATTCCCGTTCCCGCCGCACCGGGAACGCTAGCCTGGCCGCAGTGATCCTCCTTCTCTCTCGGTGACCCACCGGTCACCCAGCACCACCGGTTCGCCCCGCCGACGCGCGGGGGTGGTCTCGTGCGCCCGGACGGGGAACTCCACCAGGAGTTCCCCGCCCCGGCACACCATCCAGACCACCAGAGGAAGACCACTCCATGACGACCACCGACCGGTCCGCCCTGCGCGCGGACTGCGACAACTGCTTCGCACTCTGCTGCACCGCCTTCGGGTTCCAGCGTTCCGCCGACTTCCCGATCGACAAGCCCGCCGGCACCCCGTGCCGGAACCTCGCTGACGACTTCTCCTGCACCATCCACCAGGCGCTGCGGCCGCGCGGGTTCCGGGGCTGCACCGTCTTCGACTGCTCCGGTGCTGGCCAGTACGTGTCCCAGACCCTCTACGACGGGGTCAGTTGGCGTGACCACCCGGACTCCCGCGCGGAGATGTTCCGGGTGTTCCCGATCGTCCGCAGGTTGCACGAGATGCTCTGGCACCTCGCCGAGGCGCAGGACCGCGCGGTGACCCCGGACTCAGCAGGCGACGCTGCCCTCCTCGCGGAGGAGATCCGGCGAAGCCTCGACGCTGGCCGGCCGATGCTCCTCGCGCTGGACGTGGAGCCACTGCACGCTCGAGTGCGCGATGTCCTCGTCGAGGTGAGCGCCGAGGTACGGGGCCGGTACAGCACCGGTGCGGACGACGCACCGGACGGCCTGCTGCGACCGGGGGCGGACCTCGCCGGTTCCGACCTCCGCGCACGCTCGCTGCGCGGGGCCGACCTGCGGGGAGCCACGCTGATCGCGGCGGACCTGCGCGGTGCCGACCTGTCCGGAGTCGACCTGCTCGGCGTCGACCTGCGGGATGCACGGGTCGACGGAGCGGACCTGTCCACGGCGGTGTTCCTCACACAGGCGCAGGTGAACGCGGCACGCGGTGACTCCGCCACTCTGGTGCCCGACGGGATCGACCCACCGTCGCAGTGGTCGTCGACGGCGATCGAGCGCTGAGCGAGCTCGGTCCCGGAGTTGACACCGGTTCTCATCTATAAATGTATTGCTACTTCTGCATATGTGATCTACGCTGAGGGCATCCCAACCGACGATCAGCAGGAGGTCACCATGGCCGAGCACGAGAACAGCGCAGAGCACACCGTCGCCGAGCACACCCACCAGGACGGCTGCGGCCACGAGACGGTCCAGCACGAGGACCACGTCGACTTCGTCCACGACGGACACAAGCACGCCCAGCACGGCGACCACTACGACGAGCACTGATCTCCTGATCAGCGCAGGCCCGTGATCAGCACCGATCGACGGACCTGCACGACGGCCCCGACGCACCGCGCCGGGGCCGTCGTGTTGCATGCACGTATGCGCGTGCGCTTACATGAGTCCATGTCAGACGGGATCGAAGCAGCAGCCGAACTCTTCAAGGCGCTGTCCTCGCCCGCCCGACTCCGGATCCTGTCCGCGCTGATCTCCCAGCCTTCCGACGTCGGCTCCCTCGCCGAAGCGACCGAGCTGTCGCAGCCCCTGGTGTCCCAGCACCTCCGCACGCTGCGGCTCGCGGGCATCGTGCAGGTCGAGCGCATCGGGCGGAACGCCGTCTACTCGCTGCACGACGAGCACATCGCCCACATCGTCGGTGACGCGGTCAGCCACGTCAGCGAGTCCGAAGCCGGCTGAACCGCCGGCCACAGGCAGACTCCGTTCAGCAGCAGTCGCAACCCTCGCGCTCGCGCTCCCCGGTCAGCGCCGACACCGGCTGCTTGCACGCGTCACCGCGCCAGGCTTCGAGGCCCTCGCGCACGGCGAACACGACCACGACGAGTCCTGCGAGCGGATCGGCCCACCACCAGCCGAACAGGCTGTTCGCCAGCAGGCCGAGCAGCACCGCCGCCGACAGGTAGCTGCAGATCAGCGTCTGCTTCGAGTCGGCGATCGCCGACGCCGAGCCGAGCTCGCGTCCGGTCCGCCGTTCGACGAGGCTCAGGAACGGCATGACCGCCAGGCTCACCGCGGCCAGGACGATGCCGACCGGACTGTGCTCCGGCAAGCGGACACCGGTGAAGGTCAGGACGGCATCGGCGCTGACCACCAGGGCGAGCCCGAAGAACGAGACCGCGATCACCTTCAGCGCCGTTCGTTCCCGGGTCTCCGGGTCACGCCCGGCGAACTGCCACGCGACGGCCGCTGCCGACAGGACCTCGACGATCGAGTCGAGCCCGAAGCCGATCAGCGCGGTGGACGACGCCGCCGAACCGGCGGCGATCGCCACGACGGCCTCGATCACGTTGTAGGCGATGGTCGCCGCGACGATCCACCTGATCCGTCGCCGGAGCACGCCGACACGGGCCGGCGCGAGCGACACCGAAGCCGTGGTCACCGCTCGACCTCGCATCCGTCGTCGTCGGCGACGTCCACCGCCAGCACCACGTCGACCAGGGACTCCAACGCGTGGGTGAGGTTGCCGTCCGCGATCTCGTAGCGGGTCCGACGGCCCTCGGGGACGGCGACGACGATCCCGCAGCCGCGCAGGCACGACAGGTGGTTCGACACGTTCGTCCGCGTCAGCTCGAGTTCCTCGGCGAGCCGCGCCGGGTAGCCGGGTTCGTCGAGCAGCCTGAGCAGGATCCGCGCACGCGTGGGGTCGGAAAGCGCCCGCCCGAGACGGTTCAGCACGTCGTGCCGCGAGGCAATGGTCAGCATGTGCTGACCATACCCGCTCGGGGTCAGACGTCCGAGAGTCGACGCCCCGTCAGCGCGTCGTTCCAGCTCGTGCGGCGGCCGGGAGCACGCGACTCGTGCACGCCGTCGTGGCCGCGTGGTCGATCACACCGCCAGCGGTCGAAGACGCTGCAGCAGCGGTGGTCGGACTGGTGGTCGGTGTCGGGGTTCTCGCGCATCGCACCGATGAGACGTCACGACGCGCCGTTTCGTCACGAACCGGCGCCGAACTCCATGCACCACGGACGATGGTGAGCAGGAACGGTCGAGTCCCCCTTCAGCACCCGACCGTTCCTGCTCACCAAGCACCCGGCGACGCGAGCGCAGCGCCCGCGACGCGAACCCCCGCGCCTAGCGCTTCAGGTTCGTGAGTTCCTGCAGCACCTCGTCCGAGGTGGTGATGATGCGGGCGTTCGCCTGGAACCCGCGCTGCGCCACGATCAGGTTCGTGAACTCCTGCGACAGGTCGACGTTCGACATCTCGAGCGTCCCCGCAGCGAGCGAACCGACGCCCGCCGAGCCGGGACCGCCGACCGTCGCACCGCCCGAGTTCGCGGTGGCGCGGTAGCCCGACGCCCCGGTCTTCTCGAGGCCGGCCGGGTTGGCGAACGTGGCGAGGGCGATGCGGCCGAGCGCGAGCGACGCGCCGTTCGAGAACGTGCCGGTGACGGTGCCGTCCTTCGCGATCGAGTAGCCCTGCAGCGCGCCGGCCTCACGGCCGTTCTGCGAGCCGATCGCCGCGGTGTTGAGCGAGGCGAACCCGGTCAGGTCGCCCATGTCGACCCGGATGCCACCGACGGCGAGGGTGCCGCCGGCGGTCAGCTTGCCGTCGGTGCCGAAGGTCAGCGAGGTCGTCGCCGTGGTGCCCTGGCCGTTGCGCCCGGTGACGTCCCAGCCGTCGGCGGTGCGCGTGTAGGCGAGCGACATCGTGTGCTTGGCACCCGAGGCGTCGTACACGGTGGCCTCGCGCGTGATGGTCTGGCCGACCGCGGTCTCGGACGGCAGGTTGCCGGCGACGGTGGCGGCGGTGGTGCGGACCGCCGGGGCCGCTGCTTCGAGCGGCAGCGTGATGTCGGACAGCTGGCCGTTCTC
The DNA here is from genome assembly GCF_979258745.1 of Curtobacterium sp. AC268. Taxonomy (NCBI): domain Bacteria; kingdom Bacillati; phylum Actinomycetota; class Actinomycetes; order Micrococcales; family Microbacteriaceae; genus Curtobacterium; species Curtobacterium sp. AC268. The sequence continues at coordinate 372,301 of NZ_OZ409878.1, read as the reverse complement.
GTTGACGACGCCGTTCGTGGCCGGGTAGCCCTGCACGATCTTGCCGTCGGCGGTGACCAGGCGGCCGTCCGCGTCGAAGTCGAACGCTCCGGCGCGGGTGTAGACGGTGTCGTTGCCCAGGCGGGTGACGAAGAAGCCGTCGCCCGAGATCATCAGGTCGGTGGCCTTGCCGGTGGCCTGCGCCGAGCCCTGCGAGAAGTTCGTGGAGACTCCGGCGACCTGCACGCCCAGGCCGATCTGGGCCGGGTTCGTGCCGCCGATGCCGGTCTGCGGTCCGCCGGCACCCTGGGTCATCTGCGACAGGGTGTCCTGGAACACGGTCGTCGACGACTTGAAGCCGACGGTGTTGACGTTGGCGATGTTGTTGCCGGTGACGTCGAGCATCTGCTGGTGGGAGCGGAGGCCGGAGATCCCGGAGTAGAGCGAGCGGAGCATGGTGCGTCCTTTCGGAGAGGCAGGAAGAGCGAGGGAGAACGAGGAAGAGCGAGGAAGTACGAGGAAGGAAGGAGCGGGCGTCAGGACGCCGGAGCGGTGGTGGTGATGCCGGAGATCACGTCGAGAGCGACCTCCTTCCCGTTCACGGTGACCGTGGGGACGCTGTTCGCGTACGACACGGCCGAGGCGGTCCCGGTGACGGACCCGCCCGAGTCGGCGTCGGTGTAGCTGACCTGCTTGCCGACGAGGTTCGCTGCGGCGATGCGCATCTGGAGCGAGAAGTTCTCGTTCCCCGTCGTGGTCTGGTTGGTGATCTGCTCCATCATCGCGAGCTGCGTCTGCTGGCTGATCATCTGGTTGGTGTCCATCGGCGAGGACGGGTCCTGGTTGCGCAGCTGCGTGACGAGCAGCTTCATGAAGACCTCGGAGTCCATCGTCTGGGACTTCTGGGCCGTCGAGTTGGCGGCCAGGGCCGCTGCCTGCGCGGTCGGGTCCACGCTGCCGGTGATGCCGTCGATGGGCATGGTGAGTTCCTGTTCGTGAGCCGGATCAGGCGAGGACGTCGAGTCCTGCGGTGCGGATGGAGGGCATGTGGGCGGTGGGCTGCGCGCGCGGGGTGACCCGCGCCTCCAGGCCGAGGTCGTCAGGCAGCGCACGCGCGGCCGGACGCTCGTCACGACCCGGCGCGTCCTGCGGCTGGTTCTGCGACGACAGGTCGAGCGTGGTGCTCACACCGGTGCCGGCCGCGTCCCGCCGCAGGTCCGGCAGGACCTGGCGGACGGCCTCACGGCCGGCGTCCGACGCGGCGAACAGCTCGACGTGCATGCCGTGCGCGGTGACGTGCGCGCGGACCGTGACCGGGCCGAGGCTGTCCGGCACGACCTGCACGGTGACGACGTGCTCGCCGGGGCCGGCCTGTGCGAGCGAGAACACCGGTCGCGCCAGCTGCTGGGCGAGCGGTGCCGGGGCCGGCGCAGTCGCCGCGGCGGGCGCGGTGGTCGACGTCGTCGACATGACGAACGGCGTCTCGCCACCGCGGCTGGGGGCGACGGCCGGGAGGCCCGGATCACCCGGCGTCGACGCCTGCTGCTCCGTCCCGTGGCCGGCTCGGGAGCCGGTGCCGGCTGCCGGGGCGGCCGTGACGACCGGCGCCTGGCCCGGGGGCACGGTTGCGGTGTCGCCGTCGGCGGTGCGGGTGGCGGCGGGGGCCGCGATCGCGGCAGTGGCCGTCGGGGCGGTGGTCGCCACGTCGGTCGCGGCTGTGGTCGTCGAGACGGCGGTCGTCGCGGCTGTGGTGGTCGCGGGGGCGGCGCCCGCGACGATCGTCGCGGCGGCGGCCGGAGACGCGCTGCCGGCGGGCGGCACGGCGGGCGTCGCCGCGGCGGTGGTCGCCGTGCCCGTCGTCGCTCCGGCAGCGTTCTGCCGTGCCCCGCCCGACGCGGGTGCCTGCTGCGGGGCCGCCGTGGCGGGGGCGGTGGCCGGCGCCGGGGTCGACGGGACCGGCGTCGAGGTGTCCCCCTCCACCGACGGTGCTGTCGTGGTCGTTCCGGCGGGTGCCGCTGCGGCCACGTCGATGTGTTGGTCGCCGGCGGGCGTCCCGGCGGCGCCGGTGGCCGACTGGTCCCCCGTGCCACTCGCCAGGCCCGCCGGAGCGGTCGGTGCGGCCACGGCCACGAGTCCGGCGGCGAGCAGCGCCTGCGCGTCGACCGACGGGGAGCCGGTCGACGGCACCGACTGGTCCGACGCGGACGCAGACGGCGTGGCGGCGGTGCTCGGCGTCGCGGCCGAGCCGTCCGCCGTGCGGCCGTCGGTGTCGTCTCGCCCGGCGGCACCGTCTCCGGGGCGCCGCTCGGTCGCGACGGCGGCGGTCAGTGCTGCGCCGAAGGACCCTGCAGCAGCGGAGTCGGACGATGCACCCCGGTTGGTGCCGGGTGCGGTGGGCACGGACGGCTGGGTGGCGATGGTCAGGCTCATGCGGCGCTCCCGGACTGCATCATGGACAGCAGCGCGGCGGTCTGCAGGTCGGTCGCGGAACGCGCTGCCGAGGCGGTCGGCGCGGCGACGGCCGCCGGGGCCGCCTGCGCGGGGACGATCCGGCGGATGGTCGCGATGTCGCCCTGGGAGTACCAGTTGTCGACGATCCGGACGTCCTTGCCGGGGCGCGGCGCGTGCAGCACCTTGCCGTCGCCGACGTAGATGACGACGTGGCCCTCGCCCTTCGGGATGATCAGGTCGCCGGGCTGCGCGTCCTTCAGGGAGCCGACCTCGACGCCCATCTTCGCCTGGTCCGGCACGACCCGGGGCATCGTGACCCCGAGGTCCTTGAAGACCGTCTGCACCAGGCCCGAGCAGTCCATGCCCGCGGTCGTCTCCCCGCCGAACACGTACGGCACACCGAGGTACTTCTTCGCGTCGGCCACCACGTCGGCGCCGGTCGCACCGCTGCCGGTGGCGAGGGTGCCGGCCCCGGCGTCGACCGAGGTCGCGGGGGTACGGGTGCCCGTCGCGGAGGCTGCGGCGGTCGCACCGGCAGCGGTCGCCGCGCCGGTCGTGCCGTCGGCGGTGGCGAGGGCGTCGGCGAAGGCGGAGGACCCCGCGGCCCCACCGGTGGCGGACGCGCCCGGGGCAGCCGTGGCCGTCCCGCCGCGCAGCGTGTCGATCTGGGACCGGATCTCCGAGATCCGGGAGAGCACCGCTTCGACGCTCATCGGGCACCACCTTCCGTGCGGCGTCGTGCCGCGATCTCGTCGAGGGCGTTGTGTTCGGTCCGGAGTTCCTCGGCCGCCTGCTGCTCGGTGTGCTTGCCCTCGAGCTTCTCGAGGCCGACGGCGGCGCGACGGGCGGCGGTGTAGTCCTGCTGTGCCCGGTCGGCGTCGGCACGGCGGTTCTGCACCACGGCGTCGAGCTCCTCGAGCATCCCGCGGGTCGCGGCACGGGCTGCGGCGACGGCGCTCAGGGTCGCGGCGTCCTGGATGGGCTGGGCGTCCTCGCTGTCGGCGAGGCTCCGGCGTGCCGCGATCCGGGCGTCGGCTGCGTCACGGACGCGCTCGTTCGCGGTGGCCAGCGTGGCGGCGGCACGGTCCTGCTCGGTGTGACGCAGGCGCAGGAGTCCGGCGAGCGGGAAACGGCGGGCCATCACGACACCCCCAGCTGCTGCACGAGGCCGCCGAGGCGCTGCCAGGACGCGTCGGCGGTCGCCCGCTCGTCCATGCCCTGGCGCAGGAACGCGTCGATCGATCCCTGGTGGTCGACGGCGGCGTCCACGAGCGGGTTCGACCCGCGCTGGTACGCACCGACGTCGAGCAGGTCCTGGGCGCCGGCACGGGCGGCCATCACCTTCCGCAGCACGGTGGCGGCGGCACGCTGCTCGGGTCGGGTGACCTTCGAGGCGACGCGGGACACCGAGCCGAGGGCGTCGACCGACGGGAAGTGCCCGGTGATCGCGAGCTTGCGGTCGAGCACGACGTGGCCGTCGAGGATGCTGCGGGCCGCGTCGGCGATCGGCTCGTTGTGGTCGTCGCCGTCGACCAGCACGGTGTACATGCCCGTGATGCTGCCGACGCGGTCGGTCCCGGCGCGCTCGAGCAGTCCCGCGAGCACCGAGAACGTCGACGGCGGGTAGCCCCGGGTGGCCGGCGGTTCCCCCACCGACAGCCCGATCTCACGCTGCGCCATCGCGACGCGGGTGAGCGAGTCCATCATGAGCACGACGTCCTGGCCGGCGTCGCGGAACGACTCGGCGATGCGGGTGGCCACGAACGCGGCGCGCAGGCGCATGAGCGCGGGCTCGTCGGAGGTGGACACGACGACGATCGAGCGGGCGAGCCCCTCGGGTCCCAGGTCGTCCTCCAGGAACTCGCGCACCTCACGGCCGCGCTCCCCCACCAGGGCGATGACGTTGACGGCCGCGTCGCTCCCGCGCGCGATCATCGACAGCAGCGACGACTTGCCCACGCCGGACCCGGCGAACAGGCCCATGCGCTGCCCACGGCCGACGGTGGTCAGGGTGTCGAGCACGCGGACGCCGAGCTGCATCGGGGTGTCGATGCGGGTCCGGGCCATCGCGCTCGGGGTGTCGTGGTCGAGCGGGACCCAGGTGACCGGTTCGCCGCCGGGACCCTCGAGCGGGCCGCGGCCGTCGATCGGTCGGCCGAGTCCGTCGAGGACGCGGCCGAACAGACCGGATCCGGTCGGCACGAGCACCGGGCGGCCGGTCGGACGCGCCGGGGTGCCCGCGGTCACGCCGGCCAGGCGGCCGAGCGGCATGCAGCGGACGCCCGAGGCGTCGGTGGCGACGACCTCGACCGCGGTCTGTTCGCCGTCCTCGGCGCCGACCGTGACGACCTCACCGACGCGGGCGTCGAGCCCGGCGATCGTCAGCCCCAGGCCGACGGCGCTCGTGACGACACCGACCCGCTGGGGTGCCGCGCGCAGCAGCGCCTCGTCGAGACCGCGCGGACGGAGCAGCGTGGCGGTCACCGGTCGGCTCCCGTCGCGCCGACCCCGAGGGCCGTGCGGGCGCGGTCGAGCGCCGTGGCGATGCGCGCGTCGAGCATGCCGTCCGGCAGGTCGACGACGGCGTCGCCGTCGCGCAGGGCGCCGTCGGCGACGACCGGCACCGGCAGGTCGAGGCCGGCGACGCGCGCGGTGTCCGCCGGGCTCAGCCGGACGGCCACCGGGACCGTGCGGTCGACGGACGCGAGCGCCCGCCGGACGGTGGCCTCCGCACCGGACGCGATCCGGGCCTCCCGGCTGCTCTGTCCGTCCGGACCGTCGGTGACGGTCGCGTCGTGTGCGGGCCTGGAGGCGCGGACCACGTTCCCGACGATCGCCTCGGCCAGGTCGACTGCCGCGCTCGCGACCGATGCCTCGGCGTCCGCCAGGACGGGTGCGACCGTGGAGAGCATGGCGTTCGTGGCGGCGTCGAGGACCGCGATCCGGCGTGCCGTGTCGGCCTGCAGCGCGGTGATCCGCGCGGCGTGCTCGGTCTCGAGCCGGGCGCGCAGGGCGTCGGTCTCGGCCTGAGCGGCCCGCAGGCCGGCGGTGTACCCGGCCGCGTGCCCGCGGACGTCCGCGCTCGACGCGCGCTCGCGTCCGGCGGGGTCGGCGAGCACCGGGAAGGCGACGCGGTGCACCACGGTGTCAGTCAACGAGCTCGTCCTCCTCGGCGCGGTGCACGGTGACGACGCCCTGGGCCTCGAGCTCGCGCACGGAGCGGACGACCTCGGCACGGGCTTCCTCGACCTGCGAGACGCGGACCGGGCCCATGGCCTGCAGTTCGTCGTCGAGGAGTTCGCGGTTGCGCTCGGACACGTTCGCGCGGATGGTCTCGACGACCGGCCCGGCTGCGCCCTTCATGGCGGTCGCGAGGATCTTCGAGTCGATGCCGCGCAGCACCTGCTGGATGTCGCGGGACTCGAGCTTCACGATGTCCTCGAAGGTCAGCATGCGGGAGCGGATGTCCTCGGCGAGCTCCGGGTCGCGGGCTTCGAGTCCCTCGAGCACGGCCTTCTCGGTCGCGACGTCCGAGCGGTTGATGATGTCGACCAGGGGCGCGATGCCACCGACGACCTCGACGCTCTCGCGCGGCGACACGACGGCCCCGGCGCGCTGGCGCAGCACACCGGCGACGATGCCGACGGCCTCGGGGGTCGCACTGCCCATCGTGGCGAAGGCCTGGGCGACGTCGGTGCGGACGCGCTCGTCGATCCCGGCGAGCACGGCACTGGCCTGCCCGGGGCCCAGGTGGGCGAGCACGAGCGCGATCGTCTGGGGCAGCTCGCCCTCGAGCAGGGAGATGACCTGGCCGGGTTCGGCGTCGTCGAGGAAGTCGAACGACTGGCCGGCGAGGTTCGAGGCCAGACGGTCCATCACGCCGGCGGCCCGCTCGGCACCGAACGACGCCTCGAGCAGCCCGAGGGCGGTCTCCTTGCCGCCGCGCTTCTGCAGCCGGCCGCTCATCGTGATCCGGTGGAACTCCGACAGCGTCTGGTCGACGACGGTGTCCTCGACGCGGCGCATCCGGACGATCTCGGCGGAGATCTCCTCGGCCTCCATCTCGGTGAACTGCTTCATCACCTCGGCGGCGCGGTCCGTCTCCATCTGCATGAGGATGAGCGCGACCTTCTGCGCACCGGTCAGGGCACGGTCGCTCGGACCGGAACCGCCGCCGGGGCTCGGCATCAGCGCGCTCACACCGGTGCCCGGTCGTCGAGGAGCCCGCGCAGGAGCTCGGCGGTGCGCTTCGGGTCGCGCTCGGCCAGGGCGGAGATGTCCTGACGGCGGCGCTCGGCGGTGATCTCCTCGGTCGTCAGCACCTCGGTGGGAGCGTCGCCGCCGGGCATCGCCGACAGCACGGCGGTCGGGGCGTCACCGGCACCGAGCGTCGCGCGGTCGTCGACGCCGTCCATCGCGAGGGGCAGCTGGAACGTCTCGCCGGCGAAGGCGTCGAGCTCGCCGAGGTCGACGGCTTCGCGCTCCTGCTTCCGGTTGCGGCGGGCGACGAAGAACATGATCGCGATGACGGCGAGGACGATGCCGATCACGATGCCGGCGGTGCGGATCGACGACCACAGTGCTTCCTGCTGGTCGGCCTTCTGCTGGGCCTCGAGGGCCTTCGCGGCCTGGTCGGAGGCGCTCGTGTCGAAGTCCATCATCGCGACCTTGACCTGGTCGCCACGGTTCTGGTCGACACCCGCGGCGGCGGACACCAGGTCGTTGATGCTCTGCAGGTTCGCGTTCTGCACGGCGTCGGCCTTCGAGTTCAGCGCGACCGAGATGGTCTGCCGGTCGAGCCCGCCCGAGGGGATCTGCGTGGTCTCGGTGGTGTGGTCGACGGCGTTGTTCTTCGTCGCCGATTCGTTCTTGTACCCGTCGTCGCCGGTGCCGCTCGTCGCGGTGCCGTTCGGGACGGCGATGTTGTCCGGACCGAGGACCCCGGTCGCACCGGTCCCCGCACCGGCGCCGGCGCCGTACTCCTCGGTGGTGCTCGACTCGTTCAGCGCGACCGGGCCCGACGTGGGAGACGTGTAGCTCTCGGACGTCCGGGTGCCGGACTCCTGGTTCATGGTGCCGGAGACCACGACGGTCGCGTTGCCGACGCCGAGCGTGGTGTCGAGCAGGTCCTGGATCTTCTTGCTCGTCGCCGCGTCGTAGTCGGCAGCCTGGTCCGCACCGCTGCCGGTCGCGCCGGTGCCGACGGCGGACAGGGTCTGGCCCTTCGCATCGACGACCGAGACGTCGGTGGGCTGCATGCCCTCGACCGAGGCGCTCGTCAGGTGCACGATGGCCTGCACCTGGTCGGTGCTCAGCTGCGTGCCGTTCTCGGTCGCGATGAACACCGACGCGGTCGGGTCCTTCTCCTCGGAGACGAACACCGACTTCTCCGGGATCGCGAGCTGCACGGTGGCCGTCTGCACGCCGTCCATCGCACCGATGGTCTTGGCGAGCTCGCCCTCCATCGCGCGCTTGTAGGTGACGTCCTGCTGGAACTCCGAGCTCGTCACGCCCATCTTGTCGAGCAGCGAGTAGCCGCCCTCGTTCGACGACGGCAGGCCGTTCGACGCCGCCTTGAGCCGCTCCGAGTACACCTGCGCCTGCGGCACGAGGATCGTCGCGCCGCCGTCGGTGAGCTGGAACGGCACACCGTCGGTCTGCAGCTGGTCCGTGATGGAGCTCGCGTCGGCCGCGGCGAGCCCGGTGAAGAGCGGGGCGTAGGACGCCTTGCCGAGCCAGGACGCGAGGGCGATCCCACCGAGCACGAGTGCCGCGATCGCCAGGATCGCGATGGTGCGCTGGGCGGCGGAGAAGCCCTTCACGTAGGCGCTGAGGCGCGCGAAGACGTTCTTGACGGCGACGGGCATCAGGCCTGCATCCTCATGATCTCGTTGAAGGCGTCGACGCCCTTGTTGCGGACGGCGGAGACGAGCTCGAGCGTGACCTGCGCGCGGGTGGCGGCGATCGTGGCGTCGTGGATGTCGTCGAGGTTGCCGGTCACGGCCTTGAGCGCCAGGGTCTTCGAGTCGCTCTGCAGCGACTGCAGCCCGTCGACGGCGTTGCCGAGGCTCGCGGCGAACCCGCTGCCGTCGGTCGCGCCGGCGGCACCGGTGGCGTTCGTGCTGTCGCTGGACGTCCCCGAGACACTCGTCAGGGCGTTCGTCATCGCGTTGGTGGTCACACCGTTCACGGCGTCGATGGGCATCAGTTCTTCCCGATCTGCAGTGCCGCCTCGTAGGCGGTCTTGGCACGGTCGACCACGGCGGCGTTCGCCTGGTAGCCGCGCTGGGCCATGATGAGGTCCGCCATCTGCGTGCCGAGGTCGATGTCGGGCATGCGGACGTAGCCCTCCTCGTTCGCGAGCGGGTTGTCCGGGTCGTAGGTCACACGGCCGGCGGCGCTGCCGAACGCTGCGCCCTTGACGTAGGCGCCGGAGACGCCGTTGCCCTCCTGCACCTCGACGTAGCGCGCCTGGAACGCGGTGTCGTCCATCGACTTCACGGTGTTCGCGTTGGCGATGTTGTCCGAGACGGCGTCGAGCCACTTCCGGTGCACGGTCAGGCCGGTGCTCGCGATGCCGATCGCGTCGAAGGTCGTCACGAGTTCGTCCGCATCGCCGCACGGACGCTGGTGAGCTCGGAGTTCATCGCCTGCGTGGCGAACTGGTACCGAAGCACGGTGTCGATGTTCGACAGCGTCTCCTCGTCGAGGTTGACGTTGTTGCCGTTCGTGTTCGTCGGCTCGAGGCTGCGCGCCATCGTCGGCGTGGTGGAACCGTCGCCGTCCACGATCGACTTCGCCAGGGCGTCCTCGAACTGGACCTTCTCGGCGTGGTAGTTCGTCGTGTTGATGTTCGCGATGTTGTTCGCGATCACCTTCTGGCGCATCGACAGACCGTCGAGTGCGCTCTGCAGCGCGACGCTCGTCACGGAATCGAACACGAAGGATCCCCTCGTCAGGCGTCGTCGGTGCGACGTCGCCGTGCGGTGGTGGCCGATCCCTGGCCGAACTGGTGAGCGATCCGTGCTCGTGTGGCGCTATCGGAGTCCGTCGTCCGCCGCGTTAGGCGTCGCCCCGAACGGGGGGCGGCGGGGCGGAGCACCCGAGATGCGACAGAGCACCCGTCGATCGACGGGTGCTCTGTCGCAGAACTGGTGCGGGGGCGCGGGTCAGGCGGAAGCGTCGAGGTACACGGAGCCGCGGGGCTCGCGCGTGGCGTCGACGGCGCGAAGGGCACCGAGGTGCTCCAGCGTCGAGCGGCGGTCCGCCTCGAGCACCGTCATGCGGTCCCGCTGCGCGGCGAGCAGCCGGGAGGCCCGTCCCACCAGGTCCCGCGGCAGCGGTCCCAGCCCGGCCGGCTCCGACCACCCGGCCACGGCAGTGGAGTCGGCCGCCTGCCCGGCGGCGTCGTGCTCCAGGGAGGTGAGCAGGGCCTCCCATGCGGCTCGTCCGTCCGGCTGCTCAGGCGACGGCTCTGCGGACGGCTCAGGCGACACCGAGGGCTCCCCCGGTCGGCTGCTGCGCGGTGGGCGTCGCGGGCAGCGACGCGGCTGCCTCGTGCCACGACTGACGCAGCGGCTCGAGGATCCGGATGCAGTCGCGGGTGGCCTGCACGTCGCGGTGCACGTTCGCCGTGATGAGCGAGGTGGAGGCGTAGTTGTAGACGGCGAGCAGGCCCTCGCCGCCGTCCCAGACGTCGATCCGGAGGGTGCTCGAGAGCTCGCCGACGATCGCCTGGGCGTGCAGGAGCTGCTCGCGGGCCGCCTCCCAGTCGGCGGCGACCTGCGCGGCCTCCGCACGGTGCAGGTCGAGCAGCAGCCGGTCGTAGAGCATCGTCACGAGCTGGGCCGGCGTCGCCGACAGCACCGCCTCGTTCGTGTACTGGGCACGGCGCTGGTCGGTGACGGTGCGCGGCTGGGCGGCCTGGCGGAAGGCGGCTGCCTGGAAGTCGAAGGTCATGGTCGTTCCCGTCAGCTCGACGTCGAGGCCAGCTGGCCGGCGAGCCAGCTCGACTGCGACTGGAGCTTGCTGAGGCTGGTCTCGAGGGATGAGTAGAGGGTCTGCAGCGCGGCCCGGCGCCTCGTCAGCCGGTCGGTCCAGCTGTCGATCTGGGTGTTGAGGTCCTTGGCGACGGCCTGCTGCCCGGTGATGGACGTGGTGACGGAGCCGTCGTACTTGTCGGAGGCGGTGCTGGCCGCGGCACCGACGTTCGCGGCGACGCCGGAGAGCATCGCCTGGGTGGCCTTCGGATCGGCGGCGAGTGCCTTCTGGAAGACCTCCGGGTCGAAGGTGAAGCTGCCGTCCCTCGTGATCACGATCCCGATCGTCGACGGCGACTTGCCGTCGACGGGGGCGGACATCGTGCTCGTGAGCCGCTGCACGGCGTCGCGGGACGCACCGTCGCCGAGCAGGACGCCGGCCTTCGTCGTCGTGGTGCCGGACGTCGCGCTGGTCGAGCTCGACACCGCGGTGTTCGTCTTGTAGTAGGCCGCGATCGCGTTCATCGCGTCGACGAGCCCCGAGGCCACGGACTGGGCCTTGGTGGTGTCCTGCGCGACCGTCACGGTGACGGGTTCGGTGGTGGCCTTCGACACGGTGACGTCGAGCCCGGGGACGAGCCCGGTGAAGGTGTTCGTCGCGCTCGTGACCGTCTGCGCGGCGGCGGTGCCGGCCCAGAGGGTGACGCTGGCGTCGGTCGCCGTGGTGACGACGGCGGCACCGGTCTCGGTGAGGACGTTCTTCGCGGTGCCCGCTGCCACGTCGTCGGCGCCGCCCCGGTACACCTGGAAGCCGCCGGCCACCCCGGTCGTGGCGGACGTGAGCTGCAGGCGGTAGAGCTTGCTGCCGTCGGCGTCGGTGCCGGCGGAGACCTTCGTCGCGGTGACGCCCGCACCGGACTTGTTCAGGGCGGACACGGCGTCGTCGACCGAACCGGACGCCGGCGTCACGGTGGTCGACCCGCCGTCCGCGCCGACGATCGTGATCGGCTGCGCACCGGTCGACCACGTCGACATCGCGGCCGTGACCCCGACCTGTGCCGAGGCGGTCGAACCGACGGTGAAGCTGATGGCGCCGGCGGTCGCCCCGGTACCGGTGACGGCGGTGACGCTCGGCGCGGTGCTCGTGGCGGCGAAGAGGTCGAGCGACGAGGCCTTCGCGGCGTCCGCGGCCTTCGTGGCGAGCCCCTGGATCAACCCGTTGAGCGTCTGCAGTGACGAGATGAACGAGTTCGTGGTGATGAGCTTGTTCTTGAGCAGGGTCTGCGGGACCCCCTCGACGCTCATCAGCGAGTTGATGAGGTCGGTCGTCTTGAGACCGCTGACCAGACCGTCGATCGCGAGGCTGCTGCTCGAGGACACGGACGAGGACATCGTCGACACTCCCTGGCGTCGTGGAGGTGGTCAGGATGGCGGCGTCCGTCCTCCGGGACACCCGATCGGGCCCGGAGGACGGACGTCGTGATGGCTAGCGCAGGAGCGAGAGCACGCCCTGGGTGCTCTGGTTCGCCTGCGCGAGCATCGAGGTGCCGGCCTGGCTCAGGATGTTGTCGCGCGTGTACTTGACCATCTCCTGCGCCATGTCGACGTCGGTGATGCGCGAACCGGCAGCGGTGAGGTTCTCCTTGGCCACGTTCGTCACGTTGATGGCGTGGTCGAAGCGGTTCTGGACCGCACCGAGGTTGGAACGAGCCTCCGAGACCGACTTGATCTGCGCGTCGAGCTCGGTCACCGCGAGGCGAGCGTTGTCGCCCGTGGTGAAGTCGAGCGCCTTGACCGCCGTGGCGACCTTCGAGACGTCCGCGCCCGTGAGGTCGACGTCGATCTTGCTGGCGTCGGAGCCGTCCGCGCCGACCTGGAAGGTCAGCTTGCCGGTACCGGGACCGGCAGCCGTGGTGGATGCCTTGCCGTCGAGCAGCTTGATCCCGTTGAAGTTGGTCGAGTCCGAGATGCGCTGCAGCTCCTCCTGGAGCTGACCGACCTCGGTCGTGATCGCCTTCCGCGAGTCCTCGTTGTTCGAGTCGTTGCCGGCCTGGACAGCCAGGTCGCGCATGCGCTGGAGGATCGAGTGGGTCTCGGTGAGGCCACCTTCAGCGGTCTGCACGACGGAGATGCCGTCCTGCGCGTTGCGGGCGGCGACCGTGAGGCCACCGACCTGGGACTTCAGCCCCTCGGAGATCGACAGACCGGCAGCGTCGTCGGCAGCACGGTTGATGCGGAGACCGGTCGAGAGCTTCTCGAGGGACTTCGACAGGTCGTTCTGCGTCGCGTTGAGGTTCCGGTACGTGTTGAGTGCCGAGAGGTTGGTGTTGATGGACATACCCATGGTGGTTTCCTCCGTGAATGTGGGTCGTGCGTCGGCCCGTCCGTGGGCTGACATGGATGACTCTCGGCCGGTTGCCGCGAGTCGTTAGGGGATCGACGGAGAAGTTTCCGCCGACGTCTCAACTCGCCGCGACGGCCGGGCCGGACGCGGCGTCGTGCACGGCACGGGCGACACCGGCGGCCGCGTTCGTGGCGACACGGGCGAGGTAGGCGCTGCGGCGGGCCGCGGTGGTGCGGCTCGCGGGCTCGACGGTGGTGCCGTCGCCGTAGTGGGCGGCGAGACCGTCGTGGAGCAGGCGCATCGCCTCGGAGCGCTGCTGCGAGACGGCCGAGTGCGTGATGCCGAGCTCGGCGGCGACGTCGGTGACCGAGCGGTCGCCGAAGTACACGGCCTCGACGATGAAGCGCATCCGCTCCGGCAGGGCCTCGACCGCGGCGCGGAGGTACCGGCGCTTCTCGGTCTCGAGCAGGTCGTCCCCGGGGAGCGGCAGGTCCGCGGCGACGAGGTCGTGCACGGTCTCGTCGAGCGGCGCGACGGTCCGGGCGGCGTCGCTCATCGCGTCGACGGCGGTCTGCTTGTCGACGCCCATGGCATCGGCGATCTCCTGGGCACCGACGCTCCGGCCGAGGCGTGCGGACAGGGCCTCCTGCGTTGCCAGGGTCTCGCGGATCCGCTTCCGGGTGCCGCGGGAGGCCCAGTCGGCCGAGCGCATGTCGTCGGCCAGCGCACCGGCGATCCGGGTGCGGGCGTAGGCGCCGAACGGCACGCCGAGGGTGGGGTCGAAGGCCTCGGCGGCTGCGACGAGTGCGAGCGATCCGACGGCGGCGAGGTCGTCGCGGTCCAGGTGCGTCGCCCGGGAGCGGACGTCGGCCACGATGTAGCCCACGAGCGGGAGGTGCTCCACGATCATCGCGTTGCGTTCGGTGCGGTCCATGCTGTTCCCCTGGTCGACCTGACGTGTGTCGGCTCACCCGTCCGTGGGCGCGACGGACGCCGGCCTCGGATGGCCGGTGCGTACGCCGAAGACCCGCCCGGGTCCCTCCGAGCGGTGCACCCCGCATCGTTCCCGAGCGGTTCCGGGTGTCCCCCGGGGTGCGTTCTGAATGTATCGGCTGGCAATGCGCTGAACAGGTGCACAACCGTCCCCAGTGCGGGGGTGTCAGGCCCCGTTCCGGGTCGGCATTTGGGGGGACCCGGGGTCGGGAACGCTCGTTCTTGTCCCCCGACGGGGGTCATCGGGTCACAGAGTCGACGAGTACTGGGGACGGCACTCGGCCGCCGGGGCTTACGGTCGCGGTCACCGAGTCGATAGGTCCCGGTGTCCGCAGGATGACGGACCGGGGACCACCCCGACGAACCACCACCTGGGAGGAGCTGATGAGCGTGAACGACCTGTCCGCCGTGCTCTGGCGCGAACGCGAGCTGCTCGAACTGCTCACCTTCAAGCTCGAGGAGGAACAGCTCCTGCTCACCGCGGGCCGCTCCCGCTGGGTGTCGCACGCCAGCCGCGAGGTCGAGCAGGTCCTCGACCGGCTCCGCAGCACCGGTCTCGAGCGCGCCGCGCAGAGCGCCGAGGTCGCCGAGGAGTGGGGCGTGGCCGCCGACGCTCCCCTGCGCGACGTCGTCGCCGCGGCGCCGAACGGTCCGTGGGGGGAGATCCTGTCGTCGCACCTCACCGCGATGGTCGAGCTGACCACCCAGATCGGAGCCCTGCGCGACGAGAACGACCGGTTCCTCCGTGCCGCCGCCCAGGCCACCGAGGAGACCCTGGCGGGGACCGTCACCGGCGCCGCCACCTACGACGCCAGTGGCACGTCCGGCGCAGGCCAGGACGGCGCCCGCCTGTTCGAGGGGACGTTGTAGCACCGTGGTCAGCACCTTCGGATCCCTCGCGACCGCCTACTCCGGCCTCGCAGCCGCCCGTGCCGGCATCGACGTCACCGGCCAGAACATCGCGAACGCCGGCACCGCGGGCTACACCCGCCAGCGCGTCACGCAGAACTCGATCCCCGCGACCCAGACCGGGTTCGTGCGGGGCACCGCGGCCCTCGCCGGCCAGGGCGTCTCGGTCGACGGCATCGCCCGCCTGGCGTCCCTGACGCTCGACGCCGGTGTCCGCGTTGCCGCCGGTTCGTCGGCCTACGCCGATGCCCGCGCCACGGCGCTCTCCGCCCTCGAGACCGGGTTGCACGAGCCCGGCAAGGACGGCCTGAGCGCCAAGCTCGACGCGTTCTGGTCGTCGTGGAGCGAGCTCGCCAGCCACCCCGACGACCCGGGTGCCGCCAGTGCCGTGCTCGGGGCCGCCGGCACCGTCGTCGCCGCCCTGGCCGCCGGCTCGAAGGCCGTCGACGCGCAGTGGTCCTCGGTGCGCGGAACCCTGACCGGGCAGGTCGCCCAGCTGAACGGTGCCGCGGAGCAGGTCGCCGACCTGAACGGCCGGATCCGCACCGCGCTCGCCTCGGGCGGCAACGCCAACGAGCTGCTCGACCAGCGCGACCAGCTCACGCAGCAGATCGCCACGCTCGCCGGCGGCACCACCCGCACGAACGCCGACGGCACGGTCGACGTGCTCCTCGGCGGCAACCCGCTGGTGCAGGGCACCGACGCCCGCTCGGTCGCCCTCGGCGGCGGCGAACGTCTCGCCGACGGCACCGCGGTCACCCTGACCTGGACCACCGGCACGGCCGGGGCGGTCGGACTGAGCGGCGGGTCGATCGGGGGCGCCCTCGCGGTCCTCGCACCCGCGTCCGGCACCGGCACCGGCGGCGCACTCGCCGAGGCCTCCAAGTCCTACGACGCCGTGGCCACGCGGCTCGCCACGACCGTGAACACCCTGCACGCCGCCGGGACCACCCCGGCCGGCACCACCGGCGCCCCCTTCTTGTCCCTGGCGGCCGGCGTGCCCGCCGCCCAGGCACTCGGCGTCGTCCCCACGGACGCCGGTGGCCTGGCGACGCGGAACGCGGCGGGGGAACTCGACGACTCGTTCGCCGACGCGCTCGCGCGACTCGGGGCGTCGTCGGACGGCGCCGACCAGGTCTGGGCGACGTTCGTGGCGGGCGTGGGCACCGCCTCCAGGTCGGCCACGTCGGAATCGACGATGACCGGACTCGCGCTCACCAACGCACGCACCCAGCAGCAGTCGAGCGCCGGCGTCGACCTCGACGAGGAGAACGTCAACCTGCTGAGCTACCAGCACGCGTACCAGGGCGCGGCGCGCGTCCTGACCGCGGTCGACGAGATGCTCGACACCATCATCAACCGCGTCGGACTCGTCGGGAGGGGCTGATCGTGATCACCCGTGTGACCACCCAGATGTCGATGGCGGCCGCCTCGGCCCGGCTGCAGGCCGGTGCCGCGCGGGTCGCCGAGCTCACCGACCAGGCCACGACGCTGCGTGCGATCCAGAAGCCCTCGGACGACCCGGTCGGCACCGCGTCGTCGATGCAGGTGCGCAAGGAGCAGGCCGCAGCCGCGCAGTACTCGCGGAACGCGAACGACGCCGCGGCGTGGCTCGCGACCACCGACAGTGCGCTGTCCAGCGTGTACTCGGTGCTCAACAACGTCCGCGACCTCTCGGTCCGGGCCGCGAACTCCGGCACCATGAGCGACACCGACCGCGACGCGTTCGTCACGCAGTTCCGGTCGCTCAAGGCCGACCTCGAGGCCCGTGCCAACACGACCTACGGCACCCGTTCGGTGTTCGCGGGATCGTCGACCGCCGCTGTCGCCTACGACCCCGCGACGGGTTGGGCGGCATCGGGCACCGACGTGTCCCGTCGGGTCGGCGACGGCACCACGGTGCGGGTCGACACCTCCGGCACCGCCGTCTTCGGATCCGGCGACGACTCGGTGTTCGGCATGATCGACTCCATCGTCAGTGACCTGCAGAACGGGGTGAACGTGAACGCTCGCATCGGGGACGTCGACACGGCGCTCGGAACCGTCCGCGGCGCCCAGGCCGACGTCGGCGTCCGGCACGCCGCCGCACTCGCGGCGCAGGACTCGCTGAAGTCCGCGACCGTCTCGCTCGAGAGCCGCCGCGCCGACATCGAGGACGTCGACCTCGCGAAGGCCGTCCTCGACCTGCAGGTGCAGCAGACCAACTACCAGGCAGCCCTCGCCGTCACCGCGAAGGTCCTGCAGCCGACCCTGATGGACTACCTCCGATGAGCATCTCCCTGACCTTCGCCGTCCCGCCGTTCGGGCTCGCCCCCGCCGCGGCCTTCGAGCTCTCGCCGGTCGACGGCGCCGAGGGGCTGTTCACGCTCGTCGGCGACGACGCACGGCTGTTCCTGCTCGACGCCGCGGTGCACCTGCCGTCGTACGCGCCGGAGCTCACCGACGAGCAGGCCGCCGGGCTCGGGCTGACCGACCCCGCCGACGCGATGCTGCTCGTGGTCGCGAACCCCGGCGCATCCGGCACCACGGTGAACCTGCTCGCGCCGATCGTCGTGAACGCCCGGACGGCCGTGGGCGCGCAGGTCATCCTCGAGGAGCAGGACCTGCCGCTGCGGGCGGAGCTCGCGCGGGTGTAGGTGGGGGGCTTCGCACCCGTTCTGCGACATTCCACCAGTCGTTCGCGGCGTGGATCGTCGGAAGATGTGCACGCAGATGGTGCGTGTGCATTTGACGACAAGACACGAGTCGTTCGACGCGTGGGTCGTCGCAAGATGCACGCGCATTGCAGCTGGTCAGTCCTGCACAGGTCGTCGTCGCCGCCCGGCTCTCCACAGATCGGGCGATGGCGGGAGCTGAACCACGAGGTTCGGCGAGCCTGGTGCCATGTCCAGAGCGAACGACGTCGAACTGATCCGCACGACGGGTGCGACCTCCGCTGAACGCCGCGCGCTCGAGCGCGATGTCCACCGGGGACGGTACGAACGCCTCCGCCCCGGCGTCCTCGTCCGCCCCGATGCACTCGACGGGATGCACCCCGGTGAGCAGCACCACGTGCTCGTTCGTGCCTCGGCGCACCGACTCCGCGCGACCGATGTCGTCTCACACCAGTCTGCGTGCGCGGTCCTCGGACTCCCGTTGATCGGGGCAGCACCGCCCAAGGTGCACCTCACCGATCCGACCACGACGCACACCCGTGTCACGGCGTGGTTCGTCCGACACGGTGCACAGGGGCGAGCGCCCGCAGTCCTCGTCGATCAGCAGGCGACCCCCACGACCACGGCCGCCAGGACCGCCATCGACGTCGCTGCGACACGCTCCTTGCTCGAAGCACTCCCCGTCGTCGATGCCGTGCTCTCCCGTCGGCTCACCGACCGTGAGGCGCTGGACGCGGAGCTCGCATCGCTGGCCTCCGCCCGGGTCAAGGCGGGGATCGCCGTGGGGATGGGGTCGGCGCTGTCGGGGTCACCGGCGGAGTCGGTGTGCCGCGTCCGCTTCCGCGAACTCGGGGTGCCGGAGCCGGTGCAGCAGCACGTGTTCGCCCGGGCCGGATCGGCCACGGCGATCGTGGACTTCTGGTTCCCCGACCAGGGCGTCGTGGTCGAGGTCGACGGCCGCGCGAAGTACGAGGACCCGGCGCTGCTCGACGGGCGGTCCACCGCGGACGCGCACTGGCGCGAGAAACGTCGTGAGGACTTCATCCGGTCGTTCCCCGGGGTCCGGGCGGTCGTCCGGCTCTCGTGGGCCGACCTGATGCAGCCCGACCGGGTGCGGGCTGCCCTCCGGCGGGCGGGTGTCCCGTGCTGAGGCTGCGTGTTCGACGATCAGCGCGGACGACGCGGTGCGTCCGGGTGGTACGTGCGCTGACGCTCGATCCGCGGCCGACCGGACGCTTCAGCGGCGTGCACCACCCCACCGACCACGACCTCGCCGCGGCCCACGCGCACACCCCGGACCGGCCCGGTGCCCTTGACCACGCCGCCGCGGTGGTCCGGGTCGGGTTCGCGGTGGTCGCCGCCGTCCTCGAGCTCGACGTCGCGCACGGACACCGGCCCGAGCACCTGTGCGCCCGAGCCGATCCGCGCCGGCCCCTCGACGAGACACCCGGCCGTCAGGCGAGCCCGACCACCGATCACGACGTCGGACCCGTCGGCCACGATGGTCACCGGGCCTGGGCCGAGTTCGGCACCCTCGCCGATGTGCACGGCCGCCGCAGACGCGACGACGGTCACGGGTCCGGGGCCCAGGCGGGCACCGGCGGCCAGCGTGATCACCCCACCGTGCCGGGTCTCGAGCGTCGTGGACGGGTACAGCTCCACGCCGGGCAGGACCGAAACACCCACCCCGATCAGGACGGACGCGGGATCGAGCACCCGGACCTCGGGCGCGAGGGCGGCCACCTGCCGGACGGTCAGGAACCCGGCCGCACGACGGGCGTCGTCGAGGGGTCCCTGCTCCAGATCGGTGTCCACCCAGCGAGCCTCTCACGTGCTCGGCGTACGGTGAACGCATGGCCCGTGCTCCGAAGGACCAGTCGATCGTGCCCCTGCCGACCGCACCGGTCTCCCCCACCTCTTCCGACCCCCGAACGCAGCAGGTCCAGCCCTCGGGCTGGGCCAAGTGGCTCGATCGGGTCATCAGCGTGCAGCGTCCCGTCGTGGTCGCGCACGTCAACGCGATCCGTCGCCGCAAGCCCGACGCGACCCCCGCCGAGGTGATCCAGATCCTCGAGCGGCAGTACCTGGCCGCTGTCACGACCGGTGGCGCCGCGGTCGGTGCGAGTGCGGTGATCCCCGGGGTCGGGATGGCCGCTGCGCTCGGACTGAGCGGCGCCGAGACGGTCGGGTTCCTCGAGACCACCGCCCTGTTCGCACAGTCGGTGACCGAGGTGCACGGCATCGCGCTGGACGACCCGGAGCGCGCTCGCACGCTGGTGATGGCGATGATCCTCGGCGCGCCGGGAACGCAGCTCATCAAACAGCTCGCCGGACAGGCCGCGGGCGGTCAGGCCCGGACGGCGTTCTGGGGCGAGATGGTGACGTCCTCGCTGCCGAAGCAGGTCGTCAACGGCATCGGCGGACAGGTCCGTGACCAGTTCATCAAGCGCTTCGCCATCCGGCAGGGCGGTTCGGTCCTCGGCCGCGCGCTCCCGTTCGGCATCGGAGCGGCCGTCGGCGGTCTGGGGAACCACGCCCTGGGCCGCAAGGTGATCCAGGCGTCGCGGACGGGGTTCGGCATGCCGCCGGCGGAGTTCCCGATCGTGCTGACGGTCACACCGACTGCCGAGAAGACCCGGCGTGCCCTGCCGTGGAAGCGCGGCGCGGGCAAGGACCAGGACCTCTGGACCGAGCCGGGCCAGGACGACCCCCGCTCGAAGCGGTAGCCAGGACGACCGAGAACGGCCCGGCGCGACGACCGAGCAGGGCCCGGGCACGGATGCTCAGCAGCCGAGCCCGGGCCGTTCGTGCAACCGCGCCTAGAAGGACCGCACCGGCGTCGTCACGACCTGCCCGGCATGGGCGAACCCACCACCGAACCCGAACAGCAGGGCCGGCACTCCCTCCGGCAGGTCGCCACGTTCCCAGGCTTTCGACAGCCCGAGCGGCACACTCGCGGCCGAGGTGTTCCCGGACTCGACGACGTCGCGGATGACGAACTTCGACTCCCCACCGAGCGCGGTGACGAGCGGCTCGATGATCCGCAGGTTCGCCTGGTGGAACGCGAACACCTCGATGTCGTCCATCGCGAGCCCGGCGGCTTCGACGACCTTGCGGGCGTGCCCCTCGGCCTCGGTGATGGCCCACCGGTAGATCGAGCGACCCTCCTGGTTGAACCGCCCGGGCGACCCCTCCACACGGACGGCGTCGAGCAGGTGCGGGACGCTCCCCCACGACACCGGGCCGATCTCGGGTGTCTCGGCGACCCCGAGCACGGCGGCGCCGGCCCCGTCACCGACGAGTACGCACGTCGACCGGTCGGTCCAGTCGGCAATGCCGGAAAGAACCTCGGACCCGATGACGAGCGCGACGTCGGCCGAACCGGTGCGGATGGACTGGTCGGCGAGCCCGAGCGCGTACTCGAACCCGCTGCACGCGGTGTTGATGTCGATCGGCGCCGGTCCGTTCGTCATGCCGAGTGCGGCGGCGACCCGACCTGCCGTGTAGGGCGCGCGGTCCTGGTGGGTTGTGGAGGCGACGATGACGAGTCCGACGGCCGAGGGTGACACCCCGGCGTCGGCGAGGGCACGGCGTCCGGCCTCGATCGCCATCGACGTCACGGTGTCGTCGGGCCCGGCGATCCGACGCGTCTGGATCCCGGTGCGGGTGCGGATCCACTCGTCGTTCGTGTCGACCATCGTCGACAGCTCGTCGTTGGTCAGGACGCGTTCGGGCTGGTGGTGTCCGAACCCGAGGATCCGGCTGCCGCGGAGTGCTGGGATGTTCATCGTCGGCACGTTACCCCCTCACCCCACCGCCACATGCCGACCGGGGAATGGACGGCACGCCCCCGGTCACTTCCGCGCTGCAGCGGTCGCGCGGTCGTTCGCCTTGCCGATCGCCTCGACCAGCTCGTCCTTCGTCATCGTGGAGCGGCCGCTGACGTCGAGCCGCTTCGCGACGTCCATCAGGTGCGCCTTCGAGGCGTTCGCGTCGACACCGCCCTCGGTCTTCCCCGGAGAACGCGAACCAGAACCGCGGGAGCCGGCGGCACCGGAGTCGGACGGCCCGGAGGACTCCTTCTCCTCCCAGTGGTCGCCGACCTTCTCGTACTCGTGCTTCACGGCGGCGAAGGCCGTGCGGTGCGCCCGCTCGCCCGGGCCGTACGTCTCGTTCGCCGAGTCCAGTGTCTTCTCGAAGATCTCCTGCGCGTGCTCCGGGGACCGCTGCAGGGTGCTGGGGATCTCGTCCTTGGCTGGCATGGCTGCTCCTCTCGAGTGGTCCCTCCTGACTACTCCCCACCCCTCGACCGGTACTCCCAGGGCCTGGCGCCGGCAGCGCGTCACGAATAGACCCGTCTCATGGACTACACACACCTCGGTCGCACCGGTCTGTCCGTCTCCCGCGCCGTGCTCGGCACGATGAACTTCGGCCCGGAGACCAGCGAGGACGACTCGCACGCGATCATGGACCGGGCCCACGAGCTCGGCGTCAACTTCTTCGACACCGCCAACGGCTACGGCGGCTCGGTGGGCAAGGGTGCCACCGAGGAGATCATCGGACGGTGGTTCGCCAAGGGGGGCGGTCGCCGCGAGAAGACGGTCCTCGCCACGAAGGTCTACGGCGAGATGACCGACTGGCCGAACGGGGGCAAGCTCAGCGCCCTGAACATCCGGCAGTCGCTCGACGCGAGCCTGCAGCGCCTGCAGACCGACCACATCGACCTGTACCAGTTCCACCACGTCGACCGCGCGACGCCGTGGGACGAGATCTGGCAGGCGATCGACGTCGCCGTGCAGCAGGGCAAGGTCCTGTACGTCGGCTCGTCGAACTTCGCCGGGTGGCACATCGCCCAGGCGCAGGAGGCCGCGAAGCGCCGGAACACCTTCGGCCTGGTCAGCGAGCAGTCGATCTACAACCTCGTGGTCCGCGACGTCGAGCGCGAGGTCCTGCCGGCCGCCCGCGCGTACGGCCTCGGCGTGATCCCCTGGTCGCCGCTGCAGGGCGGCCTGCTCGGCGGCGTCATCGAGAAGACCGAGAACGGCTCCCGTCGGCTGTCCGGACGCAGCGCGGAGTACGTCGACGCGCACCGCGACCAGCTGCAGTCGTACGAGTCGTTCGCGAAGGAGCTCGGCCACACGCCGGGTGAACTGGCCCTCGCCTGGCTGCTGCACCAGCCCGGCGTCACCGCGCCGATCACCGGTCCGCGCACGATGGAGCAGTGGGAGTCGGCGGTCCGCGCCGTCGACATCCGCCTCGACCAGCGTGCGCTGGACCGTCTCGACGAGATCTTCCCGGGGCACGAGACGTCGCCGGAGGACTACGCCTGGTGAGCTGAGCCCGGAAAGGCAGGGCACCGCCGGGAGGCGCGGTGCGGGTCGGACCCGCACCGCGCCTCCCGGCACGTGGTCACGTCCAGGGCGCGTCGACGACTCGTGGACCCGTCACGACCCAGCAGCGGGAGTCGCCGGACGGCGACCGCCTGCACGAGAGGCCGCGCGCGGACGACGACGGGCCCCGCGCTGCTGTGTGCGCGGGGCCCGTCGTCGTGCGGTGGTGGAGCGTGTCTAGCGGACGCTGACCGGGCTGTCGTCGGTCTGCTCGTAGAGGACGTAGCCCTCTTCGCCGTGGACCGCGGTGTCGATGCCGGCGACCTCGTCCTCGGTCTTGACGCGGAAGCCCATCGTCTTCTCGATGATCCAGCCGATGACGAAGGCCAGGACGAACGAGTACGCGCCGACTGCGCCCGCTGCGGCCGCCTGCTTGCCGAGCTGCTCGAACGAGCCGGAGTAGATCAGGCCGGTGTCGTTGGCGAAGAAGCCGAGGAACAGCGTGCCGAAGATGCCGCCGACCAGGTGGACGCCGACCACGTCGAGCGAGTCGTCGAAGCCCAGGCGGTACTTCCAGTCGATGGCGAAGCAGCAGACGATGCCGGCGAGGAAGCCGAGCAGGATGCCCCAGCCCGGGGTGAGCGCGGCGCAGGCCGGGGTGATCGCGACGAGGCCGGTGACGGCACCCGAGGCGGCACCGACGGAGGTCGCCTTGCCGTCCTTGAGCTTCTCGATGAGCAGCCAGCCGAGGATGGCGGCGGCCGGGGCGGCGAGCGTGTTCACCCAGGCGATCGCGGCGATGCCGTCAGCAGCACCCTCGGAGCCGGCGTTGAAGCCGAACCAGCCGAACCACAGGATGGCGGCGCCGAGCAGGACGAAGGGCGGGTTGTGCGGCTTGTGCGCGCCCTTGGCGAAGCCGACGCGCTTGCCGAGCACGATCGCCAGGGCGAGCCCCGCGGCACCGGCGTTGATGTGCACCGCGGTGCCACCGGCGAAGTCGATGACGCCCCACGTGGCGGCCCAGCCGGAGGTCAGGTTGAAGACCCACGAGGCGACCGGGAAGTAGACGACCGTGACCCAGACGCCGGCGAAGACCATCCACGCGCCGAACTTGGCGCGGTCGGCGATGGCGCCGGAGATGAGCGCGACGGTGATGATCGCGAACGTCGCCTGGAACCCGACGAAGGCCATCGACGGGTACGCCGCCTGGATGTTCGAGGACTGCGCCTCCTCGAAGGCCTGGCCGAGGCCGATCTGGTTCCAGTCGATGCTGAAGAACCCGACCACGCCGGAGACCGCCGTGCCGTCGCCGTGGTTGGCGAAGGCGATCGCGTAGCCGTAGACCACCCAGAGCACGCTCACGAGCGCGATCGCACCGAACGACATCATCATCATGGAGATGACGGACTTGGCCTTCACCAAGCCGCCGTAGAAGAAGGCCAGGCCGGGTGTCATGAACAACACCAGCGCAGCCATCACCAACACGAACGTCGTGTTGCCCTGATCAAGCATCTGCTCACCTCTCGATTGCACGAGCGGCTCTTGGACCGCCTCGGGTGTCACAGAGTCTGGCGAGGCGAGGTTTCACGAGGGAGCACGAACTGTTTCGCGGATGTAACGCGACCGCGCCGTTTGTAAACGTCGTGTTTCCGCCGGCCCGATGTCCCCTGCGCGAGGGGCAGGAGACCGCCGTGGACAGGTCGGTCTGACGGCGGTGGCCCTCAGGCGCGGGTGAGCGCCACCACGCGCGAAGCCGCGCGCAGGTACTTCTTGCGGTACCCGCCCTCGAGCATCACGTCGGGGTACACCTGGTCGAGCGGCGTGCCCGAGGCGACGATGCGCACCTGCGCGTCGTACAACCGGTCCACCAGGGCGACCCAGCGCAGCGCGTCGGTCTGGTCGGTGAAGGCCCGGACGTCGGTGAGCCCGACGGCGTCGAGGTCCTCGACCAGCGCGACGTACTTCGAGGGGTGCACGGAACCCAGGTGTGCGACCACCGCGCCGAAGTCGTCGAGCGTCACGGTGCCGGACGGCAGCGCGGCGGGCACGTCGGACACCACCTGCGCCGACTCGTCCACGGCACGTCGGCGGTAGTCGAGGCCGTCGATGCGCATCGTGTCGAAGCGGTCCGACATCGCCTGGATCTCGCGCAGGAAGTCCTGCGCGGCGAAGCGTCCCTCGCCCAGGGCTCCCGGGGGCGTGTTCGACGTCGCGGCGAAGCGGGTGCCGGTCTCGGTCAGTTCCTTGATGAGCCGGGTCATCACCATCGTGTCGCCCGGGTCGTCGAGCTCGAACTCGTCGATGCACACCAGGGCGGTGCCGCGGAGCAGGTCGACCGTCCCCTGGAACCCCAGGGCACCCACGAGCGCGGTGTACTCGATGAAGGTGCCGAACGTCTTCCGCCCGGTGGCCGCGTGGTAGGCGGCTGCGAGCAGGTGGGTCTTGCCGACGCCGAACCCGCCGTCCAGGTACACGCCGGACTTCGCCGCGGGCTCCGCCGACTGCTTCCGGCGCCCGAACAGCCCGCGCCGCGGGGCCTCCGCCGGACCGGCGGCCACGAACGCGGCGACGGCATCGCGGACCGAGGCCTGCGAGTCGTAGTCCGGGTCCGGCCGGTACGAGTCGAACGACGCGTCCGTGAACTGGGGCGGGGGCACGAGCGCCGCGGCCATCTGCTGCGGGGTCACCCGGGGATCACGGTCGACGAGGTGAGCGGGCAATCGGGGAACCCTTCCGGGAAGCATGTCGTGGGGTGTCGCGTTGCGTCAGGGGCACGGTACGTCCGCGTACCGTTGCCCACAGGCACCGACGCCCGATCCTAGTCCGGCGCCAGCAGCACGCTCCCCAGCACCACGCTCCCCCGCACCCCTGGAGGTACCCCCGATGACCGCACCGGTCGACCCGTCCGAGAAGTTCGCCGCCTACGCGCACCCGGAGCGCCTCGTCTCCACCGAGTGGCTGCAGGAGCAACTCGACGCCGGGGCCGGCGCGCCCGACCTGGTGGTCGTCGAGTCCGACGAGGACGTCCTGCTCTACGAGACGGGGCACATCCCGGGCGCCGTGAAGATCGACTGGCACACCGACCTCAACGACCCGGTGCAGCGCGACTACATCGACGGTGCCGCCTTCGCCGAGCTCCTCGGCGGCAAGGGCATCGGCCGCGACACCACGGTCGTGATCTACGGCGACAAGAACAACTGGTGGGCGGCGTACGCCCTCTGGGTGTTCACCCTGTTCGGTCACGAGGACGTCCGCCTGCTCGACGGCGGTCGGGGCAAGTGGATCGCCGAGGACCGCGCCCTGACCACCGACGAGACCCCGGTCACGCCCGTCGAGTACCCCGTCGTCGAGCGCCACGACGAGCCCGTCCGCGCCTTCAAGGACGACGTCCTCGCGCACCTCGGCAAGCCGCTCATCGACGTCCGGAGCGCCCCGGAGTACAGCGGGGAGCGCACGACGGCGCCCGACTACCCGGAAGAGGGCGCGCTGCGCGGCGGCCACGTCCCCACCGCCGTGAACATCCCCTGGGCGACGGCCGCAGCCCCCGACGGCACCTTCAAGTCACGCGACGAGCTCGACGCCGTCTACCGCGACGGTGCCGGCATCGGTGACGCCGACGAGGTCATCGCCTACTGCCGCATCGGTGAGCGCTCGAGCCACACCTGGTTCGTCCTGCAGCACCTGCTCGGCTACGACAACGTCCGCAACTACGACGGCTCGTGGACCGAGTGGGGCAGCGCCGTCCGCGTCCCCATCGTGCAGGGATCCGAGCCGGGTACTGTTCCGAACCGATGAACGCCAGCACCGACGCACCACTCCCCGCCACCCTCGCCGAGATCCGCGACGACTTCCTCGCCCTGGGCCAGAAGGACCGCCTGCAGCTCCTGCTCGAGTTCTCGAACGAGCTGCCCGCGCTGCCCGAACGCCTGCAGGGGCACGAGGACGAGCTCGAACGCGTCGAGGAGTGCCAGTCCCCCGTCTTCATCACCGTGACGGTGGGCGAGGACGGCGACGCCCCGGACGTGGTCCGGATGCACGCCACCGCCCCGCGCGAGGCGCCGACCACCCGCGGCTTCGCCTCGATCCTGGCGCAGGGACTGTCCGGCCTCACCGTCGAGCAGGTGCTCGCCGTGCCGACGGACTACCCGCTGACCATCGGTCTGTCCGAGGCGGTCAGCCCGCTGCGGATCCGCGGCATGGTGGGCATGCTCGGACGCGTGCAGCGTCAGGTGCAGGCGGCGGTCGCGTAGACGCGACCCGTTGACGGACAGGAGGCGCGGTGCCAGCTGGCACCGCGCCTCCTGTCCGTTGCTCGTTTCGGATGCATGCGGTCCTCTGGCATTTCAGTCGCCGGCCGTGACAGGATGGGCCGGTCAGCACCATGGGGGGAATTGACGATGGCGAAGATCCACGGGAACGATCCGACCGGCTACTCGTACAGCGCGGCGGACACGCTCAAATCGGCGTCGACAGCGCTCGCGTCGTCGATCGGCGGCCAGTCCGGATCGCGGTCGTCGTCGGTGACGACCGCGAGCGCGGAGTCCGGGGGTACTTCTCCGAGGTCTTCGCGGACAACGCCGACATCGGCGCGCGCAGCGCGACGAAGCTCGTCGAGTCGTTGCAAAGCCTGTCGGGGTTCGTGCAGGAACTCCGCGACGCCGCGAAGGACGAGGACGACCGGCGGAAGCAGGCGAAGGCGTGGGACGCCCGCAAGCGTGAACGCGAGGAGAACTTCTTCGTCGGCGCCGGACACGAGATCTCGACGTGGTTCGGCGGCGGTGACGACCCGAAGCCCCCGGAGCCGGAACCGGAGCCGCGGCTGCAGGCGGACGAGGTCAGCGTCAAGGGGCGCGAGATCCCCGCGGGTGGTGGGACCAGCGGTGGGACGTCGTCGGCCGTCCCCGAAGACCTCCGCTCCTTCGAGGCGAACACCCGCACGCTCGACTCCGACCTGTCGGGTGCCGTCTCCACGTTCCGCAACGCCCTGAGCGACTACGAGGCCGAGTGCAACCCCTGCTGGGGCACGCTGAACGCCCAGTCGCTGCTGACCGCCGTCAACGACTGGCTCACCGCGAACGGGCAGGACGCCGACTGGGCGGGCACCGTCGCCGCGCAGTTCGAAGCCGCCGGTGGTGGTGCCGGGCCCGCGACGCTGTCGGACGCGGCGATCGCGGCGGCCCTGTCCGCGGCGGGCATCGACGCCGGACGTGACGACTTCACCATCGGACCGTTCTCGGCGATGGGGACGCCCCCGACGAACGGGTTCGCCGACGATCCCGTCAACACCGCCACGGGCAACTTCCTGGAGCCCGAGACCGACCTGTCGTTCGCCGGGCAGGCGGCGTCGCTCCGGCTCACCCGGATGTACAACTCGCTCGACGGTCGTGCCGGGGTGTTCGGGCTCGGGTGGTCCTCGATCCTCGACACCCGGCTGGAGATCACCGACGACGCCGCGTCGGTCGTGCTCGACGACGGCCGGCAGGTCGACTTCCCGCGGCAGGGCGACGGCTGGGACCGCGCGGTCGGCGAAGACCTGTGGCTCCGGGCCGAGCGAGACTCCCTCGTCGTCCAGGACAACGCCGGCGGTCGCTGGGAGTTCACGCCGTCCGGACTGTGGTTGCGCAGCGGACGTGGAGCCGGCACCACGGTGGCCGTGCGGCGTGACGAGCAGGACCGCATCACGCGCCTGTCGCACGTGTTCGGACGGTTCATCGACGTCGAGTACGCGGGCGACCGTGTGGCGTCGACGACCGCCTCCGACGGACGCCGCGTGGAGTACCACTACGACGATGCTCGTCGACTCGTCCGTGCGACGGACGCCGTCGGCAGCCGTCGGTACCGCTGGAACGACGACGGGCTGATCGACCGCGTGACCGCTGCCACGGGTGTGGTCGAGTGCGAGAACACCTACGACGCCCGTGGCCGTGTCGTCGAGCAGCGCACGCCGTTCGGACGGCGCGTGCGGTTCGCGTACCTGCCCGGCCGCGTCACCTCGGTCTCCGACGTCGACGGGGACCACACCAACACGTGGATCGCCGACCGCAAGGGCCGGGTCGTCGGGATCATCGACACCGACGGGCGGCGTCAGTCGATGTCGTACGACCCGCACGGCAACCTCGTCTCGGTGACCGAGCGCGACGGCCAGGTGACCGTCCACGGGTACGACGAGCGGGGACGGCGCGTCCGGACCGTGACACCGGAGGGAGCCGACCTGACCTTCGGGTACGACGAGCAGGACCGCATGACCACGGTGGTCACCCCGAACGGTGGGGTCCTCGAGTACTCGTACGCGGGCGACGACCGGAACCCGTCGACCATCGTCGACCCCGTCGGCGGTCGCACCGTGCTCGAGTGGCGGGACGGCCTGTTGGTCCGGACCACCGATCCGACGGGCGTCGTCGTCGTCTTCCACCACGACGCCTCAGGCGAGGTCGTCGGCGTCGAGAACGCCGTCGGTGACACCGCACGTCTGATCCGCGACGCCGGAGGCCGGATCGTCGAGGCCGTCACACCGCTCGGCCACCGCACGCGCTACCGGTACCACGGCGCCGGCCTGCTCACCGCACGCGAGGACCCGGACGGCGGACTGTGGCGGTTCGAGCACGGCGACGGCGGTCGGGTCACCGCGATGATCGACCCCACCGGCGCGCGCACCGAGGTCACCCACGGTGCCCACGGCGAGGTCGTGTCGACCACGGACCCGCTCGGTCGCGTCGTCACGAAGGACTTCGACACGTTCGGCAACGTCTCGTCGATGACCCTGCCCGACGGTGCCGAGTGGGCGTTCGCGCACGACGCGCTCTCCCGACTCGAAGCCGTGGTCGACCCGGCCGGTGGCACCTGGACACGCGAGCACGACGTGGTCGGAGCCCTCGGTGCGACGGTCGACCCGACCGGTGTCCGAACCGAGGTGGGGCGCTCGCGCGCTGACGGCGTCTCCACGGTCCGCGACGCCTTCGACGCCGTGTCCGTCACGACCGACGAGTTCGGCCGTCCGACCCGGCTCGAGCATCCAGACGCCTCCGCCGAACTCACGACGTACGACGCCTGCGGCCGACCGGTCGAACTCGTCGACGCGGACGGTGGACTCACCAGGATCGAGCGTGACCTGGCCGGACGAGTCGTCGGTGTGACCACTCCGGCGGGCCGCACCACCCGGTACGAGTACGACGCGTGCGGCCGCCCGGTCAGCGCGATCGACCCCGCCGGCGCACGCACCACGCTGACCTACGACGCCGATTCACGGGTCGTCGCGCGCACCCTGCCGACCGGCGAGGTCGCCCGGACCGAGTACGACCGCCAGGGTCGGGTCGTCCACGCCGACGTGCCCGGGGTCGGCACCGTCCGGTACCGGTACGACCGCGTGGGTCGGGTCGTGTCGGCGCGCGACACCCGTTTCGGCCAGCGGACCTTCCGCTACGACGCCGCCGGACAACTCGTCGCCGCGGTGAACGGGCTCGGCGGCACCACCCGGTACGAGTACGACCAGCGTGGGCGCCTCGTCCGCACCGTCGATCCGCTGGGTGGGGTGACCGTCCGCACGTACACGCAGCTCGACAAGGTGGCCTCGTCCACCGATCAGCTCGGTCGCACGACGACGGCGACCTACGACGCGGCCGGGCGCCAGCTCACCCAGACGGACCCGGACGGGAGCGTCCTGCGGTGGGAGTACGACGCGGCCGGGCGCGAATCCGCGCAGTACGCCGGGGACCGGTTGATCGGCCGCATCGACCGCGATGCGCGTGCTCGCAGGGTGACGATCACCGACGAGACCCGTGCCGACTCCCCCGCCACCCACGTCCTCGAGTTCAGCCGACTGGGCCAGCTCGTCCGCCGTGCCACCGGCGCGCGCGAGACCCGGTGGACCCACGATGCCGACGGACTCCGCACCTCGGTGCAGTCCCCTGACGGGTCCACGACCAGGTACGAGCACGACGCCACCGGGCGGGTCGTCCGCGTCGACCACTCGGCCTTCGGCGAGGTCCGGTACGAGCACGACGCGGCAGGGCGGCTCCTGCAGGCCCGCGGCGGCGATCAGCTGCAGACCTGGGAGTACGCGAACGGACACGTGGTCCGGCACACGCGCATCGACGCGGACGGCACGCACGCCAGCACGATCGAACGCGACGCCGACGGGCGCATCACCCGGGTCGACGGACCCGGCGGCAGCACCACCTACGAGCACGACGATGCCGCGCAGCTGGTGGCGTCCGTCCAGGAAGCCCGTCGCACCGACTGGGTCTACGACGTCGCTGGTCGGCTGGCCGAGGAACGGACGGACTCCGGGGCCCGACGGTTCCGGCACGACGCCGCCGGTCAGCTGATCGGCGTCGACGCCGTGGACGGGTCGCCCGAGGTCGAGTACGCCTACGACGGCGCTGGTCGTCGGGTGCAGGCGCTCCGAGCCGACGGCGTGACGACCACGTACGGCTGGACCCCGCAGGGTCACCTCACCGGGGTGGCGGAGACCACCGCGGCAGGCAGCACCACGACCGAACTGCACGTCGACGCCCTCGGTGAACTCGCCGATGTCGACGGCGTCCAGATCGACTGGGACACCGCCGCGTTCGCGCCGACGCTCCTCGCTGTCGGCGACACACCGGTCGTCCGTGCTCCCGGTGGTCTCACCGGCGTGGACGACGGGTGGGCCACCAGCGGTCGACGCACGATCAGAGCAGCCGACGACGCCGACCCGTGGCAGACGCTCGTCGACCTCGGCGGCTCCGGCCTGCCCGGCGGCATCGCACTCGGCGCCGACGGTTCGCTGCAGGTCGCCGGCCTGGAGTGGATGGGCGCCCGAGCCTACGACCCGTCGTCGCGCGGCTTCCTGTCCGTCGACCCGGTCACCGCGCCCGCGGGAGCAGCCTGGGCCGGCAACCCGTACTCGTTCGCCGGCAATGATCCGCTGCACGCCATCGACCCGCTCGGACTCGCGCCCGTCACCGACGCCGAGCTCGAGGCCTACGCGGCGGCGCAGCAGGGACCGCTCGCACGTGCCGCAGCCGCGACCGGTGACTGGTTCGCCGACAACTGGGAGTACGTCGCCGGTGGTGCCATGGTCGTCGCCGGAGGGGTGCTCGTCGCCACCGGCGTCGGCGGTCCGGTCGGCGCGATGCTCATCAGCGCCGGTGCCGACACCATCATCCAGAAGGCCACGACCGGCGAGGTGAACTGGGGCCAGGTCGCCGTCAGCGGGGCATTCGGTGCGGTCGGCGGTGGTGCCGGTGCCCTGATCGGCAAGCAACTGGTCAAGAACGCAGCAGAAGGGGCGGCGGAGAACGTCGCGAACTACGCGGTGAGTGGCCAGCCGGTGACCCCGGGTGGTCTGCTCCGGAACGCTGCCGAGGGTGCCGCGACGTCGGCGGCGACCGGCGGCACCATGTCGAAGGTCCACCTCCCGACGGCGGTCTCGAAACTCGACGACTTCGCGCCGACTCCGCCTGTTCCAACAACGATCTATCGCGGCATCAACGCCGCGCATCACCGGTTCGAGGCAGCAAAGAACGGGGAAGCATTGCCCGGAGACTTACAGGGGCACCAAGATGGCGCCATGCACAACGGAGGAAACAGCCGAGAAAGCAAGCTCACCAGCTGGACCACCGACCGAACCGTCGCCGAGCGATTCGCGTCCGACCCATATGGAGACGGCGAACTCACACCTGGAGGCCGCGGCGTGATCCTCAGCACAGATCTCGAGCCGTACCGGAGCAGGGTAGTTCTCGGGCCTGACGAGTTCGGTGAGTCGGAAGTCCTCATCCGCGGAGTCGTCCGTGGCGCAAAGGTGGAGAGGTACGAGAGTTGAGCGAAGTCATGACTGTCGAGGTGCTCGAAGGGATGATCGAGCGCTCGGGATTGAACGTTCCAGCAGATGCGCTGACCCTGTTGACAGAACTGCCACCTGAACAGGAATTGTTTGTAGACCAGTTCGAGGCAGCCGAATTCGAGAGAATGGTGCGGGACAATTACCTGGTTCGATCTCCGAACTTAGTTGAACTTCTAGCGCCACTGCATGATCTTGGCAATGGACCGATCCTGTTCTGCCAGGCCGAGGCGGGCGAGCGGATCGCGTCCTTCGTCGTAGACGCCGAACACCAAGTTCCGCTCGCAGCGACATACCTCGATCGCGCACCGACGCAAAAAACAATCTCCGTAGGAGCACTTCGTCATCTCTTGAAGGAATTGACAACCCCGGCCGCTTTGAAGGCGTCCGCGGCGCTTCTGCCTCAAGCCTGTGAAGAAGATCTCCGACTCAGCGTACAGGACGCCTCGAGCATCGCGCGGACACTTTGGACGAAGTACAACTTGGCCAGGGAGAAAGGTGTCGTAGTGATTGGGTTGGAAGAATTCACGACGAATCTCGCTCTCCTCGGTTCTACCGAGGTTCGCCTGTGTTTCGTGTGGCTTGAGGACTCCCTCGTGACTGTCGCACTCGAAAAGGAAAGGGACCAGGTGATGGGCGCGCTGTTCGTCACCAACTTCATCGGGAAACCAGGCGAACGTTGAGAACCAGTCTGGTCGCGGCCGATGACGACACCGCGTATCACCCGCGACGGCGGATCCAGTTGTGCGCATCGATTCTGTCGACAGCACCACGGTGACAGTCGTCTTCGACGAGGCAGTAGTCAACCCGACGATGAGATTGGACGACTTCCTGGGGCGGTGTTCCGCAACCTTGACGAATCGTTGTACGCTTTCCGGAGCGGTAATTACGTCGTTTGGCCAAAAGAAACGGAGATGACATGCGCCTGTCCGTTGTGAGAGAAACCGTCAATTTCATTGGGATCGACCACATGGTCACGTTGCGCTTCTCCAACGGTGCGAGCACGGCTTTCGAATCCACATTGACGGTGGGTGAGCCGAGCGGAGCCATTTCCCAAGTTGCCCCGGACGGCGACAAGTCTTCGCTCGTTCCAGCTTTGCGTCTGCACACCCAGACGGTAATCGAGGCCCGGATCGACGAAAGCTCTCTGGAGCTGACCTTCTCCAGCGGAGTCGTGCTGAGAGCCGATCCTGACGCGCAGTACGAGTCTTGGCACTACACCGGCCCGGAGAGACCGCCGGTGCGGGTGATCGCTCTCGGGGGCGGAGATCTGTTCACCTCGATCCCAGACGACGAAGATGACCGGGCTGAACAACGCTGAGGACTGACGATGACCAGAACACAGCCAGACCTCTCGATCGCACACCTTCGAGCGGTCACCTGCAGGACGACCATCGAACCACCCGGCGGTATCGTCTCGATGATCGCCGCGATCCCGGCCGACGCTGAGGTGCACTGCGACGCTGTCCCCTCGGACTTCACCGGTGCAGTCCGACGGCACTCCACGAAGAAGGAAGACCCTCTCCGACCGTTCATCGGTCCACTCGACGCCTTCGCCGACGCGCTCGGTGACTACGCACCCTCGTCTCGCTCGGTCAGACCCCGATCGTCAGCGGGATCAATGAAACGCCTCACGAGAAGGCTGCGGATCATCGTCATGCCGAGCGAGGGGCCCGCGATCTGGCTCACCAACACCTGATGACCGGCCGACGAGAGGCCGCTCAGCGGTTCTGGTTCTTCCGGAGGGGCCCCTCACACGAGGGGCCGCTGCCTGGCTTCCGGGACGTGTTCGAATCGTTGAACCTCACGCCCCTGCACTGGCTCGCCACGGAGCTCGACATGGTCATGCAACCGAGCTCGACTGTCGACGTGCACGAGTGGGACCGGCGACTCATGGCAGCGTCGGGACCCGGGCTGTGGTTCTCGCACGACGAGATGCTGACGCTCGTCCAGGAGAACCACCAGATGATCGACTGCGAGTTCTTCGGCGTTCCGGTCGCCGCCGGACCCGATCCGGCGCAGGCAGTGCTCCGCATCGACTTCTTCGACAGCACTGAAGTCACCGTGTGCATCGACGGATCAGTCATCGAGATCTCGAACGCGATCGAGCGGGCTCTCGGACCCGCGGTGGCTTCGCACGTGGTCGGCAGTCGGGAGGGCGACACCACGGCACACCACATCGCGGCGATCCTGCGGACGTGCTTTGACGCGTCGCAGGACCCCAGGTCCACCTTGCTGCGCGACCAGGTCGAGGCAGTGCGGACCGTCGACGAGTCGGTCCCGCGGATCTTCGACATCGTGCTCGCCGAGGCACCTCGGTCCGACTACGCCGACGGTCCTCTCCGATGGGCCGTCTACTACTGCTCCGACGAGGCCCCCCTCGCGGGCGAAGTACTCGTCTGGATGCTCGAGGGTCGCATCAACTTCGTCGAATTCCCCTGGTTCACCACCGACATGCCGGCCGAGCTGCCTCGACCGGACCAGCTCATCCTCACATCCACCGACGAAGACGGAGTCCGCGATGTTCGGTAGACGGAGCAAGCCCGATCGGTCGACGCAGCAGTTTCACCAGGCCGACAGCGGCGCACAACTGTTCGCGCAGCTCCTGACCGAGACGCGCGCTGACCCCGAAACGTTGTTCACAATCGAAGTCGTCGACCACGGATGGCCGGGTCGGGACCTCGACGAGCGCGCACGCCAGCTCCGGCGCACCAGGGTGCCACGGACACCACTCGCGGCACCGGATCCAAGGGGACCCAGCACCCCCTCCGGGACAGCCAGTGTGTTCTACCCATGCAGCCGTGCGCCGTTCGCGGCCGCCGCTGGCGACGTCTTCCTCATATCGGACGGAGCGGGCGGTGTTTTGCTCGGGCACGTGATATCGGAACATTTCGATGCCGTCTACGTCGCCGTCTTCCAACGTCCCGAAGAAGTACCGCCGCCGGCGGATCCGCTCGTGGTGCTCGCGACGCAGCCCGTCATCGCCGGACTGACCCTGCCGGCGCGGTTCCAGCCAGGCATGTGGGAGGTCGTCGGCACCACGACGCCCGACTCTGACCGGCTCCTCCCCGCGTACTCCTGGGGCACCGCCACCGACGTCGAACACGTCACGGATTTCTCCGGCAAGAGGTCGCGGCCGGCGAGCGAGGTCGAGGCAGAGACCGTCCCCCATCGGATGGTCGTATCCCCGTTCTTCGTCGACATCGCCGTCCGTGCGGTGGTGGGCCTGGTCGACTGGCACCCGGACTTCGAACACCTGCGATACCGGGCTACGCCACGGTCAGTCGATCTCTTCCCACGGACCTGACGTGCGGGCGTGCGGCGCAAGCATCGCCGTCCTCCCAGCCTTCTTCCCACACCGTGCCGAGTGCCGGCCCATGTCCTTTTACCGTTCTGCGCGCTCGGCGGACCAGGGGCCACCGAAGTGGCGACGACGTGAGCAGGTGACGGACGGGAGGCGCGGTGCCAGCTGACACCGCGACTCCCGTCCGCCCTTCGGTCGCGTCTACCGCGCGCTGGCCGCCCCGCGCCGCTGGACCACCTCGGTGAGCCACGCGAGGATCCGGGCGTCGAACCAGTCGGCGTCGTGGTTCCAGAGCTTGGTGTGCCGGGCCGTGGTCTGGATCTCGAGCCGCACCAGATCGGGCCGTGCGCGGGCCAGGTCGTGCGAGGCCGAGGACGGCACGAACCCGTCGTCGTCGCTGTGCAGCAGCAGGATCGGCACCGTGAGCTCGTCGGAGCGCGTGACCATGTCGAGCTCGCGCAGGTCCACGGGAGCCTGGAGCCCGGCGAGCCGGTGCAGCACCGGCGTGCGGAGCAGGCGTTGCGCGACCTTGCGGACCGGACGCGGCAGACGCAGGAGCTGGCTCTGCGACTTCAGGACGGCGTGCCAGTCGACCACCGGGGACTCCAGCACCACCCCGTCGACCAGGCCGGCGAAGCGCGAGCGGAGCAGGGTCTGCAACACGACGGCGCCACCCATCGACCAGCCCATCAGCACGACGCTCTGAGCGTCCTGCGCGGTGAGCCAGCGGAGGACGGAGTCGACGTCCTCCCACTCGGTGCTGCCGAGGCCGTAGCGGCGGTCGACGCTCGGCGGGGCGACGCCGTCGTTCCGCCACGAGGCGAGCACCACCGAGTACCCGGCGGCGCGGAAGACGGGGACGGCGCGGATGGTCTCGGCACGCGTGACGCCACGGCCGTGCACCAGGACGGCCCACGGCGCTGCCGGGTCGTCGGCGCGGACGACCCACGCGGGAGCCGGGCCGTTCGGGGTGGGGATGTCGACGTCCTCGACGGGCACGTCGAGTTCGCCGGGGGTCAGGTAGAACCAGCCGCCCCAGCGACCGCGACGTGCGGCGGTCGGGTCGCCGGCGTCGATCGCGATGATGCGGCGCGTGACGGTGGTGTCGGTCGTGCCGAGGACCTCGCCGACGCGCATGTGGCCGGTGCCGCCGCCGAACCAGAGCGAGTAGCGGCCCTGCAGCTCGGTGTCGGCCGTGCGCTCGATCGTGACGGTCTTCCGGACGGGGTCGACGGCGTGGATCGGGACGCGCTCGTTGCGCTTGCGGTCGGGGGTGACCACGGCGCGGGCGACGGCGGCGACGAAGCCACCGATGACGGCCGTCCCCACCGCGGCAGCTGCCAGACCGGCGCCGAGAGCGATGAACCCGGCCGATCGAGCGGTCTCCTGGACGACGTCCTCGGCGGGTCGCGCGGATCGGGACATGGCCCGGAGCCTAGTCTGCATGTGTGTCCGAAACCCGAGAGCCCGACGCCTTCGCGCGGCTCCGCGCGTTCGTGTCCGGCGGCAGCGGCCGTGCCGAGACCACCGTCACCGAGATCCCCTCGCCGACCCGGATCGCACCGTTCTCGATCGCCCTGGCGGCGGACGTGTCCGGCACCGCGCACGGCGTCGAGTCGGACCTGGGCACCGGCCGGTTCATCGCCCTGTACGACCCGGAAGAACCCGAGGGCTGGGGCGGCGCGTTCCGCGTCGTCTCGTTCGCCCAGGCACCGCTCGAGCCGGAGATCGGCGTCGACGAGTTCGTCGCCGACGTGACCTGGAGCTGGCTCGTCGACGCGCTCGAGTCGCACGGTGCGACGTACGACCACGCCTCGGGCACGGCCACCAAGATCATCTCGCGCGGGTACGGTGACCTCGCCGCACAGGGCGACGGCGCCCAGCTGGAACTCCGCGCGTCGTGGACACCACGCGGCGACGACCTCACCGCACACGTCCGGGCCTGGCAGGACATCGTCGCCATGCTCGCCGGTCTGCCGCCCGCATCGGACGGCGTGACCCTGCTGGCCCCGAGGAGGCTCGCCAAGTGACCGACCCCGCTCCCCAGGACGCCGCTGGATCGACCGGCCCGGCTGCGTCCGCAGCCACGGCTGGCGGTTCGACTGCTCCGGCTGCCGCTGCTGGCTCGGCCGCTCCGGCCGCCGCCGCCAGCCCCGCCTTCGAGGCATCGCACGACGCCGTCAAGGTGATCGACACGCGCGAGGACTACCTCGAGGCGGTCGCCGCCATCGCCGCCGGCCACGGCCCCGTCGCGGTCGACGCCGAGCGCGCGAGCGGCTACCGCTACTCGCAGCGCGCCTACCTGATCCAGGTGTTCCGCCGTGGTGCCGGTGCGTTCCTGTTCGACCCGATCCCGATCGGCGACTTCTCGGAGCTGCAGGCCGCCATCGTCGACGAGGAGTGGCTGTTCCACGCCGCCTCGCAGGACCTGCCGTGCCTGCAGGAGGTCGGCCTCGTCCCGACGCGCATCTTCGACACCGAACTCGGCGCCCGCATCGCCGGGTTCCCCCGTGTCGGCCTCGGCGCCGTCGTCGAGCAGCTGCTCGGCATCACCCTGGCGAAGGCGCACTCGGCCGCCGACTGGTCGACCCGTCCCCTGCCGCAGTCGTGGCTCGTCTACGCGTCGCTCGACGTCGAGCTGCTGCCCGACCTCCGCGACGCCCTCGCCGAGAAGCTCGACGAGGCCGGCAAGACCCGGATCGCCCAGGAGGAGTTCGACGCGGTCCTGCACCGCGCGCCGAAGCCCGCCCGTGCCGAGCCCTGGCGTCGGCTGTCCGGCATGCACGCGCTCCGTGGTGCTCGAGCACTGGCGATCGCCCGCTCACTCTGGCTCGCCCGCGACGAGTACGCCCGACAGGCGGACATCGCCCCCGGGCGCACGATCCCCGACTCGGCGATCGTCGCCGCCGCGGCCGCTGCACCCGAGTCCCGCGCCGAACTCGGTGCGCTGAAGACGTTCACGGGCCGCGCCAGCCGTTCTGAGCTCGACCGCTGGTGGGCCGCCGTCGAGGAAGGCCGCACCACCGAGGACCTCCCCCGCCTCCGCGGTGCCGGCGAGGCCACCCTGCCCCCGCCCCGTGCCTGGGCGGACCGCAACCCGGCCGCCGACCGCCGGTACAAGGCCGCGCGCGCCGCGGTCACGAAGCGTGCCGAGGAGCTCGACATCCCGCTCGAGAACCTGCTCACGCCGGAGACGCTCCGGCTCGTGTCGTGGGCCCCGCCGTCGCCTGTGTCGACCGAGCTGGTCGGCGCCGCCCTCGCCGAGCACGACGCCCGCCCGTGGCAGGTCGAGGAACTCGCGTCGATCATCGCGTCGGCCTTTGTGGCTGCTGCACAGCGGCCCGCGGCGACGAACGACGACGAGTCGTAGGAACTGCCCAACCGGCATGCGGCCGCCCAGGCTGGGGGCATAGCGTCGGGAGGGTCGCCGGGCGAGGCCCGGCCAGGCCGGAGCGACCTGCGTTCCGGCCCGATCGATGAGGATCTGGGAGGCCCGGATTGCCAAAGGCATCAGACGTCGTGTTCGTGGACGGCGTTCGCACACCGTTCGGACGAGCCGGCGAGAAGGGGGTGTTCTGGAAGACCCGGTCCGACGACCTCGCGGTGCACGCGATGCGCGGACTGCTCGACCGGAACGCCTTCGACACCGCAGCCGTGGACGACGTCGCCGTCGCGGCTACCACGCAGCAGGGTGACCAGGGGCTGACGCTCGGGCGCACGGTCGGCATGCTCGCGGGTCTGCCGAAGTCGGTGCCCGGCTACGCGATCGACCGCATGTGCGCCGGTGCCATGACGAGCGTCACGACGCTCGCCGGCGCCATCGCCTTCGGCGCCGCCGACATCGCGATCGCCGGTGGTGTCGAGCACATGGGCCGGCACCCGATGGGCTTCAACGCCGACCCGAACCCGCGCTTCGTCGCGGAGCGCATGGT
The DNA here is from genome assembly GCF_979258745.1 of Curtobacterium sp. AC268. Lineage (NCBI taxonomy): Bacteria > Bacillati > Actinomycetota > Actinomycetes > Micrococcales > Microbacteriaceae > Curtobacterium > Curtobacterium sp. AC268. The sequence continues at coordinate 332,606 of NZ_OZ409878.1, read as the reverse complement.
CTCGAGCGACGCCCTCGTCATGGGCGCCACCGCCGAGCGCCTGCACGACCGCTTCCCCGCGATCACGAAGGACCGCACGGACGCCTACGCCGTCCAGTCCCAGCAGCGCTACGCCGCCGCCTGGGCGAACGGCAAGCTCCAGCCGGACGTGATCCCGGTCGAGGTCAACAAGGGCGACGGCTGGGACGTCGTCAGCACCGACGAGCCGCCGCGGCCGGGGACGACCCTGGAGGCGCTGGCCGCGTTGAAGACGCCGTTCCGGCCCCACGGACGGGTCACCGCCGGCAACGCCGCCGGTCTGAACGACGGCGCCACCATGAGCCTGCTCGCGTCCGAGGACGGCGCGAAGCAGCACGGACTGTCGACGAAGATGCGCATGGTCTCGTTCGCCTTCGCCGGCGTCGAGCCCGAGGTCATGGGCGTCGGCCCGGTCCCCGCGACCGACAAGGCCCTGTCGAAGGCCGGCCTGTCGATCGACGACATCGGCCTGTTCGAGATCAACGAGGCGTTCGCCGTCCAGGTGCTCGCGTTCCTCGACAACTACGGCATCGCCCAGGACTCCCCGAACGTGAACGCCTGGGGCGGCGCGATCGCCGTGGGCCACCCGCTCGCGTCGAGTGGCGTCCGGCTGATGAACCAGCTCGCCGCACAGTTCGCCGAGCGACCGGACGTCAAGTACGGCATCACCACGATGTGCATCGGGCTCGGCCAGGGCGGCACCGTCATCTGGGAGAACCCGAACCACAGCAAGTCGGCCGAGCGTTCGGCTCGGAAGGGGGCGTGACCATGACCATCGTCGACAACGACCGACTGGCCGAACTCAGCGAGGACGAGGTCGTCACGCACTCGTTCGTCAAGCACGTCACGATGCCCTCGGGTGGCACGCTGGCGCTCATCACGCTCGACAACGGCAAGGACTACAAGCGGCCGAACACCCTCGGGCCCCGCACGCTCCGTGAGCTCGCCGGCGTGCTCGACACCCTGAAGACCGAGGCCGCCGCCGGCACGATCCAGGGCGTCGCCATCACCGGCAAGGAGTACTGCTTCGCCGCCGGGGCCGACCTGTCCCAGGCAGCGGCGGTCCCGTCGCGCGAGGCCGCCCACGACCTGGCCGCACTCGGGCACGCCACGCTCAGGAAGTTCGCCGACCTCGGGGTGCCGTCGTTCGCGTTCGTGAACACCCTGGCGCTCGGCGGTGGGCTCGAGATCGCCCTGCACTGCACCTACCGGGCGTTCTCGTCGGCGGCGCAGGGCATCGGCCTGCCCGAGGTGTTCCTCGGCATCATCCCCGGCTGGGGCGGCGCGACGCTGCTCCCCCGCCTGATCGGGCCGGAGCGCGCACTCCGCGTCATCGTCGAGAACCCGCTCAAGAACAACCGTCTGATGGACGGCCCGGCCGCGGTCGAGATCGGCATCGGTGACGTGCTCGTCCCGTCCGTCACGTTCCTGCCCTCGGCCGTGGCGTGGGCGGACGGCGTCATCACCGGAACGACCAAGGTGGTTCGGAAGAACGAGCCGGGCATGCTCGAGAAGGCCGCATGGGGCACCGTCGTCAAGGTCGCCCGCGGACAGGTCGCGTCGAAGATCGGCACGGTGCCGAAGTCGCCGTTCCGGGCGCTCGACCTCGTCGCCGCCGCCAAGTCGGGTTCGCTCGACGAACGCTTCGCCGACGAGGACGAGGCCCTCGCCGACCTCATCTCGGGCGACCAGTTCGCCGCGTCGATGTACGCCTTCGACCTCGTGCAGAAGCGTGCGAAGAAGCCCGTCGGCGCTCCCGAGGGCGTCGACGCGAAGAAGATCACGAAGGTCGGCGTCCTCGGCGCCGGGCTGATGGCGTCGCAGTTCGCGCTGCTGTTCGCCCGACGCCTGGGCGTCCCCGTCGTCATCACCGACGTCGACCAGTCCCGTGTGGACGCCGGCGTCGAGCGGATCCGCGGCGAGGTCGCGAAGCTGCTCAACAAGGGCCGGATCTCGCCCGACGACGCGAACCGCATCACCGCACTCGTCAGCGGGTCGGTGTCCTACGACGCCTTCGCCGACGCCGACTGGGTGATCGAGGCCGTCTTCGAGGAGATGACCGTCAAGCAGGAGGTCCTCCGGAAGATCGAGCAGGTCATCGCACCGGACGCCATCCTCGCCACGAACACGTCGTCGCTCTCCGTCGACGAGATGGCGTCGGTGCTCACCAACCCGGAGCGCCTCGTCGGCTTCCACTTCTTCAACCCGGTCGCGGTCATGCCGCTGCTCGAGGTGGTGCGCGCGGCGAAGACCTCGGACGAGGCCCTCGTCACCGCACTCGCCGTCGCGAAGACCCTGAAGAAGACCGCGATCATCACCGCGGACCAGCCGGGCTTCGTCGTCAACCGGGTGCTCGCACGGGTCCTCGGTGAGGCGATGCGCGGCGTGGAAGAGGGCACCTCCTTCGACACCGTCGCCCAGGGTGCCGCACCACTCGGCCTGCCGATGTCACCGTTCGAGCTGCTCGAGCTCGTCGGGCTGCCGGTCGGCGCGCACGTGCTCGACTCGCACCACGCGGCCTGGCCCGAGCGCTTCTACCCCGGCGACGGCCTGAAGAAGATCGCCGAGCACGGGACGATCCTGACCCGCGACAAGAAGGGCAACGCGACCGGGTACGACCCCGCCGCCGTGAAGCTCGTCGCGCCGTCCAAGAAGGACGCGAAGCCGGTCGACGCCGCCGAGATGCAGCGCCGGTTCGAGGACGCCCTGGCCGACGAGCTGCACCGCATGCTCGAGGACCGGGTCGTCGAGCACGTCGAGGAGATCGACCTCGGGCTCATCCTCGGTGCGGGTTACCCGTTCCAGGCCGGTGGGATCAGCCCCTACCTCGACCGATCCGGAGCGTCCGAGCGAGTGTTCGGCGGCACGTTCCACGAGCCGCGGATCGTCGGCCCCGCTTCCCGCTAGCGCCCAGTACGCAAAACACCGGTGTTCGCGCACCGAACACCCGCAAAACGCGGCGTGGAGCGCGAACACCGGTGTTTTGCTGAACGGACCGAACCGGTGCTGAGCGGACCGGACCGGTGCGAGACGCTCCCGAACCGCGCGGTCAGCGGTCGGACGCCGCGGACTCGCGGGACCGCGCAGGCTTCGCCTGCGGCAGCTTCGTCCCCACGACCTGGTCGATGACGTCGCGGGCGATGGCCTGCGCCGTCAACCCCGCGTCGGTGAGGATCTGCGACCGGGTCGCGTGGTCGATGAACGCATCCGGCAGCCCGAGCTCGTTCACCCCGGTGTCGACCCCGGCAGCGCGCAGGTCCTGCCGCAGCCGGGTCCCGACGCCGCCGACCCGCACGCCGTCCTCGATGGTGATCACGAGCCGGTGCGTCCGTGACAGCTCGATCAGCGACACCGGGATCGGCACCACCCAGCGCGGGTCGACGACGGTGACGCCGATGCCCTGCGCCTTGAGCAGCGCCGCGGCCTCGAGTGCCACCGGCACCATCGACCCGACGGCGACGAAGAGCACGTCCTCGACGTCGTCCGCGGCAGCGTGCAGGACGTCCACACCATCGGCGAGACGACGGATCGCGGGGATGTCCGGTCCGACCTGCCCCTTCGACCACCGCAGCACGGTGGGGGCGTCGTCGACGGCGATCGCCTCGCGGAACTCCTCGCGCAGGGTCGGAGCGTCGCGGGGCGCGGCGATCCGGATCCCCGGCACGACCTGCAGCAGCGCGAGGTCCCACATGCCGTGGTGCGAGGGGCCGTCCGGGCCGGTGATCCCGGCACGGTCGAGCACGAACGTCACACCGGCCCTGTGCAGTGCGACGTCCATCAGCACCTGGTCGAACGCGCGGTTCAGGAACGTCGCGTAGAGCGCCACGACCGGGTGGAGCCCGCCGTACGCGAGGCCCGCGGCGGTCGTCACGGCGTGCTGCTCGGCGATGCCGACGTCGTACACCCGGTCGGGGTGCTGCTCCTGGAACAGGTGGAGCCCCGTCGGCCGGAGCATGGCCGCCGTGATGGCGACGATCCGAGGATCCGAGGCGCCCGCTTCGGCCAGGGAAGACGCGAACACCGAGGTCCAGGACGGGCCCGATGCGGCGTCGAGCGACTCCCCGGTCTCCGGGTCGATGTGCCCGACGGCGTGGAACTGGTCGGCCTGGTCGCGCAGGGCGGGCTCGAAGCCGTGGCCCTTCTCGGTGATCGCGTGCACGATCACGGGAGCACCGTACTCCTTGGCCTGCCGGAGCGCTGCCTCCATCGCCTGCTGGTCGTGGCCGTTCACCGGGCCGATGTACTTGATGTCGAGGTTCGAGTACAGCGCCTCGTTGTTCGTCAACCGCGACAGGAAGCCGTGCAGGCCCCCGCGCATGCCTCGGTACACCGCACGACCCGGAGCGCCGAACCGGGCCGCCACGGCCTGCGTGCCCTCGTACAGGGCCCGGTACTCGCGGCGGGTGCGCACGGAGCTCAGGAACCGCGCCATGCCACCGATCGTCGGGGCGTACGAGCGGCCGTTGTCGTTGACGACGATGACCAGGCGCCGATCGTTGTCGTCGGAGATGTTGTTGAGCGCCTCCCACGTCATGCCGCCGGTGAGCGCACCGTCCCCCACCACCGCGACGACGGTGCGGTCGGTCTGCCCGGTCTGCCCGAACGCGCGGGAGATGCCGTCGGCCCACGACAGCGACGACGACGCGTGCGAGGACTCGACGATGTCGTGCTCGGACTCGCTCCGCTGCGGGTAGCCGGCGATGCCGCCGCGTTCGCGCAGCTTCGAGAAGTCCTGGCGTCCGGTGACGAGCTTGTGCACGTACGACTGGTGCCCGGTGTCGAAGACGAACGGGTCGTTCGGCGAGTCGAACACGCGGTGCATCGCGAGCGTCAGCTCCACGACGCCCAGGTTCGGCCCGAGGTGCCCACCGGTCTTCGCGACCTCGGCGACCAGGAAGCGCCGGATCTCGGCGGCGAGGTCGGTCATCTGCGCGTCGGAGAGACGCTTCAGGTCGCGCGGCGACGTGATGCTGGCGAGCAGGCTCACGGGCGCTCCTTTCGTGGGTACCAAGCCATCACCCTATTCCCGCTACCAGGTGACGGACTGGAGGCCCGTGGCGGTGTCGCCACGGGCCTCCGGTCCGATCTGTGGTCGCGTCAGCGACCCGTGCGTCCGTCGCTCCTGTCGTTCAACGGGCTCAGACGAGCGAGCGGAGCACGTACTGCAGGATGCCGCCGTTGCGGTAGTAGTCGGCCTCGCCGGGGGTGTCGATGCGGACGACCGCGTCGAACTCGATCGGCTGCTTGCCGGCCGGCGAGTGCTCACTCGGCGTCGCGGTGACGTGCACCGTCTTCGGGGTGCGGCCCTCGTTCAGCTCGGTCAGCCCGGAGATCGACACGACCTCGGTGCCGTCGAGCCCGAGGGACTCGACCGTCTCGCCCGCCGGGAACTGCAGCGGGACGACGCCCATGCCGATGAGGTTCGAGCGGTGGATCCGCTCGAAGCTCTCGGTGATGACCGCACGGACACCGAGCAGGTTCGTGCCCTTGGCCGCCCAGTCACGGGACGAGCCGGAGCCGTACTCCTTGCCACCGAAGATGACGAGCGGGATGCCATGCTCCTGGTAGTGCTGCGAGGCGTCGTAGATGAACGACTGCGCACCGTCCGGCGTCGTGAAGTCACGGGTGTAGCCGCCCTCCACGCCGTCGAGCAGCTGGTTGCGCAGACGGATGTTCGCGAACGTGCCGCGGATCATGACCTCGTGGTTGCCGCGACGCGAGCCGTAGGAGTTGAAGTCCTTGCGGTCGACGCCGTGCTCGGCGAGGTACTGGCCGGCGGGGCTGTCGGCCTTGATCGAACCGGCCGGCGAGATGTGGTCGGTCGTGACCGAGTCGCCGAGCTTCGCGAGCACCCGGGCGCCGGAGATGTCCGACACCGCGTCGGGCTGCATCGTCATGCCCTCGAAGTACGGGGGCTTCCGGACGTAGGTCGACTCCTGGTCCCACTCGAAGGTGTCGCCGGTCGGGGTCGGCAGGTTCTTCCAGCGGTCGTCGCCCTCGAACACGGAGCCGTACTCGTGGGTGAACATCTCGGTGTCGATCGACTCGTCGATGACCTGCTGCACCTCGGCCGCGTCGGGCCAGATGTCGGTCAGGTACACGTCGTTGCCGTCCTGGTCGGTGCCGAGGGCGTCCTTGTCGAAGTCGAAGTGCATCGACCCGGCGAGGGCGTAGGCGATGACCAGCGGCGGGGACGCCAGGTAGTTCATCTTGACGTCGGGGTTGATCCGGCCCTCGAAGTTGCGGTTGCCCGAGAGCACCGCGGTGACGGCGAGGTCGTTGTCCTGCACGGCCTGCGAGATCTCCTCGGGCAGCGGGCCCGAGTTGCCGATGCAGGTGGTGCAGCCGTAGCCGACCGTGTAGAAGCCGAGCTGCTCGAGGTAGGTGGTGAGACCGGCCTTCTCGTAGTAGTCGGTGACGACCTTCGACCCGGGTGCGAGGGTGGTCTTCACCCAGGGCTTCGCGGTGAGGCCCTTCTTCGCGGCGTTCCGGGCGAGGATGCCGGCGGCCATCATGACCGACGGGTTCGACGTGTTCGTGCACGAGGTGATCGCGGCGATCGCGACGGCACCGTGGTCGATCGTGAACGGGTCGGCCCCGTCCATCGCGACCTTCGTCGGCGCCGAGGCGGTCGACGGCGCGCTCGACACGTGCACGTGCTCGTGCAGCGCGGTGTCCTCGTTGGTCGAACCGGCCGCGATCGGGTCGGAGGCCGGGAACGTCTCCTCGACCGCGTCGTCGAGGTCGGTCTGCTCGGACGGCGTCGTGTAGTTGTTCAGGTCGAGCTCGAACTGGCTCTTCGCGTTCGTGAGCTCGATGCGGTCCTGCGGACGCTTCGGGCCCGAGATGGAGGGCACGACCGTGGAGAGGTCGAGCTCCATGTACTCGGAGTAGTTCGGCTCGACCGAGGCGTCGTGCCACAGCCCCTGGGCCTTGGAGTACGCCTCGACCAGGGCGATCTGTGCCTCGTCGCGACCGGTCAGGCGCAGGTAGTCCAGCGTGACGTCGTCGACCGGGAAGATCGCCGCCGTCGAACCGAACTCGGGCGACATGTTGCCGATGGTGGCGCGGTTGGCGAGCGGGACGGCGCCGACGCCCTCGCCGTAGAACTCGACGAACTTGCCGACGACGCCGTGCTTGCGGAGCTCCTGCGTGATGGTGAGCACCACGTCGGTCGCGGTCACACCGGCCGGGATCTCGCCGGAGAGCTTGAAGCCGACGACCTTCGGGATGAGCATCGACACGGGCTGGCCGAGCATCGCGGCCTCGGCCTCGATGCCGCCGACGCCCCAGCCGAGCACGCCGAGGCCGTTCACCATCGTGGTGTGCGAGTCGGTGCCGACCAGGGTGTCCGGGTACGCGTAGGTCTCGCCGTCGAAGTCACGCGTGTAGGTGACCTTCGCCAGGTACTCGATGTTCACCTGGTGGACGATGCCGGTGCCCGGCGGGACGACCTTGAAGTCCTCGAACGCGGTCTGGCCCCAGCGGAGGAACTGGTAACGCTCACCGTTCCGCTCGTACTCCAGGTCCGTGTTGCGCTGCAGGGCGTCCGTGCTGCCGAACAGGTCGGCGATGACGGAGTGGTCGATGACCATCTCGGCCGGGGACAGCGGGTTGATCTTGTTCGGGTCGCCGCCGATGTCCGCCATGGCCTCGCGCATGGTGGCGAGGTCGACGATGCACGGCACACCCGTGAAGTCCTGCATGACGACACGCGCCGGCGAGAACTGGATCTCGGTGTCGGGCTCCGCGTCGGGCCGCCAGGAGCCGAGCGCCCGGATCTGTCCCTCGGTGACGTTCTTGCCGTCCTCGGTGCGGAGGAGGTTCTCGAGCAGCACCTTCAGGCTGTAGGGCAACTTCTCGTGCCCGGGAACCGAGTCGATCCGGTGGATCGCGTAGTCGACACCCCCAACCGACAGTGTGTCCTTCGAGCCGAAGCTATTGACTGCAGCCACCGTGCCGCCTCCCTACTGATCGGTTTGCCCTCATCCTCGCGGGCCGTGGACCGTCCCACCAGCAAGGCAAACCTAATCCCGAGAACGCGTGCGCGCCCTGCGAGAACTATCTTGATGTCGAGAGAACTCTACACCGGAGCGACGTCGTCGCGTCGGACGAACACGGTGCGGACCAGCAGCCACGTCACCCAGAGCACCGCCGCGTACAGCGGCACGCCGAGGATGAGCTTCAGCCCGGCGAGCAGTTCGACCTGCGCGGTCAGGTACAGCGGGACCTCCACCGCGAGCCGGACCGCGAACAGCCCGACCCAGATCCAGGTGGCGACCGTCAGCACGCGGCGCTTCACCGGGTCGGCGCGCCAGTCGACGTGCGAGCCGTCCTCGTTCGCCGGCAGCAGGAAGCCGACGACGAGCCCGATGAGCGGCCAGCGGATCGCCAGCGTGATCAGCAGCCCGACGAGCCAGACGGCGTTGATGACGATCCCGGGGATGAAGTTGCTCTCCGCACGGCCGGTGATGAGCGCGAGGCCGGCCGAGACCGCGACGCCGAGGATGCCCGCGAACGACATCGTCACCGACTGCCGCTGCAGCAGCCGGAGCACCACGAACACCAGGCCGACCGCCACCGGGATCACGACGCTCGGCACGAGCTCCTTCGTGATCGCGTAGACGACCAGGAACGCGAACCCGGGCAGTACCGACTCGGCGAGGCCGCGCACCCCGCCGACCGCGCCGAGCAGCGCCCGGCCGGACGGCGCCTCACCGGGCGCGACGCGGGCGATGCCGGCGTTCTGCACGGCGTCGCGGAACTGCGCGGAGAAGGACGGTGCGACCGGCGACTCAGCCGGCGGTGCCACGGTCGGCACCACCGGCGACTCCGCCGCCGGTGCAGCGGGGTCGGAGCCAGCCGTCTCGGGTCGTGGGGTGTCGTCGTGGTCCGGCACCGTGCCTCCAGGCGGGGTTGGTCGTCAGTCAGTCAGATCGCGGTCTGCGTCGACTTGGGCATGTGCAGCGGGATGAGGTCGCGCGGCGGCATCGGCGTCGTGCCGCGCACGACGACGACGCTGCGGAACAGCTCCTCGATCTCGCTCGCGTCGTCGGGCTGCTCGGCGGCCTTGCCGGCGATCACGCCGCGCAGGAACCAGCGCGGGCCGTCGACGCCGACGAAGCGGGCCGGGCGGGAGCCGGCGGTGCCGCCGTCGCCGTCCACGGCGACCGGGACGGACGCGCGGAGCTCGGGGCCGAACGGGCCGTCGACCTCGGTCACGACACCGCCCTGGCGCTCGATCTGCTCGGCGATCTGGGCGCGGATCTCGTGCCACAGGCCGGTGGACCGGGGCGCCGCGAACGGCTGGACCTGCAGCGTGGACTCGTCGTAGTCGAGCCCGACCGCGACGACGCGCTGCGAGCCCTCCTCGACCTCGAGGCGCAGGTGCAGGCCCTCGCGCGGGAGCACCTTCACCCCGCCCAGGTCGACGTAGGGGCGGACCAGGTTCGCCTCGGTCTCGTCGTGGGGGCCGTTCTCGGCCCGGTCCTCCGGAGCGGACTTGTCCGTCGGGGCGACCGCGTCGACCTCGTCGAGGTCCGCGTCGGCATCCGTCGCGATGTCGACCTCGGGGGACGTGTCCGCGACCTCGATGTCGTCGGTGACGGCGTCCGCCACCTCGACCTCGTCCCGCTTGCGTCGGCCGAACTTCATGCGCGCGTTCCTTCCTGAGCGTCTGCGGCGGCACCGGTCACGGCGTCGCTCCGGTCACCGTAGCCCGACGAGCCGAACCCGCCCTGTCCGCGGACGCTGTCCGGCAGGTCGTCGACCCGGGTGTAGGTCACCCGCGGCACCGGCATCACGATCAACTGGGCGATGCGGTCGCCGACGTGCACCTCGTACGGTTCCGTCTGGTCGGTGTTGAGCAGGGCGACCTTGATCTCCCCGCGGTAGCCGGAGTCGACGGTGCCGGGGCTGTTCACGATCGTGATGCCGTGCTTTGCCGCCAGGCCGCTCCGCGGGACCACGAACGCGGCGTACCCATCGGGCAGCGCGATGCGCAGACCCGTGGCGGCCAGGTGTCGTGCCCCCGGCTGCAGCACGAAGGCCTCGGTGGAGACGAGATCGGCACCCGCGTCGCCGGGGTGGGCGTGGCCGGGAGCGTGCTCCCCGGTCCAGAGGACGTCGACTGGTTCGGTCACGTGACGAGGGTAGTGCAGCCGTGACCGTTCCGTGACCTCGCTCGCTCGTGATCGAATGGACCCGTGACCCTGTACCGCGAACGACTCTGGGCCCCGCCCGCCCTCTACCTGGCAACGGCGCTCGTCATCCCCGCCACCCTGCTCGTCTTCCTCCCCATCAGCGTCCTGGCCGGCGTCCTCGTGGCGATCGGGATGGAGCTCGGGGTCCTGGTCCTCCTGTGGGCACTCGCACCCACCATCGAGGTCACCGACACCGAGTTCCGCGCGGGCAAGGCACACCTCCCCCGCACGCTCGTCGGCACGACCGAGGCCTTCGAGGGCGCAGCGGCCACCGAGCAGCGCGGGCCGGCACTCGACGCCCGCGCATGGACGCTCTTCCGCGGCTACGTGCGCGGGGTCGTCAAGGTCGAGGTGCGCGACGACGCGGACCCGACGCCCTACTGGCTGGTCAGCGTCCGGCACCCGGGCAAGGTCGTCGAGGCGCTGCGGTCCTGACGGACCGCAGTCCACGGCCTGGAGGCGCGGCTCGGCCCCGCCTCGCAGCGCACGACGAAGGCCCCGCATCCCTGGAGGATGCGGGGCCTTCGCTGATCGTTGCGTCGAGGACGACGCGGCTGTGTTCGCTAGAGCGACGCGCACTCCGCGCAGACCGGTCCGAGCTTCGACTCGTGGTCGAGCTGGGAGCGGTGCTTCACGAGGAAGCACTCGACGCAGGTGAACTCGTCGACCTGCGGGGGCAGCACCACGACGTCGAGGTCGACGTCGCTGAGGTCCTGCCCGGCGAGTTCGAAACTGCCGGGGTTGTCGGAATCATCGTCGACGACCCCCGACATCTTGTCGGGAACGCGCTCCTTGAGGGCCTCGATCGACTCCGAGTCGGAGTTGTCGTCGGTCTTCCGGGGGGCGTCGTAATCGGTGGCCATGCCCATCCATTTCTCGTATCGAGAGGTCGTCGCCGGGTGATCGGCGGCGACAGTTTGCACCACGCCCCGCCAGAGCGCAAACCGAGTGCTGCGGCGGGTCGTGCTGGCTGTGCAACCCACGACCGGAACCGGACATTCCCGACACCCGTTGCCGGAGCGCCGCGTGCCCGGGATCGGCCGTGCGGATGTCCGCGGCACGCCCGTGCGCCTCCCCGGAAAGCGCCCGTCGTCCCTGCATACTCACGGGGTACGACAGCAGGACCGTACGCGACGCTGGGAAGGCGGAACCATGCAAGACGTGAGAGTCATCGGAGTCGAGTCCGGCGCACTCCTCCTGGCGACCGACGGCGGCACCGAGTTCCGGTTGCCCGTCACGTCGTCGCTGGCAGGCCAGGTGCGCCAGGCGAACCCCGACGCCGGTCCGCAGAAGCGGGTCTCCCCCAAGGACGTCCAGGCACGCATCCGTGGCGGCGCCGACGCCGCCGACGTGGCCGCCGCGCTCGACGTCGACGTCGAGTACGTCCGCCGCTTCGAGGGCCCGGTCCTCGCCGAGCGTGCCTTCATCCTCGACGCCTCGCACCGCGTGCCGGTCACCCCGGTCGACGACGAGTCCCCCGACACCTTCGGCCCCGCGATCACCGCGAAGCTCGAGGCCGGTGAGGCCACCGCGATCACCTGGGGCTCGTGGAAGCACCCGGAGAGCGGGTGGCAGGTCCGCGTCCGCTACACCGCGGGCGAGGTCGAGCACGACGCCCAGTGGCACTTCGACCCGAAGACCTCGACCCTCGCGCCGGACAACGGCGACGCCCACCGGCTGTCGCACACCGACGACGAGGGCATCGCCCCGCGCCTGCGCGCGGTCGAGTTCGAGCAGCAGGACGACGACGGCACCCGCTTCGACTCCGGCGCCTTCCGCGTCGACGAGCCGGAGCAGCCGGCCGCCGAGCCCGAGCCGTCCCAGCACGCCCCACTCCGCGCGCCGCTGCCCCGTATCGGCCAGGCCGCCGTGGAAGAGCGCGCTCCTGGCAACGAGACCTCCGACCTGCTCGAGGCGCTCCGCCGTCGTCGCGGGGAGCGCGAAGCAGCGTCCTTCGGCGAACAGCGCGACGAGCCCGCCCGCGGGACCTCCATCAGCGTCGTCGACATCCCGCTGCAGGGCTTCGAGGACGGCGGCGCGCACGACACCGCACCGCAGTCCTCCGACGTCCGTCCCGCCTCGGCGCCGGAGTCCGAGAGCCGTGGCGAACGCAAGAAGCGCAACCGTCGCTCGATGCCGAGCTGGGACGAGATCGTCTTCGGCACCCGTCCGGACGACGACCCCGCCTGATCGGCACGCACACCGACCGTCGGCGCCGACGTCCTAGTGGGCGAACGCGCCGGCGAGCCGGAGCGGCACGATCGTCTCCTCGTCGGTCATGGCACCGTGCTGGCCGATCATGCGCTTCGGTGTCTCGTCCTCGCGCAGGGCACGGTCGTCGTTGAACGCCCACGAGCCGCGCGCCACGACGAGCACGTCACCGATGCGCGGCACCACCTGGTCGGACACGTGCCCGAACCACCCGGCCTCGATCGCCTCGGCACGGCTGGCGACGTACGCCTTCTTGCCGTAGCGGGCCCGGAACGCGCCGACGAGGGCGCGGACGTCGGTGCCCGGTGCGACGGTGAGCTGGCGGCAGCGCGGGTCACCCGCGACGCCGACCACGTCGGTGAGCAGCAGCGGGTCGATGGCGATGTTCGCGTGGTCCGGCACGTCGAGCACGCCGTGGTCCGCCGTCACCAGGACCCCCACGTCGTCGGCGCTGCGGGCGTCGAGCCGGGCGAGTTCGCCGTCGAGCAGCTCGAGGGCGGCCGTCCACCGGTCGGACTGCCAGCCGTACTTGTGCCCGATCGAGTCGAGCTCCGGCACGTACAGGTAGACGAGCGAGCGGCCGCTGGTGGTCTCGGCCAGTGCGGCGTCGACGCGCTGGGCAACGGTGTCCGCCGACACGTACCGGGCTCCGCCGAGCACGTTCGCGGTCATCCCGGACGAGCGGTAGCGGTCCGGCCCGACGACGACGGGGTCGAGTCCGAGCTCCGCGGCCCGGGTGAACAGGGTCCGGGTCAGGAACCAGTCCGCGGGCACCTCGGTGTCCCAGCCGCCCAGCAGGTTCATCACGGCACCGGTGTCCGGGTTCCAGCCGCTGTAGCCGACGACGCCGTGGGTGCCGGGCGAGCGGCCGGTGGTCAGGGTGCTCAGGGCGGCCGCGGTCGTCGTCGGGAACCCGGTCCGCAGCTTCTTCGCGGTGCCGGTGCCCTTCGCGCCGGTCAACCAGCGGGCGTGCCCGGCGCGCGCCGCCAGCGCGGCGGAACCGAGGCCGTCGACCAGCACGACGATCGCCGAGCGGGCGGGGCGGAGGGTGATCCGGGCCTCCAGGCCGTCGTTCCGCAACCACGCGTCGTCCGCAGCGCCGAGCGCCACGAGGCAACTCGGGAAGACGTCGGCGAGGTTCGCGACGGCGTCGGGGGCCGTCGGTACGCTTGTTCCCATCCCACGAGTCTTCCAGACGACTCCGGTTCTCCAGAAAGGTGCCATGGCACGCACGGACGTAGTCGGCCTGCCCGACGGTGAGCGCATCGAGGACGTCGACGTTTCCGAGGAGATGCAGGGCTCCTTCCTCGAGTACGCGTACTCCGTCATCTACTCGCGGGCGCTGCCCGACGCCCGCGACGGCCTGAAGCCGGTGCAGCGTCGCATCCTGTACCAGATGGCCGAGATGGGCCTGCGACCCGACCGCGGACACGTCAAGAGCGCCCGCGTCACGGGCGAGGTGATGGGCAAGCTGCACCCGCACGGTGACGGCGCGATCTACGACGCGCTGGTCCGCATGGCCCAGCCGTTCACGATGCGCGTGCCGCTCGTCGACGGCCACGGCAACTTCGGCTCCCTCGACGACGGCCCCGCTGCCGCCCGGTACACCGAGGCGCGGCTCGCCGAACCGTCGATGGCGATGACCGAGGGCCTGGGCGAGGACGTCGTCGACTTCGTCCCGAACTACGACAACCAGATCATGCAGCCGGGCGTGCTCCCGGCGGCGTTCCCGAACCTGCTCGTCAACGGCGCCTCCGGCATCGCGGTCGGCATGGCGACGAACATGGCGCCGCACAACCTCGGCGAGGTGGTCGAGGCGGCGAAGCACCTGCTCATGAACCCCCAGGCCACCCTCGAAGAACTCATGGAGTTCGTGCCCGGCCCCGACCTGCCGTCCGGCGGCACGATCGTCGGGCTCTCCGGTGTCCGCGACGCCTACGCGACCGGCCGTGGTTCGTTCCGCACCCGCGCGAAGGTGAGCGTCGAGAACCTCACCCCGCGCAAGGTCGGGCTCGTCGTCACCGAGCTGCCCTACCTGGTCGGCCCCGAGCGTGTGATCGAGAAGATCAAGGACGGCGTCCAGTCCAAGAAGCTCGTCGGCATCTCCGACGTCAACGACCTGACGGACCGCAACCACGGGCTCCGGCTCGTCATCGGCATCAAGAGCGGCTTCAACCCCACCGCCGTGCTCGAGCAGCTCTACAAGCACACCCCGCTCGAGGACGGCTTCGGCATCAACAACGTCGCGCTGGTCGGCGGATCACCGCGCACCCTCGGGCTCCGCGAGCTGCTCGACGTCTACGTGCAGCACCGGCTCGACGTCGTCACCCGCCGGTCGCAGTACCGGCTGGCACGACGCAAGGAACGGCTGCACCTGGTCGAGGGCCTGCTCATCGCGATCCTCGACATCGACGAGGTCATCCAGGTCATCCGCACCTCCGACGACTCCGAGGCGGCCCGAAACCGCCTGCGCGACGTCTTCGACCTGTCCGAGGTGCAGGCCGAGTACATCCTCGAGCTGCGCCTGCGCCGCCTGACGAAGTTCTCGCGGATGGAGCTCGAGGCCGAGCGCGACCAGCTACTCGCCGACATCGCCGCCCTCGAAGAACTGCTGGCATCCGACGAACGACTCCGCGCGCAGGTCGCCCTCGAGCTGACCGAGGTGTCCGACCGGTTCGCCACCCCGCGCCGCACGCTGCTCACCGAGGCCGACGCTCCGGTGAAGGGCGGTCGGAAGGCCGCGGTCGACCCGGAGTCCCTGCAGATCGCCGACTCCCCCTGCCGCGTGCTGCTGTCGACCACCGGACGGCTCATCCGCGTCGACATCCCGACGTCGGAGCTCGGCATCGTCCGCGTGCCGAAGCGCTCGAAGCACGACGCCGTCCGCTCCGCCGTGGTGAGCACGGTGCGGGGGCAGATCGGCGCGATCACCTCGACCGGGCGGGTCCTCCGGCTCTCCCCCGTCGACGTCCCCGCCGTGCCGCCCGCCGCGGTCCGACTCGACGCCGGCGTCCGGGTCACCGACTTCCTGGCGCTCACCAAGGGCGAGACCGTCGTGGCGATCGTCGACCTGTCCGGCGCGTCGTCGGACTCGCTGGCGATCGGCACCGCACACGGCGTGGTGAAGCGCGTCGTCGCGGGTGCATGGCCCGACAAGCCCGAGTTCGTCGCGATCGGCCTGAAGCCCGGCGACCACGTGGTCGGTGCCGCGCAGGCGCCCGAGTCCGACGACCTGGTGTTCATCAGCTCGAACGCGCAACTGCTGCGGTTCCCGGCGTCCGTCGTCCGCGCGCAGGGGCTGCCCGCCGGTGGTGTGGCCGGCATGGCCCTCGCCGACGGCGCCTCGGTGATCTGGTTCGGCTCGGTCGCACGCTCCGACGATGCCGTGGTCGCCACGGTGTCCACCACCTCCACCGCGCTGCCCGGCACCGACGCCGGTCGCGCCAAGGTCTCCGCGCTGTCGGAGTTCCCGGCGAAGGGCCGTGCCACCCAGGGTGTCCGGGCGCACGCGTTCCTGAAGGGCGAGGACGGGCTCACGGTGGGCTGGGCGGGCATCGCGCCGCCGCACGCCGTCGGCACGGACGGCGCCGCGCGGACCCTGCCCGACTGGCTGTCGAAGCGCGACGGTTCCGGCGCCCCGCTCGAGGCGGTCATCGGCTCGATCGGTGGCAGCGCAGCGACGCTCGACGGCACCGCCGGCGAGGCCTAGGCGCGCGCTGGCGTCCGGTTCCGGTGTCGCTGACACGGCGCCGTTTCGCGCTGAGCGACACCTCACGCTCTTCGGGCCCCGTGAGGTGTCGCCCAGCGCGTGAGAACGCAGGGCGCACGGTCCGGAGGCGCGGGGCGGTGCCGCCACGGGCCTCCCGTCCGCCGTCACCGTGTCGCGGACGCGGCGCGGTTTCGCGCTGAGTGACAGCTCACGGGCCGCGGGCCGCGTGAGGTGTCGCCCAGCGCGTGAGCACGCCAGGCCGCGGCGCGGCCCGGGCGTGAAGGCGAGCTACGCGTCGATGCGGTCGCGGTCCAGGCCCTCGCCGGCCAGGATGAACTCCTTGCGCGGCGCCACGTCGTTGCCCATGAGCAGCTCGAACACCTTCGCGGCACCCTCGGCATGGGTCACGTTCACCCGACGCAGGGTGCGGTGCGCGCGGTCCATCGTGGTCTCCGCGAGCTGGTCGGCGTCCATCTCGCCGAGGCCCTTGTACCGCTGGATCGGCTCCTGGTACTTCTTGCCCGTCTTCTCGAGCTTCTTCAGCACGGTCTGTAGCTCCTGTTCGGAGTACGTGTACAGCGTGTCGTTCGGCTTGCCGCGGTTCACCACGACGACCCGGTGCAGCGGCGGCACGGCGGCGAAGACCCGGCCCTGCTCGATCATCGGCCGCATGTACCGGAAGAACAGCGTCAGCAGCAGCGTGCGGATGTGGGCGCCGTCGACGTCGGCGTCCGACATGATGATGATCTTGCCGTAGCGCGCCTGGTCGATGTCGAACGTACGGCCCGAACCGGCGCCGATGACCTGGATGATCGACGCGCACTCGACGTTCGAGAGCATGTCCGACACGGACGCCTTCTGCACGTTGAGGATCTTGCCGCGGATCGGCAGCAGCGCCTGGTACTCGCTGTTGCGGGCGAGCTTCGCGGTGCCCAGCGCCGAGTCGCCCTCGACGATGAAGAGCTCCGTGCCCTCGGTCTCCTGCGAGCGGCAGTCGGCGAGCTTCGTCGGCAGCGAGGAGTTCTCGAGCGCGTTCTTGCGGCGCTGCGTCTCCTTGTGCGCCCGCGCCGAGATGCGGGTCTTCATCTCGGACACGACCTTCTCGAGCAGGGCCGCCGACTGTGCCTTCTCGGTGCGCTGCGTCGAGGTGAGGATCTCGGTGATGCGCTTCGACACGACCTGGTCGACGATCTTCCGGACCGCCGGGGTGCCGAGGATCTCCTTCGTCTGCCCCTCGAACTGCGGCTCGGGCAAACGCACGGTCAGCACGGCGGTCATGCCGGCGAGGACGTCGTCCTTGTCGAGCTTGTCCTGCCCGACCTTGAGCTTGCGCGCGTTCGCCTCGACCTGGGCACGGACGGCCTTGACGACGCCCGACTCGAACCCGGCCTGGTGGGTGCCGCCCTTCGGCGTCGCGATGATGTTGACGAAGCTGCGGAACACGGTCTCATAGCCACTGCCCCAGCGGAGCGCCAGGTCGACCTCGCACTCGCGCTCGACCGAGGTGGAGACCATGTGGCCCTTGTCGTCGAGCATCGGCACGGTCTCGGTGAAGGTGCCGGTCCCCTGCACGCGCCAGACGTCGGTGAGGGGGCTGTCGACGGCGAGGTGCTCGACGAACTCGCCGATCCCGCCCTCGTACCGGAAGCGCTCGACCACCGGCCCGGCGGCCACGGTGGTGCCCGTCGCCTCGGCCCGGGCGGCAGCGGCGTCGATCGACGCCGCGCGCTCATCGGTGATGGTGATGCCGAGCCCGGGCACGAGGAACGCGGTCTGCCGTGCACGGGTGACCAGGTCGTCGGTGCTGAACCGAGCGTCGGCGGTGAAGATCTGACGGTCCGCCCAGTAGCGGATCCGGGAGCCGGTGACGCCCTTCTTGACCTTGCCCACCACACGCAGCTCGCTGCCCGAGGTGAAGGGCGCGAAGGGGGCGTCCGGGCCGATGCCCTTGCTGTCGTCGAAGATGCCCGGCTCGCCGCGGTGGAACGACATGGCGTAGGTCTTGCCGCCCCGGTCGACCTCGACGTCGAGGCGCTCCGACAGCGCGTTCACCACCGAGGCGCCGACACCGTGCAGGCCACCCGAGGCCGCGTACGACCCCGAGCCGAACTTGCCGCCGGCGTGCAGCTTGGTGAACACGACCTCGACCCCGGTCAGGCCGGTCTTCGGTTCGACGTCGACGGGGATGCCCCGGGCGGTGTCCCGGACCTCGACCGAGCCGTCGGCGTGCAGCACGACGCCGATCTCGTCACCATGCCCCGCGAGGGCTTCGTCGACCGAGTTGTCGATGATCTCCCACAGGCAGTGCATGAGGCCCCGGGAGTCCGTCGAGCCGATGTACATGCCCGGACGCTTCCGGACCGCCTCGAGCCCTTCGAGGACGGAGAGATGGCGTGCGGAGTAGTCGGAGCTCACCGTCGGAGTTTACCGAGCGGCACCGACAGCACCGTGTGGACACTCGCACTGGGGCCAAGCGATCCGCGCTGAGCGAAACAGGGCCCGACAATGCGTCGCTCTCAGGCATCACGTGTTGAAATGGTGCAACCACCCGGCACCACCTGCGATCCGTGAGGAGCACAGCAATGACCCAGACCGTGCAGGACCCCTCCATCGACGAAGTCAGCAACCACCAGCTGACCGCCGCCGACCGTTGCGACAGCTGCGGGGCGCAGGCCTACATCCGAGCCACCATGTCGAGCGGCGAGCTCTACTTCTGCGCCCACCACGGCGCCGAGTTCAAGGACAAGCTCGCGGCGACCGCCATCGAGTGGCACGACGAGAGCAGCCGACTCTACGAGTCGAAGTAGTCGCGACCGACACACGGACAGGAGGCGCGGTGCCAGCTGGCACCGCGCCTCCTGTCTGTCTGCAGCCCGGTTCAGAACGAGCGGTTGAGCATCCAAGCGACGCCGCGGTAGCTGTTCGGCCCCCACACTCCGTCGATCGGCCCGCTGTAACGGCCATGAGCAGCCGCCCAGTGCTGGAGCGCTGCGACCGTGTCTGGACTCTCCCAGTTGGGGATGCCGTTCCCGGAGAAGTGGCCGTGTCAGATGTTGAATCCGAGAGGACGCTCTTGGCGACTGTCGCCATCGCGGACACGACGAAGGCCGGGCCCCGTCGGGACCCGGCCTTCTGCTTCGTTCGTCAGGCGATGCGCTTGAACGCCTTGTCGACGTAGCGGTCGACCGTGGCGCGCGCTTCACGTGCGTAGCGGTCGATCGTCGCCGTCTGCTCCGCGTCCGGCGCGTACTCGCGGCCCAGCCGTGCGGTGGCCGCGGCGAGGACACCGTCGGTCAGCTGCGGGTTGAGCGGCAGGATCGGCCCCTGCGTGTGCGTGCCGAAGGAGTTGCCGACGATCGCACCCTCGACCGGGGCTCCCGCCTGGTTGCCACCACCGGACACGACGTCGGCGAACGGGCTGACCCCGGCCGCGAGCTCGATCGTGGTGGCGTGGTCCTCGAAGCCGGCGAGACGCTTCGGTGCTCCGGGGAGCAGCGGGTACCGGGTCTCGAGGACGAAGTAGTTCACGCGGCGCTCGGCACCGCGGACGGCCCGGGCGTCGAACACCCCGAACCCGGCGACAGGCGCACCCTCGGTCGGCACGACCTCGTTCGTCGCGAGGTCGAACCCACCGCCGACGGCGACCACCGGCACACCGTCGGTCGCGAACGCACGGAGCGCACCGCCGATGCGTGTGACGTCGTCGCCCAGGGAACGCATCGCGCTGAGTGGTCCGTTGCCGATCACGACGACGTCCGCCGTGGTCGGGAGCTCGTCACCGGGCGCGTACTCGAGGACCTGTGTCTCGATGTCCGCGGCGGCCGCACGGCGGACCAGGGCCGCGACGTTGCCACGGTCGCCCGAGACGCCCATCTGCCGGGGGTAGACGTGCAGGATGGTCAGCCGGTCGGCCGTCATGCGGTCTTCTCCATGTCCGGGTGGCCGAGGGCCTTGCGGGCGATCATCATGATCTCGTAGTTGACGATGAAGTTCTTCGTCCCGCGGGTCGTCGAGCCGAGCTGCTCCATGTGCTTGATGGCTGCCTCGACGTCGGGCTCGACCCGGCCGATGCGGACACCGGCGTGCTCGAGCGCGATCGCGATCTGCCACGCCTTGTCACCGGAGACGACGTCCACGTGGTCGAGCTTCGAGAAGTCGATGTCGTAGATCCAGGAGATGTCGGGCGTGCCCTCGTCGATCGCCATGAGGACCTGCTCGGGCTGGTCCGGCAGGGCGTCGAGGTTGAGCTGCAGGCTCGCGGCGTTCTTGAACATCGTGAACTCGGCGGACTCGCCCGCGATGGGGAGTCGCTCGCCCCGGCCGTACGCGGGCTTCATCGTGCCGAAGGCCTTGGTCACGGCGTCAGCGTGGAACTGCGCACCGAGCGCCGCACTCGCCGTCGCGGTGGCCGCAGCGGCGTCGACCGCGTAGTGCAGACCGCGGGCGGGCAGGCGGACCGGGATCTCGGCGCCGTCGAAGCGGATCGTCGCGCCGTCACCCGTGTGGGCCACGACCTCGGCGTCGGCGGTGTGCTGGGCACGGTCACCGGCGTCGAACGAATCGGCGTTCTGCAGACCGTTCGGTGCCGCGGCGATGACCTCGTCGCTCGCACCGAACCGCAGGACGCGCTGCCCGGGGGTGCCGGAGTAGCCGTCGAGGAACTGGTCGTCGTGGTTCGTGATGACGTTCGCCGTCGACAGTGCGGCGGTGTCGAGCATCATCGTCGCCACGCGCTCGGTCTCGAAGAACCGGTACAGCTGGTCGACCTGCACGTTGAGCATCGTCACCGTCGAGGGCGACAGGATGCCGGCGAGCTCGACCGCGAAGGCCTCGTCGACCTCGAGGATGCCGATGTCGGCCTTGAGCCGGCCGGTCAGCGAGACCTCGGACAGCAGGGCCGACGCGATGCCCTGCGGCAGGTTCGCGCCGGACGGGTTCGTGAAGACCCGAAGCCCGTGCGCCCGGACGATGTCGGAGATCATGTGCGTCGTCGTCGACTTGCCGTTCGACCCGAGCACGAAGACGACGCCGTTCGGGAACTGCTTCGTCACGTGCTGCAGGAAGTCCGGCACGAGCTTCAGGACGATGTACCCGGGGTAGGCGGACCCGCCGCCCCTCGCACGGGCGAGGGCACGGAGGATCCGCCCGATCAGGATCGGGATGAAGAAGCGCATGCCGGGTTACTCGAGGTAGTCGCGCAGCGACTGCGACCGCGACGGGTGGCGGAGCTTCGCCATCGTCTTGGACTCGATCTGACGGATGCGCTCGCGCGTCACGCCGAACGTGTCACCGATCTGGTCGAGGGTCTTCGGCTGGCCGTCACCGAGGCCGAAGCGCATGCGGATGACGCCCGCCTCGCGCTCGGACAGGGAGTCGAGCAGGCTCTCGAGCTGCTTCTGCAGCATCGTGAAGCCCACCGCGTCGGCCGGCACGACCGCCTCGGTGTCCTCGATGAGGTCACCGAACTCCGAGTCGCCGTCCTCGCCCAGGGGCGTGTGCAGCGAGATCGGCTCGCGGCCGTACTTCTGGACCTCGACGACCTTCTCCGGGGTCATGTCGAGCTCGCGGGCGAGCTCTTCCGGGGTGGGTTCGCGACCGAGGTCCTGCAGCATCTGCCGCTGCACGCGGGCGAGCTTGTTGATGACCTCGACCATGTGCACCGGGATGCGGATGGTGCGGGCCTGGTCGGCCATGGCACGGGTGATGGCCTGACGGATCCACCACGTCGCGTAGGTCGAGAACTTGAAGCCCTTGGTGTAGTCGAACTTCTCGACCGCACGGATCAGGCCCAGGTTGCCCTCCTGGATGAGGTCCAGGAACTGCATGCCACGACCGGTGTAGCGCTTCGCGAGCGAGACGACCAGGCGGAGGTTCGCGCCGAGCAGGTGCGACTTCGCACGCTGACCGTCACGGGCGACCCAGCGCAGTTCGCGCTCGGCGGGCTTCGAGAGCCCGGTCGCGTGCTGCAGCTTGTCCTCGGCGAACAGGCCGGCCTCGATGCGCATCGCGAGCTCGACCTCCTGCTCGGCGTTGAGCAGGGCGACCTTGCCGATCTGCTTCAGGTAGTCCTTCACCGGGTCGGCGGTGGCACCCGTGATGGTCGTCGAGTAGACCGGCGCCTCGTCGTCGTCGGTCTGCGAGATGACGAGCGCACCGGCGGCGACCGCGGCAGCGGCGTCCGGCTTGGCCGTCTTGTCGTCGGTGTCGTCGGCCTCGTCGGCCGGCTCCTCGACGGGCTCGTCGGAGGCGATCGCCTCGTCGACGGCGTCGGTCTTCTTCGCCTTGGGCGCAGCCTTCTTGGCGGGCGCCTTCTTGGCGGGGGCCTTCGTGGCGCGCTTCTTCGGCGCTGCGGTGCCCTCGGTGTCCGTGGCGTCTTCTGCCACAGCGCCCTCGGGCTCGGTGTCCTTCGTGGGATCGATCGTCGTGCTCCGGGCAGCCATGCGATCACCTCTCTCGTCGTGCCACGTTCGTGGGGTCGTGGCCTCCCTCGCCGCCCAGGTCCCGCGCCGCAGTCCCCCGCGTCGTACGAGTCCTACCGTTCCGGGCAGCACTAGGACCCATGTCAAGTCCCCCGAGTTCACCGGCGCACCGAAGTGCTCCGACAGACAGGGGTCCCGAACGGGTCCGTGATCATTATTGCACGTGCCGCTTCCGCAGGCGTGCAACGAGTGCAACCCAGAGTGGCCCGACGCGTATTCCCTCTTCCGAGTGCAGCACGCGGCGGGTCCGACGGCGGGCGTGCAGGAGCATCCCGACGCCGAAACCGACCACGACGTACTGCACCGTGAGGGCGATCCGGAAGTTCTCCCAGGCGAACACCGTGGTACCGGTGGCCCGTGCCGCCGCGTCGAGGACGACGCCGATCAGGTACATCATCACGAAGGCCGCCAGGAACCCGCCGACGTTCACCACGCCGTTCGCCGAGCCGAGCGAGCCGACCGGGTTGAAGGTCCGGGCGAAGTCGAAGCCGATGAGCGAACCGGGCCCGCCGATCCCCATCGCGACGACGAGCAGCACGAGCAACCACGTCGGCGGGTGCCCGGGCCAGAGCAGGATCGCTGTCCAGAGCACCGCGAGCAGGACGACCACGCCGAGCACCAGGTTCGACCGGCGCATCGGGAACCGTGCGCAGAGCACACCGAGCACCGGGCCGGCGACGAACCCGACGACCACGATGATCGTGAGGAACCCCGCCGCCTCACCCGGGGAGTACCCGAGCCCCCGGAGCATCGGGACACCCCACAGCAGCGAGAACACCGTGCCCGACGACTGCGTGACGTAGTGCGACCAGAACCCGAGCTGCGTGCCCGGGCGGCGGAGCGCGTGCCCGAACGTGCTGAAGGCGGCACCCCACGAGTGCGGCAGCGGGATCGTGTCCGTCCGCACCGGCACGGGACCGTTCCGCACGAAGACCGCGGCGAGCACGAGACCGACGGCACTGGCCGCGGCCGCGACGCCGAACGCCGGGGTCCAGCCGACGGTGTGCAGGAGCACCGCGAACGGGAACGCCGACAGGATCTGGCCGATCTGCCCGAGGTTGCCGGTCCACTGCGAGATCTGCGGCAGGATCCGGCCGCTGAACCACATCGGCACCAGGCGGATCACCGAGATGAAGGTCATCGCGTCACCGGCGCCGACGAGCACCCGCCCCGCGATGGCCGGTCCGATCGACGGGGACACGGCGACGATCGCCTGTCCGACGACCAGCAGCGCGGCGCCGAGGAGCACCAGCCGGCGGGGGCCGACGCGGTCGAGGGCGATCCCCACCGGGATCTGCAGCCCCGCGTAGACGGCGATCTGCACGACGGCGAGGGTCGACAGGACGGCGGCGGAGACGGCGAACCGATCCTGCGCATCGACACCGGAGACCCCGAGCGAGGACCGCTGCACCACGGCGAGGACGTACGCGAGGACCGCGACGCCCCAGATCAGGAAGGCACGACGGGAGTTCACCGGACCAGGCTACCGACGCGTCCCCGCGTCGATACGCGACGAGCGTCGTCGAGGTGCGTCACGTCGTGCGGGCGACCGGAGGACGGCCTGGAGGCGCGGTGCGGGCCGCCACGGGCCTCCAGACCGTCCTGTCGGGACGTCCGGATCCCGCGACGGTCAGTCGGTCGCGTCGCCCTGGGTGCGCCGGTCGGCCAGGAAGCGCTCGAGCTCGGCCGCGATCGCGTCCGCGGTCGGCACCTCGCCGTCGACGCCGGTCAGCGGCGATGCAACGGGGTTGCCCTCCATGTACGTGTCGTGCCGCTCCTCGAGCACGGAGACCAGGCGCTGCAGCTCGGGGTTGCCGGCCACCTGCTCCTCGACGCGGGTCAGGAACTCGCGACCCGACTCGCGCAGGGCGTCGGTCGGGAAGATGAGCCCGGTCGCGGCGGCGATGCCGGACAGCGCCGCGACGGCGGCGTCGGGGAACTCGGTGTCGGACAGGTAGTGGGGCACGAGCAGCACGAGCCCCGTGACCTGTGCGCCCGTCTCGGCGAGGCGGTGCTCGACCAGGTGCAGGACGTTCGCCGGCGCCTGGGTCTCGGGCTTCCAGACGCTCATCTGCTCGACGAGGTCGGCCCGGGTGCCGGAGACGGTCAGGCTGATCGGACGGGTGTGCGGGACCGGCATCGGGATGGACTGCACCCACGTGGTGTCGGCCACCTGCAGGTCGGCGGCGAGCCCGGTGACGGCTCGGACGAAGCGGTTCCACTGGAAGTCCGGCTCGTAGCCCGACAGGAACAGGAACGGCTGGCCGATCTCGTCGCGCACCAGGTGCAGGGCCAGACGGGGCGGCTCGACGGCGCTGATGTGGTCGTGCTCGAAGGTGATGACCGGCCGACGGGCCCGCCAGTCGAGCAGCACGTCCGGGTCGAACTCGGCGACGAGTTCGGTGTCGAGGTCCTCGAGGATCGAGTTCGTCACCTGCGCGACGGCCGATCCGGCATCGGCGAAGCCGGTCAGCCCGGCGATCAGGTGCAACCCTGCTGGCACGGTCGGGGCGTCCGCGTCGAACGTGTAGAGCTCCTCGGGGTGGTTCACCGTCCCCATGCTAGGCGGGGCCTCCGACGTCCCCGGTGCGCGACGACCACGCCGACAGCGAACAGGCCCTCGGTAGGGTTGGAGCATGGTCCGACCGACGCTCTCCACCACCAGTTCACCCCCGAGACCACCACCGCCGACGTGCTCGTCGTCGGGGTCCACCCGGGCTCGTCCGGCGAGGCCGACAGCACGGCCGTGCTCGCTCCCACCGCCCTGGGCACGCTCGACGCCCTCGCCGGCCTCGACCTCGCCGCGATCGGGGTGACCGGCGCGAAGGACCAGCTCGTCCGCCTGCCCGCCACCGGCGTCGGTGCGAAGTCGGTCGCGCTGATCGGACTCGGCTCCGCCACGGGTGTCGCGGCGATCCGCGCAGCGGCCGGCAGCGCCGTGCGACAGCTCCCCCGCGTCGACTCGATCACGCTCGCCCTGCCCACCGACTCGGCCGAGCTCGTCGACGCCGCCCTCGAGGGCGCGGCGCTCGGCGCGTACGCCTTCACCCGGCACAAGGGCACCGGCACCAAGGCCCCGGCCCGCGGTGACCAGCGCATCGAGGTCGTCGCGCCCGCCGACGTCGCAGCCGACGCCGCCGTGCGCCCCGCGATCGTCGCCGACGCCGCGTCGCTCGTGCGCGACCTCGTGAATACCGCCGCGGGCGACCTCGGGCCGCAGGACGTCGCCGACGTCGCGACCGGGTTCGCCTCGGACCTGCCGCTCACCGTCGAGGTCCTCGACGAGCAGGCGCTCGAGGAGCAGGGCTTCGGCGGCATCCTCGGCGTCGGCCGCGGTTCGGCGCGTCCCCCGCGCCTGGTCGTCGTCCGGTACGCGCCGGAGTCCGCCACGAAGCACCTCGCCCTCGTGGGCAAGGGCATCACCTTCGACTCGGGCGGCCTCTCGCTCAAGCCCGCGGCGTCGATGCTCGGCATGAAGACCGACATGACCGGTGCCGCCACGGTGCTCGCCGCGACCGTCGCCGCCGCCCGCCTGGGGCTGAACGTGCGCGTGACCGCGTGGCTCGCCCTCGCCGAGAACATGCCCTCCGGCACCGCGACCCGCCCGGGCGACGTCCTGACGCTGAAGAACGGCACCACGGTCGAGGTCACGAACACCGACGCCGAGGGCCGCCTGGTGCTCGGCGACGGGATGGCCGCCGCGTCGCTCGAGGAGCCCGACGCGCTCGTCGACGTCGCCACGCTGACCGGCGCCCAGGTCGTCGCGCTGGGCGACCGCACCACCGGCCTGATGGGCAGCGACGACCTCGTCGCGAAGGTCCGTGCCGTCGCCGAGGGCGTCTCGGAGCCGATCTGGCCGATGCCGCTGCCCGAGGAGCTCGAGGCCCGGCTGTCCAGCGACGTCGCCGACATCGTCAACGCCACGGTCGGCAACCCGGCCGGCGGCATGCTGCTCGCGGGCAAGTTCCTCGAGCGCTTCGCCGGCGAGGGTGTCCCTTGGGCGCACCTCGACATCGCTGGTCCGTCGGAGAACAAGGGCGGCGGGTACGCCTGGTTGGGCAAGGGTGCGACGGGCGTGATGGTCCGGACGCTCATCGCTCTCGCAGAAGACCTCCAGTCCGAGTAGTAGGTTTGGTACCGGTGGGAACGGCGCACCGACGCGCCTCCCACCGGTACTGCACGGGACGGGACCGGAACCACGCGGTCCGACCGTCGGACGCCGCCCTCCGCGGTGTCCACGTAGGGCCCGATCGGCCCGACACGCACGAGGGAGTTGCACCAGGTGACGGAACAGACTTACGACGTCGTTGTCCTCGGTGGCGGGAGTGGTGGGTACGCCGCTGCGCTCCGGGCCGCCGAACTCGGCATGAGCGTCGCGCTCATCGAGGGCGACAAGCTCGGAGGGACGTGCCTGCACCGCGGCTGCATCCCGACCAAGGCGCTGCTGCACGCCGCCGAGATCGCCGACGGCACGCGTGACGCCGAGAAGTACGGCGTGATCGCGGAGTTCGCCGGTGTCGACGTGCCCAAGGTGATCGACTACCAGCAGGGCGTCATCAACTCCAAGTACAAGGGCCTGCAGGGCCTGATCAAGGCCCGCGGCATCACCGTGGTCGAGGGCTGGGGTCGGCTGACCTCGCAGAACACCGTGCAGGTCGGCGACCAGACCGTCACCGGCAAGAACATCGTGCTCGCGACCGGCTCCTACTCGAAGTCCCTTCCAGGGCTCGAGATCGGCGGTCGCGTGATCACCTCCGAGACCGCGCTCCGCATGGACTACGTCCCGAACAAGGTCGTCATCCTGGGCGGCGGCGTCATCGGCGTCGAGTTCGCCAGCGTCTGGAAGTCCTTCGGCGCCGAGGTCACCATCGTCGAAGGACTGCCGCACCTGGTCCCCGCCGAGGACGAGTCGATGTCGAAGCAGCTCGAGCGTGCGTTCCGCAAGCGCGGCATCGAGTTCTCGCTCGGTGTCCGGTTCCAGGGCGTCGAGCAGCACGAGAACGGCGTCGTCGTCACGCTGGAGGACGGCAAGACCTTCGACGGTGACGTCCTGCTCGTCGCCGTCGGCCGTGGCCCCGTCACGCAGAACGTCGGCTACGACGAGGTCGGCGTGGCGATGGACCGCGGGTTCGTCACCACGAACGAGCGTCTCGCCACGACCATCCCGAACGTCTACGCCGTCGGCGACATCGTCCCCGGCCTCCAGCTCGCGCACCGCGGCTTCCAGCAGGGCATCTTCGTCGCCGAGGAGATCGCCGGCCTCAACCCGGTGGTCATCGAGGACAAGAACATCCCGAAGATCACCTACTCCGACCCCGAGGTCGCGTCGGTCGGGCTCTCGCAGGCCAAGGCCGAAGAGCAGTACGGCGCCGACAAGGTCGACTCGTACGAGTACAACCTGGCCGGCAACGGCAAGAGCCACATCATCGGGACCTCCGGCTCCGTCAAGGTCGTGCGCGTCGTGGACGGCCCCGTCGTCGGGGTCAGCATGATCGGTGCCCGCGTCGGCGAGCTCATCGGCGAAGCCCAGCTCGCCGTGAACTGGGAGGCCTACCCGGAGGACATCGCTCCCCTGGTGCACGGTCACCCGACCCAGAACGAAGCCCTCGGCGAGGCGTTCCTGCACCTCGCGGGCAAGCCGCTGCACGCGCTGTGACCGGCACCGGTCACCGCACTGTGACAATGACACCAACAACCACTGCAATCCCCCGCGAAGAGGAGTCCACCCGATGAGCGAATCCGTCAACCTCCCGGCGCTCGGCGAGAGCGTCACCGAGGGCACGGTGACCCGATGGCTGAAGAACGTCGGTGACCGGGTCGAGGTCGACGAGCCGCTGCTCGAGGTCTCGACCGACAAGGTCGACACCGAGATCCCGTCGCCGATCGCCGGCGTGGTCGAGGAGATCCTGGTGCAAGAGGACGAGACCGTCGAGGTCGGCACCGCCCTGGTGAAGATCGGTGACGGCTCCGGCTCGTCCGACGGCGGTTCGGACTCGTCCGACTCCGGCGCCGACGACGCGAACGCCGCCGCTGCCGACGCCGAGGAGCCCGAGGCCGCTCCCAGCACGGAGCAGGAGGCCGAGACCCCCGCCCCCGAGCCCACCGAGCCCGAGCCCGCCCCCGCCGGTCAGACGCAGCCCGCCGCCCCGCAGGCACCGTCCGCCCCGCCCGCGGCCGCGCCGGTCCCGGCCGCCGCGCCGGTCCCGCCGCCCGCAGCCGCACCGCCGGCAGCCGTGCCGGCCCAGGCCGCTCCTGCTGCCGCACCGGCTCCGGCGTCCGCGCCGAGCGCCACAGCCGCCGCCGCGGTGCCGAACCCCACGCAGGACGGCGCAGCCTCCGGCTACGTCACCCCGCTGGTGCGCAAGCTCGCCAACGAGCAGGGTGTCGACCTGTCCACGGTCACGGGTTCCGGTGTCGGTGGGCGCATCCGCAAGGAGGACGTCCTCGCGGCCGCCGCGAAGGCTCCGGCCGCCTCGGCTGCAGCAGCACCCGCCGCCGCTTCCGGCCCGTTCGTCGCCGAGGTCTCGCCGCTGCGCGGAACCCGCGAGAAGATGACCCGCCTGCGCAAGGTGGTCGCCGAGCGTGCCGTGCAGTCGATGACCTCGACCGCACAGCTCACGAGCGTCGTCGAGGTCGACGTCACGAAGGTGGCGCAGTTCCGCGACGCCCACAAGGCGGAGTTCCTCGAGAAGACCGGCTCGAAGCTCTCCTTCATGCCGTTCTTCGCCCTCGCGGCGTCCGAGGCGCTGAAGGCCCACCCGAAGATCAACTCCACGGTCGAGGGTGACGAGATCGTCTACCCGGAGACCGAGAACGTCTCCATCGCGGTGGACACCGAGCGCGGCCTGCTGACCCCGGTCATCAAGGACGCGGCCTCGCTGGACCTGGCGCAGTTCTCGAAGTCCATCGCGGACCTCGCCGAGCGCACCCGGAACAACCAGCTGAAGCCCGACGAGCTGGCCGGCGGCACGTTCACGCTGACCAACACCGGTTCACGTGGCGCGCTGTTCGACACCCCCGTGGTGTTCCTGCCGCAGTCGGCGATCCTCGGCACCGGCATCGTCACGAAGCGCCCGGCGGTCGTGAAGGTCGACGGCCAGGAGGCCATCGCCATCCGCTCGTTCGTCTACCTGGCGCTGTCGTACGACCACCGGATCATCGACGGTGCGGACGCCTCGCGGTACCTCGTCGCGGTGAAGAACCGTCTCGAAGAGGGCAACTTCGCCCCGAACCTCGGGTACTGATCACCAGCAGCACGGCCGACGGCCCCGGTTCCCCTCGTGGGAGCCGGGGCCGTTCCCGTTCCCGGGCGGGTTCGGCGTCACCCGCCGCCGAGCAGGGTCAGGGCGGCGACCACCGACCCGACGGTGACGACGAGCCCCACGAGGACACGGCGGAGCGGGAGTCGTCGTCCGGCTCCGAGAGGGACGCCGTGCTCGACCACGTCCCGCAGGCGCTCGAGCAGTCCGTCCTGCCCGTCCGGTGTCGGCGGTTCGGCGAACACGAGGTCGCTCGGCACGGGGGTCCACCGGAACGGGCGGGGCGCGGCGGCGGCACGGACGACGTCGAGTGCTGCTCGTGCGCTCGGCCCGTCACCGTCGAGGGCGTCCTGCAACGCTCCGAGCACCGGGGCCTGGGCCGGGTCGGCCGGGTCGACGCGGTCCCACACGCTCCGGGCTGCGAGGACGAGGGTCCGGGTCGCATCCCCCGGGTGCGCGGTGTGCGTCGGGGTCGCCGCGTTGGTCGGGTTGATCGGGTTCGTCGCGTTGGATGAGTTGGTCGGGTTCGTCGCGTTCGTCGGGCGGTCGCAGAGGACGACCGCACCGGAGTCGTCCACCAGCACGTCGTCGATGCCGGCGGCACCGAGCAGGACCGCGCCGTCGTGCACCGCCACCAGGAGCTCCAGGAGCGGGACCGTCAGGGTCACCGCGACGCCGGTGGTCGGGGTGCCGAGCCGGTCGAGCGCCGGCACGAGCGGCGTGCCCGTGGGCCGGTCGAGGTCGACCACGAGACGCCCCGTCGGGGTCCGACCGACCGCGGCCACCGGGACGAGGTGGCGCTGGGCGGCCGCGGAGCGGTCGGCGACCCACGTGAGCAGGTCGCGCTCGTCGTGCTCGTCGTGCTCGTTGCCGGTCACGATCCAGCGGTCCGGGTGGTGGTCGGTGCTCGTCTCCATGGTGACCAGCGTGGCGGCGGCGCGGTGGGCCTCCAGGCTCTCCCGCACCACCTGTGGACAAGACGTGTTCGCGCACAGCCGGACACGTGACGGTCTCCCCCGGCGCACGGAGGCCGTATCCTGTTCGCATGGCACGCAGCTCTTCCACAGACAAGAAGGCGAAGGAGCCGGGGCGTCTCAAGCAGATGTTCCAGGTCTTCCAGATGACGCGAAAGGCCGACCCGTCGTCGGTCTGGTGGTTCGCCCTCGCCTTCGTCGGTCCGGTCGCCCTCGGTGTCCTGCTGGCGCTGCTCCTGCCGGGGCAGAACTGGCTCGCGATCGTCCTCTGGATCGTCGCCGGTGTGCTGCTCGGTGTGCTGCTCTTCCTCATCGTGCTCGGTCGTCTTGCCGAACGCGCCGCGTACTCGCAGATCGAAGGCCAGCCCGGCGCCGTCGGTGCCGTGCTGTCGAACTCGCTCCGTCGCCAGTGGCGCTCGAGCGAGATGCCGGTCGCGGTGCACGGTCGCTCGCAGGCAGCGGTCTACCGCGCCGTGGGTCGCCCCGGTGTCGTCCTGATCACCGAGGGCCAGCGTGGCAACCTCAACCGCCAGGTCGACGAGGAGCGCCGCAAGGTCCAGCGCATCGTCCCGAACGTCGCCGTGCACGTGCTGCACGTGGGTGACGGCACCGGTGAGAGCCTGACGCTGCACAAGCTGCCCCGTGCCATGAACAAGCTCAAGAAGTCGCTCAACCGCAACGAGGTCCTGGCGGTCGCGAACCGTCTCGACTCGCTGACGCAGAGCCCCGCGGCCTCGATCCCGAAGGGCATGGACCCGATGCGGGCCCGCGCCGGACGGCCGCGCTGACCGAAGCCCCAGACGCAGGAGAACGCCCCCGACCAGATGGTCGGGGGCGTTCTCGTTTGAGCGTGGAGTGACGGCGGGGGCGGGGATGCGCGCGAGGCCCGCACCGTGCGACCTTCGCTGAACCGTGCGAGGTTGCCAGCTCGGTGCGGGACTCCGACGGCGCACGGGGCGAGCATGCTCGCACCCGATGAGCAACCTCGCACGGTGCGAGGGCAAGCGGCGGATGCCCGGCGAGCAACCTCGCACGGTGCGAGGGCAACCGGCGGACGCCCGGCGCGCAACCTCGCACGGTGCGAGGGCGCGGACGACAGCCACGTTGCGCGCGCCGCACCCGCGGTCGACGCGATCAGCGCCGGACGAGCACCGTCCCGGCGATGCGGTCGTGCGCACCCCGGCTGTCGCGGTCGATGATGAGCGCCGGGACCACCAGGCAGAGCAGCACCGTCCGGAGGATCGGCCGCCACACCCCCACGTAGCCGCCGCGCATCGGGACGACCCGCAGTCCGACGCAGATGTGGCCGAACGACCCGGACAGCAGGCAGATGAACACGATCTGCAGCACGGCGAAGATGGCGATCTGCACCCAGGAGTGCGCGATGTCGCCCGAACCGTTCACCGGCGACCACACACCGGTGACGTAGGCGACCAGGTCGGCCAGCGCGCCGTCGATCAGCAGCGCCACGACCCGCCGGCCGATGCGCCCGACACTCCGGGGTCCGGACTCCGGCAGACCGAGGTCCTTGCCCGGCCACCCGTCCGGGTGCTCGGAGGGCGCGGACGGACTGGGAGTGCTGCGGGCCATGGTCCCCAGCGTAGGCGACGGCCCGGGCGTAACACGCCCGAAACAAACCAGTCATGTCCGGGAAACCCCGTGTCAATAGCCTCGTCGGAGGTGCCTTGACCGGTGCCTCCGACATCACCCAACCCATTGGAGATCGGCCCCATGTTCAGCGATTCCTCCGAGGTCCTGGCCTTCATCAAGGACACCGACGTCAAGTTCCTCGACATCCGCTTCACGGACCTGCCCGGTGTGCAGCAGCACTTCAACATCCCGGCATCCACCGTCGACGAGGACTTCTTCTCGGTCGGCCAGCTGTTCGACGGCTCCTCGATCCGTGGGTTCGCGTCGATCCACGAGTCCGACATGCAGCTGATCCCCGATGTCACCACGGCGTACGTCGACCAGTTCCGCGCCGAGCGCACGCTCATCATGATCTTCGACATCTACAACCCGCGGAACGGCGAGATCTACGGCCGTGACCCGCGCCAGGTGGCGAAGAAGGCCGAGAAGTACCTCGCGTCGACGGGCATCGCGGACACCGCGTTCTTCGCCCCCGAGGCCGAGTTCTACATCTTCGACGACGTCCGCTACTCGGTCACGCAGAACGAGTCCTTCTACGCGGTCGACTCCGAAGAGGGCGCCTGGAACACCGGTCGCGACGAAGAGGGCGGCAACCTCGCCAACAAGACCCCGTACAAGGGCGGCTACTTCCCCGTGTCGCCGGTCGACAAGACCGCTGACCTGCGCGACGACATCACCCTCAAGCTGATCGACGCCGGCTTCGAGCTCGAGCGTTCGCACCACGAGGTGGGCACGGGCGGCCAGCAGGAGATCAACTACAAGTTCGACACGATGGTCCACGCCGCGGACGACATCCTGAAGTTCAAGTACATCGTCAAGAACACCGCTGACCAGTGGGGCAAGGTCGCCACGTTCATGCCGAAGCCGCTCTTCGGCGACAACGGCTCGGGCATGCACACCCACCAGTCGCTCTGGTCGGACGGCAAGCCGCTCTTCTACGACGAGAACGGCTACGGCGGGCTGTCGGACCTCGCCCGCTGGTACATCGGCGGCATCCTGAAGCACGCCTCGGCGCTGCTCGCCTTCACCAACCCGTCGATCAACTCGTACCACCGACTGGTCAAGGGCTTCGAGGCACCGGTCAACCTGGTCTACTCGGCCGGCAACCGCTCGGCGGCGATCCGCATCCCGATCACGGGCACCAACCCGAAGGCCAAGCGCATCGAGTTCCGCGCGCCCGACGCCTCCGGCAACCCGTACCTGGCCTTCGCCGCGCAGCTGATGGCGGGCCTCGACGGCATCCAGAACCGCATCGAGCCGCACGAGCCGGTCGACAAGGACCTCTACGAGCTCCCGCCGGAGGAGGCGAAGGGCATCCCCCAGGTCCCCGGCTCCCTCGACGAGGCGCTCGACGCGCTCGAGGCGGACCACGAGTTCCTCACGAAGGGCAACGTCTTCACCGAGGACCTCATCCAGACCTGGATCGACTACAAGCGCGAGAACGAGATCCTCCCGCTGGCCCAGCGCCCGCACCCGTTCGAGTACGAGCTGTACTTCGGCGTCTGAGTTCCGCTGACACCACACGAAGGGCCCCGCACCGTCAGGTGCGGGGCCCTTCGTCGTACCGGCAACGTTTCGGGCTGGGCGACACCTCACGGGCTGCGCCGCCCGTGAGATGTCGCCCAGCGCGAGAGGACGCGGCCACCGTCAGCGCGGGGTGCGGACGCGACAGCCTGGAGGCCCGGTGCCGGTCCGGCGGGCGGGCACCGGGCCTCCAGGCGGCGCGACGCACGTTCCTTCCCATCGCAGCTGGACTGGAAAGCGGAATCGGGCGTACCTGGTCAGAACTTTCCACCAGGTATGCCCGGTTCGACCAGGTACGCCCGGTTCGACCAGGTACGCCCGGTCCGACCAGGTACGGCCCCGGGCGCACGGGAACGGGGCCCGCGCCGCCCGGCACGGACCCCGTCTCGCGAACGGTGACTAGCGGCTCGTGGCCAACGCGTCGTTCGTCCCCGCTGCGACGCTCACGGGTGCACCCGTGACCGGCGTGGGACGTCCCAGGGAACGGACGGTCCACCCCGCTTTCACCCAGTCGGAGACCGGGAGGCAGTTGCGCGCGTCGATGACGACGCGGCGCCCGACGAGGTCACCGAGGGCGACCGGGTCGGCGGTGATGATGTCGTCCCACTCGGTGAGCACGAGGACGACGTCGGCGCCCTCGATCGCGTCCGTCATCGAGGCGGCGTAGCTCAGCGTCGGGAACGAGCGCTTCGCGGGCTCCATCGCCTCGGGGTCCCAGAGCGTCACCTGGGCGCCGCGGAGGTGCAGCGCAGCGGCGACGTTGAGCGCCGGGGAGTCCCGGACGTCGTCGGTCAGCGGCTTGAACGCGGCACCGATGACGGCCACGCGGCGGTTGAGCACCGATCCCCCGGCCGAGTCGATCGCCATGTCGATGACCCGCTGGCGCTGCCCCATGTTGATCTCGTCGACCTGCTGCATGAGGCCGACGACCTGGCCCGCGCCGATCTCGTTCGCGCGGTACATGAGCGCCCGGATGTCCTTCGGCAGGCAGCCTCCGCCGAAGCCGAGTCCGGCGTTCAGGAACTTCCGGCCGATGCGGGCGTCGTGGCCGAGGGCGTCGGCGAGCGTGGAGACGTCGGCACCGGTGATCGCGCACATCTCCGAGATCGCGTTGATGAACGAGATCTTCGTGGCGAGGAACGCGTTGGCGCTCACCTTGACGAGCTCCGCGGTCGCGAGGTCGGTGGTGATGACCGGCGTGCCCTCGCTGATCGGTGCGGCGTAGACCTCGCGGATCACGGCGTCGGCGGCCTCGGAGGCTCCGCCCCAGACCAGACGGTCCGGGTGCAGCGTGTCCTCGACGGCCTTGCCCTCGCGCAGGAACTCGGGGTTCCAGATGAGCTCCGCGTCGATGCCGGCGGGGGTGAACTCGCGGACGATGCCACGGAGACGCGATGCCGTGCCCACCGGGACCGTCGACTTGCCGACGATGAGGCCCGGGTGGGTGAGGTTCTCGGCGACACCACGGGTGGCGCTCTCCACGTAGGCGAGGTTCGCGGCGTGCGATCCGGCCTTCTGCGGGGTGCCGACGCAGACGAAGTGGACGTCCGCAGCGGCCACGGCCGAGGCGATGTCGGAGGTGAAGCGGAGCTTGCCGCTGGCGACGTGCTTCGTGATGAGCTCGGGCAGCCCGGGCTCGAAGAACGGGACCTCACCGGCGGACAGCGCCGCGAGCTTCGACGGGTCGATGTCGACACCGATGGTCTCGAAGCCCATCTCGGCCATGGCGGCCGCGTGGGTGGCGCCGAGGTAGCCGGTGCCGATGACGCTGATGACGGGTGCGGGACGGGTGTCGGCCGATGCGGTCGACTTCTTGGACTCGCTCATTGCGTGACCTCCTGCAGGTCGTAGTCGATGTCGTTGCGCTTGATGCCCTCGGCGAAGGCCTTGAGGGAATCGGCGCGGGAGTTGAGACGCCAGTCGTTCGTGGTGCGCTTGCCGTCGATGATGGTGGTCGCGGTCTCGCTGAAGTACGCGAAGCCGACGATGTCCTTGTTGGCGGGGTCCGCCAGCGCATCGAAGAGCGAGTTGATCCACTGCGTCTTCTGCGGGTTCGCGACACTCGTGCCGGTCTCGGTCGCACCGATCTCGTTGAGCATGATGCCCTTGCCCGGCGCGATCTGCCGGAGCTGCGCGAGCGTCGCTCCGAAGGTCGTGGCGAACGTCGGCTGCTCGGTGGCGTCACGGTAGTAGCCGCTCATGCCGACCCAGTCCACGTACTCCGCACCCGGGTAGTACTGCTGCATGTACTCGAGCGTCTGGTACTTCGTGTTGCCGAGCTTGTCGATGCGGCTCGGGGACCAGTCCCAGATGACGTACTTGTTCGCGCCGTTCGCCTGGAAGACGTCGTGCACGTGCTTCCACATCTTCTTGTAGGAGCCGACGGGGTTCTTCTGGGCGTCACCCTCGGACCAGTTGTACCAGGAGCCGTTCATCTCGTGGTCGAGACGGATGACCATCGGCTGCCCGTTGGCCGCAAGCGCCTTGGCGTACTTCGTCAGGTAGGCGTCGAACGACCCACCGGAGATGTCGTCGTTGGTGTACCCGGGGACGTACTTCTGGTCGTTGCCGGTCTGCGCCGGCACGGTCTCCCACGTCATGAGGGGGACGCGGCCGTTGGCCCAGGAGCGCTGCACCGCGCTGGCGTTGAACTCCTGGTCGAAGCCCTGGAAGAAGCCGGTCATGTTCGACGCGGTGCCGACCTGACGGGAGACCTCGTCGTACTCGGCCCAGTTGAACGGGGACTGCGCGGTGTACAGGCCGTACCAGCGCGACTGCTGGCCGAGGATCTCGGCCTTCGTCGGCGTGACGACCGGGGTGGCACCCGGGTCGGTCGAGGGGCCGGGGTTCGGCTTCGACCCACCGCCGTTGCCCGAACCCGAACCGCTGCCCGACCCGTTGTCCGACGAACCCGAACCGGACCCGCCGGCGGAACCGGCACCGCCGGAACCCGAGCCGCCGCTGCCGGAGCCGGCGGCGTTGACGTTGGACGAGCCTCCTGAGCTCTTCGCGGCACCGAGCTGGGACTGCAGCGACGCGATCTGCGCCTTGAGTTCCGAGATCTGGTCGCCGCGCGACCCGGCCTGGGCCGTGCGGGAGTCGAGCTTGCCCTCGAGCGACCAGATGCGCTCCTGGGCGGCGTCGAGCTGCGTCTGCAGCTCGGCGGCGGACACCTTCTTGGCCTTCGGCGCCTCGACGCCGAGCGCCTGGTGCACGGCGGTCGAGACGGGGCCGGTGGGCGAGATCCACACCGACCAGGTGATGAGGCCGAGCGCCAGCACGATGGCCGTCGTGCCGATGGCCGTCCGGCGGGCGTGCTTGCTGGACTGGGCCCACCAAGCACTCGAGGAACGGATGATGTCAGACAATGAGGAACGCCTCCAGGGCGAAGATCGCGATGCCGATCACGTACGGGATCGCTGCGTACGGGTTGTACCGGCGGGCTCGGGCGGGGGCCGGCGCGGCTGCTCGCTGGGCCTCCTGCTGCGCGACCGCGGCTGCGGCCTCGCGGCGGGTGGCGAGGACGGTGGTGGTGGAGTTGGTCGCCGCGTCGGCGCCGAAGAGCTCGTCGAACGCGCGGTCGACGGCCACCTGGTCGACGGTGTCGAGCGGAGCGGACGAGCTCGAAGCGGAGCCCGCCGATCCTGCGTCCGCACCGGTCATCCGGGCACGTTCGGCGTCGATCGGGCTGACCGGGATCTGGGCCGTGGAGGACAGCGGCTGGACGGCGTCCGCCGGGTCCTCCTGCATCGGACCGCCGGCGTAGGCGCCGGCTCGGGTCCCCCAGCCGGACGCGTGCGCCAGGCGGAAGAAGCCGATGAGCCGGATCGGCATCAGGAAGAACGTCGACACGATGATGAACATCGGCAGGCGGAAGAAGTCGCTCGGCTTCTCCGACAGGTGCCGCATCTGGCGGATCGCCATGCTCAGCACGCTCGAGATCACCATGAGCGCCGCGACGTAGACGAAGCCGGTCGAGAAGCCGTACTGCGACAGGATGCCCTGGTACAGGTTCTCGCCCTGACCGGTGAAGGCGCGGTAGATCCAGCCGGCGATCACGCCGAAGAGCATGAACGGCAGGATGATGTCGGTGATGAAGAACGCCGCCAGGATCGGGGCGTGGCCGAGCATCCACGGCAGCATCCGCAGCGTGTTGTACTGCGAGCCGCGGGCCCAGCGGAGCTGCTGCTTGAACAGCTTCTTCACCTGCAGCGGGGCATCCGTGTAGACCAGCGACGTGTACTGGTAGACGGTCCGGTACCCCTCCTTGAGCGTGAGGTTCGTCAGCGTCCGGTCGTCGGAGACCTCGAGGAACACACCCATGAACTTCTCGTGCATGAACCGGTCCATCACCCGCATGAGGATGCTCCGGCGGAACGCGATGGTGCGCCCGGGCAGGCAGCCGATCTGCCCGAGGACACTCTGTGCCGGCATCGAGTAGAGCGCCCGCGAGTTCTCGAGCCAGTCGGCCCAGCGGGTGATCCAGCTGCGCTCCGGCTCGAGGATGCGCTGCCGGGTCGTGACGCCACCGACGGACTCGTCGGCGAACGGCCGGAGGAGTTCCTCGAGCGCGCCGGGGGTCCAGACGGTGTCGGAGTCGACCAGCACGGTGATGTCGCCGTTGGACATCTCGGTGCCGACCTTGACGGCGTTGCGCTTGCCCGGGATGGGCGTGTGGGTCCAGCGGACGAGCGGGGCGAACTCGTCGCAGACCTCTTCGAGCGCCTCGTTGCGAGCACCGTTGATGACGACGATGATCTCGCCGGGCTGCTGCTCGACCATGCGGCCGATGACGTCGCGGAACAGGTCGAGCGGTTCGTCCACGACGGGGACGACGACGCTGGTGGTACCGACGAAGGTGCCGGTGAAGGGGCGGTAGCGGGCGGAGATGACGACCTTGAGCAACCAGAGCAACCAGATCACCGCGGAGTACACGGCGAACAGGTAGAACTCGGGGTGCCCTTCGACCATCTGCCTGATCTGCAGAATGAAGGTGAACACTGATCCCTGCTTCAACGTTCGAGGTGGAGATTCCGCTTCATCGGGGAATCAGGGCCGGTTCGGGTGATGCCATTGATGCAGAACCTGAACGCGCGCGCAACGCGGCCCCCGTCCGGGGGCGTTACGGGCGCGTTACGGGGTACACCCTGGTCCCCCTCTCGGCCGGTCGGAGCGGTCCCCCGTCGTGCTGACAGCACTCCTGCGGACCACACGGCGGCGAGGGGTCGCCCCGATGGGCGACAGGTGCGGCCTGGAGG
The DNA here is from genome assembly GCF_979258745.1 of Curtobacterium sp. AC268. Classification (NCBI taxonomy): domain Bacteria; kingdom Bacillati; phylum Actinomycetota; class Actinomycetes; order Micrococcales; family Microbacteriaceae; genus Curtobacterium; species Curtobacterium sp. AC268. The sequence goes on along the minus strand of NZ_OZ409878.1, from coordinate 293,322 downwards.
TTCGGGCCGGGTCAGGTGGAAAGCCCAGGTCAGCAGGCGGTCACGTGGCGTGTCGGGGGGCACCGGAAATGGTCCCCTGGCGGTCCGGTGAGAGTTCGGTCACGGCGCGGTAACGAGCCGGGCTCCGTTTCGAACAGGGGTACGAACGGGGCGCCGCCGGGGGACGTCGCGCGACACGGGGAATTAACCTTCGACGGCTGCTCAGGTCAGGCCCGTCCGGAGACGTCCGGGCGTGTCGCAGGCGATGCGGCGTCCTGTCGCGGGCGGGTCAGGCGCCGTAGAACTCGCGTTCGAACACCTGTCGGGCGCGCCGCGTGACGCCGAGGTAGTCGTCCTCGAGGCGGCTCGCGGAGCCCGGCGGGTACTCCATCAGGCGGGCGACGCCCTCGAGCTGGACGCGGTCGACGGGCAGGACGTCGGTGGTCTTCCCCGACCACAGCACGAGGGCACTCCGGGTGCGCGACGCGAAGCGCCAGGCGGCCCCGAGCCGCTCGCCGTCCTCGGCGCCGACGAGTCCGGCGCCGACCGCGGCGTCGAGCGCCTCGAGCGTCGACGTGGTGCGGAGCGACGGGATCTCGAGCGCGTGCTGCAGCTGCAGGAGCTGCACGAACCACTCGACGTCGCTGAGCGATCCCCGGCCGAGCTTCAGGTGCCGGGCAGGGTCGGCGCCGCGGGGCAGCCGCTCCGACTCCACGCGGGCCTTGATTCGGCGGACCTCGCGCACCTGGTGGTCGTCGATCCGCTCGGGGTACCGGGTGCGGTCGGCGAGGTGCTCGAAGTCGCGCAGGAGTTGCGCGTCGCCGACGGCCCCGCGGGCGCGGAGGAGCGCCTGCGCCTCCCACGTGAGGGACCAGCGGGCGTAGTAGGCGCCGTAGGACTCGAGTGTCCGCACGACGGGACCGTTCTTGCCCTCGGGGCGCAGGTCGATGTCGAGGTCGAGCGGGTGGATCGTGTCCTCGGTGAGCCGGTTGAGCTCGCGCACGATGGTCTGGGCGGTGCGGGACGCGACCTCCGGAGCCAGGTCGGGTGCGCGGTAGACGTACAGCACGTCGGCGTCCGAGCCGAAGCCGAGTTCCCGCCCGCCGTACCGGCCCATCGCGATGATCCCGAACTCGAAGCCCTCGGGGACGTCACGGCGGGCGAGCGCGAGGGCTCCGGCCAGGGTGGCCTCGGTGACGTCGCTCAGGGCCGGGCCGAGGCCATCGACGTCGAGCGAGCCGAGCACGGCGGCCATGCCGAGCCGCAGGGTCTCCCGACGTCGGGCCGACCGGAGCAGGGCCGCGGAGCCGTCGACGTCGTTGCCGTGCCGGGCGGTGGTCGCGGTCATCTCGGCGAGCAGGGCGTCGATGGGCCGCGGACGCAGCAGGGCCTCGGGTTCGTCGAGCCAGGCGACCGCCTCGGGGAACCGTTCGAGCAGCCCGGACAGGAACGCCGACTCGGACAGCACGGTGGTGAGCGAGTGCGCGGCACCGGACGAGTCGCGCAGCATGCGGAGGAACCAGCTCGACTCCCCCAGGCCGTCGCTCAGCCGCCGGAAGGCCAGCAGCGCGCGGTCCGGTGCCGGCCCCTCGGCCATCCAGCGCAGGAGCACGGGGAGCAGGTTCCGCTGGATCGCCGCACGTCGGCTCGTGCCCTGCGTCAGGGCGCGGATGTGTCCGACGGCTCCGGCGGGGTCGACGAACCCGACGCCGGCGAGCCGGTCGACGACCTGGTCGTTGGTCAGGACGATCTCGTCCTCGGTCGAGGCCACGGCGGACAGCAGCGGCCGGTAGAACAGGCGCTCGTGCAGCCCGCGGACCTCGAGCTTCACGGCACGCCAGCGGGCCTCGAGCGCCGGGGCCGACGCGGCGACACCGCTCGACCGGGCGAGCACCCGCAGTTCCTCTTCGTCGGCGGGCATCAGGTGCGTCCGCTGCAGGCGCCGGAGCTGGATGCGGTGCTCGAGCACCCGGAGCAGGGCGTAGTCCGGCCCGAACCGAGCGGCCTCGGCACGGCCGACGTACCCGGCGTCGGTCAGGGCGTCCATCGCTTCGAGCGTCGACCGCACCCGCACGGAGGGGTCGTCGCGGCCGTGCACGAGCTGCAGGAGCTGCACGGTGAACTCGACGTCCCGCAGGCCGCCGGGGCCGAGCTTGAGCTGCCGGTCGACGTCGGCGTCGGGGATGTGCTCGGTCACCCGCTCGCGCATCCGCTGCACCGACTCGACGAACCCCGGCCGGGTGGAGGAGTTCCACACGAACGACGCGACGGCCTCGGCGTACCGGGCACCGAGGTCGGCGGATCCGGCGATCGGTCGGGCCTTGAGCAGCGCCTGGAACTCCCACCCCTTCGCCCAGCGCTCGTAGTACGCCACGTGCGAGTCGAGGGTGCGGACGAGTGCGCCGTCCTTGCCCTCGGGCCGGAGGTTCGCGTCGACCTCCCACAGGGCGGGCTCGGCGGCGAGGTCGGTGATCGCGTGCATGGCGGCGATCGCGATGCGGGTGGAGACGAGCACGGCCCGGTCGGTGGGGACGTCGTCGGTGGGCTCGGTGACGAAGATGACGTCGACGTCGCTGACGTAGTTCAGCTCGCGGGCACCGGCCTTGCCCATCGCGATCACGGCGAGCGGGGTCGCCGCGACGTCGGCCGCGGGGAACGGCACCTCGCGCCGCGCGATGTCCACCGCGGCGTCGAGGGTGGCTCCCGCCAGGTCGGCGAGTCCGGCGGCCACGGCCGGGAACGCGTCCGTGGGCACGGGGTGCAGCACGTCGAACAGGGCGATCTGGGCCAGGTGCCGGCGGTAGCGCACGCGCAGGCGCATCCGGGCGTCCTCACCCGTGGCGCCGTCGACGGCCTCGGTGAGCGACGCCGTGTACCGCTCCTGCGACCACGGTTCGCCGACCGGTTCGAGCAGCAGGGCGAGCTCGGCCGGACGTCGGTGCAGGAACTCCCCGAGACCGATCGAGGCGCCGAGCAGGCGGACCAGGCGCTCGGTCGCCGCGTCGTCCGTCAGGACGGGGCGGAGCTCGTCCGGCGCGCGCTCGAGCAGCCGCTCGAGCATCCGCAGGGCGCCGTCCGGATCAGCGGTGCCGCCCCAGAGCGCGGCAGACCCGGCGACCGGCAGCGGCACGTCGGGGCCGAACCGGGCCTCCAGGTCGGCAGCCCGCTCGAGGCTCTCCGACAGCTCCGCGAACCCCAGACGGGCCAGCTCCGAACGTGACGTCGTCGTCCGACCGGTCATGTGGAACGTGCTCCCGAGGGGTCAGGGCGCTCGGTTCTAGAGCGCGCCGAGGTTGGTGTCGAGCTCGAACGGGGTGACCTGGTCGCGGTAGCGCTTCCACTCCTGCCGCTTGTTGAGCAGCACGAAGTTGAACACCTGCTCGCCGAGGGTCTCGGCCACCAGCTCGGAGTCCTCCATGAGGCTCAGGGCGTGGTCGAGGCTCGCGGGCAACTGGCTGTAGCCCAGGGCCCGGCGCTCCGAGTCGCTGAGGCTCCAGACGTTGTCCTCGGCCTCGGCGGGGAGCTCGTACTCTTCCTCGATGCCCTTGAGGCCGGCGGCGAGCAGCAGCGAGTACGCCAGGTACGGGTTCGCCGCCGAGTCGATGCCGCGGTACTCGATGCGCGAGGACTGGCCCTTGTTCGGCTTGTAGAGCGGCACCCGCACCAGGGCCGAGCGGTTGTTGTGGCCCCAGGTCACGAAGGACGGGGCCTCGTCGCCGCCCCAGAGCCGCTTGTACGAGTTGACGAACTGGTTCGTCACCGCGGTGATCTCCGGCGCGTGCTTGAGCACCCCGGCGATGAAGTGCTTGGCCGTCTGCGACAGCTGGTACTGGCCACCGGCCTCGTAGAAGGCGTTCTGGTCGCCCTCGAACAGCGAGACATGGGTGTGCATGCCGGAACCGGGCTGGCCGGAGATCGGCTTCGGCATGAACGTCGCGTAGACGCCCTGCTCGATCGCCACTTCCTTCACCACGGTGCGGAAGGTCATGATGTTGTCCGCCATCGTCAGTGCGTCGGCGTAGCGGAGGTCGATCTCGTTCTGCCCGGGGCCGGCCTCGTGGTGCGAGAACTCGACCGAGATGCCGAGGTCCTCGAGCATCCGGACCGACCGGCGGCGGAAGTCGTGCGCGCTGCCACCGGGGACGTTGTCGAAGTAGCCGGCCTGGTCGACGGGCTGGGGGCCGCCGTCCTTCCACTCGCGGCTCTTCAGCAGGTAGAACTCGATCTCGGGGTGCGTGTAGAACGTGAACCCGCGGTCACTCGCCCGCGCCAGGGTGCGCTTCAGCACGTTGCGGGGGTCGGCCACGGCGGGCTGCCCGTCCGGCGTCGTGATGTCGCAGAACATCCGCGCGGTGGGGTCGATCTCGCCGCGCCACGGCAGGATCTGGAAGGTCGAGGGGTCCGGGTGCGCCAGGACGTCGGCCTCGTACGAACGGGTGAGGCCCTCGATCGCGGAGCCGTCGAACCCGATGCCCTCGGCGAACGCGCCCTCGACCTCGGCCGGGGCGATCGCCACCGACTTCAGCGTCCCGATGACGTCCGTGAACCAGAGTCGGATGAACTTGATGCCGCGCTCCTCGATGGTGCGGAGCACGAAGTCCGTCTGCTTGTCCATGCACGACCTTTCCGTGTATCGGGTGGCCGCTGGCGGGCCTCGTCCCAGGCTAGTGGTCCGGCGGTGTGCGCGGGGCCGTGCGACGCGCCGTCACCGGGGCGCCGCCCGCGGTGCTCAGCGGTCCTCGGCGTCCCACTTCTCGTTGTTCGCGGCGATGCGGTCGAGCGCGTGCTGCGCCTCTTCTCGCGTCGCGAACGGCCCGATCCGGTCGCGCTGCGGCGACTGCGGGCCCTGCTCGACCTGGCCGGTCTTGTCGTTGAACCACCACTGGGACTCGATGCGGTCTTCGCTCATGCCGCCCACCGTACCCACGCAACCGTCTGGAGGCCCGGTGCCGGTCCGTCGGACCGGCACCGGGCCTCCAGGCAGTCACGCCCACCGGCGTCGGACCGCACCGTGGGGCGGTTGCGTTCGGCGCGTCGCGCCGCGGCTAGAGTGGTCCGCATGCCCCGGGACGAACACGGACACCTGACCGCCGGCCGCATCTCCCCGCACCGCGCCGTCCCGAAGGACATCGAGCGTCCGGAGTACGTCGGGAAGGTCGAGCCCTACGAGCACGGTCTCGGTGACACCTACACGCCGGACGAGGTCGAGCGCATCCGCGTCGCGGGACGCATCGCGTCGCAGGCCATCGACGCCGTCGGCGAAGCCATCCGCCCCGGTGTGACCACCGACGAGCTGGACCGGATCGGGCACGAGTTCGTCGTCGCACACGGCGCCTACCCCTCCACGCTCGGGTACCGCGGCTACCCGAAGTCGCTCTGCTCGAGCCTCAACGAGGTCATCTGCCACGGCATCCCCGACGACACCGTCCTGCAGGAGGGCGACCTCGTCAACATCGACATCACCGCCTACAAGGACGGCATGCACGGCGACACGAACCGCACGTTCGTCGTCGGGCAAGCAGCACCCGAGGTGTCGGACCTGGTCACCCGCACCGAGGAAGCACTGCGTCGCGGCATCAGGGCCGTCGCCCCGGGCCGGCAGGTCAACGTCATCGGTCGCGCCATCGAGGCGTACGCGAAGCGCTTCGGCTACGGCGTCGTCCGCGACTACACCGGACACGGCGTCGGTCGGGCGTTCCACTCCGGCCTGATCATCCCCCACTACGACGCACCGCAGTACGACACGGTGATCGAACCCGGCATGGTGTTCACCATCGAACCCATGCTCACGCTCGGCGGCATCGAGGCCGACATCTGGTCCGACGACTGGACGGTCTCGACCCGTGACAAGTCGTGGACCGCGCAGTTCGAGCACACCCTCGTCGTCACCGAACGCGGCGCGGAGCTCCTCACCGTCTCCTGACCGGACACCTCCGGCAGGCAACCGAAAGGCACGACAACCTCATGACCTCCCTCGCAGTCGGCGTCGACATCGGTGGTACGGGCATCAAGGGCGCGATCGTCGACGTCGCGTCCGGCGCCCTCACCACCGACCGCATCAAGAAGGCCACGCCCGAGGGCGGGAAGCCTCAGGACATCACGGCGGTGGTCAAGGAGATCATCGGCGAGCTCGCCCCCGGTGACGACGTCCCCGTCGGCGTCTGCTTCCCGGCGATCGTGCGGGACGGCAAGACGATGTCCGCCGCGAACGTGTCGAAGAAGTGGATCGGCTTCGAGGCCGAGGCACTGTTCGAGAAGGAACTCGGCCGCTCCATCCACTTCGTCAACGACGCCGACGCCGCCGGGTTCGCCGAGCAGCAGTTCGGCGCGGCCAAGGGCAAGGACGGCCTGGTCATCGTGACGACGCTCGGCACCGGCATCGGCACCGCGCTCATCAACGACGGCGTGCTCATCGTCAACTCGGAGCTCGGGCACCTGGAGATCGAGGGGCACGACGCCGAGTCGCGCGCCTCGTTCGCCGCCAAGGAGCGCGACGACCTGTCGTGGAAGCACTGGGCGAAGCGTCTGCAGAAGTACTACTCGACGCTCGAGGCCCTGCTCTCCCCCGAGCTCTTCGTCGTCGGCGGCGGGGTCTCGAAGCAGTACGAGGAGTTCCTCCCGCTGCTCGACCTGCAGGCCGACATCATCCCCGCGACGCTCCGCAACAACGCCGGCATCATCGGCGCCGCGACGCTGGCGGCGCGCAGCGTCTAGTCCGGGTCGCGCCTACCTGGTCGCGCGTGTACCTGGTCGAATCGGGCGTACCTGGTCGGAACTTTCGACCAGGTACGCCCGTTCTCATCAGGTACGCGTGTGGGTGCGGCTCCCCTCGCATCGGGCACCGCCTAGCCGGGTAGACTCGCACCAGCGAATGGGTCGGTGAGACGGTCGCGTCGCTCCCCCGGGAGCGCCGAGGAACGTCCGGGCTCCACAGAGCAGGGCGGTGGGTAACACCCACCCGGAGCAATCCGCGAGACAGTGCCACAGAAAGCAGACCGCCGGCGGAGACGTCGGTAAGGGTGAAACGGTGGTGTAAGAGACCACCAGGGGTCCGGGTGACCGGATCCGCTCGGTAAACCTCGCCCGGAGCAAGGTCAGACAGAGGACGTTGAGGCTGCTCGCCGAGTCCTCGGGTAGACCGCTGGAGGCCGACGGCAACGTCGGTCCGAGAGAGATGGCCGTCACCGCCGTGCAAGCGGCGGGACAGAACCCGGCGTACGGCCGGCCCATTCGCCCCCTTCCCCGTGCCGCGTTGGGCCGTGTTGGCCCGTGCGCGCGGCGCGCGGCGCGCGCGGTCACGACCCCCCGCTCAGGTCCGCCGAGCGGTCACCAACGGTCGGCCGGCAGGACCGCAACCGACAGTTCGTGACCTCCCGGCGGCACGCACCCGACGCGTTGCGACCAGCCCACGACGGACCGGAGCCGCGGTGCAGCGCCGCCGCGGGCCTCCCGTCAGGCGGCGCGCTCGGTCACGACTCCCCGCTCAGGTCCGCCGAGTGGTCACCAACGGTCGGTCGGCAGGACCGCAGCCGACAGTTCGTGACCTCCCGGCGACACGCACGCGACACGTTGCGACCAGCCCACGACGGACAGGAGGCGCAGTGCAGCGCCGCCACGGGCCTCCCCTCAGGCGGCGCGCTCGGTCACGACCCCCCGCTCACGTCCGCCCAGTGGTCACCAACGGTCGGCCGGCGCGGCCGCAACCGACAGTTCGTGACCTCCCGGCGACACGCACGCGACACGTTGCGACCAGCCCACGACGGACAGGAGGCGGACGTCGCTCGCGACTACAGCCCGGACTCGGCCGTCCGCACCAGGATCGCGTCGCTGTCGGGGCACAGCACCACGTCGTCGGGCGCAGCCCGGCGGATGGTCTGCAGGTCGGAGTTGTTGAGCGCCACGCCCGAGGCCGTCGACACCCCGCCCTGCAGCAGCGAGGCGCCGAAGCCGTAGCGCGCACGCTGCCGGTCGTACAGGGCGAGCAGCTCGGCCGGCACCTTGGCGGCGACGTCGGCGCGCGCCTGCTCGGCCGACTCGCGGTCGGCCGTGAGCCGGGCGATCTCCGCGTCGCGCTCGGCGACCAGACCACCGCGGGCGGCCTCGACGTCGGCGAGCTTCGCCTCGATGTCGCCGACCCGGGCGCGGAGCCCGTCGAGGTTCTCCATGATCTCGAGCTCGGCGGTCTCGAGGCCGCCGATGCGCCGCTGCAGCGAGTCGAGCTCACTCTGCAGTCCGGCGGCGTCCTTCGCGTTCGCGACGTTCTGCAGCATCGTGGTGTCGCGTTCGACACGGGCCTGTGCCACAGCGGTGTCGGACTCCAGACGGGCGAGGTCGCGCTCGGCGTCCTCGACCTCGCCGGTGGCGGCGACGAGCTCGCTGCGGAGCGCCGCGGCCTGCTTGCTCAGCTCGGTCAGCTGGTCGCCCTTCTGCAACGACGTGATGCGGTGCGCGATGCGCGTGACGTCGTTGTCGAGACGCTGGACGTCGAGGAGGATGACCTGGTCCTCGGGTGCTGCCTTCATGGTCAGGCTCCTTCTGTGGGGGTGGTGGGTTCGGCGGCCGGCAGGACGGCGAAGTCCCACGGGTCGGTGCGGAGGTCGCTCACGGTGACGCGGACCCCGGCCCGGGTGCGCAGCTGCTCTGCGGCGACGTCGAGCCAGAGCCACTCGGTGGCCCAGTGCGAGGTGTCGATGAGCGCCGGCCCGCCGCCGAGCAGCGCCTGCTCGCGGAACTCCGAGGCCGGGTGGTGCCGCAGGTCGCTCGTGATGTAGACGTCGGCGTCGAGCACGGCGGGGTGGCCGAGCAGCGAGTCGCCCGCACCCGCGCAGAGCGCCACGGTGCGGACGGGCTGGTCGAAGTCACCGGAGACGCGGACCCCGGTGGCCGTGGGCGGCAGCAGGTCGACGAGCTTCCGGGCGAGGGCGCCGAGGGTCGTCCCCTCTGGCAGCACCCCGACTCGGCCGATGCCCGTGTCGGGGTCGGCTCCGGCGTCGAGCGGTCGCTGCTCGGTGAGCCCGAGTCGGTCGGCGAGGACGGCCGAGGTGCCGGTCGTCACGACGTCGGCGTTGGTGTGCGCTGCGAGCAGGGCGCTGCCGCCACGCACCAGGGTCGCGAGGACGCTGCCCTTGTAGGTCGACTCGGCGATCGTCGTCACCCCGCGCAGCAGCAGCGGGTGGTGCGTGAGCAGGAGCCCGGCACCGAGTTCGACGGCTTCACGGGCGGTGGCCGGCACCGCGTCGACGGCGAGGTGCACGTGCTCGACGGTGGCGTCCGGGTCGCCCGCGACGAGCCCGACGGAGTCCCACGACTCGGCACCGGCGGCGGGCCACAGGTCCTCGATCACGGCCTGGAGTTCGCGGAGCGTCGGCATCCCGTCAGTGTACCGAGGCGACCGCCCCGCACGGGGCAGCCGGTCCGTGTGGGGTGATCCGGGCCTCCAGGCAGTGCAGCCGATGGCAGTGCAGCCGGAGGCAGTGCAGCCGACGGCAGTGCAGCCGACGGCGTCGTGGCCGCGAGCCGTCAGCGACGACCGAGCAGGCCGAGCAGCCGGTCGACGAGTCGCGACCACCAGCCGGCCGGGGCCGGCGCTGCCGCCGTGGCGGTGTCGGCGTCCGCTGCCTGCGCGACGGGGGCCGGGACCACGGGTGCGGCGACGGCGTCCGGCAGGACGACCGGCGTGCTGGCGGTGACGCCCTGGTGCGCGGTGAGCGCGGCGGCGAAGGCCGCGCGGTCGATGACCGTCGGACCGGTGGCGGGCAGGACGAGCGGGGTGGGTCGCGTGGCCGCGGACACCGGGGACACGGCCGGGAGGCCCAGAACCGGTCGGACGGGTTCGTCGCGTTCCGGGGTGACGAGTTCCACCACCGGTGCGGCTTCCGGTGCGGGTGCCTGCTCTGCTGCGGGGACGCTCCGTGCTGCGCGGGTCGGCACGGGGGCCGCCCGGGTGACGAGCGCCACGGGAGCGGTCGCTGCGCGGCGGGCTGCGGCGCGGTCGCGGCGGTCCGCCTCGGCGGCGGCGTCGGACAGCAGGTCGGCGAAGACGGTGTGGGCGAAGGCGCGGGCGGCCGTCACCTCCGGGTCCTCCGAGCCGGCGACGGTGGCCTCCCACGCGGCGAGGCGAGCGAGGTCCTCGTCACGGCGGCGGACCTCGTCCTCGAGCAGGACGATGCGCTCGATGCTGCTGCGGCCGGTGGACGACGAGACCTTGACCGCGAGGTCCTCGATGCGCAGGGCCAGACGCTCCGGCGGCTCCGGGAACGACGGGGCGCAGAGCGCGGCGTGGCGGGCGCGGTCGCGGTCGCGGCGGAACGCGGGGGCGGCGGGTGCAAGCGGGGTCGTCTCGTCCGCCGGGGCGGTCGTGGCGACGTGCGCCGGGGCGGTCGTCGGGTCGACGGTCGCTTCGTCGGCGGTCGAGCTGCTGATCGCGGCGTGTCCGGGGCGCTGCACGGGGCCGGTGACGGGCGGGACGACGAGGTCCGGCACGTACGGGGCGCGGGTCGCCGGTGCGTCGCGGAGCCACTCCTCGAGCTCGCGGCCGAACGGGTCCACGAGCGGGGTGCGTGCGCCGGACTGGGTCTCCATGCTCGAAGGATAAATATCGCGCGGGCCGAAATGCGGGACATCCGCGGAGTGTCGCTGCACCGCCTGCCATATCGGAGCGGAGTTGAGCGGCGTGTCGCGCCCGGTGGTCACCGGGGTGGGCGGAGGCCGTCCTCGAACGCCCGCAGCAGTTCCCGTCCAGCCGACCAGGCACCGACACCACTGGCGACGTTCACGTGTCCGAGGGGACCGACACGGACGACGTCCGCGCGCCCATGACGTCGGCGAACACGACGCCCCGGTCGGCGCTGCAGTACGGGTCGTCGTCGCTCACGACGAGGCGCGTCGGGACCTGCTGGGCCGCGGGTACCGGGCGCGGTGTCACGAAGCCCGAGGCCTCGGCCGGGAACGCGGCACCGAGCGGGTCGGGCGGGGCGACGAGGAAGGCACCGGCGACGAGCGCGGGAGCGTCCGCCGTGGTGGCGAGCCAGTCGGCGACGGCCAGGACGCCGAGACTGTGGGCGATGAGGACCGGGGGCTCCGTGCACGAGGCCACGGCCGCGGAGATCGCGGCGCGCCAGTCGTCGGGGTCCGGGTCGCTCCACGAGGTGGGGGCGATGCGGACGGCGGCGCGCTGGGGGTGGTGGTCGCGCTGGCCGTGCTCGTCGTGCTGGTCGCGCTGGCCGTGCTCGTCGTGCTGGCCGTGCTCGTCGTGCTGGTCGCGCTCGTCCTGCCGCTCCCGCTCCCAGATGGACTGCCAGTGGTCCGGGTCCGAGTTCCAGATGCCGGGGACGATCACCCACGGTCGCGGTCTGCTCACCCGGGCAGCGTAGCGAACCGACGAGGTGCCGATCCGGAGTGTGACGTGCGTCAGGGCTGCAGGACAGCGCCCCGGGGCTGCTGCAGCGTGTCGCGCGGGTACTGCCCGAAGCGCGACGCGTACGCCGCCGAGAACCGGCCGAGGTGCGCGAAGCCCCAGCGCAACGCCACGCTCGCCACCGTCAGTTCGCCCGCCGACGCACGCCGGAGTTCCTCGTGCACGCGGTCCAGGCGGATCCCCCGCAGCAACGCGTTCGGCGCTGTGCCGACCTGCCGCTGGAACGCCTGCTGCAGCCCCCGGACGCTCAGGCCGACGTGCTGGGCGACGTCGGTCGTGGTCACGGGCGTGTGGGCGAAGGCGTGCATGAACTCCACGGCTTCGCGGACGCGACCAGTGGCTCCCTGCGGCAGCGCGACGTCGGGGGCGATGGACTCGTGTGGGAACGTGTCGAGGAACGCCAGCGCGGTCTCGCGCACGGTCTCGGCCAGGGCCAGCGCGGTGAGCGGTGCCGGGCCGAGCACCATCGCTGCGGCTCGTTGCACCCGGGCGTTCCAGGCGCGGAGGTCCTCCGGCCGGGGCGCGGCGGTGTGGTCGAACACCAGGGGGCCGGGCCGGGTGCCGTGCACCTCGGCGGCGACGCCCTCCAGGTACGTGCGGTCGAACTGCACGAGGCTCTGGCGGACGTCCTGCAGGTCGAACACGAAGGGGCGCCGCGTCGGGAACACCCGTGGCGTCCCCGGTGCGAAGTCGACCTCCTGGCGACCGACGTCGACGCGGCCACCGCCGTCCGAGGTCCACATCACGACGTACTCGTCGGGGACCTCGACCTCGCCCTGCATCCGCCCGTCGAACCGGGTGGAGCGGAACGTCATCGATCCGTCGCCCACGACCTGGAACCGGTACGCGAACGGACGATCGGTCCGGGACGCCGAGAACCCCGTGCTCTCGTAGGCCTCTTCGTACAGTTGCACGGCCGCGTCGAGTCCGGCGCCGGACGTCTCGAACCGGATCCGGGGATCAGGCTCGACAGTCATCGCGCGAATCGTGACACGGTGTCCGGGAAACGCGACAATCGGCGATCCGTCATTGCGGTTTACGGCCCACGGAGTGCGCTGGGCGGACGACCGGTGCGGCTCCGTCGATCCGTGAGGGCCGCACTCCCGCTCAGTGCCGGGAGCGCAGCACCGTCCAGCGGTTCCGGTCGGCCACGCGTTCGTACCGCAGGTCGTCGACGACCATCCGGACGAGGGCGAGCCCGCGACCACCCTCGGCGAAGTCGTCGGGCAGCACGGCGGCGTCGGGATCCACCGTCGCGGCGACCCCGTCGTCGGACAGCAGCGCCTGGAAGCGCTCGTCGCCGATCTCGAGCCGGAGCTCGCACGAGACGCCGTCCGGCCGGGCGCCGTGCTCGATGACGTTCGAGGTGAGTTCGACCAGGGCGAGCTCGAGGGCCATCCGGTCCTCGGCGGCGACGGACGGCTCGTGCTGCCACACGCCCGCGAGGAAGTCGTGCACGGCGGACACGTCGTCCGGAGGGCACGCCAGTGCGAGCATGTGCTCGGCGACGGGGGCGGTCATCACCAGTCGGTCACCGCGGCGTCCCCGTCGGGGTACGTCCGCAGGATCTTGTCGATGTTCGAGAGCTTGAGCACCATCTGGACCTGTTCCGACGGTGCCGCGATGCGGAGGTCGCCGCCGGCCTGCCGCGCGGTCTTGAGGCTGCCGACCAGGGCGCCGAGGCCGGAGGAGTCCATGAACTCGACCCCGGAGAGCTCGACCACGAGCCGCGAACGCCCGTTGCCGACGATCTGGGCGACGGTCTCGCGGAACGTGGGCGCGGAGACCATGTTGAGCCGGCCGCTGCACTCCAGGACGGCGGTGTCGGTCTCCGCCTCGTGTACGACGATGTCCATCTCGGTGGGTCTCCTCAGATCGGTGCGCCTTGCAACCAGCAACCTACCGGCTCAGACCGTCACTTGTGGGACAGGTTTCGCCGCGTCGCCGTCACCTGGACCACCACGGCCGCGGCCATCAGCGCTGCCATCACCCCGCCCATCGCCAGTGCCGTGCCGCCGAGCGCGCCGGCGAGCGGGGTGCCCAGACCGCCGATGCCGAAGGTCAGCCCGCCCTGCAGGGCAGCCGCGGTGCCCGGGTGCGCCGCGCCGACGTGCTGGGTGCGGGTCATCGCCGCCGGCAGAACGAACCCCCACGCGGCCGTCACGACCGCGAGGGCACACCACACCGGCACGGGTCCGAGTCCGAGGAGCGCCGACACGAGCACCCCCGTGGCCCCGACCGTCCCGACGACCAGGCCCAGGGTCAGCAGGGCGTCTTCGGTGAACCGTCCGACGAGCCGACCGAACAGCAGCGTCGTGACGATCATCATCGACGCGTTCGTGGCGAAGACGAGCGTGTACAGCCCCTCGGAGAACCCGAACTCCGACTGGAACACGAACGAGCTCGTCGCGATGTACGCGAAGAACCCCACCGTCGACAGCACCCCGCTCAGCACGTAGGCCCGGAACCGCGGGATCGCCAGGAGCTCGCGGATGCGACGTCCGTTGGCCGCGAACCCGACGCCACCGCGACGCTCCGGCGGCAGGGTCTCGCGGAACCGCAGCACCACGGCCACGAAGAACACGGCACCGAGCACGGCCAGCACGACGAACATGAGCCGCCACGTGCCGACCGTGAGCACCGCTCCCCCGGCCAGCGGGGCCACCACGGGGCCGATCGCGTTGATGGCCGCGAGTGTGCCGAAGACCTTCGCCATCCGGGTGCCGCTCGTCACGTCGGACACCATCGCCCGACCGGCCACGGCGCCCGCGGCACCGGCGAGTCCCTGGGCGATGCGGGCCAGCACCAGCGTCACGACGTCGGGCGCGAGCGCGCAGCCGACCGACGCCAGGGCGAACAGGGCGGTCCCGACGACGAGCATCGGCCGACGACCGATCCCGTCACTCACCGGTCCGACGAGCAGCTGGCCGACCGCGAAGGCCACGAGGAACGCCGTGAGCGACAGCTGCACGGCGCCCGGCGTGGTGTCGAGGTCACGCGCGATGGCCGGGAGTGCGGGGATGTACATGTCCGTCGCGAACGGCGAGACCCCGACGATGAGCGCCAGCGGCACGATCGGGGGCAACACGGTCGTCGTCGGTCCCAGGCTGCGCTCCGTCGTCACCTCGGACACGCTACGCGTCCCCGAATCGATTCGACAGGCACTTCGTGAGCAGCAACGGTCGGGTCGCGGTGCCGGACGCGACCGTTGCTGCTCGCGGAACGCGGGCGTGCGACGTGCGCACGGACGGACGGGAGGCCCGGTGGTGGCCCGCCACGGGCCTCCCGTCCGGCGCGCGAGCGGTCACGACACCCCGCTCACGTCCGCCGAGCGGTCGCGTTCCGTCGCCCGGCGGCGGTACAGCCGACGCTTGGTGACCACTCGGCGGTGCGGCCCGGGACGTGCGCGCGGACGGACGGGAGGCCCGGTGCCAGCTGGCACCGGGCCTCCTGTCCGTCGGTCGGGGGCGTCAGCCCGTGTTCTGCAAGCCGGCCGCGATCCCGTTGACGGTGAGCAGCAGGAGCCGGTGGTCGGCGTCCGTCGGGTCCGTGCTGCCGGAGGTGCGGATGGCGCGCAGCGCACGGAGCTGCAGGTGCGACAGCGCGTCGACGTACGGGCTGCGGAGGCGCACGGCGCGGGCCAGGACGGGCCGGTCCTCGAGCACGTCGCTGCCGCCGGAGACGCGGAGCACCCAGTCGCGGGTGCGGACCATCTCGTCGAGCACCTTCGCGGCGAGGTCGTCCCGGTCGGCGAGCTCGAGGTACCGGCGGGCGATGTGCTCGTCGGTCTTCGCGAGCGACATCTCGACGTTCTTGATCATCGCGGCGAAGAGCGGCCACTCGGCGTAGGCGGCGCGGAGCACGTCGACGTCGCCGACGGCCTCGAGCGCGGAGCCGAGCCCGTACCAACCGGCGAGGTTGATGCGCGCCTGCGTCCACGAGAACACCCAGGGGATGGCGCGGAGGTCCTCCAGCGACTCCACCGACAGGCCACGACGGGCCGGGCGCGAGCCGAGGGGCAGCAGGCCGATCTCCTCCATCGGGGTGACCCGGGCGAACCAGGGCGCGAAGCCGTCGGCCTTGACCAGGTCGTAGAAGGCGACGCGCGAAACGTCGTCGAGTTGCTGGGCGAGCTCGGCGAACCGGGCGGCCGCGGCGGCGGTGCGCGCCTCGTTCGACGGCGACGACGCGAACAGCGTCGCCGAGGCCATCTGCTCGAGGTGGCGGGCAGCGATGTCCTGGTCGCCGTACTGGGCGAAGATGACCTCACCCTGCTCGGTGAGCTTCAGGCGACCGTCGATCGATCCCGGCGGCTGCGCGAGGACGGCCTCGTTGGCGGGACCGCCACCGCGGCCGAGCGAACCGCCCCGGCCGTGGAACAGGGTCAGCTCGATGTCGTTGTCGCGGGCCCAGTCGGCGATGCGGGCCTGGGCGTCGTACAGCGCCAGGTTCGCGGACACCGGGCCGACGTCCTTCGACGAGTCCGAGTAGCCGAGCATGACCTCGAGCCGACGGCCGGTCGCGGCGAGGCGTCGCTGGAACGCCTCGGTGCGGACGGCCTCGTCGAGGATGTCGACGCTGGCGTGCAGGTCGGCGAAGGTCTCGAAGAGCGGGATGACGTCGAGCACCGGCGCGGCCTCGGCGGACCCGAGCGCCGCGACCGCGAGTTCGTGCACGTTCGCCAGGTCCGCCGGGGACTGCGTGAAGGACACGATGTACCGGTTCGCCGCGCGGACACCGTAGCGCGACTGCAGCGCGGCGATCGTGCGGAACACGGCGAGGACCTCTTCCGTGGTCTCGCTCAGTTCGCCACCGGCGCGGATCTCGGCCAGGGCCGTTCGGTGCACCTGCGAGTGCTGCCGGACCTCGAGCTCGGCCAGGTGGAACCCGAAGGTCTCGACCTGCCAGATCAGGTTCTGCAGCTCGCCGTTCGCCGGGCGGATCGCACCGGCGGCGACGAGCGACGCCTGGATGGTGCGGAGGTCGGCCAGCAGCGCCTCGGGGCCGTCGTAGGCCAGCGGCGTGGTGCCGGTCCGGGTGGCGTCGATGCGCGCGGCGACGAAGAGGAGCGCACGTCGATGCGTCTCGTTCGGTGCGCGGACGCCGATGCGCTCGGCGATGCCCGGGTCGAGCGACTCCTGCGCGGCGACGAGGGCGGTGAGGCCGGCGTCGGCCGGGGTGTCGCTCGCGTCGAGGGTCAGGGCGCTGCCGATGCGGGTGGTCGCGCGGGCGAGGCCCAGCAGGATGTGCTCCGCCGCGATCTCGGCGGCCTGGCGGGTGACGTCGGCCGTCACGTGCGGGTTGCCGTCGCGGTCGCCGCCGATCCAGGTGCCGAACCGCACGAACGCGGGCGCGATCACGGGAGCGCGGCCGGCTTCGTCGCCCTGCAGCCGGTCGTCGAGCAGGCGGTAGACCTGCGGGACGATCTCGAACAGGGTCTGGTCGAACACGCTCATCGCGGTGCGGACCTCGTCGAGCGGGGTCGGCCGGGTGGTGCGGAGCGGGGAGGTGCGCAGGAGGGTCGTGATCTCCTCGAGCAGGCGGCGCTCGTTCTCGGCGCGGGCCGTCGCGTTGCGGGCGCGGTCGCGCTCGTCGATGAGGTCCGTGATGCGGCGGACACCCGTGGTGACCGCGCGGCGGCGGGCCTCGGTCGGGTGGGCCGTCAGCACCGGGTGGAACCGCAGGGTGCGGAGGCGCTCGGCGGCCTCGGCCTCGCCGACCTCGGCGACGAGTTCGGCGTAGGTGGCGGGGAACGAGTCGCCGGCGACGCCGCCGTCGTCGCCGCGCTGGCGGAGGACCCGCACGCGGTGGTGCTCCTCGGCCAGGTTGGTGAGGTGGAAGTAGGTGGTGAACGCCTGTGCCACGGCCTCGGCGCGTTCGGCCGACATGCCGGAGACGATCGCCTGGGCACGCGCTGCACCCTCGGCGTGGTCGCCCTCGTAGGCGTCGATCACGGCGGCGCGCAACGACTCCACGTCGTGGAGCAGTTCGTCGCCCCCGTTCTCCCGCAGCACCCGGCCGAGGAGGTTGCCGAGGTACCGCACGTCGGCGCGCAGGTCACTGTCGACCGCACCGCTGACGTCGTCCCGCGCGCGCTCGTGGCGTGCAGATCCGTCGATCGCCGTCATGGAGTCCTTTCCGGGTCGTCCGGGAGGCTGGTCCCGGGTCCCAGCAGCGTATCGGCACCCGGGGGCGCATGACGTCGACCGTCTGGACGGACGCGGGACCGGGCGGGAGTGCGCAGCCGCTGGGCGGTCAGGCGGGTCCGGGCGAGCTGGGCCCGGGTACTGCCGCCGCGGTTCAGGCGGGCACGGAGGCGCTGCCCGGCTCCTGACGGAACGGCGCACGGCGGGCATCGAGGCCGGCGAGCAGCCCACGGTTCAGCTCGTAGGCGAGTTCGACCTCGGCGATCACCCGCTCCTGCTCGTCGGCCGTCCAGGGCGCGGCGTCGAGCTGGGCCCGGTAGGTGTGCTCGAAGTCGCTCGGGTCGGCGACCTGGTCGAAGATGTAGAAGAGGACACCGTTCGTGTCGAACCCGAACCGCTCGGCCAGCACCTGTCCGATCACGTGCCCGCCGGACACGTCGCCGAGGTACCGCGTGTAGTGGTGTGCCACGAAGCCGCCGGGCCACTCGGCCGCGACCTCGTTGAGGCGTCGCACGTACGCGGTCGTCGCGGGCAGCGGGCACACCAGCTCGGACCAGTCCGGGCCGATCAGGTACTCGAGGTCGGCACGGATCGCCGGCATCCGGGTGAGCTGCGCGGTGACGAACGGCGCCGCCACGGGATGGTCGGCCATGCGTTCCGCCGCCCGCTCGAGCGCGTCGTACACGAAGGCGTACTGTCCGAGCAGGTCCGCATAGTCGGCGACGTCGCAGTCGCCACCGAGCAGGTCCTGCATGAAGCCGCTCGTGGCCGAGGCACCGTGCGAGCGCCGCGTGCGACGCCGCAGCAGCTCGGAGAACGGGATGACGGTCGAGTCCATGAGGTAAGGCTAACCTTAGTGATGCGCGCGTCAAGCAGGGATCACCCAGGTGGCGCCGAACCCGCGAGAGGAAGCTCCCCACGATGAGCTCGAAACCCAAACGCCCCCAGCACGTCTTCGTCGTCGACCGCACCGAACGGCTCTCGCCCCACATGGTGCGCGTGCACCTGGGCGGCTCGGCCTTCGAGGACTTCGTCGCCCAGGCCGACCCCGACCGGCTCGGCTCGACCGACAAGTACGTCAAGCTCCTGCTCGCGAAGCCGTCGCTCGGACTGTTGCCGCCGTACGACCTCGAGGCCCTGCGCGAGACCCTGCCGAAGCACGACCGCCCCGCCCGCCGCACGTACACGGTGCGTGCGGTCGACCACGCCACGCGGACCATCGCGATCGACTTCGTCGTGCACGGCGACGAGGGCCTCGCCGGTCCCTGGGCAGCGTCCGCGCAGCCGGGTGATCGGCTCGCCCTGTCCGGCCCCGGTGGCGGCTACGCGCCGACCACGGACCCGGCGGTCACGCACGTGCTGCTCGGTGACGACAGTGCCCTGCCCGCGATCGGCGCAGCACTCGAGTCGATGCCCGACTCCGCCACCGGGGTCGCCCTGGTCGAGGTGGCCGGGCCCGCCGACGAGCAGGACCTCCGGCACCCGGCCGGGGTCGACCTGCGGTGGCTGCACCGGGACGCCACCGGCGCCCAGCCGGGCACGCTCCTGCTGGAGACGGCCCGCGGGCTGCCGCGTGCCTCCCGGCCGGTCCAGGTCTTCGCGCACGGCGAGCGGACCGCGATGAAGGCGATCCGTCGGCTGCTGCAGGACGACTGGGGGCTGGAGAAGCGCGAGATGTCGTTGTCGGCGTACTGGGCGCTCGGTCGCGGTGAGGACGAGTTCCAGGAGGAGAAGCGCGAGCTTGTCGGGGTGATCTTCACCGACTGACGGCGGTCTGCGTGCCCGTTCTTTCCCATGGCGGGCGCGATGGCTGGTGGGAACGGGCGTACTTGGTCGGAACAACGGACCAGGTACGCCCGATTCGACCAGGTACGCCCGGTCTTGGTCGGTACGCCCGTTCTTGGTGGGTACGCGCGGCGGCCGGGGCGCCCGGTTTCCGCAGGTGCGCCCGTTCCTTCCCAGAACGGGCGCGATGGCTGGTGGAATCGGGCGTACTTGGTCGGAACAACGGACCAGGTACGCCCGATTCGACCAGGTACGCCCGGTCTTGGTCCGTACGCCCGGCGGCACAGGCGGCCGGGGCGGCCGGATCCCGCACGTACGCCCGTTCCTTCCCAGAACGGGCGCGATGGCTGGTGGAATCGGGCGTACTTGGTCGGAAGAACGGACCAGGTACGCCCGTTTCGACCAGGTACGCCCGATTCGACCAGGGACGCCCGGTACGGCCCGGTACGCGCAGCGGCCGGGAGGCCCGGGGCACGTCGGTGGGTCGGGCTAGCGTTCCGCGCATGGTCACCTCGTCGTGCTGCGTGCCGGGTTGCGCAGGCGTGCTCGCGGACGGTCTCGCGGGCGTCCCCCTGTGCGGCGCGCACGTCGCGTTCGTCGCCGACCTCGCGGCCGAACACCCCGGCATCGAGGACGCCCTGCCCGGCCCGTGCCCGGCGTGCGGTTCGCGGATCGGGGTGCGCTACCCCTCGGGGATGGTGTGCGCCCGGTGCGAGTGGCGCTGGGGAGAGGTGCCGGACGGCGACCTCGCTCCCCCTCGGGTCGACGTCGTCTACTACCTACGGATGCGCGACGACTTCGGCGACCGCATCAAGATCGGCACGACGATGAACCCCCGGCAACGGCTCGCGGCGATCCCGCACCAGGACCTGCTGGCGTTCGAGCGCGGTGACCGGACCCTCGAACGCCGACGGCACGCCGCGTTCGCCGCCAGCCGGTACCCGGGTACCGAGTGGTTCCGGGTGACGCCGGAGCTCCTGGCCCACGTGGACGCCGTCGCCGCCGGGGTCGACGACCCGTGGGACCTGCACGCCCGGTGGACGAGCGAGGCGCTCGCGCTCCGGGGATGAGCCGCGACCGAGCCGTCGGGGCGCGTGCTCAGGCGGCCTGCAGCATGCGGTCGGCGGTGCGGAGCGAGAGCGCCATGATCGTCAGTGCCGGGTTTGCGATGACCGCGCTCGGGAACACCGAGTTGTCGGCGATCCACAGGTTCGGGACGTCCCACGAGCGGCCGTCCTGGTCGACGACGGACGTCTCACGGTCCGCGCCCATCCGCGCGGTGCCGATGGTGTGCGCCGTGCGTTCGAGCACCCGGACGTCCCGGCCGCCGGCAGCCTCGACGATGGTCGTCATCGTGCGGACCGCGTGGCGGCGGATCGCCTCTTCGTTCGAGCCCGGGGTGAACGAGACCCGGGCACGCGGGACACCGTGCTCGTCGAGTTCGTCGGTCAGCTCGAGCCGGTTGTCGTCGTACGGCAGGCACTCGGCGTTGATGCCGACGCCGGCCGAGAACGGGTAGTCCTGCAGCGCCCGGACGAGCTCCGCACCGCGGAGTCCGCCACCCCGGACCAGCGAGGTCGCGAAGGTCTGCGGCTGCACGCCCAGGCTCTGGATGAGGTAGCCGCCGGCGAAGTCGGCATCCGCCGGTCGGACGAAGTCCTCGGTGATGATCGACGACGGGTACCCGCGGTACGAGCGCATCGACTCGTCGAACCGCGCCCACACCTGGGTGGCTCCGTGCGCGGTGAAGTTCCGGCCGACCTGTCCGCTGCCGTTCGCGACACCGGTGTGCAGCAGCAGCCGCGGCGTCTCGACACCGCCCGCGGCGAGGACGAGGGTCCGGCAGCGCTGGCGGTGCTCGCGCCCGTCGGCGGTGTACAGGACGGCCTCGACCCGTCCCGCCGCGTCGAGCTCGATGCCGTGCACGAAGGACTCCGGACGGATCTCCGCACCGAACGCCACGGCGGCGGGCAGGTAGGTCGTGTCCATCGACACCTTGGCGCCGTTGCGGCAGCCCTGGTGGCAGGAGCCGCAGGACACGCAGGCCTGGCGCAGCCCGTGGTGCTCCTGGTGCCGGTCCTCGGTGGTCAGGCCGACCGGGGCATCGGTCGCGGTGATCCCGGCCGCCGCGGTGCCGCGCATCATCATGTCCGACGAGGCGTTCCGGGCCGGCGGACGCATCCGGTAGCGACGGGATGGATCCCACGGGTAGTGCTCGGGGCCGGCGACGCCGACGTCGTGCTCGACCTGCTCGATCCAGCCGGTGAGCTCGGCGTGGCTGATCGGCCAGTCCTGCCCCGCGCCGCTCTCGGTCCGCAGCCGCAGGTCGTGCTCGCTCGGCCGCGGGGTGAACGCGCCCCAGTGCAGCGTCGACCCGCCGACGCCCGTGCCGCTGTTGTTGGGGCCGAAGGCCGTGGGGGCTCCGCCGCCGCTCAGCCGCTCGTCCATCCAGTTGATGTCACCCGGGGCGGCGACCTCGTCCGGCACGTGGTCGCCCGGCTCGGTGTTGCGGCCGGCTTCGAGCGCGACGACCGTCAGGCCACGGCGGGCCAGCGAGGCGAGGAGTGGTGCTCCCCCGGCCCCGGTGCCGACCACCACCACGTCGACGACGTCGTCCGTGCCGTACGTGCGTTGTCCGTCGAGTCTCATCGTGCAGCTCCGGTCGTCGGTGCGGTGTCCGTCGTGGTGGCGGTGCCGGGGTCGGTGGGGGCCTCGGGTTCCCAGGCCTCGCGCTGGCCCGCCGCGAGCAGCTGGAAGCCCTGCTTGCGGACACCGTCGCCGCCGTTTGCGTAGCCGTCGAAGTCGATGGCGGCCATGGTGGCGGGGTGTGCGAGCCAGTGCTTGACGAGGTCGACGCTGGCGTCCTCGAACCACGCGCGCAGCTGCTCGGCGTCGAGATCGCCGTCGGCGCGGTACCGCCCGGCAGCCACGGACTCGAGGGCGTGGTCGAGCACGCCGTCGCGGGCGGGTGCGGCGAGCACGTCGAGCGCGGCACGGTAGGCCTCGGCGTCCACCGGCAGGCCGTCCGGCCGCCAGCCGTCGCCGAGCCCCGCGGCCAGCTGCGCGTCGACCCGCAGTGCCAGGTCGACCTGGTCGACGCCGGGTTGCGGGACGACGATCCGCGCGACCGCGCGCAGGGTGTCCAACTGCGTCGGCGTGAGGGCGTGGGGTGCGGCCGCCGGATCGTCGGGCAGTGCGCGCTCGGCGAGCAGGCCCCGGGTCCGGGCGCTGACCCGCGGCGAGGCGATCACTCGGGCGTGCTCCACGGGGACGACCGGCGACCCCGCGACCCGGCGCTGCCAGAAGCCGCGGATGCGCTCGGCCACGGCCTCGGGCTGTTCCCAGGGCAGCAGGTGGGCGGCGCCGTCGACGACGTGGAGCTCGCTGTTCGGCCAGTGCGGCAGGGTCAGGCGACGCTGGGCGTCGGCATCGAGGTCGCCGTCCTCGGCGCCGGCGAGCACCAGGGCGGGCACCGGGTTCGGTGCGGCGTCCGACCAGTCCTCGCGGCTGCCGCGGGAGAGCCAGTCCGTCCAGGCTGCGGGGTCGGTCCGCTCGACGTCCTGCACCGCCGCGCTGTGCCGCGCGGGGGCCAGGGGTGCCGCGGTGTTGGCGGCGACGAACTCCTCGGCGTCCTCGGTGCCGATCGGGCCACCGGCAGCCCACGAGAGCATCGTCCAGCGGCGGTCGTCGTCCATCGGCTCGGGAGCGAGCGAGGACGCGGCGAGGAGCACCACGGCCCGCAGCCCGAACAGGCCGTTCGCGCCGGAGATCGTGCGGTCGGCCACCACCGTCGCGACCTTGCCGCCCATCGAGTGCCCGAGGAGCAGCCACTCCGTCGAGCCGCTCGCCCCGATCGCGCGCTCCACCAGGACGGCCATCTCCTCGACGGTGGTGCCGGACGACGCCGGGCTGCGGCCGAAGCCGGGCAGGTCGATGCCGATCAGGTCGAGGTCGCCGAGGAGCTCGGCACGCAGCAGCGCGAACTCCTCGGAACTGGCGCCGAGGGCGTGGAGACAGAAGACGGTGGTCACCATGTATACCTACCCGTCGCTCGCGAACGCTCCCAGCCGCGCCGTACCCCGTCGCGCCGCGCCTGTACCCCGATCGGCGGCGTCACCGGGAGTACGCGTCGACGAACAGCGCGCCCCGGAGCTCGCGCAGGGTGTCCGCCAACCGCTCGACGGTGCGGCCGGAGATGCCCGAGACCTGCAGGTCGTACGGGCCGAGCGCCGGCAGCCGTCCGGTACGGATGCGGACGACCTCCCACCCCACGGCGCGGATCGCTCGGTCCTTCCTGCGGTCGGTCTCCTGCCGCGGGCCGACGTGCTCGAGCCCGTGCCGACCGGTGGAGTCGTACTCGATGGCGACGCGGAGCTCGGGCAGGATGATGTCCGGCCAGGCCTCGACGTGGTCGAAGAACGGGCGGTCGAGTCGGATGGCGGAGTGGTCGTACGTGAACGCGAACCGCTCGGACAGCATGCCCCGGAGTTCCGCTTCGACCGCCGAGGCCGTCGCCGGGGCGCAGACGCTCGTGAACGACTCACCCGACGGCAGCCGCGGGGTCTTCGGGCAGATCGTGCGGGGAACGGACTGGGCGGCCCGACGGGGTGCACCACCGGCCGACGCTGCCGAGCCTGCCGACCCGGCGGACCCGGCGACGGGCCGACGAGAGCGGGCACGGCTCGACGCGACGGCTCCGGCCGGCACCCCGCGAACCGGAGCCGCGGGCAGGGTCTGTCGTCCGGCACTCCGGACAACCCGCTGCGGCACGGGCACCGTCTGGGGCCAGTCCGACGGCAGCACCGGCCACCGCTGGGGCTGGGCCTGCACCGCGCACTCGGGGCACCACACGGAGCGGCGGCGCTCACGGCCCGGACGGGACCGCTGTTCGGACGGGGTCGCGACGAAGACGTGCCCGACGTCGCACTCCCAGGTGAGCAGGACCTCGGCCGCCGGGGGGACCTGGGTCAGGACGACGCCGTGGTTCCAGTCGGGGTGGTACTGCCGGATGAGCACCGGGTACGGCGCCCAGTCGGCGCGGAACTGTCCGACGGCGTACGGCACCGCTTCGCCGCGCGACCACTGTCGGCGGCGCCACCACGCATCGACGGGTTCGGCCACCCCACCACGCTAGGAACGACCACCGACACCCGCCGCACCTACAGCGCGACCAACACCGGCCCGCGGCACCACGCGGCGAGCAGCGCGACCGACACCCACCACGGCACCGCACCGCACGACGGCTCAGGAGGCCAGCGCGTGCTGCACGTAGGCGACCAGGGCGTTCGCGTGCCCGTGCCCGAGGCCGTGCTCGGACTTCAGCCACCCGACGACCTCCATGTGCTGGTGGTCGTCGACCCGGTCCGCGACCAGGTCGAGCCACTCCTGCACCGGGCGCCCGTACGTCGCCTCGATGCTCGGGAAGTACGACGCCGGACCCTTCACCCTGGTGCCGTCCGCCGGGAGCACCGGGGCGGTCACACGATGCGCTGTCATGGCGCAACGGTAGCGCTCCGTCGGCCGTCACGGAACGTCACTCAGAACACCGTTCTGTGACGCCGCGTTGCGCCGGATGGCCGGGTGTTGCGTCGCGTGGCGGGGTGTTGCGCGAGGCGTTGTCGGCGCCGCCCGGGCCTCCTACGGTCGCGACATGACCGACACCACCAGGGCCCCGCAGCGGGAGGCGACCAGCGTCGACGACGCGGGCCGGACGCCCGAGCCGAGCCGCGCCTCCAGGCCGGAGACCGCGACCATCGACGCGGCCGGACACGCCGCACTCGACCGCCCCGTCGTGCCGCTGCGCCACCCGCTGCGGTGGATCGCCGCAGCCCTCGTGCTCGTGGTGCTGCTGAACTTCGTCGAGACGCTGTTCACCAACGAGCAGTGGGGCTGGCCCGCCGTCGGCAAGTGGCTGTTCAGCCCCGCCGTCCTGACCGGACTGCAGCTGACGCTGACGGCGACGGCGCTGAGTGCGGTGATCAGCTTCGCCGGCGGTGTGGTCGTCGCGATCGCACGGCTGTCGCGGAACCCGGTGCTGTCCGGGCTCGCGTGGGGGTACGTCTGGCTGTTCCGGTCGGTGCCGCTCATCCTGGTGCTCGTCTTCCTGTACAACCTCGGGTCGCTGTACCCGACCATCGGCATCGGGATCCCCTTCGGGCCGCAGCTCCAGGTGCCGACCGCCAACGTGCTCGGCGACCTGGCGATCGGTGTGATCGGGCTGAGCCTCAGCGAGATCGCCTACGCGTCGGAGATCGTCCGCGCCGGCGTGCTCGCCGTCGACCACGGCCAGCACGAGGCCGCGCAGGCGCTCGGGCTCCCCCGTCGCCGGCAGTTCGTGCGGGTGATCCTGCCGCAGGCGCTGCGGTCGATCGTGCCGGCGTTCGTCAACCAGGTCGTCGGACTGCTGAAAGCCTCGTCGCTGCTGTTCTACGTCTCGCTGCTCGACCTGTTCGGCGTGGTGCAGAACCTGTCGAGCACCTACCCGACGGACATCATCCCGCTGCTCGTCGTCGCCACGATCTGGTACCTCGTGCTCACCAGCGCGGTCTCGATCGTCCAGTACTACGTCGAGCGGTGGACCGCCCGAGGTTCGGTCCGGACGTTGCCGCCCACGCCGTTCCAGCGGGTGCGGGCCGCCGTGCGTCGCGGTTCCGGACGTGGGTCGGGACGGCCTGGAGGCCCGGATGGCCCCCGGCAGTCCGCCTCCGCCGCGCGCGTGGTCGCGTCCGGCCCCGCTTCCACCGTCGACGACAGGACCATCTGATGAGCGCAGCGATCAGCATCCACGGAGCCGTCAAGGCGTTCGGCGACACGGTCGTCGTCGACGGCGTCGACCTGTCGCTGCCGTCCGGCAGCGTGACCGTCGTCCTCGGCCCCTCCGGTTCCGGCAAGTCCACGCTGCTCCGGGCGATCAACCACCTCGAACCGCTCGACCGCGGCGTCGTCACCGTCGGCGGCGAGACGATCGGCGTCCGTCTCCGGACCGGGCGCGACGGGGTGCCGCGCTGGAAGGAGCTGCCCGAGCGGCACATCCTGCGGCAGCGGTCGCGGATCGGCTTCGTGTTCCAGCACTTCAACCTGTTCCCGCACCTGACCGCGCTCGAGAACGTGGCTGAGGGGCCGATCGCCGCCGGGGTCCCCCGTGCCGTGGCGCGCGACCGCGCGGCGGCCCTGCTCGAGCGCGTCGGACTCGGCGACCGTGGCGACACCCGGCCGCGGCAGCTCTCCGGCGGGCAGCAGCAGCGTGTGGCCATCGCCCGGGCGCTGGCGCTCGAGCCGTCGGTCGTCCTGCTCGACGAACCGACCTCGGCGCTCGACCCGGAGCTCGTCGGCGAGGTGCTCGGGGTCATCCGGGGGTTGGCGGACACGGGCACCACGCTCGTCATCGTCACGCACGAGATCGCCTTCGCCCGCGAGGTCGCCGACCACGTCGTGTTCCTCGACCACGGGCGGGTCGTCGAGCAGGGGCCGCCGGCCCAGGTGCTCGACCACCCGCAGCACATCCGCACGCGCGACTTCCTGTCCCGCGTCCGCTGACCCCTGACCCGATCCCTGATCCCCGCACGCACCCCAAGGAGAACCATGTCCACGATCACCCCCGCCCGCTGGCGCAACCGCGCCGGCTTCCTCTTCCTCGCTGCCGGCGTCGTCGTCGCCCTCGCCGGGTGCTCGGCGGGCGCTTCCGCCGACACGAGCGGCGCACCCGACGGCTCCGTCACCATCGGCGCCGCCTCGAACGGTGCCGCGAAGGAGACGACCCTCGAGGTCACCGAGGACACGACGCTGCACGACGCACTCCCCGCCGCCGTCCGGAAGTCCGGCAAGCTGACGATCGGCGTGGGTGCCCTGCCCGCCGGGTTCCCGCCGCTCGCCTTCACCGGCGACGACCAGAAGACCATCACCGGATCGGAGCCCGACCTCGGACGGCTCGTCGCCGCGAAGCTCGGGCTGCGCGCGGACGTGCAGAACGCCACGTGGGACAACCTGTTCGTCGGCATCGACAGCGGCAAGTACGACGCCGGCTTCTCGAACGTCACGGTCACCGAGCAGCGCAAGGAGAAGTACGACTTCGCCTCGTACCGGCAGGACAACCTGGCGTTCCAGGTGCTGGCGTCGAGCTCGCTGCGGTTCGACGGCGACCCGTCCGTGCTCGCCGGCAAGACGCTGTCCGTCAGTTCCGGCACGAACCAGGAGAACATCCTGCTCGAGTGGCAGAAGGAGCTCCGGTCCGAGGGCAAGGACTTCACGATCAAGTACTACCCGGACGGCAACGCGGTGAGGCTCGCGCTCGACTCGGGCAAGATCGACGCATACTTCGGCCCGAACCCGACGATCGCGTACCAGAACACGCAGAGCACGAGCACCGCGAAGCCGACGACGACCGCGGGCACGTACTCCGGCGCCGGCTCCTCGTTGCAGGGGCTCATCGCCGCGACGACCAAGCGGGACAGCGGGATCGCGAAGCCCGTCGCGGCGGCGATCAACGAGCTCATCGAGGACGGCACCTACGCGAAGTGGCTCGCGGCCTACAACCTGTCGAACGAGGCCGTGAAGACGTCCGAGGTGAACCCCGAGGGTCTGCCGCTCGACAACAGCTGAGGTGTGCCGGGACATCCCCGTGGCCGTCGTGGTCGCGGGGGTGTCGTGCGTGCGGGGGGGGGACGCGGGCTTTCGCGAACGAGCAGGAACGACGATGTCGACGTCGCACGACTGCGACGATGTCGCTCGGGACGCACCGTTCGAGCTGTGCGCGCCCCCTGGAACACGGGACGGGTCCGCGACGCCACCACGGTGCGGACGGGAGGCCCGTGGCGGCCTGGCACCGTGCCTCCCGTCCGTACCGTGCCGGGTTCCGCACCTCGTGCCCGGTTCCGCACCCCGTGCCCGGCCCGCACCGTGCGCTGCGCGCACGAACGACTCCGTCGCTGTCGGACGACAGCGACGGAGTCGTTCCGCGTCGGTCAGCGCGCGGCGGCCGCCGGCTCCCGCAGGTCGGCGCGCGCCGCCCACTCCGCGGCGAGCAGCTCGTAGGAGCGCACCCGCGCGTCGTGGTCGTGCGCGATGGTCGTGACGAGCAACTCGTCCGCTCCCGTGACGCGCCGGAGTGTCTCGAGCCGTTCCGCGACGTGTGCCGGGTCGCCGACGAACCGGGTCGCGAGCCGGTCCGCCACCGACGCGGCGGCCTCGTCCGGCAGCCGCGTCGCTCGAGCCTCGTCCGGGGTGGGGTACTCGATCGCCCCGACGCCGGAGCGGATCGAGTGCACCCACTGGGCGTACCCGAGCCCGAGTTGGTCCGCCTCGGCCGCGGTCGGCGCCACGAGCACGTCGGCCGAGACGATGACGTGCGGGGCGTCGAGCACGCCCGGGCGGAATGCGTCGCGGTAGGCCTGCACCGACGCCAGGACCGTGCCGGGCGACGTGTGGTAGTTCGCGCCGTACGGCAGCCCGAGCGCGCCGGCGATCCGGGCGCTCTCGCCGCCGGTGGAGCCGTGGATCCACAGCTCGACGGCGGCACCCCCGGCTGGCGGCGCCCCGATCAGCGCACCGTCTCGTGACCACGTGCCGGCGAACAGGCCGCGGATCAGGTCGAGTTCGCCCGCGAACCGGTCGACGTCGCCCGGCACCCGGCCGAGCAGCTCCCCCTGCAGGGCGAACCGGCTGCCCGGCGCGATGCGGAACTCGAACGGCGCGGGGACGAGCAGGCCGTCGACGACCTGGTCGGTCCGCGGGGCGAGCGACGGCGGCTTCGGGGTGCCGGGTGCTGGTGCTCCTGAGCGGCCGAGCCCGAGATCGATGCGCGGCCCGTACAGCGCGGCGAGCGTGCCGAAGGTCTCGGCGATCTGCAGCCCGCGGACGTTGCCGACCAGGGTCGCGGCGCTGCCGACCCGGATGGTCGAGGTGGCGGCGGCGACCGCACCGATGACGATCGTCGGGGCGCTGCCGGCGACCCCGGGGTTCAGGTGGTGCTCGGCCAGCCAGTACCGGGCGTACCCGGCACGTTCGGCACGCTGTGCGAGGTCGACCGTGTTCGCCAGGGCCTCGGCGGGGGTCGACCCGCTGCTCACCGGCACGAGGTCGAGGACGGAGAGCGGGACCCGGCTCATGCGAGCACCCGCTGCCGGTCGAGGACCCGTCCGGGCAGGTCGAGCGTCTGGCGGAGCGTGGCGCCCTCGTCGTACGACTGCCGGTACACGCCGCGCTCCTGCAGCAGTGGGACGACCCGGTCGACGAACTCGTCGAGCCCGTACGGGTTCGTGTGCGGCACGACGACGAAGCCGTCGGTGGCGCGCTCCTGTACGTACCGGTCGATCTCGGCGGCGATGTGCGCGGGTGTACCGACGAAGCCGCCACGGGTGGAGGCGCGGATGACCAGGTCACGGATCGACAGGTGTTCGGCCGCGGCGAGGTCGCGCCACGACTGCACCAGTGCGGGCACGTCGCGGGTGTGACGGACGCGGCCACGGGTGATGTCGGCGCTCTCCAGGTCCGGCTCGACCGAGGGCAACGGCCCGTCGACGTCGTACGACGACAGGTCACGGTTCCACACCTGTTCGAGGAACGCGATCGCGGTCGCCGGGCTGACCTGGGCACGGCGGATGGCCCGGGAACGTTCCTCGGCCTCGTCCGCCGTGTCGCCGAGCACGAAGGTCGCGCCGGGCAGGATCTGCAGCTCGTCCTTCGACCGTCCGACCCGTTCGAGTCGCTCGGTCACGTCGCGGTAGAACGACTGCGCGTCGTCGAACTCGGTGTGCAGCGAGAAGATCACCTCGGCGTGCCCGGCGGCGAGGTCGCGGCCCTCGTCGGAGTCACCCGCCTGCACGATCACGGGGTGCCGCTGGGGGCTGCGCGGGACCGGGAACGTGCCGGTCACGTCGAACTGCGGGCCGTGGTGGTCGACGTCGTGGATGCGGGAGCGGTCGGCGAAGGCCCCGGCGGCCAGGGTCCCGGCGGCACCCGACCCGTTCGCCACGATCGCGTCCGACTCCCACGAGTCCCAGAGTTCGCGGGACAGCTCCACGAACTCGGCGGCCCGCGTGTACCGGTCGGCGTGGTCGAGGAACCCGCCACGGCGGAAGTTCGCACCGTGGAACGCGTCCGAGCTCGTCACGACGTTCCAGCCAGCGCGGCCGTCCGTCAGGTGGTCGAGCGTGGCGAGCTGCTTCGCGAGTTCGACGGGCTCGTTGAAGGTGGTCTGCAGGGTGCCGACCAGACCGATGTGGTCGGTGACCCCGGCCAGCGCGGCCAGGATCGCGAGCGTGTTCGGACGCCCGACGACGTCGAGGTCGTGAATGCGGCCCTTCTGCTCGCGGAGCCGTAGCCCCTCGGCGAGGAACAGGAAGTCGAAGAACCCACGCTCGGCGTTCCGGGCGAAGTGCTCGAACGACGAGAACGCGATCTGGCTCTCGGCTCGGTCGTCACTCCAGACGGTGGTGTTGTTGACGCCCGGGAAGTGGGCGGCGAGGTGGACCTGACGCTTGGCGCTCATGCTGAGACCCCCGAGGAGACGGAACCGACACCGGAACCGGCACCGGTGACGGCAGGACGCGCGTACCGGCTGACCGCCGGCGCGATGCCGAGCCGCGTGCGCAGGTCGGCGGTGGGACGGGACGCCACGTCGGCGCGGAGCCCCGCGGTGACGAGCGCCGGGACGAGCTGCCTGGCGATGGCGGTCGAGTCGATCGGGATGCGCAGCGGCCGGAGCCGGACACCGGCGTACCCGAGGGCCCGCAGGTCCCCGATCCGTGCCACGAGGTCCGGCACCGTCGTCGCGAGGACGGACGTGTCCGACCCGGAGCCGACGGCGTACGGGCCCCCGGCGGCCCCGTCGAGCACGGCGAGCTCGTCGACGGCGGCTGCCGGCGACGACCCGATGAGCACCGCGAGGTCCGCCAGGACCGGACGACGGAGGTCGGACCCGGCCGCCTGCTCGGCGTCACGGACGAGTGCCAGCGCGTCCCGCGCCTCCCGGCCGTCGAATCCTGGCGTGACCAGCACGACGTCCGCAGCATCCACCGCGAACGCCGCCGCGTCGGCGCGGTGTGCCAGCGCGAACACCGGCGGCCGCCCCTGCGGCGACCGCGGCACGATCGACGCGCCGTGCACCGAGACGAACGAATCGGAGAACGCCGCGTTGTGGATGCGGCCGCGGTCGATGAAGCGGCCGGTCGTGACGTCGCGGATGATCGCATCGTCGTCCCAGCTGTCCCAGAGTCGGGAGACGACCTCGGCGACCTCGCGGGCCTCGTCGAACAGCGTGGCCGCGTCGTCGCCGCCGGGGCGGCGGCCGAACAGCGCGGCCTCGCGGGTCGTCGGACTCACCTGGATCCGCCACCCGGCTCGCCCCAGTGAGACGTGGTCGAGGGTCTGGAGGCCCGTGGCGACGTGGAACGGTTCGGTGTGCGTGACCGAGACGGTCGGCACCAGACCGATCGCGCGGGTCGCGGGGGCGACCGCGTTCGCGACGAGGAGGGCGTCGAGGCGGCCGACGACGGTCGACGTGTCGAGATCGCCGTCGGGGACGGTGGGGCCGGCGGTGAAGGAGTCCTCGAGGGTGACGGCGTCGACTCCGAGCCGGTCCTGCTCGACGACGACGTCGCGCCAGTGCCGGAGGCTCGTGAGGCGCTGTGGTGCCGAGCCGGCGGCGCGCCAGGCGGCGGGATGCCACCCGGCGCCCTGCAGCGCGGTGACGAGGGTGATGCGGTCGGGCACGGTCATGGGGCGACGCTAGGACGGTTCGGCCGGACGGCGAAGCGGTGTTGCGGAACGTGACCGACGGTGTCGCCGTGTGACGCGCGGCGGGCGGGCGGCGCGAGGCGGGGCGTCGCTCGGGGCGAGGTTGTCCACTCGGTGCGTCGGAACAGACCGGGCACGGAGTGGGCAACCTCGCACCGGACGGGGCCGGGGCGCACCTCGCACCGTGCGAGGATCGGCGGATGGTCTCGTCGTTCCTGACCCACGCTCAAGTGGTGGTCGACCCCGCGGTCCCGATCGAGTCGTGGGGGCTGTCGCCCGAGGGACGCGTCCGGGCCGCCGCCGCACAGCGGCTCGCCTGGACGCCGGGCTCCCGGCGGATCGTCTCGAGCACCGAGCGCAAGGCCGTCGAGACCGCCGACCTGCTCGCCAGCGCCGTCGGGCTGTCGGTGGAGCACGACCCGCTGCTGGGCGAGATCGACCGGAGCGCGACCGGCTACCTGCCGCCGTCCGAGTTCGAGGCCGTCGTCGACGCGTTCTTCGCCCGACCCGAGCAGTCGGTCCGCGGCTGGGAGCGGGCGATCGACGCCCAGGAGCGCATCGTCGCGGCCGTCCGCCGGCACTGCGCCACCGGCGACCTCACGATCGTGTCGCACGGTGCGGTCGGCGCGCTGCTCCTGGCCCACCTGCGCGGCGTCCCGATCACGCGCGCCCTCGACCAGCCCGGCATGGGCAGCGTCTTCCGCTTCGACGCGCCCGCCTGGCGGGCGACCAGCGGCTGGAGACGCGTCCCCGCGACCTGACGGGAGGCGCGGGGCGGGGCCGCCACGGGCCTCCCGTCCGCCGCCTGCGCGGCCCGACCGCCCCGCTCGTCAGACCACGCGCGTCGCGCCCGTCACGGGGCCGGGGGCGGCGTCCTCGTCGTCGGCGTCGTGCAGGGTCCGTTCGGCCTGCCCGAGCAGGTGGTGCACGGCGAGGCCGATCGAGCGGGCACCGACGACCGCGACCAGCACGCTCAGCAGCGCCAGCAACGCGACGGTGGGGACCCAGGCGGACGGCAGCGCGAGTGCCCGGAACCACTCCACTGCGGCGGTGGCGACCGCGGCGGCCGGGAACACGAACGACCAGAACCCGAGCGAGAACGCCAGGCGGACGTACCGCGGCAGCAGGGCCAGCTGCACGAGGACCATCAGGACGCCGAGTCCCGCGATGGCCTGCACGGGCAGGGTGACCGCTCCGTCGGTGAGGGCGAAGACCGACAGGGTGGCGACCGCCGGCGGCGCGACCAGGATCGCCATCGTCGGCACGAGCGGCCCCGGCAGCGCCGGCCGGAACGCCAGCCGGATGAGCAGCAGGCCGGTCATGACACCCCAGAAGAACACGCCGACGCCGAGGGCCGGCCAGGACAGCCAGCCGACGCCGACCTCGTGTGTGGCGACCGAGGCGACCAGCGCCGCGGCGACGGTCGGCAGCAGGTAGCCGCCGTGCACGGACTCCAGGGCGAGTCGGCCCTCGAACCAGGTGCTCAGCAGCCAGGCGGCGAAGCCGGCCGCGGTGGCCACGGCGGCGAGCACCACGACCTGCCCGGCGACGGGGGCGAACCGCGCGAGGTCGACGCCGAGCAGCATCGCGGTCGCCGGCACGAGCGCGGCGATCGGCCCCTGCGCCGGGTGGCGGAGCTGGTCGACGAGCCGTTCGCTGACCCGAGCGCCCCGGACGGCGTGCGCACCGAGCAGCCACACCCACACGACGGCCGCGATCGCCCAGAACACCTGCGGCACCACGGTGGGCAGGTGCAGCACGGGGGCGGCGTACGACCACGTCTCGGCGAAGCCGGCGAGGCCGAACGGGACGGCGAGGGTGTTGAGCGGGATGCGGGAAGTGGGTCGTGGCATGGCTCCCCCATTCTCCCGGACGGGTCGGCTGCGTCGGAGCGCGCCCGGGGGCCGTGCGTGCTCCGCGGTCAGGCTGCGGGCAGCTGCTCGCCCGCCTCGATCGCCACGTCGAGCCGGTTCTCGGCGGGCGGCAGCGGGCAGGTCGCGTGCGGGGTGTACGCGCACGGCAGGTTCGTCGACCGGTTGAAGTCGATGCGGGTGGCACCGTCGGCATCCGGTGCGGCGATGTCGAGACT
The DNA here is from genome assembly GCF_979258745.1 of Curtobacterium sp. AC268. NCBI lineage: Bacteria > Bacillati > Actinomycetota > Actinomycetes > Micrococcales > Microbacteriaceae > Curtobacterium > Curtobacterium sp. AC268. Next base: position 259,175 of record NZ_OZ409878.1, on the reverse strand, counting down.
CCGGTTCGCCGCGTACGTCGTGACCCCGCTCGTGCGGTCGGTGAACAGCACGTGCAGGCCGCCGGCGTGCCCGTTGAACGCCAGGAGCGAGCGCGGCCCGTCGAGGTCGAACGTCAGGACGCCGGGGGCCTCGTACACGTGCAGCAAGCCGTCGACGACGCTGCCCACCGTGACCTCGCGCGGGCTGTCGAACGGCTCGAAGTGCGCGTCCACGACGAAGCGTTCAGCGGGGGCGTACGCCGGGGTGCCGTGGTAGCCGACGCGGGTGGGGTTCGACGGGTGCCGCGGGCGCAGCAGGTCGCTGCCGCCGCGCCGGGCGACCTCGATCACCACGGTCTCGTCGCCGTCGCGCCACACCACGTTCGTGCTCGAGCGCTCGGGCAGCGGGCCGAACCGGTGCGTCCCGCTGACGTGCTGCCCGTCGACCTCGATCGTCTCGTCCTCGGCAAGTGCGACCACCGGGCCGTCCTCGTCCGTCGACCAGCTGCCCGGTGCGTCCTCGAAGCGTTCCGGCGTGGCGGTGAGCCAACGGATGCTGGTGATCGCGAGGAACCCGTGCTCGCTCGCCCGGGCCTGCTCGTGGTCGTCGTGCCACGTGGTCCACGACTCGGCGAAGATCGGTGCGGTCGTGGTGGTCGGGGTCGTGGCGTTCGCCGGGGTCGTCGTGCTCATGGGTCGACCGTACGACGCGTGGCCCGGCGGTGCGTCGCGGAACGTAACGGGCCCGACCCCTCGTGGCAGAGTGGCACTGCAGCGCACCGCGAAGCCTCGCGCGCGGCCCCCGACTCCCGACAGTCCGCACTCATCGAGAGGAAGCCAGCGCATGCCCTTCGAGAACACCGACCGCATCCAGGCCACCACCGCCGGATCGCTCCCCCGCACCCCGGAGCTCATCGCCGCGAACGCCGCACGGCCCGTGGCCGCCGACGGCTTCACACTCGAGACCACCGACGAGGTCCGCGCCCTGACGAGCGCGGCCGTCGACGACGTCGTCGCACGGCAGACCGCGCTCGGCATCACGCAGCCCGGCGACGGCGAGTTCGGCAAGGCGATGTCGAACAGCGTCGACTACGGCGCCTGGTGGGGGTACTCGTTCCAGCGCGTCAGCGGCCTGAGCCTGACCGACGAGAACATCTTCTCGCAGCAGCCGGTCCGGTCCACGCCGGGGAACATCCGGCTCACGAGCTTCCCGGACCGCCGCGACTGGACGATCTTCCACGACGCCTACACCGACCCCGAGTCGGGCATCGGCACCGGCAAGAACGCCACCGCGTTCCCGACCACCACCGGCCCGATCACCTACACCGGCCACGAGGCCGCGGCCACCGACGCCGCGAACCTCAAGCACGCGGTGGAGGCCGCCGGCGCGGACAACGGCTTCATCACGGCGCTCTCCCCCGGCTCCGCCGCCCGCATCGCGAACGAGTACTACGCGACGGAGGAAGAACACATCTGGGCGTGGGCCGACGCCCTGCGCGAGGAGTACACGACGATCCTCGACGCCGGCCTGGTGCTGCAGATCGACGACCCCTCGATCGCCGAGAACTGGGACCAGATCAACCCCGAGCCGAGCATCGAGGACTACCGCGCCTTCACCCGCATCCGTGTCGAGGCGCTCAACCACGCGCTGCAGGGCCTCGACACCAGCCGCGTGCGCTTCCACCTGTGCTGGGGTTCCTGGCACGGCCCGCACACCACCGACATCGAGCTCCGCCACATCGTCGACCTGATGCTCGACATCGACGCCGGCGCGTACTCGTTCGAGGCCGCGAACGCCCGCCACGAGCACGAGTGGACCGTCTGGCAGGACGTCACCCTGCCCGATGGCAAGGTCATCGTCCCCGGTGTCGTCGGACACGCCACGAACGTCGTCGAGCACCCCGACCTCGTCGCGCAGCGCATCGAGCGGTTCGCCTCGGTGGTCGGGCGTGAGCGCGTCATCGCCGGCACGGACTGCGGCCTCGGCGGCCGCGTGCACCCGCAGATCGCCGCGGCGAAGCTCGAGTCCCTCGGCGAGGGTGCTCGGCGCGCGAGCGCGAAGCTCTTCTAGCCGCCCGTTCCTTCCCAGAACGGCTGCGATACCTGGGGAGATCGGGCGTACCTGCCAAGAAGAACACGGCAGGTACGCCCGGTTCCGCCAGGTACGCCCGGTTCCGCCAGGTACGCCCGGTTCCGGCAGGTACGCCCGGCAGTGCAGGCACGCACGGGCGGACGGAGGCACGGTGCGGGCTGGCACCGTGCCTCCAGGCCGTCAGCGGCGTCGGCCCAGGGCGACGGCCGCGACCGCGACGAGCGCTCCGGCCCACAGCACGGGGCGCGTGACGCGCCGTCGCTTCGCGACCCAGCCGCCGTTCGTCGCGTTCGCGGCGTCGGCGGGGGCGTAGAGGTTCCCGTCGGTCGGGGCGCCCTTGCCGCGGAGCGCGAACGTCTCCACCATCGGCTTCGTGATCTTGTGGAACAGGCCCGGGAACACGTACTGCAACGGCACGAGCGACGCCTGGATCCGTCCGACGAAGCGGTAGCGCTTGGGGTGTGTGGCGGCCTGCACGACGGCACGGCCGGCCCGCTCGACCGAGACGGTGGGCGGCAGCGGGTGCGAGGTCTTGCCGGTGTAGTTGGCACCGTTCTGGTAGATCGGGGTGTCGATCGTGGACGGCAGCAGTGCGGTGAACTCGATGCCGGTGCCCGCGAACTCGTCACCGAGCACGTCGACCAGGCCGAGGGCCGCGTGCTTGCTCGTCACGTACGCCGACTGGTACGGCGCCGAGAGCAGCGACTGGATCGAACCGACGAGCACGTAGGTGCCCTTCCCGCGCTGCTTCCAGTGCGGCAGCAGGTGCGTGATGGCGTTGAGGTGCCCGTACAGGTTCGTGTCGACGACGCGCTTGAACGCCTCGGTGGGGGTCTGCTCGAACAGGCCGTAGACGAACAGGGCCGCGTTGCCGACGAAGACGTCGATGCGACCGAAGCGGGTCGTCACCGTGCCGATGAGGTCCTTGACCTGGTGCTCGTCGGCGACGTCCGTCGGGATCGCGATCGCCTCGGCGCCGAGCTTCCGGCACTCGGCGGCTGCGGCCTCGAGCGAGTCGTGCCCGCGTGCGGCGAGCACGAGCGTGGCGCCCTGCCGGGCGAACTCGTGTGCGGCGGCCCTCCCGATGCCGCTCGATGCTCCGGTGATGACGACGATCTTCCCGCGGTACCGATGTCCCATGTGTCCTTGGTACCCGGCCGTGGTCCGTTCCCGCACAGCCGGGTCGTACCCCTGCACGCGGTGCGAAGATGGAGCATGCGCAAGGACGACCTGACCGTCGACGAAGCCGCGGTCATCGCCGAGCACGCCCGCTCCGGTGTCCTCGACGTCGACGACCCCGAGGTGCGGAAGGTCGTCGAGCAGGCGAACCGGGTGCTGGTCCGTGCGCAGATGTGGGGCGAGGAGCGGAGCCCGAAGCTGCGGCGTCGCCGACGGCTCATCGCGGTCGGCGCCCTCGTGATGGTGCTCGTCTGGGTCGCTGGACTGCTCGTGCCGCTGGCGATGCGCTTCGGCTGACGGGTCCGTCGGCGCCGGCTGCGGTGTGCGCGGGGCGGATCAACCACGGTGCAGCCCTGGTCTGACTCGTCCGGATGGTGCATGATCCGACGACCACACCACCATCGCGCTGCAGGGAGCACGACATGGACCAGCACATCGATCGACGGCGCTTCATGACGCTCGGACTCGCCGGAGCCGCGACGACCGCCCTCGGCGCGACGGCGATCGGCGCGGACGGGTCGGCGGAGGCAGCGACCACGTCGGCTGCCGCCCCTGTGCTGCTCGCCGCCGACGAGTTCGACGGCCCGGCCGGCAGCGCGCCGAACCCGGGGATCTGGCGGTACGACCTGGGTGCCGGCGGCTGGGGCAACGCCGAGTTGCAGACCTACACGGACTCGCGGCGGAACGCGGCGCTCGACGGTGCCGGCAACCTCGTGATCAACGCACACCGCGAGGCCGACGGCTCGTACTCGTCGGCCCGACTGAAGTCCGAGAGCACCTACACCGCGCAGTACGGCCGCATCGAGGCGCGGATCCGGATCCCCCGCGGTCAGGGCATCTGGCCGGCGTTCTGGATGCTCGGCGCGGACATCGGGCAGGTCGGGTGGCCGGCGTGCGGGGAGATCGACGTCATGGAGAACGTCGGGTACGAGCCGGGGATCGTGCACGGCACGGTGCACGGCCCCGGGTACTCCGGCGCGCAGGGCATCTCGGCGGCGTACACGGCCCCGTCCGGAGCAGCCTTCGCCGACGACTTCCACGTGTACGGGGTCGACTGGCGCCCCGGCTCCATCACCTGGACGGTCGACGGTTTCGCGTACCGGACGGTCACCCGGGCCGACGTCGGCTCGGCGACGTGGGTGTTCGACAAGCCGTTCTTCGTGATCCTCAACGTCGCGGTCGGCGGGAACTGGCCGGGTTCGCCCGACGCCTCGACGCGGTTCCCGCAGCAGATGACGATCGACTGGCTGCGGGTCCACCAGAACGCCTAGCCGGGCCCGCGCAGCCGATCCGGTCGGTCCTGCGCTGCCCGCTCAGGGACGGCGGTTCGCCCGGGCGACGAGCCACAGGTAGGTGCTGTGCCCGACCAGGGCGAGTCCGAAGAACACCGCGGCGACCGCGTACACCCGGTCGAGCTTGCCCTGCCCGATCACGAGCATCACGACGCAGAACGCGACCGCGATCGCGAGGACACCGACCTGCACGGTCGACCAGATCCGTCGGAAGCGCGGCATGCCCGTCTCGTTCACGCACCCATTCTGCCCGATGCCGTCAGTGCTTCTCCGGGTCGTGGCCCCAGTTCATGAGCGAGTACCGCCAGGGGGTGTCGTGCACGTCGCCGTCGGGACGCTGCTCGGAGTGCCGGGCGACGTAGCCGACGACCTTCCGCATGTGCGCCAGGTCGTCGTCGGTGCGGTCGGCCTTGTGCTTCTCGAGGATGCGGATGATGTGCCGACCGCTCTCGTGGCCGGTCGACTCGCCGCCGCCGGAGGGCTTCTGCCCGACGGACTTCGACTCGTCGGTGTCGAGCCACTTCCGCAGCTCGGTGGCGGTCATGTTCACCGCGTCGTCGAAGTCGGCTCGTGTCTGCTCGTCGTCGTGCTCGCTCATGCCGTCGAGACAACCCGACGGTGCTGGACGACTGCGCAGGGCGGATCGCGTCTGATGGGAATGGAACGGCCCCGCCCGGTGTCGAACTCTCCACCGACCACGAAGGAGCCCACCATGAGCCTCGACCTCCACAAGAGCACCGGCGCCGGAACCGTCACCGACGAGCGCACCTGCCTGCCGAAGCCCGTCCTGCCCAGCCTGCACGACGAGCGCACCCCGTCCTTCGGCCGCTGGCTCGGACAGATCAACCACACCGACTGACCCACCAGCGGGAGCGAGGGCGCCCTCGGCCCGGGCCCTCGCCGCGCACTGCTACCGTGCACCCATGTCCTGGGGCCGGCGGTACTACGCGCTGCAAGCCGTCGGCGGAGCGGCCTGGTGGATCGCCGTCGCGACGGTGCCGTGGATCCGCACGGCGACGCTCGGCTCGCTCGACCCGGTGCTCGTCGCCGTGTTCGACGTCCCGCTGTTCGTCGTCGGCTCCGCGCTCGCCGCCGCCGGGGTCCGGGCCGCCGCGGTGGTCACGACGGTGTGGACCGCCCTGGTGCTCGTCGCCCTGAGCGTCTGGGCCACCGTGACCGGCGAGGCCGGCTGGGGTGTGCTCGTCATGCTGGCCGCCACGATCGGTTCGACGGTCGCCCTCGCCCTCGTCCTGCTCGGACGGGTCCCGACGGAGTGGGTGACGAGCGGTCCGCTGCGGATCCGCACCGCTGACGCCGCGGCCCCGCGCTCGCGGCACGTCACCGCGACCGTGCTGCAGATCGTCGTCTTCTGGGGCCTGTTCCTCGGGGTGTTCCCCCTGGTCATCGCGTTCGCCGAGCACCGCTGGGGCCTGCACCCGCTCCTGCCGTCACCTTTCGTCACCGCCCTCACCGTCGTCGGTGTGGTCGTGCTCCTGCTGGCCAGCGCGCTCGGCATCGCGTCGGCAGCGGCGATGTCGACGAAGGGCGAGGGCACGCCGCTGCCCTCGGCCACCGCGAACCGCCTGGTGGTCGCCGGGCCGTACCGGTCGGTGCGGAACCCGATGGCACTGGCCGGCATCACCCAGGGCGTCGCCGTCGGCCTGCTGCTGTCGTCGTGGCTGGTCGTCGTCTACGCGATCGCCGGTTCCGTGGTCTGGAACTGCATCGTCCGCCCGCTCGAGGAATCCGACCTGGCGGAACGGTTCGGCGACGACTTCCGCCGCTACGCCGAGCAGGTCCGCTGCTGGGTGCCGCGGTGGCCGGTGCCGGCGCGTGTGGGTTCGGTGCCGCTCAGCTCGTCGCGCCGCTGATGTTGACCAGCCACGACACCCCGTGGCGGTCGGTCAGCATGCCGAAGGTGTCGCCCCAGGGCGCGGTGGTGAGTGGTTCGACGATCGTCGCGCCCTGGGCGAGGCCGTTCCACCACCGCGTCAGCAGTTCGTGGTCGTCGCCGCTGAGCGAGAGCGAGATGCTGCTCTCCGCCGGTGTCGGCATGCCGGACGGCGCGTCCGAGGCCATCAGGAGCAGGCCCTGGTCGCCGTCGAGCTGCCCGTGCATCACCTTGTCGGCGTCGGCGGGGTCCTGGCTCATGCCGGCTTCACCGAACGTGCCGATGGTGAGCGTGCCACCGAAGACCGAGTGGTAGAACTCGAGCGCTTCGCGGGCACCGCTCCGGAACCCGAGGTAGGGGTTGAGGCGAACGGTCATGACGGTCTCCCTCGTCCTGCGCGGGCGCCGTCGCCCGCGTCGTGATCATGCTGGCAGAGTGCGCGTCCCCGCGGAAGGAGACGCCGTCGTCTTCGTCCGGCGCCGCCAGGTCGTCGAGACGCCTCCACATTCGGCGGCGTCTCGACGGCGGGGCGGCGTCGCAGCAGCACGCCGGCGTCTTCGAAGCAGCACCAACGCCGGACGGGAGGCGCGTGGCGGCGCCGCCACGCGCCTCCAGGTCGTCAGGCGGTGGGGTCCACCAGCGGTGGTCGCGCGGACGGGGCGAGCTCACGGATCCGCTTGGCGGGGACGCCGGCGTAGACGCCGTGCGCCGCCAGGCGGCCGACGACCACGGCGCCGGCGGCGACCACGACGTCGTGCTCGATGTGGGCGCCGGGCAGGATCGTGGCGCGGCCGCCGATCCAGACGTGCTCCTCGACGACCACCGGACGGCCGGTCGCGACGTCGCTCCACCGGCCCTCGGCGTCGATCTCGTGGTGGCTCGTCATGATGAGCACCTGCATCCCGATCGCGGTGTTCGCACCGATCGTCACGGGGGCGACGGCCTCGACGGTCACGTTCCGGTTGCAGAAGACGCCCCGGCCGATCGTGAGGTGCTTCGGGTCGCCCGTCAGCGAGAACCCGGTGCCCACGCCGGACTCGGCGTGGGCCCCGGCGGCACGGAGCAGCAGCCGACGGACGATCCGGGGCAGCAGCGGGGACCCGAGCAGTGCGGTGAAGACGAAGTGCTCACGGGCGTAGGAGGCGTCCTCGATGAGGCGGCGGCCGAACGTCGACGGATCGGTCGTCGGCGGGACGACCGCAGTCGGGACGGGTGGTGCTGCTGAGCCGGCCATGGGGTCTCCAGTCGTCGTGGCTGCGTGTCCGTGCAGCGCAAACGTAGGGCGACGATCGTCGGCGATCGGCCGGACGGCGGGCGGTTGCGGGATTCTTGCGGGGCCGCGCGGCCGCTCGCCTACGCGCGGGCGCCGTCGCGCGCGGTGGACGCCGTCTGCCGGGGCAGCTCGCCGAACTCCTCGCGGTAGCTCCCCGCGAACCGACCGAGGTGGGCGAACCCGGTGGCCCGGGCGATCTCGGCGATGCTCCGCCCGTCGCCCGACTCGAGCTGTTCGCGGGCGAGCAGCAGCCGGATGCGGCGCAGGTACATGGTCGGGGTGATGCCGTGGTGTCGCTGGAACGCCGCCTGCACGCCGCGCACGCTCAGGCCGGCGGCCTCGGCGACGTCGTCGACGGTGATCGGCTCGGTGGCGTGCTCGAGCAGGAAGGTCTCGGCACGGGCGAAGCGGGCGGTGGAGGCCATCACCGGCTCGTGCTGCCCGACCGGCCAGTGCGGGATCGCGGTGAGCAGACCACCGGCGGCGAACCGGGCGAGCTCCCGCTCGCGTTCGATCGGCACGGCGTCCGGTCCGGCCAGCACCTCTTGTGCGACGGACCGCACCATGAGCCACCAGGCAGCGAGCGGGGCTCCCTCGGGGACGTGCCGCGGACGGAACTCGATGGGACCGGGGGCCCAGTCCCCGCGCTCGGCGGCGACCTGCTCGACGATCGAGCGGTCGATGCGCAGGACGTCCTTGTTGCAGGCGATCCAGCGGAAGCGCTGGGGACCCTGACGGAAGAGCGTCGGGCGGCCGGTCTTCACGGTGTTCTCGTCGAGCTGGGCGACCCCGGACTTCATCCAGAAGATCATCATCGCGTCGCCCGGCTCGATCGTGCCGCTCAGGACCCCGGTGCAGCGGGTCGACTCGAGCGACAGCAGTGCCGTCCCGCGCACGCGCTCCTCGAACACGAACTCGGCGTCCGTCGGTTCGACCGACAGCCCGTGGGTGATGTGTGTCCGGGCCATCGCCTCGGCCGCGACCGACGGCTCGGCGGTCTGGATCTCCCGCAGCAGGCGGTGCATGGTCTCGGGCACGTGATGATCCTGACGACAAGTCGGCGTCGGCGCAACGAGCGACGCGCCGTGTTCCTGTACGACGGCCAGCCGACGGCCTGTTGGCTGTGCAGATGGAGGCCCGGACATGAAGCAGATCCAGTACGACCGCTCGACGATCCTGACGAGCGACGACGTGGCCGACGCCGTGATCGAGTACGCCGCAGCCCTGGCAGGCGGCAACCGGGCGGACACCGTCGCGATCCCCGCCGTGGCCGCCGACGGCACCATGACGACGACCAAGGTGCTGATCGGTCCGTCGAGCCAGCTCGTCGTCGAGGATGCCGAAGAGGACGAGCTCGAGCGCGAGGACGCGGGTTTCGTGGAACGGCTGCGGGCAGCCGCGCTGACCTTCGAGCACGACGAGGTGATCCACGCGGACACCCGGTCGGACCTGACCGACGGGCCGGTGGCGTAGGGGCGCCCCTGCGGAGCGCCAGCGGGGCGTCCGCTCAGCGCCCGAAGTCCGGCGGCGACGCGTTGGTGTCGACGGCGAGCGCGGCCTCGGTGCGCCGGCCGAGCTCGAGCAGGAACGCCTCGCCCTCGGGTTCGAGGTCGTCATCCGGAGCCGGCTCGAGGGCGACCGGGATCGCCGGGGCCAGGAGCACCTCGATCGTGCTCGCCACCCCGAAGTCGTCCGCCGTCGGGATCGACACGACGTCGCTCAGCCGACTCTGGTGCAGTGCTGCGGCGTACCGGATCACCGCGTCGGCGATCGTGTCGCTCGTCAGGACACGGACGGTACCCGCGTAGTTCACGTACTTCAACGTTGCTCCCTGGTGAAGAGGAGCATCCGTCGCGGTGACGGTTCCCTGATCCGCTGCCACGGTAGGCCGCCGTCGTGCCGGGTACACATCTTCGAGCGCCGAACGGGGTACGCCGTGACCCTGGGCGGGCGTTCAGTGGCGCCCGCCCAGCATCGGGGACGTCCAGGGAAACCGACCACAGGGAGAGACGTGACCGAGCAGCAGCAGCCCCCGGGGAGCGACCAGGAACTCACGCCGAAGGCCGACCACGGCGAGGAGTCGTACCGCGGCTCCGGCAAGCTCACCGGCAAGCGTGCCGTCATCACCGGCGGGGACAGCGGCATCGGGAAGGCCGTCGCGATCGCGTTCGCGCGCGAGGGTGCTGACGTCCTGATCAGCTACCTGCCGGAGGAAGAGGACGACGCCCAGGACACGAAGCGCTGGATCGAGGAAGCCGGTCGGAAGGCCGTGCTGTTCCCGGGCGACGTGAGCGACCCCGCGTACTGCCGATCGGTCATCGACCAGGCGGTCTCGGAGCTCGGCGGGCTCGACGTCCTCGTGAACAACGCCGCTTACCAGATGACCCACGAGACGATCGAGGAGATCAGCGACGAGGAGTGGGACCACACCCTCGCGACGAACCTCAGCGCCTACTTCCACCTCGTCAAGGCGGCCCTGCCGCACCTCGGCCCGGGATCGTCGATCATCGGCTCGAGCTCGGTGAACTCCGACAACCCGAAGCCGAACCTGGCGCCCTACGACGTCACCAAGGCCGGCGTCGCGAACCTGTCCGCCGCGCTCGCGCAGCTGCTCGGCGATCGCGGCATCCGCGTGAACAGCGTCGCACCCGGTCCGATCTGGACCCCGCTGATCCCGTCGACGATGCCGCCGGAGCAGGTCGAGCAGTTCGGCAAGCAGTCGCCGCTCGGCCGTCCCGGCCAGCCGGCCGAGCTCGCACCCGTCTACGTGCTGCTCGCCAGTGACGACGGCAGCTACGTCTCGGGCGCGCGGGTCGCCGTCACCGGCGGCACCCCGATCCTGTGACGGGACGCCGGTCCGGCAACGGGACCAGGTGACGGACGGGAGGCCCGGGGCACGACGTGCGCCGGGCCTCCCGTCCGTCGTCGGGGGACGCTGCTGGCTGAATCGCCGCCCACCGGGGCCGGCCTACGTTCAGCGCCATGTCCACGCGAGCGAAGACCGTCACGGCGCTGTTCGGCGCCGCCACCGTAGCCCTCCTGCTCACCGCCTGCGACCCCGGCGGAGCGCAGAACATCAACCCCGTCGGCAAGGTCCCCGGCTCCGAGGAGAAGTCCCAGTCGGCCCAGTGCGACGTGGCCGCCAGCGCCGCCGTCGACATGATCGACAAGGCGGTCGGGTCGCACGACACCACCGAGTTCGCGAACATCCAGAAGGGTGACGGCGGCTGGTACCTCGGTGCCGCGATCGTCCCCGCGGACAGCAACGACTCGAACGACGACGAGGTCACCATCTGGGCGACCACCGCCGACCCCACGGCCGACGACTTCGACGGCCCGCTGTACGCCGTGAACGACGTCGCCAAGCAGGCCGTCGCCGACGAGACCACCACGACCTCGGACGCGCCGACGCCGTTCGCCGACGACTCGAAGGCCGCCCAGCAGGTCGAGAGCTGCGTCGTCGAGGCGTCCGACCGCTAGTCGTCGGACACCGTGCGGTGGCCGATCAGCCCTTGGGCTGGTCGGCCACTTCGACGTCCACGTGGTAATCGTCGCCGCCGTCGGTGCTGATCGTCGACACCGAGTCGTAGACCACGTCGTAGCCCGCCGTGTTCACGTCGCAGTGCACCTCGGCGCCGTCCTCGATCGCGATGTCGTCCGCACCGCAGTCGACCTCGGGCGTCGCGTCCGAGACGTCGGCCAACGCGTCGACGACGACGCGTTCGAAGGCGTCCGGTGTGACGGTCCGTGACGCCGACGACGATGCGGTGCACCCGCTGAGCGTCACCGCCAGGGCGATCGTCGCGGTGAGCGTCGTGAATGCGGTGATGCCGCGCTGGTGCTGCATGGTGTCCCCCGTGGTCCCCTGGCCGCTGCTCGCCCCGAGATCGGGGACCGGCGGTTCCTCGACGATAGCGGGAAGGTGCGAGGACGTCTGCCACGAGTTCGGGTCAGGAGCAGACGTCCTCGCGCTACGACGCCGTCGGGTTCGACGCGGTGGTCATGACGAGGCCAGCCCGGGAACAGGGTGTCGGGCACCCGTCGGTAGGGTCCGGCGGGGTAGCTTCCCGAGACTGTACGACGACCACGGCTCAGACGTGTACAGCATCCGCCGGAACCGGACAGTCTCGTCCGTCCGCCGCCTTCGCCCGGACTGAACGTCCACTCGACGAGTCGTGAAGGCCCGCTCAGCAGCACAGCAGTTCACTAGACGATCGTCTTCTGAACGCCTACGGTTCCCAAGCACCCGTCCAGCTCCCGAACCGTGAGAGACCGCATGCGCAGCCCCCGCCAGACCACCGTGCTCGAGACCGGCCGCTGACGTGGCAGCGGCGAAGGCGACCGTCCTGCTCGTGAGCGACTTCCCCCTGTCGGCGATGCGGGGCGAACGTGCCGCGCTGGTCGAGCAGGCGAAGGCCTTCGCCGAGTCCGGTCACGTCGTCTGGGTGGCGACTCCGCGGTCGAGCGAGACCGCGGAGCTGCGGAAGCACGGCGTCCGCCTGTTCGGGGTCGAACCGTCGATCAGCGCCCCGGAGACCGACCTGCCGGTGGTCCGCAACTCGGTCCGTGTCCGCCGGTGCCTCGGCACGCTGATGCTCGAGGAGCGGATCGACCTCGTCGTCACCCACTCGGACTTCGGCCTCGCCGCGGCGGCGCTGACCACGGCGCGCTCCCTCGAGCTGCCGACGATCCACACCGTGCACGGTTCGGCGCCGGTCCGGGGCCGGACCGCGGCGGCGATGGCGCCCCTCGCACGGCACGCGCACCGTGCGGTGACCGGCATCCGGCCCACACGGCACCGCTTCACGGGGCACCCCATGGACGACGCGCGCCGCAACATGGCCGTGGCCGTCTGCGGGGCGGCCGACGTCGTCGTCACCCCGACGACGCGGCAGGCGCGTGCGCTGCGCGAGGCCGGCGTCGGCCCGGTCCACGTCGTGCCCAACGCCCTCGGCCGCCGGCCGGTCGAACCGCCGCCGTCGCCGGAACTCGGCCCGCTCCGGCTCGTCTGGGCGTCGCGGTTCACCCCGGACAAGCGCCTCGACGTCCTCCTCAACGCGATCCGGCTGGTGGAGATCCGACTCGGGGCACACGCGGTGCGGGTCGACGTCGCCGGCGGGACCGTCCCCCCGACCCGCACGCCGGTGTCGGTCCGTGTCCACGGCCGCCTGTCGTCGCAGGCTGTCCACGACCTGCTGCTGTGCGGGCACGCGGCGGTGGTCTGCTCGCTCGAGCACGACGGCCAGCCGATGACCGCGCTCGAGGCGTTCCGCGACCACCGTCCGGTCATCGTGTCCGACATCCGCCTGGCGAGCGAGTTCGGCTCCGCCGCCGTCCTGACCGACGACGAGACCGCGTTCGGGCTCGCCACGACGATCATCGAACTCGCCTCGGACCGGACGCTGCTGCAACCGCACACCGCGGCCGCGGTCGAGCACGCACGGCTCGCGACCGCGGAGCGCCACACCGATCAGGTCCTCCGGTTGGTCGCCGGCAGCCGCCGGTCCTGAGTGACGGCTCCCCCGGGAGCGCACACAGCCCTGGGCGCACCACGCGACGGAAGGGAGGCACGGTGCGGGCCCGCCCCGTGCCTCCAGTCCGCAGGCGGTCGAGCAAGGAGAACGCCCCGATGAGGAGGGGGGATCTCATCGGGACGTTCCGTTCGTGGGGCCGCGTCAGGCGGCGAGGCGCGCAGCGAGCGCGGTGGCGCGGGCCCGGAGGTCCGCAAAGGTGGCCTCGTACGCGTCCGGCGTACCGACGCGCGAGGGGTTCGGCAGCGACCAGTGCAGGCTGTCGCCGTCGTCGATCGACTCGTGCGCGCGGTCGCAGACCGTGACGACCAGGTCGCCGTCGGCGACGAGGTCGCGGAAGGCACGCGGGACGTGGCGGCCGAGGTCCAGGCCGTGGCGTTCCCCGACGGCGACCGCCCCGGGGGCGATGGCGGCTGCGGGACGCGTCCCGCCCGACAGCGAGCCGATCTCGCTGACCTGCGCCCAGACGCCCGCGGCCAGCGGGGAGCGCGCGGAGTTGCCGGTGCAGACGAACAGCACGCGGGACACCGGGCCCGGCACCGCTGCCGAACCGTGCGGGACGCCGCTCGGTTCGAGGTGCAGGTAGCTGCGGCGACCGTCGCCGTCGGAGCGGCGTCGTGTGACCAGACCGGCCTGCTCGAGGACGCGCAGGTGGTGCGCCAGGAGCGGCCCGGAGATCCCGAGGGCGGCCCGCACCTCGCTCGGGCTGGCGTCGGACGCGGCGAGCAGGTCGACGATCGCCAGGCGGGCGACGTCGCCGAGGGCCGCGTGCTGCGCCGCACGCCGCTCGAGGTCCTGCCGCCGAGTGTTCATCGGTTCAATGTTGACTGAACCATCTGCCGTCGTCAAGATGAGCGGGTGACGACGAGCCCCGAGCCCCTGCGGTCGTCCGCGGTGCTGCTCGTCACCTTCGCCCTGCTGGTGTCGGGCACGCCCGACATGGCCCGCGCCGGGCACCCGCTGGTCCACTCCCCGTGGGCCGTCGTCATCGGAGCCGGCCTGCTCGGCGCCGCCGTCCTCTGATCGGAGCACCCCGCATGCCCACCGTCCTGTTCGTCTGCGTCCACAACGCCGGCCGTTCCCAGATGGCCGCCGGCTTCCTGCAGCACCTGGCGGGTGGCCGCGTCGACGTCCGGAGCGCCGGCTCCGAACCCGCCGACCAGCTGAACCCCGTGGTCGTCGCGGCGATGCTCGAGGAGGGCATCGACATCCGGAACGAGCAGCCCGCCCTGCTCAGCACCGATGCCGTCCGCGCCGCCGACGTCGTCATCACGATGGGGTGCGGGGACGCCTGCCCGGTGTTCCCGGGCAAGCGCTACGAGGACTGGGAACTCACCGACCCCGCCGGGCTCGACCTGGACGCCGTCCGGCCGATCCGCGACGACGTGCGCGCGCGGGTGCAGGACCTCATCGCCCGGACCGCTCCCTGACGCGGTCGAGCAGGCGGCCGACGAGCTGCTCGCGCCACGGGACCGACGACCAGACGTGGTCCGCACCCTCGACCGGGGTGAACGTCGCCCCGCTGAGCAGTTCGCCGTAGCGCCGGCCGTACTCGACCGGGACGATCTCGTCGGCGGTGCCGTGCAGCACGTCGACCGGCCCGTCGTACCCGCGGGCCTGGGCGTAGACGTCGAGTCCGTCCCGGACCTCGTCGACGAACCCGCGCCCGAGGGCGGTCCCACCGAAGTCGAACCAGCCGCGGTCACGGACGGGTGCGAGCGGCTGCCCCTGGATGGCGTCGTGCACGGCGATGTCGTCCACCACGACCCCGGCCGGCGACCACAGGGTCAGGCTCCGCACCAGGTCGGGGGCCCGGGCCGCCGCCATCGCCGACTCGACGGCGCCCAGGCTGTGGGCGACGACGTCGATCGGTGCCCCCTGGTCGGCCGAGAACGCCCGGATCATCGTGACGACCTGCTCGACCTCGTCGCCGATCGAGATGTCCGCGAACCGTCCGTCGCTCGTGCCGTGCCCGAGACGGTCGTAGGAGCGGACCGTCAGACCGGTGTCGGTCAGGACAGTCGCGGCCTGTACGAAGAGCTGGCGCGGGCCGATCGACGAGTCACCGAACCCGTGCACGAACAGCACCGCGCCGCCGGCAGCCGCGGGCGCCGATGCCGACGCCGACGCCGACGCCGGGTGGTACTCCCACCCCGGAGCGCCGCGCCCCGGTGCTCGAGCCGGATGCTCGTCAGGGCACGCTCCAGCGGACGTTCCGCGGTCATGCTCAGTTGCTCCGGTCGGCGAACCCGGCCGGCAGGTCGGCGGGCGCAGTGTCGACGACGGTCTCGTCGTCCTGGCCGACGAACTCGAACAGGGTGATGTGGGCGAACTCGGGGACGACGTAGATCGGGTAGGTGGGGCCGGCGTCGCGGTACTCGCGCATCCGGTCCAGGTGGTCGTTCTGGAACAGCACGGTCTTGCTGCCGTCCTCCTCGACCCAGTGCGGGAAGAAGATCGTGCCGTGCAGCACGCGCTCCCCCGGCACCACGGTCACGACGACGCTCGTGCCGGTCGGCTCGTTCCACGACACCTTGTAGACGCCGGCGGTGAGCACCACGAGGTCGACCTGCTGGTCCTTGACCCAGCGCCCGCCGACCATGCCGGAGTGGATGCGGTAGTCGATGGTGGTGGCGTTCTTGACGTACATCTCGTACTGCCAGCCATTGGCGTACGTGTAGATGAACCGGTGTCCGACGATGCCGGAGAGGTCCTGCGACGGGACGGGCTGTGCAACTGAGGTGGTGATCGTCATGCACTCATCCTGCGCCAAACATAGTTTTGTTGCAAACCTTTTTCGAGGACCTAAGCTGAGGACATGGGCAGCGAGCACGACACCGCAGGACTCCGGGACATCGCCCGGCGGCTCAGCGACCAGGTCGGCCCGTTCCGCCGCACCCTGCTGAACGCATCACGCCGTGACGGTGCGCTGCCGGAGCTGCCCGATGCCCAGATCGAGGTCCTGCGACGACTCGACGAGGCCGGATGGCTCACGCCGACGGCGCTCGGCCGGTCCCTCGGCCTCGCCCGCTCCACGGTCAGCAACCTCGTGACCGCGATGGAACGCGGCGGGCTCGTCCACCGGCGGCTCGCCACCGGCGACGGCCGCAGCACCGAGATCGCCCTGACCGAGCTCGCGTCCGAGCGGCTCCGGGTCTACGACGCCTCGGCCGAGCACGTCCTGGTCGGCGCGCTCGAACGCCTGGGCCCGGACGGGGTCGACGCGCTGCGCGCCGCGCTGCCCGTCCTCGCCGAGCTGCGTCTGGCCATCGACGAGTCCGGCGCGTAGGGATCGGCTGACAGTGTGCGTGAGCCGTCCCACAGGTCCGGCTCGTCGATCACCAGCGGGAACGGGTCACCCTGGCAGCGCGCGCACAGCCCACCCTGGAGGCGCGCACCGCGACTGAGAAGCCGGTCACGGTCGCAGCGCGTGGCGGCTCCACGGCGCGCGCCGGCCCCCAGGGTCCGGTTCCATCGTTCTGCCGTGCAGACGACATCACTTCTCCCCATCATCGCCAAGGCGTGTGCGGTGGCAGCTCCGGTCGCCATCGCCGTGTCGCTCGTGGCCGGTCCGGCCGTGGCGGCACCCCTCCACACCTCCACCTCCGACACCACCGCGACCGCCGCGCACCACACCGTGGCCCGTGCTGCGCGGACGACCTCGGGCGGCACGGCCGTGTCTCGGCTCGATCGTCGCGCCGAGCAGCGCAACGAGGCCACGGTCCGGCACCTGTTCCGGTGCGCGTTCCGGTCCCCCGGGTCCGCGACGGCCCGTGCGGCTGCCCGGACCGCCGTCGCGACCGGTGCCGTCGCCCACGGTGCGACGAGCGCCTCGGGTCCGTCCGCGTTGCTCGCCGAGTTCACCGCGGACCGCTCCCGGGTGCCCGGCGCCCACGCCGTGATCAAGCACGTCGCCGGGGACGCGGACCTGGTGGCCGTGCACTGGCAGATCACCGCGAAGCCGACGGACGAACGCACCGGTGACGCCGCCGTCGACCTGTTCCGCATGCGCGACGGGCGCATCAGCGAGTGGTGGGCACTCCGTCAGACGGTGCCGACGGGGACCCCGGCCAGCGGCAACACGAACAGCATGTTCAGCGACCTGTACCCGGCCGCGAAGCGTGACCGTCACCTGACCGAACAGCAGGAGGAGCACAACCGGGTGCTCGCCGTGACCGCGTACGACCGACTGTTCCGCGACCACGACGTGTCCGTGCTGGACGAGGAGTTCGACCCGGCGTACCTGCAGCACAACTCGGTCGCCGCGAACGGCACGGCCGCGCTCAAGCAGTTCTTCGCCGGCAGCGCCGCGCAGAGCCTGCCGAAGCAGGAGTCCGTCATCTCGCTGGCCGACGGCGACCTGGTGTGGACGTTCTCGAAGCCGGTCGGGGCGAAGGCCGACGCACCGTTCGGCGCGGCCGACCTGTTCCGGGTCGGCGGCAACCTGATCCGCGAGCACTGGGACGTCGTCCCGACGAGCTGAGGCTCGGCAGCGGGAACCGGAGCCGCGCGTCTCAGGACGCGCGGCTCCGTCGTGCCCGCTCCTTGATCGCGGTGATGACGGCCGTCTTCGCCTCGGCGTAGGCGTTCATGTCGTCCCAGCTCCGGTCGAGCAACTCCCGCTTCGTCCGTTCGTACAGCGCGCGGTCACGGGCGTCGGCACGCAGGTGGTCTCGGAGGAGCAGGTACTCGTCGACCGCCGTCGCGCCCCGCTCGTAGACGTGCACGTGGACGTCGCGGGCCGGCGTCCGGACCAGGCGGTGGCCCGGCTCACGCACACGGAGCTCGTACCCGGCGGCGAGGAGCTGGTCGAGGTAGGTGGCCTCGGCGGTGATGTCCGGGACGGCGACCACGATGTCGACGATCGGTTTCGCGGCCAGGCCGGGGACGGCCGTGGAGCCGATGTGCTCGACGACCGGGGCGTCCGTGCCGGAGCCGGGGAGGGCCTCCAGGATGCGTCGCCGGTGGTCCGCGAAGACCGCAGCCCACCCGCTGTCGGCGGGCTGCAGGGGCACGGTGACCGGTTCCGGCCCGCCGATGATCTCGATGGTCGTGACGTCCGGGCGGGTGGGGTCCTCGTCGTGGTGCTGCACCCGGACATGATCGCAGCCGGCGGTGGCGGTGGCTTTCGCGGTCGCGGTCGCGGTCGCCTCAGAGCTTCGCGGGGAACGCCGAACCGCGACCGATGACGGTGAGGATCGCCGCGACCGCCCCGAACACGATCATCACCACGGCGAGCACCAACCCGTCGAAAGCAGTCAGCAGGGCGGCGCCGAACAGGCCGGCCGCGAAGATCGCGATGTTGAACGCGACCGGAAGGAACGCGCTCGCGACGTCGGCGTCCTCGCCGCCGGCGGTCGTCAGGGCGGCCTGCAGCTGCGTCGACGAACCGCCGAAGCCGACGCCCCACAGGCCCGCGGCCAGCAGGACCGCGACCGGCGACGTGTGGCCGACGAGCAGCACCACGCCGGCCAGGACGAACAGGCCGACGCTGCCGTGCAGCAGGGGTCGGGGATGCCGGTCGAGCAGGGCACCGGTCACGACGACGCCGAGGATCGCGGCGATCCCGTAGACCAGCAGCACCAGCCCGGCGGTCAATTCGGTGCCGGTCGCCCGCAGGTACGGCGAGATGTACGTGTAGATCGTGTTGTGTGCCACCATCCACGTCGCGATCACGGCGAGGATGACCGCGATGCCGCGGATCCGGAACACCCTCACGACGGACAGCTTCGCGGCGCTCGTCTGCCCCGGGGCATCCGGCACGAACAGCGCGATCAGCGCCAGGACCACCACGCCGACCAGGCTCAGCCCGATGAACGACGACCGCCAGCCCAGGGCGTCGCCGATGAAGGACCCGAGCGGCGTGCCCAGCGCGAACCCCACCGGCGCGCCCGTCGAGACGATCGCGAGCGACACCCCGGCGAAGCGGGCCGGGCTGATCCGCCGGGCGTAGGTGGCGAACATGCCCCAGATCGTCCCCGACATCGCGCCGGCGACGAACCGGGTGACCAGCGCGACCGCGACGTTCGGCGCGAACGCGGTCAGGGTGTTCGCGACGAGCAGCACGGCGATGGCGGCCACGATGAGCGGCTTGCGGCGGAACCCGCGGGTCAGGGCGATCGCCGGGACCGTGGCGATGACCGTCCCCATGGCGTACGCGCTGACGAACAGGCCGACCGTGCCCTCGCTCGTGCCCATCCCGTCGGCGATCGCGGGCAACAGCCCGGCCGGCATCGTCTCCATGGCGACGAGGAGGAACCCGATCGCGGCGAGCAGGGAGAGCGGGAACCAGGGCAGCCGGCCGTCGGTCGCCCGGTCGGTCGTGGGGAGGTCGGAGGTCGTCGTGGTCACGGACCGACGGTAGGGGCATCGTCCGGCGGACAGGGAGGTTCTGCAGGACCCCGTTTCGCCGGAGCCTCACTGGGCGGGTGGTGGTGGGGCTTCGATGGTGGGTGTCCACCAACTCAGGGAGCTCCGATGCACATCCGCACCAGATGCCGTACCGCCGAGGGTCCGCTCGTCGGGCTGGGTCCGCTCGCGTCGGTTCCGGTCGTCGCGCTCGTGGTGGGGGCGCTCGCCGGGTGCAGCGGCGTCGAGCGCGCGGAGTCGCCTGCGCCGTCAGCTGCGACGTCGACGGTGTCTGCGTCTCCTTCAGCAGCTCCCACGATCACCACCCCGACGGAGGCCGACCCCGTGCACATCACCATCGAGCTCGACGGCGAGACCCTGACCGGCCGGTTGACCGACAACGCGACGGCGCGCGCGCTGGCCGCTCAGCTGCCGGCGACGCTGACGTTCGGCGACTACGGCGGCCAGGAGCAGATCGCCCGGCTCCCCACGCCGCTCGACACCACCGGCGCCCCGAGCACGAGCGATGCGCCGGCAGGCACCATCGCGTACTACGCGCCGGACCAGTCGATCGTCCTGTACTACACGGACGTCGGCAGCTTCTCGGGGATCGTGCCGATCGGCACAGTCGACGACGTCGGAGCGGTGCGCGACCTGCCGTCCGGCGCCGCCACCGTCCGAGTGCGCGGCTGACGGGCATCCGTCCCCTTCTTCGCGTCCCTTCCATCGAACAGGAACCACACACCATGACCGGAACCAGCACCTTCCTCATCACCGGCACGAGCCGCGGGATGGGCACCGACTTCGCCCGGGCGGCCCTCGACGCCGGGCACCGGGTCGTGGCGACCGGACGCGACCCCGAGCGGGTCCGCGCCGTCCTCGGCGACCACGAGCACCTGCTCGCCGTCGCGCTCGACGTGACCGACCCGGAGTCCGTCCGGGCCGCCGTCGACGCCGCGACCGACCGCTTCGGCGGCGTCGACGTCCTGGTGAACAACGCCGGGAGCTTCCAGGCCGGGTACTTCGAGGAGATCTCGGCCGAGCAGTTCCGCGCGCAGATGGAGACGAACTTCTTCGGAGCGCTCGCCGTGACGCGCGCTGTGCTCCCGGTCATGCGACGGCAGCGCTCCGGGCACGTCATCAGCGTCAGCTCCACCGCGGGCATCGTCGCCGGCGCCGGTGGGAGCGCCTACTCGGCGTCGAAGTTCGCGCTCGAGGGCTGGATGGAGGCCCTGCACGACGAGGTCGCGCCCTTCGGCATCCACACCACCGTGGTCGAGCCCGGCTTCTTCCGCACCGACCTGCTGGCCGAGGGCGACTCGACCTTCTGGGGCGACGTCGCGATCGACGACTACGCCCCGCTCTCCGCCGGGTCGAAGGAGTTCTTCCGCGGCATGCGGGGCAACCAGTCCGGCGACCCCGCGAAGCTCGCGCAGGTGCTGCTGACGCTGGTCGCGATGCCCGAGCCGCCGCTGCGGTTCGCCGCCGGCGCGGACAGCGTGGCGGGGATCGTGCAGAAGGGACAGCAGCTCGTCGAGCAGGCGCAGGCGTTCCCCGAGCTGTCGACGACGCTCGACCTGGATGCGTGACGACCGCCCCTTGCCAACGTCGGCTACGGGTATTAGCCTTCGAGTTACTACCCGTAGCCGAAGGAGCCACGACATGCTCGAACACCTGGACACCGAGGGCGGCACGATCGCCTACGACCTCTCCGGAACAGGGGCGCTCGTGGTCCTCGCGCACGGCATGGGCGACAGCCGGCACGCCTACCGTTTCGTCGTGCCGGAGCTCGTCGCGGCCGGCTACCGGGTGGCGAACGTCGACCTCCGCGGCTGCGGCGACTCGAGCACCGGGTGGGCCGGCTACGCGCGCGCCGACATCGCACGCGACCTCGTCGCCGTGGCCCGCCACCTCGGTGGCCCGGCCGTGGTCGTCGGGCAGTCCATCAGTGGCGGTGCGGCGACGATCGCCGCGGCGACCGCCCCGGACCTGGTCGCGGGCATCGTCGAACTGGCGCCGTTCACGCGCAAGCAGTCCGTCGACCTGGGCGGACTGCTGCGCAACCGCCGACACCGCGCCGGCACCGTCCAGCTCGCGCGGGTCATGACGAGCGGCAGCCTGCCCGGCTGGCTCGCGTACCTCGACATCGCGGTGCCCACCAAGCCCGCCGACTGGGCGACGGAACGCAGCCGCATCGAGACGACCCTGCGGCAACCGGAGCGGATGGCGGTCCTCCGCGCCATGACCCGCACGTCACCCGCCGACGCCGGCGAGCAGCTGGGTGCCGTCCGGTGCCCCGTGCTGGTCGTCGAGGGCAGTGCCGATCCGGACTGGGCCGAGCCCCGCGCCGAGGGCGAGCGGATCCTCGCCGACCTGCCGGACGGCCTCGGCGAACTCGCCGTGATCGACGGTGCCGGTCACTACCCCCACACCGAGACGCCGTCGGCGCTCCTCGCCCTGCTGCTGCCGTTCCTCGCCCGCACGCTGCCCGTCGTAGGTCCCGTTGCCTAGGGCGGGGCTCGACCCGGCGACCGTCACCGAGGCCGCGGCGACGCTGGCCGACGAGATCGGCCTCGCCCAGCTGAGCATGAGCGTCGTCGCCGATCGCCTCGGGGTGAAGGCGCCGTCGCTGTACAAGCACGTCGACGGGCTCGGCGACCTCACCCGCAGGATCGCGATCCTCGGCGCGAACGAGCTCGGTGACGCGCTCCGCGACGCCATGCAGGGGCGCAGCGGTCGGAGTGCGCTCGAGGCGGCGGTGCAGACCGTGCGCCGGAGCGTCCAGGAGCACCCGGCGCGGTACCAGGCGGCCGTCAGCATCCGTCCGACCGGCGCCGAGGACCCCCTGGCGATCGCTCTCGGCCGCACCCTGGCGTCCTTCGCCGCGGCGCTCCGCGACTACCCGCTCGACCCGGCCGACGAGGTCCACGCGCTCCGGGTGCTCCGCAGCGTCCTGCACGGGTTCGCGACGATCGAGGCGTCCGGTGGGTTCCAGATGGACACGGACGTGGATGCGAGTGCCGCGTGGATGGTCGACTTCCTGGATCGTGGCTTCCGTGCCGCGACGACACGGTGACCGCATCCACGGCGGCGCACCCGTCGAGGCCCGTCGGTCACGACCCGCTCCGTGGCAGCCTGCGGTTCCTGGCGGAGCTCGTCGCGTGGGTGGGCGTCCCCTGGGCACTGTGGCCCCACTCGCCGGTGCTCGCGATCGCCGCCGTCCTGGCCCTCGTCGTGCCGCCGGCGGTGTTCGGGACCCCGGTGACCGACCTGGCGGTGACCCGCCGGTCGCGGCGCCGGGAGCGGTCACGATCGCGTCGGTCCTCGCGCACCTCGTGGGGGCGGTCGCTGCGGCCTGGATCCTGTGGCCGACGGCGGTCGCGATCGTCGTCACCGTCCTGTGCGTCGCCGTCGTCGTCTCGGAACAGCCGCGGTGGCGCGCGCTGGTCGGACACGGGCACTGAGTCGTTCGTAGGCTGACGCCATGGCAGCAGCAGACGAGACCGGTCCGTTCTGGCACGGCACCGTGGCGGTCCTGCGACCCGGGGAGTTCCTCTCCCCCGGTTTCCGCTCGAACTACCGCCCCGACGTCGTGATGAACCACGTGTACTTCACGGCGACCCGCGACGGAGCCGGGCTCGCGGCCGAACTCGCGGCCGAGCTCGTACCCGGCGACCGCGAGCCGCGCGTGTACCGTGTCGAGCCGACCGGTCCCTTCGAGGACGACCCGAACGTGACCGACAAGAAGTTCCCCGGCAACCCGACCCGGTCGTACCGCAGTGCCCTCCCGCTCCGCGTGGTCGGCGAGGAGACCGGGTGGACACGGCTCACCCCGGAGGCGTTGCGCCGGTGGCGGGAACGGCTCGTCGCGCTCCCGCCCGAGGAACGCGGCGAGATCGTCAACTGACCGACGTCAGGCCGCGATGATGTTCGGGGCGAACCGGCACCAGTAGTCCGTGATCGGCCCGTCGGACTCGCGGATGCCGACTCCGAAGGACTCGCCGCCCACGACCCACGACCCGAGCACCGGGTGGTTGTGCCCGTTCGACCCCGGGAAGTCCGGGAGCTCGTGGTACTGCTGCCACACGCGTTCCGCGCCGGTGCCGGCACGCCGGTACTCGCGACCGTTCGTCGTGACCGAACCGTCGGCTCGGTGCACCGCGATGCCGTCGCCCTCGCGCCCGAACACGGGCTTCACGACGAAGTCGCGCATGCCGTTCGGACCGTCCGCGAAGGCCGGCAGCAGGTTCGGGTGGCCCGGGAACAAGCGCCAGAGCGCGACCAGCAGCAGCTTGTTCGACAGGAACATCTTCCACGCCGGCTCGTACCAGCGGCCGAGCCGCCCGCGGTCGCTGACCAGGAAGGCGCCGAACTCCTCGTCGCCCTGCGCCCGGTCGTCCCCGGAGACGAGGTCCTCCCACGGGTACAGCTTGAAGAGGTTGCGGATCACCGGGTACTGGGTCCCCGGCTCGTCCCCGGGCAGCGTGAACACGCTCCGCGACGAACCGGCCGGCTCCTGGTCGCCGACGAACTGGCGGGCCGTCGCGTGCCAGCCGATGTCCTTCATCTCGATGCCGGTGTGCTCCCACCCGGCCTCCCCCGCCAGGTCGCGCATGTAGGCCACGGTGTCCCAGTCCTCGCCCGCCGTGTCGAGGTCGGAGTGCGCCACGAACAGTCGCCCACCGTCCTCGGCGCGCAGGGACTCGTGCAGCAGTGTCCGCCAGCGCGCCACCATCGCCTCGTGGATGCCGTTCCACTGGTCGGTCTCGGCGGAGAGTTCGCCGGTGGCGAGCCGGTCCTGCATCCAGTGCCACTGCGTGACCGATGCCTCGATCAGCCCGGTCGGGGTGTCCCCGTTGTACTCGAGCATCTTGGCGGGTGAACCGTCTCCGGCGTAGGCCAGGTCGAACCGCGCGTACAGGTCGGGCTCATCGTGCTCGAGCGACCAGGCGGCGAGGTCGAACCCGGCTCGCGTCAGGCCCAGCGTGCCGAGGGCACCGGTGGCGAGGTACCGCGCGGCTTCGAGGCACATCCGGTGCAGTTCCTCGGTCTGCCGCTCGAGCGCCTCGACCTCCGGCAGCGTGAAGACGTACGCGGCGGTGTCGTTCCAGTACTCGACGGGCGTGCCGTCGTCGCGGACGGACCGCGAGTAGATCAACCCGGTCTGCTGGATCCGGCGCCGCCAGTCCGGACGCTCGGGGAACTCGATGCGCTCCATCAGCCGCCGAACCCACCGTGTCCGCCGGCTCCGCCGAAGCCGCCCTTGGTGACGGAGCTCCCACGGGACGAGACGCCGGACTTCGCGGTCTTCCCGGCGGGCAGGGCGCTCGTGCCGCCGGAGACCGCGTCCCCCACGCCGGGGACCCTCGTGGCACGGTTGGCGAAGAGCGGCAGGAAGTACCAGCCGGCGTGCCCGCCGTGGTTGTTGCAGTCGTCGTCCGGCAGACGCTTCTCGGTCGCGTTGTCGCGGCAGATCTTCGCGTAGTCGCTGTCGACGCCGGCTCCCTCGCCGCACCCGGTCAACGACGCTGCCAGGGCTGCGACCACCCCGATGGAGACGACACGGGAAGCACGGCGACGAACACTCACGAAGGGGAACAGTACCGCTCACCACGGACCCGTGTCCGCGTCGGCACGTCGGCCAGCGCAGACGATCGTCTGGCGAACCGGTAGCGTGTGCGGTGGCGGCACCCGCCGCACACCGTCCACGAGAGGGTCGACCATGTCGCGGAGCACCGATCGGGTCCGGGTGGCACCGATCGCCCTCGCCGTCGGGGTCGCGGCGCTCGCGGTCACCCTCGCGCTGCCCGCGCCGGCCGCGCCGGGACCCGAGGCGCTCGGGGTGGGATCATCGGGCGCGCTCGGCACCGCACTCGGCGCGCCGCCCGCGGCGAACAGCACGCACCGGTTCGCGATCAGGCCTCCGCGGACGGTCGGCACGGAGCGGGTGGTGCGCGTCCGGTTCGCCGGCTCGGGGAGGCCCGGCGCCGTCGTGGTCGTCCACTACGCCGCCCCGGAGAGCCAGGTCGCGACCATCCACGTCGCGGAGGTCGAGCCGGGCAGCAGCGCCGTCGGCCCGACCGGCCGGTTCGCCTTCACTGCAGCACTGCCCGAGCTGCCCCGCGACGCCGACCGAGCGTCCTGGAGCGCCCTGCTGATCGACCCCGCGTCACTGGCCGTCATCGGCCGCGTCGAGGGCGTCCACCTCGTCGAACAGGCGGACCGCTGACGCCCCGCTCCGTGGCCCCGCTCGATGAGAGGGCGCGCAGGGCGCTGGCCGCCGCACCGTCCCGCGGTTACGTTCGCTAGACGAACGTCTGGCCAGCAGTCAGCGGCGAGACCTGACCACGAGGAGCCCCCGTGTCGACACCCCACCGCACCCCGTCATCCCGACCCGTGTCCATCGCACTCGGGGCCGCGTTGCTCCTGACCCTCGGCCTCGCAGGCTGTTCCACGGCCGGGTCCGCGACACCCTCACCCTCCCCGTCCCCCGCCGCGCAGGGCGACGCACCCGCGACGACCGACTCGTCACCCTCGGTCGACGTGACCGTCGCCGCGACGTCGCTCGGCACGGTCGTCGTGGACGGCAAGGGCATGACCGCCTACTACTTCGACGCCGACGTCAAGGACTCCGGCACGAGCACCTGCACCGGTGGATGCGCGACCGCGTGGCCCGCGATCGAGGCGACCACCACGACGCCGAAGGTGTCTGGCATCACCGGCACGGTCGGCACCATCACGGGCGTCGACGGCGGACGGCAGATCACCATCGACGGTCGGCCGATCTACACCTTCGTCGGGGACGAGAAGGCCGGCGACGTGACGGGTCAGGGCGACAAGGGCGTCTGGTACGTCGTGAACCCGGACGGGACCGAGCAGAAGAAGTAGACCGGAGGCCCCGGCGGGACGGCAGACATGCCGGGACCGCCGGGGTCAGTTCTCGGCCAGGCCCGGGTCCCCGCCCACGCGCACGGGCTCCACCCGCTCGAGCAGCGCATGCACGCCGGGCAGTCCGAGCCCGGTGAACAGCGCCGCCCACAGGTCACGGAGCTGCCCCTCGGTGTCCCGCGTCAGCCGCACGCTCGTCCGGGCCCACATCACCCCGAAGGTGGACGTCAGCACCAGGTCCGCCGCACGTGCCCACTCGGGATCGGAGTCCGGACCGACACCTCCGCTCGAAGCCGACAGGTGCCGACGGACGTAGTCATCCCAGGTGAAGACCCGCGGGATCACCTCCCCCGCACCACGGAGTTCGTGACTCAGCCGGATGGCCCCGGCCGCCACCGAACACCGCATCGCGTCCGAACAGGCGGACGTCAGCATGACGAGCAGGTGCTCGAGCCCCGAGGGCTGCGTGATCCGCGAGTCGATCGCCGCCCAACGCCCCTGCTGCCGCTCGATGACCGCGAAGGCGAGCTCGTGCTTGGACGAGAACACGTGGTAGCCGATCGCCGACTTCGGCCGGTCCATCGCGGCGGCCACCCGTGCGAACGAGGTCCCCGCGTAGCCATGGCTCGCGAACTCGGACGCCGCGGCCTCGATGATCTGCTCGCGGGTCCGGGTCTTCGCCTGCTGCCGCTGGTTCATCGCACTCCTCGGTCGGGTCTTGGTTCATCATACGAACGTCTGACCAGGCATGGGCAGCGGTCACACCGGGGGCGATGCCTCTGATCTCCTCAGGTTCGGGAATTCGCTAAACGATCGTCTGACGCATTGTTAGCGTTCACGCACACCGAGCCACCCCGGCACGCACCCCCACGAACCAGAGGAGCCCCATGCGTTCGACCCCGTCCACCCACCGCTCCCCGTCGGTCCGCCGGCTGACCGTGCTCGCGACCTGCGTCACCCTCGCCGGTGCGCTCGCCGCCGGCGTCCTGGTCCCCGCGCAGGCCGGAGCCGCCACGATCTCCCACACGACGCATGCCCCACACACCTCGACCCGAGCTGCGTCCGTGGCGTTCACCGCCAAGACCTACGGCGGACCCGACCGGAAGAGCTTCACCGGCATCACCTTCGCCGGGACCGGGAAGCCCGACACCCTGGTCATCGTCTACTACGACGCACCGGGCAAGCCGCGGGGCCTGTTCAACAAGCACATCGCCGAGGTCACCTCGGGGGACGACTTCGTCAGCGCCAGCGGCCACTACCGCTTCACCGCAGCGTTCCCTGACCTGCCGCGCGGCACCACGACGCTGCACTGGCACGCCCGTCTCAGCGACCCGGACACCCTGTCGGTGATCGGACGCGTCAACGGCACCCGCACGCTCGGCTGACCCGTGACCCGCCACGCGCACCCGGCGCTCGTCCGCAGCCTGGCCGTCGCCGTGTCCCTGGCGGCCGTCGTCGGGGCCACGCTCACCTGGGCTCCGTCGGCTTCGGCCACCACGAGCGACCCCGACCGGGTCGCAGCGCCGATCATCGCCGGCACCGAGGTCGGGGTCCCCGGCGGCACCTGCACGGTCGGTGCCGTGCTGGCCGCGAAGGGGTTCCGCAGCCAGTTCACGCAGTACCAGCGGGCGACCCGGTGGGTCGTGCTCGCGAAGCACTGCGCGCCGCTGCAGGCACCCGTGCAGCTCGACGGTGCGACCGTCGGCAGCGTGGTCTGGCAGTCCGCGGAGTCGGACCTCGAACTCGCGGTCGTCCCGCCCCTGGCGTGCACCCGGGCCCGGGCGACGACCGGGTCGTGCGACCCGTCCGTCGCGACCTGGACGCCCCGGGCATCGGGTCGCGTGTTCAACCGGGTCGGCGGGGTCCTGGCACGTCCCGCCGTGACCGGCATCGGCCAACCGGATGCCGCTCCCTTCTGCACCAGCGGGGCGTCGAGCGGGCTGCTGTGCTCCTGGACGTCCACACGTCTGCCGGCAGCGAGCCGTCCCGGCGCGCAGCACCTCGCCGCCGCGCGCGCCGGCGCCGGCATCGAGCCGGGCGACGCGGGCGGACCGGTGATCAGCACCACGAACCGGCTGTTGGGGATCATCTCGGGCAGCACGACGGGGGCTGCGGGCGCGACGGGCAGCACTGGCTCGACGGTGCTGCTCTACACGCCCGTCCGGCAGGTCCTGACCGAGCTGTTCCGGTACCGGCTGGCCCCGGCGTCCTGAGGCGCGGGCCGCCGGGTGGGCGACTGAGCGCTGCCTCATGACCCGGACACGCCCCGGCCACCTCGCCGCCACACCACCGACGACCCGCGCCGCGATCCTGCGGGGAGCCGGACGCCACCACGTCCGGCTCCCCACGACCCCCGGGTCCTGATCAGATCGAGGTTGCCCCGTGTCCACGCTCCGCCACTCCCCACTCACCCGCTCCCCACGCAACCACTCCCCGCGCACCACCCGCGTCGCCGCGACCGCCCTCGCCGGCCTGGCCGTCGTCGCCTCCGCCGCGTTCTCCGTCACCGCCGCCCACGCCGACGACACCCTGCAGCCAACGTTCACCGCCGCCGACCACCCGATCACCGACGTCCCCGGGCTGGTCAACGGCCGTGAGCTCGCCGCGGTCCACGGCCGGTCCGGTCAGACGGTGAACGCCCCGCGGCTGATCCGCTCCGAGTCACTCGACAAGATCACCGCGGCCGGGGCCACGACCCTGGCCGACGAGTACCACGTCGACCTCGTCGTCGACCTGCGCACGCCGTCCCAGATCGCCGCGAAGCCGGACGTCGCGATCCCCGGCGCACGACACGTCGACATCTCGATGTTCGGCGCGGACGGCGACTACAGCGACGACACCGCGATGTACCACGACCTGGTCGACAAGGGCCGGGTCGACCAGGCGACACCCGGGTCGATGATCACCGCGTACCGCCGGGTCCTCCGGATCCTCGCCACGCACACCAGCGGCACGGTCCTGATCCACTGCTCCCACGGCATGGACCGCACCGGCACCGTCGTGGACCTGCTCGACCGGGTGCTCGGCGTCGACAGCGCGGACATCTTGCACGACTACCTGCTCTCGAACACGCAGCTCGGGGTGACCTGGGCCACACCGCAGCTGCTGCAGGGCACCTTCGAACAGGACATCGCCACCGAGTACGGCGGCATGGGCTCGTACCTCACCGACACGATCGGCGTGACGAAGCACGAGGCCGCCGCTCTGCGCGAGCGCTTCCTCGTGTCGAACGACCCCACCGCGTCCTCCATCACGGTCGCGGGCGTGCGCGTCCACCTGCCCGCCGCTGCCTCGTCGCACGGCGCGACGGTCACGGCCCCGGTCCGGACGCTGCGCGCTGCGGACGTCCACGTGCACACCACGAACCCGAACGCGGTCACGAGCGTGCACGTCTCCGGGCGGACCGCGCACATCACCGTGACGGCCCAGGACGGCACCACGACCAAGGGGTACCGACTGACGGTGCGGCACCGCTAGCCCGACGCCGACCGCCCGCGGCCCGCGCCGGGCGGTCGGCGTGACCAACTGTTCACCACCACCGTCGCCCGGTCCGGGCATCCGTCCGGCTACCGTGACACTCGTGCAGTCCTCCAGACAACGGCGCCCGCGGTGACCGGACACCCCGCCGTCCCGACCATCCACGACGTCGCCGCCCTGGCCGGTGTGTCGAAGTCGGTCGTCTCCCGAGCCCTCGCCGGTGCGTACGGCGTGGCTCCGTCGACGACCGAGCGGGTCAAGCGCGCCGCCATCGACCTCGGCTACGTGGCGAACGCCAACGCCCGCGGCATGTCGGCACACCGCACGCACACGCTCGGGGTGTTCGTCCGCGATGCCTCCACCCCCTTCTACGGGCACCTGCTGACCGCGTTCCAGCTGCAGGCCGCGGCGCGCGGGTACCGCGTCGTCACCGCCACCGGTGCGGGGTCGTTCCCGGTCAGCGAGGAACGCCGAGCGCTCGAGACCCTGGTCTCCCTGCGCGTCGAGGGGCTCATCGTCTGCAGCGGCGCCCTGCCCATCGCCGACGTCCTGCCGTTCGCCCGACGCATCCCCACGGTGGTCTCCGGGCGCCCCGAGACGAACGATGCGGTGAGCAGCGCGTACTGCGACGAGCGCGGCGGCGGACGCGGCCTCGCCGACCACGTCGCCGATCTCGGACACCGCCGCGTCGCCGTGCTGACGGTCACACCGGCCGGGTCGCTGACGCAGTCGGCACGCACCGACGCGATGGTGCGCCGGCTGCGTGCGCGCGGCACGGAGGTGCTCCGGATCCGCTCCGAGGACCACGGAGCAGACCCCGAGGACCTCGACTCGTTCCTCGAGCAGGTCCTGCGGGCCGGTGGCGTGACGGCGATCATGGCACCGAGCGACCGCTGGGCCGTCGGTGTGCTCGAGTCGATGCGCCGTCGCGGCCTCCGTGCGCCGGACGACCTGTCGGTCACGGGCTACGACGGGGTCGCCCCGCTCGCCACCGAGCTGCTCGGCATCACCTCGTGGAGACAGCCACTCGGCCTGATCGGGCGCCTGTCCGTGGACGACGTGGT
Source organism: Curtobacterium sp. AC268 (assembly GCF_979258745.1). Classification (NCBI taxonomy): domain Bacteria; kingdom Bacillati; phylum Actinomycetota; class Actinomycetes; order Micrococcales; family Microbacteriaceae; genus Curtobacterium; species Curtobacterium sp. AC268. The sequence continues at coordinate 228,161 of NZ_OZ409878.1, read as the reverse complement.
CGACCAGATCGACGGCCGGTCGACGGGCGTGACCCACAACGCGGTCGACGGCACCCTGGTACCGGGCCGGACCGCCGCCCGGGCCTGAGCGCCGAGCGACACGTACGGACGAGAACGGCCGACCCCGCGCCGCCGACACCCATCGTTCACCGTCCCGTCACGGACCGACGGGTGAGATCCGGGCCCGTCCGGTCGATCATGGGGACCGTTCCCGATCATCGGGAACGTTCCCCATTCCCGACCACGGACGGACCCATGCCCCAGAACGTCACCGCCAAGCTGCCGCGCGACCCGAGCGACCCGTACCGCCACGGCATCTACCTGCGCCCGGACGCCCGCACCTGCCGGGCCGTCACGGTCGTCACCGACCAGCTCCGCGCGCAGTACGGCCTGCTGTCGGCCGGCGCCTTCCCGCCGCACGCCACGCTCGTCGGCAGCCAGCCGTTCGGCAGCCACGAGGACCAGGTCATCGCGGCCGTCTCGGCGCTGCTCGACGGCCGACCGGGGTTCGACGTGCACAACGCCGGCGTCCGTGGACAGGGCATCGGGTTCGTCTACGACGTCGCGACCCGACCCGACGGCTCCCTCAACGACGACTTCGTCCGGCTCGCCGCCGACATCGAGGCCGTGGTCGCACCGTTCCGGCAGCCGATGCAGGTCCCGCAATCGAACGACTACGACCCGGAGCACTACCGCGCGCACCTCTCCCTCGCCTCGCACGACCTGTACGGCCGGCCGGACCTGCACGACGAGGTCGGTGCGTTCATCCACGAGCTCGACGTCGACGTGCCGACCGGGTTCCGCGGCGACACGGTCGTGCTCTACCGCACCGCGAGCCCGGACTGGTCCGGTCGCTGGTGGCAGACGATGACGTGGGAGCACGTCCACACCTGGAAGCTCGCCTGACCGTGGCCGCGACCCTCCGCGACGTCGCCGAGCGGTGTGCCGTCTCGCGATCGCTCGTGTCACTCGCTCTGCGGGGCGACGACGGTGTGTCCCGGCCACGTCGGGAACTCGCGGTGCGGACGGCGGACGAGCTGGGCCTCCCGGTCGGTTCGCTCGCCAGGCGGCGCGCGCAGGGCGCGCCGCTCGTCCTCGGGGTGGTCGTCACCGAAGCCGCGAACCCGTTCCACGACGAAGCACTCCGGAGCGCACGCGCGACCGCGCAGACCCTGGGGTTCGCGCTCCGGGTCGTGGACGGGTTCCGTGACCCTGCCCGGTTGGCCGACGGCCTGGAGGCCCTGCACACCTCCCGCGGATCGGCCGACGGTGTGCTCGGGGTCGCGGTCCTGAGCAGTCGGCTCGCCCCGGCACGGCTCGCGGCGGTCGCGCGCGACCTGCCGGTCGCGGTCCTCGGATCGAGCGGGTCGGCGCTCGCCGGTCTCGGACTCGACACCGTGTGTGCCGACGAGGAGTCGGGCATGCGGGCACTGGTGCTCCACCTCGCCGCCCTCGGGCACCGACGCACGTGCTTCGTGGCGGAGTCCGGCCACCCGTCGACGACCCGTCGTGCCGTCGCGCACGCCGCGGTCACCGGGCAGCTCGGCGCACCGGGCGAGCACCGCGTCGACGACGTCGAGGCCCTGGCGGCGGACCCGGCACGGATCGCGCGGCACCTCGGTGACGGGGTCACGGCGTTCGTCGCGACGAACGACGCGACCGCGGCGCGGCTCGTGTCGATCGCCGACGGCGCGGGGCTCGCGCTCCCCCGGATGGCGGCGGTGACCGGGTTCGACGGCACCGGTCTCGGCGAACGGCTCGACCTGACGAGTGTCGACCAGCCGCGCGTCCGGATGGGCGCGCGGGCGGTCGAGCTCGTGGTCGAGCGGCTCCGGGGTCGCCGCGGCGACCGGCACGAGGTGCTCCCGACACGCATGCTGCCGCGTGGGTCCACCGCGCGGGCGGTCGCCGGGCACCCGCTCGGCTGACCGCTCGCGACACCCGCGCCGGGTAAGTCGGCGGGGCAGAACGACGGGCGGGCCAACTGGCGGCCCGGTCGGCGGCTCAGTCGGCGGCGGTCGTGGCCGACAGCTCCTGCACCCGGCGCACCAGCTCGGCGTGCGATCCTCCGGCACCGGCGGCGACGTAGTCGTCCGCCAGGTGTGCGCGGTCGACGGCTTCGCCCCGACGGAAGCCCCGGAACCACCCGCCGGCGCGCTCGAGCACCAGGGCTCCGGCGGCGACGTCCCACGGGTGCGTGGCGAAGCCCATCGTGGCGTCCGACCACCCGGCGGCGACGTGCACCAGGTTGAGGGCACCGCTGCCGAGGCTGTGGTGATGGCGGTACCGGAGCGTCAGGTCCCGGAGCAGGTCGAACGCCGCTGCTTCGCCGAGCAGGTCGAGGTCCTGCTGCACCGGGAAGCTCGTCAGGACCGTCGCTGCGTCATCCGGCCCCGACGACGAGTGCATCGGGGCGCCGTCGAGCCAGGCGCAGTCGTCGTCCGCCGCGAACACGTGGTCCGCGACCGGGTCGAAGACCACCCCGGCGACGACCTCGCCGTCGACCTCGGCCGCGATCGAGATGCACCAGTACGCGAGTCCGCGGGCGAAGTTCGCGGTGCCGTCGATCGGGTCCACGATCCACCGCACCACGGGGTCCGCGGAGCCGTCTTCCCCGGTGGTGCCGGTACTGCCGGTGGTGCCGGTTTCCTCGCCGAGGACGACGGAGCCCGGCACGGCTGCGGTGAGCACCGCCGTGATCGCCTCTTCCGCCGCGCGGTCGTGCAGGGTCACCACGTCGTGCGCGTCGCGCTTCGTGCTGATCGTCATCGGGGCGCGGAACACGGCGAGCAGGTCGGGCGCGACGGTGCGCGCGGCCTCCTCGGCGATCGCCCGGAGTGTCTGGGGAGCAGGAACGGTTCGCATGGTCCCCGGTTCTACGACGTCGAGGCTCCTGGACGGCGAACCACGCCGGTCGACGGACCGAACCCGAGGTGAACGCGCGGCTTGCGGCGGTGCACGTCGGCGCCCGATCGGCGGAGGGGTTGAACGCGGCGTGAACGGGTGACGGCGGGTGGTCGACGTGCCTTGACCGGTCTTCGACCCCCGCCGCACAGTGGAGTCGTTCCCGGTTAGGGAACGTTCCCTACTCGGAGGAGTCCGCCCCATGACGGTCCCCGTCAGGTCCGGCCTGGTCGCCGGTCCCCCGCGTGCCGCAGGGTCGCCGCAGTCGCGGCGGCCACCCCGGACGACCCGGACGACCCGGTCCTCGTTGCGCTCGGACCGCCGACTCGGTCTGGTGCTCCTCGCACCGGCGCTGCTCGCGTTCGCGGTCTTCGTCTTCTACCCGCTCGGCCGCGTCCTGGTCCTCAGCACCCAGGGCACCGACATCTTCGGTCAGCCGGCGGGCTCGGTGGGGCTGCAGAACTACGTCCGCACGTTCACCGACCCCGCGTTCGGACGGACGATGCTGACCACCGCGGTCTTCTGCGTCGGCGTGGTCGTCGGCCGGATCGTGTTCGGTCTGCTCGTGGTGATCCCCCTGACCGTGAAGCTCCGCGGCCTGCCGGTCTTCCGCGCACTCCTGACGGCGCCCATGGTCGTGTCCGTGTCCGCGGGGTCCGTCGCGTTCGCGGCGATGCTCGCACCCGGCAACGGGCTGCTGAACACGGTGATCACCCAGTTCGGCGGCGCGCCCGTCCCGTTCCTGACGAGCACGCAGTGGGCCCTGGCGAGCGTCATCGTCGTGACGATCTGGGGGTCGCTCGGGTTCACCGTGCTGCTCCTGCTCGGAGCGTTCGGCGCCATCGACCAGGACGTCATCGAGGCGGCGCACCTGGACGGTGCCGGGCCCGTGCGGACACTCTGGTCGATCTCCCTGCCGCTCGTCACGCCGACGCTCTTCTTCGTCGTCGTGACCGGCACGGTCGAGGCACTCACGACCTTCGGGCAGATCCAGATCCTCACCGGCGGCGGTCCGGCCGACTCGTCGAAGACCCTCGTCTACGCGATCTACCAGCAGGCGTTCGGGTCCGGCAGCGCGAACTTCGGCCTCGCCGCCGCGCTCGGGGTCGTGCTGTTCCTGCTGGTCCTCGGGCTGTCACTGGTGCAGTTCGGCGTGCTCGAGAAGCGGGTGAACTACTGATGCGCCCCGTCACCGCACGCCGGCTCCGGAGCGTCTTCGTCTACGCCTGGCTCGTCATCGCGGTCGTCGTCGTCTGCTTCCCGCTCTACTACGTGTTCGAGGGCGCGCTCACCCCGACCCGCTACCTGGACCAGGGCCTCGCCGGTCTCGTGCCGATCCACCTCACGCTCGACAACATCGTCCGGGCCACGCAGGTCGTCCCGCTCGGGCAGCAGTTCCTGAACAGCGTCGTCGTCACCCTCGCCCAGACGGTGCTGCAGGTCGTCATCGGCATCATCACCGCCTACGCCCTGGTGTTCTGCCGCCTCCGGGGCACCCGTGCCCTGTTCCTCGTCCTGCTCGCCAGCATGATGATCCCCGGCGAGACGACCCTGATCGCAAACTACCTGACCGTCTCGTCGTGGCACCTCATCGACACGCTCCTGGTCGTCTTCCTGCCGTTCGTGGCCTCGGCGCTGACGATCTTCCTGTTCCGCCAGGCGTTCCTGAGCTTCCCCGACGAGCTGCGCGAAGCCGCGGTGCTCGACGGCGCCGGACACTTCCGGTTCATCCGGTCCATGCTCCTGCCGCTCACCCGCCCGACGCTCGTCTCGGTCACCCTGGTGAGTGCGACGGCCGCCTGGAACGGGTTCTTCTGGCCGCTCCTCGTCACGAACTCGCCGGAGCACCGCACCGTGCAGGTCGGCATCGCTCAGCTGTCCGACGCCGAGGCCGCCGACATCGGCGTGGTCCTCGCCGGTGCAGCCATGGTGACCCTCCCCGTCCTGGTCCTGGTCCTCGTCGCCCAACGGTTCCTCGCCGGTGGCCTCACCGCCGGCGCGCTCAAGTGACGACACGTCCGCTCCCCTCCCCGACCCCCGCCCGCCCCACACCCGAAGGACGCACCATGCCCGCACGTCGCTCCACCACCCTCACCGCACTCGCCACCGGGGCCGTCGCGGTCCTCGCCCTGACCGGGTGCTCCACGTCGAGCTCCGCGTCGGACAGCTCCGGCCCCGTGACCGTCGACTTCTGGCACGCCATGTCCGGGCCGCCCGCGACCGAGCTCGACGCGCTCGTCGCCCGCTTCAACAAGGAGAACGACCAGCACATCACCGTCAAGTCGTCGTTCCAGGGCGACTACGCGGCCGTCCAGACGAAGTACACGGCGGCGGTCCAGTCCGGCTCGACGCCGGACCTGCTCATGATGAACGACGTGTCGACCGGTTTCATGATCGACTCCGGCCAGACGGTGTCGCCCGCGAAGATCAGCGGCTCGAAGTCGGGCACCGACACGATCGCGCCGGCCGCCGCGACGTACTACAGCGACGGCAAGCAACTCGCGGCGATGCCGTTCTCGGTTTCGATGCCCGTGCTCTACCTGAACAAGGCACTCGTCGCGAAGGCCGGCCTCGACGCCACGAAACCGCCGAGGACGCTGGCGCAGGTCGCGACCTGGGCCGAGAAGATCCACGCCGCGACCGGTGGCTACGGCATGAGCATGAACATGGGCGACTCGTGGATGCTCGAGGAACTCACCGCCTCGGGCGGTCAGGCGTTCTGCACGCCGGAGAACGGGCGGAAGGGCAAGCCGGTCACCGGCGTCTCGCTCACCTCGGACACCCAGGTGCAGTTCATGACCACGCTGCAGAAGCTCTACCAGGACGGTGCCGCCCTGAACCCCGGCACCGACTCGACCGTGCAGAACTCGGCGTTCTCGAGCGACAAGGTCGGGATGCTGCTGACCTCCTCCGGCGCCTACACGACGGTCGACCCGGACGGCTCCAAGTCCGTCGTCGCCCGGTTCCCCTCCACGTCGGCCTCCGACGACGCGGGTCAGGTCATCGGCGGCAACGCGCTGTGGATCTCCGGCAAGGGCCACTCGTCCGCCGAGCAGCAGGCGTCGTACACGTTCGCCAAGTGGCTCCAGACGCCGGACGTGCAGGCCGAGTGGGCGAAGGCGACCGGCTACGTCGCGATGAACACCGACGCCCAGGACACCACCGTCGGCAAGCGCTCCCTGTCCGACCCGAACATCGCCACGATGTACCAGCAGCTCACCGACGACCCCACGAGCGTCGCCGCGGCCGGCTGCATCACGGGCGCGTTCCCGACGGTGCGTGCCACCGTCATCGGCGCCTTCAACCGGATCGTCGAGGGTGCCGACGTCGAATCGACCATGAAGGACGCCGAACAGCAGGCCGGCAAGCAGATCGAGTCCTACAACGAGGCCGCCGGCAAGTGAGCACGGTCGGCGCGTGCGCGCCCCGCAAGGCTGACCAAGGGTTCATGGAGCACGACCGCCGTTCGCCATACGGTTGTCTGACAAAGCGGGCAGGCAGCCCGCACGGACGATCGGAGCCCTGTGGTGTCTGCTGCGAACGGCCGGCCCGGCTACCGGGCTCCGGAGCCCCTGCGCATCGTGTTCTCGTTCCCACGGGGGCGGGGACACCTCGCGCCGATGCTGCCACTCGCCCGCGCGGCCAGCGCTGCCGGACACCGGACCGCACTGAGCGGCGCACGCGAGGCCGTCCTCGAACAGACCGGGTTCTCGCACCGGCAGCCGCGCAACGTGGAGCTGCCGGCGAGCAGGCCGGGCACCGGCACCCTGACCCCGATCGACCCGAGCACGGTGCTCACCCGCGTCCCTCAGGTGTTCCTGGGGGACGCGGCCGCCGGGGCAGTCATCGACGTCGGACGGCTGGTCGCTCGGTGGACGGCTGACCTCGTGGTCTGCGGGGAGTTCGACTTCGGCGCGATGACCGCCGCCGAACGAGCCGGGGTGCCGTGCGTGGTGGTCCTGGCCTTCGCCTCGGCCGGCGGGACCTGGCGCGACGCGGTGCGGGAGCCGCTCGAGGCGCTCCGCCGACGCGCAGGGCTCGGGCCTGACCCGCAGCAGCAGATGCTCGGCGGCGCGCTCACCGTCGTCCCGTTCCCGGCGTCGATGCGATCCGGGCACGAGCTACGTGGCCCGGTGATCCGGATGCGGCCGGACACCTGGTCGTCACCACCGTCGGATGCCGCGGCGTGGTTGGCTGCCGGCGACGAACCCCGCGTCTACGTCACGCTCGGCACCGAGTTCAACACGAAGTCCGGCGACCTGTTCGCCCGGCTCATCGACGCGCTGGCTGCCCTGCCGGCGCGGATTCTCCTGACGACCGGACCCTGGGTCGACCCGACGACCTTCGCGGTGCCGGCGGGCCCGGGAGCGATCCGGATCGAGCAGTACGTCCCACAGGACTCGGTGCTCGGGCTCGTGGACCTCGTGGTGAACCACGGCGGATCCGGATCGGTGACCGGGGCGCTTGCGCACGGCGTGCCCCTGCTGGTCCTGCCGCTCGGCGCGGACCAACTGCCGAACGGCGGCTGCGTCGAGACCCTGGGCGCCGGACTCGTCCTCGACGCCGCGACGGCGACCGCGGAGGACATCCGCACCACCGCGTCGCGACTCCTGACCGAGCCGGCGTTCCGCGTCGCGGCCGGACGGGTCCGGACCGAGATCGCGACAGGCGAGCCCCCGGCCGTCGTCCTGGCCGCCGTCGAGCGCCTGGTCGGCTGGTCGCCCTGACCAGCGCTGACGAATGCTGACGAGCGGACGACCCGACGACCCGCGGGTCACCGCACCAGGCAGATCGTGCGGAAGTCGACGTCCGGACCGGGCCGTGTGTACGACGAGCCGCTCTCGAGCCAGTCGGCGGTCGGCGCGATCTGGTCGGCGACCATGTCCTCTTCCGACCGCGCGTCGATGCCCTCGGACGCCCAGTACTCCCGGACTCCGTCCACGTCGCGGTTCGCACCCTCGATCACGGTGTGGTCCTCGGGCAGGAGCTCGTTGCCCTGCTCGTCGGTGTACTCCCCCGGGTCGTACCAGTACATCCACCGCACGCCCTGGTGGGCGTTCGACAGCTGGCAGTCCTCGCTGTACGCGCCACCGGCGGGTCGGCCGTCCCGGTAGGCGGACTTCCGGTCGCCGCCGAGGATCCGCACCGTGCGGTCCCCGATCCGCTCGAGCGTGGCCCGGGCGTCACTGTGGGCGAAGCGCCGCTCGGCGGCGGTCGCCGGCTGCGCCCACTGCCGGGCGTCGGCGGCCATGCTCCGCAGCTGTGACGTCAGGACCAGGCCGTTCCACGGCACGGCGATGACCAGCACGACGATCGCCGCGACGACGGCGACCAGTGAGTGGCGCGGTTCACGCCGGCGAGCCCGGACCTGCACGACGAGCACCACCACGGGGATCCCCACGGCGAGCACGGCGCCGATGACCAGCCGCGTCAGCACGCCCCCTGCTCCGAGCCGGTCGTCCATCGACCCGAAGTCGCGCGCCAGGTACGCCCCGATCTGGACCGCCCAGCTCACGACGAGCAGCACCGGCAGCACGAGCGCGATGGCGATCGCGTTCCCTCGCCCCGTCGTCGGGCCCGTCCCCTGGTCACGCCAGTCCTGCTGTTCCGTGCCCATGCCGGCCCCCGCCCCCGTGGTGTCGGGACCATCCTGCCAGCAGCACGCGCCCCGGGCCCGCGGGCGACGCCGCCGCCCACCCCCGAAGCGGTGGTGCCCGAACTGCACCTGTTGCTGCCAAGATGACCGACGTGACCACGACCACGCCTCGCGCCGATCCCGACGCCGCTGCCGACGGCTTCGAAGGCGGCTGGTTCCGCATCGACAACGATCTGGAGCACCTGGACGACGTGGTCTGGCGACCCGCCACGGACGCGGACGACACCGCTCCCACCCCCGGCCCTGCCGCCGTCATCGTCGGTGGCGAGCCGCGCGAGCACATCGGTTCGACACTGCCGTTGGCGCAGCTGGCGGAGATCGACGTGGCACGTCAACGCACCGTTCGGAAGCTCTGGCTCAGCCCGATCACCATCGTGGTTTGTCTGCTCGTCGTGACCGCGCTCGAGGTCTCGGGGCTGCCCTGGCGCACCGACCTCGGTCGGCAGCTCCTGGTCGGACTCGGTGCGATCGTCCCGGTCGACGCGCTCTGCACCGCTATCTGGTGGCGCATCACCCGCGACCCCTCGGGCGCCGTCGTCCGCAAGATGGGCGGACACCGGACCCGCCAGCAGTACGACCAGCAGCGCGCCGTCCTCGAACGCTGACCGCGCCCCGCCCCCTCAGCGAACCGGCGCCGACACCGCGGCTGCACCCGCAGCAGGCTCCGCCTCCGACGACGGCCGCACCCCTCGACCAGGCCGCAGCACCGCGTCCACCCGCTCTCGGTCGAGCTCGCCCTGCCACCGAGCCACCACGAGCGTCGCGACGCAGTTGCCGAGCAGGTTGACGCTCACCCGCATCGCGTCCATGATCCGGTCGGCACCGAGCAGCAGCGCGACGCCCGCGACCGGGAACAGCCCGAGGCTCGTCGCCGTCGCGGACAGCGCCAGGAACGACGAGCCCGGCACCCCGGCCATGCCCTTCGACGTCAGCAGCAGCACCCCGAGTGCGGCGACCTGCTGCTCGAGCGTCAGCGGCACCCCGAACGCCTGGGTCAGGAACAGCAGCGAGATCGACAGGTAGATCGCCGCCCCGTCGAGGTTGAACGAGTACCCCGTCGGCACGACGAGTCCGGCGACGCTCCGTGAGACGCCGACCTCGGTGAGCCGCGTGATCATCCGCGGCAGCACGGCCTCGGTCGACGCGGTGCCCAGGGCCAGCCCGAACTCCGCGCGGGTGTGCCAGACGAACCGCCAGATCGGCACCCCGGACAGCAGCCGCCCGCCGACGAGCAGCGCCACGATGAACACCGCCGCTGCGCCGTAGCAGGCAGCGATCAGCAGCCCGTACGACCCCAGGGTGTCGATGCCGTACTGCCCGACCACGTACGCCATCGCCCCGAACGCACCCAGCGGCGACAGACGCATCACCCAACCCAGGATGCGGTAGACGACCTCGAGGCACAGGTCGAGGCCCCGCACGAGCGGCCGCGCACGGTCACTGCCGATCGCGGCGATCGCGGCGCCGACGAACACCGCGAAGACGAGCACCTGCAGGATGTCGTTCGTCGCGAACGCGTTCACGACGCTCGACGGGATGAGGTCGAGGATGAAGGTCCCCGCGTCCGGAGCCGTGCCACCGGCGGTCTTCGCCGCCACGGCCGAGGCGTCGAGCGACGACGGGTCGATCCGCAGGCCGGCCCCGGGGCGCACGAGGTTGCCGACCAGCAGGCCGAACACGAGCGCGCACGACGACGCGAGCAGGAAGTAGACCATCGCCTTGCCGGCGATCCGTCCCACGGAGCGCAGGTCGCCGACGTGCACGATGCCCGTCACCACGACGATGAACACGAGCGGCGCGATCACCATCTCGATCAGCCGGATGAACCCCTGCCCGACGACGTTCAGCACCGGCGCCGCCGCGGGGAAGCAGACCCCGACGGCGATGCCGAGGGCCACCCCGATCGCGATCTGCACGAACAGCGACTGGTACCAGCGGGCGGGGGCACGATCCGTGGTGGTGACGTCCATGCATCCACCCCACCGCGCGCGTGTTTCGACGACGTTGCGAGTCTGTTCCCACCTCCCGCACCGCTCGCCCACCGAAACAGGGGCCGCCGTCCGGGTCAGCTGCCGCCGACGACCGTCAGGGTCGGGCGGTGCCGAGCACCGGACTCGTCCTGGCTCGTCAGCACGCTCCACGACCGGACGAATCCGGCCGCCGGACCGACCAGGGTGTGGTCGATGGGCATCGCCAGCCGCGGATCGAGCCACGTCGGCCACGTGCCGAGCGCCGCGGCGTGCACGGTCGACGCGGCGTCCCGGCACGAACCGAGACCCCCACCGTCGAAGCTGTCGACCGACCCGTTGAAGTCCCCCGACACGACCACGTCAGCGCCGCGGCCGCACTGTTCGCCGACCCACCGCAGATCGGTCCGCCAGCCCGCCAGGCCCCGCCCGATCGGTTGCGGCGCGTGCACGGCGACGATCGTCGGGATCGACGGCCCGGACACCGTCATCGTCTTCACCGGATCGACGCCGGGCGACATCGACGCGCCGGACGCGCGGTCGGCCCCGACGAGCACCGCCACCTGCGTGTCGTCACCACCCATGAACACCCGCACCGGCCGACCGTGCTGCCCCATCGACCGCGCCACCGCGGCGGCGGCCCGTCGGTCGCCCGCGTCGGGGAGCACGACGACGTCGGCCCGTGCGGTCAGTGCCGCGCGGGCGATGCCCTGCGCACCGACGAGCCCTCCGTTGGTGTTCCACTCGAACACCCGGAGCGCACCCCGGGCACCGTCGACCGGCCGCACGTCCCATCCCCGCACGACGAGCACCGCCGTGTTCGCCACTGCGACGACGAGCAGGACCGCCCCGAGCGACGCAGCGACCAGCCGCACGGCTCGCCTGCGTCGCAGGACGACGGCGACGAGCACCAGGGCGACACCGACGGCGGCCAGTCCCACGGTCACGAGGGAACGTGCCGGCAGCACGGCGGCGAGCACCGGCGCTCGCCCGACACCGAGCCAGGGAGCGGCGACGAAGACGGCACCGAGGACGGCACCGACCAGCAGCACGATCACGACCACCACGGCGGTCCGGACGGCAGCACGACGACGAGGCACCCTCGGATCATCGCGGACGGCAGCCTGCAGCCGCCGGTGAACGGCGACCTCCCGCTGAGGATCCTGCTGGATCCCTGCGCGCGCCCCACCCGCAGCGGCACCGGGGACCTGCCCACGCCGTGGGCCGGCCGACACCGGACTGGAGGCCCGGTGCCAGCTGGCACCGGGCCTCCAGTCCGTCACCGCGCAGGTCGCGGGCCGCACGCGCGACCGCGGGCAGCTAGCTGCCGTTCGCCTCGACCACGCGCCACACGAGCATGCCGACCGTCACGAGGGTTCCGAGCACCGAGACGATCGCCGCGACGACGCCGAGCCGGCGACCGCGGCCAGGCCGCACGATCGCGACAACCGCGAGCAGATCGTTCGTCGACTCGCTCATGCCCCGCGCTGGGAGCGGACGCGGGTGAGTCAGGTCGGAGTGCCGAGCTGGTAGCCGGTGCCACGGATCGTCGTGATGAGGTCCCGGTCGGTCTTCCGCCGGATGTAGTGCACGTACGTGTCGACCGTGTTCTCCTGCTCGCCGTTCTCGAACACGGCGGAGAGCAGGTGCTTCCGCGAGAACGCGCGCGCTGGCTCCGCCGCGAGGAACCGGAGGAGGGCGCTCTCCTTCTCGGTGAGCAGGATCCGCCCGGAGTACGGCGAGTGGATGCTGTGGTCGTCGGGGTAGAAGGTCCAGCCTCCGATCTCCACCCCCGTCCCGGTGCCGGTGTAGTCCCGGGTGAGGGCTCGGAGTCTGGCGGCGAGTTCGTCGAACTCGAACGGCTTCACGAGGTAGTCGTTCGCTCCGGCGTCCAGACCGGAAACGCGGTCGCGGAGTTCGCCGAGTGCGGTGAGCATGAGGACCGGGGTACTGATCCGTCGGCTCCGGATCGCGCCGACGAACTCGGTGCCGTCCATGCCGGGGAGCCGGCGATCGACGACCATGACGTCGAAGTACTGCTCCACCGCCGCGACGAGCGCCTGCTCACCGTCCGGCGCGAGGACCACGTCCCAGTCGTCGCGGAGCACCTCGGCGACGAGCGGCCCGAGCCTGGGGTCGTCCTCGACGAGGAGCAGCCGCTGTCCCATGGCGTTCATCCTTCCCCGATCGTCCGTGTCGTGGTCGGGATGTCCGTCGGTGCGTGGCGTGTCGGGATCCAGAGGGCGAAGACTGTTCCCTGATCGCCGGTGGACTCGACGGTGACGGCTCCTCCGGCGCGGACCGCGATCTCCCGGACCAGCGCGAGCCCGATGCCGTACCCCGTGCGCGTCGCGGCGAGTTCCGGGCCGGGCCCGGTGCCGTGCGCGAAACGTTCGAACACCCGCGCCGGGGCGATCCCGGTGATGCCCGTGCCGTCGTCCTGCACGCGGACGCACACTCGGTCGGGCTCCGATGTGGTGGTCACGGTGACGCTGCCGCCCGGTGGGGTGTGGCCGATGGCGTTGTCGGTGAGGGCGACGAGACACCGGTGCAGCTGTGTCGGCGTCAGGGCCACGGTGGCGCTGTGGTCGGCCACGCGGAGGCGTACCTGCCGTTCGGCGGCCAGCACGCTCATGTCGCGGCGGAGCACCGCCAACCCGTCCTCCAGACGTGTGACGCCCGGTTCGGTGGGTGTCCCGGCAGCGGCTCCGAGGAGGTCGTCGACGATGTCGATCAGGATCCGCGTGTCGCCGGTGACCTCGTCCACGATGCCGCGGCGCGGATCGTCGGCGGGTGTCTGCATGCGGAGTCGTTGCACGCGGGCATGGAGGACGGCGAGCGGTGTGCGCAGTTCGTGACTGGCGTCCGCGACGAAGGTCCGCTGCACACGCAGCGCCTCGGTCAGCGGGCGGACCGCGCGGCGCGCGATCAACCAGGACGCGACTCCCGCGAAGACGATCGCGAGCCCGCCGACCCCTGCGATCGCGACCGTGAGATCGACGGTGTCCAGGGTGATGTGCACGTCGAACGGGCCGGCCTGCTCCCGCTGCTGGCCGGGGGTGAGCTGCCAGACCACGTACGCGACGACCAGGGCGATGATCCCGACGACCAACGCGGCTGACACTGCCGCGACGCGCACGGCGATCCCGATGACCGAGCGTCGAGAGGCGAGGCGATCCGCGTCCTGGTCCGGCTCGCGACGGAGCGACCAACGTGCAACGGCATCGACGAGTCGATGCCATGTGGTGCCGATCATGCGGTCGCTCCGTCCCTTCCCGCGAAGCCGACCAGATCGGTCCACCGGGATTTCTTGGTGAAGTCTTGCAGGCCCCTTCGTACCGTCGTCAAACCGAACCGGGCAGCAGGCCCACGGCACGACGAGGAGCACGCCATGACCCATCTGACCGCCAGGCCCCGCCCGCTGCGCAACAAGGTCCCCGACCCGACCCCGTCGTTCTGGATCATCAAGGTCCTCGCCACGACCGTCGGTGAAACCGCAGCCGATCTGCTCAGCGACACCCTCGGGTTCGGTCTCCCGCTGACGACGGCCGTGATGGCCGCAGTGCTCGTCGTGTTCCTGGTGCTGCAGTTCCGGACGCGGGCCTACCGGCCGGTCACCTACTGGGTCACGGTCGTGCTGATCAGCATCGTCGGGACCTGCATCACCGACAACCTCACCGACGGGCTCGGCGTTCCGCTGGGTGTGAGCACGACCGTGTTCGCGGTCGCTCTCACCGTGGTGTTCATCGCCTGGTACCGGACCGAGCGCACGCTCTCGATCCACGAGATCGACACCACCAGGCGGGAAGCGTTCTACTGGCTGGCGATCCTGTTCACCTTCGCGCTCGGCACCGCGGCCGGTGACCTCATCGCCGAGCAGACCGGCCTCGGCTACCTGCCGTCCCTGCTGTTGTTCGCCGCAGCGATCGCCGCAGTCACTGCCGTCTGGTTCATCGGCCGTCGCGGTGCCGTCACCTGCTTCTGGATCGCGTACATCCTCACCCGTCCGCTCGGTGCGTCGACCGGGGACCTGCTCTCCCAGCCGACACACGACGGCGGGCTCGGCATCGGGACCATCACCACGAGCATCGTCTTCCTCGCCGTCATCGCAGCGCTCATCGCATGGATCTCCGTCGGCCGCCACGAACGCGTGCGGACCGGCGCCCACGAGCAGCTGTCGTCGTGATCGCCCGGTCCCGCTGACCGAGTCCCCTTCGCCCGCACCCAGCCGGAAAGGCCACGATGCTCACCGTCCCGCTCGCCGTCCACCTGTTCGACGCCGGATCCGTCCTGCACGCGTTCGGCCCCGCCGTCCTTGCGGGGATCGCAGTCCTCATCTTCATCGAGTCCGGGGTGCTGTTCCCGTTCCTGCCCGGTGATTCGCTCCTGGTCACCGCAGCGATCACGAGCGCTGCACTGGGCATCGCGCCATGGCAGGTCGCGGTCGTCGCGTCGATCGCTGCCGTCGCCGGGGACCAGGTCGGCTACTGGATCGGTCGACGCTTCGGCCGCCGGCTCTTCCGCGCGGGTGCACGGGTACTCACGACCGCTCGGTTGGACGAGGCCGAAGCGTTCTTCACCAGGTGGGGCGGGCTCTCCCTGGTCCTCGGTCGGTTCGTTCCGGTGGTCCGGACCTACGTCCCGCTCGCGGCGGGAACAGCGGACATGCCCTACCGCAGGTTCATCCTGTGGAACGTCGTCGGTGCGGTGGGCTGGGCCTGCGGACTCACGGTGGTCGGGGTGCTGCTCGGCGGGATCCCGTTCGTGGCGCACAACATCGACGTCCTCATGATCGTCGTCGTCATCGTCTCGATCCTGCCCATCCTGATCGGGGTGGTCCGAAAGCGAGCGAGCAGCCGGACCGACAGGAGCCGCCCGGACGAGCAGCCCGTCGCGAGCGACCGATGAGCGTGACCAGCACCCGGACACTTCCGAACCAGGTCGCGGAACCGTCCGCGTCGTTCTGGGTGATCAAGATCCTCACCACGGGGATGGGTGAGGCGCTGTCGGATCGGCTCGTGACCCGCTTCGCCCCGGCCCCCACGGTACTGATCACCGCGGTCGTGTTCGTCGTGGTGCTCGCTGTCCAGTTCCGGTCTCGCCGGTTCTCGCCGTGGAAGTACTGGTCGGCGGTGGCGATGGTCGCAGTCTTCGGCACCATGATCGCCGATGTCGCGCACGTGGCGGCAGGGATTCCCTACCTCGTCTCCACACCGGTGTTCCTCGCAGTCCTCGTCATCGTGTTCGCCGCGTGGCGACGAACCGAAGGGACCCTCGACGTGCACACCGTCACCACCACCCGACGTCAGGGGTTCTACTGGGCAACCGTGATCGTGACGTTCGCCACGGGCACTGCGGCGGGTGACCTCATCGCCTCGACGCTGCACCTCGGGTACCTGCTCGGTGCCGGCGCCTTCCTGGGCGGGATGGCGGTGGTCGTTGCGCTACGGCGGACGAGGACCCTCGGCCCGGTCGCGGCGTTCTGGACCGCGTACGTCCTGACCAGACCGCTCGGCGCATCGGTCGCGGACTGGCTGGCCGTCTCCCCGCTCCGAGGTGGACTCGGCTACGGCACCGGCTTGGTCAGCGTGATCGCGATGCTCGCGATCCTCGTCGTCATCGCGATAACGAGCGACCGCCGACGCTCCGGTCCGCGCACGGCGTCTGACGGCTGACACCGTTCCGGCCGTACAGTGCACCAGATGACCGAGCAGCTGACATGACCGAAGACGTCCTGGTGCGCACGGTGCTCGGCGTCCTTGCGCTCGTCGCGACGGCGACCGTCGTCCTACTCGCTGCTCGCGCGTCGGCACCCTGGGCTCCGGCAGCGGCGATCGCGCGAGGTGTCCTGCAGCTCGCTGCCGTCAGCCTCGTGCTCACCGGTGTCATCCGATCGCCCGTCCTGATCGGCCTTGCGCTCGGGGTGATGTTCATCGTGGCGATGTGCACGTCGGCCCGTCGGCTCGGGGACCTCCGGACGATGGTGCTGCCGGTCGCCGGAGCGATGGCGTCCGGCATCCTGGTCAGCGCGGTCGTCGTCTTCGGGAGCGGAGCCATCGCGCTCTCGCCCCGCTACGCACTCGCGCTCGGCGGCATCGTCATCGGCAACGCGATGTCGATCGCGACCATCGCCGGTCGTCGCTTCCGCGAACTCGTCGACGATCGGTGGGACGAGGTCGAGGGGTGGCTCGCGCTCGGAGCGACACCCGGCCGCGCCACCGCGGACCTGGTCCGACGCGCCGTGAGTGCCGCCCTGGTGCCGACGGTCGACCAGACGAGGACGACCGGGCTCGTCACCCTGCCCGGCGCATTCGTGGGGGCCGTGTTCGGTGGCGTGTCCCCGCTCGAGGCCGGGCGCTTCCAGATCGTGGTGCTCGCCGCGATCATGGCGACCGGCAGCATCACCGCCGTGCTCCTGACCCGTTGGCTCGCCCCGGTACGGACCAGGCCGGCCGTCGAGACGACCCGCTGACCGCTTCGCGAGGCCGGCAGCGTGCGCCGATCCGGAGCGCGAGCGGTACTGCAGCGGGAGCGCCCCGACTACTGCGGACGCAGTAAATCAGCCATGCGCCGACGTCTGTGCCGTCCTGTGCTCGAGGACTCTCACCCACTCCCAGTCCGTGCCGCGCCACGCGCCTGCTCGCCGCGCCTACGCTCCGAACGTCCGGCCATCCCCCGACGGAAGCGGCCCCGTGTCCTCGTACCTGCTCTGCGCCCCGCCCGTCTACGGCCACCTCGCGCCCCTCGTCGACGTGGGGCGCGACCTCGCCGAGCGCGGCCACGAGATCACCGTGCTGACGGGGTCCAAGTACCGCGGCCTCGTCGTCGGCGCCGGGCTCCGCTTCGTGGCCCTGCCGGCCGACGCCGACTTCGACGACGCCGAGCTGCAGGACCGGCTCGCCGACGCCACGGCGGCCCGCGGGGTGGCCGTCGTCCGCGAGGGCATCATCGCGATGTTCGTGCGGCCGATCCCCTCCCAGTACCGCGCGCTGACGGCCCTGCTGGCAGCGAGCCGGTTCGACGCGGTGCTCGGCGAGGCGACGTTCACCGGGCTCGCCCCGTACCTCGCGCTGCCGCCGGGCGACCGCCTGCCCGTGCTCGGGATCGCGACCACACCGGTGACGCTCACCAGCGTCGACGCCGCCCCGTTCGGCACCGCACTCGCGCCGGGTCGCGGGCCGCTGGCGCGCGTGCGCAACCAACTGCTCACCGCCGCGATCCGGCCCGTCCTCACACGCCCCCTGCAGCAGGCCGTCGACGTCGTGCTCGCCGAGGTGGGGGCGCCGCCGTCGCAGACCGGGACCTTCGACTTCGCCTACCGCTGCTTCGACACCCTGTTCCAGCTGAGCGTCGCGGAGCTCGAGTACCCGCGGCGCGAGCTCCCCGACTCGGTCCGGTTCGTCGGTCCGGTCGTGGCCCGCTCGGCACCGACGCCCGCGGCCGACCTGCCCGCGTGGTGGGACGACCTGGACACCGACACCCCGGTGGTGCTCGTGACCCAGGGCACGATCGACACCGTCGACCTCGGCCGGCTCATCACGCCGACGCTCCGCGCGCTGGCGGACGAGGACGTCCTCGTCGTCGCCACCACCGGTGGCCGCCCGGTCGACCAGGTCGAACGCGCGCTCGGCACGGCGCTGCCAGCCAACGCGCGGGTAGCGACCTTCCTGCCCTACGACCAGCTCCTGCCGCGGTGCAGCGTCGTCGTCACGAACGGCGGGTTCGGCGGGGTGCAGCGTGCCCTCGCACACGGGGTGCCGCTCGTGGTCGCCGGATCGACCGAGGACAAGCCGGAGGTCGCCGCCCGGGTCGCGTGGGCAGGCTGCGGTCGGAACCTGCGTTCCGGGATGCCACGGCCGCAGGCGATCCGTCGAGCGGTCCGCGAGGTCCTCGCCTCGCCGACCCACCGCGCCCGCAGCCGTCAGGTCGCGGCGTCGATCGCGGCCCTGCCGGACCCCGTGGACGTCATCGAGGCCGGGTTGGCGGCGGCCGTCGCCGCGGACGGCGCAGCGCGACGCTGACCCCGCCTGCCGGCTCACGTCGTGGGTTCGAAACGAGCCGGACGGGAGGCCCGGTGCCAGCTGGCACCGGGCCTCCCGTCCGGCTCATCCCGCGTCGTCGTGCCCGGTGCCGGTCCGCGGTGTCGGTGCCGTTGCGGACTCCGTCCGGATCCGGAGCGGCACCGTCCCGGCGACGTACCGGTCGTCGCCCGCCTCGAGCGGGCGGCCGTCCTCGGCGGTGCTGGACCGACGCACCTGCAGGAGCGCCGCGCCGGGCCGGACCCCGAGGAGCGCGGCGTCGGCGCCATCGGCCAGCAGCGCGTCCACGGTGGTGACGGCGGAGCCCACCCGGATGCCGAACCGGTCCTCCAGGGTCGCCGACACCGACGTCTGCCCGCCCGGGATCGTCCGGATGACGGCGGCGACCCACGGCGCGTAGGCGGTGCGCTCGAGCATGACGTCGACACCGTCGAGGGAGCGCACCCGCACGACGTGCAGGACGGGCTCGTCGTGCGCAGCGCGGAACAGGCGCCGCTCGCGCACGGTGGCCGGCCGTTCCTCGACCGCCACGACCCGACCGCCGGGCTCGTGCCCCCGGGCCCTGGCCAGCTGGCCGAAGGACTCCAGCGCACCCGCGTCGTGGCCGAGCGTCGTGGTGCGGACGCGCCAGCGGGAGCCCGCACGTGCCGTCAGGACCCGCCGGTCGCGGAGCAGGCCGAGCGCGTTCCGCACGGTGCCGCGCGCGACGGCGTAGTCGGCCGCCAGTTCGTGCTCGGCCGGCAGGACACCCGTGGCGTCGAACTCACCGCGGAGCACCCGGTCGGCGAGGTCCTCGGCGATGTCCCGGAACAGTGGTCGCACGCGGTGATCCTCCCCCGCCGCGGTACGAGCTGTCCAGGTGCGTCGTGGTTCTCGTGGCAGCGACCCCGGAAGCACAGGGCCGAGCCGCGGCGCACCTGGACAGGTCGATCCCGACTCCACCGGACGCGTTCACCCCGTTGCCACGACCGGGCAAGGCACGGTTCAGCGCACCTCGTTGTCATGCTGACGGGCGCTCCTCCCCCGCAGCGCCCGCACTCCCACCGACCTGGAAGGCCCGCGATGAGCACGAGGAAGCCCGAACACGGCGCACCCGACGTCAACCTGGACGCCGCACCACCGCTGACCCCGGACGCCGCGTACACCGCCGCGGTCCGACCCGGAGTCAGTCGACGGACCGTCCTGATCGGCGGCGCGGCCGCGATCATGGCCGGTGTCGCCGCCGGCTCCGCCTTCGGTCCGGGCGCGGCCGACCGTGCCAGCGCCGCGACCGCCCGTGCCGTCCCCACCGGCACGATCGCCGATGTCGAGCACGTCGTCGTGCTCATGCAGGAGAACCGGTCGTTCGACCACTACTACGGCACGATGCCCGGGGTCCGCGGGTTCTCGGACAAGCAGGCGCTCGAGCTGCCGACCGGACCCGACGTCTTCCACCAGCCGTCGGCGGCCCGCACCGACGGCGGCGCGATGCTGCCGTTCCGGCTCGACACCACCCGGTTCAACGCGCAGAACGCCGACGGCCTCGACCACTCCTGGGGCGGTGGGCACACCGCGTGGAACGGCGGTGCCTGGAACCGGTGGGTCGACGCGAAGAGCGCCCAGACGATGGGCTACTTCACGAGCGAGGACATCCCCTACCAGCGCGCACTCGCCGGAGCGTTCACGGTCTGCGACGACTACCACTGCTCGCTCAACGGGCCCACGACGCCGAACCGCCTGTACCAGTGGTCCGGCACGATCGACCCCCGCGGCGCCCAGGGCGGACCGGCGACCGACAACCCGGCGGACTACGAACCGGTGTTCGCCTGGACCACCTACGCGGAACGACTGCAGGCGGCCGGGGTCACCTGGAAGACCTACGCCAACGACGAGGTCGGTGACAGCTCCGCCGACCCGTACGTCGGCGACTACGGCGACAACCCGCTCTGGCTGTTCGAGCAGTACCACCGCGCGCTCGCGTCCTCCGACCCCGCCCAGCAGGAGCTCGCCGCGCGCGCCGGGCTGCACGACGGGTGGAAGCCGAACTCGGGCAAGGGCCTCGACGTCACCCACCTGCTCAGCCAGTTCGGGCAGGACTGCGCGACCAACAGTCTGCCCACCGTGTCGTACGTCATCGCCCCCTACGGCTGGAGCGAGCACCCGGCGGCCAGCCCGGACTACGGGGCCCACTACACGAACGCCGTCGTGCAGGCGCTCTTCAGCAACCCGGACACCTGGGCCTCGACCGTCCTGCTCGTCAACTACGACGAGAACGACGGGTACTTCGACCACGTCGTCCCCCCGTTCGCCGAACCCGGCACCCCCGACGAGTACGTCGACGGGCTGCCCATCGGCATGGGTGCCCGCGTGCCGATGACCGTCGTGTCGCCGTGGAGCCGTGGCGGGTGGGTCAACTCGCAGGTGGCGGACCACACGTCCGTGATCCAGTTCCTCGAACACGTCACGGGCGTCCGCGAGCCGAACATCTCCGACTGGCGACGGACCGTCTCCGGGGACCTGACGAGCTGCTTCGACTTCACCGCGCCGGACCCGAGCATCCCCGGCGCCGACGTCGTCCCCGGCATCGAGCAGACCCGTGCGCTGGTGGCGGCCGCCGACGCCGACCAGGCGAAGCCGCCCATCGAGGAACCGGCGATCGGCGCGCAGACCCTGCCCGTCCAGGAGCCCGGCACCGTCCGCCGCCGGAGCCTGCCCTACCGGCAGCACGCCGACACGACCGTCGATCACCGCACCGGTCGGGTCACCGTGACGCTCGCGAACGACGGCCGTCAGGGCGTCAACTTCCTGGTCTACCCGAACACCGCGATGCCGTTCGCCGCCCACCCGAAGACCGTCCCCGTCGGCGCCACCGCCGACTGGGCATGGGACACCACGACGACCGCCGGTGCCTACGACGTCAGCGTCTACGGACCCGACCGGTTCCTCCGGCGCTTCGCCGGCACCGTCACGGTCGGTGGTCGGGCGACCGGCGGCGTCCCGCACGTCTCGGTCGTCCGTGACCCGCGCGGTCGGCGCACCCTGCAGCTCCTGCTCGAGAACACCGGCAGGGCCGAGCTCCGCTTCGTGCTCGTGGCCAACGACTTCGTCGAGCACCGCGAGACCGCACACGTCCGCGGCTCCGGGCAGAAGACGATGCACTGGCCGCTCGACGAGTGGGGGTACTACGACGTGGTCGTCACCGCGGACGGTGTGCCCGGGTTCCGGTACCGCTTCGCCGGACGCGCGGAGCGCTGAGGCGGGCCGACCCGCGTGGGTCGGCAGGGGCGGTCAGGCCGCGTCGACGACGAGACGGGAGGCCCGGCGCCAGCTGGCACCGGGCCTCCCGTCTCGTCTCGTGACCGTCTCACGTCCGTCCCGCGTGCCGTCTCACGCGTCGGCTTCGGCTTCGGCTTGCGCAGTCTGCTGAGCCAGCGCCGCGTCCAGGAAGCGTTCGACGAACGGCAACGCCACCACGATCGCGCCGACGGCGGCCGCGACGGGGACGTTCAGCGTCCAGCCGCGCAGGATCGAGTAGATGGTGGCGCCGAGGACGACCCACACCACGACCGTGAGCGGCCGCACCGGACCGGCGTCGGCGAGCAGGTTGACCGCGTCGACGGCCGCGGGCAGCCCTCGCCGTCCGAGCAGTGTCAGCATGACCCCGATGACGATGAGCCCCGTCGCCCGGACGGTGCCGACCCACGCGACGTCGCTCGCCGGATCCGCCAGCACACGCTGGATGAACACCACCGCTGCCAGGACCCCGACGGCGAACAGGGCGACGATCACGAGGACGGTCAGGAGACGGGCAGAGCGGCGCACGAGGACTCAGCATAGGGACCCGTCGCGGCGACCCGTCGCACCGGCTCGCTAGGCGACGACCACCTGCGCGTTGACCAGGATGTCGTGCAGGTCGGGACGGAGTGCATCCTGCGAGGTGGTCCGGACCTTCACGATGAGCGCAGCGCCGGGCTTCGCGAAGGCCCGCGCGACCGTCGCCGACCAGGACCCGTCCGTGTTGTGCCCGGCGATCGACAGGAACTGCGCGGTGCCGCCGGTGATCGTCGGCAGGAGCTGCTCCTCGAGCCGGTCGGCCGGCAGCCCTGCGGCAGTGAACAGCTGCTCGGTGGCGGCGCGGTCCCCGATCGTCGGGTCGAGGTCGGTGAGCCGCTGCTGCGTGATCGTCGCCACGGAGCCGTCGGCGTTCGTGTACTCCCGCGACCCGGTCGTCGGGTCCTCGCCGGTCTGCTCCCAGCCGTCGAGCGCCGAGACCTGGAGCCCGAACGCGGGCAGCGTGCTCGCCGAGAGCGCGGCGCCGTCCTCGAACGTGAGGTCCTTCGTGGCGGAGTCGGCGGTGGCCGGCGCGGTCGGCTTCTCCGTCGGTGCCGATGTCGGTGCCGATGACCGCGGTGTGGCGCGCTCCGCTCCCGGTGCCGTGGTGCCGGTCCCGGCGCAGCCGGAGAGTGCGAGCACGGCGATCACGGTCGCCGTCCCCGCGGTGGTGATCCTGGATGTGATGGACATGTGGTTCCCCCTCGGATCCCGCCGTGCGCCCCGTGCACCGGTGGGTCCGACTGGAGAGCCTACGGGTCCCGGCGGCGGCGCGCGCCCGGGTCACACGTCCGGGGTCTGTCCAGACCAGCCGAGCGATCTCCGGAGCACGACGAAGTGCAGCCCCGCGACGCGAGCGACGTGTGCCGGGAACGGTCGGGTCTCCCCCGTCGCGATGAACCCGCTTCGTTCGTAGACGCGTCGCAGTCCCTCGTGCACGCTGAGCACCTCGAGCTCGACGGACTCGCACGCCAAGGCTTCCTCGGAGTACGCGATCGCCGCGGTCCGGAGCCGCCGGGAGATACCTCGGGACTGCCACGCCGGGTCCACAGCGAGCATGCCGAGGTGCGCCGTCGCCCGGTCGGAAGCCCGCAGGTGACACGTCGCGACGATGGTGGCGTCGTGGACCGCGACGAGCATCACCGACCGCGGGGCACGGATCATCGCACGCACCTGGTCCGGGCTCGTCCGTTCCCCGGTGACCAGCTCGGCGTCACTCACCCAGCCCTGTTGGTTGGCGTACGCACGGACGACGACCGCAGCGACGTCCGCAGCGTCCGTCTCGGACGCCGACCGGATCTCGAGCAGGGGTTCGTCTGTCACGACCGCATGCTCTCACGCAGCACCCAGGCATCTCGCCGAGCTCTGCGCACGCTCATGCTCCGGGCGCCTGCGTCGGGCCGATTACGAGTCGTCGCCTGCGTTCCGAGCACGCTTCCGTTCCTGCGCACGGGTGTAGGACACCGAGCCGATCTGCACGGCGGCGAGGATGATCCAGATGACCGCCATCTGCGTGTGGAACCGGGACGGTTCGACGACGGCGAGGACGAGCCAGACCAGGGCGATGACCGCCCACACCCAGACGAGCCACGGCAGGGGCTTGCCGATCAGCCGTTCGAGCAGACTGCGTCGCTGCATCTGGGTCATGGCGCTGACGCTACCGGACGCCAGGGTGATCGCCGAGGACCGCTACCGTGCCAATCACGCGTCGAACAGCCTCACGCCGGTGGGCGATCGCCCTCATCGCTCTGAACGCTGTTGCACTCGTGACCTGTGTCGTAGCCCCTCCCGGGGTGACGGTCACCCGTCACGCCTCACCCGGCGGGTCGCTGCGACACTGCGGAGCAAATCAACGCTGGGCCGCAGGCCGCACGACGATCTCGTTCACGTCGACGTCGGGTCGCTCGGCCACCGCGTAGGAGACGGCGCGGGCGATCGCGTCGGCAGAGATCGACTCGGCACGGTAGACGACCATCGCGGCGGCGGCGGAGGCGTGGGTGATCGTTGTAGCGAGCTCGGACTCCGTGACTCCTGGTGACACGGTGGTCACACGGATCCCGCGCGGTGACTCCTGACGCAGCCCCTCGGTGATCGCCCGTGCTGCGAACTTCGTGCCGCAGTAGACGGCAGCCGTGGGCGAGACGTCGTAGGCGCCGACGGATGCGATCGTCACGACGTGGCCGGTGCCCTGCGCGAGCATGGTGGGCAGGGTCGCCGTGATGCTGTGGAGGAGGCCGCGGACGTTGACGTCGATCATCCTGTCCCACTCGTCGACGAGGCCTGCGGCGAGGGGTGACAGCGGCATCACGCCAGCGTTCGCGACGAGCACGTCGATCCGCCCGAAGCGTGCCCGGGCAGCAGCCGCGAACTCCTGCACCGAGGCGAGGGCGGTGACGTCGAGCGGCACTGCCATCGCCGTACCGCCCGCCCCCTCGATCTCGGTGACGAGCTCGTCGAGCCGGTCGGTGCGCCGGGCCCCGAGCACGACGGGGTGGCCGGCAGCGGCGAGGCGGACGGCCGTCGCACGCCCGATGCCGCTCGAGGCGCCCGTCACCAGGACGACCTTCCGTCGGTGCAGCACCATGCCCGCGTGGTGCAGGACGTCGTCCCTGAAGTCGCCGTCCGCGGTGAAGCCGGTGTCGTCTCGGTAGTCGATGTGGTCGCCGTCGACCTCGTAGGCGCCCACGTAGGCCGCCTCACGGTCACCTCGGGCCTCCACGTAACGGCCGTCGGGCCGCAGCTCGTGGCGGATACGACCATCGGCGGTGGCCCAGAGGCCGAGGTAGGGGTGAACGGGCTGGGGTGCGCTGCTGGTGTCCATGCGCCCAGCCTCGACGCCGTGCAGCCCCCGACCATCGCCCTGTCCTGCCGGGGTGCGGCAGGACCAGGGAGGCGCAGTTCCTGCCACCTACCCTGGTCCCGTGCCCGCCGACGACCTCACCCTCGCCGCGTACCTGCGCGCCGTCCGCCGCCGCCTCACCCCGGAGTCGCTCGGGCTGCCAGGCGGCGGTGTCCGACGCGTGCCCGGGCTCCGCCGCGAGGAACTCGCGGTGCTCGGCGGCCTCAGCGTCGACTACTACACACGCCTCGAGCAAGGGCGGGAGGTGAGTCCCGGCGCCGCCGTCCTCGAGGGCATCGCCGACGGGCTCGAGCTCGAGGGCGACGAGCGCGCCCACCTGTTCGCGTTGGCAGGACTGGTTGCTTCCCCGCGAGTCCCCCGCGTGGCGACGTCGGTGACGCCGGCTCTCGGGCAGCTGCTGGACTCGTGGTCGACACACCCCGCCTTCGTGATCGACCCCGCGCACGAGGTCCTCGCCGCGAACGCCCTGGCCCGTGCGGTGTACGCACCCTTCGGACGGTTCGACAACCTCGTGCGGATGACCTTCCTCGACCCGACGGCGCGGCACTTCCACGCCGACTGGGCCCGCGCCGCCGACGCAACCGTCGCGAGCCTGCGGGCGGCGACCGCGGAGTTCGGGAGCGACCCGCGCCTCCTCCGTCTCATCGAGGAAGTGAACGACGCCAGCCCGGAGTTCGCCGAACGGTGGAGCACGCAACGGGTACGGCGCAAGACGACCACCGCGAAGCAGTTCGAGCACGGGGAGGTCGGGCGGCTGGAGTTCGACGCCCACACCTTCGCCGTCGAAGGGTCACCCGGCCTGCAGCTCGTCGTCTACGGCTGCGAGGCCGGCTCTGCAACGGCGCGCGCGCTGATCCTGCTCTCCATGGGCGCGGCGAGCGAATCGACGATCAGCGAGTAGTGCTCCCGTCAATCAGGGCGCTCACGTGCGCGGGCGACCGTTCGGTACCGCCCGGGCGGGAGCGACCGTTCACGACTGAACGCGCGGCTGAACGCGTAGACGGAGGTGTACCCGACGTCGGCGGCGATCTTCTGGAGGCCGTCGTCGGTGTCACGGAGTCGACGCGCTGCGAGGTCCATCCTCCAGCGGGTGAGGTACTCCCCCGGCGTGGTGCCTGCGAACGTCCGGAAGCGGCGCACCAGCGTCTGCTTCGACGTCGCGATGTCACGTGCGAGCGCCTCGGTCGTCCAGGGGTGACCGGGAGCCTCGTGGATCCTCGTGACAGCCCGCATCAGGAGCGGGTCGCGGAGGACTCCCCACCACGAGGCGCCGGGTTCTGGCGAGGAGGCGAGCCAGGTCCGCAGGATCGCGACGAGGAGGACGTCGACGAGACGATCGAGGACGAGGTGGGTCGCGAGGCCGGGACGAGCGAGTTCGTGCCCGATGAGTCGGACGATGTCCGCGAGGCTCGCGTCGAGCTGCTGCGCTCGGAGGTGGATCACCGGAGGAAGCAGGGCGAAGACCGGTGTGGATCCAGCGGGGTCGTGCGAGTACGAAGCGCCCAGGATCTGCGTCTGCTCGTCCCCGTCACCCAGGCGCAGGAGGCCACCACCCCGGCGTGCCTCGTCGGCGGCCGCGACGTCGCAGGAGTGGATGCCGACGCCGGGCGCACTGGAGAGCGCATGGGCGGCGCCGGTGGTGAGGACGACGACGTCGCCCGTCGTCATGAGCCTCGGAGCCCCGCCCTCGACCGTCAGGTAGGCGACACCGGCAGTGACCGCGTAGACGACGGCGTCGCGATCCCGGACCCACTCCACGCCCCAGTCTCCGGCGGCCGCGATCCGGGCGCCGGCACTCCCTCGGACTCCGGAGACGTCGAGCACTTCGGAGAGGACGTCCACGTCGACGAATGTACGCCGGACTTCCCGGATGGACCAGAGAACGATTCCGGATGGTCCTCGCGGACATGAATCTGGTCCTCAGGGTCATTGAACGTCCCACCGGCCGCTCCTAGCGTTGGCGACGTCCGGAGCACTCGTTCGGGACGGCAACGACACGAAGGAAGCAGTCACCATGAGCACGACCGAAGACACCGTCCCCGATGGCCTGATGCCCGCTGACGTCCTGGCCTCGACGACCCCGGTGGCCGTCTACGGGTTCGCCCGCGCCCGGGCCGGCAAGGAGCAGGAACTCGAAGACGCGATCCGCGCGATCATCCCCGCGGTGCGATCCGAGCACGGCTACGAGCAGTACTCGGTGCACACCACGAAGGAGCAGCCCGGGGCGTTCGCGTTCTACGAGCGGTGGTCCTCCGGGGCGGACATCGCGCGCCACGTGCAGCAGCCGCACATGCAGGACTACTTCGGCAAGCTCGCGGACCTCGTCGAAGGCGACCTCGAAGCCGAATGGCTGTCGCCCCTCAGCGACTGACTGATCGCTGGCCGGTCCTGGTGGGAGACCGGCCAGCGGTGGCTCGGTGGGCCCTGCCGGGATCGAACCGACGACATCCACGGTGTAAACGTGGCGCTCTACCAGCTGAGCTAAAGGCCCTCACGACGATCCTAGGGCGTCGGCGCTCCATCGTCGTCGAACCAAGTGGGCAAGTCACGACACCCCGCACCGGGGTCGGTCGCAGCGGATCACGAGTCCTTGCACGTCCTCGTCCCGGTCCTCCGACACGCCGCCCGACAGCACGATGGGGGTGTCGTCGGCGCTGAGGCCGATCGCCAGCGTGCTGGTGCCCGACCGTTCGTCCTGCACCGGCGGGAACCGGGCGATCGTCGTCTGCTCGGAACTGGTGCACCGTGCGTCACGGCACGAGAGCAGTCCCAGAGTGCCGCGTTCCTCGTCACGGACCGCGACGAGTGGCCGCCCCGATCGGTCGATGACGAACGCCGGAAGGAGGCTCGTCGGCCCCTTCGGCGTGATGTCCGTGTGCGACGAAGACGAGCACGACGCATCCGCGCAGAACGTCAGCCGTTGGGTCGAGACACCGTTCGACCGCGCGAGCACGACCGGGTTCCCGTCGCCGCCGATCGCCACCCGCGCGTCGTACGCCTCGTCCCACTCCCGGACCGGCTCCCCCGGCGGGATCGCGTGCGACAGGTCGCGGACGACGGGCTGACCACCGTCCGGGCTGAACGACACCAGCCGAAGGGCGGTGAAGGTCGGCGAACGAGCGTCGGTCTCCGACACCAGCGAGACCACCGCGGTGCCGTCCGGCGCGACGGCGACGTCCACGCCCTGGTGGTCCAGCGGCGGGATCCACGGCAGCGCCACCTGCCGAACCGTGTGTTCAACGCAGGACACGTCCTCGCAGAACACGGCGACCAGGTGCGAGCGTCCTTCCGGTTCACCGCCGCGGGCGATCCCGACCACGACCGGCCGGTCGCCGGAACCCGCGATGGCGACGTCCGTCATCCAGTAGCTGACGCGGTCCCGGTCGGTCTCAACGATGTCGACGGCGGCGACCGTGGTGCGGCGCCCCTCCGGGCGATCGACGGCCGGTGCCTCGTCGGCGGAGTCACGCTGCTCCGCCCGTCTCCCCGCGGGCCAGGCGGCATCGTCCGACTTCGGTGCCACATCGAGTTGGTCCGCGCGTGAGTGCACGACTTCGAGCTCGTACTGCTGAGCGACTTCGTCCTCGAACCGCACCTTCCAATGGGCAGTGAGCAGCCCGCCGTCGCCGGCGCTTCCGATCGCGGAGCCGCCGGTCAGGCCAGGCATCTCCACGGAGGTGTCGCACGACGCATCCCCACACATCCGCAGACGGCTGGGCGGTGTCGACGGCGTGCTCACAACCGCCGTCCGGCCTCCGACGTCCGCGAGGTCGCCGCCGAGCAGGCCGCGCGCGTCGGCAGGGGCAGCGTCGTACTGCACGGCGTCGAGCGGGTTGCTCGAGACGACCACCGCGAACACCACCGCCGGCACGAGCACCGCCGCCGCTCCGACGAGGCCGGGCCTCGCCCGTCGTCCCCCGGCCACCGAATCCGCCGCCAACCGTGACCGAAGCCGACCGCCTTCGTTCCGCGTTGCGGCGCCGCGCACCGCGATCGCGACGACGAGCAGCACCAGTCCGGTCGCGGCCATGCAGCACCAGGCGACGATGACGCTGCTCCGGAGCACGGAAGGCGGCAACAGGCGCAGCAGCAGCAGGACGCCGACCCCCAGCACCGTCGTCAGTGTCGCTCCCCCGACGAGCGCACGACGCGGCGTCGCCGTCGCCTCGTGTCCACCGCGGACGATGACCCGACCAGATTCCCAGGCACGACGGAATGCGGGACGACGGGGCACACCGGCCACGAGCAACGCCCAGCCGAGCAGCAGGGGTGCCGCGATGACGGCACCGACCAGGAGCAGCACGACGATCACGAGGGTGCCCCATCCACCTGGCCGCCACGACACGGCGGTGGCTGTCCCCGCGACCACCACCAACGCGACCAGAGCGGCCTCGGCGACGAGCCACCGGTGGCGCATCGACCACCGCCACGCGTCACGCGGCCGGGCGGTCGCATCATCCGCGACCGCGAGCATGACCACGGTGGTTGCGGTCACCCCGAAACCAAGCCCGAGCGCCGCGATGACCGTGCCCACGGCGAGCAGGGCCACGGGTACCCCGGCCCCGTCGAGCGCCACGAACGCACCGTTCATCAGGGCGACTCGACCACCCCGGATGCCGAGCAGCAGCACCACCCCGGCCAGCACCAGCCCGGCAGCGAACGGCACGACGAAGGCGAGCACCGCGCGGCCCCCGCTCCACGCGATCGACGGCACGGGTGGCGGACCGTACTGCCGCCGCACCGCGGTCTCGGTCGGTCCCGCGCCGGCGACGCCCGTCCCCGGTCGTGCACCATCCATCTGCTCGTCCCCCTCCGACAGCGTCCGCCCATGCTGTCAGGTTCGACGCCGGACGTCCAGAAGGTGACATTTCAACCGGGTGCCCGCGTACTGGCTGGAGTGGCCGACGTGATTGGTTTAGCCCGAGGCTTACTTTCGACGATATGAAGCTCTACGCTTAACCCATGCAGTCCGAGCCCGTGATCGCCGTGATCGTCGACCTGGTCGACTCCCGCACGCTCGAGGACCGCTCCGCAGCCCAGCAGGACGTCGAGCACGCCTTCGACAGTACCGCGGACGTCACCGCGCTCGACCCCCTCCGCGCCACGGTCGGCGACGAGTTCCAGGTCATCTACGGCACGCTCACCGACGCCCTCGTGGCGACGACGGCCGCGACCCTCGCACTCCCCCAGACCGTGCAGATCCGCCTCGGCATCGGCCGAGGGCAGGTCCGGACGATCGGCACCGGCGGCACCGGCCCGCTGCAGGACGGCCCGGGCTGGTGGTCGGCACGGGACGCCATCAACGAGACCCACCGGCGCGAGGACGGCCGGACCGCGTTCCTGCGGTCCTGGTACCACGACGCCGACGACCGCCACGGAACGACGGAGCGACTCGTGAACGCCTACTTCCTCAGCCGCGACCACGTCGTCTCGCGACTCGCACCCCGCGCCCGCCGGATCGCACTCGGTCTGGTGCAGGGCCGGACGCAGGCACAGATCGCCGCGGACGAGGGGATCACCCCGTCGGCGGTGTCCCAGTCCGTGCAGAAGTCGGGCGTCGCCGCCCTGGTCGAGGGCCTGCGTGTCCTCGGGGACGGGGGCCGCTGATGCTCGCCGGAGTCCTCCTGACCCTCGTCGGGCTCGCCGACGTCGTCCGCGCACGGACCGGGACCGACGCGGCACCGCGGCGCGTGCTGACCACCACCGTGATCGTCCTGCTCTGGGCCGCCGTGACGGCCGCGGCGGTGCTCGGCCTCGGCCTCGCCGTCTGGTCGGTGCTGGTCGCGGTCGTCCTCGCAGCCCTGTGGGTCGCGACCACGATCCCGGTGCGGTCCGGTGGCGCACCCGGCGGTCGCGATCGGGCACTCCCCTGGCTCCGACGCTCCGGGTCCTGGCCGGCCGTCCTGCTCGCGGTCGCCGTCGCCGTGCTGCTGCTCTGGGCACCGGCTGCCGACGCGTCCGGCTTCATGGTGGACTGGCACCGTGATGCCGGCCCGGCGTTCGTCGGAGCGGTACCGCTCGCCGCGCTCGTCGCCGGTATCGGATCCGCACTGTTCCTGGTCGACTCGGCCAACGTGGTCGTCGCCCAGGCGCTGCCAGCAGAACTCTCCCCGGACGCCCAGCGCACAGCGGCGGCGGCGGCGGCAGCAGCCGGCCGACCGAAACGCTTCGGCCGACGACGCACCGGCAGGGCGTCGGAAGAAGACGACGACCAACCCGGAGACCGCACGGTCACCCTCAAGGGTGGACGCATGATCGGCCCGATCGAGCGCCTGCTCTTGGCCGGGTTCTCGTTGGCCGGCGCCTTCCCCGTCGTGGCGGCGCTGATCGCCGCGAAGGGGATCGTCCGCTTCCCCGAGATCCGCCGCGAGACGACCGGGTACCAGGCCGAGTACTTCCTGATCGGCAGCCTGGTGAGCTGGGCGATGGCGTTCGCCGCCGCCGGCATGTGCTGGTTGCTGGCACTGGGCTGACGAACGCACCCCGCCCCCGATCACCGCAGGTACGCTCTCCCCCGTGAACGGTGTCGGAGTCGGTGTCCTCGACGAAGCCGGGCGGCTCCGCCTGCTCGGTGCGGGTGTGACGGGCGCGGCCTTCGCCGTCGTCTTGGTCATGCTGGTCCTGTCATCGTGGACCGAAGCGACCACCGCCGTCCTGGTCTCGGTCGGCATCCCGACCGCGGTGGCGGGTGCGGCGATCGCCGTCGTCCTGCAGCGCCGCGCCTGGCGCGCCGAGGGCGGCTACGAACGGTCGATCGTCGTGCGCGAGTGGATCGCCGACGGCCAGGTGCCCGACGGTGTGCCGGCGGACCAGTGGATCCCGCTCGTCCAGGCCCAGGCCGACCGCGAGGGCGCCGGCTGGGGCAAGGTCGTCCTCGGCGTCCTGTGGATCGCGATGACGTGGTCGATGCGCGACCAGCACGGCACGCTCATCACGACGATGCTCATCCTGCTGTGGAGCGCGATGGCCCTGTGGGCAGCCGTCTGGGTCATCCCCCGCGCCCGGGCAGCGCGAGCGCTCCTGCGCCGCGGCGTCTCGACGATCGGCTGAACCCCGCTCGCCTGCACCCCGCTCGGCTGAACCCCGCCAGCGCACGTCTGACTACGCTCGGACCCATGCAGAGTCGCACCCTCGGCCGCACCGGCCGCTCCGTCTCCCCCATCGGTCTCGGCACCTGGCAGTTCGGCGGTGACTGGGGTCCCGTCTCCGAAGCCGACGCGAACGCCGTCATGGACGCCTCCGTCGAGTCGGGCGTCACCCTGTTCGACACCGCCGACGTCTACGGCGACGGCCGGAGCGAGCAGCTCATCGGCGCGTGGCGTGCCGCGAACCCCGACGTGCCGCTGACGATCACCACGAAGATGGGCCGTCGTGCCGACCAGGTCCCGGAGAACTACGTCGCCGCGAACTTCCGCGAGTGGGTGGACCGCTCGCGGAAGAACCTCGGGCAGGACACCCTCGACCTCGTGCAGCTGCACTGCCCGCCGACCCCGGTCTACGAGGACGACGCCGTCTACGACGCCCTCGACGCGCTCGTCGCCGACGGCTCGGTCGCCGCCTACGGTGTCAGCGTCGAGACCGCCGACCAGGCGCTCACCGCGATCGCCCGGCCCGGCGTCGCGAGCGTCCAGATCATCCTCAACGCGTTCCGCCTCAAGCCGCTCGACCGCGTGCTGCCGGCCGCCCTGGAGGCAGGGGTCGGCATCCTGGCGCGCGTCCCGTTGGCCTCGGGGCTGCTCTCGGGCAAGTACACGACCGACACGTCGTTCGCCGAGGGCGACCACCGCAACTACAACCGCCACGGCGAGGCCTTCGACCAGGGCGAGACCTTCAGCGGCGTCGACTACGACGACGGCGTGCGCGCCGCGCAGACCTTCGCGGCGTCCCTGCCGGACGCCGTCTCGGTCCCGCAGGCTGCGCTGGCGTGGATCATCGCGCAGGACGGCGTCACCGCGGCGATCCCCGGCGCACGCAATGCGGAGCAGGCGCGCTCGAACGCCGCCGCCGGCGACCTGCCGCCGATCGAGGGGCTCGACGCCACCGTGCACGACCTGTACGACACGTGGTTCCGCGCGAGCGTCCACGACCGCTGGTGAGACGCCGGAGCGTCGCGGTCGCGGTGGCCGCACTCCTGCTGCTGTCCGGGTGCGCCGCATCCGGACCGGCCACCGCCCGCGACGCTCCGCCCTGGCCACGGCCGACCGACCTGTCGGCCCGCGCCGAGTCCGCCGGACTCCGGAACGTCTGGGGCGAACGGCTGGCCGAGCACGTGCACACGCACCTGACGATCCTGGACGGC
Source organism: Curtobacterium sp. AC268 (assembly GCF_979258745.1). Taxonomy (NCBI): domain Bacteria; kingdom Bacillati; phylum Actinomycetota; class Actinomycetes; order Micrococcales; family Microbacteriaceae; genus Curtobacterium; species Curtobacterium sp. AC268. Next base: position 194,626 of record NZ_OZ409878.1, on the reverse strand, counting down.
GACGAACCGGTTACCGTCCCGGCGAACGTCGGGCACTCGGACAGCCGGAAGTTCGCCGCCGAGATCCACACGCACGACACCTCGGGCATCGTGCACGTCGAGTCCCCGACGGAGCAGACGTTCACGCTCGGGCAGTTCTTCGACGAGTGGGGCGTCTCGCTCGGTCCGGAGCACGTCGGTGGCCTGCGCGGCGAACTGACCGTGTGGGTCGACGGGCACCGGAGGATCGGCAACCCGCGCTCGATCGAGCTCACGGACCTGCGCCAGGTCGTCCTCGTCGTCACGACCGTCGGCGAGGTCCCGCACCTGCCGGCGCCCTTCGACTGGCCGCCGCAGTACGACTAGCGCCGGAACCGGCTCGGCTCAGGCCTCCTTCGCCGCGACCCACGACAGGTCGAGGTCCCACTGCGCGACCGACCCGGCCGGCAGCTGCCACACGTACTCGTTCTTGAGCTTCTTGCCGTCCTCGCGGAACGGCCCCGTCCGGTACGGGTAGAACGCCACCGTCGGCAGCGTGCCGGGCGGCGCCGTGCGGATCGCGTTCGAGAAGTCCTTGTTCAGCCGGCGCAGCTCGGCGATCACGTCACCCCGGGCGGCATCCGCGTCGAACCCGCCAGCACCCGAGGCGAGCTGGAACGCGATGTGCAGCTGCCGGTCACCGCGGTCGTCCTCGTAGCTGATCAGCCGGTGGTTCTCGACGGCCTCGAGCAGTTCCGGGTCGCCGTACACGACGTCCCGCACCACGTCGGGTGCGACGACGGCCCCGTTGTAGTCGACGGACAGGTCGGACCGGCCGTAGTGGAACAGCAGCGGCAGGTCGAGCTCGGCCTCGGCGGCGAGCGCCGCGTGTCCGGTCGCCCGCAGCACGGACCGCAGCTCCTTCATCCGCACGACGTGTCCGCGGTCGTGGATGTTGTAGCGGATGCGTGGGCTGATGTTCTCGGAGCGGGCGATGGTGACGACGAGTTCGCCGAGGTCGTTCGTCTCGATCAGGTAGCCGAACGGGTTGAACTGGAACACCATCGGCAGTACCCCGTACTCGCCCTGCTTGGTCAGGGCGGCGGAGAGTTCCGGTGAGGCGGCGATCGCTCGGCGCAGCTGCACGCTGAACGGTGTCTCGATGCCGAGGTTGATCTCGAGGTCGCTCGCCCCGTAGGAGCCGAGCACGGCCTGCGCGTACTGCTCGATGTGGGCACGCATGTTCTCGCTGATGCCCTCGCCCCCGAACGCGGCGACGATCGTGTACTGGCTCCATTCGAGCCGGTCGTCCTCGAACAGGGCCTTCAGGAACGGTGGGTAGCTGCAGATGATGTAGGTGAAGTCGGTGCCGAACTCGCGCATCGTCTGCACGATCTTGTCGCGGTCCGGGCCGATCGACTTGATCATGGAGGACTCGGTGAGCGAGGCGGTCACGTTCATCCCGGTGGCCCAGGCCCCGAGCGAGGAAGGCGTTGAGCACGAACGGCTGCTTCGACAGGTCCTTGGCGGTGCGGGAGAACCCGAGCTGCAGCAGCTGTCGGGTGGCCTGGCGTTCGTCGGGGCCGCGCACCCAGCTGGTCGGAGTGCCGCTCGATCCGCTGGACTCGTCGACGACGACGCCGCGTCGGGGCAGGCGTCCGTCGATGCAGCGCTCGGGGATGCTCCAGCGCTTGACGTAGGAGTCCTTGTCCATCTCGGGCAGTCCCGAGATCGCCGCGGCGATGCCGCCACGGGTGTCGAGCCTGGAGGCCCGTCCGGACTCCGCCAGGAACGCCCGGTACGCGGGGACCCGCTTCGCAGCCCGTTCCGCGGTCCGCCAGGCGCGCCAGCGTCCGAGGGTCCAGCGGAGTGGCTCGATGCCCGGCGTGAGCAGGAGCTTGTGGGTGCCGACGCGGGGCATGAACAGTGCGACGAAGGTCTCGACCACCCACACCACCGAGAACACCGCTGCGCGCTTCACCGGGTCCCCCCGACGGTCATCGCTGCTGCGGGTCGGCGGTGTGCCAGGGGTGGTGGGTCGCTGTGTCCGAAGCGGAACAGCATCCAGGCCATCCGCCCGTCGGACTCGTCGACGCCCGCGCGTTCGACGAACGCGGCGTGTGACCGCGGGTTGGTGATCACGGTGCCGAAGGGGTGCATGGCGATGCCGCGTGCGGAGAACTCGAGCCAGATGCGCATGAAGACCCGTCCGGCCTCGACGTACTCGGCCGGGGTGCTGAACGGTCCCTCGAGCCAGGCGAGCTGTCGGACGCCCCGCATGGTGGACAGGTACACCCTGCGGAAGACCCCGCCGATGCCCGGGGCCTGCCAGAGTCCGCGGTGCTCCATGGCGAACCGGAGCACCGGGCCGGGCATGAGCATCGTCTCGGCGGACAGCCCGTCGCCGGTGGCCGCTGCCTGTCGCTTCGAGAACCGCAGCCAGTGCAGGATCTCGTCGTGCACGGCGTCGTGCTGCAGGTCGTCGAACAGGGTCTCCTGGTTGACGCGCACGATCTCGTCGACGGTGGTCCGGTCGTCGGTGGTGCGGAAGCGTTGTCCGGCCGCCGATGCGATGGCGGAGGCGGCCTCGATCGCGGTGGCGTCGACGAGCGTTGCGTCGTAGGGCCTGCGTGAGGTGCGCCGTGCGAGGAAGCCGGCCAGGGCCTCCCGGTCGTCCGTGGTGACCACGTGCGGACGCAACGTCACCGTGCCCAGCCGGTGCAGGTGGTCGTCCGCACCGGCGTCGAGCCGACCGAAGTCCATCTCGGCGTGGTCGAGCCGTTCCTGCACGGTGAACCCGTGCGCCCGTGCCACCACGTCGAGCCCGGCCAGGAACACCCCGGCGCAGACGTGCCCGAACGGGATGCCGAACGACTCCGCCGGCAACCCCCGTCGCAGGTCGTAGAACACGGTCGCGGTGCGGTCGTCCTCGACGCGCACGACGATCGGTTGCGAGTTGTGCGGCGACGGGTAGTGCCGCGCGTCCTCGATGATGCCCGTCCACGGTGATGCCATCGTTCCCCCTCGGTGGTCCCTGGCGACGATCATACGAACCCCCTCGGCGCCCCATGCCCCTCGGGGAATGCGCTGTGGAGAACTCGTGCGTAGCCTGCTCCTCGTGATGACCATCCGCACCGGCACCGACCTCGCCTCGGTCGAGGACGTCGTCGACGCCGTGACGGCGCACGGCGAGCGGTACCTGGACCGGGTGTTCACCCTGCGGGAACGCACCGACACCGGCGACGACCCGGAGCGCCTCGCTGCCCGGTTCGCGGGCAAGGAGGCCGTCGTGAAGCTGCTCCGGCCGGCCCCGGACCAGGCGATCCCGCTGCGTGACGTCGCCGTCGTGCTCGACGCCGGCGGGGCCCCCACGGTCGAGCTGTCCGGGGCGGCCGCGGCGCTGGCGGAGTCGATCGGGTGCGGCCCGATCGCGGTCTCGTTGGCACACGAACGGGGGCTCGCGGTGGCGACGGCGGTGGCCCTCTCGGAGCGCTGACCCGGCGCTCCGGACAGGGGTGCGGTTTCCCGCACCGGCACGGCGGTTTCCCGAGGGCCGTTCCTCTTTACGGTTGCAGTCATGGAACAGGACCCGAACCCCTCCAGCACCACCGCGACGATCGCCGACCCGGCCACCGACCGGGCCGTCCGTCGCGCCCTCGCCGAGCACGGCCGGCTGACGGTCGACGCGTGGGACGTCGCGTCGATCGCCGACCTCTACGCCCTCGGCCTGACCTCGCACGCCACCGTCAACGTGATGCTCGCGGTGGAGTCGGACCTCGACGTCGAGTTCCCCGACTCCGTGCTGAACCGGTCCACCTTCGCGAGCGTCGAGTCGATCACCGCGGCCGCGGAGCTCGCGTCGTGACCCTGGTCCTGCCCGCTCCGTCGGTCATCGACCGCTTCGCCGAGCGTGCGAGCGCGGTGGCCGAGGTCGCCGCACAGTTCGCCGACGAGGTCGACCGCGACGCCCGACCCCCGCGCGAGGCCATCGCCGCGATGCGGGAGTACGGCCTGCTCGCGGCAGCGGTGCCGACCGAGCACGGTGGCGAGGGTGCCTCCGTGGCCGAGCTCTCCGCGATCGCGACCGAACTCGGCCGGGCCTGTGCCGCGACCGGCATGGTGTTCGCGATGCACCAGGGCCAGGTCATGGCGCTCTGGCGGCACGGCGGCGACGGTGCCGGCGTGCTCGAGACCATCGAGGCCGTCCGTGGCGGTGCGCTCGTCGCGTCGGCCACCACCGAGCGCGGCGTCGGCGGTGACGCCCGGCGGTCCACGTGTTCCATCGAGCCGACCGACGACGGCCGGATCCGCCTGCGCAAGGACGCGCCGGTGATCTCGTACGCCACCGAGGCCGACGCGGTGTTCGTCACCGCCCGACGCGACCCGGACGCCCCGGCGTCGGACCAGCGACTGCTCATCTGCCGCACCGACACGATGGTCCTGTCGCAGACGTCCACCTGGGACACCATGGGGCTCCGCGGTACGTGCAGCAACGGGTGGATCCTCGACACCGAGACGACGACCGACCGGGTGTTCCGCGACGACTACGCCACGATCTCCGCCCAGACCGTGCTGCCGGTGTCGCACGTGCTCTGGGCCTCGGTCTGGCTCGGCATCGCGGTCTCGTCCGCCGAACGTGCCCGCAGCGCCGTCCGCAAGCAGGCCCGCGCCGCCGTCGGGACGACCCCGCCCGGTGCCCTGCGGCTGGCCGAGCTCCTGGTCGACCTGCAGGCCCTGGCCGACTCGGTGCGCCACGCCGCCGAACGGTTCGACGCCGCCGCCGACGACCCGGACGTGCTGGCCTCGAGCGCGTACGCCCTCGCCGCGAACGCCCTGAAGATCGGTGCGTCCGAGCGCGTCACCGACATCGTCACGAAGGCGCTGCGCATCGTCGGGATCGCGGGCTACGCCGCCTCGGGTCCGATGAGCATCGCCCGACACCTCCGAGACGCCCACGGGGCCGCCGTCATGGTGAGCAACGACCGTCTCCTCAAGAACGACGCCGACCTGGCCATCATGACGGGAGTGATCCTGTGACCATCACGGACACCACCACGCACACCACCGACACCAGCACCGCGGACACCGCCGCCGCGCTCGACGCCGCCCGCGCCGCCCTCCGCGCCCGCCTGCTCACCGACGGCGTCCTCCTCGACCTCGGCACGCCCGGCCTCTACGGCCGCACCGGGGTCTTCGAGCGCGTGTACGCCGCGGTCGACGCCGCAGCGGTCCGCAACCAGGAGCACCTCGGCGCCGAGGTCCTGCGCTTCCCGCCGGTCGAGCCGCTCGCGTCGTTCGAGCGCACCGACTACATCGCGTCGTTCCCGGACCTCGCCGCGTCGATCTCCGGGTTCACCGGCGACGACCGCACCCACCGCGCACTGCTCGCCGCCCGCGAGCGCGGTGAGCGCTGGGAGGGGTTCCTCGAGCCGGCCGACCTCATGCTCACCCCCGCGGTCTGCCACCCGGTCTACGGCCTGATCGGCGACACCGTGCCCCGGCAGGGTCGGTTCTTCGACGTCCTCGGCGACTCCTTCCGCCGGGAGCCCTCGCTCGACCCGATGCGCCTGCAGGCCTTCCACATGCACGAGTTCGTGCACGTCGGCACCCCCGCGTCCGCGGCGGCCCACCGGGACGGCAGCATCCCGGTGATGCGCGCGCTGCTCGAGTCGTTCGGGCTCGAGATCGACGTCGTCCCCGCGAACGACCCCTTCTTCGGCCGCGTCGGGCAGATGCTCGCCCGCAACCAGGTCGAGCAGGCGCTCAAGTTCGAGTTCGTGACGAAGGTCTACGGTCCCGACCACGACGCCACCGCGATCAGCTCCGCGAACCTGCACGAGGACCACTTCGGCACCTCGTTCGGCCTCCGCACCGAGGACGGACAGGTCGCGCACAGCGCCTGCATCGCGTTCGGCCTGGAGCGCATCACCATCGCCCTGTTCGCCGCCCACGGCACGGACCTCGACGCCTGGCCGGCGTCCGCCCGCGCGGCCCTCGCCCTGTGACCACGCTCCACGGCTGGTCCGGATCGCCGGCGATCCGCGCCGCGGTCCAGCTCCCCGCCGCCGCCGCGCGCGCCGGCGTCGTCATCTGCCCGCCGCTCGGGCAGGAGGGCGTCATCGCGTACCGCACGCTCCGTCTGCTGGCCGACCGCCTGGAGGCCCGTGGCATCGCCTCGGTGCGCTACGACCCGTCCGGACGTGGTGACGGCGCCCCCGACACCACGCCGGACGCGCAGGTCCGGTCCGCACGCCACGCCGCCGCCGTGCTCCGCACGACGGGGGTGCAGCACGTCGCCTTCGTCGGGCTGGCCTCGGCCGCCCTCGTCGCGGCGAACGCGGCCGCGGACACCGACGGCCTCGTCGTCTGGGACGCACCGGCATCGGGCAAGGGGTGGCTCCGCAGGCAGCGCGCCCTCGCGACCATCACGATCGGTGCCGACCGCGTGGTCGACGGCGTCGAGAGCCTCATCGGGTTCGACGTCGAGCCGGACGAGGCCGCCGCACTCTCGGACCTCGCCTTCGCCCCGCGCACCGGGCCCACCGTCGCGCTCGTCCGCCCGGGTGCCCGGCCGCCGAAGCCCCTCGGCGGTGTCGACGTGACCGAGGTCACCGGCAGCGCCGAGCTCCTCGACGGCACGAGCATCCACGCCCGCATCCCCGGAGCCGCCGTGGACACCGTCGTCGCCTGGCTCGACACCTGGGCACCCGAGACGGCGGTGCCCGTCCGCGTGCCCGTCCTCGACGAGGTGCTCGACGTCGACGGCCGCGTGTCGGAGCGGATCGTCCACCTCGGTGATCACGGGCTGTTCGGGATCGAGACCGTCTCGTCCGCCCAGCACCACGACGCCCCCGTCGTCGTGCTCCACAGCGGCGGCGCCGAACACCGGGTGGGCGCCACCGACTACCAGGTCGAACTCGCTCGCGCCCTCGCCCGCGACGGCGCCCGGGTCGTCCGGGTCGACCGCCGCGCCACCGGCGAGAGCACCGGCGTGCACGAGGACGAGCGGAGCTTCCTGTTCGCGCAGGAGTGGGTGGAGGACCAGTCCGCCGTCGTCACCGCACTCGCCACACCATCGGACCGGCTCGTGCTCGTCGGCATGTGCGCCGGCGCCTGGGTCGCGGGCCGCGCCGTCGAGGAGGCCCCGCGCCTGGTCGTCGAGATCAGCCCGAACGACTACCGTCGCGTCCCGGCCGAGCCCGGCTCGTACGCCGACGGGGTCCGGGCGATCGACGCCCCGTCGCCCGCCCGGATGTGGGTGCGCGAGCGGTACAACCGGTTCGTGCCGAAGGCCGTCCGCGACCGGATCGCCCGTCGCGACCGGATGGGCGGGGTCGTCGGCCACGTCCGCCCGCTCGTCGAGCACGGCACCGACGTCGTCGTGATCGTCGCTCCCGAGGACGCAGCCCTGTTCGACCGGCTCGGTGGGCAGAAGGCCGTCCGGCGCTGGCCCGGTGACGACCGTCGCGGCTCGGTGTCCGTCGTCCGCGTCGAGGACGGCGACCACGCGCTGTTCTCCCCGGCGATGCGCGAGGCCGTCGTCACCGAGGTGCGCTCCCGCGTCGCGGCGACGTTCCCCGTCCACACCTGACGCGGCCCGACCGGCTCAGCGGAGGCCGAGCTCCCGCGCGACGGCGTCCGGACGCTCGACGTGGGCGAAGTGCCCGCAGTCGTCGAGCAGCACCGTCCGGACCTGCGGCACGAGCGCCCGCAGCGCCTCGAGGTCCGAGACGCGGGCGAACACGTCGTCGCGCCCGGCGATCGCCGTCACCGGGCAGGTGACGGCGCGCCACCGGTCGACGTCGTACGCAGCCGCCGACCGTGCCGCCTCGGTGAACTGCTCCGGCCGGAGTTCCTCGACGAAGGCCTCGAGCACGCTCGGGTCCAGGCGTCGCACGTGCGTGAACACCGGCGCCGCGACGAGCGGCAACAGACCGACCCGTGCGATCCCCCGGAGCAGCGGACGAGCGGCGCGCCCGGTCACCGTGAGGCCCGCACGCAGCAGGGTGAACGCCGGCAGGGTGCCGAGCGCCCGCACCGGGTGCCGAGCCGCACCGGCCGTCGCGACCGTGGTGCCGGACACCAGGGCGAGCGACCGCACCCGCTCGGGCGCCACCACCGCCAGGTGCAACCCGACGAACGCGCCCATGGAGTGCCCGACCACGTCGACCGCGCCGAGACCCAGCGCGCCGAGGACCGCCGACACGGCACCCGTGACGGCGTCGAGCCCGAGCGGACCGTCCGGAGCCGGCGAGGACCCCCAGCCGGGCAGGTCGACGAGCACCAGCCCGCGGTCGCCGACGCCCTGTGCGGCGTGCAGCAAGGGTGTCCACGTCGACCAGGAGCCGGCGACGCCGTGCAGCAGCAGGAGCCGGTCCGGACCGGCGCGGTGGCGCACCACGACGGGGCCGGTCGGGGCGTCCACGACCGTGCGGGTCAGCCCCCAGGTGCCGGGCGTGACGCGCACCGGGTACGGGGCGTACGCATCAGCGGTGACGCAGTGACCACGTGGGTCGGTGTCGATGGCGTGCACCGGGCCTCCTGTCCGACCGTCGACGCGGACGCGTCCGTCAGGAGGGATTCGGAACGCTAGCCGACGGGGACGGGTGCCGAGCAGGCGGCGAGCCGGTCGAGGGCCGCCTTGTACTCGGCGACGTCGCGCTGCAGGCCGGGCTCGGTGATGATCGAGGCCTTGATCCGACCCTGCACGTCGATGACGAAGGTCGCGCGGGTGGCGAAGCCCTTGTGCTCGAGGAACACGCCGTACTCCTTCGAGACCGCGCCGTGCGGCCAGAAGTCGGCGAGCAGCTCGAAGTCGTAGCCGTTCGTCTCGGCGAACGACCGCAGCGTGGCCTTCGAGTCGACCGAGATGCCGAGGAGCTCGATGCGCTGGTCCTGGAACATCGTGATGTTGTCCTGCAGGGTGCAGAGCTCGTTCGTGCACCCGGACGAGAACGCCAGCGGGAAGAAGACGAGTGCGACCGGGCGGTTGCCGCGGAAGTCGCTGAGTCGGACGTGCTCACCGAACTGGTTCGGGAGCTCGAAGTCCGGCGCGAGTGAGCCGATCTCCAGTGCCATCGCTACGTGTGCTTCTTCCTCGGGCGAGGGGTGTGCCCGTCGGGTCCGTGCGCCGCAGATCGCGTGTGCACGATCGGCCATGCTACGCCGACGACACGCGAATGCAAGCACCCGTCCACCTGCACGTCACCATCAGCATCAGCGTCGGTCCTGGGGCCTAGAGTGGACGGGGCCCCAGCCGGTCGCGACCCGACCACCGGAGCCACCATGTCCACCACCACGAGAACGAACGAGGTCAAGGGTGACGGTGAACGACCAGGACCCGTACAGCGCCGGGGCGAACGACCAGGATCCGCAGGAGACCGCCGAATGGCGTGAGTCCCTCGACGGGCTGGTCCAGACCCACGGACACCAGCGCGGTCGCGAGATCATGCTGAGCCTGCTCAAGCGGTCCAAGGAACTGCACCTCGGTGTGCCGATGGTCCCGACGACGGACTACGTGAACACCATCGCGCCGGAGAACGAGCCGGAGTTCCCCGGCGACGAAGAGCTGGAGCGCCGGTACCGCCGCTGGATCCGCTGGAACGCGGCCATCACGGTGCACCGCGCGCAGCGTCCCGGCATCGGGGTCGGTGGCCACATCTCGACGTACGCGTCGAGCGCTGCGATGTACGAGGTCGGCTACAACCACTTCTTCCGCGCGCAGGACCACCCCTCCGGCGGCGACCAGGTCTTCTTCCAGGGCCACGCCTTCCCCGGCATGTACGCCCGCGCGTACATGGAAGGGCGCCTCTCCGAGGACCAGCTCGACGGGTTCCGGCAGGAGAAGTCGCACGCCGGCGGCGGCCTGTCGTCGTACCCGCACCCGCGCCTCATGCCGCACTTCTGGCAGTTCCCGACCGTGTCGATGGGCATCGGCCCGATCAACGCGATCTACCAGGCGCAGCAGGCCAAGTACCTGTCGAACCGCGGCATCAAGGACGCCATGGACCAGCAGGTCTGGGCGTTCCTGGGCGACGGCGAGATGGACGAGGTCGAGTCCCGCGGGCAGCTCCAGGTCGCCGCGAACGACGGCCTCGACAACCTGAACTTCGTCATCAACTGCAACCTGCAGCGACTCGACGGTCCGGTCCGTGGCAACGGCAAGATCATCCAGGAGCTCGAGGCGTTCTTCCGCGGTGCGGGCTGGAACGTCATCAAGGTCGTCTGGGGCCGCGAGTGGGACGACCTGCTCGCCCGTGACACCGAGGGCGCGCTCCTCAACCTGATGAACCAGACGCCGGACGGCGACTACCAGACGTACAAGGCCGAGAACGGTGCCTACGTCCGCGAGAACTTCTTCGGGCGCGACCCGAAGGCGCTCGAGCTCGTCAAGGACTACACCGACGACCAGATCTGGAACCTCAAGCGCGGTGGCCACGACTACCGCAAGGTCTACGCCGCGTTCAAGGCCGCGACCGAGCACAAGGGCCAGCCGACCGTCATCCTGGCGAAGACGGTCAAGGGCTACGGCCTCGGCCCGAGCTTCGAGGGCCGCAACGCGACCCACCAGATGAAGAAGCTCACGCTCGACAACCTCAAGCAGTTCCGCGACGAGATGCGCATCCCGATCTCCGACGCGCAGCTCGAGGAGAACCCCTACACGCCGCCGTACTACCACCCGGGCAACGACGACGAGGCGATCCAGTACATGCACGAGCGTCGTCGCGCGCTCGGTGGCTACGTGCCGGAACGTCGCACGAAGTACACGCAGTTCACGCTGCCGGACGACTCGAAGTACCAGGTCGTCAAGAAGGGCTCCGGCAAGCAGGAGGTCGCCACCACCATGGCGTTCGCGCGCCTGCTGAAGGACCTGCTGCGCTCGCCCGACTTCGGCGACCGCGTGGTCCCGATCATCCCGGACGAAGCACGCACCTTCGGCATGGACGCCTACTTCCCGTCGGCGAAGATCTACAACCCGAACGGCCAGCACTACACGTCGGTCGACCGCGAGCTCCTGTTGGCCTACAAGGAGAGCCCGCAGGGCCAGATCATCCACGTCGGCATCAACGAGGCGGGCGCCCTCGCGGCGTTCACCGCGGTCGGCACCTCGTACTCGACGCAGGGCGAGCCGCTCATCCCGGTCTACGTCTTCTACTCGATGTTCGGGTTCCAGCGCACCGGCGACGCCATCTGGGCCGCCGGCGACCAGATGACCCGTGGCTTCATGATCGGTGCCACCGCCGGCCGCACCACGCTGACGGGCGAAGGCCTGCAGCACGCGGACGGCCACTCGCCGCTCCTCGCCACGACGAACCCGGCCGTCGTCTCGTACGACCCGGCCTACGGCTACGAGATCGGTCACATCGTCAAGGCCGGCCTCGACCGCATGTACGGCACGAACGAGGACGGCTCGCCGAAGCACGCCGACCCGAACGTCATGTACTACCTGACGGTCTACAACGAGCCGCTGGTGCAGCCGGCCGAGCCCGAGGGCGTCGACGTCGAGGGCATCCTCAAGGGGATGTACCTGCTCAAGGCGAGCGAGCACGACGGCCCGAAGGCCCAACTGCTCGCGTCCGGTGTCGCCGTGCCGTGGATCCTCGAGGCGCAGCAGCTCCTCGCCGAGGACTGGGGTGTGTCGGCCGACGTCTGGAGCGTCACGAGCTGGGGTGAGCTGTACCGCGACGGTGTGGCCGCCGAGCAGCAGGCGTTCCTCAACCCGAACGAGCCGGCCCGCACGCCGTTCGTCACCGAGCGTCTGCTCGGCACCGAGGGCCCGGTCGTCGCCGTGAGCGACTTCATGCACCTGGTGCAGGAGCAGATCCGCCCGTTCGTGCCGACCGACTACGCCACGCTCGGCGCCGACGGCTTCGGCTTCTCGGACACCCGTCCGGCCGCTCGCCGCTTCTTCCACATCGACGGCCCCTCGGTCGTCGTGCGGACGCTGCAGCAGCTCGCCCGCCAGGGCAAGGTCGACGGCGCGCTCGTCCAGCAGGCGATCGACAAGTACCGCCTGCACGACGTGACCGCCGGCACCACCGGCAGCGCGGGCGGCGAGAGCTGATCAACCCGTGACGACGGTCCGCCCGGACCACGAGAGCCAGGAGAGCGCGCGCGAGCGTGCGCTCTCCTGGCTCCGTCAGGTGTCCGGAGAACTCTCCACCGCCACGATCAAGCGGCTCGAGGACACGCTGCCCTGGTACAGCGAGATGCCGCCGGGGCGCCGCTCCGCCGTGGGACTCGTCGCCCAGGCCGGCATCACCTCGTTCATCAGCTGGCTCGAGGGCACCGCGTCGACGCCGTGGATCGCCGCGGCCGACGTCTTCGGGTCCGCCCCGCGGGAACTCCTGCGCTCGGTGAGCCTGCAGCAGACCCTGCAGCTCATCCGCGTCGTGGTGACCGTGGTCGAGGAACGCGCCGCCGACGACGAGATGCTGCAGGAGGCGATCCTCAAGTACTCCCGCGACATCGCGTTCGCCGCCGCCGACGTCTACGCCCGCGCGGCCGAGGCCCGTGGCCTGTGGGATGCCCGGCTCGAAGCGCTCGTGGTCGACTCGATCCTCTCCGGCGAGTACGACGACGAACTGCCCTCCCGCATCGCCGCCCTCGGGTGGCACGGCCACGGCGAGGTCGCGGTGCTCGTCGGCACCGCACCGAAGCAGCTCGAGGTCGACCAGGTCCGGCGCACCGCACGGCACATGGACGCCGACGTGCTCGTCGGGGTCCAGGGATCGCGGCTCGTCGTGGTGATCGGCCGCGCCACCCCGCGCGACGACGTCCCCGAGGGCGAGGAGCCCGTCTCCTTCACGACCATCGCGCAGGCCCTCGAACCCCTGTTCGGCGAGGGTCACCTGGTGCTCGGCAACGAGGTCCCCGGGGTCGTCGACGCCTCGACGAGCGCGAAGGCCGCCCTCGCCGGGTTCGCCGTCGCGCGTGCCTGGCGTGGCGTGCCCCGCCCGGCCCTGGCCGACGACCTGCTGCCCGAACGGGCCCTGGCCGGCGACCCCCTCGCCCGGTCGGCCCTGGTGCAGCGCATCTACGTCCCGCTCAAGGACCAGTCCACCGAGCTCCTGCAGACGCTCTGGTGCTACCTGGACACCGGGCGTTCGCTCGAGGCCACGGCCCGCGAGCTCTTCGTACACCCGAACACCGTGCGCTACCGCCTGCGCCGGGTCGCCGACATCATCGGCTGGGACGCCACGCACGCCCGTGACGCCCTGATCGTGCAGTCGGCGCTCATCCTCGGCGCGATGTCCGAGTCCGCGACCGGACGCCGCCGCATCACCCCACGGCGGTAGAGAACCAACAATGTCCCGCCGGGATTCGTGTGGGAAGTCCACACGGGCCCCGCGGGACGAGAACGCGAGGATTGTCCGGTGATCGTCGTCGTCGCGCCCGGACAGGGCTCCCAGACCCCCGGCTTCCTCGCCCCCTGGCTCGAGGACGCCACCGTTCGTGAACGAGTCGGGCAGTGGTCGGAGTCGATCGGCGTCGACCTCGCCGAGCACGGCACGAACTCCGACGCGGACACCATCAAGGACACCGCGCTCGCACAGCCCCTCATCGTCGCCGCCGGCCTGGTGACCGCCGACGCCCTGCTCGCCGAGGGCCGTCGTGCCCTGGTGGGCGGGGTCGCCGGACACTCGGTGGGCGAGTTCACCGCCGCCGCGGTCGCCGGGATCCTCGAGCCGACCGACGCCGTCGCCCTGGTCGCCGAACGCGGCCGGGCCATGGCCGACGCCGCCGCGCTCGAGCCGACCTCGATGGCCGCCGTCCTCGGTGGCGACGCCGACGCGGTGGCCGCAGCCCTCGCCGAGCACAGCCTGGTGCCCGCGAACCACAACGGTGGCGGCCAGACCGTCGTCGCCGGTGCGGCCGACGCCATCGCGGCCCTCGCCGCCGACCCGCCCGCCAAGGCCCGCGTGATCCCGCTCGCCGTGGCCGGTGCGTTCCACACCCGGTACATGGCCCCCGCCGTCGAGCGGGTCGCCCCGGTCGCAGCCGCCACCACGGTGCAGGACCCGACCCTGCCGATCTGGACGAACGCCGACGGCTCCCGGGTCGACGACGGCCGTCGCTTCGTCGACCTGATGGTCCAGCAGATCGCGAACCCCGTGCACTGGGACGCGGTCATGGAGTCCTTCTCCGGCGCCGGCGTGACCGGCATCGTCGAGCTCGCACCCGCCGGTGCACTCGTCGGCCTGGCGAAGCGCGGCCTCCGCGGCACGCCGACCGTCGCCATCAAGACCCCCGACGACCTGCCTGCAGCGATCGACCTGCTGCAGCGCGCGGGCCAGGAAGCAGACGCAACCGCATGACCGACCCGACCAGCCCGACGGACGCCCCCACGGGCCTCCCGACCGGATCCGCGCGCCCGCTGCTCCAACAGCGCCGCGGCCACGAGCTCACCCGGATCCTGGCGTTCGGCGCCGCCCGCGGCGAGAACGTCGTGCCGAACGACGACCTCGTCGGCCCGATCGACTCGTCCGACGAGTGGATCCGGCAGCGCACCGGCATCATCACCCGCAAGCGCGCCGGCAAGGACGTCGAGGCCGTCGACCTCGCCGAGGCCGCCGCGCACGAGGCCATCCAGAAGGCCGGCATCGAGCCGTCCCAGATCGGCGTCGTGCTCGTGAGCACCGTCACGCACACCGTCGCGACCCCGTCGATGGCGTCGCTGCTCGCCGAGCGCATCGGGGCCACCCCGGCGGCCGCGTACGACATCAGCGCCGCCTGCGCCGGGTACGCCTACGGCATCGCCCAGGCCGATTCGTTCATCAAGTCCGGGCTCGCCGACCACGTGCTGGTCGTCGGGGCCGAGAAGCTCAGCGACGTCGTCGACCCGACCGACCGCTCGATCTCGTTCCTGCTCGGGGACGGTGCCGGCGCCGCCGTGATCGGCCCGAGCGACTTCCCGGGCATCGCCCCCACCATCTGGGGTTCCGACGGCTCGAAGTGGGATGCCATCGGCATGACCGCGACCTACAACGAGTGGGAGGCCGGCGCACCGCGCCCGACCATGCGCCAGGCAGGGCAGACGGTGTTCCGCTGGGCCGTCTGGGAGATGGTCAAGGTCGCCCGCCAGGCGCTCGAGACCGCCGGGGTCCGCCCCGAGGACCTCGCCGCCTTCGTGCCGCACCAGGCGAACATTCGCATCATCGACGAGTTCGCCAAGCAGCTCGGCCTGCCCGAGACGGTGACGATCGCCCGCGACATCACCACCACCGGCAACACCTCCGCCGCGAGCATCCCGCTCGCCACGCACCGCCTGCTCGAGGAGCACCCGGACCTGTCGGGCGGCCTCGCCCTGCAGATCGGCTTCGGCGCCGGACTCGTCTTCGGCGCGCAGGTGGTCGTCCTCCCCTGATCCCCGCCCGGTCGCGCAGCCGCGCGCCCGGTCCCCATCCCGACGAGCCTCCGCGCACCCGGACCCCGCGTGCCCTAGGCTGGTCAACGGTCAAACGACACCCCCCTTCAAGGAGAACACTCATGGCCCTGTCCAACGAAGAAGTCCTCGCCGGCCTGGCCGAGCTGATCAACGACGAGACCGGTATCGCCACCGACACCGTCGCCGCCGACAAGTCCTTCACGGACGACCTCGACATCGACTCCATCTCGATGATGACCATCGTGGTCAACGCCGAGGAGAAGTTCGACGTGAAGATCCCGGACGAAGAGGTCAAGAACCTCAAGACCGTGGGCAACGCGGTCGACTACATCGTCAAGGCCCAGGCCTGACACGAGCTTCCTGAGCGCCGCGGCCCGCGGACCCCTGCGGGCCACGGCGCTCATCTTGTTCACCCCAACGAAAGAACACGTCGTCCCATGACCAAGAAGACCGTCGTCGTCACCGGGATCGGTGCGATCTCACCCTCGCCGCGACCGCCCCGGACACCTGGGACGCGCTGCTCGCCGGCAAGTCCGGCATCACCCGCATCGAGGACCCCCGCTACGCCGAGCTCGAACTCCCCGTGGAGTTCGCCGGCCAGGCGCGCCGGTTCCTCACGGACCAGCTCACCCGCCCCGAGTCGAAGCGCCTCGACCCCTCGTCGCAGCTGTCGCTCGTCGCGGCGCGCGAGGCCTGGGCCGACGCCGGCATCGACGACGAGTCGGTCGTTCCCGAGCGCCTGATCGTCGACTGGGCGACCGGCATCGGTGGCGTCAACACGCTGCTCGACGCCTGGGACACCCTGCGCGAGAAGGGCCCGCGTCGCGTCCTGCCGATGACGGTCCCGATGCTCATGGCGAACGGCCCCGCCGCCGCCATCGAGATGGAGTTCGGCGCCCGTGGCGGCGCCCGCACCTACCTGTCGGCCTGCGCGTCCTCGACCGAGTCGCTGGCCGAGGCGTACCGGCACATCGCCGACGGCGATGCCGACATCGTCATCACCGGTGGTGCCGAGGCCGCGCTGCACCCGCTCCCGCTGGCCGCGTTCGCCGCGATGCAGGCCCTGTCGCGCCGCAACGACTCCCCCGAGACCGCCTCGCGTCCGTACGACGTCACGCGTGACGGCTTCGTGCTCGGTGACGGCGCAGCGGCACTCATCCTCGAGTCGAAGGAGCACGCGGAAGCCCGCGGTGCGACGATCTACGCCGAGGTCGCCGGCTCCGGCATCACCTCGGATGCCTTCCACATCACTGCGCCCGACCCCGAGGGCAGCGCCGCCGCCCGTGCGGTCCTGCAGGCCCTCGAGCACGCCGACGCGAGCATCGAGGACGTCGTGCACGTCAACGCGCACGCCACTTCGACGCCCGTCGGCGACGTCGCCGAGTACCACGCGATGCGTCGGGTCTTCGGCGACCACCTGGACGACGTCGTGGTGTCCGCCACCAAGGCGTCCACGGGGCACCTGCTCGGTGGTGCCGGTGCGATCGAGGCGGTCTTCACCGTCCTCGCACTGCACAACCGCGTCGCCCCGCCGACGATCAACCTGCACGACCAGGACCCGGAGATCGTCATGGACGTGGCCCGCGAGCCGCGTCCGCTGCCCGAGGGCGACCTGCTCGCGGTCAGCAACTCGTTCGGCTTCGGCGGCCACAACGCCGTGGTCGCGTTCCGCAGCGTCTGATCCGTCACACCCTCTGCCAGGAGGCCCGTCCCGCGTCGTCGGGGCGGGCTTCCTTCGTTCCGGTGGTCGGGTCGCAGTCCCGCCAACACGCCGTCGTGTCGCTGAGGCGCCCCGGGAACGACGAGACGCCGCCGTGTTCGGCGGCGTCTCGAGTCTTCGGCGGTGTCAGGACAACACACCGGCGTGTTGCGCACCCGACGCCGACGTCCGGCGCACCCGAGACGCCGGCGTGTTGCGACTCGGGTCAGCCGACGCGGTGCAGCCAGACGACCGGGTTGCCCTCGGCCGCGTGGCGGAAGGGCTCGAGCTCGTCGTCCCAGGCCTGCCCGAGGGCGAGTCGGAGCTCACGGTGCAGCTCGAGGGCGTTGCTGCCCGCGACCTCCATCGCGTAGCGCACCCGGTCCTCGGGGATGACCATGTTGCCCGTGACGTCGGTCTGGGCGTAGAAGACACCGAGGTCGGGCGTGTGCATCCAGCGGCCGCCGTCCGAGGCGCTCGTCGGCTCCTCGGTGACCTCGTACCGCAGGTGCTCCCACCCGCGCAGGGCCGACGCGATCGCGGCACCGGCGCCCACCGCACCGGTCCACGTGTACTCGGTCCGGCGCGCACCGTCCTGTGCGGGCTGGTCGAGCCACGAGAAGTTCACGGCGCGGTTCATCGCGCGACCTGCTGCCCATTCGACGTGCGGGCAGAGCGCGCGGGGTGAGGAGTGCACGTAGAGCACTCCTGTCGTCGTTCCGTTCACGGTTCCTCCGATACGTCAGGTGCGACTTCCCCATCGACCTGGTGCGGAGGATCCTGACCCGAGGGGCCACGGAACCATCGGTATGCGATTGTGATGTCCCGACGGGACACGCCCATTATGCAGCGCCACGCCTGGGAACGGCAAGGACCCGACCGGATCAGTGCCACCGCAACCCGTCAGTGCAGGACGGCACCGTTCGCGTCGACCGGGTGCCGCTCCCCCGCCGTGATCGGCACCGGGACGCGGTTGTCCTCCGGTGGGATCGGGCAGGCGTACTGGTACGAGAACGCGCACGGCGGGAGCACCAGCCGGTTCCAGTCGAGCTCGACCGTGGCCTCGGTGCCGGGGTCGTCGAGGTACAGGAACCGACCCATCGAGTAGGTGCTGCCCGGGTCGTCCTCGGGCAGGGCACTCGTGGCGTCCTGCACGATGAGCTGCAGCCGGGCGGCTCCGCGGTGGGCAGCCGACCGGACGGCGACGAAGCGCACCGCGGCACCACCCACGACGGTCTCGACGTGTCCGGCGACCGGCAGGGCGTCGCCGGCGGCGTCACGGACACTGCCACGGGCCTCCGGGGCATCCCCGGCCAGCGGGACGTACGTGCCGGACGTCACCCAGTCGCCGGACCAGGCGAAGCGGGCGATCTGCGCGAAGCGGGCGATCGCCTCGGAGGACGGGTCCCAGACGCGCAGGATGTCGCCGCTGACGGTGCCGGCGAAGCCGTCCGGCAGCGCGACGGTCGACGGCACGACGGCGGTGTCCCCGGCCACCAGGACCGTGCCGTCGACCGGGACGCCGTCGACGACGACGCCGTCGGATGCCTCGGCCGTCACGGTGAGTCCGCCGACGGCCGGGGCCCACGTCCCGGGGACCGGCCAGACCGGCTGCGGGTGGTCGACGTGCTGGGCGTTCACCAGGGCGAGTGGCCCACGGGCACTGCGCGCCCAGCGGTCACGGTCGTGGACGTGCTCGGCGAACGCGGCGACGACCGCGTCGTCGGCTGCGCCGGTGCCGCTCGTCACGCCTGTTCCTGGCGGGGGTAGATGACCTTCTGCACGATGATGATGACCGACGCCGCGACGGGCAGCGCCACGAGCGCGCCGAGCACGCCGCCGATCGTGCCGCCGGCGACCGCCGCGATGACCACGAGGGCTCCGGGCACCTGGACTGCCCGCGACATGATGCGCGGGGAGATCAGGTAGGCCTCGACCTGCATGTAGACCAGGTAGTAGATGCCCGAGAACAGGGCGGTGGCCGGCGACGCGAAGAAGCAGAGCAGCGAGATCACGATCGCGGCGGCCAGGGTGCCGACCAGCGGGATCAGCGACCCGAGGAACGCGATGAACGCGAGCAGCACGGGCAGCGGTGCACCGATGATGAGCAGGAAGATGAAGCTCAGGATGCCGTTGATGAGCGCCTGCGACACCTGCCCGACGACGTACCGGCCGACCGCCTGCGTGATCTGCTCGCTCACGTCGATGAAGTTCTGGCGACGCGACGCCGGGACGAACCGGTACGCCGCGCGCTTCATGCCCCGCATCGACGCGAGGAAGTAGAGCATCAGGATGATGACGATGAGCGCCCCGGTGACCCCGGACAGGATCCCGCTGCCGACCGCCAGGATCCCGCCGCCGACGCTGAGCAGGTTGCCCGGCTTCTCGACGAAGGACTGCAGCGACTGCAGCGCGTGGTCGATGTCGAACGACCCGGCGAACTGCTTCGACAGGTCCTGCACCCACGGCTGCTGCGAGATGTCCTGCACGATCTCGGGGAAGTTCTGGACCAGGTTCGAGGTCTGCTCCACCAGGATCGGGACGACGGCGAAGACGATGCCGGCGAAGGCCCCGAGGACGACCACGACGACGATCGTGATGGCGGACCAGCGCGGGATGATCCGCTCGAGGAACGACACGAGGGGGTCGATGCCGAGCGCCAGGAACAGCGCGACCCCGATGTAGACCAGGACCGTGCTCAGCTCGTTGATGATCGACCCGGCGAGCAGCGCGACGAGCACCCCGATGGCACCCATGAACCCGATCCGGAAGGCGTTCACGCGCACGCCGGTACCGCCACGGGTCACCTCGAAGGTGACGTTCGGTGTCGGTGCGTGGTCGTCCTGCGACGTGTCGCGCTTCCTTGGCATGTGCACGTAGGGCGGGCGGGACTCGAACCCGCGGATCGTTCGGTTATGAGCCGACTGCCTTGACCAGCTTGGCTACCGCCCCTCGCCGGAGACCCTCAGGCCACCGGCTCACCACGATACAGCGACTCGAACGTCGACAGCGTGCGGTTGATGTCGTGTGCCTCGATCATGGCCAGACTGCGTTCCCGCATCGCCACGTACTCCGACTCGGGCGCGGTGAGCACCGTCGTGAGCTTCGCCGCCAGGTCGTCCACGTCGCCTGGGGTGAACAGGTACCCGTTGCCGTCGATCAGGTGCGGCAGCGCCATCGAGTCGGCGGCGACGACGGGCAGTCCCGAGGCCATCCCCTCGAGCGACGAGATGCTCTGCAGTTCCGCCGTGGACGGCATCGCGAACACCGTCGCGTTGGTCAGGGCCTCCTGCTTGCGCTCGTCGGAGACGAAACCCAGGAACCGCACGCGGTCCTCGAGCCCGAGCTCCTTCGCCAACGCGGTGAGCTTCGGGATCATCTCGCCGTCGCCGACGATCGTCAGCGTCGCGGACAGCTCGGCGGGCAGCAGCGCCACCGCGCGGACCAGCACGTCGAGGTTCTTCTCGGGGGCCACACGACCCACGAACACGATGTCGTTGTTGACCGGGCGTCCCTCGCGCGCCACGTACCGGGACGCGTCGATGCCGCACGAGATCGCGAGGACCTGCTGTCCGGCGATGGCCTTCCGCAGGTAGTCGGCGGCCAGGTTCGTCGGCGTCGTGATGGTGTCGGCCAGCCGGTAGGTCTTGGCGGCGTCGCTCCACGCGATCTTCAGCGCGAGGGGCAGCGTCCACTTGCCGAACGGCGTGTACTCGAGCAGGTTCTCCGGCATGAAGTGGTTCGTCGCGATGACCCGGATGCCGCGGTCGTTCGCCTCGTGCACGATGCCGCGGCCGATGACCACGTGCGACTGGATGTGCAGCACGTCGGGCTTCACGGCGTCGAGGATCGGGCCGGTCCACTTCCGGACGCTCCACGGCCACACGAAGCGCAGCCACGGGTGCAGCGGCCACTTGTACGACTTCAGGCGGTGCACGACGAGCGTGACGCCGTGGTGCTCCTCGTCGAAGGTGCCGTACTGGCGGCTCGAGGCCGGGGCCACGACGTGCACCTCGTGCCCGCGCTCGGCGAGACCGACGGCGAGCTGCTCGGCGAAGGTGGCGGCGCCGTTGACGTCGGGGGCGAAGGTGTCCGCAGCGATCAGCACGCGCAACGGTCGGTGACCGCCCGTCGCACCCGTCGGTCCGGCGGTGGCGGTGGTGGCGTCTCCTGACACGGCTGAGTTCGTCCTCTCGTGGGCGATGGCTGGTCGGCAGTGACGCTATCGCACCAGGATCGACGGTCGCGTCAGCCGCGCGGATGAGGGCGGCGACCTCCGGGTGCGCGGCGTCAGGCCCGGGTCTGGGGGTGGTGCTTGGCGAGCAGGAACACCCCGGTGATGGCGATGCCCGCGGCGACCACGAACCCCGCCACCGCGAACCACGGCGCCCCCGATGCCTCGCCGAGCACGATGACGCCGATGCCGACCGCGACGATCGGGTCGATCACCGTCAGCCCCGCGATCACGAGGTCGGCCGATCCGCTCGAGTACGCGTTCTGCACGAAGTACCCGCCGAGCGATGCCGCCACGATCACGCCGGCGATGGCGAGCACGGTCAGCCAGTCGAAGGTGCCGTTCACGAACCGGTTGAGCACGACCTTGGCCAGTGTCGCCACGAACCCGTAGAGCACCCCCGCCCCGACGATGTAGTAGAGCGCGCTGCGGTGCTTGGCCACGAGCCGGAACGACACCAGCACGAGCACCAGCACGACGGCCAGGATCACCAGCACGGTGACGAGCTGCTGGCGGGTGATCGCGCTCTCGTGCCCGACGAACGCCGCGATCCCGACGAAGATGCCGACACCGATGATGCACGTCCACACGGCCCGCCGCGCTCGACGACCGAGCGGCACACCGGACGACCGCGACGAGAACCACGTCGTGATGACCAGGGCGACGGCGCCCAGCGGCTGCACGACGATCAGGGGCGCGAACGTGATGCTGATGAGCTGGAGCACGACCGCGATGCCGAGCATGAGCGTGCCGAGCACCCAGTAGCCGCTCGAGACGAGCCCGACGACGTGCCGGACGCTCAGCCCCTTCGACTGCCGACCGAGACGTGCTTCGACCCGCTGCACCCCGCGGCTCTGGAACTGCGCCCCGAGCGACAGGAACACCGCGCCGATCAGGGCCACCGGGATCATCAGCGCCTGGAACGGCGTGAGGTTGCTCACGGCGTCCGGCAGCTGGAGGTCCGTCGTCACGCGTCGAGGCTACCGTCCCCCGCCGGATAACCTGGGTGAATGGCCGTTCTCCCGATCCGCATCACCGGCGAACCCGTCCTGCACGAGCGCGCAGCCGAGGTCACCGCGTTCGATGACGACCTCCGCACCCTCGTCGCCGACATGCTCGAGACCATGGACCTGGCCCCCGGCGTCGGCCTGGCCGGACCGCAGGTGGGCGTCGGCAAGCGCCTGTTCGTGTACTCCTACACCGATGACGACGACGTCCTGCACCGGGGCGCCGCCGTCAACCCGGTCCTGTGGATCACGCCTCCGGTCCCCGAGTCCGTCGAGGAGCTCGACGAGGACGATGAGTCCGAGGGCTGCCTGTCGATCCCGGGCGAGCGGTTCCCGCTCCGCCGCTCAGAGGGCGCCCTGCTGCGTGCCTTCGACGAGCACGGCACCCCGTTCGAGGTCGAGGCGCACGGCTGGCTGGCCCGCATCTTCCAACACGAGTACGACCACCTGGACGGCTGGCTCTACGCCGACCGCCTGGTGCACCCCTACGGCAAGCAGGTCGCCAAGGCGATCCGCAAGAGCAGCTGGGGCGGACCCGGCCAGTCCTGGTTGCCGGGTCGCGACCACCCCGAGGGCTGACGCCCGTCCTGCCGCCGTCGGGCCGTCGCCGGTGCGGCGGTCGGTCTGGAGGCCCGGCTCAGCCCCGGTAGGCCGCCAGTGCGTCCCGCAGGTGGTCGGTCTCCGGGTGTCCGGGGCAGTACCGCAGGAGGCCTGCGGCCACGTGCGCACCGCGCTCGTCGGCGACCGCCGACGTCCACGGGTCCGCGCCGCGAACCGCGCACGCGCTCGCGAGCTCGACCAGGGTCGCGTCGCCACGCGCCGCCGTCACCGCGGCCTGCTGCTGGCTCGACGGCACCGAGCCGGTGAGGCGCTTCGCCGAGCAGTCGGCACGCTCGGCCTCCCACACCGCCGAGTAGGTCGTGTAGGTCTCGCTGTCCGATCCGCCGCGGTCGCAGACGAACGCGAAGACCACCGGCGACGCGCCCGAGCCCAGCCCGGTGTCCGAGCTCGTCGGGTCCTCCGAGGCATCGGTGTCCGGGCCGACGCTGCTGCAGCCGGTGAGCACCGCCGTCGCGGCGACGACCACGCCCAGGAGCGCGAGTCGAGGCGAACGGGAACGGTGCACCTGTGAACGCTAACAGCATCGACCGGGCAGGAGCCGCGCGAACGCTGCGGATCCGGTGCGCAGCTGCGCTGGTGCAGTTCGGCAGCGGGAACGCAAAAGGTCCCCACCCCGAAGGATGAGGACCTGTCGCTCCCCGAGTTGGACTCGAACCAACAACCTGCCGGTTAACAGCCGGCTGCTCTGCCAATTGAGCTATCGAGGATCACTGTTCGCTGGCGAATGACGTGCGAACAACGGGTAACAGCATAGCAGGACCCTGCGGCCCTCCACCGCATCGGACACGCCGCCCGGGCGCGCCGCGCGGTGGAGCCCCCGGGTCAGTACCCGGCGACCGGGTCGACGACGCCGACGAAGCCCTCGCCGTCGCCCCCGAGGAACGCCGTGGCGTTCAACCGGACGCGCTCGGCCAGCAGGGGCGCGACCATGTCCGGGGTGTCGGCCTGGTGCGGGGTGATGACCGCGCCGGGCTCCGACCAGAGCGGGTGCCCGTCGGGCAGCGGCTCGGGGTCGGTGACGTCGAGGCCCGCCGCGGCGATCTCCCCGGTGCGCAGGGCGTCGACCAGCGCGTCGGTGTCGACGAGTCCACCGCGCGCGATGTTCACGAGCCGGGCGGAGGGCTTCATGATCCGGAACTGCCGCTCACCGAAGAGCTTCGCGGTGCCCGAGGTCATCGCCGCCGCGATCATCACGACGTCGGCGTCGGGCAGGACCTGGTCGAGCTCGTCGGTGGTGACGGTCCGCGCGGCTCCCGGCACGGGCTCGGGCGAGCGGCGCACGACGGTGACGTCGACGTCGAACGGCGCGAGCAGCCGGAGGTACTCGAGCGCGATCCCGCCGGCACCGATCACGACGACGTTCCGCCCGTACAGCGAGACCCCCTCGGGCTCGGTCGCCCACGACGACGCACGAGCGCGCTTCTGCAGGACCCGGAGCGTGCCGAGGGTCAACGCCAGCGCGTGTTCGGCGACCGGCTCCGCGTAGGCGCCCTTGGCTGAGGTGAACAGCACGCGGTCGCCGTGCTCAGCGATGAGGTGCGCGAAGGCGTCCACGCCGGCGAACGGCAGCTGCACCCACCCGACGGCGGGGTGCCGGCGCAGGGTTTCGTCCAGGCCGGCGGGATCGCGGTTGTCGAGCCAGACGATGCCGCGGGTGTCCGGGCCGAGCGGCCCGACCGTCCCGCCGGCCTCGGTCACGACCCGCGCGTGCAGGTCGCTCGGTCCGACGGTCCCGCTGGCCTCGGGGGCCGCGCTCACGGGCCGGTCGGCCGGCGCGGGCAGCACCGCGACGGGGCCGGACTCCGGGGCCCGGATCGGCAGGGGCGTGCGGGCGGGGGGGACGACTGCCCGGTGTCCGCGGGCCGGCTTCGCGGCGCTCACAGGCCCTCGGGCCGATCCGTGCGGGGACCGCTACCGGCGGCCACCGGACGGCGCGGCGCCGACGAACGGCGGGACGTGCTCGGTGCCGGACGACGCTTCACCCCGCGGGCCGCGGTCGAGGCGAGGGTCTTCACGTAAGGGTCGACGGGGTTGTCGAGGACCTCGTCGAAGGTGCCGAGCCCGACGAGCCGGGCATCGGCCATCACGGCGACACGGTCGGCGAGGGCGCGTGCCTCGCGCAGGTCGCTGGACACGACGACGGCCGAGAACTGCCGGCCGCGCTGCAGCGTCGCCAGGGCCTCGAGCACGGACTGCCGCACGAGCACGTCGACGCCGCGTGCCGGTTCGTCCGCGACCAGCAGCTGGGGTTCGAGCACGAGCGCCTTCGCCAGGGCGACACGCTGGCGCTGCCCGCTCGAGAGCTCCCACGTGTTCAGGCGCATCGCCCCGAGCGGCAGGTGCACCGCGTCGAGCAGACGGGCCACGATGAGCCCGGCCTCGCGCCGGTCGAACCGGCGGTCGCGTGCGTAGATCGGTTCGGCGACGGCTTCGCCCACGGTCAGGTCCGGGCTGAGCCGGTCGGCACCGTCCTGCGGCAGGTAGCCGATCCGGCCGCTCAGCCGTTCGAGCTTGCGCGACGAGGGACGGAGGCCCCGGGTCTTCTGGCCGAGCACGGTCAGCTCGCCGCCGACGATGTGCCGACGGAGGGCCCCCTCGCCCTCGCCGTGGGACCCGAGCTGGCCGGCAATGGCGGCGGCGAACGTCGACTTGCCCGAGCCCGACTCACCGAGCAGGGCGAGGATCTCCCCCTGCCGGACCGTCAGGCTCACGCCGTCGACGGCCCGGATGGACTCGCCCCCGCGTCCGCCCCGGTACTCGATCGACACGTCGTCCGCGACGACCGCCGGTCCGTTGACCGCGATCATGGGTCCCCTTCCACGCCGCCCCCTGGCGGCGGTTCGCGACGGACCGCCCTGGCAGGTCCGTCGTGCGTACAGCAGTGGAGCCGACCACCCTGGAGGCCCGGCGTGCGTCGACGACGCTGGCCGGGCCTCCAGGGTGGGTCACGTCGGGTCAGGACCCGGCGTGCTCCAGTCGCTCCAGCGTACGCCGTCGCTCCGCCTGCTCGGCTGGGTCCGGCACCGGCAGCGACGCGAGGAGCCGCTGCGTGTAGGGGTGCTGCGGCGCGCCGAGGACCTGCGCCGTCGTGCCCGTCTCGACCAGGTCACCGCGGTACAGCACCGCGATCCGGTCGGACAGCGCGCCGACGACCGCGAGGTCGTGGCTGATGAACAGCGAGGCGAAGCCGAGGTCCTGCTGGAGCTCGAGGAAGAGCTCGAGCACGCGCGCCTGCACGGACACGTCGAGCGCGCTCGTCGGCTCGTCGGCGATGAGCAGCTTCGGCCGGAGCGCGAGCGACCGGGCGAGCGACGCGCGCTGGCGCTGCCCACCGGAGAGCTCGTGCGGGTAGCGGTCGCCGTACGCGGCCGGCAGCTGCACGGCCTCGAGCAGCTCGTCCACCCGCTTGCGCGCAGCACGCGGGCTCGAGACCTCCTTGTGCACGACCAGCGGCTCGGCGACGCACTCGGCGATCGTCAGCAGCGGGTTGAACGAGGTCGCCGGGTCCTGGAAGACGAACCCGATGTCCTTCCGCAGGTGCTTGAAGTCGCGTTCGCGGTACCCGAGCATCTCGGCGCCGAGGACCTTGAGCGAGCCGCCGGTGACCTTCGTCAGGCCCGCCATGGCCCGGCCGATGGTCGTCTTGCCGGAGCCGGACTCCCCCACCAGGCCGAGGACCTCACCCGGACGGATCGCCAGGTCGACGCCCTTGACCGCCTTGAACGCCGGCGAGCCGAGCCGCCCGGGGTACTCGATCTCGAGCCCCTTCGCCTCGACCAGCGGGGTGACGTCCTCGGCGATCGCGGCGCGCCGGGCCACCCCGGTGGACGCCTCGAGCCGGGGCACCGCCGCGAGCAGCCGCTTGGTGTAGTCGGCCTGCGGCGTCGCGAACAGCGCCGTCGCCGTGGCCTCTTCGACGATCTCACCCTGGTACATCACGGCGACGCGGTCGGCCAGGTCGGCGACCACGCCCATGTTGTGCGTGATGACGACGATCGCGGTGCCGAACTCGTCACGGCAGCGGCGCAGCAGGTCGAGGATCTCGGCCTGCACCGTCACGTCGAGCGCCGTCGTGGGCTCGTCCGCGATGATGACGCTCGGCTCGAGGGCCAGGGCACTCGCGATGACCACGCGCTGCTTCTGCCCACCGGAGAACTGGTGCGGGTAGTGGTCGACGCGGGTCTCGGGGTCGGGGATGCCGACGCGACCGAGGTAGTCGATGGCCTTCGCCCGTGCTTCCTTCTTGGACACGCCGCCGTGGGCGCGGAGTCCCTCGGCGATCTGCCACCCGACGGTGAAGACCGGGTTGAGCGCGGTCGACGGTTCCTGGAACACCATCGCCCCGGCCGTTCCGCGCAGGCTGCGGAGCTTCTGCGCGCCGACGCTCACCACGTCGGTGCCGTCGAGCAGCACCGCGCCGCCGAGCGTCGCCGTCTCCGGCATGAGCCGCAGCATGCTGCGCGCCGTGACGGACTTGCCGGAGCCGGACTCGCCGACCAGGGCGAGCACCTCGCCGGGGCGGACGTCGAGGCTGACGCCCTTGACGGCGTCGACGGCACCGCCGTCGGTCGCGAACGTGACGGTCAGGTCGTCCACGACGACGACCGGTTCGGTGGTGGTGTCGCCCGGTTGCAGGCGGGTGGTCGGGGTCATGCGCCCGTCCCTTCCGTGTCGTTCCCGGCGGTGCGCGGTGCCGCGGCGTCGCGTGTTTCGCGCGTGGACACGAGCTGCTTCAGGCGTCGGCGTGCACGCAGGCGGGGGTCGGAGATGTCGTTCAGGCTCTCGCCGATGAAGGTCACGCCGAGCACGAGCACCACGATCGCGACACCCGGGTAGACACCGGTCCACCAGACACCGCTCGCGACGTCCGAGAGCGCGCGGCTCAGGTCGTAGCCCCACTCGGCGCCCGACGTCGGGCCGATGCCGAACCCGAGGAAGCCGAGGCCGGCCAAGGTCAGGATCGCGTCGCTCGCGTTGAGCGTCAGGATGAGCGGCAGCGAACGCGTCGAGTTCCGCAGGACGTGCCGCGTCATGATGCGCCACGGGTTCGTGCCCATCACGCGCGCCGACTCGACGAACGCGTCGTTCTTCAGCCGGACGGCTTCGGCACGGACCACGCGGAAGTACTGCGGCACGTAGACGACGGTGATCGAGATCGCCGCCGCGATGATGCCGCCCGAGTAGCTCGAGTTGCCGCCGGAGATGACGATGGACACGATGATCGCGAGCAGCAGCGACGGGAACGCGTAGATGGCGTCGGCCACGACCACCAGGACGCGGTCGAGCCAGCCGCCCAGGTACCCGGAGACCATGCCGAGCAGGACGCCGACGATGATCGAGACGATCACGGCGACGATGACGACGAGCACGGCCGTGCGGGCACCGTAGAGCACGCGGCTGAACACGTCGAAGCCGCCGACCGTGGTGCCCCAGATGTGCTCGGCACTCGGTTCGCCGGTGCGCGGGAAGCTCTGCCCGTCTGCGCCCTGCAGCTGACCGAAGCCGTACGGGGCGAGGAGCGGCGCGAAGACCGCGACGAGCAGGTAGAGGGCGCAGATGACCACGCCGACGATGAGCATGGCGCGCTGCCAGCCGGTGCTCCGGCGGAGTTGGACCACCACGGGGAGCCGCTTCCAGAGCGGCTCGTGGCGGTCGACGAGGGTGGTGTCGACCATCGTCAGAACCTCACTCTCGGGTCGATCAGGGCGGCGACCACGTCGACGATGAAGTTGGTCACCGCGACGATCACCGCCAGCATCGCGACGATGCCCTGCACCGCGACGAAGTCACGGGCCGACAGGTACTGGTTGAGCTCGAAGCCCAGGCCGCGCCACCCGAAGGTCGTCTCGGTGAGCACCGAGCCGCCCAGGAGCATCGCGATCTGCAGCCCCATCACGGTGATGATCGGCACGAGGGCCGGACGGAACGCGTGGGTGCGGACGAGCCGCGACTCGCGCACGCCGCGGGACCGGGCGGCGTCGACGTACTCCGAGCCGAGCGACCCGATCATGTTCGCGCGCACCAGGCGCAGGAAGATGCCCGCCGTCAGCAGACCGAGCGTCAGCGCGGGCAGGACGGCGTGCTGCAGCACGTCGCCGATGACCGCGGCGTTGCCGGTGCGGAGCGCGTCGATGATGTAGATGCCGCTCGCGCCCGGGATGCCGTCGAGGATGAGCGACACCCGGGTCGAGGCACGGTCGCCGAGGGGCAGCCAGCCGAGCCACACCGAGAAGACGAGCTTGAGCAGCAGGCCACCGAAGAACACCGGCGTGGCGTAGGTCAGGATCGCGAGCGCACGGAGCAGCACGTCCGGCCACTTGTCGCGCGTGTACGCGGCGAGCATGCCGAGCGGGATGCCGAGCACGAGCGCGACGATGAGCGCGTAGAACACGAGCTCCGCGGTCGCGCCGCCGTACGTGACGATGATGTCGGTGATCGGACGGTTGTCCGTCGACGAGGTGCCGAAGTCACCGCGCAGGATGTTGCCGAGGTACTCGAAGTACTGCACGAGCACCGGCCGGTCGTACCCGGCGGCGTGCAGGCGTTCCTGCAGCTGGCTCGGCGTGAGACGACCGCCGACCGATGCGGTGATCGGGTTCCCGATGACGCGCATCAGGAAGAACACGAGCGTCACCAGGATGAAGACGGTCGGGATGATGAGGAGGAACCTGACGAGGATGTACCGGCCGAGTCCGCCGCCACTGTTCTTGGCACTGCGTTGTGCCTGTGGCTTGGTGGGATCGGTGCCGTTCACGTCCTGCGTCGCCTCGGGAGTGCTGAGGGTCACGGGGTGTGTGCCTTTCGTCGCCGTTGCACAGGCACGCGGGCGTTCCTCGTGGGAACGCCCGCGGCCTGCACGTGGGGCTTGGTGCTACTTGCTCAGGGTGGCGTACCGGAACTTGAACGAGGCGTCGAGGGTCAGGCCCTTGACGTCCTTGCCAGCGACCGCGACGGACTTGCCCTGCAGCAGCGGCAGCGTCGAGATCTGGGTGGCTTCGCGCTCCTGGGCCTGCTCGATCAGGGCAGCACGCTTGTCCGTGTCGGACTCGGCCTGCTCCTTCGCGATGAGGTCCTGGATCTCCGGGTCGTCGTAGTGGTTCTGGACGAAGTTCTCCTTGGTGAAGAACGGCGACAGGTAGTTGTCGGCGTCGGAGAAGTCCGGGAACCAGCCGAGCTGGTACACGGGGTAGGCGTCCTTGGTGCGCTCCTGCGCGTAGGTCGTGTAGACCGTCGACTGGATGTTGACGGTGAACAGACCGGAGTCCTCGAGCTGCTGCTTGAGCAGCGCGTACTCGTCGTCCGAAGCCGAACCGTAGTGGTCGGGCGCGTACTGGATGTCGAGCTGCACCTTGCCGGTGACACCGGCGTCCGACAGCGTCTTCTTGGCCTTCGCCACGTCCGCGCCGCCGTCGCCGTCGCCGTACATCTCCTTGAACGGCTGGACCGCGCCGGTCAGGCCGTCCGGGACCATCGAGTAGAGCGGGGTGAAGGTGTCGTTGTAGACCTCCTTCGCGAGCTGGGCACGGTCGACCACGTCGGCGGCGGCCTGACGCACGGCCAGGGCCTTCGCCTCGTCGGCGTCGTCCTGCCCGGTGCCGAACGGCTGGGTCTTGAAGTTGAAGACCACGTAGCGGATCTCGCCGCCGGGGCCGTCGGTGACCTTGAGGGAGTCGTCCTTGCGCAGGTCCGAGATGTCGGTCGGCGTCAGGGAGCGGTACGCCACGTCGACGTCGCCCTTCTGCACGGCGAGCTTGAGGTCGGTCTCCTTGGTGTAGTAGCTGGCGGTGACCTCGTCGGTCTTCGCCTTGCCGAGCAGACCGTCGTACTTCGGGTTCGTCTTGTACTGGATCGTGTCGTTCTCCTTGTAGGAGCTGATCTGGTACTGCCCGGCGAAGGCCTTGCCCTTGACGATGTCGTCGGCGCTGGTGAGCTTCGTCGCGCTGAAGACGTCCTCGTCGACGATCGGACCCGCGGGGCTCGAGAGCACCTGCGGCCAGGTCTGGTCGGCGTGGTCCAGGTTGAACACCACGGTGGTGTCGTCCGGGGTGTCGATGCTCTTGAGGTTGGCCAGCAGCGACTGCGGACCGTTCTCGTTGTTGATCTTCAGCTCGCGGTCGAACGAGAACTTCACGTCGCTCGACGTGAGCTTGTTGCCGTTCGCGAACTCGAGCCCGTCCTTGAGGGTGACCTCGTAGGTGGTCGGGTTCGTGAACTCCGCCTTCGTGGCGATGTCCGGCTCGACGTCCGGGCTCCCCACGGGCGTGTTCATCAGGAACGGGAACACCTGGTTCTGCACGGCGAAGGAGCCGTTGTCGTAGGAACCGGCCGGGTCGAGGGACGTGATCTTGTCCGTCGTCCCGATGCTCAGGCCGTTCAGTTCGGTGTCACTCACGCTGCTGCTCGCGCAGCCGGTCAGCACCAGCGCCGTCGCTGCTGCACCGGCGCCGAGCGCGATGCCGCGCTTGCCCCACTTGGTCACGGATGCCATGTCCGCTGCCTCTCTGGTCATGATTGCAAGAGTCCTGAGCCGGAGGGTGGAACGTCTGTGTGCCCGGCCAGGAACGCTCATTGGTATCACCCTGTCACGGAACAGAACGAACCGGGGGCGATTTGTTTACACCGCTGTAATGCACGGGCCCGCCGCGTGATGCATGATTCCGCCGGAGTCGAGCGGCGCGTCACGCACGAAAGTTGCGTGGTGCAACCTGGGGCGTCTGGCGTTGGTTCCCACCCGTTTGCGCCCGTTCCCGCACCGAAAGTGCCCGAGCTGCCGTCCGACGGGACGCCGGCGACAGTTCGTGCGACCTCGCACGCCCGGCCGGGAGGCCCGCCCCGCGTCCGCCCCGCCCCTCGCCCTCATCGGCTGGTCACGACTCCCCGCCGGCCCCGCGCCGAGCGGTCACGTTCCGTCGGCCGGACCCCGGCCAACCGACACTTCGCGACCACTCGACGCCCCACACGCGGCACGTCCTGACCGCTCACGCCATCGCCGGAGGTCGCACCAAACGCCGGCGCAGCCCCACCGTGCGACGGTTCGCAGGACCCCGGCGAGACGCACCCGGCGCGTCGTGCGACCTAGCACGCCCGGCCGGGAGGCCCGCCCCGCGTCCGGCCCGCCCCTCGCCCCCGCCGAGCGGTCACGACTCCCCGCCGGACACACCCCGCGCGGTCACGTTCCGTCGGCCGGACCCCGGCCAACTGACGGTTTGCGACCACTCGACGCCCCACACGCGGCACGTCCCGACCGCTCACGCCGTCGCCGAGGTCGCACGCACAGCCGCTCGCAGCCCCACCGTGCGACGGTTCGTGCCACCTCGGCGAGACGCACGCGGCGCGCCGTGCGACCCCGCGCACACCAACAGCCCGAAGAGCCCTAGGACGCCTCGGCGTCGGCGCGCAACCGCATCCGCTGCCCGTCGATGTCGACGAGCTGCCGCTGGATCTCCGCGCGACGCTCGGCCTGCTCGTGCGGGTCGGCGCGCTGCAGCTGTCCGAGCAAGGAGGCCTTGCGGGCGAGCAGGTCGCGCTCGACCAGGGCCACGACGATGCTCCGGCAGTAGGCCGCCAGGTCCTCCGCGTTGCGCGCGGGGATCGGTGCGAGGGCGAGTTCGTGCGTCAGGGTGCGGAGGGGCGCCGGCACGTCGGCGAGCAGTCGGTCGAGCCAGTCCCCCGCGCCGATGACGTCGACGTTGGCGACCACGGCGTCCCGCACGGCGGCGAGCATCGGCGTCGAGAACGTGGCCGACGCGGCGAGCCCGAGCATCGGTGCCCCGACGGACGTGGGCTGCTGCACCATCGCCATCACGGCGTCGCGCTCCATGCGACTGATCGGGTCGTTCGGCAGCGAGCGGATCCCGGCGACGGGCTCGTCGGGGGTGTCGGCCCCGTCAGTGCCGGATCCGGCACGGCCGTCGCGCCCCGAGCCCGCGGACCGGTCGTCCTGCCCGGCGGAGCCCGCACGACGCCGGGCGGTCTCGACCGACCGACGGACCTCGGGGATCTCCATGCCGAGCCAGCCGGCGAGTTCGCGAACGTAGCCCTGCGTGAGCGAGCGGTCGCGGATGCCGGCGAGCACGGGCGCAGCAGCGCGCAGGGCACCGACGCGCCCCTCGACGGTCTCGAGGTCGTGACCGTCCAGGGTGCGGCGGATCATGAACTCGAACATCGGGCGCTTGTTCGTGACCAATCGGCGGATCGCGTCGTCACCGCGGGCGAGCCGGAGGTCGCACGGGTCGAGCCCACCGGGCGCCACGGCGACGTAGGTCTGCGCGGCGAAGCGCTGTTCTTCCGCGAAGGCACGCGAGGCTGCGCGCTGCCCGGCCTCGTCGGGGTCGAACGTGAAGACGACCTCGCCGTTGGCGTTCGGGTCGGCGCCGGCCAGGTCACCGAGCATCGGGCGCAGCACCTTGATGTGGTCGACCCCGAACGACGTGCCACAGGTGGCGACGGCGGTCGTGACGCCCGCGACGTGACACGCCATCACGTCGGTGTAGCCCTCGACGATGACGACCTGCTTCTGCTTCGAGATGTCGCGGCGTGCCAGGTCGAGCCCGTAGAGCACCTGGCTCTTGTGGTAGATCGGGGTCTCGGGCGTGTTGAGGTACTTGGGACCCTTGTCGTCCTCGAGCAGGCGGCGCGCCCCGAAGCCGATGGTCGCCCCGGTGACGTCGCGGATGGGCCACATCAGGCGCCCGCGGAACCGGTCGTACGGCGAGCGGTCACCCTGGCTGACGAGGCCGGCGGACACGAGCTCCTCCATCGTGAAGCCGCGCCCGCGCAGGTGGTCCTTGAGCATGTCGTAGGACTTCGGGGCGAACCCGACGCCGAAGTGCTGGGCGGCCGAGGGGTCGAACCCGCGCTCCCCCAGGAACCGGCGGGCGGGGTCGGCGGCAGCGGTGGTGAGCTGCCCCGTGAAGTACTCGAGCGCGGCTTCGTTCGCGGCGATCAGCCGGGCACGGGTGTTGTAGTCGGTGCGCGGCCCGTCGCCCTCTTCGTAGTGCAGGGTGAAGCCTATCTTCGCGGCCATGCGCTCGACGGCCTCGGCGAAGGTGGTGTGGTCCTGCGCCATGATGAAGCTGAAGACGTCGCCGTCCTCGCCGCAGCCGAAGCAGTGGTAACGGCCGACCTGGGGCCGGACGTGGAACGACGGGGAGCGTTCGTCGTGGAAGGGGCAGAGGCCCTTCATCGACCCGACGCCCGCGTGCTTCAGCGTGACGTAGTCGCCCACGACGTCGGCGATGTTGACACGCGAGCGGACCTCGTCGATGTCGTTCCGCGCGATCCTGCCAGCCACCCCTCGATCCTAGTTCGTGGGACCGACGTCGGCGGACCGGTCAGACGGCGATGTGGACCGGGTCACGGTCACCCACCACCAGACGTCGGTGCCACGCGAGTGCACCCTGGTCGGTCAGGCTCGCCACCTGGTCGACCACGGCGCGCAGTCGGCCGGCGTCGTCGCCCGCGGCGTGCCAGTCGGCGGCGAAGCCGGGCTCCAGGTCGGACGCCCCCGTCGCCGCGAGCGCGTCGAGCAGTTCGGTGAGCACGCGGCGCTGGTCCTCGTACACGGGCTGACGGTCGCCCTGGGTCATCACGAAGGCCGCGACGATGCCCTTGAGCACCGCGATCTCACCGATGATCTCGGGCGGGGTGACGACCGACGCGGCGAACCGCACGAGCGACCCCGAAGCGTAGGACTCACGGGTGGCCGTCGTGGCGGTGCGCGCGAAGCGTCCGATCAGCTGTGACGTCAGGTTCTTCAGGCGTGCGGCGTCACGGCGGGAGCCGTCGTACGCGGTCATCCAGAGCGGCAACTCGCGCAGGCGGTCGAACGCCTCGAGCAGCTCGTCGCGGCTCAGATCGTCGCCGACCCAGGCGTGCATGGCGCTCACGATGTCGTTCTCGCCCACGCGGTCGCCCAGGGCCGCGACGTCGATGAACCCGGCGACGACGGCGTCCTCGAAGTCGTGCACCGAGTACGCGATGTCGTCGGCGAGGTCCATGACCTGCGCCTCGATGCAGCGCTGACGACGCGGGGCACCGGCGCGGAGCCACTCGAAGGCGTCGTGGTCGTCGTCGTAGAAACCGAACTTGGTGCGCCCGGAGGACGACTCCGAGACCCCCTGCGCCGCCGGCCACGGGTACTTGCAGCTGGCGTCCAACGACGCGCGGGTCAGGTTGAGCCCGTACGGACGGTCGACGTCGGAACCCGGCCGGACGCCGTAGACCTTCGGCTCGAGCCGCGTCAGCAGCCGGAGCGTCTGCGCGTTGCCCTCGAAGCCGCCGATCCCGGTGGCCCAGGCGTTCACGGCGGTCTCGCCGTTGTGCCCGAACGGCGGGTGCCCGATGTCGTGCGCCAGGCACGCGGTGTCGACCACGTCGGGGTCGAGTCCGAGCGAGTCGGCGAGCTCGCGGCCGACCTGCGCGACCTCGAGCGAGTGGGTCAACCGGTTGCGGGCGAAGTCGAGCCCCGCCGTCGGGCTGAGCACCTGGGTCTTGGCGGCCAGACGCCGGAGGGCGCTGGAGTGGAGCAGTCGGGCGCGGTCACGGGCGAAGTCCGAGCGGCGGTTGCCGTGTTCTTCGGGGAGCCAGCGCTCCGCGTCGGCCGGGCCGTACGAGGCGGTGGCGCTCATCCGCCGCTGTGGTGCAGCTCGGCGGCGGCCAGGACCTTGCGGAACTCGGAGTCGACGTCGCGGCTCTCGAGCCAGCGGTCGGGCAGAGCGGTGCGCTTCGGGTGCCCGGCTCGACCGCGCGGCCCCTCGGCGTCGGCACCCGGGTACGGCGCGTCGTGGTCGAGCTGGCCGAGGAAGTCGTCGATCTCCTGCAGGCTCGACGCCATCGCCAGGCCGGCCCGGACGTCGCTGCCGATCGGGTACCCCTTGAAGTACCAGGCCACGTGCTTGCGGATGTCGCGGCAGGCGTGCTCTTCGTCGCCGAAGAACTCGACGAGCAGCTCGGCGTGGCGGCGGAACCCGTCGGCGACCTCGCCCAGGGACGGCATGTACCGCAGCCCCTCGCCGCGGAACGCCGCGGCCAGGTCACCGAACAGCCACGGGCGACCGAGGCAGCCACGCCCGACGACCACGCCGTCGGCGCCGGTCTCGTCGATCATCCGGAGCGCGTCGGCGGCCGACCAGATGTCGCCGTTGCCGAGGATCGGGATGTCGGTGACGGTCTCCTTCAGCGTGGCGATCGCGGACCAGTCGGCGTGCCCGGAGTAGTGGTCGTTCGCGGTGCGGGCGTGCAGGGACACGGCCGCGACCCCGGCGTCGCGCGCGATGCGGGCAGCGTCGAGGTAGGTCAGGTGGTCCTCGTCGATGCCCTTGCGCATCTTCACCGTGACGGGGACGTCACCAGCGGCACGCACGGTCTTGGTGACGAGCTCGCGGAACAGGTCGAGCTTCCAGGGCAGCGCCGCTCCGCCGCCCTTCCGCGTCACCTTGGGAACGGGGCAGCCGAAGTTCAGGTCGATGTGGTCGGCACGGTCCTCACCGACGAGGATCGTCGCCGCCTCGGCCACGGTGTTCGGCTCGACGCCGTACAGCTGGATCGACCGCGGGGTCTCGGACTCGTGGTGCTGGATGAGCTGCATCGACACGGGCGTCCGTTCGACGAGCGCGCGCGAGGTGATCATCTCGCACACGTACAGGCCGGCGCCGTACTCGCGGCAGAGCCGGCGGTAGGCCATGTTCGTGATGCCCGCCATCGGCGCGAGCACGACCGGCACGTCGACCTCGATGGGGCCGATGCGCAGGGGCTTCGCCGGACGGGTCGCCGTCCCGGGTGCGTCAGTGATCGTCATACGTCTCCCATTCTCCCACGTCGGTGCCCGCCGGTAGCGTTCTCCTCATGACCATCGACGCCAGCACCCGGTTCGACGCCGACGCCCAGGCCCGTGGCCTGCCGGTCGAAGTGGTCGAGCGCCCGGCCGCGAACTCCCTGCACGAGGCCGCCGAACTGCTCGGCATCGAGCCCGGCGACATCGTCAAGACCCTGGTGGTGAGGCGCCACGACGGCGGGTTCCTGCTCGCCCTGGTGCCCGGCGGCCGCAGCATCGCCTGGAAGAAGCTCCGCACGGTCGTCGGCGTCAACAAGCTCTCGATGCCCGACGCCACCACGGCGCTCGGAGCGTCCGGCTACGAGCGCGGCACCATCACGCCGATCGGTGCCACGGGCGACCTGCCGGTGTACGCCGACGAACGCATCGTCGGCCGCCGGGTCGCCCTGGGCGCCGGCCGGCACGGTGCGAGCGCCTTCGTCGACGCCGACGCGCTCGTCGCCGCCTACGGCGCGACCGTCGCCGACATCACCGACGAGGAACCGCAGCGCGACTGACGCAGCCGTCAGTCCGGAACCTCGGACCAGTCGCCCTCGGCCCCGGCGAACGAGCCGGCGTCGATCAGGCAGGCGTCGCCCTCGCAGACCGGCGCACCGCCGGGCGTGACGAGCGTCAGCAACGCGGGACGGGCCTCCAGACCGGGAACGCCGGAACCACCGAACGCGCCCGGCAGCCCCGTGAGCGCGTCCGGGACGGACGGCACCGACGTCACGGCCTGGAGGCGCACCGCGCCCTGGTCGCTGATGGTCATGTCCGTCATCGGGTCACCGCCACGTCCGCGCTCGCGTCGTCCGCAGCGCGCTCGGCCGCCGAGGCGACCTCCTCCGGCGTGGTCTCGCGGAGCGCGACCACCTGGCGGAGCACCTGCTCGAACGCCGTGGGGTCCTGGGCACCGGAGACGCCGTACTTGCCGTCGATCACGAAGAAGGGCACGCCGTTGATCCCGTACGCCTGCGCCTGGGCCTGGTCGGCGCGGACCGCGGCGAGCTGGGCGTCGTCGCGCAGGGTGCTGAGGACCTCGTCGCGGTCGAGGCCGATCTCCGCCGCCAGGTCGGCGAGCGAGGACTCCTGTCCGACGTGTTCGCCGCGCTCGAAGTAGGCGGTGAACAGACGCTCGACCATCTCGAGCTGCTTGCCGTGCTGCTTGGCGAGGTGGATGACCTGGTGGGCCTTCACCGTGTTGGTGTGGTGCATGGCCTCGAAGTCGTAGTCGAGACCGACGCCAGCGGCGATGGCGGTGACCTGGTCGAGCATCTGCTGCGCCTGGTCGACGGGCATGCCCTTGTGGCCCGAGAGGAACTCGGCCTCGGTGCCCTCGAAGTCGACGGGGGTGTCCGGGCTGAGCTCGAAGGAGTGGTACTCGACCTCGACGGGGCGGCCCTCGCTCGAGGCGCCGAACGCGGCGACGCCGGCCTCGAACTTGCGCTTGCCGATGTAGCACCAGGGGCAGGCGATGTCCGACCAGACATCGACCTTCACGGAGTCGTTCATGCTGACCCCAACGCGCTCGTGCGGCGCGCATTCCCGCCGCACAGCCAAAGTCACCTCGCGCCGCGCGATCACGCGGTTCGAGGTGACTTTGGTTGTGCGAAGGCGGCGCGGAGCCGGTGCGAAGGCGACGCGGGGGCGGTGCGGAGCCGCGGAAGCCCTACGCGCCGAGCAACCGCTGCGCCAGGTACCCCTGCAGCTGGTCGAGCGAGACGCGCTCCTGGCCCATGGTGTCGCGCTCGCGCACCGTGACGGCCTTGTCCTCGAGCGTGTCGAAGTCGACCGTGATGCAGAACGGCGTGCCGATCTCGTCGTGGCGACGGTAGCGACGGCCGATGGCCCCGGCGTCGTCGAAGTCCACGTTCCAGTTCTTGCGCAGGTCGTCGGCCAGGCCGCGGGCGACGGGCGAGAGCTGCTCGTTGCGCGACAGCGGCAGGACGGCGGCCTTCACCGGGGCCAGGCGCGGGTCGAGGCGCAGGACCGTGCGCTTGTCGACGCCGCCCTTCGCGTTCGGGGCCTCGTCCTCGTGGTACGAGTCGAGCAGGAACGCCATGAGTGCACGGGTCAGCCCGAACGACGGCTCGATGACGTACGGCACGTACTTCTCGTTGGCGGCCTGGTCGAAGAACCGGAGGTCCTGGCCGGACGCCTCGATGTGGTTGTTCAGGTCGAAGTCGGTGCGGTTCGCGACGCCCATCAGCTCGCCCCACTCCGAGCCGGTGAAGCCGAAGCGGTACTCGATGTCGGCGGTGGCGTCGGAGTAGTGCGCCCGCTCGCCGTCCGGCACGTCGAAGCGACGCAGGTTCTCCGGGTCGATGCCGAGATCGGTGTAGAACGCGACCGAGTCGGCGATCCACTGCTCGTAGTGCTCCTCGGCCGAGGCCGGCGGCACGAAGTACTCGATCTCCATCTGCTCGAACTCGCGCGTGCGGAAGATGAAGTTGCCGGGCGTGATCTCGTTGCGGAACGCCTTGCCGACCTGACCGATGCCGAACGGGGGCTTCATGCGGCTGGTCGTGACGACCTGCGCGAAGTCGACGAAGATGCCCTGCGCCGTCTCGGGGCGCAGGAAGTTCAGGCCCTCTTCCGACTCGACCGGGCCGAGGTAGGTCTTGAGCATCCCGGAGAACTCGCGGGGCTCGGTCCACTCGCCGCGGGTGCCGCAGTTCGGGCAGGCGATCTCGGCCATGCCACCCTCGGGAGCGCGGCCCTTCTTCGCCTCGAACGCCTCGAGCAGGTGGTCCTCGCGGAACCGGTGGTGGCAGTGCAGGCACTCCACCAGCGGGTCGGTGAAGGTCGCGACGTGCCCGGAGGCCTCCCACACCTTGCGGGGCAGGATCACCGCGGAGTCGAGGCCGACCATGTCCCCGCGGCCGCGGACGAACCGCTGCCACCACTGGCGCTTGATGTTCTCCTTGAGCTCCACACCGAGGGGCCCGTAGTCCCACGCGGAGCGGGAGCCTCCGTAGATCTCACCCGACTGGAAGACGAAGCCGCGGCGCTTGGCCAGGGCGATGACGCTGTCGAGACGGGAGGGCTGTGCCAAAGGGTGCTCCAGAGGTCGCCGAGCTGGGTGCTCGGTGCGGAAACGGTCCGGGCAAGACTACCGGCGATCCTGGCCCGGGAGGCCCGCCACGGGTCCGCCCTCCACGCTCACCCGCGCGACGTGCCCGGCCCCACCCCGCCCAGCGCGGCCACGACGTCGGTCACGTCGGACTCGTCGTTCCACAGGTGGAACGCGATGCGCAGTCGCCCGGCACGCCCCGAGGCGGTGACGCCCGCGGCGGTGAGTGCCCGGAGGGCCGCCCCGTCCGCGTCCGCGAACGTCACGATCGCCTGCCCGTCGCCCTGCCGAGGCGACCCGAGGGCGTCGCACAGACGATCTGCGAGACCGGTGGCGTGCCTCCAGACCGCCTGCTGGTCGAGCGCGACCGCGTGCTCGAGCGCGGCCACGGCACCGGGCCACGCCTGCCAGGCCGGCGAGACGTCGAAGCGACGCGCGTCGTCGGCCAGGTGCATGGCGGGGCCGTAGCAGGAGGACCAGACGTCCGCGCCCGCGTACCAGCCGGCCTGCACCGGACGGAGCCGGCCGAGGGCGGTGTCGGAGAGCGTCATGAAGGCGACGCCGCGCGGAGCGCAGAGCCACTTGTAGGTGTGCGTGAGCGTCACGTCGAACGGTGCGGCGTCGACGGGCAGCACGCCGGCGGCCTGCGTGAGGTCGCAGAGGGTCAGGGCGCCGACGCGTCGGGCGGCGGCCACGACCGGGTCGGGGTCGGTGACCACGCCGGTCGCGGACTGCACCGCGGACCACGCGACCAGGGCGGTGTCGGGCCCGACGGACTCCGCGAGCCGCTCGAGCGGGACGCTCCGGACCCGGACGCCGCGGTGTGCCTGGGCGAGGAACGGGAAGACGACCGAGCTGAAGTCCCCGTCGGGGACGACCACCTCGGCGCCGTCCGGCAGCGCGTCGGCGACGACCGCGGCCATCACCGAGGTCTGCGATCCGGTCGCGACGCGCTCCACCGGGACGCCGACCAGCGCGGCGAAGAGCGCACGCCCCTGCTCGACCAGCGCGCCGTACCGGGCGGGCGACGTCTCGGCCCGGGACCACGCGTCGAGGTCGGCGCGCTGGGCGGCGAGGGTGCCGCGGGTCGGCAGGCCCGCGGTGCACGCCGCCAGGTAGCCGCGGCCGGCGGGGAAGGAGTCCATGCGGACAGCGTCCTCGTTCCCGTCCCATCACACCAGAGCCGGTTCGTTGTGCCACCGATAACATCGGGTGATGGACGAGATCGATCCCCAGTTGCTCCGGGTCCTGCGCGCCGTGGCCGACGGCGGGTCGATCACCCGCGCCGCCGCCGCACTCGGATCGAGCCAGCCGGCCGTCAGCCAGCTGCTGGCCCGGGCCGAGCAGCGTCTCGGGCACGCACTGGTCCTGCGCGGCGGACGGGGCGCGACCCTCACGCATGCGGGGCAGGTGCTCGCCGACCACGCCCTGCACGTCCAGGCCGCGCTGACCGCGGCGCGCGAGGACCTCGACGCCGTCGGCGGACTCAGCCGTGGCCGGGTGCGACTCGCCGGGTTCCCGAGCGCGTCCTCCGCCCTCGTACCCGCGGTGCTCGCCCGGCTCGCCGCGACGGCGCCGGGCGTGACGACCTCGTACGTCGAGGTCGAGCCACCCGAGGCACTCGACCTGCTGCGCGGTGGCGAGGTCGACGTCGCCCTGACCTTCACCTACGTCGGCGACGAGGTCGGGACCACCCCGGACCCGGGCCTCGTCACCCGGGCACTCGGTCGCGACCCGCTCGCGCTGGTGACGCCGGTCGAGCCGGGAGGCGCTGAGCGACTCCGCCCCGCAGGCTCCACCGTCGTGGACCTCGCGTCCCACCACGACGCCCGGTGGATCGGGGGCTGCCCGCGGTGTCGTGGGCACCTGCTCGCATCGTGCGCGAGCGCGGGGTTCACGCCGGACATCGTGCTGGAGACGGACAACGCGGCCGCGGTGGTGGGGCTCGTCGCCGCCGGGCTCGGGGTGGCGCTGCTCCCCCGGCTGGCACTCGCGACGACGGTCATCCCCGCCGGTGTCGCGATCGACCCCGTGGACGACGAGCTGGCCCGGCGTGTCGAGGTCGTCGTCGCCCGTGGTGCCGACCGCGTGCCGAGCGTTCGTGCGGCGCTCGACGCGGTGCGCTCCGCGGCCCACCTGCTCGAGGGGCCGCTGCCGGGCTGAGGGGGCGGGCTCGAGCTCGGGCTTGTGCTCGGGCTACGCCGTCGGGGCGTCGACCGCGCCGCCGTAGCGTCGGTCTCGGCTGGCGTACTCCTCGATCGCACCCCACAGGTCGGTGCGACGGAAGTCCGGCCAGAGCCGGTCGAGGAACACCATCTCGGCGTAGGCGGACTGCCACAGCAGGAAGTTGCTCGTGCGCTGCTCCCCCGAGCTCCGGAGGAACAGGTCGACGTCGGGCATCTCGGGCACGTACAGCCGCTTGGCGAGTGCCTTCTCGGTGACCTGGCTCGGCTTCAGGCGTCCGGCGACGACGTCCTCGGCCATGCCCCGCACGGCGTCGACGATCTCGTTCCGGCCGCCGTAGTTCACGCACATCGTCAGCGTGAGGACGTCGTTGCCCGCCGTCATCCGCTCGGCGGTCTCGAGCTCGTCGATGACGCTCCGCCACAGCCGCGGACGGCGGCCGGCCCACCGCACCTTGACGCCCCACTGGTGCAGCTGGTCACGGCGACGGCGGATGACGTCGCGGTTGAAGCCCATCAGGAACCGGACCTCTTCCGGGGAGCGCTTCCAGTTCTCCGTCGAGAACGCGTACGCCGACACGTGCCGGACGCCGATCTGGACCGCCCCGGCGACGACGTCGAGCAGCGAGGCCTCGCCCGCCTTGTGCCCCTCGATCCGCGTCAGGCCGCGGCCGTTCGCCCACCGGCCGTTGCCGTCCATGACGATGGCCACGTGCTCCGGCACGAACCGGGCCGGGATCGCCGGGGGCGTCTCGCCGGTCCAGTCGATCGGGCGGAACGGTTCGACGTCGTCGGGGCGGCGGGGGCTCATGCGGTGGGGGCTCCTTCGACAGCGGGATCAGGGTCGGGCTCGGGCACGGCGGGTGCCGGGGTCGAGGCCACCGCGCGCGCCGTCGCCTCGGGTCCGCCGTGGGTCTGCGGCACCGGCATCGGGTGTTCGGAGCGGTCGACGTGCGGCAGGGACCGGAGCGATCGTTCCAGGTGCCACTGGGCGTAGGCCGCGACCACGCCGGAGGCCCGCGAACGCGTCCGCTCGTCGGTGGCGTCGACCGTCGCCCAGTCGCCGGCGAGCAGGGAGCCGAGCACCCCGAGCGTCGCCGCGTCGAGCCGCGGGGTCCCGGGGGGTGCCGCACGGTCGGCGACGACACCGCCGAGCTGCACCACGAACGCCGAGTGCGGGCCGGGCTCCCCGTCACCGCGCAGTCGCTGAACGAGGGGGCCCACCCCGCGATGCTCATCGCGCGGAGCAGGTACGAGTCGAGGGTCGCGCTGGACTGGTGCTCACCGCGCGACAACGAGCGGAGCGCCCCGACGAGCAACAGGTACTGCTGCAGCCCGGCGTCGGCCTCGCTCAGTCGGTCGGCGGTCTCGACCATGGCGCTGGCCGCGGTGTACGCACCGTAGTCGGCGACGATCTGGGCCCCGTACGCGCCGAGGGACTCCGCCTGGGTGACGATGTCGAGCGACCGGCCCTCGTAGAACTGGGCGTCGACGACCATGAACGGCTCGAGCCGGCTGCCGAACTTCGACGCGGTCCGCCGCACACCCTTGGCCACGGCGCGGATCTTGCCGTGCTGCCGCGAGAGCATCGTGACGATGCGGTCGGCTTCACCGAGCTTGTGGGTGCGCAACACGACGCACTCGTCCCGGTACAGCGGCATGCCCCCAGTATCCCCCGCCCCGCCGACAGCCGCGTGCGGTACGGGCGGGGGCTCGGGGGTACCGAGTGGAATCGGGCGTACCTGGTCGGAAGAATCGATCAGGTACGCCCGATTCGACCTGCCATCGCGCGTGACGGGGGAAAGACCGGGCACAGACGGGAGGCGCGCTGCGGGACGGACCCGCAGCGCGCCTCCCGGCCTGGTTGCGTCTCAGGCCGAGACGAGCTCCGGCGCGCCGGCCGCGGCACCCGCACGCACCGCGCGGTTCACCGCGGACACGATCGCCTTGAGCGACGCCGTCGAGATGTCGGCGTCGATGCCGACGCCCCACAGACGCACGCCGTCGACGTCGAGCTCGACGTAGGACGCCGCCTTCGCGTCACCGGAGGCGCTCATCGTGTGCTCCGAGTAGTCGTACAGCGTGACCTGGACGCCCTGCTCGGCGAGCACCTTCAGGAACGCGTCGATGGGACCGGTGCCGACGGCCTCGGCCGTGACCGCGCCCTCGTCGACCCGGAGTGCCACGGACAGCGAGGTCGTGCCCTCGAAGTCGCTCGACGTCGCCGTCTTGGTGAGCTCGTACCGGCCCCACTTCTCGTCGTCGATCGACGCGGGCAGGTACTCGTCCTGGAACACGTCCCAGATGCGCTGCGACGAGAACTCGCCGCCCTCGGTGTCGGTGTGCCGCTGCACGACGCCGGAGAACTCGATCTGCAGCTTGCGGGGCAGGTCGAGGGCGTGGTCGGTCTTGAGCAGGTACGCCACACCGCCCTTGCCGGACTGCGAGTTGACGCGGATGACGGCCTCGTACGACCGGCCGATGTCCTTCGGGTCGACGGGCAGGTACGGCACCGCCCACTCGATCTCGTCGATGTCCTTGCCCGCGGCGGCGGCCTTGGCCTTCATCGCCTCGAAGCCCTTGTTGATGGCGTCCTGGTGCGAGCCGCTGAACGCCGTGTACACGAGGTCGCCCGCCCACGGCTGGCGCTCGGGCACCGGCAGCTGGTTGCAGTACTCGACCGTGCGCTTCACCTGGTCGATGTCGGCGAACGAGATCTCCGGGTCGATGCCCTGCGTGAACAGGTTCATCCCGAGGGCGACC
Organism: Curtobacterium sp. AC268; assembly: GCF_979258745.1. Lineage (NCBI taxonomy): Bacteria > Bacillati > Actinomycetota > Actinomycetes > Micrococcales > Microbacteriaceae > Curtobacterium > Curtobacterium sp. AC268. The sequence continues at coordinate 149,887 of NZ_OZ409878.1, read as the reverse complement.
AGGTCCACGTTGCCGGTGCGCTCACCGTTGCCGAACAGGCAGCCCTCGATGCGGTCGGCACCGGCCATGTATCCGAGCTCGGCGGCCGCGACCGCGGTGCCCCGGTCGTTGTGCGGGTGCAGCGACAGGATCACGTCCTCGCGGTGGGCGAGGCGGCGGGACATCCACTCGATCGAGTCGGCGTAGACGTTCGGCGTGGCCATCTCGACGGTGGCCGGCAGGTTGATGATGACCTTGCGCTCGGGCGTCGGCTCGAAGACCTCGAGGACGGCGTTGCAGATCTCCAGTGCGACCTCGAGTTCGGTGCCCGTGTAGGACTCCGGCGAGTACTCGTAGTAGATCGTCGTGTCGTGCTGCAGCGTCGCCTCGGCGGCCTTGCAGAGCTTCGCACCGGTGACCGCGATGTCCACCACGCCCTGCACGTCGGTGCGGAAGACGACCTCGCGCTGCACGATGCTCGTCGAGTTGTACAGGTGGACGATGGCCTGCCTCGCGCCGTCGATCGCCTCGTAGGTGCGCTGGATGAGGTGCTCGCGCGCCTGGGTCAGCACCTGGATGGTGACGTCGTCGGGGATCGCGCCCTCGTCGATCAGCGACCGGACGAAGTCGAAGTCGGTCTGCGAGGCGCTCGGGAACCCGACCTCGATCTCCTTGTAGCCCATCCGGACGAGGAGGTCGAACATCGCCCGCTTGCGCTCGGCGTCCATCGGGTCGATGAGGGCCTGGTTGCCGTCACGCAGGTCGACAGCACACCAGCGCGGTGCCTTGTCGATGCGCTTCGTGGGCCAGGTGCGGTCCGGCAGGTCGACGCTGATCTGCTCGTGGAACGGGACGTACTTGTGGATCGGCATCCCGGAGGGCTGCTGGGTGTTCTGCATCGTTCTTCGCTTTCGTCGCGTGTTCGTGAGCTGTTGTGGTGCGGCCACGACGGACTCCGCGACGAGGTGGGCCGGAGTGTCAGGCCTCGTCGCGGCAGCGAAGGAGGAGGAGTGCCGAGTACATCGGGACCCACGGTAGCACCGGTGTACCAGGCTGGCGCAAGCGTGTGACGCGGGACCGCCCGGTGCCGTCGAACGAGGGTGCCGAGTGGGTGCCGGGTGAGGCGCGGGGTGAGGTGCCGAGTGGTCGAGACCTGCCGCGGGCCGGTCGCCGAGCGGTCACATTCTGTCTCCCGGGCCGCGTCCGGACGACGGTTCGTGACACCTCGGCGGACGTCAGCGGCGTGGCGTGGCGGGGCCGGGCAGGGCACGTCGGCGCGACCACGCGACGACACGGGACGCCCGGTGCCAGCTGGCACGGGCCTCCCGTGTCGTCGCGTTGTGCGACCAGGGCGACGGGTCAGTCGACCGCGAGCGCCTCGGTCGGCGGGACGCGCATCGCACGCCGCACCGGGGCGATGGTGGCGACGACCGCCAGGACCAGCGCGCCGATCACCACGATGCCGATGGTCAGCGGCGGCAGCACCGGTGCCACGGGCGTCCCGAGCGAGCCGAGCAGCGTCTGCCCGCCGACCCAGCCGTACAGCGTGCCGAGTGCGAGCCCCGAGACGACGGCCGCGACGACCATCTGCACGGCCTCGGTCACGATCATCCGTCGGACCTGCGCACCGGTCAGGCCGAGCACCCGCAGCAGCCCGAGTTCGCGTCGACGCTGGAGCACCCCGAGCGCCAGGGCGTTCACGACCCCGACGGCGGCGATCACGGCGGAGAACCCGACGATCACGCTGACGACGGCGTTGATCTGCACGAAGAGGTCCCGCTGCGCCTCGATCATCTCGGGGGTGGCGCTCCCCGCGCTCATGGCGCGCATCTCGGTCTCGAGCACGTGCTGCATGATGCCGAGCGCCACCGCGAAGGTGACGAGCAGCGTGACGCCGATGACGAGCCCGATGGTCGCCCGCGAGGACCGACCCGGCGCCCGCATCGCGTTCCGTCCGGCGAGCAGGACGACGGGGTCGTGCGAGCCGATGCGGCCGATGAGCTGCAGCACGGGCGGCATCACGATCGTCGCCCCCACGGCGACCCCCGCGAAGGACACGAACCCGCCGAGCGCCGCCGGAAGGACCGCGACCGGTGACAGCGAGCTCACCGCGAGCCCGAGCAGCATCAGCACCGCGCCGCCGGCCATGAGCACGATGGCCCAGACCTTGCGGGCCGTACCGGACCGGACGTCGTCGTGGCTCGGCTCGACGGACGACGACAGGGCTTCGAGCGGTGTGACGGTGAGCACACGGCGCGACCCGGCAGCGAAGGCACCCCAGGTGGCGAGGACGACGGCCACGACCGGCAGGACGAGCTCCCACGGCACGTACGTGTACTCGGCGTCGGGCAGGACCCCGTTGCCCCGCAGGACGACCACGAACAGGGCCGAGAGCGCGGTGCCCACGACAGCGCCGACGACGCCGCCGAGCACGCCGACGACCAGGCCGGTGCGGGTGATCCGCGCCCGGAGGGTCGCACCGGTCGCACCGACGAGCCGCTGCAGCGCGATGATCCGGGTCTGCCCGGCGATCAGGGTGGCGCAGGTGTTCGCGGTGACGATCGCGCCGACGTAGAGCGCGATGCCGAGGAACAGCCACCCGACCACCGACAGGATCGCCTTGATCGGACCGAGGTCGGCGACCCCTGCGGCTCGGAGCGCCTCGGTCACGATCCCCGGTGCGATGACGAGGGCGGAGCCGAACGTGGTGCCGAGGGCGGCCACCAGGACGGTGGGGGCGAAGGATCGGACGCCGTTCACGCTGCTGCCTCCATCCCGAGCATCGTCGTGGAGATCGCGCCGGCGTCCATCGCGGGGCGGTCGGCGACGATCCGGCCGTCGGCCAGGAACAGGATGCGGTCGGCGTTCGCGGCCGCCACCGGGTCGTGCGTCACCATGACGACGCTCTGGCCCCATTCCTGGACGGCGCCGCGGAGGATCGCGAGCACGTCGCGCCCCGTGCGGGAGTCGAGCGCGCCGGTCGGTTCGTCGGCGACGACCACCGCCGGCCGCGAAGCGAGCGCCCGTGCGATGGCGACCCGCTGCTGCTGCCCCCCGGAGAGCTGGTGCGGCCGGTGCGTCAGCCGGTTACCGAGCCCGAGCATCTCGACCAGCCGGTCGATCCAGGCGGTCTCCTCGTGCGAGGGCTTGTGCCCGCCGAGCAGGAACGGCAGCCGGATGTTCTCGCTGACGTCGAGCGTCGGGACGAGGTTGAACGACTGGAACACGAAGCCCAGCCGACGACGACGCAGCTCGGTGAGGTCCTTGTCGCCCAGGGCCGTGATGTCGACGCCGTCGATCTGGATCCGGCCGGCGGACACGGCATCGAGGCCGGCCGCGACGTGCATGAGCGTCGACTTGCCGGACCCGGACGGGCCCATCACCGCGGTGAACTCCCCCGCGCCGATGTCGACGCTGACGTCGTCGAGCGCGGTCACACGTCGGGCGTCGTCGCCGTAGTGCTTGGACACGTGGTCGAGGCGGATGATCGGGGCGTGGCTCGTGGTCATGCATCCACGATGGCGGTCAGGGTCCCGTCCCGCGTCGCCCGCTCGGCTCCTGTGGATCGTCCGCTCGGCTCGGTTGCCTGTGGAGGGGTCATCCCCGCGGATGACCCGGCATCAGTCGGCCTTGGTGACGAGCCCGTGTTCGTGGGCGAAGACGACGAGGCGCACCCGGTCCCGGAGCTCGAGCTTCGTCAGGACCCGCGAGATGTGCGTCTTCACGGTCGCCTCGCTGACGTACTCGTGCTGGGCGATCTCGCTGTTGCTGAACCCCCGGGCGGCCAGGTCGAAGATCTCGCGCTCACGCGGCGTGAGGTCGGCGAACGCCGCGGGGACGGCGGCAGCGCGTCCGACCGAGTCGTCGTACCGCCGCAGGAGCTCCCGCGTGGCCGACGCGGCGAACACCGCGGTGCCGGCGTGCACGGTCCGGACAGCCGCGAGCAGGAACTCGGGGTCGGCGTCCTTGAGCACGAAGCCGCTCGCACCGGCGCGGATGGCCTTGGCGGCGGCCTCGTCGAAGTCGAACGTGGTCAGCACGAGGACCTTCGCACCGTCGGTGCCGGACTGCTCGACGATGTGCCCGGTCGCCGTGATGCCGTCCATCACGGGCATCCGGACGTCCATCAGCACCACGTCGGGACGGGTCCGTCGGACGAGCTCGACCCCCTCGGCACCGTCGCCCGCCTCGCCGACGAACCGCAGGTCGGGCTGCGAGTCGATGAGCATCCGGATGCCGGTGCGGAACAGCGCCTGGTCGTCGACGAGGGCGACGCGGATCGAGTGCTCGTCGGTCGGGATCGTGGTCATCGGGCGGTGCGCTCCTGCTCGGTCTGGGTGATCCGGCCGCGGGGCATCTGCCCGCTGGCCGGGACGGTCGGCATCCGGACGGCGACCGCGAAGTCGTCCCCTCGGGCGCCGGCGGTCATGGTGCCGCCGGTCATCACGGCGCGCTCGCGCATGCCGACCAGACCGTGGCCCGTGCCGGGTCCGCGGACACCGTCGTCGGCACGTCGGTTCACGACGGCGATCTCGACCGTGTCCGGCCGGTAGGTCAGGGCGGCACGCACCGGGCTGCCGGGCTCTCCGTGCTTGTACGCGTTCGTCAGGCTCTCCTGCACGATCCGGTAGACGGCGAGCTGCGTGGTGGTGGGCAGCCCGGCGGGGTCGCCCTCGCGTTCCACCCGCACGTCGAGCCCGAGCTGCCGCATCTCGTCGACGAGCCGGTCGATGTCGTCGATCTCGGGCGTCGGCGCGGTCCCCTGCTCGTGCCGGAGCGCGCCGAGGAGTTCGCGCACGTCGCCGAGGGCACGCCGGGCCGTGGCCGAGATGGTGCTGAGGGCCTGGTCGGCCACCGCGGGGTCGGCCTTCAGGGCGTACCGGGCACCGTCGGACTGCGCGATGACGACCGCGAGCGAGTGCGCGACGATGTCGTGCATGTCGCGGGCGATCCGCACGCGCTCCTGCTCGACCGCGACGGCCCGGTCGGCCCGCGCGGCGTCACGCTCGGCAAGCAGCTGGGCCTCGCGACTCATGCTCGCCGAGCGACGGGTCCGGACCACGAGTCCGGCGAGCCACGGCAGCAGCAGCAGGAGCAGGACGACGGCGAAGAACGACAGGGTGACCTGCAGCGACTCCTGCAGCGGCGTCGAGGCGGTCTCGTAGGTGAGGCGGTTCTGGTAGTCGTCGAAGCCCATGTACGCCGCCGCCGCCACGGACCCGAGGATCGCCGACACGAGCCCGGCCAGCCGCACACGGCGGCTGCCGTACGCACTCGTCGTGTACATGACGCCGGCGATGAACGCGTTCGACACGTCCGGCACCTGCAGGGTGACCATCTCGAAGACCGCGAACACCCACGCCACGGCCAGGGCGAGCCCGGGTGACAGGCGCCGGATTGCCAGGGCACCGGTCATCCCGACGACGGTGACCACCGACAGCGGCCCGTCGAGCCCGCGCCCGCTGGCGACCAGCACGAGGCCGCCGAGCAGCACGGCGATCAGCAGGTCGGTGATGACCTGCGCACGCAGCATGGGACGGAACACCCGTCCACGGTACGGCGGGTCGCTCGTCCCCGCGTCCCTCGCCCGGATGACCCGGGGTGCGAGCGGCCGACGGTCAGAAGCCGAGGCGTCCGAGCTGCTTCGGGTCACGCTGCCACTCCTTGGCCACCTTCACGCGGATGTTCAGGTAGACGTGCCGGCCGCCGAGCAGCGACTCGATCTCGACGCGGGCCCGGGAACCGACGTCCTTCAGGCGCTCACCCTTGTGTCCGATGACGATCGCCTTCTGGCTGTCCCGCTCGACGAACAGGTTCGCGAAGATGCGCAGGGGGCCGTCGGCGTCGTCGTCGGCGTCGGGCTCGACGATGTCCTCGATGACCACGGCGAGCGAGTGCGGCAGCTCGTCACGGACACCCTCGAGCGCAGCCTCGCGGATGAGCTCGCCGATGCGCTCCTCGTCGGTCTCCTCGGTCACCGCGCTCGAGTCGTACAGCTGCGGCGACTCGGGGAGCAGGGCGGTGATCACGCCGAGCAGGTCTTCGAGCTGCATGCCCCTGGTGCCCGAGGTCGGCACCACGGCGTCCCAGTCGCGGAGCTTCGAGACGGCCAGCAGCTGCTCACCGACGCGGTCCTTGGAGGTGCTGTCGATCTTCGTGACGATCGCGATCTTCTTGGCGCGCGGGTACTGGTCGAGCGTGTCGTTGATGAACCGGTCGCCGGGACCGACGGGCTCGTTCGCCGGCACGCAGAACCCGATCACGTCGACGTCGCCGAGTGTGGACTGCACGAGGTCGTTGAGCCGTTCGCCGAGCAGGGTACGCGGACGGTGCACGCCCGGGGTGTCGACGATGATCACCTGGCCGTCGGGCCGGTGCACGATCCCGCGGATGGCGCGCCTGGTGGTCTGCGGCTTCGACGAGGTGATGGCGACCTTCTCGCCCACCAGGGCGTTGGTCAGCGTCGACTTGCCGACGTTCGGACGGCCGACGAACGAGACGAAGCCCGCGCGGTAGGGCTTCTCCGAGCCGGCCTGGGTGGTGTCGGGGTCGGTCATGCGTGCGTGGTTCCCGTCGTGGTGGGTTCGGCGTCGTCGAAGGCGTCCTCGACGTCGGCCAGGGCGTGGGTGCGCTCGGCGAGCACGGTGATGAGGTGGCGGCGCTTGCCCTCGACCCGGTCGGCGGTCAGGACGACCCCGGACACGGTGACGGTGTCGCCGGAGACGGCCAGGTGTCCGAGCTCCTTGGTGAGCAGGCCACCGGCGGTGTCGACGTCGTCGTCGTCGAGCTCGATGCCGAACAGGTCGCCGAGCTCGTCGATCGGCAGTCGGGCGGAGATCCGCCAGATGCCCGGTTCGACCTCGGTCCTGTCGACGACGGCGCGGTCGTACTCGTCGGAGATGTCGCCGACGAGCTCCTCGATGAGGTCCTCCATGGTGACGAGCCCGGCGACACCGCCGTACTCGTCGACCACCAGCACCAGGTGGTTCTTGGCGACCTGCATGTGCCGCAGGGTGTCGTCGGCGTGCTTCGACTCCGGCACGAACTCGGCGGGCCGCAGCAGCCGGCTGACCCGCTCACTGCGGGACGCCGGTCGTTCGTACAGCGACCGCGCGACGTCGCGCAGGTAGAGCACACCCCGCACGTCGTCGCTGTCCTTGCCCGTCACCGGCATCCGGGACACCCCGGCGGCCAGGAACTGCTCCATCGCCGCGGCCAGTGTCTCCGCGCCGTCGACGGTGAGCATGTCCGTGCGGGGCACCATGACCTCGCGCACCAGGGTGTCGCTGAACTCGAACACCGAGTGGATGAGCTCGCGGTCCTCGTCCTCGAGCACGTTGCTCTCGGTGGCCTCGTCGACGAGCGAGAGCAGCTGCTCCTCGCTCGACACGGTGGAGGCGCTCCGGCCGCGGCCGGGGGTGACGCGGTCGCCGATCCGGACGAGCAGCCCGGCCAGCGGACCGAGCACGATGCGGACCCCACGGACGATGCCGCCGGTCGCACCGATCAGCCGCTCGGCGTGCGCGCGTCCGACGCTGCGCGGACTCGACCCGACCAGCACGAACGACACCGCGGTCATGATCGCGGCGGAGACGACGAGTGCGATCCACCAGCTGTCGAAGGCGCGCACGAGGGCGATCGTCACGAGCACCGCAGCGGCGGTCTCGGCGAGGACCCGGAAGAAGTTCAGCGCGTTGACGTGCGCCCCGACGTCGTCAGCGATCGCCTCGATGGCGCGGCGGCGCTTGTTGCCCCTGGCGATCTCCTCGAGGTCGGCCCGGGAGACCACCGAGAGTGCGGCATCGCTCGCGGCGAGGAGCCCGCCGAGCACGACGAGCCCCAGCGCCACCGCAAGGAGTCCGGCGACGACGACCACCGGCTACCGCCCTCGGTGCTGGGCGGCGAAGGCGGTCAGGATCTCGCCCTGGATGCCGAACATCTCGGCCTTCTCGTCGGGCTCGGCGTGGTCGAAGCCGAGCAGGTGCAGGATGCCGTGGCAGGTGAGCAGCAGCATCTCGTCGGTGCTCGAGTGCCCGGCGGTCTTCGCCTGCTCCTCGGCCACCTGCGGGCAGAGCACGATGTCGCCCAGCAACCCGGCCGGCGTGGGGTCGTCCTCGGTGCCGGGGCGCAGTTCGTCCATCGGGAAGCTCAGGACGTCCGTCGGTCCGGGCTCGTCCATCCACCGGACGTGCAGCTGCTCCATCGCGCCCTCGTCGACCAGCACGATCGCGAGCTCGGCATCGGCGTGGACGTGCATCGCGTCCAGGGCGAACGCGGCGAGCCGCTGGATCGCGGCCTCGTCCACCTCGACGCCGGACTCGTTGTTGAGCTCGATGCTCACCGGTTGCCTCCTCGGGCGTCGTTCTGGGGGTACGGGGGTCGTGCGCGGTCCTGCGGCAGGCGCCCACGGCGTTCGGCGCGGTTCGCTCCGTCGGGGTTGCCGACCGGGGCGGTGCCGCGGCCACCGGGGCGCTGCCCGGCCTGCTCGGCGAGGCGCTCCTCGTCGTAGACCGTGTACGCGTCGACGATCCGGCCGACGAGGGTGTGGCGGACCACGTCCTCGCTGCCGAGACGGGCGAAGTGGATGTCCTCGACCTGGTCGAGGATGCGCGTCACGAGCCGCAGACCGGAGACGTTGCCCGGCAGGTCGACCTGGGTGATGTCACCCGTGATGACCATCTTCGAACCGAACCCGAGCCGGGTCAGGAACATCTTCATCTGCTCGGGTGTGGTGTTCTGCGCCTCGTCGAGCACCACGAAGGAGTCGTTGAGGGTCCGGCCACGCATGTACGCCAGCGGGGCGACCTCGACGGTGCCGGCCGCCAGGAGCTTCGGGACCAGTTCCGGATCCATCATCTCGTTGAGGGCGTCGTACAGCGGGCGCAGGTACGGGTCGATCTTGTCGGTGAGCGTGCCCGGCAGGAAGCCGAGCCGCTCGCCGGCCTCGACCGCGGGACGGGTGAGGATGATCCGGTTGACCTCGCGCCGCTGGAGCGCCTGTACGGCCTTGGCCATCGCCAGGTACGTCTTGCCGGTACCGGCCGGACCGATGCCGAACGTGATGGTGTGCTCGTCGATGGCGTCGACGTAGGCACGCTGCCCGTCCGTCTTCGGGCGGACGGACTTGCCGCGGCTCGACACGATCGGGGTGCCGAAGGTGTCGGACGGCTTGCGGTCGTCGTCGAGGATGCGTGCGGACATCGGGATGTCGGACGGGCCGATCTCCTGCCCGCGCCTGACCATGCCGACGAGCTCGTCGACGAGCGCCTTCGCGCGTGCGACGTCGCGCTCGGGCCCGGTCAGCGTGACCTCGTTGCCACGGACGACGACCCGGACGCCCGGGTACTGGCGCTCGACGGTCTTGAGGAGACGGTCCTGGGGACCGAGCAGCTGCACCATGGCGATGCCGTCGACCTGGAGCGAGACGGAGACGGGCTCGTCGTCGGCGGCGGTGGGCTGTACTGGTTCGTTAACCGGCAAGGGTACCTTCCTGCAGTTCACCTGCGAGTACGTGCGCGTGCACGTGGAACACGGTCTGACCGGCGGCTTCGCCGGTGTTGAAGACGAGTCGGAACTGGCCGTCGGCGCGCTCGTCGGCGATGCGCTGCGCGGTGGCGACGACGTGGGCCAGCAGATCGGGGTCGCCCGCTGCGAGTTCGCCGACGTTCGCGTACTGCTCGGTCTTGGGGACGACGAGCACGTGGACGGGAGCCTTCGGGGCGATGTCCTCGATCGCGATCACACGGTCGTCCTCGGCGACGATGGTCGCCGGGATCTCGCGCGCGATGATCTTGGAGAAGACGCTGGGCGTGCTGCTGCTCATGGCTCCATCGTAGGACGCGCCCGACGGCGTGGTCCGGCTCACCAGCGACCCAGTCGCGCCTGCAGGACAGCGAGTGCCGCCGGTCCGGCGGTGGACGTGCGGAGCACACTGTCGCCGAGTCGGACCCGCACGGCACCCGCGGCTTCGAGCCGGTCGAGCTCCGCGCCGTCGATGCCTCCTTCGGGGCCGACGACGAGGGCGATGTCCTCGGCGTCCGTCGGGGGCTCCCAGGTGGCGAGCCGCACGGTCGCGGTCGGGTCGAGCAGGACGAGGGTGGTCCCGTCGCCGAGCGCGGACACGAGCTGTCCGGTCGTCACCAGCGGCGCGACGACGGGCACGCGCGGACGGATCGCCTGCTTCGCGGCCTCGTGCGCGATCGCGGCCCATCGGGTACGGCCCTTATCGACCTTCGCGCCGTCCCACCGGGAGACGCTGCGCGCGGCCGACCACGGCACGACCCGGTCGACCCCGATCTCGGTCGCCGCCTGCACGGCCATCTCGTCGCGACCGCCCTTGGCCAGGGCCTGCACGAGCGTCAGCGACGGGCGCGGTGCGTCCTGGTGCTCGACGGTCTCGACCGCGAGCTCGAGCGTGTCCTTGCCGAGTGCCGTCACCGGACCGGACACGACCGTGCCCCGACCGTCGGCGATCCGCAGGACCTCGCCGACCCGGACACGCGCGACGGAGACCGCGTGCCGGCCCTCGGCGCCGTCGAGCGACACCGGGTCACCGACGGCGACGCCGTCCAGCGAGTCGACGAGGTACAGCGACGCCATCAGTGGTTGAAGAACCGGTCGCGGAGCTTGCCGAACATGCCCTGCTGGAACCGGGCGAGCTGCGGGGCGGTGGTCTTGTGCGACTTCGCGAGCTGCTCGACCAGCTGCCGTTCCTTGTGGGACAGCTTGGTCGGCGTGACGACCTGCACGCCGACCCGAAGGTCGCCACGGCCGTTCCCGCGCAGCTTCGTGATGCCGCGGTCCTTGATGACGAGGACGTCGGCACTCTGCACACCGGGACGGATCTCGAGCTCGACCGGGCCGTCGAGGCCGTCGATCGTGGTGGTCGTGCCGAGGACGGCGTCGGTCATGCCGACCTCGAGCGTCGCGAGCAGGTCGTCGCCGTCACGGCTGAAGACGTCGTCGTGGCGCACGCGGATCTCGAGGTACAGGTCGCCGGACGGGCCGCCGGCCGGACCGACCTCGCCCTGGCCGGGCATCTGCAGGCGGAGACCGGAGTCGACGCCGGCGGGGACGTCCACCGGCACGGTGCGACGCGCGCGGACGCGGCCCTGACCCTGGCAGGTCGGGCAGGGGCTCGGGATGACGGTGCCGTAGCCGCGGCACGTGCCGCACGGGGCGCTCGTCACCACGTTGCCGAGGAGCGAACGGACCTGGCGCTGGATGTGCCCGGAGCCGCCGCAGATGTCGCACGTGCGCGGGCTGGTGCCCGGTGCGCAGCAGGAGCCGTGGCAGGTCTCGCACAGCACCGCCGTGTCGACCTCGACGTCCTTGTGGGTGCCGAAGACGACCTCGTCGAGGTCGACCTCGATGCGGAGCAGGGCGTCCTGGCCGCGCTCGGCACGGCTGCGCGGGCCGGATCCACGGCCGCCGCCACCGCCGCCGCCGAAGAAGGCGTCGAAGATGTCGCTGAAGCCACCGGCGCCACCGCCGAAGGGGCTGTCGGCCTGCGGCCCGGCGTCGTACCGGCGCCGCTGCTCGGGGTCGCTCAGCACGTCGTACGCGTGCGTCACGTCCTTGAAGCGCTCGGCGGCGTCGGGTGCCGGGTTCACGTCCGGGTGGAGCTCACGCGCCAGGCGGCGGTAGGCCTTCTTGATGTCGGCATCGGAGGCGTCTCGCTGGACGCCGAGGACGTCGTAGTGGTCTGCCACGTATCCCTCAGTCGGTTGGGTTCGGTCGGTTGGTCAGTGTTCGCCCAGGAGCTTGGACAGGTAGCGGGCGACGGCGCGGACGGCCGCCATGTTCGTGCCGTAGTCCATGCGGGTCGGTCCGAGGACGCCCAGGCGGGCCACCTCGCCACCGGCCAGGTAGCCGCCGGCGACGATGCTCGTGGCGTCGAGCCCGTACTCGGCGTTCTCGACGCCGATGCTGGCCGCCACCGCGATGTCGTCCACCTGCATCTCCCCGAACAACCGGAGCAGGGTGACTTGTTCCTCGATCGCTTCGAGCACCGGGAAGAGGCCGCCGGAGAAGTCCTGCTCGCTCTTCGCCAGGTTGGCCGCACCGGCCATCAGCAGGCGGTCCTGCCGGTTCGCCGCGACCTGCTCGATGAGCGTGGCGACGACGACCCCGCCGAGCGTCTGGGCGTCGGGGCGGAGCTGCTGCGGCACGGCTCGGAGCGCGGTCGGGACGTCCTGCAGCAGGAGCCCCACCGTCGCGCCGTTCACCACGGTGCGGAGTTCACCCAGCGAGTCTTCGTCGAGCGGGACGTCGGTCTCGACCACGCGCTGTTCGACGCGGGCGGTGTCGGTGATGAGCACCACCATCAACCGGGCGTCACCGAGCCGGACGAGCTCGACGTGCTGCACCCGGGCGCGCACCATCGAGGGGTACTGCACCAGGGCGACCTGGTTGGTGAGCTGGCTGAGCAGCCGGACGGTGCGCCCGAGGACCTCGTCGAGGTCGTTCGGGGCGCCGAGGAAGGTCTCGATGGCGTGCCGCTGCGCGCTGGAGAGCGGACGGGCACCCGCCAGGTGGTCCACGAAGACGCGGTACCCCTTGTCGGTCGGAACGCGCCCGGACGAGGTGTGCGGCGCGGCGATCAGCTGCTCGTCCTCGAGCAGGGCCATGTCGTTGCGGATCGTCGCGGCGCTGACCCCGAAGGCGTGCCGCTCGACGATGGTCTTCGACCCGACGGGTTCACGCGACGCCACGTAGTCGCGCACGATGGCCTTGAGGACTTCGAGGCTGCGTTCACTGACCACGAGCGCCTCCTTTCCCGATCGACCTGGCACTCGGACGTGTCGACTGCTGATCCTACGCCCGACCGCTGACGGCCCGGGACTTCCGGGCGGTCGGCCGGTACGCTTCCGCCATGACCTACGGACAGCAGCCCGACGGCCCCGGACCCGAGCAGCCCGGCGGCCAGTACGGCCACGGGCCCGGTGGCCCCCAGCAGCCCGGCGGACCGCAGTACCCCGGCGGACCGCAGTACCCCGCCGGCTACACGCCGCCCCGGCCGATGAGCCCCGAGGACCAGCGCCTGTGGGCCACGCTGACGCACATCGGCGGCATCTTCTTCAACTTCATCGCGCCGTTGGTCGCCTACCTGGTCCTCCGCGACCGCGGCGGCTTCGTCCGTGAGCACACCCGCGTCGCGCTGAACTTCCACATCACGATGGGCATCGCCTACGTGGTCGGTTCGCTCACGTCGGTGTTCGGCGTCGGGGTCCTGATCGTGCTGGCCGCGGGCATCGTGTCGCTGATCTTCAGCATCATGGCCGCGATCGCCGCGAACCAGGGCCAGTTCTACCGCTACCCGCTCTCGATCGAGTTCATCAAGCAGTAAGCGGCAAGCACTGCGCAGAGGGCAGTGCGCAGGCTCCTCAGTCGAGCAGCTCCCGCACCACCGCGTCGGCGAGCAGGCGACCCTGCAGGGTCAGGTCGATCCGTCCCCGCACCGCGGCCGCCCCGTCCACGAGTCCGCGTGCGATGAGGCCGGCGACCCGGCCACGGGCCTCCTGGCGGATCTCGCTCGTCGCGAGCTCCCCGCGGACCCGCGCCGCCAGCAGCAGTCGCTCGACGTACCGCGTCTCGTCGTCGATGGTCTCGCGGCCGGCGGCCGGCGACTCCCCCGACAGCACCCGGTTCGCGTACGCGGCCGGGTGCTTGACGTTCCACCAGCGCGTGCCGGCGACGGCGGAGTGCGCGCCGGGGCCGACGCCCCACCAGTCGTGGCCCTTCCAGTAGGACAGGTTGTGGCGACTCGCGTGCGCGTCACCGCGTGCCCAGTTCGACACCTCGTACCAGGAGTAGCCGGCGTCGCCGAGCACCTGGTCGGCGAGCTCGTACATGTCGGCGGCCAGGTCGTCGTCGGGGGCGGGGAGCTCGCCGCGGGCGACCATGCGGCCCATCGCGGTGCCGTCCTCGACGATGAGCGAGTACGCCGACACGTGGTCGGGCTCGCAGGCGATCGCGGCGTCGAGCGAGGTCCGCCAGTCGGCGAGGGACTCCCCCGGCGTCGAGTAGATGAGGTCGAGCGAGACGTCGAGTCCCTGCTGCTTCGCGAGGTCGACGACGACGGGGACCCGGAGCGGGTCGTGCGTGCGGTCGAGCGTGGCGAGCACGTGCGGCACGGCGGACTGCATGCCGAAGCTGATCCGGTTGAAGCCGCCGGCCCGCAGGGTCTCGAGCGACGCCGCGTCGACGGAGTCCGGGTTCGCCTCGGTGGTGACCTCGGCCCCGGGCAGGATGCCCCAGGTGTCGTCGATCGCACGGAGGATCATCGCCAGGTCGGACGCCGGCAGCATGGTCGGGGTACCGCCGCCGAAGAAGACGGTCGACACCGGCCGCCGCGGCACACCGGAACGGTCGAGCACGGTCGCGGCCCACTCGATCTCGCGCACGGCGTGCCCGGCGTAGTCGTCACGGCGGACGCCGCGGAGTTCCGACGCCGTGTAGGTGTTGAAGTCGCAGTAGCCGCAGCGCACGCGGCAGAACGGCACGTGCACGTACACGCCGAAGGGCACGTCACCGGCGGTGGGACCAGCCCCCGGCCCGGCAGCGGAGCCCGCCGCCGCCCACGGGGTGATCAGGCCGTCCGCTGGTGCTGGATCGGCGATCGGGAGAGCACTCGGCATGGGCTCCATTCTCCGTCATGATGGAGCCATGGAGCACCATCCCGTCCCCACCACGGTCCTGTGGGACATCGACGGCACCCTCGTGATGAACGCGTCGTCCCCGGGCAACCTCTACCACCTCGCCCTCGAGCGGGCGGTGGGCCGTGACCTCACCCTGCGGGTCGGGCACCAGCACGGCAGGACCGACGCCGGGCTCATCGCCGAGCACGTGCACGCCCACGCGTTCGAGGACACCCTGATCCCCACGGTCAGCCGGCACCTCCACGACCTGACCGCCGAACGGCACGCCTCCGGCGACCACCGCAGCCCCGTCCCCGGGGCGAAGGCGCTCCTGACCCGCTTCGCCGAACTCGGGTGGCGCAACGGCCTGCTCACCGGCAACTCCGAGTACCGCGCCCGGGTGAAGCTCACCGGCGCCGGGTTCGACGCCGACGTCTTCGACTGGGAGCACTCGTACTTCGGCGACACCGAGGTCGAGCGGGCGGGGGTCACCCTGCGCGCCGCCGCCGAACTGGTCGGCACCCGGGCGGTCATCGTCGGCGACACCCCGCGGGACGGCGAGGCCGCGGACGCCGCGGGCATCCCCTTCCTGGCCGTGGCGACGGGTGTCTACGACGTGGACGCGCTGCGGCACACGAACGCCGTGACCGTCGCACGCGACTGCCAGCAGGACGCCGCCCTCATCGAGGACGCGATCGCGGCACTCCCACCGCTCCGCTGAGGAGCAGGAGCGCGCGCGAGACCGAGGGCGCAGTCGCGAGACCGCGGGTGAGACCGCGACCGCGCGACCAGGCGCCTAGTCCCCCCGCAGCGCCGCCAGGTACTTCTCCGCCATGACCTTCTGCTGCCGCCGCACGAACGGCGCGACGAAGCGCCACTTCCGGCTCGCCGGCTGCGAGAACTGCCGGACCTGCAGCCACACCGAGCCGTCCGGGGTGCGCTCGACGACGAACGACTCCTCGCCGGAGAGCGGGTGCCCCTCGAGCGTGCCGTAGGCGAACCCCTTGCGGTCGTGCTCGTCGATGATCGACACGACGCGCACCGGTGCCAGCACGGTCTGCCCGAACGCGTGGATCGTCAGCGTCGCGCTGGTGCCCGCCGTCAGCAGCGGGGTGCCGTCGGGCGCGAACTTCTCGACCCGGGGCGTGCCGATGGACGCCGGCGCGATCGGCACACCGTCGTCGTCGAAGGTGACCGGGTTGTACCGGACCTCGTCGTCGTCGGGCTGCTCCTCGACGCGCACGCGGACCCCGCTGCGCTCCTGGATCTGCCACGTGAGCGCCTGCACGACGGCGGTCTCGAACCGCTGGTCGCCGTGTCCGATCCGCGCGCGCGACTCGGCCGGCGTGAAGCCGTCCGGCGGGTAGGTCATGAGGTCCGACGCCTGGGTCGCCCCCACCGCGCCGTACGTCAGGGCGGTCCGGTAGCTCCCGCGGATGCTCATGCCGCCATGTTACTTGGGCAGGCCGCCCCGGATCGAACCGATCTACGCTCACCTCCGTCGGATCGGCGCACCCGCCGTGCACCCCGAACTGGAGGCCCGACAACCGCCCGCCCCGGGGCTATCGTCAGCAGGTGCCCCACCCCACCCCCGTCCGTCCGCGGTCCGTCGACCGCCGGACCGCCGTCCTCGCCGCGCTCACGCTCGTCGCGTTCGGCGTGGCGGCGACCGCCCGGGTGCTGGTGGACGTGACCACGTCGGCCGCGGCGTCACCCGCCCGGTACGCCACGGTCGCGCTCGCTCCCGAGGCGTGGAACGGCTTCGACACCGCGAACGTCATCGCCGCCGTCGGGGCGAGCTGCGCCGGCGCCGGGGTGCTGCTGTTCGGTGCCGCACTGGTGTCGGCGGTGCGGCGTCAGCGCGGCCGTCGGCTGCCGCTGGTCCTCGCGGTCGTGACGCTCGCGATGGTCGTCGGCGCCGTGGTCGCCGGGGTGGCCTCCGGCGAGCAGACCGACTTCGACGCGGCTGCCCACTGGGCCATCCTGCGGACCGCACTGGCGGGACTGGCCGCTGCGAGCCTCCCGGCCCTCTGCCTGGCCGCCCTGCGGGCGCGCGCCCGCCGGACCGGCTGACCCGCGCCGAGCTTTCGCGCTCACCGACAGATCTCGGCGGCCGCAGTGCGTGAGCTGTCGCTCAGCGCGAAACGCGCTACGCGCTACTTCTTCTTCTCTTCGACGTCGCCGGAGAGCGCCGCGATGAAGGCTTCTTGCGGGACCTCGACCCGACCGATGGTCTTCATGCGCTTCTTGCCCTCCTTCTGCTTCTCGAGGAGCTTGCGCTTGCGGGTGATGTCACCGCCGTAGCACTTCGCCAGCACGTCCTTGCGCATCGCGCGGATGCTCTCGCGGGCGATGATGCGGGCGCCGATGGCGGCCTGGATCGGCACCTCGAACTGCTGGCGCGGGATGAGCTTGCGCAGCCGCTCGGTCATGAGCGTGCCGTAGGCGTACGCCTTGTCGCGGTGCACGATCGCACTGAAGGCGTCGACCTGGTCACCCTGCAGCAGGATGTCGACCTTGACGAGGTCGGCGGCCTGGTCGCCGGTGGGTTCGTAGTCGAGCGACGCGTAGCCCTGGGTCTTGCTCTTCAGCTGGTCGAAGAAGTCGAAGACGATCTCGCCGAGGGGCATCTCGTAGCGGATCTCGACGCGGTCCTCGCCGAGGTACTCCATGCCGAGCAGGGAGCCGCGGCGCTGCTGGCACAGTTCCATGATCGCGCCGACGTAGTCCTTCGGGGCCAGGATCGCGGCGCGGACCATCGGCTCGCGGACCTCGACGATGCGCCCGGTCGGGAACTCCGACGGGTTCGTGACCTCGGTCACGGCGTTGTCCTCGGTCGTGACCTCGTAGATCACGCTCGGGGCCGTGGTGATGAGGTCGAGCCCGAACTCGCGGGACAGCCGCTCGGTGATGATCTCGAGGTGCAGCAGCCCGAGGAATCCGCAGCGGAACCCGAAGCCGAGCGCCACCGAGGTCTCCGGCTCGTAGACCAGTGCGGCGTCGGAGAGCTTGAGCTTGTCGAGCGCTTCGCGGAGCACCGGGTAGTCGCTGCCGTCGATCGGGTACAGGCCCGAGAACACCATCGGCTTCGGGTCCGTGTAGCCGGGCAGCGCCTGGGTCGCGGGCTTCTGCGCACTCGTGACGGTGTCGCCGACCTTGGACTGACGGACGTCCTTCACGCCGGTGATCAGGTAGCCGACCTCGCCGACGGACAGCCCCTTGGTGGGCTTCGGCTCCGGGCTCGAGACCCCGATCTCCAGGATCTCGTGCGTCGACTTGGTCGACATCATCTGGACCTTCTCGCGGGGCGAGATGGAGCCGTCGATCATGCGGACGTAGGTGACGACGCCGCGGTAGCTGTCGTAGACCGAGTCGAAGATCATCGCGCGGGGTGCTGCCTCGGCATCGCCGACGGGGGCCGGCACGCGACGGACGACCAGGTCGAGGAGCTCCGGCACCCCGACGCCGGTCTTGCCGGACACCCGGAGGACGTCCTCGGGCTTGCCGCCGATGAGCTGCGCGAGCTCGGCCGCGTACTTGTCCGGCTCGGCCGCCGGGAGGTCGATCTTGTTGAGGACGGGGATGATCTCGAGGTCGTTCTCGAGCGCCAGGTACAGGTTCGCGAGCGTCTGCGCCTCGATGCCCTGCGCGGCGTCGACGAGCAGGATCGCGCCCTCGCACGCGGCCAGGGAGCGCGAGACCTCGTACGAGAAGTCGACGTGCCCGGGGGTGTCGATCATGTTCAGCGCGAACGTCTCACCGTCGAGTTCCCACGGCATGCGCACGGCCTGCGACTTGATCGTGATGCCTCGCTCGCGCTCGATGTCCATGCGGTCGAGGTACTGCGCACGCATCGCGCGGTCCTCGACGATGCCGGTGATCGACAGCATGCGGTCGGCCAGCGTCGACTTGCCGTGGTCGATGTGCGCGATGATGCAGAAGTTGCGGATCGCGTCGGCCGGGGTCGCTGCGGGCTCCAGCGGAGCGGATGCTTGTGGGCTCACGGTTCCTCAGGTGGGTCGGACGGTCGCAACAGTCTCCCACGCTTCACCCGCCCTGGAGGCACGGCGCGCGTCCGCCACGTGCGGGACGGACGCGGGGCGCGCCTCCGAAGCGGTGATGCGGTCGACGAGGCGGGCGTCGGCCGCCGGTCAGACGGTCGCGTGCGCCGGAGCCGGCAGGGCACCGAGGCCGCGCCGGAGGTCGTCCGCGGTGGCTGCGAGGCACACGCGGATCCACCCTTCGCCGGTGCGTCCGAAGGCGCTGCCCGGCGCGACGGCGACCCGCTCACGCTGCAGGAACCCGAGCGCCCACTCGGCGATGTCCCCGTCGGACGCGTGCGACATGTCGATCCACAGGTAGAACGCCCCGCGCGGGTCGAGGTACCGGATGCCGGCGGCGTCGAGCGTCTCCTTCGCGACCTCGAGGTTCGCGCGGTAGTGCTCCCGAGCGTCGCGCACCGCGGAGTGGTCCCCCACGATCGCCGCGAGGGCCGCGTACTGGTCGGGTTCGGCGACGCAGCTGATCATGGCCTCCTGCGTGGTCCGCATCGTCGCGCCGAGTCCCTTCGGCGTGACGAGGTAGCCCACGCGGACGCCGGTCATCGCGTACGTCTTGCTCAGTGAGAACGCCGAGAACACGCGGTCGTCCTCGTCGAGCGCCGCCAGGCTGACGTGCCGGGTGCCGTAGGTGAAGTACTCGTAGACCTCGTCGCTGATCACCCAGAGGTCGTGCCGCTTCGCGAAGGCCAGGAGCGCACGCAGGGTCTCCTCGCCGAAGACCGAGCCGAGCGGGTTCGACGGCGAGTTGACGATCAGTACCCGGGTGCGTTCGGTGACGCTCGCCTCGAGGGCCTGCAGATCGGGTTCGAACCCGTGCTGCGGCTCCAGCCGGTACGGCACCGGGGTCGCCCCGATGATGTGGGCGTTCATCGTGAAGGTCGTGTAGCCGGGGTCCGGAACGAGCACCTCGTCGCCCGGGCTCAGCGTCAGCGTCATCGCCTGGAACAGCGCCTGGGTCGCACCGATCGTCATCCAGATCTGCTCGAGGTCGGCCTCGATCCGGTTCTCACGGCGGAGCTTGTCGCGGACGGCTTCGCGGAGCGGCGCGATCCCACCGTTCGGTGTGTACCCGGTGCGGTCCTCGGTCCAGGCGCGACGGGCAGCCTCGCCGATGTGCGGCGCCACCGGGACGTCCGGCTCGCCGATCACGAGCATCGTGACGTCGGTGCCGCTCGACTGCAGCAGGGCCGCCTGCTCGAAGACCCTCCGGATGCCGGAGGCGGGCACGGTGTCGATGCGCGGTGCGAGGGAGGGCATGTCCGTCACGGTATCCGGTGCGTGTTGCCGTGGGGTTTCGGCGCGGTCGGCCGCGGGCTTCCGCCGATCCGGCGGTGTTTCGTGCTTTGGTGGCAGCCCGCTTGCCTGGTAGTGTTGGTGGCTGGCTTCCGCGTTCCCCGCCCACGGGTGGAACGCGATGCGACCAAGGGCCCCTCTACCCTGCGGTCGCGCCCACCCGTACGAGACGAGCAGGAGCAATTCATGGCGAACATCAAGTCGCAGATCAAGCGCATCAAGACCAACCTCAAGGCCACCGAGCGCAACAAGGCGTACAAGTCGGAGCTCAAGACGCACATCCGTCGTGCCAACGACGCCGTCGCCGCCGGTGACAAGGACAAGGCCGTTGCCGCCCTGGCCCTCGCGTCGAAGAAGCTCGACAAGGCCGTGAGCAAGGGTGTCATCCACAAGAACCAGGCCGCGAACCGCAAGTCGGCCATCGCGAAGAAGGTCTCGTCGCTCTGACGTCCTGACCCTTCTGGTCCGAAGGCCCCGCACCGTTGGTGCGGGGCCTTCGTCGTGTGTGGGGTGCGGGGTGCGTGCGCGGCGTGGGGTGCGTCGGGTCCGTTTCGTGAGCAGAAACGGTCGGGTCGTGATGGAACACCCGACCATTTCTGCTCACGAAGCGCCGGCCGACCGGCGCGCGAGAAGGCCGGGAGGCCCGACTCGCCTCAGCGGGCCTCGCCGCGTCGGGCGATGGTGCGGACCATGACCTCGAGCGCGTAGTGCGCGTCGCGCGAGCCACCCTTCACAGCGGTGTCCGCCTCGGCGATGCTGATGATCGCGTTCGCCAGCCCGGACTCGCTCCAGCCGGCGACGTCACGCTGCGCGCGCTGCACCTGCCACGGCGCCATCCCGAGCGCCGAGGCCGCCTGACCGCTCGGACCCCGGAAGGCGCTGACCTTCGCCATCGTGCGGATCTTGCTCGCGAAGGCGGCGACGATCGGCACGGGTGCCTCGCCGGTGGCCAGGGCGTGCCGCAGCTCGACGATCGCCGGTGCCGACCGGCCCGCGAGGGCGATGTCGGCGACCTTGAACGCGTTCGTCTCGACGCGGCCGCCGTAGTACTTGTCGACGACCTTGTCGGTGATCTCCTCGGCCTCGTCCGCCAGGAGCTGTCGGCACGCGGCGGCGAGTTCGGCGAGGTCGTCGGCGAACGCGGTCACCAGGGTCCGGACGGCGGAGGGTGCGATCCGGCGTCGTGCGGCGCGGAACTCGGCGTTCACGAAGTCGATGCGGTCGGTCTCGCGCTTGAGCTCGTCGCACAGCACCTCGACCCCGCCGCCGACACCGCTGCGGATCGTGTCGAGGAGCTTCTTGCCGCGCACGCCACCCCCGTGCCGGAGCACCAGGGTGACGTCGTCGGCGGGGGCCTGCAGGTAGGAGATCGTCTCGGTGATGAAGGCGTCGGTGCACTTCTCGACGTTCGTGACCTGCACGAGTCGCGGCTCGCCGAACAGCGACGGGCTGGCGAGGGTGGCGAGGAGCCCGGGGGCGTACTGGTCGGCTTCGAGGTCGTGCACCTCGAGCGCGGGGTCCTCGCCCTGCAGCAGGTCCTTCAGCACACCGCGGGCGCGGTCGGCGAGGAACGCTTCGGGCCCGGTGATGAGCACGACGGGTGCCGGACGGATCCCCGACCAGGGCACCTGGTCGATCTTCGCTGCGGCGCGCGCGGGCTTCTTGGCGGCCATGTGGTCCTTCCGGTGGTGCCGGCCCGGACGGTGCCGGGTCGAGTGGTGCACCGACGATCCTACGGGCGGCCGCCGACGACGAGCGCTCCGTCCACACCCGCACCTCGTCGCTGCCGGAGCGGGCGAGCACCACGGTGCCGCGCTCGTCGGTGCGGAGCGGCAGCGTGCCAGCAGCCTCGAGCATGCCGAGCGCGGACGGCGTCGGGTGCCCGTAGGTGTTGTCCGCGCCGACCCCGATGAGCCCGACCCGCGCGGCGAGCCCTCGGTAGAGCTGCGGGTCCTGGTCCGCGGAGCCGTGGTGCGCCACCTTCACGACGTCGATCGGCCCCGCCGGCAGACCACCGGCGTTGCGCAGCCGACGTTGCGACGACTCCCCCAGGTCGCCGAGGAAGACCCCGGTCAGGCACGCCGGACAGGAGTCTCCGTCCGCCGGCCCCGTGGCCAGCACGATGCTCGCGTCGTTGCCGGCGGCACGGTCGTCGCCCGGTGGCCACACCACGCGCCAGGCGAGCGGCCCGAGGGTGCCGGAGACCCGGTCGTCCGCCGTCCGGACGTCGACACCGGCACGCCGGAGGTCGTCGACCACCCGCTCGTCCGACGCACGTCCCACGGGTCCGACCAGGGCGGTCTCGACCGTGTCCGCCACAGCGCCCACCGCGCCGACGTGGTCGCGGTCGAAGTGCGTCAGGACGAGCAGGTCGATCCGGGTGACCCCGAGCAGTTCCAGGCACGCCCGGAGCCGTTCCTCGTCGTCGCCGGTGTCCACGAGCGCGACGGCGTCATCGCCGCGGAGCAGCGCTGCGTCCCCCTGCCCGACGTCGCACGCGGCGACCGACCAGTCGCCCGGTACCGATCCCCGGACGACGAACACCGGGACGGTGACCGCTGCGACACCGACCACGACCACCACCCCTGCGGCGAGCAGCAACCGTACGCCGAGCCGCCCCCGGACCAGCACGGCGACCGCGATGCAGCCGCACACCAGCACCGCGGCGGCCACACCGGGTGCGCCGGCCGGCCAGGGTGCCGACGCGTGTGGCAGGGCGGCCGCCCCGTGCGCGATGCCCCCGACGGCGGCGGCCGGGACCCATGCGACGGCCGCGAGCCCCTGCGCACCCGCCGGCCACACCGGAGCGAGACCACACGCGGCGAGCCCGATCACCGTGACGACCGGCGCGAACGGCTCCGCGAGCAGGTTCGCCGGCACCGCGTAGGTCGGGAGCGCCGCCGACAGCGGGATCGTCACCGGCCAGCAGGCCACCTGTGCGGCGACCGGGATCGCGAGTGCGGCGGCGACCGGCGGCCACACACGACGCGCCAGGAGCTCGGTGAGCGGCGGACCGAGCACCACGATCCCGCTCGTGGCGAGCACGGACAGGGCGAACGCGAACGACCGCGCGAACCACGGGTCGACCACGAGCATGCCGACCGCGGCGAGGGCGATGAGCGGGACGCCCCGCACCGGTCGACCGGCCAGGTGCACGACGAGCACCACGATCGCCATCACCGTCGCCCGGACGATCGACGGGTCGGGGCGTACGAGCACGACGAACACCAGGAGCACGCCGACGGCCGCCGCGGCCCGGGGGCCTCTCGGCAGACCACAGGCTCGACCGAGGACCACGACGAGCCCGACCACCACCGCGCAGTTCGCCCCGGACACCGCCGTCAGGTGCGTCAGCGCCGAGGTCTCCATCGCCGCCTCGGTCGTCGGGTCGAGGCCGGAGCGGTCCCCGATCGCGAGCCCGCGCAGCAGCGCCGCTCCGGGCTGCGGCAGGTCGGCCGTGGCCCGCACGAAGGCCTGCCGGGCGGTGTCGGTGGCGCCGAGCAGCCCGTCGGGCGGCACCGACGACGGCGTCCCGCGGAGGAACGCCACGAACGCGGTCGCGGAACCGGGTTCGTCCGGCTGCAGGGTGGCGGTCACGGTGACCCGGGCACCGGCCGCCAGCACGGCGTTCGGTGCGTCACCGTGCTGGTCGGGGACGAGCCGGACCGGCACCCGGAGCCCGCCGAGGTCGTCCGCACGCACCAGTGTCGCGGTGACGGAGCGGTCCCCCGGCACGAGGTCGCGGGTCAGCACGGCCTCGACCTCCACGTGCCCCGCCCCCGGGCCGGCGACGAGCGCACGGAGCGGTTCCGGGGCCCGCCGGGACTCCCCCACGGTGACCGACACCGCGAGCAGCGTCGTCAGGGCCCCCGCGACGAGCAGCAGCCCGGCGACGGCCGGCACCACCCCGGCGCCCCGACGCCACCGGAGCACGCTGCCGCTGGCGCCGGTCAGGAGCGCCGCGGCCCCACCGACCACAGGTGCCGCGTCGGGCACGCCGACGAGCAGGGCGGTCGTGATCCAGGCGACGGCCACCGGCACCGCGACCCGCAGGTCGATCGCACTCGGAGCGAGCTGCACCGTCGCCCCTCAGACCCGCACACGATCGCGGAGCTCGGCGAACCGCACGTCGCCGATGCCGCTGACGTCGAGCAGGTCCTCGACCGCGGTGAACCGGCCGTGCTCGTCCCGCCAGGCGATGATCCGCCCGGCCAGCCCGGGTCCGATCCCGGGCAGGGTCTCGAGCGCGGTCTGGTCGGCGGTGTTCAGGTCGACGACGGCGGACTCCTCGTCCCCGGTGCCCGCCGAGCCACCGCCGCTCCCGGCCCCGGCCCCGGCGGTCGGCCCGGCGGCAGCACCGTCTGCCATCGGCCCGAGCGCCTCGGGCACCTCCTGTTGCCCGACCCGCGGCACGTACAACCGCTCGCCGTCCGTCAGCACCCGGGCCAGGTTCAGGCGGTCGAGATCGGCGTCGTCGGTGGCCCCACCGGCACGTTCGAGGGCGTCACCGACCCGGCTCGATGCCGGCAACTCGACCACACCGCTCCGCCGTACCGCCCCGAGCACGTGCACCACGACGCGCCCCGCACCGGTCTCCGCGCCGACACCCGGAGCAGACGAAGCCCCGACGCCGGCACCGGCGTCAGTACCAGCAGAGGCCGACGGCGACGGCGCGCCCGTAGCCGCACCGGCCGTGGGCGCCCCACGCACGACGACCTCGCCCGTTCCCCCGGCACCACCCGACACCAGCGCCCCGACGAGGACCACCACGACGGCGACCACCACCACGACCGCCGCCAGCACCACGGCAGCCCGCGGTGACAACGCGAGACGGGACCACCAGGGTCCGGGAGACGACGGGGACGACATGCCCCGAACGCTACGGAGCCCGGCCGATCGGCCGGGCTCCGGAGGTCACACCCGTGGACGGGTACCGCGAACGCCCCTGCTGTGAGGGACGATGCCAGCGAGGGTCGCTACCCCTTGATGGCGATGTTCACGAGCTTCGGCGCCCGGACGATCACCTTCACGATCTCGCGGTCACCGATGTACCGCTGCACGTTCGCCGAGGACCGTGCGAGCTGTTCGAGCTCGTCCGCCTCGATCGACTTCGACACCTCGAACGAGTCACGCACCTTGCCGTTGACCTGCACGACGGCCGTCAGGGTCTCCTGCACGAGCAGCGTCGGGTCGGCCTTCCGCCAGCCGTACGTGGCGACGGTGGCCTCGTAGCCCAGCTTCTCCCACATCTCCTCGCCGGTGTACGGCGCGAAGACGCTCAGCCCGAGCGCGATGGTCTCGACGGCTTCGCGCACGGCGGGGTCACCGGCGCCGGGGCCGCTGTCGATCGCCTTGCGGGTGACGTTGACCAGGTCCATCAGTCGCGCGATCACGACGTTGAACTTGAACGACTCCATCATCCCGGGGGCGTCGGCGAGGAACCGGTGCGTGACCTGGCGGAGTGCCCGGTCGCCGTCGGCCCAGACGACGTCGCGTGCGGACGTGACGTCGAGCGCCAGGCGGTACGCCCGCGCCAGGAACCGAGCCGAGGCGGACGGCGAGACGTCCTCCCAGTTGATGTCGTCCTCGGGAGGGCCGGCGAAGCCCATGACCAGGCGGATGGCGTCGACGCCGTTCGCGTCGAGCTCGTCACCGAGCGAGACGCCGCCCTTCGACTTCGACATCTTGGAGCCACCGGACAGCACCATGCCCTGGTTGAGCAGCGCCGAGAACGGCTCGGTGAAGTCGAGGTACCCGAGGTCGAACAGCACCTTCGTGACGAAGCGGGCGTAGAGCAGGTGCAGGATCGCGTGCTCGATGCCGCCGATGTACTGGTCGACGGGAGCCCAGCGGCGCGCGGCCGCCGGGTCGAACGCCTGGGTGTCGTCGTTCGCCGACAGGAACCGCAGGAAGTACCACGACGAGTCGACGAAGGTGTCCATCGTGTCGGTGTCGCGGAGCGCCGGGGTGCCGTCGACGGGGTTCGGGACGTTCACCCAGTCGGTCGCGCCACCGAGCGGGGACGTGCCCTTCGGCTTGAGGTCGAGGCCCTCGGTGTCCGGCAGCACGATCGGCAGCTGGTCCTCGGGCACCGGGTGCTCGGTGCCGTCGGCACCGTGGATGATCGGGATCGGGGTGCCCCAGAAGCGCTGGCGCGAGATGAGCCAGTCGCGGAGGCGGTAGGTCTTGGCGGCGCGGCCGGTCCCGCGTTCCTCGAGCAGCGCGATCGCGGCGGTGATGGCGTGCTGCTTCGACATGCCGTCGAGCGGCCCGGAGTTGATCATCCGGCCCTGGCCGGTCAGCGCTTCGCCGGTGGCGACGGGGTCGAGGGTCGGCACGTCGAAGTCGTCGAGCGTCGCGCCCTCGGGGATGACCGGGATCGCCCCGGTGACGGCGGCGTTCGTGTCGACGACCACCTTGACGGGCAGGTCGAACGCCCGCGCGAAGTCGAGGTCGCGCTGGTCGTGTGCGGGCACGGCCATCACGGCGCCGTGGCCGTAGTCGGCGAGCACGTAGTCGGCGGCCCAGATCGGCAGGCGTTCCCCCGTGAGCGGGTGGATCGCGGACCGGCCGAGCGGCACGCCGGTCTTCGGGCGGTCGGCGTTCTGCCGGTCGATCTCGGACGTCTTCTGCGTTGCCGTCAGGTAGGCGTCGAAGTCGTCACGGACGGAGGACGGCACCGACGGGTCGGCGACCAGCGAGGCAGCCAGGTCGGAGTCCGGCGCGACGACCAGGAACGTCGCCCCGTGGATCGTGTCCGGACGGGTGGTGAAGACCGTGACGGGCTCGTCGCGGCCCTCGATCACGAAGTCGACGTCGGCACCGACCGAGCGGCCGATCCAGTTCCGCTGCTGCGCGATGACCTTCGCCGGCCACCGCCCCTCGAGCTGGTTCAGGTCGTCGAGCAGCCGGTCGGCGTACTCGGTGATCTTGAAGTACCACTGCGTGAGCTTCTTCTTCACGACGACGGCGCCGGAGCGGTCCGAGGTGCCGTCGGGCAGGACCTGCTCGTTCGCGAGCACGGTCTGGTCCACCGGGTCCCAGTTGACCCAGCTGTCCTTGCGGTACGCCAGGCCCTTCTCGTACATCTTCAGGAACAGCCACTGGTTCCACTTGTAGTACTCGGGGTCCGAGGTGTGGATCTCGGTGGTCCAGTCGAACGACGGCGCGTAGCGCTTGAAGGACGCCTTCTGCTGCTCGATGTTCGCGTAGGTCCAGTCCTTCGGGTCCACCCCGCGCTTGATCGCAGCGTTCTCGGCGGGCAGCCCGAACGAGTCCCAGCCGATCGGGTGCAGCACGTTGAAGCCCTGCTGTCGCCAGTAGCGCGCGACGAAGTCCCCGAGGGCCCAGTTCTCGGCGTGCCCCATGTGCAGGTCGCCGGACGGGTACGGGAACATCTCGAGGATGTACTTGCGCGGACGGGTGTCGTCGAGGTCGGTGGTGAAGAGCCCGAGCGCTTCCCAGCGGGGCTGCCACTTCTCCTGGATACGACGGAAGTCGTAGGCGTTCGGGTCCTCGGCGTGCTGCTCGGTGGTCACGGTCGTCAACGATACAAGCCGGGAGGCCCGTCCCGCGTCCGCCTGTCGGCTCACCCGGCGAGCAGGCGTCCGTCCCGCATCCGCAGGGTGCGGGAGACCAGGTCCGGCGCCACCGGGACGTGCGAGACGATGACGACCGTCCGGCCCGCTGCGCGGGCCGTGGTGACGAGGTCACGCAGCACGGCGTCGCCGAGGTCCGGGTCGACGTCGGCGGTCGGTTCGTCGAGCACCAGCACCGGGAACGCGTGCAGCAGTGCGCGGGCGAGCGCGAGCCGGTGCGCCTGGCCGCCGGACACGAGCACGCCGCGTTCGCCGACCGAGGCGTCCAGCCCGCCCCGCCGGACGACCCAGTCCCCCAGGCCGACCCGGTCGAGCACGGCGAGCAGTTCGTCGTCGGTCGCGGTCTCGCGGGCGAAGAGCAGGTTCTGCCGCACGGACTGGTCGAACACGAACGGGTCCTGTTCGATCAGGCCGACCCGGGCCCGCACCGCGTCGGGGTGCATCGCCTTCGTCTCGACGCCGTCGAGCGTGTAGGAGCCCTCGTGCTCCACGAACCGGACGAGCGCGTCGACCAGGGTCGACTTGCCGGCACCGCTCGGCCCCTGGAGCACGACGACCTCGCCGGGGGCGAGCGTGAACGAGACCCGGTCGACCGCGGGCTCGGCAGCCCCGGGCCAGCGGACCGTGAGGTCGTGGACGGCGACGGTGACAGCACCCTCGACCACGAGCGACGCCGGATCGGCGTCCTCGTCGGGCTCGGGGACGATGCCGACGGGCACCTCGGCGGGCACGACCTGCTCGACCCGTTCGGCCGCAGCACGCACCCGGCGGAGCGTCAGGACGGCGAGCGGGACGGTCCCGACGACCTCGAAGAGCGCCAGCGGCACGAAGACCGCCAGCGCCCAGAGCGGACCGTCGAGCGCACCGGACACCACGGCGGGGGCACCGACGGCGAGGATCCCGATCACCGCAGCGCCACCGACCAGGCCGACGAGTGCACCGACGAGCGACTCGACCGTGCCACGGCGCCGGACGGCCCGGGTGACGCCGGCGTCGAGCCGGGCGATGTGCGCGAGCCGTTCGTCGAGGGTGCCGTATGCGGCGAAGACGTCGAGCGTCCGGACGGTGTCGAGCACCAGGTCCGCCACGCGACCCCGGTCGGCGGCGGTCTCGCGGTCCGAGCGCTCGGCGATCGACCGGGTGACGATCGTGCCGACCAGGGCCGCGACCGCCAGCGCGAGGACGAGCACGAGCGCCGCCGGCACCGACACGAGCGCCACCGCGACGACGGACAGCACCGCGACGACCCCGGCGGAGACGAGCGGGCCGACGACGCGGATCGGCAGGTCCTGCAGCCGGTCGGTGTCGGTCACCAGGCGCGTCATGAGGTCGCCGCGTCCGGTCCGCCCGAGTCCGGCGGGCGCGATCGACGCCAGCCGCCGGTACATCTCCGTCCGCACCACGGCCAGTTGCCGGAAGGACGCGTCGTGCCCGGCGAGCCGGTCGACGTAGCGCAGCACCGCCCGTCCGAGTGCGAAGGCGCGCACGCCGACCATCACGAGCGTCAGGTACAGGATCGGCGGGTGCTCGGCGGCACGGGTGATCAGGTAGCCGCTCGCGGCGAGGAGCGCGACCGCGCAGACCGCACTGAGCGACCCGGCGGCGACCGCCTTCGCCCAACCCGACCCGTGCGGCATCGCGAGCCGCAGGACGGAGCCGCCACGGGCCTCCCGGCTCATGCGCGCACCCCCCTGCGGACCGTCACGGACCCGCCGGCGCGGACGTCCACGCGGACGTCCGCCGCGGCGACGACCGCGGGTCGGTGGCTGGCGACCACGACGACGGCGCCGTCGGCCGCCAGGCCACGGGCTGCCGCGATGACGCGTTCCTCGGCCTCGGCGTCCAGCGCGGACGTCGGCTCGTCGAGCAGCACGAGGGGCGTGGCGGCGCGGCGTGCGCGGTAGAGCGCACGGGCGACGGCGACACGCTGTGCCTGGCCGCCGGACAGTCCGCTGCCACCGGCGCCGACCGGGAGGCCCGGGTCGAGTCCCAGCCCCGCGTCGCCCAGGGCGGTGCGCACGTCGGCGTCAGCGGGGGCCGCGCTGAGCGCGACGTTCTCGGCGATCGTCCCGCGGACGAGACGCGGGCGCTGGTCGGCCCAGGTGGTGCGCTCGGCGACGGACACGCCGGCCGGGCCGGGCACGGTGACGGCACCGTCGTGCGGCAGGACACCGCGGAGTGCGGCGATGATGCTCGACTTGCCGGAACCGCTCGGGCCGGCGAGCACGACGAGGGTGCCGGGCTCGGCGTGCAGGTCGAACGGTCCGATCACGACGTCGGATCGGCGGACGGTGAGCCCGCGGACGTCCAGGGCACTGGCGGGTGCTGCGGTGTCCGTGTCGGTTCCGCTGCTGGCGGTCGCGGACGACGATGCGGTCTCGTCGTCGGCCAGCACGTCGAGCACCGCGGCCGAGGCCTCGACGCCGTCCTGGGCGGCGTGGAAGTCGGCGCCGACCTGGCGGATGGGTGCGAAGGCCTCCGGCGCCAGGACGAGCACGAACATCGCGGCGCCGAGGCCGAGCGAGCCGTCGACCAGGCGGATGCCGATCGAGACGGCGACCAGTGCGACGGACAGGCTCGCGGCGAGCTCGAGCGCGAAGCCGCTCACGAACGACAGCCGGAGCACGCCGATCGTGCCGCGGCGGTACTCGTCGGTGACCGCCCCGATGCGACCGACCTGGCGGCGCGCACGGCCGAAGACCTTGAGCGTGGCGAGCCCCTCGACGGCTTCGGTGAAGGCCCCACCGAGCTTCGCGAGGGCGTCCGACTGTTTCCGCTGCAGCGACTGCGTCGCCAGGCCGATCAGGATCATGAAGACCGGGATCACCGGCAGGGCGAGGAGGATGATCAGCCCGCTCGTCAGGTCGCCCAGGCCGATCGCGACCAGGAGCATCGGCGTCGCGATCGCGGTGAGCGCGAGCTGCGGCAGGTACCGGCCGAAGTAGGCATCGAGTGCGTCGAGCCCGGGGCCGAGCGTGGTGGCGAAGCCGGCGCTCGACCGGCCGGCGAGCCACGACGGGCCGCGCTCGGCGGCGCGGGCGAGCACCGTCGTGCGCATCTCGCTCTTCACCTTCGCCGCCGCGCGTGCCGCCAGGTCGTCGGTCGCCCACGCGGCCACCGCACGCAGGACGAACGCCCCGCCGAGCAGCGCGAGCGCCTGCCCGAACGCCGCCGGGACCGTGCCGTCGCCGACGGCGTCGACCCCGAGGGTGACGGCCGCCGCGATCCCCCACGCGATCGCGATGGTCGCGAGCGTGCGGAGGACACCGGTGCCGGCGGCGGCGACGATGAAGCCGCGCGCCGTCCGGGACAACCGCAGGAGTCGGGGGTCGAGGGGCTTCATCGTCGTCCGCCTAGTGCGCGGCCGCGGTGACGTGGGCGCGGGAGACGCGCTTGCGGAACACCCAGTAGGTCCAGGCCTGGTACGCGAAGACCAGGGGCACGAAGATCAGCGCGACCCAGCTCATCACGGTCAGCGTGTACGACCCGGACGAGGCGTTGTACACGTTCAGGCTGTTCGCGGCGTCGTTCGAGGCCGGCATGACGTCGGGGAAGATCGCCGTGAACATCGCGAGCACGATCGCGGCGATGGTGACCGCCATCAGCGTGAAGGCGCGGCCTTCCTTGCCCCAGGCGTTGCAGAGCACGGCGAGCACCAGGGCCAGGGCGGCGACCACGGAGAGCACCAGCGAGGCCGGGGTGGCCCGGACGAAGGCCATCGACACCAGGAACGCGGCACCGACGACGATCGTGACGATGCCGGCCCGGGTCGCCAGGCGCTTGGCGCGGACGCGGATGTCGCCCTCGGTCTTCAGCGCCACGAAGACGACCCCGTGGGTGAAGAACACCAGCAGCGTCGCGGCACCGGTCAGCAGCGCGAACGGGTTGAGCAGGTCGAAGATCGTGCCGGTGTAGTTGTGCCCGGCGTCCATCGGGATGCCACGGACGACGTTGCCGAACGCGACGCCCCACAGGAACGACGGCACGGCGCTGCCGACGATGATCATCAGGTCGAAGCGGCGCTTCCACTCGAGGTGCTTGTTCTGGTGCCGGTACTCGAACGACACCCCCCGGACGATGAGTGCAGCGAGGATGAGCAGCAGCGCCAGGTAGAACCCGGAGAACATCGTGGCGTACCACTCCGGGAACGCCGCGAACAGGCAGGCCCCGGCGACGATGACCCAGGTCTCGTTGAGGTCCCAGACCGGGCCGATGGTGTTGATCAGGACCCGACGGTCGGTGTCGTCCTTGCCGAGGAACGGCAGGGACATGCCGACACCGAAGTCGAATCCGTCGAGGACGAAGTAGCCGACGAAGAAGACGCCGACGATCGCGAACCAGAGAACGGGGAGATCCATCAGGCAGCGTCCATTTCTAGTAGACCGTCACTTCGTGCTTGACCTCGCCGGTCTCCTCGTCGACCTCGGCCGGGTCGGCGGGCCCCTCTTGCGCGACCTTCTTGATGAGCTTGAACTCGACGACGGCCAGCGAGCCGTAGATCAGGGTGAAGACCAGCAGCGAGATGAGGACCTCGAGCCCGGTCACGTTCGGCGACACACCGTCCTTCGTCTGGAGCAGCCCGAACACGAGCCACGGCTGGCGGCCCATCTCGGTGAAGACCCAGCCGACGATCATCGCGGCCATCGGCAGCGGCACCGTCCAGGTGGCGATGCGCCACACCCAGCGCTGCGTCGGGAACCGGCCCTTGCGGGTCAGCCACAGGCCGACCAGCGAGACCATGACCGCGCCGACGCCGAGGGCGATCATCCAGCGGAACGACCAGTAGGTGACCCAGATGATCGGCTTGTAGTCGCCGGGGCCGTACACCTGCGTGTACTGCGCCTGCAGGTCGTTGATGCCCTCGACCGTGCCGTTGAACGTGTGCGTCGACAGGAACGACAGCAGGTACGGCACCCGGATCGAGAACAGCTCGTGCACGCCGTCGGGGGTGCCGAGCGTGAAGATCGAGAACGAGGCGTCCTTGCCGGTCGCGGTGTTGTACAGCGCCTCGGCCGCCGCCATCTTCATCGGCTGCGTGTCGACCATCGTCAGTCCGAGCTGGTCGCCGGTCAGGACGGTCAGCGCGCCGGCCGCGAGCATGGTCCACATGCCGAACTTGAGCGCCGGCATCATCGTCTCGAGGTTCTGGTTGCGCGCCAGGTGGTAGGCCGCGACCGAGATGATGACCGCCGCGGCGACCATGAAGCAGGCGAAGAGCGTGTGCGGGAACGCGGCCAGGGCGACCTTGTTGCCGAGCACCGCCCAGATGTCGGTGAGTTCCGCACGGCCCTTGGCCTCGTTCATCGCGAAGCCGACCGGGTGCTGCATGAACGCGTTCGCGGCGATGATGAAGTACGCCGACATGATCGTGCCGGCGCTGACGCACCAGATGCTCGCCAGGTGCAGCCCCTTGGGCAGGCGGTCCCAGCCGAAGATCCAGATGCCGATGAACGCCGCCTCGAAGAAGAACGCCAGGATCCCCTCGAGTGCGAGCGGTGCGCCGAAGACGTCACCGACGAAGCGCGAGTAGTTCGACCAGTTCATGCCGAACTGGAACTCCTGCACGATGCCCGTCACGACACCCATCGCGAAGTTGATCAGGAAGATCCGCCCGAAGAACCGCGTCAGCTGCAGGTAGTGCGCGCGGCCGGTCCGGTACCAGGCGGTCTGGAACACGGCCACCACGGCTGCCATGCCGATCGTCAGCGGGACGAAGAGGAAGTGGTAGATGGTCGTCAGACCGAACTGCCACCGCGACAGGAGGAGCGGATCGAGGAGGTCGTTCATGCGGCGATTCCGAGACGGGTGGCCGCGCGCTGTTCGTGCACGTCAGTTGCTTCCTGTGGAACGGATACATCAGGTGTCACAGCCCTTGGGACACCCCAACGCTATCGCGACGCACCCTGGTTCGACAACTTGTAGAACCTCCCCTTGCACAAACGTGCACAGCCTCTGCACGGCACAACCGTGCGGCACCGATGTTCGCGCTGCCCCGTGCACGAACGACGACAGGCGCCGGGTAGATACCCGACGCCTGTCGCTTTTCTTTCGTGGAGCTGTGGCTACAGCAGACCCTCGGCCTTGAGCCAGTCCTCGGCGATGGTGGACGCCTTCTCCTTGTCGGCCGTGCTCTTGGTGTTGAGCTCGATCAGGGCCTCGGTCGTGAGCTTCTCGTTGACCGAGTCGATCGCGTCCGCAGCCTTCTCGTTGACCTTCTTCGAGACGACCGGCACGACGTTCTGCGGCAGGATCAGGTTCTCCGGGTCCTTCAGCGTGACGAAGCCGTTCGCCTTGATGCTCGGGTCGGCCGTGTAGATGTCGGCCAGCTGGACGGTGTCGTCCTTGAGCGCCTTGACCGTCAGGGCGCCACCGCCGTCCTCGATCGCCTTGAAGTCGACGTCGACGCCGTAGACCGACTTGAGCCCCTTCGGGCCGTACGGCCGCGTCTGGTTCTCGGAGTTGGCGCCCACGGTGAGCTTCTCGTCGACGTTCTTCAGGTCGGCCAGGCTCGTGACGTCGTTGTCCTCGGAGAACTTCTTCGTGACGGTGTAGCTGTCCTGGTCGGTCGCGTCGGCCTCGTCGAGGACCCGGAGGCCCTTCGGCAGGGCCTTGTCGAGCCCGTCGTCGATCTGGTCGGCGGTCTTCGCGTCCGAGTTCTTGTCGAAGTACTGCAGCAGGTTGCCGCTGTACTCGGGCATGACGTCGATGGCGCCCTTCTCGAGCTGCGGGATGTAGACCTCACGCTGCCCGATGTTGAAGTTGCGCTTGACGTCGAAGCCGTCCTTCTCGAGGACCTGGGCGTAGAGCTCGGCGATGATCTCGTTCGAGTAGTACTGCTGCGAGCCGACGACGATGGTCTTCGAGTCGGACGAGTCGCTGGAGCCGCTGTCGAGCGGGTCGCTCGACGCGCAGCCGGCGAGGGCGGCGACGACGCCCACCGCCATCGCGGCGGCGACACCGGCGCGGATCTTGGGTGCTGTGATCACGAGGGATTTCCTTCCGGGAGTGGATTGCGGGCTCGCTCACGCGACCCCTGACGCTGTCGGGCCGACGGGTCCGCGGTGCCCTTCGGCACCGCCGCCCGCTGCAGCACGGCGAACACGATCTCGAACGCGATCGCGAGGGCGATCACGAGGATGGAGGCGCCGAGCATCTCGGCGTAGTCCTGGGTCTTCAGGCCGAGGAAGAAGTACCCGCCGAGGCCACCGGCCCCGACGTACGCGGCGAGCGTGGCCGTCGCGACGACCTGCAGCACCGCGGCACGGATGCCACCGATCAGGAGCGGGAGTCCGAGCGGGATCTCCACCTTCCACAGGATCTGCCAACCGGTCATGCCCTGGGCCTTCGCGGCGTCGACGACCCCCGGGTCGACGGACTCGATGCCGGAGTACGCACCGGCGAGCACCGACGGGATCGCCAGGATGACGAGGGCGAGCAAGGGAGCCTGCAGCCCGATGCCGAGCAGCAGCCCGAACAGCGAGAGCACGCCGAGCGTCGGGAGCGCCCGCACTCCGCCGGACACGGCGATCGAGAAGCCACGAGCACGGCGCGTGTGGCCGATCGCGTACCCGACCGGCACGGCGATGACGGCGGCGATGAGCACCGCGAGCAGGGTGATCCAGACGTGTTCCCAGAGGCGCTGGGGGATGCCGTTGTAGCCGCCGTAGTTCGTGGGGTCGAACACCCACGCGAAGGCCTGTCCGATGATCACGAGGAGACCTCCGCTGCTTGCAGGACCCGGCGGGCCTGTCGTCGTGACACCGAGTTCGTCCGGGTCCACGGCATGACCAGGCGCCCGAGCAGCACGAGGAGGCCGTCGAGGGCGAAGGCGAGCACGAGCACCATCACGATGCCGGAGAGGATCTCCTCGTAGATCCCGCGCCCCAGGCCGTCGGTGAACAGCAGGCCGAGGCTCGGGATGCCGAGGACCGCGCCGACCGTGGTGAGCGAGATCGTGGAGACCGAGACCACCCGGAGGCCGGCCAGCAGGACCGGACCGGCGAGCGGGAGCTCCACCCGGAAGAACCGCTGCGCCGGTGAGTAGCCCATGGCGGTCGAGGCGGACTTGGTCTCGGAGTCGACCGAGGTCAGCCCGTCGACCGTGGACCGGACCATCAGTGCGAGGCCGTACAGCGTCAGACCGATGACGACGTTGATCGGGCTCTGCAGGCCGGTGCCGATGATGCTCGGCAGCGCGACGAACAGGGCGAGCGACGGGATGGCGTAGAGCAGACCGGCGAGGGTCACGATGCTGCTGCCCACACCCGATGCGAAACGCGACCCACCGGGGCGCTGCAGCCGGACCACCAGCCACCCGATCGGGATCGACAGCAGGAACGCGACGATGATCGGCGGGATCGCGATCGCGAGGTGGGAGAGCGTGTTGTCCCAGATCGTGTCGAGGTTCGCCAGCACCCACTTCACCGGGTGCCCCCACCCTGCGCCGGAGCACCCGGTGCGTCGTGCGACGCTCCGGCCTCTGCTGCTCGGGAGTCGGACTGCGGCACGGCCTCGGCGGCGTCGACGACCCCGACCGGGCCCGTCAGCACGCCGGCCGCGCGGCCTTCACCGTCGACGACGATCGGACCGGTCGGGGTCTGCTCGACGCGGAGCGCGCGGCGCCCGCGGCCGGCGCCGATGAACGTGGCGACGAAGTCGTCGGCGGGTGCGGCGAGGATCTCGGCCGGCGTCCCCTGCTGGGCGATCTCGCCGCCCTTCTTGAGGATGACGACCTGGTCGCCGAGCTTGAACGCCTCGTCGATGTCGTGCGTCACGAACACGACGGTCTTGCCGAGTTCGCGCTGCAGGCGGATGAGCTCGTCCTGCAGGTCGTTGCGCACCAGGGGGTCCACCGCACCGAACGGCTCGTCCATGAGCAGGATGTTCGGGTCGACGGCCAGCCCGCGGGCCACACCGACGCGCTGCTGCTGGCCGCCGGACAGCTGTGACGGGTAGCGGTCGGCGAAGGCACGGTCGAGTCCGACGGTGTCCATGAGCTCGAGGGCGCGCTTGCGTGCGTCGGCCTTGGGGACGCCGGTCAGCAGCGGGACGGTCGCGATGTTGTCGACGACCTTGCGGTGCGGCAGCAGTCCGGAGTTCTGCATGACGTACCCGATGTGGCGACGGAGCTCGACGGGGTTGATCCCGGCGACGTCCGAGCCGTCGATCTCGACGGTGCCGGAGGTGGGGTCGACCATGCGGTTGATCATGCGGAGCAGCGTGGTCTTGCCACAGCCGCTGGATCCGACGAAGACGGTGGTGGTCCGGGACGGGATGACCAGATCGAAGCGCTCGACCGCAGTCGTGCCGTCCGGGTAGGTCTTGCGCACCGAGCGGAACTCGATCATGGGGTGCCCTTCTGTTCGGAGGTAGCCCGACTCCGGATGAGAGTACCCGGAGGTGCCGACATCGGTTCGCTCTGACGTTCCGTGACCGTCCTGCGGCGGTGCGCAGGGCGGTGGTGACGCCGACGGGCACGACGGGATCGGCGGGGACGACGACGCCCGCGCCTCGGTGTTCGGAGGCGCGGGCGGATCGGATCGGTCACCGGCGTGTCGCGCCGACTGAGTGGGTGGTCAGGACGCGGCGATCACCGATTCCAGGTGCGCGCGGTTCATCCGGCGGTACTCCTCGATCAGCTCCGTGTCGGGGTGCTCGCGGTCGCGGTGCGCCCGCGCCAGCACCGCGTGACCGGACTCGGCGAGGACGACCCAGGCGCGGGTGATGTGCTCGTCGTCCGGCAGGCCGAAGCGGTCGCGCATGATCTGGCCCACGGTCGCTCCGAGTGCGCCCATGCGGTCCTCGGCGTCACCGGTCCCGGTGTCCGCCGGGTCACCGAAGCGGATGGCCCGGAAGCCGGGCTCGGTGCGGTACATCTCGGCGGTCATGTCGATGAGCGCGTCGTTCGCGTCCTGCCAGGTCTCGGCGCCGCTGGCGTCGAGCGCCTCGACGAAGCGGGAGGCGAGCCGCTGGGTGCAGCGGATCGCGAGTGCCTCGACCACGGCGATGCGGTCCGGGAAGTACCGGTAGACGGTGCCGATCGACGCCCCCGCGCGCTCGGCGACCATGGCGGTCGTGAGCCGTTCGAACCCGATCTCGTCGATCACCGCGGCTGCGGCGTCGAGGAGGCCGGCGAGGCGCGCCGAACTGCGGGCTTGGACCGGCTCGTTCCTGAGCAGTGATGATCCCCCCGGCAGAGCGTTCGTTACCTCGGTGACGAGCACGTGTTCTCCTCTTGCGCTCCAGCGCGGTTGGTTGGTGTGACGGGGACAACTTTCGCAGAACGCGCCTGGAACATGGCTGCGACTCACCAGTTCCGCCCAGCGCGCGGTTTCGTCAGCCGTACATGGGATGATGGCGCCATGCCCGACCCGACGTCCCACGAGCCGTCGTTGGCCGAGCCGCTCCTGCACCGCGCGGCCCGCATCGAGGACGCCGTCCAGGAGTTCCGCGAGCACCGTGCACGCCGTCGCGGACTGGTGCCGACGGTGGTCCCGTACACCGGCTACGGCGCGCCCGGTTGGGTGCGCATCCTGTGCCGTGTGCTGCTGACGCGCCGCGGTCTCGCCTCCGACGTCTCCTACGCGGGGGTCCGCGGCTGGAAGAGCTTCACGAGCGTGGCCGTCGACCACGCCGAGGTCACCGTCACCGCCGGCGGTGTCTCCCACGTGGTGGAGACCGACCGTGGCGGCGTCGTCGACACCATCGTCCCGATCGACCTCGAGCCCGGCTGGCGCACGGTGCGGCTGTCGGCAGGCGGCGGGCGCGACGTCGAGGCCGACGTGTTCGTCGTGCATCCGGACACCCGCTTCGGGCTGCTGTCCGACATCGACGACACGGTCATGGTGACCTCGCTCCCCCGCCCCATGCTCGCCGCCTGGAACTCGTTCGTGCTGACCGAGCACGCCCGCCGCCCGGTGCCGGGCATGTCCGTGCTGTACGAGCGGATCCTCGCGCAGCACCCCGGCTCCCCGACGGTCTACCTGTCGACCGGAGCATGGAACGTGGCCCCGACGCTGCAGCGCTTCCTGTCCCGCAACATGTACCCGTCCGGCACACTCCTGCTCACCGACTGGGGTCCCACCCACGACCGGTTCTTCCGCAGCGGCCAGCTGCACAAGCAGGAGAACCTGCGGCGGCTCGCCGAGGACTTCCCGGACATCCGCTGGCTCCTGGTCGGCGACGACGGACAGCACGACGAGAGCCTCTACGGGGACTTCTCGCGGGAACACCCGGACAACGTCGCGGGCGTCGCCATCCGGCAGCTGTCCACGAGCGAAGCGGTCCTGGCCGGTGGTCGCTCGCGGGCGCAGGAACGCTCCCGTGACTCGTCGGCGCCCTGGGTGTACGCACCGGACGGCGCCGGCCTGTGGAGCGAGCTCGCGCGGGTCGGCATCATCGAGTCCGACGGTTCCGACCCGGCCTGAGCGACCCTTCATCACGATCTCGGCCCGGAGCCCCCGTGGCCGACCGCGGCGCTCGGGCATCGGGTGTTCGATCGGTCCATGAGCACCGAGCCGGCCGCACCGCACCCAGCCTCACCACACCCAGCCGCGCCGCACCCAGCCGCACCGAACACACCGCCGAACCGCATCGAGGACCACGCCCTGATCGGCGACACCGGCACCGCTGCCCTGGTCGGCCGCGACGGGACCATCGACTGGGCGTGCCTGCCGCGCTTCGACAGCTCGTCCACCTTCGCCTCGCTGCTCGGCACCGAGGACCACGGGCACTGGACCCTGCGACCCGTCGACGACGACGCCACCGCCGAGTGGCGGTACCACGGTGACACCCTGGTGCTCTCGACCGTGTGGACCACCCGTGACGGCGTGGTCGAGGTCACCGAGTTCATGCCCGTCGGGGCCCACCGCCCCTCGATCGTCCGCCGGGTGCGTGGGCTCCGCGGCACCGTCGAGCTCCGGCAGACGCTCCGGATCCGCTTCGACTACTCGCGCGCCCTGCCCTGGATCCGGCAGATCGGGGACGACGACGAACCGGCGCTGCTCGCGACGGCGGGCCCCGGCTCGGTGATCGTCCGGGGGCCGCGGTTCCGCGCCGACGACCACCGGCACACCGCCGTCACGACGATCCACGACGGCGACGTGCTCGACACGGTGCTCACCTGGTACCCGTCGCACCGCGAGCCGCCGGAGCCGCTCGACGTCGACGCGGCCCTCGCCCACACCGTCTCGTGGTGGACAGCGTGGACCGCCCCGGCGCAGACCACCGGTCGGTACGCCGACGCCGCACGTCGGTCGCTGGTGTTCCTCCGCGCGATGACCCACGGCGAGACCGGTGGCGTCGTCGCCGCCGCGACCACGGGCCTGCCGGAGGACCCCGGCGGCGAACGCAACTGGGACTACCGCTACGTGTGGCTCCGCGACGCCTCCCTCGCGCTCGCGTCGCTCATCGCCCACGGTTACCGCGACGAGGCCACGCACTGGCGCGGCTGGCTGCTGCGCGCGATCGCGGGCGATCCCGCCGACGTGCAGATCATGTACGGCATCGCCGGCGAACGCGAGCTGCCCGAACGGGAGCTGCCCGAGCTGCCCGGGTACCTCGGGTCGACGCCCGTGCGCGTCGGCAACGGCGCCTCGACGCAGTACCAGGGCGACGTCTTCGGCGAGGTGCTCGCGGCACTGCACGACGCCCGCGAGCTCGGGGTCGAGGAGAACGCCGACTCCTGGGCGCTGCAGCGGGCACTGCTCGGCTACGTCGAGGAGCACTGGCAGGAGCCGGACAACGGCATCTGGGAGATGCGCGGCCCGCGGCGCAGCTTCACGCACTCGCGGGTGATGATCTGGGCCGCGTTCGACCGCGGGGTCGCCGCGGTCGAGGAGTTCGGCCTCGAGGGCCCCGTCGACCGCTGGCGCACCCTGCGCGACACCGTCCGCGCCGAGATCGAGGAGCACGGCTGGAACGCCGAGCGAGGTTCGTTCCGCCAGCACTACGACACCGACGAGGTCGACGCGAGCCTGCTCGTCCTGCCGCAGGTCGGGTTCTGCCGCGCCGACGACCCCCGGATGACGGGCACCGTCCGCGCCATCGAGGAGGACCTACGCGTCGGGGACGAGGGCCTCGTGCTCCGCTACCGCACGACGGCCGGCTTCGACGGGCTGTCCGGCGCCGAGCACCCGTTCCTGGCGTGCTCGTTCTGGCTGGTGGAGCAGTACGCCGCTTCGGGACGGGTCGAGGACGCCGAGCATCTGATGGACGTGCTCGTCGGGTACGCCAACGACGTCGGCATGCTCTCCGAGGAGATCGACGTCGCCACCGGACACCACATCGGCAACACCCCGCAGGTGCTGTCGCACCTGACGCTCGTGTCGGCAGCGGACGCCATCGAGCGCGCACGTGGCGCGACCGTCGGGCACCGCACGCGGTTGCCCGTCCACGACGGCGGCACGCGGTCGTGGACCGGCGAGGGTGAGCGCGCCGGCTCCCCCGCCTGACGCATCTTCCGACGCCCTGATGGTGACCCCAGGACGGACGGGAGGCCCGGTGCCAGCTGGCACCGGGCCTCCCGTCCGTCAGGGCGTCCGTTAAGGACGTCGTCAGCGCATCCGTCAGGACGACGACTCCCAGTCCGCCGGGCCGCGCGAACCGGCGCGGTACTCCTCGAGCGGGACCTCGTCGGCCTTCCAGGCGGCGACGACCGGCTCCACGATCTCCCAGCAGCGCTCGGCCACGTCACCGCGGATGGAGAGCAGCGGGTCGTCGTGGAAGATGCCGTTCAGGACTTCGCCGTACGGGGTGAGCTCGCCGTCGCTGAACGACGACGACAGGGTGACCTGTCCCATCTCGAACGGGTTGCCACCGCCGTTGGCCGACACCGACAGCTCGATCTCGTCCGGGTTCAGGACGATGCGCAGCGTGTCGGTCTTCGGGCGACCGCTCAGACCGGACGGCAGGCGCGTGACCGGCTTGAACGTGATCAGCACCTCCTTGCGGCTGGCGCCGAGGGCCTTGCCGGAGCGCAGCGTGAAGGGGACGCCGGCCCAGCGGGCGGTGTCGACCTCGACCGAGATCTCGGCGAGGGTCTCCGTCTGGCGCGACGGGTCGACGCCGTCCTCTTCCTGGTACGACGGCAGTTCCTTGCCGTCGATGGTGCCGGCGGTGTAGACCGCGCGGCGCGAGGCGATCTTCGCGTCGTCGCCCTTGAGGCGGGTGGAGCGCAGGACCCGGGCGAGCGACGAGCGGAACTCGACCGCGTCGATCGCGGCCGGGGCGTCCATCGTGACCAGGCCGAGGATCTGC
The DNA here is from genome assembly GCF_979258745.1 of Curtobacterium sp. AC268. Taxonomy (NCBI): domain Bacteria; kingdom Bacillati; phylum Actinomycetota; class Actinomycetes; order Micrococcales; family Microbacteriaceae; genus Curtobacterium; species Curtobacterium sp. AC268. The sequence goes on along the minus strand of NZ_OZ409878.1, from coordinate 108,061 downwards.
AGCAGGTGCGACTGGATCATGTCGACCATCGCGCCGGCCTCGTCGTAGTACTGGGCGCGGTTCTCGAGACCGAGGGTCTCGTCGTAGAAGATGTCGACCTTCTCGATGTTCTCGGCGTTCCAGATGGGCTCGAACAGGCGGTTCGCGAAGCGCAGACCGATGATGTTCAGCACCGTGGTGCGGCCGAGGAAGTGGTCGGTGCGGTGCACGCGGTCCTCGGGGACGAGCTTGAGCACCGTCTCGTTGAGGGCCTGGGCGCTGGCGACGTCGGTGCCGAAGGGCTTCTCGAAGGCAAGGGTCGTGCCCTCGGGGAGCTCGACGTGCTCGAGCGCCTCGCAGATGTCGGAGGCGATCTGCGGCGGGAGGGCGAAGTACAGGATCGGCTCGGAGTCGGCCGCGGCCAGGAGCGCCTCGAGGTGCTTCGGGTCGGTGGGGTCGCCCTGGATGAACTGCGTCGACTCGATGGTCGCGTCGACCTCCGGCCCCTTGACGTCCTGCGACGCGAAGGACTGCGTGACGATGTCCTTCCACTTCTCAGGGCTGCGCTCGCTGCGGCCCGTGCCGATCAGCTGCACGGGGACGGCACGGCCGCTCTGCAGGAACGTGCCGAGGCCCGGCAGGAGCAGGCGGGAGGCGAGGTCGCCCGTTGCGCCGAAGATGATGAGGGTGCGCTTGTCGGTCACCTGAGGTGACTCCTTTCGCTGTGGTGGGAGGTCCGCTCCAGTCAAGTCGCGGGCGGGCCCGTTTGTTCCGGATCGGGACCGGAGTTCGTCTCCTGGACGCACTTCGGGCGGCACCGTTCTGGTGCCGCCCGAAGTGTCAGGTGCGCTGCAGCGCCGGGTCAGTGCCCGAAGTTGCCGCGGTAGTACTCGTAGACCCAGCCGACCAGGGTGATCGCCACGAGGACGAGCCCGATCGGGACGATCCACAGGCCGGCGGCCACGCCGAGGAAGCACACGGCGACCGCGGCGGCCAGCAGGATGGGCCACCAGGACCACGGGCTGAAGTGCCCGAGCTCGGCGTCGCCGTCCTCGATGTTGGCGTCGGGACGGTCCTCGGGCAGGACCCCGCCCTGCGACGACATGACCTTGCCGAGGTAGAAGGCGATGAACGCCGACATCAGGCCGGTCAGGCCGATCGCCACGGTGCCCACCCACTCGGGCTCGCCGTAGTAGATCATCGCCCACGTCGTGTAGGCGGCGTCCGCCAGGATGAAGAACCCGAAGAGGATCCAGAACAGGTTGGTGTTCGCGCGCATGGCGTTACTTCACCTCGCCCTTCGCGGCGTCGTAGGTCGGGGCATCGGGGGCGTCCTTCGCGGGACCCACACCGATCGGCACACCGGCCTCGGGGTGGTTCAGGTCGAAGGCCGGGGACTCCGAACGGATACGCGGGATCGACGTGAAGTTGTGGCGCGGCGGCGGGCAGGAGGTCGCCCACTCGAGCGAGCGGCCGTAGCCCCACGGGTCGTTCACGGCGACCTTCGGTGCGTTCCGGGCGGTCACGTAGACGTTGAAGATGAACGGCAGGAACGAGATCGCGAGGATCATCGAGCCGATCGTCGACAGCTGGTTCATCCAGGTGAAGCCGTCGTTCGGCAGGTAGGTCGCGTACCGACGCGGCATGCCGATGACGCCCAGCCAGTGCTGGATGAGGAACGTCGTGTGGAACCCGATGAACAGGAGCCAGAAGTGGATCTTGCCGAGACGCTCGTTGAGCATCTTGCCCGTCCACTTCGGCCACCAGAAGTAGAAGCCGGAGAACATCGCGAACACGACGGTGCCGAAGACCACGTAGTGGAAGTGCGCCACGACGAAGTACGAGTCGGACACGTGGAAGTCGAGCGGCGGCGACGCCAGGATCACGCCGGTGAGACCACCGAAGGTGAACGTGATGAGGAAGCCGAGGGCCCAGAGGAGCGGGGTCTCGAACGTGACCGAACCGCGCCACATGGTGCCGACCCAGTTGAAGATCTTCACGCCGGTCGGGACCGCGATCAGCATCGTCATGAGCGAGAACCACGGGAGCAGGACGCCACCGGTGACGTACATGTGGTGCGCCCACACCGTGACCGAGAGGGCCGCGATGGAGATCGTCGCGTAGACCAGGGTCTTGTACCCGAAGATCGGCTTGCGGCTGAACACCGGGAAGACCTCGGAGACGATGCCGAAGAACGGCAGCGCGATGATGTAGACCTCGGGGTGCCCGAAGAACCAGAACAGGTGCTGCCAGAGCAGGGCCCCGCCGTTGGCCGGGTTGAAGATCTGTGCGTCGAACACGCGGTCGAGCCCGAGGCCGAAGAGCGCCGTCGCGAGGACCGGGAAGGCCATCAGGACGAGGAGCGCCGTCACGAGGGTGTTCCACGTGAAGATCGACATGCGGAACATGGTCAGACCCGGGGCACGCATCGTGATGATCGTGGTGATGAAGTTCACCGCGCCGAGGATCGTCGAGAAGCCGGTCATGCCGAGCCCGAAGACCCAGAGTGTGCCGCCGAGCCCCGGTGTGAACGTCGTGTCACTCAGTGGCGCGTAGGCGAACCACCCGAACGAGGCAGCGCCCTGCGGGGTGAGGAAGCCGCCGACCGCGATGAGCGAGCCGAACAGGTAGAGCCAGAAGGCGAAGCCGTTGAGTCGCGGGAAGGCGACGTCCGGCGCGCCGATCTGGAGCGGCATGATCGCGTTCGCGAAGCCCGAGAACAGCGGCGTCGCGAACATCAGCAGCATGATCGTGCCGTGCATCGTGAACAGCTGGTTGTACTGCTCCTTCGTCGCGACCACGTGCAGGCCGGGTTCGAAGAGCTGGGCACGGATCACGAGGGCCATCACACCTGCGAGCAGGAAGAAGATGAACGACGCGATCAGGTACATGTACCCGATGGTCTTGTGGTCGGTGGAGGTGATCCACCGAACGACGATGTTGCCCTTCCGACCCACCTTCGACGCCTGGAAGTCCGGCGACGAGGTCTGGGTCGGTTGGCCGACGAGTGACGTTGTCATCTGACGAGCCCCTACTTGTTCTCGCTGGACGCCTCGACCGGCGCCTTGTTGTTCGGTTCGTTGGTGTTGGTGTTGTACTCGTCACCGAGCAGACCGACCTTGCCCTGGTCCTTCAGGGTGTCGAGGTAGTCCTGGTACTGCGCCGGCGTGACGACCTTCACCTGGAAGAGCATCAGCGAGTGGTACTCACCGCAGAGCTCCGCGCACTTGCCCTGGTACGTGCCGAGCTTCTCCGGGATGAAGTACTCCCAGTTGGTCTTGCCCGGGAGCATGTCCTTCTTGTAGAGGAAGTCGATGACCCAGAAGGAGTGGTCGACGTCGCGCGAGGAGAGCTCGATCGCGACCTTCTTGCCCTTGGGCAGGTAGAGGGTCGGCAGCTGCGACTCGTCGATCGCCCCGTTGGCGTTCTCTTCTTCCTGGGCCTGGATGCCCTGGTAGTAGACGCTCTCTTCGGGGTTGTCCTTGTTGATGTAGTTGAAGTCCCACGCCCAGCGCTTGCCGTACACGTGCACGGTGGCGTCGGGGTCGGCGAAGGGCTTCTCGATCGCGGCCTGGTCCTTCGCGGTGAAGGCGAAGAAGCCCAGCACCAGGATCAGCGGCACGATCGTGTAGAAGATCTCGAGCGGCATGTTGTACCGCATCTGCACGGGCAGGCCGGTCTGGCCCTTCCGGCGGCGGTAGACGATCGCTGCCCAGATGATCAGGCCCCACACGATGAGACCGACGGCGAGGAGAACGACCCAGCTGGTGGTCCACAGGCCGACGATGCGGCTCGTGTGGTTGGTGACGTTCTTCGTCTCCTCCGTGCCGGGGAGCCATCCGTTCATCTGCTGCTGCGTGCAGCCAGCCAGTGCGATGACCAGACCGACGGCCACCGGGACGGCCGCCCAACGTATACGGCGATTCGAACGCACTGTTACCTCTCGCAAAAGACGTGAGCTTCAGGAGGTCAGCCCGTCGAGTCCGACGGCGAGCCGCACGAAGGCGGCGCATGGCTGGCTCCCAGCTTGATTGGAACACTCCTAGCTTACTCGCAGCTCGGTACCGCTCGCGCACACACGACACGGTTCTGGCCTCGATCCGCACGTCGACGGGCATCATTTCGCCCGGTCACGCCGCGCCCCGGCGCGCCACGTCCGGCCACACGAACGCGAGCGGGGAGCGACCGTTCCGGTCGCTCCCCGCTCGCGTGTCGGATCGCTGGTGCTCAGTGGAAGCTGTCACCACAGGCGCAGCTGCCCTGCGCGTTCGGGTTGTCGATCGTGAAGCCCTGCTTCTGGATCGTGTCCTCGAAGTCGATCGTCGCGCCGTCGAGGTACGGGACGCTCATCTTGTCGACGACGACCTCGACCCCGTCGAACTCGGCGGTGACGTCACCGTCGAGCAGGCGCTCGTCGAAGTACAGCTGGTAGATCAGGCCCGAGCAGCCACCGGGCTGGACGGCGAGGCGCAGGCGCAGGTCGTCGCGGCCCTCTTGTTCGAGCAGGCTCGCCACCTTGCCGGCAGCGGCGTCGCTCAGGAGGACGCCGTGCGACGGGGTTTCGGTCGCCGGTGCTTCGGTGATGGTGTCGCTCATCGCGCGTCTCCCTCCGGGCGGTGCTGGTCACCGCGCCTGGCGTCGATTGTAAGCACCCTCAGCTGCGCGTCGCGAGCCTGGCGAGCAGGATCGTCTCCGACGCGATGGCACGGTGCAGGACACCGAGGTGCTGCGACTCGTTCGGGCTGTGCGCGCGGGTGTCCGGGTCCTCGACGCCGGTGACCAGGATCTGCGCGTCCGGGAACTCCGCCGCCAGGTCCGACACGAACGGGATCGACCCGCCGATCCCCTGCTCGACCGCCTCGGCGCCCCACCCCTCGCGCATCGCCGTGCGGGCCTCCTGGACGGCCCAGCCAGCGGTGTCGACGAGGAACCCGTCGCCGCTGTCCGGCTCGGTGATCTCCATCCGTGCACCGAACGGGACGTGCTCGCGCAGGTGGCGCTCGACGGCCGCGGACGCCTGCCGGGCGTCCTGGCCGGGGGCGACGCGGACCGACACCCGTGCCGAGACCGTGGGCAGCAGGGTGTTCGAGGCGTTCGCGACGCTCGGCACGTCCATGCCGGTCACCGTGATCGACGGCTGGAACCACATGCGGGACAGCACGGCGCCGGTGCCGATCGGGCGCACACCGGGGACGAGCGCGGCGTCGACGGCGAGTTCGTCCTCGGTGCGCTCCGGCACGTCGGCCTCGTACGAGCTCAGCCCGTCGACGGCGACCGAGCCGTCGGCGTCGTGCAGCGAGGCGAGCAGCCGCACCATGGGGATCATCGCGTCCGGGGCCGCTCCCCCGAACATGCCGCTGTGGCTGGCGTGCTCGAGCGTGGTCAGCGTGAGCTTGAAGGTGACGTTGCCGCGCAGGGAGACCGTGATCGACGGCACCTCGGTCGACCAGTTGTCGCTGTCCGCCACGACGATGACGTCGGCGGCGAGGTGCTCCTTCTGCTCGCGCAGGAACGTGCGGAACGAGCGGGAGCCGAACTCCTCCTCGCCCTCGACGAACAGCACGATCCCGAGGTCGAGGTCGTCACCGAACTGGGCGTGCACCGCGCGGAGCGACGCGATGTGCGTCATCACACCGGCCTTGTCGTCCGAGGCGCCGCGGCCGTACAGGCGGTCACCGCGCAGGGTCGGCTCGAACGGCGGCGTCTCCCACAGGGCCTCGTCGCCCTGCGGCTGCACGTCGTGGTGGGCGTAGAGCATCACCGTCGGCTTGCCGTTCCGCGCCGGGCGCACCGCGAGCACCGCGGGCTGGCCGAGCTCGGTCTCGGCGTCGGCCTCGGCGACGTCGGCCGTCGAGCCGGACACCGCCGACCGCACGATCCGGACGTCGTCCTCGCCGAACACCCCGGTGGACCGTGCGAGGTCCGCGACGGCCTCGGCACTCGCGCGCACGTTAGCCGGGTCGAAGGCCGACCAGGACACCGACGGCAGGCGCACCAGCGCGGACAGGTCGGCGATCGTCGTGGGCAGTGCCCCCTGCACGTGTTCGCGCAGGGCGTCGAGGAGCGCGGGGTCGGTCGCGGGGCTGTGCTGTTCGCTGTCGGTCATGCCCGGTAATCTAGAGGAGATCCCGCACGCACACCGCCGTTAGGAACGCACCGTGGCGAAGGCAGCCCCCAAGACCAACACGACCGTCAACCTGACCGAGGCCGAGCTCCTCGAGCAGGGCAAGGGCCGCCCCACGCCGTCCCGCCGCGAGCGAGAGGCAGCGAACCGCCGCCCCCTCGTCGGCAACACGCCGGTCGACAAGAAGGCTGCGCGCGCTCGTCTCAACTCGGAGCGCGAGCGTGCCCGCGTCGGCATGGCCAACGGCGAGGAGCGCTACCTGCCGGCGAAGGACCGCGGTGAGCAGCGACGCTTCGTCCGCGACTGGATCGACGCCCGCTGGAACGTCGGCGAGGTCATGATGCCCGTGCTCGTGCTGTTCCTGATCGTCGGGTTCGCGGCCGCGCAGACCGTGATCGCGTCCTACTCGCTCCTGCTGGTGTGGGCGTTCGTGGCGCTGTTCATCATCGACTGCGTGGTGCTGTGGCTGTCGCTCCGCCGCAAGCTCACCACCAAGTTCGGCGAGCTCCAGCGCGGCACGTTCCTCTACATCCTCACGCGGGCGTGGCAGCTGCGTTTCCTGCGGCTGCCGAAGCCCCAGGTCCGGCGCGGCCAGTACCCCACGCTCTAGCCACACGCACACGACGAAGCGCCGCCCGGCCTGCCGGGCGGCGCTTCGTCGTTCCCGCTCCCCCGTTCCTGCTCACGAAGCGGCCGTGAACGCACCCGCACGACGGACGGGAGGCCCGTGGCGGTGTCGCCACGGGCCTCCAGTCCGTCAGGTGGTCGCGTCTACCGCGCGGCGCGACGCAGCCGCCGACGGCGCAGCCGGTTGATGCGCGCGGCCCAGGTCGGTCCCTCGTAGAGGAACGCCGTGTAGCCCTGCACGAGCGTGGCCCCGGCGTCGATGCGGTCCTGCACGTCCTGCTCGGTGGTCACACCGCCGACGGCGATGACGCAGAAGTCGGCGGGCACCGCGGCCCGGACGCGACGCAGGACCTCCAGCGAGCGGGCGGCGACCGGCGCACCGGAGAGGCCCCCGGCACCCATCGCCTCGACGTCGGACGGATCGGCCGTCAGGCCCTCGCGGGAGATCGTCGTGTTGTTGGCGATCACCCCGGACAGTCCGAGCTCGACCGCGAGGCCCGCGATCGCGTCGATCTGCTCGTCGGTGAGGTCCGGTGCGATCTTGACGAGCACCGGCGTCCGGCCGGCGGCGTCACGCACCGCGGACAGCAGCGGTCGGAGCTGGTCGAGTTCCTGCAGTCCGCGCAGGCCGGGCGTGTTCGGCGAGCTGACGTTGACCGCCAGGTAGTCCGCGAACGTGGCGAGCCGACGGGTGGACTCGAGGTAGTCGTCGATGGCGTCCTCGACGGAGACGACCCGGCTCTTGCCGATGTTCACGCCGATGACCGGTCGGCCGGGGTTGCGGCGGGCGCGCTCGAGGCGTCGGGCTGCCGCTGCGGCGCCGTGGTTGTTGAAGCCCATGCGGTTGATCAGGGCGCGGTCGCCGATCAGTCGGAACAGGCGCGGGCGCTCGTTGCCGGGCTGCGGCTTGGCGGTGATGGTGCCGACCTCGACGTGGCCGAAGCCGAGCAGGCCGAGACCGGCGATGCCGCGGGCGTCCTTGTCGAACCCGGCGGCCAGGCCGAAGCGCGACGGGAAGTGGATGCCCATCGTGGTGATGCCGTCGGACGCCGCGGGACGGCAGTACCGCTCGACGACGCCACTCAGGAACGGCATGCGGGGCAGCCCCGCGATGACGGCGAACGCCAGGTGGTGTGCGCGCTCCGGGTCCATGTTCGCGAACACGGAGCGGAACACGACGCGGTAGCCGCCGCGCACGATCCGTTCGGCGATGCCGCTCACGCGCGCGTGCCGGACGGTGCGGACGACCCGGCGGCCGTGTCGGATGCCTCGTGGTGGTCGCGGCGGAGCTGGCCGATGGCGTCCTCGAAGTCCTCGAGCGAGTCGAACGCCTGGTAGACGCTCGCGAACCGCAGGTAGGCGACCTCGTCGAGCTCCCGCAGGGGCGCGAGGATCGCGAGGCCGATGTCGTTCGCGTCGATCTGGCTGGATCCGGAGGACCGGACGGTCTCCTCGACGCGCTGCGCGAGCACGGCCAGGTCACCGTCGGTGACCGGGCGCCCCTGGCACGCCTTGCGCACGCCGGAGACGATCTTGTCGCGGCTGAACGGCTCGGTGACGCCGTTGCGCTTCACGACGTTGAGCGATGCGGTCTCGGTGGTCGAGAACCGTCGTCCGCAGTTGGGGCACTGACGACGGCGGCGGATGGAGGTTCCGTCGTCGCTCGTCCGTGAGTCGACGACGCGGGAGTCCGGGTGGCGGCAGAAGGGGCAGAACATGTCGTTCCCCAGGCTATCGGTTCGTGCGCTCCGTCACGGCGGCCCCGTGCGCGGGGAGCTGCTCCTCGGTGGACAGCGCGACGATGTGCGGGGCGACCTCGGCCAGGGCCTCGGGCGTGTACCGGACGATCTGCTGGGGCCGCAGGAACGTCGACGCCGACAGCCCGGCCCCGAAGCGGGCCTGGCCGCCGGTCGGCAGCACGTGGTTCGAGCCCGCCAGGTAGTCCCCCAGGCTCACCGGCGTGCTCGGTCCGACGAACACCGCACCGGCGGCGTCGATGTCGGCCAGCACCGCGTCGTCGTCGACCGTCTGGATCTCGAGGTGCTCCGGCCCGTACGCGTTGCTCACGGTCGCCGCGTCGGTCAGGGAGTCCACCAGGACGATCGCGGACTGCGGTCCGTCCAGGGCGGCCTGGAGGCGCGCAGCCGTCCCGAGCACCGCCGTGCGCTCCGGGATGGCGGCTTCGACCGCGTCGGCGAACGCCGCCGACGTCGTCACCAGCACGCTGCCGGCCTGCTCGTCGTGCTCAGCCTGGCTGATGAGGTCGGCGGCCACGAACCCGGCGTCGGCGGTGTCGTCCGCGATCACGAGGATCTCGGTCGCCCCGGCCTCGGAGTCGATGCCCACCACCCCCCGCACCAGGCGCTTGGCGGCAGCGACGTAGTTGTTGCCCGGCCCGGTGACCAGGTCCACCGGCTCGAGGTCGATATCGGCGACGCCGTACGCCAGCGCACCGACGGCTCCGGCGCCGCCCATCGCGTAGACCTCGTCGATGCCGAGCAGCCCCGCCGCCGCGAGGATCGTCGGGTGCACCGCGCCGCCGTGGTCGCGCTGCGGCGGCGACACGAGGGCGATCGAGGGCACGCCCGCGACCTGGGCCGCGACGACGTTCATCACGACGCTGGACGGGTAGACGGCCTTGCCACCGGGCACGTAGAGCCCCACGCGGCGCATCGGCTGCCAGCGCTGGTGGACCTCGGCGCCGTCGGCCAGGGTCGTCACGGACGGGGCGGGGATCTGCGCGGCACTCGCGGCCCGGACCCGGCGGACGGCCTCGTCGAGGGCTGCTCGGACCTCGGGGGTGAGCCCCGCCACGGCGGCGGTGATCTCGGCAGCGGGGACCCGGACGTTCGCGGGAGCCCCGCCGTCGAAGCGCTCGGCCTGGTCGTGCAGGGCCGCGGCTCCACGGTGCCGGACGTCCTCGATCAACTCGCGCGCGGCGTCGACCGCGTGCGACACGTCACCCGCGGCGCGGGGCATGAGTCGGAGGAGTTCAGCACGGGCGGGGAGGCCGCCGCGGAGGTCGATTCGCTGCATCATGAGGCCTCCAGCGTACCGGCGGCGTGCTGCACGACGGCGTCGACCACGGGCCGGTGGCGGACCGTCTGCTCGGCGTCCCACGCGTCGAGCAGGTGCAGCGTGGCGATCCGGAACGCCAGGGCACGGACGAGCAGCTGCGGCCACTCGGGGACGCCGGTGCCGAGCACGCCGAGCCGACCGACGGCGACCCCGTGCCAGCACACGGCGTCGACCGCGGCGATCGCGGCGCCGAGGCCCGCCGGGCGCCAGTACGGTGCCCAGTCGAACACCGTGGGCGGTTCCCCCGGCGTGAAGAGCACGTTGCCGAGCAGGTCACCGTGGACGAGCTGCGACGGGGACGTCACCGGCCGGAACGTCGCGGCCAGGCGGTCCAGCGTCGGGTCGTCGGGAAGGGCTGCTCCGCCCCAGGCCATGCGGTCCGCCCGGCTCCAGGGCTCGTCGCGGTGGTCGAGGAAGTCCGGGCGTGGCAGATGGGCGATCGCCCGGTGGAACGCTGCGCCCGCGGCGATCACGTCGTCCACGCGAGTGGGGTCGGTCCGACCGTCGACCCACCGCCAGGCCTCCCAACCGTCGTCGCCGGTGCTGACGCCGGTGCCAGCCCCAGCGCCGGCGGCGTCGCCGGCAGCGGCGGCGCCGGCGTCCACGACCCAGTCTCCGGACGCGGCGGCCACCGGGCGCGGCGTCCGGAACCCGGCCGTGTGGTCGAGCCGAGCCAGCGTGGCGGACCGCCACCGGGCCTCCAGGCGGTCACCGGACGGGCGGAGGACGACGTCCCCGGCGCGCCACGTGAGTCCGCGCCCGCCGCCGAGGCGCTCGAGCGGCCGGTCGTGCACGCCGAACGCCCGGAGGACGTGCGGTGCCGGCTGCCCGTCGGTCACGCGGTCCGCAGGATCTTCACCATCGGCCGGCCCTTGGCGACCTCGTCGACGAGCTTGTCGAGGTACCGGATCTGCCGCATGAGCGGGTCGTCGAGCTCCTCGATCCGCACCCCGCAGATCACCCCGGTGATGAGCGGGGCGTTCGGGTTGAGGTGCGCGCCGGCGAAGAAGTCCTCGAACGTGGTCCGGTCGGCCAGGTGCTGCGCGAGCGCCAGGTCGTCGAAGCCGGTCAACCACTCGATGACGGTGTCGAGCTCCGCCTTCGTGTGGCCCTTCCGCTCCACCTTCGCCAGGTAGTGCCCGTAGACGTCCGCGACGGGCGTCCCGAAGATCCGGTGACCGGCCATGGTCGGCGCACCTACACCAGGCAGCGGGGTCCGAGCAGGCTCTTCAGCTCGCCGAACAGGTCCGGGGTCAGGTTCACCGGGAACGGCAGCTCGAAGGTGCGCGCCACGTCGTCCTTGAGCAGCTTCAACCGCACCTCGGTGTCACCCTGGTGGCGGCCGAGCACGGCGGCGAGTTCCGTCACCGTGGTCGTCGTGGCCTGGCGTTCCGGCAGCGACAGGGTGAGCGGGCCGGAGCCCATCGCGTCGCCGACGTTCGGCTGGAACATGCTCACCGCGTGCAGCGCCTTGCCGTCGTCGCGGACGTTGACGCGGCCGCGCAGGACGACGATCGAGTCGGGCACCAGGGACGGGCCGAACTCCTGGTACGTCTTGCCCAGGAACATCACGCCGATCTGGCCGCCGAAGTCCTCGATGTCGACGATGCCGTACGGGTTGCCGCTCGTCTTCGCCACCCGGTGCTGCACGCTCGTCAGCAGGCCGGCGACGGTCACCGTCTCGCCCTCGATCGAGTCGTCGGCCGTCAGCAGGTCGGCGATGGTGATCGACTGGTGCTTCGCGAGCTCGATCTCGAGCCCGGCGAGCGGGTGGTCGGACACGTAGAGCCCGAGCATGTCCCGCTCGAACGCGAGCTTGTCGCGCTTGGACCACTCCGGGCGGTCCGGCACCTGCGACACCGCGGCACTCGGGGCGTCCTCGGCTGCCTCGGCGAAGAGCGAGTCGAAGTCGAACCCGACGTTGCCGTGGGCCTCGTCGCGCTTGACCTTGACCGCACCCTCGACCGCACCCTCGTGGATCTCCACCAGGGCACGTCGGGTGTCGCCGAACTCGTCGAAGGCACCGGCCTTGATGAGCGACTCGACCGTGCGCTTGTTCGCCGACGAGATCGGGATCTTGCGCAGGAAGTCGTGGAACGACTCGAAGGCCCCCTTCTCGGTCCGGGCCTTGACGATGTCGTCGACGACGTTGAACCCGACGTTGCGGATGGCACCCATGCCGAACCGGATGTCGTCGCCGACGGCGGCGAAGAAGCCGATCGACTCGTTGACGTCCGGCGGCATCACCTTGATGCCCATCCGGCGGCACTCGTTGAGGTACAGGGCGAGCTTGTCGCGGGCGTCGCCGACGCTCGTCAGCAGCGCCGCCATGTACTCGGCCGGGTAGTGCGCCTTGAGGTACGCGGTCCAGAAGGACACCACGCCGTAGGCCGCCGAGTGCGCCTTGTTGAACGCGTAGTCGGAGAAGGGCAGCAGGATGTCCCACAGCGTCTTGATCGCCGCGTCGGAGTACCCGTTGTCCTTCATGCCCTGCTGGAAGCCCGCGTACTGCTTGTCGAGCTCGGACTTCTTCTTCTTGCCCATCGCGCGGCGGAGGATGTCCGCCTGGCCGAGGGAGAACCCCGCGACCTTCTGCGCGATGGCCATGACCTGCTCCTGGTAGATGATCAGGCCGTAGGTCGTGCCGATGATGTCCTTGAGGGGCTCTTCGAGCTCCGGGTGGATCGGCGTGATCGGCTGCTCGCCGTTCTTGCGGAGCGCGTAGTTCGTGTGCGAGTTCGCACCCATGGGCCCCGGGCGGTACAGGGCGATGAGCGCGGAGATGTCCTCGAAGTTGTCGGGCTTCATCAGCCGCAGCAGGCCACGCATCGGCCCACCGTCGAGCTGGAACACGCCGAGGGTGTCACCGCGCTGCAGGAGCGCGTACGCCTCGGGGTCCTCGAGGCCCATGTTCTCGAGGTCGAGCTCGGTCCCACGGTTCGTCTTGATGTTGTCGAGGGCGTCACTGATGATCGTGAGGTTGCGGAGCCCCAGGAAGTCCATCTTGATCAGGCCGAGCGACTCCGCTGCCGGGTAGTCGAACTGCGTGACGATCTGGCCGTCCTGCTCCCGCTTCATGATCGGGATGATGTCGATCAGCGGATCGCTCGACATGATGACGCCGGCCGCGTGCACGCCCCACTGGCGCTTCAGCCCCTCGAGCCCGAGTGCGGTGTCGAAGACGGTCTTCGCCTCGGGGTCGGTCTCGACCACGGTGCGGACGTCGACGGCTTCCTTGTAGCGCGGGTGGTCCTTGTCGAAGATCCCGGTGAGCGGGATGTCCTTGCCCATCACGGGCGGCGGCATCGCCTTCGTGAGCTTCTCGCCCATGCCGAACGGGAACCCGAGGACGCGCGAGGAGTCCTTGAGTGCCTGCTTCGCCTTGATCGTGCCGTACGTGACGATCTGCGCGACGCGCTCCGACCCGTACTTCTCAGTGACGTACTTGATCGCCTCACCGCGGCGCCGGTCGTCGAAGTCGACGTCGAAGTCGGGCATCGAGACGCGGTCCGGGTTGAGGAACCGCTCGAAGATCAGGCCGTGCCGGATGGGGTCGAGGTCGGTGATGCGCATCGCGTACGCGACCATCGAGCCGGCACCGGAGCCACGCCCCGGACCGACGCGGATGCCGTTGTTCTTCGACCAGTTGATGAAGTCCGCGACCACCAGGAAGTAGCCGGGGAAGCCCATCTGGTTGATGATGCCGACCTCGTAGTCGGCGCGGTCCTGGACCTCTTTCGAGATGCCGTCCGGGTACCGGTAGTCCAGCCCCTTCGCGACCTCTTTCTCGAACCAGGAGTGCTCGGTCTCGCCCTCGGGCACCGGGAACTTCGGCATGTAGTTGGCCGAGGTGTCGAACTCGACGTTGCAGCGTTCCGCGATGAGCAGCGTGTTGTCGCAGGCCTCGAGGTTGTCGCGGAAGACGTGCCGCATCTGCGCCGGGGTCTTCAGGTAGAACTCGTCGGCGTCGAACTTGAAGCGGTTCGGGTCGTTCAGGGTCGAGCCGGACTGCACGCAGAGCAGTGCCGCGTGCGACTTGGCGTCGTGGGCGTGCGTGTAGTGCAGGTCGTTCGTGCCGACCAGCGGAATGTCGAGGTCCTTCGCCAGGCGGATCAGGTCGCTCATGATCCGGCGTTCGATCTCGAGGCCGTGGTCCATGACCTCGGCGAAGTAGTTCTCCTTGCCGAAGATGTCGCGGTAGTCGGCGGCCGCCTGCACTGCTTCGTCGTACTGGCCGAGACGCAGGCGCGTCTGGATCTCCCCCGAGGGGCAGCCCGTGGTGGCGATGATGCCCTCGTGGTACTCCTGCAGGAGCTCGATGTCCATGCGGGGCTTGAAGTAGTAGCCCTCGAGCGACGCCTTGGACGACAGCCGGAACAGGTTGTGCATGCCCGTCGTGTTCTCGGCGAACATCGTCATGTGCGTGTACGAGCCGGCGCCGGACACGTCGTCGCCACCGCCGTCACCCCAGCGCACACGGGTCTTGTCCGAGCGGTGCGTGCGGGGCGTGATGTACGCCTCGGTCCCGATGATCGGTTTGACGCCACCGGCCTTGGCGGCCTTCCAGAACTCGAAGGCGCCGAACATGTTGCCGTGGTCGGTCACCGCCACGGCGGGCATCCCCTGCGCGGCGGTCTCCGCCACGAGGTCGGAGAGCCTGGCGGCACCGTCGAGCATCGAGTACTCGCTGTGCACGTGCAGGTGGACGAAGGAGTCGGAATCCGACACGGAACCTCCGGTTCGTACGGTGTGCTGCGGGGTGGGAACAGCCTAACCACGGCCGCCCACATTCCCGCGCGCGTCGGGGCGGTCCGGAGGCTCATGGCGGGGCCGCACCGCGCCTCCAGTCCGGCAGCGGGTCGCGACACGCGCGGGGCGAACCGCCCAGTGGTCAGGACACGCCGCACGCAGGCCGCCGCGGGTCTAGAACCCGTCGCCTGGCGGCTTCCCAACCGACAGTTCATGACCCCTCGGCGAGAGAGGCTGGGCGCGTCGTCGGGCGCGTCGGGCGCGTCGGCCTGGAGGCGCGTGGCGGGGCCGCACTGCGCCTCCAGACCGGCAGCGGGTCGCGACACGCGCGGGGCGCGCCGCCCAGCGGTCAGGACACACCGCACGCGCGCCGCCGCGGGTGCGGAAAGCGTCGCCCGGCAGCCTCCCAGCCGACAGTTCGTGACCCCTCGGCGCAAGCGGCCGGGCGCGCCGGCCTCGGATCGCGACACGCGCGGGGCGCCCCGCCGAGCGGTCAGGACACGCCGCACGCTGGCCGCGGCGGGTGCGGAAGACGTCGTCTGGCGGCCTGCCAACCGACAGTTCGTGACCCCTCGGCGCAAGCTGCCGGGCGCGCCGGCAGCGGGTCGTGACACGCGCGGGGCGCGCCGCCGAGCGGTCAGGACACACCGCACGCGGGCCGCGGCGGGTCCGGAAACCGTCGCCCGGCGGCCTCCCAACCGACAGTTCGTGACCCCTCGGCACAAGCCGCCGGGCGTGTCAGAGCGACGCGCTCCGGATCTGCTCCAGCGCGGCCTGCAGGTCGTCCGGGTACTGCGCCTCGAACGACACCCACTCGCCCGTGCGCGGGTGGTCGAATCCCAGCCGGACGGCATCGAGCCACTGGCGCGTCAGCCCCAGTTCGGCCGCCAGCACCGGGTCGGCGCCGTACATCGTGTCCCCGACGAGCGGGTGGCGTGTCGCCGCCATGTGCACCCGGATCTGGTGGGTGCGCCCGGTCTCCAGGTGCACCTCGAGCAGGGTGGCCGAGCGGAAGGCCTCGAGCGTCTCGTAGTGGGTGACGCTCGGCTTGCCCTCTGACGTGACCGCGAACTTCCAGTCACTCGACGGGTGCCGTCCGATCGGCGCGTCGATGGTGCCCGAGGTCGGGTCGGGGTGGCCCTGCGCGAGCGCGTGGTACACCTTCTCGACCGTGCGCTCCTTGAACGCCCGCTTCAGGTGCGTGTACGCCAGCTCGGTCTTCGCGACCACCATCAGGCCCGAGGTCCCGACGTCGAGGCGGTGCACGATCCCGGCGCGTTCGGCGGCACCGGACGTCGCGATCGTGAAGCCGGCGGCGGCGAGGCCCCGGGCACCGTCGGCCCGTCCCACCCCGGCGAGGGGTGCGCAGCGACGCCGACGGGCTTGTCCACGACGACGATGTCCTCGTCGTCGTGGACGATCGTCATGCCCGGCACGGCCGCCGGAACGATGCGCGGCGGCTCCTTCGGGGTCCACTCGACCTCGAGCCAGGAGTCGGCATGGAGCCGGTCCGACTTGTCGACGGGAACCCCGTCGACGCGGACACCCCCGGCGGCGACGACGTCGGCAGCGAACGACCGGCTGAAGCCGAGGAGCTTCGCGATGGCGGCGTCGACGCGCTCACCGGCGAGCCCGTCGGGGACGGGAAGAGCACGCGATTCGCTCACGTGGCGTCGTGGCCCAGCGTGTCGCGACGGTCGCGGTCCTCCGGCCTGGAGGCGCGGGTCGGCTCGTCGAACGCCGCATCAGCCGACGAGAACGCGGCCCCACCGTCGAGCGGCTGCGCCGCGTCGACCGGCTGCGCCGCGTCGACCGGCTGCGCCGCGTCGACCGGCTGCGCCGCGTCGAGCTGCGCCTGGCGCTTGGCCGAGAGTGTGCGGGTGCCGTCGAGGTTCACCCCGAGGATCACCAGCAGCACGAAGACCACCATGCTGATGCAGATGAAGGAGTCGGCGACGTTGTAGATCGCCGGCATCATCCACGGCGTCGAGATGAAGTCGACGACGTGACCCCGACCGAAGCCGGGCTCACGGAAGAGCCGGTCGAGCAGGTTGCCCAGCGCGCCGCCGAGCAGCATGCCGAGCACGATGGCCCACCACATCGACCGGATGCGACGCGAGTACACGATGATCGCGACGACGACCGCGGCCGAGATGACCGAGAACACCCAGGTCATGTTCACCGCGAACGAGAACGCGGCCCCCGGGTTCCGGACGTACAGGAACTGCAACGCACCGCCGAGGACCGGGACGGGGGTGCCGTACGGCAGGTTCGCGACGACCAGCGTCTTGGCGACCTGGTCGAACGCCACCACCACGACAGCGGCGAAGGCCAGTGCCGCGATCGCGCGGACACTGACCTTCGCTCGTGATGCTGGTCGCGACAACGTCAGTTGCCGAAGCCCTGCGCCGAAGCCGGCGCCGGGGTGAGACCGGACTGCTCGCCCGAGTCGAGCTCGGAGAGCTGCCCCTGGATGTAGCTCTTGAGCTGCGCACGGTAGTCGCGCTCGAAGGTCCGGAGCTCGTCGATCTTGCCCTCGAGCTGGCGCTGCTCCTGCTCGAGCACCGCGACACGCTGACGGTTCGTGTTCTCGGTGTCGGCGATGATCTGGCGCTGCTTCGCCTCGGCCTCGGAGACCAGGCGAGCGGCCTGGGCCGTGCCCTCGGCGATGAGCGCGTCGCGCTTCTCGATGCCCTCGCGGACGTGCTCCTCGTGGAGACGACGCGCCAGGGTCAGGAGGTTCGTGGTGCCCTCGGTGTCCTCGTCGGCGGGGACCGTTGTGGTCGGTGCCGCCGCGGCGACCGGAGCGGGCTCCGGTGCTGCCTCGACCGGGGCCGGGGTGGGCTCCGGCTCGGCTGCGGGAGCGGGCTGCTCGGCCTGCGCCGACTGCGGGGCCGATTCGGCCGCCTGCAGGCGCTGGCGGAGCTCGTCGTTCTCCGCGGTCAGGCGACGGAGCTCGACCACGACCTCGTCGAGGAAGTCGTCGACCTCGTCCTGGTCGTAGCCCTCGCGGAACTTCGTCGGCTGGAACCGCTTGTTGACTACGTCTTCCGGCGTCAAAGCCATTGCCGTCACCTCAATAGAACTGCTGAACGTGTGGAACCGCGTGCGGTGCGACCGAATGTACCAGTCGTACCGTGCGGTGCGGATGCGCCACCGGAGCGGGCATCGATCCCGACCACCGTACACCGACGATGGGGAGGAACCGTGCCGCGCGCCTGGCGTGGCGCGTGTCGCGGACGGGAGTCCGCTCAGATACCGCGTGCCAGGGCGGCGACCACGAACCGGGCGATGATGACGACGAGCATCACGATCGTCCAGCCGAAGTCGAGCGCCACCGGCCCCAGGCGGAGCGGCGGGAGGACCCGTCGTACCGCTCGGATGGGCGGATCCGTGATCGTGTAGACGAACTCGGACACCACGAGCATGCCCCCGCGCGGACGCCAGGAGCGGTTGAAGCTCTGCACGAGGTCGAGCGCGAACCGCCCCCACATCACGAAGAAGTACAGGAGCAACGCGAGGGAGATGATCCCTAGGATCACGGACACGATGGGGCTCGCTCGTCTCGGGCGAGCGTCGTCAGACGACGCTCAGGGGCGGGTGTGCCGGGTACGGCTCAGGACTGGGCGAAGAAGTTCGCCTCGATGTCGGACTCTACCTCAGCGGGCTCACCGCTCACTGCGACGTGTGCCGGCGACAGGAGGAAGACCTTGTTCGTGACGCGCTCGATCTTGCCGAACAGACCGAGCGACAGCCCGGAGGCGAAGTCGATCATGCGGCGGGCGTCACCCTCGGTCATCTGCGAGAGGTTGATGATGACGGGGATGCCGTCGCGGAAGCTCTCGGCGATGGACTGGGCGTCCTTGTACTCGCGCGGGTGGACGGTGAGGATCTCGTTCATTTCCTGGACCGGGGTCGCCTTCTGTGCGGTCGTGTGCGAGCGGCGGAGCGGAGTGACCTGGGCGCCGCGCTGGTGGGTGTGCGTCTTGGTGGGAGCCGGGACGGCTGCGGGAGCGGCCGCGGGGGCTGCTGCCGCCGCGGGGGTCTCCTGCGGCTCGGCGGGCGCCGGAGCAGCCGCTGCGGCCTGGCGTGCAGGGGCTGCCTGCTGGCGCGCGGGCTCGGCCTGCTGCTCGTCCTCGTAGTCGAGTTCCTCATCGGCGAGGCCGAGGTAGACCATCGTCTTCTTCAGCGGGTTGGCCATGGTTCCTCCGGGGTTCGTGCTCGTGGTGCCCTGCAACGAGGCTAGGGTGCGGGCGGCCGGTTTCCCGTGATTGCGGTGCCGATCCGCAGGTGTGTCGCGCCCTCGAGGATCGCCTCGGCGTAGTCCCCGCTCATGCCGGCCGAGATGTCGGTCGCAGCGGGCTCGAGCGCCACGACCCGTTCGGAGATCGAGCGGAGTCGGTCGAAGGCGGCTCGGGGCTCCTCGTCCAGTGGCGCGACCGCCATGACGCCCCGCAGTCGGATCGTCCCGGTGGCCAGCACGCGCGACACCATGGCCTCGACGTCGTCCGGCTGCACCCCGCCACGGCCGGGGTCGTCGGTGAGGTTCACCTGCACGAACCCGTCGATGACCCGGGGCTCCGGCTCGGCCTCGGTCGGGGCGAACGCGTCGACGACGGACCCACGGTCGAGCGACTGCACCACGTCGGCGTACCGCCGGGCCTGCCGGGCCTTCTTCGACTGCAGCTGCCCGACGAAGTGCCAGGTCAGGCCGAGGTCGGCCAGTTCGGCGGCCTTCGCCTGCGCCTCCTGGTGGCGGTTCTCCCCCACGTCCGTCACGCCGAGTGCGGCGAGCTCGCGGACGAGCGACGCCGGGTGGTACTTCGTGACGACGACGAGCGTCAGCTCGTCGGGCGAGCGCCCTGCGGCGCGCGCCGCGTCGGCGATGCCGCTCCTGACGGACGCGAGACGCGCCTCCGGTCCGTCGTCGGGTGACGAGGCGGACGGGAGGCGCGTGTCGGCTACCAAGGGTGGGTTACTTCAGGAAGTCGGGGACGTCGAGCTCGTCGTCGTCGTCGAACGCCGGGTCGGCGGCGCGCTGCACCGGCGGCTGGTGCTCCTGCGAGGCCCAGGACGGGCTCGACGTGGTCGAGTCCTCGATCGCGCCGGTCGAGGCGGCGACGGGCGCCGCGGCGCTCGACTCCGGGTCGACGTAGCTCGAGCGACGTTCCTTCTGCTGCTGCGCCGGCTCGCCACCGTCGAAGCCCGCGGCGATGACGGTCACGCGGACCTCGTCACCCAGGGTGTCGTCGATGACCGCACCGAAGATGATGTTCGCCTCGGGGTGCACGGCTTCCTGCACCAGACGCGCGGCGTCGTTGATCTCGAAGATGCCGAGGTTCGAGCCACCCTGGATCGACAGCAGCACGCCGTGCGCACCGTCGATCGAGGCCTCGAGCAGCGGCGACGCGACGGCGAGCTCGGCCGCCTTGATCGCACGGTCGGCACCGCGGGACGAACCGATGCCCATGAGCGCGGAACCCGCGCCCTGCATGACGCTCTTGACGTCGGCGAAGTCGAGGTTGATCAGGCCCGGGGTGGTGATGAGGTCGGTGATGCCCTGCACACCGGCCAGGAGCACCTGGTCGGCCGTGGCGAAGGCCTCGACCATGGAGATGCCACGGTCGCTGATCTCGAGCAGGCGGTCGTTCGGGACGACGATGAGCGTGTCGACCTCGTCCTTGAGGCCCGCGACGCCGTTCTCGGCCTGCGACTGGCGACGCTTGCCCTCGAAGCTGAAGGGCTTCGTGACGACACCGATGGTCAGTGCGCCGATGGACTTCGCGATGCGTGCGACGACCGGTGCGCCACCGGTGCCGGTGCCGCCGCCCTCGCCCGCGGTGACGAACACCATGTCGGCGCCGGCCAGGGCCTCTTCGATCTCCTCGGCGTGGTCCTCGGCGGCACGACGGCCGACCTCGGGGTCCGCGCCGGCACCGAGGCCGCGGGTGATCTCGCGGCCGACGTCGAGCTTGACGTCGGCGTCGCTGAGCAGCAGGGCCTGGGCGTCGGTGTTGATCGCGATGAACTCGACGCCACGGAGACCGAGCTCGATCATGCGGTTGACGGCGTTGACGCCGCCGCCGCCGACACCGACGACCTTGATGACGGCGAGGTAGTTGTGGTTCGTGGTCACGTCAGTCAGGCCTCCGGTCGAACCCTCAACCTCTACTTGAAGTTCAGGGGCAATGCTGGTAGATGTGGTGCTGGCTTCGACGCTACGGGTGCGTTCGGCGCACTGTCGCCCCGCCACGCCGCGTGTCGCCGATCAGGTCCGGCAATTCAGTCCTTGGCGCGGATCACGCCGTTGTCCGGTGCCGAGACGTCGTACTCGACGACGACGCCGGGGTTCCGCGCCGCGTGGTCCTTGACCAGCGCGGCGAGCAGTTCGGCCTTGGCGTCCGAGTCGTCCGGGCTCCCCCACACGACGGTCGAGCCGTCCTTGAGGGTCAGGGTGACGTCGTCGGCCGTCGACCCGGCGACACGCGTCACCTGGGACCGCACGGTCGACGGCAGTGCCAGCACGACCTCGGTCATGGTGCGGAAGCTCGCGGAACCGAGGCGCGCCCGGCCGATGTCGGCGAGGGGCATCGTGGCGGGACGCTTCGGCGACGACTGCACGACGATGCCCGCGGGGTCGACGAGGTCGAACGTGCTGCCGGACTGCACCGCGACCACCGGCGTGCGCTCGGTCACCGTGACGACGAGCGTGTGCGGCGGAGCTTCCTCGGTCACGTAGCTCTCGATGAGCGGGAAGCCGGCGACGTCCCGCTTGATCGCGTCGAAGTCGAGCCGGGCCAGGGGCGTGCCGATCTGGTCGGACAGCGCCTGGCGCAGCGCGGACTCGTCGACGCGGTCGGTGCCCTTGATCTCGATCGTGCGGAGCGCCATCAGCGGTGAGAACACCGCGACGAGGATCGAGACCCCGAGCACGAGGACGACGCTCGCCGCCGTGATCCACGCGGCGCGACGGTGCCGGCTGCGCCGGGTGAACCGGCGGACCTCGGCACGCTCGAGCAACCGGCGTCGGCGCTTGGCGATGCGTGCCTCTCGCGCGGTCTCGGCAGCGCGCACCCGCGCCCCGATGGGCGCCTCGGCGTGCTGGTCGGTCCGGGAGGCACCGGTCGCGTCGAGCACGTCGGTCACGGTCGCGTCGTGGTCGGCTCCACCGCTCGTGGCGGCTCGGCGTTCCGCGTCGCGGCGGTCGGCCTCCGGGTCCCGGTGGTCCTCGTTCGGCGTGTACTCGCGCAGGCGGTCCGCCACGGTGGAGAGTCCGGCGCCGAAGCGGCGTCCGGCCGCACCGGCGAAGGCGCCGACACGATCCCGCTGGGGACCGGAGGTGTCGGCGTCGGGCTGGACCGCGGGGGTGGGGTCGACCGTCTCGTCGACCGGGGGTTCCGGGGCGGACGCGGGGCGGGCCTCCCGGTCGTCGGCGACGCGTCCGCGGAACGGGAGCCGCGGCTTCGAGGGACCACGACGCTGCCGGGGCGCTTCCGCGGCCTCGGCCGGGGCGTCCCTGCGGGCGTCCCCCTCGTCGAACCCCTCGGGGCGCTTCACCGGGCCGACGCTCCGTCGGTGCCCAGGGCGCCGAGCACCTGCGGGATGATCCGGTACACGTCGCCGCAGCTGAGCGTCATGATGATGTCGCCGTCACGGGCGACCGCGGCCGCGCGTGCCGCCGCCTCGTCCCAGTCGGGCAGGAACTCGACGCGCGACTGGTCGGCGAAACGCTCCTGCACCAGGGCCCCGGTCACGCCGGGCTCCGGGTCCTCGCGGGCGCCGTAGACGTCGAGCACGACCGTGTGGTCGGCGAGCTCCTCGTACACCTTGGCGAAGTCGCCGGCCATCAGGCGGGTGCGCGAGTACAGGTGCGGCTGGTGGATCGCGATGATGCGGCCGTCGCCGACGACGTTGCGGGCGGCCTTGAGCGCCGCGGCGACCTCGGTCGGGTGGTGGGCGTAGTCGTCGTAGACCGAGACCCCGCGCTCGACGCCGTGCAGCTCGAAGCGGCGCTGCGTGCCGCCGAAGGCCTCGAGCCCGCGGATCGCGTCGGCCGGGGCGACGCCGAGACCGGTCAGGACCGCGAAGGCCCCGACGGCGTTGATCGCGTTGTGCCGGCCGGGCACGCGGAGGGTCAGGTGGTACGCTTCGCCACCGGCGCGGAAGTCGACCTCGACGCCGGCCGACTCGGTGATGCCCTCGATGCGGACGTCCGCGTCGACGGCCTCGCCGAACGTGACGATCTCGGGGGCGTCGGCGCGCTGGCGGATGCCGGCCGTGACCGTCTTCGCACCGGCGTCGTCGCTCGAGATGACGACGCGCTCGCTCGCCTTCGCGGCGAACTCGACGAAGGCCTCGGTGAAGGCCTCCTCGCTGCCGTAGTGGTCCAGGTGGTCGGCGTCGACGTTGGTGACCAGGGCCACGGCGACGTCGTAGAGCAGGAACGAGCCGTCGGACTCGTCGGCCTCGACCACGAACAGGTCGCTGGACCCCGGGGCTGAACTCGTGCCGAGGGACTGGATGACGCCGCCGTTGACGAAGCTCGGGTCGAGGCCGAGCTCGACCATCGCCGTGACGATCATGCCGGTCGAGGTGGTCTTGCCGTGCGCACCGGCGACCGCGACGAGGCGGTGCTCGGCGATCAGGGCGGCGAGGGCCTGCGAGCGGTGGAGCACCGGCAGACCGCGGCGCTGCGCCTCGAGGAGCTCGGGGTTGTCGGGCCAGAGGGCGCTCGTGACGACGATGGTGTCGGCCTGGCCGACGTTCGCCGCGTCGTGACCGATGTGCACGCTCGCGCCGAGGTCGCGCATCGTGCCGGTCGTCTCCGTCTCGCGGGAGTCGCTGCCCGTCACGCGGTGCCCGGCGGCGAGGAACATCCGGGCGATCCCGCTCATGCCCGCGCCGCCGATGCCGACGAAGTGCACCGTGCCCAGGTCGTCCGGGATCGGCTGCGTCAGGTCCGGCTTGATGGTCATCGTTCCTCCGTGGTGCTGGGGGCCTGCTTCGCGGCGTCGAGGACCAGGTCGGTCATCCGGTCGGCGCCGTCGCGGTGGCCGACGCTGCCCGCCCGCACGGTCATGTCCGCGATGCGGGAGCGGTCCTGCAGGATGCTCAGCAGCTGGAACGTCACCCAGTCCTGGTCGAATTCCCCGTCGGCCACCAGGACGGCTCCCCCGGCGTCGACGACGTCCTTCGCGTTGTGGCGCTGCTCACCGTTGCCCACCGGGTACGGCACGAGCACACTCGGCAGCCCGACGGCGGTCAGCTCGCACACCATGCCGGCACCCGAGCGCGACACGACGAAGTCGCTCGCGGCGTACGCCAGGTCCATCCGGTCGCAGTAGGGCAGCACGTGGTAGCCGTCGAGGTCGCTCGGGCCGATGTCCGAGGCGGCACCCACGACGTGCAGGATCTGCCAGCCGGCACCCACGATCGTGGCGGCGGACCTGTTGATCGTCCGGTTGATGCTCCGCGCACCCGAGGAGCCGCCGGTCACGAGCAGCACGGGCCGGTCCGGGTCGAGCCCGAACTCGGCGAGCCCCTCGGCCCGGACGGCACGGCGGTCGAGCGACTCGATCTCGCGACGGAGCGGCATGCCGACGACGCGGCCGTGGCGCAGGCGCGTGTTCGAGAAGGTCAGGCCGACGTGCTCGGTGAGGAACGCGGCGAGGCGGTTCGCCAGCCCGGGCTTGGCGTTCTGCTCGTGCACGACGATCGGGGTGCCGGTGCGGCGCGCGGCGATGTACGCCGGAGCGGCCGCGTAGCCACCGACGCCCAGGACCACCTCGATCTCGTGGTCGCGGATGATCTGCTCCGTCCGCTTGACCGCCGCCGCGAAGCGCTGCGGGAACCGCAGGGCCGCGCCGTTCAGCTTCCGCGGGAACGGCAGGCGCGGGATCGTCAGCAGCTCGTAGCCGCGCATCGGGACGAGGCGGGACTCCAGGCCCTCGGCGGTGCCCAGCACGAGCACCTCGGCACCCGGCTCCCGCTCGGTCAGCCGGTCGGCGACCGCGAGCAGGGGGTTGACGTGGCCGGCGGTGCCGCCGCCGGCGAAGAGGTACTTGCTCACCGCAGTGATCCGTTCGTGGAGGTCCGGGCGAGTGGGGCGTTCGTCAGGCCGGGGTCGTTCTTGCCGGGCAGGTCACGGGCGAAGGAGAGCACGACGCCGATCGCCACCAGGGTCATGATGAGGGCCGAACCACCGGCCGAGATGAGTGGTAGGGGCACACCGAGCACGGGCAGCAGGCCGAGCACGACGGCGATGTTGATGAGCGCCTGGCCGATGATCCACGCGAGGATGCCACCGGTGACGGTCTTCACGAAGGGGTCGCGGGACTGCCGGATGATCTTGATCATGCCGACGGCGAGCACCACGAACAGGCTGAGCACCACGACGGCGCCGATCAGGCCGAGCTCCTCGCCGATGATCGCGAAGATGTAGTCGTTGTCCGCCTCGGGCAGCCACGACCACTTCGCCTTCGAGTTGCCGAGGCCGACGCCGAACACGCCGCCGGACGCGAGCGCCCACATGCCGTGCACGGGCTGCCAGCAGATGTCCTGGTACTGGCTGGTGTCGGTGCACCCGGACAGCCAGGCGCTGATGCGGGTCGAGCGCGAGGCCGAGGCCATCGTCACGAAGGGCAGCATCACGGCGAACGCACCGAGGCCGACGAGCAGGTGCCGGGCACGGACGCCGCCGATGTACAGCGCGCCGAACACCAGGATGAGCATGACCATCGCGGTGCCCTGGTCACCGCCGAGGACGACGAGCCCGAGCGAGAGCATCGAGGCGATCCCGATCGGGATGAACACCTCTTTCCAGTCGTCGAGCTTGTCCCGCTTGACGTAGATGATGGCGCCGATGCCGAGCACCAGGCCGAGCTTCACGACCTCGGACGGCTGCGCGGTGAACGACCCGAGCTCGATCCAGTTCCGGTTGCCCTGGATGTCGATGCCGAGCGGGGTGAACACCAGCAGCTGCAGCACGAGCGCCGCACCGAGCAGCCGCATCGCCCACTTGCGCCAGATCCGGGTCGGGACCCGGCTGGCGATGAGCATGAGCGGCACGCCGAGCACGGCGTACAGGCCCTGACGGGACGCCGCCCCGAAGAAGTCGTGGGTCGCCGCGTACTCCTCGACGCTCGACGAGGACAGCACCATCACGACGCCGAAGACGACGAGGAACAGCGTGACGCCGAGGATCGTGTAGAAGGTGCTGGACTCCGCGACGAAGACGTTCTTGACGGCGACGATCGCGCCGTTGGTCCGTCGTGGGGTCGACGCGGTCCGGCCGTTACGGCTGTTCGGAAGATCCGTCGGTGTCGTCGCCATCGACTTCTCCTCCCAGGTGCTCGTTGACCGCGGCCGCGAAACGCTGCCCCCGGTCGGCGTAGGAGCCGAACTGGTCGAACGACGCCGCCGCCGGGGCGAGGAGGACGGTGTCGCCCGGCCTCGCGACCGATGCGGCATGCCGGACCGCCTCGCGCATGACCTGATCAGTGTCCGTCGTCTCCACCTGGAGCACCGGGACCGTGGACGCGTGTCGCGCGAATGCCTCGAGGACCGGGGTCCGGTCGGTGCCGATCACCACGACGGCGCGGACGCCGGGGCCGAAGCGCTCGACCAGACCGTCGACGTCGACGCCCTTGAACAGGCCGCCGACGATCCACACGACGGTGTCGAACGACGCGAGCGACGCGGTGGCGGCGTGCGGGTTCGTGGCCTTGGAGTCGTCGACCCAGGTGATGCCGTCCGCCTGGGCCACGAGCTCGGTGCGGTGGTGGTCGGCGCGGAACGCCCGAACCGCCGACTGGATGGCGCTCGGCTGGACGGTGCCGGCACGGGCCAGCGCAGCGGCGGCCAGGACGTTCATGGTCATGTGCGGACTGGCGAGTCCGGCGGCCTCGAGGTCGGCGATGGTCGACAGCTCGAGCGCGCTGTTGCGACGGTCCTCGTTGAAGGCCCGGTCGCACAGGACGTCCTCGACGATGCCGACGTCGCCGGGAGCGGGGACGCCGGGCGTGAAGCCGACCGCACGGCAGCCCTCCACCACGTCGGCCTCCTGCACCATCCGCCGAGTGGCGTCGTCCGAGGTGTTGTAGACGCACGCCATCACGGTGCGCTCGTAGACCTTGGCCTTCGCCGCGCGGTACGCCTCGGCGGAGCCGTGCCACTCCAGGTGGTCGTCGGCGATGTTCAGGCAGGCGCTCGCGAGCGGCACCACGGCACCGTCGCCGGACGTCGCCGCGTAGTGCAGCTGGTGGCTCGAGAGCTCGACGACGAGCACGTCGTAGCCGACCGGGTCGCGGACGACGTCGAGCACCGGCACGCCGATGTTCCCGCACGCGACGGCACGCAGGCCGCCGGCCTCGTACATCGCGGTCGTGAGCTGTGTCGTCGTGGTCTTGCCGTTCGTGCCCGTGATCGTGATCCACGGGGCCGCGACCGGGCCGCGGACGACCTTGTCGCGCACGCGCCAGGCGAGCTCGATGTCGCCCCAGACGGTGCTGTTCGTCACCGACCACCGCACGGTGGCGTTGTGCGGGGGCAGCCCCGGCGACACGATGACGACGTCGGGTGCCTGCTGCACGAGGGCGTCCGGCACGGCGTCGAGCGGCGTCTGCAGGAACCGGGCACCGATCACGTCGAGCAGCTCGACGCTGTCGGCGGGGGCGTCGGACGAGTAGACCGTCACCTCGCTGCCGAGCTCCACGAGCGTGTCGGCGACCGAGAACCCGGTGGCTCCGAGGCCGAGGACGGCGACGTTCAGTCCCTTCCACCCTTCGGAGTACCAGCTGTCGAGGGACTGGAGGCGGGACGGCGAGGACACCGGGTCAACCAACGCGTGCGATCCATTCGAGGTAGAAGAGTCCGACCCCCGCCGCGACGAAGAGCCCGGCGATGATCCAGAAGCGGACGACGACGGTCACCTCGGCCCACCCCTTCAGTTCGAAGTGGTGGTGCAGCGGACTCATCAGGAAGATGCGCTTGCCGTGGGTGATCTTGAAGTAGGCCCGCTGCAGGATGACGGAGCCGGTGACGATGAAGAACAGGCCACCGATGAGGACGAGCAGCAGCTCGGTGCGGCTGAGGATCGCGAGGCCGGCCAGGGCGCCGCCGAGGCCGAGCGAACCGGTGTCACCGAGGAAGATCTGCGCCGGCGAGGTGTTGTACCAGAGGAACCCGATGAGCCCACCGCAGACCGCGGCCGCGACCACGGCGAGGTCGAGCGGGTTCGACACGGTGTAGCAGGCGTGAGCGGTGTTCGAGTCGAGGCGGGCGCCGCCGCAGATCTGGTTCGACTGCCAGAAGCCGATGATGACGTACGAGCCGATCGCCAGGATGCTCGACCCGGTGGCCAGGCCGTCGAGCCCGTCCGCCACGTTCACGCCGTTCGACGTCGACACCGTCAGCAGGACGATCCAGGCGAGGAACAGCACGGTGCCGATGACGGTGCCGAGCGCCATGAAGTCGAGCCACGGCACGTCACGGATCGCCGAGATCATCGTGGACGCCGGGGGCTTGCCGTTCGACGTCGGCACGACCAGGGCGATCGTGGCGAAGATGACGCCGACGATGACCTGACCGAGGATCTTGGCCCAGCCGCCGAGCCCGAGGCTCCGCTGACGCCGCACCTTGAGGAAGTCGTCGATGAAGCCGACGAACCCCAGCCCGACCATCAGGAACAGCACGAGCAGGCCGGACAGCGTGATCGAGTCACGGCCGACCAGGTGGCCGACGAAGTACCCGATCACGGCACCGATGATCAGGACGATGCCGCCCATGGTGGCGGTGCCGCGTTTGGTGTGGTGGGACTGTGGACCGTCGTCACGGATGAACTGCCCCCACCCGAGACGGTGGAAGAGCTTGATGAACGACGGGGTGAGCAGCAACGTGAACACCAGCGACGTGGCGCCGGCGATGAGGAGCGCGATCATTCGGTGACACCTCCGAGGCGGTCGCCGAGGAATCGCAGTTCGGCAGACTTCGAGGACTTGACGAGGACGACGTCGCCGGGGCGGAGCATCTCCTGCAGGGCACGGACGGCGTCGTCGACGTCCTCGATGTACACGGACTCGCCGTCCCACGATCCCTCGAGGGTGGCGGCCTGGTGGATGGGCATCGCGCCGCGGCCGACGACCACGAGCTGTCCGATGCCGAGGCGGACGACGAGCCGACCGATGCGGTCGTGCTCCTCGACGGAGAACTCACCGAGCTCGGCCATCTCACCGAGCACGGCGACGGTCCGCTCCCCCGGGCGCACGATCTGCGCCAGGGTCCGCAGCGCCGCCGCGGTGGAGTCGGGCGACGCGTTGTACGCGTCGTTGATCACGGTGACGCCCTCGGGGCCGCCCTGGAGCAGCTCCATGCGCCAGCGCTCGGCGCGCGTCATCGACGCGAGCGCCGCGGCGCCGTCGGCGAGCGGGACGCCCCACAGGTGGGCCACGGTGAGCGCGGCGGACGCGTTCATGGCGTGGTGCTCACCCAGGATCGCGAGGCGCACGTCGACGTGATCCGGGCCTCCAGGCTGTCCTGGAGGCGCGGTGAGGGTGAAGCGGGTGCCGCTGCGGTCCGTCTCGATGCCGGTGATGCGGTAGTCGGCCTCCGCCGACGTGCCGAAGCCCACCACGCGCGCGGCCGTCAGGTCGCGCATCGACGCGACGCGGTCGTCGTCGACGTTGAGCAGGGCCGTCGCGGTCTCGGGCAGGTCGGTGACCATCTCGGACTTCGCGCGCTGTGTCGCCTCGATGCCGCCGAACTCGCCGGCGTGCGCGAGGCCCACCTTGAGGACGACGCCGAGGTCGGGCTCGGCGATCGAGACGAGCTTGGCGATGTGGCCGACGCCGCTCGCGCCCATCTCGACCACCAGGTACCGGGTGTCGTAGGTGACGCGGAGCATCGAGATCGGTGCGCCGACGTGGTTGTTGAACGACCCCTCGGGCGCGACGGTCGCGCCGTGCTGCTCGAGGATCGTGCGGAGCATGTTCTTCGTGCTCGTCTTGCCGTTCGAGCCGGTGATGCCGACGACCCGCAGGGGTGCCGGGCGACCGTCGGCGTCGACACGGTCCGTGGTGCTCATCCGGACGCGCGTGACGACCTCGTGCGCGAGCGCGGCGAGGGCCTCGTACCCGTCTGCGACGACGATCTGCGGCGCGGTCGTGTCCACGCGCTCGGGCGTGATCACCAGGGCGGCACCGGCGTCGACGGCCGCGGCCACGAAGCGTCGGCCGTCGGTGACCTCACCGGGCAGGGCGAAGAAGACGCTGCCGGGGCGGACCAGGCGCGAGTCGGTCTCGACCGAGCCCTCGACGACCAGGTCGCCGGGCTCGGCGACGTCGGTCGCCTGCGCGCCGCCGATCAGCTCGCCGCCGACCGCGGTGGCGATCTCGGCGAGGGTCATGGCGATCATCGGACGTCCTCCGCCGGACCGGAGTTCGGCTCCCAGCCGGCCTCGCGCAGGGCCGCGCGGGCCTCGTCACGGGCGGAGTAGGGCGTGCGGACGCCCTGGATGTCGCGGTAGTCCTGGTGCCCTGGGCCGGCCCAGAGGATCGAGTCCCCCTCGCCGACCAGGCTCACGGCCGTGCGGATCGCGGCCTCGGGCGGGCTGACCTCGTGGATCTCGTGGTCCGGGAAGGCGGCACGTGCGGCGTCGACCAGGGTCTTCCGGATCGATGCGGCGTCCTCGAAGCGCGGGTGGTGGTCGGTGACGACCAGGATGTCGCTGCCGGCCGCGGCCACGCGGGCCATGTCGCCGCGCTTCGTGGTGTCGCGGTCGCCGTCGGCGCCGAACAGCATGAGGACCTTGCCGGAGGTGAACTGCCGGACCGCGGCGAGGGTGTTCTCGAAGGCGTCGGCACTGTGACCGAAGTCGACGTAGACGCTCGGGCCGTGCTCGCCGGAGACGCGCTCGGTGCGGCCGGGCAGGTAGCACTCGATGGCGGAGACGCGGTGCGGCTCGCCGTCGCGCTCGCTCGCGTCGTCCTCGTCCGGGTAGCGGCGGTGGCCCGACTCGAGCGCGTGCGCGATGGCACCGAGCTCGAACCCGCCCTCGACGAGCATGACGATCGCGAGTGCCGCGTTCGCCGCCATGTGCCAGCCGATCAGCGGCACACGGGTCGTCAGCTCGCGACCCTCGGGGCCGGTCAGACGGAACTCGGTGTAGGCGGCGTGCGCCTCGACGATGTCGACGTGCCACTCGGCCTCGACGTCCGGGTGCACCGTGATCGTGGTCACGGGGATGCGGGAGTCCTGCACCACGCGGTGGCCCCAGTCGGTGTCCAGCGAGACGACGCCGCGACGGGCGTGCTCGGGCTGGAACAGCGGGAGCTTCGCCTGGTAGTACTCCTCCATGTCGGCGTAGTCGTCGAGGTGGTCGTGCGACAGGTTCGTGAAGGCCGCGACGTCGAAGACGATGCCGTCGACGCGGTGCCGGCTGAGGGCCTGGGCGCTGACCTCGACGGCGACCGCACGGACCTCGCTCTCGCGCATGCGGGCGAGGAGCGCGTGCATCTCGCTGGCCTCGGGCGTGGTCAGGCGGCTCGTCACGCTGAGCGAACCGATGTGGCGCTCCGCGGTCGAGCTCAGGCCGGTGACCAGGCCGAGCTGCTTGAGGATGCCCTCGAGGATGTACGACGTGCTCGTCTTGCCGTTCGTGCCGGTGACGGCGAACAGCTGCGGCAGGTCGGTGGCCTCGTCGGGGTGCGTGCGGTAGACCCACGCCGCGACGTCGCCGAGGGCGGCGCGGGGGTCGTCGACGACGAGCACCGGCAGCCCGGACGACTCGACCAGTGCGACGCCGTCCTGGTCGGTCAGGACGGCGACGGCGCCACGCTCGGCGGCCTCCGTCGCGAACTGTGCGCCGTGCCGGTTCGCACCGTGCACGCCGACGAACAGGTCACCCGGCTGCACCTCGGTGGCGCTCAGGGTGACACCGGTGGTCTCGATGCTGTCGACCGAGCCGACGACTCGCAGACCGAACGCGTTGGCGAGTTCGGAGACGGCCCTCGGGGTCGGGTGTTCGGGTCGGAGGACCGGGGGGATCCGTGCGGACAAGTGTTCCTTCTTCCTCACCACGTGGACGGGTAGAGCTTCGCCTCGGACGCGGAGGGGGCTACTCGGTACTTCTCGAGCACCTGGGACATGAGTGTGCGGAACGCCGGAGCCGCTCCGCTGGACCACTTATTGGTCTGCGGCTTCGTGAA
Organism: Curtobacterium sp. AC268; assembly: GCF_979258745.1. NCBI lineage: Bacteria > Bacillati > Actinomycetota > Actinomycetes > Micrococcales > Microbacteriaceae > Curtobacterium > Curtobacterium sp. AC268. The sequence goes on along the minus strand of NZ_OZ409878.1, from coordinate 76,303 downwards.
CGTCACCGTGACAACATACTGGGGGTCTTCGGCGGGTGCCATTCCGGCCACCGACGTGATGCGCTGACCGCCGTAGCCCTGCGACCCCTCGGCCACCTCGGCGGTCCCCGTCTTCGCGGCGATGTTGTAGCCGGAGATCGGCTTCATGCCCACCAGCGTGCCACCCGTGACGACGCTCTGCAGCATGCCGGTGACCTGCGTGGCGGCGGCTGCGGAGACGACCCGCTGCTTCTGCACGTCGGGCGCGTCGATCGTCTTGCCGTCCGCCGTGGTGCAGCCCTTGACGAAGTGCAGCGGGATCCGGACACCGTCGTTCGCGATGGTCTGGAACACGCTCGCGACCTGCACCGCCGTGGTCGAGATGCCCTGGCCGAACATCGAGTTGATGTTCGTCTGCTGGTCCCAGTTCGGGGTGGTGCCGTAGTCCATCGACGGCTGGCCCGGGTAGTCGATCGCCGTCTCCGGCTCGAACAGCCCGAACTTCTTCATGTAGTCGAAGCGCTGCTGGGCCGTCAGCCGTGCGCCGAGCTCGGTGATGCCGACGTTCGACGAGTTCTGCAGGATGCCGGTGAGCGTGAGGTTCTCGGTGGCGTGGAACTCGGAGTCGTGGATCGTGCCGCCCCAGGGGAACGTGCGCGAGTACGGCACGACGGCCTGGTCGGTCGGGCTCGACTTGCCCTGGTCGAGCAGTGCCGCGGCGATGGCGGCCTTGATCGTGGAGCCCGGCTCGTACGACGCCGTCAGGGCACGGGAACCGAAGGCACCCTTGTCGGTCGTGGCGTCGACGTCGTTCGGGTCGACCGTCGGGTAGTCCGCGACCGCCAGCAGCTCACCCGTCTTGACGCTCGTGACCGTCGCCGTCGCGGACTCCGCCTGCAGGGTCTTGGCGGCGGACGCGATGGTCTGCTGCGCCATGTACTGCAGGTCGCTGTCGATGGTGGTCTCGAGCGTGCCGCCGTCCTTGGCCTTCTTCGTGGTCACGGTGCTGCCCGGGAGCTGCACGCCGTCCTCGCCGCGCTCGTACGTCTCGGAGCCGTTGGTGCCCGCCAGGCACTGGTTGTAGGAGTACTCCAGGCCGGCCTGGGCGCCGTCCGTGCCCATGAAGCCGGTCAGGTTGCCCGTCGTCGCACCCGTCGGGTACACCCGCGCCGCCTGCGGCTCCGGGTAGAGCCAGGGGATGCCGAGCGCACGCACGGCCTCGTAGTGCTGCACGTCGAGGCCCTTGACCAGGTACGCGAAGTCGGACTTCGGGTTCGCGGCGATGTTCTTCCGCATGGTCGCGACGTCACCGCCGGAGGCCTTCGCCAGCGCACTCAGTGCCGTGCCGACGCTGACGTCCTTGATGCGGGTGCCGCCGAGCTTGCCCTTGAAGCCCTTCACCAGGCGCGGGGAGGTCGTGATGTTGTACCGGGTGACGCTGTCCGCGAGTTCGGTGCCGTTGCGGTCCACGATCGACCCGCGGGTGCCGTAGATGGTCACGGGGATGCTGCGCTTCTGTGCCGACGCCTTGTTCAGCTCCGACGCCTGGACGACCTGGATGTCGACGAGCCGCACCACGAACACCCCGACGAGGGCGATCACGGCGAGCATCACGATGCTGTAGCGCAGGCGTCGGTTGCGGATCGTCTTCGTCACGCGGTGCGGTCCTTCCCGGGCGGTGCTGAGGGTGCGGCGGACCCGCCGGTCACCGGGTGGAGGGCGCCTGGAGCGGGTTCGCGTCGGACTCTACGGACGACTTCGCCGTCCCCTGGTCCGACGCGCTGGCGCCGCTCGTCTTCTCAGACGTGGCGGTGCTGTCGGCGGATCCCGTGGAGCTCGTGGCGCCGGACGTGTCCTTCGTGCTCGACGTGTCCGTTGTGCCGGTCTCCTTGCTGGTGGAGGTGTCCCCCGGCTTCGTGGCCAGCGGTACATCGCTCAGCAGTGAGTTCGGCACCTGGTTCTCGGTGGACGCCGTGGCCTCGTCGGGCTTCGCCGGGGTCGGCGTGCCGTACACACGACCGGTCTTCGGGTCGAGGTACACCGGCGTCGAGTTGGCGATCATGCCGAGCGACTGGGCGTTGCGGGCCAGGTTCTGCGGCGAGTCGAGGACCCGGAGCTGCTCGGACAGCGACTGCTGCGTGCGGGACAGGTTCGTCTGCTCGGCCGACAGCGAGTTGAGCGTGTAGGCGCCCTGGCTGAGCACCATGCTGATGCCGAGCTGGGCCAGCAGCAGGATCCCGAGCGCGGCGACGGCCACCACGGCGTACCCGATGCGGGGTCGTGCCCGGCGCTGGGCCGCGGTCGGGGTGACCTCGACCAGCTCGGGGCGGTGCTGACGGTCGGGGCGCGGGGCCCGCGACGGGACGACCGCAGGGTCGACGAGTGCGAGGTTCGTGCTCATGTCAGTTCCGGATCCGCTCGGCCGCGCGCAGGCGCACGGGGGTTGCTCGGGGGTTGGCGGCGCGTTCGGCCTCGTCGGCCAGCTCGGCGCCCTTGACGATCAGGGAGAAGGTGGGGGCGTGCTCGGGCAGCTCCACCGGCAGGCCTGCGGGGGCGCTCGACTTCGTGCGCTCCACCAGTGCCCGCTTGACGATGCGGTCCTCGAGGGACTGGTACGACTCGACGACGATCCGGCCGCCGACCGCGATGGCGTCGAGCGCCGCCGGGATCGCCCGCTCGAGCACGCTGAGTTCGGCGTTGACCTCGATGCGGAGCGCCTGGAAGACGCGCTTGGCGGGGTGCCCCTGGCGCTGGATGGCGACCGGGGTCGCGTCGTGCAGCACCTGGACCAGGTCGCCGGACATCTCGAACGGCTTCGTCGCCCGCCGCTCGACGATCGCTCGGGCGTAGCGGCCGGCCAGCTTCTCCTCGCCGTAGCGCTGGAAGATGCGGCGGAGTTCGCCCTCGTCGTAGGTGGCCAGGACGTCGGCGGCGGTCTGCCCCTCGGTCCGGTCCATCCGCATGTCGAGCGGGGCGTCCTGGCTGTACGCGAACCCGCGCTCGGCCCGGTCGAGCTGCAGCGAGCTCACGCCGAGGTCGAAGAGCACGCCGTCGACCTTCGTGAAGCCCTCACCCTCGATCGCGTCGACGATGCCGTCGTACACGGTGTGCACGAGCCGGACGCGGTCACCGAAGCGGGCCAGGCGCTCCCCCGCGATGCCGAGTGCGTCGGTGTCCCGGTCGAGCCCGATGAGCGTGAGCTCCGGGAACCGCTCGAGCAGGCCCTCGGAGTGGCCGCCCATGCCGAGCGTGGCGTCGACGACGACCTTGCCCGGGCCCTCGAGCGTCGGCGTGAACAGGTCGACGATGCGCTGGAGCATCACCGGCGTGTGCGGGAAGCGTGGCGTCTCGTTGTCGTTGTCGGCCATGTGCAGCCCCTCGTCTCCTGGGCCGTGGGTCCGGATCCCCATCCATGCGACCTGACACCGGGGAAGTGGCGTCAGGGCTTCACGGCTGGGAGTCCCGATCCGCGGATCAGAAGATCCCCGGGATCACCTCCTCGTCGTTGTCGGCGAATGCCTCTTCGGCTTCGGCGTAGTAGGCCTCCCATGCGGGGGTGGACCAGATCTCGGCACGGTCACCGCTGCCGATGACCGTGAGGTCCCGCTCGAGCCCCGCGTACTCGCGGAGGTTCTGCGGGATCGTCACGCGGTTCTGCTTGTCGGGCTGTTCCGCGCTGGCCCCCGAGAGGAACAGACGCATGTAGTCCCTGGTGCGCTTCGACGTCATCGGGGCGGTGCGGATGCGTTCGTGGAGTTCCTCGAACGTCCGGGCGCTGAAGACCACGACGCAGCGTTCCTGGCCGCGGGTCATCACGAGCCCGCCGGACAGTTCGTCCCGGAACTTGGCGGGGAGGATCACGCGACCCTTCTCGTCGAGCTTCGGGGCATGAGTACCGAGCAGCACGTCGGGCCTCCCCTCCGCTCCACCGGACCGTTGCGAGCCCCACTTTACTCCACTCCCCTCCCCAAACCCAGGTTTCCGCTCCCTTTTCAGCCCGCGACACCCCTACTGGGGGCACGCAGGCCGGAATGGACCAGGCAGCGACGACCCCCGAGGCCCGGAATCATGCGGTTCGACAGCACCGGGGATGGCGTGGAGGAAAGTGGAGGACTTTCGCAGCCGGTGGAGCGCCCCGGGGCGCGCCGCGGGTTCGGGGTCGGCCCCGCCACGCCCGGCTGCGGGTCGGTGCACGGTCACGACGTGCCGTCGCCGCGGCGCCGAATGGTCACGAACCGTCGCCCGCCCGGGCCCCGGCCGACAGCTCCTGCACCCCGGGCGGCCCGCACGCGGCATGTCGTGACCACTCGCGCACGCACGCGGCGACGGTCCACCCCGGCCTGGAGGCCCGCCCCACCCTCGTCGCGTCGCCCACGCTGGCGCACGGTCGGCCCCACCACGCCCGGCTGCCGGTCAGCGCACGGTCACGACATGCCGCCGCCGCGACGCCAAGTGGTCACGAACCGTCGGCCGCGCGAGCCCCAGCCGACAGTTCCTGCACCCTCGGCGACCCGCACGCGACGTTTCGTGACCACTCGCCCGGCACGACCCCGCCCGCCCCCGGAACCACGAAACGGGGCCGACCCGAAGGCCGACCCCGTGGAGGAGTGTGGAGGGAGTCCTGCTGACCCCCGTCAGCTACTGACTCTGGTCGTTGCGCTTGTCCCAGCGCTCGTTCATCCGGTCCATGAAGGACCCGCCGCCACCGGTGGACGGACGCGCCGACCCACCGGACGCGGGCTTGCCCGGTCGAGCGGGCTTCGCCTTCGGGGCACGCATGCCCGGGCGCAGCGCGAACAGGACACCGGCGAGCATCACGACGAAGCCGAGGATGCCCAGCAGCGGCGCCTTGATGACGAGGCCGACGATGACGATGGCGACCCCGGCGAGTGCGCCGAGGACCCCGAGCGTGATGGCTGTGTACGTCGGACGACCCTGTCGACGTGTGACACGAGCCACGAAATCGGAATCGTTCTGGTAGAGGCTGCGCTCCATCTCTTCGAGAAGGCGCTGCTCCTGTTCCGAGAGCGGCATCTTGGTTCCCTCTGTTCCTGGGATCGACGCGGGGTTGAAAAACGCGGGTTGAGTGGACCGATTCTATGCCTCGACCACTCCACTAGGGTAGGGATCGTGGCTGAGAGTACGCGATTAGTGGACCTCGTATCGGCGCGTATCGACCGGGCACTCGACGAGCAGCGTGAACGGCTCCTCGCGATCAGCCCCGACCTCGCGCCGTTCGACCGGTACGCACGAGACCTGTTGTCCGGCGGCAAGCGCTTCCGGGCACTGTTCTGCTACTGGGGATGGCAGTCGGTGGCGGGCCGTTCGGGCTCGTTCGACCCGCTGGCCGAAGGGTCCCGGCAGACCACCGCCGAGGCGGTCGTCACGGTCGCCGCCGCGCTCGAGGTCTTCCACGCCGCCGCCCTGGTGCACGACGACATCATGGACCGCTCGGACACCCGCCGCGGGCGTCCGGCCGCGCACCGCCGCTTCGAGTCCCTGCACGAGGAGTCCGGCTTCGTCGGCGACCGCGGGCAGTACGGCACGAACTCCGCGCTGCTCCTCGGCGACCTGCTGCTCTCGCTGAGCGACTCGGTCTTCGACGAGGGCCTCGCGCTCCTCGACCCGGTGCGGGCCCGCATCGTCCGCCAGGAGTTCCACGCGATGCGCCTCGACGTCACGGCGGGGCAGTACCTCGACGTGCACGAGGAGACCGCCTGGCCGGTCATCGACGAGTCCGAGCACCTGCTCCGCGCCCAGCGCGTCATCGTCTTCAAGTCGGCGAAGTACTCGATCGAGGCCCCGCTGGTCATCGGTGCCCTCGTCGCCGGCGCGAGCGACTCACAGCTCGAGGGCCTCCGCGCCTTCGGACTCCCCCTCGGCGTGGCGTACCAGCTCCGCGACGACATGCTCGGGGTCTTCGGCGATCCCGAGGTCACCGGCAAGCCGGCCGGCGACGACCTGCGCGAGGGCAAGCGCACCGTCCTCATCGCCTCGGCGCGCAAGACGCTGGCGAACGGCCCGCGGCAGCTCCTGGACGAGCTCCTCGGAGACCCAGACCTCGACGAGGAGCAGGTGCAGATGCTCCGCGCGACCCTCACCGAGTCCGGCGCCGTGGCCGCCGTGGAGCGGTCGATCGAGCGGCACGTCCAGCGCGCCAAGGCGGCGCTCGACGCCTCGCCGCTGACGCCGTCGGCGCGCGAACAGCTCGCGTCGCTGGCCGACACGGTCAGCCGCCGGTCGTCCTAGACGCGAGGCAAGGACAGACGGGAGGCCCGTGGCGACACCGCCACGGGCCTCCTGTCCGTCCTGATGGCGTCTAGAGCAGCGACTGGGCGACGCGACGCACCTCGGCCTTGCGGCCGGCGCGGAGCGCCGCGATCGGCGTGGTGCCCATCGCGTCGTCGACGGTGAGCATCCAGCGCACCGCCTCGTCGTCGGTGAAGCCGTTGTCGCCGAGCACGATCAGCGTGCCGCGGAGCTCGGGCATCGGCTCTCCATCCTCGAGGAACTCGACCGGCACGCGCAGCACACCGCCGACGCGGGCTGCCAGCAGGGTCTTCTGCTCGAAGAGTCGGTGGATCCGTCCGGGGCTCGTGCTGAACATGTCCACCAGCTCGGGGACGGTCAGCCAGCGTTCGGAGAGGGACAGGTCGTCGGCGGGTGCGGCACTCACACGCCCATGGTGCCAGAGTGACCGCCGGAGTGAATCCGCCTCGTTCGTCACATTCGTCACATCCACCCCATCTGACTCTCTGGTTGACTTGGGAATCAGGCCATGCCAGCGTTGTGGCACCTGTGAGTGCGCGCATGCGTGCGCACGGCTCAGTCGAGATCAGGAGAAACCCGTGGACCACGCTGCAGACGAAGTCGCCCGGCGCGCACGATCCGCCCGGTTCGCCACCATGCCCATCGTCCTCGCGGGCACGATCGCCGTGACCGCCGGCCTGACCGGCCCGATCGCGCACGCCGAGCCGCGGCACGACGACGCCGACGCGAACCACAAGCGCCACGTCGACCAGGACCGCGCCGTGACCGACCGCCCGGTGTTCGGCACCGCCGTCGCCCGGCCGACGCAGACCGTCGTGCGGACGGTCGCCGCCACCACGAAGGCCCCCACCACCGCCGTGCCCACGAACTACACCGTCCGCCACGGCGACACGGTCTCGGGCATCGCCGCCCGCTTCGGCCTGTCGGCGCAGGAGATCCTCGTGCGCAACGGCCTCGGCTGGAACACGATCATCCACCCCGGGCAGACGCTCCACCTGGCATCGACGCCCGCCGTCACCACCGCATCGGTGCGGACCTCCGGGTCGACCGGCGGCTCCGGCTCGGACACCTCGAGCTACCACGTGAAGCAGGGCGACACCGTCTCCGCCATCGCGTCCCGCGTCGGCGTGTCGACCACGGCGCTCCTCAGCGCGAACAAGCTGTCGCAGCGCAGCGTCATCTACCCCGGGCAGACGCTCCGGGTGCCGCACGGCACGTCCTCGACGCCGTCGGTGTCCACCGCCTCGGCCCCGTCGACGAAGACCAGCGTGAAGATCAGCGCCGGCGACACCGTCGCCTCGATCGCCGCCGCGCACCACGTCTCCGTCAAGTCGCTCCTGTCGGCGAACGGCCTGTCCTACACGAGCACGATCTACGCCGGCAAGACGCTCGTCATCCCGTCGTCGAACGCCACCGCCGCGCCCGCGGTCTCCGCGAGTGCGGCGGTCAGCGGTGCCGTCGGCCTGAGCGCCGAGCAGCGCCAGAACGCCGCGACCATCGTGGCCGTCGGTCGATCACTGGGCGTCCCGGACCGCGGCATCGTCGTGGCCCTCGCCGCCGCGATGCAGGAGTCGAGCCTCCGGAACCTGCCGCACGGCGACCGCGACTCGGTCGGCCTCTTCCAGCAGCGTCCGAGCCAGGGTTGGGGCAGCGCGCTGAAGCTGCAGGACCCGGCGCACGCCACCGCGCTGTTCTTCGGCGGGCGACACAACCCGAACGCCGGCAAGACCCGCGGCCTGCTCGACGTGCCCGGTTGGTCCTCGATGAGCATCACCGACGCGGCCCAGGCCGTGCAGCTCTCCGCCTACCCGAAGGCCTACGCCACCTGGGCGAGCGCCGCCGAGGGCTGGCTGGCGACGCTCTGAGCCTCATCCGGAAGATCGAGATTGGGTCACGGGCGGTGCGCCGGTGCGTCCGAGTGCGGTTCCGATTCGTAGAATGCCGCCGATGACCACCAACGCCGCCACGGATCCGATGATCGGTCGCATGATCGATCAGCGGTACCGCGTCCGCTCCCGCATCGCGCGCGGGGGCATGGCGACCGTCTACCTCGCGACCGACGTGCGCCTCGAGCGACGCGTCGCGATCAAGATCATGCACGGGCACCTGGCCGACGACCAGGCCTTCCGTGAGCGCTTCATCCAGGAGGCCCGGTCGGCGGCCCGGCTGTCGCACCCGAACCTGGTGGGCGTGTACGACCAGGGCGCCGAGGGCGAGATCGCCTACATCGTCATGGAGTACATCCCCGGCATCACGCTCCGGGACCTGCTGCAGGAGCACCACGCCCTGACGCCCGAGCAGGCGACCGACATCCTGCGCGCCGTGCTGGCCGGCCTCGCCTCGGCCCACCGCGCCGGGATCGTGCACCGCGACCTGAAGCCCGAGAACGTCCTGCTCGCCGACGACGGCCGCATCAAGCTCGGCGACTTCGGCCTGGCCCGGGCCACGACCGCGAACACGGCGACCGGCGCGGCCCTGCTCGGCACGATCGCCTACCTGTCCCCCGAGCTCGTGACCCGCGGCGCCGCCGACTCGCGCAGCGACATCTACGCGCTCGGCATCATGCTGTACGAGATGCTCACCGGCGAGCAGCCCTACAAGGGCGAGCAGCCCATGCAGATCGCCTACCAGCACGCCAACGACTCCGTGCCGGCACCGAGCGCCGCCGTGTCCGGGGTGCCGCCGGAGCTCGACGAGCTGGTCGCCTGGTCGACCGCACGCGACCCCGAGGACCGCCCCCGCGACGCCCGCGAGATGCTCGACCACATGGCGGGCAACCAGCAGCGTGCGACCGGCCAGTACCGCACGGCCGTGCTCCGGCCCGAGAACGGCACCGCGATCCTGCCCTCGGGTGGCTCCGGCACGCTCGGCGCCGCAGCGGCCGCAGGAGCCGCAGGAGCCGCAGCTGCGGACGAGACCGCCATCATCGACCGGTCCGGCGACCGCGACACCGGCGACCGCGGTCGAGCACCCGCCCGTGCGCGCGGCAACGCCCCGGGCCCCCGTCGCACCGGGGCACAGCCGGGCGTGCTCTCCCCCGCCGGACAGCGGCTCGCCGACCAGTCGGCGAAGCGTCGGAAGCGCGGCTGGATCCTGCTGTCCGTGGTCGTCGTGCTCGCGCTGATCGGCGCCGGCTTCGGCTGGTACTTCGGCCCGGGGCCGGGTGGCAACGTGCGGATCCCGGAAGTCACGGGCAAGTCGGTCTCGCAGGCCCGGCAGCTGCTCGAAGCACAGGGCCTGCAGGCGGCGTCGAAGACCGGGACACGGTTCGACGCCGTCGTCGCGAAGGGGCAGGTCTCCACGACCAAGCCTGCCCCGAAGCGCGAGGTGCAGAAGGGCACGGCGGTGCAGATCGTCGTGTCGAACGGCCCCCGGATGATCCCGCTGCCGGCGATCGTCGGGCAGCCGCTCTCCACCGTGACGGCCGCGCTCGACGACGACTTCGAGCTGCAGGACGACCGGTACGAGTTCTCCGCTGACGCCCCGAAGGACACCGTGGTCGCGGCGACCGGTCGCGCGTCCGGCGGCAAGCCGCTCGACCTCACGACGGTGAAGGCCTACGGCGAGACCGGGCCGGTCACGCTGACCGTCTCGCTCGGCCCCGTACCCGACGTGGTCGGCAAGACGGCCGACGAGGCCGCCGCTGCACTCGACGACGTCGGACTGATCCTCGGCGCCCGCACCGAGGAGTACAGCGAGACCGTGCCAGCGGGCCAGATCGTCTCCGCCGCCGTGCAGGACTCCCCTGCCGTTCGCGGATCGGCGGTGGACGTCGTCGTGTCCAAGGGTCCGACGCCGATCACCGTGCCGAAGGACGGCGTCGTCGGGGCGACGATCAACGAGGCGACGAAGACCCTCGAGGACCTCGGCCTCAAGGTCTCCGTGCCCGACTGCACGAACATCCTCTGCGGCTTCTACGACTGGAAGTCGAAGCTGCCCGTCACCGGCACCGACCCGGGGGCCGGCGCCACCGTCTACCGCGGCGACACGATCACCCTGTCCTACGACCAGTAGGACGGCCGGACGCGCGCGGCCCGGAACGTGCGGAGACGACGGACAGGAGGCCCGGTGCCAGCTGGCACCGGGCCTCCTGTCCGGGGGTTCCTGCGTTACGAGCGGTCGGGCTGGTGCGCGCCGAGTTCCTCGGCCACCAGGAAGGCGAGCTCAAGGGACTGCATGTGGTTCAGGCGCGGGTCGCACAGCGACTCGTAGCGGGTGGCGAGGGTGGCCTCGTCGATGTGCTCCGAGCCGCCGAGGCACTCGGTGACGTCGTCACCGGTGAGCTCGACGTGCATGCCACCCGGGTACGTGCCGACCTGGCGGTGCGCCTCGAAGAAGCCGAGGACCTCGTCCACGACGTCGTCGAACCGGCGGGTCTTGTAGCCCGTCGGCGTGGTCAGGCCGTTGCCGTGCATCGGGTCGGTGACCCACAGCGGGTTGGCGTCCATGCCCTTGATCGCCTCGAGCAGCTTGGGCAGCTCGTCGCGGATCTTGCCCGCACCCATCCGCGTGATGAAGGTCAGACGACCCGGCTCACGGTTCGGGTCGAGCTTGTCGACGAGCGCCTTCATGTCGTCGACGCTCGTCGTCGGGCCGAGCTTCACGCCGATCGGGTTGCGCACCCGCGACAGGAAGTCCACGTGGGCGCCGTCGAGGTCGCGCGTGCGCTCACCGATCCAGATGAAGTGACCGGACGTGTCGTACGCCAGGCCGGAGCGCGAGTCGATGCGGGTCATCGGGCGCTCGTAGTCCATCAGCAGCCCCTCGTGCGAGGCGTAGAACTCGACGTGCTTGAGCGCCTCGAAGTCGGCGCCGCAGGCGTCCATGAAGCGGATCGCGCGGTCGATCTCCTTGGCGAGGTGCTCGTAGCGGGCGTTCGCGGGGTTCGAGGCGAAGCCCTTGTTCCACGAGTGCACCTGGCGCAGGTCGGCGAAGCCCCCTGCGTGAAGGCCCGGACGAGGTTCAGCGTCGAAGCAGCGGTGTGGTACCCCTGCACCAGGCGGCGCGGGTCGGCCGTCCGGCTCTCCGGCGTGAAGTCGTAGCCGTTCACGATGTCGCCGCGGTAGGCGGGGAGAGTGACGTCGCCACGGGTCTCGAAGTCGCTCGAGCGGGGCTTGGCGAACTGCCCGGCCATGCGCCCCATCTTGATGACGGGCATCGAGGCGCCGTAGGTCAGCACGACGGCCATCTGCAGGATCGTCTTGACCCGGTCGCGGATGGAGTCGGCGGTGGCACCGGCGAAGGTCTCGGCGCAGTCACCGCCCTGCAACAGGAAGGCCTTGCCCTGGGCGGCGGCGGCGAGCCGCTCGCGCAGCTTGTCGACCTCGCCCGCGAACACGAGCGGCGGGAGCGTGGCGATCTCGGCCGAGGCGGCCTCGGCAGCGGCGGAGTCCGGCCAGGTCGGCTGCTGCTTGATCGGGAGCGTCCGCCAATAGTCGAGCCCCTCGATGACGTCCGGATCCTGCAGGGCGACGAAGTCGGTCGACTCGAACAAGGGCGTTACCTCGGTGTTCTGTGCGGGCGGCCCGACGACGCCACCGGCACCAGGCCGCGCGTCGTCGATGGGCGTCCTGGCGGGGTGCCGGGACCATCAGAGCCTAACGTGCAGGCGTCGACTTCCGTTCCCGCATGACGGCCTCGCGCGCGGAGCTCGCCCGCTCCTTCACGCTGGTGGCGTAGACGTCCACGTACTCCTGTCGGCTCAGGCCGGCGAGCTCGTGCATCACCTCGTCCGTGACGCTGCGCAGGATGAAGCGGTCGGTCTCGAACCCCTGGAACCGCGAGAAGTCGAGCGGCTTGCCGAACACGACCCCGACGCGCTTGATCTTCGGGAAGCGCTGCCCGATCTGCTGCACCTCGCGCGTGCCGACCATGGCGACGGGGACGACGAGCACGCGCCCCTCGAGGATCATCCGGGCGATGCCGGTGCGACCGCGGTAGAGCTTGCCGTCGGGGCTGCGGGTGCCCTCGGGGTAGATGCCGAGCTGTTCACCGCGTGCCAGGACCTGCAGGCCGGTGCGCAGCGATGCCTCGGACGCCTTGCCGCCGGAGCGGTCGATCGGCAGCTGGCCGATGGCGTTGAAGAACGTCTTCGTCGCCCAGCCCTTCAACCCGCGGCCGGTGAAGTAGTCGCTCTTCGCCAGGAACGAGAGTCGGCGGTCGAGCACCGCCGGCAGGATCACCGAGTCGATGAACGAGATGTGGTTCGACGCGAAGATGACCGGGCCCTTGGCGGGCACGTGCTCACGCCCGACGACCCACGGCCGGAACAGGGTGAGGATGAGCGGGCCGAGCACGAAGTTCTTCAGCAGCCAGTAGGTCATCGACGACTCCAGGTGGTGAGAAGGTGGTGGCCCGGGTGGGTGGCCCGACCCTACGCCGTGCGGGCGTGGATGCGGGCGAGGTCGGCGGCACCGACGACGCCGGCGTCGTTGACGAGTTCGGCGATCACGAAGTCCGGCTCCGGGTGGTACCCGCGGGCCGGCAGGTTGTTGAGGTACGCCTGCTTGATCGGGTCGAGCAGCCGGTCCCCCGCGCTGGCGACGCCGCCGCCGAACACGAAGAGCTGCGGGTCGAGCACCGCGGACAGCGACGCGCACGCCTCGCCGAGGTGTCGACCGAGCCGACGGAGGGCCGCGAGGGCACCCGGGTCGTCGGCCAGGATCAGGTCGCCGACGATCTTGCCGTCGAGCTGGCCGCCGTTGTCGGCGCGGGCGTCGGCCAGGGCCGAGCCGATGCCACCGGCGTCGGCGACGTCGTTCGCCATGCGCTGCAGGGCACGACCCGAGCCGTACTGCTCGATGCAGCCGCGGGCACCGCAGCCGCAGGGCAGCCCGTTCGGGACGATGCGCAGGTGGCCGATCTCGCCGCCGGTGCCGAAGCCCCCGCGGAACAGACGGTCCTCGGTCACGATGGCGCCGCCGACGCCCGTGCCGATGGTGAGCATCGTCATGTCGGACACGAGCCGACCGGCGCCGAACCGGAACTCGGCCCAGCCGGCGGCGTTCGCGTCGTTGTCCACCGTGATGTGCAGGTCGCCGAGGCGCTGCTGCAGCTTCTGCCGGAGCGGTTCGTTCCGCCACCGGATGTTCGGCGTGTAGTAGACGATCGACTGCGAGGCGTCGATGAACCCGGGGGCGGCGACCCCCACGGCGCCGACCTGGTGGAGCGAGCTGAGTCGCTCGACCATCGAGACGACGTCGTCGAGCATGGCGTTCGGGTCCGCAGCGTTGGTGGCCACGCGGTCCTCGGCGACGATCTCGCCCAGTTCCGTCACGACCGCACCCGCGATCTTGGTGCCCCCGATGTCGATTCCGATGGCGTGCACGAGCAACGAGCCTACCGGTTCGCCGCGAAGTCACGGAACGCCCGGTGACGCGTCCTATGCTGGCGGTGTCGCCTCGGTGTTGAGGCGCACTCGAGTCGAACCGGCAGACAAGGGAGTCACCGTGAACGATCAGCGTCCTGCACGCAGCAGCGCCTCCACCGACACGTCCACCGCTGGCAGCGCCGCCACCGGGACCACACCGTCGGCCGGCAGGCACGCCACACCCGCCGGCGCCGGTGCCGGCGTTGGTCCGGCCGCACCGGCCGCACCGACCACCCCGGCCCAGGACCACCCGGTGTCCGCGGCCCACGGCGGTCCCGTCGCCCCGGACCACGGCTCGGCGGCACGGCTCCTCGGCGACCGTGTCCGCCTGACGCCCGACCGTCCGATCCTGGCCCAGCGCCACGGTGACACCTGGACGACCTTCACCGCTGCGGAGACGCTCGCCCGGGTGCGCGGCATCGCCAAGGGCTTCGTCGCCGCCGGGCTCGAACCGGGCGCGCACGTCGCGATCCTGTCGCGGACGCGGCTCGAGTGGACCCTGGTCGACTTCGCCGTGTGGACAGCCGGCCTCGTGTCCGTCCCCGTGTACGAGACGAGCTCCCCCGACCAGGTGCGCTGGATCCTGTCCGACTCCGAGTCGGTCGCGATCGTCGTCGAGCAGGAGGAGCACGCGCGCCGCGTCGCCTCCATCGCGCCCGACCTGCCCTCCCTGGGCCAGCACTGGACGATCGACGGCGGCGGCCTCGACGACCTGGCCCGGCTCGGCGAGGACGTCACCGACGACGAACTCGACGCCCGGACCGCGAACGTGCACGGCCACGACGACGCCACGATCATCTACACCTCGGGCAGCACCGGTCGCCCCAAGGGCTGCGTCCTGCGGCACGACAACTTCACCGCCACGGTGGAGGGCGCGAGCGAGGCGATGCCCGAGGTCGTCGCCGACGGCGCCTCGACCCTGCTGTTCATCCCGCTCGCCCACGTCTTCGCCCGGTTCATCGCCGCGATGTCGGTGTCCGCCGGCGTCCTCGTCGGCCACGAGCCGGACACCAAGGACCTGATGCGCGCGGTGTCGACCTTCAAGCCGACGTTCCTGCTCGCGGTCCCCCGGGTGTTCGAGAAGATCTACAACTCCGCGGAGCAGAAGGCCGACCTCGGTGGCAAGGGCAGGATCTTCCGCGCGGCGGCCGACACCGCGGTCGCCCACTCCGAGGCCCTCGTCGCCGGCAGGGTGCCGTTCCTGCTCGGGCTGAAGTTCACGCTGTTCGACCGGCTCGTGTACGCCAAGCTCCGCGACGCCCTCGGCGGCCGGGTCGGGTACGCCGTCAGCGGTTCGGCGCCCCTCTCCCCGCGACTCTCGCACTTCTTCCGCTCGATCGGGGTGCTCATCCTGGAGGGCTACGGCCTCACCGAGACCACGGCACCCGCCACGGTGAACCGCGCCCGCGAACTCCGCATCGGGACCGTCGGCCGCGCGCTGCCCGGCATCGAGGTCCGGATCGCCGACGACGGCGAGATCCTGATCCGCGGCGTCGACGTCTTCGACCGGTACTGGCGGAACGACGAAGCGACCGAGCACGCCTTCGCCGACGGCTGGTTCCGCACCGGTGACCTGGGCAGGCTCGACGCCGACGGAGTCCTCACCGTCACCGGACGCGCCAAGGAGCTCATCGTCACCGCGAGCGGCAAGAACGTCGCCCCGGCACCGCTCGAGGACGGCATCCGCGAGCACCCGCTCATCGGCCAGGTCGTGGTCGTCGGCGAGGGCAAGCCGTTCGTCGCCGCGCTCGTGACGCTCGACCGCGAGATGCTGCCCGGCTGGTGCGAGTCCCGCGGGATCACCCCGGCGCTGAGCGGGCACGAGGCCGCGTACGACGAGCGCGTGCTCTCCGCCGTCCAGGAGGCCATCGACGCCGCCAACGGCCGGGTCTCCCGCGCCGAGTCGGTCCGGTCGTTCACGATCCTCGACACGGACCTGACGGAGGCCTCCGGGCACCTCACGCCGAAGCTGACGATCAAGCGGTCGGTCATCCTGAAGGACTTCGCCGCCGACATCGACCACATCTACTCCGGGTCGAAGGTGCAGACGACGGCGAACCCGGTGATCGAGGGTCGGCGCCGCAACCGCGCGTAGCGCCGTCGGGCGTACCGGGTCGATTCGGGCGTACCGGGTCGTTTCGGGCGTACCGGGGCGGTTCGGGCGTACCGGGTCGGTTCTTCCGACCAAGTACGCCCGATTCCGCCAGGTACACGCTTGGGCGACCCGTGACCGACCGGCCGCGGGCGTACCGGGTCGTTTCGGGCATACCGGGTCGATTCGGGCGTACCGGGTCGATTCGGGCGTACCGGGTCGATTCTTCCGACCAAGTACGCCCGATTCCGCCAGGTACACGCGGGGCCGACCCGTGACCGACCAGCAGCGGGCGTACCGGGTCGATTCGGGCGTACCGGGTCTATTCGGGCGTACGGCTCGATTCGGGCGTACCGGGTCGGTTCTTCCGACGAAGTACGCCCGATTCCGCCAGGTACACGCGGGGGCGGCCCGTAACCGACCGGCCGCGGGCGTACCGAGTCGTTTCGGGCGTACCGGGTCGGTTCTTCCGACAAGGCACGCCCGATTCCGCCAAGTACGCCCGATTCCGCCAGGTACGCGCGGGTGTGCACGCAACAGCCTGGAGGCCCGGATCACGTCCGTCGGACGTGATCCGGGCCTCCAGGCTGTTCAGCGGGCGCCGGGGGCGCCTGCGGGGCTCAGGCCTCCTGCGACTGCTCCGTCGCGGGGGCGTCGAGGACGGCGGTCGAACCGGTCGTGACGGTGACCTCGGCCGGTCGACGGTTGGTGCGGGTGCGGTGCGAGCTGAGCTCGTCGTTCTGACTGGTCATGCGGGAGTCCTGGGGGGATGGGATGGTCGTCGGTGGGAGGCCGACAGCAGCACGGTACCCCCTCGTCAGGACAAAGCGACAATCCCCCGTGGGGGTGTCACACCCCTGTTCACAGCCGGCGAACGCGGGCCTGTGCGAGCACTCAGTGGAACCAGTCCTGCGCACGGATGTCGCGCAGCGCCTGACGGCGGATCTCGGGGTCGAGCGTCATCACGTAGACGGTGCCGTCGAGGTGGTCGCACTCGTGCTGGAGCGCCTCGGCCATCAGGCCCGTGCCCTCGAGGATGACCTCGTCGCCGTCGACGTCGACACCCCGCACCTTCGCGTACGGGGAGCGACGCGTCGGGTAGCCGAGCCCCGGGACGGAGAGGCACCCTTCTTCCATGAGCTCGGGCTCCCCGGAGACCTCGACGATCTCGGGGTTGAGGACGTAGCCGACCTCGCCGTCCACGTTGTACGAGAACGCACGGAGTCCGACGCCGATCTGGGGCGCGGCCACTCCGGCACGTCCGGGTTCCTTGACGGTGTCGATGAGGTCCTGCACGAGGTCACGGACCCCGGCGCTCCCGAGCAGTTCGGGCCGGATCGGGTCGGCCGGCGAACGGAGGACGGGGTCGCCGAACAGGCGGATGGGACGAACGGTCAATTTACTGCAGCACCACCAGGAGGTCGCCGGCGTCCACCTGCTGGGTCACCGGGATCGCGAGTCGGCCGACGGTGCCCGACACGGGCGCCGTGATGGCCGCTTCCATCTTCATCGCCTCGATGCTCGCCACCGGCGTACCGGCCTCGACGACGTCACCGACGGCGACCTTGAGCGTCACCACGCCGGAGAACGGCGCGGCCACGTGCTTGGGGTCGGACGCGTCGGCCTTCTCGGCCGCCTTCGTCTCGACCTCGACCGAACGGTCGCGGACGGGGACCGGGCGGAGCTGCCCGTTCATCGTCGCCATGACCGTGCGGATGCCCTTGGCGTCCACCTCGCCGATCGCCTCGAGCCCGACGAACAGGTCGACGCCCTTGCCGAGCGGGACGCTGTGCTCCTGCCCGGGGCGCAACCCGTACAGGTAGTCGACGGTCGGCACCACGGACAGGTCGCCGTACTGCTCCCGCACGCGCTGGAACTGCTGCGTCGGCTGCGGGAAGAGCAGGCGGTTGAGGGCCTGCTGGCGCGCCGGTCCGGGGGTCTCGAGGTGCGCGCGTTCGTCCGCGGGCACGGGGGTGATCTCGAGTCGGACGTCACGGCCGGCCAGGACCTTCGAGCGGAACGGCTCGGGCCAGCCGCCGGGCAGGTCGCCCAGCTCGCCGGCCATGAACCCGACCACGGAGTCCGGGATGTCGTACTTGTCGGGGTTCTGCTCGAAGTCGACCGGGTCGGCACCGACCGCGGCGAGCTGCAGCGCGAGGTCACCGACGACCTTCGACGACGGCGTGACCTTTGTCGGGCGCCCGAGGATCCGGTTCGCCTCGGCGTACCAGTCCTCGACCTGCTCGAACCGGTCGCCGAGCCCGAGGGCGATCGCCTGCTGCCGGAGGTTCGACAGCTGGCCGCCAGGGATCTCGTGCTTGTAGACACGCCCGGTCGGACCGGCGAGCCCGGACTCGAACGGGGCGTACACGCGACGGACCGATTCCCAGTACGGCTCGAGGTCACCGACGGCGTCGAGGGACAGACCGGTGTCGCGCTCGGTGTGGGCCAGTGCGGCGACCAGGGCGGACATGCTCGGCTGGCTGGTCGTGCCGGCCATGGGTGCTGCGGCCACGTCGACGGCGTCGGCCCCGGCGCGCGAGGCGGCGAGCAGGGTCGCGAGCTGGCCGCCGGCGGTGTCGTGGGTGTGCACGTGTACGGGCTGGTCGAAGCGCTCGCGCAGGGCGGTGACGAGCTTCTCGGCCGCACCCGCGCGGAGGAGCCCCGCCATGTCCTTGATGCCGATGACGTGCGCGCCGGCCTCGACCATCTGCTCCGCCAGGCGGAGGTAGTAGTCGAGCGTGTAGAGGTCCTCGGCGGGGTCGAGGAGGTCGGCGGTGTAGCAGAGCGCCGCCTCGGCGACGGCCGTGCCGGTCGCGAGCACGGCCTCCAGGGCTGGACGCAGCTGGCTGACGTCGTTCAGCGCGTCGAACACGCGGAAGACGTCGACGCCGGACCGAGCCGCCTCGTCGACGAAGGCGTCGGTGACCTCGGTCGGGTAGGGCGTGTACCCGACGGTGTTGCGGCCGCGAAGCAGCATCTGGATCGGGATGTTCGGCATCGCTTCGCGCAGCGAGGACAGGCGCTCCCAGGGGTCTTCACCGAGGAACCGGAGTGCGACGTCGTACGTGGCGCCACCCCAGGCCTCGACGCTGAGCAGCTGCGGGGTGAGCCGCGCCACGTGCGGGGCGACGGCGACGAGGTCCTTCGTGCGGACCCGGGTCGCGAGGAGCGACTGGTGGGCGTCCCGCATCGTCGTCTCGGTCACCGCGAGGGCCGTCTGGGCGCGCAGGGCCTTCGACCACTCGGCCGGACCCATCGCCAGCAGGCGGTCGCGCTGTCCCTCGGGCACCGGGGTCGTCAGGTCGGTGGCCGGGAGCTTGTCGGCCGGGTCGGTGATCAGCGGCGACCGCTCACCGTTCGGCTTGTTCACCGTGACGTCGGCGAGCCAGGTGAGCACCTTCGTGCCGCGGTCCTTCGAGACGTGGCCGCCGAAGAGCTGCGGGCGTTCCTCGATGAACTTCGTCGAGACGTCGCCGCGGGCGAAGTCCGGGTCCTCGAGCACGGCCTGCAGGAACGGGATGTTCGTGCTGACGCCGCGGATGCGGAACTCAGCGAGGGCGCGCTTGGCCCGGGACACCGCCGCCGGGAAGTCCCGGCCGCGGCACGTCATCTTCGCGAGCATCGAGTCGAAGTGCGGGCTGATCTGCGCGCCCGTGGCGACCGTGCCGCCGTCGAGCCGGACGCCGGCGCCGCCGGGGCTGCGGTAGGTGCTGATCCGGCCGGTGTCCGGACGGAAGCCCTGCGTCGGGTCCTCGGTCGTGATGCGGGTCTGCAGCGCGGCACCGTGCACGGCGACGGTGTCCTGGGACAGGCCGAGGTCGGCAAGCGTCTCCCCCGCCGCGATGCGCATCTGCGACTGCACCAGGTCGACGTCGGTGACCTCTTCGGTGACCGTGTGCTCGACCTGGATGCGCGGGTTCATCTCGATGAAGACGTGCTGCCCCTCGCGCTCGCCCTCGGTGTCGAGGAGGAACTCCACGGTGCCGGCGTTGACGTACCCGATCGACCGGGCGAAGGCCACGGCGTCGCGGTGCAGTGCCTGCGCGATCGCGGGGTCGAGGTTCGGCGCCGGCGCGATCTCGACGACCTTCTGGTTGCGCCGCTGGACCGAGCAGTCCCGCTCGAACAGGTGGATCGTGCCCGCGTCGGTGCCGGTCGCGTCGGCGAGGATCTGCACCTCGATGTGGCGCGGACGGATGACGGCCTGCTCGAGGAACATCGTCGGGTCGCCGAACGCACTGTCGGCCTCGCGCATGGCTGCTTCGAGGGCGTCGCGCAGCTCGGGCTTCGTCTCCACCCGGCGCATGCCACGGCCGCCACCACCGGCGACGGCCTTGGCGAAGACCGGGAACCCGATCGCGTCGGCGCCGGCGATCAGTTCGTCGATGTCGCGGCTCGCCGGGGTGCTCGCGAGGACCGGGACGCCGGCCGCGATCGCGTGCTCCTTGGCGGTGACCTTGTTGCCGGCCATCTCGAGCACGTGTTCGCCCGGACCGATGAAGGTGATGCCGTTCGCGGCTGCTGCCGCGGCGAGCTCGGGGTTCTCGGACAGGAACCCGTAGCCCGGGTAGATCGCGTCGGCCCCCGACTCGCGGGCGACGCGGATGATCTCGGAGACGTCCAGGTACGCCCGGACCGGGTGGCCCCGCTCCCCGATCAGGTAGGCCTCGTCGGCCTTGAGGCGGTGCAGGGAGTTCCGGTCTTCGTACGGGTAGACGGCCACCGTACGGGCCCCCAACTCGTAGGCGGCACGGAACGCGCGGATGGCGATCTCGCCACGGTTCGCAACGAGGATCTTCGTGAACACGACGTCCCTTTCAGCCCGGGTTGAGGTGAGACAACCCTAGTGGCGGTAACGTTGCTCAACGTGCATGTACTCAGCGTGAGCTCCCTCAAGGGTGGTGTCGGCAAGACGACGGTGACGCTCGGCCTGACCTCGGCCGCGTTCGCCAAGGGACTGCGCACGCTGGTGGTGGATCTGGACCCGCAGTCCGACGTCTCCACGGGCCTCGACATCAACCTCGCCGGCCACCTCAATGTCGCCGACGTCCTCGAGAACCCGAAGGAGAAGATCGTCCGTCAGGCGATCGCCCCCTCGGGCTGGACGAAGGGGTCGCAGGGCAAGATCGACGTCATGGTCGGGTCACCCTCCGCCATCAACTTCGACGGGCCGCACCCGTCGATCCGCGACATCTGGAAGCTCGAAGAGGCGCTGGCCAACGTCGAGCAGGACTACGAGCTCGTCCTCATCGACTGCGCGCCGTCGCTGAACGCCCTGACCCGCACCGCGTGGGCCGCGTCCGACCGCGTCACCGTCGTCACCGAGCCCGGCCTGTTCTCCGTCGCCGCCGCCGACCGTGCGCTGCGTGCCATCGAGGAGATCCGCCGCGGACTCTCCCCGCGCCTGCAGCCCCTCGGCATCATCGTGAACCGTGCCCGGGTGCAGTCGCTCGAGCACCAGTTCCGCATCAAGGAGCTCCGCGACATGTTCGGCCCGCTGGTGCTCTCCCCGCAGCTGCCGGAGCGCACATCGCTGCAGCAGGCGCAGGGTGCCGCGAAGCCGCTGCACGTGTGGCCCGGCGAGTCCGCGCAGGAGATGGCGAAGAACTTCGACCAGCTGCTCGAGCGCATCATGCGCACCGGCAAGATCGGTCCGTACGCCGAGGGTGGCGCCGCGTAGGTCGGTGCTCGTGCGATCGCGGCGCGGCGCGGTCGCGGTCGCGTGACATGCCGCTCGCCTTCGCCGAACGGTCACCAACTGTCGGCTGGCAGCGTCGCAGGCGACGGTTCATGACCACTCGGCGTCGCGCACACGACGGTTCGCGACCACGCGCAGACCGCCGGGAGGCCCACCCCGGCCCCGGTGGACACGCCCGGCCTCGGCACTCCGAGCGGTCACAACACACCGCTCACGTCCGCCGAGCGGTCAACAACTGTCGGCTGGCAGCGTCGCAGGCGACAGTCCATGACCACTCGGCGACGCGCACACGACGGTTCGCGACCACTCGGCCGCCGCCGGGAAGCCCACCCCGGCCCCGGTAGACACGCCCGGCCCCGACACTCCGAGCGGTCACAACACACCGCTCACGTCCGCCGAGCGGTCACCAACTGTCAGTTGGGAGCGCCGCAGGCGACGGTTCGTGACCACTCGGCGACGCGCACACGACGGTTCGCGACCACTCGGCCGCCGCCGGGAAGCCCACCCCGGCCCCGGTGGACACGCCCGGCCCCGGCTCCCCCAGCGGTCACAACACACCGCTCACGTCCGCCGAGCGGTCACCAACTGTCGGCTGGCAGTGTCGCAGGCGACAGTCCATGACCACTCGGCGACGCGCACACGACGGTTCGCGACCACTGGGCCCGAACCCGAACCTGAACCCGAAAGGTCAGGAAGCGCGGGAAGCGCGACGAGCGGCGAGCTCGTCGGAGGGGTCGGCCGCCGCGGTGGCGTCGAGCTCGACCAGGGAGCTCTCGACCTCGCGCAGGACCTTGCCGACCGCGATGCCGAAGACACCCTGGCCGCGGGACACGAGGTCGATGACCTCGTCGTCGGAGGTGCACAGGTACACTGAGGCGCCGTCGGACATCAGCGTGGTCTGCGCCAGGTCGGAGACGCCGGACTCACGGAGCTGGTTGACCGCCGTGCGGATCTGCTGCAGCGAGATGCCGGTGTCGAGCAGCCGCTTCACGAGCTTGAGCACGAGGATGTCGCGGAACCCGTACAGGCGCTGCGACCCGGAGCCGGCGGCCCCACGGATCGTCGGCTGCACGAGTTCGGTGCGGGCCCAGTAATCGAGCTGTCGGTACGAGATGCCGGCTGCCCGTGCGGCGACGGTGCCGCGGTAGCCGTTCTGCTCGTCGTGCTCGGGCAGACCATCGGTGAAGAGCAGCCCGAGGTCGTACCGGGTCACATCAGACTCGGTGCCAGGGGTGTCGTTCCCACTCATGAGCTTGCCTTCCACGACGATCGAGCTCCCACCCGAAGCTTCAACGACGGGTTGAGAGTTGTTCCGAGGTCCACGGTAGCGACTCCGACCGCTCCCGCGCGGGACATCCGACCCGGCGCGTCCGGCGTGTCGAGGATACGCCTCGGCCACTGACACACAAGCCCTGTCGGAGGACCGGACGGTGTCATGCGTCGAGACGACCGATGGCCTGGCGGATGAGGTTCGACCGGATGATCTCGAGGTGCCCGGCGATCTCGCGCGCCAGCTCGGTGGCCTTCGCCCGCGAGGTCGCGTCACCCCGGCGGGAGACCGGCATGAGGGCCGACTCGATGAGACCGACCTCGCGCTCGGCAGTGCTGCGCAACGTGCGGAGGTGTCGCGGTTCGATCCCCGTGCGCTGCAGTTCGACCAGGGCCTTCAGCACGGAGACGCCGTCGTCGCCGTAGGTGTCGGTGGCCGGCAGCAGCGAGGCCGAGACCGCGTCGGCGAGGAGCATCGGTGAGGCACCGGCTGCCCGGACCGTCTCGTCGCGGGTGTACCGACGCTCGCGTCCGAGGATCGACGGCTTCGGTGCGTCTCCGCCGCCGGGCAACACGGGGTCACGCCCGGCATCGAGGTCGGCCAGGTAGTCCTTGATGACCTTGAGCGGCAGGTAGTGGTCACGCTGCAGCCCGAGGACCACCCGGAGCCGCTCGACGTCGGCCGCGGAGAACTTGCGGTAGCCGCTGGCCGTGCGGATCGGGGTGACGAGCTCGCGCTCTTCGAGGAACCGCAGCTTGGAGCTCGACAGGTCCGGGAACTCGGGCTTGAGGCGAGCGAGGACCTGCCCGATGGTGAGCAGGTCCGGTGCCGCGGACCCCGCCCGGGCCGCAGCGGACCGTGCGGCCACTACGCGTTCGCCAGGCGCGCCAGGTCGACCCGAGATGCGTAGAACGTCAGGCGGAACTTACCGACCTGGACCTCGGCCCCGTCGGTGAGCAGCGCTTCGTCGATGCGGACACCGTCGAAGTACGTGCCGTTCAGGGAACCGTTGTCCTTGACGCTGAAGCTCGTGCCGTGGCGCAGGAACTGCGCGTGCTTGCGCGACACGGTGACGTCGTCGAGGAAGATGTCGGCGTCGGGGTGTCGACCGGCCGTCGTGACGTCGGAGTCGAGGAGGAACCGCGCACCCACGTTGGGGCCACGACGGACCACGAGCAACGCCGAGCCGGAGGGCAGGGCGTTGACGGCTTCACGTTCTTCGGTCGAGACACCGGACTCGGCGGTGAGCGCCGCGCCCATGTCCATGCTGAAGGTCAGCGTGGTGTCGACCAGCCGCTGCTCCGGGGTCTTCTGACCGCCCGGCTGCGGGACCACTGGATCTGGCATCGGTGGACCTCCTCCTCTTGGCCCACCAGCGTATCGGAAACGAAGGCCCGAGCGGCAGCCCCGATCTGGGACTGTGGGGGGACTTCCGCGATCCGCGAACGCGCGAGCGGCGTCACCGACCCGTGCGACGCGGCATCACCGGCCCCGCGCGAGCAACCAGAGCAGGTACGGCGCCCCCACGACACCCGTCACGACCCCCACCGGCAGCGCGTTGCCGGGGATCGCGAACTGGGCGAGCAGGTCGCTGCCGAGCGTGATCGCGGCACCGACGGCGGCGGCCGGCGCGAGCGCGACCCGTCCGCCGCCGACCAGGCGTCGGGCGATCGGCGCGGCCATCAGCGCCACGAACGAGACCGGCCCCGCCGTGGCGACGGCTGCGGCGGTCAGGCACACGGCGGTGAGGAGCAGGAGCACCTTCGCCCGGTCCGGCCGGAGTCCGAGCGCGGCGGCGACCTCGTCGCCGAGGCTCAGCACCTGCAGGCGTGCGGACTGCAGCAGCGCGAGCACGCCGAGCACGACGAACGCGATGGCGAGCACCCCGACCAGGTCGCGGTCGACGGCGTTCAGGCTGCCGGAGAGCCAGAGCAGCGCGGTGCCGGCCTGCGTGACGGTGCCGCTCGTGAGCATCCAGCCGGTGATGCTCAGGCAGATCGCAGCGACGCCGATTCCGACGAGGACCACTCGGTTGCCGGTGATCCCCCGTCGCCAGGCGAGCCCGGCGATGACGATCGAGACCACCACCGCGCCGACGAGCACGACCGAGAAGAGCGTTCCACCGCTGGCACCGAACAGCACGATGGCGGTGATTCCGGCGGCACTGGCCCCCGAGGTGATCCCGATGACGTCGGGGCTCGCGATCGGGTTCCGCACGACGCTCTGCACGATCGCGCCCGCGATGCCGAGACTGGCGCCGACGAGGACGGCACCGAGCACCCGCGGCCCGCGGAGCTGCCCGATGACGAAGTCCGAGATCCGGTCCCCCTGGCCGAACAGGGAAGCGAGCACCTGGCCTGGCGTGAGCGGGATCGAACCGGCGCCGAGCCCGACCAGGACGAGCACCACGACGACCACGACCACGGCGACGAGCACCGCGACCTCGCGCCGCAGCCCGACGGAGCCGAACACCCGCCTCACAGTCCCCGCACCACCCTCGACCGCACGAGCGCGATGAACACCGGCGCCCCGATGAGCGCCGTGACGATGCCGACCTGCAGCTCCCCCGGGTACGCCACGACGCGGCCGATGACGTCGGCGACGAGCAGCAGTGCGGGGGCGACGATCGCCGACAGCAGGATGGTCCAGCGGTGGTCGGGGCCGCTCAGCCGGCGGACGGCGTGCGGCACGGCGAGCCCGACGAAGGCGATCGGCCCGGCGGCGGCCACCGCGGACCCGGCCAGCAGCACTGCGACCAGACCGCCGACGGCGCGGACGAGCACGACCCGCTGCCCGAGCGACGCCGCGAGTTCGTCCCCGAGCGCGAGGGTGTTGAGCGACCGACCGAGACCGAACGCGATCACCAGCCCGACGAGCACCGGCGCCGTGATGATGCCTGCCGTGCCGAGGTCCTTGCCGGCGAGGGCACCGACCTGCCAGAACCGCAGCTGGTCGAGCAGGCTCTGGTCGGTCACGAGCACCGCGGTGGTGACCGACGACAGCGCCGCGGCGACCACGGCTCCGGCGAGGGCCAGTCCGACGGGTGAGAGGCCGCGCCGGGCGACGGTCGCGATCCCGTACACGAGCAGTGCGGCGAGCGCGGCCCCGACGAACGCGAAGGGCAGGTAGGCGGCCGTGCCGCTCACGCCGAAGAGCGCGATCCCGGCCACCACGGCCAGGGTCGCACCGGAGTTGATGCCGAGCACGCTCGGGTCGGCGAGCGGGTTCCGCGTCACACCCTGCATGACCGCCCCGGCCACCCCGAGCGCGGCCCCGGCGAGCAGTCCGACGACGGTGCGGGGCACGCGGTTGCCGAGCACGATGAGCCCTACCTCGTCGCTCCGACCGGGGTGCATCACCGTGTCGAGGACGGTGCCGAGCGGGATCGGCCGCGAGCCGTACGCGATCGACAGCGCACACGCCACGGCGAGGACGACGACCGCCAGCACGGTCGCACCGACGAGTCGGGGGACGGAGCTGGGAGCCGGGGGCGTGGACGTCGACGGAGGCATGGAAGTAAGGCCACCCTAACGCCGGAGCCCCACTCGGCGTCCCCCGAGCAAGCCCGGAGCGTGCGCAGGGTTCGTTCATAGGCTCGTCATGGGGAAGCGCTCTGTACTGGTCTCCATCGACGCCCGACCGGGCCGTCGAGGGACGACCGGAGAGCACCGATGAACGAGACCCCGAACCCCGCAGCCGCCGACCACGACGAGAACGGCACCCCCGCCGCGCAGCAGCAGGCTCCCGGGATGCACTGGGAGGCGCCGCACGCCGACCCGGCCTCCCTGCGCCCGGCGTACGCGTTCGACGGCTCCGGTCCCTACCTCTACGGCCCCGACGGCTCCGGCCCCTACGCCTACACGCCGGACGGCCGCGGCCCCTACCTGATCGGCAGCCCGGCCCTCGCCGGCGCGAACCACGCCTGGGCGTACTCGGCGGCGACCGCGAACCACCCCGGTACGACGAAGCGACCGCGTCGGCTCGGGCTGATGATCGGCTCCGGCATCGCCGCGCTCGCCATCGTCGGTGCGGCCGGTGGTACCGCCCTCGGCCTGTCCTCGCAGGGGACGACCACGACGTCGAGCCAGTCGCAGGGCACCACCACGCTGCCCGGCACCGGATCCGGCACCGACGGCACCGGCGGCACGGGCAGCAGCGACGGCACGAACGGCTTCACGGTGCCCGGCGACGGCACCGGGAGCGGCAGCGACACCGGCACCGGCACGACCCAGTCCCCCGCCACGGCGGCGACGGCCGCCGACAAGAAGGGCGTCGTGACCATCAACACCGTCCTGAACTACGACGAGTCGTCGCAGGCGGCCGGCACCGGCATGGTCCTGACCTCCGACGGCACGATCCTGACGAACAACCACGTGATCCAGGGCGCGACGAGCATCACCGTCACCGACGAGACCACCGGCAAGGAGTACAAGGCCGACGTGGTCGGGGCCGACGCCACCAACGACGTCGCCGTCCTGAAGCTCGAGAACGCCTCCGGGCTGTCCACGGTCACGCTCGACGACGACGGCGAGCCGAGCACGGGTGACACCGTCAAGGACGTCGGCAACGCCGAGGGCACCGGCAACCTCGTCGCCGCCGAGGGCACCGTCACCGCGACCGATCAGGACATCCAGGTGCAGAGCGAGTCCGGCACCGGCACCGAGTCCCTGACCGGCCTGATCGAGATCTCGGCGGACATCGTCTCCGGTGACTCCGGCGGACCGGTGCTGGACAGCGAGGGCGAGGTCGTCGGCATGGCCACGGCAGCGTCCTCGGGCACGGCCGACGTCACCGGGTACGCCATCCCGATCACCACCGCGAAGACGATCGCCGAGAAGATCCTCGCCGGGGAGTCGTCGAGCACGATCACCATCGGGCTGCCCGCGTTCCTCGGGGTCGAGGTCAGCAACACCACCGGCACCACGGGCGGCGTCGCCGTCGCCGGAACGGTCGAGGGCTCGGGCGCTGCGAGCGCCGGCCTCGCGGCCGGGGACACCATCACGAGCATCGACGGCACCGCCGTGACGAGCTCGGACCAGCTGACCAAGGTCGTCCAGTCGCACTCCGTGGGCGACAAGGTCAGCGTCCGCTACACCGACAGCACCGGTGCCGCGAAGACGGTCACGATCACCCTGACCGCCGGCCCCGCCGCGTAGCGGGAGAACGCAGGCGCGCTCAGCCCAGCAGCGCCCGCACCACCGACCGGTAGACGTTGGCCGGGGAGTCCGTCCGGAAGGCGGTCTCCCCGGCCTTCGTCGTGCCCACCCGCGCAAATCCGTGTCCCTCGGCCCGCACGATCGTGATCGGCTTCGGCTTGCCCGGTCGACGCAGGTACGAGACAGCCCACGGCGCAGCCCAGAACCGCGCGAGGCGCGGGTCCGCCTCGGCGAGGGCCTCGGGCAGGTCCGGTGCGTCCGGACCGCCGGCCAGCTTGCGGCCGAGCAGGTGCCCTGGGAGCGACCCCGTGCGGAACGGGAAGGTCCACGTCGGACCGATGCCGAGCCTCCCGGCCATCAGCGCGACGGCCCGGTCGGGCGTGACGGACGCGACCACGGCGCCCGCCGCGTCGGTCCCGTCAACGACGGTCTGCGACCAGGCCTGGAGGCGCGACTCGCCCCCGTCGGGCAGGTGCTGTTCCAGCGTGACCGGCTGGGCATCGCCCTGCCAGGGTTCGAGCAGGGTCTGGGTCGACTCCGGCAGGGTGCCGAGCCGGCCGACGAGGCCCGCCTCGATGAGTTCGCGGCCCGCCGCGGTGCGGAGGAGCGTGGGGTTCCACCGGCGTCCGGCGAGGCTCTGCAGGGTGCCGATCGCGTCCGTGCTGAGCCGTGGGCCGTCGAGCGGTGTCGTCGGGGCGGGGGCCGGCAGGGGTTCGAGGTCACGCTCGGGGCGGACCGGGACCGTCTCGGTGGCGCGGACGCTCTCGAGGACGGCGAGCACGAGGTCGTCGGTCTCGAGCAGCCGGGCGAGCGGGCGTTCGATCGTCAGGTCGACCCGGTGCCGACCGGTGACGAAGAGCAGGTGGGTGCCGGCGACGTCGCCGTGTTCGTCGGGCCGGACGTACTCGACCAGCCGGGCCGGGGCGCCGGCGGTGGTCCACGGGTCGCAGCCGACGAGCAGCAGGCCCTCGACCGAGCCGGGCAGCCGTGCGAGCAGGCCGGTGTTCTCGTCGCCGATCGCGCGGTCGCTGGGTCGGGATCGGACGGTGAGGACGATGTCGTCGCCGGTGACGCGCAGGTCCGCCTGAGCTGTGTCCTCGCGGCGCCAGGAGTCCGGGCGGCGGAGGGTGAGGCGGGCGGTGCGGTCCTCGGTGCCGAGCGGGACGGGGACTGCCATGGGATGAGCGTATGTCGGGAGCGGGGCGCGGGGGCGTGCGGCTCGCCGGGGTGGGCGGGGTGGGACGCACGTCGGGATGCGTGCTTGCGCGCGGCGGGGCGGGGTGGAGGGCGGGGCGGGCGGGGGTGCGGGGCGCCGGGTTCGTACGGAGGTGTGGTTCACACGGTGCGAGGTTCGTCAGCCGGTGCGGGGCTGGTGGCTCCGTGCAGCACCACAACCCCGCACCGAGCCTCCGGCGGCGCACCCGCCGACGAAGTCCGCACCGTGCGACCCCGGCTCGACAGCACGACAAGTCCGCACGGTGCGAGCCGAGCGCCTCAGCGCCGAGCGGGCCGCGCGGGCGGGGGCGGCGGGACGGGCTTCGCGGCGACGACGTCGGCGAGCCGGACCTCGACCGGACCGCGACGGGTCGCGATCGTCACGGCGTCGGACGTCCGGGCGACCAGGTCGCCGAGGGCGTCCTGCGCGCCGTCCCCGTGGTGCGACCGGACCACCAGGCGGTCGCCGATCGCGGCGTCGCGCAGCACCCCGCGCGCACGGGCCCGGGCGATCGCCGCCTGTTCGTCCGCATGCACCGCCCCAGGGTACGGGCCGCCTAGAGTGTCGGCATGGAGAAGGCCCGGGTCGACAGCTGGATCTGGGCCGTCCGGATCACCAAGACCCGGTCGGCCGCGACCGCCGCGTGCAAGGCCGGTCACGTCCGGGTGAACGGGGAGCGCGCGAAGCCGGCGCAACCGATCGGCCCCGGCGACGAGGTGCGGGTGCGCCAGAACGGCTTCGACCGCATCGTCGTGGTGACCGGGATCATCCTGAAGCGCACGAGCGCCCCCGAGGCCGCGAAGCACTTCGAGGACAGGACCCCGCCGCGGCTGTCGAAGGAAGAGGCCGGGTTCGTCCCGATGCGCGACCGCGGTGCCGGACGGCCGAGCAAGCGGGAGCGCCGCGACCTCGAGAAGCTCCGCGGCTACTGACGCTTCGGCTTGCCGTACGGGTCGATGACGACTTCGAACTCCGTCTCGCCGTCCCACTCGACGGTGACCGGCTGCCCGGTCCAGCGGGCCTCGAGGTGACCGTCGTCGTCCTCGTCGGAACCGCACAGGGCCGAACCGCTCGGCACCCGCTCGATCGCCACCCGTCCGTCACGGCCGACCGCGTACAGCTCGACGACCCGTCCACGGATCGACTGCGTCCGCGCCGAGTCGTGTCGGACCTCGCCGAACCGCCGTGCTCCGTCCGCGGAGACGACCCAGTACTCCACGACGTCGCCGATCTCCACGGCCGGGCCACAGCACTCGTGCTCCCAGCCGCCGATCTCGACCACGACGTGCGACGCGGACATCAGACGAAGCGGACGGTCTGCTGCAGGCGGTCGCGGATCTCGAACACGTCGACCGAACCGGCCGGCGACCAGACGCCGCCCAGCACCTGGGCGAGCGCACTGCGGCGGACGACGAGCGCGGTGGGCTTCTTCGGGGAGCCGACGAGCTGCACGTCCTCGGTGACGGCGGCGTCCGGCACGACGAGCAGCCGCCCGGAGAACCGCACCCGGGTCTGCTTCTGCACGGCGCGGGCCGCGCGGACGAGTTCCTTGACGGGTCGCTCCCCCGGCGCGAGCGTCTCGCCGACGATCTCGCCGTGCTCGACGCGGACCGGAGCGCCCCAGTCGATCGACTCGACGGCCCAGAGTCCGCTCGGGGTCAGGACGGCGTGGTCGAGCTTGCCCTCGGCCCCGGCGTCGAGGTCGTGCCACACCGTGACGCCGATCCCCATGTCGGAGACGATCAGGGCGGTCGCCTCTTCCGCCAGGGCCTCGGCGAGCAGCCGTCGGATGTGCCGGGGCGCGGAGCGGATGAGCGTGGGGTCGTAGGGGTCCTCGATGGGGTCGCCGAGGCCGACCCACTCGCGCTCGGCCTGCAGGAAGACCTCGCGCGACCGACCACCGGGGTGTCCGTGGGACCGCGCCCGGGGGCGGGTGTCGCGACGCGCTGCCGGGGGTGCGTAGGCGTCGCGACCGGTGTCGCCCCTGCCGGTCGAGCCGGAAGCACCGAACGAAGCCGACGCGCGGGACCCGATGTCGTACGCGCGCCGGGCTTCCGGCGTGCCGATGCGCTCCCATGCGAGCTGGACCTGGCGGAAGCGCTGGGCATCGCCGCCGAGGTCGGGGTGCGTCTCGCGGGCCGCCCGCCGGTAGGCGCGGCGGAGCGCGTCGTCGTCAGCCGTCGCGGGGACGCCGAGGACTTCGTAGGGGGTGGCGTCGGCCGGGCTGTCCGTCATGGCCCTGCGACATTACCGGAGGCAGTGTCGGAGTCCGCCGCATGGTTGCTGGGTACGGTCTGGGCCCACGCCGCCGGTTCCGCACCGACGCCAGCGGCGGGGCGGCCGTGCCGGTGGGGAGAGGAGCGGTGCGGCCGGGCAGCCTCGGCACACGATCCGCAGGTGGTCGCGTCAGACCACCGTGGTCACGACCGGCGCTCCGAGGAACGCCGCGTGCCGCGCGGCCGCCGTCTCGAGCGCACGGACGGACGACGTGTCGAGGACGCCGAAGGGTGCGATGGTGACGAGGTGCTCGGCCCGGCGCTCGGTGCGCTTCCAGGTGCCGACGACGCAACCCCGGACGACGGCCATCGGCAGGAACACGCCGTTGGCCCCGGGGACGACCCGGTCGGCGTGGGCGGGGTCGAGCTGCGCGGACCGGTCGGCGTACCCGAGCAGGTACTCGTCGAACCCGGGGAGCAGGTGCCCGGTGGGGACGCGTGCGGCTGCCGGCCGGTCGGCGAGGGCGAGGAGCCCGTCGCCGAGGTCCTCCACCGCGTCCCCCGCCGCGGCCCGAGCACGGCGGAGGTCGCCGAGCGGCAGCTTCGTCCAGTTCGCGGCGTCGGCCTCGGTCGCGGGGCCACGGCCGCGCAGGTACCCGAGCAGGACCCGGCGGAGGGCTTCGTCGCGGTCCGGCGGGTCAGCGACGGCTGGCGCCCACTCGTCGAGCAGCACGAGCCCCTGCCCCACGTGGGCGGTGGGACCCCAGGCGACGAGGCGTTCCTGCGCGAGCTGCAGGACCAGGTGGTAGCCGCGACCTCCGGCCGGGTCGATGCCGGCGGCGCGGAACGCGGCGAACAGGTCATCCCGGACCAGCGTACGGCCACCGACCAGGGCCGCGATCGTCGCATCCCGGGCCCGGCCGAGCAGGGCGTCGTCGATGCCGAGCTCGCTGGCGCGTCGGGCGATCGTGCGGAGCGTCCGTTCGGCGGTGAGCGAGAGCAGCAGTCGCAGGTCGTCGGGGCGCAGGGCGTGCAGGGTGCCCCGCATCGGCCACGAGCGGACGAGTTCCCCGCGGTCGAAGGCCTCGCGGACGTCGTCCCGCGTCGATCCGGGAGCGCGGACCCCGATGGCCCAGAGCACCTGGCCGAGGTCCTGCCCCTGCACCGCCAGCATCCGCTCGACGACCTCGGCGGGTCCCAGCCCGGGCGCCGCGATGCCCTGCGCCGCGAACCGCGCCGTGCGGAGCCGTGCGGGGCCGGTGGTCACGCGACGGCGGCGGTGACCGCGTCGGCGTGCTGCTCCAGGTAGGCGACGTCGGCGCGGTACAGGTCGGCGTGACCGTGCTGCAGGTCGCTGACGAACTTCGGGTTGCCGGCGGCGGCCTCGTGCTCGATCGTCGTGACGAGGGCGACGAGGGACGCGATCATCGTCTCGGCCAGGACGCTGCGGGAGCGGTCGTCGAGGGCGTAGGCGCGGCAGAACTCGGCGGCCCGTGCGAGCCGCTCGTCGAGACCGGGGGCGGTCGATCCCTCGACAGCGCCGGTGGTGAACGGCGCGAACCGGTAGACGGCACTCGCGACGTCCCAGACGCGGGGGCCGGGGTGCGCGGTGTCGAAGTCGATCAGGCCGACGGCGGCGATGCCGTCGTAGACGCAGTTGTACGGGGCGAAGTCGCCGTGCACGATCGTCTCGACCGGGGCACGGTCGGCCTGGGACCAGACGTCGTCGGTGGCGCTGCGCGGGAAGCTGGCGGCGGCGTCGTGGAACTGGCGGAGCAGGCGGGCGCTGGTGACGAGGGCTGCCTCGCTGGCGATGTCCTCGGTCCAGGGGTACTCCCCAGCGACGCCCGGGACGAACGAGACCGTCTCGAGGGTGTCACCGAGGGCGATCGGTTCGGGGGCTGCGACGAACCCCTGCTCGTGCAGGTGGGCGAGCAGCCGGTGCACCGTGGGGGTCCACGGCCCGGCGGGGCGGTGGACTCGGTCGTCGGCCCTGGTGATGCGCTCCAAGGGGAACCTCCTGCGTGTTGCGTCTCCGTTGACGTGAGGGCCAGCGTACCGGCAGCGACCGACGGCCGCTCCGCGACCATCCAGAACACGGCGGTCCGGGCGGCTACAGCTGGTCGCGCAACCAGGACGGCCCGTGGACGACCGCGCCGAGGGCCTCGACGCGGTCGCGGAGTTCGCGGTCGGCCGTCACGACGACGACCGGCCCGTCGCCGGCCTGCACCGCGGCCCGCGCGGACTCGACGATCGCGTCGTCGCCGGAGGCCGGAGCACGGACGACGTCGACAGCGCCCGTGGCGGCGACGTCCGCAGCGGCCCGGGCCTCCCCCTCGAGCACCACGGTCCACCGCGGCCACCACCGCGCGAACGGCAGGTCCAGCAACGACGCGGACACCCCGCCCGCGGCGAGCGCCGACACCTGTGCGAGCAGGCGTGACGCGGCGCCGGCTCGGTCCTTCCACCAGCCGTCGGGCACGCTGCCGACGACGTTCGCCGCGTCGACGACGACGTGCGGTGTGGTCGCGACGGTGGCGCGGAGCGCCGGCCACGACCTGCCGAAGCCGGGGTGCAGGGGCAGGTCGTCGACCTGGTCGATCGGGATCCACGACAGGGCGAGGCTCTCGCGGTCGGCGATGACGGGTTCGAAGGGTCGGGAGGCGCGCCCCACGACGGTCGTGTAGGTCCAGAACCCCAGGTCGAGCAGTGCCGTGTGGCGCAGGGCGATCGCGTCGTCGGGCACACCGGCTTCCTCGGCGGATTCGCGGAGGGCGGCGGTCACGGCTGCTTCGCCCTGGTGCCGTGCGCCGCCGGGGATGCCCCAGGTGCCGCCGTGGTGGCTCCACTCGACGCGGTGCTGCAGGAGCACGCGGCCGGCGCCGTCGTCGACGAGCAGGCCGGCAGCGCCGAAGCGTCCCCACGCCTTGGTGCCGTCGGGGCCGACCGCCCAGGCGTCGCCGGGGTCGCGGGGGCCGGGTGGGGGCCCGGGGGCGTTGCATCTGGCACGGTCCAACCCTGGCACACGGTGCCCGGAGCGGGCCTCGAAGTGGTCACCGGGCGTCGTGTACGGTGTCGCTCGAGACACGGGGTGCCGCATCCAGCGGCTGAGATCACACCCGTCGAACCTGCTCGAGCTCGTACTCGCGAAGGGATCGTCCATGGAAACCGCTGCGCCCTCCCCTGCCTGGGCCCACCGAACCGCCGAACTGCTCGAGGCTGTGCGTGCCCGGGCCCCGCTGGTGCAGTGCATCACGAACACCGTCGTGCAGAACGTCACGGCGAACGTGCTGCTCGCGCTCGGGGCCTCGCCCGCGATGGTCGACGTGCCGACCGAGGCGGGGCCGTTCGCCCGCGTCGCGGATGCCCTGCTGGTGAACACCGGCACCCCGCACGCCGAACCGCGGGTCGCCGCGCTCGAGGCCGTGCACGCGGCCCGTGACGCGGGCACCCCGTGGGTGCTGGACCCGGTGGCCGTCGGTTCGCTGCCGGTGCGGACCGCCCTGGCACGTGACCTGCTCGCGCTGCACCCGACGGTGCTGCGGGGCAACGCGTCCGAGGTGCTCGCCCTGCTCGGCGAATCGGCCGGTGGCCGCGGGGTCGACAGCACCGTGGGCACCGAGGACGCCCGGGTCGCGTCCGTCGCTGCTTCGGACGGGAGGCTCGTGGCCGCGGTGGCCGTTTCGGGTGCGGTCGACCTGCTGGTCGCGCCCGGCATCGGTGTGGTCCGGGTGGCGAACGGCACCGACCTGCTGACGCGGATCACCGGTGGTGGGTGCGCGCTCGGCGCGGTCGTCGCCGCGTTCACGTCGGTCGCGCCGGAGGACGCGGGGGCCGCTGCCGTCGCCGCCACCGCGGTGCACACGATCGCCGCGGAACTCGCGGCGCGGGACGCCGGCGGACCGGGGACCTTCCAGCCGCTGTTCCTCGACCGGCTGGCGTCGCTGACCCCGGAGGACGTCGTCCGCGAGGCCCGGATCACCCTCGAGGCCGCTCCTGCGGTCGACGCCCGGGCGGTGTCGGCGTGAGCGAGCTGCAGTCTGCGGGGTTCGGCGTCTACCTGGTGACCGACGGTGCCCTGGCCGACCGGCACGGCATCGGGGTGCTCGGGGTCGTCCGCGCCGCCGTGCACGCCGGGGTCCGGATCGTGCAGGTGCGGGACAAGGACGCCTCGGCGCGTGACCTGCTCGCCCTGACCGCCGCGGTCGCTGACGCCGTCGGGGACCGCGCGAGGGTGGTGGTCGACGACCGGCTCGACGTCGTCCTCGCCGCACGGCACGCGGGACACCGGGTCGCGGGCGTGCACCTCGGCCAGTCCGACGTCCCCGTCACGGTCGCCCGCGCCCTGCTCGGAGCGGACGCCCACGTGGGCCTCACGGCGAACACGCTCGCGCACCTGGCTGCCGTCGAACGACTCCCCCGCGGCACCGTGGACCTGCTCGGCGTCGGGGTCGTGCACCCCACGGCGACGAAGGCCGACCACCCGCCGGCCCTCGGCCACGACGGGTTCGCCCGGCTGGCCGCCACCACCGACCTGCCCTGCGTGGCGATCGGCGGGGTGACCCTCGACGACGTCGTGCCGCTCCGGGCAGCGGGCGCAGCCGGGGTCGCGATCGTCTCGGGCATCTGCGCCGCGGCCGATCCCGGGTCCGCCGCGGCCGCGTACGTGGCCGCGTGGGGCCCTGGACCCGGCCATGCGGCGGAGCGGGAGCGGCTTGCAGCGGGCGATCCGTTCCTCCCGGCTGGGACGTCGTCGTGAGCGTCCCGCGGGTGCTGAGCATCGCCGGGACCGACCCGACGGGCGGAGCCGGGATGCAGGCCGACCTCAAGGCGATCGCCGCGCACGACGGGTACGGGATGGGGGTCGTGACGGCACTCGTCGCGCAGAACACGCACGGGGTGCGGTCCGTTCACGTGCCGGACGTCGGGTTCCTGCGGGAGCAGCTCGACGCGGTGTCCGACGACGTCGTGGTCGACGCGGCGAAGATCGGGATGCTCGGCACCGCCGACGTCGTGCGGGTCGTGACGGACTGGCTGCGGGAGCACCGGCCGCCCGTGGTCGTCGTGGACCCGGTGATGGTGGCGACGAGCGGTGACCGGTTGCTCGACGAGGACGCCGCCTCGGCGATGGGTGCGCTGTTCGGGCTGGCCGACCTGGTGACGCCGAACCGGGCCGAGCTCGCGGTGCTGGCGGAGCTCGCCGGCGCGTCTGCATCGACGTCGGCTTCGTCGCTGGATGCCGCGCGTGCCGTGGCGGCGCGGTGGGACGTCCTGGTGCTGGCGAAGGGCGGCCACGACGAGGGACCGACCTCCGACGACGTGCTCGTGGCACCGGACGGCACCGTGCGGGTGTTCACCGGTCCCCGGGTCGCGACGACGAACACGCACGGCACCGGGTGCTCGCTGTCGAGCGCGATCGCGACGCTCGCAGCACGGCACGGCGACTGGGAACTCGCGGTCGGGGTGGCGAAGCAGTGGCTGACGGCGGCGCTGCACGGGGCAGACGCCCTGGCGGTCGGGAGCGGCAACGGCCCGGTCGACCACGGGGCGCAGGCACGGGCGGCCCTGCCGGCGCTGTCGTACACGGACGTGTGGTGGGCGGATGCGGCGTCGGTGCTGCAGGAGACGATCGACTGCGCGTTCCTGGTGGGGCTCCGGGACGGGACGCTCGAGCCGGAGGTGTTCGCGGGCTACCTGGCGCAGGACGTCCACTACCTGCGGGCGTACGAGCGGCACCTGGCGGCACTCGGGGTCGGTGCCCCCGGCGCCGGTTCGGATGCGGGTGCTGCTGCTGCTGCGTTCTGGGCGGCTGCTGCGCAGGGGTGTGCCGACGAGGCCCGAGACCTGCACCACCGTCGGCTGGCCGGTTCGCACGCCGACGATCCCGTGCACCCCACGTGCGCCGGGTACCTCGCACACCTGCAGCAGGCGGCCGACTCCGGCTCCGCGGCGGTGCTCGCCGCCGCGGTACTGCCCTGCTTCCGGGTCTACGCCTGGGTCGGGTCGCAGCTCGGGGTCGCTCCGGACGGGCACGCCTTCGCCGACTGGATCACGGCGTACGGGGACCCGGGGTTCGCGGCGTCGAGTGCCGAGGCGACCCGGCTCGTCGAGGAGCTGGCCCGTGCCGCGACACCCGACGAGCGAGGGCGGATGGCGCGGGCGTTCCGGCGTTCGACGGAGTGGGAGCTCGCGTTCTTCCGGATGCCGACGGAGGCACGCGACCGGGGCTAGCGGGCAACCGGGGCTAGCGGGCGACCGGCGGCAGCCGCACCAGTTCGACGGACAGCTCGGCGCCGGTGACCGTGCCGCGCATCCACGTGTGGTCGGGCTGGCGACGGCGGTCGGTCGGCGAACCGGGGTTCAGCAGGCGCATCCCCGACGGCGCCACGGTGTCCCACGGGATGTGCGAGTGCCCGAAGACGAGCACGTCGGTGTCCGGGTACTCGGCGTCCATCCGCCGCTCCCGACCGGTCGACGCCCCGGTCTCGTGCACCAGGGCGAAGCGCAGGTCCTCGACGCCGAACCGAACGACGAGCGGCAGCCGGTCGTCGAACTCCGGGCCGTCGTTGTTGCCCCGCACCCCCGCGAAGCGGCTGGACCGCGCCTGCACGGCGTCGAGGGTGGCGAGGTCGACCCAGTCCCCCGCGTGCACCACGAGGTCGGCCGCGTCGACGTCGGCCCACAGCCCGGGCGGCAGGTCCCTCGCGCGCTTCGGCAGGTGCGTGTCGGACAGCAGGACGAACGACGTCGTCACGACTCGGTGGGTGCCGGCATCGGGAGCCCGGCCTCGTCCGAGGCGCCGAGGCGCTCCAGCAGCCCGGCGAGCAACGCGATGTCGTCGTCCGACCAGTCGGCGAGCCGTTCGTCGAGCGCGTCCCGGTGCAGCTGCACCGACCGCTCGAGCGCTGCGCGGCCGGCATCGGTCGCCTCGAGCGGCTTCGCGTTGCCGCTGCCGCCGTCGGTCGTCCGCACCAGTCCGGTCGCGAGGAGCCCGGACAGTTGCCGCGAGATCGTCGAACGGTTCAGCCGCAGGTAGCGGGCGATGTCGATGGCCATGCAGCCCGGGTGCTGGACGACGAAGTCGACGAGGGACTGGTCGACGACGCTCAACACCTGGTCCGAGCCCCGGGCACGGATGCTCGCCCGACGGGTGATGCGGGCGAGCTCGGTGTACGCCCGGCTGATGTCGCTGTTCCGGACCCTCGAACTCGGGTGGTCCATGGTGGCTCCAGCCTGTCTGTGCCGGCGCCTGCCGGCGGTCTTCTGGTCCGGTCACACTACCGGCGGGTCCGCGTGGAGTGGGGTCAGCGACCGGCCGCGGCAGCCTGCAGTGCGGGGATGTCCAACTTGACCATCTGCATCATGGCCTCGAACACGCGGGCGTTGGCCTCCGGGTCGCCCGATCCGCTCATCAGCTCCCCCAGCATCGACGGGGTCACCTGCCACGCCAGACCCCAGCGGTCGGTCAACCACCCGCATGCCATCGGGCTCCCGCCGTCGGCGAGCAGGGCGTCCCACAGCCGGTCGAGCTCGTCCTGCGTGTCCACGTCGATCTGGAACGAGACCGCGTCGGTGTGCGGGTGTCCGGGGCCGCCGTTCATCGCGCGGTACGGGGCGCCGAGCAACGTGAACTCCACGACGAGGGCACGGCCGTCGGGCATCCGGCTGACACTGTCGACGCGGCTGTCGGGGAACAGACCGACGTAGTACTCGGCCGCTTGTTCGGCCTGGTCGTCGTACCAGAGGAACGGGGTGATGGTGGGCACGGGAGCCCCTTCGTTCGGTGCTCAGTCCGCGGCGCTGCGGCTGAGCAGGTCGGCTTTCTCGGGGTGTTCGTCGAACCAGTTGCCGACGAACCAGCACATCGGCACGATGCGCTTCGTGGTCGACGACTCGACGTCGGCGACGGCGTACTCGACGAGTTCCGCCGCGTAGCCGTGGCCGCGGTGCTTCGGGACCGTGTACGTGTGCGGGAACGCCACAGCGTCACCGTTCACCCGGTAGTCGAGCACGCTCACGAGCTCGCCGCCGACGTACATCGCGTAGCGGTCCTGGTCGGTCTCGTCGCGGAACTCGTGGTCCATGCCGCCATCATGCTCCCGGCGGGGCGTCCGTGTCCCCGGGGAATGCACGACGGCGGGCAGCGTTGCAGGGACACCATGACAACCATCGGAATCATCGGCGCCGGCAACATCGGATCCCAGCTCGCACGACTCGCGGTACGGAACGGCCACCAGGTCGTCATCGCGAACTCCCGCGGCCCGGAGACCCTGACCGACCTGGTCACGGAACTCGGCGACGGCGCACGCGCAGCGACCCGCGACGAGGCAGCCGCAGCGGGCGAGATCGTCGTCGTGACGGTGCCGCTCGCCGCGATCGAGACGATCCCCGTCGAGCCCCTCGTCGGCAAGGTCGTCATCGACACGAACAACTACTACTGGGAGCGCGACGGCCACATCGCCGCCCTCGACGACCAGTCGACGACCACCGCCGAGATGCTGCAGGACCACCTGCCCGGCGCCCGTGTCGTGAAGGCGTTCAACCACATCGGCGCCGACGACCTGACCGGCCACGCGACGCCCGCGGGTACCCCGGACCGTCGTGCCCTCGTCATCGCCGGCGACGACGACTCCGCCAAGCAGACCGTCGCCGAGCTCATCGACGCGTTCGGCTTCGACGTCGTCGACGCCGGGCCCCTCGCCGAGGGCTGGCGCATCCAGCGGGACACCCCCGGCTACGGCCCGCGGATGACCGCCGCCGAGCTGCGCGACGCCCTGGCCGCCGCGACGCGCTAGTCCGCGGCTCTGCGCAGCCCGCCGCGCACCGCCGCCGTTCCGCGCTGAGCGACACCCCACGGACTCCGCACCCCGTGATCTGTCGCTCAGCGCGAAACAACCAGGCGCGAAACCAACCGGCGCGAGACAGCGCGAAACGCCCGCTCAGGCCCGGTCGAAGATCGTCGTCATGTCGGCGATGTCGTCCTCGGTCGGCGTCCACGTCGTGCCGGCCTCGACGTTCTGCGTGATCTGCTCCGGCTTCGTCGCCCCCGCGATGACGCTCGACAGCCCCGGCTGCGCCAGCAGCCACGCGAACGTTGCCTGCAGCATCGTCACGCCCCGGTCATCGCAGAACCGCTGGTAGTCGTCGAGCACGTCCCACGGGGCGTCCTCGAGCACCTGCGGCTTCGAGGTCGTCAGCCGCCCGTCGGCCGGGCCGCCCGCCTTCGTGTACTTGCCGGTGAGCAGCCCGTTGTAGAGCGGGAAGAACGGCAGGAACCCGAGCGCGTACGCCCGCACCGCCGGCAGGACCTCGTCCTCGGCACCGCGGGCGAGCGGGCTGTACTCGTTCTGTGCGGACACGAACGCGGTGGTGCCGGCGATCGACGCCGTGAGCTCGGCCTCGGCGATCTGCCACCCCGCGAAGTTCGAGTGGCCGACGTACCGGATCTTGCCCTCGCGGACCAGGTCGTCGAGGACCGACAGGGTCTCCTCGATCGGCGTCACGTCGTCGGGCCGGTGCATCTGGTAGAGGTCGATCCAGTCCGTGCCGAGTCGGCGCAGCGACGACTCGACCGCGAGCCGCACGTACCGACGGGATCCGCGGACGCCCCAGTCCGGGCCGTTCGCGCCCTGCATGTCCATGCCGAACTTCGTGGCGAGGACGATCTCGTCGCGCCGGCCGCGGATCGAGCGACCGAGCATCTCCTCGGACATGCCCGGCACGCCGCCGTAGATGTCGGCGGTGTCGAAGAGCGTCACCCCGGCGTCCAGGGCCGCGGCGACGACGGCGTCGGTGCCCTCCTGCGACTCGGACGCGGTTCCCCGCCGCCCGAAGTTGTTGCAGCCGAGGCCGACGGTGGAGACGACGAGCCCCGAGGGGCCCAGGGGACGGTGTTCGATTCCGGTCATCACCCGAACGTACCGGCGACCCCGAACTGGGGCTGCGATCCTCACAGCGGTTGCCGCTACAACTGAGCATGGATCAGTCGACGGAAGGAGCGCCGCAGTGGCAGCGCATCGCATGCCCGAATCGGACCGGCCCCGTCGGCCCGTCCCGGCCTGGGTGACCGCGCCGCCCGTCGACGAGGTCGCGCCCGATCGGGTCGCCGCTGCCGGTCACGTGAACGCCTCCGGCCGGGAGGCCCGCCCCACCCCCGCCTCGTCCCGCGCTGCCCACGCGGCGCCGGTCCCACCGACCACGGTCGCCTCGGCCGGGACCGTGCCCGTCGCGCACGCACCCGCGCTCGCACCGACCGCCGAGCCCGCGTCGATCGCCGCCCTGGTCGAGGCCGACGCCCCGGTGCCCGACTTCCCGCCGCAGCAGGAGTTGCTGCCCCCGGCCCCGACGTCGCCGAACGTGCACACCGTGCCGTTCGAGACCCCCGCGGTGCCGCCGTCGTCGGTCGTCCCCGCGTCCGGGCTCGTGGTGCCGGTCTCCCCGGTCGCCGCCGCACCCGCCTCGGCGGACGCCGCACCGCTCACCACCCCGTCGCCGGAGGCCGCCCCGGCGCCGCCGACCGCTGCCCCCGCGGTCCCCGCCGCCGGCCAGCCTCGGTTCTCGGTGCCCGGCCTCGAGCACGTGGTCGTCGAGGGCACCGATCCCGAGCCCGTCGGCCCGATCGGCTACCGGACGCCCCGACGCTTCGCGCACCAGCAGGCCGCCGCACGGTCGGCCGCACCGGCGCCCGCACCCGCACCCGCACCCGCACGATCCTTCGACGCCGTCCTGCACGCGGCGCCGGCCTCCGCCGCTCCGGGCAGCCCCGCCGTCGTGACCCCGAACGTCGACGCGACCACGGCCGTGGTCGCACCCACCCCGGTGCCGCAGGGTGCTGGCGGGGGCGGGGCGGGCCTCCCGACCGAGCTGCTCGACCAGCCCGTGGCCGCAGCCGCCGTGCCGGAGCCGCGCCGTGCGCTCGGCGCGACCGCCGGTGCGGTGCTCGGCGCCGTCGCCGGGATCGCGACGATCGGTCTGGCGGCCTGGTGGTTCACCGCTCCCGCGACCGTGCACGGTGTCGGTGTGGTGCTCGGACTGCTCACGCTGGCGCTCTCGATCGTGACGCTGCGCGACCGGACGGCCACGTGGCAGCGGCCGGTCGCGCTGCTCGGCGCCGTGCTCGGTGGTGTCGGCACGGTCGTGCTGCTGTGGGCCGTCGCGGCGGCGCTGCTGCCGCTCGCGGGGGTGACGCTGCCGGACGTCACCGGCACCGGCACGACCCCGACGCTCGCCCCGTAGCGCCGCGCGGCCCGCGAGCGCTCAGACGCCGTCGTCTCGGCACGACGCCGCGTCGACGTCGAGACGCCCCCGAAAGTCGAGGCGTCTCGGCGGCTCGGCGGCGGCGGGACAACACGACGGCGTCTCGGCGCGTTCACCATCCCGGAACACGCCGGCGTCTCGCCGCCGATGCGCGGGCTCAGACGGCGCGGACGACCCCGCGGGACAGGATCGCGTTCGTCAGCGCGTCGATCGGCTCCCGCTGCACCGTCGGGTTCGCGATGAGGACGTAGTCCACCGCCGGCAGGTCCGGCAGCCCGAGCCGCTGCGACACCTTCACCAGGTCGGCCGGGATCAGCGAGTGCGGGAACACCGCGACGCCGATGCCCGCGCGCACCGCGGCGAGCACCCCGTTGACGTCGCGGGTGTTGCAGGTGATCCGCCAGGTGCGGCCGGCGGCCTCGAGGGCGTCGATCGCCATCTGCCGGCTGATGCTCGGCGCCTGGTACGCGATGAGCGGGACGGGTTCGCCCGGTTCGAGGGCGATGCCGTCCTGCGCCATCCACACCATCTGGTCGGTGGCG
The DNA here is from genome assembly GCF_979258745.1 of Curtobacterium sp. AC268. Taxonomy (NCBI): domain Bacteria; kingdom Bacillati; phylum Actinomycetota; class Actinomycetes; order Micrococcales; family Microbacteriaceae; genus Curtobacterium; species Curtobacterium sp. AC268. The sequence goes on along the minus strand of NZ_OZ409878.1, from coordinate 33,236 downwards.
ACCCGGGTGCCCTCGGCGGACTCCCCCGCCGTCTGCTTGATGAACACCAGGTCGAGCTGGCCGGCATGCACCCGGCGGAGCAGCGGTGACGACTGGTTCACCGTGAGCTCGAGGTTCACCTGCGGGTGCAGCCGCCGGAAGTCCCGCAGGATCCGCGGCAGCTGGGTGATGGCGAGGTCGTCCGCCGCCCCGAACCGCAGCCGTCCGCGGGTGGCCGCGCCGGAGAAGTAGGCGTCGGCGGTGGCGTGCGCGGCGAGGATCGTCCGCGCGAACCCGGCCATGGCGTCCCCGTTGTCGGTCAGGGCGACGCCGCGGGTGTCCCGGGCGACCAGGGTGCGCGCCACCGCGGTCTCCAGGCGCCGGACGTGCTGGGACACCGTCGGCTGGCTGATGCCGAGCCGGGTGCCGGCCTGCGTGAAGCTGCCGGTCTCCGCCACGGCCAGGAACGTCTGCAACAGGACCGGATCGAGCACGGGGCACCTCGTTCGTTCGCGCGGTCATTCGACATCGCAATGGAGTGATAGCCACCATAGGGGTATCGAATGGGCCGGCGCCACGTAGTTTCGTTGGGGTACCAGATCCACACCGACGTCCGGAGAACCCCGCACCGTGAGCGCGTCACCGACGACCCTCCCCCCGCCCACCGAACCGCTCCCGATCCAGGCCACGCGCCCGCCGTGGCGCCACACGCTCATCGCCCTGTCCGTGCCGAACTTCCGGCTGTTCACGGCGACGAACCTGGTGGCGATGACCGCCGGCTGGATGCAGCGCATCGCACAGGACTGGCTCGTGCTGCAGCTCACCGGGTCGGTCGCGCAGGTCGGCATCACGGTCGCCTGTCAGTTCGCACCGATGCTGCTGTTCGGGCTGCTCGGCGGCGTCCTGGTCGACCGGTTCTCGAAGCGCGCGCTCATGATGATCACGCAGGGGGCCTTCGCGGTGCTGTCCGCGCTGCTCGCAGTCCTGACACTGGCCGGCGTCGTCGAGGCGTGGCACATCTGGGTGATCGCGTTCCTGGTCGGCATGGTCACCGTGATCGACAACCCGGCACGGCAGGTGTTCGTCACCGAGATCGTCGGGCACAAGCACCTGCGGAACGCCATCAGCGTGAACTCGTCGGTGTTCCAGCTCGGCGGCATGATCGGTCCGGCGCTGTCCGGGGCCCTGCTCGTCGCGGTCGGCGCGGGGTGGTCGTTCGGTGTGAACGCGATCGCCTGCGTCGCCGTCGTCGTGACGCTCGGGTTCCTGAAGGCCTCCGAACTGCACCGCACACCTCCGGCACCCCGCGGCAAGGGGCAGCTCGTGGAGGGCCTCCGCTACGCCGTGCACAAGCCGACGATCATCGTGCCGGTGATCCTCGTCGCGTTCTTCTCGGTGTTCGCACTGACGATGCCCGTGCTGCTCTCCGCCTTCGCGTCACAGGTGTACGACGTCGGTGCCGGCGGTTACGGGGTCTTCAACTCCGCAGTGGCGATCGGCGCCCTGGTCGGCGCGCTGCTGTCCACCCGCCGGGCCGTCGTCCGGCTCCGCACCATCGTCGGCGGGGTGTTCTGGACGGGTGTGCTGCTCGTCGTCTCGGGGTCGATCCCGGCGATCGCACCGTTCACCGTCGCGCTCGTGGCGGTGGGGATGTCGCAGCTGCTGTTCCAGACCGCGTCGAACTCGCTCGTGCAGCTGTCGTCGAACGTGGCGATCCGCGGCCGGGTGATGTCGCTCTACGTCCTGGTGCTGCTCGGTGGGCAGGCGATCGGCGGGCCCCTGATGGGACAGATCGTCGACCACTACGGCGCGCACGTGGGGATGATGGTCGCCGGTGGCGTGCCGGCAGCTGCCGCCGCGGTGATCGCGCTCGTGCTCGCCCGCCGGGGCGGCCTGCACCTGGCGGTGCGGATGCGCCACCACCTGCCGGTGCCGGCGATCGTCGCCCACTAGCGGGGCCCTGGCGGCGACCACCCGCCGGCCTGGAGGCCCGTGGCGGCCCCGCCCCGCGCCTCCCGTCCGCCCGTTGGTCGCGCCGGGCGGTGCGCAAAACACCGGTGTTCACGCTGGACGCCGCGGGATCCCGCGGTGCGTTGTGTGAGCACCGGTGTCTTGCGAGGGGCAGTGCCTCAGTAGGCGACGCCGAAACGCGTCTGGTGGTGCGCCGGGGTGACGATCTCGTCGACGAACGCGATCGCGTAGTCGGCGCCGGAGATGTCCGAGTTGCCCTCGGCGTCGGCGAGCAGGACCTCGTCCGAGGCGCGGTAGGTGCCGCGACGCTCGCCCGGGTTGTAGCCGCCGAACGCCGCGGCGGGGCTCACGTAGAACCAGTCGACCTGGGTGTCCGAGGCGCGCAGGGCGTCGAGGATCTGCGCGTGGCTCTTCGCCTCGCCCTTGAAGGCGTCCGGGAAGCCGTCGGTGTCGAAGAGGCGGGGCCCGTCCTCGGACACGCGCATCGAGCCGGCACCGCCGACGATGCCGAGACGCGCACCCGCTGCGGCGGCGGCGTCGACGAAGTGCTGGAACTTGTCCTTCAACTCGCTGCCGTCGGCCTGCACGGCGTGGAGCGAGACGACGACGACGTCGGCACCCTTCGTGACCTCGGACACGAAGTCGGCGTCGAACGCGTCACCCTGCGCGAGGGTCAGGCCCTCGGCCGGCTCGAGCTTGCTCGTGTCGCGGGCGACCGCGGTGACGGTGATGCCGCGGGAGAGTGCCTCGTGGGTGATGGCGGAGCCGGCGTAGCCGGTGCCTCCGAAGACGACGATGTTGGTCATGGTGTTCCCTTCGTGGACGTGCTGGGCGTCAGTGACGTTGACAGTCACCGTACAAGAGTTACTCTCTTTGAGTAAGTAGGCACCTGGCGGTGCGTTGCGGAGGACACCATGTCAGCACTCGAGTACAGCCCCTACGCGGCGGGCTGCCCCAGTCGGCAGCTGCTCGACCGCATCGGCGACCGGTGGAGCGTGCTGACGATCGGCGCCCTCGCCGACGGTCCCGCACGGTACTCGGCGGTGGCGGCCCGGGTACAGGGGGTCTCGCAGAAGATGCTCACCCAGACGCTGCGGGCGCTCGAACGCGACGGCATGGTGACGCGGACGGTGTTCCCCGAGATCCCGCCGCACGTGGAGTACGAACTGACCGAACTCGGGCGGTCGCTGCGCACGGTGCTCGTGCCGCTGGAGGACTGGGCCACCTCGCACATGCCCGACGTCGCCGAGGCGCGCGAGGGGTACGACGCGCGCTGAGCGAGGGGTACGACGCGCGCTGAGCACCGGCGCACTCGGAATCCCCGACGGCGACGAGTGGTTGCCTGGGGACATGCGATCGATCGTCTACACGAAGCCCGGTGCCAGCAGCGTCCTCGAACTCGTCGAGCGGGAGATCCCGGAGCCCGGTGCCGGAGAGGTCCGCGTCCGCGTCGTCGTCTCCGGCGTCAACCCGACCGACTGGAAGGCACGTGCCGGCGGGACCTACGGCGACGGGCTGCCGTTCCCCGAGATCACGCCGAACCAGGACGGCGCAGGTGTCGTCGACGCCGTCGGTCCCGGAGTCGACGGACTGGCCGTCGGCGACCGTGTCTGGCTGTTCATGGCGGCGGCGTCCCGTCCGACCGGCACCGCGCAGGAGTACACGGTCGTGCCCGAGTCGCGCGTGGTCCCGCTGCCTGACGGCGTCTCGTTCGACGTCGGCGCCTCGCTCGGCGTCCCCGCCATGACGGCGCACCGAGCGCTCACCACCCACGAGGACGGCCCCGCACGCCTGGGCCCCGGCGCCCTGGACGGCTTCACCGTGCTCGTCGCCGGTGGCGCCGGTGCCGTTGGGCACGCCGCGATCCAGCTCGCCCGCTGGGCCGGCGCGACCGTCATCACGACGATCAGCTCGGACGCGAAGGCAGCACTGGCGACTGCGGCCGGCGCCCACCACGTCGTGAACTACCGCGACGAGGACGCCGCCGAGCGCATCCGGTCGATCGCGCCGGACGGTGTCGACATCGTCGTCGAGGTGTCGATCCCACAGAACGCCGCGCTGGTCGCCGACGTGCTGGCCAACCACGGCGTCGTGTCGATCTACGCGAACAACGGTGGGGACGAGGCGAGCCTGCCGATCCGCCCGAACATGAGCGTGAACGCCCGCTACCAGTTCCTGCTGCTCTACACGATCGGCGACGAGGCGCTGTCCGCGGCGGCCGAGGACGTCACCGAGGCGCTGCACGACGGCGTGCTGCCGGTCGGTGAGGACGCCGGTCTCCCGCTCACCCGGTTCGCGCTCGAGCAGACCGCCCAGGCGCACGACGCGGTCGAGCAGGACACCGTCGGCAAGGTCCTCATCGACGTGACCGAGGCGCGGTAGCCGCGACACCGGCTCGGGCGCGGGCTCCGGCTCCGCTCCGGCTCGGACTCGGGCTCCGCAGACGACGAACGGCTCCCACGCACGCGTGGGAGCCGTTCGTCGTGGACGATGCGGGAGGGGTCAGCGACCCAGACGCGCGGCGATGGCTGCGGTGACCCGGAGCCGGGCTGCAACGCGCTCGCGTTCGATGTTGGCGGCGATGACGTCGAGGTCTTCGTAGTCGGCGTCGGTGGTGGTGTCGTTCCAGTTCGGCGAAGAGATCCGGGCACGCCCGAACGACGGCGGAGCAGGGTTCACGGTCGTCATGGGGGCATCGTACGTCGAGCGTCCGACAGAGCGTGTGAGCATCACGGGCCTTTCCTTGGATTGCGGTCGCGCTCGGGGAACGAGTAGGTCAGCGAGAACGCGACGGCCATGAACGACGCCATCATCGCGATGTTCTTGGCGTCGAGTTCGGTGAAGGCGTCGGGGACCGGGGAGTCGACGGTGAGCATGCCGAACGAGAACTGGTCCGACCGGATCACCACCGAGACGTACGAGGTGTACCGCGGTTCGAAGCCCGGCAGGTCCTGGTCGACGTCCACGTCGGCCGAGCGGTCACCGACGATCCGGGGTGATCCCCCGACCAGCACCCACTCGAGGTTGCGGTCGCCGTAGGGCGTGCCCGCGCGGAAGACCCCGGCGGTGTCACCGGCGCCACCGTGACCGATCGGCTCGAGCGCCCGCAGATCGGTGGACAGCTGGTACACGTTGGCGCGGACGTCGGGCACCTTCGGCAGCAAGTAGAACGCCAGGGCCACGGCGACGCGGTCGGCGACGACCGAGAGTTCGGCGTGGCGATCGGACCGGGGCAGCTCGGTGAACCGGACGAGCCGGGTGGCGATCTGGCCGAACGCGTACCGGACCGCCGTCGACTGCTCGAGCTCTGCCGCGGTGGCGTTGTCCTCGGCCACGGACCGTGCGGCGTCGCTGCGCCGGGTCCGGACGACCTGCACGGTCACGGCACCGACGAGCACGACGAGCCCGAACGCGACGAGCGACAGTCGGACCGCCGGCGTGACGAACAGGTTCGGCAGCTGGAACGCCGCGGTGGGCGCGGCAGCCACCACGATCGGCCACACGACCGTGCCGACCCGTCCTGAACGCTGGTTCCCCATGACCACGACGCTAGGTCACGCCACCGACGCGGACGGAGTTGTCCACAGGCGGGTTCTCCACAGGATCCATCGGCCTCCACCGGCCCGTCGCACGCAGCTGGTAAGCAGGACCCATGACCGACGTCAGCACGCCCGTTCCCGGATCCAGAGCACTCGTCCTCGGTGGCGGAGGTGTCGCCGGCATCGCGTGGGAAGTCGGTGTCCTCGTCGCCCTGCAGGAAGCCGGCGTCGACCTCGACGCCGCCGACCTCGTGGTCGGCACCAGCGCCGGCAGCGTCGTCGGCGCGTTCGTCCGGAACGGTGCCGTCCAGCAGGCCTACGACCAGCAGCACACCCCGGCGCCCACCACCTACGAAGAGCCGGCGCCCATCGACGTCGAAGCCGTTCAGCAGCACATCGGCGCAGCACTGCAGGGTGCGACCGGCGAGCAGGACGCCCGCGCTCGACTCGGCCAGGCCGCCCAGCAGGTCGTCGGCGGGCAGAGCGACGACGAGCGCACGGCGACCTTCGGCGAGACGCTCCCGTCCACCGAGTGGCCGGAGAAGCCGCTCGCCGTCACCGCGGTCGACGCCACCGACGGCACCTTCCGCCTGCTGACGGCGGCCGACGGTGTGCCGCTCCCCCGTGCGGTCGCGGCCAGCTGCTCGGTGCCCTTCGTCTGGACACCGGTTGCCATCGACGACCGCCCGTACGTCGACGGTGGCGTCCGCTCGGGCACCAACGCCGACGCGGCCGCCGGGTACGAGCGGGTGCTCGTCATCGCCTGCGGCCCCGAGGGGCCGTCACCGTGCGGGCCCTGGCTCGACGTCGCCGTCGAGGCGCTGCGCGCCGGCGGCTCGTCGGTCGAGGTCGTCGTGGCGGACAGCGCATCCCAGCAGGCCTTCGGCACCAACTCGCTCTCGCTCGCCACGCAGGCGCCGTCGGCCGAGGCCGGTCACGCCCAGGGCACCGCGGTCGCCGAGCAGGTCGCCGCCTTCTGGGCCGAAGACCTGGCGAGCGTGCACGCATGAGCACCCCGTTCTCCGACCTCGACCAGTACGTCGCGCTCCCCCGCGTCGACGGCATCGACATCAGCCCCGACGGCACCCGCGTCGCGCTGACGGTCAGTGCGCTCGACCCGGACGCCACCGGGTACCGCCGATCGATCTGGCAGGTGCCCGCGACGCCGACCCCCGACACCGCCGCGCGCCCGGTCCGCCTGACACGCTCCGCCAAGGGCGAGGGCGGCATCGCCTTCACCCGCACCGGTGACCTGCTCTTCGTCTCCGCCCGGCCCGACGCCGACGCCACCGACCTCGAGGCAGCCCAGCTCTGGGTACTGCCCGCGACCGGCGGCGAGGCCCGTCCGCTCACCCGCCTGGCCGGGGGCGTCGGTGGCGTCCTGGCCACCGCGGCGTCGTCGGACGTCGTCGCGCTGACGGCCGACCTGCTGCCGGGGGCCGGCTCCGACCCGGCGACCGTGCTCGAAGCCGACGCGGAGCTCCGGAAGACCCGGAAGGACAAGCACGTCCGCGCGATCCTGCACGAGACCTACCCGGTGCGGTACTGGGACCACGACCTCGGCCCGGCACAGACGCACGTCCTGACGCTCGACGCGGCCGGCATCGACACCCACGGCGACGCCGCCGGCGCCCGTGCCGAACCCGTCCGGCCCGTCGACCGCACACCGGCCCCCGGCCGCTCGCTCGACCACGTCAGCGGGGCGCTCACGCCCGACGGCTCGGTCCTGCTGGCATCCGTGGGCGTCCGGGAGGCCCGTGGAGACCGCTCGACGCTCGTCACCATCGACCTGTCCAGCGGCCACCGCACGGTGCTGTTCGACGACGTCGACGTCGACCACGAGATGCCGGCGCTCAGCCACGACGGTCGGACGATCGCCTGGGTCCGCACCGTCCGCTCCACCCCGGCCGGCGCGAACCAGCAGGAGGTCTGGGTCGCCGGCATCGACGGCTCCGACGCCCGCCGCGTCGCGACCGACTGGGACCGTTGGCCGAGCGAGCTCGTGTTCGAACACGGCGACCGCGCGCTCCTGGCGGTCGCCGACCAGGACGGCCGCGCGCCGGTCTTCCGCATCCCCCTCGACGGCGGAGCCGTCGAGCAGCTGACGCACGACGACTGGGCGTACTCGAGCCTGCGCGTGGCGGCGGCGACGGGCGTGGTCGTGGCGCTCCGGGCCTCCTGGGCGGCCCCGCTGCACCCGGTGCGGATCGCGACGGACGGCACGGCGACCCCGTTGGCGACGCCGGCGTCCCTGCCGGACGTGCCCGCCCACCTGGAAGAGGTCGAGACGACCGCAGCCGACGGCGCCCGCGTGCGCGGCTGGCTCGTCGTGCCCGAGGGCGACGGGCCGCACCCGCTCGTCCTGTGGATCCACGGCGGACCGCTCAACTCGTGGAACCAGTGGTCCTGGCGCTGGAACCCGATGCTGCTCGCCGCCCGGGGCTACGCCGTGCTGCTGCCGGACCCCGCGCTCTCGACCGGTTACGGACTCGACTTCGTGAACCGCGGCTGGAACGCCTGGGGGCAGGCGCCGTACACCGACCTGATGGCGATCACCGACGTGGTCGAGGCGCGGGCGGACATCGACGCAACCCGGACCGCAGCGATGGGCGGGTCGTTCGGCGGGTACATGGCGAACTGGGTCGCCGGGCACACCGACCGGTTCCGTGCGATCGTCACCCACGCCAGCCTGTGGGCGCTCGACCAGTTCAACGGCACGACGGACTCGTCGCAGTACTGGTCGTCGATCTTCGACGCCGACGGGATCGCGGCGAACGACCCGCACCGGTTCGTGGCCGACATCGCGTCACCGATGCTCGTGATCCACGGCGACAAGGACTACCGGGTGCCGATCGGCGAGGGGCTGCGGCTCTGGTCCGAACTCGCGGAGCACCACGCGGCACCGGACGGCTCGATGCCGCACCGGTTCCTGTACTTCCCGGACGAGAACCACTGGGTGCTCGCCCCGCAGCACGCCGTGGTCTGGTACGAGACGGTGTTCGCGTTCCTCGGGCAGCACGTGCTCGACCAGGAGTGGGAGCGGCCGGCCCTGCTCGGGTAGCGCGGCGGGCCGGGCGGGCCGCTAGACGAACGCGGCCTGCCCGGTGATCGCCCTCCCGACGATCAGGGTGTTGACCTCGCGCGTGCCCTCGTACGAGTAGATCGCCTCGGCATCGGCGAAGAACCGGGCCACGCCCTTGTCGAGCACGATGCCGTTGCCGCCCTGCACCTCGCGGCACCAGGCCACGGTCTCCCGCATCTTCGCGGTGGCGAACGCCTTGGCCATCGCCGAGTGCTCGTCGCCACCGACCCCGGCGTCCTGCATGGCCGAGGCCTGCGTGCACAGTGCGATCGAAGCCGTGATGTTCGAGAGCGACTTGACGAGCAGGTCCTGCACGAGCTGGTGCGCAGCGATCGGCTTGCCGAACTGGATCCGCTCGCGGGCGTAGGCCAGCGCGGCCTCGTACGCTCCGACCGCGATGCCGACGGCCTGCCAGGCGACCTCGGTGCGGGTCAGTCGGAGCACCTCGGCGGTCGAGCGGAACGACGTCGCGTTCTGCAGCCGACGCGACTCGGGCACCCGGACGTCCTGCATGACGATGTCGGCGTTCTGCACCCCGCGCAGGGCGATCTTGTCCTCGATCTTGGTCGCGGTGAAGCCCGCGGTGTCGGTGGAGACGAGGAAGCCCTTGACCTGACCGTCGGCCACGTCCTTCGCCCAGATCACGACGACGTCGGCGAAGGTGGCGTTGCCGATCCAGCGCTTCTCGCCGTCGAGCACCCACTCTTCGCCCTCGCGCCGAGCGGTGGTGCGCAGACCCTTCGCCGAGTCACTGCCCGAGTACGGCTCGGTGAGCCCGAACGCCCCGACGATCTCGCCCGTGGCCATCCGGGGCAGCCACTCGCGCTGCTGTTCGTCACTGCCGGCGACCGCGATCGAGTTCATCGCCAGGCCCGACTGCACGCCGATGAAGGTGGCGACGCTCGCGTCCACGCGTCCGAGTTCGAGGGCCGCCCACCCGCGGTACACGGCCGAGTTCTCGAACTGCCGCACGAGCGGGACGCCGGGCCCGTACATGCCGAGCTCGGCCAGCGGCGCGATCACCTGCATCGGGAACTCTGCGCGCGCCCAGTACGCGTCGGCGATGGGCGCGACCTCGCGCTCGAGGTACTGCCGGAGCTGCCCGAGCGACGCGCGCTCCTGCTCGGTGAGCTGCTGCTGGAAGCCGTAGAAGTCCGATTCGAGCAGGGGCGTCGCGGGCATCGTCGTTGACATGGGAACCACGATGCATCATTCTCGAAAACGTTGCAAGAGAGGATCGCGTGTACACATCGGATTCAGCGCTGCGCGCCTTCCGGGAGGCCCGTCACACCTTCATCGCCGGCTCACGGATCGACATGGGGGCGTTGGCTGCCGCACTCGGCGTCGACCGCACGTCGCTGTTCCGCTGGGTCGGCAACCGTGACCGGCTGCTGTCCGAGATCCTGTGGTCCCTCGCAGTCCCGACGCTCGACGGGGCCACCCACGCCGCCGACGAGATCGGGGCGACCGGAGCTGCCCGGCTCGTCGTCGTGCTCGACCGGTTCACCGCCGACCTGATCGACGCCCCGTACTTCCGGGCGTTCCTGACCCGCGAACCCGCTCGGGCGATGCGTCTGCTCACCACCTCGGACAGCGACGTGCAGAGTCGGTTCGTCGCCCGGGTGACGGCACTCATCGAGCAGCAGGAGTCGTCCGGTACGTTCGATCCGGCACCGTTGTCGGCTGAGGAGCTCGCACGGCTGCTCGTCCGGATATCCGAGTCGTTCACCTACGCCGAGTTCATCTCCGGTGAGACCCCTGATCCCGACCGGGCCCGTGCGGCGTTCGAGTACGTCCTGCGGCCCGACGCGGTGCACGCCACACCCGCACCACCGATCGGAGACCGATGACCATCGACGAGTACCCGTTCCGCCGGACCTACCCCACCAGGTGGAACGACAACGACATGTTCGGGCACGTCAACAACACGATCTACTACTCGGCGATGGACAACGCGTCGACGTACTGGTTCCGCGAGGTGGCCGGGCTCGACCCGTTCTCGTCGGAGTGGATCGCCGTGCTGGTGTCGTCGAGCTGCCGGTTCGTCGAGTCCGCCGTCTGGCCGGACGTCATCGAGGTCGGGATGCGCTCGAAGCACCTCGGCACCACGAGCCTGTCGTGGGAGTTCGGCCTGTTCCGCCAGTCCGACGGCGCCCTGCTCGCCACCGGAGAGTTCGTGCACGTCATCATCGACCGCGAGGGCGCCCGCCGTCCGATCCCGCTGCCCGCCGAACTCCGCGAGCTCGTGACCGGCTCGATGGTCGCGCAGCAGCCCGCCGTCGCGGACTGACCGGCCGCGCGGCGCGCGTCCCGCCCGGAGCCCCGCGCACAACCAAAGTGCTCCCGAACCGCGCATTCGCGTGGTTCGGGAGCACTTTGGTTGCGCCGATCGGATCGGCACCGGGTTCCGGCCGAGGGCGGCGCGGACTGCTCAGGACTTGAGGGCTGCGAGCTCGAGGTTGATGTCGTCGGGGTCCTGCACGGACAGGATCACCATGCCGGCGTCGCCCAGGTCGGTGACCTCGCCGTGCTCGACACCCGCGGCATCGAGTCGGGCGGCCGCCTCGTGCAGCTCGTCGACCGAACCCACGACGAAGCTCACGTGGTCGAGGCCGACGGTGTCCGGATCGAACGTCTGCCCTGCGGGAGCGACCGGACGGAGCCCGAACACCTGGTCACCGAGCCGGAACACCGATCCGCCGTAGAACCGCTCGCGATCCTCGCGGACACCCGGCTCGTCGACCTGGTCGCTGAAGTCGATCGCCGGATCCGTGCCGAGCAGCAGCTGGTAGAAGGCCTTGCTCCGGTGGATGTCGGTCACGGTGACACGGACGTGGGCCAGGGCGGTCGGGCGTGCGAACGGCTCGGTCATGGTGGAGCTCCTCAGGGGTTGCGCGCCGTGGTTGCGACGCGCTCCCGAGGCAACGCTCGGTCCCTCCGAAGCACCCGAGGCCGTGCGGCGACCGGACAGCCCCGGACAGCCCCGGAAAGCCCCGGACACGACGTTCCGCACGCCGCAGAGCCGAAGTGCCCCCGAACCACGCGATCGCGCGGTTCGGGGGCACTTCGGTTGTGCAAGCGGCGCTGGACCCGAACGCCAGCGCCGCAGTCCGGGGTCAGATCAGGTCGTCGGTCAGGTGGTTCGGCGTGCCGAATCGGCCGTAGTACGCACTCTGCCGTCGTCGCGAACAGTGATCTGCGACCGCTGCTCTTCGATGGCGCAGAGTTGCGCGCCTAGTCAGGCGCGCTCGCGTCGCCCTGGATCTTGACGAGCGCCTCAGGCAGGTTCAATACCGCACGCCGAATTGCTCTGTAGTCATCCTCGGGCACTTCCGTCTCGCCGTAAAGAGCCTCGTGCGCCGAATCGTCAGCCGCCCCTTGGTCACCGAACAAGTGCTGGGGCGCATTCGCTGTCCCGAGCAGACCGACGTAGCAACCGTAATCGATTTCAAGCACGTCAAACCTCGCACCAGGATCTGCGTTACTCGAATAACCCTTCTTGATGAGGTGCAAGATCCGGTCGTCAATGAGCTGCTGGATCAAAGGATGATCGGTGTCCTCCTGGGCAAGGAGGAAGGCCCTCGCCTTCCGTCCAGCCAGCACCTCGGTGAGGATCACCTCGAGGAGAGCCCTCGCGTCCGGCACGGCGTTCAGCTGAGAGGCCTTCGTCGTCTGATACAGCTGTGCAGCGGCGTCACGGATATGAGTTGTACTGATTTTAGAATCTCCCGCACGCAGCGCAGCTCGGCTTACGATATTGAGCGCGTCACGCGGTACCCCTTCTGCAGCCCGGATAGCCTCCTGCAACGCCGTGATCTGCGTGAAAAGCAGCTTGATCATTTGCTCGGGAGACTCGAGTTTCGGGAGATCCAATCCTTCGAGCGCCTGTGAGAGATGGCGAAAGAGCAGATTTTTGAAGAAGCTGGTCGACCGTTCCGTTTGCTCCGCCCTGCTTCGCGCAGGGAAAACAACGAATTCGTCGAGGTCAAGCAGGGGGAACAGCTCAGCCCCTACTTCCAAACCGACATAGTCTCCAGGCGCACTGCCCATAACTCGCCACTGAGTGCGATGCGGAATCGAAGCGATACGAACGGTTACCTTTGGAAGACCGAAGAACAGTCGACGGAGCATCTGCCCGAGATAAGGCTGAAGGTCGAGAGGAACACCACTCCACTCGTCGAAGATGATCCAGCAGCGATCGGCCTCGTGTTCCTTCACGACTCGCTTCAGCACGTCTCCAACCGCACCAAAATGGATGCGATGGCGAACCGCCCCTGTTACGCGGACCTTTTCACCGCTCGTACGACGGTCACTAGAGGACGCACCGGCCTTGATACCAACGCTGCTCGGCGAAACAGAGAAGCCGATATCATCGCTACCAAGCGTCTCGGTGCCACCCGTGATTTCCCTCTCTGCCTCTTCAACGACGAGAACTTCGCCGAAATGATCGAGGGCCGACTCGAGCACATCAATTGGTGTATTGATACGCCCCGCGAAAGCGTCCTCGAGCAGTCGGTCGTAGATGATGCTCAAAACATCTACGACAAGTCGAGTCGCTCGTTCAGCGATGGACAGAGATGGGTCAGCGTAACGACCTTCAGTCGACCCGGTGTCCTGCTCCATGTCGATGTAGACGACGAAAGAGCCCTTCTCCCGCTGGGTCTCGGCGAGATACTTAAGCGCATGGGTCTTACCGGTGCCACGCCGGCCAAAAACAACTCCGTTATCACGAGTGGCAAGCGCGTTGACCAACGACCCAGCGTCGACGTAGGTCGCGACCACATGTTCGTCGCTTACACGCTCGGCGCGCTTCTCAACTTCCTGCAGCGCTCGCAGCACGTCAATAGTTTCCACAAACCCCCTATTTCGCGGTGTGCCCGCAGTATGGCACGCCGGTCGGTCGCGCACCAAGGCAAGCTTTAGATCAGGTGGTTCGAGAGATAGTTTGCGGTGCCGAAGCGGTGCGCCGTGATCGACACCGCCTGCTCGCGGACGAACGGCAGGATCTCGAGCCGCCCGGCCTCGGTCACCGGGCCGCCGTACACCGCGACGTCCGGACGACCACCGACGGCCGAGTACAGCGCCGAGGTGTCACCACCGATGAGCCGCACCCGGGTCGACGGCCCCGAGGCGACCGAGCTGGCGAAGGCCTCGTCGGACACCGTCTGCGACAGCGAGCGGACGATCGGCAGCGAACGGATCGCCGCGGCGACGGACGACGGCAGCGTCGCGGCCGTGGAGACCTCGATCGTCGTGCCGGCACGGAGCGCAGCGGCGACGACGCGGACGAGCTCGACCACCGAGGCGTCGGGGTCCGTGTCCGAGCCGGCACCCGCGGCCAGCCGCACCTGCACCGCCGGGAACGGCAGGTACCGGGCGATGTTCCGCTCGGCGGAGAGCGCCGAGACGTCGGTCGCGGTGCCGAACAGGGTCGACCACGCCTGCTCGTCGGACGCCAGCGCACGGTCCAGCACCGGCGAAGCGACCTCGGCAGCCCGGACGAACGCCGAGACCGGACCCGACACGGCGACACCGGACGCAGCGACCGCCGGTGCGGGCGTCCACGAACCGAGCCCGAGCAGGTAGTTCAGCCCACCGGCCTTCGTGCCGGCGCCCACGGCCGACTTCTTCCACCCGCCGAACGGCTGACGGCGGACGATGGCGCCCGTGATTCCGCGGTTGACGTAGAGGTTGCCCGCCTGGATCCGCGACAGCCACGTGCCGATCTCACCCGGGTCGAGCGAGTGCAGGCCCGAGGTCAGGCCGTAGTCGACCTCGTTCACGATGTCGATCGCCTCGTCGAGGGAGTCGGCGGTCATCATGCCGAGGATCGGGCCGAAGTACTCGGTGCGGTGGAACTCCGAACCACGGCGCACGCCCTGTCGGACACCCGGGCTCCAGAGCTTGCCGGTCTCGTCGAGCTGCTTCGGCTCGACGGCCCAGGACTCCCCCGCGCCGAGCTTCGTCAGGCCGTCGAGCAGCTTGCCCGAGGCCGGCTCGATGACCGGGCCCATCTGCGTCGCGGCGTCGGTCGGGTACCCCACGGTGAGCGAGGACACCGCGTCGAGCAGCTGGTTGCGGAAGCGCTTCGACCCGGCGACCGAGCCGACCATGACGACGAGGGACGCGGCCGAGCACTTCTGGCCGGCGTGCCCGAACGCGGACGCGACGACGTCCTTGACGGCGAGGTCGAGGTCGGACGACGGCGTGACGATCACGGCGTTCTTGCCCGAGGTCTCGGCGAGCAGCGGCAGGTCGGGGCGGAACGAGCGGAACAGCTCGGCCGTCTCGTAGGCACCGGTGAGGATGACCTGGTCGACCGTCGGCGACGCGATCAGCTGCTGCCCGAGGTCGTTCTCCGACACCTGCAGGAACGCGAGCACGTCGGCCGGGGCCCCGTGGGCGTCGAGCGCGGTCTCGATGATCGAGGCGAGCACGGCCCCGGAGCGCTCGGCGGGCGGCGCGGGCTTCAGCACGACCGCAGACCCGGCCGCCAGCGCAGCGAGGGTGGATCCGGCGGGGATCGCGACCGGGAAGTTCCAGGGCGGCGCGACGAGGGTCAGCGCCGCGGGCGTGAATGTCGCACCGTCGACGTCGTCGAGCGAGGACGCCATGGTGCCGTAGAAGTGCGCGAAGTCGATCGCCTCGGACACCTCGGGGTCGGCCTGGTCGATGGTCTTGCCGGTCTCGGACGCCATGACCTCGACGAGGGCGGCGCGGTTCGCCTCGAGTGCGTCGCCGACGGCGTGCAGCACGGCGCCACGTGCACCACCGGACCAGGTCCCCCAGACCGCACCCGCGGCCTTGGCGCGACCGAGCGCGGTGTCGAGCGCCGTGGCGGAGTCGACCCGGGCCTCCTGGACGGCACGGACGCCGAGCGTCGACGAGGCGACCCGTGCGGTGATGGCGTCGCCCCAGGCGCGGACGGCGCCGACGGAGGGGTCGCTGTCCGGGGTGTTCTCGAAGTGACCGGGGCCGGGGCGGCCGACGGCGGCGTAGCGGTCGGCGACCCGGTGTGATGCCGGTGCTGCGAGCCCCTCGGGCGTCGCGAGCGGCACCAGGGAGGCGCGGAAGCGCTCCTCTTCGCGGGCGAACAGCGGCGGCGAGGACACCAGCGAGAAGACCGCGGACATGAAGTTGTCCTGCGACGCGCCCTCCTCCAGACGACGGATCAGGTACGCGATCGCGACGTCGAACTCGCCCGGGTGGACGACCGGCGTGTAGAGCAGGAGCGAACCGACGGTGTTCTTCACGGCCGACGCCTGGCCCTGCGCCATGCCGAGCAGCATCTCGAACTCGATGCCCTCCCGCACGCCGCGTTCGCCGGCGAGCAGCCAGGCGTGCGCGACGTCGAACAGGTTGTGGCCCGCGACACCGACGCGGACGTTCTCGACGCGCGATGGGGTGAGCGCCCAGTCGAGCACGCGCTTGTAGTTGGTGTCCGAGTCCTGCTTGGTGTGCCAGGTGGCGAGCGGCCAGCCGTGCACCGAGGCCTCGACCTGCTCCATCGGCAGGTTCGCGCCCTTGACGAGACGGACCTTGATGCCGGCACCACCGCGGGCACGGCGGGCGGCGGACCACTCCTGCAGCTCCTGCATCGCGGCGAGCGCGTCGGGCAGGTACGCCTGCAGCACGATGCCGGCTTCGAGGCCGAGGAACTCGGGCTCGTCGAGGAGCTTCGTGAAGACCGCGATGGTGAGGTCGAGGTCCTTGTACTCCTCCATGTCGAGGTTGATGAACTTGGCCGGGCTGGCGGCTGCGGCGCGCTGGAAGAGCGGTCGGAGCTGTTCGACGATGTCGTCCACCGCGTGGTCGAACGCCCACGGCGAGTGCGGGTGCACCGTCGAGGACACCTTGATGGAGACGTAGTCGACGTCGTTGCGGGCCAGGAGCTTGTGCGTGCCCTCGAGACGGCGGGCGGCTTCGCGCTCGCCCAGCACGGCCTCGCCGAGCAGGTTGACGTTGAGGCGGACGCCGTCGCGCTTGATGCCGGCGATGGCCGGGCCGAGCTTGGAGTCGGTGGCGTCGACGATGAGGTGGCCGACCATGTTGCGGAGGACGCGTCGGGCGATGGGGACCACGACGTTCGGCAGCACCGGGGCCATGCCGCCGCCGAGCCGGACGAGTCCGCGGAGCGCGGCGGGCAGGAACCCGGGGGCGTCCGGGGCGATCTGGCGGAGCTTGCGGGCGGCGACGGCGAGGTCCTCCGGGCGCACGACCCCGTCGACGAACCCGACGGCGAAGTCGAGTCCGGCGGGGTCGGCGAGCACGCCGGCGAGCTGCTTCGCGGAGCCGTCGACCGGGTACGACTCGGCCTCGGCCAGCCACTGTCGGACGAGCGCGACGGACTGGTCCGCCAGGGCGTCGTGGTCGATGGCGGAGTCCTCGTGCAGCGTCGTCATGGGTTCAGTGTGGAGGTCCGGGATGCGGTAGCGGAAGTGAGCGTTCCTGATGGATACCGTTCAGTTGCGCTACCGTTCCGGTCGTGACCCGGCTAGCGTCGGACCATGCTCGACGTCCGCCGTCTCGTGCTCCTCCGTGAGCTGTCCATCCGCGGCACGATCGCGGCCGTCGCCGAGGCGGTGAACTTCACCCCGTCGGCGGTCTCGCAGCAGCTGAGTGCGCTGGAGCGGGAGGCCGGCGTGCAGCTCCTCCGCAAGGCCGGGCGGCGGCTCCAGCTCACCCCGCAGGCCGAGGTGCTGGTTGCCGCGGCGGGCCAGGTGCTCGACGTCCTCGAGCACGCGCAGTCCCAGGTCGAGGAGACCCTGTCGTCCGTGCAGGGTCGCGTGCGGGTCGCCGTGTTCCAGTCGGCGGCCCTGGCCCTGATGCCGAGCGCCCTGCACGAGATGGCCACGGAACACCCCGACGTCCGGGTCGAGATGGTGCAGCGCGAACCGGAGACCGCGCTGAACGAGACGTGGGCTCGCGACTTCGACATGGTCATCGCCGAGCAGTACCCGGCCCATGCCGCTCCGCACCTGCCCGGGCTCGACCGGTCCGACCTGACGACCGACGCGGTCCGGCTCGCCCTGCCCCCGCGCGACACGGCGCTGCGCCCGGTGTCGTCGCTCGAGGACGCCCGCACCATGCCCTGGGTGATGGAGCCCCGCGGGACCGCGTCGCGGCACTTCGCCGAGCAGGTCTGCCGGCGCTGGGGTTTCGAGCCCGACGTCCGGTACGAGACCGCCGACCTGCAGACGCAGATCCGCCTGGTCGAGTCGGGCAACGCCGTCAGCCTGATGCCCGACCTGATGTGGACCGGTCGGACGACGACCTGCCGGTTGCTCGAGCTGCCCGAGCGCCCCCGTCGGACGATCTTCACGGTGGTCCGCGCCGCTGGCGCGTCGTCGCCAGCCGTGCGCGCACTCCGCGCCGCGCTCGAACGTGCTGCGTCCGTCGTCGGAGCGTGACACGGCGGTCTGGAGGCGCGGCTCGGCTCCGGCACGACGGCTGCGGAGCTCCGTCGCCATCGTGATCATTCCGTGATCGAGCGATCGTCAGGACTGGTCAGCGGGCGACATTCCCTGAGTAGAGGACGCTGATCCGGCGTCCCACCCAGGCATCCGAGGGGGATCCCGTGAACCAGTCCTGCAAGTACACCTTCCGCCGCAGCGCGGCGATCGGAGCGGCGATCGCGATCGTCACCGCTTCGTCGGCGTTCGGCATCGGGGCGAGCGCCGCCTCCGCAGCGACCGACGAGACCGCTGCACCGAGCACCACCGCGACGTCGGCTCCGCAGGACGCGACCACCGCGAACGCCGCGACCGACACCACGGCGGCCGACACCGACACCGGCACCGACACCGCTCCCGACACGGCGCAGGCCGCACCGGACGGCGAGACCGCCGACCCGGCACCGGCGCCTGCACCGGCACCGGCACCGGCACCGGCACCGGCACCGACCGACGAGACGGCGACGCCGGACACCACCCCGGCCGCGACCACACCGCCCGCCGCGGGCACCGCGACGACGACCCCCGCCGCCGCAGACCAGCCCGCCCCCGAGGCATCGACGCCCGTCACCTGGGCGGAGCCGTCGAGCAAGGACGCGCCGATCGTCCTCACCGCGACCGCCGGCCAGCCGTTCTCGCACACGTTCACCGCCCAGGGCGGCGACGGCCCACTGGAGTACCTGTTCAACCCGCTGAACTTCGACCCGACCAACGACATCAACGGCTGGTCCTGGAACGAGCAGACCGGTGTCCTGAGCGCCACCCCGAAGAGCACGTTCGACGGCCCCGCACTGTTCCAGGTCACCGCGACCGACCTGCACCAGACCGCCGTGCAGTACGTCCAGGTCGACATCGAGCCCGGCGCCCCGGTGGGCGTCACGTTCAGCGTCGACAGCTCGGACTCCGACGTCAGCTGGCAGGTCGACGCCGACGGGACGATCCGGGAGTACGCGCCGGGTGGCACCGGTGACACCGTGGTGTCGGAGGTCCCCGCCACGGTCGGCTCCTCGATGACCCTCGCGGGTCTGGCCGTCGACGCGCTGGGCAACCGCACCACCCCGGGCGACGAGTACCCGCGCTCGACCGTCACGAGCACCACCGCGTCCGACGGCGTGGTCTGGGACCCGAACTGGTCGGCGAACACGGTGACGTTCTCGGAGCCGGGCACCCGCACACTGACGGTGTCCGAGGGCGGCGTCTCGACCTCGTTCACGGTCCGCGTCTCCGAGGCCCCCGCTGCCGTCGCCGGCATCACCATCGGGGTGCTCCCCGCGGACGGGACGTCCGGCGACCGGTGGGGCGTCGAGGGCAACGTGATCACCTACTACCCGGCGGACGGCGACCCGCAGCAGGTCGACGCGATCCCGGCCCGACAGGGTGACCGGGTGCAGATCCGCGCCCTGGCCGTGGACGCCGACGGGCAGCCGGTCGGTGACCACACCGACCTCACCTTCACGAGCGACGTGGCGAGCGACCGCATCGAGTACGACCCCGAGGCTGTGGCCACGTGGGTGACCTTCGAGCACGCGTCGCCGCACACGGTCACCGTCGCGTCCGGGGACGTGACGAGCACCATCCGCTTCGAGGTGCAGCCGACGGCGACGACCACGGTCACGACCACCCACAGGCCGGCCGCGTCGGGCACCCTCGCGTACACCGGTGCCGACGAGTCCGGCCCGCTCGCGTGGGCCCTCGGCCTCCTGGCATCGGGCGCCGGCCTGCTCGTCTGGCGCCTGCGTCGCCGACTCGGCTGAGGCACGTCACAGCGACCGCCTGACGGACCGGAGGCGCGGGGCAGGACCGCCCCGCGCCTCCGGTCCGTCTTTGCGCGATTCTGTGAAAAACCCCAGATGAGAGCCGGTAGTACCGAGATGAAACCGTGACCTCCGGCAGGGGTCGGAACGGGTCCGCGAACCGTAACGTCAGCACCGAGGAGCGCGCGGGCACCGCGTGCTCACCACCAGACTCCCGAGGGGGAACCATGCACCAGTCCACCAAGCCGCCCGTCCGCCGCGCGGCGACGATCGGCATCGTCGTCGCGGCGACCGCCATCGGCGCGGTCGTCGGCGTCGGCGCGCCCGCGACGGCGGCGACGTCGACGGGGACGACGACACCGACGAGCACCACGGCGACCTTCACGGCCGCCGAGACACCGAGCGCCGGCCCGACGCCCGGCGCCGGCCCCGCCGCGAAGGCCACGGACAGCGCCACCCCGGCGGCAGCACCCGGTGACGGCAGCGACCTCGCGTTCACCGAGCCGTCGACCCAGGCCGCCCCGATCGCCCTCACCGCGACGGTCGGCACGCCGTTCAGCCACACGTTCACCACCACGGGCGGCAACGGCACCGTCGGGTACGCCATCCAGGACGCCCCGTCGGCGGACTACACGGTGAACGTCGAGACCGGCGTGCTGAGCGGCACGCCGACGACCGCCGGCACGTTCGACTTCGAGGTCGTGGCCCTCAGCGGCTCGACACAGGTGACCGAGTACGTCCGCCTGACCGTCTCGCCGTCGCCGGTCGTCTTCACCGAGCCGTCGACGAAGGCGAAGCCGCTCGCCCTCACCGCCACCGCCGGCGCGACGTTCACGCACACGTTCCGCACCACGGGCGGGACGGGGTCGCTGGCGTACGCGATCCAGGACGCACCCTCGTCCGACCTGACCGTCAACGTCGAGACCGGGGTACTCACCAGCACGGTGACCACCGCTGGCACGTACGACTTCGAGGTCGTCGCCCTCCGTGGCACCGCGACCGCCACGGAGTACGTGCGCCTGACCGTCCTGCCGGCCGCACCCATCGGGGTCCGCGCGATCGTCGACACCGGCACACCCGGCGCAACGGTCTGGTCGGTCGCACCCGGTGGCGTCATCAGCACGTTCTCCGGCGGGGGCGAGCCCCTCGGCACCGTCGCGTCCATCCCCGTCCAGCAGGGCGGCTCGCTGGTGGTGTCCGGCCTCGCCGTCGACCGGTTCGGCAACCCGACCGCGCCGGCTTCCGCGAGCACCGGGTTCGGCGCGACGGTGACGAGCTCGGTCGCGTCGGACGAGGTCGTCACCGATCCCCGGGGCGACGCCTCGAAGGTGACGTTCCCGCACGCCTCGGACCACCGTCTCACCATCACCCAGGGTGGCGCCTCGACCACGTTCGTCGTCGCCGTCCGTCCCGTCGCCACGGCCGCGGTCGCGACCACGACGAGCGGCACCGGCGGCACACTCGCCTACACCGGCGCCGACGAGACCACGCCGTTGGCGTGGGCCCTGGGGCTGCTCGCCGCCGGCGGCGGGCTGCTGGTGCTCCGCCTGCGCCGCCGTCGCGCCTGAGACGCGACCGACGAGCGCACGGGAGGCCCGGTGCCAGCTGGCACCGGGCCTCCCGTGCGTCCTTCCGCACGCACGCAGGCGAGCCGCGCCTGCGGGGGTCAGGCGGTTTCCCGCACGCACCCCCAACCCGGGTCACATTCCGATCAATGAGCCCGGATCGGCAACGTCATCCCGCTACGATCCGAGAACGCCGACATTCTCGGCAAATTCACATGATCCGGGCACTGCGCCCGGACCGACCCCTGGGGGGAACCCGTGCACCGCAGCACCTCCACCGTCCGTCGCGCCTGCGCCGTCGGCACCACCGTGGCACTCGTCGGTCTGACCACCGGCCTCGGCATCATGACCGCGACGGCCGCCAACGCCGAGACGATCGTCACGCCGCAGCCGATCGCGGCCGTCGAGACGCCGACCCCGGCCGACGGCATCGAGACGCCCGCGCCGACGGAACCGTCCGCCGAGACGCCCGAGACCCCGGTTCCGGTCCCTGGTGACGAGGAGACCCCGGCGGCACCCGCCCCCGAAGCCACCGACGAGCCCGCCGCGCCGGAGACCACCGCGCCGACCGCCACCGAGGCGCCGAAGCCGACCGCGACCCCGAAGCCCGACGTCACCGCGAAGGCCGCCGACGCCACCGTCACCATCGCGGGCTCGGCCAAGGTCGGCACCCGACTCGTCGCCGTCGTCACCGGTTTCGACGACGAGGCCGGCTACAAGTACTCCTGGACCGACCAGGACGGCAACGTCCTGTCGAAGGCCGCGAGCTACGTCGTCGACCCGACCGACGTGCGCAAGACCATCACGGTCGCCGTGACGGGCACGCTGCCCGGCGCGACCGAGGCGAACACCGTCACGTCCGCGGCCACCGTGCCCGTGACGCAGAGCCCGGCGTTCCTCGGTGCGGACGGCGAGCCGACCACGGCCGGTGCCAGCCGGAAGAGCCCCCTCGTGCTGACCAGCACCGCCGGCGACTCCTTCTCGCACACCTTCCGTGCGCAGGGCTTCCCGGAGCCGACCTACAGCCTCTCCTGGTTCAGCCAGGACGACGCCGACTTCGCCGACGAGTACCCCGGGGAGTCGGACCCCGAGGAACAGCTCCCCTACGAGCTCTCGTTCGACGCGTCCACCGGTGAACTCAGCGGTACCGCCACCCTCGCGATGGACTCGGAGTTCGCCGTCACCGCGACCAGCGGCACCGAGTCGGTCACGCAGTACGTCTCGATGACCGTCGAGGCCGCTGCCCCGGTCGGCGTCATGGTCTACACGACCGACCGCGCCGGACTGTTCGACGAGAGCGACGACGACGACACCGAGCGGACCAGCTGGATCATCGAGCCCGACGGCAGCGTCTACACGCTCGGTGAGGAGGACTTCACCGTCGGCGGTCGCCCGACCGTCAAGCAGGGCGGCACGCTCGTCATCCAGGGTGGCGCCGTCGACCGGTTCGGCAACCCCATCGGTGGCTTCGACGACGAGACCCCGGAGATGCCCGTCGTGACCTCGGACGTCGCCAGCGACGTGATCGCCCCCGACCCCGACCTCGGTGACCTCGGCCTGGTCGACGTCACGTTCCCGCACGCGTCGATCCACAACCTGACCGTCGCCTCCGGCGCGTTCAGCACGTCGTTCGCCGTGGACGTCCGCCCCACGGTGGCCCCCGCCGTCGCTCCCGTCCCGGTCGCCGCGCCGGGAGCGCCGGTCAACACCGGTGGGACCCTCGCCTACACCGGCTCGGACACCACCGACGCACTGCCGTGGGCCCTGGGCCTGCTCGTCGCCGGTGCCGGCCTCATCGGCGCCCGCTTCGCGCGTCGTCGTCGCGCCCAGCGCTGACACCCTGAGTCGTCTCCCGTCCGTCGCGTGCCCGCGCGTCGGACGGGAGGCCCGTGACGGCCCCGCCTGTTCCTCCACCGGAACAGGCGGGGCCGTTCCCGCATCCGCGCCCGGCCGGGTCCGCGCCGGTAGCGTTGGCGACATGCCCACGCTGCTGCACATCGACTCCTCGGCCGACCTGTCCCACTCCCGCTCGCGCGCACTGACCGCGGCCTTCGCCGACGCCTGGCGCGCCCGTGGCCCGGAGTACACGGTCGTCCGGCGGGACCTGCACGTCGACCAGCTCCCCCACCTGGAGAGCTCGGCGCTGCACTGGGCCGCCGCCGACCGCACCGCCGAGGAGACCGTCGCGCCCGAGGCCGAGGCCCTGCGCCAGGAGGTCATCGACGAGCTCCTGGCGGCCGACGTCGTCGTGGTGGGTGCGCCGCTGTACAACTACACCGTGCCGTCGACCCTGAAGGCCTGGATCGACCGCATCCACGTGCCCGGCATCCTGACCGGTGGCGTGCAGCCCCTGGCCGGACGACCCGTCGTCACCGTGGTGAGCCGCGGCGCGACCTACGACGCCGGCACCCCGACCGAGGGCTGGGACCACGGCTCCCCCGTCCTGCACATCGTGCTCGGCACCGCGCTCGGCATGAAGCTGTACCCGATCACCGTCAGCGCGACCCTGGCCGACCGGCTGCCGGACCTCGCCCCGCTGGCCGACCACGCCGCCGCGGAGCTCGCCGACGCGAAGACGACGATCGTGCGCCTCGCCACCACGCTCGGCTGAGCCGCGCCGCCGCGGACGCCTGAGGTCAGGCGGGCCGGATCTCGCCTGCCCGCCCGAGCAGCTCCGCGTGGAAGGCCGTCTGCGTCAGCGCGCTCGCGAGCAGGAACCCGGTCATCGACTCGATCCCGCCGCTGAAGGGCACCCGGGCCGCGACCTCGAACAGCGTCGGACGGTCCAGCGCATCGAGGGCCGCGGCGACGTGACGTGAGCGCTCCTCCCGGTGCCGGGCCAGGGTCTCGGCACGGGTGACGACGTCGCGGAACCGGTACTCGTGCCCCGGACAGACCTCGAGCTCGGCGTACGGGTCGAGCCGCGCGAGCGAAGCCAGGTAGTCCCCGAGCGGGTTCGTGCCGGTCCGGCCGCCGAGCCCGATGCCGGAGTTGATCCGCGGCAGCACGTGGTCGCCGGAGAACAGCAGCCCGTCGGCCTCGTCGAGGAAGCACACGTGCCCGGTCGTGTGGCCCGGGGTCCAGAGCGTCCGGATCGTCCGACCGGGGATCGGCAGCAGGTCACCGTCCTCGAGCAGCACGTCCGCGTACGGCGCCTCGATCCGGCCCATCCCGATGCGACGTCCGCTGCCCCACGCCTCGACGACGCCGGCCCGCAGGTGTTCGGGCAGCCCCCACGTCGCGATGTCCGCGTCGTTCCGCTCGGCGTCGGCGCGTTCCCGTTCGAGCGCACGGACCTCGAGGCCGTGCATCGCCACGCGGGCACCCGTCGCCCGGCGGAGGGCCGCCGCGGCACCCAGGTGGTCGGCGTGCAGGTGTGTGACGGCCACGAGCGACACGTCGTCCAGGGTGCGTCCGATCACGGCGAGCCCGTCCCGCAGCTCGGGGAGTCCGCCGTCGGCCGACCACCCGGGGTCGATCACCGCGAGCGAGCCGTCCGACCCCTCGACGACGTACACGAGGGTCGCATCGGGCACCCCGAACCGGAACGGCACCGCGAGGGTCCAGATGCCCGGCCGGATCTGCTCGACGGGTGGCAGGACGCCGTCGCGGAGCGCGGCGGCCTGCACGGGGCTGATCGGTTCCGGGGCCGGCGCTGCCGGCGGGGGCACGGTCGTCACGCCGGCCACCCTACCGACGCGGGCCGACCTGCCCGGGGTGATCCGGGCCTCCCGGCCGCGCACCGTGAGCAGAAGATGTCGGGTCGTCCAGCCGGACCCGACCGTTCCTGCTCACGAAGTCCGCAGCCCCGCCCACGCGCGCGAGTAGACAGGACCCATGGAGATCGCACCGATGCTCGCCAAGGCCGTCGCCACCGTCCCCGACCCGGACAGCACGAAGGGCGGGCTGCGGTACGAGCCGAAGTGGGACGGCTTCCGCGGCATCGTGACCATCGACGGTGACGACGTCGAGATCGGCAGCCGCGGCGCCAAGCCGCTCACCCGGTACTTCCCCGAACTCGTCGAGGCGTTCCGCGCCCAGTTCGGCGGGCGCGACCACCCGGTCGTCCTGGACGGCGAGGTGATCCTGCGCTCCGGCGAGCCCGGTGCCGAGCGCCTCGACTGGGAGGCGCTGTCGCAGCGCATCCACCCGGCGGCCTCGCGGATCACCAAGCTCAGCGTCGAGACCCCGGCGCAGTTCGTGGCCTTCGACCTGCTGGCCGTCGACGGGCAGGAGCTCCTCGACCTGCCCTTCGACGAGCGTCGCGAGCGCCTGGAACAGCTCGGCGACGCCATGACCGACCCGCTCTTCGTCACGCGCACCACGCTCGACGTCGAGCAGGCGCGCGAGTGGCTCACCACCTTCGAGGGCGCCGGGCTCGACGGCGTCGTCGCGAAGCCCCGAGCTCGGCCGTACGAACCGAACAAGCGCTCGATGCTCAAGATCAAGCACCACCGCACCGCCGACGTCGTCGCCATCGGCTACCGCGTGCACAAGAGCGGCTCCGGAGTCGGGTCGCTGCTGGTCGGCCTGTACGACGCGGACGGCGAGCTCCGCCAGGTCGGCGGCGTCTCCGCCTTCTCCGACAAGCGGCGGGCCGCGTTGATCGAGGAGCTCGAGCCCGTCGTGCTCCGCGATGCGGACGGGAGGCCCGTCACCGGTGACGGGGAACGGTCGCGGTTCTCGTCGGGTCGCGACACGTCGTTCGTCCGGCTTGCGCCGGAGCTGGTGCTCGAGGTCCGGTACGACCAGATGGAGGGCGACCGGTTCCGGCACACCGTGCAGTTCGAGCGGTGGCGGCCCGACCGTGACGCGACGTCGTGCGGGTTCGAGCAGCTCGAGGTGCCGAGTGCGTACGACCTGAACGACGTGCTGTCCTGACGCGGAACGCACTGCGGTGTCCGTTTGTCGCTGTTCTGTCACGTTCCGCGAAAAGTAGTTAGCCGAACTAGCGAAGCCGTGCCAGGATGATCTCAGCAGCACGAGGCGTCCAGTCCGGATGCCCTGATCGGAGCGGATCGACATGAGCACCAGCACGCTTGTCCGCCAACCTCGGCGGAGCCCCTTCACAGAAGTCCGAGAGGCACGGCGCCAGCGCGTCCTGCAGCTCAGCGCGGTCATCAGCGCCATCGCCGGCGTGACCGCCACGGCGCTCGCACTCGTCACGGTCGGACTCGGCTCGTGATCGTCGACGGCATCACCGACGTGCACCGCGGCACCTGGTCGCGGCTCACCCGCCTGCACACCGCCAGCATCGGGCTGCCGACGCACACCACGCGCGTCGAGGACCCGGACCGTCAGCGGGACGTCTCCTCCGCAGCCTGAGGCTCGGTTCGGTTCGACCCGGCTGGGCCCGGTTGCTCGGCCACCCGGCCGCTCGGCCTCAGTTCGGCTTCTTCGCCCGCGAGGGCTGCACGCGCGGTGGCTCCCCGGGCATCTTCGGGAAGTCCGGCGGGAACGGCAGCTCACCCTCACCGTTCGCCAGGTCCCGCTCCCACCATTCGAGCAGCGGTGCGATGCTGCCCGGTTGCTCCCCCATCGACTCCCACGGGTCGCCGGTGGTGCGCAGCCGCTCGGGAACCGTCCGGATCGTGAAGGTGGTCGGGTCGGCGGTCCGCAGTTCCTCCCACGTGATCGGCGTCGACACCGAGGCGTGTGCCAGGGCCCGCGGGCTGTAGGCACCGGCCATCGTGCGGTCGCGGTTCGCCTGGTTGAAGTCGACGAAGATCCGCTGCCCCCGCTCCTCCTTCCACCACGCCGTCGTGACCCGGTCGGGCATCCGTCGTTCGAGTTCGCGCGCCGCGGCGATCACCGCGTGCCGCACGTCGAGGAACTCGTGCTCGGGGCGGATCGGTGCGAACACGTGCAGGCCGCGGTTGCCGCTCGTCTTGATCCAGGTCGCCAGGCCGACCTCGTCGAGGACCTTCCGCAGCTCCTCGGCCACCGGCACCGTGTCGCCGAAGTCCGTGCCGGGCTGCGGGTCGAGGTCGATGCGGAGCTGGTCCGGGTGGTCGCTGTCCTCGGCACGAGAGGCCCACGGGTGGAACACCACCGTGTTCATCTGCGCGGCCCACACCGCCACGGCCGGCTCGTCGATCACGAGCTGCGGGTGCGACCGGGCACTCGGGTAGGTGACCGTCACGGAGCGGACGTAGTCGGGCGCACCCTTCGGCGGGTTCTTCGAGAAGAACTGCTCGCCGTCGACACCGCCCGGGAACCGCTGCAGTGAGATCGGCCGGTCGCCGTTCGCCCGGACGAAGGCGTCGCCCACCGTCACGAGGTACTCCGCCAGGTCGAGCTTCGTGATGCCCGCCTCGGGCCAGAGCACCCGCGAGGGGCTGCTGATCCGGACCTCGCGGTCACCGTCGGGCCCGGGCACCCGCACCGTCGTCGCTTCGCTCGCCATGCAGCGGACCGTACACGCGTGCCGGCTGCCCGCCCGCAGCCGGGTGTGCGCCGCCGAGCTCTCGCAAGACACCGGTGTTCCCCTGTCGAACACGCGCACACCGGTGTTCAGCGCGCGAACACCGGTGTCTTGCGGGCAGGGTCGGCAGGATGGGCGGGTGAACGCGTACCTCGGCATCGACCTGGCGTGGGGGCTCGGCTCCGAGCGGAAGGCCGCGAACGAGACCGGGCTGGTCGCGATGGACCACGACGGCACGATCACCGACGCCGCGTGGGCCCGCGGGGTCGACGCCGTCACCGACTGGATCGCCGATCACCTCGGGCCACGATCCCTGATCGCAGTGGACGCCTCGCTCGTCGTGACGAACCCCACGGGCATCCGCGAGTCCGAGCGGCAGGTCGGGCAGCGCTACGGCCGGTGGAAGGTCGCGGCGAACCCGACCAACCAGGCATCGGCGGCGAGCGCCGGCTCAGCGCTGCTCGACCGGCTGACCGCGCTGGGCGTCGGGTACGTCTCCGACACGGACTCGATGCGGGCACGCACCGGTCCGGCGATGTTCGAGTGCTACCCGTACACGACACTGGTCGGGGTGGAGGAGCTCGGCTACGACGTGGAACGACCCCGGTACAAGCGGCTCGACCTCCGGATCCCCGCCGCCGAGGCACGTGACCGTCGTGCCGAAGCATTCGACGAGCTGGTCCGGCGGCTGCGCGAGACCCCGCTCGACCCGCCGCTGCTGCTCGACTCCCACCCGTTGACGCAGCGGCTCGCCGATCCGTCGGTGCTGCACGGTCCGACGCACAAGCACCGCGAGGACCTGCTCGACGGGGCGCTGTGCGCGTGGACGGCGGCGTTCTGGGAGCGACACGGCGACGAGCGCGTGCAGATCCTGGGAGGTGATCCGGCCCTCCCCACCGACACGCCGGACGAGGCGGGCCGCCGGCCCGTCGTGGTGGCGCCCGCGCGCCCGTCGCAGCGGAGGCCGCGCGGCTAGGGTTGAGCGGTGAGCGCGACGATCGAACCCCTGCACATCGGGCTGGTGTCGCTGCACACCTCCCCCGGAGACGAACCCGGTTCAGGCGAGGTCGGCGGCATGAACGTCGTCGTCCGGCACCAGGCCGAGGCGCTGGCCGACCGGGGCCACCACGTGGACATCATCACGCGCCGGTCCGCTCCGACGCAGCCGGACTCGGTGTCGCTCGTACCGGGCGTCTGCCTGCGGTTCCTGTCCGCGGGGCCGGCCGAGCCGGTGCCGAAGGGTGAGCACGACGCGTTCATCGAACCGTTCCGTCTCGAGCTCCAGCAGCTCGGGCCGTTCGACGTCCTGCACTCGCACCACTGGTTCTCCGGTGCCGCCGCGCTGCCCGTCGCCCGCGAGCGCGGCATCCCCCACGTGCAGTCGTTCCACTCCATCGCCGCCGACCCGGCCACGCCGCTGTCCGAGGGAGAACGCCCCGAGTCCGCGGGCCGCATCGCCGGCGAGGAACTGCTGGCTCGCGAGTCGGACGCCGTCGTCGTGGTGTCCGAGGCCGAGGCGTCGACCGTGCGCACCCGGCTCGGCGGCGACGACGCCCGCATCTGGATCGTGCCGCCGGGGGTCGACGGGTCCGTCTTCCGGCCCGCCGCGGTCGGTGCGCGCCGCGCCGCCACCCCCTACGTGGTCGCGGCGGCGCGCGTGCAACCGCTCAAGGGCCTGGACCTGGCGATCGAGGCGATCGCCGACATCAGCCTGGAGGCCCGCCCCACCCTGGTCATCGCGGGCGACGTCTCGAGTGAGGCGGGTGACTACGTGGACGAACTGCGTCGGCTCGCCGACGCGCGGGGCATCGCCGACCACGTCACCTTCATCGGGCCGCAGTCGCGTGCCGACCTGGCGTTCCTGTTCCGTGGCGCGGCAGCCGTGCTCGTGCCGTCCCACTCCGAGACCTACGGGCTCGTCGCGCTCGAGGGCTCCGCTTCCGGGGTGCCGGTCGTGGCCGCGGCTGCCGGGGGCCTGCGTGAGGCCGTGGTCGACGGTGAGACGGGCGTCGTGCTCGAATCCCGCGACCCGCAGGCGTGGGCTGACGAGATCGAGCGCATCCTGACGGATGCGCCGTACGCAGCCGGCCTCGCCGCTGCGGGCCGGGAGCACGCGGAGCGCCTGAGCTGGGAGCGGTCGGCCGCGGGGCTCGAGGACGTCTACCGCCGGGTGCTCGGGCGATCGTGAGCGGGACGGGCGGTCAGTTCGCCGCGTTCTGGGCGGCACTCGACGCCGTGCCCGTCGAGTCGGACGCCGAGGCGCTCTACGACGTCGGATCGGCCGAGGGACGGCTGCGGCGCGCGAACCTGACGCGGTACCTGGAGCAGTCCGGGGCGGGGGCCGACACGTTGCTCGTGGCCGAGGCCCCGGGGTGGCGCGGCATGACGAACACGGGTGTGCCGTTCACGAGCATGCGCGAGCTCGGGCCCGGGTTCTCGGCGCCGCCGGAGCCGACGGCACCGTGGGAGGCCTCGTCGCGCGTCGTGCACGCTGCGCTGGAGGGCTGGCGCGGTGCGCTCCCGGTCGCGTGGGCGATCTTCCCGCACCACCCCTTCGTGGCACCGGACCGGCTGACGAACCGGACACCTCGGCCCGCCGAGGTCCGCTCGGGCGCGCCCGTCGCGCTCGCGCTGCTGGAGGCCCTCGGCGGCGCGGATCGGGTCCGGGTGGTCGCGGTCGGTCGGAAGGCGCAGGGAGCACTCGCCCTGGCCGGCATCGAGGCGATCGCAGTGCGGCACCCGGCGCAGGGCGGCGCGAAGCAGTTCACCGAGCAGCTGCGGGCGCTGGACCGCTAGCCAGCTGGTCGATCGCGCGGGCGTCCCGGTCGCATCCTGGTCGCGTCCTGCTCAGGCTGAGCGGACCTCGACGCCCTTGGCCGCGAGCCGCTCGGCGACGTGGGCAGGCAGTGGTGCGGCGGCGTACACGGTCCGGAGCTCCGGCAGGTCGAGCAGGTCGTCCCAGTTCTGCGGGTCGAAGCGGTCGTCCGAGCCGTCCCAGCCGGGGTGGACGTCCCGCAGCACCTCGAGGTCGGAGTCCACCGTGATCTCGGTGACGAGCGCCAGGTGCGACGGCAGCAGGTCGAGGTCGTCGTAGTACTCGCGCGCCCGGTCGTCCTGCCCGTCGACGTCGAGGTCCTCGTCGGTCTCGTCCTCGGCGTCCGGGTCGTAGGGGTCGAGGACGTCGAGGTCGTAGCAGAGGACGTCGAGCACCAGGAGCTTCGCGTTGAAGTCCGCGAACTCGATGGGCTCCTCGGTGGTGTTCGACTGCTGGTCCATGGCCGGAGCGTATCCGTCGCCGAGCGACCGTGTTGCGATCGCGAGAAACCTTCCTGTGGGACTGGACAGAAAGGCACCTCGCGCGCAAGGGTGACGCATGGCCACCACCAAGACGGACCGCCCACAGCAGGAGCAGCACGAGCTCCGCCGGGTCATCGGTCCCAAGCTCCTGCTGCTCTTCATCGTCGGAGACATCCTCGGCACGGGTGTCTACGCGCTCACCGGTCAGGTCGCGGCCGAGGTCGGCGGGGCAGCGTGGCTCCCCTTCCTCATCGCGTTCGCGGTCGCGCTGCTGACGGCGTTCTCGTACCTCGAACTCGTGACGAAGTACCCGCAGACCGCCGGTGCCGCCCTCTACGTGCACAAGGCGTTCGGCATCCACTTCGTCACCTTCATCGTGACGTTCATCGTGATGTGTTCCGGGATCACGTCGGCGTCGACGGCATCGCGGGCGTTCGCGGCGAACCTCGGCGCCGGGTTCGGCATCGAGCTGCCGAACGGCGTGGTGATGCTCATCGCGATGGGCTTCATGCTCGCGGTGATGTTCATCAACTTCCGCGGGGTGAGCGAGAGCGTCAAGACGAACGTCGTGCTGACGCTGGTCGAGCTGTCCGGTCTCGTCATGGTGATCCTGATCGGGTTCTGGGCGATCGCGGGCGGCAACGCGGACTTCTCGCGGGTCGTGATGTTCGAGACGCCGGAGGACAAGTCCCTGCTGATGTCGATCAGCACCGCGACGTCGCTGGCGTTCTTCGCGATGGTCGGGTTCGAGGACTCGGTCAACATGGCCGAGGAGACCAAGGACCCCTCGCGCATCTTCCCGAAGATCATGCTCACCGGCCTCGGCATCACCGCCGTGATCTACGTGCTCGTGTCGATCTGCGCCGTGGCCGTCGTGCCGATCGGTGAGCTTGCCGGCAACGAGACCCCGCTCGTCACCGTCGTGCAGACCGCCGCGCCGGACTTCCCGATCGCCGACCTGCTGCCCTTCATCTCGATGTTCGCCGTCGCCAACACCGCCCTGATCAACATGATGATGGCGTCGCGCCTGCTCTACGGCATGAGCAAGCAGGGCGTGCTGCCGGGCTTCCTGTCCCGCATCTCCCCCGCCCGTCGCACCCCGTCGACCGCGATCGTCTTCACCACGCTCATCTCACTGCTGCTGATCGGGTGGGTCTCGCTCGACCCGGACTCCCCCATCGTCGTCGTCCTCGGTGGCACCACCTCGCTGTTGCTGCTGACGGTGTTCGCCGTCGTCAACGTGACCGTGCTCGTGCTGCGCCGCGACAAGGTCGACCACAAGCACTTCCGGGCCGGCGTCGTCATCCCGGTCATCGGCATCGTCACGTGCCTGTGGCTCGTCATGCCGTTCTCGTCCGGTCGTGACCCGCAGCAGTACCAGATCGCCGGCGCGCTTCTGGCCCTGGGCGTGCTGCTCTGGGTCCTGACCTGGTTCACCCACGGACGGAAGCAGGCCGAGAAGGCCCCGACCGGACTCGTGACGGAGCCGACGAAGGTGCAGCGCCCTCCGCACGACAGCTGAGCGCGTACACGTCCTGACGGTTCTGGTGCGCGAAGCCCTGCGCTTCGTGAACCAGGACCGTCACTCGTGGAGCGTGCGATCACGGCGGGCCGCCGCACGCTTCCCAGGAGGCGCCCGTACGCTCGTGCTGCTCTTCCTGCTCCGCCCGCCCAGCCCGTCGAGAGGTCCCGTCATGCGCCGTGTCGGCATCACCGTCGCCTCGGTGTTCGGCGCCGGGATCGTGGCGGTCGGCATCGGTGTGGTCGTCCTCGTCGTGATCGCGGTCAACTCGCTCGCCGGCATCGCGAAGTCGAGCGCCGCCACCCCGACTCCCGCGTGCCCGGCCGTCGCCTCGAAGACGATCGGCGGCATGGTCGTGCCGGCCGGACCCGTCGGTGGCTTCTGCCAGGACCGCCTGGTGAACGCCGCGCACGTGATCGAAGCCGCCCAGGCGCTCGGCATCGGTCCGCACACGCAGGCCGTCGGGGTGATGACCGCGATCGGCGAGTCGAGCCTGGTGAACCTGGACCACGGCGACGCCGCGGGCCCGGACAGCCGCGGCCTGTTCCAGCAGCGCGACAACGGCGCCTGGGGCACGTACGAGCAGCGGATGGACCCGTACACGGCCGCGTCGATGTTCTACGCGAAGCTGGTGAAGGTGCCCGGCTGGAA